>CAMFIB010000001.1 GCA_945952465.1 uncultured Pseudomonadota bacterium
CATCTAAGCGGGAAACTCGTTTCAAGATGAGATCTGCCGGGGCCTTGAGCCCCCTAAAGAGTCGTTCAAGACCAGGACGTTGATAGGTCAGGTGTGGAAGCGCAGTAATGCGTTAAGCTAACTGATACTAATTGCTCGTGCGGCTTGACCCTATAACTTTGATCGTCAGATCAGGGTGTTATGCCAAGTTGACGCATTCAAAATCGAAGCTGATTTGCTCTATGAATTGGTTGTCTTGACCTTGTCAAGATGACAACAAGTTATGCCTGATGACCATAGCGAGGTGGTCCCACTCCTTCCCATCCCGAACAGGACAGTGAAACGCCTCTGCGCCGATGATAGTGCGGGTTCCCGTGTGAAAGTAGGTCATTGTCAGGCTATTACAGCGAGAGACGCCCCGACTGATTCAGTCGGGGCGTTTTCTTTTGTGCGCTCGAAAAGTGAAATGCCGTCTATCGGTTGGCCAAAAAGGCGGAACCATCGACGTGACGTTCAAAGGCCAGCGCACCGGAGTGCGCGAGCTCGGCGGCGAACTGCTCGAACCAGGATTCGAGTGGGATTTCGCTGAAGTGCATGGTGTGAATTCGCACGAAATAGCCGGTCGATCGGGCCCAGGCCAGCAATGCGTCGTAGCCAACGGCCTGCAATTCGAGCAGCTTGAACTTGATCAGCACCTTGCCGGCATGGTGGGCGTGCTTTTTGGGGTTGCTGACGAAGCGCTGGAGTTTGTCTCGCGCCGTTGAGAGTGCCTGGGACGCATTGGAAAACGGGCGACCATGACCTGGCACGATGATGGCCGGGTTCAGCGACTCGATGACATCGAGCGTGGCGGCGACATCATCGAATCCGGGTTCGCTTTCCAGCTCGGGAAACACGACGCCGAAGCCGTTCTCCCACAGCGCGTCACCCGACACCAGCGTGCGCGATGTTGGTTCGAACAGAATCACGGCCTCTGGATCGTGTCCGGGCGCGGCGTGGATCTGCCAGAGCTGGCCGCCGAGCGGAATTTCCGTGCCGGGCAACAGCAGCTCGTCGTGCAGAAACCGTGGGCATTGCTGGCCCGTCGGCTCATAACTCAAGGCCTCGATGTCCCAGCGCGCGACAACATCCGCTTCTCCTGCCGGAATCGAGATGCGCGTTTCGGGCCAGTTGGCGCGCAAGGCCGCGTTGCCGCCGCAATGGTCGCTGTGCAAATGGGTGTTGACGATGTGGTCGAGCGGACTTTCGCCGAGCGCACGCTGCAGCAAGGCCACGGTTTGCTCAGCGTGGGTCGCGTAACCGGTGTCGATGACGGCCGTGTTGTAGCGACCCCGCAACAACAGGTTGTTCGACGACAGCCAGCCGCGCTCGAAAACAGTGACCCCGGGCGGCAACTCGACCGATTCAGCCATGCAAACGCCCCTGATCGACGAAGCCCTGAAGCTGGGCCGCGGCTTGTGCCGGCGGCGCGTTGAACATCACGTCGATCAAAGCCGCCTCGCGCTCCTGGATCAGCGCGAGAAAATGGGCGCTGCCCTGGCCGCCTTTGGCCTTGCTCATTGCCGCGAAGGTGTCGAATCCGGTTTCGAGGAAGCGTTGCAGATCGCCCATGCCGGCCGACTGCGCGGCGCCGCGCATCATTTTCAGCATGAGCCGCAGGCCGGGTGTGCGTGTCAGGCGGTCGAGATCTTTTCCTATGCCCAAGACCACCCGCAACTGGGCGTCGCGGTCGGGTTGTCGGCCAACAGCGCGCCAGGCGGCCACATAAGCAGCCGCCTCGCCGCCGGCGGTTTTGGTGTTGAAGCACCGCGCCATCGCATCGTCGAGCGTCTCGCTCAACGCATGCAATTCCGCGAGAGCCACGGCGGTGCCGACAAGTTTGGACGGAAACATCTTCTGCAGCGCGCCGGCGATGCGGGCGAATTGGGCGTCGCGATCGGCGTAGTCGCGGTCGCTGTACAGCTCGTCCAGAAAAAACCGGGAGGCCGGTTCGTAGGTTCGATCGGCCATCAAGTCACGGTAACTGCCGGCAAAACGCCGATTTTGCAGTTGTTTGACCTGCCCCACGGTTTTCGCCAAACGGGGTTCCGCCTGCTGCGCGAGGCGCAGCGATTCGACCTGTGACAGGGCCGCGCGGATGCGTTGTGCGGGATCGGGCATGCGAGGGATTTTGCCTAGTCTGGCTAGATGCCTGGCTCTACCGGGGCATGCGCGGCCGATGCGATAGTTGTTGCATGAAACGTCGAACCCTGCTTCAACTGGGCCTGGCGGGGTCGGTTGCGGTGGGGCTGGCAGGGCTGGCGGCCACGCAATGGGAATCGCCGCTGCGCCAGGGCCGCCTGTCGGCGACGGCCCGCGATATTTTTGCGTCGGTGGGCGCGGCCATTCTCGACGGCTGCCTGCCGAGCGAGCCAGCCGCCCGCACGGCGGCCATCGGGGCGATGATCGACCGCGTGGAGCGTGTGATTGCCGGCCTGCCGGGCGCCACGCAGGATGAACTGGCCGAGCTGCTGGGCATTCTGTCGACCGGCCCCGGCCGTGTGGGCGTGTTCGGCCTGTGGAGCGGCTGGCGCGAGACCGGCACGGCGAGCATGGGCACGCACCTGCAGGCGCTGCGCGTGTCGGCGCTGGCCATGCGCCGGCAGGTGTACCAGGCCTTCCACGAAATCGTCAACGGCGCCTATTTCGCCGACGACAAGACCTGGGCGCTGCTGGGCTATGCCGGCCCGGTCGACCTTTGATTCTTCTCCATTCCCCATGAGCACTGCGATTCCCGACCCGATCCGCGACGGCCTGCAACGTGGATGGAAGGTGATGGGCGGCCCGCACGCCGCGCTGCCCGCACGCATCGACTGCGACGTGGCCATCGTCGGCAGCGGCGCGGGCGCAGGCGTGACGGCCGAGCTGCTGACCAAGGCCGGCCTGAAGGTGGTGCTGGTGGAAGAAGGGCCGCTGCGCAGCAGCAGCGACTTCAAACAGCGCGAGAGCATCGCCTATCCGGAGCTGTACCAGGAGAGCGCGGCGCGCAAGACCAAGGACAAGGGTGTCAACGTGTTGCAGGGCCGCTGCGTGGGCGGCTCGACCACGGTGAACTGGACCAGCTCTTTCCGCACGCCGCCGAGCACGCTGCGCTACTGGCGCGACCAGCTCGGGCTGGAGAACTTTTCCAGCGAGCAACTGGCACCGTATTTCGAGCAGGCCGAACGGCGTTTCAACATCAGCCCGTGGCAGGTGCCGCCCAACGAAAACAACGAGGCGCTGCGGCGCGGTGCGGCGAAGATCCACGTCGCCAGCACCGTGATTCCGCGCAACGTGAAGGGCTGCGCCAACCTCGGCTCGTGCGGCATGGGCTGCCCGATGAACGCCAAGCAGTCGATGCTGATCACCACCATTCCCGCCGCGCTGGACGCCGGCGCGCAGCTGCTGGTGGAGACGCAGGCGCAGCGTTTCGAATTCGACGGCCGGCAGGTGAAGTCGCTCGTCGTGCGGCCGGTGGCGATGAACGGTGCGCCGCTGAACGTGCAGCCGACCACCATCACCGCGCAGCACTACGTGGTGGCGGCCGGCGCGATCAACACGCCGGCGCTGCTCATGCGCTCCAGGGCGCCAGACCCGGCGGGCCTGCTCGGCCAGCGCACCTTCCTGCACCCGGTGGTGCTGTCGGCCGCGGTGATGCCTCACCGGGTCGACGGCTGGCAGGGCGCGCCGCAGTCCATCTACTGCGACCATTTCCTCGACACCCAGCCGGTCGACGGCCCCATGGGCTACAAGCTCGAGGCACCGCCGATCCACCCAGTCATCTTCGCCAGCACGCTGCCCGGACACGGCCAGCAGCAGGCCGATCTGCTGAAGCAGTTGCCGAACACGCAGGTGCTGCTGGCGCTGCTGCGCGACGGCTTTCACGCCGAGGCGCCGGGCGGCAAGGTGTCGCTGCGCGCGGACGGCTCCCCGGTGCTCGATTACCCGCTGACGCCCTTCGTGATGGCGGGTGGCCGCCGCGCGCTGCTGTCGATGGCCGAAATCCAGTTCGCCGCCGGTGCCAGACAGGTGCTGCCGGTGCACGAACTGGCGCCGCCCTACGCCTCGTGGGCCGAGGCGCAGCGCGGTATTGCGGAACTGCCGATGGAGCCGCTGTTGACCCGCGTGGTCAGCGCCCATGTGATGGGCGGCTGCCCGATGGGCGCGAACGAATCGCGCGGGCTGGTGCGGCCCGACGGCCAGTACTGGCATGCCGATAATCTGTCGGTGCACGACGGATCGCTTTTCCCCACCAGCATCGGCGCCAACCCGCAGCTGTCTATCTACGGCATCGTCAACCGCATGGGCCAGGGCCTGGCGCGCCGCCTCGCGCAGCGCGACGTGCAGCTCGCCTGAAGCGGCCCGCCCCGATGATCGCCCGTTTCCAGCGCGCCTTCGTTGCCGGGTTGCTGGTGCTGGCGCTGCTGGCGGGCTGGTCGCTGCGGGGCCATGGCCTCTTGGCCTTTTTGGCGGGATTTCTGGCTGTAGTCAGCGTGTATCCTGGCGTTCTAGCTATTGAATTCGTAGCGCTGTGGTTCATCAACCGGCGCGACATCGCACCGCGCGCGACCGCCGGGCAGCTGCTTGGCGCCTGGTGGTCGGAGGTGCTGGCCGGCTACGTCACCTTCGGCTGGCGCCAGCCCTTCCGCGCGTCGGCCGTGCCGGATGGGCTGGACGCCGCGCTGCGCGGCCGGCGCGGCGTGGTGCTCATTCACGGTTTTCTGTGCAACCGCGGCCTGTGGATGCCCTGGTACCCCGAGCTGCGGCGGCGCGGCCAGGCTTTTGCGGCCGTCAACCTGGAGCCGGTGTTCGGCTCGATCGACGACTATGCGCCGCTCATCGACGCCGCCGTGCAGCGCGTGCGCGACGCCACCGGCCTGGCGCCGGTGCTGGTCTGCCACAGCATGGGCGGGCTGGCGGCGCGCGCCTGGCTGCGGCGCCGCCGCGCGTCCTTCGCTGCCGGTGCGGCCGACGCGCTGGGTGGCCGGCCGCCGGTCGCCCATGTGGTCACCATCGGCACGCCGCACCACGGCACCGTGTTCGCCCACCTCGGGCATGGCCACAACGCGCGGCAGATGCGCCGCCTGAGCGACTGGCAGCACGAGCTGCTGCGCGAAGAGGGCGACAGCCGCGCCTCGCTGTTCACCTGCTGGTACACCAACGGCGACAACATCGTGGCACCCACCTCCAGCGCGATGCTACCGGGCGCCGACAACCGCCTCCTCCCCGGCGTGGGTCATGTCGCGCTGCCGCTGCAGCCGGCGCTGATCAGCGCCACGCTGGACCTGGTGGCCGCGCTGCCGCCCGACCAACCCGCCGCCTGAGCGGCGGCCGCGCCCGCCGGCGCTCCCGAAATGGGCCCAAACCGGACATTTTTCACACCGATGTGAGTGGTCGCACACCTGATTTCGGCGGTTGGCGTGCTTCATTATTTGTAGCGCAAAAACGCCATGCAGCGCTGACTTCAGCCCGATTTGATGCTGAAATGTGCGCCAAAACCACCCGTGGCGCGTTGTCATGGCAAATCGCCCTCATTGGGTGGTAGCGCCTAGGGAAAACCCGTAGTATTTGCTCATGGTCAAAGCCGCTGAACTCATCAAGGCCTCGCTCGGTGCGGGTCGGGAGTTGTTTCGCAGCGTCCCGTTGCTGGAGGTGCCGCCGGGCCAGGAGCCGGTGCCCGTCATCGTGCCCATCCGCTCGCTCGGCCCCAAGCACCGCGACCGCATCCTGGCCCACCTGCTGGCGCTGGACGCTGGCGACCGTTACCTGCGTTTCGGCTACGCCGCGAGCGACGAGCAGATCGAGTCGTATGTCGAACACCTCGACTTCGACCGCGACGAAATCTTCGGCATCTACAACCGCCACCTGACGCTGATCGCAGTGGCGCACCTGGCCTTCGCGCCCGACCCGGCCTACGCCGCCTGCGCCGAGTTCGGCGTGTCGGTGCTGGGCATCGCCCGCGGCCGGGGCTACGGCACCCGCCTGTTCGAGCGCGCCATGATGCACGCCCGCAACGAGAACGTGGACCTGCTGTTCATCCACGCGCTGTCGGAAAACACCGCCATGCTGAAGATCGCCCGCGCGGCCGGCGCCGCCGTCGAGCGCAACGGCCCCGAAAGCGACGCGTACATCAAGCTGCCCCCGGCCGATTTCGACTCGCGCATGACCGAGATCGTCGAAGAGCATTTCGCGCAGACCGACTACCGGCTCAAGGTGCAGGCCAAGCAGTTCACCGACTTCCTCGCCACCATGCAGGAAATCCGCCGCGGCGTGCAGGCCGCGCGGCGCCGCTCGGGCTCCTGAACCCGGCGCCCGCCGGTGCCGCGGGTGGGCGCGCTGCGCCGCAGCACGCGCCTGTCACGCCGTTCCGCTATCCTTCGGGGTCTGTTTCACTCCCGCACACCTTTGTGTCAGACCCTCACCCTGCGCGCGCCGAGCGCGAACCGTACCAGGACAAACGCGGTTTCCTGCAGAAGATCGCCGAGTTCATTCACCCCGGACCGGATTCCAAAGACGAGCTGATCGAGACCCTGGTCGAGGCCGAGGGCAACGACATCATCGGCTCCGAGTCGCGCCAGATGCTCGAAGGCGTGATCCGCATGGCCGACATGACGGCCGGCGACGTGATGGTGCCCACGCCGCGCATGGACCTGATCGACATCGAGTCGCCCTTCGACGAGCTGCTGCACCTCGTCATCGACACCGCGCATTCGCGCTTCCCGGTCTACGAGGGCGACAAGGAAAACATCATCGGCATCCTGCTCGCGAAAGACCTGCTGAAGCTGCAGCGGGCGCCGGAGCTGAACATCCGCGCGCTGCTGCGGCCGGCGGCCTTCATTCCCGAGAGCAAGGCGCTGAACGATTTGCTGCACGAGTTCCGCGGCAACCGCAACCACCTCGCCATCGTCATCGACGAGTTCGGCCGCACCGCCGGGCTCATCACCATCGAAGACGTGCTGGAGGAGATCGTCGGGGAGATCGAAGACGAGTTCGACGAGAGCGAGGACGAGGGCGACATCTTCAGCCTGCCCGACAAGACCTACCGCGTGAGCGGCAACACCCTCATCGAGCGCGTCAACGAGGCCTTCGGCGTCAGCATCGAACACGACGACGTGGACACCATCGGCGGCTTCGTCGCCCACGAGATGGGCCACGTGCCCAAGCGCGGCGAGCAGTTCGCGTCGGGCGGCCTGCATTTCACCGTGCTGCACGCCAAGGGCGGCTCGGTGAAGTGGTTCAAGGTCGCGCCACGGCCAGCGGCTGCCGCGGCCGCCGCCGAAGCGGCATGACGTTGCCCGGGCGTCCGTGCGCCTGCTGATCGCGCTGCTGGCCGGCGCCGCGCATGCCGCAGCCATCGCCTGGCCTTTTTCCTGGGGCCTCGCCCACGGCCAGCCGGTCTGGTGGCTGCAGGCGCTGTCTGTGTTGTCGCTGGTGCTGCTGCTGCGCGAGGCGCCCTCGTGGAAATCGGCCGGCGCGATCGGCTGGGCTTTCGGCACCGCCATGCTCAGCGCCACCTTCTGGTGGCTCTTCATTTCCATGCACACCTACGGCGGGCTGGCCGCGCCGCTGGCGGTGCTGGCGGTATTGGGGCTGGCCGCCTTTCTGGCCAGCTATTACGCGGCGGCCAGCGCGCTGTTCGTGCGGCTGAGGCTGGTCCGCCGGGGCGGCGGCGCGCTGCTGTTTGCCGCGCTGTGGACGCTGGCCGAACTGCTCCGCACGCAGTTCCTCACCGGCTTTCCGTGGGGTGCCGGGGGTTACGCGCATCTCGACGGGCCGTTTTCGGGCTGGCCGCGGGTGGCGGGCGTGCTGGGCGCCGGCTTCGTCGCGGCCTGGGTGGCCGCAGCGCTGGCCCTGGCCGAGCGCCGTGCGCCGGGGCGCACCGCCGCAGCGCTGCTGTCGGCAGCCGTGCTGACGGCGGGCCTCGCGCCGCCTGCCCTGTGGGGCGGGCCCTGGCGCGGCTGGTCGGTTGAACCCGGTGCCAGCACCGGCACGGTGGGGCTCACGCTGCTGCAGGGCAACATCCCGCAAGACGAAAAATTCGTGCCGGGCAAGGGCGTGGAGATCGCGCTCGACTGGTATGGGCGGCAGATTCTCGACGCCACGACACCGCTGGTCGTCGGCCCCGAGACCGCCGTGCCGCTGCTGCCCGACCAACTGCCGCCCGGCTACTGGGAGGCGCTGCTGCAGCGTTTCGGTGACGGCACGGACCGCGCGGCGCTGCTGGGCATTCCGCTGGGCACCTTCGAGGCCGGCTACACGAATTCGGTGATCGGGCTGAAGGGCAACCAGCCCACCGTGTACCGCTACCACAAGCACCACCTGGTGCCGTTCGGCGAGTTCATTCCGCCGGGCTTCCGCTGGTTCGTGCAGATGATGAACATCCCGCTCGGCGACTTCAACCGTGGCGCGGTCGGCCAGCCGTCGTTCGAATGGCTGGGGCAGCGCTTCGCGCCCAACATCTGCTACGAAGACTTGTTCGGCGAGGAACTGGGCGCGCGCTTCATCGACCCGGCCAAGGCGCCGACGGTGTTCGTCAATGTCAGCAACATCGGCTGGTTCGGCGACAGCCTCGCGATCGACCAGCATCTGCTCATCAGCCGGATGCGGGCGCTGGAATTCGAGCGGCCCTTCGTGCGCGCCACCAACACCGGCGCCACCGTCGTCATCGACCACCACGGTCACGTCACGCATGCGCTGCCGCGCCTGACGCGCGGGGTGCTGGTCGGCGAGGTGGAGGGCCGCAGCGGCCTGACGCCTTATGCGTGGTGGGTGTCGCGCTGGGGGCTGTGGCCGCTGTGGGGGCTGTGTGCCCTCGTGGTGGGCGTGGCCTTGTGGCGCCGCCGCCGACGCTGAAGCCCGGTCTTTGGCATCGTCGGGGCTTCTTTCGAGGAGGACCCCCATGAAACCCATCGATCCGGTTCGTCGCGGCCTGACCGCGGCGCTGCTGCTGGCCTGCCTGTCGCCGCTGGCGTTCGCGCAGGACGGCGCGGCCCCCGCCACCACTGCAGCTTCTGCACCGCAGGCCGGCAAGCCCAACGTGGTGATCCTGGCGACCGGCGGCACCATCGCCGGGGCCGGCGCGTCCACCGTCAACAGCGCCAGCTACTCGGCCGCCAAGGTCGCGGTCGACAAACTCATCATCGGCCTGCCGGAACTGCAGACGGTGGCGAACGTGCGTGGTGAGCAGGTGTTCCAGATCGCCTCCGAAAGCTTCACCAACGACAACCTGCTGGTGCTGGCCCGCCGCGTCGCGGCCCTGGCCAGGCAGGCCGACGTGGCCGGCATCGTGGTCACGCACGGCACCGACACGCTGGAAGAAACCGCGTACTTTTTGAACCTGGTGGTGCCGACCGACAAGCCCATCGTCGTCGTCGGCTCGATGCGGCCGGGCACTGCGCTGTCGGCCGACGGCGCGCTCAACCTGCTCGACGCGGTGACGGTGGCCGCCAGCGCCGACGCGAAGGGCAAGGGCGTGCTGGTGACGATGAACGACGAAATCCAGTCCGGCCGCGACACCGCCAAGCTGGTCAACATCAAGACCGAGGCCTTCAAGAGCCAATGGGGGCCGCTGGGCATGGTGGTGGAGGGCCGCAGCTACTGGTTCCGCGCGCCGGCGAAGCGCCACACCACAAGCAGCGAGTTCAGCATCGACCGCATCACCACGCTGCCGGTGGTGGAGATCGTCTACGGCTACGGCAGCGTGCCGCGCGCGCAGGTCGATGCGGTGGCCGCCACGCCGGGGCTGGCCGCCATCGTGCACGCGGGCACCGGCAACGGTTCGGTCGCCGACCGGGTGGTGCCGGCGCTGCAGGCGGCGCGCGCCAAGGGCATCGCGGTGATCCGTTCGTCGCGCGTGCCCGCCGGCTTCGTGCTGCGCAACGCCGAACAGCCCGACGACAAGTACGACTGGGTCGTCGCGCACGACCTGAACCCGCAGAAGGCCCGCATCCTGGCAATGGTGGCGCTCACCCGCACGCGCGACAGCAGGGAGCTGCAGCGCATCTTCTGGGAGTACTGACGCGCCGCGCGGCGTCTCTTTGCCTGCGCTTGCGGGCGGCGTATAGTCGCGCCACAACGATAACGACACCCGGTGGCCGCGTCAGCCCGTGCACGCCACCCACCTCGGCGCCACGCAAGACAACGAGGAGACGCCATGTATTCCGATCAGCGCGAGCACATCGCCACCGTCATGCAGGTGGCGGACCGCAGCCTGCCCGCAGCGGCCGCCACCGCGCACGACGACGTCATCCGCGCGTCGTGGCAGCGCTGCGTGCACGAGCACCGGCTGGACCCCACCCGCATGCAGGAGGCGGTCATCCTGCCGAGCGAGCGCCTGCGCGAGCACCAGGACCGGATGGAGGCCTTCCTGCACATCGCGCGGCACGGCCTGGAGACGCTGTACCAGCAGGTCGCCGGCCTCGGCTACTGCGTGCTGCTGACCGACGCCCGCGGCGTCACGGTCGATTTCCTCGGCGACCTCGTCATCGAGCCCAACCTGCGCCGCGCCGGCCTCTACCTCGGCGCCGACTGGAGCGAACCGCTGGCCGGCACCTGCGGCGTCGGCACCTGCATCGCCACCGGCGAAGCGCTGACCGTTCACCTCGGCGACCACTTCGACGCCACCCACATTCCGCTCACCTGCACCAGCGCGCCGGTGTACGACGCCAGCGGCGCGCTGAACGCCGTGCTCGACATTTCGGCGTTGACCTCGCCCAGCGCCAAGGAAAGCCAGCACCTCGCGCTTCAACTGGTGAAGGTCTATGCCCACCACGTCGAGAACGCGAGCTTTCTGCACCGCTTCCGCCACGACTGGATCCTGCGGCTCAGCAGCGCGCCGCAGTTCCTCGACGTCAACCCCGACTACCTGCTGGCGCTCGACGCGGCTGGCCGCCTGATCGGCCACAACCGGCGCGCCCAGTTGCTGCTGGAAGCGGCGTGCGGGAGCCGGCGCGTGATCGGTGAGCCGCTGGAGCATTTGCTCGGCGCGCGCGTGGAGGACCTCGGCCGCTTCACCGCGTCGCGTGCCGCCGACCAGCGCGCGGTGGGGCTGGCCGGCAGCGCCCGGCTGCTGTTCATGCTGGCCACACCGCCGGCGGCGCGCCGCATCGCGCTGCCCACCGCCTCGCCGCACACCGCCGACGCGGCCGAGGCCGCGATCCCGGCGCCGCTGGCCGCGCTGTCGGGCGGTGACGCGGTGCTGGACCGGCAGATCGAGCGCGCCGCCCGGCTGGTGAACTCGCCCGTTAGCATGCTGCTCACCGGCGAGACCGGCACCGGCAAGGAGTATTTCGCCAAGGCGCTGCACGAAAGCAGCGAGCGCCGGCGCCAGCCGTTCATCGCGGTGAACTGCGCCGCCATTCCTGAAACGCTGATCGAGAGCGAGCTGTTCGGCTACCGCGCCGGCAGCTTCTCGGGTGCTGGCAGCAAAGGCAAGCGCGGGCTGGTGCAGGAGGCCGACGGTGGCACGCTGTTCCTCGACGAGATCGGTGACATGCCGCGGCCGCTGCAGGCGCGGCTGCTGCGGGTGCTGGCCGAGCGCGAGGTGCTGCCAGTGGGCGCCACGCGGCCGGTGGCGGTCAACATCCGCGTCATCGCCGCCACCCACTGCAACCTGGAGCAACTGGTGCGCGAGGGCCGCTTCCGCGACGACCTCTACTACCGTCTCAACGGCGCCCACATCGTGCTGCCGCCGCTGCGCGAACGGGCCGACCTGAACTGGCTGATCGACCGTTTCCGCCGCGACGGCTGGGCCGGTCCCGGTCCGGTGCCGGAGCTGGCCGACGACGCCCGCCGGTGGCTGCTGGCCCACCGCTGGCCGGGCAACCTGCGCGAGCTGCGCAACGTCACCGAATACGCCCGCGCGGTTTGCCGCCGCGGCGTCATCACGCTGGCCGACCTGCCGGACCGCCCGGCCGCCGTGCCACCGCTGCCGCAGGCCGCCCCCAGTGCCGCAGCGGCCGACGCCGAAGGCGCCGAACTGCTGCGGGCGCTGCGCGCGGCGCAGTGGAACGTCACCGCCGTGGCGCGCGAGCTGGGCCTGTCGCGCATGACGCTGTACCGGCGCATGAAGCGCTGGGGCATCACCTCGCCCAACCGCCAGTCCGACGCCGGCTGAGGCCGCCGGCACTGTCACGCCGAGGGGTGTGACACCTGCAACGCTGTGACGGCTGCACGCGGCCCGCGCGGCTGCGGCGTTCAGCCCCGTCAGCCCAAAAACTTCAACGCCGACAGCCACTTGGGTGGCTTCGTCGCGGCGTGTCCGGTGCGGCACGCATCTTGAAGGTGTGGGTGTTCGCAGCGGCCCGAGCGTCGGGCCGCGCGTCACAACCAATGGAGACAAGACACCGTGAGCAACCCCACCCACCAACAGCAGGCCGAGGACTGGCTGCAGCGCTTCGGCGCCGCGCTGGAGCGCCGCGACATCGGCGCCGCACTCGACCTGTTCGAAGACGACTGCTACTGGCGCGACCTGGTCGCCTTCACCTGGAACATCAAGACGCAGGAAGGCAAGCCGGCGATCCGCGCGATGCTCGAGTCGCGGCTGGCCGACACCCGGCCCAGCGCCTTTGCGATCGAGGGCGAGGCGACCGAGGCAGGCGGCGTGATCGACGCCTGGTTCACCTTCGAAACCGGCGTGTCGCGCGGCCGCGGCCACCTGCGGCTGCGCGGCGGCAAGGCCTGGACGCTGCTGACCACGATGGTCGAGCTGAAGGGCTTCGAGGAACCCAAGGGCGACCTCCGCATCAAGGGCGCGGAGCACGGCGTGCAGAAGGGCCGCAAGAACTGGCTGGAGAAGCGAGCCGAGGAAGCCGAGACGCTGGGCTTCACCGAGCAACCCTACGTGGTCATCATCGGCGGCGGGCAGGGCGGCATCGCGCTGGGCGCGCGGCTGCGCCGGCTGGGTGTGCCGACCATCATCGTCGAGAAGAACGAGAAGCCCGGCGACTCCTGGCGCAAGCGCTACAAGAGCCTGTGCCTGCACGACCCGGTCTGGTACGACCACCTGCCCTACCTGCCGTTCCCGGACGACTGGCCGGTGTTCGCGCCCAAGGACAAGGTCGGCGACTGGCTGGAGTCGTACACCAAGATCATGGAATTGAACTACTGGAGCTCCACCACCGCGAAGAAGGCGCACTTCGACGAGGCCACGCAGACCTGGGAGGTGGTGGTGGAGCGCGGCGGCCGCGAGATCACGCTGAAGCCCAAGCAACTGGTGTTCGCGCTCGGCGTGTCGGGCTACCCCAACGTGCCGAAGATCGACGGCGCCGAGACCTTCCTCGGCGAGCAGCAGCACTCCAGCCAGCACCCGGGGCCGGAGGCCTACCAGGGCAAGAAGGTGGTGGTGCTGGGCTCCAACAACTCGTCGCACGACATCTGCGCCGCGCTGTGGGAACACGGCGTGGACGTGACCATGGTGCAGCGCAGCTCCACCCACATCGCGCCGTCGGATTCGCTGATGGAACTGGCGCTGGGCGGGCTGTATTCCGAAGCGGCGGTGAAGAACGGCATCGACCACCACAAGGCCGACCTGATCTTCGCGTCGGTGCCGTACAAGATCATGCACACCTTCCACATCCCCGTGTACGAGGAGATGAAGAAGCGCGACGCCGATCTGTATTCGCGCCTGGAAAAGGCCGGCTTCATGCTGGACTTCGGCGTGGACGGCTCCGGCCTGTTCATGAAGTATTTGCGCCGCGGCTCCGGCTACTACATCGACGTCGGCGCGTCGGAGCTGGTGGCCAATGGCAGCATCAAGCTCAAGAGCGGCGTGAACTTCGCGCGCATCAACCCCAAGTCCGTCACGTTGACCGACGGCACCGAGCTGCCGGCCGACCTGATCGTCTACGCGACCGGCTTCGGCTCCATGAACGGCTGGCTGGCCGACCTGATCTCGCCCGAGACGGCCAACAAGGTGGGCAAGGTCTGGGGGCTGGGCTCCGACACGCCCAAGGACCCCGGCCCCTGGGAGGGTGAGCTGCGCAACATGTGGAAGCCCACCGCGGTGCCGCAGCTCTGGTTCCACGGCGGCAACCTGCACCAGTCGCGCCACTACTCGCAGTTCCTGTCGCTGCAGCTGAAGGCCCGCATGGAGGGGCTGGACACGCCGGTCTATGGCCAACAGGGCCCGCACCACGTGCGCTGAACCCGACCCCGGGGCGGGGCGGCATCGGGCCGCTCCGCCCTTTTGAAGAAAAACATCAAGGAGACAACGACATGAACGGATTGAATGCGATTTCGCTGAGCGTGGGCCTGTGTGTGGGCGTGTGGTGCTTCGCCACGCTGGGCTACCTGGAACCCAAGGTCATGACCTGGATCACCTTCCTCACCTGGGCCAGCTTCTTCGCCGCCGGCGGTGGCACCACCGGGCTGAAGAAGGCGGTGGCCAGCGCGTTCTCCGGCGCGCTGATCTCGGCCGCGGTGGTCTGGCTCAACAGCCAGGTTGGCGGCGGCGTGCAGGGGGTGGGGCTGGTCATCTTCAGCGTGCTGCTGGCGGCGCTGGGCTGGGTGCTGTGCCAGCTCTCCAAGATCGACCTGCTGAGCTTCATTCCGGGCGCTTTCATCGGCGCGGCCTCGTTCTTCGGGGCCGGCGCGCCGCTGGGCGACAAGCTGGCCTGGGTGCTGGTGTCCATTCTGTGCGGTGCGGCGATGGGGCTGGTGTCCGAGAAGATCGGCCAGGCGATGACCACCCGCGCCTGAGTTTTCCCGCGCGCTCATAAAAAAGACGGCACGTCCCCGCGAGGGGAGCGTGCCGTCAACCTCGGCGGAGTCGGTTGCCGGCGTTGCCGTCAGAAGGTGTGGTTGATGCCCAGGCCCAGCAGCGTGGTCTTGCGGCCGGCAGCGGTGCCACCCACCACGATGCTGCCTTTCAGGCCCTGCAGCGCATCGGCCGCGCCCACGGCGCCGGCGTCCACATAGGCCAGCTGCGCGTACAGCGTGGTGCGCTTCGAGAGCGCGTGGTCGTTGCTCAGCACCATAGCTTTGGTGGTGCTGCGGCTGTCGATGCCGTCGTAGCGGTTGTGGTACAGCGCCAGCGTCGAGGTGTTGGCGCCCCACTTGTAGTCAAGCCCCACGCCGAGCCCGTCGACCTTGGACACCCGCGCGCCGGTGACCGGCTGGCGGCTCACCACGTCGATGCCGTGCAGCCGGCCGGTGAAGGGGCCGAAGGGCACGGCGATGCCGGCGCTGTAGAGCCGTGACAGTTCCACACCCGAGAGCGTGTCATCGTTGCGCTGGTAGCCCACACCCACGGTGACGGGGCCGGTGTAGCTGGCGCCGAACGAGATCTCACGGCCCTTCTTCGAATCGTTGGGCTGCTCGCCCAGCGAGTACGACAGGCCGGCGTACCAGGGGCCGGTGGCGAGGCTGTAGGTGATGGCGTTGCCGACGAACACCCCGACGTCGTTGCTGGTGTTGGTGCCGGCACCCAGCGCGTTGCCCGGCGCCGACAACTGGTTGTAGGCCCAGACGTAGAGGTTGGAGAACTGCTCCTTGTACTGGCGCGGCTCGGTGGACAGCGTGCCGATGATGGCCGGCGCGTACTGGCGGCCCAGCGTCAGCGAGCCCCAGTTGCCGCTCAGGCCGACGTTGGCCTGCCGGCGGAAAGCCTGCAGCGTGCCCGGCGCACTGGTGGAGGCGCCGCTGTCGCTGCTGTAGTGGCTTTCCAGGTTGAAGAAGGCCTTCAGGCCGCCGCCCAGGTCTTCGCCACCGCGAAAGCCCAGGATGCTGGGCCGCAGGCCTCCGGTGGCCAGCTCGGTCTGGCGGCCGGTGCCCGAGGCGTCGCGGTTGCGGGTCTGCACGTTGGCGTCAATGGTGCCGTAGATGGTCACGGACGACTGCGCGGCGGCGCTGGCGCCGATCAGGCCGCAGACGGCGGCCGCGAGCGCGGACCGCGCGGACAGGGGGATGCTCATGTGTCTCTCTCCAGAAATGTTGTGGATGTTTTGGCAAAGCCAGTGCGCTGGAGCGCAACAAGCGTGCCCGTGGGGCCGCCTGCCGGCATGGGCGCCGCGCTCACTGGAGAAACGGGGTACGGAGGCGGCCCGCGCGGTGTGGCGGGAGGCGCGTGTGTCGCGGTGACAGCTGTCGCAGTTGCTACAGGTGTCGCGCTACCCGCGGCGCGCACCTGCCGCCCTTAAAATCGACGGTTTCTCGTTCGCGACCGTCCACACGACACCATGCTCACCTTCCAGCAAATCATCCTGAAGCTGCAGTCCTACTGGGATGCACAGGGTTGCGCGCTTCTGCAGCCCTATGACATGGAGGTCGGCGCCGGTACGTCGCACACCGCTACGTTTTTGAGAGCAATCGGGCCGGAGCCGTGGAAGGCCGCCTATGTGCAGCCCAGCCGCCGCCCCAAGGACGGCCGCTACGGCGAGAACCCGAACCGCCTGCAGCACTACTACCAGTACCAGGTGGTGCTCAAGCCCGCGCCGAGCAACATCCTGGAGCTGTACCTCGGTTCGCTGGAGGCGCTGGGCTTCGATCTGAAGAAGAACGACATTCGTTTCGTCGAGGACGACTGGGAGAACCCGACGCTGGGCGCCTGGGGCCTGGGCTGGGAGGTGTGGCTCAACGGCATGGAGGTGACGCAGTTCACCTACTTCCAGCAGGTCGGCGGCATCGACTGCCGGCCGATCACCGGTGAAATCACCTACGGGCTGGAGCGCCTGGCCATGTACCTGCAGGGCGTGGACAACGTCTACAACCTGCAGTGGACCGACGGCCTGAAATACGGCGACGTCTACAAGCAGAACGAGATCGAGCAGAGCACCTACAACTTCGAGCACAGCGACGCCGAGTTCCTGTTCACCGCCTTCGCCGCGCACGAGCGCCAGGCCAAGCACCTGATGGAGCAGCAGCTCGCGCTGCCGGCCTACGAACAGGTGCTGAAGGCCGCGCACAGCTTCAACCTGCTGGACGCGCGCGGCGCAATCAGCGTCACCGAGCGGGCCGCCTACATCGGCCGCATCCGCAACCTCGCGCGCGCCGTCGCGCAGGCCTACTACGACAGCCGCGAACGCCTCGGTTTCCCGATGGCGCCCCGCGAATGGGTGGCCCAGATCACGAAGAAGGCCGCCTGAGATGACGACCCCCGCAACCGACAACCTGCTCGTCGAACTGTTCGTCGAGGAACTGCCGCCCAAGGCGCTGAAGAAGCTGGGCGACGCCTTCGCCGGCACGCTGTTCGAGCAACTGCGCGCGGCCGGCCTCACCGCCGCCGGCTCGCAGCTCACCGCCTTCGCGTCGCCGCGCCGGCTCGCCGCGCACGTCACGCAGGTGGCGCCGCGCGCTGCCGACCGCCAGGTGCAACAGAAGCTGATGCCGGCCAGCGTGGGGCTCGACGCCTCGGGCAACGCCACGCCGGCGCTGCTGAAGAAACTGCAGGCGCTGGGCGCCGACGCGTCTGCCGTGCCTGGCCTGAAGCGCCAGCCCGACGGCAAGAACGAGGTGCTGTTCTACGACAGCACCGTGCCCGGCGCCACGCTGGACAGCGGCCTGCAGAAGGCGCTGGAAGAGGCGCTGGCCAAGCTGCCGATTCCCAAGGTCATGACCTACCAGCTCGAAGCCGGCTGCGAACTGCCCGGCTGGAGCAGCGTGAGCTTCGTGCGGCCGGCGCACGGCCTGGTGGCGCTGCACGGCGCCGCCGTGGTGCCGGTGACGGCGCTGGGCCTGCAGGCGGGCAACAGCACGCAGGGCCACCGCTTCGAGGCGAAACAGCCGACCGTCACGCTGAAGCACGCCGACAGCTATGCGGCGCAGTTGGAGGAAGAGGGCGCGGTGATCGCCAGCTTCGCGGCGCGGCGCGACGAGATCGCGCGGCAGCTCGCGGCGGCTGCGGCCCAGGTGGGCGGCGGTGTGAAACCGATTGACGACGACGCCTTGCTCGACGAGGTGACGGCGCTGGTCGAGCGGCCCAACGTGCTGGTCTGCGCGTTCGAGGAGCAGTTCCTCGGCGTGCCGCAGGAATGCCTCATCCTCACGATGAAGGCCAACCAGAAATACTTTCCGCTGCTCGACGCGGCCGGCAAGCTGACGAACAAATTCCTCGTCGTCAGCAACATCCGCCCCGACGACGCCAGCGCGGTGACGGGCGGCAACGAGCGCGTGGTGCGCCCGCGCCTGGCCGACGCCAAGTTCTTCTTCGACCAGGACCGCAAAAAGCCGCTGGCCTCGCGCGTTGACGGCCTCGCCAAGGTGGTCTACCACAACAAGCTGGGCACGCAGGGCGAACGCGTCGAGCGTGTCCGCGCGATTGCGAAGGCGATCGGCCAGCAGCTCGGCGGCGACCTGCTGGCGAGCAAGGCCGACCAGGCCGCGATGCTGGCCAAGGCCGACCTGCTGACCGACATGGTGGGCGAGTTCCCGGAGCTGCAGGGCATCATGGGCCGCTACTACGCGCAGGCCGACGACCTGAGCGCCGAGGTGGCCGATGCGATCGAAGACCACTACAAGCCGCGCTTCGCCGGCGACGAGCTGCCGCGCAGCGACACCGGCGTGGCCGTGGCGCTGGCCGACAAGCTGGAAACGCTGGTCGGCATGTTCGGCATCGGCAACCTGCCCACCGGCGACAAAGACCCGTTCGCGCTGCGCCGCCATGCGCTGGGCGTGATTCGCATGCTGGCCGAGAAGGCGCCGGGCCTGGCGCTCGACACGCTGATCGCGCGCGCGGTCGAGGCATTCCCGGCCGCGCTGCGGCCCGAGCCGGTCGAAGGCCCGCTGGCCGACTTCATCTACGACCGCCTCGCCGGCCAATTGCGCGAGCAGGGCTACAGCGCGCAAGAGGTCGACGCGGTGCTGGCGCTGCGCCCGCAGCGGCTGGCCGACGTCGGCACCCGTCTCGCGGCGGTGCGCGCCTTTGCTGCGCTGCCCGAAGCGCCGGCACTGGCCGCCGCCAACAAGCGCATTTCCAACATCCTGAAGAAGGCCGACAGCGTGGACGCGCACGTCAACGCTGCGCTGCTGACCGAGCCGGCCGAGGTGGCGCTGCACGCCGCCATCGCGCAGGTGGTGCCCCAGGCAGACGCGCTGTTCGACGCCGGTGACTACACCGCCTCGCTGCAGGCGCTGGCCGCGCTGCGCGGCCCGGTGGATGCGTTCTTCGACGGCGTGATGGTGAACGCCGAAGACATGGCCGTGCGGCTGAACCGCCTGGGCCTGCTGTCCAGCCTGCATGCCGCGATGAACCGGGTCGCCGATTTGTCGAGGTTGGCCGCATGAGCGCCGGACGGCCGCCGGGCCGCCCCAAGGCCGGCCAGCCCCCTCGGGGGGCAGCGACCCGCGAAGCGGCGGAGCGTGGGGGCCTATGAAGCTGGTGATCCTCGATCGCGACGGCACGATCAATTTCGACAGCGACGAGTACATCAAGTCGCCGGACGAATGGGCGCCGCTGCCCGGCGCGCTGGAGGCCATCGCGCGGCTCAACCATGCGGGCTGGCATGTGGTGGTGGCGTCGAACCAGTCGGGGCTGGGCCGGGGGCTGTTCGACGTCGGCTCGCTGAACGCCATCCACGCCAAGATGCACAAGGCGGTGGCTGCGGCCGGCGGCCGCATCGAGGCCGTGTTCTATTGCCCGCATTCGCCGGGCGAGGGCGAGCAGGCCTGCAACTGCCGCAAGCCCAAGCCGGGGCTGTTCCTGCAGATCGGCGAGCGCTACGGCGTTGACTTGACCCAGGTGCCCACGGTGGGCGACACGCCGCGCGACCTGCAGGCCGGCAGCGCCGCCGGCTGCGAGCCGCACCTGGTCTGCACCGGCAAGAGCGAGCGGCTGCGCGGCCAGCCGCTGCCGCCGGAGTTTCCGGCGCACACCACGGTGCACGACGACCTCGCCGCCTTCGCCGATTTCCTGCTGGCGCGCGAGGCCCGGCAGCAGCAGCAAACGCAGCCCTCAGGGCCGACCGGCGCCTGACGGCGTTGCTTCTGTTTCAATAGCAAACAAACCAGGTTCGACGCTGACAAGCGCCCGAAAACACTCCAAATGGCCCTGATTCGATCGGTCCTGCATGCCCTCTGGATGGTGGTCACCGTGATCCCGTGGGCCATCATCATGCTGGTGTCGTCGCTGTTCGTCAGCAGCACCACGCTGTACTGGCAGTGCGTGGTCTGGCTGCGCATGGCCACCAGTGGCGGCACGGCCATCCTGGGCATCCGCAACCGCGTGACCGGCCTGGAGAACCTGCCCACCGGCGAGAAGAGCCCGGCCATTCTGCTGGTGAAGCACCAGTCCACCTGGGAAACCTTCGCCATGCCCACGTTGATGCCGCACCCGCTGGCCTACGTGTTCAAGAAGGAACTGCTCTACGTGCCCTTCTTCGGCTGGGCAATGGGCCGGCTCGACATGATCCACATCGACCGCAGCCTGCGCGCGCAGGCCTTCAATAAGGTGGTGGAGCAGGGCCGGCGGCTGCTCGCCGAAGGCGTGTGGATCATCATGTTCCCGGAGGGCACCCGCATTCCGCGCGGCCAGAAAGGCACCTACAAGGCCGGCGGCACGCGGCTGGCGGTGGCCACCGGCGCGCCGGTGATTCCCATTGCCGTGACCTCGGCCAAATGCTGGCCGCGCAAGGCCTTCATCAAGCGGCCCGGCGTGGTCGATTTCTCCATCGGCCCACCCATTTCCAGCGTCGGCCGCGACCCGGACGAACTCATGGCCGAGGTCGAGGCCTGGATCGAGGCCGAGATGCGCCGCCTCGACCCCGAGGCCTACCGCTGAGGCGCTGGCGCCGGGCTGCCCCATGCGCGGTCTGCTGCAGTTCGCCTTCGATTTCCTCGCCGAGCCGGCGCCGGCCGCACGGCTCATTTCAGAAGAAAATCGGCCGCAAGTCAGCGCGAATCATGGCGTTGCAGCTCCTGATTCAATAGCAACCGAGGGCGCGCTGAGTTGCCACCCGCAGGCCAACCGGCAGGCCCGGCTGGGCACGTCGTGGGTCGGCTTTCAGTTGCTGCGGGCGCGGCGCCGCTCCATCGGTTTCCTGATCGGCCCCGAGGGCCTGACGGTGCGCGCGCCGGTGCGCGCCACGCTGCGCGACATCGACGCCGCGGTGCAGGAAAAGGCCGGCTGGATCGTCCGCAAGCTGGGCGAAATGTCGGCGCGGGAGCGCACGCTGGCCGATGCCCGCATCGACTGGTCGGCGCCGGGCGGCGTGACGCTGGGCTACCTCGGCGCGCCGCTGCGCGTGGTGGCCGACGCCGCCGTGGGCCGCGCAAGGCCCGCGCCGGAAACCGCTGCCGACGGCCTGGCGCTGCTGCGCCTGCCGGCCCGTGCCGGCGCCTCCGCCGACACCCTGCGTGACGCCGCCGAAGCCTGGCTGCGGCAACGCGCGCGCGAGCTGTTCACGGCCCGCCTGCACCATTTCGCGCCGGCGCTCGGCGTGACCTGGCGCGGCCTGGCGCTCAGCAGCGCGGCCACGCGCTGGGGCAGCGCCAGCAGCAGCGGCCACATCCGGCTGAACTGGCGGCTGGTGCACCTGCGGCCCGAGCTGATCGACTACGTGGTGGTGCATGAGCTGAGCCACCTGCGGGTGATGGACCACAGCCCGCGCTTCTGGGCGGTGGTGGCCAGCGCGATGCCCGGCTATGCCGCGGTGCGGGCCGAGCTGAAGGCGGTGGCGCTCGCGCGCTGGCGCTGAGGGCCGCCCGCCGCCGCTCAGCGCCGCTTCTTGGCCTCCGGCCCGGCCTTGTTCAGCCGCTTGGCATTGGCAACGGCCTTGCGGTGGATGGGCGCCAGGCCCTGGCTCATCATGCGCACCGAATCGTCAAACAGTGTTTTGGAGGCGCGTTTGGGCTGCAGCGGGTTGGCGTAGAGCCACGGCATCCAGGCGTTGCGCAGCATGGCCATGGCAAAGGCCTGCTGGCTGCGGATGGCAGAGGCGGTCATGGCCACGGCGGACTCGCTGAACGCCACCACCTTCTCGGCCCCCATCTGCTTGAATTCGCGCTGGTCGCGGGCGCTGGGGTTGGCGCCGGCCAACGCCATCTGCGTGAGCCGGCGGGCGATGACCTGCGGCGCGGCTATGGCCAGCTCGGCGGTTTTCATCGGCAGCAGCATCGCGGCGCTGCCGCGGGATCGTCGTGAGGCCATGTGCAAATCCCCCTTGTGGTGAGCCGCCAGTCTAGGCCGCTCGCCGCGCCGCGGCTGTAGGAGAGGGGCGCTCCCGCGCGACAGGGGCCTTCAGGGCGGTGAGAAGCGCCAGACGCCGTTGCCGTCGAGCCGGCGGACCAGTTGCCCGTCGTGCCAGAGCGCGTGCAGGTGGGCCACCGCCTCGCCGAGCGCGAAGCCGATCTGGTGCGCGTCGAGCGGCCGCTTGAACATGAGCGGCACGATGTCGTGCGCGCAATGCGGCCGTTCGCGGCAGGCGTCGAGCACTTCCGCGAGGCGGTCGCGGTGGTGGTCGTGCAACTGCCGGATGCGGGCGTGCAGGCCGCGGAAGGGTTTGCCGTGCGACGGCAGCGTGAGCGTGTCGGCCGGCAGTGTGGCGAACCGGTCGATGGAGTCGAGGAACAGCGTCAGCGGGTTGGACTCCGGCTCGATCTCGTAGGTGCTGACGTTGGTGGAAATGCGCGGCAGCATCATGTCGCCGCCGATCAGCACGCCCAGGCTGGCGCAGTGCAGCGAGATGTGTTCGGGCGCGTGGCCGTAGCCGCTGATGCAGGCCCAGTCGTGCTCGCCGATGCGCAGCGTGTCGCCGTCCATCAGCCGGTTGAAGGTGAGCGGCACGGCGGGCACCATGCCGGGGTAGTAGCTGGCGCGCCCCCGGATGGTGGCCAGCAGCCCCTCGTCGGCCAGGCCGTGCGCGGCAAAGAACGCCGCTGCGCCTTCGCCGCCAAAACCCAGCGTGGTCTGCGAGTTGAGGCGGGCGGCGTAGTAGTCGGTGGCGCTCATCCACAGCGGCGCGTTCCAGCGCGCGCAGATCCAGTGCGCCAGCCCCACGTGGTCCGGGTGCATGTGGGTGACGAACACGCGCAGCACGGGCAGGCCCTCCAGTTCGTGGGCGAACACTTCCTCCCACATCGCCTTGGCCTCGTCGCGGGTGATGCAGCAGTCCACCACCGCCCAGCCGTCGCGGCCCTCGTGGCGGTCGCGCAGCAGCCAGACGTTGATGTGGTCCAGCGCGAAGGGCAGCACATGGCGCACCCATTTCACGCCCGGCGCCACCACCATCGCGCGGCCCGGCGCCGGCAGCGCGCCGCCGTGCGGATAATCCAGTTCCTGCTCGAGTGCGTTCATGCTTTGTATTGACGTTTACGTAAACGTCATATGTAATGCCGGCATTGTAGGCAGCCGGGGCCGCCCCGTGTTGTCGCCAACGCGAACCCACTTCCATCCCACCCGTCGCCGCAACGCCGCATGGCCCCCGTCACCTACACCATCAGCGAACTCGCGCAGGAGTTCGACCTCACCACCCGCGCGATCCGCTTCTACGAAGACATGGGCCTGCTGCAACCGGCGCGCGAGGGCGCGGGTGGCCGCAACCGCGTGTATTCCGCGCGCGACCGCACCCGCCTCAAGCTCACGCTGCGCGCGAAGCGGCTGGGCCTGTCGCTCAACGAGGCCAAGGACATCCTCGACCTGTACGACAGCCCGCGCGACACCGGCACGCAGTTGCGCAAGTTCCTCGCGGTGCTGTCCGACCACCGCGCCACGCTGGAGTCGCAGATGACCGACCTGCAGGCCAACCTCGACGAAGTGCGCGCCCAGGAGAAGGACGCCCGCGCGCTGCTGGCGCGGCTGGAGAAAGGCAAGGGTGTTCCGGCACGGAACGGTAGTACTACGTAGTTGACGTTGACGTAAACGTTAAGTAAATTCGCTGAACGCTCAGTCAACCGGGTTCGCGCAGGCGGCCCGCCACCGCCGCCCCCTCCGATGCCCGCCTCCGTTGCCTCCCCAGAACCGCACGCCGACGCCGATGCGGCCGCGCTGCACCGCCGCGTGGCCGGCAGCCTGGCCCGGCAGGGCCTGATGACGCACCTCGGCGCCCAGTTGCGCGCGGTGGGCCGCGGCCGCTGCGAGGTGGCGCTGCCCTATTCGGAGCGCGTCACGCAGCAGCAGGGCGGCTTCCACGGCGGTGCGATGGGCGCGCTGGCCGACATTGCCGGCGGCTACGCGGGCCTCACCGTGGCCCCCGACGGCATGGAAGTCACCACCGTCGAATACAAGATCAATTTCCTCGCCGCCTTCCAGGACGGCGAGCTCGTCGCGCGCGGCCAGGTCGTGCGCGGCGGCAAACGCATCATCGTGACCACGGCCGAGGTGGTCCACCGCGCGGCCGACGGCCGCGAGACGCCCTGCGCCGTGATGCAGCAGACGCTGGCGCCCGTACCCAAGACCTATCAGGAGACAACCGAATGACCAACCTGCCCGGACTCGACTTCCAGCTCGGCGAAGACATCGACGCGCTGCGCGACACGGTGCGCGACTTCGCGCAGCGCGAAATCGCCCCGCTGGCCGCCGAAGCCGACCGCACCGACCAGTTCCCCATGCACCTGTGGCGCAAGATGGGTGAGCTGGGCGTGCTGGGCATCACCGTGCCCGACGCCTACGGCGGCGCCGACATGGGCTACCTCGCCCACATGGTGGCCATGGAAGAAATCTCCCGCGCGTCGGCCGCCATCGGCCTGAGCTACGGCGCGCACAGCAACCTGTGCGTGAACCAGCTCAAGCGCAACGGCAGCGAGGCGCAGAAGCAGAAGTACCTGCCCAAGCTGATCAGCGGCGAACACGTCGGCGCGCTGGCCATGAGCGAGCCGGGCGCCGGCAGCGACGTCATCAGCATGAAGCTGAAGGCCGAAGACAAAGGCGGCTACTACCTGCTCAACGGCAACAAGATGTGGATCACCAACGGCCCCGACGCCGACACCATGGTGGTCTACGCCAAGACCGAGCCGGAACTGGGCGCGCGCGGCGTCACCGCCTTCATCGTCGAGAAGGGCATGAAGGGTTTCAGCACCGCGCAGAAGCTCGACAAGCTGGGCATGCGCGGCTCGCACACCGGCGAGATGGTGTTCCAGGACGTCGAGGTGCCGGCCGAGAACGTGCTGGGCACGCTGAACGGCGGCGCCAAGGTGCTGATGAGCGGGCTGGACTACGAGCGCGCGGTGCTGGCGGCCGGCCCGATCGGCATCATGCAGGCGGTGATGGACAACGTGGTGCCCTACGTGCACGACCGCAAGCAGTTCGGCCAGAGCATCGGCGAGTTCCAGCTCATCCAGGGCAAGCTGGCCGACATGTACACCGTGCTGCAGGCCGGCCGCGCGTTCTGCTACACCATCGGCAAGAACCTCGACCACCTCGGCACCGGCCACGTGCGCCAGGTCCGCAAGGACTGCGCTTCCGTCATTCTGTGGTGCGCCGAGAAGGCCACCTGGATGGCGGGCGAGGGCATCCAGATCTTCGGCGGCAACGGCTACATCAACGAATACCCGCTGGGCCGCCTGTGGCGCGACGCCAAGCTGTACGAAATCGGCGCCGGCACCAGCGAAATCCGCCGCATGCTGATCGGCCGCGAGCTGTTCTCGGAAACCTGCTGAGCCGCCGCAGGCATACTCTGGGCATGTCCGATCAATTGCAAGATCTCTTCGAACACAACCGGCGCTGGGCCGCCCAGATGGAGCGCGAGCGCCCCGGTTTCTTTTCAGGCCTGCTGGCGCAACAGAAGCCACGCTACATGTGGATCGGCTGCTCCGACAGCCGGGTGCCCGCCAACCAGATCACCGGTCTGGAGCCGGGCGAGGTCTTCGTGCACCGCAACGTGGCCAACGTGGTGGTGCCGACCGACCTCAACTGCCTCTCGACCGTGCAGTACGCGGTGGACGTGCTGGGCGTGCGCCACGTCATGGTGGTGGGCCACTACGGCTGCGGCGGCGTGCTGGCCGCGCTGAACGACACGCGCGTGGGCCTGGCCGACAACTGGATCCGCCACATCCAGGACGTGCGCGACAGCCACCAGCCGCTGCTGGATGCCCTTGCGCCCGAGGCCCGCGGCGACGCGCTGTGCGAACTCAACGTGATCGAGCAGGTGGTCAACCTCGCGCAGACCACGGTGCTGCGCGACGCCTGGGCGCGCGGCCAGGCGCTGACGCTGCATGGCTGGTGCTACGGCCTGAAAGACGGCCACATCCATGACCTGCACATGACGGTGGCCGACGCCCAGGGGCTGATGCCGGCCTACCGCGCCGCCATCTCCGGCGTGACCGGCGTCACACGGGCCTGACACGTCAGCCTCGCGTAGTCGGGACTGGGACAGAATAGCGGGATGTTCCCGCAAAAACTCGATTCCACGCTCGCCTACGACATCGCCAAGGCCATGGTCGACGGGTTCAACCGGCACTACCGGCTGTTCCGCACCGAGTCGTCCCGCGCCAAGCACCGCTACGAAACCGCCGACTGGCATGCCCAGCAGCGCGGCCAGCGCGAGCGCATCGAGTTCTACGACCTGCGGGTGCGCGAGTGCGTGCTGCGGCTGGAGCGCGAGTTCAAGGCCGGCGCGCAGCCCATGGAGGTGTGGCAGCAGGTCAAGCTGCATTACATCGGGCTGCTGATCAACCACCACCAGCCGGAGCTGGCCGAGACCTTCTTCAATTCGGTGTCGGCCAAGATCCTGCACCGCAGCTACTTCCACAACGACTTCATCTTCGTGCGGCCGGCCGTCAGCACCGAGTACATCGAGAACACCGAGTCGAGCGCGCGGCCAACCTACCTGGCCTACTACCCGACGCGCGACAACCTGCTGCAGACGCTCATCGAGGTGGTGCGGGGCTTCGACCTGCGGCGCGAGTTCGACGACCTGGAGCGCGACGCCCGCAACGTGCTCAAGGTGATCGGCCCCAAGCTCGACGAGTCGAAGTGGCGCGCCAACTTCCAGATCCAGGTGCTGTCCAGCCTGTTCTTCCGCAACAAGGGCGCCTACGTCGTCGGCAAGATCATCAACGGCTTCAACGAGCTGCCGTTCGCGCTGCCCATCCTGCACAACCGCCACGGCAAGCTCGTCATCGACACCGTGCTGCACGGCGAGGACGACCTTTCCGTGCTGTTCAGCTTTGCCCGCGCGTATTTCATGGTGGACATGGAGACGCCGGCCGCCTACGTGCAGTTCCTGCGCAGCATCATGCCGCGCAAGCCGCGTTCGGAAATCTACAACGCCATCGGCCTGGCCAAGCAGGGCAAGACGCTGTTCTACCGCGACTTCCTCTACCACCTGCGCCACAGCACCGACAAGTTCCGGATCGCGCCCGGCATCAAGGGCATGGTGATGCTGGTGTTCGACCTGCCGAGCTTTCCGTACGTGTTCAAGGTCATCCGCGACAAGTTTCCGCCGCAGAAGGAAACCACGCGCGAGCTCATCATGAGCAAGTACCAGCTCGTGAAGCAGCACGACCGCGTGGGCCGCATGGCCGACTCGCTGGAATACAGCATGGTCGCCTTCCCGCGCGACCGCTTCGACGACGAACTGATCGAGGAGCTGCAGCGCACCGCGCCCAGCTCGCTGGAAATCTCCGACCGCGACGGCGACGGCAACCTCGAGGTCATCCTCAAGCACGTCTACATCGAGCGCCGCATGATCCCGCTCAACATCTACCTGCAGGAAGCACTTGACGCCAGGGCCGACCCGCGCTCCGGCGAACAGATCGAGCGTGCGGTGGTGGAGTACGGCAACGCCATCAAGGACCTGGTGGCGGCCAACATCTTTCCCGGCGACATGCTGTGGAAGAACTTCGGCATCACGCGCAACAGCAAGGTGGTGTTCTACGACTACGACGAGATCGAATACATCACCGACTGCAACTTCCGCAAGGTGCCGGCGCCGCGCAACGAGGAAGACGAGATGTCCGGCGAGGTCTGGTACAGCGTGGGCCCGCGCGATGTGTTCCCCGAGACCTTCGGCACCTTCCTGCTCGGCCATCCGGCGGTGCGCGAGGTGTTCATGCGCCACCACGCCGACCTGCTGGAAGCCGACTACTGGCAACTGCACAAGGACCGCATCGCCGCCGGCCACGTGCACGACATCTTTCCCTACGATCCGGCCAAGCGGTTTTCCAAGATGTTCCCCCGCGAAGGCGCCAGCACCGCCCCGGTGACCGAGGCCATCGCCTGAGGCGGCGGCGAGAAACGCCATGCGATCGCTGTGCCGGTTCCTGGCCGCCACCTGCGTTCTTCTGGCGGGCCATGCCCTGGCGCAGACCCCTGGCGCCACCGTGGTGGACGTGCCCACGCGGCCGGGGGTGACGCAGCGCTATCTCCTGCTCACGCCAGACCGGTCCGCCGTTGCGGCACTGGTGCTGTTTGCCGGTGGGAACGGCGGGCTGCAACTGTCTCGGCAGGGCGACTTGGGCGGGGGACGCGGAAACTTTCTCGCGCGCAGCCGGGACCTCTTTGCCGCCCGAGGGTTCGCGGTCGCTGTGATCGACGCGCCGTCCGACCGGCAGTCGGCGCCCTATCTGAACGGCTTTCGGCAGACCGCAGAACATGCGGCCGACGTGCGTGCCGTGGTCGCCGACCTGCGCCACCGTTTCGGGTTGCCGGTCGTGCTGGTGGGGACCAGCGCAGGCACAGTCTCGGTGGCCGCAACCGCCCTGGCCTTGCGCGACAGTGGAGGCCCGGATGCCATCGTGCTCACGTCCACCATTCTCTGGAACCGGCCGTCGATGCCGTCGGTGAGCGACATGCCCGTGCAGTCGCTGACGGTGCCGGTGTTGCTGGTGCACCATGAGGCCGATGCGTGCCGGTTCTGCCCTCCGCCACTGCTGCAGGCGCTGGCCGACCGTCTCCAGGCGCCGCATGAAGTTCGCACCTACGGCGGCGGTCTCGATACGGGCGATCCCTGTGAAGCGAGGTCGCACCACGGATTCAACGGTCTGGAAGACCGCGTGGTGGCCGACGTGTCGGCGTGGATCGGCGCGGCGGTGCGCCGCTGAGGGAACGCCATGCGCGACGCCTGGGAACTCGCCAGCTTCATCGTCACGGCATTGGGCCTGCCGTTCGCCATCGTGTTCTTCTGGTGGGAGCAGCGCAAGGAGCGCGACAACGAGGACGAGGCGGCTTACCAGTTGCTGTCCGACGCCTACAACGACTTCCTGCGGGTGGTACTGGCCAACCCCGACCTGCGGCTGCGCACCAACGAGCCGCTGCCCGACCCCACGCACGAGCAGAACGAGCGCATCCTGGTCATCTACGACATGCTGATCTCGCTGTTCGAGCGGGCCTACCTGGTGGCGTGGAGCGACCACATGAGCGAGGTCGAGAAGCGCCGCTGGAACAGCTGGGACGACTACATGCGCGAGTGGTGCCGGCGCGAGAGCTTCTTCAACGCGCTGCCGCTGCTGCTGCGCGGCGAAGACCCGGGCTTCCAGGCCTACATCCGCCAACTCGCCGACGACGAGCGGGGCGGGGCGCTGATCACGCGCGTGTGAACCCGTTGCGGGGTGAATTGACGTTTACGTAAACGTCAATTACGATCGGTGTTTCGGCCGGAAACGCCGGCTTGGCCTTGTCCGATCCTTCCCCAGCAGGAGACCCCCCGCATGTCCGATTCCATCGTCATCACCGGCGCCGCGCGCACCCCCATGGGCGCCTTCCAGGGTGATTTCGCCAGCCTCGCCGCGCACGACCTCGGCGGCGTGGCGATCAAGGCCGCCGTCGAGCGCGCCGGCATTTCGCCGTCGGCCGTGGGCGAGGTGCTGTTCGGCAACTGCCTGATGGCCGGCCAGGGCCAGGCGCCGGCCCGGCAGGCCGCGTTCAAGGGCGGCCTGCCCAAGGAGACCGGCGCCGTCACGCTGTCCAAGATGTGCGGTTCGGCGATGAAGGCGGCGATGTTCGCGCACGACATGCTGCTGGCCGGTACGCACGACGTGGTGGTGGCCGGCGGCATGGAAAGCATGACCAACGCGCCCTACCTGCTGCTGAAGGGCCGCGGCGGCATGCGCATCGGCCACGACCGCGTGTTCGACCACATGATGCTCGACGGCCTGGAAGACGCCTATGAGCCCGGCCGCTCGATGGGCACCTTCGGCGAGGACTGCGCCGCGCACTACGGCTTCACCCGCGAGCAGCAGGACGCCTACGCCATCGAAACCGTCACCCGCGCACAGAACGCGGTGAGGAGCGGTGGGTTCGCCGCCGAAATCGCACCGGTGGAGGTGCCCGGCCGCGGCGGCTCGGTCACCGTGAAGGACGACGAAGGCCCGGGCAAGATCCGGCTTGACCGCCTGCCCACGCTGCGCGCCGCCTTCAAGAAAGACGGCACCATCACCGCCGCGTCCAGCTCGTCGATCAACGACGGCGCCGCCGCGCTGGTGATGATGAAACGGTCCACCGCCGACAGGCTGGGCAGCCAGCCCATCGCCCGCCTCGCCGCGCACAGCATGCACGCGCAGGAGCCGAACTGGTTCACCACCGCGCCCATCGGCGCTTCCAAAAAGCTGCTCGACCGCCTGGGCTGGAGCGTGGCCGACGTGGACCTGTGGGAAATCAACGAGGCTTTCGCCGTGGTGCCGATGGCGCTGATGCACGACCTGAAGGTGCCGCACGAGAAGGTGAACGTGAACGGCGGCGCCTGCGCGCTGGGCCACCCGATCGGCGCTTCGGGCGCGCGCATCATGGTCACGCTGCTGAACGCGCTGAAGCAGCGCGGCGGCAAACGCGGCATCGCCACGCTGTGCCTGGGCGGCGGGGAAGCAACCGCCGTCGCTCTCGAGTTGCTCTGATTTATATAGCTACAAATCCAGCAACGACGCTGACTACAGGCCAAAATGATTCTAAATTCCGACCAGCAGGCGGTGCGCGACGCGGTGCGCGCGTTTGCCCAGGCCGAACTCTGGCCCCACGCCTCGCGGTGGGACCGTGAGCACACCTTTCCGGTCGAGGCGCACCGCGGCCTGGCCGAACTCGGCGCCTACGGCATCTGCGTGCCGGAAGACCTCGGCGGTGCCGGGCTGGACTATGTCACGCTGTCGGTGGTGCTGGAAGAAATCGCCGCTGGCGACGGCGGCACCAGCACCGCGATCAGCGTCACCAACTGCCCCGTCAACGCCATCCTGATGCGCTATGGCTCGCCCGCGCAGAAAAAGCAGTGGCTGGAGCCGCTGGCGCAGGGCAAGAAGCTCGGCGTCTTTTGCCTGACCGAGCCGCACGTGGGCAGCGACGCGTCGGGCCTGCGCACTAACGCCGTGAAAGACGGCAACGGCTATGTGCTGAACGGCGTCAAGCAGTTCATCACCAGCGGCAAGAACGGGCATGTGGCCATCGTCATTGCCGTCACCGACAAGGGCGCCGGCAAAAAGGGCATGAGCGCTTTCATCGTGCCGACCGACGCGCCGGGCTACGTGGTCGCCCGCATCGAAGAGAAGCTGGGCCAGCACAGCAGCGACACCGCGCAGATCAATTTCGACAACTGCCGCATCCCGGCCGAGAACCTGATCGGCGCCGAGGGCGAGGGCTACCGCATCGCGCTCGGCGGGCTGGAGGGCGGCCGCATCGGCATCGCCTCGCAAAGCATCGGCATGGCGCGCAGCGCCTTCGAGTCGGCGCTGGCCTATGCCAAGGAGCGCACCAGCTTCGGCACCGCCATCTTCAACCACCAGGCGGTGGGCTTCCGGCTGGCCGACTGCGCCACGCAGATCGAGGCCGCCCGCCAGCTCACCTGGCACGCCGCCACGCTGCGCGACGCCGGCCTGCCTTGTCTGAAGGAGGCGGCCATGGCCAAGCTGTTCGCCAGCGAGATGGCTGAGAAGGTCTGCACCGCCGCCATCCAGACGCTGGGCGGCTACGGCTACGTCAACGACTTCCCGGTCGAGCGCATCTACCGCGACGTGCGGGTCTGCCAGATCTACGAAGGCACAAGCGACGTGCAAAAGATTCTGATCGGGCGCGCGCTGGCCACCGCGTGAGCTGAAGGCCCCGCGCGGCGGGGCGGGGCCGGTGCTTGCTTACACTGGGGTTTTGAGTTGGAGCCCGCACCGATGCCCATCACCAAAGGATTCCGCGCGCTGGTCGACGAAGCGCTGGCCGAGGTCAAGACCTATTCCACGGCCGACGCGATCGGCCTGGTCGGCAAGCCCGGCGTGCACCTCGTCGACATCCGCGACCCGCGTGAACTGACCAACGGCCTGGTGCCCGGCGCGTTTCCCGCACCGCGCGGCATGCTGGAGTTCTGGGTCGACCCCGCGTCGCCGTACCACAAGCCTTTCTTCGACGACGAGAACGCCGAGTACGTGCTGTACTGCGGTGGCGGCTGGCGCAGCGCGCTGGCGGCCAAGGCGCTGCAGGACATGGGCATGACCAACGTCGCCCACATCGACGGCGGCTACGGCGAGTGGGTGAAGCAGGGCGGCCCCACCGAGACGCTGGAGCAGCGCAAGGCCGCCAAGGCGCCCGCCGCCTCGTGAAACCGGCCTGCGCCTGCGGCGGCGGTGTTGCTTTCGAAGCCTGCTGCGGCCGCTACATCGAAGCCGCCAGCAGTACTCACCTCGCCGCACCCACCGCCGAGGCGCTGATGCGCTCCCGCTACACCGCCTTCACCCGCGCCAACGCGGCCTATCTCGCCGCCACCTGGCACCCCAGCACCCGGCCGGCCAACCTGTCGCTCGACACCGGAAACCGCTGGCTGGGGCTGGAGGTGCGCAGCCATACGCCCATCGACGACACCCATGCCGAGGTCGAGTTCGTCGCCCGCTGGAAACCCGCCGGCGGCGGCGCGGCGGTGCGGCTGCACGAGCGCAGCCGCTTCGTGCGCGAGGGCGGCCGCTGGTTCTACGTTGACGGAGACCTGAAGGCATGACGGCGACGCCCGCAGCCGCCACGCCGCGCCGCTGGCATCCGCTGCGCTGGCTGCTGTTGGCCATTGTGGCGCTGGGCGTCTGGTCGGTCGGCATCGAGCCGCGCTGGGTCGCGGCGCGCGAAATCGACCATGCGGTGGCCGGCTGGCGCGGCCCACCCGGGCTGAGGGTGGCGGTGGCGTCGGACTGGCACATCACGTCGAACGGCTGGCTGCGCGTGATGACGCTGGAGCGCGCCCGCGCCATCGTTGACGAAATCAACGCCAGCCACCCCGACGTGGTGCTGCTGCCCGGCGACCTGATCGCCGACCGCGGCTTCAACGCGCCGGCGGGCGGCCCCCCGGCCGAAGAGCTGATCGCCGGGGTGCTCGGCCGCCTGCGCGCGCCGCAGGGCGTGTATGCGGTGTTCGGCAACCACGATCAGATGCGCGGCGACGGTTTTCGTGCGGCCCTGGAGCGCCACGGCGTCCGTGTCATCGACAACCGCGCGGTGCGGCTGCCCGACGCGCCGGTCTGGGTGGTCGGCATCGGCGACGAGATCGCGGGGCAATCACGGCCGAGCGAGGCACTCGCCCAACTGCCGGCCGGCGCGCAGGCGCTGGTCTTCATGCACGAGCCCAGCAGCGCGCGCGAACTGCCGCCGCTGCAGGGCCTCATCGTTGCTGGCCACACCCATGGCGGCCAGGTAGCGCTGCCCGGGCTCGGCCCGCTGGTCACCTCCGGCAAGACGCCGAAAGACTGGTACTACGGCTGGGTGCGCGCCAACGCCAACGACCTCTACGTGACCAGCGGCCTCGGCGTCAGCCTGTTCCCGATCCGCTTCAACCGCCGCCCCGAGTGGGTGCTGTTCCGCCTGCGCGACGCGCTGGCCTGAAAGACCATGACCGAGACCCGATTGCCCCTGCCGTTCGATGCCGTTCTGTTTGATTGCGACGGTGTGCTGGTCGACAGCGAACCCATCACCAACGGCGTGCTGCGCGACATGCTGGCCGAGCGCGGCTGGGTGATGACCCATGCCGAATGCGAGCGGCTGTTCATCGGCAAGGCGGTGAAGGACGAACGCGCCCGCATCGAGGCCGAGACCGGCCAGCCGCTGACCGAAGCCTGGATGGAATCGTTCCGTGAAGAGCGCAACACGCGCCTGCGCAACGAGCTGCAGGCCATTCCCCGCGCCGCCGAAGCGGTGGCCGCTGTGTTTGCGCGCTGGAACGGCCGCATCGCCTGCGCGTCGGGTGCCGACCGGTTCAAGGTGGAACTGCAGCTCGCCAAATGCGGCATGCTCGAATACTTTGAGGGGCGCATCTTCAGCGGCCACGAGCTGCCGCGCTCCAAGCCCGCGCCCGACGTGTATCTGGCCGCAGCCGCCGCGCTGGGCGCGGACCCCAAACGCTGCGCGGTGGTGGAAGACACGGTGACCGGCGTGACCGCCGGCGTGGCGGCCGGCGCCACCGTCTTCGGTTTCAGCCCGGCCGCCTTCGGGCACGATGCACCGCGCGCCTTGCGCGAGGCCGGCGCGGTGCAGGTCTTCGCCGACATGGCCGACCTGCCGGCGCTGCTGGCCGGCTGGTCAACCTGAAACAGCGTCAGATCGCGATGAACACTGACTTGGTTTCCAGGTAGGCGTCGAGCGACGCGCGGCCCATGTCGCGGCCAATGCCGGACTGCTTGTAGCCGCCAAAGGGCATGGCCGGGTCGAGCGCGCTGTGGCAGTTGACCCAGACCGTGCCGGCCTTGATCTTCGGCACCAGTCGGTGCACCTTGCTCAGGTTGTTCGACCAGATGCTGGCGCCCAGGCCGTAGGGCGTGTCGTTCGCCCAGGCCGCGACCTCGTCGATGCTGTCGTAGGGCATGGCGGTCAGCACCGGCCCGAAGATCTCCTCCTGCACCACGCGCTTGTTGTGGTCCACGTTGGCCAGCACCGTGGGCTGCACGAAGTAGCCCTTGCCGCTGTGGCGGCCGCCGCCGGCCACCACCTCGGCGCCCTGCGAGCGGCCGATGTCGATGTAGCCGCAGACCCGGTCCATCTGCTCCTGCGACACCAGCGGCCCCATCTGCGCGGCGGCGTCGAAGCCGTGGCCCAGCGTCATGCCGCTGGCGATCTTGCCGATCTCGCTGACCACGTTGTCGAACATCTTCTTCTGCACGTAGAGGCGCGAGCCGGCGCAGCAGACCTGGCCGTGGTTGAAGAAGATGGCGTTGGCCGCACCGGCCGCCGCGGTGGCGGGGTCGCAGTCGTCGAGCACGATGACCGGCGACTTGCCGCCCAGCTCCAGCGTGAAGCGGGTCATGTTGTCGACCGACGCGTGGCCGATGATCTTGCCGACCTCGGTGGAGCCGGTGAAGCTGATCTTGTCGACCAGCGGGTGCTTCGTCAGCGGCGCGCCGGCTTCCAGGCCGTCGCCGGTCAGGATGTTGACCACGCCCGGCGGGAAGCCGGCCTGGCCGATCAGCTCACCGAGGTAGAGCGCGGTCAAAGGCGTCTGCTCGGCGGGTTTCAGCACCACGGTGCAGCCGGCGGCCAGCGCCGGGCCCAGTTTCCAGGCGGCCACCAGCAGCGGGAAGTTCCACGGCACGATGGCCGCGACCACGCCCACCGCCTCGCGCAGCGTGTAGGTGGCGAACTGCGCCTGCGGCGCGAACGGCACCGAGACGGCGGTGGTGGAGCCCTCGATCTTGGTGGCCCAGCCGGCCATGTAGCGGAAGAAGTCCACCGTCAGCGCCATGTCCACGGCGCGCGCGATGCCGGCCGACTTGCCGTTGTCGACCGATTCGATTTCGGCCAGCGTCTGCGCGTGCGCTTCCACCAGGTCGGCCAGCTTCAGCAGCAGGCGCTGCCGCTCGGCCGGCTTCATCGCCGGCCAGGCGCCACCGTCGAAGGCCTTGCGCGCGGCCTTCACCGCGAGGTCCACGTCCTCGGGGCCGGCCGCGGCAATCTGCGTGATGACTTCTTCGGTGGCCGGGTTCACGGTGGCAAAGGTCTTGCCGCTGGCCGCCGGGCGCCACTGGCCGTCGATCAGCAGTTGGTGTTCGCGCTTGGCGAGGAAATCGGTGGTCTGCTGCGTCAGCAGATGGCGGATGTTGGACAGGTCCATGTCGTCGTGCTCCTGCGCGTGGGTGCGCCTTGAAAAGACCACCACGATAGGAGCGGGAACAACCAGCGTCGAGCGTGGGCGAACCCTGTTCCGGGACGGTACAGCCGCCCGCTTCAGGCGAGGCGCGTCAGTCGGTGTCGGGGTTTGCGCCGCGTTCGCGCAGGCGGCGGTACAGCAACCCGCGCGACACGCCCAGCGCACGCGCCGCACGGGAGACGTTGCCCCCCGCCTGGGCCAGCGCCTGCTCGATGGCCTGAAGGTTGGCGTCGTGGAGCGACTGGGGGGCGGCCGCTGCGGCGGGCGTGACAGCCGCCGAGGCTGCGGGTGGCTCTGCCGCCAGGGGCACCGTGGCGGTGCGCGGCGGTTCTGGCGTGCCCAGTGCCACCATGGCGCCGCTGATGCCGTCGGGCACCAGCATCTGCGCCGTGACCCAGACGCCCAGGCCGTTGGTCGCCCGGTGCATGTGCGCGATGGGGTTGGCCGCGGCCGCGAGAAACCCCTCGAAGCCGCAGCCCAGCAGGTCTTCGATGAGTGGCGGCGGTGCGGCACGCAATTCGGAGCGCATCAGCAGCCGGTCGGCGGCGGAATTCATCCACGCCACGCGGCCGTCGTCGTTCACCGCCACCAGCGCTTCCAGCGGTGTGCCGAACAGCGTGGGGTTGACCTGCAGCCGCAGCAGGAGCGGGCTGCGCGTGCGGGCGATCAGCAGGCGGTTCTCGATGCCGGTGGCATACATGCCGACGAGAGTCGGCACGTCGAAGGGCAGTTCGGCGTTTTCGATGGAAATGTCCAGCACGGCCGCCAGCGAGCCCGTCGCTTCCCGTATCGGCGCGGCGGCACAGTACATGCCTTCCACGTTCTGGAAGAAATGTTCCGCGCCGTGAACGACGCTGGCATTGCCGGTTTTCACCACGATGCCCGGCGCCGAGGTGCCGATCTCGTCTTCGCCAAGGTTGACGCCGATGCGGGTGACGAGGCGCGTGACCGCGCCGTCGCTGCGCGACATCGGGCTGGCGTCGATGACCACGCCCTGCGCGTCGGTGAGGATGAAGCGGCAGCCGCTGCCGTGGATGGCCGATTCCAGCTCGCGCAGCACCGGCCGCGCCGACTCCAGCAGCGCGCGGTTGCGCGCCAGCGTGTGGTGCGCGCGGCTTGCGGTGACGGGGTCGAAGACGGCCGGATCGTTGGGTGCGCGCCGTGCCCGCAGGCAGCGCGCCCACGACTGGATGACCGCTTCCGACACCAGGCCGGAGGGCCGTTCGCCCTCTTCGAAATAGCGTTCGCGCGCCAGCGCAACGCGCTGCTGGGGCGTCACGAAGAAGGGGCCTGAAGTGAGCGACGTGGGTCTCGGTGTCATGGGCGTTTGCGGTGATTGGCGCGGATTGTTGTGTCGGGACGGAACGATTTTGTGCCCGGGAAAACCCGATGTGTTGACGCCCGGACCGAATCGCGACAGTAGCGACCGTGCCGATGCCTCTCGATGCGTGGCACCGCGGATACCGAACAACCAGAGGAGTCACCACTTGAAGATCAACAACCCACTTCCCCGGACGACGCGCCAAGCGGTCCGCATTGCCCTGCTGGCGGCCAGCGGTCTGCTGGCCCTGGGGTCCGGCGGCGTGCAAGCCGATGCCAAGGGCTCGCCGCAGCACATCGCCAAGGCCACCGCCAAGGTTGACGGCCGCTTCGTGCGAGCCAACGAGGCGCGCACCACCGACTGGCCCGCCATCGGCCTCGACTACGCTGAGACCCGCTTCAGCAAGCTCAACCAGATCAACACCGGCAACGCCAAGGACCTTGGCCTGGTCTGGTCGTACAACCTCGAATCGACGCGCGGCGTGGAGGCCACGCCGCTGGTGGTGGATGGCGTGATGTACGTCTCCGCGCCCTGGAGCGTGGTCCACGCGATCGACGTGCGCACCGGCAAGCGGCTGTGGGCGTTCGACCCCAAGGTGCCGCGCACCGGCGGCTTCAAGGGCTGCTGCGACGTGGTCAACCGTGGCGTGGCGCTGCACAAGGGCAAGGTGTACGTGGCCTCCTACGACGGCCGGCTGATCGCGTTGGACGCGGCCACCGGCAGCAAGGTCTGGGAGAAGGACACGATCATCGATCACAGCCGCTCGTACACCAGCACCGGCGCGCCGCGCATCTTCAACGGCAAGGTCATCATCGGCAACGGCGGCGCCGAGTTCGGCGTGCGCGGCTACATCACCGCCTACGACGCCGAGACCGGCGACCAGAAGTGGCGCTGGTTCACCGTGCCGGGCGATCCGAGCAAGCCGTTCGAGGACGAGTCGATGGCCAAGGCCGCGAAAACCTGGGACCCGGCGGGCAAGTACTGGGAGGCTGGCGGCGGCGGCACCGTGTGGAACTCCATGGTGTTCGACCCCGAGCTCAACCTGATGTACATCGGCACCGGCAACGGTTCGCCGTGGGCGCACAGCAAGCGCAGCCCGGGCGGCGGCGACAACCTGTACCTGGCCTCCATCGTCGCGCTCAACCCGGACACCGGCAAATACGTCTGGCACTACCAGGAAACGCCGTCGGACAACTGGGACTACACCTCGGTGCAGGATCTGATCCTGGCTGACCTGAAGATCGACGGCAAGACGCGCAAGGTCGTGATGCACGCCCCGAAGAATGGTTTCTTCTTCGTGGTGGACCGCACCAACGGCAAGTTCATCTCCGCCAAGAACTTCGTGGACGTGAACTGGGCCACCGGCTACGACAAGAACGGCCGGCCGATCGAAGACCAGGCCCGCCGCAGCAAGGAGAACCCCTACGACATCGTGCCCGGCCCCTTCGGCGGCCACGACTGGCAGCACATGTCGTTCAACCCGGTCACCGGTCTGGTCTACATCCCGGCGCAGAACGTGCCGCTGGTGCTGGGCGACGACAAGACCTGGAAGAAGTATGGCTCCAACCTGCCGGGCCAGCCGATGAGCGGCAACGGCTGGAACACCGGCATGTCGGTCAACGCCGTGCCGCCGACCAGCAAGCCGTTTGGCCGCCTGGTGGCGTGGGACCCGGTGCAGCAGAAGGAAGTCTGGCGCCAGGAATACGTCGCGCCGTGGAACGGTGGCACGCTGACCACCGCTGGCAACCTGGTGTTCCAGGGCACGGCCGACGGGCGCTTCGTGGTCTACAACGCCAAGTCCGGCGAGAAGCTGTGGGAAACGGCCACCGGCACCGGCGTGATCGCGGCCCCCAGCACCTACATGGTGGACGGCAAGCAATACGTGTCCATCGCGGTCGGCTGGGGTGGCGTGTTCGGCCAGTTCCAGCGCGCCACCGACCTGAAGACGCCCGGCACGGTCTACACCTTCGCGGTGGGCGGCAAGGCGACCATGCCCGAGTTCGTGAAGTACCAGCTGGGCAACCTCGTGGCGGGCGTGAAGTACGACCCGAAGGACGTGCCCGCCGGCACCGGCCTCTACGTCAGCAACTGCGTGTTCTGCCACGGTGTGCCGGGGGTGGACAAGGGCGGCAACATCCCCAACCTCGGCTACATGGACCCGGCCTACATCGAGAACCTGGACAAGTTCGTGTTCAACGGCCCGGCCGTCGAGCGCGGCATGCCGGACTTCACCGGCAAGCTGACCCACGACGACGTGCAGAAGATCAAGGCCTTCATCCAGGGCACGGCTGACGCCATCCGGCCGAAGAAGTGACGCACGGCACGCGGCTCACACACCACCAGCATCGGGCGGGGCCGCAGGCCGCCCGATGCCGCGCGGCAGCCCGCGCGGCATCACCCACCTGCGGACGGCATTTCACCCCCATCAAAACACCCACAGAGGAGAAGACATGATTTCCATATTCCGCAAGCACTTTGCCCGTGGCGCTGCAGCCAGCGCCCTGGCCGCAGCCGCGGTTCTGAACCCGGCCCATGCGCTCGACGTCGATCCGGGCGACTACACCGCCCTGCCGGCGGGCACCAACCTCGCGATCGTCTATTACCAGCACGCCCAGCGCAACGCCCTGTACGCCAACGGCAACAAGGTGCCGGGCAATAACAAGCTCGACTCCGACATCGGGCTGCTGCGGATGGTGCACTTCACGGAAATCGGTGGCTACATCGTCGACCCGCAGTTCATCCTGCCCTTTGGCCAGCTCAAGGCCAAGGGTGACCTCGGCCCGGTGCTGGGCAAGAACAGCGGTGTCGGCGACCTGCTGGTTGGCGCCACGCTGTGGTTCAACAAGCCGAGCGACAAGACGCACTTCGGCATCACGCCCTTCCTGTCGCTGCCCACCGGCCAGTACAACAAGAACGACCCGCTGAGCATCGGCGAAAACCGCGTCAAGCTCATCCTGAACGCCGGCTACATCACGCCGCTGACCGAGAAGCTGCTGCTCGACGTGATCGGCGACGTGACGCTGTTCGGCAAGAACGATGACGTGGTGGGCGGCACCATGAAGCAGAAGGCGCAGTACCAATTCCAGAGCTACCTGCGCTACCAGCTTTCCGGCACCACCGACCTGCGTGGCGGCATCTCCTACACCACCGGCGGCAAGACCCGCATCAACGGCGTCGACCAGAACAACAAGACCGAAACGTTCAAGTTCAACGTCGGCTTTGCGCACTTCCTGTCGCCGACCCAGCAGGTACTGGCCACCGTCGGCCGCGACTCCTCGGTGGAGAACGGCTTCCGCGAAAACGCCCGTCTGAACCTGCGTTTCCTCCAGGTGTTCTGACCAGGGCACCAGGCGTCTCCGCCCTCTGAAACTGTTACCAGTGGCCAGGGGGTCTTTCCAAGGCTGAGGCCTTGCTTGGAGGCCGCGCGGGGCTGCACCGTGCGGCCTCCTTTTTTGTGGGGAGGGCGGCGCGGCATGGCGCACGGCCTTCTTCTACACTGCACCGATGAACCCGGTTGCCGCCACGCCGATGGCCTTTGTGCGACAGCTCCTGCTGGCGTATGGCCGGCACGGTGTTGACGCCGGCCCTGCGCTGGCCCGCGCGCAGATAGCGCCAGCCGAACTCGCCAACCCTGCGGCCACCATCACCTCGCGCCAGCTCGAACGGCTGGCCGGCGAGGCCATGCACGAGCTCGACGACGAAGGCCTCGGCTGGTTCGCCCGCCGCCTGCCCTGGGGCAGCTACGGCATGCTGGCCCGCGCGTCGCTGAGCGCGCCGACGCTGGGCGTGGCGCTGCGGCGGTGGTGCCGCCACCACCGCCTGCTGACCGACGACGTGGAACTGACGCTCGAGGTGGCGCAGGGCATGGCCACCGTGACGCTGCGGGAGCACCGCGACATCGGCCCCTCGCGGGAGTTCTGCCTGGTGACGCTGCTGCGCAACCTGCACGGCCTGGCCTGCTGGCTGATCGATTCGCGCATCGCCCTGCGACAGGCCGAGTTTCCGTTTCCGGCGCCGCCGCACCAGTCCGCCTACCCGGTGCTGTTTCCGGGGCCGGTCTTCTTCGACGCGCCCGTGGCGGCGCTGCGCTTCGACGCCGGCTATCTGGCGCTGCCCCTGCGCCGCGACGACCAGGCCGTGGGTGCCATGCTGCGCGACGCGCTCCAGCTCATCGTGCGGCCGTACCGGCGCGACCGCTTGCTGGTGCAGCAGATCCGCGCCCTGCTGCACAGCCAGCCCGGCGCCGCCACCGCCAATGCGCTGGCCCATGCGCTGAACCTGTCGACCCGCACGCTGCACCGCCAGTTGCGCGAGGAGGGGGCGTCGCTGCAGGCCCTGAAAGACGATGTGCGGCGGGAACGCGCAATGGACGCGCTCGGCCGCAGCCAGCGTCCGATCAAGCAGGTGGCGCAGGCCGTGGGCTTCGGCAGCGAGAAGAGCTTCGCGCGGGCCTTCCGGCAATGGACCGGCGAGTCCCCGGCCGACTACCGGCGCCGCCTGCAGCCGGGGCGCTGACGGCCGCCGCCGAATAACCGGGACGCTGGCAGGATTTGCAACCTGCCTGGCCGACGCGGTTCGCCTTGGCGGCCTATGCTTGCACGACCAGCCCGCCGGACGCCCCGCACGGTGGGCGCACAACAGGGAGACAGCATGACCCAACGCCCTTCCACGCTCACCGAAAGTCAGGCCACCGGGCCGACCGACGTGCCGCTGATCGAGCAGACCATCGGCGCCTTCTTCGACGACATGGCCGCGCGCCAGCCCGACCACGAAGCGCTGGTCAGCGTGCACCAGAAGCGCCGCTACACCTACGGCCAGCTCGCCGATGCGGCCAGCCGGCTGGGCAGCGCGCTGCTGGGCATCGGGCTGGCGCCGGGCGACCGCATCGGCATCTGGTCGCACAACAACGCCGAATGGGTGCTGATGCAGATCGCCACGGCCAAGGTCGGCCTGATCCTCGTCAACATCAACCCGGCCTACCGCACGGCCGAGCTGGAATATGCGCTGAACAAGGTCGGCTGCAAGGCGCTGGTCACCATGTCGCGCTTCAAGACCAGCGACTACCTCGGCATGCTGCGCGAACTGGCGCCCGAACTCGACACCGCCCAGCCTGGCGCGCTGCAGGCCAAGCGCCTGCCCGACCTGCGCAGCGTGGCGTGGATCGACGTCGAGGGTCAGGGCGACGACGTCGCCGGCACCTGGCGCTTCTCGGAGCTGCTGGCGAAGGGCCGCGCTGGCGATCCGGCCGTGGCCACCGCCGCGAAAGACCTGAAAGCCACCGACCCGATCAACGTGCAGTTCACCAGCGGCACCACCGGCTTCCCCAAGGGCGCGACGCTGACGCACCGCAACATCCTGAACAACGGCTTCTTCATCGGCCGCTGCATGGAGCTGACGCCCAGCGACCGGCTGTGCATCCCGGTGCCGCTGTACCACTGCTTCGGCATGGTGCTGGGCAACCTGGCCTGCATCACGCACGGCGCCACCATGGTGATGCCCAACGACGCCTTCGACCCGCTGGCCGTGCTGCAGACCGTGCAGGACGAGAAATGCACCGGCCTGCACGGTGTGCCCACCATGTTCATCGCCGCGCTGGACCACCCGCGCTTTGGCGAGTTCGACCTGTCGACGCTGCGCACCGGCATCATGGCCGGCTCGCCGTGCCCGATCGAGGTGATGAAGCGGGTGGTCGCCGACATGCACATGGGGGAGGTGACCATTGCCTACGGCATGACCGAGACCAGCCCGGTGAGCTGCCAGAGCTCCACCGCCACGCCGCTCGACAAACGCGTCGGCACGGTCGGCGTGGTGCAGCCGCATCTGCAGATCAAGATCGTCGATCCGGAGACCGGCAAGACGGTGCCCACCGGCCAGAGCGGCGAGTTCTGCACCAAGGGTTATTCGGTGATGTACGGCTACTGGGGCGACGAGGAAAAAACCCGCGAGGCGATCGACGCCGAGCAGTGGATGCACACCGGCGACCTGGCGACGATGGACGCCGAGGGTTATGTGAAGATCGTCGGCCGCATCAAGGACATGGTGATCCGCGGCGGCGAGAACATCTACCCGCGCGAGATCGAGGAGTTCCTGTACCGCATGCCCGCGGTGCAGGACGTGCAGGTGGTCGGCGTGCCCGACCAGCGCTACGGCGAGGAGCTGTGCGCGTGGATCGTCGTGAAGCCCGGCGAACAGCTCGACGAGGACCAGATCCGTGCCTTCTGCAAGGGCCAGATCGCGCACTACAAGGTGCCCCGGTACATCCGGTTCGTCAAGGAATTCCCGATGACGGTGACCGGCAAGATCCAGAAGTTCAAGATCCGCGATGCGATGAAGGCTGAACTGGGCCTGAAGGAAGACGTGACGGCCTGAGCGCCGCCCGCCTCGAACACCGATTTTCAGAAACGACGGCGCGCCGGTGCGGCATGGGCCCGCGAGGCGCGCGACGATGGGGTTGAAGCACACATGACCTTAGAGACCAAACTGAACGCGCGCTCGGCCGACTTCCAGGCCAACGCCGCCGCGATGCGCGCGCTGGTCGATGACCTCGCCGCGCACATCGCCAAGGTCGCCAACGGCGGCGGGGAGGCCGCGCGCGCCAAGCACACCGGCCGTGGCAAGCTGCTGCCGCGCGACCGCGTGGCCCGCCTGCTCGACCCTGGCACGCCCTTCCTGGAACTGGCCCCGCTGGCCGCGCTGAACATGTACGACAACGCCGCGCCGGGCGCTGGCGTGATCGTCGGCATCGGCAGGGTGAGCGGCGTGGACTGCATCGTCGTCTGCAACGACGCCACCGTGAAGGGTGGCACCTACTACCCGATGACGGTGAAGAAGCACCTGCGGGCGCAGGAGATCGCGCGCGAGAACCGGCTGCCGTGCATCTACTTGGTCGATTCCGGCGGCGCCAACCTGCCCAACCAGGACGAGGTGTTTCCAGACCGCGAGCATTTCGGCCGCATCTTCTTCAACCAGGCCAACATGAGCGCCCAGGGCATCGCGCAGATCGCGGTGGTCATGGGCTCCTGCACGGCCGGCGGCGCTTATGTGCCGGCGATGAGCGACGAGACCATCATCGTCAAGAATCAGGGCACCATCTTCCTCGGCGGCCCGCCGCTGGTGAAGGCCGCCACCGGCGAGGTGGTGACGGCCGAAGACCTGGGCGGCGGCGACGTGCACACCCGGCTCTCCGGCGTGGCCGACCACCTGGCGCAGAACGACCTGCACGCGCTGGCGCTGGCCCGCTCGGCGGTGAAGAACCTGAACCGCGTGAAGCCTCAACCGCAGCTGCTGCAGCCGCCCAAGGCGCCGCGTTTCTCGGCCGAGGAGCTGTACGGCGTGATCCCGACCGACACCCGCAAGCCCTTCGACGTGCGCGAGATCATCGCCCGCATCGTCGACGACAGCGCCTTCGACGAATTCAAGGCCCGCTTCGGCAATACGCTGGTCTGCGGCTTCGCGCATGTGGAGGGCATGCCGGTCGGCATCATCGCCAACAACGGCATCTTGTTCAGCGAGTCGGCGCTGAAGGGCGCCCACTTCATCGAGCTGTGCTGCCAGCGCAAGATTCCGCTGGTGTTCCTGCAGAACATCACCGGCTTCATGGTCGGCCGCAAGTACGAGAACGAGGGCATCGCCCGCAACGGCGCCAAGATGGTGACCGCGGTGGCCACCGCCCAGGTGCCCAAGTTCACCATCATCATCGGCGGCAGCTTTGGCGCCGGCAATTACGGCATGTGCGGCCGCGCCTATTCGCCACGCTTCCTCTGGATGTGGCCGAACGCGCGCATCAGCGTGATGGGCGGCGAGCAGGCCGCCAGCGTGCTGGCCACCGTGAAGCGCGACGGCATCGAAGGCAAAGGCGGCCAATGGACGGCCGACGAGGAAGAGGCCTTCAAGGCGCCCATCCGCCAGCAGTACGAGGATCAGGGCCACCCCTACTACGCCACCGCCCGGCTGTGGGACGACGGCGTGATCGACCCCGCCGACACCCGTCGCGTGCTGGCGCTGGGCCTGAGCGCCACATTGAATGCACCGATTCCCGAGACCAAGTTCGGTCTCTTCCGCATGTGACGCCGGAGCACACCGCCATGCAACATGTCCGCATCGAAACCACCGGCCACATGGCCCGGGTGGTGTTGAGCCGCCCCGAGGTGCGCAACGCCTTCAACAGCGTGCTGATCCAGGAGCTGGCCGAGGCTTTCGCCGAATTGAGCCGCGACACCCGCGTGCGCTGCATCGTGCTGGCCGGCGACGGCCCGGCCTTTTGTGCCGGTGGCGACCTGAACTGGATGCGACAGATGGCCGACTACACCCGCGAGCAGAACATCGCCGACGCCAGCAAGCTGGCCGGCATGCTGAAGACCATCTACGCCTGTCCCAAGCCGACGATTGCGGCCATCCACGGCGACGTGTTCGCCGGCGGCATGGGGCTGGTGTCGGCCTGCGACATCGCGGTGAGCGTGGACGGCGCCACCTTCTGCCTGAGCGAGGTCAAGCTGGGCCTGATCCCGGCCACCATCAGCCCCTACGTGATCCGCGCGATGGGGCCGCGCGCCGCGCACCGCTATTTCCTCACCGCCGAGCGCTTCGACGCCGCCGAGGCGCTGCGCATCGGCTTCGTGCACGAGGTGGTGCCGCCCGAGCTGCTGTCGCTGCGGGTGGAGGCCATTGCGCAGGCGCTGGTGGGCGCCGGCCCGGCCGCGCTGGCGGCCTGCAAGCGGCTGCTGCATGATGTGGCCGAGCGTGAGATCGAAGCCGAACTCGTGGCGATGACGGTCAAGGGCATCGCTGACATCCGCGCCAGCGACGAAGGCAAGGAGGGCGTGTCGTCCTTCCTGCAGAAGCGCAAGCCCCGCTGGGTCGAGCCCGAAGCCACCGCCTGAAGCCGGAGCCGCCATGGACGCCGCCCGCCACCTGTTCGACACGCCGCAACTGCTCGCGCTGGCGGCCGCGCTCGGCTGGGCCAGCGGGCTGCGTCTGTACGCGGTGGTGTTCGCCACCGGCCTGGCCGGCTACCTCGGCTGGATCGACCTGCCGACCGGGCTCAAGCTGCTGCAGCACCCGGCGCTGCTGGTCAGCAGCGGCTTCATGCTGTTCGTCGAGTTCTTCGCCGACAAGATCCCCGGCGTCGACAGCCTCTGGGATGTGGTGCACACGGTCATCCGCATCCCCGCCGGCGCCGCGCTGGCGGCCGGTGCGCTGGGCGCCGACAGCGCCACCATGACCACCGTGGCGGCGCTGCTGGGCGGCACGCTGGCCGCCACCTCGCACGCTACCAAGATGACGGCCCGCGCGGCCGTCAACACCTCGCCCGAGCCGTTTTCCAACATGGGCGTCAGCCTGGTGGAAGACGGCGCCTCGCTCGGCGCCCTGTGGCTGGCCGCCACCCACCCCTTGCTGTTCGGCGTGCTGCTCGTGGCAGCTTTGGTGCTGATGGTGTGGCTGCTGGTCGTGCTGGTGAAATTCCTCAAGGCCCTCGTCAAACGCATCGCCAGCTTCTTCGGCGGCGGTGCGCGCACCGGCTCCACCTGAAAGAACCCCACATGTTCGACAAGATATTGATTGCCAATCGTGGCGAGATCGCCTGCCGCGTGGCCGCCACCGCGCGCCGCCTGGCGGTGAAGACCGTGGCCGTCTACTCCGACGCCGACGCCACCGCCAAACACGTGGCCGCCTGCGACGAAGCGGTGCACATCGGCGGCAGTGCGCCCAAGGACAGCTACCTGCGATGGGAAAAAATCATCGAGGCCGCCAGGGCCACCGGCGCGCAGGCCATCCACCCCGGCTACGGCTTCCTCAGCGAGAACGAAGACTTCGCCAAAGCCTGCGCCGAGGCCGGGCTGGTCTTCATCGGCCCGCCGCCCGCCGCGCTGCTGGCGATGGGCCTGAAGGCCGAGTCCAAGCAGCTCATGGAAAAGGCTGGCGTGCCGCTGGTGCCGGGCTACCACGGCGCTGACCAGGACCCGGCGCTGCTGAAGCGCGAAGCCGACCGCATCGGCTACCCGGTGCTCATCAAGGCCAGCGCCGGCGGCGGCGGCAAGGGCATGCGCGCGGTCGACAAGGCCGAAGACTTCGACGCCGCGCTGGCCTCGTGCAAGCGCGAGGCGATCAACAGCTTCGGCGACGACGCGGTGCTGGTCGAGAAATACGTGCAGCGGCCGCGCCACATCGAAATCCAGGTGTTCGGCGACACGCATGGCAACTGCGTCTACCTGTTCGAGCGCGACTGCTCGGTGCAGCGCCGCCACCAGAAGGTGCTGGAGGAAGCGCCCGCACCGGGCATGACCGAGGCGCTGCGCCAGGCCATGGGCCAGGCGGCGGTGAACGCCGCGCGCGCGGTGGACTATGTGGGCGCCGGCACGGTGGAGTTCATCGTCGAGCAGACCGGCGGCTACGACCGGCCCGACCAGATGAAGTTCTACTTCATGGAGATGAACACCCGGCTGCAGGTGGAGCACCCGGTCAGCGAAGCCATCACCGGGTTGGACCTGGTGGAGTGGCAACTGCGCGTGGCTTCCGGCGAGCCGCTGCCGCTGCGCCAGGAAGACCTGCGCATCCACGGCCACGCGATCGAGGCGCGCATCTGCGCCGAGAACCCCGACAACAACTTCCTGCCGTCCACCGGCACCTTGCACGTGTACCGCAAGCCGCCGGCCACCGCGTTCGAGCGCGCGCCGAACGCGGTGCGCATCGACGACGGCGTGCGCGAGGGCGACGCGATCAGCCCGTTCTACGACTCGATGATCGCCAAGCTCATCGTGCACGGCGCCAACCGCGCCGAGGCGCTGGCCCGGCTCGACGAGGCGCTGGCGCAGGTCCACATCGTCGGCCTCGCGACCAACGTGCAGTTCCTGCGCCACGTGGTGCGCAGCCCGTCGTTCGCGCAAGCGAAATTGGACACCGCGCTGATCCAGCGCGAATCGGCCGTGCTGTTCCACCAGCAGCCGGTCGGCCTGCCGCTGGCGGCTGCGGCGGCGGTGGCCCGCACGCTGCTCGACGAGCGCGCGCAGGAGGGCGCCGACCCGTTCAGCCGGCGCGACGGCTGGCGCTCGCACGGCGTGTCGCAGCGCGGGTTCGATCTCAGCTTCAACGGCGAGCCGGCCCAGGCCACGCTCACCTACGGCCGAGGTGGCACGCTGCGGCTGTCGGCCGGCGCGTTGACCGGCGCGCTGCAGTTCCAGCAGCTGGCGGGCGGGCTGGACCTGCATTTCGCCGGTGAGCGTTTGCTGGCCCAGACCTACCGCCACGGCGAGGCGCTGCACGTGTTCGCCGGCCGTGGCGCCGCCGAACTGCTGGTGCTGGACCCGATGGCTCATGCCGGCGACGTGCAGCCCGAAGGCGGCCGCCTGACCGCGCCGATGCCGGGCAAGGTGGTGTCGTTCGCGGTGAAGGCCGGCGACACCGTCACCAAGGGCCAGCCGCTGGCGGTGATGGAGGCGATGAAGATGGAGCACACCATCGCCGCGCCGGAAGGCGGCGTGGTCGAGGAACTGCTGTACGCGCCGGGCGACCAGGTGACCGAAGGCGCGGAACTGCTGCGCCTGGCCTCCGCGAAACAGCCGGCCTGAGAAGGAGCGACAGCATGGCGAAACCGACGACAGTGCGGCTGGTTGACGTGGGCCCGCGCGACGGCCTGCAGAACGAGAAGGCGCCGGTGCCTGCCGCCGTGAAGGTGGAACTGGTTCACCGGCTGCAGGCCGCGGGGCTGAAGCACATCGAGGTGACCAGCTTCGTCAGCCCCAAGTGGGTGCCGCAGATGGCCGACAACGCGGAGGTGATGGCTGGCATCGCCCGCCAGCCCGGCGTGACCTATTCGGTGCTGACGCCCAACCTGCAGGGCTTTGAGGCAGCAAAGGCCACGCGGCCCGACCAGATCGTGGTCTTCGGCGCTGCCAGCGAGGCCTTCAGCCAGCGCAACATCAACTGCTCCATCGCAGAGAGCATCGAGCGTTTCCGCCCGGTGGTGGAAGCGGCCCACGCCGCGCAACTGCCGGTGCGCGGCGCCATCTCGTGTTCGGTCGGCTGCCCCTACGAGGGTGAGGTTGCGCCGGAGCGGGTGGGCTATGTGGCGCGGCTGATGAAGGAGATCGGCGTGGACGACGTCTACGTGGCCGACACCATCGGTACCGGCACGCCACACAAGGTGCAGGCCGCCATGGCGGCGGCGCTGGCGCACTACGACCTCGACCACATCGCCGGCCATTTCCACGACACCTACGGCCAGGCGCTGGCCAACACGCTGGCCGCGCTGGAGATGGGCGTCTGGCAGTTCGACACCTCGGTGGCCGGCCTCGGCGGCTGCCCCTACGCCAAGGGTGCGACCGGCAACGCCGCCACCGAAGACGTGGTCTACCTGCTGCAGGGCATGGGCATTGACACGGGCATCGACCTCGACAAGCTGGTCGATGCCGGCGCCTACATCAGCGACTTCCTCGGCCGCAAGCCGAATTCCCGCGCGGCGACGGCGCTGCTCAACAAGCGACAGGCGTAGAGCGCCGGCGGCGGCACAATCGGGCCATGACCGCTGCTCAGGCGCCCGCCCCCGATGCTGCAAAAATGATAGCTGAAAGTGCAGCATTGGCGCTGACTGCAGCCGAAAATGTGCCTTCACCCTGCGTGTCGGTGTGCCGCATGGCCGCTGCAACCGGCCTGTGCGAGGGCTGTTTCCGCACGCTGGACGAAATCGCCGCCTGGAGCCGCATGGCCGATGCCGACAAGCGCCGCGTCTGGGGCCTGGTCGCGGCCCGTGCCCAACCGCACACCCACGCCCCATGAAACACATCGACTTCTATTTCGACGCCATCTCGCCCTACGCCTACCTGGCCTTCGAGAAGCTGCCCGAGGTGCTGGCCGGCCACAGCTACAGCGTCACCTACAAACCCATCCTGTTCGCCAGCCTGCTGCAGCATTTCGGCCAACTGGGGCCGGCCGAAATCGCGCCCAAACGGGCCTGGACCTACCGGCAGGTGGTCTGGCAGGCGCAGCACCACGGCGTGCCCTTTCAACTGCCCGCCACACACCCGTTCAACCCGCTCGGCCTGCTGCGGCTGGCCGTGGCCTGCGACCCGAACGGCACACCCAACCGCCACGTCACCGAAGCCATCCTGCGCCACGTCTGGCTGGGCGGCGCCGACGCGGCCGACCCGGCGCGGCTCGCGGCGCTCACCGAGCAGCTCGCGCCCGCACGCTCGCCCGATTCACCCGAGGTGAAGGCCCAGTTGCGCGCCAACGGCGAAGAGGCCCTGGCCCGCGGCCTGTTCGGTGTGCCCACCTTCGCCGTGGACGACAAGCTGTTCTGGGGCTTCGACGCGCTGACCATGCTGCGCGACTGCTTCGACGCCACGCCATGGTTCGCCGAGCACTGGGACAGCGCCGCCGCCATTCCCAAGGGGCAGACGCGCAAGGCCGCCGGCTGACACCGGGGCCGGCGCGGCCGCCCCAAACCCTTACGCGCGCCAGCGTCATGGGGGCTTCCTAGAATGACCGGTTGACCACCGATTCCACGCCCCCCGACATGAGCTCCTCCGGCCGGATCCGCATCCGCGGCGCGCGCCAGCACAACCTGAAGAACGTCGACCTCGACATCCGCACCGGCGAGCTGACGGTGGTGACGGGGCCGAGTGGCTCGGGCAAGTCCAGCCTGGTGTTCGACACGCTCTACGCCGAGGGCCAGCGCCGCTACGTCGAGACTTTCTCGGCCTACGCGCGGCAGTTCCTCGACCGCATGGACAAACCGGCGGTCGACCGCATCGACGGCGTGCCACCGGCCATCGCGATCGACCAGACCAATCCGGTTCGCTCGTCGCGCTCCACCGTGGGCACGATGACCGAGCTGAACGACCACCTGAAGCTGCTGTTCCCGCGCGCCGGCCGGCTGTTCGACAAGGTCACGGGCCAGGAGGTGCGGCACGACACGCCGGAGACCATCCTCGCCGAACTGCAGCAGCGGGTGGCGGCTCTTGGTGAGGCTGAGCCACGCCTGGTGTTCACCTTTCCGGTCGAACTGCCCGGCAACACCACCGCCGAAGACATCGAACAGTGGCTTAGCGCCAGCGGCTTCACCCGGGTGCAGGCCCAGCGCACCGAATCGCGAACCGGCGGCGACGTCATCGTGCTCGATGTGGTGGCCGACCGCTTTCGGCTGTCGAACACCGAACGCTCGCGTGTCGTGGAGGCGATCGAGGTCGCGCTGCGGCGCGGGGCCGGCCGGCTGAACGTGTTCGTGGTCGGTGAGGGGGACGCAGTTGGCGTTTCGCCGCCGGGCCGCTCCCAAGGCGAAACGGCCCCCTCGGGGGGCAGCGAACCACGCGCAGTGGGGAGCGTGGGGGCCATCACCTGGAAATTCTCGACGGGGCTGCACTGCCCGGACAGCGACCTGCGCTACACGCAGCCCATCCCGTCGATGTTCTCGTTCAACTCGGCGGTCGGCGCCTGCGAGACCTGCCGGGGCTTCGGCCGGGTGATCGGCGTCGACTACGGCCTCGTCATTCCGAACGACAAATTGACGCTGCGCGCCGGCGCGATCAAGCCCATTCAGACGCCGGCGTGGTCTGAAGCGCAAGATGATTTGATGCGCCACGCTGAGGCGGCCGGCATCCCGCGCGACACGCCCTGGTACAAGCTGACGCCCGAGCACCAGAAATGGGTGATCGAAGGTTCGCCCAACTGGAACGGCAAATGGAACCAGCACTGGTTCGGCATCCGCCGCTTCTTCGAGTACCTGGAGAGCAAGGCCTACAAGATGCACATCCGCGTCTTGCTGTCCAAGTACCGCAGCTACACCGCCTGCCCGTCCTGCGACGGCGCGCGGCTGAAGACCGAAAGCCTGCTGTGGCGCATCGGCAGCGCCGCCGACGCCGACGCGGTGCTGCCGCCCGCCAGGCGCTTCATGCCGCATGGCGTGTCCTGGACGCGCGCCCAACTCGAAGCCATGCCCGGCCTGTGCCTGCACGACCTGATGCAGTTGCCGATCGACCAATTGGGCCGCTTCTTCTCGTTGATGGAAAGCGAGGCCAACGCCGGCCAGAGCGGCCCGCTGGCCACGGCCGAGCTGCGCGCGCTGGACCTGCTGTTCGACGAAATCCGCACCCGGCTGAAATACCTGGCCGACGTCGGCATCGGCTACCTCACGCTCGACCGGCAGAGCCGCACGCTCTCCGGCGGCGAGGTGCAGCGCATCAACCTCACCACCGCGCTCGGCACCTCGCTGGTCAACACGCTGTTCGTGCTCGACGAGCCCAGCATCGGCCTGCACCCGCGCGACATGCAGCGCATCAACGAAGCCATGCTGCGGCTGCGCGACGCCGGCAACACGCTGGTGGTGGTGGAGCACGACCCGGCCGTGATGCTGGCCGCCGACCGTGTGATCGACATGGGCCCCGGTCCCGGCGAGCGCGGCGGCCAGATCGTGTTCGACGGCCCGGTGGACGCGCTGCGCGATGCCGACACGCTGACCGGCGCCTATCTCGGCGCGCGCAAGCACATCGGCATGGGTTTTCGCCGCATGGTGACCGACAGCACGCCGCGTCTGGTGCTGGAAGGCGCGCGCGAGCACAACCTGAAGCACGTGTCGGTCGAGTTTCCGCTGCACAAGCTGGTCTGCGTAACCGGCGTGAGCGGCTCCGGCAAATCGTCGCTGATCCAGGACGTGCTGGCGCCGGCGCTGCTGCGGCATTTCGGCAAGGCCACCGACACGCCGGGCGCGCACGACCGCTTGCTGGGCGCGGACCTGTTGAGCGAGGTGGTGTTCGTCGACCAGTCCCCCATCGGCAAGACCGCGCGCTCCAACCCGGTCAGCTACGTCGGCGCCTGGGACGCGGTGCGCGAAATCTTCGCCAACGCCCCGGCTTCGCGGCAGCGCGGCTACACCGCCGCCAAGTTCAGCTTCAACAGCGGCGACGGCCGTTGCCCGACCTGCGGCGGCTCCGGCTTCGAGCACGTCGAGATGCAGTTCCTGAGCGACGTCTACCTGCGCTGCCCGGACTGCGACGGCCAGCGCTACCGGCCTGAAATTATGCAGATCAAGATCGAGCGCGGCGGGCGCTTTCTGAGCGTGGCCGACGTGCTGGAACTGACGGTGCACGAGGCCGCCGCGCTGTTCGCCAAAGATCGCGACGTGGTGCGCGCGCTGCAGCCCATCGTCGAGGTGGGGCTGGACTACGTGAAGCTGGGCCAGCCGGTGCCCACGCTCAGCGGTGGCGAGGCGCAGCGGCTGAAGCTGGCCGGCTATCTGGCCGACGCCGCGAAAAGCGAGACCGCGAGCCGGCAGCCCGCCAGCCGCAAGGGCACGCTGTTTTTGTTCGACGAGCCGACCACCGGCCTGCATTTCGACGACATCGCCAAGCTGATGCGCGCGCTGCGCCGGCTGCTCGACGTGGGGCATTCGCTGATCGTCATCGAGCACAACCTCGACGTGATCCGCGCCAGCGACTGGATCATCGACCTCGGACCGGAAGGCGGCGAGGCCGGCGGCCACATCGTGGCGCAGGGCACGCCGGAAGAGCTGCGCGAGGTGGCCGCCTCGCACACCGGCCGCGCGCTGAAGGAATACGACGGCACGCTGGGCCAGGCGATGGGCGTGGCCGAGCCGCGCGCCGCCTATGCGCCGCCGGCCGACGCCGGGCCGGACGCGATCCGCATCGTCAACGCCCGCGAACACAACCTGAAGGGTCTGAGCGTGGAGGTGCCGCGCGGCCAGTTCAACGTGGTCACCGGGGTCAGCGGCTCCGGCAAATCGACGCTGGCCTTCGACATCCTGTTCAACGAAGGCCAGCGCCGTTACCTCGAATCATTGAACGCCTATGCGCGCAGCATCGTGCAGCCGGCTGGCCGGCCGGAGGTGGACGCGGTCTACGGCATTCCGCCCACGGTGGCGATCGAGCAGCGGCTGTCGCGCGGCGGCCGCAAGAGCACGGTGGGCACCACCACCGAGGTCTGGCATTTTTTGCGGCTGCTGTTCGTCAAGCTCGGCGTGCAGCACTGCGTGAACGACGGCGCGGCGGTGATGCCGCAGACGCCCGACAGCATCGTCGCCACGCTGCTGAAGCGTTACGCTGGCCAGCACATCGGCCTGCTCGCGCCGCTGGTGCTGAACCGCAAGGGCGTCTACACCGAGCTGGCGCAATGGGCGCGGCCGCGCGGCTTCACGCATCTGCGGGTCGACGGTGAATTCCTGCCGACGCTCAATTTCCCACGCATCGACCGCTTCAAGGAACACACGATCGAGTTGCCGGTGGCCGACCTGCTGGTCGACGCCGCGGACGAGGCCGAGCTGCGCGCCGCGCTGGCGCTGGCACTGGAGCACGGCAAGGGCGTGGTGCATGTGCTGGCGCCGCTGAACGGACTGCGCGAGGCGATGGAAGACGGGCTGCCGTGTGCGGGCATCGGCCGCATCGACGTGTTCTCGACCAAACGCGCCTGCCCGGTCTGCAGCACCAGCTACGCCGAACTCGATCCGCGCCTGTTCTCGTACAACAGCAAACACGGCTGGTGCCCGGACTGCGTGGGCACCGGCCTGCAACTGACGCGCGAACAGCGCCGCGCGTTCGACGATTCGGTGCGCGACGACGACCACAAGGGCCGCGAGCAGACCTTCGCCGAACCCGAGGTGGAGGTGACGGGCGACCAGCCTTGCGCCACCTGCAACGGCACCCGCCTGAACGCGGTGGCCCGCGCCGTGCTGTTCGGCCAGCATGTGGAGCGCGGCATCGAGGGCGTGCCGATCACCGACCTCGCCCGCCTGTCGGTGCACGAGGTGCGGCATTGGGTGCAGCAACTGATCGCCGACGACCGGCTGACCGCCCGCGAGGCCGGCATCGCGCGTGACCTGCTGCCTGAAATCCAGAGCCGGCTCGAATTCCTGGAAGAAGTGGGGCTGGGCTACCTCACGCTGGACCGTGGCGCGCCCACGCTCAGCGGCGGCGAGGCGCAGCGCATCCGGCTCGCCGCGCAGCTCGGCAGCAACCTGCAGGGGGTTTGCTACGTGCTCGACGAGCCGACGATCGGCCTGCACGCGCGCGACAACCAGATCCTGCTCGACGCGCTGCACAAGCTGCGCCACAAGGGCAACACGCTGGTGGTGGTGGAGCACGACGAAGACACGATCCGCCGCGCCGACCACATCATCGATATCGGCCCCAGCGCCGGCAAACGCGGCGGCCGCCTTGTGGCGCAGGGCTCGGTGAGCGCCATCTCGGCGGCCGACGATTCCGTCACCGGCCGCTATTTGCTGCACGCGATGCGGCACCCGCTGCAGTTGCGCCGCGCGGTCGGGCCCGACGCGCTGGCCTCCACCGCCGCGCCGGAGGCCACCGGCCTGCTGCCACCGCCGGCCAAGAAAACCGCCAAGGCCCGCAAGGCCGCCGCCGCGGCGGCGCCCGCCGTGCCGGAAGGCCCGCAGTTGCTGCAGTGGCTCACCGTTCACGGCGCCTCGCTGCACAACCTGCAACACGTCACCGCCGCCGTGCCGCTGAAGCGGCTGGTCGCGGTGACAGGTGTCAGCGGCTCTGGCAAATCCACACTGGCGCGCGATGTGCTGCTGGCCAACGTGCAGGCGGCCGTCGCTAAGCAAGCCACGCGGGCCACGCGCGACCAGGCCATCGTGTGGAGCGGCTGCGATGGCATCGACGGCTGGCGCGTCATTGACCGGGTGCTGGAGGTGGACCAGACACCGATCGGCAAGACACCGCGCTCCTGCCCGGCCACCTACATCGGCTTCTGGGACATCATCCGCAAACTCTTCGCCGACACGCTGGAGGCGCGCGCGCGTGGCTATGCCGCCAACCGCTTCAGTTTCAACACCGGCGAAGGCCGCTGCCCGACCTGCGAGGGGCAGGGCATGCGCACCATCGAGATGAGTTTTCTGCCCGACGTGAAAGTGCCGTGCGAAAGCTGCCACGGCGCGCGCTTCAACACCGAGACGCTGGCCGTGACCTGGCGCGGCAAGAGCATTGGCGAGGTGCTGCAGATGGAGGTGGACGAAGCGGTCGGCTTCTTCTCCAGCATGCCGGCCATCGGCCATCCGCTGCAGTTGCTGAAAGACGTGGGGCTGGGCTATTTGACGCTGGGCCAGCCGTCGCCCACGCTGTCGGGCGGCGAGGCGCAGCGCATCAAGCTGGTGACCGAACTCGCCAAGGTGCGCGACGACATCACGCGGCGCGGCCAGAAGGCGCCGCACACGCTCTACGTGCTCGACGAACCCACGGTCGGCCTGCACATGGCCGACGTCGAAAAGCTCACCCGCGTGCTGCACCGGCTGGTCGACGGCGGGCAGAGCGTGGTCGTCATCGAACACGACCTCGACGTCATCGCCGAGGCCGACTGGGTGATCGACCTCGGGCCGGAAGGCGGCACCGCCGGCGGCCGCATCGTGGCCGCCGCGCCGCCGGAGGAACTGGTGGCGCTGGGTACCCACACCGGGCGGGTGCTGGGGCCGGTTCTGAAGCGCTAGTGGGGTGCGGCGGCGTAGCCGGCCGCCGTCTCCACGATTCCCACACAATCGCTCGACAGTCGGGCAAGGTGGGGGACGGACACTGCCCCGGTTTTTTGATCCGGAGCCATTCTTGAACCACGAAGCGCTGCTGGCCGACGAAGCGAAATACTGCTCGTTCGGCGACACCGTCCATTACGTCAACCCCCCGAAGATCTTCGCCGGCTGCGACGGCAGCTACATGTTCGACGCCGCGGGCACCCGCTACCTCGACCTGCAGATGTGGTACTCGGCCGTCAACTTCGGCTACAAGAACAAGCGGCTCGAGCAGAAGATGATCGAGCAGTTGCAGACGCTGCCGCAGGTGGCCAGCCAGTACCTGCACCCGACCAAGATCGAGCTGGCCAAGTGGATCGCGCAGGACGCGCAGGCCAAATGGGGCCACGAAGGCCGCGTGCACTTCAACGTGGGCGGCGCGCAGGCCATCGAAGACTCGCTGAAGGTGGTGCGCAACGCCAGCAACGGCAAGAGCCTGATGTTCGCGTTCGAGGGCGGCTACCACGGCCGCACGCTGGGCGCGTCCAGCATCACGTCGAGCTACCGCTACCGCCGCCGCTTCGGCCACTTCGGCGACCGCGCGCAGTTCATCCCCTTCCCGTACCCCTTCCGCCGCCCCAAGGGCATGACGGCCGAGGAGTATTCGGACCAGATCGTGGCCGACTTCCGCCGCAAGTTCGAGAACGAATACCACGCGATCTGGGACCCCAAGACCAACCAGTGCGAATACGCGGCGTTCTACGTGGAGCCCATCCAGGGCACCGGCGGCTACGTCGTGCCGCCCGCCAACTTCTACAAGGGCCTGAAGAAGGTGCTCGACGACCACGGCATCCTGCTGGTGGTGGACGAAATCCAGATGGGTTTCTGGCGCACCGGCAAGCTGTGGTCCATCGAGAACTTCGGCGTGCAGCCCGACGTGCTGGTCTTCGCCAAGGCGCTGACCAACGGCCTGAACGCGCTCAGCGGCCTGTGGGCGCGCGAGGAACTGATCAATCCGACCATCTTCCCGCCGGGCTCCACCCACTCCACCTTCGCGTCCAACCCGCTGGGCACGGCGCTGGGCCTGGAAGTGATGAAGATGACGCACGAAATCGACTTCGGCAAGCAGGTCTGCGACGCCGGCGCCTATTTCCTCGACGGCCTGAAAGACCTTCAGAAGCGCCACCCGGAAATCGGTGACGTCGACGGCATCGGCCTCGCGCTGCGCGCCGAGATCTGCACCACCGACGGCTTCACGCCCAACCGTGCGCTGCTCGACAAGATGGTCGACATCGGCCTGGCCGGCGAACTGGAATACCAGGGCGAGAAGCGCGGCCTGGTGCTCGACGTGGGTGGCTACTACAAGAACGTCATCACCTTCGCGCCGTCGCTGTACATCACCCGCCCCGAGATCGACGAGGCCATGGTGCTGCTCGACCAGCTCATCACGCGCGCCAAGGCCGCATGACGGTTACAGTTCCGGACGCCATGTCCGGAGCTTCCCCGATCGCCAACCTGGTCGAGCCGCCGCGGCTGCTGGTGCACTGGCGCAACCACCCGCCGCTGGGCTTCGGTGAGTTGCCGGATGCACCGCCGCTGCTGCCCGCGTTCAGCGCGCCGTTCGACCTGCTCACCACGCTCGACGACGGCCTGAAGCGCCGGCTACGCGGCTGGCCGGGTTTTGCCCGCTGGTCGAAGTGGCTGCGTTTCCCCACCGCCTTCGTCGGCAGCACCGTGAGCGAATACGCGCCGCTGCCGCGCGGCGCCGAGCCGCGTGCGCTGGCCCGCGCGCTGCGCGAGGCGCTGGGTGAGCGCTTTCGCATGCTGGTGGTGAAAGACCTGCCGCAGCACTCGCCGCTGCTGCCCGAGGCCGACAACCTCGCCGCCGAGGCGCTGGCCCAGGCCTGCGTGGCCGAAGGCTTCGTGCTGCTCGAAGGCCAGGCGCTGGCCTACGTGCCGATCACGTTTTCCACCATCGACGGTTACTTCGACGGCCTGAGCAGCGGCCGCCGCAAGAACCTGCGGCGCAAGCTGCGGTCGCGCGCCGATCTCGACGTGCGCACGGTGCCCACCGGCGCCGCTTTCAATGACGACGCGGTGGTCGACCATTTCTACGCGCTGTACCGCGGCGTCTACGCGCAGAGCGAGGTGCATTTCGACGAACTCTCGCGCGGCTTCTTCGCGGCGCTGCTGCGCGACGGCGCCAGCGGCGGCATCGTCTTCGAGTACCGGCACGCGGGCGAGCTGATCGGCTGGAACCTGTGCTTCGAGCATGGCGGCCAGCTGATCGACAAATACATCGGCTTCGCCTACCCGCAGGCGCGCGAGCACAACCTGTATTTCGTGAGCTGGATCGTCAACCTCGAACACGCCCTGGCGCGTGGCCTGAGCCACTACGTCGCCGGCTGGACCGACCCCGAAGTGAAGGCCCAGCTCGGCGCCAGGTTCACGTTCACCCGCCACGCCGTCTACATCCGCAACCCGCTGCTGCGCGCGCTCGGCCGCCGCTTTTCCCACCTGTTCGAGAGCGACGCCGGCAAGGTGCCGGGCACCACGCCATGACCGTCGCCTCCCGCGCCACGCCGGTGGTCCTCGATTTCGACGGCTCCGTCGCACCCCTGCCCGGTGAACTGCGGCTCGACCTGCGCGCCGACCAGGAGGCGATCCGTTTCGGCTGCCGCGTGGCCCGGCTCGACGCGCTGCGTGCCGAGCTCGGCCACCGCCTGCCGCCGCCGGCCGCGCACGGCACGGTGCTGATGGGCAGCGGCGACTTCCACCACCTGAGCTGGCCGCTCATCGCGCGGCAGGCCGCCGGCGCGAGCGAACCGCTGCGCGTGGTGGTGCTCGACAACCACCCGGACAACATGCGCTACTGGTTCGGCGTGCACTGCGGCTCCTGGGTGAGGCGCGTCGCCGCCTTGCCGCAGGTGTCGCAGGTCATCGTGGCCGGCATCACCTCGGGCGACATCGGTCTGGGCCACGCCTGGGAAAACCACTGGCGGCCGCTGGCCAACGGCAAGCTGCAGTACTGGAGCTGCGGTGTGGACACCGGCTGGGCCCGCCGCGTCGGCCTTGGCCGCGCGTTCCGCGCTTTCGACGGCCTGCCCGCGCTCACCGACGCGCTGGCCGCTCAGTTGCAACGCGAGCGCCAGCCCACCTACCTCTCCATCGACAAAGACGTGCTCTCGCCGGAGACGGTGCGCACCAACTGGGACCAGGGCCGCATGACCGAGCCGCAGCTCATGGCCGTGGTGAACGCGCTGCACGGCCAACTGGTGGGCAGCGACATCACCGGCGAAGTCTCCACCTTTGCCTACGCGAGCCGGCTCAAGCAACTGCTCAGCGCCGGTGACGGCCAGGACACCGCCGGGCCCGACGCCGCGACCGTGGCCGAGTGGCAGCGGGAACAGAATGCGCTGAATGGCCGCTTGATCGGGCCGCTGGCCGCCGCGCGGCGGAATTGAGCCGATTTTCAGAAAGAAATCGGCCGCAAGTCAGCGCCGAATGGGGATTTCCAGCTATTTATTTCGTAGCAAACTCTCGATTTCGCCGCACAGCCATTCGAAGCGGGCGTCGTCCAGCCAGGGGCTGTTGCTGACGCTGAGCAGCCGGCCCGCCAGGTCGCGTGCGTGAGCCAGGTCGCCGGTGGCCGAGGGAGCCGGCAGGCAGTGCGCGTAGCGGCGGTAGTCGGTCAGCACCCGCACGAAGGGCACGCCCAGCCCGGCGCCGCTGCCCCACAGCCGCTCCAGCAAGGCGTCGCGCTGGCCGTGGTCGGGCAGCAGCACCAGCAGCACCGGCCACACGCCCTGCGCGTCGAATGCCGCGTCGCGCAGCACCGTGAGTCCGTCGATGCGGGCCAGGCGCTCCAGCCGGCGCTGGGCGCGTGCCCGTCCGCCGTCGAGAAAGCCGGCCAGCCGCGCCAGTGCCCGCACCCCGACGCGGCGGCGCCACGCGCTCACGCGGTGCAATGGAATGCTCAGGCCCAGGTCGTCTCCAGCGGCGGCTTCCCAGTCGCGCCGCGCCAGCGCCTGGCGCAGCGGCCGTCGGTAGAACCAGCCGAGCAGCGACGGCCGGTAGGCCACCGCGTAGCCCGCCAGCTCCGCGCAGCGGCGCGCCTCCCAACCATTGAAGCCGCGCGGAATGAGCTGCTCACTCGCCGCGCGGCAGGCCTCGCGCAGCGCCGCCGTGCGGGCGAGCAGCACGCCGCCCTCGAACAGCGTCAGGCCCTTGCCGACCGCGAGGCTGAAAAAACCGATGTCGCAGGCGGTGGCGATGCTGGCGCCGCCCCGCCGCGCGCCCAGCGCCTGGGCCGCGTCTTCGATGGTGAAGGCGCCGGCCGCTTGCGCGCAGGCGATGGCGGCATCGACGTTGCCGACCCGTCCGCCGATGTGGGTGGGCACCACGGCCAGTGTGTCGGCGTCGCACAGGCGTGCGAGTTGGGTCGGGTCGAAATCGAAGCTGCCGGGTGCCACTTCGCAGACCCGCAGCGACAGGCCGCAATGCGCCACAGCCAGCGCGACCAGCGGGCAGGTGTAGGCGGGCACGACGACGGTGCTGCGCGACGGCGTCAGTGTTTTCAGCGCGGTCAGTGCCACGCACAGCGCGGCGGTGCCGGAGCATTCGAGCTGCACCGCGTCCACCTGGAGGTGGCGGGCGAGGGCGCCTTCGAAGTCGTCGTCGCCCCAGGGCGCGAGGTCGGCGAGGCGCAGCGGCAGGCCGGCCGTCGGCGGCACGGTGGCGTGCGGCGACGGATCGTCGGTCACGGCCCTTCGGCGGCGCGCACCGCGGCCTGCTCGGTGTCTTCGGCCTCGCTGAAGGCCAGGCAGACGATGCCGGCCGCGATCAGCAGGCCGCCCGCGATCTGCACGCCGCCGATGCGCTCGCCGAACAGCCAGTGCGACAGCAGCAGCACCGAGACGATCTCCAGGTGCGAGGCGGCGAAGGCCGGCCCGATCGGCGCATGGCGCAGCAGCGTCATCCAGGTGAAAAAGGCGCCGACGTAGCCGACCAGCGCTCCGTAGATCCACGGCTGCGTGAACACGCGGGCCAGCCATTCGGCGCCGAATTCGAGCGGCAGCGCATGGTTGGCGGCGGTCTTGAAACTGATCTGGGCCAGCGTGTCGAAGGCCATCAGCACCAGGAAACCGATCAGGTAGAAGCGTTTCATCGCCATGGCGTCAACTCCAGCCGACCAAGGCCACACCGAGCGAGATCAGCAGGATGCCGACGACCCGCAACGGCGCCAGTTTCTCGGCGAAGAACCAGCGGCCGGCCAGCATGATGGCGACGATGTTGATCGAGCCGAGCAGCACGCCTTCGGACAGCGGCACCAGCGACAGAAAGGCCAGCCACAACACGAACTCGACGACGTAGCAGGTGGTGCCGATCCAGATCCACGGGCGCCTGGCCATGCGGCGCCAGCGGGCGAGGCCTTCGTCCGCGTCCTTCAGCGACGAGTCGACGGCCGCGGCCTTGAAGGCGAGCTGCCCGCCGGTGTCGACCAGCACGTTGAGCGCCCACAAGGCCAGCACCAGCGGCGTCATCGCCGCGCTGGTGTCGATGCCGCTCATGCGGCCAGCGCGACGTCGGGGCCGTTGGCCGGCGCGGCGGAGGGCGGCTGGGCGGTGCTCAGCGGCGCGACGCGTTCGACGAAGGCCACCGCCTGGGCGATGACGGTGCGGCGCTCGCGGTCGATCGTGATCATGTGGTAGCTGTCGTGCAGCAGCACGATCTCGACCTGCGCCTGCTGCGCGCGCCTGGCGATGACCTCGGCGTTGGCAACGCTGGACACGTCGTCGTGCTGCGCGTGCACCGCCAGCACCGGGCAGCGGATGGCGGGCAGCTTCTTCAGCACCGCGTCCGACAGGTCGCGCATCTCGATGATGGACCACCACGGGTTGCCGGGCAGGCCGGCGGCGCTGCTGTCGCCCGACTGCATCTGCGCGACGATGCGCTTGCGCAGCGCTTCGTCCTTGATGCCGTAGGGCGGCTGTTCCATGAAGATGCGGTTGCGGCCGATGCCGAAGAAACGAAAGGGCTTCAGCAGAAAGCTCAGTTTGGTGTACAGCGGGATGCTCCAGCCGTCGTGCCAGAACATCGTCGACAGCGCGACCGCGCCGTCGACCAGTTCGGGCTCGTCGGCCGCCAGTTCCAGCGCCAGCACCGCGCCCATCGACAGGCCCAGCACGACGAGCCGGTCGACCTGCGGCCGCAGCCGTTGGGCCGCGGCGCGCACGCTGGCCGACCAGTCGTGGCGGCTGGTGTTCAACAGGTCCTCGCTGGTGCCGCAGTGGCCCGCCAGCTGCATGCCGTAGACCGTGAAGCCGGCCTTGTGCAGGCCCTTGCCCACCATGCGCATCTCGTTGGGCGTGCCGGTCAGGCCGTGCACCAGCAGCACGCCGGTGCGGCCGCCTTCGAGCAGGAACTCGTGTTCGGTGACGCAGATGTCGTTCATCAACCCGTCCTCAGCGGACCACCACCGGCGCGGTGATGTCTTCGTGCAGGCGCGTGGCCTCTTCGAAATCGGTGAAGGGTGCGTGCGGCAGCTGGTGGTCGCGGCAGTAGCCGATCAGGCGGGCCTTGGCGAGCACGAAGTCGGCCTTGCCGGACACGCAGAAATCAGAGGCGCCGTCGCCCACGTACAGCACCTGGCGCTGGCGCGCGCGCTGCTCGTAGAGGCGTTCGCACTTGCAGTTGCCGCTGGCGCGCACGCAGGCCGCGCTGGCGAACGGCGACACCAGCTTCCAGCTGCGCGGGCCGTCCTGCACCAGCTGGTTGGCGATCACCGGCAGGTGGCCCAGGCCGTGGCGGGCCAGCACATGGCGGATCGCGCGGTCCAGGCCGTCGCTGATCACCTGCACCACCTGGCCGGCGCGTTCGGCGGCGGCGACGAAGGCCGGGAAATGCGGGTCGATCGCGATCGTGTCGAGGTGGGCGTTGAGCTGCGCCTCGTTCATGTCGAGCAGCGCGATCTGGCCCTTCATGCACTCGCGCGAGCCGATGCGGCCGGCCTCCCAGTCGGCCTCCAGCTCGCGCCAGCCGGCGCGGCCGAAGCGCTCGAGCAGGCTGTCGGTCACGTCGACCAGGCTGATCGTGCCGTCGAAGTCGCACTGCACCACCCAGTCGGACGGGGCCTGCGGCGCGATGGCCGGGCGGTCGATGAAGCGGATCACGGTTTCGTTATTCATGGAAGTTCACCCTCACGTCTTGACCCACGCGCAGCTCGGGCGCGCGGTCGAATTCCAGATAGCAGTCCACAACGCGCACGTTGGTGCGCAGCGCGGTTTCGTCTTCGAGGCGGCTGGCGCCATACAGCGGGCTGATGCGGACCACACGGGCCGGCAGCTCGACGCGGCCCTGCGGTCCGTCGGTGTCGACGCTGACGCTGGCCTTCATGCCCGGTTTGACCGCCGCCACGAAGCGTTCGTTCAATTCGGCGCGCACCACCAGGGGCCGCGCCGGCATCAGCACCAGCAGGGGCTTGCCCTGGGCGCCCACCCGCAGGCCGGGTTGCGCGTAGAGTCGAACGACGGTGCCGTCCTGGGCCGCGCCAATGGTGCGGCGGCCGGCGGCATATTGCGCCTGCTTGAGCTTCTGCTGGGCCACATGCACCTCGGCCTTCGCCACCGCCGCGCCGGCCTCGGCGTCGCGCTGCGCCTGCTGGGCCTCGTCGGCCCGCTGCTGGTCGGTCGCGCCTGCCTGCGCGGCGTCGGCCAGCCGGCGCGCCAGCTTGCGGCTGCCGGGCAGCTTGGCGGCGGCCGCTTTCTCGCGCGCCTGCGCCAGTTCCATCTCGGCCTGCGCCAGACCCACCTCGTTGGCCGCGCCTTCGGCGGACAGCTTCACCAGCACCTGGCCGCGTTTCACCGCAGAGCCTTCGGCCACCTGGACGGTCTCGACGGTGCCGTCCTGGGGCGCCATCACGTCGAGCAGGCCGCCCTGCACCTCGACCTTGCCGCGCGCCACCGCCACGTCGCGCGGGCCGGCAGCCGACGCCGGGGCCTGCGCGCGGGCCTGCGGCAGGCCGGGCATGCTGCGGTCCAGGCAGCCAGACAGCGCGCACGCGGCCAGCAGGGTGGCGACACAGGGGAGCAGGGGGCGGATCAGCGGGGCGTTCATGCGGTCGTTTCGGGGGAGGTGGCCGGGCGGCGCGGCAGGCCCGACGGCCCGGTGCTGGGCCGCCAGTCGTTGCAGATGCTGCCGTCTTCCATGTTCAGCACGCGGTCGGCGTGGCGCACCAGCCGCGGGTCGTGGCTGACGCACAGCACCGTGGTGCCGTGGCTGCGCGCGATCTGGTGCAGGATGTCGATGACGCGCTGGCCGTTGTCGGCATCCAGCGCGCTGGTGGGTTCGTCGGCGAACAGCAGCTCGGGCTGCTTGGCCAGGGCGCGGGCAATGGCCACGCGTTGCTTCTCGCCGCCCGACAGCTCGGCCGGCCGCGACTGCGCGCGCTGCGCCATGCCGACTTCGTCGAGCGCGCGCATGGCGCGCTCCAGCGACACCGCACCGGAGAGGCCGAGGTAGCCCAGCGGCAACTGCACCTGCTCCAGCGCGGTCAGCGCCGGGAACAGGTTGAAGCCCTGGAACACGAAGCCGGTGTGCTGCAGCCGGAAATGCTCGAGGTCGCGCTTGTTGAGGCGGCCCAGGTCCTGGCCGAGCGCGGTGATCTGGCCGGCATCGGGCTGCTGCAGGCCGCTCAGCAGCGACAGCAGCGTGCTCTTGCCGCAGCCGGAGGGGCCGGAAATCAGCGTCAGCTCGCCGGCGCACAGCGCGATGGAGAGTTGCTGCAGCACCTGCACCCGCACCACGCCGCTGACGAAGGACTTGGACACGCCGCGCGCGCCGATGCTGGTGCTCTTGGCGTTGCAGCCGGCAGCGGCCTCGGGGCTGGCGGTGGGGTTGGTGCGGGAAGAAGCGGTCGTCATGGCGATCACCGCAACAACACGGCCGGATCGGCGCGCAGCAGCCCGCGCACCGCGATGAGGCCGGACACCATCGCCAGCCCGCCGATCAGCAGCGCGCAGACCAGCGCAACCGGCGTGTTCATGGCGACCGGCACGTCCTGGCTGGCCGCCGCGGTGAGCAGGAAGGTGCTGGCCACCGCGGCCACCATCAGGCCGATGCCGCCGATCCAGCACGATTGCTCGAACACCACGCGGCTCAGCGACTTCATGCTGACGCCCAGCGCGTTCAGCATCGCGTACTCGCGCGACGAGGCCGCCACCACCGACATGAAGGATTGGCTGGTCACCGCCGCGCCGACGAGGCAGACGATGGCGGCCATGAACAGCACCGCGATGCCGGCGCCGGTGCCGAACATCCAGTAGAGCTGCGACCGGGTGGCGAACTGTCGCGCAGTCCAGACCTCGAAGGGGCCGAAGGCGCGGTCGGCCACCATGCGGTCGCGTGCTTCGGCCGCGCGGTCGGGGTCGCGCACCTGGGCGACGAAATAGGTCATGCCGGGGGTCTGCTCGTTGCCCATCAGCGACTGCGCGGTGTCGATGGACGCCAGCACGTTGACGCCGCCGAGCGCGCGCAGCCCGGGAATGGCGGCGACCAGCTGAACCCGCTGGCCGTTGATGAGGGCGCTGCCGCCCGGCTCGATGCCAAGCTGCTCGGTATCGGCCCGGTCGACGATGACCGCGCCGGGCTCGCGCAGCCGCGCGCGCAGGCCGGCCGGCAGGATGCGGGCGAACATCAGCGCGTCGGCCTGGGTGCGGATGCCGGACACGAAGACCGAAATGCCGCCGCCCGCCTGCTGCGGGTTGTGCGAGTTGGCCTCGACCCACAGGTAGGGCTCGACGGCCGTCACGTCGGGGTCGATGCGCAGCCGCATCTCGACGTCGGACGACACCGGCCGGCCGAAATTGACGCTCTGCGTGCCCGGGTAGCCGGCCCACAGGTCGGCCGACGAGGCGGTGACGGAGACGGCAGCGCTGCCGAAGATGCCCAGCACCAGCGCGGCCTGCACCACCAGCAGCACGCCGGAGAAGCCGATGGCCAGCACCGCCGGCATGAAGCGGCGCCATTCGTGCACGAAGGTCTTGCGGGCCAGCGCGATCATCGGGCCGCTCCGGCGAGTTGCGTGGCCGGCTTCAGCGCGGCGGCGGCTTCGGCCGCCGGCAGCGGTGCGCCGCCGAGGGCCTTGTACAGCGCCACCACGGCCAGCGCGCGGGCGGCGCGGGCGGCGACGAGTTCAAGGCTGGCGGCAAGCGCGGCGCGTTCGTCGGCCACACGTTCCAGGTCACTGGCCAGGCCCAGGCGGCGCAGCGTGGCCTGCGACTGCGCGCGCTGCGACAGCGCCTCGCCGCCGGCCAGCACCTGCTGCTCGCGTTCGCGCTGCAGGTCGAGCGTGGCCAGCGCAATTTCGGTCTCGGCCACGCCTTCGATGACCGCCTGCCGGTAGGCCAGCAGCGAGGCGTCCACCGCCTCGCGCCGGGCGTTGGCGGCAGCCTTGCGGCGGCCCCAGTCGAACAGAGGGATGTCGATGAGGGGCCCGATCACCGGCGTGTAGTCGTTCGACAGCGGCCGGTTCTGCGTGACGTTGTACGAGTACACCAGCGAAGCGCCCAGCGCGATGCGCGGCAGCCGCTCGGCCTCTGCGGTGCCGAACTCTCCGCTGGCCTTCATGACCTCGGCCTCGGCCAGCCGGATTTCGGGCCGCCAGCGGAGAAGGTCGGCGGGCACCTGCGTCACGGTGAAGTCGGCGAGCTGGGGTTGCGGGCCGGGCTGCAGCCAGGTGGCGTCGGGGGCGGTGCGGCCGAGCAGCGTGGCCAGGCCCTGGGCGGCACTGCCCACCAGTTGGCGCGGCTGGATCTGCTGGGCCAGCGTTTGCGAGACGCGGGCGTTGGCCTGGTCGCGTTCGCCGGCGCCGGCCAGGCCGGTGCGGATGCGGACGTCGGTGAGTTCGGCGGCGCGACGGTCCAGCTCGGCGATGCGCTGCAGCGCAGCCACCTGCTGCTGCGCCGAACGCAGGTCGACGTAGCTGCGTACCACCTCGCCCACCAGCGTCACGCTGGCGGCATGGCGGCCGGCCTCGGCGGCGTCGATGCGGGCGTCGACGGTGCGCGCCGTGGCTTCCCGGGCGCCGAACAGGCCCAGTTCCCAGGCGGCGTCCAGGCTGCCCTGGAAGAACGCGTCGGTGGCCGAGACGCTTTGCACCGACTTGAAGCCAACGCCCAGCGTCGGCAGGAATTGCGCGTTGTCGCGGCCGGCCAGGATGCGGGCCTGGCGCACGCGGCTCCTGGCCTGCGCCAGCGTCAGGTTTTCGGCCAGCGCCTGCTGCACGAGCCGGTTGAGCTGCGCGTCGTTGAAGGCCGTCCACCAGCTGTCCAGCGCCGGAGCGGCGCCGTTGCCGCGGCCGGCGGCGTGCTGCCAGGCGGCCGGCGCGACCTGCGGGAGTTCCGGCGCCGGCACGGTGCCGCAGGCGGCCAGCAGCGCGAGCGAGGCGGCGGCGAGGGGCAGGGTGGTGGCGGAAAGGAGGCGCAAGTGCAGGTCGCAGAACGGGAGAATGGGCCATTGGACAAGCCCCTTCTGGAGCGGCCTTGCAGGGTTTGTGGAGGAATCGTGGAGCCGGGGCGATGGGGCGGGCTGTGGATAAACTTCGGCGACCACGCGCCGGAACCCCTGCGCCGAACCCGCCCTCCAACCACCATGTCCAGTTCCTTTCCGTCCCGCGACAGCGGCCAGCTCGTGCTGGTGGTCGAGGACGAAACCGGCATCGCCGACATCCTGATCGCCTACCTGCAGCGCGACGGCCTGCGCACGCTGCACGCCGAGGACGGGGAGCAGGCGCTGCGGCTGTTCCGGCAGGCGCGGCCCGACATCGTGCTGCTCGACATCCACCTGCCCGGCATGGACGGGGTCGACGTGCTCAAGCACATCCGCAGCGACGGCGCCACCCCGGTCATCATGGTCACCGCGCTGGCCGACGACGTCGACAAGCTGCTGAGCCTGCGGCTGGGCGCCGACGACTATGTGGTCAAGCCGTTCAGCCCGGCCGAGGTGGTGGCACGGGTGCGGGCGGTGCTGCGCCGCAGCGCGCCCATTACCACCACGGCGGCGGCGCCGATCCGCGTGGGCCGGCTGGAGATCGACCTGGAGGCGCACGCCGCCTTCAGCGTCGACGAGGGCGGCGAGACCCAGGCCGCGCCGCTGCCGCTGACGCTGACCGAATTCCGGCTGCTGGCCTGCCTGGCCGCGCAGCCGCGCCGCTGCTTTTCGCGCAGCCATCTGATCGAGACCTGCCTGCCCGAAAGCGAGGCGCTCGACCGCGTCATCGACTCCCACCTCAGCAAGCTGCGGCGCAAGCTGCAGGCCGCCGGCCACGACGACCTGATCGAGACGGTGCGCGGCATCGGCTACCGCCTGTGGCCCGGGGCATGAACCGGTTCTTCGACCGCATCTGGGTCCGCTTCGGACTCGGCATTGCGGCCACCGTGCTGGTCACGGTGGTGGTGCTGGGCATCAGCATGACGGTGTTCACCGAGGTGCAGTACCGCAGCTTCCACCGCAGCCTGCCGATCGAGGTGCGGCGCGAACTGGACGACCTGGCCGAGCGCGACATGGAGGACAGCCCGCGCGCCATGGAAATCTACAGCCGCTACTGGGCGACCGACCTGTTGTACGGCGAGCGCTGGTCGCTGCTGATCGGCGTGCTGGCCAGCCTGCCGTTCGGGCTGATCGCCGGTTTCTGGGTGTCGCGCATCGTCACCCTGCCGGTGGCGTCGGTGGCGCAGGCGGCCCAGATGGTGGCGCAGGGCCAGTTCAGCGTGCGGGCCGAGGCCGGCAAGTACGAGCGCGGCGAAATGGCCGACATGGTGCGCGACTTCAACCGCATGACCGATTCGCTGCAGGCGCTGGAGACCGAGCGCCGTGCCACCGCCGCCGCCATCTCGCACGAGCTGCGCACGCCGCTGGCGGTGCTGCAGGCCCGGCTGCACGCGCTGTGCGACGGCGTGATCGAACCCACCGAGGCCGAGTGCCGCAAGCTGCTCGACCAAGCCGGACACCTGACGCGGCTGGTCGATGACCTGCACACGCTCTCGCTGGCCGACGCCGGCCGTCTGTCGCTGCACAAGATGCCGCTGGACTTGATCGAGCTGACCCGCGACACACTGGCGGGCTACGTCAGCCGGCTCGACGCCCACGACATGAAGGTCGAGCTGATCGCCGACGACCACGGCCGGCTGGAAGTGGAGGCCGACCGCGACCGCATGCGGCAGGTGCTCTCCAACCTGATCGAGAACGCCATGCGCCATGCCAGCGCCGGCCGCTGGCTGGAGATCGAGCTGGCGCCGCAGGGCGCCGAGGTGGTGATGACGGTCAGCGACGCCGGCCCCGGCCTGCCCGACGGCATCCGCCTCGACCAGCCGCAGCGCTTCTACCACTCCGACGCGTCGCGCACCCGTGGCGTGCCGGGCAAGGGGGGGGCCGGGCTGGGCCTGTCCATCGTGCACACGCTGGTGAGCCGACAGGGCGGCCGCATGGAAGCCGGCCGTTCGCGGCGCGGCGGTGCGGCGCTGACGATCCGGCTGCCGCGCCTCGGTGCTGTGCCGGCGCTGCCGGTTTAAACCTCGATGCCCGGCCGGTAGTCGGCCAGCGGCACGACCTTCCAGCGGCCGACGAAGCTGGCCAGCAGCAGCGCCACCACGCCGCCCAGCATCACCAGGCCCCAGGCCTGCAGCCAGGCGTGGTCGTAGGCGCCGAACAGGCTGGCGCGGAAGGCCTGCACCACCCAGGTGAAGGGCAGCCAGGCGTGCACCGCCTGGAAGAAACCGCCGCTGAGTTCGATCGGAATGACGCCCCCGCCCGCTGCCAGTTGCACGGTGAGCAGCAGCACCGCCAGCAGCTTGCCGGCCTCGCCGAACAGGCGCAGCAGCGCATACACCATGGCCAAGAACACCAGCGAGGCCAGCCCCATCGACAGCGCGAAGGTGCCGATCTCCGGCACCTGGATGCCGAGGCCGAACACCACCATCAGCAGGCACAGAAAGGCCTGCAACAGCACCACCAGCGCTGGCACGCCGAACTTGCCCAAACCGCGCGCCAGTTTGGGCGTGCCGGCGTGTTCGGTCAGGATCAGCCGCAGGTTGAACAGGTAGGCCGTCATCACCGCGCCGATCCACAGCGCCACCGCCACCATGTTGGGCGCGAAGGCGCTGCCGTTGTTGGCCACCGGCGCCAGCACGTCGAGTTTGGGCGCCACCGATTCGGCCAGCCCGCGGGCGCTGCCGTCCAGCTTGCCAACCGACGCCGGCAGCGAGGCTTCGAGCAGCGCGATGCCACTGGCCAGCCTGGCGGAGCCGTCGGCCAGCTTGTGGCCACCGGCGGAGAAGGCGTCGAGCTGGGTGTCGGCCGGCAGCTTGGCCGCCAGCGTGCGAATGCCGCCGCCGAGCGCGCCCATGCCGTCGGCCAGCTTGCCGCCCGCCGCCTCCAGCTGCGCCGCGCCCTGCGCCAGTTGCGTGTTGGCGCCACGCGCCTTGCCCAGGCCTTCGGTGAGCTGCGCGCCGCCGGCGGCGATCTCGCCCGCGCCCCTGGAAATCTTGCCGCCGACGATCAGGATGTTCTTGGTTTCGTCGCGCATCCGGCCGGCGCCTGCGGTCAGTTTTTCGGCGCCGCCTTCCAACTGCTCCAGGCCTTTGCCCAGTTCGCGCTGGCCGGCCGCGAGCTGCTGCTGGCCGTTCTTGAAGGCCTGCAGGTCGGCGTCGGCAGGCAATTTCGCGGCCATCGTGCGCACACCGGCACCGGCCTGCTTGAAGCCGTCGGCCAACTGGTCGGCCGCGCCGCTGTACTGGCGGCTGCCGGCCTTCAGTTGTTCGGCGCCGGCCTTCAGCGCGGCCACGCCGTCTTTCAGCTTGCCCAGGCTTTCGCTGGAGCCGCTGGCGGTGGCCAGCACCAGCGTCCAGCGTTTCTCGTTCAGCGTCTCATTGACCTTGTGGCCCAGTTCGGCGGCGAAGCGCCGCGCGATGCCGGCCGATGTGAAGTTGTTGCCTTCGGACAGGATGACCGTGACCTGGCCGGCGCCCGGCTGCGCGCCCGGCACCGCCTGGGCGCTGAAGTCGGGCGGGATGACGATGGCGAAGGTGAGGGCGCCGCTGTGCACCGCCGCGCGGGCGGCGGCCGGGTCGGCCATGTCGCGGTAGCCGAACACGCCGCCGGCCTTCAGGTTGGCAACGAGGTCACGGCCCACGTTGGCCTGCTGGCCCTGGTAGCTGATGCCGGCGTCCTGGTTGACGATGGCGACGGCGAGCGCCTGTGTGCGGGCGTTCGGGTCCCAGACGCTGGACAGGTAGATCAGCGAATACAGCGCCGGCACCAGCGCGATGCCGGCGACCGAGATGCCGAGGCGTGGGAAGCGTTTGAACAGGCCGACATCGTCGCGAAAGACCAGCGCGATGCCACGGGAGAGGCGGCGGAGAAAGTCCATAGGGGTAGCGGGGGTGTGTGCCGCCGCATTGTGGACCGCCCGCCGCGGCTTCGCTGGGGTTTCGCCTCTAACCGGCCGACTGCAGCGCCAGCCCCGCGTGTTCGCGCAGCGGGTGGAAATGGATCTTGGGGTGGCGTTCCTGCGTCAGCCGCAGATCGTAGGGCGAAGTCAGCAGGTAGGCCAGCGTGTCGGCGGCGTCCAGCGCCAGTTTGCCCTGGTTGGCGTCCATGAAGGCGCGCAGCTCGTCCGGCGTGTCGGCCGTGACCCAGCGGGCGCCGACGAAGCGGCTGGCTTCGAGTTTCATGTCGACGTCGTATTCCGCCTTCAATCGGTGCTGCACCACCTCGAACTGCAGCTGGCCGACCGCGCCGAGCAGCATCGCGCCGCCCACCGTGGGCCTGAACACCTGGATCGCGCCTTCCTCGCCGAGCTGGACGAGGCCGGCCTGCAACTGCTTGCCGCGCAGCGGGTTGGTGAGGATCGCAGTCTGGAACAGCTCGGGCGCGAAGAAGGGCAGGCCGGTGAATTGCAGGTTGGCGCCGTCGGTGATGGTGTCACCGAGCTGCACGCCGCCGTGGATGGTGAAGCCGATGATGTCGCCCGCATAAGCCTCGTTGACCGCTTCGCGGCGCTGGCTCATGAAGGTCACCACGCTGGTCGGCCGCAACTCCTTGGCGGTGCGCTGGATCTTCAGTTTCTTGCCCGGCTCGTACTTGCCGGAGCACACGCGCAGGAAGGCGATGCGGTCGCGGTGCGAGGGGTCCATGTTGGCCTGCACCTTGAACACCACGCCGGAGAAGGTGGCGTCGTCGGGATTCACCTCTTTCACCACCGGCTGCTTGTTGACGGCCAGCGAGCTGGTGCGGGGCTGCGGCGCCGGCGCCAGGTCGACCAGCGCGTCCAGCACCTCCATCACGCCGAAGTTGTTGACGCCGGAGCCGAAGAACACCGGCGTCTGTTTGCCGGCGAGAAAGGCCTCGTGGTCCCAGGCTGGCGACGCGCCGGTGGCCAGTTCCATGCTCTCGACGGCGGCGTCGAATTCGGCGCCGAAGCGCTGCTGCAGCGTGGCCACGTCGGCGAGCGGAATGGCATCGAAATCCTGCGGACGGCGTTCGCTGCCGGACTCGAACACCGTCATCGCCTGCGTGCGCAAATTGATGATGCCGCCGAACAGCTTGCCCTGGCCGACCGGCCAGGTCATCGGCACGCAGGGCATGCCCAGCTCGCGCTCCACCTCGTCGAGGATGTCGAGCGGCTCGCGCACCTCGCGGTCCATCTTGTTGACGAAGGTGATGATGGGCGTGTTGCGCTGGCGGCAGACCTCGATGAGGCGGCGGGTCTGCGCTTCCACGCCGTTGGCCGCGTCGATCACCATCAGCGCGGAATCGACGGCCGTCAACACCCGGTAGGTGTCTTCCGAGAAGTCCTTGTGGCCGGGGGTGTCGAGCAGGTTCACCACATGGTCGCGGTAGGCCATCTGCATCACCGAGCTGGCCACCGAAATGCCGCGCTGCTTCTCGATTTCCATCCAGTCGCTGGTCGCGTGGCGGGTGGCCTTGCGCGCCTTCACGCTGCCGGCGATCTGGATCGCGCCGGAGAACAGCAGCAGCTTTTCCGTCAGCGTGGTCTTGCCCGCGTCGGGGTGGGAAATGATGGCGAAGGTGCGGCGGCGCCGCGTTTCGGAGGCAAAGGCAGACACGGGGATTTTGTGAGAAAGGCCGCGAGGGCCGCGGCCGGAAAGAGGGCGCCAGTATAATTTGGTGCATCCGAGGAGCGTTGCAGCGCCATCAGGCGTGAGGCTCGGATTTCCATGCAACGACGCTCACCCACTGTCTGTGAGGTGAGGTGAATCTCCCCCAGCCAAGTGGTTTTTTCAAACTCGTTTTGGAGCGAAAAACCATGAACGCCCGCATCGACCCCAACCTGCTCTCCGACTGTGCCATCGCCGACATCGCGCTGGCCGACTGGGGCCGCAAGGAAATCCGCATCGCCGAGACCGAGATGCCCGGCCTGATGGCCATCCGCGATGAATTCGCGGCTTCGCAGCCGCTGAAAGGCGCCCGCGTCACCGGCTCGCTGCACATGACCATTCAAACGGCCGTGCTGATCGAGACGCTGCAGGCCCTGGGCGCGGACGTGCGCTGGGCCTCCTGCAACATCTTCTCCACGCAGGACCACGCCGCAGCCGCCATCGCCGCCGCCGGCACGCCGGTGTTCGCCATCAAGGGCGAGACGCTGGTGGACTACTGGGACTACACCCACCGCATCTTCGACTTCGGCGCCGCCGGCACCGAGGGCGAAGGCCCGAACATGATCCTCGACGACGGCGGCGACGCCACGCTGCTGATGCACCTGGGCCAGAAGGCCGAGAAAGACCTCTCGGTGCTCGCCGCGCCGGGCAGCGAGGAAGAGCGCATTCTGTTTGCCGCGATCAAGGCCAAGCTGGCCGAAGACCCGACCTGGTACACCCGCAAGAGCGCCCAGATCATCGGCGTGACCGAGGAAACCACCACCGGCGTGCACCGCCTGAACGAGATGAGCGCCAAGGGCACGCTGCTGTTCCGCGCGATCAACGTGAACGACTCGGTCACCAAGAGCAAGTTCGACAACCTGTACGGTTGCCGCGAAAGCCTGGTCGACGGCATCAAGCGCGCGACCGACGTGATGATCGCCGGCAAGGTGGCGGTGGTGGCCGGCTATGGCGACGTGGGCAAGGGTTCGGCCCAGGCGCTGCGCGCGCTGAGCGCCCAGGTGTGGGTGACCGAGATCGACCCGATCAACGCGCTGCAGGCCTGCATGGAAGGCTACCGCGTCGTCACCATGGACTGGGCCGCCGACAAGGCCGACATCTTCGTGACCACCACCGGCAACAAGGACGTCATCACCCACGCCCACATGGCGGCGATGAAGAACAACGCCATCGTCTGCAACATCGGCCACTTCGACAACGAGATCGAGGTCGCGTCGCTGGAGCAGTACCAGTGGGAAGAGATCAAGCCGCAGGTGGACCACGTGATCTTCCCGGACGGCAAGCGCATCATCCTGCTGGCCAAGGGCCGGCTGGTGAACCTGGGCTGCGGCACCGGCCACCCGAGCTACGTGATGTCGTCGTCGTTCGCCAACCAGACCATCGCGCAGATCGAGCTGTTCACCAAGCCGGGCGATTACCAGGCCGGCAAGGTCTACGTGCTGCCCAAGCACCTCGACGAAAAGGTGGCCCGCCTGCAGCTCACCAAGCTGGGCGCGCAGCTCACCGAACTGACCGACGCGCAGGCCGCCTACATCGGCGTCAGCAAGTCCGGCCCGTACAAGCCCGACAGCTACCGTTACTGAGCGGCATGCGGGCGGACCAATGGCTCGTGGCGCACGGGCTGGCGTCGTCGCGTTCGCAGGCGCAGCGGCTGATTGAAGCGGGCGCGCGCTGGCAGGCCCCGGCCGGCTGGCGCACGCTCGCCAAGTCCGACGACCTGCCGGAGCACGCGGTCGTCGAGCTGCTCGACGCGGCCGAGGCGCGCTTCGTTTCGCGCGGCGGCCTCAAGCTGGAAGGCGCGCTGGCGCAGGCGGGCGTGGCGGTGGCCGGCAAGGCCGCGCTCGACATCGGCCAATCGACCGGCGGCTTCACCGACTGCCTGCTGCAACAGGGCGCGACGCATGTGACCGGTGTCGATGTCGGCAGCGGCCAGCTCCACCCGCGGCTGCGCGCCGACGAGCGGGTGACGGCGATCGAGCTGGTCAACGCCCGGAACCTGTCTGCTTCAGATTTGATAGCTGAAAAACCAGATTCCACGCTGACTTCCGGCGGATTTGATGCTGAAAATCCGGTTTTCGGCATCGTCACCGGCGATTTGTCCTTCATTTCGCTGACGCTGGTGCTGCCGGCGCTGGTGCCGTTTCTGGCGCCCGACGGCGACCTGTTGATGCTGGTCAAGCCGCAGTTCGAGCTGCAGCCCGGCCAGGTCGGCAAGGGCGGCATCGTGCGCGACCCGGCGTTCTACCCCGTGGTGGAGCAGCGGCTGCGCGACTGCGCGGCTGGGCTCGGCCTGACGGTGGTCGCCTGGTTCGACTCGCCCATCGCCGGTGGCGACGGCAACCGCGAATTCTTCATCCATTGCAGGAAAACCCTTTCATGACGACCGCGTCCGCCCTGCCGATCAGCCTCGAATTCTTTCCGCCCAAGACGCCCGAGGGCGCCGACAAGCTGCGCGCCGTGCGCCAGAAGCTCTACGCGCTGAAGCCCGAGTTCTGTTCCGTCACCTACGGCGCCGGCGGCTCCACCCAGCAGGGCACCTTCGGCACCGTGGGCGAGATCCTCGCCGAGGGCATAGACGCCGCCTCGCATTTCTCCTGCATCGGCGCCACCCGCGCCAGCGTGCGCCAGGAACTGGCCGAACTGCGGGCCATGGGCGTCAAGCGCCTGGTGGCGCTGCGCGGCGACTTGCCGAGCGGCTACGGCGCCGGCGGCGAGTTCCAGTACGCCAGCGACCTCGTCGGCTTCATCCGCGCCGAAACCGGCGACGCCTTCCACATCGAGGTGGCGGCCTACCCCGAGGTGCATCCGCAGGCGCCGTCGCCCGAGGCCGACCTGAAGGCGCTGGCCGCCAAGGTCAACGCCGGGGCGAGTTCCGCCATCACCCAGTACTTCTACAACGCCGACGCCTATTTCCGCTTCGTTGACGAAGCGCGGCGCCTCGGCGTGGCGGTGCCCATCGTGCCCGGCGTCATGCCCATCATCAGCAGCACCCAGCTCATGCGCTTCTCCGACGCCTGCGGCGCCGAAATCCCGCGCTGGATCCGCCAGCGGCTCGTGCATTTCGGCGACGACGCGGCCTCCATCAAGGCTTTCGGCCTCGACGTGGTGGCCTCGCTCTGCGAGCGGCTGGTGGCCGGCGGCGCCAGCGCCATCCATTTCTACACCATGAACCAGAGCGCTGCCACGCTGGACATCTGCCGCAGGCTGGGGCGCTGAGCGGCGCCGACTGCTTGGCGGCGCGCGCAAAGGCCGTTGCCATATTCCTGTAACGGTCTGTTTCGAAGGGGCTTTACTTCCATGGGTTAGGATGCCGCCCATGCAAAAAACCCAATCAGGCCGTCTGGCCCGAGAAAGTTTCCGCACCGGGCCTGTCGTGCTCGCCCTGCTGGCCGCCCACCTCTGGGTCGCCGCGGTGCCCGCAGCCGACGCCGCAGCCCCTGGCGCCGCGTCATCGCGCCTCGCCGCGTCCTGCGACTTCAGCCCGGTTGGCCGCGCCAGGCCCGCACCCGTGCGGGCCCAGGACGACGCCGAACCCGTGTGGAAGAAGCTGCAGCGCGGCATGGCGTCCTGGTATGGCTCGGCCTTCCACGACCGCGTGACCGCCAGCGGCGAGCCTTTCGACATGAACGAGCTCACCGCCGCGCACCGCACGCTGCCCTTCGGCACGCAGATCAAGGTCCGCAACCCGCGCAACAACCGCGAGGTGGTGGTGCGCGTGAACGACCGCGGCCCCTTCACCGGCGGCCGCAGCATCGACCTCAGCAAGGCCGCCGCCAGCGCGCTGGGCATCATGAACCGCGGCACCGCCCAGGTCGAGCTGTTCATCGAGGCCTCGGTCGACAAGGCCGTGCAGGTGACCGAACTGGTCACCGGCGCCCGCAACGGCTGCACCACCGCCCGCTGAACGGGGGCATTCCCCGGGGCTCCAAAGGGGCATGGCGTAAGAACCGGCGGTGGCGGCGGTTCAACCAGCACCACCACTTGCGCCGCCGCGCGCGACACCACCGCCATGCAAGCTGCCACGCTCGCCGCGCACCGATTCGGTTTCTCTGAAACCAGTTTGCAACCGCTGCGCGCCGACCCGCGCGGCTGGGTGCTGGTGCAGTTCGACAAACCCGACGCCTTCGATTCGGCCGGCCTCGTCGCCACGCCCGAAGCCATCGTGCTGCAGCGCCGCGTGGTGGACGCCGCGCTCAACGCGCCGGCCCCCGCCGTTGCCGCGCCCATCTCGCCCACCGGCGACATGATGCCGCCGCCCGCCGCCGCCCCAAAAGCCGCAGCCGCGCCCGCGCCCGACCCCAACCGCCAGGCGCTGCGCAAGGCCAACGTGCAGGCCATGCAGCGGCGCTGGCAGCAGGTGGTGGCCGGCAACACGCCGGTCTACGAACGCTGGGTGATGTTCTGGTCCAACCACTTCAGCATCGCCGCCACCAAGGGCACGACGCTGGGGCTGGTCTGGCCCTATGAGCGCGAGGCGATCCGCCCGCACGCCAGCGGCCGTTTCCAGGACATGCTGCGCGCCGCCACGCTGCACCCCGGCATGCTGCTGTACCTGGACAACGCCCAGTCCATCGGCCCCAATTCGCGCGCCGGCCAGCGCCGCAACCGCGGCCTCAACGAAAACCTGGCGCGCGAGCTGCTGGAGCTGCACACGCTGGGCGTGCATGGCGGCTACACCCAGGCCGACGTGACCGAACTGGCCCGTTTGCTGACCGGCTGGAGCGTGGACCGCGAAACCGGCCAGATGCGTTTCCAGCCCAACCTGCACGAGCCCGGCCGCCGTGTGGTCGTGGGCAAGACCTACGCCGAAGGCCCGGAAGCGGTCGACGCGCTGTTCGCCGACCTGAGCCGCCACCCGGCCACCGCCCGCTTCGTCTGCGACAAGCTGGCCCGCCATTTCGTGTCCGACGACCCGCCGCCGGTGCTGGTCGACGCGCTCGTCGCCAACTGGCGCGCCACCGATGGCGATTTGAACGCGCTGGCCCACACGCTGTTCACCCACCAGGCCACCTGGCGCGCCGACGCGGCGCCCAAGTTCAAACGGCCGGAGGAGTTGCTGCTGTCGGCCCACCGCATGCTGAAGCTGCCGGTGGTGCAACCCGAGCGGCTGGCCAACGCGCTGAACCAGATGGGCCAGCCGGCGGGCCGGGCGCCGTCGCCGCAGGGCTGGCCCGACCGCACCGAAGACTGGCTGGCGCCCGACGCGCTGTGGAAGCGCACCGAATGGGCGGCCGCCTTCGCCCGCCAGTACGAGCGCATGGCCGACGCCCGGCAGCTCGCCAGCCTGAGCTACGGCGGCGACCTCGGCACCGAGACCGAGAAGCAGATCGAGCGCGCCGACAGCGGCGCCCAGGCCCTGGCGCTGTGGCTCGCCAGCCCCGAATTCCAACGGAGATAAACGCATGTCCGCCCACCCCTCCAATGGCTGGTCGCGCCGCTCGCTGCTGTCGCTCGGCGGCGCCGCGCTGGCCCTGCAACTGCCCGGCGTTTCGCTGGCGCTGGCCGCCGGCAACGCTTCAGGCCGCGCCGACGACCCGCGGCTCGTCGTCATCTTCCTGCGCGGCGCGATGGACGGCCTGGCCGCCGTGCCGCCGGTTGGTGATCCCGGCTGGAAAACACTGCGCCCACAGGCCGACGCCGACTTCGAACGCTACGGCCAGCCACTCGCGCTCGACGGCACCTTCGCGCTGCACGCCAAGCTGCCGACGCTGCACCGCTGGTACGGCGAGAAGCAGCTCGTGGTCGCCCACGCCGTCGCCAGCCCCTACCGCGAACGCTCGCATTTCGACGCGCAGCAGTTGCTGGAGTCCGGCGGCAACCGCGCCTTCGAGCTGCAGACCGGCTGGCTGGGCCGCGCGATGGAGACCCGCTCGCAGCAGGGCGTGGCGCTGAGCCCGGCGCTGCCGCTGGCACTGCGCGGCGCGACCGGCGCGAGCAGCTGGGCGCCGTCGAACCAGCCCGAGGTCGCGCCCGATCTGCTGGAGCGCCTCGCCATGCTCTACAAGCAGGACGCGCAGCTCGGCCCCACCTTCGCCAAGGCGCGCGAGCAGCGCAGCGGCGTGATGGCCGACGCCAACGAGGGCGCCAATTTCATGGCGCTGGCGCGGCAGGCCGGCCGCTTCCTCGCGGCAGACGGCGGCCCGCAGATCGCCTGGCTCGACAGCAACGGCTGGGACACCCATTCGGCGCAGGCCGCCCGCCTCGCGCGGCAGTTCGAGTCGCTCGACAACGGCCTGGCCGCGCTGCGCGAATCGCTCGGTGCGCGCTGGGCCAATACCGCCGTGCTGGTGGTCAGCGAGTTCGGCCGCAGCGCCGCGATGAACGGCAGCGGCGGCACTGATCACGGCACCGCCGGCGTGGCTTTCCTGGCCGGTGGCCGGGTCGCCGGCGGCCGGGTGCTGACCGACTGGCCGGGCCTCGCCACCGCGCAGTTGCACGAGGCGCGCGACCTGCGGCCCACCACCGACGTGCGCACGCTGATCAAGCCGGTGCTGCAGCACCAGCTCGGCACCGCCACCGCACAACTCGACCGCGACGTGCTGCCCGGCTCGCCGCGGGGCCGCAACGACCTCTGGCTGGCCTGATGCGCTCGACCGCGTTGCTGCTCACCTGCGCGCTTGCCGGCGGCGCCTGGGCCACCGCACCCGCGCCGCCCGACCTCAAGGCCTGGGCCGCGCTGAGCCCGGCCGAGCAGGCCGTGCGCCGGGCCGAACTGGCGCGCGAGCTGGAGCAGGCCACGCCGCAGGAGCGCATCGCCTTCCAGCGCGAGCTGCGGCGGCGGGTCGAGGCGCTGTCGCCGGAAGACAAGCAGAAGCTCGCCGGCCAGACCCGCGACCGCTGGCAGCAGATGTCGCCCGAAGAGCGCGAGCGGGTGCAGGCCGAACGCCGCGCGCGGCTGCAGGCCATGTCGCCGCAGGAGCGCAAGCAGCTTCTGGAGCAGCGCCGCGCGATGCTGGAGTCGCTCTCGCCCGCCGAGCGCGCAGCCTTGCGGCAGAAGCTGCCGCAACCCTGAGTGCGCGAGGTGCTGCCATCATGGACGCCGTGACCCGATTCGGCAGTTGGTTCAGGCCTTCGGCTGCCCCCGCGCCGCCCGACGCGTGGGCGCTGTGGCGCGCCGCCAGCGGCGGCGACGAGGCCAGCGCCGCCGCGCTGGTGCGCCAGCTCACGCCCGCCGCGCTGGCGCTGGCCCGCCGCATGCTGGGCCGGCCGGAAGACGCCGAAGACGCGGTGCAGGACGCGTTCGTGCGGCTGTGGCGCAGCCGCGCGGCCGATGGCCACGGCGCCCAGCTCTCCACCTACTTCCACACCATCGTGCTGAACCGCTGCCGCAGCGTGCTGAGCGGCCGGCGCGAATGGGCGATGGACGATGCCGAACTGACCGCGTTGCAGGAGGCCGAAGCCAGCCACACGCCAGCCGTGTCCCCCACCGACGCCGCCCGGCTCGCCGACGCACTGCAGCGCCTGCCCGCCCGGCAACGCCTCGCGCTGGCGATGTGGGCCTATGCCGACGCGCCGGTCGGCGAGATCGCCCGCACGCTGGAGATCGACGCCAATGCCGCCTACCAACTGCTGCACCGCGCCAAGCGCGCGCTGCGCAGCCACTACGATGACGATGGAGCCCTGCCATGACCACCCCGCAACACGACCAAGACGATGCCGCCCTGAAAGCCGCGCTGCGTGGCCTGCCCGCCGCCGCCGACAGCGCCGCGCTGCAACGCCGCGTGCTCGACGGCTGGCGCGCGCAGCGGCCGGCGGACGGCGTGGCCCGCATCGGCCGCGCATTGGCCTGTATGGACGGTCGCACACGGCTGGCCGGCGCGGGGCTGGCATTGGGCGCGCTCGCCATCGCCGGCGGCTGGTGGCTGCAGCGGCCCGACCCGGTGATGCAGGAGCTGATGCAGGTCGATGTGTTGTCGCAACTGACGGCGGGGCAACTGTGAGCGCATGACCGTCGCGAAAAAGCCCGCACCCGGCGCCGATTTCGCCGCCTACGCCTGCGAGCTGTTGGCGCCGCTCGGCCGCTGCACCGCCAAGCGCATGTTCGGCGGCTTCGGCATTTCGGTGGACGGGTTGACGGTGGCGATCGTGGCCGACCTGGGCGATGGCCTGCGCCTCTGGCTGAAGGCTGACGAGACCAACCGCGCCACCTACGAGGCAGCGGGCTGCGCGCGTTTCACCTACCCGATGGCCGGCGTGCCGCGCAGCATGAACTACTACGCCGCGCCCGACGACGCGATGGAGTCGCCCGGCGCGATGCAGCCGTGGGCCCGGCTGGCCTGGGACGCCGCGCTCAGTGCGCGCGCGGCAGCCAGCAGCCGGCCGACACAAGCCGCTGCAAAAAAGACAGCAGCGCCGAAGAAAAAGGCCTGACGCCAGCCGCCTGCGGCATCGCCTGCCACTCGACCCGGGCTGGCTGGCCCGACCAGCTTTCCACCACCAGCCGGCGGTCCCCGGTGAGCATCAGCGCATCACCGGCGGCCAATACATGGTCGCCTTCGCGGCGGCCGTGCGGCCCGTCGGTCGTGGCCCAGACCCGGCCGCGCACCACCCGCAGCTCGCCGCGCTGCGGCACCACGAAACCCATCGCCTCGCCAGCGGCCAGCTCCCAGTAGAGACCGCGCCGGGCGGGGGCTGCGGGGGCGTGGGAAACGGTGGTCATGGTGAAGAAATGATGGCGCCCGGCCGCAGCCCAGTCCAATGAAAACCGGCGAATCGATTGATGCCGTTGCCGCATCAATGAATAATCCCGGCATGGTGTGGCATTCGCAGACCCATTTGCGCTCCCGGCCGATCGCGGCGGGCCAGTTGCGCGCGTTCGAGGCGGTGGCGCGGCATCTGAATTTCCGTGCGGCGGCCGAGGAACTGGCGCTCACGCAGTCGGCCGTCAGCCGGCAGATCCAGGCGCTGGAGAGCGACGTCGGCGTCGACCTGTTCCTGCGCCACACCCGCGCGGTGGAGCTGACCAGCGCCGGCGCGCAGTTGCTGGCGGCGGTGTCGCCGTCGCTGGAGCGCATCGACGGCGCGGTGCGGCAGATCCGCCAGAGCGCCGGCCGGCGCAGCGTGTCATTGACCACCTTCGCGTCGTTCGCGTCGATGTGGCTGATCCCGCGGCTGGAGGCCTTCCAGCAGGACCACCCCGACATCGACATCCGCGTCGACGCGTCCGACGTGTCGGTCGATCTGTCGGTGTCCGACGTCGATCTCGCGCTGCGCTACGGCCCGGCCAGCAACATGCCGGCCGGCGCCCAGCGGCTGTTCGGCGAGCAGCTCACGCCGGTCGCCAGCCCCTGGCTGCTGAAGAGCGGTCCGCCGGTGCGCCAGCCGGCCGATTTGTCGGCCTATGCGCTGATCGAGGCCGGCGACGCGCAGCAGAACCATCTGCTGTGGCTGACCTGGCAGCGCTGGTTCTCGCTGCAGGGGCTGCAACGCTTCCAGCCCAAGCGCTGGCTGTACTTCAACTACGGTTACCAGATGGTGCAGGCCGCGCTGGCCGGGCAGGGCGTGGTGCTGGCACGGCTGCCGCTGGTGGCTGAAGCGCTGGACCGCGGCGACCTGGTGGAGGCGCTGCCCGGCCTGCGCATCGACTCCCCGATGGCCTACTGGCTCATCGTCGGCCCGCGCAGCGATTCACGCCAGGAGATCAGCGCCTTCTGCCGCTGGCTGCATGAGCAGGCGAGCAAGACCAGAACGGCAATCGGGGATGGTCCCGATCCCGACACCTTGGACCAGATCGACTGAGTTCCGCCGCCGGGCCGCTCCCAAGGCGGAACAGCCCCCTCGGGGGGCAGCGAACCACACGCAGTGGGGAGCGTGGGGGCCTTTACACTGGCCAGACCACCCCGTTGTCGTTCAGGATCGCGTCCAACGGCTCGTCGTGCGGTTCCGGCTCCATGTCGGGCAGAAAGCCCTGCGTGTAGCCCAGCCCCACCGTGTGCGGGCGCGGCTGCAGCGTGGCCAGCGTGCGGTCGTAGAAACCGCCGCCGTAGCCCAGGCGGTGGCCGCCGGCGCCGTAGCCGACGCAGGGCACGAACAGCAGGGTGGGGACCACCACCTCGGTGTCCTTGGGCTTGGGAATGCCGAAGGCGTCTTCTTCCATCGGGCAACCGGGGTACCAGGCGTGGAAGACCAGCGTCTTGTGCACCTTGTTGACGACCGGCAGGCCGATCTTGCGGGGTGAGCGGGCGGCCAGCGACTGGGTGGCGAGCGATTCCAGCGCGTCGGGCGTGGCGTCGAGGGACGAGGCCTCCAAACCCTTGCCGAAAGCACCGTCTTCCTGCCACCGGTAGAGTGCGGGCAAGGGGTCGAATTCACCCTTGATCGGCCAATACGCGCCGATCACCGTGTCCGGCCGTCCGACCAGCCAGATCCGCATCACGCGCTGCAGCAGGTCGGCGCGAACCATGCGGTCCGGCAGGGCCAGACGCTCCTCGATCAACTGCTTGCGCACCGCCGCTTTGTCCATAATCCAGCCATGATAGTGAAACTCAGCCTGAGCCTGCTGCTCGCCACCGCGCTGGTGGGGCCGGCCACGGCGCAATCGCCGGGTGGCAACCGCGGCGACGACACCCTGGTGGAGATGAGCCAGGCTTTCCGCGCCGGCGACAAGCGCCGGCTCACGCAATTATTGCCGCTGGCCCGCGGCCACACGCTGGAGCCCTGGGCGGCCTACTGGGAGCTGAAGGCGCGGCTCGACGAGGCGCTGCCGCAGGAGGTGCAGAGCTTTCTCACGCGCTACGCCGGCACCTACCAGGAAGACCGGCTGCGCAACGACTGGCTGCTGCTGCTCGGCCAGCGTCGCGACTGGGACGGCTTTCTCACCGAGCTGGCGCGTTTCCGCATGAACGACGACCGTGAGGTGCGGTGCTACCAGATCGGCATCGACCAGATCCGCGGCACGCCGCTGCCGCAGGCCACGGTGGACGAGCTGCGCCGCAACTGGTTCGCCGCCCGCGACGGCGACGACGGCTGCACGCTGACGGCGGCCCGCCTGTATGACGCCAAGCGCCTCACCGCCACCGACGTCTGGAAGAAGGCGCGGCTGGCCATGGAGCTGGGCCGCACCCGTTCGGCCCGCGCGGCGGTGGAGATCGTGGCGCCGGAGGCATCGACGCAGTTCGCGGCCATGGCCAACAACGTCGCCAAGTTCCTGGTGGGCAGTGCGCCCGGCAGCGGCACCGTGCGGCGCGAGCTGATCACGCTGGCGCTGGTGCGCATGGCCAACAACGACCCCGACATGGCCGCCAGCCTGCTGGAGGGCCGCTGGTCGGGCCAGCTCAACGCGGAGGAGCGCAACTGGGTCTGGGGCGTGGCCGGCAAGCAGGCCGCGCTCAAGCTCAGCAGCAGCGCGCTGGACTACTACGCCAAGGTCACCCGCGACGCCGACCTCACCGACGAGATGCTGGCCTGGAAGGCGCGCGCCGCGCTGCGCGCCGGCAGCCAGCCGCAGTGGCGCACCGTGCTCGCGACCATCAACGAGATGGACGCCGACACGCGGCGCGACTCGACCTGGGTCTACTGGAAGGCGCGTGCGCTGCTGGCCACCGCGCCGCCGCGCGCCGCCGAGGGGCGTGGCGACCCGCCGGCGCCGGCGGTGAGCGGCGCCGACACGGGCGCCTCTGACGCCGCGCCGACGCCCGCGCCAGAGGCCCCGCGCATCCACCCGCAGCGTGCCGAAGGCCTGCTGCTGCTCGACAGCATCGCCAGCCCGCGCGGCTTCTACGAACAGCTCGCGCTCGAAGAAACCGGCCGCAAGATCGTCCTGCCGGCCAAGCCGCCGGCACCCACGGCGGAAGAAAAGGCGCTGGTGCGTGGCATTCCGGGCATTCAGCGGGCGCTGTACGCCATTGCCATCGGGCTGCGCAGCGAAGGCGTGCGCGAATGGAACTACCAGACCAACCTGGTCTCGCCCAGCGGCAAGCCGGGGCCGATGAACGAGCGCGAGCTGCTGGCCGCCGCGCAGCTGGCCTGCGAGCGCCAGGTCTGGGACCGCTGCATCAACACCAGCGAGCGCACGAAGAACGAGTTCGACGTCGATCAGCGTTTCCCCATGCCCTACCGCGACGCGGTGGTCAAGCGCAGCCGCGAGATTGGGCTGGACCCGGCTTACGTCTACGGCCTGATCCGCCAGGAGTCGCGCTTCGTGATGGACGCGCGCTCCGGCGTGGGTGCCTCGGGGCTGATGCAGGTCATGCCCGCCACCGCCCGCTGGACGGCCAAGAAGATCGGCATGACCGGCTTCACCGCCGACCAGATCACCGACCGCGACACCAACATCGCCATTGGCACCGGATACCTCAAGCTGGTGCTCGACGACTTCGGCGGCTCCATGCCGCTGGCGGCCGCCGCCTACAACGCCGGCCCCGGCCGGCCGCGTGTCTGGCGCGGCCAGCCCGGCGCGCCCGTGCTCGACGGCGCCGTCTGGGCCGAGAACGTGCCTTTCGGCGAAACGCGCGACTACGTGAAGAAGGTGCTGTCCAACACCAACTTCTACGCCACCATCCTGAGCGGCCAGCCGCAGTCGCTGCGTGCCCGGCTGGGCATGGTGGGCCCGCGCGGCGCCAACGACCCCGAACCCAACACCAGCCTGCCCTGAGGCCTGATTTCAGGGTGTTTTCGGCCTGAAATCAGCACCAATACTGGATTTGTAGCTATTAATAATGTAGCTGCATAGAGGATTTCCCGGTCGGCGCGCGGCGGGGCTTGGCCGTATCATCGGCCCGCATGGAAACCAAGTGGCTCGAGGACTTCGTCAGCCTCGCCGAGACCCGCAGCTTCAGCCGTTCGGCGCAGTTGCGCCACGTCACGCAGCCCGCGTTTTCGCGCCGCATCCAGGCGCTGGAGGCCTGGGCCGGCGCTGACCTGGTCGACCGTTCCTCCTACCCCACGCGCCTCACCCCCGCCGGCGAGACGCTGTACGCGCAGGCGCTGGAGATGCTGCAGGCGTTGCAGAACACCCGGGCCATGCTGCGCGGCCACACCTCGGCCGGCAAGGACGTCATCGAGTTCGCGGTGCCGCACACCATGGCCTTCACGTTTTTCCCGGCCTGGGTCTCCAGCCTGCGCGAGAAGTTCGGGCCCATCAAAAGCCGCCTCATCGCGCTGAACGTGCACGACGCGGTGCTGCATCTGGTCGAGGGCAGTTGCGACCTGCTCATTTCCTACCACCACCCGTCGCAGCCCTTCCAGCTCGACACCGAACGCTACGAGATGGTGAGCCTTGGCCAGGAGGTGCTGGCGCCCTACGTGAAGGCCGACGCCGACGGCGAGCCGCTGTACCGGCTGCCCGGCCAGGCCAGCCAGCCGCTGCCCTACCTCGGCTATGCGCCCGGCGCCTACCTGGGCCGCATGGTCGACCTGATCCTGAAACAGTCGACCACCGCCATCCACCTCGACCGCGTGTATGAGACCGACATGGCCGAAGGCCTGAAGGCGATGGCGCTCGAAGGCCACGGCGTGGCCTTCCTGCCGTACAGCGCGGTCAAGAAAGAGCACCGCGCCCGCAAGCTGGTGCGCGCCGCGCCGGAAGGCCTGGGGCTGGAGATGACGATGGACGTGCGCGTCTACCGCGAAAAGCCGGTTGGCAAGGCCGCGCCCAAGGGTGCGGCGCAGGCGCTGTGGGCCTTCCTGCAGCAGTCGCAGCAGGCGGCCAAAACCTGAGGCTGCGCGCCGCCGGGGCAGGAAAACGTCACTGGCGCTGGTTATAAATTTGGTGCATAACCATGCCAGCAAACGGCATTGGTCAAAGCGCGTTCACACACCTACAGTACCGCCCAGCCCCACTTCCACCCCCTGCCCATGACCGCACCCGCGTTCCGCCTCGAGCACGACTTCCTCGGCGAGAAGAAGATTCCGGCCGACGCCTACTGGGGCGTGCACAGCGCGCGGGCGGTGGAGAACTTTCCCATCTCGGGCACCCGCATCTCGGCCATGCCCGACCTGATCCGCGCGCTGGCGCGGGTGAAGAAGGCGGCGGTGCGCGCCAACGCCGACCTCGGCGCGATCGACCGGCAACGCGCAGGCGCCATCGTCATGGCCTGCGACGACGTCGTGGCCGGCAAGCTGCACGACCAGTTCGTGGTCGATGTCATCCAGGGCGGCGCCGGCACCTCCACCAACATGAACGCCAACGAGGTCATCGCCAACCTCGCGCTGGAAAAGCTGGGCCACGACAAAGGCCGCTACGACGTGCTGCACCCGAACGACCACGTCAACGCGTCGCAGAGCACCAACGACGTCTACCCCACCGCCGTGCGGCTGGCGCTGTGGAACGCGATCGAGCGGCTGCTGGACGCGATGGCCTACGTGCGCGCCGGCTTCGAGGCCAAGGCCGGCGAGTTCCGCGAGGTGCTCAAGATCGGCCGCACCCAGCTGCAGGACGCGGTGCCGATGACGCTGGGCCAGGAGTTCATGACCTACGCGGTGATGATCGGCGAGGACGAGGCCCGCGTGCGCGAGGCACGCAAGCTCATCCAGGAAATCAACCTCGGCGCCACCGCCATCGGCACCGGCATCAACGCGCCCGGCGGTTATGCCGAGCTGGCCTGCCGCTACCTGGCCGAAGACAGCGGCATTCCGGTGGAAAAGGCGAGCGACCTCATCGAGGCCACGCAGGACACCGGCGCCTTCGTGCAGCTCTCCGGCGTGCTGAAGCGGGTGGCGACCAAGCTCAGCAAGATCTGCAACGACCTGCGGCTGCTCTCCAGCGGGCCGCAGGCCGGCTTTGGCGACATCAAATTGCCGCCGCGGCAGGCCGGCTCCAGCATCATGCCGGGCAAGGTCAACCCGGTGATTCCGGAGGTGGTGAACCAGGTGGCCTTCGAGGTGATCGGCAACGACGTCACGGTGACCATGGCCTCCGAGGCCGGCCAATTGCAGCTCAACGCCTTCGAGCCCATCATGGGCTGGGCGCTGTTCAAGAGCATCTCGCACCTCACCAACGCCTGCATCACGCTGCAGGACCACTGCGTGGCCGGCATCGAGGCCAACCACGCGCTGCTGGCCCGGCGGGTGCGCGAGTCGGTCACGCTGGTCACCGCGCTCAACCCCATCATCGGCTACGAGAAGGCCGCGCTGATCGCCAAGACCGCCATCGTCACCGGCGCGCCCATCGCCGACGTGGCCGAGTCGCTCGGCATCATGAAGGCCAGCGAACTCGAGGCCCTGCTGGTGCCCGACCGATTGACCCAGCCGGTCCGTCTGGATCATGGGTGACAAGCCCCGGCCTTTCGGGCATAAAGACTGCTAGCAACCATTGAACCGATGACGGACTCGGGACCTTCCCTTAAACCGTGCACCACGCCTGGGCCAGCCGCGTTGCAGCCAGACGCCGAGGCGTCAGGTTCTACGTGTTGCTACGGGTTATCCCGCGCCGGGCGTTCTCTAGAATGAATTTCACCAACCCTTTCATTTCTTCTCGCAAGGAGTCCCCATGAAGAAACAACTGCTGGCCCTCGTCATCGCGTCGTGCGCGGCGACCGGCGCCTTTGCTCAAGCCACCGACACCCTGGCCAAGATCAAGGGCAGCGGCGCCATCAGCCTGGGCGTGCGCGACTCGTCCGCGTTGTCGTACACGCTGGGCAACGGCAAGTACGTGGGCTTCCACACCGAGATGGGCGAGCGCATCATCGACGACCTGGGCAAGGCCGTTGGCAAGAAGCTGGCCATCACCTACACGCCCGTGACCTCGCAGAACCGCATCCCGCTGGTGCAGAACGGCACGGTCGACCTGGAGTGCGGCTCCACCACCAACAACGCCGCCCGCCAGAAAGACGTGTCCTTCGCCATGACCACCTACGTGGAAGAAGTGCGCATCCTGACCAAGGGCAGCTCCGGCATCAACGGCATTGCCGACCTGAAGGGCAAGACCGTTGCCACCACCACCGGCACCACCTCGGTGCAGACGCTGCGCAAGAACAAGCGCGCCGAAGGCATCGACTTCAAGGAAGTCATGGGCAAGGACCACGCCGACAGCTTCCTGCTGCTCGAGTCCGGCCGCGCCGACGCCTTCGTGATGGACGGCTCCATCCTGGCGGCCAACGCGTCCAAGTCCAAGAACCCGGCCGATTTCAAGATCGTCGGCGAGGTGCTGTCGGTCGAGCCGATCGCCTGCATGGTGCGCAAGGACGACGCCGCCTTCAAGAAGGCGGTTGACGACAGCATCAAGCGCCAGATCGCAGACGGTTCGCTGGCCAAGCTGTACGACAAGTGGTTCCTGCAGCCCATTCCGCCGACCAACACCAAGATCGGCCTGCCGATGTCGGAAGCCACCAAGAACGCCTGGGCGCATCCGAACGACAAGCCGATGGAAGAGTACAACAAGTAAGGTCGCCGCCTGACCCGGTGAACACGCCAGACACCCGCCTCGATGGCGGGTGTTTGCTTGGCGCGACAAGAACAGATCACAACGCAGGGAGTACCGGATGGGAAATTGGGACTGGCAGGTGTTCTGCAAGGACACCGTCGACGGCGAGGTGGTGGCCCGCTGTTTCGGCACAGGAGGCAGCGTCACCTACCTCGACTGGATGATGTCGGCGTGGGGCTGGACGGTGTCCGTCTCGCTGTGCGCGCTCATTCTGGCGCTGCTGGTGGGCTCCATCGTCGGCGTGTTGCGCACGCTGCCCGACAACCCCTGGCTGGTGCGCCTGGGCAACGCCTGGGTCGAGCTGTTCCGCAACGTCCCGCTGCTGGTGCAGATCTTCATCTGGTACTACGCGGTGCCGGCGCTGGTGCCGGCCATGCGCACCTTTCCGCCGTTCGCGCTGGTGGTGATCGCGCTGGGCCTGTTCACTTCGGCGCGCATCGCCGAGCAGGTGCGCGCCGGCATCCAGGCGCTGCCGCGCGGCCAGCGTTACGCCGGCATGGCGGTGGGCTTCAGCACCGCGCAGACCTACCGCTACGTTCTCCTGCCCATGGCCTACCGCATCATCATTCCGCCGCTCACCAGCGAATCGATGAACATCTTCAAGAATTCGGCGGTGGCCTTCGCGGTGTCTATCGCCGAGCTGACGCAGTTCTACCTGCAGGCCGGCGAGGAAACCTCGCGGCAGATGGAAATCTACATCGGCGTCATCGCGCTGTACTTCGTGTCGGCCATGACCATCAACCGCCTCATGGCCTTCGTCGAGAAGAAGGTGCGGGTGCCCGGCTTCGTGGCGTCGGCCGGCGGGGGAGGCCACTGACATGAACCTCGATTTCGGCTTCTACAACTGGGGCGTCATCAGCGCCTTCGTGCTGAAGGGCCTGTACTTCAGCATCTTCCTGACCGTCGTGGCCACGCTGGGCGGCGTGTTCTTCGGCACGCTGCTGGCGCTGATGCGCCTGTCGGGCAAGGCCTGGCTGGACATGCCCGCCGCCGTGTACGTCAACGGCATGCGCAGCGTGCCGCTGGTCATGGTGATTCTGGGCTTCTTCCTGCTGGTGCCGTTCCTGATCGGCCGGCCGATCGGGGCCGAAACCTCGGCCGTCATCACCTTCATCGCTTTCGAGGCCGTCTACTTCAGCGAGATCATGCGCGCGGGCATCCAGTCCATTCCGCGCGGCCAGATATTCGCGGGCCAGGCGGTCGGCATGAGCTACAGCCAGAACATGAAGCTGGTGATCCTGCCGCAGGCCTTCCGCAACATGCTGCCGGTGCTGCTGACGCAGACCATCATCCTGTTCCAGGACACCTCGCTGGTCTACGCGATCGGCGCCTACGACCTGCTGAAGGGCTTCGAGACCGCCGGCAAGAACTTCGGCCGCCCGACCGAGAGCTACCTGCTCGCTGCCGTCGTCTACTTCGTGATCTGCTTCTCGCTGTCCTATCTGGTCAAGCGGCTGCACAAGAAGATCGCCATCATCCGTTGACCTGAACCCGCAACATACGAAATTGGAGTGACAGCCATGGCTGACAAGATGATTGAAATGAAGAACGTGTCCAAGTGGTACGGGCCGGTGCAGGTGCTCAACGACTGCTCGGTGAGCATCGACAAGGGCGACGTGGTGGTGGTCTGCGGCCCGTCGGGCTCGGGCAAGTCCACGCTCATCAAGACCGTGAACGCGCTCGAGCCCATCCAGAAGGGCGAGATCGTGGTCAATGGCATCCGGGTGAGCGACCCCAAGACCAACCTGCCCAAGCTGCGCTCCAAGGTGGGCATGGTGTTCCAGCACTTCGAGCTGTTCCCGCACCTGAGCGTGACCGAGAACCTCACCATCGCGCAGATCAAGGTGCTGGGCCGCAAGCCCGACGAAGCCAAGGCCCGCGGCCTCAAGATGCTGGACCGCGTGGGCCTGATGGCGCACAAGGACAAGTTCCCCGGCCAGCTCTCGGGCGGCCAGCAGCAGCGCGTGGCCATTGCCCGCGCGCTCAGCATGGACCCCAACGTGATGCTGTTCGACGAACCCACCTCCGCGCTCGACCCCGAAATGGTCGGCGAGGTGCTCGACGTGATGGTGAGCCTGGCCAAGGAAGGCATGACCATGATGTGCGTCACCCACGAAATGGGCTTTGCCCGCAAGGTGGCCAGCCGCGTGATCTTCATCGACGTGGGCGGCCGCATCCTGGAAGACTGCTCGAAAGACGAGTTCTTCGGCCACCCCGAGAACCGCCAGCCGCGCACCAAGGATTTCCTGAACAAGATCCTGCAGCACTGAACCGCTGCCGGCTCCGCCCCAGGCCCCGCATGCGGGGCTTTTTTACGCGCGGGCGGATGCGACAATTCCGCATGACCGCCGCCCCCGATTCCATCACCCTCACCACGCCCGACGACTGGCACCTCCATTTGCGCGACGGCGACGTGCTGGCCACCACCGTGCGGCACGCCGCGCAGCAGTTCGGCCGCGCCATCGTCATGCCCAACCTGCGGCCGCCGGTCACCACCGCCGCGCAGGCCGCCGCCTACCGCGACCGCATCCGCGCCGCCGTGCCGGCCGGCCTCGCGTTCGAGCCGCTGATGACGCTGTACCTCACCGACAACTTGCCGCCCGACGAGATCACGCGCGCGGCCGAAGCCGGCGTGAAGGCGCTCAAGCTCTACCCCGCAGGCGCCACCACCAACAGCGACGCCGGCGTCACCGACATCCGCAAGACCTACCCCACGCTCGAAGCCATGCAGCGCGCCGGCCTGCCGCTGCTGGTGCACGGCGAGGTCACCGACCCCACGGTCGACGTGTTCGACCGCGAGGCGGTGTTCATCGAACAGCAGCTCATCCCGCTGCGCGCCGACTTCCCCGAGCTGAAGATCGTGATGGAGCACATCACCACCCGCGAGGCCGCGCAGTACGTGACCGGCGCCAGCCGCTTCACCGCCGCCACCGTCACCGCCCACCACCTGCTGTACAACCGCAACGCCATCTTCACCGGCGGCCTGCGCCCGCACTGGTACTGCCTGCCGGTGCTCAAGCGCGAGCAGCACCGCATGGCGCTGGTCGAGGCCGCCACCAGCGGCTCGGCCAAATTCTTCCTCGGCACCGACAGTGCGCCGCACGCCGCCCTGCTGAAAGAACACGCCAGCGGCTGCGCCGGCTGCTACACCGCCTACGCCGCGCTGGAGATGTACACCGAGGCCTTCGACCTCGCCGGCGCGCTCGACAAACTCGAGGCCTTCACCAGCTTCAACGGCCCCGACTTCTACGGCCTGCCGCGCAACACCGGCACCGTCACGCTGCGGCGCGAAGCCTGGGAAGCGCCTGCGTCCTTCCCGTTCGGCGGTGCCGACCTGAAACCCCTGCGCGCGGGCGAGACGCTGCCGTGGCGGCTGGTGCCGGCGAGCTGATCGACAGCGCCGCCTCGCCCTGGCTCGCGCCCTGGCGCGCGCACATCGCCGCCGTGCAGGAGCACCAGCGCAACGGCGCGGATTTGCACGACGCATTGAACGCGGCGGCCGGCGAGACCGCGGCCGTTCGCTTCGTGCCTCAGGCCGATCTGCCGGCCGGCAGCGCCTACGAAAGCTATATTTTCAATAGCAAACAAGTGCCTGTCCGCGCTGACTGGCACGACTTTTTCAATGGAATCTGCTGGCTGGGTCTGCCGCGGGCCAAGCGCGCGATGAACGCGCTGCAAGCCGGCGAACTCGCCGCGCGCGGCGCGGTGGGCCCGCGCGGGCCGGTGCGCGACGCGCTCACGCTGTTCGACGAAAACGGCGCCGTGCTGCAGGCGCCGGCCGAGCTGTGGCAGGCGCTCGTCGAACGCGACTGGCGGCGCCTGTTCACGGAGCTGCGGCCGCTGTGGCCGCAGGCGCGGCTGCTGATCGTCGGCCACGCGCTGCTGGAGCAACTGCTGCTGTCGCCCAGGCCCGGCCTGTGCGCGCACGTGCTGGCGCTCCCCGCGCCCGATGCCGCGTCATGCGAGGCGGCCGACGCCTGGCTGGCGCCCCTGCTCACGCCGGGGCTGCTGGCCACCAAGCCCTTCGTGCCGCTGCCGGTGCTCGGCGTGCCGGGCTGGTGGCCGGCCAACGACGACCCCGCGTTCTATGCGGACACCCGCGTCTTTCGGCCGCCGCGCGCCGGTGCGCGGCGCCCTCAAATCCCGCAATAAAACTGCGCGTTCGAGAGCGGCCGCCTTGATTTCGGCGCGTCGGCCCTTACCATTCGCGCCATCGGCCCGCAACAGGGGCCATCACCACTGAAAGAACCCATGAAACGCATTGTCTTGTTCGTCCTCACCAACCTCGCGGTGGTGGTGGTGCTGGGCATCGTCGCCAGCCTGCTCGGTGTGAACCGCTACCTCACCGCCAACGGCCTGAACCTGGGCGCGCTGCTGCTGTTCGCGCTGCTGATGGGCTTCGGCGGCGCGATCATCTCGCTGCTCATCAGCAAGCCGATGGCCAAGTGGACGTCCGGCGTGCGCATCATCGAGCGGCCGCAGTCGCCCGACGAACAATGGATCGTCGACACCGTTCAGCGCTTCGCCACCCGGGCCAACATCGGCATGCCCGAGGTCGGCATCTTCGACGGCGAGCCCAACGCCTTCGCCACCGGCGCGTTCAAGAACTCGGCGCTGGTCGCCATTTCCACCGGCCTGCTGCAAGGCATGACGCGCGACGAGGTCGAGGCCGTCATCGGCCACGAGGTGGCCCACATCGCCAACGGCGACATGGTCACGATGACGCTGATCCAGGGCGTGATGAACACCTTCGTCGTGTTCCTGAGCCGCGTGATCGGCTACGCGGTCGACAGCTTCCTGCGCAAGAACGACGACAGCTCCGGCCCCGGCATCGGCTACTACATCACCACCATCGTGCTCGACATCGTGCTGGGCTTCGCTGCCGCCATCATCGTGGCCTGGTTCTCGCGCCAGCGCGAATTCCGCGCCGACGCCGGCTCGGCCGAACTGATGGGCCAGCGCCAGCCGATGATCAATGCCCTCGCACGCCTCGGCGGCATGGTGCCGGGCGAGTTGCCCAAGAGCGTGCAGGCCATGGGCATCACCGGCCACATCGGCAAGCTGTTCAGCACCCACCCGCCCATTGAAGAGCGCATCGCCGCGTTGCAGCAGGCGCAGCGCTGAGGGTCAGCCGGCCCTGTTGGCCGCGGCCACCGCCAGCGCTTCCGCCACCTTCAGCCCGTCCACGCCGGCCGACAGAATGCCGCCGGCGTAACCCGCGCCTTCGCCGGCCGGGTAGAGGCCGCGCACGTTGAGGCTTTGCAGGTCGTCACCGCGTGTGATGCGCAGCGGCGCCGAGGTGCGGGTTTCCACGCCGGTGAGCACCGCGTCGGGCCGGTCGTAGCCCTTGATCTTGCGGCCGAAGGCGGGCAACGCCTCTCGCAGTGCTGCGATGGCGTAGTCGGGCAGTGCGGGGTGCAGGTCACCGAGCTTCACGCCGGGCCGGTACGACGGCTCCACCTCGCCGAACGCGGTGGACGGCGTGCCGGCAACGAAGTCGCCCACCAGTTGCCCTGGCGCCTCGAAATTGCGGCCGCCCAGCACATAGGCGCCAGCCTCGAGCCGCCGCTGCAGCACGATGCCGGCCAGTGGGTGAAACCTCGGCGGCTGTTCGGCCGCCAGCGCCTGGGCCTCGGCGGCGTAGCGGGTGCCGTCGGTCTCGCCGAACGCGGCCTGCCAGTCGGCCAGGTGGTGTTCGCCACCCCGCAGGAAGTCCGCCGGGTCGATGCCGACGACGATGCCGGCGTTGGCGTTGCGCTCGTTGCGCGAGTACTGGCTCATGCCGTTGGTCACGACCCGGCCCGGCTCGGACGTGGCCGCCACCACGGTGCCGCCGGGGCACATGCAGAAGCTGTACACCGCGCGGCCGTTCTTCGCGTGGTGCACCAGCTTGTAGTCGGCCGCGCCCAGCAGCGGGTGGCCGGCGTGCCGGCCCCAGCGTGCGCGGTCGATCAGCCCCTGCGGGTGCTCGATGCGGAAACCCACCGAAAAAGGCTTGGCCTCGACGAACACGCCGCGGTCGTGCAGCATCGCGAAGGTGTCGCGCGAGCTGTGGCCCAGCGCCAGCACCACGTCGCTGGCCGGCAGCTCGTGCGAGGCGCCGGTGGCGGCGTCGCGCACCGTCAGGCCGCGCAGCGTGCCGTTGTCGATCAGCAGGTCGGTCACGCGCTGGCGGAAGCGGATCTCGCCGCCCAGCCGCACGATTTCCTCGCGGATCTGCTCCACCACCTTGACCAGCTTGAAGGTGCCGATGTGCGGGTGCGCGGCGTACAGAATGTCGGGCGGCGCACCGGCGGCCACGAACTCGTTCATCACCTTGCGGCCGAGGAAACGCGGGTCCTTGATCTGGCTGTAGAGCTTGCCGTCGGAAAACGTGCCGGCACCGCCTTCGCCGAACTGCACGTTGCTCTCGGGGTCGAGGGTCTTGCGGCGCCACAGGCCCCAGGTGTCCTTGGTGCGTTCGCGCACCGGCTTGCCGCGCTCCAGCACGATGGGGCGGAACCCCATCTGCGCCAACGCCAGCGCCGCGAAGATGCCGCAGGGGCCGAAGCCGACCACCACCGGCCGGTGCGGCAGCGTGGCCGGTGCGGTGACGGGCGGGTGCCAGGCCATGTCGGGCGTGGGCTGGATGTGCGGGTGGCCGGCGTGGCGCGCCAGCAGCGCGGCGGCGTCGTGGCCGGGCGCCAGTGCCACGTCGACGATGTAGACCGCCAGCAGCTCGGCCTTGCGGGCGTCGAAGCTGCGTTTGTGCACGTGCAGCGTGGCGATGGCGTCGGCCGGCACACCGAGCGCGGCGGCGGCGAGGCGCGTCAGTTCGGCTTCGGGGTGGGGCGGGGGCGCGCGGTCGGCGTCGTCTTCGGGTGGGGCGTCGGCCGGCCGGCGGTCACCCGTGGGCAGCGCGTCCAGCGGCAGCTTGAGTTCGGAGAGTCGGATCATGTGGAGATGGCCCGTGACGATCGGGCATTGCCGCGATTGTCGCCGCTGGCGGCTCGGGCGGCTCGGGCGGCTCGGGCGGCTCGGGCGGCTCGGGCGGCTCGGGCGGCTCGGGCGGCGCGATAATCGCACCCGTGAAGCGGGCCAGACCGCCGCTGGTGCAACTGAAAAGCCGACGCATGCGTCGGGCCCGAAAGGGCGCACTGGAGGAACGTCCGGACTGCACAAGGCAGCGCAGCAGCTAACGGCTGTCCACCGCGAGGTGAGGATCAGAGCAACAGAGACGAGCCGCTTCGGTGCGGGTGAAACGGGCAATCTCTGCGCGCAGCAATACCAAATAGGCCAGCGTTGATGTCGCCTGCGGAGCTGGCGGGTAGGTAGCATCGAGCCGTGGGGGCGACCCCCGGCCCAGAGTAATGGCGGTCACGCCGGGGTGGACGCAAGAAAACCCCGGTGCACAGAATCCGGCTTATCGGCCCGCTTCACACTTTCTTTTCGGGCACGCCGCCGCGCGGCGCCCGCACCAGCAGCCCCTTGGCGTGGATGCGTTCCACATGCGCCAGCAGAGAGCGGTGGGCCACAGGCCACAGGCTGGGCGAGACGTCGTCATACGCGTATTTCACCCAGTCGTCCATGCTGTCGCTGGCGTGCCGGCGCATCACGTCGATGATCTTGGCCTCGCGCTTGAGCCGGTGCGCCTTGAGGTGGGCAATGGCCTGCGCCGCCTGTCCGATGACGTAGCCGTGCGCCGGCGCGATGAACTCGATGCCGTGGGCCGCGCAGGCGGCGGCCAGCTTGTCGAGCGACTCCAGGTAGGCCGTCATGTCGCCGTCGGGCGGGTCGATGACGGTGGTGCTGCCGTTCAGGATGTGGTCGCCGGAGAACAGCAGGCCGTCTTCCAGCAGCACCAGGCACAGGTGGTTGGCCGCATGGCCGGGCGTGAACACCACCTTCAGCGTGTGGGCCAGGCTGGGGCCGGCAACGCGCAGCGTTTCGCCATCGACCAGCGGGCGGTCGGGCGTGAAGCGGCTGTTGGGCCGGGCGGTGGGCGCCGACGGCAGCCCGAAGATGGCGGGTTTGGTGCGGGTGCACAGCGCCTGCAGCGGCTTGGCGCCGGGCGAGTGGTCGGCGTGGGAGTGGGTGCAGACGATGGTCTTGACGTGGCCGCCCATGCCCCATTCGTCGGCCGCGGCGAGGAAGATGCGCTGCAGGTGCGCGGCGTCGTCGGGGCCGGGGTCGATGACGATGTAGCCGCTGAGCGCGTCTCCGACCAGGTAGGTGTTGGTGCCGGGGCCAGTCATCATGCCGGGGTTGGGCGCGGTCAGCCGCATCACGTTCTTCAGGAGCGGCGCGGGGCGGTCGGTGCGCCAGTCGAGCGCGTGGGCGAGCTGGCCGTCGGGGCAGACCAGTTGCAGCTCGCCGAACGGCGGTTCGTGCTCCATGTAGCGCGCCTCCTCGCCCTTCAGCAGGCCGCCGCGCGGGCAGGAGGTCCACAGCGGCTTTTCGCCGGCGCAGGCGGCCAGCACCTCGCGCACCTCCACGTGCTGGCGCAGCCGCTCCAGCGTGCGGATGGTCGGGAAGATCATCAGAAAGCTGCCGGCGTGGTGGCGGGCCAGCGCGTCGGCCGGGCGCACCCACAGCGGCTCGAACTGCTCGGTCTCGTCGGCCACCGGAATCTGGCCCTCTGGCATGCGGGCCACGAGAAAGGGCACGTCGAAGCGCTTGGGCAGGTCGCGGTCGGTGGTCCAGTGGGCCAGTGTGAACACGTCGTCGGCGGCCAGCGTCAGGCCGCGTTCGCGGCATTGGGCGACGAAGGGCTGGTGGCGGTCGAGCGCGGCCACGTCACTGGCGTCGGCCGGGCGGCCGTCGGCGTGGCGGGCCAGCAGCACGCCCAGCTCTTCGTAGCACTCGCGGATGGCGGCGATGGCCTGCGTGAGCTGCAGGTCGCTCTGCGTGGCGCGGCGGGCCGCGGCGTTGAACGCCAGTGCGTCGTCGGCGTCGATCGCGCCGCCGGGGAACACGTAGGCGCCGGGCGCAAAGCTGGCGGCCGTGGAGCGGCGCGTCATCAGCACCTCGAGGCCGCGCTCGCCGTCGCGCAGCAGCAGCACGGTGGCGGCGGGCCGGGTGGCCACCGCCTCGCGGTGCGGGTAGAGCAGTTGGGAGGGGCGGACCATGGTGAAGCCCATTATCCGGGGCGGCCGTGCCGGTTCTGGAGCGGGGTTTCACGGGTTGGCGCTGAGCGCCGCCGGGCCGCCCCAAGGCGTGAAGGCCCCCTCGGGGGGCAGCGAGCCACACGCAGTGAGGAGCGTGGGGGCCAGGTTTCACGGGTGCGACAGCGATAATCGGAGCCATGAAGGTGGCTTTCACGAAGATGCAGGGCGCGGGCAACGACTTCGTCGTGCTCGACGAGACGCGTGCGCGGCTGGGCCTGAGCGCCGCGCAGTACCGCTTTCTGGCCGACCGGCATTTCGGCGTCGGCGCCGACCAGATCCTCACGGTGCGGCCGTCGCCGGGCGAGGGCGTCGATTTTGAATACGTGATCCACAACGCCGACGGCGGCGAGGTGGAGCAGTGCGGCAACGGCGCGCGCTGCTTCGTGCGCTTCGTGCGCGAGCGTGGGCTGTCGCCCAAAAACACGCTCAAGGTCGCCACCCGCAGCGGCTTGATCGTGCTGCGCGAAAACGCCGACGGCCGGGTCACGGTCGACATGGGCGCGCCGGTGTTCGAGCCGGCTCGCGTGCCGTTCGACACCGCCGGTTTGACGCCAGAAACCAGCGGTTCGTGGAAAAAATGGCCGCTGGTCAGCGTGGATGCTTGTTCTGATGCTCCTGTTTTGGTAGCTGTCGTGTCGATGGGCAACCCGCACGCCGTCTGTGTGGTGGACGACGTCGACACCGCGCCGGTCGAATCGCAAGGCCCGCGCATCGAGCACCACCCGCGTTTCCCGGCGCGGGTCAACGCCGGCTTCATGCAGGTGGTGGACCGCCGCCACGTGCGGTTGCGCGTGTACGAACGCGGCGCTGGCGAGACGCTGGCCTGCGGCACCGGCGCCTGCGCGGCAGTGGTTGCCGGCATCCGGCTGGGCCTGCTCGACCACGAGGTGGACGTCGAGACCCGCGGCGGGCGGCTCAGCATCGCCTGGGGCGGCGCCGAGACCGACGCCGTTTTCATGACCGGCCCGGCCACCACCGTGTTCCACGGCGAGATCGACCTGCCCGACCTCGCCTGACACCCCGAATTCCCCGAGGACCCATGGACACCAACCACCCGATCACCGAGGACGACATCGCCAACTACCTGGCGAACACGCCCGATTTCTTCGAGCGCCACGCCGAGCTGCTGGCCGCCGTCATGCTGACCAGCCCGCACAACGGCCGCTCGGTCAGCCTGCAGGAGCGCCAGGCCGACATGCTGCGCGAGAAGATCAAGGCGCTGGAGCTGAAGGCGGCCGAGATGATCCGCCACGGCCACGACAACGTGGCCATTGCCGACAAGCTGCAGCGCTGGACGCGCAACATCCTGCTCACCCGCGACCCGCAGGACCTGCCGGCCACCATTGCTTCCGAACTGCAGTCGCAGTTCCTGGTGCCGCAGGTGGCGGTGAAAGCGTGGGGCGTGGCCGACGCCTACCTCGGCCACGCCTTCGCGCAGGGCGCCAGCGCCGACGTGAAGTCTTTCGCCGCCTCGCTGACGCTGCCCTACTGCGGCGCCAACACCGGCTTCGAGGCCGCCGGCTGGCTGCCAGACGCCGGCGCCGCCCAGTCGATCGCGCTGGTGGCCCTGCGCGCCGGTGCCGACCCCAGCGCCTTCGGCCTGCTGGTGCTGGCCTCGCCCGACCCCACCCGCTTCAGCGCGGGCCTGGGCACCGACTTTCTGGAGCGCATCGGCGAACTCTCCGGCGCGGCGCTGTCGCGGCTGCGCGGATAGCGATGACCGAAACGGCGGCCACCGACGCCGACGCCGCGCTGGTCGCCCGCTACCTGGAACACGTCCGCGTCGAGAAACGGCTGGCGGCGCGCACCGTCGCGCTGTACACGCTGGACCTGGAAAAACTCACCGCCTTCGCCGCCAAGGCCAACGTCGCGCTGCCCGCCGTGCAGACCCACCACGTGCGCCACTGGATGGCGCAGATGCACGCCGGTGGCCGCAGTGGCCGCGGCATCGCGCTCATCCTCTCGGGCTGGCGCGGCTTCTACGGCTGGCTGGGGCGTGAAGGCCGGGTCACCGCCAACCCGGTACAGGACGTGCGCGCGCCGCGCTCCGGCAAACCGCTGCCCAAGGCGCTCGGCGTCGAAGACGCGGTGGCGCTGGCATCGCACACCGGCGAGGCCGACGCGCCGTGGCTGGAGGCGCGCGACGCCGCCATCGTCGAACTGCTCTACGGCTGCGGCCTGCGCGTGGGCGAGCTGGTGGGGCTGGACGCGGTGGCGAGCAGCGCGGCGCGCGGCTGGATCGACCTGCCCGCCGGCGACGCCCATGTGATGGGCAAGGGCGACAAGCGCCGCAGCGTGCCGGTTGGCTCGCACGCCGCCGCCGCCGTGCAGCGCTGGCTGGCGCTGCGCGGCGAGGTGGCGCCGGCCGACCAGCCCGCGCTGTTCGTTGGCCGCCACGGCACCCGGCTGGGCGCCGCGTCGGTCTGGCAGCGCCTGCAGCGCCGCAGCCGCCTCGCCGGCATCGCCACGCCGGTGCACCCCCACATGCTGCGCCACTCCTTCGCCAGCCACGTGCTGCAGTCCAGCGGCGACCTGCGCGCCGTGCAGGAACTGCTCGGCCACGCCAACATCGCGACCACGCAGGTGTACACGCGGCTGGACTTTCAGCATCTGGCCAAGGCTTACGACGCGGCGCATCCGCGGGCGAAGAAGCGGTAGGCGGGTTTCAACATGATGGACCTGCCCCCACATGCTCGAACCGCGGCGATCTGCGCAGTGATGCTGGGCGTGACGACTTCGGCAGAGGCACACGGGGGAGAAATCCTGGTGGCCATGGCGGCTGGTCTGGCTTTGGCCTTCGGTGCCGCCTGCGGCGCCATCGCGGCGTTTCGTGAACAGGGTCGGTTCCCGACGCTGCCACACACCTTGGCGGCTTTCTTGGCGGTCGGTCTGGTCGGCACGGGCGCGTTGACCCGGTCTTTTGAGGGCTTGGTGCTTTTCGTGATGTTCGGTGGGTTTGGCGGCGTCGTGCCGTTGATCCTTGGGTATTTCATCGCGCGGGGCGCGATTGGCGGGATTCGGAAGCTTTGTCGCAAACGGTCGCCCCCGGTGGTCTGAAAGGGCACTGCCGCTGCGGGCTGCGACTTCCCGAGGCGGCGACAATTGCCCCATGAAATCCATCCGCCTCGCCACCGGCAAGGAAAAATCGCTGAAACGGGGCCATCCCTGGGTGTTCGAGTCGGCCATCGCCAAGGGCAAGGCCGATCCGGGCGAGACGGTGCGGGTCGACGCGCACGACGGCGAATTCCTGGCCTGGGCGTCGTTCAGCCCGGCCTCGCGGATCCGGGCGCGGGTCTGGAGTTTCGACCAGGCCCAGCGCATCGACGCTCCTTTTTTGGAAGCACTGGTGCAAGCAGCCGTGCTGACCAGAGGCCGATTCGGCATAGAAAGTGACGGTTGCCGGCTGGTCCACGGCGAATCCGACGGGCTGCCGGGCCTGGTGGTCGACCGCTACGGCGACACCCTGGTCGCGCAGTTCCAGGCCTGCGGCGTGGAGCGCTTCAAGCCGGTGCTGGCCGACGCGCTGCTGGCCGCCACCGGCCTCTCCAAGCTCTACGAGCGCTCCGACACGAACTCCCGCACGCAGGAAGGCCTGCAACCGGCCACCGGCTGGCTGCGCGGTGAGGGCCCTACCGAGCTGGTGCTGCGCGAACACGACTGGCGGCTGTCGCTGGACGTGGCCACCGGCCACAAGACCGGCTTCTACCTTGATCAGCGCGACAGCCGCCACGCCTTCGCGCAGACGGTACGCCGGCTCGGCCTGAACGACGTGCTCAACTGCTACTGCTACACCGGCGGCTTCACGGTGGCGGCGCTGGCCGGCGGCGCGGCCCGTGTCACGTCCATCGACTCCTCCGGCCCGGCGCTGGCGCGGGGCGCGGCCAACGTGGCGCTGAACGGCTTCGACGCCGCCCGCGCCGACTGGATCGACGCCGACGTCAACGCCTCGCTGCGCACATTCATCGACGAAGGCCGCACCTTCGACGCCATCGTGCTCGACCCGCCCAAGTTCGCGCCCACTGCCGCCCACGCCGAGCGGGCCGCCCGCGCCTACAAAGACATCAACCGGCTGGCGTTCAAGCTGCTGCGGCCGGGCGGCGTGCTGTTCACGTTCTCGTGCTCCGGCGGCATTTCGGCCGATCTGTTCCACAAGATCGTGGCGTCGGCCGGCATCGACGCCGGGGTCGACGGTTTCATCACCGGCCGGCTGGCCGGCGCGCCCGACCATCCCATGACGGTGCGTTTCCCCGAAGGGGAGTACCTGAAGGGGCTGTCGGTGATGACACGCGGTGCTTGAGAAGCCCTGCTGCGGCCCCACCTGACCCCGGCCGCTACACTTCCCTCCCGCCGCGCCTGGCCCGCGGCCTGCACCGGACCACACACACCATGGAACTCATCCCCGCCACCATCCTCACCGGCTTTCTCGGCTCCGGCAAGACCACGCTGCTCAAGCGCGTGCTCACCGAGGCGCACGGCCAGAAGATCGCCGTCATCGAGAACGAGTTCGGCGAGGAGAACATCGACAGCGACATCCTCGTCAGCGACACCAGCGAGCAGATCATCCAGATGAGCAACGGCTGCATCTGCTGCACCATCCGTGAAGACCTGCGCGCCACGCTGACCGACCTGGCCGAGAAGAAACGCAAGGGCGAGCTGAAGTTCGACCGCGTCGTCATCGAAACCACCGGCCTCGCCGACCCCGGCCCGGTCGCCCAGACCTTCTTCATCGATGACGTCATCGCCGAGGCCTATGCGCTCGACTCCATCCTGACGCTGGTCGACGCCAAACACGCCGCCGGCCAGCTCAACGAGCGCCAGGAAGCGCGCCGCCAGGTGGGCTTCGCCGACCAGATATTCATCAGCAAGACCGACCTGGTGGAGCCCGCCGCGGTCGACGCCCTGAAGCACCGGCTCAAGCACATGAACCCGCGGGCGCCGCAGAAGGCCGTGCATTTCGGCGAGGTGGCGATTGCCGAGGTGTTCGACCTCAAGGGCTTCAACCTGAACGCCAAGCTGGAGATCGACCCCGAGTTCCTGGAACCCGAGGCGCACGGCCACCACCACCACCACGGTCATGACCACCACGACCATGGCCATGACCACGTGCACGGCGAGCACTGCAACCACCCGTCGCACGCCCACGACCACGATCACGGCCATCACCACCACCACGACGACGACGTCAAAAGCTTCGTCTTCAAGTCCGACCGCAAGTTCGACCCCGCCAAGCTCGAAGACTTCCTGGGCGCCATCGTCAACATCTACGGCCCCAAGATGTTGCGCTACAAGGGCGTGCTCAACATGAAGGGCACCGACCGCAAGGTCATTTTCCAGGGCGTGCACCAGCTCATGGGCAGCGACCTCGGCCCCACCTGGGGGCCCAAGGAAAAGCGCAACAGCAAGATGGTGTTCATCGGCATCGACCTGCCGAAGGATATTTTTCTGCAGGGGTTGGAGGAAGCCCTGGTTTGACGGCCTTTGCGCGTAAGCTCAAGTCTTTTCGCTGGAGGACGAAATGATCGTCGCCATGCTGCAAATGTTCGGCTTGGTTCGCAGCGAACCAACCAAGGGTAAACAGGGGGAAGGTCCGGGAGCCGAAATCACGGCAAACGCGCCGGAAACAGGTATAACGTCGGGCAATTCGGAAAAGGCCGGGCCTCGCGCTGAGGTGGCCGCCCGCTCCGACAGGAGACCCGCCGTGAAAGCCCCCGCGAAGAAGACCGCCGCATCGCCCGCCGCCAACAAGCCGGCGGCGAAGAAGGCTGCCCCCGCTTCGGCCAAGCCGGCTCCGAAAACGGCCACCGCCAAAGCGCCGGCCAAGGCCGCCAAACCGGCGGCGAAACCCGCCAGCCAGGCCGCTGCCAAGCCGGCCGCCAAGGCTGCGCCGGCCAAACCGGTGGCCAAACCGGCTGCAAAATCCCCGGCCAAGCCCGCCGCCAAGGCGGCTCCGGCCAAAGCACCCGCCGCCAAGCCGGTGCCCAAAGCGGCCGCCGCCAAGCCCGCCGCCCCGGTGAAACCGGCGGCCAAGCCCGTTCCGGTGCCGGCCAAGGCCGCACCGGCGAAGGCGGCAGCGCCCGAAAAAGGCAAGCCGGTGCCCATTCCTCTCACCGCCATTCCCAAACCCGTTGGTGCGCCGTCGGCGTCGCCGTCGTCCTCGCGCGGCGCGGCATTGGCCGCGCCCTCGCTCTCCTCGTCCGTCACGGTCGCGTCCAACGCAGCCAAAGCCAGTTATTCCATGTCTCCCGTGTCCGCTCCCATGCCTTCTCCCGCCGTTCCCCAGCCCGTCAAGAAAGACCCCAAGCTCGCCAACAACTGGAAGACCAAGTCGGTCGATCAGTTGAGTGACCAGGAAGTGCTGGCCATGCCGGATACGGAGTACATGAACGACAAGCAGATGGCGTTCTTCCGCCTGAAGCTGGTCGGCCTGAAGCAGGACATCCTCGCCAACGCCGGCGAAACCACCGAGCACCTGCGCGAGGAAACCGTGGTGGTGCCCGACCCGGCCGACCGCGCCACCATCGAGGAAGAGCACGCGCTGGAGCTGCGCACCCGCGACCGCGAGCGCAAGCTGCTGAAGAAGATCGAGCAGTCGATCGCCCGCATCGACGCCGGCGACTACGGCTACTGCGACGAAACCGGCGAGCCGATCGGCGTTGGCCGGCTGCTGGCGCGGCCCACGGCCACGCTGTCACTCGAGGCGCAGCAGCGCCGCGAGCTGAAGCAGAAGATGTTCGGCGATTGAGGCGGCACCGGCCGGCAGCCGCTCCTCCCCGCATGGCCCAGGAAGACCCTCCGCGCCGCGGGCTTTTTTCCAAGGTCGTCCGCTTCGTCAGCCACCCGGCCACGCCGTGGAGCCAGCTCGACCAGCCCGACCCCTCGGCAGAGCCCCGGTCGCGCGAGCAGATCAAGGACATGCTGGCGCGCCGCAAGCGCAACGACTTCGTCCGCGTCCGTGAGTTCGACCTGTTGCGCAGGCTGCGCAACAAGGAGATCGTGAGCGGCATCGACTCCAACGGCCGCCCGACGTTTTTCCAGACCAGCCTGCCCTCCACCCACACCGACGAACGCGCCCAGACGCTGCGGAAGATCGACGAGATCGAGGAGCAGATGTCGACGCAGTGGTGGAAAAAGGGCGCCGGCGCTTCCACGCCGCCCGGCTCCGCCCATGCCGCCAACCGCGCCGCCCTCCGGTCGCGGCCCGCGCCGCCGCCCGGCGCCGCGGTGCCGGTGGTGACCACCGTGGCCGCGCCGGTACCCGAGGTGGACGTTTTCTCACGGCCCGACCTGTCTGCGGTCGAGGTGTCGGAGGTGGTGCACGACCCGGAACTGGAGGAGGCGGCGATCCGTTTCGCCAACGGCGACGACCGCGCCGCCGAGGCCTCGCTGCTGGAGGCGGTGGGCCCGGGCGGCCCGCGCCACGAGCACGCCGAGACCTGGCTGGCCCTGTTCGATTTTTACCGCGCCACGGCGCGGCAGGCGCCGTTCGAGGCGGCGGCGATGGATTTCGCGCGGCTGTTCGGCCGCTCGGCGCCCCATTGGGTCTCGCTGCCCGAGCTGGCGGAACGCGGGGCCGCCGCCACGGCCGCCCAAGCGCCGGCCCAGAGCCGGGTGTGCGACTGGACGGCCCCGCCGACCCTGGATGCCGCCGCGGTGCGCCGGCTCACCGCCTCGGTGCCGGACAGCGGCGCGGCGCGGCTGGATTGGTCGGCGCTGGAGGCCATCGAGCCTGGCGCGGCGCCCGCGCTGGTGCAGTTGTTCACCCGGTGGTGCGCCTCGCCCGTCCAGTTCGAATTCATCGCGCCGGAGCGCTTGAGCGGGCTGCTGCGCGCGGCCACGCCCTCGGGCCGGGGCGATCTCGACCCGGTCTGGTGGCAACTGCGCATGGAAGCCTGCCGGTTGATGCACGACGCCAGCGGCTTCGAGCTGGCGGCGCTCGACTACTGCGTGACCTACGAGGTGTCGCCGCCGTCGTGGGAAGATGTGGCCAGCGGCCACGCCGCCATCCATGCCGCCGGGCCAGCCGCCCCGGGCGCCGCGCCCCTGGGCGCCGGCCATGCGCCGCTCCGGGCCGAACCGCTGGTGCTGGACGCACCGGACGGCCGTGGCCAGGCGCCCCGGCTGGTCGGCCAGATGGCCGGCGACGCGGCCCCCGCGCTGCAGAAGCTGGACGCGGCGTGGGACGGCGCAAAGGTGCTGACCATCGACTGCAGCCTGCTGCTGCGCGTCGGGTTCGGCGCCGCCGGCGCGCTGCTGAACTGGGCATCGGCCCACCATGCCGAGGGGCGGCAACTGCATTTCGTGGAGGTGCACCGCCTGCTGGCGCCGCTGTTCGGCGTGATCGGCATCCACGAGCACGGCACCGTCGCGCTGCGGCGCGACTGAACGGCGACCCCAGCGGTTTTTCAGGCGCACGGGCCTTGAGCCGGGCGCTTTCGCCCCCATGTCGCTGCGATGGAACAATTTCACGGAACCACCATCCTCAGCGTGCGCCGGCAGACGGCCAGCGGCTGGCAGGTCGCCATCGGCGGCGACGGCCAGGTCACGCTCGGCAACATCGTCGTCAAGGGCTCGGCCCGCAAGGTGCGCAAGCTGCACCACAACCAGGTGCTGGCCGGTTTTGCCGGCGCCACGGCCGACGCCTTCACGCTGTTCGAGCGCTTCGAGGCCAAGCTGGAAAAACACCAGGGCCACCTGGTGCGCGCGGCGATCGAATTGACGAAAGACTGGCGCACCGACCGCGTGCTGCGCCGCCTGGAAGCGATGCTGGCGGTGGCCGACCGCGAGGCCTCGCTCATCATCACCGGCAACGGCGACGTGCTGGAGCCGGAGCAGGGCATCGTGGCCATCGGCTCGGGTGGCGCCTACGCGCAGTCGGCCGCCAAGGCGCTGCTCGACCACACCGAGCTGCCGGCCCGCGACGTGGTGAAGAAGTCGCTGGAGATTGCCGGCGAGCTGTGCATCTACACCAACATGCACCACACCATCGAAACGCTGGACTGAAGCCGACCGGGCTTCTAATTTTCAATCGAATCGGCCGCTAGTCAGCGCGATTCCTCATCATTCAGCTACGAATTTGGTAGCGTACAGGATTCTTTCATGTCGTCGATGACACCCCAGGAAATCGTTTCCGAGCTTGACCGCCACATCGTGGGCCAGGCCGATGCCAAGCGCGCCGTGGCGATCGCGCTGCGCAACCGCTGGCGCCGCCAGCAGGTGGACGACAAGCTGCGCCCCGAAATCACGCCCAAGAACATTTTGATGATCGGGCCCACCGGCGTCGGCAAGACCGAGATCGCGAGGCGCCTCGCCAAGCTGGCCGACGCCCCCTTCGTGAAGGTGGAGGCCACCAAATTCACCGAGGTGGGCTACGTGGGCAAGGACGTGGACGCCATCATCCGCGACCTGGTCGACGTGGCGGTCAAGCAGACCCGCGAGAGCGCGATGCGCAAGATGCAGATGCGCGCCGAAGACGCCGCCGAAGAGCGCATTCTGGACGCGCTGATTCCGCTGTCGCGCACCGGCGAATCCTCCGACAGCGTGGCCCGCCAGAACTTCCGCAAGAAGCTGCGCGAGGGCCAGCTCGCCGACAAGGAGATCGAGCTGGAAGTGGCCGACGTGAAGCCGCAGCTCGAGGTCACCGGACCGGCCGGCATGGAAGAGATGGGCGAGCAGTTGAGAAGCCTGTTCAGCCAGATGGGGCAGGGCAAACGCAAGCTGCGCAAGCTCAAGATCGCCGAGGCGCAGCGCCTGCTGGTGGACGAGGAGGCCGCCAAGCTGGTGAACGAGGACGAGATCCGCGCGCAAGCCATTCACAACGCCGAGCAGAACGGCATCGTCTTCATCGACGAGATCGACAAGGTGGCCTCGCGCAGCGACGTGAGCGGCGCCGACGTCTCGCGCCAGGGCGTGCAGCGCGACCTGCTGCCGCTGGTGGAGGGCACGACCGTCTCCACCAAGTACGGGCCGATCAAGACCGACCACATCCTGTTCATCGCGTCGGGCGCCTTCCACCTCGCCAAGCCCAGCGACCTGATTCCCGAGCTGCAGGGGCGCTTCCCGATCCGCGTCGAGCTGCAGTCGCTGTCGGTCGGCGACTTCGAGGCCATCCTCACGCAGACCCATGCCTCGCTGGTGCGGCAGTACCAGGCGCTGCTGGCCACCGAGGGCGTCACGCTCGACTTTCCGGCCGACGGCATCACCCGGCTGGCCCACATCGCCTTCGAGGTGAACGAGCGCACCGAGAACATCGGCGCCCGCAGGCTCGCCACCGTGATGGAGCGGCTGCTCGACGACATCAGCTTCGAGGCCACCCAGCGCGCCGGCCAGACCGTCACCCTCGACGCCGCCTACGTGGACGGGCGGCTGAAGGCGCTCAGCGCCAACGAAGACCTGTCCCGTTACATCCTCTGACACGACGCCGCGATTGCGGCTTTGTGTGAAATATCACCAGCGCACATTCAGAGTGTGCGCTAAGTGCTTCATTCGCAAGGACTTTTGCTTTGACAAGATGGCCGGGAGGCGGCTAAGTCCTTGATTTCATTGCCAAAAATAGTCGCGCACCGGCTTGCGAGCCTGGGTTTTCCTGCTACAGTGGAAAAAAGTGCAATAAAGTGGTGAAAAGTGTTTTCGCCACACTTTTTTTCGCAGCTGCGAGGGGATCACGGTGTTTCAGGGGGCTTCGTCTCTGAGTCTGGATGCGAAGGGGAGGCTGTCGGTGCCGACGCGGCACCGCGACGTCCTCGCCGCGACCGCCGCCGGCCAGCTCACGATCACCCGCCACCCCCACGGCTGCCTGATGGTCTTCCCGCGCCCCGCGTGGGAGCAGTTCCGCGAACGCATCGCCGCGATGCCGCTGAAAGACCAGTGGCTCAAGCGCCTGTTCCTCGGCAACGCGATGGACGTCGAGATGGACGCCACCGGCCGGGTGCTGGTGTCGCCCGAACTGCGGGCCGCCGCCCACATCGACCGCGAGGCGCTGCTGCTGGGCATGGGCAGCCACTTCGAGCTGTGGGACAAGGCGACCCACGACGCCAAGGAGGCAGAGGCCCTGAGCGCCAGCCTCGCGGACGGCGCCTTCCAAGACCTTGCTTTCTAAGAAGCGTGGCCACCCCCGAATGGACCCACACCACCGTCCTGTTGCCCGAAGCGGTCGATGCACTGCTTGCGGCACCAGTGGCGGAGCCGCGCACCTGGGTCGACGCGACCTTCGGCCGCGGCGGCCATTCCCGGCTGGTGTTGTCGCGCATGGCGGCGCAAGACCGCCTGCTGGCCTTCGACCGCGACCCCGACGCGCTGGCCGAGGCGGCCACGGTGGCCGACCCGCGCTTTTCCATCCGGCACCAGAGCTTTGCCGCCGCGCTGGCCGACGAGCCGGCCGCCAGCAAGGCTGGCGTGCTGATGGACATCGGCGTGAGCTCGCCGCAGATCGACAACCCGGCGCGCGGTTTCTCCTTCAGGAACGACGGCCCGCTCGACATGCGCATGGACCCGACGCGCGGCGAATCGGTGGCCGAATGGCTGGCCCACGCCGACGTGGACCAGATCGCGGAGGTTGTGCGTGACTACGGCGAAGAGCGGTTTGCTGTGCCCGTTGCAAAGGCGATTGTGGCTCGCCGGGCGGAACGCGGCGTGCCCACCCGAACCCTCGATCTGGCGCAGATCGTGGCTGGTGCGGTCCGCACCCGCGAGCAGGGGCAGGACCCGGCCACCCGCACCTTTCAGGCTTTTCGGATTTTCATCAATGCAGAGCTTGAAGAGCTTGAGCGGGCGCTAGAAGCCTGCCTGCACGTGCTTCAACCCGGAGGACGGCTGGTCGTGATCAGTTTCCATTCGCTGGAAGACCGCATCGTCAAGCAGTTCATCGCCCGCCATTCGCGCGACGAGGTGGACCGCCGCGCGCCGTTCGCGCCGCCCAGGCCGATGAAGCTGGAAGCGCTGGGCCGCGTCAAGCCGTCGGCTGCCGAAATTGCCGCCAACCCGCGCTCGCGCAGCGCCGTCATGCGCATCGCGCAAAGGACGTCGGCATGACCCGGCTGAACCTCGTGCTGCTGATGGGCGTGCTGGCCAGCGCGTTGTACCTGGTGCGCACGCAATACGAGTCGCGCCGGCTGTTCGTCGAGATGGAGCGGGCCAGCGCCGAGTCGCACCGGCTGGAGCTGGAGAACGAGCGCCTGCAGGTGGAAAAACGCGCGCAGGCCACCCCGCTGCGTGTGGAAAAGCTCGCCAAGCAGCAACTGCACATGGCGCCCGCCACGCCGGCCATCACGCAGTACGTGACGCTGACCGCCGCGGCATCGGCCGGATCGGCCCCTTCGGCCCCTTCGGCCGTCTCCGCCGTACCGACGGCGGCGCACGCCGTGCCGCAGGCCCGCGCCGCCGACGCATTCGCGCCGGCCGCCGTCCCCTCTCGGCCGGGGGCCCGCTGATGGCCGGCCGCAGCATCCGCTACACGTCCAGCCCGCTGCTGGTCAGCAAGACACCGGTCTGGCGCAGCAAGTTCATCGTGGCCGGCATCGCGATCGGTTTCTGCGTGCTGGCCTGCCGCGCCGCCTATGTGCAGGTGGTCAACAACGCGTTCTTCCAGAAGCAGGGCGAGGTGCGCTTCGCCCGCACGCTGGAGTTGCCCGCCAACCGCGGCCGCATCCTCGACCGCAACGGCCTCATCCTCGCGTCCAGCGTGCCGGCGCCCAGCATCTGGGCGATTCCGGAAGACATCGACCGCGACCCCGCCAAGCTGAAGGAGCTGGCCCGCCTGCTCGACATGCCGCTGGCCGACCTGAACCGCAAGCTCAAGGACGAAGACAAGACCTTCGTCTGGCTGCGTCGCCAGATCGACGAGGCCGCCGCCCAGCAGATCGCTGCGCTGAACATCGCCGGCGTCTATCAGCGCAAGGAATACAAGCGCCAGTACCCCGAGGGCGAATCGGCCGCGCACGTGGTGGGCTTCACCAACGTGGAAGACCTCGGCCAGGAAGGCATGGAGCTGGCGTTCAACAAGGAACTGGCCGGCCGGGCCGGCTCGCGCCGCGTCATCAAGGACCGGCTGGGCCGCGTGGTGGAAGACGTGGGCAACCAGATCCCGCCGGTGGACGGCAAAGACCTGCAGCTCAGCATCGACAGCAAGATCCAGTTCTTCGCGTACCAGAAGCTGCGCGACACCGTTGTTGAAAACAAGGCCAAGGCCGGCAGCGTGGTGGTGCTCGACGCCCTCAGCGGCGAGGTGCTGGCACTGGCCAACTACCCGAGCTATCAGCCCGGCAAGCGGCAGAACCTGACCGGCGCACAGTTGCGCAACCGCGCGCTGACCGACACCTTCGAGCCCGGCTCCACCATGAAGCCCTTCGTCGCCGCGCTGGCGCTGGAGAAGAAGATGGTGACGCCGGACACGCCCATCCAGACCGCGCCGGGCCGCATCACCATCGGCAAGTCCACCATCAGCGACGCCCACCCGCACGGTGTGCTGACGGTGAAGGAAATCATCCAGAAGTCCAGCAACGTCGGCACCGTCAAGATGGCGATGCGCATGGAGCCCCGCGAGATGTGGGAGATGTACACCGAAGTGGGCTTCGGCCAAAAGCCGCAGGTGCCGTTTCCCGGCGCGGTGGGCGGCCGGCTGCGCGCCTTCAAGACCTGGAAGCCGATCGAGCAGGCCACGATGAGCTACGGCTACGGCCTCTCCGGCAGCCTGTTCCAGCTGGCCCATGCCTACACCGTGTTCGCGCGCGACGGCGAGATCGCGCCGGTGTCGATGCTGAAGACCGAGCAGGCCGTGGATGGCGTGCGGGTGGTCAGCGCACACACCGCCGATTCGATCCGCGAGATGCTGCACATGGTGACCGGCCCCGGCGGCACCGCGCCCAAGGCGCAGACCATGGGCTATTCGGTCGGGGGCAAGACCGGCACCGCGCACAAGCAGGAAGGCCGCGGCTACGCCGACAAGAAATACCGCGGCTTCTTCGTCGGCATCGCGCCGATCGACAAGCCGCGCATCGTCGTTGCGGTGATGATCGACGAACCCAGCAACGGCAAGTATTTCGGCGGCGACGTGGCCGCGCCGGTGTTCAGCGACACGGTCGCGCAGACGCTGCGCATGCTGGGCGTGCAGCCCGACATGGCGGTCAAGCCGCAGATCGTCACGCACGCCGAAGAGGAGTCGTTCTGATGGCGGCCCTGGCCACGTTGCCGACGCCGCAGGCGGCTGCCGACTGGCTGCGCGCCGGTGTGGCCGCCGAGCTGCAGAGCGACAGCCGCCGCGTGCACCCGGGCGACGGCCTGATCGCCTGGCCCGGCGTGGCGCACGACGCGCGCCGCCATGTGCCGGCCGCGCTGGCCGCTGGCGCCGCCGCCTGCCTGGTCGAGGAAGAGGGCGCCGACGCCTTTGCATTCGACGACGCCCGCGTGCGCGGCTTTCGCGGCCTGAAGGCGCAGGCCGGCCCGATCGCGTCGGCCTATTTCGGCGAGCCGAGCGCGTCGCTCGACGTGGTCGCCATCACCGGTACCAACGGCAAGACCTCCACCGCGTGGTGGCTGGCGCAGGCGCTGGCCGCTGCGCGTGGCACGGCCTGCGGTGTCATCGGCACACTGGGTGTCGGGCAGCCGCCGGCGCTGGAAGCCAACGGCCTGACCACGCCCGACCCGGTGCTGCTGCAGAAAACGCTGCGCGCCTTTGCCGATGCCGGCTTTTCCGCCTGCGCGATCGAGGCCTCGTCCATCGGCATCGTCGAGCGCCGGCTCGACGGCACGCGGCTGGCCGTCGCGGTGTTCACCAATTTCACGCAGGACCACCTCGACTACCACGGCGACATGGCCCGCTACTGGGACGCCAAGGCCGCGCTGTTCGACTGGCCCGGCCTGCGCGCCGCCGTGCTCAACATCGACGACGACAAGGGCGCCGAACTCGTGCAGCGGCTGGAGGCGCGCGGCATCGACGTGTGGACCGTCTCCACCCGCCAGCCGGCGCGGCTGCGCGCGCACGGCATCGCCTACGGTGAAGCCGGCCTGCGCTTCACGGTCGAAGCTGCCGGCGACCCGACGCACCATGCGGTCGATACCCGCGTGATCGGCGACTACAACGCCGCCAACCTGCTTGGCGTGATCGGCGCGATGGCCGCGCTCGGCGCGCCGCTGGCCGATGCGGCTGCTGCCTGCGCCGGCGTCACGCCGGTGCCTGGCCGCATGGATTGCGTGGGCGGCGCGGGCCAGCCGCTGGTGGCCGTCGACTACGCCCACACGCCCGACGCGCTGGCCAAGGCCATCGAGGCGTTGCGGCCGCTGGCCGGGCAGCGCGGCGGCGCGCTGTGGTGCGTGTTCGGCTGCGGCGGCGACCGCGACCCTGGCAAACGCCCGCAGATGGCGCGCATCGCGCAGCGCGCGGCCGACCGTGTGGTGCTGACCAGCGACAACCCGCGCAGCGAATCGCCCGCCGCCATCCTGGACCAGATGCTGGCCGGCCTGGCGTCGCGCAGCGGCGTGGCGGTGCAGCCGGACCGCGCCCGCGCCATTGCCGACGTGCTGGCCGAAGCCGCCGCCGCCGACGTGGTGCTGCTGGCCGGCAAGGGCCACGAGCCCTATCAGGAGATCGCCGGCGTGCGCCACCCGTTCGACGACAAGGCCCAGGCCGTGGCCGCGCTGGCCCGGCGGGAGGTGCGCGCATGAACAACGTCATGACTACGCTGGCCGACCTGCTGCCGTTGCTGCCGGGCGCGTCGCTGGTTGGTGACGGCGCGACCGCCGTCACCCGCGTGCACAGCGACACCCGCACGCTGCAGCCGGGCGACCTGTTCGTCGCGCTGAAGGGTGAGCGCTTCGACGCGCACGAGATGCTGGCGCAGGCCAAGGCCGCCGGTGCCGTCGCCGCGCTGGCCGAGCGCGGGCTGGCAGAAGCCGGTTTGCCGGGCCTGCTGGTGGGCGACACGCGCCGCGCGCTCGGCGAGCTCGCCGCCGGCTGGCGCGCGCGCTTCAAGCTGCCGCTGGTCGCGGTGACCGGCAGCAACGGCAAGACCACCGTCACGCAGATGATCGCCAGCGTCCTGCGCGCCGCGAAACCCGGCGCTTCGCTGGCGACCGAAGGCAATTTCAACAACGACATTGGCCTGCCGCTGACGCTGCTGCGGCTGCGGCCCGGCCATGCGCTGGGCGTGGTCGAGCTGGGCATGAACCACCCGGGCGAGATCGCGCTGCTGGCCGGCATCGCCCAGCCCACCGTCGCGCTGGTCAACAACGCGCAGCGCGAGCACCTGGAATTCATGCAGACGGTGGAAGCCGTGGCGCGCGAGAACGGCAGCGTGATCGAGGCGCTCGGCCCGCGCGGCACCGCCGTGTTCCCGGCAGACGACGCTTACAGCGCGGTCTGGCACACGCTGGCTGGCAATCGCCCGGTGCTGACCTTCGCCGCCAGCGGCGAGGCCGACGTGACCTGCGCCGACGCGGCCTGGGCCGACGGCGGCTGGCAGGTGGCGGCGCGCACGCCGGCCGGGCCGGTGGCCTACCACCTGCGCATCGCCGGCCGCCACAACGTCAAGAACTCGCTGGCGGCCGTGGCCTGCGCGCTGGCCGCTGGCGTGCCGCTGGCCGCCATCGCGCAAGGCCTGTCGGCGTTCGAGCCGGTAAAAGGCCGCTCGCGCGCGGTGCTGCTGCACAGCGCAGGCCGGCCGGTCACGCTGGTGGACGACACCTACAACGCCAACCCCGACTCGGTGCGCGCCGCGATCGACGTGCTGGCCGAGCTACCGGGCCCGCGCCTGCTGGTGCTGGGCGACATGGGCGAGGTGGGCAACGAAGGCCCGGCCTTCCACGCCGAGGTTGGCGCCTATGCGCGCGAGCGCGGCATCGAGACGATGCTGGCCATGGGCGACCTGTCGGTGCATGCCGCCGAGGCTTTCGGCGGCCCGCATTTCAAAGACATCGACGCGCTGAACGCGGCCGCGCTGGCGGCGTTTCCAGGCGCGGCCAGCGTGCTGGTCAAGGGATCGCGCTTCATGAAGATGGAGCGTGTGGTCGCCGCGCTGCAGGCCCGCCACGCCGCGCCATCGCACAACAACCATCAGGAGACGTCCCATGCTGCTTAGCCTGGCGCAGTGGCTGCAGGGGCTGTCGCCCGAATTCGGTTTCTTCCGCGTGTTCCAGTACCTGACCATGCGCGCGGTGATGGCCGCCATGACCTCGCTGCTGATCGGCCTGTTCGCCGGCCCGTGGGTGATCCGCCGCCTGACGGCGCTGAAGATCGGCCAGCCGGTGCGCGGCTACGCGATGGAGACGCATCTGAGCAAGAGCGGCACGCCGACCATGGGCGGTGTGCTCATTCTGCTGTCGATCGGCATTTCCACCGTGCTGTGGTTCGATTTGACGAACCGCTTCGTCTGGATCGTGCTGATGGTGACGATCGGCTTCGGCGCGATCGGCTGGGCCGACGACTGGCGCAAGGTGGTCAACAAGGACCCGGAGGGCATGCCCTCGCGCGAGAAGTATTTCTGGCAGTCGGTCATTGGCCTGCTGGCCGCGCTCTACCTGGTGTTCAGCATTTCGGAAAGCTCCAACCTGCGGGTGCTGGAGCTGTTCTTCAGCTGGGTGCAGTCGGGCTTCGACGTGAACCTGCCGCCCAAGGCCAACCTGCTGCTGCCCTTCTTCAAGGAGGTGAGCTACCCGCTGGGCGTGTTCGGCTTCGTCATCCTCACCTACCTCGTCATCGTCGGCACCAGCAACGCGGTAAACCTGACCGACGGCCTCGACGGCCTGGCCATCATGCCGGTGGTGATGGTCGGCTCGGCGCTGGGCGTGTTCGCCTACGTGACCGGCAGCGCCGTGTATTCCAAATACCTGCTGTTCCCCTACATCCCCGGCTCCGGCGAACTGCTGATCTTCTGCTCGGCCATGGCCGGCGCGGGCCTGGCCTTCCTGTGGTTCAACACCCATCCGGCGCAGGTCTTCATGGGCGACGTCGGCGCGCTGGCGCTGGGCGGCGCGCTCGGCACCATTGCCGTCATCGTGCGGCAGGAGATCGTGCTGTTCATCATGGGCGGCATTTTCGTGGCCGAGGCGGTGTCGGTGATGCTGCAGGTGACCTGGTTCAAGTACACCAAGAAGAAATACGGCGAGGGCCGGCGCCTCCTGAAGATGGCGCCGCTGCACCACCACTTCGAGAAGTCCGGCTGGAAGGAGACGCAGGTCGTCGTGCGTTTCTGGATCATCACCATGCTGCTGTGCCTGTTCGGCCTGGCGAGCCTGAAGCTGCGGTGAACATGAACGAACAGCGGCACATCCTCGTCCTCGGGCTCGGCGCGTCCGGCCTCGCGATGGCGCGCTGGTGCGCCCGCAGCGGTGCCCGCGTGACGGTGGCCGACACGCGCGACGCACCGCCTCAGCGCGAGGCGCTGGAGCGCGATGTGCCCGAGGCCCGGCTCTGGACAGGTCCCTTCGCCACCCACTTCGCCGGCGGCCCGGCTTTCGACGCGGTCTACCTGAGCCCGGGTCTGCCGCCGGCCGTTACCGCTCCTGTTTTGGAAGCAATAAAAGCCCGTCCGGCGCTGACTGGCGGCGAATTGGCCTTGTTTTTCGAGGCCCTGGCTGCCTTGCGGGCCCAAACCGGCCATGCGCCGCAGGTGCTGGCCGTGACGGGCACCAACGGCAAGACCACGGTGACCTCGCTGACCGGCCAGCTCGTCGAGCGCGCCGGCAAGTCGGTGGCGGTGGCCGGCAACATCGGCCCCACGCTGCTCGACACGCTGGCCAGCCACCTCGACGCCGGCACGCTGCCGGATGTGTGGGTGCTGGAGCTGTCGAGCTTCCAGCTCGAAGGCGCGGGCGGCTTCGACCCCACCGCCGCCACCGTGCTCAACCTCACGCAAGACCACCTCGACTGGCACGGCAGCATGGCCGCCTACGGCCGTGCCAAGGCCCGCATCTTCGGCGCCACTGGCCTGCCGGTGCTGAACCGCGACGACGCCGCCGTGATGGCGATGCTGCCGCCGCCGGCCAAGGGCAAGCCGCCGCGCGAAGCCGTCAGCTTCGGCATGGACGTGCCGGCCCGGCCGGGCGATTTCGGCCTGGAGACGGTGCACGGCATGACCTGGCTGGTGCGTGCCCAAGACGCCGACGACACCCGCCGCAGCACCCGTTCGCGCAAGCCGCAAGAGGCGCCCGAGATTCATCTGCAGCGGCTGATGCCGGCCGACGCGCTGCGCATCCGTGGCCGCCACAACGCCGCCAACGCGCTGGCCGCGCTGGCGCTGGCCACCGCCGCCGGCTGCCAGCTCGCGCCGCTGCTCTATGGCCTGCGCGAATACCGCGGCGAGCCGCACCGGGTGGAGCCCATCGGCACCGTGAACGGCGTGGAGTATTTCGACGACAGCAAGGGCACCAACGTGGGCGCCACCGTGGCCGCGCTGCAGGGGCTGGGCGCGGAACGCCGCATCGTCGTCATCCTCGGTGGCGACGGCAAGGGGCAGGATTTCTCGCCGCTGGCGCCGGCCGTGAAGGGCTATGCGCGTGCGGTGGTGCTGATCGGCCGCGACGGCCCGCTCATCGCCGACGCGCTGCGCCCGTGCGGCGTGCCGCTGCTGAACGCCGCCAGCCTGGACGACGCGGTGCAGCAGGCCACCGCCGCCGCGCAGCCGGGCGACGCGGTGCTGCTCTCGCCGGCCTGCGCCAGCTTCGACATGTTCCGTGGGTACGAACACCGCGCCGAGGTCTTCCACGCGGCGGTGCGCGCGGTGGCGCAGGACGCGGGCGTCCTGATCGAGGGGATCGCATGAAGGCGCTGATGCGCGGCTTCCTGCAGATGTCGGCCTGGTTCGGCGGTGCGCCGCAGCCGGCGGCCGACGCCTTGCCGGTGCGCATCGGCGGCACCGAGTACACCCGCATGCCGAGCGCGCCGGCCCGCGTGCTGGGCTTTGACCAGTCGCTGGTCTGGGTCACGGTGGCGCTGCTGAGCTGGGGCCTGGTGATGGTGTATTCGGCCTCGGTCGCCATGCCGGACAACCCCAAGTTCTCCAACTACGCCCACACCCATTTCCTGATGCGCCACGCCATGTCGCTGGCCATTGCCTTCCTCGCGGCGCTGATCGCGTTCCAGATTCCGCTGAGCGTCTGGGAGCGCGCGGCGCCGTGGGTGTTCATCGTGTCGCTGCTGCTGTTGATGCTGGTGCTGATCCCGCACGTGGGCAAGGGCGTGAACGGCGCGCGCCGCTGGATTCCGCTGGGCATCATGAACTTCCAGCCGTCGGAGCTGGCGAAGTTCGGCATCCTGCTGTATGCGGCCGACTACATGGTGCGCCGCTTCAAGGTGCGCGAACGCTTCTTCCGCGCGGTGCTGCCCATGAGCATTGCCGTGGCGCTCACCGGCCTGCTGCTGCTGGCCGAGCCCGACATGGGCGCCTTCATGGTGCTGGCCGTCATCGCGATGGGCATCCTGTTCCTGGGCGGCGTCAACGCCGGCATGTTCTTCCTCATCGCCGCGGTGCTGGTCGCCTCGTTCGGCGCAATGATCGCGTTCAGCGAATTCCGCCGCGAACGCATCTTTGCCTACCTCGACCCGTGGAGCGCCGAACACGCGCTGGGCAAGGGCTACCAGCTCTCGCACTCGCTCATTGCGATCGGGCGCGGCGAGATCTTCGGCGTTGGCCTGGGTGGCAGCGTCGAGAAACTGCACTGGCTGCCCGAGGCGCACACCGACTTCCTGCTGGCCGTGATCGGCGAGGAGTTCGGTCTGATCGGCGTGCTGGCGGTGATCGTGCTGTTTCTCTGGCTGACGCGCCGGCTCATGCACATCGGCCGGCAGGCCATCGCGCTCGACCGCCTGTTCGCCGGCCTGCTGGCGCAGGGGGTGGGCATCTGGATGGGTTTCCAGGCCTTCATCAACATGGGCGTGAACCTCGGCGCGCTGCCCACCAAGGGCCTGACGCTGCCGCTCATGAGCTACGGCGGCTCCGCCATTCTGGTGAACATGGTCGCGCTCGCGGTGGTGCTGCGCATCGACTACGAGAACCGCCAACTGATGCACGGGGGGCGGCTATGAGCCAGCGCTGTGCCGTGGTGATGGCGGGGGGCACGGGCGGGCACATCTTCCCGGGCCTGGCCGTGGCCGAGGCGCTGCGCGACGCCGGCTGGCGCGTGCACTGGTTCGGTGGCCAGGGCCAGCCCGGCAGGCCCAGCATGGAGAGCCAACTGGTGCCGCCGCGCGGCTTCCCGTTCGAGAGCATCGCGTTCGGCGGTGTGCGTGGCAAGGGCCCGCTGGCGCTGGCGCTGCTGCCGCTGCGGCTGCTGAAGGCCTTCTGGCAGAGCCTGCAGGTGATGCGCCGGGTGAAGCCCGACGTCGTTGTCGGCCTCGGCGGCTACATCAGTTTTCCGGGCGGCCTGATGGGCTCGCTGGTCGCGAAGGGCCTGGTGCTGCACGAGCAGAACTCGGTCGCCGGCATGGCCAACAAGGTGCTGGCCGCCATCGCAGACCGTGTGTTCGCGGCCTTTCCCAACGCGCTGAAAAAGGCCGAATGGGTGGGCAACCCGCTGCGCGAGGCCTTCCTGAACCAGCCTGACCCGCAGACCCGTTTCGCCGGCCGCGAAGGCCCGCTGAAGCTGCTCGTGGTGGGCGGCAGCCTGGGCGCCAAGGGGCTCAACGATGTGGTGCCGAAAGCGCTGGCGCTGCTGCCGCGCGAGCACCGGCCGGTCGTGCTGCACCAGAGCGGCGCGGCCCAGATCGACGCGCTGCGCGCCAACTACACGGCCGCCGGTGTGCTGGCCGAACTCACGCCCTTCATCGACGACACCGCCCGTGCCTTCGCCGAGGCCGACGTCATCGTCTGCCGGGCCGGCGCCAGCACCGTGACCGAGATCGCCGCGGTTGGCGCGGCCGCGGTTTTCGTGCCGTTCCCTGCGGCGGTGGACGACCATCAGACCCACAACGCGCGCTTCCTGGTCGACGCCGGCGGCGGCTGGCTGGTGCAGCAGAAAGACCTGAGCGCCGACGCGCTGGCCACGCTGCTGCAGAAGCTGGACCGAGAGACGCTGCTGGCGCATGCGGTCAAGGCCAAGGCGCAGCAGAAGACCGGGGCCACCCGCGCGGTGGTGGCGGCCTGCGAACAACTCGCCGCTGGAGCGAACCGATGAAACACGCCATCCGCCACATCCATTTCGTGGGCCTCGGAGGCTCCGGCATGAGCGGCATCGCCGAGGTGCTGCTGAACCTGGGCTACACCATCTCCGGCTCCGACCTCGCCGACAGCCCCACGCTGCGCCGCCTCGGCGAGCTGGGCATCCGCACCTTCGTGGGCCACGAGGCGTCGAACGTGAACGGCGCCGACGCGGTGGTCACGTCCACCGCGGTGCAGGCCCACAACCCCGAGGTGCTGGCCGCCCGCGAGAAACACGTGCCGGTGGTGCCGCGCGCGCTGATGCTGGCCGAGCTGATGCGGCTGAAGCAGGGCATCGCAATCGCCGGCACCCATGGCAAGACCACCACCACCAGCCTGGTCGCCAGCGTGCTGGCCGAGGCCGGTCTGGACCCGACCTTCGTGATCGGCGGCCGGCTGAACAGCGCCGGCGCCAACGCCAAGCTCGGCAGCGGCGACTACATCGTGGTCGAGGCCGACGAGTCCGACGCGTCCTTCCTGAACCTGCTGCCGGTGATGGCCGTCGTGACCAACATCGACGCCGACCACATGGAGACCTACGGCCACGACTTCCAGCAGCTGAAGAAGGCCTTCGTCGATTTCCTGCACCGCATGCCGTTCTACGGCACGGCCGTGCTGTGCACCGACGACCCTGTGGTCGCCGAGATCGTGCCGCAGGTCACCTGCCCCATCACCAGCTACGGCTTCAACGTGGCGGCCCAGGTGCGCGCCACCAACGTGCGGCCGGTTGGCGGGCAGATGCATTTCACGGTGCAGCGCCGCAACGGCATCACGCTGCCCGACCTGCAGGTCGTGCTCAACCTGCCGGGCGAACACAACGTGCGCAACGCGCTGGCGGCGATCGCGATCGCGGTGGAACTCGGTGTGTCCGACGAGGCACTGCTGAAGGCGCTGGCCGAATTCCGTGGCGTTGGCCGGCGCTTCCAGCGCTACGGCGACGCGGCGTTGAAGGGCGGCGGCAGCTTCGCGGTGGTCGACGACTACGGCCACCACCCGGTGGAATTGGCCGCCACGCTGGCCGCCGCGCGCGGTGCCTTCCCCGACCGCCGGCTGGTGCTGGCCTTCCAGCCGCACCGCTACACCCGCACCCGCGACTGCTTCGAGGATTTCGTCAAGGTGCTGCAGCAGGCCGACGCGCTGCTGCTGACCGAGGTGTATGCGGCGGGCGAGCCGCCCATCGTCGCCGCCGACGGCCGTTCGCTGGCCCGCGCGCTGCGGGTGGCGGGCAAGCTGGAGCCGGTGTTCGTCGACGCCGTGGAGGCGTTGCCGCAGGCCATCCTCGACAACGCCCGCGACGGCGACGTGGTGCTGTGCATGGGCGCCGGTTCCATCGGCGCGGTGTCGGCCCGGGTGATCGACCTGGCATCAAATATGCTCCGAAATCAGGAGCAAGAAATTCAGGCAGGACGCTGACAATGAGCGTATCGGACAACAATTTTGGCAAAGTGGCGGTGCTGATGGGCGGCGCCTCGGCCGAACGCGCCATTTCGCTGATGTCGGGCAGCGGCGTGCTGGCCGCGCTGAAGTCGCAGGGCATCGATGCCCATGCCTTCGACCCCTCCCAACGCGACCTCGGCGAGCTGAAGACAGACGGCTTCAGCCGCTGCTTCATCGCGCTGCACGGCCGCTTCGGCGAAGACGGCACAGTGCAGGGCGCGCTGGAGCTGCTGGGCATTCCCTACACCGGCCCCGGCGTGATGGCTTCGGCCATCGCCATCGACAAGCTCATGACCAAGCGCATCTGGCGCTCAGCCGGCCTGGCCACGCCGGCCTGGCACGAGGTGGACAGCGCCGCTGGCACCCGCGCGGCCTTCGAGGCGCTGGGCTCGCCGATGATCGTGAAGCCCGCGCGCGAAGGCTCCACCATCGGCCTGACCAAGGTCGAGTCGCTGGCCCAGTGCGACGCCGCCTACGCACTGGCCGCCGGCCACGACGCGCTGGTGCTGTGCGAGCAGTTCATCGCCGGCGACGAGGTCACCTGCCCGGTGCTGGGCGCCGGCGCCGGCGCGCATGCGCTGCCCATCGTGCGCATCGTGGCGCCCGACGGCAACTACGACTACGAGAACAAGTATTTCAACGACCTGACCGAATACCTGGTGCCCAGCGGCCTGCCCCGGGCCGAGGAAGCGGCCATCGAGGAACTGGTGGTGCAGGCCTACCGGGTGCTGGGTTGCCGTGGCTGGTCGCGTGCCGACGTGATGATCGACGCCGCCACCCGCAAGCCCTATCTGCTGGAGATCAACACCGCGCCCGGCATGACCGGCCATTCGCTGGTGCCCATGTCGGCCCGCGCCGCCGGCATCGGCTACGAGGCGCTGTGCGTGAAGCTGCTGGCCAGCGCCAGCCTCGACCACGCGGGGGCGCGCCACCCATGAATTCAGCCACGCCGCCGCTGGACGTCCGCCTGATGAACTTCACCGCCACGGTGCTGTTCCTCGGGCTGGCCGCCGTGGCGGTCGGCATGGGCCTGCGCTGGGCGCTGCGGCTGCCGGTGTTCGCGATCACCGGCATCAGCGTGCAGGGCGACCTGAACCACAACAACGAGGTCACGCTGCGCGCCAACGTGGCGCCCAAGCTGGCCGGCAACTTCTTCACGCTGGACCTGGCGCAGGCGCGCGCCGCCTTTGAGGCGGTGCCGTGGGTGCGCCGGGCCATGGTGCGGCGCGAGTTTCCCGGCCGGCTCGACGTGCGGCTGGAGGAACACCGCGCCGCCGCGCTGTGGGGGCCTGAGGGCGAGCAGAAGCTGGTGAACGACGCCGGCGAGGTGTTCGACGCCAACCCGGGCGACATCGACGCCGACGACCTGCCGCGGCTGGTCGGGCCGCAGGGCCAGTCGGTCGCGATGCTGCAGATGGCGCGCGCGGTGGAGCCGGTGTTCTCGAAGATGGACGCGGTGCTGGTGGAGCTGGCGCTGTCGGGCCGTGGCGGCTGGCGCGCCGAGCTGGACAGTGGCGCCGCGCTGGAAATGGGCGGCGGCACACCCGAGGAGGTGGTGCCGCGGCTGGAGCGCTTCGTCGCGACGCTGCCGCAGGTGGCCGCCAAGTACGGCCGGCGCGGCGACGCGCTGGAGACGGCCGACCTGCGGCATGCCGGCGGCTATGCGCTGCGGCTGCGCGGTGTGTCGACAACGGCGGCCGACGCGCCGGGCAAGAAGAAATAGGGGCAGGGCATGGCAAAAGAATACAAAGACCTGGTGGTGGGGCTGGACATCGGCACCGCCAAGGTGATGGTGGTGGTGGCCGAGGTGATGCCGGCCGGCGACCTGAAGCTGGCGGGCCTCGGCGTGGCGCCGAGCAACGGGCTGAAGCGCGGTGTGGTGGTCAACATCGACGCCACGGTGCAGAGCATCCAGCTCGCGCTCAAGGAGGCCGAGCTGATGGCCGACTGCAAGATCACCCGGGTCTATACCGGCATCACCGGCAGCCACATCCGCGGCATCAACTCCACCGGCATGGTGGCCGTGAAAGACCGCGAGGTCACGCAGACCGACGTGGCGCGCGTGGTGGAAACGGCCAAGGCCATCAACATCTCCAGCGACCAGCGGCTGCTGCTGGTGGAACCGCAGGAGTTCGTGATCGACGGCCAGGACGTGCGCGAGCCCATTGGCATGAGCGGCATCCGGCTGGAGGCCAAGGTGCACATCGTGACCGGCGCGCAGAGTGCGGCCGAGAACATCATCAAGTGCGTGCGCCGCTGTGGGCTGGACGTGGACCAGCTGATGCTGAACCCGCTGGCGTCCAGCCACGCGGTGCTGACCGACGACGAGCGCGAACTGGGCGTGTGCCTGGTCGACATCGGCGCCGGCACCACGGACGTGGCCATCTTCACCGGCGGCGCGATCCGCCACACGGCGGTGATCCCGATTGCCGGCGACCTGATCACCAGCGACATCGCGATGGCGCTGCGCACCCCCACCAAGGACGCGGAAGACATCAAGGTCGAATCGGGCTTCGCCAAGCAGCTCCTGGCCGACCCCGACAGCCAGGTCGAGGTGCCGGGGCTGGGCGACCGCGGCCCGCGCATGCTGAGCAAGCAGGCGCTGGCCGGCGTGATCGAGCCGCGCGTGGAAGAGATTTTTTCGCTCGTGCAGCAGGTGGTGCGCGAGTCGGGTTTCGAGGAGGTGCTGTCGTCCGGGGTCGTGCTGACCGGCGGCAGCTGCGTGATGCCGGGCATGCTGGAACTGGGCGAGGACATCTTCCTCAAGCCGGTGCGGCGCGGCATTCCCAAATACGCGAGTTCGCTGAGCGACATGGTCGCCCAGCCGCGCGCGTCGACGGTGATGGGGCTGCTGGAGGAAGCGCGGTTGGCGCGCCTGCGGGGCTTCAAGGTGGCCCAGAAGAGCGGTTCGATGAAGACCGCGGTGGGTCGGGTGAAGGACTGGTTCGTGGGGAACTTCTGAGATGTTCCACCACCCCGATCCTGAACTCACGAGTCTGCCCGACAAATGGTGCGGCCATGGCCCACCGTGCGGGCGACAATCGCGGCTGGACCACGACAAGAATACTTTGGCAACTGCAGGAAACCCAATATCAGGAGAATCACATGAGCATCGAAATGATTGATGTCGAAGAGTTCGATCAAGGCACCCAGATCAAGGTGATCGGTGTCGGCGGCGGCGGCGGCAACGCCGTGCAGCACATGATCGGCTGCCGCGTGCAGGGCGTTGAATTCATCTGCGCCAACACCGACGCCCAGGCGCTGTCGCGCAGCTCGTCGCACAAGGTCATCCAGCTCGGCACCAGCGGGCTGGGCGCCGGCAGCAAGCCCGACAAGGGCCGCGAAGCCGCGGAGCTGGCGGTGGACGACATCCGCGCCTCCATCGCTGGCGCGCACATGCTGTTCATCACCGCCGGCATGGGCGGCGGCACCGGCACCGGCGCCGCGCCCGTCATTGCGCGCATCGCCAAGGAAATGGGCATCCTCACCGTGGGCGTGGTCACCAAGCCGTTCGAGTTCGAGGGCGGCCGCCGCATGACCAACGCCGACAACGGCCTGACCGAGCTGGAAGCCAACGTTGATTCGCTGATCGTCGTGCTGAACGAGAAGCTGCTCGAGGTGCTGGGCGATGAAGTCACCCAGGACGAAGCCTTCGCGCACGCCAACGACGTGCTGAAGAACGCCGTGGGCGGCATCGCCGAAATCATCAACGTGCCGGGCCACGTCAACGTCGACTTCGAAGACGTCCGCACCGTGATGGGCGAGCCGGGCAAGGCCATGATGGGCACCGCCCTGGCGCAGGGCCCCGACCGCGCGCGCATCGCCGCCGAGCAGGCCGTGGCCTGCCCGCTGCTGGAGGGCATCGACCTGTCGGGCGCCAAGGGCGTGCTGGTGCTGATCACCGCCGCCAAGGGCAGCCTCAAGCTGGCCGAGTCGAAACTCGCGATGAACACCATCCGCGCCTATGCGTCGCAAGAGGCACACGTCATCTACGGCACCGCCTACGACGACGAGCTGGGCGACCAGATCCGCGTGACCGTGGTCGCCACCGGCCTGAGCCGCCAGGCCGCGCGCCGCACGGCGCCGCCGCTGCAGGTGCTGCGCACCGGCACCGACAACGTCGGCTTCGCGCTGCCGCAGACGGCCTCCGCCGTGGGCGGCGCCGGTGCGGCGGCCAGCCAGGCCGACTACGCCGGCATGGCCACGCCCAGCGTCTGGCGCACCAACCGCACGCAGGCCGCCGCCAAGGTGGACGCGCTGTCGTCGGGCGGCATGGACGACTTCGAGATCCCGGCCTTCCTGCGCAAGCAGGCAGACTAAGGTTCTAACCCAAGGCGCGGGGCGGTCCGGAGACGGGCCGCCCCGCGCCGTTTGAGGGCCGGCGCCGGCGGTTTCGGCCCTACTTTTACCGGCGGTTTACGCGTGCGGGCCGCGCACCCCGGCGACCACTTTTACAATCGGGGCATGTTGGAGCAGCGCACCCTCAAGTCCCTGACCCGCGCGGTGGGCGTGGGCCTGCACAGCGGCCAGCGTGTGGAGCTGACGCTGCGGCCCGCCCAGCCCGACACCGGCATCGTGTTCCGCCGCATCGACCTGCCCGAGCCGGTCGACATTCCAATTTCGGCACAGGCGGTGACCGACACCCGGCTGGCCTCCACCATCTCGAACGGCGGCGCCAAGGTGCACACGGTGGAGCACCTCATGTCGGCCTGCGCCGGCCTGGGCATCGACAACCTCTACGTCGACATCACCGCCGAGGAAGTGCCGATTCTGGACGGTTCGGCCTCGTCCTTCGTGTTCCTTCTGCAGAGCGCCGGCATCGTGCGCCAGCGCGTGCCGCGCCGCTTCATCCGCGTGACACAGCCGGTCGAGATCCGTGAAGGCGAGGGTGCCGCCGCCAAGTGGGCGCGGCTCGACCCGCACCACGGCTACAAGCTGGCCTTCGAGATCGACTTCGACCACCCGGCCGTCGATTCCACCGGCCAGCGCGTCGAATTCGACTTCAGCACCGGCTCCTACACCCGCGACATCGCCCGCGCCCGCACCTTCGGCTTCACCAAAGACGTGGAAATGATGCGCGCCAACGGCCTAGCGCTCGGCGGCGGGCTGGACAACGCCATCGTGATGGACGACTACAAGGTCCTCAACAGCGACGGCCTGCGGTATGACGACGAGTTCGTCAAACACAAGATCCTCGACGCGATGGGCGACCTGTACCTGCTCGGCAAGCCGCTGCTGGCCGCGTACAGCGCGTTCCGTTCCGGCCATGCGCTGAACAACCGGCTGCTGCGCGAGCTGCTGTCGCGCGAGAACGCCTACGAGGTCGTCACCTTCGACGACGAGAAAAAGGCGCCCAGCGGCTTCGCGCTGCCCGTCCGGGCCTGGTAGGGCCGCGCCCCACCGCTCAGCGGGCGGCCAGCAGAAACTGCGCAACGCCGTCGGCCGCCGTTGCCGGCTCGCAGGCCACGCCCCAGACGCGCGCCACCGCCTGCGGCGTCAACACCTCGGCGGTGGTCCCCCAGGCCTGCACCTGTCCGCGGTCGAGCAGCAGCACGTCGTCGGCATAGCGCAGCGCAAGGTTGAGGTCGTGCAGCACCGCGACCACGCCCACCCCGCGTTCCAGCGCCCAGCGCCGCGCCAGCGACAGCACCTGGTGCTGGTGCGACAGGTCCAGCGCCGCCGTGGGTTCGTCCAGCAGCAGCCAGCGCGGCAGGTTGCCGGCCACCGGCTCCCAGATCTGGCACAGCACCCGTGCGAGCTGTGCGCGGGCCTTCTCCCCGCCCGACAGCGTGTTGAGCACGCGGTGCTGCAGGTGGTGCACACCGGTGGCCTGCAGCGCGGCGTCGACCAGCGCGGCCTCGTGTGCCGACGGCCGCTGGCGGTGCGGGTAGCGCCCCAGTTCAGCGACCTCGCGCACGGTGAAATCGAAGGCGGTGGCGCTGTCCTGCGGCAGCAGGGCGCGCTGCAACGCCAGTTGGCGTGGCGGCTGGCTCCGCAGCGGCTGGCCGTTGAGGCGCACACCGCCCGACTGGCCGGGCCGGTGGGCGGCCATGAGGCCGAGCAGGGTCGATTTGCCCGCGCCATTGGGACCCAGCACCGCCGAGAAGCGGCCGGGCGCCAGACGCAGGCTCACCGGGTGGAGCAGCACCTGGCCGCCCAGCGACAGGCCGGCGCCGTCCAGCTCGATCACAGCACCCGCCCCCGCAGCTTGCGCAGCAGCACGAGGAAGAACGGCACGCCAATGGCGGCGCTGAGCACCCCCAGCGGCAGTTCGGCCGGCGCGGCGATGGTCCGCGCCACGCTGTCGGCCAGCAGCACCAGCGCCGCGCCCAGCAGCGCCGAGCCCGGCAGCACCACCCGGTGGTTCGGGCCGGCCGCCAGCCGCACCATGTGCGGCGCCACCAGGCCGATGAAGCCGATGACCCCTGTGGTGGCCGTCACCACGCCCACCGCCAGCGCCGTCACCAGCACCACCGTGCGCTTGACCCGCTCAACCGATACGCCGAGCAGTGCGGCCTGTGCTTCGCCCAGGGCGATGGCGTTCAACGGACGGGCCAGCGCAAAACCGGCCACGCTGGCGATGGCGACCACGCTGCCCACCAGCGCCACCGCGCTCCAGCGGGCGCCGCCCAGGCTGCCCAGCAGCCAGAACTGGATGTTGCGCAACTGCTCGTCGGTCGCGACGAAGCTCAGAAAGCCGAGGCCCGCGTTGGCGAGCGCGTTCATCGCGATGCCGGCCAGCAGCATCATGCCCAGCCGGGTGCCGCCTTCGTGCCTCGCCAGCCCGCAGATGATGCCGGTGACGGCCAGCCCGCCGGCGAAGGCCGCGACCACCAGCGTCCAGCTGCCCAGCGTGCGCGGCAGTTCTGGAAACCACCAACTGCCGGCGACGATGGTGGCCGCGGCCGCCAGCGCGGCGCCGCTGCTGACACCCACCAGGCCCGGATCGGCCAGCGGGTTGCGGAACAGGCCCTGCATGAGCGCGCCGGCCAGCCCCAGCCCGGCGCCGGCCGCCAGCCCCAGGATCAGCCGCGGCAGCCGGATGTTCACGAACACCAGATGGTCGGGCGTGGGGTTGGCCGTGCCGGAGAACAGGTCCGCCAGCACCGCCAGCAACTGCGAGGGCGCGATGGCGTAGGCGCCGCGCGCACCACCGGCGATGAACGCGCCGGCCACCAGCAGCACGCCCAGGCCCAGTGCCGCGCGGTGCGACAGCCGGCCGGTCACGGCGCTGGCAGCGCGCGCCGCCGTCATGCCTTCGCCATCCGCTCGTGGACCTCGCGCACCGTGGCCGGCAGGCGTGGGCCGAAGCCGATCAGTTGCAGTGCGTCCATGGTGACGAGCGCGCGCCGCTTGAAGGCGGGCGTCAGCGCGAGTTCGGGGCGCGTCCAGAATTTCTCGATGCCGCCGTGCGCCTCGATGCTCTGGTCGCTGGTGAGGATGACCTCCGGCGCCGCTGCGGCCATGGCCTCGGCCGTCATGGGCCGGTAGCCCTCGAAGCCGGTCATGCAGTTGACGCCGCCCGAAAAGCGGATCACGGCGTCGGCGGCTGTGTTCTGGCCGGCGACCTGCGGGCTGGCGCTGTGGGAGAGGATGAACAACACGCGGGGTTTCGGCCCGGTCGAGGCGGCGATGCGTTTCTGCACCTCCGCCCACTCGGCGTCCAGCGTGGCCTGGAGCGTGCGCGCCTGCGCCTCGCGCGCGGCCGCCCGGCCCACGGCCTGCACCTTGCGCTGCACCTCGGCCCAGGTGTGGTCGGCCACCACCAGTTCCACCTTCACGCCGGCGCTGCGCACCTGGTCCAGCACCACCGCGGGGCCGGCCTCGGTGGTGGCGATCACCGCGTCGGGCTTGAGAGACAGCAGGCCCTCGGCCGACAGCTGCCGCATGTAGCCGACCTTGGGCGTCTTCAGGGCCGCCGCCGGGTACAGGCTGGTGGTATCGGTGCCGGCGAGCTGGGCTTCGGCGCCGAGCAGGTAGACCACCTCCGTGATGGCGCCGCTCACCGTCACCAGGCGCGGCGGGCGTGGCTGTGCCCAGGCGGGCGCGGCCAGCCCGGTGCATGCGGCGGCGGGAACCAGGCCCAGCAGCGCGCGGCGCAGAGGGTTGGGGCGGGAATGCAAAGAGGTCATCGGGGTTTCCGTGGGCGGCGCGATCGGGTTCATCAGAGGGCTGCGGGCGCGGCCTGCAGTGGCGCCAGCCGGTCGACGATGTCGCGCCAGGCCTGCTGCTCCGGCTGGCCAGGCTTGCGGGAGCCGAAGAACATGGCCATGAGTTCGCCCTCGCCGTCGAAGGCTTCGAGCGAGGTCACCACGCCGTCGGCCGTTGGCTTCTCGACCCGCCACACCGAGGCGATGCTGTCTTCGCGCAGGTGCAGGTTGAAGCCGGGGTCCAGCACGTTGAGCCATTGCGTGCCACGGATGTCCATGGGTTCGATGCGGCGCACCGGCCCGCTGTGGATCTGGATGCAGCCCGGGTTGCCGACGAAGCACATGATGGGCGTGCCGTCGAGCGCGGCCTCCATCAACACGTCGCGCACGGCGTGCGCCGCCATGCGCCGCGTGAAGCGGCCTTCGACGAGGCGGAAACTCTGCTGGCGCTCGGCGCCATGCCGGTTCAGCAGGCCGAAGAACTCGTGCGTGTCCTGCATGGCGGCCCAGTCCGTGGCCAGCGCCTGTGCATCCACCTGGGCGTCGGCGGGTACGGCCGCTGGCGGCGGGGCCGCGGTGAACAGATAGCTTAGAGAGGGCTCGGCGTGGCGGTCGATCACCGCCTGCCAGGCTGTTAGGTCCGTGGCTTCTCGGGTGTAGATCTTGTGCACGGCGCGGCCATGCGCGTCGAAGAACTGCAGGCTCGCGGTGGCCCGGTTGCCCGGGTTCGCGGCCAGCTCCGTTACGGCGAACCCGGCATGCCACCGGGACAGGAACAGCCGCAGATCGATGTCTTCCCCCAGCGCCAGGCCGACGTGGCCGCTGGCCGACACGTTCTGGTAGATGCCGGTCTTTTCGTGAACGGTGGACTGGTTGCGGGTGAGCGCCATCAGCGGGCCGCATGGTTCCAGCCCCTGCAGCAGCTCGATCCACGGGCCGCGCAGCGGCACCGCCTTGGGCGCATGGTCGTGCTGCCCGGCGTGCGCTGCAACCGCCTCGCCCTCGCTCACGCCAATGGCCTCGGCCGCGTCCTTGGCCCGTTTGCCGCTGCTGCGCGCGGCGCTGAATTGCTCCCGCAATGTGGCTGCGTTCATGCTTGCTCCTGTTGCTGTCAGAAATCCACGGCCAGCGAGACGCGCAGGTTGCGGCCTGGCTGGGTGTAGGCGTCGGTGACGGCGGACGTGGACGCCACGCCGATGACGTCGGACCAGTTCCAGTATTTCCGGTCGGTCAGGTTGTAGATGCCGGCCGTGAGGCGCATGTCCTTGCGAAAGCGCCACTGGCCGCTCAGGTCCAGTGTGGTGGCCGACGGCGTGGCGAACTGGGTGGCCGGCGCCGAGACGGCGCTGGCGCTGTCGATGTCCGCCGCCTTCTTGGCTGCGCGGTGGGTGGCGTCCAGGCGGGCGCTCCAGGTCGGGGTGGCGTACTTGATGCCGATGTTCAGGCGCTGCGGCTGGATCGAGTTGACGGGCTTGCCGGTGTTGACGTCGGTGCCTTCGGTGCGGCCGAAGGCGAAGGGCGTGCTGAAGCCGCCGCCGGGCTCGCGGCCCCAGGCCCAGTCGCCCTTGATCTCGAAGCCGCTGATGCGCACGTTGCCGATGTTCACGGTCTGGAAGATCGTGGGGTTGCCCGGCACGCCGGCACCGCCCACCTGGCGGTTCTCTTCGATGAAGTCCTTGAAGCGCCCGGTGAAGGCGGCCACGTCCAGCGTGAGGCTTTCCAGGCGGCCGCGCGCGCCGATCTCGAAGTTGCGGCTCTTCTCGGGCTTGAGGTTGGGGTTGGGCACGGTCTTGTAGAACGCGGTGATGTTCTCGAAGAAGCCATTGACCTGGTTGGCGTTGGGCGCCTTGAAGCCGCCGGCATAGTTGCCGTACACGCTCCACTGCGGGCTGGCGCGTAGGAGCACACCCACCTTAGGCGATGCGGCCGAGCCGGAGAGCGAGGCGGCCGGCGTGGTGGCCGGTGGCGAGAAGCCGGCCTGCGAGGCGTCGAGGCTGTAGTGGTCGAGCCGCAGGCCGGGCGTGATGCTCCAGGGCCCGCCGACGATTTCGTCCTGCAGGTACAGCGCGGCGCTGCGTTCCCGCGTGTCGGGGAAGCGCTTGAGCGGGAAGGTCTCGCCCGCCGCCGGCGTGACGCCGGTCTGCAGGTTGGTGATCCTCGACGACACTAGGTCCACGCCGTAGATGACCTTCTGCGCCCAGCCGTTGGCCATGCGCAGGGTCTTGCCGGCCTGCAGGTTGGCCTGCACGGTGCGCTCCTTGTAGCTGGTGTCGCGCACCCGGTCGGCCGAGGTGTTGCGGTCTTCGAACGTGTACTCGCGCGAGTCGGCCGACTGCCAGCTCAAGGCGGCGATCAGGTCGTCGGCCAGCGCGCTGTCCAGGCGCCAGTGGCCGTTCCAGGTGAGGCGGTCGCGCTGCATGTCGGTGAAGGAATTGGCCGCGAGCGTCGACGTGGCGGCCAGCGGCGGCTTGGCGATGGCCGACAACAGGTTGTAGTCGGCGTGCTTGTCCACGTGTTCCACGGTGAAGGTGTGCTTCTGTCCGCCGCCTGGCGTGAACACCAGCTTGCCCAGCAGGGCCTTGCCCCGGTCTTTCTCGGGATTGGGTGTGGTGCGGTCGACGTTGGCCGAATCGTTGGTGCCCATGTTCTCCAGCCCGCTGGATCGGCTGGCATTCACGCCCAGCAGCCATTGCAGGCTGTCGTTGACCCGGCCGGCCAGGGTCGCGCCGGCGTGCGTGCCGTGGTCGTCGCCGTCGTAGCCGATCGAGGCCGTGCCGCCAAACGACTTTTGCGGCGTGAGGAAATTGGACGGGTCGGCGGTGATGAAGTTGACGAGGCCGCCCATGCCGTCGGAGCCATACAGCGCCGAAGTGGCACCGCGCACGATCTCGATGCGCTGGATGAGGCCGATGTCCACGTAGTCGCGGCCGAAGGCGTTGGCGCTGAACACGTAGCTGCGCGGCTGGCGGATGCCGTCCACCAGCATCAGCACGCGGTTGCCGTCCAGGCCGCGGATGTTGAAACCGGCGTTCTGGTCGCGGCCAAAGGCCGGCTGGCCAGCCAGCGTGAAGCGGGCCGGCGCGCGCTTGACGTCCACGTTGGGCAGGTCGCGCGCCACGTCGCGGATGTCGCGAATCTGCCGTTCCTCGATGTCCTGCCGGTTGATGACGTCGATGCTGACGGGCAACTCGTCCGGGTCCTGCTCATTGCGGGAGCCGCTGATCACGGTTTCTTTGAGGTAGCCGGCGGTGGCGGCGGCCACCGGGGCGGCGCTCTGCGCCTGGGCGCCCAGCGGGCCCAGGGCCAGTGCCACCAGCCACGGCAGCTTGCGCGGTGAAAAGGGAAGGGTGCTGCGGCGAATGCCACGGGCGCTGGGGTGAGCCACGATGAAGCCTTTGGTCAGTTGATGGAACAACCGCTGGCTGCCGGGTGCCACGACCGGGCGGCGTGGCATCCCAGGCGATGTGGCTAGCTGGAAATTGCCCGCAAGTATATGAGAATAATTCTCATTAAATGTTTTGAGGCGGCTGCTTTGGCTGGCGCGCCGCCTGTGCAGGGGCGGTTAGACTGGGCCGGCCATGCTGCTCTTCCGCTGGATCATCTTCTTCCTGCTGCTCTCCGCCGGCGTGTGTTTTGCCGTGTTCGCGCTGACTGGCCAGCCCAGCTACAAGCGCTGGGGGCTGATGCTGGTGAAGTGGACGGTCATCGCCGGCCTCGGTTTCTTCACGGTGCTCATCCTGGAGCGGGTGTTGTGAGCACCGCGGCGCTGCTTCAGTAGCTGCGCCCGGCCTTGTACATGGCGCTGGCCTTGCGGTTCAGCGTGGCCGCGCCGGCCAGCCGCGACAGGGCCTGATGCGCGTGCGCGTGGGTGATGGCCAGGCCCAGCGCGTCGGCGGCGTCGCTGCCGGGCAGGCCGGGCAGGGCGAGCAAGCGCATCACCATCTGCTGCACCTCGGCCTTGCCCGCCTTGCCGTGGCCGGCCACGGCCTTCTTCATCTGCAACGCGGTGTATTCCGACACCGGCAGCTCGCCGGACACCAGCGCGGCTATGCACGCGCCACGCGCCTGGCCCAGCAGCAGCGTGGCCTGCGGGTTGACGTTGACGAACACGATCTCGACCGACGCGAGCTGAGGCGAATAGCGCGCGCTGACCTCGCGCACGCCGTCGTACAGCACCTTGAGCCGGCCGGGCAGGTCGCCGCGCGCGAGCTTGTGGGTGCCGATGGTGCCGCTCGCCACGTAGCGCAGCGAGTGGCCGTCCACATCGACCACGCCGAAGCCGGTGGTCTGCAGGCCAGGGTCGATGCCGAGGATTCGCATGCTATTCAATCAGGAGCAAACTATCGAGCATTGGCGCTGACTAGAGGCCAAAATACCATCGAACGGAGTGAAAAAACACCGGCGCGGCGAAACACAGGCCGTCCACCCGGTCCAGGAGGCCGCTGGCGCCCGTGGTGCCCGCGCCCTGCGAGCCCCAGTTGGTCACGCCGCGGTCGCGCTTCAGCGCCTTCATCACCAAGTGGCCGAACGAGGCCGCCGCGCAGGCGATCAAGGACATGCCCAGCGCCTGCCCGTATTTGAACGGAGTGATGCCCGACAGCAGCACGCCCGCCGTTGCGCCTGCGAACACGCCGATGCCCCAGCTCGGCCAGTTGAAGCTGGCGCTGACGTTGGGCGCGTGCGGTGCGCGCTGCAGCCGCCGGCTGGCCATGTGCTGCACCAGCATGCACGTTTGCACCACGAACACGAAATAGAACACCAGGAAGGCGCCCTTGCCCGTGTAGTTGCGAAAGCCCAGCAGCAGCAGCGCCGGCACATGGCTCATGCCGTACACGCAGACCGTGATGCCCCATTGCAGCTTGGCGTTGCGCTCCAGAAAGCGCTGCGGGTCGTCGGCCAGCGCGCTCACCACCGGAATCGCCAGGAACACGTACACCGGAATGAACACGGTGAAGAGGTCGAAGTGCCGCGTCATCACCAGCGCGTACTGCACCGGCAGCACCACGAAGAAGGCCAGCACCAGGCTGCGGTGGTCGCCGCGCCGCGTGGGCGACAGCGTGATGAACTCGCGCAGCGCGAAGAACGACACGCAGGCGAACAGCACCGTGGCCACGCCGTCGCCCGCCGCCCACGCCAGCCAGAAGATGACGACCATGAACCACGAGGTCTTCAGCACTCGGTTGAAATCGCGCAGCGCCGCCTGGCGGGCCTCGGCGGCCGGGTCGTCGCCCCGGTCCCTCAATGACCACAGCAGCGCGCCGCCGCTGGCCAGCAGCAGCATGCCGAAGACGATGACGAAGAGCAGCGCGACCTGTTCGTTCGCCGAGAGGCTGCGCAGGAACTGGTTCATCCGTCAGACCTCGCGCAGCGCCATCACCGCCAGCCGGGCGCGGTCGAGAAAGGCGCGGCGCTCCTCGCCGTCTTCCACCTTGATCGGCGCGCCAAAAGTCACCGAACACAGGATGGGCACCGGCACCACCTCGCCCTTGGGCATCACCCGCTGCACGTTGTTGATCCAGGCCGGCACCAGCACCACGTCCGGGAACTTCATTGCCAGGTTGTACAGGCCGGCCTTGAAGGCCTGCGGTTCCTCAGCGTTGCCGCGCGTGCCTTCCGGGAACAGGATGACCGAGTCGCCGTTGGTCAGCGCTTCAACCAGAGGCTCCAGCGGGTCCTGGTCGGAGGTCTTGTTGCGGTCGACGTAGATGGCGTTGAACACCGCCGTGGTGATCCACTGCTTGAACGGCGTCTGCGTCCAGTAGTCCTTCGCCGCGATCGGCCGCGTGATGCCGCGCAATTCCTCCGGCAGCGCCGCCCAGATCATCACCAGGTCGGCGTGGCTCTGGTGGTTGGCAAAGTAGATGCGCTGCTCCGCCTTGGGCGGGCAGCCGTACCAGCGGGCCTGCGCGCCGGTCAACACCCGCACCAGGCCCAGCAGGAACAGGCTCATCAGTTTGGCCAGCATGCAGTCGATGATACGTGCCCGCCATGACCTTTCGCCTCAGGGCAACACCGCGTTCCCCATCCGCGCCACGATGACCGACGCGCGGCCCGAGAGGTAGGCGGAATTCGGCAGGCGCTCGAAGAACTTGGGGCGCGGCAGCATCACCGCCAGCCGGGCCGACTCGAACGCGCTCAGGCGGGCGGCGGGTTTGCGGAAGTAGTGCTGGGCGGCGGCTTCGGCGCCGAACACGCCTTCGCCCCATTCCACGTTGTTCAGGTAGATCTCGAGGATGCGCTGCTTGCTCAGAAACGCCTCCAGCAGCAGCGTCAGCACAAACTCCTGGCCCTTGCGCAGCAGCGTGCGTTCGCCCGAGAGCAGCAGGTTCTTGGCCAGTTGCTGCGTGATGGTGGAGCCGCCGACCAGCTTGATCGGCTTGCCGGTGGCGGCGCGCTGGCGGGCGGCGCGTTCCTCGGTCTTGGCGTTCTTGGCCCAGGCCTTTTCCAGCGCGTCCCACTGCACGCCGTCGTGGTTGGCGAAGGCGTCGTCTTCGGAGACGATGACGGCGCGCTTCAGGCTGTCGGCGATCTGGTTGTAGGGCACCCACTGCTGGCGCCAGCGCAGCGTGTCTTTCTCGCTGGCGATGCGCCACGCCTCCGAGCGCTGGAACGCGGTGGACTGCGGGTCGACCACCGCCATCATCGCGATGCGGCCAACGAAAAAGAGCTGCAGCGCGATCGACGCGACGACGCCCCAGCCGATCCAGTGCAGCAGCGTGCGCATGGCGTCGGCCTCAGCGGGCGGCCCGCAGTTCGGCCAGCACCTGGGCGGCGGGTGGCCGCACGCCGCGCCAGACGAAGAAGGCCTCGGCCGCCTGCTCGACCAGCATGCCCAGGCCGTCGCGCGGCCTGGCGCCGTTGGCGGCTGCCCAATCGAGGAAGGGCGCGGCGGCGGGGCCGTACATCATGTCGTAGGCCAGCGCGCCCTTGCGCAGCACGTGGGCTGGCACGGGAACCGAGGCGCCACTCAGGCTGGAGGCGCTGGCGTTGACCACCACGTCGAACCCGCCGTGGATGTCGTTCAGCCCGCAGGCGCCCAGCGCGACCTCGTGGCGCCGCGCCAGGGCCTCGTGTCGCGCCACCAGGGCCTGTGCCTTGCCGATGCTGCGGTTGGCCACCAGCAGTTGCCGCGGCCGTTGGCCGAGCAGCGGGCCGAGCACGCCGGCCGCCGCGCCGCCGGCGCCCACCAGCAGCACGTCGTGGCCGGCGATGCGCACGCCCGCGCCCTGCACGATGTCGTTGACCAGACCGACGCCGTCGGTGTTGTCGGCGCGCACCACCGGCTGGCCGGCGGCGTTGATGCCGAACGAGAGTGTGTTGCAGGCCTGCGCCAGCGCGGCCCGCTCGGTGTGCGCCGTGGCCAGCGCGAACGCGTCGAACTTGAAGGGCACGGTGACGTTGCAGCCCAGTCCGCCCTCGGCCACGAAGGCGCGCACGCCGTTTGCAAAACCGTCGAGCGGCAGCAGCCGGCGTTCGTAGCGCAGCGCCTGGCCGGTGAGTTCGGCGAAACGCGCGTGGATGGCCGGCGAGCGGCTGTGTTCGACCGGGTTGCCGATCACGCAGTACAGGTCCATGTCAGGGGGCGGCGTTGAGCCGCGTTTCCAGGGTGGCGTCGCGGGTGAAACGGAAGCGCGAGACGACGACGATCTGGTCGGCCTTGCGGCGCATCGCTTCGCTGAACGGGCCGAAGGGGCCGGCGCCGCGCACGATGAGCTGGGCCGCGCGGTTCAGTGCGCGGCTGGGCGACGGCTCGATGACGTCGGTGTCGAGCACCCGCCCGTCGGCGCCGACGGTGATGGTCATGGTCAGTTCGCCGTACAGCTTCTGGCCGCCGTCCGACGGGAATTGTTCGGTGCCGCGGTCTTCGATGCGGCGGCGCAGCGCGTCGTAGTACAGCGCATAGACCGCCTCGCGGGTGGCGGGGCTCAGGTAGCGCTTGCGCGGCCGCGCATTTTCTTCCTGGATGCGGCGCTCGATTTCAGCCAGCAGATCGACGAACTGGCGGCGCCGCTCCTCGCGCGCGGCGGCCTGCGGGTCGGCGGGATCAACGCGCGGGTCGGGCGGCGGCAGGGTGGCGAGTTCGGCGCGCAGCTCGGCCAGCATCTGGTTCTGCTGCAGCAGCATGGCCTCGACCTGGCGCTGCTGGTCGTCCATGTCGTTGCCGACCGAGGTCAGCGCCGACGGCGGCAGCGGCGAGGTGGCGCGGCCGGTGTCGGCATCACCGCCGCCGGCCAGCGCGGCCTGCGCAATGGCCTGCGCCTGCTCGGGCGGGCGCTCGTTGGAGCGGGCGTTGACGAGGACGACTTCGAGCGGGGTGTCCTGGAAGATGCGGTCGAAGCGGGCGGGGTCGACGAAGCGCACGGTCAGCAGCGCCGCATGCACCGCGACCGACGCGCCCAGCGCCAGTTGCAGCGTGCTCAGCGAACGAAGCCAGGACCAGGGGTTCACGGGGCCGGATTATCCGCGCCGGCCGCTTCGCTTGCCTCGGTGGGGGTGGTGGGCTCGCTCACATCCACCGCGATCGCGATCGGGCCGGCCACGGCGCCGTCGTCATCGTCGTCTTCTTCCGCCGAGGCCCCGTGGGGCGGTGCGGCATCGAGCCGCTCGACCACGGTGCCGGCCACGTCGAGCGTGATCTCGTCGATCTCGCCCAGCCTGACGCGCACCTGGGTGCCGCGCGGCAGGCCCTGGCCACCCAGCACCGGCAGCACCAGCGGCAGCGCGTCGGCGCGGGCCAAGCCGTCCTTGAACACGGTGGCGGTGAGTTCGGTGATGCCGTGCTGCTGCACGTGGCGCAGCGTCCAGAAGCGCTCCATGCCGGCCTGGAAGCCGTTGTAGGCCGAGTAGGCGGCGTCGAAGCTCGAAATGATGGAGAACAGCTCGGCGTCTTTTGGCTTGAACGGCGCGGCCAGCGCGGCGGTGCGGCCATGCTGCGCGCACGCGATGATCTGCCACTGGTTCACCAGATCGGTGTAGCGGCGCAGCGGCGAGGTGCTCCAGGCGTAGGCCTTCACGCCGATGCCGGCATGCGGCTGGGCCTTGGTGCCCATGCGCACCTTCACGCCGGGCGCCAGGCTGGCCTGGCTGCGGTAGATGCCGGGCACGCCCAGCTCGGCCAGCCACAGGCCCCAGGTGCTGTTGGCGACGATCATCGCCTCGGCCACGATCAGGTCGAGCGGCGCGCCGCGCTGGCGCACGCTGATCAGCACCTCCTCGGCGCCGGTCGGTTCGTCCTCGGGCTGCGGCTTCAGGCGGAAGTTGTAGTCGGGCCGGTTGAAGGTCTCGGGCTTGCCGCGCACCTCCTCGCGCCCGGCTTTCAGGTGGCGCGCCAGGCGGTACAGAAAGGCCAGCCTGGCGTGGGCCTCCGGCAGGGCGCCGAGGCCGGGGGCGGTGGTGTCGGCCGGCGCGGGCTGGGACAGCCAGTCTTCGGTGACCACCCCGTCGAGCTGGTCGTGGCGCAGGTTGACGGTGATCGGCACCCGCTCCAGCCGGGTCTCGGTGGCGCTCACGGCCAGGGTGGCTTCGTCCAGCGTCAGGTACAGCGAGACGGCGGGGCAGTCGCGGCCCTGTTCCAGCGTGTAGTGCTGCACCACGGCATCGGGCAGCATGGTCAGCTTGTGGCCGGGCATGTAGACGGTGGACAGCCGGGTGCGCGCCACCGCGTCGATGGCGCCGCCGGGCGCCACGGCGAGGCCGGGTGCCGCGATGTGGATGCCCAGCGTGACGGTGCCGGTGCCCAGGCCGTGCACCGACAGCGCGTCGTCGATCTCGGTCGTCATCGAGTCGTCGATGGAGAAGGCCAGCACGCCCTCGGCCAGCGGCAGTTCGGTGGTGATCTCGGGCGCCTGCAGCGGCGGGAAGGCCGTGCCCTTGGGGAACTGGTCGAACAGGAAACGCCGCCAGTGGAACTGGTAGGCCGAGTCGATCGCGCCGGCGCGCTGCAGCAGGTCGAGCGGGGCGGTCTGCGTGGCGCGGGAGGCGTCGACCACCGCCTTGTATTCGGCGGCGTTCTTGTCGGGCCGGAACAGGATGCGGTAGAGCTGCTCGCGGATGGGCGCGGGGCAACTGCCGGCGGCCAGCTCGGCCGACCAGCCGTCGATCTGCGCCTGCACCTGCTTCTTCTTCTCGATGGCGGCCAGCGCCTGCTGCACGATCTCTGCCGTCGCCTTGCGGAAACGGCCCTTGCCGGCGCGGCGGAAGTAGTGCGGCGCCTCGTGCAGCCGCAGCAGCGCGGCGACCTGGTGGGCGGTGCTGGCGGTGGGGCTGAAGTAGTCGCGGGCCAGGTCGGCGAAGGCGAAGTCGTCGTCGGCGGCGAATTCCCAGGCGAGGTCGAGGTCGATCTCGCCGCTCAACTGGCGCGCCTCGGCGAGCAGCTCGGCCGGCGCCGGCTTCTCGAAACGCAGCAGGATGTTGGCGGCCTTGACCTTGACGCGCTTGCCGGAATCCAGCTCGACCTGGGCCGAGGCTTCCGCTTCCGACAGCACGCGGCCGGCGAGAAATTTGCCGGCTTCATCGAACAGAACGAACATCGCCGCATTGTCCCATGCGGGCTGCCGCCTGCCGGCCGCTCAGGCCAGCGCCAGGAAGTCGAAGACGGCGTCGATGTGGTCGTCGAAATCGCTCAGGGCGTGGTCGCCGCCTTCGACCAGCCGGGTCGGGCTGCCGGGGTAGCGGGCGGTCATTTCGCGCCAGTCGAGCAGTTCGTCGCCTTTTTCGATGACAGCCATCAGCCGGCCGGGGTCGGGCAGGGCGCCGGTTTCCAGCGCCCGCAGCTCGTCGATGTACGCGGCGCGGAAGAAAAAGCGGTCCTCCGGGCTGTGCCAGCTGCTTTGCTCGCCGATGTAGCGGGCGAGGTCGCGTGCCGGAAAGACGGCCGGGTTCAGCACCACCGCCCGGCAGCCGGTGCGGGCGGCCAGCCAAGTCGCGTAGAAGCCGCCGAGCGAGGAGCCGACCACCGCCATGCGGCCGGTGGGCCAGCCGGCGACCGAGCGCTCGATCAGCGCCGCCGCCTCGCGCGGCGACGGCGGCAGTTGCGGGCAGCACCAGGTGACGCCGGGGTGTCTCAGCGCCACCCGCGCCCCGACCTGCTGCGCCTTGGCGGAACGCGGGGACGACCGGAAGCCGTGCAGGTAAAGGAGATGCGTTGTTGTAACAGCCATGCGCTTTGGGGACTCTGGCCGATGATAGGCCGCCACGGCGCGGGATAATGGCGCCCCATGTCTGCCGTGTTCGACAAGCCGCCGCTGTGGCGGCGCGCCAAGCCCCTGTTCACCGGCTTCGACGTGCCGCTCGCCATCGCCGTGCTGCTGCTGGCCGCCGCCGGCCTGCTGACCATGTATTCGTCGGGCTACGACCACGGCAGCCGCTTCATCGACCACGGCCGCAACATGCTGATCGCGGCCACCATCATGTTCATCGTGGCGCAGGTGCCGCCGCAGCGGCTGGCGCAGTTCGCGGTGCCGCTCTACACCATTGGCGTGGCGCTGCTCATCGCGGTGGCCATCTTCGGCATCACGAAAAAGGGCGCGCGGCGCTGGCTGAACATCGGCATCGTCATCCAGCCCAGTGAAATTCTCAAGATCGCCATGCCGCTGATGCTGGCCTGGTGGTTCCAGCGGCGCGAGGGCCAGTTGCGCTCGCTCGATTTTTCAATGGCCAGCGTGCTGCTGCTGGTGCCGATTGCGCTCATCATGAAGCAGCCCGACCTCGGCACCTCGCTGCTGGTGCTGGCGGCCGGCCTGTCGGTCATCTTCTTCGCGGGGCTGAGCTGGAAGCTCATTCTGCCGCCCGTCATTCTGGGGCTGACCGGCATCGCGCTGCTGGTGGTGTTCGAGCCGACCCTGTGCGCCGACGGCATGCGATGGCCGGTGCTGCACGACTACCAGCAGCAACGCATCTGCACCCTGCTCGACCCCACCCGCGACCCGCTGGGCAAGGGCTTCCACATCATCCAGGGCATGATCGCCATCGGCTCCGGCGGCGTCACCGGCAAAGGTTTCATGCAGGGCACGCAGACCCACCTGGAGTTCATTCCCGAGCGCACCACCGACTTCATCTTCGCCGCCTATTCCGAAGAGTTCGGGCTGGCCGGCAACCTGTTGCTGCTGCTGGGCTTCACCTTCCTCATCCTGCGCGGCCTGGTGATCGCGATGGACGCGCCCACGCTCTTCTCCCGGCTGCTGGCCGGCAGCGTGACGATGATTTTCTTCACCTACGCCTTCGTGAACATGGGCATGGTCAGCGGCATCCTGCCGGTGGTGGGCGTGCCGCTGCCCTTCATCAGCTACGGCGGCACCGCCATGGTGACGCTGGGCATGGCGATCGGCATCCTCATGTCCATCTCCAAATCCCGGCAGCTGCTGCAATCCTGACTTCTTCGGGTGTTTTTGGCCTCTTGTCAGCGCCACCATTGGATTTGTAGCTATTGATTTAATAGCATTCGATAAGCCCGCGCGACGCCGGCAGGCGGGCCCGCTGCCTACAATCGGGCCCATGACCTCATCTGCCGCCCTGTTGTCGTCCACCCTGGCTCCCCAAAGCGCCGCCACCGAAGAGCGCCTGGCGGTGGCCACCGCCTTGCTGCTGGAGCCTTTCGGCCTGGACCGCAGCCACCTGGCCAAGGCGCTGGCCGAAATCAAGACCCACCGCATCGACGACGCCGACCTCTACTTCCAGTACACCCGCAGCGAGGGCTGGAGCCTGGAAGAAGGCATCGTGAAAACCGGCAGCTTCAGCATCGACCAGGGCGTCGGCGTGCGCGCGGTCAGCGGCGAGAAGACCGCGTTCGCGTACTCAGACGACATCTCCGAAGCCTCGCTGCTCGACGCCGCCCGCACGGTGCGCACCATTGGCGCGGCCGCTGGCGGCCAGGCCCGCGTGAAAGTGGGCGGCCCGGCGGCCAAGCTGGCGCGCAGCCGCTCGCTGTACGGCGGCGTGGACCCGATCGCCTCTCTGGACAGCACCGAGAAGGTCAGGCTGCTGGAAAAGGTGGAGCAACTCGCTCGCGCCAAAGACCCGCGCGTGGTGCAGGTGATGGCCGGCCTGGCCGGTGAATACGACGTGGTGATGGTCGCCCGCGCCGACGGCACGCTGGCCGCCGACGTGCGGCCGCTGGTGCGCCTGAGCGTGACCGTCATCGCCGAGTCCAACGGCCGGCGCGAGGTGGGCTCTTCCGGCGGCGGCGGCCGTTTCGGGCTGGCCTATTTCGACGACGCCCACATCGAGACCTACGTGAACGACGCCGTGAAGGCCGCGCTGACCAACCTCGAGTCGCGCCCGGCCCCGGCTGGCGAAATGACGGTGGTGCTCGGCCCCGGCTGGCCCGGCATCCTGCTGCACGAGGCCATCGGCCACGGCCTGGAAGGCGACTTCAACCGCAAGGGCTCCAGCGCCTTCAGCGGCCGCATCGGCCAGCGGGTGGCGGCCAAGGGCGTGACGGTGCTGGACGACGGCACCATCGCCGACCGCCGCGGCTCGCTCAACGTGGACGACGAGGGCAACACCAGCCAGCGCAACGTGCTGATCGAAGACGGCATCCTGAAGGGCTACATCCAGGACAGCCTGAATGCGCGGCTGATGAAGGTCAAGCCCACCGGCAACGGCCGGCGCGAGAGCTACGCCCACATCCCCATGCCGCGCATGACCAACACCTACATGCTGGGCGGCAAGCACAACCCGGAAGAGATCGTCGCCAGCATCAAGAAGGGGCTGTACGCCACCAACTTCGGCGGCGGCCAGGTCGACATCACCAGCGGCAAATTCGTGTTCTCGGCAAGCGAAGCCTTCTGGGTCGAGAACGGCAAGATTCTCTACCCGGTGAAGGGCGCGACCATCATCGGCAACGGGCCCGAGTCGCTGAAGAAGGTCAGCATGATCGGGGACGACATGGCGCTGGATTCTGGTGTGGGCACCTGCGGCAAGGAAGGCCAGAGCGTGCCGGTGGGCGTGGGCCAGCCCACGCTGCGCATCGATGGCCTGACGGTCGGCGGCACGGCCTGACCGGCCTTGCCGCGTTGCCTGTGCTACAGTTGCTGTCCATGACGCGCCTCGGCTACCACTTTTACTTTACGTTCCCGGTCCCCGGCGGACGAGAGGTGCACGCGTAAAACGCACAGATTCTCGACAAAACCGCCGGCCCTCAAGCCCGGCGGTTTTTTTATGTCCCGAACGATTTCGATTCACTGATTTTTTGGAGGAGCAGCCGCGATGAACAAAGCCAACGTACCCAGCAGCGACGCCTGGTATGCGACGGTCGACAAGACCAGCCAGACCGACGACGAACGCATCCAGGACATCAACGTGCTGCCCCCTCCGGAACATTTGATCCGCTTCTTCCCCATCCGCAACACCGCGGCCGAGGCGCTGATCACCAACACCCGCAAGACCATCCACAACATCATCGCCGGCCAGGACGACCGGCTGCTGGTGATCATCGGGCCCTGCTCCATCCACGACACCAAGGCCGCGATGGAATACGCCGCCCGGCTGAAGGCGCAGCGCGACAAGTACGCCGACACGCTGGAGATCGTGATGCGCGTCTACTTCGAGAAGCCGCGCACCACGGTGGGCTGGAAGGGCCTCATCAACGATCCCTACCTCGACGAGAGCTTCCGCATCGACGAAGGCCTGCGCATCGCACGCCAGCTGCTGATCGAGATCAACAAGCTGGGCCTGCCGGCCGGCAGCGAGTTCTTGGACGTGATTTCACCGCAATACATCGGTGACTTGATCGCCTGGGGCGCCATTGGCGCGCGCACCACCGAAAGCCAGATCCACCGCGAGCTGGCTTCCGGCCTGAGCGCGCCGATCGGCTTCAAGAACGGCACCGACGGCAACATCCGCATCGCCACCGACGCGATCCAGTCGGCCAGCCGTCCGCACCACTTCCTGTCGGTGCACAAGAACGGCCAGGTCGCGATCGTGCAGACCCGCGGCAACCAGGACTGCCACGTCATCCTGCGCGGCGGCAAGGCGCCGAATTACGACGCCGCCAGTGTGGCCGCCGCCTGCAAGGACCTGGAAGCGGCCCGCCTGCCGGCCACGCTGATGGTCGACTTCAGCCACGCCAACAGCTCCAAGCAGCACGAGAAGCAGAAGGACGTGGCCAAGGACATCGCCGCGCAGATCGCCGGCGGTTCGCGCAGCGTGTTCGGCGTGATGGTGGAAAGCCACCTGAACGGCGGCGCGCAGAAGTTCACCCCCGGCAAGGACGACGCCAGCAAGCTCGCCTACGGCCAGAGCATCACCGACGCCTGCCTGGCGTGGGACGACTCCACCGAGGTGCTGGAAACGCTGTCGCAGGCCGTCAAGCAGCGCCGCGGCTGATCACGCGCCCCGTTGCAGGGCAGCGAGCAGCTTCGTGTGGATGCCACCGAAGCTGCCGTTGCTCATGCACAGCACATGGTCGCCCGGCCGCAGCACCGGCAGCAACTGCGTGAGCAGGTCGTCGATGCTGTCGCCCACTTGCGCCTTGCCGCCCAGCGGCGCCAGCGCGCTGCGCACGTCCCAGTCCAGTCCGCCGGCGTGGCAGAACGACAGGTCGGCGTCTTTCAAACTGGCCGGCAACTGCGCGGCCATGGTGCCCAGCTTCATCGTGTTCGAGCGCGGCTCGAACACCGCGACGATGCGCTGATGCGGCCCGACGCGACGGCGCAGGCCGTCGAGCGTGGTCGCGATGGCGGTCGGGTGGTGGGCGAAGTCGTCGTACACCGTCACGCCGCCCGCCGTGCCCCGCACCTCCAGCCGGCGCCGCACGTTGCGGAAGCTGCCCAGCGCCTCAGCGGCCTGCCGCGGCGCCACACCCACATGCGCCGCAGCGGCAATGGCCGCCAGCGCGTTCATCTGGTTGTGCACGCCCGCGAGGTCCCAGCGCACCTCGGCCACTTTTTGCCCTTGGCGCAGGACGGCGAAGGCCTCCGGCGGTCCGTCAGCCCTCCATTCGCCGCCAACCCCGAAGGCGGTGCGGCCGCTCCAGCACCCTTGCGCCAGCACCCGCTCCAGCGCGGGCTGCTCGGCGTTGGCCACCACCAGGCCACTGGCCGGCACGGTGCGCACGAGGTGGTGAAACTGCCGCTCGATCGCCGCCAGATCGTCGAAGATGTCGGCGTGGTCGAATTCCAGGTTGTTCAGCACCGCCGTGCGTGGCCGGTAGTGGACGAACTTGCTGCGTTTGTCGAAGAAGGCGGTGTCGTATTCGTCCGCCTCGATCACGAATGTTGCCCCCACGCTCCCCACTGCGTGCGGTTCGCTGCCCCCCGAGGGGGCTGTTCCGCCTTGGGAGCGGCCCGACGGCGGAACGCTGCCGCCACCCAGCCGGGCCGAAACGCCGAAGTTCAGCGGCACGCCGCCCACCAGAAAGCCGGGCTGCAACCCGGCCTGTTCCAGCACCCAGGCCAGCATCGCTGTGGTGGTCGTCTTGCCGTGGGTGCCGGCCACCGCCAGCACGTGGCGGCCTTGCAGCAGGTTCTCGGCCAGCCATTGCGGGCCGCTGGTGTAGGGCAACCCCGCGTCCAGCACGGCTTCCATCAAAGGGTATTTCGGCGTGCCATCGGCCAGCCGGGCCCGGCTGACGACGTTGCCGACGACGAACACGTCGGGCTTCAGCGCGAGCTGGTCGGCGCCGTAGCCTTCGATCAGTTCGATGCCGAGCGCGCGCAACTGGTCGCTCATCGGCGGATAGACGCCGGTGTCGCAGCCGGTCACCCGGTGGCCGGCTTCAACGGCCAGCGCGGCCAGCCCGCCCATGAAGGTGCCGCAGATGCCGAGAATGTGGAGATGCATTCGCCGATTCTAGGGCCTTTCACAAGCATTTCAGGCCGCAAGTCAGCGTGGAATGGCGCTTTGTAGCTATCAAATCAGGAGCTAACCACGCGCCGTGCGGTGGTGCACAATCGCGGCCGATGGACACGATTCAGAAAGCCGAAATCGCCGCCGCCGCCGCCCGGTTCGTGGTGGAAGACGGGCTGGAATACGGCCCCGCCAAGCGGCAGGCGCTGAAGGCGCTGGGCTTGCCGCCGCGCACCGCGCTGCCCGACAACGAGGCCGTGGAAGACGAGGTGCGAACCCACATCGCGCTGTTCTGTGCCGACACCCAGCCCGCCGAACTGCTGGCGCTGCGCCGGTTGGCGGTGCTGTGGATGACGCGGCTGGAGGCCTTTCGCCCGCACCTCGGCGGCGCGGTGTGGCACGGCACGGCCACCCGGCTGTCGGACGTCTATCTGCAACTGTTCTGCGATGACAGCAAGGACGTCGAGATCGCGTTGATCGACCAGCATGTGGACTACGAGGCACGCACCGTCAGCGGTTTTCGGGGTGAGCCGGTGGAGGCGCTGAGCGTGCACGCGCCCTGCCGGGAGCTGCAGGAAACGGTGGGGCTGCACCTGATGGTCTACGACTATGATGACCTGCGTGGCGCGCTGCAGCCCGACAGCCGCGGCCGCAGCCCACGCGGCAACCTCGCCGCGCTGCAGCGTTTGATCGCCGACACCCCGGAGCCCACATGAACTCTCCCCAAACCCCCGCCGAACCGTCGCGCCGCGGCCTGTTGATCGGCGCTGCCGCAGCCGCCGCGCTGGCCGGGGCTGGCGTGGCGTGGTGGCGCGGGCAGGGCGCCGCGCCGGCGCCCGCCGCCGCTCAGCCAGGCGCTGCGGCCGCAGACAACAGCGCTTCCGGCGGTTTCTGGGCCCAGACCTTCGACACGCCGGCGGGCCAACCGCTGGCACTGGCCTCGCTGCGTGGCAAGCCGCTGCTGGTCAACTTCTGGGCGACCTGGTGCCCCCCGTGCATCGAGGAACTTCCGCTAATCGACGCGTTCTTCAAGCAACAAGGCGCCAATGGCATGCAAGTGATCGGCCTGGCCATTGACCAGCCCAGCGCAGTGCGCAAGTTCCTGGAAAAAATGCCGCTCTCGTTCCCGGTGGCGCTGGCCGGTTTTGGCGGAACGGAGCTGGTGAAATCGCTGGGCAACGCCACCGGTGCACTGCCATTTTCCATCGTCTACGGCGCCAACGGGGAGCCTGTTCACCGCAAGATGGGCAAGCTTGATCGCGCCGACCTCGACGTCTGGGGCGCCGTGCGCTGACCTGGGCGCTTCCGGGGCCGCTACAATGCGCGGTTCCCGTCACCAGCGGCGGGCGCCGCATCGGGGCCGATCCTCGGTTCCCAAATCCCTTGCAGGCTGCGGCATCATCGAAATTTCACCAAAATTGGTGAATAATGAGAAGAATTAAAAGCTGTTGGCTGCAATAGCCGGCTGATGAGGAAACCCGATGGACCTGCGCAAACTCAAGACCCTGATCGACCTCGTGTCGGAATCCAATGTTTCCGAACTGGAAATCACCGAAGCCGAAGGCAAGGTCCGCATCGTGAAGGGGGGCACGGGTGCCCCGATGGCCTATGCGCCGATGATGCCCCAAGCCATGCCTATGGCCATGCCAGCTGCCTCGGCTGCGGCAGCCCCCGCAGCGGCCGGCAGCGAGCCGGCCGCGACCCCGGCCGCACCAGCCGGCCACGTGGTGAAGTCGCCGATGGTCGGCACGTTCTACCGGGCCGCGAGCCCTGGCGCCAAGCCCTTCGTGGAAGTGGGCACGGCGGTGAAGGAGGGCGACACGATCTGCATCATCGAGGCCATGAAGATCCTCAACGAGATCGAGGCCGACAAGACCGGCACCGTCGCCCAGCTGCTGATCGAGGACGGCGAGGCCGTCGAGTTCGGCCAGCCGCTGTTCGTCATCGAGTGATGGGCGCCACCCGAGACCGCCCGGCTTTCCATCGGGCCGACTGACATGTTCAAGAAAATCCTGATCGCCAACCGCGGCGAAATCGCTCTGCGCATCCAGCGCGCCTGCCGCGAACTGGGCGTCAAGGCGGTGATGGTCTATTCCGAGGCCGACCGCGAAGCCAAATACATCAAGCTGGCCGACGAGGCCGTCTGCATCGGCCCGGCGCCGTCGCTGCAGAGTTACCTCAACATGCCGGCCATCATTTCGGCCGCCGAGGTGACCGATGCCGAAGCCATTCACCCCGGCTACGGCTTCCTGAGCGAGAACGCCGGCTTTGCCGAACGGGTGGAGAAAAGCGGCTTCCAGTTCATCGGCCCGACGCCGGAGTCCATTCGCATCATGGGCGACAAGGTCTCGGCCAAGCAGACCATGATCAAGGCGGGCGTGCCCTGCGTGCCCGGCTCCGAAGGCGCGCTGCCGGAGGACCCGGTGCAGATCCGCCGCATCGCCAAGTCCATCGGCTACCCGGTCATCATCAAGGCCGCTGGCGGCGGCGGCGGCCGCGGTATGCGGGTGGTGCACACCGAGGCGGCGCTGATCCATGCGGTGCAGACCACCAAGGCGGAGGCTGGCGCGGCCTTCGGCAATCCCGAGGTCTACATGGAGAAGTTTCTCCAGAACCCGCGCCACATCGAGATCCAGGTGCTGGCCGACCAGCACAAGAACGCGGTCTGGCTGGGCGAGCGCGACTGCTCGATGCAGCGGCGCCATCAGAAGGTCATCGAGGAAGCGCCGGCACCGGGCATCGCGCGCAAATTGATCGAACGCATCGGTGACCGCTGCGCCGCCGCTTGCAAGAAGATCGGCTACCGCGGCGCGGGCACCTTCGAATTCCTGTATGAAGACGGCGAGTTCTACTTCATCGAAATGAACACCCGCGTGCAGGTGGAGCACCCGGTGACGGAGCTGATCACCGGCGTGGACATCGTGAAGACCCAGATCATGGTGGCGGCGGGCGAAAAACTGCCTTTCCTGCAGCGCGACATCGGCATCCGGGGCCACGCCATCGAATGCCGCGTGAACGCTGAAGACCCGTACAAATTCACGCCGTCGCCTGGCCGCATCACGATGTGGCATCCGCCCGGCGGCCCCGGTGTGCGCGTCGATTCGCACGCCTACACCAACTACTTCGTGCCGCCGAACTACGACTCCATGATCGGCAAGATCATCGTCCACGGCGACACCCGCGAGCAGGCGCTGGCCCGCATGCGCACCGCGCTGGCCGAAACCGTCATCGAAGGCATCAGCACCAACGTTCCGCTGCATCGTGAACTGATGGTCGACGCCAAGTTCATGGACGGTGGCACCAACATCCACTACCTCGAGCACTGGCTGGAGCAGCGCGCACGCTGATGCAGACCGCCACGCTACCCGCTGAGTGTGGTTCGCTGCCCCCCGAGGGCGCGGTTGCGCCTTCGGGGCGGCCGGGCGGCGAAACGTCGGCGACGCCGGGGTACAGCCATGCATGAACTCAGCCTGCTCTGCCCGCAGGACCAGGTCGAGACGCTGAGCGATGCGCTGGAGGCACTCGACGCGCTTTCCGTCAGTGTGGAAGACGCCGACGCCCAGACCGAGGCCGAGCAGGCGCTGTTCGGCGAACCCGGCATGCCGCCGCCGGCCGATGGCTGGCAACGTTCGCGGCTGCGCGCGCTGTTCGCCGACGAAGCCGGCGCCCGCGAGGCCGCCGCGCTGCTGCAGGCGCAGGACTTTTTCGACGGCTGCCGGCTGGTGGGCGTCACCGCCGTGCCCGACGAAGACTGGGTGCGGCTCACGCAGTCGCAGTTCGCGCCGGTCGAGATCACGCCCGAATTCTGGATCGTGCCCACCTGGCACGAACCGCCGGCGCAGGCCAGGCAGGTGATCCGGCTCGACCCCGGCCTCGCCTTCGGCACCGGCACCCACCCCACCACCCGTATGTGCCTGCGCTGGATCGCGCGGCAGCCGGCGGGCCGCTTCAGCCGCGTACTGGATTACGGCTGCGGTTCCGGCATCCTCGCCATAGGCGCTGGCCTGCATGGCGCGACCGACATCGACGCGGTCGACATCGACCCCGCCGCCGTCGAGCAGACCCGGGCCAACGCCGAGGCCAACCGCGTCGTGCTGAGAGCCGGCCTGCCCGACGCCGCCACAGGCCGCTACCCCACGGTGCTGGCCAACATCCTCGCCACGCCGCTCAAGTTGCTGGCGCCGTTGCTGTGCGCGCACGTTGCGCCCGGCGGCTCGCTGGTGCTGGCCGGCATTCTCGAACGCCAGGCCGACGAGCTGAAGGACGCCTACGCGCCGCATGCCGCGCTCGAGGTCAGCGACAGCGAGGACGGCTGGATTTTGATGACCGCGACGGTACACTGAAGCCGGCCCCGTTTCACCGCGCCGCATGAGCCTGACCACCAGTTGCCCCGCCTGCGGCACCCTGTTCAGGGTGGTGCCCGACCAGTTGCGGATTTCCGACGGCTGGGTGCGCTGTGGCAAATGCGCCGGTGTCTTCGACGCTCAGGCGCAGATGCAAGGCATGTCCGCGCCCGCGGCACCGGACGAAGCGCAAGCCCCATCCACCGTCGCTCCCACCGATCCCCCGCCGCCTGCTGAGGCCGAACTGCCGCTGGCCGAGCGCCTCGCCGTGATGGCGGCCGAGATCGCACAGGAAACCGCCGACGCCGAAGCCGAAGAGGCCGAGCGGGCCCGTCGGCGGGCGTCATTCAAAACCCTCGCGGCCGAAGAAGTGGTGCCCCCGAGCACGGCGGTGCGATCCAGGGCCGGGAAGCCCCGCGACCCCGCGACCCGCCACCCCGAGATGAGCACGCCGGCGTCGGCGCCGGCCTTCGTCCAGCAGGCGGAACGCCGCGCGTTCTGGCGCCAAGGCTGGGTGGTGGCCGGCTTGCGGTTGGTGTGTCTGCTGCTGCTGGCCGCACTGGGCTGGCAGGCGGTGGTGCATGAACGGGACCGGCTGGCCGCGATGTGGCCCGGCCTGCAGCCCGTGTTGGCGACCCTGTGCAGGCCGCGGAACTGCGCGATCGCGCCCTTGCGGCGGATTGACGAGGTCGTCATCGACAGCTCCAACTTCACCCGGCTGCAGGTGGCCGATTTCAGGCTGGCCGTGGTGCTGAAAAGCACCGCCGCTCTCCCGTTGGCGGTGCCGGCCATCGAGGTCACGCTGACCGATGCGCGCGGCGAGCCGGTGGTCCGTCGCGTGATCGCGGCCGATGTGCTGTCGCCAGGCAGCGCGGTGCTGCAAGCCGGAGGGGAGCTGCCCCGCACGCTGGCGCTGACGTTGATCGACGAGGCCCAGGGCAGCCGCGTCACCGGTTACCGCGTACTGGCCTTTTACCCGTGAGGGCTGGGTCATGGCGGCGCTGATCGGCGGGTCGCTGGCGTATGACGTCGTCATGCGTTTCGACGGGCGGTTTCACGAGCAACTGCTGCCGGGTGAGTTGCATCGGCTCAACGTGTCGTTCCAGGCGCGCACGATGCGCCGCGAATTCGGTGGCTGCGCCGGCAACATCGCCTACGGTTTGCGGCTGCTCGGTGGTGAGCCCATTCCCGTGGCTTCGCTCGGCGGTGACGGCCGCCCCTACCGCGACCGCCTCGTGGCACTTGGCATTCCCACGCGGTTGGTGCGCGACGTGCCCGATGCCTTGACGGCTCAGGCCATGGTCCTGACCGACGCCGAAAACAACCAGATCACCGCCTTCCATCCTGGAGCAATGGCCCTCGCAGCCGATCTTCCGTTCGACATCGGCAAGGAAGTTCGCATCGCCAGCCTCTCCCCCGACGAGCGGAACACCACGCTGCGGCACGCTGCCCTGCTGCGGGCTGCAGGCATTCCCTATCTGTTCGATCCTGGCCAGGCGCTGCCGATGTTCGACCCCGACGAGCTTCGCATGTTGATCGACGGTGCCGGCTGGATAGCGGTCAACGAGTACGAGGGCTTGCTGCTGGCCGAGCGCCTGGGCGAGGATGTGGGCGCGCTGTCGCGCCGGGTGGCGGGCCTGGTGCTCACCCTGGGCGCTTTGGGGTGCCAGGTGTGGCAGGACGGCGATTGCACGGCCGTGCCGGGCGAAGTACCGGCTGCAGTCGTCGATCCCACGGGCTGCGGCGATGCGTTCAGGGCCGCCGTGCTGTTCGGTCTGGAGCGGGGCTGGCCGTTGATGCGCTGCGCCCGACTGGGCAACCGGATGGGGGCACTCAAGGTGGCCAGCGCCGGCGCTCAGAACTATCTGCTCAACGAAGCGGTGCCGTCTTTCGTCAGCGACGGAGCGTGAACAGAGCCGGCAATAAAAAAGCCCGGTGCCGCGCACCGGGCTTTGAGCCAAACAGATGTGAGCTCAGGGCTTGGCGGCCGTGGGGAACGGCCAAGCCGCCTGCGGGTTGAGCGTGGTCTGCGCAGCGGGCGCAGCCGCAGCAGCAGGCTTCGCAGCAGGTGCCTTCGCGGCTTTCTTCGCAGCGGGCTTTTTCGCAGCCTTCTTGGCGGCCGGCTTCTTGGCTGCAGCCTTTTTCGCAGGGGCCTTTTTCGCAGCGGCTTTCTTGGCCGGTGCGGCCTTCTTCGCAGCAGCCTTCTTCGCCGGTGCCGCCTTCTTGGCAGGAGCGACCTTCTTCACCGCAGCCTTCTTGGCGGGAGCCGCCTTTTTGGCAGCGGCCTTCTTCGCCGGTGCGGCCTTCTTGGCAGGCGCAGCCTTCTTCGCCGGTGCGGCCTTCTTGGCGGGAGCCGCCTTCTTTGCCGGTGCGGCCTTCTTCACTGCGGCCTTCTTTGCCGGGGCTTTCTTCGCTACGGCCTTTTTGGCCGGGGCCTTCTTTGCGGCCGCTTTCTTTGCAGTTGCCATTGTGTTCTCCTTGATCAAGTTACAAAGAGCACCGGTGCCTGTTGGAGGAGCACCGAGTGATTCATGGCGTTGGGGCCGGCCCCAGCGCCATAAACACGGGAACATGCCCCCAGGCCGCGCTCTGGGGCGCGGTCTTGCGGGCATGCGATTCGGGTTGTCATGCGGTTCGTTTCAGTCCCAGGACAGCGCGCCGCCCGACTGGTACTCGATGACGCGGGTCTCGAAGAAGTTGCGTTCCTTCTTCAGGTCGATCATCTCGCTCATCCAGGGGAACGGGTTTTCTTCGTTCGGGAACAGAGGTTCAAGGCCGATCTGCGTTGCGCGGCGGTTGGCGATGTAGCGCAGGTAACCCTTGAACATCGACGCGTTGAGGCCCAGCACGCCGCGCGGCATGGTGTCTTCGGCGTAGCGGTATTCGAGCTCGACGGCCTTCAGGAACAGAGCCTTGATCTCGGCCTTGAACTCGGCCGTCCACAGGTGCGGGTTCTCGAGCTTGAGCTGGTTGATCAGGTCGATGCCGAAGTTGCAGTGCATGGACTCGTCGCGCAGGATGTACTGGTACTGCTCGGCGGCACCGGTCATCTTGTTCTGCCGGCCGAGCGCCAGGATCTGCGTGAAGCCTACGTAGAAGAACAGGCCTTCCATCAGGCAGGCGAAGACGATCAGGCTCTTCAGCAGCGTCTGGTCGTTCTCTGGCGTGCCGGTGTTGAAGTTGGGGTCCATGATCGCGCCGATGAAGGGGATCAGGAACTCGTCCTTCTCGCGGATGGAGGCGACTTCGTTGTAGGCGTTGAAGATCTCGGATTCGTCCAGGCCCAGCGACTCCACGATGTACTGGTAGGCGTGGGTGTGGATCGCTTCCTCGAAGGCCTGGCGCAGCAGGAACTGCCGGCATTCGGGCGCCGTGATGTGGCGGTAGGTGCCCAGCACGATGTTGTTGGCGGCCAGCGAATCGGCGGTCACGAAGAAGCCGAGGTTGCGCTTGATGATGCGGCGCTCATCTTCGCTCAGGCCGTTCGGGTCCTTCCACAACGCGATGTCGCGCGTCATGTTCACTTCCTGCGGCATCCAGTGGTTGGCGCAGGTGGCGAGGTATTTTTCCCAGGCCCACTTGTACTTGAACGGCACCAACTGGTTGACGTCGGTCTGGCCGTTGATGATGCGCTTGTCGGCGGCGCGCACGCGGCGTGCGCTTGCGTCCTTCGGTGCGGCGGCGACGGGTTGAGGCGCTGCGTCGTTCAGCGAGGGAGAGCGAACGGGCTGCAGCGCGGCTGCAGCGGGAGACACGGAGGCCGTCGGCGGTTCGGGCATGTAGCCGCCGGCGCGTGCGGAATGCGGTGTGGGCTTGACTTCGTCGTCCCAGGTCAGCATAGAAATTCCATTTCCCGAATTATCGGAGCAGTGATGTGAAATGAAAAGCGTTGAAACGCCTCTCGATGTGCTTTGTTGCTCGTGTGCATCGAGAGGCGCGCATGGATTCGTATCGAATCGTTATTGGCAGGCTTCGCAGGTCGGGTCGTCGATCGCGCAGAACTTGATGTCGGTTGCTGGCGTGTTGTCCATCTGCGCTTGCGCAGCGGCTGCCGCGGCATCGAGTGCCGAGCCACCGTTGCCGCTCGACACCGCGTTGAGGCGGCCCGATTGCACGGTGGATTTCTCGGCGTGCGTCGCGCTCTGCGTGCGCAGGTAGTAGGTGGTCTTCAGGCCGCGCGTCCATGCGAGCTTGTAGGTGTCGTCGAGCTTCTTGCCCGAAGCGCCCGACATGTAGATGTTGAGGCTCTGCGCCTGGTCGATCCACTTCTGCCGACGCGAGGCCGCCTCGACCAGCCACAGCGGCTCGACCTCGAACGCGGTGGCGTACAGCGCCTTGACATCCTGCGGCACCCGGTCGATCGGGCGCAGCGAGCCGTCGAAGTGCTTCAGGTCCATCACCATCACGTCGTCCCACAGGCCCAGGCGTTTCAGGTCGCGCACCAGGTAGTGGTTGATCACGGTGAACTCGCCGGACAGGTTGGACTTGACCGACAGGTTGCCGAAGCAGGGCTCGATCGACGCGTCGACGCCGATGATGTTGGAGATGGTGGCGGTCGGCGCGATGGCGACGCAGTTGGAGTTGCGCATGCCGTCCTGAGCGATCTTGGCGCGCAGCGCGTCCCAGTCCAGCGTGGCGGAACGGTCGACATCGACGTAGCCGCCGCGTTGGCCGCTCAGCAGTTCCAGCGTGTCCAGCGGCAGGATGCCGCGGTCCCACAGCGAACCGCGGTAGCTGCTGTAGCGCCCGCGCTCGCGGGCCAGCTCGGTCGAGGCCCAGTAGGCGTGGTAGCAGATGGCTTCCATGGATTGGTCGGCGAACTGCACGGCCTCCTGCGAGGCGTAGGGGATGCGCAGCTCGTACAGTGCATCTTGAAAGCCCATCAGGCCCAGGCCCACCGGGCGGTGGCGCATGTTGGAGTCGCGGGCTTTCTTGACCGCGTAATAGTTGATGTCGATCACGTTGTCGAGCATGCGCATGGCCGTGGAGATCGTCTTCTTGAGCTTCTCCTGGTCGACCTTGCCGTTTTTCAGGTGCTGCAACAGGTTCACGGAACCCAGGTTGCACACGGCGGTTTCGGTATCGCTGGTGTTCAGCGTGATCTCGGTGCACAGGTTGGACGAGTGAACCACACCGACGTGCTGCTGCGGCGAGCGCACGTTGCAGGCATCCTTGAAGGTGATCCAGGGATGGCCGGTCTCGAACAGCATCGACAGCATCTTGCGCCACATGTCGGTGGCCTGGACCGTTTTGGCCGGCTTGATTTCGCCGCGCGCCGCCTTTTCTTCATAGGCGACGTAGGCCTTCTCGAACTCGGCGCCGAACAGGTCGTGCAGGTCGGGCACGTTCGAGGGCGAGAACAGTGTCCAGGTGCCCTTTTCCATCACGCGGCGCATGAACAGGTCCGGAATCCAGTTCGCGGTGTTCATGTCGTGGGTGCGGCGGCGGTCGTCGCCCGTGTTCTTGCGCAGCTCCAGGAACTCCTCGATGTCGAGGTGCCAGGTCTCCAGGTAGGTGCAGACCGCGCCCTTGCGCTTGCCGCCCTGGTTCACCGCCACGGCGGTGTCGTTGACCACCTTGAGGAAGGGCACGACGCCCTGCGATTCACCGTTGGTGCCTTTGATGTGGCTGCCCAGCGCGCGCACGCGGGTCCAGTCGTTGCCGAGGCCGCCGGCGAACTTGGACAGCAGCGCGTTTTCCTTGATCGACTCATAGATGCCGTCGAGGTCGTCCGGCACGGTGGTCAGGTAGCAGCTGGACAGCTGCGAGCGCAGCGTGCCGCTGTTGAACAGCGTGGGGGTGGACGACATGAAGTCGAACGACGACAGCACCTCGTAGAACTCGATCGCGCGGGCTTCGCGGTCGATTTCGTTCAGCGACAGGCCCATGGCGACGCGCATGAAGAAGGCCTGCGGCATTTCGATGCGGGTCTTTCGGACGTGCAGGAAGTAGCGGTCATACAGCGTCTGCAGGCCGAGGTAGTCGAATTTCAGGTCGCGGTCGGCCTTCAGCGCGGCGCCAAGGCGGGCCAGGTCGAACTGCAGCAGCTTCTCGTCGAGCAGTTCGGCGTCGACGCCCTTCTTGATGAACTGCGGGAAGTAGTCGGCGTAACGCTCGGCCATCGCCTCCTGCAGCGTTTCCTCGCCCAGCACCTCACGGCGCACCGTGTGCAGCAGCAAACGGGCGGTGGCGTAGGTGTAGTCGGGGTCTTTTTCGATCAGCGTGCGGGCCGCCAGGATGGAGGCCTTGTAGACCTCGTCCATCGGCACACCGTCGTACAGGTTGCGCATGGTCTCGGCCAGGATGGGCGCGGCGCTGACGTCGGCTCCCAGGCCGGCGCAGGCCGACTCGACCAGCTGCTTCAGATAGTCAAGGTCCAGCGCGATGCGCTGGCCGCGGTCGATCACGTGCAGCACCGGTGCGGCCGGGGTGGTGGCCGCACCCGCGCGGGCTCGTTCCTGCGAACGGCGTTCGCGGTACAGCACGTAGGCGCGGGCGATCTCGTGGTGACCGCCGCGCATCAGGCCGAGTTCGACCTGGTCCTGCACGTCCTCGATGTGGAAGGTGCCACCGCCCGGACGCGAACGCACCAGCGCGCGCGTCACCGCCTGCGTCAGGCCTTCCACCGTCTCGCGCACGCTGGCCGAGGCCGCACCGCCGGTGCCGTGCACCGCGAGAAAGGCCTTCATCATCGCGACCGCGATCTTGCTCGGTTCGAACGAAACGACGGAACCGTTGCGGCGGATGATCTGGTAGTTGGCGAGCATGCCGGCGGCTGCGGCATTGCTGCCGGCATGGGGTTCGGAAGTGGAACGCGCAGGGGTCAATGGGGGGGTGGTCGGGGCAATCTGCATGGTTTCCTCTCCTGATGGTTCTGATGGGCCGCGCGAAGGTGTTTCTCAGGGGCCGGATCGATTGGCTGCGACCGGCGCCCAAACACTATATATGGGGTCGCGGTGCGATACAAGCCACTAGCAGTAGTGTATCCGCCGCAGATGGTTTTCGCAGGAGAAAGCACCGAAAACCATGGCCCCGAACGGTAAAAATTTGCACCGGTGGGGTGCGCCAATCAGTCTCGCGGCGCGGGTCGCTGGGGAAAACACCGATCGGGCCAACCCAGCATGCGCTGGGTCAATGCCCAGTCGAATCCTGGGCCTGGGTCGTGCTTGCGGCCCGGCGCCACATGCTCGTGCCCCGTTGCCTGCGTGATGGGGTAGCGTTGGGCCAAGACCGCCATGAGGCCCGCCAGAGTTTCGTACTGAGAATCTTCGAAGGCCCCGCCCTCCAGCCCTTCGAGTTCGATGCCAATCGAGTAGTCGTTGCAGTTGTCGCGGCCATTGAAGCTCGAGCGGCCGGCATGCCAGGCGCGGTCGTCGCAGCCGACGAATTGCCACAGCTCACCGCGCCGTTCGATGAAAAAGTGCGACGACACCTCCAGCCCGCGGATTGCCTGGAAGTAGGGGTGGGCGTTCCAGTCCAGTGAATTGGTGAACAGCGCCTGCACATGGCCGCCACCGAACTCACCGGGCGGCAGGCTGATCGAGTGGATGATGACCAGATCGACCAGAGCACCCACCGGGCGAGGGCCGCGATTGGGTGATGGCAGCTTGCGGGCGTGGGTATACCAGCCGTCGCGCCACAGCGGATCTGCGGGTTCGAATTCAGGCGGCGGCGTCATCGGGGCCATCCTCGCCATGGGGCATGGCGATCTGCAGCCGGGCGATGCGGTAGCGCATCTGGCGCAAGCTCAGCCCCAATCGCGTTGCCGCGGCCGTTCGATTGAACTGGCAGTCTTCCAGCGCCTGCACGAGGATGGCGCGCTCATGGGCGTCGAGGTGGGCCTGAAGGTCGCATGGCAACGCTTCGAGGGCGGGCGGGCCGCCGTCTGGTTCGCTGCCGGTTGATTGCTCCGCCGCCACATCGGGGCTCGGTAGATCGAGGTTCAGGCCGTTCTCGTCGGCCAGGGCAACGGCGCGGTGGAGCAGATTTTCGAGCTCACGGACGTTGCCGATGAACTCGTACTGGGCGAGCCGCTGCAGCAAGGCTTCATCGGGCTGCGATGCAGGTGCGCCGGACTCCTTGGCGATTTTATGCAGGAGGGCCTTGCACAGTGCCGGAACGTCTTCCCGCCGGTCACGCAGCGCCGGCAGAGAGATGTCGATGACGTTGAGCCGGTAGTACAAGTCCTGGCGGAAGCGGCCGGCCTGCACCTCCGCCACCAGGTCTTTGTGGGTCGCGCTGACGATGCGCACATCTACGGCATCTTCATGTGTTTGCCCAACGGCCCGCACGCTGCGCTCCTGGATGGCGCGCAGCAACTTGGCCTGCATCGCCAGCGGCAGGTCACCCACTTCATCAAGGAACAGGGTGCCGTTGCGGGCAGCCTGGAAATAGCCTTCGCGGTCTTGTACCGAACCGGTGTAGGCGCCACGCCGCGCACCAAAGAATTCAGCCTCGAGAAGCGCCCCGGGAATCGCACTGCAATTCACCGCAACGAAAGGCCCGGCATGGCGGTGGCTGCAGGCATGAATGGCGCGTGCGACGAGTTCCTTTCCGGTGCCGGACTCGCCTGTGATCAACACCGGAGCCATGCTGCCGGCCACTTTGGCGACGCGGACCTTCACAGACCGCATGGCTGCGGATTCACCCACCAGGCGCTCCAGCGCGTCATGACCCATTGCGGCCGCTGTGTGTGCAGGAGGCGTGGTGCTTTCAGATGTCTTGTGCGTCCCTGTGCTGCGGCGGCCATTGATCGGACGCGCCGGCCGTGCAGCCTGTTCCACGGCGGAAGCCACCACGCTGCGGAACTGCTTCAGATCGACCGGCTTGGTGAGGTAGTCGAATGCGCCCGCCTTCAGGGCCTCCACCGCGTTCTCTGCAGATCCATACGCCGTGATCATCACGCAGCGCTCCGGCCGGTTCTCAAGTGCCAGAGCGCGCAGCACGTCGAGCCCGCTGCCGTCCGGCAGGCGCATGTCGGTGATCACCGCATCGAAGCGGCCGCCGTCGAGCAGGCGGCGCGCGCTGGCGACGGTTTCTGCCGCTTCCACGCCATAGCCTTCGCGCAGAAGCGTCATTTCATACAACGTGCGCAGATCCGGTTCGTCGTCGATGACGAGGACACGTGGGCCGGCTGGGTGGGTGTTGGGCATGCTCAGAGTGGGTTGCGGCCGGCCTTCGAGGCCTCTGCCGTGCCGCAGCGCAGCGTCACATGGAAGTCATTGCCGTCGCGCCCGCGGTGGAGTCTGCGCCGGTAGGCGATGGTGGCGCCATGCTGTTCGCACAATTCCCGGCAAATATACAGGCCCAAGCCGGTCGATCGGCTCTCGCTGGAGAAAAAGGGTTCGAACAGGTGGCGCTGCACGGTCGCCTCCACCGGAGGCGCATCGCTCCACACGGACAGAATCACCTGCTCCGGTGCCGACATTTCTGTCGATACCACGATGGCGTCGCGCTGCGGGGCGGTGTAGCGCAGGGCGTTGTCCAGCAGGTTGACGAGCACGCGCCGCAGGTGGTCGGGGTTAAAGGCGACGCGGGCGTTGGCCGCTTCCAGCTGCAGGCACAGGCGTTCGCCAGCCCGTGCATGGTTGGACCAATCAGCGCAGGCCGCGCCCACCGACTGATCGAGCGACAACCGGGGCGGCGCCGGATCGGGGCGCTGGAGGCGCGCGACGTTGAGCACGTCTTCGACGATCTGGTCGAGGCGCTCCGCGTTCTGGCGGATCATTCGAGTCAGCTGGCGATGTTCGTCCGAAACCAGTTCTTCATCCAGCAAGGCATTGGCCTGCGAAATGGCCGCGAGCGGGTTGCGGATCTCATGCGCCACGGCGGTCGACATGCGGCCCATCGCCGCCAGTTTTTCGTTGCGCACCCGCGCCTCCAACTCGCGCAGATCCTCCAGGAACATCACGCACAGGCCGTCGTCGGTTTGGCCCTGGGGCGCCATCGCCGCCAGGCGGGTCCGCACGCGAAGAGACTGCTCACCGTCGGCTCGGCCGCCAAGCCAGACGTCTTCCGTGAGGGAATTCTGTTCCTTCAGCGTGCGGGCCGCCAGTGCGGCCAGCGGTCCCCACGGACCTGCCGTGAGCAGCAGCGGCAGCTCCAGTTTCTCTGCCCGGGGGCCGCCGGGAGCCAGCAGCTCCCGCGCCGCCGGATTGGCCGCGTGAACCACCGCCTTGGCGTCGATCACGAGGACACCTTCCGCCAGGTTGTCGATAACCAGTTCGTTGACGCGCACCTGGGTCTGCGCGAACCGGCGGTGGCTGCGGGCGGTGCTTTCCTCGCGCAGCAACCGCGCCGACATCTGGCTGGCGAGAAACGCCTCGACCATGAGGCCCGAGCCAATGAGGCCGGCCTGCAGGTACAGCGCTTCCCTGTCCACGCCGGTGAAAGGGGGCATTGGCCAGGTGGCTTCGGCCAGCAGGAACAGCGTGACGGCGCCAGCCGCCGTTGCACCGATACCCTGCGAACCCAGAACCGCGCCAAGCAACACCGGCAGTGCGAACAGCGCGGTGTAGTTGATGCCAGCCGACTGGATGAATTGCAGCGTGGCATAAACGACCACGTCCAGGCAGATCGTGAACAGCCACTGGGTCTGCAGGACGCGGCCGGGTTCCGGGGCCACGGCGACCAGCCGCGCAGAGAAACAGCTCAGGAAGTAGGCCGCGCACAGGGTGATGACCCAGACACCGCCGACCGGCACCAGCCAATAGATGTAGACGTGCAGCAGCACCAGCACCAGCGCGATCATCAGGCGCGCCGTCATGAAGCCGTGCCACAGGCGGCCGAACGCCGATTCGTCGCCGCCAACGGTGGAAACAAAAGAGGGCGTGTCCATCGCGAGCGGGCCGACAGTCACGGAGACGTTCAGCCTTCGGCCTGCCGCCGGTGATCGGTGCTGCAGTAACGTGCCCGCTGGCCCGCCACCGATTCGTTGGCGGGCAGATGCAGGCCGCAGATCGGGCAGGCGACGATTTCCAGCAGGGCCGGTGCGGGTGCTTCCGCAGGCCGATGGGTTTCCGCGCGATCCGCAGCGTCTTCGGCGCGGCGGTTGCGCCAGAGCCAGAAGCCGATCACCACGACCAGCAGCACGACGAGGTACTTCATACGCTGCGGCCCAAGACCACCTCCAGCACGAACCGCGAACCTACATAAGCCAGCAGCAACAGGACGCTGCCGACATACAGCACGCGCACGGCGGTGCGGCCCCGCCAGCCAAAGCGGGCTCGGCCGACCAGCAGCACGGCGAAAGCGATCCAGGAGAGCACAGAAAAAATGGTCTTGTGGTCCCAATGCCAGACGCGGCCCTGACCGTACAGCGACTCGGTGAAGAAGAAGCCGGCCAGCAAGGTGGCGGTCAGCAGCACGAAGCCGGCGCCAACGAACCGGAAGGTCAGCCGTTCCAGCGTCAGCAGCGGCATGCCGGCATCGCCATCGGGTGTGGCCAGCCGCATGGACTTCTCGGCCCGCTGCATCAACCAGGCGTGGACAACGGCGGCGGCGAAAAGGCCGTACGACGCGATGCCGAGCAGCCAATGCAGTGGCAGCCAGGTGGAGCGGCTTTCGTGCAATGCGGCGCCTGGGAACAGCGCGGCCAGCAGCACCGCCAGCGCACCGAGCGCCGCGAGGCTCCAGCGGGCGCGCAACTGGGGAAATACATGTTGTTCGACGCCGTACCCGGCAACCACCAGCCAGACGGTACCCGACAGGGCCGGTGCAAAACCGAAGCGTTGCGGCGGGCCCGCGAGGCCGGCGGCCAGCGCCAGGCCGTGAAATATCCAGGCCACCAGCAGCAGACCGCGTGCCGCTGCCGGCTGGGCACGACCGCCCGCGACGGCCGCCACCGCGTAGGCGAACGCGGCAGCGCCCGCCAGCGCCCAGCCCCACACGGGTGCGACAGATAAAATCATGGCCACAGTTTAGCTTTTCGCTCCCCTCGCGCCGGAGCCGTTCGTGCCCATGGCCTCAGCCCTCACCGACAAACTTTCGCGCCTCGTCAAGGAGATGCGCGGCCAGGCCCGCATCACCGAGGCCAACGTGCAGGACATGCTGCGCGAGGTCCGCATGGCGCTGCTGGAAGCCGACGTCGCGCTGCCGGTGGTGCGCGACTTCATCGCCCGCGTCAAGGACAAGGCGCTCGGACAGGACGTGTTGGGCTCGCTGACGCCCGGCCAGGCGCTGGTCGGCATCGTCAACAAGGAACTTGCCGCGACCATGGGCGAGGGCGTGGCCGACATCAACCTCGCCACGCAGCCGCCGGCGGTCATTCTCATGGCCGGTCTGCAGGGCGCCGGCAAGACCACCACCACCGCCAAGCTGGCCAAACACCTGATCGAGCGGCGCAAGAAGAAGGTGCTGACGGTGTCGGGCGACGTCTACCGGCCGGCCGCGATCGAGCAGCTGAAGACGGTGACCAGGCAGGCCGGTGCCGAGTGGTTCCCCAGCACGCCCGACCAGAAGCCGGTCGACATCGCGCGGGCCGCGCTCGACCATGCCCGCAAGCACTACTTCGACGTGCTGCTGGTCGACACCGCCGGCCGCCTGGGCATCGACGAAGCGCTGATGCAGGAGATCCGCGAGCTGCACGCCGCGGTGACGCCGGTCGAGACGCTGTTTGTCGTCGACGCGATGCAGGGCCAGGACGCGATCAACACCGCCAAGGCTTTCCGCGACGCGTTGCCGCTGACCGGCATCGTGTTGACCAAGACCGATGGCGATTCACGCGGCGGCGCGGCGCTGTCGGTGCGCCAGGTGGCGGGTGCGCCGATCAAGTTCGCTGGTGTGTCGGAGAAGATCGACGGCCTGGAGGTGTTCGACGCCGAACGCCACGCTGGCCGCATCCTGGGCATGGGCGACATCGTCGCGCTGGTCGAGCAGGTGGCGCAGGGCGTGGACCTGCAGGCTGCGCAGAAGCTGGCCGCCAAGGTGAAGAGCGGTGCGGGTTTCGACCTCAACGACTTCTTGTCGCAGCTGCAGCAGATGAAAAAGATGGGCGGCCTGTCCAGCTTGATGGACAAGCTGCCGGCTCAGCTTGCCGCCAAGACCGGCCAGGTCGACATGGACCGCGCCGAGAAGGACGTGCGGCGCAAGGAGGGCATCATCTGCAGCATGACCGCTCTGGAGCGCCGCAAGCCCGAGCTGATCAAGGCCACGCGCAAGCGCCGCATTGCCGCCGGCGCCGGCGTGCAGGTGCAGGACGTGAACCGCCTGCTCAATGAATTCGAGCAGATGCAGGGCATGATGAAGAAGATGAAGGGCGGCGGCCTGATGAAGATGATGAAGCGCATGGGCGGCATGAAAGGCGGCATGCCCGGCATGCCGTTCTGATTGCCTCACGGGCGCGCGGGCGCCCATTCCAGAACGGCGCAACGTCAAATGACACGTGCGCCATCGTGCAGAATGGCGCGTCATGCCGCCCACCGAGCCGCTCCGCGCCCAGTCATGCCCGCCCACCCATTGCGCGCAGTGCCGTTGGCGCACGCTCGAGGCCTTCGTGCCGGTCACGCCGGACGAGCTGGCGCACATCGAGAAGATGCGCTGCGCCGCGCCGGTTGTGCCTGCCCGCACCACGCTGATCCATGAGAGGCAGCCGATCACCCGGCTGTACACGCTGTACTCGGGCTGGGCTTTTCGCTACAAGTCGCTGAGCGACGGGCGCCGGCAGATCCTCAACTTCCTGCTGCCGGGTGATTTGATTGGCCTGCAGCAGGAATTCGAGGGGGACGCGCTGCACGGCGTGGAGACCGTGACCGACGTGTCGCTGTGCGAATTCCCGCGCGACCAGCTGTGGAGCCTCTACCGCGACCATCCGCGCATAGGCTATGCGGTGACCTGGATGGCAACACGCGAAGGCGCCTACGTCGACGACAACCTGCTGACGGTGGGCAAGCGCAGCGCCATGGAGCGCATCGCGATGCTGCTGATGCACCTGTACCGCCGCATGGAACTGCTGGGCCTGGTTGACGACGGCTCTACCGCGTTCCCTATCAACCAGCAGCATGTGGCCGACGCGCTGGGCCTGTCGCTGGTGCACACCAACAAGACGCTGCGGCGCCTGACGGCGCTGGGCCTGCACCAACTGCGCGACGGCCGGCTGTATTTGATCAATCCGCGGGCGCTGCAGTCGGTCGCCGACTATTACGACGCACCGCGCGGCCCGGTGCCGCTGCTGTAACCCCGCTCAGGCGGTTTCGCGCACCAGCACCTCGCCGCGCAGCACGCGCTGCGGTGCGTCGGTGATGCGCACGTCGACCATCTGGCCGATCAGCTGCGCCGGCCCGTCGACCACCACCGCGCGGTTGCAGGCGGTGCGGCCGAAGAGCTGGTTCGGGCTCTTGCGCGCCGCGCTTTCGATCAACACCTGCTGCACGGTGCCGAGCCGGCTGGCGCTGATGCGGGCGACGTTGCCGTCGAGATGGGCCTGCAGCCGCTGCAGCCGCGCCAGCTTGACCGCATGCGGCGTGTCGTCGGCGAGGTTGGCCGCCGGCGTGCCGGGGCGCGGGCTGAAGATGAAGCTGAAGGAGCTGTCGTAGTCGAGGTCTTCGACCAGCTTCATCAACCGGTCGAAGTCGTCGTCGGTTTCGCCGGGGAAGCCGACGATGAAGTCGCTGGACAGCGACAGCTCGGGCCGGATCGCGCGCAGCTTGCGCACGATGGACTTGTATTCCATCGCGGTGTAGCCGCGCTTCATCGCCATCAAAATGCGGTCGCTGCCGTGCTGCACCGGCAGGTGCAGGTGGCTCACGAGTTGCGGCACCTTGGCATAGACGTCGATCAGCGGCTGCGTGAACTCGTTCGGGTGGCTGGTGGTGTAGCGGATGCGGGCGATGCCGGGAATTTCGGCCACGTACTCGATCAGCGTCGCGAAATCGGCGATCTCGGCGGTGCCGCCCATGCGGCCGCGGTAGGCGTTGACGTTCTGGCCGAGCAGCGTGACTTCCTTCACGCCCTGGTCGGCGAGGCCGGCGACTTCGGTCAGCACGTCCTCGAACGGCCGGCTCACCTCTTCGCCGCGGGTGTAGGGCACGACGCAGTAGCTGCAGTACTTAGAGCAGCCTTCCATGATGGACACGAAGGCGGTCGCGCCCTCGACGCGGGCCGGCGGCAGGTGGTCGAACTTCTCGATCTCGGGGAAGGCGATGTCGACCTGCGGCCGCTGCTGGCGCTCGCGCGCCGACAGCAGCTCCGGCAGGCGGTGCAGCGTCTGCGGGCCGAACACCACATCCACATACGGCGCGCGCTCGACGATGGCTGCGCCCTCCTGACTGGCCACGCAACCACCCACGCCGATCTTCACGCCCTTGGCCTTCAGGTGCTTGATGCGGCCCAGGTCGCTGAACACCTTCTCTTGCGCCTTCTCGCGCACCGAGCAGGTGTTGAACAGGATGAGGTCGGCCTCGTCGACGTTCTGGGTGGCCTCGTAGCCGTCGGCCGCGCGCAGCACGTCCACCATCTTGTCCGAGTCGTACTCGTTCATCTGGCAGCCGAAGGTCTTGACGAACACTTTCTTGGTCATGGTCTCAGAGCCTCATTGCGGGCCGGGGTAGGGCGGCAGGTCTTTGTACGGCGTGAGGCCGTTGTCGGTGGCGGGTGTGGGCGCTTGCAGCCAGGCCGGCAGCATGGACAGGCCGCCGTTCGACGCCGCACCGGCGCGGCGTTCGCGGGCCTCTTCCGGCGTGAGGATCCAGACCTGGTGCACCTGCCCTTGCGGCGTGCGGGTGTAGTTGACCAGCAACTGCTGGCCGACCAGCGTGCCGGACATCACCAGCAGGTTGCTGGTGCTCAGGATGCGGGCGCCGGGTGCCAGGCGGTCGGTGCGGCCGTCGAGGCGAACCTCGGGCGGCTGGGTGACGACCAGTACGCCGCGGCGCGCTTCTTCGGGGAAGCTGCGGGAGCCGGCCTGCGCAGCGGCGCCGCCGCAGGCCAGGGAAGCCAGGGCCAACAGCCCCAGGGCGCGCAGACGCGCGGATGGCTTCGATTTTTTGCAGCGGTTCATGGTGTTCTTCCAGAGGCTGAAAAAATCAAGGCACTGCGATGGCAGTGCCTTGGGGAGGTGGTGGCGCTTCACGGACTCGAACCGCGGACCTGTGGATTATGATTCCATCGCTCTAACCGACTGAGCTAAAGCGCCAGAGCCAGCGATTATAGCCGGCCGCCGGCGCCCCCGCGCATCAGCCGCGCGGCAATTTGCCCAGTTCCTCCGTCACCAGCCGCACGATCAGCCGGTCCAGCGTGTCCACCGAGTAGTTGCGCACGTCGTGCACCGTCTCGCGGCCGGGCCCGCTCGATGGCTCACGCGCCTTGTCGTAGGTCAGGAACACGAAGCGGCCGCCGGTGTACTGCGCGATCTGGCGCTGGATGTATTCGCCCTGCTTGTCCAGCCCGCTGGCGCCCACGCTGAACACCTTGATGCCCTTGCCCAGCGCGGCCATCATGTCGTCGTCGTACTGCGGGCCGCCGTAGTCGAGGTGCGGCGGCGCGTCGGCCAGCAGCACCACCAGGCGGGTCGCGCCGTCGCCGCGCCAGCTGAGCTTGTGCACGGTGTCGTGCAGCGCCTCGTTCATCGCTTCCGGGTAGTCGCCGCCGCCGGCCGCCTGCAGCGCGTTGAGCACGCCCTGGAAGCCGTTCACATCATTGGTCAGATCGTGGGCGCGGATCAAAAATTCGTCGCCCTTGTCGCGGTAGGCCACCAGGCCGAAACACAGGTCGGGCTGGCTGGGCAGCCGCGCCACCTCGCCGGCGATGGTCTGCAGCGTGGCCTTGAGCTTGTCGATCTCGTCGCCCATCGAGCCGGTGGCGTCGACCAGAAACACCAGGTCGAGCCGTGCTCGGGCCTGGGCGGTGACGCGGCTGTCCAGCACCACCTCGACCGCGCTCTTCTGGCCGCGCTGCAGCACGGCGCGGGCGGTGCGGCCGTCCTTGCGGACCGCCACGTCATAGAACGGCGAGCGCGCCGGGTCGAAGGCGTTGGGGTGCAGCCACGCGCGGCCGCCGGCGTCGGTGCGGGCCCACATGGCGGCGCCGCGCGACGACTGCACCGCCACCTCGGCGTCGGGTACCAACTGGCCGGTGGCGTCGCGCACCTCCAGCAAATAGCGCTCGCTGACGTCGCGGGCGCGGTGCTGCACGCGGGTGCGCTGGCGGAACTGCAGGTAGGACGAGAAGTCGGCGTTGTCGTCGACCATGCCGGCGGTGACGACGGCCGACGGCGGCTGGGCCTGCTGTAACGGTGGCGGGGGCGGCATGGGCGAGGTGGGGGCCGGCCAGACGGCGCCTGCGCTCTTGGCGGCCTCGGCCACCAGAGGTGCCGCGGCGGGCGACGGGCGGGCCAGCGCGCCGCCGGCGGCCCGGCTGTCCCGCGCGGCTTCGGCGGCGGGTGCCGGCATCGCCTCGGCCCTGTCGGCCAAGTCGGCCCGGCGCTCGCGCCACCACGGCGGCGACGACAGGCCGCCCTGCTGCTGGCTGGCGGTGCGGCCGGGCACCTCGCGCGTGGTCACCGGCCGGGCGCAGTTCAGGGCCGACGGCGCCTGGAAGTTGGGCATGGCCTGCACCGGGCCGGGCCAGATGGTGGCGGCGGTTGGCTGCTGCTGGGGCTGCGGCCAGACGCGCCGGCCGTCGACTTCGGTGGCCTCCACGCTGGCGGCGCAAGCCGACAGCAGCAGTTGCACACCGAGCAGCGCGCACAGCGCGCGGCGGGGCAGGTGGTGGGGTTGGGGTGTCGTCATCGTTCGCTCCGTTGGGTGGTGATGGAGCGTCAAACGGCGGCGGCGGGCGGGCGGGGTCAAACAATTTGACGGCCGTTAACCCCGATACACGCGGCCGTCCGTAGAACGTGGTGTGAAAATCTGTTCATGCCGCCACAGGCCCATGCCGACATGCCCGACGACCAGTTGATGCTGGCCTATGCGCGCGGCGACGCGCAGGCCTTCGACCTGCTCTATGCCCGGCACGAATCGGCGCTGTTCCGCTTCGTGCGGCGGCTGCTGGGCGCCCCGCTGGCCGCGCAGGCCGACGAGGTGTTCCAGGACACCTGGCTGCGCATCATCGCCGCGCGCGAGCGTTATGCGCCGCAGGGCGCGGCCTGGCGCACCTGGGCGTTCACCATCGCCCACAACGCGGCCATGGACCGGCTGCGCGCCGGCGGCCGCGAGGTCGGCCTTGACGCGATGAACGGCAGCGGCGACGACACCACCGACCCGCTCGACTGGCTGCAGGAGGCGATCGACGCGGCGCACCCGTCTGCCGAAGACGAGGCGTTCTGGCGCGCCGCCGGCCAGCAACTGCTGCACTGCCTGGACGAACTGCCGGCCCTGCAGCGCGCGGCCTTTCTGCTGCACCACGAAGACGGCGCCACGGTCGACGACCTCGCGCAGCGCCTGGGCCTCAACTTTGAAACCGCCAAGAGCCGGCTGCGCTATGCGCTGCAGAAACTGCGCGGCTGCATGCAGCACTACCTCGCGGTGCTGGAGAAACCCACATGACGGCGCAAAGAGGCCATTTGCGCGACGCGCGGCTCAAGAAAGCGCTGGATTCAGCACCAGATGCGGCTGAAGTCAGCGCCGAATGGGCACGTGTAGCTATAAAAAACGCAGCACTCTGGTCCTTGCAAAAGCCCCAGCCCGTGCCGTGGTGGCGGCGGTGGCGGGGGGGGCGCGCGGGTGCGCGCATGCCGTGGAACGCGGCTTTCGCCACCGTGCTGCTGGCCGGTTTCGTCACCGTGTTCTGGCATGGCCACGAGGTGCCGGACGCGCAGCCGGACAGCGCAGCGCAAACGCCATCTGGCGGGCACGCGGCGTCGGCATCGCCGCCGGTACCAGCGGTGGCAAAGGCCGAGGCACCGGCCGAGCCGGCGTCGGTGGCCGGTGCGCGGAGCGCGACCCAGCCCCATCAGGACCGCCGCGTCGAGCGTGAGCGGGCGGCCGATGCCGCGCGGGCCCGCGAGGCGCACACCGCGCCGGCCGAACGCAGGCCCGCCGGGGTGCCGCCCGCCGCACCGTCCCCGCCGGCAGAGCCGGTGTTTCCCCGGCCGGCCCCGGTTCCGCCGGAACTGGCCGCCGTGACCCCCCCGGCCGCGTCACCCGCGCCACCGGTCATGGCCGCCGCACCCGCACCGGTGCCCGCCACGGCCGACAGCGCACGGCATGACGGCAACGTTGCCGGCTTCGCGGCGGGCAGCGCGGTGCGGCCTTCTGCCCGAGCCGCCGCGCGCAACAGCGCGTTGGCCGAAGCCCAGCCCGCGGCGCCGCCCGCCGCAAAGGCCGCTGCCGGGCCGGTGCTGTTGCCACCCGCCGTGCCGGCCGATTGGGCGCAGGCCCGCGTGGCGATCGACGGCGGTGCGGCATCGGGCGTGCCACGCGCGCGCAGCGGTGCGCTGCACCAGCGGCTGCAGCAGGTGCTGGCGGGTTGGGGTGCGGAGACTTCGGGAAATTCGGGAACGGGTGCGGCGCCGCAAGGCCGCAGTGTGCGCGTGGAGCTGCTGAACGCGGCCGGCGACCGGCTGGCGCTGCTGACGGTGGAGGGTGGCGCGGTGCGCTGGGTGGTGGTTGCGCCGGAAGGCGCCGCCGCCGCCGAGAGGGCCACGCTGGGCCGGGCCGACGCGGCCGCGCTGGAGGCGCTGCTGGCCGAACTCGACCGGCTGGCCGGCGCGCACTGAGCGGCCGGCCGGCGCGGCTGCATCACTGGTTCGTGAACTGCGGCTTGCGCTTGTTCAGGAAGGCGTCCATGCCTTCCTTCTGGTCGGCGGTGGCGAACATCGCGTGGAACAGCCGGCGCTCGAACATCACGCCGTCGGACAGGCCGCCCTCGAACGCGCGGTTGACCGACTCCTTGATCGCGTAGACCGCCAGACGCGGCTGGTCGGCGATGAGCAATGCGGCGCCGAGCGCTTCGTCCATGAGCTTGTCGTAGGGCACGACGCGGCTGACCAGGCCGGCGCGTTCGGCTTCGGCGGCGTCCATCATGCGGCCGGTCAGGCACAGGTCCATGGCCTTGCTCTTGCCCACCGCGCGCGGCAGGCGCTGGGTGCCGCCGGCGCCGGGAATCACGCCGATCTTGACTTCGGGCTGGCCGAAGCGGGCGTTGTCGGCGGCGATGATGAAGTCGCACATCATCGTCAGCTCGCAGCCGCCGCCCAGCGCGAAACCGCTCACCGCCGCGATGACGGGCTTGCGGATGCTGCGGATGGCTTCCCAGTTGCGGGTGACGAAGTCGCCGCCAAAGGTGTCGGCGAAGGTGGCCTTGGCCATGGAAGGAATGTCGGCGCCGGCCGCGAAGGCCTTCTCGCTGCCGGTGAGGACGATGCAGCCGATCTTGGGGTCGGCGTCGAAGGCCTTCAGCGCGTCGCCCAGCTCGTTCATCAACTGGTCGTTCAGCGCGTTCAGCGCCTTGGGCCGGTTCAGCGTGATGACGCCGACTTTCTCGGCCTCGGTGCGCACGAGGAGGGTCTCATAGGTCATGGGTGGTCTCGTTCGTTTCAAGGGAGCCACGACTATAGCCAAGGGGCGTTCCGGCGCCGGTCGCCTGCGCTCAGCGCTGTTCGATGCGGTCGATCAGCAGGTCGAGCCGGGCGTCGGGGCCGTAGAGCATCAGGATGCGCACCGGCAGGTGCTGCAGTGTGGGCGCGAACCATAGCTCGGCGGTGATGGGGCCGCGCGGGCGTTCGAGCGGCCGCGGTTTCAGGTGAAAGGCCTCGACCGGCGGCAGGCTGGCGGGGTACAGCGTTTCCTTGCCGACGACGTCGTAGGTCCATTTGTCGGCGCCGCCGGGCCGGGCCAGCCACATGTCGATGCTGCTGCCCACCGCAAGCGGGGTCTCGCCGCTGGCGAAGCGGTGCGACAGCTCCACGAACTGGCTGGCCGTGTCCTGGATGCCGAGCGGCCTGGGCTGGGTCTGGCCGTCGCTGTAGACCACCTGCTCGTCCTGCATCAGCACGGTGCGGCGGCGCTTGCCGTTCTGCGTTTCCTCGTAGGCGTTGGGCAGCAGGCCGTCGGCGCTGACCGTGCCCTGGCTGGTCATGACGAAGCTGGCCAGCCAGCCGACGTTGACTTCCACCTTCACCTGGTAGCGCTGGCGGTCGCGCTGCCACAGCACGCTGCCGTCGCCGTGCAGGTCGCCACGGAAATAGCCGGTGACGCGGTAGCGCAGCCGGGTGTCGGCCGGCCAGGCGTCAAGGTCGGCCACGGTGGGGGGCGGCGCGGCGCTGGCAGCGGGCGTGGGTGCAGAAGCGGTGGAAACCGGGGCTGCGGCGACGGCGGTCGTCGGCGGGCTGGCCTCAGCCGAAGGCACTGGCGCCGAAGCGGAAACGGCTGCGGAAGCGGGGGGCTGCGCCGCCTCCGCAACGGCCGTGGCGTCGCGCTGCCCGGCCACCGGCGGGGCCGACGCAGCGGCTTTTGCCGGCCTTGATGTTGCTATCGAATGTGAAGCTACAACACCAGATTTGGCGCTGACTGTGGCCGGTTTTGATGTGAAAACCGGCGCTTGCGGCGCCAGGGTGCGTGTGAGCAGCGGCGCGACCATGGGTTTGAGCACGGTCGGCACGCGCCACTGCGCGGCCATCCAGGCCAGCGCCACCAGGTGGCCGGCCAGCACGGCCAGCGCCAGCAGCGTCAGCGCGCGGCCGGCGCCGGGGCCTGGGGTGCGGCGGGCGTGCCCGGTTGCAGCCATGCGTCGAGCGTGGGCGCGTGGTCGATGGCGAGGCGCCAGGTCGGCACGGCCTTGGCGTCGGGCAGGGCCAGCGTGCGCCACAGCAGCCGGCGGTCGCGCGCCACCAGCACCGCCACTTCGCGGGCCGGGCCGGCGTGCAAGAGCAGGTCGTCGAGCTTGGTGATGCGCCAGCCGCCGGCAGGTACCGCCTTGCCCTTGCCCGGCGGCGCCACCGCCAGCCATTCGTCGCCGGCCGCCAGGCCCGCGGCTTCGGCGGTACCACCGGCCAGCACCACTTTCACCACCAGGCTGCCGCCGCTGTCGGCCACCCGCAGGCCGAGGCGCTGCGCGAGCTGCGAGGGGTCGTCGTGCAGGGCCACGCCGTGCGCTTTCAGCAGTTCGGCCAGCGGCAGTTCGCCGGTGCCGTGCACCCAGGCCGCAATCTCGCGCTCGAAGCCGCGGCCGCCCAGCGCGGCCAGCTCGGCCGCGAAGTCGGCCTCGCTCATGGGGCCGGCCTTGCAGCGCGCCCACAGGCCGCGCATCACGTCGTCGAGGCTGGCGCGGCCTTCGCGGCGCAGCGTCAGGTCGAAACACAGCGCGACCAGCGCGCCCTTGGTGTAGTAGCTGATCGTCAGGTTGGGCGTGGCCTCGTCCTGGCGGTAGTACTTGACCCACGAGTCCCAGCTCGCGTCGGCCACCGACTGCACCAGGCGGCCCGGCGCCTGCCGCACCTGGTTGAGGGTCTTGTTCAGCAGCTTCAGGTAGCCCGCGTTGTCGAGCAGGCCGGCGCGGCGCAGCAGCAGGTCGTCGTAGTAGCTGGTGAAGCCCTCGAAGAACCACAGCAACTGCGTGTATTGCTCGGCGTCGTAGGCGTAACGCGAGAACTCGGCGGGCCGCAGGCGCTTGACGTTCCAGGTGTGGAAATACTCGTGGCTGATCAGGCCCAGCAGCGTGGTGTAGGCCTCGCTGGCCTTGGCGTCGCCCAGCCGCGGCAGGTCTCGCCGGCCGCAGATCAGCGCGGTGGAATTGCGGTGCTCCAGCCCGCCGTAGCCGTCGTCGACCACGTTGAGCAGGAAGACGTAGCGGTTCATCGGCGGCTTCTTGCGGCCGTGCCAGAACGCGATAGCGGTCTCGCAGATCTTCCGCGTGTCGGCCAGCAGCCGGGCCGAGTCGAAGCTGTCTGAAGCTCCGGCCACCACGAACTCATGCACCACGCCGCCGGCCTTGAAGCTGCCGCGCCAGAAGCGGCCCATTTCCACCGGCGCGTCGACCAGCGCGTCGTAGCCCGGCGCGCCGTAGAGGCCGAAGCCTGCCGCGTTGGTCTTGAGCGGCTGCAGGCCGGTGGCGACCTGCCAGTCTTTTGCGCTGCCGCCGGGTGCGGCCAGTTCCAGCGTGTGCGGCCGGTCTTCCTGGCCGTGCACCCGCAGGCAGGTGCTGGTGCCATTGAAGAAGCCCCGCTGGTCGTCCAGCCACGCGGTGCGCACCGAGTTGTCGAACGCGTAGACCAGGTACTGCAGTTCCAGCGCACGGCCGGGCTTGGCATCGATGGCGATCCAGGTGTTCTTGTCGCGCTGTTCCAGCGCGACGGCGCGGCGGCCCTGGCGGGCGCTGAGCTTGAGCAGATGGCGCGAGAACTCGCGCACCAGGTAGCTGCCGGGAATCCACACCGGCAAAGACACGGCCTGGCGCTCAGCCGGATCGGCGATGGTCAGCGTCACCCGGAACAGGTGCGCGTGCAGGTCGTGGGCCTCGACGCGGTAGGCCGGGCCGGCGGCGGCTGGGGAAGGGGAGGCGGTCATGGACCGACCTTACCCCCGCGGGCGCTCACTTGACCTCGGCGAGGTATTTCTCGACCTGCTCCGCGTTCAGCGCGCCGGGCACGCGGCTGCCGTCGGCAAAGATCAGGGTGGGCGTGCCGGTGATGCGGTACTTGCGGCCAAAGGCGACGTTGCGCGAGATGGCGTTGGTGTCGCAGGTGGCGGCGGCCGGCTGCGGCACGGTCTCCTTGTGCATCCAGTCGGACCAGGCGGCGGGCTTGTCGGCGGCGCACCAGAGGGCCTTGGCCTTCTCGACCGAATCCTGGCTCAGGATGGGGTACAGGTACACATGGACCGTGACGTTGTCGATCTTCTGCAGGTCGCGCTCGAAACGCTTGCAGTAGCCGCAGTTCGGGTCTTCGAACACCGCGATCTTGCGCTTGCCGTTGCCGCGCTTGATGACGAACGAGTCTTTCACCGGCAGCGCGTCGAAAGAGATCGCGTTCAGCTTCTCGGTGCGTTCCTCGGTGAGGTTGCGCCGGCCCTTGGTGTCGATGATGCTGCCCTGGATCAGGTAGTTGCCCTGGGCGTCGGTGTAGTAGATCTCCGATTCGTTGATGCGGATTTCGTACAGCCCCTGAATGGGTGCCGGCCGCACCTCGTCGATCTTCGGCAGGTTGGGCAGCCGTTCGCCCAGGTTCTTGCGGATGGCGGCCTCCTGCGCGGCGGCCGGGCCGGCGGCGGCCAGCGCCAGCAGCGCGGCGGCGAAAGTGCCGGTCACGGCGGCGCGCAGCGTCAGGGAAAAACGAGGGGTCATGGCAAGACTCGGTTGAGGGGTGGAAAAAGAGGCGGCGTTCACAGGCCCATGGCCTGCCGCGCGACCCACTGCTTCAGCGGGCCGCTGTGTTCGAAAACGTTCATGCCGGCGTTGCGCAGCACCTGCCAGCCGCGCGGCGCCTGCACGAACAGGCGCTGCAGGCCGTCGGTGAGGCCGGTCATGGCGGCGACGTCGGCCTTGCGGGCGCGCTCGTAGCGGCGCAGCAGCTTCACGTCGCCCAGTTCGCGCCAGTAGTCCTGGCCCTGGCGGGCCTGCAGCACGCGGGCCAGTTCGGCCACGTCGGCCAGGCCCACGTTCAGGCCCTGGCCGGCCAGCGGGTGCAGCGTGTGCGCGGCGTCGCCAGCCAGCGCCCAGCGCGGGCCGACCCAGTGGCGGGCCTGGCCCAGCGTCAAAGGCCAGGCGGCGCGCTCGCTGGTGAGCGTCAGCGTGCCCAGCGCGCCACGGCAGGCGGCGTGCAGGCGCTCGACGAAGGATTCTGTGTTCAGGGCCATGAGTTCGGCGTGGTGGGCGTCAGCGACTGACCACACCAGCGCCACCGAGTTCCCGGCCAGCGGCAGCAGCGCCAGGATTTCGCCGCCGTCGAACCACTGCCGCGCGACGTGGCCGTGCGGCTTTTCGCAGCTCAGGCGGGCGGCAATGGCGTGCTGGCCGTAGGCGTGGCGCTCCACCGCCACACCCAGCCGCTCGCGGCTGAAGCTGTCGCGGCCTTCGCAGATGACGGTCAGCGGCGCCGATGCGGCCAGCGCCTTGGCCTGCTCGGCATCGGCTGCGGGAATGCGGTCGATCAGGCTCTGGTACGACACCGCCTGCGCCAGTTGGTGTTCGAGCGCCGGCACATCGACGATCCAGGCCAGCGCGTCGCGGCCGGTGCCGGCGGCGTCGAAGCGCAGTTCGCCGCCGTCGTCGCCGTGCACCTCCATGGCGTGCACCGGCGTGGCGGCGTCGCCCTGGGGCCATACGCGCAGCGCCGCGAGCTGGTCGCGCGAAGCGGGGTTGAGCGCGTAGGCGCGCACGTCGCCCGGGCGCGGCTGGTCGTGCGCGACCAGGCCGACGCGCAGCCGCTGGCTGGCCAACTGAAGGGCCAGGGCCAGCCCCACCACACCGCCACCGCGGATGCAGACGTCCGTACGAGATGCCATCGGCGCATTGTAGAAGCCGACCCACCGGCCGGATGTGCCATGCACAATGTGGGTTTTCCGCTGGAGGATGCACCCGACCATGACCCGCCCCGTCCGTCTGCTCCTGTGGCTGCTGGCCGCGATCGTCGCGCTGCTCGTCGTCGTTTTCGGCGCGCTCGCGGTCTTCGTTTCGCAGCTCGACATCAACCGCTACAAGCCCGAGGCGATCGCCTGGGTGAAGGCCAACAAGAACCGCACGCTGACCATCGACGGCCCACTGGCGCTGTCGGTGTTCCCCCGGCTGGAACTGAAGCTGTCGGGCGTGAAGCTGAGCGAGGCCGGCAAGCCGGACGCGTTCGCCGAGGTGGACGCGGCGCGGCTCTCGCTGCACCTGCTGCCTCTGCTGCGCCGGCAGATCGAGGTGGACCGGGTCGAGGCCCAGGGCGTGCGCGTGGCCTGGCGCCGCAATGCCGCCGGCGTGAGCAACATCGACGACCTGATCGGCACGGACAAGAAGGCCGACGCAACGCCGGCCGAACCCGCGGTGGCGCCGGCCGGGCCGGTGCGTTTCGACGTGGCCGGCATCCAGCTCGCCGAGGTGCGGCTGCGGGTGGAAGACGAGAAAGCCAAGCTGCGTGGCAACGTGGAGGTGGTGTCGCTGAAAGCCGGCCGCATCGCCGAGGGCCAGGAAACACCGATCGAATTCGACCTCAAGCTGGGGCTGGAAGCGCCGGAACTCGGCGGAGAGCTGAAGGGCAAGACGCGGCTGCGTTTCGACCTCCGCAACGGCGGCCCGGACGCTGCGCTGGCGCTGCAGCTGGCCGGCTTCGACGCCCGCTACGCCGGCCGCGCGGCGGGCATGCAGATCGCGTCGTCGTCGGTGTCGCTGGACAGCGCACAGTGGGCCCCGGCCGAACAGCGGCTCCAGCTCGCCAAGCTGGTTGCCTCGCTGAAGGCCAGCCGCGACGGCAAGCCGCTGGAACTGGAACTGAACTGGCCGCGCCTCGACGTGCGCGGCGACACGCTGCAGGGCGCGCCGCTGGCTGGCAGCGTGGCCGTGGAGGTGAGCGGGCTGGCCGTCAAGGCCAACTTCGCCAGCGGCGAGCCGGCTGGCAACTTCAAGCAGATCAAGCTGCCCGGGCTGAAGCTCGACGTCGACGCCCAGCGCGGCGGTGCCAGCCCGCTGCAGGCCAAGGGCCAGTTGCGCACCGACCTTGCGCTGCAGACAGAACCGCCCGCCGCCACGCTGTCGCAACTGAAGGCCGAATTGCAGGCCGGCGTGGCGGGCGGCACCGAGGTGTTGTCGCTGGAAGGCAGCGCGTCGGCGTCGGCCAGCCAGGCCCAGTGGCAGTTGCAAGGGCGCTCCAAGGGGCCGGGCCACGACGGCCCGCTGGCAAGCAGCGGCAGCGCCCGGTTCGGCGGCGGTTCGCCCGCCGTGGTCGAGGCCAAAGTGGAATTGCCGGCGCTGGATCTGGACCAGCTGCGCGGGCCGCCGGCCGCTGCGGCCGCGTCCGGCGCTCCGGCGGGCGACATCCCGGTCGACCTGAGCGCCGCCGGCGCCTTCCGCGGCACGCTCGACGCGTCGGTGGCCGGCCTCACCGCCAACAAGATCCGTTTCACCGACCTGCGCGTCACGCTGAAAGGCGACGGCAACCGCCTGACCGCCGCGCCCTTCGCCACCAAGGTCTGGGGCGGCACGATGCAGGGCAGCGCCGAGGTCTTGCCGGCCAGCCAGCGCATCGGCCTGAAGGCGCAGGCGCAGTCGGTGCGCATCGAGCAGGCTCTGAAAGACCTCAGCGGCCGCGACACCGTGGAGGGCACCGGCAACCTGACGCTGGACGTGACCACCGCCGGCCGAACGGTGGGCCAGCTCCGCTCGGCGCTGGCGGGCAAGGCCAACGTGGCGCTGCGCGACGGCGCAGTGAAAGGCGTCAACCTGGCGGCGCTGATGCGCCAGGCCAAGGCCGCGCTGACGATGAAGACCGACGAGGTGCAGAAAGCCAAGTCCACCGAGAAGACCGACTTCTCTGAAATCACCGCCAGCTTCGACATCGCCAATGGCGTGGCCCGCAACACCGACCTGAACGCCAAGAGCCCTTACCTGCGGGTGACGGGCGGCGGCGCGATCGACATCGGCCGCGGCAGCCTGGACTACACCGCGCGCACCACCGTCACGGCCAGTTCGGCCGGCCAGGGCGGTGAGGACCTGTCGGCGCTGAAAGGCGTCGAGCTGCCGGTGCGCTTCACGGGCCCCTTCGACGGCGTGCAGTACGCGGTGCAGTGGTCGGCGGTCACCGCCTCGGTGGCCAAGCAGGCGATCGCCAGCAAGCTCGGTGATCCGTTGCGCGAGAAGCTGGGCCTGCCGCCCGCCGGCGGCGCGGCCAGCCAGCCGGCCGCCAACAAGAAAGACGCCTTGAAAAACTCCTTGAAAGGCCTGTTCCGTTGAGTTCGCTGACCAGCGCCGATGTGGAGGCCCGCGTCGGCCGCCTGTTCGTCTACCCCGTCAAGTCGTGCGGCGGCGTCGAGGTGACGGAAGCTTTGCTGACGCCGACCGGGCTGGCGTTCGACCGCGCCTGGATGGTGGTGGACGGCGGGGGCGAGTTCATCACGCAGCGCGAGCTGCCCCGGATGGCGCTGGTTCATCCCACCCTTCGCCGTTACGACATGGTGCTGCGTGCGCCCGGCATGCTGGCGCTGCACGTGGCGCTCGACGAGGTCGAGCAGCCGGTCACGGTGCGGGTGTGGAAAGACGAGGTGGCCGCCTACGACATGGGGCCGGTGGCCGGCGCGTGGTTCACCGACTTTCTCGCGCAGGACTTTCCCGGTGGCCGGGCGGCCTTTTTGCAGCGCCATGGCGCCCTGCGGCTGGTGCGGTTCGACCCCGATTTCCAGCGCATCTGCAACCCCCGGTGGACGGGCGACACGGTCGCCTCCACGCAGTTCGCCGACGGCTTTCCGGTGCTGGTCTGCAGCGCGGCGGCGATGGATGCGCTGAACGCCGATCTCGCGGCCCGGGGCCTGGCGCCGGTGGGCATCGAACGTTTCCGGCCCAACCTGGTGCTGGACGGTGTGGAAGGCCACGACGAGGACCACCTGCGCACGCTGACGCTGGGCCCGGGCGAAGAGAACGCCACCGTGCTGCGGCTGGTGAAACCCTGCGTGCGGTGCTCGATTCCCGACGTCGATCCGGCCACCGCCGTCTCGGCCCCCCACGTCACCGGCTACCTGCTGCGTGAGCGGCGCGACCCGCGGATGGACGGTGGGCTGACCTGGGGCATGAACGCCATCGTGTCGGGTGGCCGCGAGCGCGTGCTGAAGGTGGGCGACGCGGCAGCCGGCCACTACGCGTTCTGAGCGCCGCGCCCCGTCCGGCGGCCGATAAACGTCGGCAGGGCGACATTTGGGAGCGCAAAAGCATGCGTGTTTTCCCTTGCCCACACCAAAATCGGGGTGTGCAGGCGCGCGAATCGTTAAGTATTTGGTACGTATAAGCCGAATCAGCGGTAAGCTGAATAACTCTTAAGTATTCAACACCGTATTCGCCCGCCAGGGCCGGGAGACACACATGTTCAAACGTTTTGCCGCCGGTTGTGGCGCGGCCCTGTTGATGGCGCTGGCGGCCCCCGCGCACGCCGATCCGCGCCCCCTCGAGACGCCGGTGCAGACGCTCAACGAGCGCATCGTCTGCAGCGGCGACATCACCATTGCCAACCGCAGCGCGGTGCTGCTGGTGGCCGGCGCCGGCCAGACTATCCAGAGCAACTACGGCTGGAATTGGATCCGCTTCCTGGAGACCTCGCACATCCCGTATTGCGCGGTCGATTTCCCCAATCTGGGCAGCAGCGAGTTGCAGATCGCCTCTGAATACGTCACGCATGCCATCCGCAAGACCTATGCGCTGTCGGGCAACCGCAAGGTGCAGATCGTGGGCTTCTCGATGGGCGGCATGCTGCCGCGCTGGTCGCTGAAGTACTGGCCCGACGTGCGGCCGATGGTCGACGACATGATTTCGCTGGCCGGTGTGAACCACGGCACGTTGGATGCCATCGCGGCATGCCTGAAGCCCTGTGCGCCCGGCATCTGGCAACTGCGCCCGGGCTCGGCCTTCCTGACCGCGCTGAACAAGGGCGGCGAAACCTTCCCCGGCATCTCGTACACCGCGCTGTACACCCACACCGACGAGGTCGTGATCCCGAACTTCAATAGCAACGGCACGTCCAGCCTGCGTGCGGCGCCGGGCACAGAATCGCAGGTGCGCAACATCGCCAGCCAGGACGTCTGTCCGTTGAACTTCGCCGACCACCTGCTGGCCGGTTCGGCCGACCCGGTGTTCCACGCGCTGGCCATGGACGCGATCATCCACAACGGCCCGGCGGACCCGAAACGCATCCCGATCTCGGTCTGCTTCAAGCTCTTCATGCCCGGCGTGGACCCGGTCTACTTCGGCGTGAACTTCGGCAGCATGGCGGCCTTCACCTTCGTGCCTGGCATTTTCCTGTCGCCTGCGGTCAACGCAGAGCCTCCGCTGAAGGCTTACGCCACCGGCAGTTGATCGTCCGGCTGCGGGCGGCGTCGCTCACTCACTGAAAAGGCCGCCAGCCATGCTGGCGGCCTTTTTTTGGGTCCGGCCGGTGCTCGCGGGTGGCGGAACCCGTCCACTACACTAGCCGGTTCTTTGCGGAGTCGTTTCCATGAGTCTGAAGTGCGGCATCGTCGGCCTGCCCAACGTCGGTAAATCCACCCTGTTCAACGCGCTGACCAAGGCCGGCATCGCGGCCGAGAACTACCCGTTCTGCACGATCGAGCCCAATGTGGGCATCGTCGAGGTGCCCGATCCGCGGCTGCAGGCGCTGGCCGCCATCGTGGGCCCCGAGCGCATCGTGCCCGCCATCGTCGAGTTCGTCGACATCGCCGGCCTGGTGGCCGGCGCCAGCACCGGCGAAGGCCTCGGCAACAAGTTCCTGGCGCACATCCGCGAGACCGACGCCACCGTCAACGTGGTGCGCTGCTTCGACGACGACAACGTGATCCACGTGGCCGGCAAGGTCGATCCGATTTCCGACATCGAGGTGATCCAGACCGAGCTGTGCCTGGCCGACCTGTCGACGGTCGAGAAGGCGCTGCACCGCCACACCAAGGTTGCGCGCTCCGGCGACAAGGACGCACAGAAACTGGTCGGCCTGCTCGAGCGCTGCCAGGCTTCGCTGAACCAGAACGTGCCGGTGCGCGCGCTGGCGTTCACCAAGGAAGAAATGCCGCTGGTGAAGAGTTTCACGCTGATCACCGCCAAGCCGGCGATGTTCGTCGGCAACGTCAGCGAGAACGGCTTCGAGAACAACCCCTACCTCGACCGCCTGCGCGAATACGCCGCCAAGCAGGGCGCGCCGGTGGTGGCCATCTGCGCGAAGATCGAAGCCGAACTGGCCGACATGGACGACGAGGACAAGAAGATGTTCCTCGCCGAGATCGGCCAGGAAGAGGCCGGGCTGAACCGCTTGATCCGCGCGGCCTTCAAGCTGCTGGGCCTGCAGACCTATTTCACCGCCGGCGTGAAGGAAGTGCGCGCCTGGACCATCCGCATCGGCGACACCGGCCCGCAGGCGGCCGGCGTGATCCACGGCGATTTCGAGAAGGGCTACATCCGCGCCCAGACCATCGCGTTCGACGACTACATCGGCTTCAAGGGTGAGCAGGGCGCGAAAGATGCCGGCAAGATGCGCAGCGAAGGCAAGGAATACGTCGTCAAAGACGGCGATGTGATGAATTTCCTGTTCAACGTCTGATCTCCGGCGGCGCTTATTTGACTGCTTTCGTTGTACGTCCTGGGTGCGGTGCTCCTGAAATTTACAAAGATGTCATTAAAAATTGTGATGAATTCCACTAAAGTGGCGAGCCGCATCCAACTAAAGGGTTAAAACAATGACCGATCAAGTGACCACCACCGCCTTCGCGCCGACCACCGGCCCGCTCGACGGCCTCACCAGCCTCGTGACCGGCCTGCTGAGCTCGCTGCCCATTCTGGGCGGCCTGCCGCTGCCTTCGCTTCCCGGCCTGCCCGATCTGGGTGGCGGCCTGTCGGGTCTGCCCGGCCTGGACGCGCTGACCGGCCTGCTCGGCGGCCTGCCGTTGCCCACTCTTCCCAGCCTGCCGGGTCTGCCTGACCTCGGCGGTGTCGAAACGGCCACCTCGGCGTCGTCGCTGCCGGCCCTGCCTGGCCTGCCCGAACTGCCGAGCCTGCCCGGTCTTGACGCCGTCACGGGCCTGCTGTCCAGCCTCCCCGTCCTCGACATCGTCACCGGCCTGCTGAGCGGTGGCCTGCCCCAGCTGCCGCTGCCCGGCGCTGACGGCGGCCTGCCGTCGCTGCCCGGCCTCGACGCCGTGACCGGCCTGCTGGGTGGCGGTCTGCCCTCGCTCCCCACCCTGCCGTCGCTGCCCGGTCTGGACGTCGTGACCGGCCTGCTCGGCGGCCTCGGTGGCGGCGACGCCACGGCCACGGCTTCGCTGCCGGGCCTGGACGCTTTGCCCGCACTGCCTGGCCTCGACGCTCTGCCGGCCCTGCCGGGCCTGGATGCGGTGACCGGCCTGCTCGGCGGTCTGGGCGGCCTTGGCGGCGGCCTGCCGGCCCTGCCGGGTCTGGACGCCGTGACCGGTCTGTTGGCTGGCGGCCTGCCGTCGCTGCCCGGTCTGCCGATCGGTGGCGGTGAAGGCGGCGCGCTGCCGATCCCGCTGGACCTCGACCTGCTGGGCGGCACCGGCCCGCTGGCAATCGTCACCACGCTGCCGCAGCAACTGCTGAGCACCGTGCTGGGTTCGCTGCAGCACCCGCTGGGCTGATCCGGCGTTCACGCCACACGAAAAAGGGACCTTCGGGTCCCTTTTTTCATGGGCGCTTTCGCGCGGGGCGGTCAGTCGGCCCGGAGATCCTGAACGTTTTGCTGCAGCGACGCGGCCCAGCCGCGCCGGTCTCGGCCGTCGGCGGCCTGCGCCTCGCCGAACGCCACCCGGGCGAGCAGGCCGTCGCCGCGCAGCATGCGCCAGATCGACGAGACCAGCGTGTCGTCCCCCACATAGGCGGCCAGCATGCTCGGCGCACCGGTGGCGGCGTCCACATAGCTGAGGGCCAGCGGCTGCACCGGCGCGGCGGCCGACACCGCTGCCTGCAGCAGGTTGGCATGGAAGGGCAGCACGCCGCGGCCGTCGCTGGTCGTGCCTTCCGGAAACACGCCCACCACGTCACCCGCCCGCAGGCTGTCGGCCATGCGGTGCACCACGCGCATTGCGTCGCGGCGCGACTCGCGCTCGATGTAGAGCGTGCCGGCGCCGGTGGCCAGCGTGCCGATCAAGGGCCAGCGCTTGACGTCGGCCTTGGACACGAAGCGGCAGTAGCGCGACGCGTGCAGCACCAGGATGTCGAGCCACGAGATGTGGTTGGCCACCAGCAGCAGCGGGCCGGGCAGGCCGGCGTTGCCACTCACCGCCAGCACCACGCCCATGCGGTCCAGCATGCCGCGCGCCCAGGCCTGCACACAGGCCTCGCGCTCGCGGGCGCTCAGGCCGGGAAACCGGAAACGGATGGTCAACATGCCGCCCACGATGTGGACCACGATGCGCACCACCCGCCCGGCGGCGCGCAACACCCGCAGCGGCCCGTTCAACGCTCGAACGCCACCTGGCCGCCGACCAGTGTGTGGCGCACCTGGCCGGCCAGCTCGTAGCCCGAGAAGGGCGTGTGTTTGCCCTGGCTGGCCAGCGCGGCGGCCTCGACGGTCCAGCGCGCGCCGGGGTCGAAGATGCAGAGGTCGGCCACGCCGCCTTCCGCCAGCCGGCCGCAACTGGCCTGCAGCGTGCCGAGCGCGTCGCCCAGCACCTGGGCCGGCGCCTGGGTGAGCACCGCGAGGCCGCGCACCAGCGCCTTGGCCGGGTCGTTGGGCCACTGGCGGTGCGCCCACTGCAGCGACAGGCCGAGCAGCAGTTCCAGCCCGGTGGCGCCGGGTTCGGCCTCGGCGAAGGGCAGGGTCTTGGCGTCGGCGTCGACCGGCGTGTGGTCGGACACCAGCGCGTCTACCGTGCCGTCGGCCAGCGCCTGCTGCAGCGCGTCGCGGTCGCGCTGTTGGCGCAGCGGCGGGCTCAGGCGGGCGCGGCTGTCGAAGTAGCCGATGTCGGTGTCGGTGAGATGCAGCGAATTGATGCTGACGTCGCAGGTCACGCGCAGGCCCTCGTGCTTGGCCTGGCGCACCAGCGCCACGCCGCCGGCGCTGCTGATGCGGCACAGGTGCACGCGGGCGTCGGTGCCGCGCATCAGCTCGAACAGCGTGTGCAGCGCGATGGTTTCGGCCGCTTCCGGAATGCCCGACAGGCCGAGCCGGGTGGCGATGGCGCCGCTGGCGGCCACGCCCTGGCCCAGGTGGTATTCCTGCGGCCGCAGCCACAGCGTGTAGCCGAAGGTGGCGGCGTACTGCAGCGCCCGCTGCAGCACGCGCGGGTTGACGATGGCGGCCTCGGCCTGGCTGAAGCCGACGCAGCCGGCCTCGGTCAGCTCGACCATCTCGGTCAGCACCTCGCCCTGGAGGCCGCGCGTCACCGCGCCGAGCGGGAACACCCGCGACTGGTGCAGCTTCTCGGCGCGGAACTTCAGCATCTCGACCAGGCCGGGCTCGTCGAGCACCGGGTCGGTGTCGGGCGGGCAGACCAGGCTGGTGATGCCGCCGGCCACCGCCGCCGCGAGTTCGGATTCGAGCATGCCCTCGTGTTCGTAACCCGGCTCGCGCAGCCGCACCGCGAGGTCGACCAGGCCGGGCGCGACGACGCAGCCGCTGGCGTCGATGGTGCGGTTGGGGTGGAACTCGGGCGAGACGTGGCGCAGCCCGATGATGCGGCCCGCCGCGATGGCGACGTCACCGACCTGGTCGAGGCCGGAGGCGGGGTCGACGATGCGGCCGTTCTTGATGAGGATCTTCATGCTTATGCCTCGTTTCCAGCCACGATGCCCATCACGGCCATTCTGACGGCGATGCCGAAGGTGACCTGCGGCAGGATCACGCTCTGCTTGCCGTCGACCACGGCGGAGTCGATCTCCACGCCGCGGTTGATGGGGCCGGGGTGCATGACGATGGCGTCGGGCTTGGCGAGCTGCAGCTTCTCCGGCGTGAGGCCGAAGCGCTTGAAGAACTCCTGCGCCGACGGCAGCAGCGCGCCGCTCATGCGTTCGTTCTGCAGCCGCAGCATGATGACCACGTCGCAGTCCTTGATGCCTTCTTCCAGCGAGTGGCAGACCCGCACGCCCATCTGCGACAGGTTGCCGGGCACCAGCGTCTTGGGCCCCACCACCCGCACCTCGGCGCAGCCCAGCGTGGTCAGCGCGTGGATGTCGGAGCGGGCCACGCGCGAGTGCAGCACGTCGCCCACGATGGCCACCGTGAGGTTGGAAAAATCCTTCTTGTAGTGCCGGATGGTGTACATGTCCAGCAGGCCCTGCGTGGGGTGGGCGTGGCGGCCGTCGCCGGCGTTGACCACGTGCACGTGCGGCGCCACGTGCTGGGCGATCAGGTAGGGCGCGCCGCTCTCGCTGTGCCGCACCACGAACAGATCGGCCGCCATGGCGCTCAGGTTGGCGATGGTGTCCAGCAGCGACTCGCCCTTGCTGGCCGAGCTGCGCGCGATGTCGAGGTTGATGACGTCGGCGCTGAGGCGCGTGGCGGCAATCTCGAAAGTGGTGCGGGTGCGGGTGCTGTTCTCGAAGAACAGGTTGAACACGCTCTTGCCGCGCAAGAGCGGCACCTTCTTCACCTCGCGGTCGCTGACGCTGACGAAGTTGGCGGCGGTGTCCAGGATCTGCAGCAGAATCTCGCGCGGCAGCCCTTCGATGGACAGCAGGTGGATCAGCTCGCCGTGCTTGTTGAGCTGGGGGTTGCGTTTGTAGAGCATCAGTTCGCCCTCCGCCGGGCCGCCCCAAGGCGGGCGAGCGCTCCCTCGGGGGGCCGTGCAGCGGCAGCGCCGCAAACGTGGGGGCTCATCATGCGGCCTCCTCGACGCGCAGGCTGTATCGGCCCGCGTCGTCGCGTGCCAGCGCCAGCGAGCGGCCGGCCGGCAGCGTGGTGCGGGCGGCCACCACGTCGGGCTGCACCGGCAACTGGCGGTCGCCGCGGTCCACCAGCACCGCCAGCTTCACGCTGGCCGGGCGGCCGTAGTCGAACAGCTCGTTGAGCGCCGCGCGGATGGTGCGGCCGGTGTAGAGCACGTCGTCCAGCAGCACGATGTGGGCGCCGTCCACGTCGAAGGGCAGCAGCGTCTGGCCGCCGTCGGCCAGGCCGCGCTGCGCGAAGTCGTCGCGGTGCATGGCTGACGAAATGCTGCCGGGCGCGCCGTCCAGGCCGAGGTCGGCCTGCAGGCGTTCGGCCAGCCAGGCGCCGCCGGAGTGGATGCCCACCAGCCGGGTCTGCGGTATCAACAGCGCCTTCACGCCGGCCAGCAGGTCGGCGTACAGCGCCTCGGCGTCGAGTGCGTCAGGGGGCGTTTCCGCCAGCGTGGGGGGGCGAGGGGGTTGCGTCATGGCAAGGTCCTCAGGAATTGTTCAAGGATGATGCAGGCCGCGCCGGCGTCGGCGTCGGCCGCGCCGTCTTCGCGCGCGGCGGTGGTGCTGTAGCGCTCGTCCACTTCGAACACCGGCAGCCGGAAGCGGCCGTGCAACTGCCGCGCGAAGCGCCGCGCGCGGCCGGTGTTCTCGTGGGCCGCGCCGTCTGGGTGAAAGGGCACGCCGACGACCAGCGCGTCGGGCTGCCATTCGCGGATGCGGGCGGCGATGGGCTCGAAGCGGGCGTCGCCCTCGGCGCGGATGGTGGGCAGGCCCTGTGCCTGCTTCAGCAGCCGGTTGCCGCAGGCCACCCCGGTGCGCTTGAGGCCGAAGTCGAACGCGAGAAAGGTGGACAGGTGGGCGGGAACGGCCGGCGCAGACATGGCCGCCGCTTCAACCATGCCCGGCCTCGGGCGACAGCATCCACGCCTTCAGGCCCAGCAGCGCCAGCGCGCTGTCGTAGCGCTGCTCGATCGGCGTGTCGAAGATGACGGCGGCGTCGGCGCCCACCGTCAGCCAGGCGTTGTCGGCCAGTTCGGATTCGAGCTGGCCCTCGCCCCAGGCCGAATAGCCCAGCGTGACCAGCACCCGCTTGGGGCCGTTGCCGTTGGACAGCGCCTCCAGCACGTCGCGCGAGGTGGTCATTTCCAGGCCGCCGGGGATCATCATGGTGGACGCGTAGACCGACTCCTCGGGCGAGGGGTCGTTCTCGGCGGCCATGGGGTCGTGCAGCACGAAGCCGCGCTCGGTCTGCACCGGGCCGCCCTGGAAGACCGGGCTGGCAATCAGGTCGTTACGGCCCAGCGGCAGCTCGACCTGGTCGAACAAATGCTTCAGGTTGATGTCGCTCGGCTTGTTGATGACCAGGCCCAGCGCGCCGCGTTCGGAATGCTCGCAGACGTAGACCACGCTGCGGGCGAAGGCCTCGTCTTCCAGGCCCGGCATCGCGATCAGAAAGTGGTGCGTGAGGTTGATCGCGGCAGAATCGGCAGACATGGCGGAATTTTAAGGGTGATCATGGAAAACCGATTCGCCGCAGGCCTGGTCTGGTTTCGCCGCGATCTGCGGGTGGACGACCACGCCGCGCTGCACCACGCCCTGCGGCATTGCCAGAAGGTCTGGTGCGCTTTCGTGTTCGACACCGACATCCTCGACGCCCTGCCGCGCGCCGACCGCCGGGTCGAGTTCATCCGCGAGACGCTGGTGGAGCTGGACCACGACCTGCGCGAGCTGTCGGGCCATGCCGGCGGCGGGCTGATCGTGCTGCACGGCAGCGCCCTGCAGGAGCTGCCGCGCCTGGCGCTGGCGCTGGGCGTGCAGGCGGTGTTCGCCAACCACGACTACGAGCCCGACGCCACGGCGCGTGACGCGAAAGCCCTGGGCGCGCTGGCCGACGCCGGCATCGCGCTGCGCACCTTCAAAGACCAGGTCATCTTCGAGCGCGACGAGCTGATGACCGGCGCCGGCTCGCACTACACCGTGTTCACGCCGTACAAGAATGCCTGGCTGAAGAAGGTGGACGACTTCTTCCTCAAGTCCTACCCGGTGCGCACACACACGGCGGCGCTGGCGCCGCGGCCGGCCGACCTGCAGCGCGCGGTGCCCACGCTGGCCGGCATCGGCTTCGAGCCGACCAACCTGGCCGAGCTGAAGATTCCCACCGGCGCCAAGGGCGCGCTCGACCTGTTCGAAGACTTCTTCGACCGGCTCGACCAGTACCACGAGACGCGCGACTTCCCGGCGGTGAAAGGGCCCAGCTACCTCAGCGTGCACCTGCGCTTCGGCACCGTGTCGATCCGCCGGCTCGCCAGCACCGCCTACCAGCGGCACATCGAAGGCAGCAAGGGCGCGGCGGTCTGGCTCAGCGAGCTGATCTGGCGCGACTTCTACTTTCAGATCCTGCACCACCTGCCGCATGTGGCCACGAGCGCCTGCAAGCCCGAGTACGACGCGATCAAGTGGGAGCACGGCAAACACGCCAAGGCCCGGTTCGAGGCCTGGTGCGAGGGCCGCACCGGCTACCCGCTGGTGGACGCCGCCATGGCGCAGATCAACCAGAGCGGCTACATGCACAACCGGCTGCGCATGGTGGTGGCGAGCTTTCTCACCAAAGACCTCGGCATCGACTGGCGCTGGGGTGAGCGCTACTTCGCCGAGAAGCTGAACGACTTCGACCTGTCCGCCAACAACGGCGGCTGGCAGTGGGCCGCCTCCACCGGCTGCGACGCGCAGCCCTACTTCCGCATCTTCAACCCGGTGAGCCAGAGCGAGAAGTTCGACAAGGACGGCAAGTTCATCCACCGCTACCTGCCGCAGCTCGCGCGGCTGCGTGCGCCGCTGGTGCATGCGCCGTGGACGGTGAGCCCGGTGGAGCTGGAAGCGGCCGGCGTGAGGCTGGGCGAGAACTACCCGGCGCCCATCGTCGACCACGCCCAGGCGCGCGAGGAAACGCTGCGGCGCTACGCGGTGGTGAAGAAGCCGCTGAAATGAGTTGCTATTGAATCAATAGCTACAAATCGCCATTTGGCGCTGACTTCAGGCCGATTTCGTTCTGAAATCCGGCTCAAGCCGTGGTTTCTGCCCGCTGGCCGTAGCTTTTCACCAGCGCCAGCAATTCGTCTTCGGAATACGGCTTGCCGAGGTAGTGGTCGGCACCGAGTTCCCTGGCGTGGTCGCGGTGCTTCTGCGCCATGCGCGAGGTGATCATCACCACCGGCAGGCCGGCCAGCGTGGCGTCGTTGCGGATGGTGCGCAGCAAATCGAAGCCGTCCATGCGCGGCATTTCGATGTCGGACAGCACCAGCGCCGGCCGCTCGTCGGCCAGCGCCTTGAGCGCCTGCAGGCCGTCGGCCGCCAGCGCCACGCGGTAGCCCTCGCGCTGCAGCAGCCGTTGCGTCACGCGGCGCACGGTGATCGAGTCGTCAACCACCAGCACCAGCGGCACCGCGCTGCCGGCGGCGTGCGCGCCCTGCGGCGTGCGGCCGTCGGCTTGCGGCAACTGTGCCATCAGCCCGCGCGCGGCGGCGCCGTACACCGTGGCCAGCGCCACCGGGTTGTAGATCAGCGCCACCGCGCCCGAGGCCAGCAGCGTCATGCCCGACAGGCCCGGCAGCCGCGAGAGCTGCGGCCCGAGGTTCTTCACCACCACCTCCTGGTGGCCCAGCACTTCGTCCACGTGCAGCGCCACGCGCTGGCCCGCGCTGCGCACGATGACGACCGGAATGCTCTTGCCCGGCGCCTCGGTGCTGCGCGGCGAATCCTGCAGCAGCGCGCCGCCCCAGAAGAAGGGCACGGCCTCGCCGCCGAAATCCATCTGGCCGGCCGCGTAGGCCGCCGCCAGTTCGCCCGCGCTGGTGCGGCGCACCAGCTCCACCACGCTGGCCGGCATGCCGATGGACAGCCGGCCCATGCGCAGCATCACCACCTGCGTGACGGCGGTGGTCAGCGGCAGCACCAGCCTGAAGCTGGAGCCGTGGCCCGGCAGGCTGTGCGTCTCGATGCGGCCGCCCAGCGCGTTCACCTCGCTGCGCACCACGTCCATGCCGATGCCGCGGCCCGCCAGCTCGGTGATGCCCTGCGCGGTGGAGAAACCCGGCCTGAAGATGAACTGCGCGGCGGCGCCGTCGTCCAGCACCTCGTCCCAGCGGGCCAGGCCCATGGCCTGCGCGCGGGCGCGGATGGCCTCCAGGTCGAGGCCGGCGCCGTCGTCCTGGAACTCCACCGACACGTCGTTGCCTTCCTGGCGCAGCCGCACCGTGATCTGCCCCACCGCCGACTTGCCCAGCGCCAGCCGCGTCTCGGGGCTTTCCACGCCGTGCACCACCGCGTTGCGCAGCAGGTGCTCGAAGGCCGGCGTCATGCGGTCCAGCACCGCGCGGTCCATTTCGATGGAGCCGCCGACGATCTCCAGCGCCACCTGCTTGCCGAGTTCCTTGGCGCTTTGCCGCACCACCCGGTACAGCCGCTCCGAGATGCCCTCGAACTCCAGCATGCGGGTGCGCAGCAGGTCGCGCTGCAGCTCGCGGGTCTGGCGCGCCTGCGCGGCCAGTTCGTCCTCGCTCAGCTCCACCGTGCGCTGCAGGTGCCGCTGCACCGTTCCGACGTCGTTGACCGACTCGGCCATCATGCGCGTGAGTTCCTGCACCCGGGTGAAGCGGTCGAACTCCAGCGGGTCGAAGGTCTGCTGCGTCTCGCGCGCCTGCGCCAGGCGCGACTCCATCTGCGTCTCGGCCTGCAGCTCCACATCGCGCAGCTGCTGGCGCAGGCGGTCGAGGTTGCCGGTGAGTTCTTTCAGCGAGCCGCGGAGCTGGCCGATCTCGGCCTCCATGCGGGCGCGGGTCAGCATCACTTCCCCGGCCTGGTTCAGCAGCCGCTCCAGCAGTTGCGCGCGCACCCGCACCAACTGGCGGCCGGCCGCGTGGCGGGCGCCGGTGGCGTCGGCCGGCAGCGTGATGTCGAGCGCGGTCACCGGGCCCAGCGCGGCGCGTGGCGCAGCCGGTGCGGCCGGCTCGGCGAGTTCGGCGGGCAGCGCCTCGGGCGGCAAGGCCTGGGCGGCGGGCGGCTCGGTGGCGGTCAGTGCCTCGTAGCGCTGTGCGTCGCGCACACGCAGGCGGTCGAAGGTGGCCTGCAGCGCGTCGAAGCGGCCCATCAGCGGGGCCAGCGCCTCGCCGCTGGTGGCCTCGGTACCCAGCGATTCGATTTCGGATTCGAACAGATGCGCCAGCTCGCCCAGGCGCAGCGCGCCGGCCAGGCGGGCGCTGCCCTTGAGCGTGTGCAGCACCCGCAGCACCTCGGTGCGGGCGCTGCCGTTGTCGGGCCGCGCCGTCCATTGGCGCAGCGCGAAGCCGAGCTGCGGCAGCAGTTCCACCGCCTCTTCCTCGAAGATGGGGAACAGGTCGATGTCGACCGCGTCGGTGGCGTCCAGCTCGTCGTCGGCGTCGGGCGGCAGCTCGCGCAGCAGCGGCCGCGGCGCCGCTTCGTGCGGCTCGCCTGCTTCAATATCAGGAGCAAACTTTTCAGCACTGGCGCTGACTTGCGGCTGATTTCTTGCCAATTCCAGTGTGTGCAGCGCGGCGAGCAGCGTGGGGTTGGGTTCTTTAAGGAAGCCGGCGGCGAACTGGTGCAGCAGGCGGCGGATGTCTTCCGCCACCGCCATGAACAAATGCGCGCGCTCGGCCGTGCCCGTGCCCTGCGCGCGGGTGTGCTGCAGCGCCTGCTCCAGCGTCTTGGCCAGGCCCGACAGCGCGGTGAAGCCCACGGTGGCCGAACTGCCGGCGAGCGAATGCGCCATGGCCACGGCTTCGTCCGGCAGCGGGCGGTGCAGCTCCAGCGCCCATTCGCCCAGCGCGGTGGAGAGGTGGCGCGACCATTCGTCGGCCTCGTTCAGATAGACGTTGTAGAGCGGCAGCCCGATGCGCAGGCCGTCGATCACCTTGACTGGCGCGTCGTCGCCGCCGTCGCCCGGCACGGCCGGCGGTTCTGGCTGGGGCGCTTCCGAGGGGGCTTCCGTGGGCGCTGCCGGCGCTGCGGCGACCGGGGCGATGAAGGCCAAGGGCTCCAGGTCTGCGACAGGCGCTGTGTCGGAAACCGGCTGCAGGTTTGCGACAAGCTCGGCGTCTGCGGCCGGCGCCAGCTCGGGCTCGGTGAACGGCTCCAGCGTGTGCAGCTCCGGCGGCGGCAGAGGCGGTGCGGGCTCGGCGTTGTCGGCCGCCGGGGCGGCGAGCGACGCCAGTGCGGAGAGGTCGATGTCGTGCAGCTCCACCGGCGGCTCGATCACCGTGCCTTCGGGCAGCGACAGGTCGAGGTCGCCGAACAGCGAGGCGATGTCGACGTCGGGCGCCAGCGGGGTGGGCTCTGTGGCAGGGGCGGGGAATTCGTCCGGCAGCGGTTCGAGCGGCAGGTCGTCGAAATCGATCAGGCCGGCCTCGGGCGGCGGGAGGTCGGGGGTGGGCGGCTGTGCGAAAGCGGCCAGCTCGGGCAGCGGGTCGAAGGCGGGCAGCGCGGCGGCGGGCGGCTCGGCCAGGTCGAGCGTGGGCACATCCAGCACTGGCAGATCCAGCGAGGGAAGGTCCAACGAGGGAAGGTCCAGCGCAGGCAGCTCCAGTGCAGGCCGTTCACGGCTTTCCGGCAACGGCGGTTCGGCCGGCGTTGCGCCCAGCGGCAGCACGCGGTCTTCGAGGCGCAGCGCTTCGGCGCTGGCGCGGAAGGGCGCGGCCGACCAGGGCGTGGCGCTGCCGGCGGCGATGTCGTCCACCCAGCGGGCGAGGCCGTCCAGGGCGTCGCCGGTCACGGTCAGCAGCGGCGGCGTGGCCGGCTTCTGGTCGGCCAGCCAGACGTTCATCAGCTGTTCCGCCGCCCAGGCCGCTTCACCGAACTCGGCCAGGCCCACCATGCGCGAGCTGCCCTTGAGCGTGTGGAAGCTGCGGCGCAGCGTGGTGAGCGCGTCGAGGTTGGCGGGCTCCTGCCGCAGCACGGCGATGGCGCGGCGGCCGCCTTCGGCCACCTCGCGGGCCTCGTCCAGAAAGATGCCCCGCAGGTCGTCTTCTTGCACCGGCTCGGCGAGCGACAGCGCGTCGGCCTGCGGCTCGGCGGGCGGCATGGCGGCCGCGTTGGCGAGCTGGTTGAGCGCGACGGCGGCGTCGGGCACGTCGGCGGCCACGGCCTGTGCGGCGGCAGCCGCGGCGGCGGCGAGCGCCGGCTGTTCGGCCAGCGTGGCAGAGGTGGCAATGGCGCCCAGCTTCTCGCGCAGCTCCGGCACCGGCGCGTGTTCGGCGGCGGCGGTGGCGGCCACGTCGAGGGCGCGCTGCACCAGGTCGAGGGTGGGTGCGGGCGGTGTGACCGGCTGGGGGTGGGCGCGGCCCATCAGGGGCCTGAGTTCGCCGGTGGCGTCGTCGTAGACGAACAGCTTCTTCGCCAGCGCCGGCTGGTAGTTCAGCATGTCGATCAGGAAGCCGAGCGCGCCCAGGTTGTTGCCCAGCGCGTCGAAGGTGGCCTGGGCGAGCTGCGGCTGGACGTCGGTGGCCAGCAGCTCTTCCACGGTGGCGCGCATGCGCGCCACCGCCAGGCCGGCGCGGTCCAGGCCCAGCACCGACAGCACGCCGCGCATCTGCTGGAGCTGCGCCGGCACGCGGGCCAGCACGCTTTTGTCGGCCGGCTGGCGGAAGAACGGGTCGAGGGCGCCTTCGAGTTCGGCCAGCGTGGCGCGCAGTTCACCCACCACGCTGCCCATGGTCTGGCGGTCGCTGACGCGGCGGTACAGCTCTTCCATCCAGGGTTCGAGCGGCTGCGCGGGCTGGCCGGCCAGCACCTGCTCGAGCCGCTGCGACAGCCGCGCCATGCGGTCGGCGAGCTGGGGGTCGTTCAGCGAGAGGTCTTCCACCGCCGCTTCGAGGTAGAGCACCGAGGTGGCGACTTCCATCGCGGTTTCGGTGCCGGGCGCCTCGCCGGTGCGCAGCGTGTTTTCCATCACGCCGGTCAGGCCGCGGGCCAGCGCGGCGCTGGGCGGGTGCAGCTTGAGCAGGGAGTCGGCCACCAGGTTGAACTGGTCGGCCACCGGCCGGAGCTTGTGGCCTTCGCCGCCGGACAGGTGCGACCAGGCTTCGCGCGCGGCGGCAATGCGCTTGCGCGCCTGGGCCAACAGGGCGGGGTCGTGGCGGCCGTAGAGCGCGGTGTCGTAGTCGATGCGGCGGGCGTCGGACAGGCCGTAGGCGGCGCGCACGGCGGCCAGCGTGGGCGCGGCGGCGGTGTTGGCTGGCGCGGCCTGCGCGCAGAAGAACAGCAGGTCTTGGGCGAGCCGGTCGGACACGGTGTCTTCGCCCCGCGCCAAGCTGGAGAACTGCAGCAGCACGCGGGTCAGCGCGCGCTTGAGGTACAGGTCGACCGGCAGCAGGCCGAGCGCGATGGCCTCGGCGGCGGCGGCGGTGATCTGCCAGAACGCGCGGGCCGCCGGCCGGGCCTGCGCGGCGGCAAAGCCCAGCGCCTCGCCGTGCAGCGCGCGGGCGGCTTCGGCGTCGCCGCCGCGCACGAGCTTGAGCACCAGCGGGTCCAGCCGGGCGCGGGCCTCGTCGTTGCACGGCTGTGGCGCGGCCGGGGGCAGGGCGCCGCCGGCGTCGAGCCAGCGCCAGTCGAGGGTGAACAGGTCGGCCGGGTGCACGCGGTCGGCGGCGGCCAGTTCCTGCACGGCCTTGTACTGCGGGAACAGCGCAACGGCCGAGGCCGGTTTGCCGGCCAGCACCGCCTCCAGGTACTCCACCAGCGCGAAGCTGGCCTGCTCCACGGTGGCGGCACCGCTTTCGCTGCAGCGTTCCGGCTCGTTGACGCACTGCTGCGCCACCGCTTCCATGGCGCGCAGCAGCAGCGCGGGCGCGCCCTGGCCCACCATCTCCAGCGCGCCCATGGCCTGGTGCAACTGCTGCCGGGCGAGGCGCAACTGGCTGGCGTCGGCGGCGGCGAGTTCGGTGCCGCGGGCGGCGGCGGCATCGCGCACGTAGCGGCGCATCGCCTTGGTCGCGGCGTCGAGCGAGCGGCGCAGCTCGGCAATGACCCAGGCCAGCGGCGTCAGGTCGGGCGGGGCGTCGCCGCCGTGCGGCGGTTCGGGCAGGTCGGCGGGCTCGTTCGGGAACACAACCATGGCGCGGGCGGGCGGCGGCGGGCCGGTTAGGCGATCTTGAACCGCGACACCGACTGCCGCAGTTCTTCGGCCACCTGCGTCAGGTCGCGCACCTGCTGGGCGGTGGAGCGGGTGCTCTCGCCGGTCTGTTCGGTGGTGGCGAAGATGTGCTGGATGCTGCCGGCCACCACGTTGGCGGACTGCGCCTCGCGGGCGGTGGCGTTCGAGATTTCCTCGATGAGCTGGGCGAGCCGGCGCGACACGGTGTCGATCTCGGTCAGCGCCGAACCGGCGTTGTCGGACAGCTTGGCCCCTTCCACCACGCCGCGCGTGGAGCGCTCCATGGCGGCCACCGCATCCTGCGTGTCGGTCTGAATGGCCTTCACCAGCGCCGCGATCTGGCGCGCCGCGTCGCTGGAGCGTTCCGCGAGGCGCTGCACTTCTTCGGCCACCACCGAGAAGCCGCGCCCGGCGTCGCCGGCCGAGGCGGCCTGGATGGCGGCGTTGAGCGCCAGCACGTTGGTCTGCTCCGTGATGTCGGAGATCAGCTCCGTGATTTCACCGATCTCCTGCGACGACTCACCCAGCCGCTTGATGCGCTTGGAGGTTTCCTGGATCTGGTCGCGGATGGCGTTCATGCCGCCGATGGCGTTCTGCACGGCGGTCAGGCCCGACTCGGCCGCTTCCCGCGACTGGCGCGCCACCGCGGCCGACGCCTGCGCCTGCGTGGAGACGCCGTTGATGCGGCCCGCCATGTCGAGCACCGACTGGCCGGTTTCGCGGATCTCGCGCAACTGCTCGGTGGAGGTCACGAGCAGCTGCGCCGAGGTGTTCTCGACCTGCGCGGTGGTCTGCGTCACGCGCGAGGCGGTGTTCTGCACGTTGCCCACCAGCGCGCGCAGTTCTTCCACCGTGTAGTTCACCGAGTCGGCGATGGCGCCGGTGATGTCTTCGGTCACGGTGGCTTCGTGCGTCAGGTCGCCCTCGGCCACCGTCTGCAGCTCGTTCATCAGCCGCAGAATGGCGGCCTGGTTGGCGTCGTTGACGCGCTTGGCTTCCTTTTCCTGCTGCTCGGCCTCGCGCTGCTGCGCCTCTGCCGCCAGGCGGCGCTCTTCGGCGATGCGCTGGCGCATGCGCCCGTCTTGCACCTGCACGTGGGCCAGCCCCACCGCGCAGGCCAGCGCGAAAGCGGCCGCCAGCAGCAGCGCCAGCACCGGGCCGGCGCCGAAGCCCGACTCGGCCGACAGCCTGGCCTGCAGGTTCTGCAACGCCTTCCGCAGGGGCTCGCTGTCGGCGACGATGGAGGCCTGCGCCTCGCGCGCCGTCACCAGGCTTTGCAGGTTGCCCAGAATGGCGCCGGCCTGCTTGCGAGTCTGCTCGAAGCTCTTGAGCAGCGCTTCCAGCCGTTCCTTGGTCTGGCCGTCGCGCGCGGCGGCCAGCCGCAGCTCGCTGCTGCCCGACAGCAGGCCGCGGGCGATGTCGTTGAACGAGTTCAGGTCTTTGCCGAGCAGGAACACGGCTTCAGGGCTGACGCCTTCGGAGGTGAGGAATTCGTTGGCCGACTTGCCGATGCGCTGGGTCAGCATGACGAGCTGGCCGGCGGCGGCGATCTCGGCCGCCGGCGCGCCCTGCTGCAGCTTGAGCGACGCCACCGTCTCCGCGATCTCCAGCAGGTCGGCCGACTGGCGGTTGATGGTGCGCAGCGCGCTGCCCACCTGCGTGAGCACCTTCTGCTGCGCCAGGATGGCGCCGGCATTCTTCTCGGCCTTCTCGGCCGGCGGCACGATCTTCTCCATGTCGTCCTGCAGCCGGCTTCCGACGGCGGCCACGCCGGTGCTGGCGTCGCCGTCGCGCAGCGCGCGGGCGGTGCTGCCCAGCACCTGCGAGCTGTCTTTCACCTCGGTGAACGCGGCCTCGCTGCCCACCACCGCCTGCGACACCGACTTGGCCAGCCGCTGCGACTGCATCAGCGCCTGCCCGGTGGCGGCCACCTGCTGGTTCAGGCGGTTGTTCTGGCTCAGCGTGTAGAGCACGGCCACGGCCAGCAGCACCAGCGAGGCGATGAACAGGCGTGTCAGCAGGCGCTGCTGCTGGTCGATGGGGCGGCGGCCCAGCAGCGGCAGCGCCAGCGTGTCGTCGAGCGCGTCGGTGTCACCGGCCTGTTCGTCTTCGAACATCTGGCTGGCCGGCGCCTCGTCGGCGGGTGCCGGGGGCGGGCTGAGCGGCTCGGCGTCGCCAGTGGCGGGGAGTTTGGAAAGCTCGACAGCGGACATGGGTGTTGGCCTCTTGGGGGTGCCGGTCTGATCGTGGAGGGTGCGCGCTGGCGGGCGCGTTACGCGGGAGCCTGGGCGCCGATGTGCACGAAATCGTCCTGCGCGCACAGCGTCTGCAGGTTGATCTCCTGCCACGGCAGGCCGCTGGCGTCGGTGTAGCAGTGGCCGTGCCAGGCGGGCGCACCGGCTTCGGGCGCGGCCTGTTCGGTGAAGGCCTCGGGGCCGCGCAGGCCCCACAGCCGGTCGACCAGCAACGCGCAGTTGAAGTCGAGCAGGCTGTTCACGGTGACCAGCCTGGCCTCGTTGGCGGAGCCGCGCGGCGCCGGCTGCCCCGCGCCGGCGAAACGGCCGAAGTCGATCACGCCGTACAGGCCGCCGCGCAGGCTGGCCACGCCGAGAAACCAGGGCGCCGTGTAGGCCACCGGTTGCACCGGCGGCAGCGAAAAGATTTCACCGGCCTGGCGCAGCGGGATCAGGAAGCGCCGGCCGCCGGTCTCGACGGCCAGCCACGACGCGGTGACGCTGGCGGTCTTGCTGGCCTCCAGCCGCGCGGCCAGCCGGGTTTGCAGTTCGCGCAGGGCATCGCGGTTGGCCATGGGCTGGGGCTTACTCCAGGGCCTGGATCTTGGCCAGCAGCTCGTCGGCGTCGACCGGCTTGGTGACGTAGTCGCGCGCGCCCTGGCGCAGGCCCCAGACGCGGTCTGTTTCCTGGTTCTTGCTGGTGCACATGATGACGGGCACGTCGGAATAGGCGGGGTCGCGCGACAGCGAGCGCGTGAGCTGGAAGCCGTTCTGGCCCGGCATGATGATGTCCATCAGGATCAGGTCGGGCCGCTGGACGCCGAGCTGGGCCATGGCCTCGCTGGCGTTCTCGGCGGTGCGCACCGCGAAGCCCTTCTTCTGCAGCAGGTCCGAGAGGAACATCAGTTCGGTCTTGGAGTCGTCGACGACGAGGATGTTGCGGATGGCCATCAGGCGGTTCCTTGCGCGGGCGCGAGCTGTGCCACCGTGTGCAGCAGCTGGTCCTTGGTGAACGGTTTGGTGAGGTATTGCTGCGAGCCGACCATGCGGCCGCGCGCCTTGTCGAACACGCCGTCCTTGGAGGAGAGCATGACCACCGGCGTTTGCGAGAAACGCGCGTTGCGCTTGATGATGGCGCAGGTCTGGTAGCCGTCCAGCCGCGGCATCAGGATGTCGCAGAAGATCAGGTGCGGCTCGTGGTCGCTGACCTTGGCCAATGCGTCGAAGCCGTCTTCGGCCAGCACCACGTCGTGGCCCCCCTGGCGCAGGAAGATTTCGGCGCTGCGGCGGATGGTGTTGCTGTCGTCGATGACGAGAATCTTCAGACCCGACGTGCTCCTCGTCGTGCTCACTCGGCGGTGCTCCTCAGGTGTCGGCGTGTGTCTGCCGAGGCTAACTTAAATCTCCACCATCTCAAAGTCTTCCTTGCGCGCGCCGCACTCGGGGCAGGTCCAGTTCATGGGCACGTCGGCCCACAGGGTGCCGGCCGCGATGCCGTGTTCGGGGGCGCCGGTGGCCTCGTCGTAGATCCAGCCGCAGATCAGACACATCCAGGTTTTCGCTTCAGTCACAGTGGGCAAGGCCTTCGCATAGAATGGATTGGAATTGTATCGGCGGCCCCTCGGGCTGCCCCAGGGCGCGCCGCCGCCACGCCTTCACCCGCATCCGCGCATGACCTCACCCGACGCCGACACCCCGCCCGACGACCCCAGCACGTCCGGCGCGGACGACGACGGCACCATCTGCGTGCTGGCCTTCAACGCCAACGACCCCAGCGGCGCCGGCGGCCTCACCGCCGACATCACCGCCGCCGCCTCGGTGGGTGCCCATGCGCTGGCCATTGCCACCGGTGCCTACGTGCGCGACAGCGCCGAGGTGTTCGACCATTTCCCGCTCGACGACGAAGCCGTGACCGAGCAGGCCCGCGTCATTCTGGAAGACATCACGGTGCAGGCCATCAAGGTGGGTTTCGTCGGCACGCCGGAGAACATCGCTGCCGTGGCCGCCGTGGCCGCCGACTACGCCGACGTACCCGTCATCGCCTACATGCCCAACCTGTCGTGGTGGGAAGAAAGCGAGATCGACGGCTACCTCGACGCCTTCCGCGAACTCCTATTGCCGCAGGCCGCCGTGTTGGTGGGAAACCACAGCACGCTGTGGCGCTGGCTGCTGCCCGACTGGAGCAGCGAGCGCGCGCCCAGCGCCAAAGACATCGCCAAGGCCGCCGCCGAAGCCGGCACGCCCTACACGCTGGTCACCGGCCTTCCGTTGCCCGAGCAGCACATCGACAACGTGCTGGCCTCGCCGCAGCAGGTGCTGGCCAGCGCCAAGTTCGAGCGCTTCGAGGCCACCTTCGCCGGCGCCGGCGACACGCTGTCGGCCGCGCTCGCCTCGCTGGTGGCGGCGGGCGTCGACCTCGGCCAGGCGGCCGGCGAGGCGCTGGCCTACCTCGACCGCAGCCTCGACGCCGGCTTTCGCCCCGGCATGGGCCACATCCTGCCCGACCGCATGTTCTGGGCGCAAGACGACGATGACGACGACGGCGCGCCCGCGGGAGCTGCCGGCAGCGGCGAGACCGACGAGGCGCCCACCCCCGACGAGCTGCAACTGCTGAATTTCCCGCGCAATGACCTCAAACACTGACGGCGGCACCGACCGCAACGCCCAACTCTTCGAACGCGCGCAGGCGCTCATTCCGGGCGGCGTGAACTCCCCCGTGCGCGCCTTCCGCGCTGTGGGCGGCACGCCGCGTTTCGTGCAGCGCGCCGAGGGCGCCTACTTCTGGGACGCCAACGGCAAACGCCACATCGACTACATCGGCTCCTGGGGCCCGATGATCCTGGGCCACGGCCACCCGGCGGTGGTGGAGGCGGTGACGCAGGCCGCGCGCGACGGCTTCTCGTTCGGCGCACCGACCGAGCGCGAGGTGGAGCTGGCCGAGGCCATCGTGAAGCTGGTGCCGTCCATCGACATGGTGCGGCTGGTGAGCAGCGGCACCGAGGCCGCGATGAGCGCCATCCGCCTCGCCCGCGGCGCCACCGGCCGCAGCAAACTCATCAAGTTCGAGGGCTGCTACCACGGCCATGCCGACGCGTTGCTGGTGAAGGCCGGCTCCGGCCTGGCCACCTTCGGCAACCCCACCAGTGCCGGCGTGCCGCCCGAGGTGGTGCAGCACACGCTGGTGCTGGAGTACAACCACCTCGAACAGCTCGACGCTGCCTTCGCCGCGCACGGCGACGACATCGCCTGCCTGATGATCGAACCCATCGCCGGCAATATGAATTTCGTGCGGGCCAGCGTGCCCTTCATGCAGCGCTGCCGCGAGCTGTGCTCCAAGCACGGCGCGCTGCTGGTGTTCGACGAGGTGATGACCGGCTTCCGCGTGGCGCTCGGCGGCGCGCAGGCGGTCTACGCCAAACTGATTCCCGGCTTCGAGCCCGACGTGACCGTGATGGGCAAGGTCATCGGCGGCGGCATGCCGCTGGCGGCTTTCGGCGCCAAACGCGCGGTGATGCAGCAACTGGCGCCGCTCGGCGGTGTGTACCAGGCCGGCACGCTCTCGGGCAACCCGGTCGCCACCGCCTGCGGCCTCGCCACGCTCAAGGAGATTGCGCGGCCCGGCTTCTACGACGGCCTCGCCGTGCAGGCCCGCGCGCTGACTTCAGGACTGGCCGACGCCGCCAACGCCGCCGGCGTGCCCTTCTGCCACGACAGCGAAGGCGGCATGTTCGGCTTCTTCCTGCTGAGCGAATTGCCGCAGAACTACGCCACCGTCATGACCACCGACGGCCCCCGCTTCAACCGCTTCTTCCACGGCATGCTGGACCGCGGCATCTACTTCGCGCCGGCGCTGTACGAGGCCGGCTTCGTCAGTGCCGCGCACAGCACGGCCGACATCGCGGCCACCGTGGCGGCGGCGCGCGAAGTCTTCGCTTCGCTCTGATTTTTATAGCTGGAAAGCGCCATCCGGCGCTGACTTGCGGCCGATTTTGTTCAGAAATCAGTGCCGGAAGTGCCGCACGCCGGTGAACACCATCGCCACGCCGCGCTCGTTGGCCGCGTCAATCACTTCCTGATCGCGCATCGAGCCGCCCGGCTGGATGACGCAGGTGGCGCCGTGGTCGACCACCACGTCCAGCCCGTCGCGGAACGGGAAGAAGGCGTCGCTCGCCACCACCGTGCCGCTCAACTCCAGCTTGGCGTGCTGCGCCTTGATGCTGGCGATGCGCGCCGAATCCAGGCGGCTCATCTGGCCGGCGCCCACGCCCATGGTCATGCCGCCCTTGCAGAAGACGATGGCGTTGCTCTTCACGTACTTGGCCACCTTCCACGCGAACAGCAGGTCTTGCAGCTCGGCATCGGTCGGCGCCTTTTGGGTGACCACTTTCAGGTCGGCCAGCGTGAGTTCCTTGTTGTCGGCGGTCTGCATCAGCAGGCCGGAGCCGACGCGCTTCACGTCGACCGCGTTGCGGCCGTTGTCCCAGTCGGTCGCGCCGCCACGCGCCGCGGAGTCGGCGCCATAAGAAGGAGGCAGGTCGATCTTCAGCAGCCGCACGTTGGCCTTGGCCTTGAAGATGTCCAGCGCCTCGTCGCTGAAGCCCGGCGCCATCAACACCTCGACGAACTGCTTGCTCACCGCCTGCGCCGCCGCGCCGTCCACCGCGCGGTTGAACGCGATGATGCCGCCGAAGGCCGACGTCGGATCGGTCTGAAAAGCCTTGCTGTAGGCCTCCAGCGGGTTCGCGCCCACCGCCACGCCGCAGGGGTTGGCGTGCTTGACGATCACGCAGGCCGGCGCATCAAAGCTCTTCACGCATTCCCACGCCGCGTCGCCGTCGGCGATGTTGTTGTAGCTCAGCTCCTTGCCCTGCAACTGCACCGCCGTGACCAGCGAGCCGGGCGCGGGGTACAGGTCGCGGTAGAACGCGGCCTGCTGGTGCGGGTTCTCGCCGTAGCGCAGATCCTGCAGCTTGACGAAGCGGCCGTTGGCCTGGCCGCCGAACAGCGCGTGGCTGCCGTCTTCCTGGATGCGCGAGAGGTAGTCGCTGATCGCGCCGTCGTAGTCGCTGATGCGGTTGAACGCCGCCACGGACAGCGCGAAGCGCGTCTTGTCGGCCAGCTTGCCGTTGGCCTTGAGTTCTTCCAGCACCGGGCCGTATTGCGCGGCGTCGGTCAGCACGCCCACGTCTTTCCAGTTCTTGGCCGCGCTGCGCACCATGGCCGGGCCGCCAATGTCGATGTTCTCGATCGCGTCTTCCAGCGTACAGCCCGGCTTGGCCACCGTGGCTTCGAAGGGGTAGAGGTTGACCACCAGCAGGTCGATGGTCTGGATGCCGTGCGTCTTCAAAGCCGCCATGTGTTCCGGCAGGTCGCGCCGCGCCAGCAGGCCGCCGTGCACCATGGGGTGCAGCGTTTTCACGCGGCCGTCCAGCATTTCGGGGAAGCCGGTCAGCTCCGCCGCTTCGGTCACGGGCAGGCCGGCATCCGCCAGCAGCTTGGCGGTGCCGCCGGTGGACACGAGCTGCGTGCCCAGCGCATGCAGCGCGCGGGCGAACTCGACGATGCCGGTCTTGTCGGAAACGGAAATCAGCGCGGTGAGGGCCATTTTTTGTTGTCGTTGAAAAGGTGAATCGGTTTACTTGATGAGCTTGTGCTCGACCAGCTTCTTGCGCAGCGTGTTGCGGTTCAGGCCCAGCCATTCCGCCGCCTTCGACTGGTTGTGCTCGGCCTGCTTCAGCACCACCTCGAGCAGCGGCTTCTCGACGGTGCGGATCATCATCTCGTACATGCCGTCGGGCTCGGTGCCGCAGAGGTCGCGGAAATACGCGTCGAGGCTGGTGCGCACGCACTCCTCGATCTGTTTCTTGCTCATGTGGCCCCCACGCTTGCCACTTCGTGTGCTGCGCTGCCCCCCGAGGGGGCTGTTCCGCCTTGGGAACGGCCCGGCGGCGGAACGGTTGTCTTGTGGCCTGTTATTAGGCTGTGCATTCGATGTCTCCCTCAACTGGGCTGCTCGCCATCGGCAGCCGCTCGTGCGCGCTTTCCAGCGCGTCGAAAAAATCCTTCACCGCCTGCCATTGCCGGCCGGCGTCGTCAATCTGGTTCATGGTCTGGCGGAAGGCCTCGCCACCCGGCAGGCTGCGCACGTACCAGGCGATGTGCTTGCGCGCGCTGCGCAGGCCGCTGCCTTCCCCGTACAGCGCGTAGTGGTCGAGCAAATGGTCGAGCAGCAGTTGCCGCACCTCGGCCACCAGCGGCGGCGCCAGGTGTTCGCCGGTCTTCAGGAAGTGCACCACCTCGCGGAAGATCCACGGCCGGCCCTGCGCCGCGCGGCCGATCATCACCGCGTCGGCGCCGGTGGCGGCCAGCACCTCGCGCGCCTTTTCCGGCGTTGTGATGTCGCCATTGGCCACCACCGGAATGCGCAGCGCGGCCTTCACCGCGGCGATGGTCTCGTACTCCGCCTCGCCCTTGTAGCCCTGCTCGCGCGTGCGGCCGTGCACCGTCACCATCGCCACGCCGGCCGCTTCAGCCGCCCGCGCAATGGCCAGCGCGTTGCGCTGGTCGTGCCGCCAGCCGGTGCGCATCTTCAGCGTGACCGGCACGCCGTGCGGTGCCGCCGCGGTCACCACCGCCTGCACGATCTCAAGCGCCAGGGTTTCGTCCTGCATCAGCGCCGAGCCCGCCCACTTGTTGCAGACCTTCTTGGCCGGGCAACCCATGTTGATGTCGATGATCTGCGCGCCGCGGTCGATGTTGTAGGCCGCCGCGTCGGCCATCATGGCCGCGTCGGTGCCGGCGATCTGCACCGCGATGGGCGCGGCTTCGCCGTCATGATTCGCGCGGCGCGAGGTCTTCAGGCTGTTCCAGAGGTCGCGCCGCGAGGTCACCATCTCGCTCACCGCGTAGCCCGCGCCCAGCTTCTTGCACAGCATGCGGAAGGGCCGGTCCGTCACCCCCGCCATCGGCGCCGCGAACACGTTGTTCGCCAGTTCGTAGGGGCCGATGCGCATGGTGGTCTTGAGAAGGGGGTGCCGAAAAAAGAGGCACGATTGTAGCTGCCCAAAATTTCAGCAGTTGAAACCGTTGGTGAGCGCGGACAAGAGGCCCGCTCCTATACTGCGCCGCACCCATGGAAGCCTGGATTAATCACCTGCTGGCGCTGCTCGCACTGCCCGAATACGGCCTCAGCACCGTCTTCGTCATCGCCTTCATTTCGGCCACGCTGCTGCCGCTGGGTTCAGAGCCCGCGGTGTTCGGACTGGTGAAGCTGAACCCCGAGCTGTTCTGGCCGGCCATCGTCGTCGCCACCATCGGCAACACGCTCGGCGGCGCGGTCGATTGGTGGATGGGCTACGGCGCCCACAACGCCGTCGACAAGTACCGCCACTCCGCCACGCACCTGCGCGTGCTCGACTGGCTCAACCGCTTCGGCCCCAAGACCTGCCTGCTCGCCTGGCTGCCCGTGGTCGGCGACCCGCTCTGCGCCGTGGCCGGCTGGCTGCGCTTCCCGTTCTGGCCCTGCCTGGCCTACATGGCCATCGGCAAGTTCATCCGCTACGTGCTGATGACCGCCGCGCTGGTGTATGCGTTTCCGGGGAGTGTGGTGTTGAAGAACTTGGCGGGGTGAACCATAGCGCGAAGCGAGTACAAAAAATCCTATGCCTTTGCAGTAGGGGTAGCTCCGTTGGCCTGACTAGCAAATAGTAACTCCCGGTTCTTTTCGATTGCTGCCGAGAGCTTTTCTTGAAGCTCTCTATGATTTGAAAAAAAGTTTACGTTCATGTGAACGTCGAAGTGAATTTTGGTTTTTTCGCCTGGCAATATAACGCTTTGCTTGCTTGCCACATAAATGATTGGCTTTCGAAGCGCTTCAGCGTAGCCCGCCTCGAAATAGCAGGATGGCCGCTCATCAGTCAGATCTGCAACGATGAACTGAGCTTTGGTAATTTCCGATTTGATGCGTCTAACCAAGTCATCCAAAGGGATTTCTTTATCGATACGTATCGCTACGCAGCCCTGCTTGCTAAGAGCTTTCTCAACCGAGACAAATCGCTTAGTAAATTCTTCGTGAATTCGCTGTTCGTTCATCTCACCATATTTATCACCTTGAATAGGCATAACAACGAACACACGGTGCTGAGGAGCAACTGTTCTGGATTGGGCCTTTGCAATAACTGCTTTCGCAACGTTATTTTTCTTCGCAATAAAGTCGTCAAAAGTACTTTGCTTCCGGCTCCAATGCTCTTTCGTTTTATATATGCGAAGGTCTACCACTTGATGAGAGGTCGTTCTACCTCCTCTGCGATAGTTAACGATGCCATCTCTCAGAAACGGCAAAATTACTTGAGTATGTGCTTCTTCTTCAGAAAGGTTGCACATGTATCGTTGTCGAGCACCGGGAAGAATTAGAACTGCGTGAAAATACAAAATCTGGCTTTCGAGTAATTGGCTTGCTCGCTATTTTGATTTAGAAGTGGAAAGTCAGAAATACTTCTTTTCGGTCACTATTCCACCCCTTCGATAAGAAACCTTACTCGACTTACCCCCTGCCACTCATCCGTCTCCAACCGAAACGCCAGATGCGCGCGCGCTGGCAGCGGTTCGGTCCGGCCGAACCAGATGCCGTCGACCGGCTGACCCTGGTGCTTCAGTTTCAGCGACAGATGTTTCTCGCCGACGAGGCGTTGTGACAGCACGTCGACTTCTTCGCTGAAGACCGGCGGGGCGAAGCCCTGGCCCCAGACCGCCGCGTGCAGGGTGTCGACCATCTCGGGGCGGCGGTATTCGGGGGCGAGGGGGCCGTCGGTTTCCAGGCGGCGGGTGAGGGTGGCGGGGGCGAGCCACTCTTGCGCGACGGCCGCCAGGCCGGCTTCGAATTCGTCGAGGCGGTCGGCGTTGACGGTGCAGCCGGCGGCCATGGCGTGGCCGCCGAAGCGCAGCAGCACGCCGGGGTGGCGTTTGGCGACGAGGTCGAGTGCGTCGCGCAAATGGAATCCGGGGATGGAGCGGCCGGAGCCTTTGAGTTCGTCTTCGTGGCCGGGCGCCTGGCTGGCGGCGAAGACGAAGGTGGGCCGGTGCAGCTTGTCTTTGATGCGGGAGGCGACGATGCCGACCACGCCTTCGTGGAAGTCGGGGTCGAACACGCACAGCGCGGGGGGCGGCGCCTCGCCTTCGTCGAACAGCGATTCGGCGATCGCGAAGGCCTGCTCGCGCATGTCGCCCTCGATCTCGCGGCGCTCGCGGTTGATGGCGTCGAGCTGCTGGGCGAGTGCGGCGGCCTGGGTGGCGTCGTCGGTGAGCAGGCAGGTGATGCCGAGTGTCATGTCGGCCAGCCGGCCGGCGGCGTTGATGCGGGGGCCGAGCGCAAAGCCGAAGTCGAAGGTGGTGGCGCGGCGGGCGTCGCGGCCGGCTGCGGTGAACAGCGCGGCCAGGCCAGCGGGCATGGCGCCGTCGCGCACGCGCTTCAGGCCCTGGGCGACGAGGCGGCGGTTGTTGGCGTCGAGCCGCACGACGTCGGCGACGGTGCCGAGCGCGACCAGCGGCAGCAGCGCATCGAGCTTGGGCTGGTTCTGCGGCGTGAACACCCCGCGCGCGCGCAGCTCGGCGCGCAGCGCCAGCAGCACGTAGAACATGACGCCGACGCCGGCGATGGACTTGCTTTCGAAGCCGCAGCCGGGCTGGTTGGGGTTGACCAGCACGTCGGCGGCGGGCAGCGCGGGGCCGGGCAGATGGTGGTCCGTCACCAGCACCTGCAGGCCGAGCGACTGGGCCTCGGCCACGCCTTCGACGCTGGCGATGCCGTTGTCGACCGTGATGAGCACGTCGGCGCCGGTGGCCTTGACGCGGCGCGCGATGGGCGGGGTGAGGCCGTAGCCGTCTACCACGCGGTCGGGCACGAGGAAATCGACGTGTTGTGCGCCGAGCAGCTTGAGGCCGCGCACGGCCACGGCGCAGGCGGTGGCGCCGTCGCAGTCGTAGTCGGCCACGATGCAGAGCTTCTTGTGGGCGGCGATGGCGTCGGCCAGCAGCACGGCGGCTTCGTGTGCGCCGGTGAGGCCGGCGGGCGGCAGCAGGTGGGCCAGGCCGTCGTCGAGTTCGGCGGTGTTGAGCACGCCGCGGGCGGCATACAGGCGGGCCAGCAGCGGGTGAACGCCGGCCTGTTCAAGCGCCCAGGCGGCGCGGGGCGGAACGTCGCGTACTACGATTTTCATAGCGAAGAAATGAGATCGGGCGCTGACTTGCGGCCAAAAAGATTCGAAATTCGGCGGACCAGGCCGTTGGAACCGCCTCCGGCGCCGGCCGCCCAGCGGCGGGCCACGCGCTCGCCGCACAGCGTGAGCGAGACGGCCTCGCCGGCCTGGGCGCGGCGGGCCCAGTCGGCGATGGGGCCGGCGTCCAGGGTGTGCCAGGCTTCGGCCCATTCGGCGGCCTGGCCACGGCGGGCGGGGCCGTCGAGCTGCGGCGCGACCACCACCTGGTCCGAAGGCGCGGGGGGCGCCTCCAGCACGCCGGCGCCCGTCACCCAGAACGAGTTGGCGGCGGGCAGGCCGCGCGCCTCGGCGGCCTCGCTGACGGGGTGGGTGTAGAGCAGCATCTGCATTTCGTTCTGCAGCCGGCGCAGCAGCGGCGACGGCACCATCCACGGCTCCAGTAGCTGCCCGCGCACGCGGTCGAGCGAGGCGGTGCGCAGGCCGCGAAAAACCTCGCCGGTGGCCAGCCAGCAGCCGGCGACCGCGCCCCAGCGCTGCAGCGTGATGCCGTCTTCGGCGAACCACGGCGCCATGGTGGCGAGCAGCGCGTCAGAGGCTGCGGCGTCGAGCGCCAGGGCGTCGGGGTTGCCCATCACCACATGGTTGGCGCCCACGTCCCAGCGGCAGGGCCGCACCCAGGCGCAGGGCGTGCCGGTAGTGCCGGACTCGAACGCGGCCCAGGGAATGCGGCCGTCGTCGCCGGGCAGGCCGTTGGCGGCGGCCAGCACGCGCTCGAACGGGGTGGACCAGCTCTCGGCGCTTTCGCCCAGTTCGCCGGCCACGCCCAGCCGGGCGAGCAGGGCGCCGAGGCGGGGCAATTGCAGGCCGCGCAAGGCGGCGTCGAAGGCGGGGTCGTCGATCCGCGCGGCGGGCACGATCAGGTGGGAGGGCGCGGGCATGGGGGTATTGTCCGGGATGCAACAATCACGGCCAATGCAGACCCCCTTCGAACTGAACCTCGGCTGGCGCTACACGCGCGCCGGCCGGGCCACCCGGCGCAACGGTTTCATCTCCTTCATCTCGGGCGTGTCCATGCTGGGCATCGCGCTCGGCGTGGCCGCGCTCATCATCGTGCTGAGCGTGATGAACGGCTTCCAGAAGGAGGTGCGCGACCGCATGCTGGGCGTGGTGGCGCACATCGAGATCTACGCGATGAACGGCGGCGCGCTGCCCGACGTGCCGGGCCTCATCGCCAAGGTCAAGGCCAACCCGCAGGTGGTGGGCGCGGCCCCGTTCATTGCGGCGCAGGCGCTGGTGGCGCGCGGCGAGGACATGAAGGGCACCATCGTGCGCGGCATCGACCCCGCGCTGGAGCCCGAGGTGACAGACGTGACCAGCGGCATCCGCAACTCGGCGCTGAGCCGCCTAGTGCCGGGCGGCTTCGGCGTGGTGCCGGGCGTTGAACTGGCGCGGCAACTGGGCGTGCGCGAGGGCGACGTCATCACGCTGATCGCGCCGAGCGGCCAGGTCACGCCGGCCGGCGTGGTGCCGCGGCTCAAGCAGTTCACCGTGGTGGGCACCTTCGACTCCGGCCATTTCGAATACGACTCGGCGCTGTCGATGATCCACCAGGACGACGCGGCCCGCATCTTCCGCCTCGAAGGGCCGACCGGCGTGCGCGTGAAATTGAAAGACCTGCACCAGGCCCGCGAAGTGGCGGCCGAGCTGCAGCAGACGCTGGGCAACGAGGTGCTCATTCGCGACTGGACGCGCCAGAACAAGACCTGGTTCGCCGCCGTGCAGCTCGAGAAACGCATGATGTTCATCATCCTCACGCTGATCGTCGCGGTGGCGGCGTTCAACCTGGTCAGCACGCTGGTGATGAACGTGACCGACAAGCGCGCCGACATCGCGATTTTGCGCACGCTGGGCGCCAGCCCGAAAAGCATCATGGGCATCTTCGTGGTGCAGGGCGCGGCGGTGGGCGTGGTGGGCACGCTGGCCGGCCTGCTGCTGGGCCTGGGCATCGCCTGCAACATCGACGTGCTGGTGCCCGCGCTGGAGAAACTGCTGCACGCCAACTTCCTGCCGCAGGACATCTACCTCATCAGCCGCATGCCCAGCGAGCCGCTCGCCAGCGACATCGTGCCGGTGGCGGTGATCTCGCTGGTGCTGTCCTTCCTGGCGACCATTTATCCGAGCTGGCGCGCCAGCCGCGTCAACCCCGCCGAGGCCTTGCGTTATGAGTGATGTCGTTCTCACCGCCAGCGGCCTGACCAAGCGCTTCCGCGAAGGCCTGCTCGACGTGACCGTGCTGCAGGGCGTGAACCTCGACGTGCGGGCCGGGGAAACGCTGGCCATCGTGGGTGCTTCGGGTTCCGGCAAGAGCACGCTGCTGCACCTGCTGGGCGGGCTCGACGCGCCCACCTCCGGCAGCGTGCGGCTGAAGGGGCAAGACCTCGGCGCGCTCGGTGCGGCCGAGCAGGGCCGGCTGCGCAACCAGCACCTCGGCTTCGTCTACCAGTTCCACCACCTGCTGCCGGAATTCAGCGCGCTCGACAACGTGGCCATGCCGCTGCGCATCCGCCGCCAGCCGGTGGCCGAGTGCCACGAGGTGGCGCGCCGCATGCTGGCCGCCGTGGGGCTGGGGGAGCGGGTGGAGCACCGGCCGGCGGAACTGTCGGGCGGGGAACGCCAGCGGGTGGCGATCGCGCGGGCGCTGGTGACGCAGCCCGCCTGCGTGCTGGCCGACGAGCCCACCGGCAACCTCGACCGCAAAACCGCCGCCAGCGTGTTCGCGCTGATGCTGGAGCTGGCGCGCGACAAGGGCACGGCCTTCGTCATGGTCACGCACGACGAGTCCCTCGCCGACCGCTGCGACCGCAAGCTGCACCTCGTCAGCGGCGTGCTGCAGGCCTGATTCCGTTCAGGCCCGCAGCGGGCAGCGCGCCGGTCAGTCCTTGCCCTTGCTTTCCTCTTCCTTGCCGGCGATGCTGCCGGTGGTGTTGAGGTATTCCTTGAGCTGCTTGGAGAAGAACTTGTCCTTGCGGCGGATCCATTCCAGCACCATGGCCGCGTGTTCCTTTTCCTCGTCGCGGTTGTGCTCCAGGATTTTTTTCAGCTCCGGGTCCTTGCAGGCATCGACGCGCTGCTGGTACCAATCCACCGCCTCCAGCTCTTCCATCAGCGAGCTGATGGCGCGGTGCATGTCGCGGGTGGCGTCCGAGAGTTCATTGATGGGTTCGTGGTAGCCCTCGCTGGCCATGGTGTTCTTCCTTTTTCGGGTGTGTTTCAGGGAGTTGTCCGTTGCAGTTTAGGCAGCCGCGCGAATTCCGTCCGGCGCGGGGCTTTGTGCCGCCGCTACAGTAGCGCAACCATGACGTGGATCGACACCCACTGCCACCTCGACGCACCCGAGTTTTCCGGGGAATATGAAGGAAATCGGCCGCAAGTCAGCACCGTTCGGTCGTTTGCTGCTACCAAAGGTGTAGCGCTGTGCGTCATTCCCGCCGTGGCGCCCGGCAACTTCGAGGCCGTGCGCCAGTTGGCCCACGCCGGCGCCGACGCCTACGCCCTGGGCATTCACCCGCTCATGGTGCCGCGCACGCCGGACGCCGATCTTCAAACACTCGACCACGCGCTGACCACCCACGCGCCGGACGGGCGGCTGGTCGCGGTCGGCGAGATCGGGCTCGATTTCTTCGTGCCCGCGCTGTGCGAGCCCGCCATGCGCGAGCGGCAGGAACACGTCTACCGCGCGCAGCTCGAACTGGCGCACCGCCACCGGCTGCCGGTCATCGTGCACGTGCGGCGCTCGGCCGACCGGCTGCTGAAGCATCTGCGCGAGCTGGCGTCGCACGGCCAGGCGGTGACCGGCATCGCCCACGCCTTCAACGGCAGCCGCCAGCAGGCCGAGGCCTTCGTCGAACTCGGCTTCAAGCTGGGTTTCGGCGGCGCCGTCACTTTCGAGCGTGCGCTGCAACTGCGCCGCCTCGCGGCCGAACTGCCGCTGGCCGCGCTGGTCATGGAGACCGACGCACCCGACATCCCGCCGCACTGGCTGTACCGCACCGCCGAGCAGCGTGCCGCCGGTGAACCACAAGGCCGCAACGAGCCGGGCGAGCTGCCGCGCATTGCGGCGGTGGTGGCCGAGCTGCGCGGCATCGGCGTCGATGAACTGGCCGCCGCCACCACCCGCAATGCGCTGGCCGCGCTGCCAAGGCTCGCGCCGCTGCTGGCGGCGAGCAAGGGTGCGGCGTGACACGGTTGAACGGGCTGCCGCCGGTCGTTGGCCCCGCCACCCGCCTCGTCGTGCTCGGCAGCTTTCCCGGCGCGGCCTCGCTGGCGGCCGGCCAGTACTACGCCCACCCGCGCAACCAGTTCTGGCCCATCGTCACCGAATTGCTGGCGCACGACCCGGCCGCCGTGCGGGCGCTGCCCTATGCCCAGCGCTGCGAGTGGCTGGTGGCGCACGGCCTGGGCGTGTGGGACGTGTACGCCACCTGCGAGCGCGAGGGCAGCCTGGACACCGCCATCCGCAACGCCCAGCCCAACCCGCTGGAGCGGCTGCGCGACCGGTGCCCGGCGCTGCGGGCCATCGCCCATAATGGCGGCGAAAGTTTCAAGCTGGCGCGTGTCACCGCCGCGTTCGGCTGGCCGGTGATCCGGCTGCCGTCCACCAGCCCCGCCAACGCGAGCTGGAGCCTGGCGCGCAAGCAGGCGGCCTGGCGCGAGGCGTTCGCCGCGCACGGCCTGCTCTGACCCCACGCCCTTTTTTTCACCCATGCCCAAGAAGCCACCCCCGAAGGCCGGCGAGCTCGCCGAAGTCAACTTTTCCGACCACGGCAAGGTGCGGCTCCTGCACCTGGGCAGCGAGTGGGTGCAGGGCACCATGAAGACCGACGCACCGTTCGACCTGCACCTGGAGTACATCGAGCGCATGATGGCCTGGCTGCTGTTCTGCACCGGCCCCAGCGTTGCCAAGCGGCATGCGATGCAGCTCGGCCTGGGCGCCGCCTCGCTCACCAAGTTCTGCCACAACCGGCTGCGCATGAAGACCACCGCGGTGGAGATCAACCCCAACGTGGTGCTGGCCTGCCGCGCCTGGTTCAAGCTGCCGCCCGACGACAAGCTGCTGAAGATCGTCATTGCCGACGCCGCCGATGAAATCAAGCGCCCGCAGTGGCTGGGCGCGGTGGACGCGCTGCAGGTGGACTGCTACGACGAAGAGGCCGCCGCCCCGCTGCTCGACAGCGAAGACTTCTACGCCGACTGCCGCCGCGCACTGACCGACGACGGCTGCATGACGGTCAACCTGTTCGGCCGCCATTCCAGCTATGACCGCAGCGTGGAAAAGATCACCAAGGTCTTCGGCGCCGACGCGATCTGGGTCTTCAAGCCGACCAAGGAGGGCAACACCATCCTGCTGGCGCAGCGCACGCCCAAAGACCCGGGCTTCGACGTGCGCGCCGCGCGCTGCCTGGAGCTGCAGTCGCGCTGGAAGATCCGCACCCAGACCTGGATGCACGCCTTCAACCGCCTCGCTGGTTAAAGGGCGGAAGCCCGGCGTCCTCCCGGCGACCCGGCTAAGGGGAATCCACAACGCCTCTTGCGGCGTCTGCCGCCACAATTCCGGCGCAGGAGGCGCGCGTGAAAAACCAGAAAGATCTCGTTTCGGGGCTCATGTTCTCGGCCGTCGGCATCGCGTTCGCGGTGGGGGCGACCAACTACAGCCTGGGCACCGGCGCCCGCATGGGCCCCGGCTATTTCCCCATGATGCTGGGCGTGGTGCTGGCCATCCTCGGCGCGGCCATCACGGTGACTGCGGTGACCGGCCGGGACACCGGGCAGGAGGGCATCGGCGCCATTGCGTGGAAGCCGCTGGCCTGCGTGATCGGCTCCAACGTGGTGTTCGGCCTGCTGCTGGGCGGCGTGCCGCTGATCGGCCTGCCGTCGATGGGCATGATCGTGGCGCTGTACGCGCTGGTGTTCATCGCCAGCCTCGCCGCCGACACCTTCAGCTTCAAGGCGGTGGCCCTGCTGGCCACGCTGCTGGCCATCGGCTCGTACCTGATCTTCGTGAAGCTGCTGAACCTGCAGTTCCAGGTCTGGCCGGCCTTTATCAACTGACGCGGGCACGACGACCATGGACCTGATCAACAACCTCGCGATCGGCTTCGGCGTGGCCTTCACGCCGATCAACCTGATGTACGCCTTCGGTGGCTGCCTGCTGGGCACGCTGATCGGCGTGCTGCCCGGCATCGGCCCCATCGCCACCATCGCGATGCTGCTGCCCGCCACCTACGTGCTGCCGCCGGTGTCGGCGCTCATCATGCTGGCCGGCATCTACTACGGCGCCCAGTACGGGGGCTCCACCACCGCCATCCTGGTGAACCTACCGGGCGAGTCGTCTTCCGTGGTGACCACGCTCGACGGCTACCAGATGGCGCGGCGCGGCCGGGCCGGGCCGGCGCTGGCCACCGCGGGGCTGGGCTCCTTTTTCGCCGGCTGCGTCGGCACGCTCATTCTGGCGGCCTTCGCCGCTCCGCTGACCGAGGTGGCGTTCAAGTTCGGCCCGGCCGAGTATTTCTCGCTCATGGTGCTGGGCCTGATCGGCGCGGTGGTGCTGGCCTCGGGCTCGCTGCTGAAGGCCATCGCGATGATCGTGCTGGGCCTGCTGCTCGGGCTGGTCGGCACCGATGTGAACTCCGGTGTGGCGCGCTTCTCGTTCGACATCCCGGAGCTGACCGACGGCATCGGCTTCGTGGTGGTGGCCATGGGTGTGTTCGGCTACGGCGAGATCATCAGCAACCTGGCGCGCCCCGAAGACGAGCGCGAGGTCTTCACCGCCAAGGTGCAGGGCCTGTTCCCCACCAAGGAAGACTTCAAGGCCATGGCGCCGGCCGTGCTGCGCGGCACCGCGCTGGGCTCCACGCTGGGCATCCTGCCGGGCGGCGGTGCCATCCTGTCGGCCTTCGCGGCCTACACGCTGGAGAAGAAGGTGCGGCTGAAGCCGGGCGAACTGCCGCTGGGCAAGGGCAACATCCGCGGCGTGGCGGCGCCGGAGTCGGCCAACAACGCCGGCGCGCAGACCTCGTTCATCCCGCTGCTCACATTGGGCATCCCGCCCAACCCGGTGATGGCGATGATGGTCGGCGCGATGACCATCCACAACATTCAGCCTGGCCCGCAGGTGATGAGCAACAACCCTGAGCTGTTCTGGGGGCTGATCGCGTCGATGTGGATCGGCAACCTGATGCTCGTGGTGCTGAACCTGCCGCTGATCGGCATCTGGATCAAGCTGCTCACCGTGCCCTACCGCTGGCTGTTCCCGTCCATCGTGCTGTTCTGCGCCGTCGGCGTGTTCACCACCAACAACAACGTGTTCGACATCTGGATGGTGGCCGCCTTCGGCATCATCGGCTATTTGTTCCTCAAGCTGTCGGTGGAGCCGGCGCCCTTGCTGCTCGGCTTCATATTGGGGCCGATGATGGAGGAGAACATGCGGCGGGCGCTGCTGATCTCGCGCGGCGACTGGTCGGTCTTCGTGACCCGGCCGCTGTCGGCCAGCCTGCTGGCGGTGGCGGCGCTGCTGCTGGTCATCGTGCTGCTGCCGGCGGTGAAGAGCAAGCGCGAGGAAGCCTTCGTGGAAGACTGACCGCCGGTTCGGCTTCTGGCTAGGGAGCCGTCCCGGTTTTGCGTCAGTGGCGGGGCCGCCCGGCTGCGGCACAATGGCCGCCCGAGGGATGCCCATGTCACTGCAAAACCACCCCCAGCGCCAGGCGCTGCACAACGAAATCCACGCCCGCCCGCCGGAGGCCGTCACGCCGCCGCTGGCCATTTCGCAGGTCGTCATGCTGGCCGACCCCGCCCAGCGCGACGCCAGCCGGGCGCACCTGGCCACGCTGCTGCGCAACCACCACCAGGCGCCGCCGGACGGCACGACCAACCACCTGCGCATGGACTTCGGCAGTTTCCGCCTGCGCTGGGAACTGCACACCGAATTCGTCAGCTACACCTTCATGCGCCCGCTCACCGCCGACCCGTTCGGCGACCAGGGCTGCGTGACCGCGCTCGACGTGGTGCCGCGCGACTGGTTCGAAGCCTTGCCCGGCCAGAGCATCTCCAGCCTGCACCTGTGGGTGCTGCCCAGCCGCACCTTCGGCGACCAATCTCTGGTGCAGCGCGGCGTGCTGCTGGAAGACTCGCTGGTGGCCTCCACCGTGGCCGAGGGCAACGGCGAGGTCTACACCGACTTCGCCATCCACGCCGACGGCTTTTCGCGCATGGTGCTGCTGGTGGGCAGTGCGGCGCCGCGCCGCCTGGGCCGGCTGGTGCAGCAGCTCACCGAGATCGAGACCTACCGCATGGCCGCGCTGCTGGCGCTGCCCGCCGCGCGCGAAGCCCAGGCCGTGCTGGGCGGCGCCGAACGCGAACTGGCCCAACTGGCCGAGGCCATCCGCAGCGCCAAGCGCAGCGAGGAGCCCGAACTGCTCGACCGGCTCACCAAGCTGGCCGGGCAGGTGGAGGGGCAGTACGCCGCCACCCATTCGCGCTTCTCGGCGAGCAGCGCCTATTTCGACCTGGTGAACCGCCGCATCGTCGATATTTCCGAGTCGCGGCTGGCCGGCATGCAGACCATCCGCGAGTTCATGCAGCGCCGCCTGTCGCCGGCGATCAGCACCTGCGAGTGGGCGGTGCGCCGGCAGCAAAGCCTGTCGGAGCGCGTCTCGCGCATCAGCAACCTGCTGCGCACCCGGGTCGAGATCGAGCAGCAGGTGGCCAGCCAGGAGCTGCTGGCCACGATGAACCGCCGGCAGGATTTGCAGCTCAAGCTGCAGTCCACCGTGGAAGGGCTGTCGGTCGCCGCCATCACGTATTACATCGTCGGGCTGGTCGCCTACATGGCCAAAGGCGCCGAGAAGTTCGGCTGGCCGGTGGCGCCCGAGATCACCGCCGCACTGGCGATTCCGCTGGTGGCCTTCGGTGTGTGGTGGTCGCTGCGGCGGCTGCACCACAAGCTGTTCACCCACTAGGAGCCCCGCCATGCGCCGCACCGTGACGAGCCTGCTGCTGGGTCTGTTGGTCGTCGCCGGCGCTGGCGCGGCCGAATCCGCCGGCGACAAGACCATTCGCCTTCACGGGCGCGATGGCAAGGTGGTGGCCATTGGCAGCGTGAGCTTCACGCCGGCCGGCGACAAAACGGCCGTGAAGGTCACGATGGACATCCATGCGCTGAAGGATTTCTTCCTCTCTATGCGCGAGTTCAAGTGCCTCGAAGGCGGCACCGAGGTGCTGTGCCACGTGCCCTACCCGTACAAGAACCCCGGCACCATCACCGCCACCGACCTGAGCTGGCTGGAGCATCAGTTGCTGTTCTTCTACAAGCAGCCCGCCGACTTCGGCGCCAAGCTGTGGAACGGCGTGTACTACAAGCTCACGCCCACCGCCACCGGCTTCACCGGCACGCCGCAAGCCGTCGATTTGAACGCCATCGGCGCGCCGCCCGCCCGGCTCGACCTGCCGCCCTACGGCCCCGCCGAACGCAACGACATGCCGGCCGGCGCCCGCTGGTTCGAGCGCCTCACCATCGACTGAGGCCGCTCCTGGCGGGGCCGTCGGCTGCGCGACGGCGGTGTGGGCGCGGCGCTTCCATAATGGCCCGACCATGCCCACGTTCGACTACGCCAACCCCTACCCCAGCCACCGCATCCCGGTCTTCGCGCGCAACGTCGTGGCCACCTCGCAGCCGCTCGCCGCGCAGGCGGGGCTGCGCATGCTGGCCCATGGCGGCAACGCGGTCGACGCCGCCATTGCCGCCGCCGCCGCCATGACGGTGGTGGAGCCGGTCAGCAACGGCCTGGGCAGCGACGCCTTCTGCATCCTGTGGGACGGCGCGCAACTGCACGGCCTCAACGCCTCCGGCCGCGCGCCCGCCGCCTGGACGCCGCAGCATTTCAAGGGCAGGTACGGCGACGGCGCGAATGCGCCGCCCAAGCGCGGCATCGATTCCGTCACCGTGCCCGGCGCCGTCAGCAGTTGGGCGGCCCTGAGCGAACGCTTTGGCAAGCTGCCCTTCGCCGACCTGCTGGCACCCGCCATCGAGATCGCCGAGCGCGGCTACGCGGTGACGCCGGTGGTGCAGCAGAAATGGGCCGCCGCCACGCCCGAGCTGGGCCGCGAGCCCGGCTTTGCCGATGCCTTCCTGCCGCGTGGCCGGCCGCCGGAGGTGGGTGAACGTTTCGTGTTCGCGTCGGCCGCGCGCGGGCTGCGCGCCATCGCCGAGAGCAAGGGCCGGGCCTTCTACGGCGGCGAGATCGCGCAGGCGCTGGAGCGTTTCTCGGCGCAACACGGCGGCGCGCTGAAGGCCAGCGACTTCGCCGCCTACCGGCCCGAGTGGGTCGAGCCGATCGCCAAGAACTACCGCGGCCACACGCTGCACCAGATACCGCCCAACGGCCAGGGCATCGCCGCGCTGATGGCGCTCGGCATGCTGGAGCGTTTCGACATCGCCGGCCTGCCACGCGACGGTGTGGCCGCCACGCACCTGCAGATCGAGGCCATGAAGCTGGCCTTCGCCGACACCTACCACTACGTCGCCGAGCCCGGCGCCATGGCGCTCACCGCCGCCGACCTGCTGAGCGACGCCTACCTCGCCGAACGCGCCAGGCTCATCGACCCGACACGCGCACAAGACTTCGGCGCCGGCAACCCGGTCAAGGGCGGCACCATCTACCTCACCGCCGCCGACGAGCGCGGCATGATGGTCAGCTTCATCCAGAGCAACTACATGGGCTTCGGCTCGGGCTGCGTCGAGCCGAACTTCGGCATCAGCCTGCAGAACCGCGGCCATGCCTTCAACCTCGACCCCGCATCCGCCAACGTGGTGGCGCCCGGCAAACGCCCTTTCCACACCATCATTCCCGGCTTCCTCACGAAAAGCGGCGCGCCGGTGATGTCCTTCGGCGTGATGGGCGCCAACATGCAGCCACAGGGCCATGTGCAGACGCTGGTGCGGATGCTGGATTACCAGCAAAACCCCCAGACCGCCTGCGACGCCCCGCGCTGGCGCTTCAACGCCGGCCTGGAGATCAACGTCGAGGCCGGCATGGACGCCGAAACGGTCCAGGGCCTCGCCGCCCTCGGCCACCGCATGGAAGTCATCAACGATTCGTACCAGGACTTCGGCGCCGGCCAGTTCATCTGGCGCCTCGGCGACCCTTCGACCGACGGCTATCTGGCGGCGAGCGATGCGCGCAGGGATGGGTTGGCGGCGGGGTTTTGAGCGGTGGGGCTATCGTTGTGGGGTTTCAAGAAGCACAGCGCCCAAACCGAGCCAGCCAGTGCTTACGACTCGTCCAGATGATTTGCAAGAGTAATGTGCTCGAGGACTGGCAAAGGCGAGATCAGCTCCGGGAGTTCGGCCACTTCAGGCTTGCCATCCGAATTGAGCTTCCGCTGCCCCTTTCCGTCAAAAGCTAACATGACTGTTCTTGCGTACATGGCCAAATCATGAATATGTTGAGCTGTCGATCGCAGCTCACCGACTTGGACAAAGCTGGGTAGTTGCGTGGACCTCTTGATTGGCTTAGCCGGAAAAAGAATTGCCGTGGCTCCGCAAGGCCCATTCGTATCGGCAGTCAAGTAGATACCGTGAACCAAATGATTGCGATGTTCCCTGGCAATCTCGTACACCAAGATCAAGCGGTCGAGATAGGGCCTACCTTCCCCCGCCCAATGTTCCGAGACAACCTTTTTTAGGGCTTTCTCAATTTCCATAGCGCCATGCGCGGAAATGCGCAAATGGCCCGGAGCATCGATTGAATCAGCCTCGACATACTGCCGAAGGATTTGTCGGCCCCAATACTCGAGATAATTCCAGCGAACAACGAGATAGCCTAGGCCTGACAAGAGCTCGTTTTCGGACTTCGACAAGGTCGAATCGAGGTTCATTTTTCTGGACAGAGTAGCGCGAGTTGGTAGCAAAGATCTGAATCCCAACTAGACAGGCCGGCATGGATCCAACACTGGCCATTGTGCGCCGGAACCCGGCGACACCGGATCACGAACAGGCCCTTCGCCCAATGTGACACCGCCGCTCGCGGCCCTTCGGTATATTGGCCGCTTGAGCGCATCTTCTCCTTCTTCCGCCGCGCCGGCGGCCTCCGGCGTCTGGACCGGCGTGGTGCTGGCCATGCTGGGCGCCATCGCGTTCAGCGGCAAGGCCATCATCGTGAAACTGGCCTACCGCTACGGCGTGGACGCGGTCACGCTCATCATGTACCGCATGCTGTTCGCGTTGCCCATCTTCGCGGTGATGGCGTGGTGGGCCAGCCGCGGCAAGGCGCCGCTGAGTGGGCGCGACTGGCTCAGCGTGAGCTGGCTGGGCGTGACGGGCTACTACCTCGCCAGCTACCTCGACTTCGCCGGCCTGCAGTACATCAGCGCCGGGCTGGAGCGGCTCATCCTGTACCTCAACCCGACGCTGGTGCTGCTGCTGGGCTGGCTGCTGTATCGGCGGCGCGTCGGCCGCATCCAGGCGATCGCGATGGCGGTGAGCTACGCCGGTGTGCTGCTGGTGTTCGCGCACGAGATCAATCTGGAAGGCGCCAACGTGGCGCTGGGCGCGCTGCTGGTGTTCCTCAGCGCGGTAAGCTATGCGGTCTACCTCACCAACAGCGGCGAGCTGGTGCCGAGGCTCGGTTCCATGCGGCTGGTGGGGCTGGCCAGCATGGTGGCGTGTTTCTGCTGCCTGCTGCAGTTCGTGCTGCTGCGGCCCATGAGCGCGGCGGCGGTGGCGCCAGAGGTGATCTGGCTGTCGCTGCTGAACGCCACGCTGTGCACGGTGGCGCCGGTGCTGATGGTGATGATGGCGATCGAACGCGTGGGCGCCGGCATTGCCGCGCAGACCGGCATGGTGGGGCCGATGTCGACCATTCTGATGGGCGTCTTCATCCTCGACGAGCCGCTGAACGCCTGGGTGGTGGGCGGCACGGTGCTGGTGCTGGGTGGTGTGTTTCTGGTGTCGAAGTACAAGGACAGACAGTGATGACGATGAATTTCTGGAAAGGGCTGGCTTTGGCTGTGGCGGTGCTGGCCGCCGCACCGGCCGGCGCCGAGACCGCGGCCAAGCCGGCCGCGAAGGCGGCCAAGTTGCCGCGCAACGAACTGGGCGCACAACTGGTGCTGACGCCCGACGCTGCCGCATTCGTGAAGACCTGGAACGACGCGCACGGCCAGGCGCCGCAGCTCGACACCACCGACAGCGTGGCGCGCGGCGGCAGCGTGTCGGCCATGCTGATCTTCAACGGCTGCGCGGCAGACAAGGCCGGCAAGTGCGATCTGGTGGCCGAATTCGTGCTGCTCACCCCCGACGGCAAGACGCTGCCGCTGGCGGCGGGCACCGTCTGGAACGACGTGGTGCCCAACGGCCGCATCCAGCTCGGCAAACGCAGCGCCACGCTGCGCTTCGACGCCAAGGACGCAACCGGCGCCTACACCATCAAGGCCACGCTGACCGATCGCGTCTCCAAGCGCACGGTCACGCTGCAGGCGCCCGTCACCGTCAGCTAACCGGCAAGCGCCGCCGCCATGGACCTCGGCATCGCGGGCAAATGGGCGCTGGTCTGCGGCGCCAGCAAGGGCCTGGGTTTTGGCTGCGCGCTGGCGCTGGCACGCGAGGGCGCGCACGTGGTGCTGGTGGCGCGCGGAGCCGAAAGGCTGGCTAAGGCTGCTGCAGAAATAAGAGCAAACTCTTCAGTATCGGCGCTGACAAGCGTGCTGTTTGTTGCCCAAGACGTCACCACGGGCGCCGGGCGCGACGCGGTGTGGGCGGCCCCGGGCGGGCCGGGCCGGGCGTTCGACATCGTCGTCACCAACGCGGGCGGCCCACCGCCCGGCGACTTCCGCGACTGGGACCGCGAGGCCTGGCTGAAGGCGATCGACGCCAACATGCTGACACCCATCGAGCTGATGAAGGCCACGGTGGACGGCATGGCGGCGCGCGGCTTCGGCCGCATCGTCAACATCACCTCGGGCGCGGTGAAGGCGCCCATCGACGTGCTGGGCCTTTCGAATGGCGCGCGCAGCGGCCTCACCGGCTTCGTCGCCGGGCTGGCGCGCAGCGGCATTGCGGCGCGCGGCGTGACCATCAACAACCTGCTGCCCGGCGCTTTCGACACCGACCGCCTGCGCGGCACGCTCCAGGCCGCCGCCGACAAGCGCGGCCAGACGGTCGACGAGGTGCTGGCCGCGCGCCGCGCCGGTATCCCGGCCAAGCGCTTCGGCACCCCGGAAGAGTTCGGTGCCATCTGCGCCTTCCTGTGCAGCGTGCAGGCCGGCTACCTCAACGGGCAGAATGTGCTGGCCGACGGCGGCGCCTATCCGGGCACGCATTAGCGGCGTCAACCGCCGGAGCTGTCATGCGCCAACGCCTTTTCGCCAGCCTGTGCCTGCTGACTGCCGCTGCGGCGGCTCACGGCCAGAGCGCCACCACGCCGGCCACCGACGGGCCGCACAAACCGCTGTGGGAGATCGGTGCCTTCGGTTTCGGCGTGTCGCAGCAGGCCTATCCGGGCGCCGACAAGAACGTCAACCGCGCGCTTGTCCTGCCGTACTTCCTGTACCGCGGGCCGGTGCTGCGCATCGACGGCGACACCGCCGGCGTGCGCGCGCTAAAAACCCCGACGGTGGAGGTCGACGTCGGTTTCGCCGGCGCCTTCGGCTCCAGCGCCAACCGCGTCGAGGCGCGGCGCGGCATGCCCAGCATCGGCACGCTGGGCGAGGTGGGGCCACGCGTCAAATGGAACATCGGCCCGATGGCCGGCGGCCAGCTGCGCGCCAATTTCCCGTTGCGCGCGGTGTTCGACCTGAGCCACCATTTCGTCAACCGCGGCGTCGCCTTCGAGCCCGAACTGGTGCTGGACCACCGCGCGCCCGGTGGCTGGTCGTGGAGCACCGGCGTGGGCGCGGTGTTTGGCAGCCGCAAGCTGGCCGACACCTTCTATGGCGTGGCGCCGGCCTTCGTCACGCCGACCCGGCCGGCCTACCAGGCCAGCGCCGGCTTGATCGCGCTGCGCTTTGGCGCGTCGGCGTCGCGCTCGCTGTCGCCGGACTGGCGCTTCTTCTCCTTCGCCCGCTTGGACAGCGTGGCCGGCGCGGCCAATGCCGACAGCCCACTGGTGCGGCGCCGCACCGGCGCCACCATCGGCGCCGGTCTTTCGTACACCTGGTTGCGCTCCGACGCGGCGGCGGCCGACTGACGCGCGCCATGGCCCGAACCCGCCGCGCCGCCCTGCTCGCGGCGCTGTCGTGGCTGGCCGGCGGCCGCGCGGCGGCGCAGGCTGCCGCAGGGGCCGGTGCGACAAAAACCACGGGCTTGGAACTGGTGGTGCTCGGCTCCGGCGGCCCCGGCGCCACCGGCCGCGCAGGCGCCGGTTACCTGGTGCTCATCGACGGCGCGCCGCGGGTGCTGGTCGACGCCGGGCCCGGCACCTTCGCGCGGCTCGGTGACGCCGGCCTGAAGCTCGACGAGGTCGACACCGTGCTGCTGACCCACCTGCACATCGACCATGCGGGCGGGCTGCCCGGCATCGTGAAGGCACGGGCGGTGAGCGCCGGCAAACCCATCACGTTCAGGGTGTTCGGCCCGACCGGTTCGGCCGGCGGCGGCGAGCGCGCGCGTTTCCCGGCCACCACCGCCTTCGTCGATGGCCTGTTCGGACCGCGCGGCGTGTTCGCCTATGTGCGCGATTTCGCGGCGCCGGTGCGCTTCAAGGTGACCGATGTCAGCACGCGCGGCCGCAACCCCTCGCCCAAGACGCTGGTCGACGAAAAAGGGCTGCTGGTGCGCGCGATCGGCGGCCACCACGGCGACGCGCCGGCCGTCATCTACCGCGTGGAGCACGGCGGCAAGAGCATCAGCTTCAGCGGCGACATCGACGCCGCTGGGCACGCCGCGCTGCTGAAGCTGGCGCAGGGCAGCACGCTGCTGGTCGCCAACGCGGTGGTGCTGGACCCGCCCGGCTCACCCCAGGTGCTGTACGGCCTGCACACCGCGCCCCGGCAGATCGGCGAACTCGCCGCGCAGGCCAGGGTCGGCCGGCTGCTGCTGAGCCATGTGTCGCCATCGGTCGAGCAGGCGCAGAAAGACGTGATGGCCTCGGTGCGCCAGCACTACCAGGGGCCGGTCGGTTTCGCCAACGACGGCCAGCGGCTCGCGCCCTGAGGGCTGCGTTCAGCGCGGCATTCAGCGCGGCGACGACGCCACGATGCCGCCGACGATCAGCAGGAAGGCCACGCCGTGGTACAGGTGCGGCGGCTCACCCAGAAACGCCGCCGACAGCACCGCCGTGAACAGCGGCGTGAGGTTGGCGAAGAAGCCGGCGATGGTCGGGCCCACCCGCAGCACGCCGCTGCCCCAGCAGCGGTAGGCCAGCACCGCCGGCCCCGCCGCCACGAAGGCCAGCGCGGCGGCCAGCGGCCAGCCCCAGGCAATTGACGCGCCGGGCGTCAGAGCCCATTCCGTGCCGGCGAACAGGCCCGACCAGACCAGCCCGAACGCGATCTGCGACAGCAGAAAGGCCGCCCAGTCGGCACGCAGCTCGGGCGGCTCGCGGCCCAGCAGGTTGGGCCGCGCCAGCAGCCAGCTGTAGAACGTCCAGGAGATGGTGGCCAGCAGGATGTACAGGTCGCCCGGCACCAGCCGCAGCGCCACCAGTTGCGCCCAGTCGCCGCGCGACAGCACCAGCACCACGCCGGCCAGCGACAGCATGGCGCCGGCCACCTGTCGAGCGGCGATCGGCGTGCGGAAGAACAGGGCGCCAACGATCATCAGCCACACCGGCATGCTGGCCGCCACCAGCGTGACGTTGATCGGCGTCGAGGTTTTCAGCGCCAGGTATTGCAAGGCGTTGTAGGCGCCCACGCCCAGCAGGCCCAGCACCGCGAAACGCCGCCACAGCGGCCACAGCGGCGACGACGGCCGCAGCACCCGGCCCGCCAGCGGCAGCAGAATGAGCGCGGCCAGCGTCCAGCGCAGCAGGTTCAGCGTGACCGGCGGCACCAGCCCCTGCACCATGCGGCCCACCACCGCGTTGCCGGCCCACATGAGCGGCGGCGTCAACAGCAGCAGCACGGTGGAAGGGCTCAGGCGTTCGGACACGCGCGGACTGTAGCAAGAGCGGTTAAACGGCGCCTGGGCACGGTCAAGCGATGTGTGGCACGATGCCGCCGATTTGCGTTCGTCTGCCCGCTCCAGGAGAAGCCCATGCCCGCCACCCACACCAGCCGCGCCATCCGCATCGACCAGCATGGCGGGCCCGAGGAGCTGAAACTCGTGGAGGTGCAGGTGGGCGAGCCCGGCCCCGGCGAGATCCGCATCCGCCACAAGGCGGTGGGCCTGAACTTCATCGACGTCTACCAGCGCAGCGGCCTGTACCCGCTGCCCATGCCGCTGCAGCTCGGCATGGAGGCCGCCGGCATCGTCGAGGCGGTGGGCGAGGGCGTGGCGCACCTGAAGGCCGGCGACCGCGCGGCCTACGCGAGCCAGCCGCCCGGCGCCTACAGCGAGCTGCGCGTGCTGCCCGCCACATGCGTGTGCAAGCTGCCCGACGCGATCGATTTCGAGACCGGCGCGGCCATGATGCTGAAGGGCCTGACCGCGCAGTACCTGCTGCGCAAGACGCTGCCGCAGGGCGGGTTGCAGCCCGGTGACTTCGTGCTGTTCCACGCGGCGGCCGGCGGTGTGGGGCTGATCGCCACGCAGTGGGCCAGGGCGCTGGGCCTGCAGCTGATCGGCACTGCGGGCTCCGACGCGAAATGCGCGCTGGCGAAAGAGAACGGCGCGGCCCACGTCATCAACTACAGCACGGAAGACTTCCTCGCCCGCGTGAAGGAGATCACCGGCGGTCAGGGCGTGAAGGTGGTCTACGACTCGGTCGGCAAGGACACCTGGGACAAGTCGCTCGACTGCCTGCGGCCGTTCGGTCTGATGGCCAGCTTCGGCAACGCGTCGGGCCCGGTCGGGCCGTTCGCGCCCGGCATCCTGGGCGCCAAGGGTTCGATCTACGTGACGCGGCAGACGCTGTTCAGCCACATCGCCACGCGCGAGAGCACCCAGGCCATGGCCGACGAGCTGTTCGACGTGGTGGCCAGCGGCCAGGTCCACATCCGCATCGACCAACGCTACCCGCTGGAGCAGGTGCAGCAGGCCCACCGCGACCTCGAAGCCCGCAAGACCACCGGCTGCACCATCCTGACGCTGTAGGCGCCGGCGGGCCGCCCAGATGTGACAGGCGAACCGGGGGCTTGTCCAAATCTGACACAGATCGCGCCACAGCCTCCTGGTGCGAACCGTGCCGGTTGTTTGGCCGTGGCCCGGCTCCCATTGGGACCGGGCGCTTGTTGAGGGCGCCGCCGCGTTGCGGCATGGTTGTTGCGTTGATGTGACAAAAGAATCCGAAACAAGGGATTGGGGGAGACATGGAGACAACGAAATCGGCGGGCATGGCCGAGCAGTTGGCACGCGCGGCCAACATCGCATTGCCGTGGCGGGCCACCCGCTGCCATATCGACGTGGCGGGCAGGATGGTTCACCTGTGGATCACCCGGCACCCCGAACAGCGGGTGATCAAGAAGCGCAACTGGCTGGGCATGACGACCGTTCACATCGCGTCGCCCCCGCCGCCCGAAGGCCCTGACCTGCACTGGCTGCACCTCAATTGCATGGACTTCGCCTGCACCATCCACACCGTCGACCAACTCGACCCGCGCCACCACGACCTGCCGTGGTTCGGCCAGAACGGCCTGCCTTTCACCAATGGGCTTTCCAAGCAACTGCTGGCCTGCCTGACGGAAGGCCTGGAGATGAGCGCCATCTGCGCCTTGTTCAAGGTGACGTTCGCCGACCTGTGGAAGTTCAAGTACGCGCTGGACAACGGCCTGATCCGGTTCGACCACGCCGCCACTGGCAAGCCCGTGGCATTGGGCGCCGCGGCCGTTGCACAGGCCCAGCCGGCTCCGCCCGTCTCCGCGGAGTCCGGTGTGCCGGAGGTGTCGGACCCGGTGTGGGAGCAGTTGCTCACGGGTTCGCTGGTGATCCAGATCAAGACCCTGGGTTTTCAGCTGCTGCTCACGAAATTGATGCAGCAGGTGAGCCTGCAGCAGACCGACGACGTCAAATTGCTCAAGCTGCGGGAGCTGCACCGCTACGTGGAGCGCAACGCGCGCAGCCTGGGCATGGAGCTGCAGCAGTTGAGGTCGCACGCCTTGGAAATGGGCGCACGATGAATGCGCTGGATCAAATGCTGGTCAGCCCGGCCCAGGCCGCCGACATGATCAACAGCGGCCTGACGCTGGCGGTAGCGGCCGACGAGTCCGTACTGCGTGCACTGCCCAGCGGCAACTGGATCGGCGGGAGCATTCCGTATTTCATGGGCCCGTCGGGTGGGGTGACCGCGCGCGACCAGGTGTTCGTCACGCCCATTCCCCATTTCGAGGGCCTGGTGCCGCGCATCACCCACTATGACGAGGCCACCCTGTCTCAGGTCTGCGTGGAGGCGCCGGAGAACGGCTTCAGCCTGATCATCCTGCCCGCCTTCTCGGACGTGCATTTCGACTACGCGCAGAACGCGGCGATGTACGACGACATGTTCATGAAGCCGGTGGTGGGTTGGGTGGCCGGCATCCATCTGCAAGACCTGGGCAAGGCCTCGCCGAAGGTGCGCGACGGGCGTCAGGCCGAGCTGCTGGACAACACCGCGGTGGTCATCCATGTGCCGCTGCCCGAGCACATCAGCGCCGACGTCAACATCGTCAACCTGTTCCAGCAGGGCGCGGGCGACGCGCTGGCGTTCGAGGCCAGCGGTTTCGAAGTGAGCCGCTGCCTGGTCAACGGCCAGCCGGTGTCGCTGGCGCACTACCTGAAGCGCATCGGGCACGACAGCCAGTTGCCGCTGGTGGCCGACTACAACGGCGCCCAGATCAACGTCAGCATCAAGGCGATCGACCATGCGGAAGACCGCGTCGAGTTCTATGGCCCGGTGTTTCCCGGCATGGTCTACAAGACGGCAAAGCCGTTCGAGGGCCAGTACGAGCCCGCTTTCCTGCAGGCCACGGCGCAGCTGCCCGCGCAGGCGAGCTTTTCATGCAACTGCATCCTGAACTACCTGTACTGCGAGCTTGACGGCAAACGCACAGGCCAGGTCACGGGCCCCATGACCTTCGGCGAAGTGGCCTATGTGCTGCTGAACCAGACCATGGTGCACCTGTCGCTGCAGACGCACTGAGGCCGGTCTAGCGGCCGCGCCGCACCCGCCGCAGTTCGTCCAGCACCAGGCAGATCGCGCCCAGCGTGATCGCGCTGTCGGCGATGTTGAAGGCGGGGAAGTGGTAGCCCGCGCCGTGGAAGTCGAGGAAGTCGACCACGTAGCCGTGCAGCATGCGGTCGATCACGTTGCCGACCGCGCCACCGAGGATGCTGGCCAGCGCGAACGAGAACAGCTTCTGGCCGGCGTGCGAGCGCAGCAGGTAGACGATGAGCACCGCGGCGAACACGCCGATGCCGGTGAACAGCCAGCGCTGCCAGCCGGCCGCCTGCGCCAGGAAAGAGAACGCCGCGCCGGTGTTGTGCGCCCGCACGATGTTGAAGAAACCGACGATGCGGGTGCTGTCGCCGAGCTGGTAGTGCTGCAGGATCAGCACCTTGGTGAACTGGTCCACCAGCACGATCACCACCGCCCAGATCAGCCACGGCAGCAGGCTTGCGGCGCTGCCTTTCTTGTTGCCGCCCGCCATCACGCGAACCCCCGCGCTTCACCAGCGCCGAACAGGTTGCTGGTGCAGCGGCCGCAGAGGGTGGGGTGCGCCGGGTCGCTGCCGACGTCGTCGCGGTAGTGCCAGCAGCGCTCGCACTTGGCGGCGGTGCTGGTCTGCACCTCGACCTGCAGCGCCTCGGCCTGCGCCAGCGCCACAGCCGACGCGATGAAGACGAACTTCAGGTCGTCGCCCAGGCTGGCCAGCGCGGCGTGGTCTTCACCCGCCGCGCCCACCTTCAGGTTGGCCTGCAGCGAAGAGCCGACCTTGCCGTCGGCCCGCAGCGCCTCGATCTGCTTGTTGGCCTCGTCGCGCACCGCGCGGATGCGTGCCCACTTGGCGAGCAACGCGGCATCGGGCGTGCCGAGGTCGGCGTAGGTTTCCAGAAAGATCGATTCGCTGCTGCCGAACACCGCCCAGGCTTCCTCGGCGGTGAAGCTGAGGAAGGGCGCCATCCAGCGCAGCATGGCGTGCGTGATCTGCCACAGCGCGGTCTGCGCGCTGCGCCGGGCCAGGCTCTTGGGCGCGGTGGTGTAGAGCCGGTCTTTCAGCACGTCGAGGTAGAAGGCGCCCAGGTCTTCGGAGCAATACACCTGCAGCTTGGCGACCACCGGGTGGAATTCGTAGACCTCGTAGTGCGCGAGGATCTCGGCCTGCAATTCCGACGCGCGGCTGAGCGCATAACGGTCGATCTCCAGCAGGTCATCGAACGGCACCGCGTCCGTCGCGTGATCGAAATCGCTGACGTTGGCGAGCAGGAAGCGCAGCGTGTTGCGGATGCGGCGGTAGCCGTCGACCACCCGCGCCAGGATCTTGTCGTCGATCGCGAGGTCGCCGGAGTAGTCGGTGGCCGCGCACCAGAGGCGGATGATCTCGGCGCCCAGCTTGTCGCTGACCTCCTGCGGCGCGACCACGTTGCCCTGGCTCTTGCTCATCTTGCGGCCCTTGCCGTCCACCGTGAAGCCGTGCGTCAGCAGGCCCTTGTAGGGCGCGGCGTCGTACATCGCGCAGCCGGTCAGCAGGGAAGAATGGAACCAGCCGCGGTGCTGGTCGTGGCCTTCCAAGTACAGGTCGGCCGGCCACACCGATTGCGCGGCGTGGCTCTGGCGCAGCACGTGGTAGTGCGTGGTGCCGGAGTCGAACCAGACGTCGAGGATGTCGGTGCTCTTGGTGTAGTGCGCCGCATCGTCGCCGATCAGGCTTTCCGGCGTGGCCTTGCTCCAGGCCTCGATGCCGCCGGCCTCGACCAGCTTGGCGGCGGTGTCGATGAGCTCCATCGTGCGCGGGTGCAGCTCGCCCGAATCCTTGTGGATGAAGAAGGGCAGCGGCACGCCCCACGAACGCTGGCGCGAGATGCACCAATCGGGCCGGTTGGCGATCATGTCGCGCAGCCGGGCCTTGCCGTTCTCGGGGTAGAAGCGGGTCTGTTCGATCGCGTCCAGCGCGAGCTGGCGCAGCGTCTTGGGCGCCTTGTCGGTGGTGAAGACGCCGTCGCCCTCGTCCATGCGCACGAACCACTGCGCGGCGGCGCGGTAGATCACCGGCGTCTTGTGGCGCCAGCAGTGCGGGTAGCTGTGCTGCAGGTCGGAGCTGGCGAGCAGGCGGCCGGCGTTCTTCAGCGCCTCCAGCACCACCGGCACGGCCTTCCAGATGTTGAGCCCGCCGAACAGCGGGAAGTCGGCCGCGTAGCTGCCGTTGCCCTGCACCGGGTTCAGGATGTCGTCGTAGGCCACGCCATGGGCCACGCAGCTCTGGAAGTCGTCGAGGCCATAGGCCGGCGACGAGTGCACGATGCCGGTGCCGTCTTCGGCGGTCGCGTAGTCGGCGAGGTACACCGGCGACAGGCGTCGGTAGCCGGCGTCGGCGTCGTACAGCGGGTGTTTGAAGTTCAGGCCGCCGAGCTTCTCGCCCAGCGTGGTGGCCACGATCTCGCCGGGGATGCCGTAGCGCGCCAGGCATTTCTCGACCAGCACGGCGGCCAGCACCAGATAACCGCGCGGCGTGTCGACCAGTGCGTACTCGAGCGCCGGGTTCAGGTTCAGCGCCTGGTTGGCCGGGATGGTCCAGGCGGTCGTGGTCCAGATCACCGCAAACGCCTTCTGGGTCTGGCCCGGCAGCGCGGCGAGGCCAAAGGCTTTCGCCAGCTTCTCGGGCTCGGCGGACTCGAACGCGACGTCGAGCGTGGTGCTTTTCTTGTCGGCGTACTCGATCTCGAATTCGGCCAGCGACGAGCCGCAGTCGAAGCACCAGTACACCGGCTTCAGCCCACGGTACACGAAGCCGCGCTCCATGATGCGTTTCAGCGCGCGGATCTCGTTGGCCTCGTTGCCGTAGTCCATCGTGCGGTAGGGGTTGTCCCACTCGCCGAGCACGCCCAGGCGCTTGAAGTCGGCCAACTGGCCGGCGATCTGTTCGGTGGCGAAGGCGCGGCTTTTGGCCTGCACCTCGTCGCGCGGCAGGTTGCGGCCGAACAATTTCTCGATCGCGTTCTCGATCGGCAGACCGTGGCAGTCCCAGCCCGGCACATAGATCGCGTCCAGGCCCTTGAGCTGGCGCGCCTTCACGATCATGTCCTTCAGCACCTTGTTGACGGCGTGGCCGATGTGGATCTTGCCGTTGGCGTAGGGCGGGCCGTCGTGCAGCACAAACTTCGGTTTCCCGGCGCGGGCCACGCGCAGGCGCTTGTAGAGGCCGTCCTTTTCCCACTGCGCGACCCAGCCCGGCTCGCGCTTGGGCAGGTCGCCGCGCATCGGGAACGGGGTGTCGGGCAGATTCAATGTCTGCCGGTAGTCGGTCTTGTCTGCGGTGTCGGTGGTCATGGTCGTCGTCGAATCTGGAGCGTCACTTCGGAGCCGCGGCGCGCAGCAGGGCGCGGCGGGAGGGCGATTGGGAGTGGGGCGGGGGCAGGCGAAAAGCGAACTCGGGGCCTGCCGCCCCTTCAAATTCGGGGGGTGGCGAAGAACGCGCGCGCGTCGTCGCAGTCTTTCGCGATGCCGGCCTTCAGGGCATCGAGACTGTCGTAGCGCAGTTCGTCGTGCAGTTTGTGCAGCAGTTCCACGCGGATGATTTTACCGTAGCCCCCCTCCGGGCCGAGGTTGGCGGGCCAGTCGAGGCAATAGGTCTCCAGCAGCACCCGGCCGCCGTTCACGTCGCCCGGCTCCAGAGACGGCCGGATGCCCAGGTTGGCCACGCCGCGCAGCACCCGGCCCGCCAGGCCGTGCACCAGCACCGCGAAGATGCCGCTGGCGGCCGGCTTCCAGTGCGAGAAGCGCAGGTTCAGTGTGCGGAAACCGAGGTCTCGGCCCAGCTTGCGGCCATGCACCACATGGCCGCTGATGCTGTAGGGCCGGCCCAGCAAGGCGGCGGCGTCGTCCATGCGGCCTTCGGTCAGCGCGTCGCGCACGGCCGAGCTGGAGACGCGCAGACCGTGCACCTCGTAGCTGTTCATGCGGGCCACATCGAAACCCGTGGCCTGGCCGGCGGTGTCGAGCATCGCGTAGTCGCCGGCGCGGGCCGCGCCGAATCGGAAGTCGTCGCCCACCAGCACGTAGCGCACGCCGAGGCCGCGCACCAGCACCTCGTCGATGAAGGCCTGTGGCGACATCGTCTGCAGCCGGGCATCGAAGGGCATCACCACGCACTGCTCCACGCCGCAGGCTGCCAGCTCGTGCAGCTTGTCGCGCAGCGTCGCGATTCGCGCCGGCGCCAGCTCCGGTTTGCCGGCCTTGCGGGCGAAGAAGTCGCGCGGGTGCGGCTCGAAGGTCATCACGCAGCTCGGCACGCCGCGGTGCCGGGCCTCGTTGTTCAGCAGCGCCAGCATGGCCTGGTGGCCGCGGTGCACGCCGTCGAAGTTGCCGATCGTCAAAGCGCAGCCCGCATCCGGCCCGGCGACCCGCGCCGCACGGCCTTCGCCGACCAGACCCGGCAACTGGAAACCGCGCAGGATCTTCATTCGATTGTTATCAATTTGATAGCAAATGGCGCCCGCTTCACGCCGACCCCAGCCTGTTTTGTCACAGAAACAGGGTATATTGTGCTGCAGAGACGTTGCTTTTCCGTGTTTTTGACTGCAGTCGAATTGGAGGCGTGTTTTGAAGGTCCTGAAGCTGTCCGCGCAGGGCCTGCCCCAGTCGTGGATCACGCTGGAGCAGGCGGTGATCCACTATGCCGCAGGCGAGGTGCGCTGGGAGTCGGGCGGCGAAGTCGCGCTGTTCCGCGGCGGGCACAACGCCGTGACCGGCGAGCAGTCGGTCATCACCGTCAACAGCATCATCGGCACCCGCGGCGTGCCCAACATCAACCCCTTCAACCTCAAGCCCGGGCTGACCAACAGCAAGCTGTTCGCCCGTGACCGCAACATCTGCGCCTACTGCGGCGGCCTGTTCCACGAAGAAGACCTGACGCGCGAGCACATCATCCCGTTCGCGCAGAACGGCCGTGACCACTGGATGAACGTCGTCACCGCCTGCCGCGCCTGCAACCACCGCAAGAGCAGCCGCACCCCCGAGCAGGCGCACATGCCGCTGCTCTACGCGCCCTACGTGCCCAGCCTCTGGGAAGACTTTATTCTGCGCAACCGCCGCATCCTGGCGGACCAGATGGAGTTTCTGATGGCGCACCTCCCCAAGACATCGCGCCTGTACGTTTGAGGCCGATCAGGCCGCCACGAGATCCGGCGCCCTTGAGCCCGACCGTTCTTCGGCGGTCACCGCTTCCGCAGCTTCCTCGATGAACGCCGCCGTGCGTTCCACCTGCGTCACCGGCAGCATGTGGCCACCGTCGACCAGCGTGAGTTTCGTGTGCGGCACGGCGCGGACGAAAGCCTTGCCCTGCACGTCGGGGCTGAGCACCTCGTCGCCACGGCCGTAGAGCATGTGGATGGGCATGGTCAGGCGGCGGTAGGCGGCCTGCTGCGCGGGCAGGCTGGCCTCGATCGCGTTCAGGTCGGTCGACGACGCGATGAACTGCGAGGGCTTCAGGCTCAGCAGGCCACCGCCGCGTTTCGGCAGGTCGCGCGGCACGGCTTCGGGGCCGAAGACGACGCGCAGAATGGTCTGGCTGCGCACGATGAAACCGGGCAGCGCGAAGGTCCAGGCGACGAATCGGCGCAGGCCGGGGCTCGCGATGTCCAGCCCGCGGAAGGGCGCGGGCAGGCCGGTTTGCGGGTCGTGCGTGAGCGGGGCGATCAGCGCCAGCGCCTGCACGCGCTGTGGGTGGCGCAGCGCCATGGCCAGAGAGATGGCGCCGCCGAGAGAATGCCCAACCACGGTGGCGCGTTCAATCTTCAGCACGTCGAGCAGCGCGGCCAGCGTGTCGGCCTGTTGTTCGAGCGAGGCACTCAGGCGGGCGTCGCGCGTCGAGTGGCCGGAGCCGGAGCGGTCGACCGCGATCACGCGGTAGCGTGGGGACAACAGGCCGACGAGGCCGTAGGTGAAGTGGCGCAGCTGGCCGCCGAGGCCGTGCACCATCAGCAGCACCGGTCCGCTGCCTTCGTCGACCACATGCAGACGGGTGCCGGGCAGATCGACGAAACGGCCGCGCGGCGGCACGGCAGCGTCGATGCGGCGGTTCGTCCACGCTGACAGCAGCGCTAGGAACGCCAGCAGCGCGGCGAGGCCGCCGATGCCGTACAGCGCGATGTTGGCGATCACGGCGCCACCTTCGCTTTCGCAGCGCGGGCGAACAGCCTCCAGTAGCGCACCGGCATCAGCCGTTCGATCAGCGAGACGACGACCGCATCCCAGCCGACCAGCACGCGGGGTTTGTCGCGCTCCACCGCGCGGACGATGATGGCGGCCGCCTTCTCGGGCGACAGCTTCAGCACCTTGCGGCTCAGGTCGTGTCGCGCCTTGATCTCCTGGGCGCTCATGTCGTCGCTGGTGCGGGCGCTGGCCGCGATCTGCGTGGCCACGCCGCCGGGGTGCACCACGGTCACGCCGACGCTGGAGCGTTCGTCTTCCAGCTCGTGGCGCAGCGCGTTGGAAAAACCGCGCACCGCGAACTTGCTGGCCGAATAGGCGCTCTGCTCCGACGGCGCGACCAGCCCGAACAGGCTGGACAGGTTGACGATGCGGGCAGCGGGGCGCTGCTTCAGCAGCGGCAGGAAGCCACGGGTCAGCCGCACCACGCCGTTGAAGTTGATGTCCATCAGCCAGTCGAAATCGCGTTCGGTGGTCTGGTCGAAACGGCCCATCAGCGCCACGCCAGCGTTGTTGATCAGCACGTCGACCGCGCCGTGGGCGGCGATCACCTCGGCCGGAAAGGCGGCGACAGCCTCGCGGCTGCCGACGTCGAGCACGTGCTGGCTGACGCGCACGCCGGCCGGGGCGACGAGGCGGGCTGTTTCAGCGAGGCCGCCGGTGTTGATGTCGGCCAGCGCCAGGTGCGCGCCCTGGCGGGCGAGGTGTTGCGCCAGCGCGCGGCCGATGCCGCTGCCCGCGCCGGTCAGCACGACCACGGAATTCTTGAGTTGCATGTGGTTGTCTCCTCGAAGGGTGGGGCGGGGTTCAGGCGGAAAACTGCATCACGCCGTCGGCGATGCGGCCGTAGCGGATGCTCAGCATGTCGAGCACGTAGTTCTGGTAGACCTGCCAGGGGCGCTGTGTGCCCTGCTTGGGCAGCACGCCGGCGGCGCGCTGCACGTAGCCGGACGAAAAATCGAGGAAGGGCTTGGGCAGCACACCGGCGCCGGGGCGCGCCACCGCGCTGCGCTGGCCGGTGGCGTCGAGGTGGTTCAGCAGCCGGCAGACGCGTTCGGCGGTGAGGTCGGCCTTCAGCGTCCAGGAGGCATTGGTGTAGCCGAAGGCCATCGCGCAGTTGGGCACGTCGCTCAGCATCATGCCGCGGTAGACCAGCTTGTCGCTCGCGTCGACCGGCTGGCCGTCCACCGTCACGGCCACGTCGCCCAGCACGTTGAGCTTGAGGCCGGTGGCGGTGACGACGACGTCTGCCGGCAACTCCTGGCCCGAGTTCAGCAGGATGCCGGTGGGCGTGAAGCGGCGGATGGTGTCGGTCACCACGCTGGCCTGGCCGCTGCGCAGCTTGCGGAACAGGTCGCCGTCGGGCACCACGCACAGGCGCTGGTCCCAGGGGTTGTAGCTGGGCGTGAAATGCTTGGGGTCCACGTCGCGGCCGAGCTGCTTGCGCGCCAGGCTGACCAGCACCTTCTTCACGTTCTGGGGTCGGCGGCGCGCGAGCTGGAAGAAGGCCATGCCGAGCAGCACATTCTTCCAGCGGGTGAGGCCGTAGGCCAGGCTGTTCGGCAGCAGCTTGCGCAGGCGGTTCGAGAGGCCGTCTTCGGCCGGCCGCGTCATCACGTAGGTGGGCGAGCGCTGCAGCATGGTCACGTGGGCGGCGGTGTCGGCCATGGCCGGCACCAGCGTCACCGCAGTAGCGCCGCTGCCGATCACGACGACGTTCTTGCCGGCGTAGTCGAGGTCTTCCGGCCAGAACTGCGGGTGCACCACGCGGCCGGTGAAGTCGGTCTGGCCGTCCCAGGTGGGCGCATAACCCTCGGCGTAGCTGTAATAGCCGCTGCACAGGTAGAGGAAACGCGCGCGGATGGTGGTCATCTCGACCGCATCGCCGTTGCGGTGTTCGGCGGTGACGGTCCACAGCGAGTCGGTCGACGACCAGGCCGCACTTTTCACCGAATGGTTGAAGCGGATCTGGCGGGTGATGCCGGTCTCGTCGGCGGTCTCGCGGATGTAGCTCAGGATGGACGGGCCGTCGGCGATCGCCTTCTGGCCGACCCAGGGCTTGAAGTTGTAGCCCAGCGTGTGCATGTCCGAGTCGGACCGGATGCCCGGGTAGCGGAACAAATCCCAGGTGCCGCCGATGGTGCCGCGCGCTTCCAGCAGCGCGAAGGTCTTGCCGGGGCAGCGGCGTTGCAGGTGCCGTGCCGCACCGATGCCGGACAGGCCGGCGCCGACGATCAGCACGTCGAGCGGTGCGGCCGGGGAGGAAGTCGAGGTCGATGCGGTCATGGCGAATGGCCCTTCGGTTTTGTGACAATTCAGATTGTCAATATAACTGACAATTTACTATGTCACAATAGGGACGTGGCCGAACCCACACCACCTTCTTCCCGGCGCCCCTACCGCGGCATGGCCTCGCACGAGCGCCAGCAGCAGCGGCGTGAGCAGCTCATCGAGGCGGCCATCGCCGTCTACGGCGAGCGCGGCTACCGCAACGCCTCGGTCAAGGCGGTGTGCGAGGCGGCGGGTCTGACCGAGCGCTACTTCTACGAGTCGTTCTCCGGCAGCGAAGCCTTGCTGGTGGCCTGCTATGAGATGGTGAACGCCCAACTGTTCGAGGTGCTGGCCGCCGCCGCGCTGGCCGCCGGTGGCGGGCCCGAGTCGCGCGGCCGGGCGCTGCTGAAAGCCTATTTCCAGGCGCTGCAGGCCGAGCCGCAGTCGGCCCGGGTGTTCCTGCTGGAGGTGCGTGGCGTGTCGCCGGCAATGGACGATGCGGTGGAGCAGGCGCTGGAACAAATCGGCGCTGCCGCCGCCGCAGTGGTGGCCGGCGATACCGAGCCGTCGCCGCCCGCGTGGCTGCAGGCGGGTGTGATCGGCGGTGTGGTGCACCTGGCCAGCCGCTGGGTGCGCGAGGGTTTCGCCGCGCCGCTGCCCGAGGTGGTCGACGCCGCGCTGGCGCTGGGCATGCTGCTGGCGCAACCCCGGAACAGCCCCGAAGGCGGTTGAGCCCGGCCACACGTCTGGCGACAAAGTTTCACCGCCGGGGTGTTGAAGCCGGCTGGCCAGCGCCTATATTCAGGCCGTGTCACACACCCAGGGTTATCCATGACCGTCTCCCGTTTCATGCGCGCCGCGCTGCTGTCGATTGGCCTGGCGTTCGCCGCGCTGACGTCCTTCGCGGCGGGTGAGCCCACCATCGCGCAGATCTACGACGCCGCCAAAACCGGCAAGGTGGAACAGGCGCAGCAGATGATCGAGCAGGTGCTGCGCGACCACCCCAAGAGCGCCAAGGCGCACTACGTGCAGGCCGAGCTGTTCGGCGTGCAGGGCCGGCTCACCGAGGGCCAGCAGGAACTCGCCAAGGCCGAGGCGCTGGACCCCGGCCTGCCATTCGCCAAGCCGCAGGCCGTGTCCGCGCTGCGCGAGCGGCTGAAGCAGGGCGGGCCGAACGCGTCGGTGAAGCCCAAGACGGGGTCGCTCGCCGCCGATGCGGGCATCGACGGCGTGGGCGCCGCGAAGGGCGGTACCACGGTCAGGCCGGCGGTCGAATCAGCGGCCCCGAGAGTCGAGGCCCAAGCCAGCCACAAAGGCTTCAATCTGCCCTGGGGCACCCTCATCATGATCGGCGCCGGCCTCGCCGCGCTGTTCCTGATCTTCCGCCGCAAGCCGGCGCAGACCTTCCAGGCGCCGGCCGGTGGCTACCCGATGGGCGCACAGCCCGCTGGCGGGCCCTACGCCGGTGGCGTGGCGCAGCCGGGCGGCGGCTCCAACATCATGGGCGGGCTGGCCACTGGCCTCGCAGTCGGCGCGGGCGTGCTTGCCGCCACCGAAATCGGGCGGCGTGTCTTCAGCCACGACGATGAGCCCCGCACCTCCGGCGGCAGCCACGACAGCTCGTCGTCGGCCCCGTCCGGCAGCGGCTACCTGCCGATGGACGCCAACGCCGACATGGGCGGCAACGACTTCGGCATCAGCGATGCCGGCAGCTGGGACAGTGGTGGCTCTTCCGACAGCGGCGGGGGCGGCGGCGACTGGGACTGATCGCGGCGCCGGTGCCGCCTGAGGCTCAGGCGAACACGCCGGCCGCGTCCTGCATGCGGGCCGACACCTCGCCCAGGTGGTGCAGCGTGTCGCCCCAAGCCATCTCCAGCTGGGTCAGCTTCTTGAAGTAGTGGCTGCCGATGTATTCGTCGGTCACGCCGATGCCGCCGTGCAGCTGCACCGACTGCTGGCCGACGAAACGCATCGATTGGCCCAACTGCACCTTGGCGCGCGAGACCGCGCGGCGGCGCTCGTCGGCCGGCGAGCCGAGCTTGAGGCTGGCGTAGTAGCTCATCGACCGGGCCAGCTCCAGCTGCATCTTGATGTCGGCCACGCGGTGGCGCAGCGCCTGGAAGGTGGCGATGGCCACACCGAACTGCTTGCGCTGGTTCATGTAGTCCACCGTCAGTGACAGCGTGACGTCCATCGCGCCTACGCCTTCGGCGCAGGTGCAGGCGATCGCGTGGTCGACCGCTTCTTCCAGCGCGGGCAGGCCGTCGGTGGTGATCTGCGTGGCCGGCGCGGCGTTCAGGCCGACCTGCGCGGCGCGGCTGCCGTCCTGCGTGATGTAGCCGCGCGTCTCGACGCCGCCGGCCGACCGTTCGACCAGGAACAGCGCGAGCCGGCCGTCGGCCACCGCAGGCACGACGAAGGCGTCGGCGTGGTCGCCCGCGGGGACCACGGTCTTGCCGCCGGTCACCGCCCAGCCGTCGCCACTATTTCTCGCCGTGGTGTCGCAGTGGTCGAGCCGGTAGCGCGACGCGCGTTCCTGCTGCGCCAGCACGACGATCTTCTCGCCACTCGCAATCGCCGGCAGCCAGTCCGCCTGCACCGCTGCCGGTGCATGTTTCGCCAGCAGGCCGCCGCAGACCAGCGCCTGCGCCAGAGGCTCCAGCACCAGGCCGCGACCCAGCTCTTCCATCACCACCATGGCCTCGACAGCGCCCATGCCCAGGCCGCCGTGCGCCTCGGGCACGGTGATGCCCGTCAAGCCCAGTTCGGCCAGTTCGCCGTAGGCCTCGCGCGAGAAGCCGCCGGCTTTCACCAGCGCGCGGCGGCGCTCGAAACCGTAGCCCTTTTCCACATAGCGGCGCACCGCGTCGCGCAGTTGTTCCTGGTCGTCGGAGAAATCAAAATCCATGCTGTTGTCTCCCGTTCAGCCGAGCACGGTCTGGGCCACGATGTTTCTTTGCACTTCGTTCGATCCGCCGTAGATCGTCGTCTTGCGCATGTTGAAGTAGTTGGCGGCGAGCGACGCGTCCTGGTCGCGGCCTTCGGGGAACAGGCGCAGCGCGGCGGCCACGCCGTCGTCGCCCTGCCAGCCCGCTTCCATCGCTTCCTGCTCGAAGGGCAGTGCGTTGGGGCCGGCGGCCAGCATCATCAGCTCGGCGTAGCGCTGCTGGATCTCGCTGCCGCGGATCTTCAGCAGGCCGGCGATGTCCAGGCTTTGCTTGCCCGACTTCTCGTTGCTCAGCACCCGCAGCACCAGCATCTCGAGCGCCACCACGTCCACCTCCAGCCGCGCGATCTCGTCGCGGAAGCGCGGGTCGTCGTACACGACCTCGGCCTTGGCGATGCGCTTGAGCCGCTCCAGCTCGCGCTTGGCGCGGTTGACGTCGGCGATGTTGGTGCGTTCGTGGCTGAGCAGGTGCTTGGCGTAGGTCCAGCCCTTGTTCTCCTCGCCGATGAGGTTCTCGGCCGGTACCTTCACGTTGTCGAAGAACACCTCGTTCACCTCGGGCTCGCCGTCGAGCATCACGATGGGCCGCACCGTGACGCCGGGCGACTTCATGTCGATCAACAAGAAGCTGATGCCCGTTTGCGGCTTGCCCTCGGTGCTGGTGCGCACCAGGCAGAAAATCCATTCGCCGTGCTGGCCCAGCGTGGTCCAGGTCTTCTGGCCGTTCACCAGGTAATGGTCGCCCTGGCGCTCGGCGCGGGTCTTGACGGAGGCGAGGTCAGAGCCTGAGCCCGGCTCGCTGTAGCCCTGGCTCCACCAGACCTCGCCACTCGCGATGCCGGGCAGAAAGCGCTGCTGCTGTTCGGGCGAACCAAAGGCCATGATGACCGGCGCCACCATCACCGGGCCGAAGGGCACGACGCGCGGCGAGCCGGCCAGTGCGCATTCTTCTTCGAACAAATGCTTCTGCACCGCCGTCCAGCCGGGGCCGCCGAACTGCTGGGGCCAGCCCCAACCCAGCCAGCCCTTCTTGCCGAGGATCTTGGCCCAGCGCTGCATGTCGTCGCGCGACAGCCGCTTGGCGCCCAGCACCTTCTCCGAGATGTCTTTCGGCAGGTTCGCGCGCACCCAGGCGCGTATCTCGTCGCGGAACGCCAGTTCTTCCGGCGTGAAGGCCAGGTCCATGCTTGTCTCCGAAAAAGCGAGCCAAGGTTGTAGCACGCGACCCCCGCGCGGCCCTGTAGCCGCGGCGACAAACCCGACCTGCGGCGGGCGATAATCGAAGGCTCCCCATGAAACCCATCGTCATCCTGATCTCCGGCAGCGGCTCCAACATGGAGGCCATCGTGGCCACCGCCCGCCGGGAGCGCTGGGAGGCCACGCTGGGCGCCCAGGTGGCGGCCGTCATCAGCAACCGGCCCGGTGCGGCCGGCCTGGCCCGCGCCGCCGAACTCGGCGTGCCGGCCGAGGCGCTGGACCACAAGGCTTTCGCCAGCCGCGAGGCCTTCGATGCCGAACTCATCGCCCGCATCGACGCGTACCGCCCGGCGCTGGTGGTGCTGGCCGGCTTCATGCGCATCCTCACGCCGGCGTTCGTGGCGCACTACGAGGGGCGGCTGGTGAACATCCACCCGTCGCTGCTGCCCGCCTTTCCGGGGCTGGACACCCACCGCCGCGCGATCGAAGCCGGCTGCCGGGTGGCCGGCGCCACCGTGCACAGGGTGACGGCCGAGCTGGACCACGGCCCCATCCTCGAGCAGGCCGCCGTGCCGGTGCTGGCGAACGACACGCCCGAGGCATTGGCCGCCCGCGTGCTGGCGCAGGAGCACGTCATCTACCCCCGCGCCGTGGCGAATTTGCTACAAAATATGTAGCTGTAAAGCGCCATTTGGCGCTGACTTGCGGCCGATTTTGTTCAAAATTCGGGCGAAAAACCCTATTCCGCCGCCACCGGCGCGAAACGCCGCTGTGCCACGCCGGCTATCACCACCGTCTCGTTGAACATCGCCGCCGGCCGCACCCACAGCCCCCTTTCGCCGTAGAGCGCGCGGTACAGCGTCAGCGGCTCCAGCGTCTCGCTGTGCCGCACGGTGCCAATCACCTCGTACAGCCCGCCCTTGTAGTGGCGGTAGCGGCCGGGCGGGGTGGTGATCAGCGGGGGCAGGTCGGTGTCGTCCATCGCCCGATTGTGGCGCCCGCGCGGTGGGACAATCGGGGCCTATGCATCCCAAAGCCCTGCTCGACGCCAGCGCCGAGCTCGTCAGACTGGTGCTGAAGTTCGAGCACCCGGCCGACGCCACCGTCGCCCGTTTCTTCCGAGACAACCGCTCCTTCGGCTCCCGCGAACGCGCCACGCTGGCTGGCACCGCCTACAACGTCCTGCGCCACAAGCTGCGCTACGAACATTTCGCGCCGTCCGGCAGCGGGCCGCGCGAGCGCCGGCTCGCCATCCTCGGCTTCGACGCGCCGCGCGACTTCCTGTTCGGCGCGCTCACCGAGGCAGAGAAGGTCTGGCTCGACCAGTGCGAGCAGGTCAAGACCGACGACCTGCTCGACCGCCACCGCTACAACCTGCCCGACTGGCTGGCCGAGCGGCTGCGCGCCCAGCTCGGCCCTGAATTCGGTGCGCTGGCCACCAGCCTCAACGAGCCGGCCACGCTGGACCTGCGCGTCAACATGCTGACCGACAAGCGCGAGGCCGTGCAGAAGGAACTGAAGGCAGCCGGCATCGCCGCCGCGCCCACGCCGTTTTCGCCCTGGGGCCTGCGGTTGGACGGCAAGCCGGTGCTGGCCCGGCTGCCGGTGCACGAGCGCGGCGCCATCGAGGTGCAGGACGAAGGCTCGCAGTTGCTGGCCCTGCTGCTCGACGCCAAGCGCGGCGAGATGGTGGTCGATTTCTGCGCCGGCGCCGGCGGCAAGACGCTGGCCATCGGCGCGGCCATGCGCAACACCGGCCGGCTCTACGCCTTCGACACCTCCGGCCACCGGCTCGACGCGCTGAAACCGCGGCTGGCCCGCAGCGGCCTGTCCAACGTGCACCCGGCGGCCATCGCCCACGAACGCGACGACCGCGTGAAGCGGCTGGCCGGCAAGATCGACCGGGTGCTGGTCGACGCGCCCTGCAGCAGCCTGGGCACGCTGCGCCGCCACCCCGACCTGAAATGGCGGCAAACGGCCGCCACCGTGGCCGAATACGCCACGCTGCAGGCCGCCATCCTGCAGAGCGCCGCACGGCTGGTGAAACCGGGCGGCCGGCTGGTCTACGCCACCTGCAGCCTGCTGCCGGACGAGAACGAGGCCGTGGCGGCCGGCTTCGACACCGCGCTGGCTAGGGAGTTCGCCCCACTGGACGCCGGGGAAATCCTGTCCAATCTCAAGGTCGACGGCGCGCCAGGCCTGTGCGCCGGCGGCGAATCCGGCAGCCGTTACCTGCGGCTGTGGCCGCACCGGCACCACACCGACGGTTTTTTTGCAGCCGTGTGGCAGCGGCGCTGAACGTCTGGCGCCGATGGGGGTCGAAGAAGAGGGCGGCGGTGGCGGCGGGCGTCTTGAGCCGGCAGACCCCCATCCCCATCTGTGATTCCATGGCAATTCAATGACTTTTTGGCCCCCGGCGCCTAAAATCGGCCTTTACCCGCCAAGACGCGGCTTTTTCCTACAGACAGACTAAAGGGTTTGTTCACTATGTTGCTTCCCGACTGGGCCGTTCTGAACGCGGCGATCGACTGGCTCGCCCACGGCCTGTGGGACCTGAGCTGGTGGCAGATCGTGCTGTACACGCTGTTCACCACGCACATCACCATCGCGGCCGTCACCATCTTCCTGCACCGCACCCAGGCGCACCGGGCGATGGACCTGCACGCCCTCCCGTCGCATTTCTTCCGCTTCTGGCTGTGGATCGGCACCGGCATGGTCACCAAGGAATGGGTCGCCATCCACCGCAAGCACCACGCCAAGTGCGAAACCCACGACGACCCGCACAGCCCGCAGACCCGCGGCATCGACACCGTGCTGTGGCGCGGCGCCGAACTGTACAAGGCCGAGGCCAAGAACCGCGAAACCATTCAGAAGTTCGGCCACGGCACCCCCGACGACTGGATGGAGCGCAACCTGTATTCGCGCTACAGCTGGCAGGGCGTCGGCCTGATGCTGGTGCTGAACTGGGCGCTGTTCGGCGTGATCGGCACCGTGGTCTGGGCCGTGCAGATGCTGTGGATTCCGATCACCGCCGCCGGCATCATCAACGGCATCGGTCACTACTGGGGCTACCGCAACTTCGAGGCGCCCGACGCCAGCCGCAACATCTCGCCCGTCGGCATCCTGATCGGCGGCGAGGAACTGCACAACAACCACCACACCTACCCGACGTCGGCCAAGTTCTCGGTCAAGCCGTATGAGTTCGACATCGGCTGGATCTACATCGGCATCATGCAGAAGCTGGGCCTGGCCACCGTCAAGAAAGTGCCGCCGAAGATGCAGCTCGGCGCCATTCAGCCCGTCGCCGACGAGCAGACGCTGGAAGCCTTGATCGCCAACCGTTACGAGGTCATGGCCGGCTATGCCCGCGAAATGCGCCGCGCCTGTTCTGCCGAGCTGGAGCAGCTCAAGGCCAAGAAGATCGACAGCACCGCGCTGCGCGCCGCCAAGCGCTGGCTGCACCGCGACGACGACATGGTGCCCGCCACCGCCCGCCCGCACGTCGCCCAGGCCCGCGCCGCCCACCCGGTGCTCGACAAGATGGTGACCATGCGCGAGGAACTGCGCCAGATGTGGCTCAACACTTCGCACTCGCGCGAACAGCTCGCCAGCGACCTCGCCGCCTGGTGCCACCGCGCCGAGGAAAGCGGCATTGCCGCCCTGCGCGACTTCTCGATGAAGCTGCGCGCCACCCGCGCCTGAGCGCGGTTGCGCTCAGCGAAAAGCCCCGCACTGCGGGGCTTTTTTATTGGGGGCGACGGGATTCTGATGCCGGCCACCCACAAAAAAGCCCGCTGTCGCGGGCTTTTCTTTTCAGGAACCGGGCTGAATCACTTCAGCTTGATTTCCTTGTACTCAACGTGCTTGCGAGCCTTGGGATCAAACTTCATGATCGCCATCTTCTCGGGCATCGTCTTCTTGTTCTTGGTCGTGGTGTAGAAGTGGCCGGTACCCGCAGTGGATTCCAGCTTGATCTTTTCGCGTCCGCCTTTTGCAGCCATGTTCGTGCTCCTTCGGTACCGTTAATCAGGCCTGGCCGCGTGCGCGCAGGTCTGCGAGCACGGCGTCGATGCCGTTCTTGTCGATCAGGCGCAGCGCGGCGCTGGAAACGCGCAGGCGCACCCAGCGGTTTTCGCTCTCGACCCAGAAACGGCGGTATTGCAGGTTCGGCAGGAACCGGCGCTTGGTTTTGTTGTTGGCGTGGGAAACGTTGTTCCCGACCATCGGGCCTTTGCCCGTTACTTCGCAGACGCGTGCCATGAGGACACTCCGATCACGTTCAACGGCCGCCACTGACGTGGGAGCCTCACCTCGCCAGAAGGGTGGCGGTAACCCGAGCCGGCCGGACACCTCACGGTGCCAATTCCGGCAAAGTCCAAGATTATAGCCCAGATCGGGGCTCAGGCCTGTTGTTCGAGGAAGCGCTGGGCGTCGAGCGCGGCCATGCAGCCGGTGCCGGCGCTGGTGATGGCCTGGCGGTACACATGGTCCTGCACGTCGCCGGCGGCGAACACGCCGGGCACGCTGGTCATCGTGGCGAAGCCCTTGAGGCCGCTCTGCGTGACGATGTAGCCGTTTTCCATTTCGAGCTGGCCGGCGAAGATCTCGGTGTTGGGCGCATGGCCGATCGCGATGAAGCAGCCCTTCAGCGTGAGGTCTTCGGTGGCGCCGGTTTGCGTGTTCTTGAGCCTCACGCCGGTCACGCCGCTGGCGTCGCCCAGCACCTCGTCCAGCGTCTGGAACAGTTTGAGTTCGATCTTGCCGGCGTTGACTTTCTCCATCACCTTGTCGATCAGGATGGCCTCGGCCTTGAACTTGTCGCGGCGGTGCACGAGGTAGACCTTGCTGGCGATGTTCGACAGGTACAGCGCTTCCTCGACGGCGGTGTTGCCGCCGCCGACCACGCAGCAGACCTCGTTGCGGTAGAAGAAGCCGTCGCAGGTGGCGCAGCCCGACACGCCGCGGCCCATGAAGGCCGTCTCGGACGGCAGGCCCAGGTACTTGGCCGAGGCGCCGGTGGCGAGGATCAGCGCGTCGCAGGTGTATTGGCCGGAGTCGCCGGTCAGCTTGAACGGGCGCTGGCCCAGCTCGACCGCGTTGATGTGGTCGAACACCACCTCGGTCTTGAAGCGCTCGGCGTGTTCGAGGAAACGCTGCATCAGCTCGGGGCCTTGCACGCCCATGACGTCGGCCGGCCAGTTGTCGACCTCGGTCGTCGTCATCAGCTGGCCGCCCTGCGCCATGCCGGTCACCAGCATCGGTTGCAGGTTGGCGCGGGCGGCGTAGATGGCGGCGGTGTAGCCGGCCGGGCCGGAGCCGAGGATCAGGACTTTGGCGTGTTTCATGGAAGGCGCTGGTTGGGTGAACGTGTTTTGGGTAAACGTATTGGAGGAACGGCGGCGACTTGTGTAAAGTGGCGGCAACCCTCCAGGAGGCACCCGGGTCATGTGGGTACGCGGTTGCCGCCCTTCAAGCGGCGCGCGGGCACGGGCCGATTGTAAGAACGCCGGAGAAGGCGTTCGGCGGAAGAGAATAACGGTGGTGTGATATGTCGATGCTGTCCAACCTCGAACTGATCCGGCGTGTGCCGCTGTTCTCGATCCTGACGCCCGCGCAGGCCGAGTCGGTGGCCTACGCGGTCGTCAAGCGCCGCTACAAGCGCGGCGAGCTGATCGTCGAGCAAGGCAAGAAGTCCAACGCGCTGTTCATCGTGCTCACGGGCCGGGCCCGCGTCATGACAGCCGACTCGCGCGGCCGCGAGGTCATTCTGGCCACCATGCAGCAGGGCGATTACATCGGCGAGATGAGCCTGATCGACAACGGCCCGCATTCGGCCAGCGTGCGCGCCGAGGTGCAGACCGACGTGCTGGTGCTGGGCCGCGCCGAGTTTGCGCGCTGCCTGCCCGAGAACACCTCGATGGCCTACGCCGTAATGCGCGGCCTGGTGCAGCGCCTGCGCCACGCCGACCGGCAGATCGAGTCGCTCGCGCTGATGGACGTCTACGGCCGCGTCGCCCGCACGCTGCTGGAGGCCGCGTCGGTCGGTCGCGACGGGGAGCTGACCATCCGCGAGAAAATCTCGCGCCAGGACGTCGCCAAGATGGTCGGTGCCTCCCGCGAAATGGTCAGCCGCGTCATGAAGGACCTGGAGGAGCGCGGCTTCATCGAGACACGGCCCGACGGCTCCATGCTGGTCAAGGAACGGCTCGACTCGCTGCAGTAGTCTCGCGGCCCGCGAGGGGGCCATGGCTCAGTTATGCTGATGCGTTGACTTGATCCATGACCTATTCGCTTCATACCCTGAGTTCGTCCGGCAAGAACGCGCCGGAACCCAAGACCGCCCCCGGATTCGTGCACGAGATCGGCCTGGTGGTCGGCTTGCTGCTGCTCGTGTTCTGGTGGCTCGCCATGCTCACCTATTCGCCGCAGGACGCGGCCTTCTCCACCTCGGGCGGTGGCGCCGGCATGCGCAACTGGGCGGGCCGGCTCGGCGCCTGGCTGGCCGACGGCAGCTACTTCCTGTTCGGTTTCTCGGTCTGGTGGGCGCTGCTGGCGGCCGTGCGCGCATGGCTGGGCGGGCTGGCCACCTGGCTGCGGCAGCCGCATCCGGCCACCGGCGGTGCAGCCCCGCATGCCGGTGAAGCGCCACACCGGCCCGTGCCGCGCTTCGTGCCGTGGCTGGGCCTGGCGATGCTGCTGGTGGCCAGCGCGGCGCTGGAGTGGTCGCGGCTGTACCGGTTCGAGGCGCTGCTGCCGGGTTCGCACGGCGGCGGGGTGATCGGCTACCTGGCCGGGCCGTTCGGCGTGAAGTGGCTGGGCTTCACCGGCTCCGGCCTGATGTGGGTGGCGGTGGGCGTGATCGGCGCGGGGCTGGTGTTCCGCTTTTCATGGACGCATGTGGCCGAACGCATCGGCCAGAAGCTCGACGCGGTGCTGGCGCTGCGCCGCGCCAAGATCGAGCGCGAGGAAGACCTGGCGGTGGGCCAGCGCGCCGCGCGTGAGCGCGAGGTGGTGCTGCGCGAGGAGCGGGTGGAGGCCAAGACCCATGAGCCGGTGCTGCTGCAGATCGAGCCGGCGCTGGTGGCGGCCGAGGCGCCGCGCAGCACGCGCGTGGCCAAGGAGCGGCAGAAGCCGCTGTTCACCGAGCTGCCCGACAGCAAGCTGCCGCAGGTCGATTTGCTCGACAGTGCGGCGCAGCGGCAGGAAACCGTGTCGGCTGAAACGCTGGAGATGACGAGCCGGCTGATCGAGAAGAAGCTGAAGGATTTCGGCGTGGAGGTGCGGGTGGTGGCGGCGTCGCCGGGCCCGGTGATCACGCGCTACGAGATCGAGCCGGCCACGGGCGTGAAGGGCTCGCAGATCGTCAATCTGGCCAAGGATCTGGCGCGCTCGCTGAGCCTGGTGTCGATCCGCGTGATCGAAACCATTCCGGGCAAGAACTTCATGGCGCTGGAGCTGCCCAATGCCAAGCGGCAGTCGATCAAGCTGAGCGAGATTCTCGGTTCGCAGGTCTACAACGAAGGCCGCTCGCTGCTCACCATGGGTCTGGGCAAGGACATCGTCGGCAACCCGGTGGTGGCCGACCTCGCCAAGATGCCGCACGTGCTGGTGGCCGGCACCACCGGTTCGGGCAAGTCGGTCGGCATCAACGCGATGATCTTGAGCCTGCTGTACAAGGCCGAGGCGCGCGACGTGCGGCTGCTGATGATCGACCCCAAGATGCTGGAAATGAGCGTCTACGAGGGCATTCCGCACCTGCTGGCGCCGGTCGTCACCGACATGAAGCAGGCGGCGCACGGCCTGAACTGGTGCGTGGCCGAAATGGAGCGCCGCTACAAGCTGCTGAGCAAGCTGGGCGTGCGCAACCTGGCGGGCTACAACACCAAGATCGACGAGGCCAAGGCGCGCGAGGAGTTCATCTACAACCCCTTCAGCCTGACGCCGGATTCACCCGAGCCGCTGGACCGGCTGCCGCACATCGTGGTGGTGATCGACGAGCTGGCCGACCTGATGATGGTGGTCGGCAAGAAGATCGAGGAGCTGATCGCGCGGCTGGCGCAGAAGGCGCGTGCCGCCGGCATCCACCTCATCCTGGCCACCCAGCGGCCCAGCGTGGACGTGATCACCGGCCTGATCAAGGCCAACATCCCGACCCGCATCGCCTTCCAGGTGTCGAGCAAGATCGACAGCCGCACCATCCTCGACCAGATGGGCGCCGAGGCGCTGCTGGGCATGGGCGACATGCTCTACATGGCCAGCGGCACCGGCCTGCCGATCCGCGTGCACGGCGCGTTCGTGAGTGACGACGAGGTGCACCGCGTGGTGAAGTACCTGAAGAGCCAGGGCGAGCCGAATTACATCGACGGCGTGCTGGAAGGCGGCACGGTCGACGGCGAAGGCGACCTGGGTGAAGGTGGCGAGGGATCGGGCGAAAAGGACCCGATGTACGACCAGGCCTGCGAAATCGTGTTGCGCAACCGTAAAGCCAGCATCTCGCTCGTCCAGCGCCACCTGAAAATTGGTTACAACCGCGCCGCGAGGCTGCTGGAGGAGATGGAAAAATCGGGCATGGTCAGTGCCATGGGCACCAACGGCCAGCGCGACATCCTGGTCCCCCCGCGCGCCGAGTGAAGCGTTGAGGGAGCAGGCCATGCGCCCACGCACCGAGAAAGGATTCATCGCCATGACGACAACCACCCGCCGCCTGTTCCTGTCTGCCATCGCCCTCGTGGCCATGAGCGCCCATGCGGCCGGAACGGAGAGCCTGCAAAGCCTGGAAAACTTCTTCAGGTCCGCGAAGAGCGGCCGCGCGGCTTTCACGCAGACCGTGACCTCGCCGGCCAAGGCCGGCCAGGCCGCGAAGACCAAGATTTCCAGCGGCAGCTTCGAGTTCCAGCGGCCCAACCGCTTCCGCTTCGAATACAAGAAGCCTTTCGAGCAGACCATCGTCGCCGACGGCACCACGCTGTGGCTCTACGACGCCGACCTGAAGCAGGTCACCGCCCGGAAGCAGGCGCAGACGCTGGGCAGCACGCCCGCCGCGCTGATCGCCTCCGCGCCCGACCTGAAGGCGCTGCAGGCCGATTTCGCCCTACAGGCCGCGCCCGACAAGGACGGGCTGCAGTGGGTGGTGGCCACGCCCAAGGCCAAGGACGGCCAGTTGCAGAGCGTGCGCGTCGGCTTCAAGCCGGGCGGCAACGAGCTGTCGGCGCTCGAAATCCTCGACAGCTTCGGCCAAACCTCCTCCATCCGCTTCAGCCAGTTCGAGCTGAACCCGGCCATCAACGCCAGCACCTTCGCGTTCAAGCCACCGGCCGGCGCCGACGTGATCCGGCAATGACGCCCGCGCGGGCGGACGACGGCACCCCGCACCAGCCGCTGGCCGAACGCCTGCGGCCGAAAACCCTCGGCGAGGTCATCGGCCAGCAGCATCTGCTGGGGCCCGACATGCCGCTGCGCATCGCATTCGAGGCGGGTCAGCCGCACAGCTGCATCTTCTGGGGACCACCGGGCACCGGCAAAACGACGATCGCGCGGCTGATGGCCGACGCGTTCGACGCGCAGTTCATCGCGATCAGCGCGGTGCTCGGCGGTGTGAAAGACATCCGCGAGGCGGTGGAGCGCGCGCAGGTTGCGCTTGGCCAGGGCCAGCGCACCATCGTCTTCGTCGATGAGGTGCACCGCTTCAACAAGGCGCAGCAGGACGCCTTCCTGCCGCATGTGGAGAGCGGCCTGTTCACCTTTGTCGGCGCCACCACCGAGAACCCCTCGTTCGAGGTGAATTCGGCGCTGCTGTCGCGGGCAGCGGTGTATGTGCTGCAGCCGCTTTCAGAAGCGGATTTGAAGGAAATTCTGTCCAGAGTCAGCGCCGATACTGAATTTCCTGCTATCGATTCAGAAGCATCCGAGCGGCTGGTGGGCTATGCCGACGGCGACGCGCGGCGGCTGCTGAACACGCTGGAAATGCTGGGCGTGGCCGCGCGCCAGCAGAAGCTGGCCACCATCACCGACGCTTGGCTGTTGAAGGTGCTGGGCGAGCGGCTGCGCCGCTACGACAAGGGCGGCGAGCAGTTCTACGACACCATCTCCGCGCTGCACAAGGCGGTGCGCGGCTCAGACCCCGACGCCGCGCTCTACTGGTTCGCCCGCATGCTCGACGGCGGGGTGGACCCGCGCTACATCGGCCGGCGCGTGGTGCGCATGGCCAGCGAAGACATCGGCCTGGCCGACCCGCGCGCGCTGCGGCTGTGCCTGGACGCGGTGGAGACCTACGAGCGGCTCGGCTCGCCCGAGGGCGAGCTGGCGCTGGCGCAGGCCGTGGTGTACCTCGCGGTGGCCGCGAAGAGCAACGCCGTCTACAAGGCCTTCGGCGCGGCCAAGGCCTTCGTGAAGCAGCATGGCACGGCGCCGGTGCCGCTGCACCTGCGCAACGCGCCGACGAAGCTGATGAAGGACATCGGCTACGGCAAGGACTACCGCTACGCGCACAGCGAACCCGACGCCTACGCCGCCGGCGAGAGCTACCTGCCGCCGGGCCTGGAAGCGCGTTTCTACGAACCGACCGACCGCGGGCTCGAGGCCAAGATCGCCGAGAAACTGGCCTGGCTGCGCGACCTCGACGCCCGCCGCAAACCGCGCGACGACTGAGCGCCCAGCCCCGCCGCGAAAGGGCTTGGGCGGGGCGGTGCGATGGCCGCGGCCCGAGCGGCACGCTGGCTACAATGCCCCGACCGATCACAACCAAGAGGTGTCGATGGACGTCCTGCTCCAGCAGGTCATCAACGGGCTGGTGCTGGGCAGCATGTACGCACTGGTCGCTTTGGGGTACACCATGGTGTACGGCATCATCAACCTCATCAACTTCGCCCACGGCGAGGTGCTGATGGTGGGGGCGCTGACGAGCTGGTCCATCATCGGCCTGATGCAGGAGAACCTGCCGGGTGCGCCGGGCTGGCTGATTTTGCTGATCGCGCTGCTGATCGCCTGCGTGGTCACGGCCATCCTGAACTTCACCATCGAGAAGGTCGCCTACCGGCCGCTGCGCAACAGCCCGCGGCTGGCGCCGCTCATTACCGCCATCGGCGTCTCCATCCTGCTGCAGACGCTGGCGATGATCATCTGGAAACCCAACTACAAGCCTTACCCCAACCTGGTGCCGGGCGATCCCATCCTGATCGGCGAAGCGGTCATCACGTCCACCCAGATCCTCGCGCTCGGCACGACGGCCATCGCCATGGCGGTGCTGATGTGGGTGGTGCACGGCACCCGGCTGGGCCGCGCGATGCGGGCCACCGCCGAGAACCCGCGGGTGGCGGCGCTGATGGGCGTGAAGCCCGACCTGGTGATCTCGGCCACCTTCGTCATCGGCGCCGTGCTCGCCACCGTGGCCGGCGTGATGTACGCGGCCAACTATGGCACCGTGCAGCACACCATGGGCTTCCTGCCCGGCCTGAAGGCGTTCACCGCCGCGGTGTTCGGCGGCATCGGCAACCTGGGTGGCGCGGTGCTCGGCGGGGTGTTGCTGGGGTTGATCGAATCCATTGGCGCCGGCTACATCGGCGCCGTCACGGGCGGCGTGCTGGGCAGCAACTACTCCGACATCTTCGCCTTCATCGTGCTGATCGTCGTCCTCACGCTGCGGCCGTCGGGCCTGCTCGGCGAGCGGGTGGCCGACCGGGCCTGACATGCTCGACACCTCGAACCGCCGCCACCAGGTCCTGCTCGTGCTGGGCGCGGTCGCGCTGCTGGTGCTGCCGCTGCTGCTGCAGCAGGGCGGCAATGCGTGGGTGCGCATCGTGGACATCGCGCTGCTGTACGTGCTGCTGGCGCTGGGGCTGAACATCGTGGTGGGCTACGCCGGCCTGCTCGACCTCGGCTTCGTGGCCTTCTTCGCGCTGGGCGCCTACATGTTCGGGCTGCTGGCCTCGCCACAGCTCACCGACAACTTCCCCGCGCTGGCCGCTGCCTTTCCGCAGGGCCTGCACCTGCCATGGTGGCTGGTGATTCCGCTGGGCGCCGGCATCGCCGGGCTGTTCGGCGTGCTGCTGGGCGCGCCCACGTTGCGGCTGCGCGGCGACTACCTGGCCATCGTCACGCTGGGTTTCGGCGAGATCATCCGTGTCTTTCTCAACAACCTCGATCATCCGGTCAACATCACCAACGGCCCGATGGGCATCGGCCAGATCGACAGCATCACGGTCGCCGGGCTGGATCTCGGCCGCAAGCTGGAGATCGGTGGCTGGGCCGTCAGCTCGGTCACGCTGTACTACTACCTGTTCCTGGCTTTCGTGGTGCTCAGCATCCTGATCTGCCACCGGCTGGAGACCTCCCGCATCGGCCGTGCCTGGATGGCGATCCGCGAAGACGAGATCGCGGCCAAGGCCATGGGCATCAACACCCGCAACCTGAAGCTGCTGGCCTTCGGCATGGGCGCCACCTTCGGCGGCGTGGCCGGCGTGCTGTTCGCGTCGTTCCAGACCTTCGTGTCGCCAGAGTCGTTCAGCCTGATGGAATCCATCATGATCGTCGCCATGGTGGTGCTGGGCGGCATCGGCCACCTGCCCGGCGTGGTGCTGGGCGCGCTGCTGCTGGCCGGGCTGCCCGAGGTGCTGCGCTACGTGGCCGGCCCGCTGCAGGCGATGACCGACGGCCGCATCGACGCCGCCATCCTGCGGCAGTTGCTCATCGCGCTGGCGATGATCGCCGTCATGCTGCTGCGGCCCAAGGGCCTGTGGCCGTCGCCCGAGCACGGCCGCGCGCTGCTGCGCCTGAAGAAGCCGGGGGGCAAGGCTTGAGCACGTCCGCGTCGGCCGTGGTGCTGGAGGTGTCGGGCGTCTCCAAACGCTTCGGTGGCCTGCAGGCGCTGAGCGACGTGGGCCTGCGCATCGCGCGCGGCCAGGTGTACGGCTTGATCGGCCCCAACGGCGCCGGCAAGACCACTTTCTTCAACGTCATCACCGGCCTCTACGCGCCCGACAGCGGCCGCTTCGAGCTGGCCGGCAAACCCTACCAGCCCAGCGCCGTGCACCAGGTGGCGCGCGCCGGCATCGCCCGCACTTTCCAGAACATCCGGCTGTTCGCCGACATGACGGCGCTGGAGAACGTGATGGTGGGCCGCCATGTGCGCACCGGCTCCGGCCTGCTGGGCGCGGTGTTCCGCTCGCGCGCCTTCCGCGAGGAAGAGGCCGCCATCGAAGCGCGCGCGCAGGAGCTGCTCGACTACGTCGGCATCGGCCGCTACGCCGACTTCCGCGCCCGCACGCTGAGCTACGGCGACCAGCGGCGGCTGGAGATCGCCCGCGCGCTGGCAACCGACCCGCAACTCGTTGCGCTCGACGAACCGGCCGCTGGCATGAACGCCACCGAGAAGATCGAGCTGCGCGCGCTGATCGACCGCATCCGCCACGACGGCCGAACCGTGCTGCTGATCGAACACGACGTGAAGCTGGTCATGGGCCTGTGCGACCGCGTCACCGTGCTCGACTACGGCAAGCCCATCGCCGAAGGCACGCCGGCCGAGGTGCAGCAGAATGCCCGCGTGATCGAGGCCTACCTCGGCCACGGCCATTCGACCCCCACGCTGCCGGCCGCCGCGCCGGTGGAACCCGAGGCACGGGCATGAGCGGCGCTGCGGTGAATCCGGTGCTGCTGCAGGTCAAAGGCCTGGAGGTCGGCTACGGCGCCATCCAGGCGGTGAAGGGCATCGACCTCGAGGTGCGCGAAGGCGAGCTGGTGTGTCTGATCGGCTCCAACGGCGCCGGCAAGACCACCGTCATGAAAGCCATCACCGGAAGCCTGCCGCCGCGCGCGGGGCAGATCGATTACCTCGGCGCCAACACCCGCGGCCAGGGCGCCTGGGACCTGGTCCGCAAGGGCCTCGCCATGGTGCCGGAAGGGCGCGGCGTGTTCGCCCGCATGAGCATCCACGAAAACCTGCTGATGGGCGCCTACGCGCGGCGCGACAAGCCCGGCATCGCCGCCGACATCGAGCGCGCGTTCACGGTGTTTCCGCGGCTCAAGGAGCGGCGCCAGCAACTGGCCGGCACGCTGTCGGGTGGCGAGCAGCAGATGCTGGCGATGGCGCGCGCGCTGATGAGCCGGCCCAAGCTGCTGCTGCTCGACGAACCGTCGATGGGCCTCTCGCCGCTGATGGTCGACAAGATCTTCGAGGTGGTGCGCGACGTCTCCGCGCAGGGCACGACCATCCTGCTGGTCGAGCAGAACGCCAGCCGCGCGCTCGACATTGCCGACCGTGGCTACGTGATGGAGTCGGGGCTCATCGGCCTCAGCGGCCCGGCCGACGAACTGCTGCGCGACGGCCGGGTGCAGGCCGCCTACCTCGGCCAATAGGTTCACGCGGTTCCGACCGCGCTGACGCCGGTTGAGGTCCGTGTCCGACACGCACGCCGTGGCGGCGTGCCTAGCATCGGCAGGCATGGAAGTCCTTCCGTCCACCCATTTCCGGCGCAAGTACGGCCTGGTGTTCAGCCGCGACACCGAGCCCGGCATCTCGCGGCGCCGCGCCGGCAGCGGCTTCGCCTACCGGCGCAACGACGGCCGTGCGGTGCGCGAGGCGGAGGAATTGGCACGCATCCGCGCTCTGGCGATTCCGCCGGCCTACGTCGAGGTGTGGATCTGCCGGCGCGCCAACGGCCATCTGCAGGCCACCGGCCTCGACGCGCGCGGCCGCAAGCAGTACCGCTACCACCCGCAGTGGCGCCAGGCGCGCGACGCCGAGAAATACGACCGGCTGATGGACGTCGCGTCGCGCCTGCCGGCGATCCGCCGCCGCGCCGCACGCGACGTCGGCGCCGCGCCCGACGGCCGCTCGCGGCTGGTGGCCACCGTGGTGCGGCTGATGGACACCACCTGCGGCCGCGTCGGCAACGACGAGTACATGCGCGAGAACGGCTCCTTCGGCCTGACCACGCTGCGCACCCGCCACGCCAGGCTCGACGGCGACCGGCTCACGCTGTCCTTCCCCGGCAAGAGCGGCGTGGCCCAGCAGGCCGAGCTGCGCGACGCGCGGGTGGCCGCCGTGGTGCGCGAATGCCTGGCGCGCGGCGCGGGTCCGCTGTTCCGCCATGCGGGCGACGACGGTGTGCTGCGCGGCATCTCGTCGACCGACGTCAACGACTACCTCGCACGGCTGTCGCAGGGGCAGGTGACGGCCAAGGATTTCCGGACCTGGCACGCGTCCGTGATGGCGCTGGCCATCGTGCACCGCGCGATCGAGCGTGGCGACGAACGCTTCACGCTGAAGGCCATGCTGGCGGAGGTGGCCGGCAAGCTCGGCAACACACCGGCGGTGTGCCGCAAGTCCTATGTGCACCCGGAGGTCATTGCGCTGGCCATGCTGGCCTCGCGTGGCACAGAACAGGCTGGCAGGGCGCTGCGCCAACTGGCACGGGGTGCTGCGGTGCCGGTGCCCGCCGGTCTGCGGCGCGACGAGGTGCGGTTGGTCGATTTCCTGCAGCGCATCAGGCGCTTCCGCGGCAAGACCTGGGCGTTCTGTTGAGCACCCCACGGTGCGGCCCCGACCCGTGGCGCCCCCGACAGGAATCGAACCTGTATCTGAGACTTAGGAGGTCCCCGTTCTATCCATTGAACTACGGCGGCAGAGTCGCCAGGGGATTATCGCCGCTGGCGTTACCGCCAGCGGTCGAATCACGGGGGTGGATCAGCGTTGCAGCGTGCCGACCGCGCGCAGGTCCTGCGCGCTGAGCGAAGTGCTGCCGGCGTTCAGCGATGCCAGCACTTCATGCGCCGGCAGCGCCGACTTCTTCTGATCGAAGTACTGGTCGTAGCGGTGCACCCAGTCCTTGCCGGCGCCCAGCGGGATGTGGCAGGCGCGGCAGGTGTTCAGGTCGACCGGCGACTTCTCGCCGGCCCCGGTGTAGGCGGTGTAGATCCAGTTGCCGGTGCGCAGCGGCTCCTCGACGGCCTGGCCCCAGCCTTCGTTCTTTTCCATCAGGAACACGGCCAGCAGCTTGCCCTTCACGAGGTGTCCGTCCGGGCTCTTCTGCAGCGAACCGTCTTCGTTGGCGGCAGCGGCGTAGTTCTCCATCACGTAGATGGCCCCCTGCGGAATGGGTTGGCCGCGCACGGCCTTGGCGGCAGCCGCATTCATGTAGATCTCGCGGACCTGCTTCGCGTCGGGCCGCTGCACGGCAGACAGGAATTTGGGCCACGACTTGTAGTCGGCGGGAATGGGTTGCTGGCCATCGACCAGAACCGCCTTCGGCGCCGGCGGGGCGCTGTGCATCGAAGAGCAGCCGGCCACGAGCGCAGCAGCAGCCACCAGGGCAAGCATGGGTGTTTTCAGTGGAGACATTTTTTTCCTTGTTGTCACCGCCGGACCCCCGGGCTGGCGGTGGGAGCGTGCCGCACCGGGGCGGTCAGATTCCTGACCACCATCCTCAGATTGAGGACTTACCGAATACTTACCAGTCGCCGATTGAATCAGCGGGTCAGGGTTTTCATGCCCTCTTCGAGGCCCTTGATCGTCAAAGGCACCATGCGGTGGCCCATCAATTGCTGCACGATGGAAATGCTCTGCCGGTACTGCCACACGCCCTGCGGCTCGGGGTTGATCCAGACGAACTTGGGGAAGGCGCTGGTCAGGCGCTGCAGCCATTCGGCGCCGGCTTCCTCGTTGTTGTATTCCACGCTGCCGCCAGGCTGCAGGATCTCATACGGGCTCATCGTGGCGTCGCCGACGAAGATGAGTTTGTAGTCCTTGTTGTACTTGCGGATGATGTCCCAGGTCGGGAATTTCTCGGAGAAGCGGCGCCGGTTGTTCTTCCACATGAAGTCGTAGACGCAGTTGTGGAAGTAATAGAACTCCAGGTGCTTGAACTCGGCCTTGGCCGCCGAGAACATTTCCTCCACGCGGTGGATGTGCTCGTCCATCGTGCCGCCCACGTCCATCAGCAGCAGCACCTTCACGTTGTTGTGGCGCTCCGGCACCATCTTGATGTCGAGCCAGCCGGCATTGGCGGCGGTCGAACGGATGGTGTCGTCGAGGTCCAGTTCTTCCACGCTGCCCTCACGCGCGAATTTGCGCAGCCGGCGCAGCGCGACCTTGATGTTGCGGGTGCCGAGCTCCTGCGTGTCGTCGTAGTCCTTGTAGGCGCGCTGGTCCCAGACCTTCACCGCGCTGCGGTTGCGGCCCTTCTCCTGGCCAATGCGGATGCCCTGCGGGTTGTAGCCGTTGGCGCCGAAAGGCGAGGTGCCGCCGGTGCCGATCCACTTGCTGCCGCCCTCGTGGCGCTCCTTCTGTTCCTCGAAACGCTTCTTCAGCGTCTCCATCAACTCGTCCCAGCCCATCTTCTCGATCTTGGCTTTTTCCTCGGGGCTGAGTTCCAGCTCGAGGTTCTTGCGCAGCCATTCGAGCGGCACGTCTTTGGTGAAGTCGGTCAGCATTTCCACGCCCTTGAAGTAGGCGGCGAAGGCGCGGTCGAACTTGTCGAAATGCTTCTCGTCCTTCACCAGCGCGATGCGGCTCAGGTAGTAGAAGTCGTCTATCGTGCAGCCGTCTTCGGCAGTGGGGCCAACCACGCCCTCCTTCAGCGCCTCGACGAGCGTCAGGTATTCCTTGACCGACACCGGCAGCTTGGCCGAACGCAGCGTGTAGAAAAAGTCGATGAGCATGGGGCTCCTTTGCGGTCAGCGCGGCTTGTCGAGCAGGTACAGCAGCTGGGCCTTGACCTCGGGCCATTCCCCGCTGCGCAAGCTGTACATCACAGTGTCGCGGATGGTGCCGTCGCGGCGCAGCGCATGGCCGCGGATGATGCCGTCCTTGCGCGCGCCGAGCCGCTCGATGGCGCGCTGCGACGCGAAGTTGAAATTGTCGGTGCGCCAGCCCACCACCTGGCAGCCCAGGGTGTCGAAGGCGTGCGACAGCATCATCAGTTTGCAGGTGGTGTTGACGTGCGTGCGCTGGCAGCGCCCGGCGTACCAGGTGTAGCCGATCTCCACCCGTTTCACCGCCGGCAGGATGTCGTGGTAACTGGTCGAGCCGAGCACCGTGCCGGCGGCGTCCGTCACTGCGAAGGCGAGGCGGGTGCCGGCTTCGCGCATCCGCAGCGCATCCTCGATGTAGCGGCGGGTGTTTTCCGGCTCGGGCACCGAGCTCACGCGCAGCTTCCACAGTTCGCCGTCGGCGGCGGCCGCCCGCAGGCCTGCCTCGTGTTCCAGTGCCAGCGGCACCAGTTCCAGGCCGCGCAAGCTGAGGGTGAGCGGCTCGACGAACGCCATGCCCGAAGTTCCGGTCAGTCCTTGTCGGCGCGGCTGCGCCGCCAGCGGCGCGCCAGGTGCAGGCCGGCGCCACCACCCAGCCCGACCAGCAGGATGCCGACGATGGCGGCGTTGCCGTAGCCGTCGCTGAACACGTCGAAGCCGAGCAGGTGGCCCAGCCAGTATCCGGCGAGCGCGCCGCCGATGAAGCCGACAGCGTCGGACAGGCCTTCGATGAGAAGAGGGTGCATGTGGGTTACCTGTTATGGCGTTGCATGAACACCAGTTTTTCGAACAGGGTCACGTCCTGCTCGTTCTTCAGCAGCGCGCCAACCAGCGGCGGGACGGCGACCTTGTCGTCCTTGCTTTGCAGCACGTCGAGCGGAATGTCTTCGGCCACCAGCAGCTTGAGCCAGTCGAGCAGTTCGCTGGTGCTGGGCTTCTTCTTCAGGCCGGGCAGGTTGCGCACGTCGTAGAAGGTCTTCATCGCGGCGGTCAGCAGGTCTTTCTTCAGGCCGGGGAAATGCACGTCGACGATCTGCTGCATCGTCGTGGCGTCCGGGAACTTGATGAAGTGGAAGAAGCAGCGGCGCAGAAAGGCGTCGGGCAGTTCCTTCTCGTTGTTCGATGTGATGAACACCAGCGGCCGGTGCTTGGCCTTGATGAGCTGGCGCGTCTCGTAGCAGTAGAACTCCATGCGGTCGATCTCGCGCAGCAGGTCGTTCGGGAATTCGATGTCGGCCTTGTCGATCTCGTCGATCAGCAGCGCCACCGGCTGCTCGGCCGTGAAGGCCTGCCACAACACGCCCTGCACGATGTAGTTGTGGATGTCCTTGACCTTCTCGTCGCCCAGTTGCGAGTCGCGCAGCCGGCTGACCGCGTCGTACTCGTACAGGCCCTGCTGCGCCTTGGTGGTGGACTTGATGTGCCACTGCAGCAGCGGCATGCCCAGAGCGGCGGCCACTTCCTCGGCCAGCATGGTCTTGCCGGTGCCGGGCTCGCCTTTGACGAGCAGCGGGCGTTTGAGGGCGATGGAGGCGTTGACGGCCAGCATCAGGTCTTGCGTGGCGACGTAGGACTGGGAACCTTGGAATTTCATGGGGAGGGAGTCAAGAAGGCGTCAGGGTTGCGCCGCATATAATCAACGGTTGGTTACGAGTTCGATACCTACAGAGAATTTTGCGCTCAAAATGAACAAGTTGTTGACTTCCGCATTCGCTGTGCTTGTCGCGTCAGTGACGGCCGTTTCGGTTCAGGCCCAAGAGGTGAAGGGTGATGCCAAGGCCGGTGCCGGCAAGATCGCCATGTGCATTGGCTGCCACGGCATCAAGGGCTATCAGGCCAGCTTCCCCGAAGTCCACAAGGTGCCGATGATCTCCGGCCAGGGCGCCGAATACATCATCGCCGCGCTGACCGCCTACAAGGGTGGCGAACGCAAGCACCCCACCATGCGCGCCATCGCGTCGTCGCTGACCGATCAGGACATGGCCGACATCGCGGCCTACTACTCGGTGCATGGCAAGGTCGAGGGCCAAGCCCAGCCGGCCAACGCCGAACTGACCGGCAAGGCCGGCGAGTTGATCAAGAAGGGCGCCTGCAACTCCTGCCACGGCGCCAACTTCAGCAAGCCGATCGATCCCAGCTATCCCAAGATCGCCGGCCAGCACCCGGACTACCTGTTCGTTGCGCTGAAGTCGTACAAGGTCGAGAAGAACGAGAAGGTTGGCCGCGACAACGCCATCATGGGCAGCGTCGTCAAGCAGTTCTCGAACGCCGAGCTCAAGGAAATCGCCAACTTCCTCAGCCACCTGCCGGGCGACCTCAAGGTGGTGCCGCAGAGCGAGATCCACCAGCGCTGAGCCTTTCGCGCAGCCACGCAACAGCCGCCTCCGGGCGGCTTTTTCTTTGGGCGCCCGGTGCGTTGACCCGCTGGTCGGCCTCGTGCGGCATGTCTTACAATGAGAACCATTCTCAATTGTGTTGACATCGACCCCGCTTGCCGAAGCGGGTGCGGTGCGCTGCGTGCCACGTGTCCTGCCCCGATATCGCTCCCCTGCACCGCGTCGAGGTGCTCTACGCCGCCCACCACGGCTGGTTGCGCGCCTGGCTGCAGCGCCGGCTGGGCAACGCCTTCGACGCGGCCGATCTGGCGCAGGACACCTTCATGCGCCTGCTGTCGCGCAGCGAATCCGTGGCGGCTCGCGAACCTCGGGCGCTGCTGACCACGGTGGCGCGAGGGGAGGTGTCGAATTTTCTGCGGCGCCGCCGCCTCGAGGAGGCCTATCTCGCGGCGCTCGCTGCGCTGCCGGAAACCCACGCACCGAGCCCCGAGCACCGCGCCATCGTGCTGGAGGCGCTGTTCGAGATCGACCGCCGGCTCGGCAGCCTCGCGGCGCCTGTCCGCAAGGCGTTTCTTCTTTCGCAGCTCGACGGCATGAAGCAGGCCGACATCGCGCGGGAGCTGGGCCTGTCGCTCGCCACCGTGCAGCGCCACATCGCCCGGGCCGCGCACAGCTGCTTTTTCGGCGACTGACGCCCATGCCGTTCGACCGACCTCCACCGTCCGAAGGGCTGCCCTGGCCCTCGGTGGCGGGCGGCCCCTTGCCGGAAGCGGTGAGCCGCCGCGCCGTGGCCTGGCTGGTGGCGCTCGATGCGCCCGGCAGCACCGACGCCACCCGCCGCGCGTGCGAGCGGTGGCGGCGTGAGCATGCCGACCACGAGCGTGCCTGGCAGCACCTTGAGTCGGTGGGGCAGCGGCTGCGCGAACTGAGCCCGCCGCTGGCCCACGGCACACTGGTGCGGAGTGCCGAAGGTGGAGACCGCGCGCGCCGCCGCCGCGCGATCAAGGCGCTGGCCGTGGCTGCCTTTGCGGGCAGTGGCGCCTGGCTGGCGCGCGACAGCTTGCGCGACGAATGGCTCGACTGGCAGGCCGACCACCGCACCGCGACCGGCGAGCGGCGCGAGGTCGAGCTGGCCGATGGCACCCGCATCCGGCTCGACACCGCGAGTGCCATCGACGTGCGCTTCGACGCCGCGCAGCGCACCGTGTCGCTGCTGCACGGGCAAATGATGGTCACCACCGGCGCCGATCCCGCCCGGCCTTTCCTCGTCGAGACGGCGCAGGGCACCCTTCGGCCTATCGGCACGCGGTTCACCGTTCGGCAAAACACCGGCAGCGGCCATCTGGTGGTGCTGGAGGGCGCCGTGGAGGTCCGCCCGGGCGACGCGGGGTTCGCCGCGCGCGTGTTGCGGGCCGGCGAGCAGGCCAGCTTCACCCGCACCGCGATCGAGCCCGCCCGCCCCGCCGACGCGGCTGCCGCGGCATGGAGCAGCGGCATGCTGGTGGCACATGACATGCCGCTGCGCGAGTTCATTGCGGAGCTGTCCCGCTATCGTGCGGGCCGGCTGGCCTGCGACCCTGCGGTGGCGGAGCTGCGGGTGTCGGGCATCTACCCGTTGGCCGACACCGACCGGGTGCTCGACATGCTGCTGCGCACCCTGCCGATCGAGACCTACAGCCTGACCCGTTACTGGGTCAGCGTGCGGCCGCGCGGCGCCTGACAACCGCGCGCCGGCGGCCGGTACTTTTTTTGCCGGTGGATGAGGTGTTTTTTCATTTCGCGTGGCAAGTCCTGAGAGCCCCTTTTCTGAATCAGGACCTTTTCATGCGCGAACGCCCTTGCACCCGACGACCCTTTCCTTTCACCGGCCACCTGCTGGCCTTTTCCCTCGCGGCCGCCGGCCTCGCGCCGCTGGTGGTTCCCCTGGCGGCGCAGGCCCAATCGCAGCCCGGCGCCCGGGTCTACGCCATTCCAGCCGGCCCGCTTGAAAGCGCGCTCAACCGCTTTTCCCTGGAGAGCGGCGTCATGCTGGCCTTTGCCGCCGACGACATTGCCGGCAAGCAGAGCGCCGGCCTGAGCGGCAGCTTTGCGCCGCCGGCCGCGTTGCAGGCGCTGCTGGCCGGAACCGACCTGGTGGCGCACCTGCAGCCCAACGGCGGCTACACGGTGCGCAAGGCGGCTGCACCGCAGAGCGGGCCGGCGGCGGCCCCGCCCCGCGCGCCTGAAAAGGCGCTGCCCCCCGTCACCGTGACGGCCAGCGCCGAGCAGCCGGGCGAGCTGCCAAAGGCCTACGCGGGCGGGCAGGTGGCGCGTGGCGCCCGCCTGGGCCTGCTGGGCAACACCGACGTGATGGACGCGCCGTTCAACATCACCAGCTACACCGCCCAGGCCGTGCAAGACCAGCAGGCGCGCACCATCTCCGACATGCTGGCCCGCAGCGACCCGTCGGTGCGGGTGACCGGTGGCGAGGGCAACGACACCGACATCCTGCGCATCCGCGGCTTCGACGTGTCGATGGAAGACGCCACTTTCAACGGGCTGCCGGGCCTGCTCTCGTACTACCGCAGCAAGGTGGAGTTCGTGGAGCGCGTCGAGGTGCTCAAGGGACCGAGCGCCATGCTCAGCGGGATGTCGCCGAGCGGCTCGATCGGCGGTACCGTGAACGTGGTGCCCAAGCGCGCCGACGATGCGCCGGTGACGCGGCTGACCACCAGCTACCTGTCCGATTCACGGTTCGGGCTGCATGGGGACGTGGGCCGCCGCTTCGGCGAGAACAACGAATGGGGGCTGCGCTTCAACGGGGCGCTGCGCCAGGGCGACACCGCCCGCGACTACCAGAAGCAGGACCACCAACTCGGCGCCCTGGCGCTGGACTACCGCGGCGAGCGGCTGCGCGCGTCCATCGACTACCTGTACCAGTCGATGATCGACAACGCCTCGCGGACCTTCGTGTCGTTCGGCACCGCCACGGGCGGCATCGTGCCGGCGCCGCCGTCGGGCGACACCAACTTCACGCAGCAGTGGACCCAGATCCGCAGCGGCAACCGCACCGTGGCCACCCGCGTCGAATACGACCTGCTGCCCAACCTGACGGCCTACGCCACGCTGGGCCGCTCCAAGGGCTGGTTCGACGGCAAGGGCGCCGGCAACCTGCTGCTGACCTCGAGCGCGGGCGACACCCGTGGCTCGGCCGGCGGCTCGTCCTTTCACCTGGACACCACGGCGGCCGAGATCGGCGTGGGCGGCAGGTTTGCGACCAGGTCGGTGGCCCACCAATGGGCTGCGGCATTCAGCTCGGTGGCGCGCGAGAGCGCCTATGGCTTCTCGCCGTCGGCCGGCGCGGTCATCTCCAACATCTACTCGCCCATCTACTCTCCGGAGCCGGCGGGCATCCAGGCCGCAACGGCCAAGGCGGCCTCCAAGACCCGGCTGCCGAGCCTGGCGCTGGCCGACACGCTGTCGTTCGCGGACGACCTGGTGCGTTTCACGGCGGGCGTGCGCCACCAGACGGTGAAGACCGACAACTTCAACATGACCACGGGCGCCGTGTCCAGCCGCTACGACCAGTCCGCCACCACGCCGTTTCTTGGCATCGTGGTCAAGCCCTGGCGCGGCGGGTCGGTGTATGCCAACGCCGTGAACGGGCTGGCGCAGGGCGAGGTGGCGTCGATCGACGCGGTCAACGCGGGCGAAACGCTGCCGCCTTACAAGACCAAGCAAGTGGAGCTTGGCGTCAAGCAGGACTGGGGCGGCTTCGGCGGCTCGGTCAGTGTGTTCCAGATCGCCAAGTCGGTTGGCCTGCTCGATCCCGTCACGCGCCGGTTCTCGGCCTCGGGCGAGCAGCGCCACCGCGGGCTGGAGGTGAACGTGTTTGGCGAGCCGACGCGGGGCCTGCGGCTGCTGGGTGGCGCCTCGTGGATCGACGCCGAGATCAGCCGCAGCGCCAACCCGGTGCTTCAGGGCAAGCGGCCGATCGGGGTGGCGGAATTCACGGCCAACCTGGGCGCCGACTGGGACGTGCCGGGTGCGGCCGGGTTGTCGCTGAACGCCGCCGTCATCCACACCGGGTCGTCTTATGTCGACGGCCCGAACGCCGCGCTGGTGGGCGGCTGGACGCGCACCGACGTGGGCGCCCGCTGGGCCACCCGCATCGCCGACCGGCCGGTGGTGTTCCGCGCGTCGGTGGAGAACCTGTTCGACCGGCGCTACTGGTCGGTCAGCGTCTACAGCGGGCTGTACCTCGGCCTGCCGCGCACCTTCCTGCTGTCGGGGTCGGTGGACTTCTAGGGCGGCGTTTCAGTCGGACGTGGCGCGGCGCTGCACGCAGTCGATGTAGGCCTGCCCGTCGGGCGGGCGGCCGGCGCGCTGGCTTTCCCACAGCATGCGGCCCAGGCATTCCATGGCGGCGTGGTGGGCGTCGTGCAGCGAGTCGAGGCGTTTGGCGAGCAGTTCCACCGCCTGGCGGATGCCGCGCGGCTGGTCGATCGAGCACTGCTCGCTGATCGTCAAATGCATGGACAGGTGCAGGAACGGGTTGGCCTGGCCGCCGTCGGCGGGGTAGTCGGCGGCCACGGCGCGGTCGGCGTCGGCGAGGTCGCCGTGGTACATCGGGTGCTCGGCGATCCACTGGCCGGCGAGCGTCTCGATCGCCTCCATCGGCTCGCCCGCGGCATGCTTGCGCCAGGCGCCGCAGAAGAAGCGGCGCACGTCGGCTTGCGAGGGAGAGAACATGCGGTCAGCGTATCACGCGGCGCCGTCCTACCCGCACGGAACGTGACCGTCGGTATCCTGCCGTCACAGGAGGAAACACACCATGGGACCCATTCGCATCGTCGGCATTCTGTTGATCATCGCTGGCGCGGCCGGCCTGCTGACCGGCGGCTTCAGCTTCACCAAAGACAAGACCGCCGCCAAGATCGGCTCGGTGGAGCTGAGCGTGAAGGAGCAGGAGAACGTCAACATTCCGCAGTGGCTGAGCATAGGCGCACTGGTGGTGGGCGTGGCCGCGCTGGCCCTCGGCGGCCGCAAGGCCTGACGCCGTTCAGTCGCGCTTCGGAATCGTCAACCCGCGCTGCACCGCCGGCCGGGCCAGGAAGGCGTCGAGCGTTCGGCGGATGTGGCCGAACCGCTCGAAGCCGACCAGGTCGCCAGCGGCGTAGAAGCCGATCAGGTTGTTGACCCACGGCCAGGTGGCGATGTCGGCGATGGTGTAGTCGTCGCCAGCCAGCCAGGGTTTGTCGGCGAGGTGGCTGTCGAGCACCTTCAACAAACGCTTCGATTCCTCGACGTAGCGGTTCAGCGGCCGCTTGTCCTCATATTCCTTGCCGGCGAACTTGTGGAAGAAGCCGAGCTGGCCGAACATGGGCCCGACGCCGCCCATCTGAAACATCAGCCACTGCAGCGCCTCGTAGCGGCCGGCCTCGTCGGCGGGCAGGAATTTCCCCGACTTCGCGGCCAGGTAGATCAGCATCGCGCCGGACTCGAACAGCGGCAGCGGCCGGCCGTTCGGCCCATTCGGGTCGATCAATGCGGGGATCTTGTTGTTCGGGTTCAGCGACAGGAATTCGGGCGAGGTCTGGTCGTTCTTCGTGAAATCGACGAGGTGCGCTTCGTAGGGAATGCCGGTTTCCTCCAGCATGATGGACGCCTTCACGCCGTTGGGCGTGGGCAGCGAATAGAGCTGGATGCGGTCCGGGTGGCGGGCCGGCCATTTGCGGGTGATGGGGAATTGAGACAGGTCGGTGGGTGCGGATGAGGTCATGGGGCCATTACACCCAGCCGGCCAATCCCCTCGCTGGCGTGCGACGATTGCGCCCGCCATGAACCTGCCCTTCATCACCGACCCGCTGTTCTACGCCGCCGCCGTTCCGGCGGTGCTGCTGATGGGGCTCTCCAAGGCCGGCTTCGGCGCCGGTTTCGGCTCGCTGGCGGTGCCGGTGATGGCGCTGGCGGTCACGGTGCCGGAGGCGGCGGCCATTCTCATGCCGGTGCTGCTGCTGATGGACCTGATGGGCGTCACCGTCTTCCGCCGCGATTTCGACTGGAAACTGCTGCGCTTTCTGCTGCCGTGGGGGCTGCTGGGCACCGTGATCGGCACGCTGCTGTTCCGGCTGCTGGAGGCGCGCTGGGTGGCCGGCATCGTCGGCGGTTTCACGCTGCTGTTCCTGGCGCAGCGGCTGCTGTTTCCGCCCCGGGCCGACAGCCCGCCGTGGCCGCGCTGGGTCGGCGCCCTCATGACCACCACCGCCGGCTTCACCAGCTTCGTCGCCCATGCCGGCGGGCCGCCAGTGACGGCCTATGTGATTCCGATGCGGCTCAGCCCGGTGCGCTTCACCGCGACCATGGCGGTGTTCTTTTTCGTGGTGAACGCATCGAAGTGGCTGCCCTACGCGTGGCTGGGGCTGATCGACGCGCGCAACATGGCGACCTCGCTGGTGCTGCTGCCGATAGCGCCCGTCGGCGTGCTGATCGGTGCGTGGCTCACGCGGCGCATCGGCCAGACGCTGTTCTACCGCATCCTCTACGCCGGCATGGCATTGACGGGCGCCAAGCTGCTCTGGGATGCGCTGCGTTGAACTCCTGAATTCATAGCAAACAATTCATATTTGGCGCTGACTTGCGGCCGATTTGACCTGAATAATCGGCCTCAGGAGCCGCCCCAGCCCGGCGGCCGCTTGCGCTGGGCGCGCTGCTCGCGTTCCTGCGCGAGCTGGTCCTCGAACTGCTGGCGGCCCGCCTTCACGGTGGCGATCAGCTTGGCGCGGTCCTTGTGGTGCGGGTACATCTTCTCGAACAAATCCACGTTGTGCTGGCGGAAGCGCATCGCGTGCTGCCGCGCGACGTGGGCGGGCTGGCCCATCAGCTCCAGCACCGTTCGGGCGCTGCGCAGGCTGGACTCGAACAGCTCCCGTTCCACCCGCTGGATGCCGCGGTCGCGCAGCTGGTTCCAGTGCGTCACGTCGCGCGCGCGGGCGACGATCTCGAGGTGCGGGAAATGCTCGCGCACCAGGTCGATGATCTTCAGCGACTGGTCGACGTCGTCCACCGCCAGCACGAAGATCTTGGCGTGCGCCGCGCCGGCGGTGCGCAGCAGGTCGAGCCGGGTGGCGTCGCCGTAGAACACCTTGGAGCCGAAGCTGCGCGCGGCTTCCACCATCTCGGCGTCGTGGTCCAGCACGGTGCTGCGCATGCCCTGCGCGGCCAGCATCCGGCCGATGATCTGGCCGTAGCGGCCGAAGCCGGCGACGATGACCGGCGCGTCCTGCGGCTCAGCCAGCTCTTCCATCGTGGTGGTCTTGCCGGCGGCGGCGAAGCGCGGCAGCAGCCACTTGTCTATCGCCACCAGAATCAGCGGGCTGAGCAGCATGGAGACCGCCACCGCGCCGATCAGCAGCGACGCGGTCTCGGCCGCGAACACCTGCGCGCCGGCCGCCGCCTGGAACACGACGAACGCGAATTCGCCGCCCTGCGCCAGCAGCAGCGTGAACACCGGCCGCTCCTGCACCGGCAGGTCGATGCGGCGGGCCAGCACGCCGATGACGACGATCTTCAGCCCCAGGAAACCGATCACCACCGCCGCCATCAGCCCCGGCGAGCGCAGCAGCACACCGAAGTCGATGCTCATGCCCACCGCGATGAAGAACAGCCCGAGCAGCAGGCCCTTGAAGGGCTCGATGTCGGTCTCCAGCTCGCGCCGGTATTCGCTTTCCGCCAGCAGCACGCCGGCGAGGAAGGCACCCAGCGCCATCGACAGCCCGACGAACTGCATCAGCGCGGCGATCGCCACCACCAGCAGCAGCGAGGCGGCGGTGAAGATCTCCGGCGTCTTGCTCTTGGCGATCCAGCGCAGCAGCGGCCGCAGGGCCAGCCGGCCGCCGAGCACGATGCCGGCGATGACCGCTACGATTTTGAGAGCTTCCAGCGCCCGATTGGCGCCGACTGCAGCCTCACTGGCCTCTGAAACACCGCCCAGCAGCGGCAGCAGCGCGAGGATGGGAATCGCCGCCACGTCCTGGAACAGCAGGATCGAAAAACCCGCCTGTCCGCTGCGGGTGGGCAGCAGGTGGCGCTCGCCGAAGACCTGCAGCGCGATCGCGGTGGACGACAGCGCCAGGCCCAGCGCCGCCACCAGCGCGATGCGCCACGGCACGCCGCAGGCCAGCGCCAGCGCGGCCAGCGCCGCGGTGCAGCCCAGCACCTGCGCGCTGCCCCAGCCGAAGATCGGCCGCCGCAGATTCCACAGCCGGCGCGGTTCCAGTTCCATGCCCACCATGAACAGCATCAGCACCACGCCGAATTCGGCGAAATGCAGGATGTCCTGCACGTTGCTGACCAGACCCAGGCCCCACGGCCCGATCGCGATGCCGGCGACCAGGTAGCCGATGATGGCGCCCAGGCCCAGGTACTTGGACAGCGGCACCGCGATGACGGCCGCGCTGAGGTAGATAAGGCTGTTGGTCAGCCAAGAAGGCGCATGTTCCATCACTGCACCTCCGGCGAACTCAGGGCGCCCACGCTTTCGGGAATCGGCCGGGCCGACCACGGCACCGCGCATTCGGGGCAGCTTTCCAGCTCGTCCAGCTCGGGCCAGTTCGGGTAGCCGGCCAGCCGCTCGCGGAAGGTCGCCACATGGGCTTCGACCTCGCTGCGCGGGATGACGTGGGCGCCGTGCAGCAGCAGCGGCGGCAGGAAGCGCATGCCGCACAGCGCGGCGGTCTGTTCGTAGGGCGGCAGGAAAGCGTCGAAGAAGTAGCGGTTGTAGCTCTGCGGGTGGTAGGAGTCCTCCGGCCCGCCGGTGGTGGCGACCAGCCAGAAGTCCTTGCCGCGCAGCGCGGTGCCGCCGTCGCCGTAGGCCCAGCCGTAGGTGAGCACTTCGTCGAGCCAGAGCTTGAGCAGCGCCGGCATCGAGTACCACTGCACCGGGTGCACCAGCACCAGCAGGTCGGCGTCGGCCAGCCGGGCCTGCTCGGCGGGCACGTCGATGTGGTAGTCGGGGTAGCGGCCATACAGGTCCAGCGTGGTGGCAGAGGCCACCTCGCGGGCGGCGTCGAACAGGCGGCGGTTCACGCGGGAGAGCTGCCAGTCGGGGTGGGCCGCAACGACGTAGGCGCGGCCGCTGCCGGCAGCCGGGGCGGCTTCGGCGGTGCTTGTGGAAGGGTTCGGCATGTCGCTAACATAGCATCACAACGGCGCCCGCCCACGGGCGCGACACACGGGAGTGCCACATGCCGGTCGTCGTCGTCGCCAACCCGAAAGGCGGGGTCGGCAAATCCACGCTGTCCACCAACATCGCCGGCTACTACGCCAGCCAGGGCCACGCGGTGATGCTGGGCGACATCGACCGCCAGCAGTCGTCCAAACTGTGGCTGGGCCTGCGCCCGGCGGCGGCGCGGCCGGTGGCGAGCTGGGACGTGAGCCACGACCTCATCGGCAAGCCGCCCAAGGGCACCACCCATGTGGTGCTGGACACCCCCGGCGGCCTGCACGGCTGGCGCTTCAACGACGTGGTGAAGATGGCCAGCAAGATCGTGGTGCCGCTGCAGCCCAGCATCTTCGACATCTACGCCACGCGGGATTTTCTGGACAAGCTGCTCGACAACCACAAGGCCTCGGGCGTGGAGATCGGCATCGTCGGCATGCGGGTCGACGGCCGCACCATCGCGGCCGACAAGCTGCGCGAATTCGTCGAAAGCCTGGGCCTCCCGGTGCTGGGCTATCTGCGCGACACGCAGAACTACATCCACCTCGCCGCGCGCGGCCTCACGCTGTTCGACATCGCGCCCGGCCGGGTGCAGCGCGACCTGGAGCAGTGGCAGGGCATCTGCGGGTGGCTGAACCGCTGAGCGGCCCGCCGTTCGCCCACAAAAAAAAGCCCCGCTTGCGGGGCTTTTGCATGAGAGCGGCCTGCGCCGCGCCGGTCAGCCGGGGTAGAAGATGTTGATCGGCTTGCGGACGGCCTGGGTGGCGCTTTCGCGGATCTCGGCGCGCGTCACGGTGGGCTGGCCGATCGGTTCCGGGAACGACACGCGGTCGTTCTCGACCAGCGTGCCGGCCTTGCGGGCGGCGATGGCTTCGGCCTGCACCTCTTCGCGGGTGCGGTCGCTGTGGCTCACGTCGAGGCGGGTGTCGCACAGCTCGAAAGCCACGCAGTTGTCGGCGGCCTGGGCGGCCGTCACGGTGGCGGCGGCGCCGATGGCCAGCAGGCCGGCAACGAGGGACTTCGCGATCAGGTTGTTGTGCTTGGACATGTCAATTTCCTTTGGGCGATCTGCGGTGAGATTTCCGGTTCGGGCGGGCCGCTTCGTTTGCCCCGTCTGTCCGTTTCGGCGATGTGCCCTGTGTGTTTGGGCTCGTCGATGGGTCAACTGTAGTTGTTGCTGATCGAGAGAAAAACAGCGCATCAGGCAATGCGTTGTTGCTGAATATGAAATAATTGGCCGCATGGACCGGTTGCTGTCGATGCGGGTGTTTCAGAAGGTGATCGACGAAGGGGGCTTTGCCGCCGCCGCCCGTTCGCTGGATTTGTCGCCGGCGGTGGTCACCCGGCTGGTGTCTGACCTGGAGCAGCACCTGCAGGCGCGGTTGATCCAGCGCACCACGCGCCGCCTCGCGCTCACCGAGGCCGGCGAGGCCTACCTGCAGCGGCTGCGGCCCATCCTGAGCGACCTCGATGACGCCGAGGCCATCACGCTGGCCCACAGCACCGAACTGCGCGGCACCTTGCGGCTGCAGGTGACGCCGGTGCTGGCGGTGCACTACCTCGGGCCGCTGCTGGCCGAATTCCGCCGCCGCTACCCGCAACTGCAGGTGGACGTGCAGGTCGACACCCTGCCCGACCCGCCGGCGGTGGAGGGCCACGACGTCACCTTGTTCGCCGCCGACGCCGCCTTCGACGCCGACGTGGTCGCCCGCCCGGTGGGCACCACGCGCAGCGTGCTGTGCGCGTCGCCGGCCTACCTGCAGGCGCACGGCGTGCCCGCCCATCCCGCCGACCTGGCCCGCCACGAATGCCTGCGGTTGCGCAACGCGTCGCCGCTGCGGCGCTGGCGGCTGCTGCCGGCCGACGGCAGCGGCCCGCCGCAGGAGGTGGAGATCGAGCCGGCCATGGTGTCCAACCACGTCGACACGCTGCTGCGCGGCATGCTGGCGGGCGCCGGCATCGGCAGCCTGTCGCTGGCGCTGGCGGGCGCCTATTTCGAGTCGGGCGACCTGCTGCCGGTGCTGCCGCAGTGGATCACCGGCAGCTTCACCGTCTACGCCGCCATGCCCACCCGCAAGCTGGTGCCGGCGCGCAGCCGCGCCTTCGTCGATTTCCTGGTGGAAGTGACCAGCCAGCGCAACCTGCGCGCCGCGCGGGCCTATGCCCATGCCGCGCCGGCGGCGGCGAGAATGGACCCATGAGGACGTTCCAGACCCTCGCCGAGCTGGCCGCCTGCGTGGGCCAGGACGTGGCCAGCAGCGACTGGCTTACCATCACGCAGCCGCAGATCGACGCTTTTGCCGAGGTGACCGGCGACCGGCAGTGGATCCATGTCGACGTGGAGCGCGCCAGGGCAGGGCCGTTCGGTACGACCGTGGCGCACGGTTTTCTCACGCTGGCGCTGCTGCCGCAGTTCTTCGAGAACGCGCTGAAGGTGGTCGAGGCCCGCATGGGCGTGAACTACGGGCTGAACCGGGTGCGCTTCACCGCGCCGGTGCCGGTGGGCAGCCGGCTGCGCGGCCACCTGCATCTGCTGGCCTGCGAGGCGATCGACGGCGGCGGGCTGCAACTCACCTGGCGGCTCACGGTGGAGCGCGAAGGCAGCGAGCGGCCGGTCTGCGTCGCCGAATCGCTGGTGCGGCAGTTTCCCTGAGTTTTTCAAGCCAAATCGGCTTCAAGTCAGCGCGGAATGGCGCTTTGTTGCTATCTATTCAGGAGCAATCGAAACCGTTCTGCCGCCAGGCCTCGAACACCACCACGGCCACCGCGTTGGAGAGGTTGAGGCTGCGCTGGCCCTCGCGCATTGGCAGGCGCAGCCGCTGCGCCGGCGCGAAGGTCTCGCGCAGCGCCTCGCTCAGCCCGCGCGTTTCGCAGCCGAACACGAACCAGTCGCCCGGCCTGAAATGCTGCTCGTGCGCCGGTGACGAGCCGCGCGTGGTCAGCGCGAACAGCCGCGCGGGGTCGGGTTGTTCAGCCGCGAGAAAGGCGGCCCAGTCGGCGTGGCGCTTCACCGGCGCGTACTCGTGGTAGTCCAGCCCGGCGCGCCTGAGCTGCCTGTCGTCCATTGAGAAACCGAGCGGCTCCACCAGGTGCAGCGTGCAGCCGGTGTTGGCCGCGAGGCGGATCACGTTGCCGGTGTTGGGCGGGATTTCGGGTTCGACGAGGACGATGTGGAACATCGGGCGATTGTCACGGCGTTCGGGCGACCACCAGGGCGCTCACGCCCGCGGCACCCGCCGCGCGCAGCACCCGCGCCGCTTCGCCCAGCGAGGCGCCGCTGGTCATCACGTCGTCGATCAGCAGCACGCGCAGGCCCGCCAGCCGGGGCGCGACGAGCGGGTCGACTGCGAACGCGCCCTTCACGTTGCGCAGCCGGTCGTCGAGGCGCAGCGCGCTCTGTGCCGCCCGGTGCGCGGGGCGCAGCAGCCATTCGGGCTGCAGCCGGCCGCCCGCGCCGAGCCGCCGGGCGAGTTCGAGCGACTGGTTGAAGCCGCGCTCCTTCAGCCGCTGGCGCGACAGCGGCATCGGCAGCACCGCATCGGCGTTGGCCAACAGGTCGGCCGCGCCGGGCGCGTCGCGCAGCAGGCGCGCGAGCAGGCCGGCGAGGCCCGGCTCGCCGTTGAACTTGAAACGTGCCAGCAGGGCCGACCACGGGTAGGCGTAGTCCACCGCCGCCACGCAGGCCGTGAGGGTGGGGCCGTCGCGCACGCAGCGGCCGCATCGCTCGGGGCCGCCGGGCGGCAGCCGCAACGCGCACGTGTTGCAGCGGGGCAGGGCGCTGGCAAAGCGGTGCTCGCAGCCCGTGCACACCGCCCGCGCCGGCCAGCGCCGGCAGACCAGGCATTGGCTGGGCACGCGAGCCGCGAGGGCACTGAACAGCATGGCGTCAATATACTTGCCCCACCTTGAGCAGCAGCCGCCCCCCCAGCATCGATCCACAGGCGGCCGCGCGCTGGCAGCGCCTGCCCCTGGCCGCATCGCCGTGGCTGCACGAGGAAATCGGCCGCCGCATGGATGAGCGGCTCGACTGGATCAAGGCCCAGCCGGCGCACTGGCTCGACTGGCAGCCGTTAAGCGGCGGGCTGCAGGCGCACCGCCTGCTTGCCGCGCGCTACCCGCGGGCGCAGGCCACCGCCATTGAATCGCCGGGCCCGCGCCGCGACGCCATCCGCGCCGAACTGCAGGGCGCCTGGTGGCGCCGTGCGATTGGCCGCGACGCGCTGGCACTGGACATGCCGGCCGACGGCAGCGTGAACCTGCTGTGGGCCAACATGGCGCTGCACGCCAGCGCCGACCCCGCCGCGCTCATCGCGCAGTGGCATGCGCTGCTGGCGACCGACGGCTTCGTGATGTTCTCCTGCCTCGGCCCCGACAGCCTGCTGGAGCTGCGCGCGCTGTACGCCGAGCTGGGCCGGCCACCGCCCTGCCACGACTTCACCGACATGCACGACTGGGGCGACATGCTGGTGGGCGCGGGCTTCGCCGAGCCGGTGATGGACATGGAGCGGCTCACGCTGACCTACACCACACCCGACAGCCTGCTGGCCGACCTGCGCGGCATTGGCCGCAACCTGCGCACCGACCGCGACGCCCGCACGCACGGGCGCGGCTGGCTCGCCGGCCTGCGCGCGGCGCTGGCCGCGCGCATGGCCGGCGGCGCGCCGTTCTCGCTGAGCTTCGAGGTCAATTACGGCCATGCGATCAAGCCGCCGCCGCGCGTCGCGCTGCAGTCGCAGGCCTCGGTCTCGCTGGACGCCATGCGCGACATGCTGCGCCGCCCGAAAAGCGGCGGCGCACCCTGAGCGCGGGCCGCTTTCGAACGCCTGGTTGTAAGGAAATTGCCCGGTTAACAGCCGCTACAATCGCGCATTGCAGGTTCTATGGGTATTTTCCCGTAAGTGCTGACTGCCCCGGACGACGAGCGTTTGCGGCAGTCTTTTTTGAGTGCATTTCGTGACGAACCCCGTTTATCGGTACGGCACCGTCTCTGCGCAGGGCGTCCAGTGGTCGCTCCGCCGCAACTGTTCGGTGACGCCAGCCCAACTGGGCGGTTTGTTCGCTTCGCTGTGCCTGGTCTCGACCGTGATCGCGGTCTATTTCTGGGTGCAGGGCGCGGTCCTCGTGATGCCCTTCGCACTGGTCGAGCTTGTGATGGTGGGCGTGGCCTTCGTTGCATACGGGCGCCACGCCACCGACGGGGAAAACATCGTGCTGCGGGATTCGCGGCTGGTGGTCGAGCTGGAAAACGCCGGCCGCCTCGAACGTGCGGAGTTCAGCCGCCAATGGGTTCGCATCGAGCCCAAGGCCGGCGAGCGTTCGCTGATCGAGGTGTCGGGCAACGGCCGGCGAGTCGAGGTGGGACGGTACATGCGTCCAGAGCTGAGGCCGGCTCTGGCACGCGAGTTGAGACAAGCGCTGCGCGGCACGTGAGAGACGGCGGCGGGCGCGACAGGTGTTTTGAAAAGGCAATTTGAAGTGAAAACGATGAGCAGCTTCCACACACGAGGGTTTTCGATCGGTGGTACCTGGGCGCGCCTGACCGCCTTTGCCGCCGCCTGGTTCACCACGGCCGCCTTCGCGGTCAACGACCTGCCGGGCGGCCCCGCCGTCAACCAGCTCAACCTGCACCCGCCGGTCACCAAGATCGCCGAGGAACAGGCGTGGCTGCACTGGTTCATGCTGATCATCTGCACGGTGATCTTCCTGGCCGTGTTCGGCGTGATGTTCTATTCCATCTGGAAGCACCGCAAGTCGGTCGGCCACAAGGCGGCCAACTTCCACGAATCGGTGGCTGTTGAAATCGCCTGGACCGTCGTGCCCTTCATCATCATCATCCTGATGGCGCTGCCCGCCACCAAGGTGCTGGTCGCCTCCAAGGACACCACCAACGCCGACCTGACCATCAAGGTCACCGGCTACCAGTGGAAATGGGGCTACGACTACATCAAGGGCGAGGGCGAAGGCCTGGCCTTCATCTCCACGCTCGACACCGCCCAGCGCGCCATGTCCGACGCGGGTGGCCCCAAGCCCGGCGAGAACGTCGACAACTACCTGCTGAAGGTCGACAACCCGCTGGTCGTGCCGGTCGACAAGAAGATCCGCATCATCACCACCGCCAACGACGTGATCCACGCGTTCATGGTGCCGTCGTTCGGCATCAAGCAGGATGCGATTCCCGGCTTCGTCCGCGACACCTGGTTCCGCGCCGAGAAGACCGGCGACTACTACGGCCAGTGCGCCGAGCTGTGCGGCAAGGAACACGCCTACATGCCCATCCACGTGAAGGTGCTTTCGGCCGAAGACTACACGCAATGGACCGCCGCCGAGCAGAAGAAGGCCGCGGCCAAGGCCGACGATCCGAACAAGGTCTGGACGCTGGACGACATCCTCAAGCGCGGCGAAAAGGTCTACGCGGCCAACTGCGCGGCCTGCCACCAGGCCAACGGCAAGGGCGCCGGCCCGATCAAGCCGCTCGACGGCGCGGCCGTGGTGCTCGACGCCGACCACAAGAAACAGATCCACGTGGTGCTGAACGGCCAGAACAACGGCGCCATGCCGTCCTGGAAGCAGCTCAGCGACACCGACATCGCGGCGGTCGTCAGCTTCACCAAGAACAACTGGTCCAACAAGACCGGCCAGCTGGTGCAGCCGGCCGAGGTCAAGGCGGCGCGCAACTAAGCGCAGCAGCTCCCGCATAGCCAAGTATTCAGAAGGAAAAACTCCATGAGCGCCGTTCTTGACCACCACGACCACGCGCACGACGACCACGACCACCATGCGCCCACCGGTTGGCGCCGTTGGGTGCTCGCCACCAACCACAAGGACATCGGCACGCTGTACCTGCTGTTCAGCTTCACGATGTTCATCTTCGGCGGCATCCTGGCGCTGCTGATCCGCGCCGAGCTGTTCCAGCCCGGCCTGCAGCTCGTCAACCCCGAGCTGTTCAACCAGTTCACCACCATGCACGGCCTGATCATGGTGTTCGGCGCCATCATGCCGGCCTTCGTCGGCTTCGCGAACTGGATGATTCCGCTGCAGATCGGCGCGTCCGACATGGCCTTCGCGCGGATGAACAACCTCAGCTTCTGGCTGCTGATTCCGGCCGCCATCATGCTGGCCGCGTCGTTCTTCATGCCCGGCGGCGCACCCGCCGGCGGCTGGACCATCTACGCGCCGCTGACGCTGCAGATGGGCCCCTCGATGGACGCGGCCATCTTCGCGCTGCACATCCTGGGCGCGTCGTCCATCATGGGCTCGATCAACATCATCGTCACCATCCTGAACATGCGCGCCCCGGGCATGACGCTGATGAAGATGCCGATGTTCGTCTGGACCTGGCTGATCACCGCCTACCTGCTGATCGCCGTGATGCCGGTGCTCGCCGGCGCCATCACGATGACGCTGACCGACCGCCACTTCGGCACGACCTTCTTCAACCCGGCCGCCGGTGGCGACCCGGTGATGTTCCAGCACATCTTCTGGTTCTTCGGCCACCCCGAGGTGTACATCATGATCTTGCCGGCCTTCGGCATCGTCAGCCACATCGTGCCGGCCTTCGCCCGCAAGCGCCTCTTCGGCTATGCGTCGATGGTGTACGCCACCGCCTCCATCGCCATCCTGTCCTTCGTCGTGTGGGCCCACCACATGTACACGACCGGCATGCCCGTCACCGGCCAGCTGTTCTTCATGTACGCCACGATGCTGATCTCGGTGCCCACCGGCGTGAAGGTGTTCAACTGGATCGCGACGATGTGGAAGGGCTCGATGACCTTCGAGACCCCGATGCTGTTCGCCGTGGGCTTCATCTTCGTGTTCACGATGGGCGGCTTCACCGGCCTCATCCTGTCGATGGCCCCGATCGACCTGCAACTGCAGGACACCTACTACGTGGTGGCCCACTTCCACTACGTGCTGGTGGCCGGTTCGCTGTACGCCATGTTCGCCGGCTTCTACTACTGGGCCCCCAAGTGGACCGGTGTGATGTACAACGAAACGCGCGGCAAGATCCACTTCTGGTGGAGCCTGATCGCCTTCAACGTCACGTTCTTCCCGATGCACTTCCTGGGTCTGGCCGGCATGCCGCGCCGCTACGCCGACTACCCGCTGCAGTTCGCCGACTTCAATATGGTCGCTTCGGTGGGCGCCCTGGCCTTCGGTCTTGCCCAGGTCTACTTCTTCCTGTTCGTCGTGGTGCCGTGCATGCGCGGCAAGGGCGAAAAGGCCGTGCAGAAGCCGTGGGAAGGCGCAGAAGGCCTGGAGTGGGAAGTGCCGTCGCCGGCCCCGTTCCACACCTTCGAAACGCCGCCCAAGCTGGACGCCACCGCGACCCGCGTCATCGGCTGATCACCACCGCGTGGCGATGACCCCTGAGCAGAAGAAGAGCAACCGCCGCCTGGCGCTGATCCTGGCGTCGGTCGCGACGGTCTTCCTCGTCGGGTTCATCGCGCGTGTGTTCTATCTCGGTCACTGAAACGCTTCACCGTTCCGCCCGCGTCATGGCCCTCCGGCTCGAAAACCTGAAGATGGTGCGCAAGCTCGCCGTCGTCGCCGTTGCGATGTTCGCTTTCGGCTACGGCTTGGTGCCGCTGTACTACGCCATCTGCGAGGCCACCGGCATCAACATCCTGGCGCTTGGCGAGCAGGAAGTGCCCGGCGTGCGCACCAAGATGGCGACCAACACGCAGGTCGACACCAGCCGCACGATCACGGTCGAGTTCGACGCCAACGCGCGCGGCCCGTGGGACTTCAAGCCGGCGGTGCGCTCGATGCAGGTGCACCCGGGCGAACTGACCACGGTGATGTACGAGTTCCAGAACATCCAGAACCGCCGGATGGCCGCGCAGGCCATCCCGAGCTACGCACCGCGCCAGGCGATGCCCTACTTCAACAAGGTCGAGTGCTTCTGCTTCAACCAGTACACGCTGGACGCGGGCGAGAAGAAGCAGTGGCCGGTGGTGTTCGTCATCGACCCCCGGCTGTCGAAAGACGTGACCACCATCACGCTGTCCTACACCTTCTTCGAAGTGGGCGGCAAGACGCCGGCGGCCCCGGTTGGGCCGGTCGCGCACGCGCCGGCTTCCGAGGGCGTGGGTTCGTGAGCGCAGTGGTCCACTGACAGACCAGACATCCACACAACAAGCAGACGAGAGATTCGGAAACCAGGAGCTGACATGAGTTCGACATCCCACCCCGCAGGCCAGGCGCCGTACTACTACGTTCCCGCGAACTCGCGGCATCCCGTGATGCTGTCGTTCGGGGTCTTCCTGGTGTTCTTTGGCGGTGGCCAGTGGATCAACGGCCACAGCTGGGGTTCGTGGATGACGGCGGCGGGCCTGCTGTGGGTCTTCGCCATCCTGTACCAATGGTTCCGCGACACCATTTCCGAAAGCCTCGGCGGCCAATACGGCCGCAAGATCGACCTGTCGTACCGCTGGGCGATGAGCTGGTTCATCTTCTCCGAAGTGATGTTCTTCGGCGCGTTCTTCTCGGCGCTGTGGTGGGCCCGCCAGCACTCGGTGCCGGCACTGGGCAGCCTCGACAACGCGCTGCTGTGGCCCGACTTCAAGTCGATCTGGCCCAGCGTCAGCGCCGGTGTCACCGCTTCGCCGGCCGGCATCATCGAGCCGTTCGAAACCATGAAGCCGGTCGCCGCCAACGCCACCGGCCTGTGGAGCTGGCTCACCGGCTCGCTGCCGACGGTCAACACCGCGCTGCTGCTCAGCTCCGGCGTGACCATCACCATCGCCCACCACGCGCTGCTGGTGAACAACCGCAGCAAGACCATCGCCTTCATGTGGTTCACCGTGCTGCTCGGCCTGGTGTTCCTGTTCGTGCAGGGCTATGAGTACTACCACGCCTACCACGAGATGAACCTCAAGCTCACCTCGGGCGTCTACGGCTCCACCTTCTTCATGCTGACCGGCTTCCACGGCTTCCACGTGTTCATCGGCATGCTGATGCTGCTGTTCATCACGCTGCGCCTGATGAAGGGCCACTTCAACGCCGACAACCATTTCGGCTTCGAAGGCGCCGCCTGGTACTGGCACTTCGTGGACGTGGTCTGGCTCGGCCTTTACATCCTGGTCTACTGGCTGTAAGTCTCCGTTGCCCATGAAAAAAGCGCCTCGCGGCGCTTTTTTCTTTTGGGCCGTGAAGCCAACAAAAATCTATTGCAAGGGAATTCCCGTCGGGTGGATGTATCCCAGCTTCCAGGCCACGAGCAGACAGATGAACAAGGTCACCGACAAACCGATGCGAATGGCCAGCGCGCGGGCCATGTTCGTGCTCTTTGATTTCTCGTCGCGGCCACCGCGCAGCATGAACAGCAGCGCCACGCCCAGGCTGCCCAGAATGGCCACGAACACCAATGTCACCAGAATCGTCATGGTCTGATTATCCCGTGCGCCACACCCCTCGCTTCTGGATCGTCACCGCGGCCACGCTGATGGCAGTGGGATTGACCGCCTCGCTCGGCCACTGGCAGCTCAACCGCGCCGCCGAGAAGATCGCGCTGCAGGCGGCCATCGATGCGCAGGGCCATCTGCCGCCGCTGGCCAACGCCGACGTGGCCGACGACCGCACGCCCGAGCCCGTTCACCGCACGGCCGAGCTGAAGGGCCGCTGGCGCGCCGACCTCACCGTCTTTCTCGACAACCGGCAGATGGCGGGCAAGGTGGGCCTGTTTGTCATGACCCCGTTGGCGCTGGCCGGCTCCGGCCGGCTGGTGATGGTGCAGCGGGGCTGGGTGCCGCGGAACTTCGTCGACCGCAGCAAACTGCCCGAGGTGCGCACGCCCGATGGCGAGGTCACGCTGCGCGCGCGGCTGGCCGCACCACCCTCCAAGCTGTACGAATTCGCATCGGCGAACGGCGATAATGGCGTGCTGCGGCAAAACCTCGATCTGGCGGCTTACGCGGCCGAAAAGCGGGTCGATTTGCTGACCCACCTCAGTGCGATCGAAACCGATGCCCCGGCCGACGGCCTGTCCCGGGACTGGCCGGCGCTGAACACCGGCGTCGACCGCCATTACGGTTACGCCTTCCAGTGGTTTGGCCTCAGTGCGCTCCTCGTTGTCCTCTATGTCTGGTTCCAGTTCATCCAACCCCGACGGTCGCGCCGCGCCCGCTGACGAACCGCTCGCGCTGACGGTGCATTCGCTGCCGTCGTCGGCCGACCCCGGTGCCGTCGATCCCGCCCGCACCAAGTCCGGCCGCTGGACCATGGTCTTCGTGCTGCTGGTCTGCATGGCGCCGGTGGTGGCCTCCTATTTCACGTACCACGTCATCCGCCCGTCGGGCCATGCGCGCTATGGTGAATTGATCGACCCGCAACGCCCGCTGCCCGATGTGCCCACCACCGGCCTCGACGGCGCCGCGGGCAACCTGCGCGCCCTCAAGGGCCAGTGGCTGCTGGTCAGCGTGGCGCCCGCGAGCTGCGACAAGGCCTGCCAGAGCAACCTGTACTGGCAACGCCAGCTGCGCGAAACGCTGGGCCGCGAGAAAGACCGCGTCGACCGCGTCTGGCTCGTCACCGACGAGGCCACCCCCGCCGCCGCCATGCAGCCCGCGCTGTCGGAATTCACCGTCTTGCGCGTGCCCGCCGCCACCGTCTCCGGGTGGCTGCAGCCGGAAGCCGGCCACCAGATCGGCGAGCACATCTACGTGGTCGATCCCATGGGCAACTGGATGATGCGTTTCCCCGCCGCCATGGACCTCGCCGGTGCCGGCAAGGCCAAGCGCGACCTCGACCGCCTGCTGCGCGCCTCCAACTCGTGGGACCTGCCGGGACGCTGAGATGGACGCTGCACAAAGCCTCTACGACCTCTCACCCCTGGCCACGCTGCTGGTGATCGGCGCGCTGGTCGCGCTCGGCCCGCTGCTGTGGGTCTGGCGCACCGGTGGCGCCCAGGGCGGGCTGGGCCGACCGAACTCGCGGTTGAGGGCGCTCACCGTCATCACGCTCTTTCTCACCTTCGATCTGGTGCTGTTCGGCTCCTTCACCCGCCTCACCGATTCCGGCCTGGGCTGCCCCGACTGGCCCGGCTGCTACGGCCATGCCTCGCCGGTCGGTGCCCACGCGCAGATCAGCGACGCGCAGGCCGCCATGCCCACCGGCCCCGTCACCCACCGAAAGGCCTGGGTGGAGATGGTGCACCGCTACCTCGCCAGCGGCGTCGGCGCACTGATCGTCGTGATGACGGCGCTGGCCTGGCGCGGCCGCCGCCAGCCCGGCGCGGTGAACCCGTGGTGGCCCACGCTCACGCTGGTCTGGGTGTGTCTGCAAGGCGCGTTCGGCGCACTCACCGTCACCATGAAGCTCTTTCCCGCCATCGTCACCCTGCACCTGTTCGGCGGCATGGTGCTGCTCGGCCTGCTGGCGTTGCAGGCCGCCCGCCAGAAGCTGGCCGCCGGCACCGCGCCGGCCCGGTTGCCGCCCGGCCTGCGGGCCGCGCTGCACGGCGGCGCCACGCTGCTGGTGCTGCAGATCCTGCTGGGCGGCTGGGTCAGCACCAACTACGCCGTGCTGGCCTGCAGCGAATTCCCGACCTGTCAGGGCAGTTGGTGGCCGGCGATGAATTTTCAGCAGGGTTTCGAAATCTGGCGCGCGCTGGGCCTGACCGGTGGTGGCGAGCACATCGCATTCGAAGCGCTCACCGCCATCCATTACGTGCACCGCCTGATGGCCTATCTGGTGCTGGCCGTGCTGGCCGTGGTCGGCCTGAAGCTGCGTGCCGTGCCCGGCCTGCGCGAACAGGGCCACTGGCTGCTCGCCCTTCTGGTCTGGCAATTCGCCAGCGGTTTGAGCAACGTGGTGCTGGGCTGGCCGCTGGTCGCCGCCGTCGCGCACACGGCTGGCGCCGCCGGCCTGGTGGTGGTGCTGGTGCAAAGCCTGGTGCTGAGCCGGCGCGGCGCGCCGTCGTCGCTGCAGCCGCAGCACGCCAACCGCAACGGGGTGCCCGCATGACCAACAACAAACCGCACCCGGACGCGGCCATTCCGCCGCCGGGCCGCTCCCAGGGCGGAGCAGCACCCTCGCGGGGCAGCGAACCACAGGGCGTGGGGGCTGTCGTGACGGGTCTGCCGTCGCGCTGGCGGCAGTTCAACGCGCTGACCAAGCCGCGCGTCATCCAGCTCATCGTGTTCTGCGCGCTGATCGGCATGGTGCTGGCGGTGCCGGGCGTGCCGAGCTGGGCGCATGTGCAGCGGGCACTCATCGCCTGCCTCGGCATCTGGCTGGTGGCCGGCGCGGCGGCGGCCTTCAACTGCCTGGTGGAGAAGGGCATCGACGCCAAGATGAAGCGCACGGCCTGGCGGCCCACCGCCAAGGGCCAGCTCAGCGACTGGCAGACGCTGCTGTTCTCCACGCTGCTGTGCGCGGCGGGATCGGTCATCCTCTACGTCTGGGTGAACCCGCTGACGATGTGGCTGACCTTCGCCACCTTCATCGGCTATGCCGTCATCTACACCGTCATCCTGAAACCGCTGACGCCGCAGAACATCGTGATCGGCGGCGCCTCGGGCGCGATGCCGCCGGTGCTGGGCTGGGCCGCCATGACCGGCGACGTCGGGCCGGAAGCGATGATCTTGTTCCTCATCATCTTCCTGTGGACGCCGCCGCACTTCTGGGCGCTGGCGCTGTACCGGGTGGAAGACTACCGCAAGTCCGGCCTGCCCATGCTGCCGGTCACGCACGGCAACGCGTTCACGCGGCTGCAGGTGCTGCTCTACACCTTCATTTTGATGGCGGCCTGCCTGCTGCCCTTCATCTACGGCATGAGCGGCTACCTGTACCTCGTCGTCGCCATCGGCCTGAGCCTGGGCTTCTGCTGGTACGGCTGGAAGCTCTGGCGCAACTACTCCGATGCGCTGGCCCGCAAGACCTTCCGCTTCTCGCTCATCCACCTGTCGGCGCTGTTCGCCGCGCTGCTGGTCGACCACTACCTGATCTGACCCCTTCTCCGGAGATCGCCACCATGGACCGCCGCCGTTTCACGCTCCTCACCGCCAGCCTGCCCGCCGCCGGCCTGCTCGCCGCCTGCGCGCCCCAGAAACAGGTGTTCAACGCGGTCGACATCACCGGCGCCAACTACGCGCAAGACTTCTCGCTGCCCGACACCAGCGGTCAGCAGCGCAGCATCAAGGACTTCAAGGGCAAGGTCACGGTGGTTTTCTTTGGCTACACGCAGTGCCCCGACGCCTGCCCCACCACGATGGCCGAACTGTCCGAAGTCAAGCGCCAGCTCGGTGCCGACGGCAACAGGCTGCAGGTGGTGTTCGTCAGCGTGGACCCCGCGCGCGACACGCCGCCGGTGCTGAAGGCCTACATGGAGAACTTCGACCCCAGCTTCGTCGGCCTCACCACCACGCCCGAGACGCTGGCCAAGGTGGCGGCCGACTACAAGGTGTATTACAAGAAGGTCGACGGCAAGACCGACACCAGCTACACGATGGACCATTCCGCCGGCAGCTACATCTACGACCCGCAGGGCCGCATCCGCCTGTACACCCGCTACGGCACCGGCCCGCAGCCGCTGCTGGCCGACATCAAGCAGCTACTGGCCTGATGTTCGATGCTCCTGAATTTATAGCTGGAAAGCGCCATTCCACGCTGGCTTGCGGCCAGAAAAGCTTCAAATTCAGAGCCGACAGGCAGAAAAAAGCCCGCGCGGGGCGGGCTTTGCGTGTGAAGGGCCGTGAGGCTCAGGCGTAAGCCGCCAGCGCCTTCTTCATCTTCTTCATCGCCGCGGTCTCGATCTGGCGGATGCGTTCGGCGCTCACGCCGTATTCCGCCGCCAGTTCGTGCAGCGTCATGCCGCCCGAGCCGTTGTCGTTGACCTTGAGCCAGCGCTCCTCGACGATGCGGCGCTCACGCGGCTGCAGGCCTTCCAGCGCGGTCGCGATGCCGTCGGTCGCCAGGCGGTCGCGCTGCGTCGACTCGATCACGGCCGTCGGTTCGTGCGCGCTGTCGGCCAGGTAGGCGATCGGGCCGAAGGCTTCCTCGCCGTCGTCCGACGGGCTGGGGTCGAGCAGCACGTCGCCGCCCGCCATGCGGGTCTGCATCTCCAGCACGTCTTCGCGCTTGACGTTCAGGCGCTCGGCCATCACGCCCACCTCATGCTCGCTCAGCGTCTCGCGGTAGGCGGCGGTGTCGTCCTGCTCCATCGCGCCCTGCTTCAGGCTCTGCTTCATGGAGCGCAGGTTGAAGAACAGCTTGCGCTGGGCCTTGGTCGTCGCGACCTTGACCATGCGCCAGTTCTTCAAGATGTATTCGTGGATCTCGGCCTTGATCCAGTGCAGCGCGTAGCTGACCAGGCGCACGCCCTGGTCCGGGTCGAAGCGCTTCACCGCCTTCATCAGGCCGACGTTGCCTTCCTGGATCAAATCGCCGTGCGGCAGGCCATAGCCCAGGTATTGGCGCGACACCGACACCACCAGGCGCAGATGGCTCAGCACCAGCTTTCCGGCGGCTTCCAGGTCGTTGTTTTCCCGCAGTTGGCGGGCAAAGGTCTTTTCTTCCTCGAGCGTCAGCATCGGCAGCCGGTTCACGGCGGAGATGTACGCGTCGAGATGCCCCAGGGGCGGGATCACCGCCCACGGATTGGCCACCGCCAGACCCGTGGCGGAAGCACTCGGAGCAGCAGCAATCAATGCGGTCATGTAGGAACCCTTTCTCAGCCTCGATTTTAGCAGTCGGTTGGAGCGAGTGCTAAAACCGAAGTTCCGTAACCCTTGCTGCCCTCAGGGATCGCCAAAGCCCGGCCCGGCGCCACCAATTCAATTGGTGCAAGAAAGTTCCCGGACCATGCGAATAGAAATGGGCTTTTGTGGCGCACACCACGTTGAGAAAAATATGAAGCGGGCGAATTATTGATATTCGGGGTATTTGCCACAGCGAATTGTGGCGGTTGAATGAAATCATTATCATGGGCGTCAAACAAATAGTCGCACCCTGATCCCGAGGACCACCATGCTGAAATTCTTGTCGCCACAGTCCCAATCGCGCTTTCGTGAATTGCAGAGCAAACTGGGCACTTTCTCGATTTCCTCCGAAGAGCAGCAGGAACTTGCCGATCTGGTGGCCAAGGGCCAGAAAATCTTTCAGCAGCGCGACGCCGTCATTGCCCGCATCAAGCACGATCTGGCCGAAAGCGGCATCGGCATCCACGACCTGTTCGGCGCCGCCGAAATCCGCGCCGCCGCGCGCCCGGGCAGCGCCAACTCGGCCGCAGCCGCGCCTTTGCCGGGCCGCCGCGCCGGCCCGCGCGCGGGTGCAAAGGGGGGCGCCACGGTGCTGATCCGCGCCAAGATCGGCAAGGGCGCGGGCGCGCCCAGCAAATACCACCGCGGCCAGAAATTGCCGCCGCTCGTGCCGCGCAATTTCAAGGCGCTGGATGAAGGCGGCGCGCTCTCACAGAATCTGTCGAAATACTACACAGATGAAGGCCGCGCCTATTTTTCCACGCCTGAAGGCCAGGCCGAACTGGCGCGGCTGGAAGAATACATCCGCACCGGCAAGCGGCCGCGCGCCTGATTTTCAGGGGCTGGCGCCGGGCATGTCGGCGCCGGCATTACCTGGATTGCTCTGATTTTTCTAGCAAACCTGCGGGCGCGAAATCGCCATGCCGGGCGCTGGAATTTTCGGTGCCGCCGAATGTGCGAAGAAATCGCCGGTCCACGGCATTTTTCCAGCGCGCCACCCATTCCCCCTGGAACACCCAGGCGCCGCGCCACGCGATGGCGCGGCCATTGCTGCCGTCGAAAAAGCCGCTGGCCCGGCCGGGTGGCGTGTGGCCCCGCAGCGGCTTGCCTTGCGCGGCGGCCAGCAGGTTGGCGGCATAGACCGGCCCGGCAGCGATCGCCTGCACCGCGTTGCGCGGCACCCGCTGGTCCACGCGGCTGGCCACGTCGCCCGCCGCGAACACCGCCGGGTGAGACAGGCTTTGCTGCCAGCGGTTGACGGCCAGGAAACCGCCGCCGTCGAGCGCCAGGCCGGCGCGGCCCAGCCATGCCGGCGGCTGCGGCCCTGTGACGAAGAGGGCGGCATCGCAAGGCAGGCTGCGGCCATCGGCCAGGTGCAGGCTCTGGGCGTCCAGTGCGCTGCAGGCGCCGGGCACGGTCGTCACGCCGGCCTCGTTCAGCCAGCGCGCCACCCGGCGCTGCACGCGGCGGGGCAGATCGGCCGGGCCGCCGGCACGCGGTTCGATCAGCGCGATCTCTGCCAACGGAAGCCGCGCACGAAGGGCCAGCGCCAATTCGCAGCCACCGGCGCCGCCGCCGACCACCGCGATGCGCGTCGGCGCCGGTCGGCCCGTTCCCTCGCCCTCGATGTCGTTGGTGCGCGCGCGCAGCCGGTCCCACAGCGCCGGCAGGGCCTCCATGGGCCGCACGAACAGGCCGTGGTCGCGCGCGCCGGGAATGCGCTGCTCGAGCTGATGCCGGTCCATCACCGCGCCGGTATCGACGCCCAGCAGGTCGTAGTGCAGGTCGCGGCCGCCCTGGCGGGTCTGCACCAGCACGCGGCGCCGGGCGGTGTCGATCTCGAGCGCGCGGCCCTGGATGTAGTCGATGCGGCCGCTGTGGATCAGCCGGTCGAGCGAGACCGACACCTCGGCCAGCGTGTAGCGGCCGGCGACCAGGCCGGCGATGCGCCGCGCGTACACCAGCACCGGGTAGGGCGCCACCAGCGTGACCAGCATGGCGTTGCGGCGGCGGGCGGGCAGTTTCGCCAGCCGGGCCAGCAGATGGATCTGCGCATGGCCGGCCCCCAGCAGCACGATGTGGGGCAGGTCCGGCGCCGTCATGGAGCGGGGCGGCCGATCAGCTCAGCAGGGCCTGCGCGAACTCGCGCGCGCGGAAGGTTTCGAGGTCTTCCAGCTTCTCGCCCACGCCGATGAAGTACACCGGCACCGGCCGCAGCTCCGGCTGCGCGCGGGCGCGTTCGGCGGCCCACAGCGCGATGGCGGCCAGCACGCCGCCTTTGGCGGTGCCGTCGAGCTTGGTGATGACCAGCCCCGTGAGCTGCAATGTGTCGTCGAACGCTTTCACTTGCGCCAGCGCGTTCTGGCCGGTGTTGCCGTCGATGACCAGCAGCACCTCGTGGGGCGCCGTGCCATCGGCCTTCTGGACGACGCGCTTGATCTTCTTCAGCTCGTCCATCAGGTGCAGTTGCGTGGGCAGCCGGCCGGCGGTGTCGACCAGCACCACGTCGCGGCCGCGCGCGCGGCCGGCGCTCACCGCGTCGAAACTCACGGCGGCCGGGTCGCCGCCTTCCTGGCTGACGATCTCGACCAGGTTGCGGTCGGCCCAGACGCCGAGCTGCTCGCGCGCCGCCGCGCGGAAGGTGTCGGCTGCAGCCAGCAGCACGGTGGCGCCGGAACTGGCCAGGTGGCGGGTGAGCTTGCCGATGGAGGTGGTCTTGCCGGCGCCGTTCACGCCGGCCACCATGATGACGGTGGGTTTGTGCTGGCCGATCACCAGCGGCTGCTGCAGCGGCGCCAGCAGATCGGTCAGCGCGTCGGCCAGCAGGCCCTTCACGGCCGAGGGCTGGGTGGCCTTGGCCTCCTTCACGCGGCGCTTCAGGTCGGCCAGCAGGTGTTCGGTGGCCTTCACGCCGGCGTCGGCCATCAGCAGCGCGGCTTCCAGCTCTTCATAGAGCGCGTCGTCGATCTGGGTGCCGGTGAAGACGGTGGTGATGCTGCTGCCGGTGCGGCGCAGGCCGGCCTTGAGCCGGTCCATCCACGAGCCGCGCGGCACGGCAGCTTCCGCTGCGGTCAGCGGCGCGGCGGCGGCTTCCGCCACGGGGGCGGGGGCGGGTTCGGGCGCTGGGGCCGGGGGTACCTCGGGCAGAGGCGGGGCGGCCATCGGCGCAGCGGCGGCTGGCGGCGCGGCCGCTTCGCCTGCGGCCGGTTCCGCAGCCGGCGGCGGGGTCGGCTTTTTCTTGAAGAAACTGAACATCGGGAAGCTTTTTAGAATCAGACGATTCTATGAAACCCATCCTGACCGCCGCATGGCTCGGCTGGGCGCTGCAAGCGGCGGCCCAGGTTTCCGGCCCGGCGACCCCGCCCGCGCCCCCGTCTGCCGTTTCCACCCCCGCCACGCCGGCCGCCTGTGCACCCGGTGCCAGCAGCGCCGAAAGCAAGGCCTGCACCGCCGTGCGCCGCTACACGCTGGCCAATGGCATGGCCGTCATCGTCAAGCCCGACCACCGTGCGCCCACAGCCATCCACATGGTGCTGGTGCGGGTGGGGTCGATGGACGAGGTCGACGGCACGTCGGGCGTGGCCCATGCCGTGGAACACATGATGTTCAAGGGCACCTCGACATTGAAGCCGGGCGATTTCTCGCGCAAGGTGGCCGCGCTGGGCGGCCGCGAGAACGCCTTCACCACGCGCGACTACACCGGCTACTACCAGCAGATCCCGGTGGAGAAGCTGGCGGACGTGATGGCGCTGGAGTCCGACCGTTTTGCCGGCAACCGCTGGGACGACGACGAGTTCAAGCGCGAGATCGAGGTCATCAAGGAAGAGCGCCGCATGCGCACCGACGACTCCCCGCGCGCGCAGCTCGGCGAGGCGCAGATGGCCGCCGTCTACAACGCCTCGCCCTACCGCCGGCCGGTGATCGGCTGGATGAACGACCTCGACGCGATGACGCCCGACGACGTGCGCGGCTTCTACCGCCGCTGGTACACGCCGGCCAACGCCGCGCTGGTGGTGGTGGGCGACGTCGATCCCGATCAGGTGCTGGCGCTGGCCCAGCGCCACTACGGCGGCATTCCGGCCGCGCCGGTGCCCGTGAGCAAGCCGCGCGTGGAACCGCAGCAGACCGGCATCCGCCAGCTCTCGGTGAAGGCGCCGGCCGAGCAGGCCTATGTGCAGCTCGCGTTCAAGGTGCCGCGGCTCGACCCGCGCGATCTGGAGACACCGCTCGATCAGCCGCTGAAGCCGGCCGCCACAGACGCGCTGTCGCTCACCGTGCTGTCGGCCGTGTTGGACGGCTACAGCGGCGCCCGGCTGTTCCGCGCGCTCACGCAAGGCAGCAACCGGCTGGCCGACAGCGCCGACGCGTCGAACGGCCTCATCGGCCGCGGCCCGCAGCTCTTCATGCTGAGCGGCGTGCCCGCGCCCGGCAAGAGCACCGCCGCCCTGCGCGACGCGCTGCGCGAGCAGGTGGCCAAGATCGCGAAAGACGGCGTGAGCGAGGCCGAGCTGAACCGCGTGAAAACGCAGTGGATCGCCGGTGAGGTCTACCAGCTCGACTCGGTGATGAACCAGGCCCGCGAACTCGGCAACTACTGGATCTGGGAGCAGCCGCTGGACTCCGGCGAGCGCCTCATCGAGCGCCTCAAACGCATTACGCCGGCGCAGGTGCAGGACGTGGCCGCCCGCTACTTCGGCGACGACCAGCTCACCGTGGCCGATCTCATTCCGCAACCGATCGACAAGAACAAGAAACCGCGCACGCCGCCGCCCGGGTCGCGGCACTGATTGCTATGAAAAACAGAGCTATAACTCTCGTATTGGCGCTGACTTGCGGCCTTTTTCTGCCTGAATTGGGCCGTGCCGCGCTGGTGGTGCAGCAATGGCGGCTGCCCAGCGGCGCCAAGGTGCTGCTGGCCGAATCGCACGCGATTCCCATGGTGGACGTGCAGATCGATTTCGACGGCGGCGCGCGGCGCGACCCGGCCGCGCAGGCCGGCCTGGCGTCGGTCACCGCGGCCATGGGCTCCAAGGGCCTGAAGGCGGGCGGCAAAACCGAACCGGCGCTCGACGAGAACGGCCTGGCCGAAGCCTGGGCCGACCTCGGTGCGTCGTTCGGCGCCGGCGCGTCGGGCGACCGCTTCAGCTACGCGCTGCGCTCGCTGAGCGACCCGGCGGTGCTGGGCAAGGCCGCCGCGCTGGCCGCCCGGCAGATGGCATTTCCGGCGTTCCCGAACGACGTCTGGGCGCGCGAGCGCGACCGCTCCATCGCCGCCATCCGCGAGGGCGACACCCGGCCCGCCACGGTGGCCGCCCGCGCCTTCGGCACGGCGGTCTACGGCAGCCACCCCTATGGCTACCAGGTGACGGCCGAGACGCTGAACGCCATCTCCGTGAGCGACCTGCAGAAGCACCACGACCGCTTCATCGCCCCATGCCGCGCGCAGGTCAGCGTGGTGGGCGACGTGACGCGCGCGCAGGCCGAGGCCTTGGTCACCACGCTGCTGTCGCGCCTGCCGCCCCAGGCCAACTGCGCGCCGTTCCCGCCTGTGCCCGAGATTGCGCCGCTGGCCGCGCCCGTGGCGCGCGACATTCCGTTCACCGCCGCGCAGGCCCAGGTGCTGATCGGCCAGCCGGGCTTTCGCCGCGACGACCCCGACTTCTTTCCGCTGCTGGTCGGCAACTACATCCTCGGCGGTGGTGGCTTCGTCTCGCGGCTGGCCAGCGAGGTGCGCGAGAAGCGCGGCCTGACCTACAGCGTCTACAGCTACTTCGCCGCCGGGCTGCATGCCGGCGCCTTCACGCTGGGCCTGCAGACCCGGCCCGACCAGGCGGCCGAGGCGGTGAAGGTGTCGCGCGAGGTGGTGGCCAAGTTCGTCGCCGCCGGCCCCACCGAGGCCGAGCTGAAGGCCGCCAAGGACAACCTGATCGGCGGCTTCGCGCTGCGCATCGACAGCAACCGCAAGCTGCTCGACAACCTCGCCAACATCGGCCTCAACGGTTTGCCGCTGAACTACCTCGACACCTGGACGCAGCAGGTCGACAAGGTCACCGTGGCCGACATCACCGCCGCCTTCCAGCGCAAGCTGCAGCCGCAGAACATGGTGACGGTGGTGGTCGGCGCCGCGCCGGCCCGCTGACGATGGCACGCCCGTCTGAAAAGGCCGCCGCCAACCCGGCACGCAAGGCACCCGACCGGCGGCCCGGCGAGATCCGCATCGTCGGCGGCGCCTGGAAGCGCAGCAAGATCGCCGTGCCCGACGCGCCCGGCCTGCGCCCCACGCCCGACCGGGTGCGCGAGACGCTGTTCAACTGGCTGGGCCAGGACCTCACCGGCTGGCGCTGCGCCGACGTGTTCGCCGGCAGCGGCGCGCTGGGCTTCGAGTGTGCGTCGCGCGGCGCGGCTGCGGTCTGGCTGGCGGAGCCGTCGGCCGCGCTGCTGGCGGCGCTGGAGGCGGTGAAAGGCCGGCTGGGCGCCGGCAACGTCACGCTGCGGCGCGGCGACGGCATCGGCTGGCTGAAGCGCGAGGCGCCGGCCACGCTCGACCTGGTGCTGCTCGACCCGCCGTTCGACTCGGATCTGTACGCCCCCGCATTGGTCGCCGCCGCGCCAGCGATCGGGCCGCAGGGCTATGTCTACCTCGAGGCGCCGCGGGCCTGGACCGACAGCGAACTGGCCGCTTTCGGCCTGGCCCTCCACCGCACCGGCAGAGCGGGTACCGTCCACTTCCATTTGCTCAAAAAAGCGGCAGCGGCATAATCGGCGCATGGCTCGCACCGCTGTCTATTCCGGTACCTTCGACCCCATCACGCTCGGCCACGAAGACGTGGTGAAACGCGCCGCCTCGCTGTTTGACACGCTGATCGTCGCCGTCGCGGTGGCGCACCACAAGAAGACCCGCTTTTCGCTCGAGCAACGCATCGCCATCGCCGAGCAGGCGCTGGCCGATCTGCCCAACGTGAAGGTGTTGCGCTTCGACGGCCTGGTGATGGATTTCTGCGCCGAGCACGGCGCGCACGCGGTGGTTCGCGGCATCCGCAACATGACCGATTTCGACTACGAGGTGCAGATGGCGGCCATGAACCGCAAGCTGCTGCCATCGGTCGAGACGGTGTTCCTGGTGCCGCGCGCCGAACTGCAGTGCATCAGCAGCACGCTGGTGCGCGAGATCAGCCAACTGGGCGGCGACGTGAGCCAGATGGTCAGCCCCGAGGTCGCGCGGGCGCTGCGGCCCCAGGTGCTGACGGTCTGAGGTGGGGAGGGCGGCTCAATGGCGCTGATGATCACCGACGAATGCATCAACTGCGATGTGTGCGAGCCCGAATGCCCGAACGAGGCGATTTCGCTCGGCATGGAAATCTACGAGATCGACCCCGGCAAGTGCACCGAATGCGTGGGCCATTTCGACGAGCCGCAGTGCGTGCAGGTCTGCCCGGTGGCGTGCATTCCGGTGAACCCTGTGCACGTCGAGGGCCGGGAGCAGTTGCTGGCCAAGTTCGAGCGGCTGCAGGCGCAGGCTCTGCGCGACGCGCAAGCCCGGGCGGCGCTCAAGGCCGCCTGAGCGGCGCGCTCAGCGCCGGGCGCGTGAGGCCGGCTGCTTGGGCGGCGCCGGCGTCTGGGCGGTGAAGTGTTCCGGCTCTTTTTTCTTCGGCTTGCGGCGCAGCACCTTGGGCGGGCCGGCGTCGTCCGGGCGCAGCATGCGCGGCCCGCTGGCGGCCCGGGCGGGCTTGTTCGCGGCGCGGGCGGCGGCCTCGTCGCGCAGCCTCGACTTTTCCATGGCATCGGCCGTGCGTGCCGTCTGGCGGGTGGCCGCGTCGGCCGCGGCCTTTTCGGCCGGCGTGCGCGGGTCGGCCACGTCGAGGGCCTGTCCGTTGGCGCATGGTGTCTGGCTGTAGCTGTTGCCGCAACGGTAGACATTTTGGGCTGAAGTCAGCGCCGGCATTGACAACACAGCTACTGAAAAAATAGCAACCGTCAGCAGGGAAGTGGTCATGTCGGGCTTTCGGTGCGGGGCGCGGCCGGGGCTGGCGTGGGCGCGGCGGCGGCGGGGCGGGGCGGTTTGGGTCGTGGCGGCTTGCTGGTGTGGATCTGCATCGTCGCCTTGGTCATGTCGCCGGCCACCAGGGCCGGCCAGGCGACGACCGATCGGGTGATGGCGTCGTCGATGGCCTTGCGCTGCTCGGCCAGCGGCTTCTTCAGCACCCAGTTGACCACCTCCGCGCGGTCGCCCGGGTGGCCGATGCCCAGCCGCAGCCGCCAGTAGTCGCCGGTGCCGAGCTGGGCGTGGATGTCGCGCAGGCCGTTGTGCCCGGCATGGCCGCCGCCGAATTTCAGCTTGGCGTCACCCGGCACGATGTCGAGCTCGTCGTGGGCCACCAGGATGTCTTGCGGGGCGATCTTGAAGAAGCGCGCCAGCGCGCCCACCGAACGGCCCGAGAGGTTCATGAAGGTCTGGGGCGCGAGCAGCCAGACCGGCTGGCCCTGCACCGTGGCCCGCGCCGCCAGGCCGTGGTAGGCCTTTTCCGGCTGCAGCGTGACCTTCAGGTCGCGGGCCAGCGCGTCCAGCCACCAGAAGCCGGCGTTGTGCCGGGTGGCCTCGTATTCGGGCCCCGGGTTGCCGAGGCCAACGAAGAGTTTCACCATCGCGTGATTATCGGGTGGGTATGCCGGTGGGCGGGAGCACCAAAAAGAAACGGCCCGCGCAGGGCGGGCCGTTCGGCGTTCAGGCTGGGGCGCCGCCAGGCGGCGCCGCGGCGATCACTTCTTGGCGGGGGCCTTGGCAGGAGCCTTGCCACCCTTGCCGGCGGCCTTGGGATCGGCAGCGCCGGCGCCTTCGGCCGGGGCTTCGACAGCCTCGACCACCGGTGCCACCACGGACACCAGCACCGGGTTGACGTTGCCCTTGACGACGGCCTTCACACCGCGCGGCAGCTTGACGTCGCGCACGTGCAGGGACTGGCCCTTCTTCAGCTCGCTCAGGTCGACGGCGATGAAGTCGGGCAGGTCACGCGGCAGGCACTTGACGTCGAGTTCGGTCAGCACGTGGTTGATCAGGCAGGCGTCGTTCTTGACGGCCGGCGAGTTTTCTTCGCCGCTGAAGTGCAGGGCGACCTTGGTGTGCAGCGCGGTATTCGCGTCCACACGCTGGAAGTCGACGTGCTGGATCTGCTGCTTGTACGGGTGCATGGTCAGGTTGCGCAGCAGCACCTTGGTGGTGGCGCCGCCCAGTTCCATTTCCAGCACGCTGCCGTGGAACGATTCCTTCTTGGCGGCATGCCACAGCGCGTTGTGATCGAGTTCGATCATCTGCGGCTCGGTGGAACCACCGTACACGATGCCGGGCGTCTTGCCGGTGTTGCGGAGACGGCGGCTCGCACCCGTGCCCTGCTTGCTGCGCTCGAAAGCGACGAATTTCATATCAACTCCCTGAGAAGCCCACCGCGACCAGTGTGGCTCCGGTTTTCACATGGGCTTCCGGAGAAGCCCGCCTTTTTGTTCAGAACAGGTTGTCCTGGTCCGAAAACAAACTCATCACCGACTCGCCCTTGGCGATGCGCTGGATCGTCTCGGCGATCAGCGGCGCCACCGACAGCTGGCGGATCTTGGCGCAGTTGCGCGCCGCATCGCTCAGCGGAATGGTGTTGGTGACCACCACTTCGTCGAGCGAGGTGCCCTGGGCGATGCGCTCGATCGCCGGGCCGGAAAAGATGGCGTGCGTGCAGTACGCGAAGACCTGCTTCGCGCCACGCTCCTTCAGCACCTCGGCCGCCTTCACCAGCGTGCCGGCGGTGTCGATCATGTCGTCCATGATGACGCAGTTGCGGCCGTCGATTTCGCCGATGACGTGCATGACCTCGCTCACGTTGGCCTTGGGCCGGCGCTTGTCGATGATGGCCATGTCGCAGCCCAGCTGCTTGGCCAGCGCACGGGCGCGCACCACGCCGCCCACGTCGGGCGAAACGACCATCAGGTCGTCGTATTTCTTCATGCGCAGGTCGCCCAGCAGCACCGGCGACGCGTAGATGTTGTCCACCGGGATGTCGAAGAAGCCCTGGATCTGGTCGGCGTGCAGGTCCATGGTCAGCACGCGGTCGACACCGACCGCCTGCAGCATGTTGGCCACCACCTTGGCCGTGATCGGCACCCGGGCCGAACGCGGGCGGCGGTCCTGGCGGGCGTAGCCGAAGTAGGGAATGACGGCGCTGATCCGCTCGGCCGATGCGCGCTTCAGCGCGTCGACCATGATGAGCAGCTCCATCAGGTTTTCGTTGGTCGGCGCGCAGGTCGACTGGACGACGAACACGTCGCGGGCGCGGACGTTCTGCGTGATCTCGACCGTGACTTCGCCGTCGGAGAAGCGACCCACATGGGCCGCGCCGAGCGAAATGCCGAGGTTCTGCGCGATGTCTGCCGCCATGCCGGGATTGGCATTGCCGGTGAAGACCATGAAATCCGGGTTGTGAACCTGCATGAGCATCCCGCGCGTCGCGTCAAGGCCAGTGGAGCTGGCTGTGTTTTGCCAATGAAATTTGGCAGGGGAGGAAGGACTCGAACCCTCGTATGCCGGAATCAAAATCCGGTGCCTTAACCAACTTGGCGACTCCCCTACACAGGAAGATGGCTCAAAGCCACCCACCGATCAATCGTCGCTGACCGCCCAACCCCGCAGGGGATGAACGGCCATGTTGCCGCATGTGCGTACCTGCCACGCGGCCGGCGCCGTTGGTGGCGAGCCGTCTGCGTGCGGGATGGGCGCGAAAACCGCGCTGCCCGAGCCGGTCATGCGCCCCTGGAGGCCCTGTTCTGCAAGCCACTGCAGGGCCTGCGTCACGTCGGGACAGAGTCTTTGCGCAACCGGCTGCAAATCGTTGTGGCCGAAGCCGTACGGGTTTGCAGCAAAGCCTGTGATTGTAGCAGGCTCGGTCTCGCGTTTCAGGGCCGCGTCGGAAAAAATTGCGCGGGTGTCGAGGCCGGCCGCAGGCTTGGCGACCAGGAAGCGCGCCGCCGGCAGATCGAGGGGCGTGAGGGACTCGCCGATGCCCTCGACCCAGGCATTGCGGCCACCCAGGAAAAAAGGCACGTCGGCGCCAAGCGACAGACCAATCTGTGCGAGGCGCGACACGCTCCAGCCCAGGCCCCACAGCCGGTTCAGCGCCAGCAGGCAGGTGGCCGCGTCAGAAGACCCACCGCCCATGCCGGCCTGAGCGGGCACATGCTTGGCCACGCCGATGTGGGCTCCCAGGGCCGTGCCGCTGGCTTGCTGCAGGGCACGCGCGGCGCGCACCACCAGGTCGTCTTGCGGCAGCGCGGTGGTCAGGTCTTCGCGCGAGATGGCGCCGTCGTGGCGCAGATCGACGTGCAGCACGTCGCACCAGTCGATCAGCATGAAAACCGACTGCAGCAGGTGGTAGCCATCGGCGCGCCGGCCGGTGACGTGCAGGAAGAGGTTGAGCTTGGCGGGCGCCGGCAGGTCGTACAGCGACCTCATTGCAGGACGATGCGCAACTCGGCGGGCGGCTGGCTTCCGCCAATGCGGCGCGCGACGATGCGGCCGTCGGCGCGCTGGCTGAGGTCGGCCTGCCAGCCTCCGGTGGCGGTGGGTTTGCCGGCCAGCCAGTCGAACAGGGCTTGCGCCGGTACCGATGTGCCGGTGGCCTGCTGGATCAGCTGGTCGACATTCGCGAACTGCCTCACGTCGCGCCCCGATTTCAGCGTGGCGCGCTGCGGCGCCCAATTGAGTTCGGCGGCGGTGCTGCCGAGCGGGCCGGTCAGCGTGAGCTGGCCGGCCTGTGCGTTGCCGGCCAGATCGAAGCTTGCGAAAAAAGATTGGGGCGGCTCGCTCTCCAGCTTGAGCGACAGGCGGCCGCTCCATGGGCCCTGCTGCACAGACGCCGCCGGCAGCGGCGGCGCCGCCGCGTCGGGTTTGCGCCGCGGCGCCGCGCAGCCGGCAAGCAGCACGGCCGCGAGCAGGGCGATGCCGATGCCGCGGGCTCCGTTCACAGCTTGACCTTCAGGCGCTTCAGCACCTCGAGCAGCGTTTCGCTGTTGGCATTGAGCATCATGCCCTCCTTCCAGATCGCTTGGGCGCGGTCACGCTGGCCGGCGCTCCACAGCACCTCGCCCAGGTGGGCGGCGATCTCGGCGTCGGGGCGTGCCTTGTAGGCGGCCTCCAGGATGCGCAGCGCTTCGTTCTTGTTGCCCATGCGGAATTCGACCCAGCCGAGGCTGTCGCGGATGAACGGGTCGCCCGGCGCGTACTCCAGCGCTTTCTGGATCAGTTGTCTGGCTTCCGGCAGGCGAACGTTGCGCTCGGCCATCGAGTAGCCCAGCGCGTTGTAGGCATGCTGGGCGTCGGGTTTGAGCTGGATGACGCGGCGCAACAGCTTTTCCATCTCGTCCAGCGCGCCCATCTTCTCGGCGATCAAGGCCTGGTCGTAGAGGAGTTCGGTGTCCTTGGGTTCGGCGACCAACGCCTTGCCCAGCACCACGTGCGCCTCCTTGTACAGCTTGTGTTCGCGCAGCAACTGCACTTCGGCCATGAGTTTCTGGCGGGCCTCGACCGGCGTGCGCGTCGGCAGCGAGCGGATCAGTTGGCGCGCCTCGCCCATCTTGCCCTGCTTGGCCAATATGGAGGCACGCCTGAACTGGGCGGCAGAAGCGTCCTGCGGGTTCTCGATCTTGGCAAGCCACGCCTCGGCGCCCGCGTAGTCGCGCCGCTTTTCGGCGATCTGGGCAAGGCTGAGGTAGGCCTGTGCCAGGCCCCGCTTGCGCTCCTCCGGCATCATGCTTTCAGACAGTGTGAGGTAGCGCTTCAGGGACTTTTCGGCAGCGTCGGACTGGTTGTCCTGCAGCTGCAGCACACCCATGATGAGCCAGCTCTCAGGCCGGTTGGGCTGCTGGTCGATCCCGATCTGCAGCTGCTCGGTGGCTTCGGCGAAACGCTGGGCGTCGATCAGTGCCCGCGCATAGGCGAGGCGGATGTCCGGGTCTGGCGTGGCGGCAAGGAATTCCTTGACCAGTGCTTCGGCCTGCGGCAGCTTGGGATCGATCAGGTCAAGCGCGAGCACCACCGGCGCCTCGGCCTTCCGGTCGGCAGCGCGGCCGCGCGTGGCGGCTTCCAGGGCGCCCGGGCTGTCGCCGGCCGCCAGCCGCAGCCGGCCCACCGTGGCCCAGGTGATCGGCGCAGTGGTCGGGTTGGCCAGTTGCTCCTTGAGCGCCTGTTCGACCACCGCCGCCGCCATCTTCTTGTCCGACACGCGCGCATAAGTGCCGATGATGGCCGCGAGCGTCGGCGGCAGGCTGTCGGGCGTGACGCCAGCCAGCTCCGCTTTCAATGGCTCGGCGCTTTCGGGCACCCGGTTCAGCGCGACCAGGATCTGCAGCACGAAGCGGTTGGCCGGCCGTGACTTCGGGAAGGCTTGCTTCCAGGCACGTGCCGCCTGGAGCGCGGCGTCACCGGAGCGCGACTGCAACGCGATCTCGACCGCACGCTGGTACAGCTGTTCGCTGTTGGCCTTGCGGGCGGCATCCAGCATCAGCGAATAGCCGGCACCGGGCTCGCCCGACTGCAGGTTCATTTCGCCCAGCAGCAGCTGGTAGAACATGAGGCCGTCCAGGCCGGAGTCGGCCGGCGGGGTGGTGGCGGACGCGGCCGAAGCCGGCCGGGTGGCCGCTGGCGTCTGGGCCAACAGCATGGGGGCAGCGACCGCCAGGGCGAGGCCGCCGAACCAGGGGATGAGCTTCATCGGCGCATGATAATTGAAGGCTGACGCGGGCTTGCGCGCGTCAGCCCATACCCACGCATGCCCGAACTGCCCGAAGTCGAAGTCACCCGCCTGAGCTTTGCAGACCGCATCGCGGGTGCGCGCATTGCATCGGCGTGGCTCGGCCAGCCGCTGCGCTGGCCGTTGGGCGTGTCGGCCGAGGTGCTGGCCGGGCGCACGGTGAAAACCGTCCGGCGGCGCGGGAAATACCTGCTGATCGATCTCGAGGGGCCTCCGGGTTTGCTGCTGCTGCATCTGGGCATGTCGGGCAGCCTGCGTTTCGCGAGCGACCTGCCGCCGCCGGCCAGGCACGACCACTTCGATCTGGTCACCGACCGCGGCACGCTGCGACTGAACGACCCGCGTCGGTTCGGCGCCGTGGTCTATGCCGCGGCAGAGGACGCCGCCACCGCCGTCAAGCTGCTGGGCGCACTCGGCGCGGAGCCCTTGTCGGGTGACTGGGACCGCCGGGCCTTCCACGCCGGCCTGAAGCGGCGGCATGCATCCATCAAGCAGGTGCTGCTGGCCGGCGACGTGGTGGTCGGGGTGGGCAACATCTACGCGTCGGAGGCGCTGTTTCTCGCCGGAATTCGGCCCACCACCCAGGCCAGCCGACTGGCCGCCAAGCGCGCCGACCGCTTGTTCGACGCGATCCGCGAGGTGTTGTCGCGCGCTGTGGCCCAGGGCGGCAGCACGTTGCGCGATTTCTCGAATGCCGATGGGCAGAGTGGTTATTTCCAGCTGCAGGCGGCCGTGTACGACCGCGAGGGCCAGCCTTGCCGCCGGTGCAGCGCACTGGTGCGCCGGCTGGTGCAGGGGCAACGCGCCACCTACTTCTGCTCCGTCTGCCAAACGTGACACTTGCCCGGCGTACACCCGGTGCTATATTCATTCGGTGACCGTTCCCTTCCATGTTCAGTTCGACCGCCACAGTGCCTGGCGCCGTGAACATGCGCTGCGCCTGAAGCTGATCGGGGAATGGCTCCGGCAGCACGAGCTGCTCGATCCGGCGATGGAAGAAAAGCTGTCGCTGCTCGACGCGCAGCTGCGTTCCGAGAAGATCACGATCGCTTTCGTCGCGGAGTTTTCGCGCGGCAAATCCGAGCTGATCAATGCGATTTTCTTCGCCGGTTACGGGCGCCGCATCCTGCCTGCGAGTGCGGGCCGCACCACCATGTGCCCTGCCGAACTGGGCTACGACGCCGGTGTAACGAACTGCCTGCGGCTGTTGCCGATCGAGACCCGGTTGCAGGCGCCATCGCTGGCCGAGTGGCGCGCGCGCCCGGAGCAGTGGACCCGGCTCGACCTCGATGTGGACGACGGCGCGCAACTGGCCGCCGCGCTGGAAAAGATCGCCGAGGTTCGCCGCGTGACCCGTGACGAAGCCCGCGCGCTGGGCTTCTGGCACGACGAAGCGCCGGAAGACAATCCGGCGGTTGACGCTCAGGGCATGGTCGAAGTGCCGGCGTGGCGTCATGCGCTGATCAACCTCCCGCACCCGCTTCTGCAGCAGGGCCTGGTGGTGATCGATACGCCGGGTCTGAACGCCATAGGGGCGGAACCGGAACTCACGATCAACTTGATCCCCCAGGCCCACGCGGTGGTTTTCGTGCTCGGTGCCGACACCGCGGTGTCACGAAATCCGATCTGGCGATCTGGCGCGAGCACCTGTTGACAGATGCCTCGGGTCGCGATGCCCGCATGGTGGTCTTGAACAAGATCGATACGCTGTGGGACTCGCTGAGCACACCGGAGCAAGTGGCGCTGCAGATCGAACGCCAGCGCACCGGTTCCGCCAGCGTGTTGGGCTTGCCCGAGCGGCAGGTGATGGCGCTGTCGGCGCAGAAGGGCCTGGTGGCCAAGGTGACCGGCGACGATCGCCTGCTGCGGGCCAGCCGCCTGATCGACTTCGAGCACGTGCTCAGCCAGACCGTGATGCACGACCGCCACCAGATCCTGAAAGCCACGGTGGCCGGCACGGTGGCCGAGCTGTGCACTCAGGCCGGTCATGCGCTGCAAGCCCAGCGCCGCGAACTGGCCGAGCAGCGCACCGAGCTGAACGGCTTGCGTGGCAAGAACGCTTCGGTCATCAACCACATGCGGCTGCGCATCGAACACGAGCAGGCCGAGTTCGGCGCCAGCCTTGCCAAGATTCAAGCCGTGCGGTCCGTGCACCTCAAGCTTATGCGAGAGGTGTTCGACACACTGGGCGCTTCGATGCTGAAGCAATCGGTGGAGCCTTTGAAGACGCAGCTGCGGCACAAGGGCCTGAAGATCGGCGCGCGCAAGGCCTACGGCGAGGTGTTCCAGGTGCTGCGCGCCAATCTGGGCCGCGCGGACCGGTCGACCGACGAGATGCAGGTGATGCTGACGGCGGCGTTCCGCCAGCTCAACACCGAATTCGGCTTCTCGCTGCAGATACCCAACCGGCCGGATTTGGTTTCTTTCGCGCGCGATCTCAACGAGATCGAACGCAATCATCTGCAGTACCTGGGTGTCGGCAATTCGCTGCGCCTCGCGCAGGAAGGTTTTGCGGTGCGGCTGCTGCAGGCGCTGATGGCCCGTTTGCGGGCGGTGTTCGAGTCGGCATTGGATGCAATCGAGATGTGGAACAAATCGGCGAACGCCCAGCTCGACCGCCAACTGCGCGACCGGCGTCTGGGTTTTGCACGGCGTGTCGATGCGATCGGCCGCATCCAGCAGGCGGCGGGCAATCTCGAGGAGCGGATCGGCGAGATCGAGCAGCAAGAGCAGGAGTTGCGGGAGCGTGACGTCAGGTTGATCCAGCTCACCACGCCGATGCTCGATGCCCCCGCAGCGGGAAGCGACGAAGCCGCACTGCGCAGGGTTGCTTGAACCGGGCCGCCGTTGGCGCCGGGCTGCCCGGTGGCGGCTTGTGCGGAGCGCCTTCGCCCGATATGGTGAATGGCCTGTGGCGGCGGTTGGTGACATGGCAGGGTGATCACGGCCGAAAGGGCCTGCCATGGCAGGGCAGCCGCGACCCTTACCGCGTCTGGCTCTCCGAGGTGATGCTGCAGCAGACCCAGGTGGCCACGGTGCTGGACTACTTCGCACGCTTCCTGGAACGGTTTCCCGACGTGACGGTTTTGGCTGAGGCGCCGCTCGACGAGGTGCTGGGGCTGTGGAGCGGCCTGGGCTACTACAGCCGTGCGCGCAACCTGCACCGTTGCGCCCAGTCGGTGGTGCAGCAACACGGCGGAGTCTTTCCGGGAACCGCTGCGGAGCTGGCGCAACTGCCGGGCATCGGTCCTTCGACGGCGGCGGCCGTCGCGGCATTCTGTTTCGACGAGCGCGCGGCCATTCTCGACGGCAACGTCAAACGCGTGCTGGCCCGGGTGCTGGCGTTTCCAGGTGATGTCGGCACGCTGGCCGCCCAGCGCGAGCTGTGGGCCCATGCGACAACCCTGCTGCCTGGCAAAGCCGATGCCGCCGAGATGCCCCGCTACACCCAGGCGCTGATGGACCTGGGTGCGACGGTCTGCCTGGCGCGCAACCCGGTTTGCGGCCGGTGTCCGCTGCGCGCGGACTGCCGGGCCTGGCAGAAAGGCACACCCACGGCCTATCCGGTCAAGACAAAACGGCTGACGCGGTCGACGCAGTCGCTGTGGTTGTTGTGGGCTCGGCACGCCGACGGCAGCGTGTGGCTGGTGCGCCGGCCGGAGACCGGCATCTGGGCTGGCCTGTATGCCCTGCCGGCGTTCGATTCCGACGAGGCGTTGCGTGCGGCCGTGCCAACGGCAGAAGACGCGGCACTGGCCGAGCGACCGGCGTTCAAGCATGTGTTGACGCACCGCGACCTGCACCTGCATCCGGTGGTCTGGAGCGTGAACGGCGCTCGCAAGCCGGTGGTGGGAGACGGGCGCTGGTTCGCTGCGGCGGAGTGGCGATCGCTCGGCCTGCCGGCCCCGATCCGCCGGTTGCTGGAAGCCGGTTGATTCAGCCGCGCAGCGCGTCGAGTTCGCGGTGCCGGGTCAGCGTGATCCAGTTGGCCGCGAAGTGGCGTGTCAAAGCTTCGGCGAGGTAGACCGAGCGGTGCTGGCCACCGGTGCACCCGACCGCGACCGTGACGTAGCTGCGGTGGTCGCGAGCCAGGTCATCCAGCCAGCTTCCGATGAACTGCTGGATGTGCGCCAGCATGCGCGCAACCGCATCGTGGCCGCGCAGGTAGTCGATCACCGGCCCGTCGCGCCCGGTCAGCGCGCGCAGCCCCGGCTCGTAGTGCGGGTTGGGCAGCATGCGAACGTCGAACACGAAGTCTGCGTCGAGGGGAATGCCGCGCTTGAACGCGAAGGATTCGAACACCAGCGTCAACTGGCTCGCGGGCGCCGAGATCAGCGATTTGACGTAGCCCTGCAGCTGGGCCGATCGGATGAGGCTGGTGTCGATGACGTGGGCGCGCTCGCGCAATTCACCCAGCAGTTCCCGCTCCAATTCGATCGCATCGACCAGCGCCCGGTGCTGGTCCTTGGCATCGGGCCGCGACAGCGGGTGCCGGCGGCGCGTTTCTGAAAAACGGTGCACCAGGGTCTGCGTGTTGGCGTCCAGGAACAGGAGTTCGACCTCCAGCCCCTGGTCGGTGAGCTTGCGCAACTGCGCGGGCACCATGTGCAATGAACTGGCGCTGCGCACGTCGATGGCGATGGCGAGTTGGCGGGTTTCGGCCTCGCGCTCCAGTTCCAGAAAAGCGCCGACGAGTTCTGGCGGCAGGTTGTCCACGCAGTAGTAGCCGGCATCCTCCAAGGCATGGAGGGCGACAGATTTTCCCGAGCCGGACATGCCGGTGATGACGACGATGCTCAGCGGTGCCATGGTCGTCACGAGCGCAGGAGCTCGCGCGCATGGGCCAGCGTGGTGCCCGACAGCCGTTCGCCGCCGAGCATGCGGGCAACCTCCGCAACCCGCTGTTCACCCTGCACCGGCGCCACGTGGCTGACCGGGGCGCCATCGGCGATGGATTTGGACACCACGAGGTGGTGGTCCGCGCAGGCGGCCACCTGGGGCAGATGCGTCACGGCCAGCACCTGGCGGTCGCCGCCCAGCTGTTTCATCAGCCGTCCCACGGTTTCCGCCACCGCCCCTCCCACGCCACTGTCGACCTCGTCGAAAATCAACGTGGCGGCAGAGCCGAGCTGGCTGGTAGTCACCGCGATCGCCAGCGCGATGCGGGACAGTTCGCCACCCGAGGCCACCTTGCCGATCGGCCGCGGCGTGCTGCCGGCATGGCCCGCCACCAGAAAGCCAATCTGATCCACACCGTGAGCCGCAGGAGGGTCGAGCGTTTCTGTGGTCACCTCGAATCGGCCGCCCTGCATGCCCAGCCCCTGCATGGCCTGGGTGACGGCCTTTGCGAGCTTGGGTGCGGCATCGCGCCGCTTGCGGGAGACCGCCAGGGCCGCTTTCATGAAGTGCTCGCGTGAGCGGCTTTCCACCGTGGCCAGCGCTTCCATGTCGGTGGCGGCGTCGAGTTTGGCGAGTTCGTCGCGCCACTGAGCCAGCGCCGCCGGCAGCTCTTCTGGCGTTCGCTTGAAACGGCGGGCCAGCGACAGCCAAGCAGCGAGCCGGGCGTCGAGCGCTGCAAGCCGGTCGGGGTCGGGGTCGATGCGGCGTTGCCAGTTGTGCAGGTCGTGCGCCGTGTCTTGTGCCTGTGCCAGGGCGGACGACAGCACTTCCACGAGCGGTCTGAACTCGGGCTCGACAGCCTCTTGTGCCTGCAGCGCGCGCAGGGCCTGGTCGAGGCGGTCGATGGCGCCGCTGTCGTCTTCGAGTGCAGCTGCGGCCAATTGCGCGGCATCGATCAGCGCTTGCGCATTGGCCAGCCGGGCGTGCGTGGCATTGAGCTCGTCCCACTCCGCATCGCCCGGGGCGAGCTTGTCGATCTCGGCGATCTGCCAAGTCAGGCGCTCGCGCTCCTGCAGCAGACTGGCCTGCGCGGCCTGAGCCGACGCCAACGCGCCGCAGGCAGCACGCCAAGCCTGCCAGAGCCCCTGGAGTTCTGTGGTGTCCAGGCCGGCGTAGCCGTCGAGCAGTGCGCGGGTCTGGTCGGCGCGGGTCAGGCTTTGCCAGGCATGCTGGCCGTGGATGTCCACCAGCCGGTCCCCGATCTCCCGCAACTGAGCCGCCGTGGCCGCGCTGCCGTTGACCCATGCCCGGCTCTTGCCTTGCGCGTCGATGGTGCGTCGCAGCAGCACGGTGGGTTCGCCTGAATCGAAGCCGGCGTCATCCAGCCAGGCGCTCAGGCCGGCCGGCGCATCGAAGCTGGCGCTAATATCGGCGCGAACCGCGCCTTCGCGCACCACCATGGCGTCGGCACGGGCACCGAGCGCGAGCTGCAGCGCGTCGATCAGGATGGACTTGCCGGCACCGGTTTCGCCGGTCAGCACCGTGAAGCCGTCGGACAGGTCGAGATCCATCTCGCGCACCAGCACGAAGTCCCGCAAGGCGATGTGGCGCAGGCTCATCCCGTCACGCCCTCGTTCCAGTGCAGCTTCTCGCGCAATGTGTCGAAATAGCTCCAGCCCTTGGGGTGGAGAAACCGCACCTGGTGGCGCGAACGGCGCACGGTGATGTGGTCGCCGCGCATCAGCGAGGCCAGCGAGTGCATGTCGAAATTGGCGCTGGCGTCCCGGCCTGCTACTATTTCTATAGCTATCTCGCCAGAATCGGCGATGACAATCGGCCTGTTTGACAATGTATGAGGGGCAATCGGTACCAGCACCCAGCCGGCGATCGACGGGTGCAGGAGAGGGCCGCCAGCCGACAGCGCATAAGCGGTCGACCCGGTGGGCGAGGCGATGATGAGGCCGTCGGCGCGCTGGTTGGCAACGAAGCGGCCGTCGACCTCCACCCTCAGCTCGACCATGCCGGACGATGCGCCACGGTTGACGACGACGTCGTTCATGGCGGTGGCGTCGAGCACACAAACACCGTCTCGAACCACGCGTGCATGCATCAGCGTGCGGCGGTCTTCCTCGTATTCGCCGCACAGCATCGGGCGCAGCAAGGCTTGGTAGTTGTGCAGCGGAATGTCGGTGATGAAACCCAGGCGGCCCTGGTTGATGCCAATCAGCGGCACGCCGTGCATCGCCATTTGCCGGCCGATGCCCAGCATGGTGCCGTCGCCGCCGATCACCAAACCGAGATCGCACCTTGTTCCGATCTCGCGCGCTGTCATCACGGGAAATCCGGTAAGCCCCGTGTTCGCCGCAGTGTCGGCCTCGAACACCACCTCGCAGCCCTGCGCATCCAGAAAATGCGCCACGTCTTCCAGCGTGTCGCGGGACCCATGGGCGTTGTACTTGCCGATGATCGCCACATGCTTGAACTGGGACTTCATGCGCAAATTACATCACAACATCCTTAGAATCGAGAGATGCTGGACGAACGGGCGAAGCTGCTGCTGAAGGCGCTGGTGGAGCGCTACATTGCCGACGGCCAACCGGTTGGATCACGCACGCTGTCCAAGGCGTCGGGCCTCGATCTGTCGCCGGCAACCATCCGCAACGTGATGTCGGATCTGGAGGACCTGGGGCTGATCGTCAGCCCGCACACGTCCGCCGGTCGCATTCCCACCGCGCGGGGTTACCGGCTGTTCGTCGACGCGATGCTGACCGTGCAGCGGCAACAGGTCTCGGCGGCCAACCTCATGACGCCGGCACTGGTGGCGGATCAGCCCCAGAAGGTCATTGCCAGTGCGGCAAACCTGCTTTCCAGCTTGTCGCAATTCGTTGGCGTCGTCATGGCACCTCGGCGCACGTCGGTGTTCCACCACATCGAATTCCTGCGGCTGTCGGAACGGCGCGTGCTGGTCATCATGGTGTCGCCGCAGGGTGACGTGCAAAACAGGGTGATCTTCACCGAGGCCGACTACACGCAGGCCCAACTGGTGGAAGCCGCCAACTACCTGAATGCACACTACTCCGGCATGGCGATCGAGCAAGTGCGGGAGCGGCTGAAAGGCGAAATCGAGCAGTTGCGCGGCGAGATCGCCACGCTGATGCAGGCGGCGGTGGACGTGAGTTCCGAGGCCCTGCAGGCAGAAGACGAAGTGGTGATTTCCGGCGAACGCAATCTGTTGTCGGTCAGCGACTTTTCCAGCGATCTGGGCCATCTGCGGCGCGCCTTCGAGCTTTTCGAGCAAAAGACCCACCTGATGCGCCTGCTCGACACCTCCAGCCGTGCCGGCGGCATCCGGATTTTCATCGGCGGGGAGAGCCAGGTCGTGCCGATCGAAGAACTGTCGGTCGTCAGCACGACTTATGAGGTAGACGGGCAGGTGGTTGGCACGCTCGGCGTCATAGGCCCCACGCGCATGCCCTACGACAAGATGATCCAGATTGTCGACATCACGTCCAAGCTGGTCAGCAACGCGCTCAGCCACGGAGGGGACCCCTCTACAATCTCCAGTCGGTCGGGGCGTTAGCTCAGTTGGTTAGAGCAGAGGACTCATAATCCTTTGGCCGTTGGTTCAAGTCCAACACGCCCTACCAGCAACCCTTCTCTCAGACCTGCTATACTCTGAGGCTTGGCGGCTGTAGCTCAGCTGGATAGAGTACTTGGCTACGAACCAAGGGGTCGTGGGTTCGATTCCTGCCAGCCGCACCATATTGAAGGGGTCAGCTTTCGCGAGCTGACCCCTTTTCTTTTTCGTCAATCGTTGTTCCACTCGACTCACCGCATGTGACATAGGTCGCGAATTCGGGCCGCGTCACGGAACGCTGGCGCTAGAATGGAATCGCAGCCGCCTTGGCCGCGGCGCAAGTGCTTGGTTTTATTCCATTTTTTGCCCGAGGGATCGTGCGCGCTGCGCGGGATCGGCGCGGTGCGCCGATTTGACAAAGGTCGAGGTGGTCCAATGAACTTTCGCTGTGGTGTGTTTGCTGCCTTGTTCTGCGCGGCCACGTCGCTGTGTGCGCAGACCTCCACGATCGGTACACGGTCACCAGCGGCCGTGCCCGTAAAGCCGGGAGAGGGCGCTCGCGGCGCGACCGATGCGATCGACCCGCGTCAGACGCCGAGCGCCAAGGCCTTGGAAAAAGGTGAGTTCGCCCCGGTGACCCAGGACATACGCCAGCAGCAACCGGTGACCGGTATCGGTTCCGACTACTTGGTGGGGCCGAATGATCTGCTCGAGATCGACGTCTTCGACATGGAAAACCTGAAGCGCACCGTTCGGGTGAATGCGGCGGGATCGATCTCTCTGCCGCTCATCGGCAACGTCGTGGTGGCGGGGCTCACGGCGCAGCGCATCGAGGATGCCATCGCCTCCAAGTACAGCGAAAAATACCTGCAGAACCCGCAGGTCTCGGTTTTCATCAAGGAATTCACTACTCAACGGATCACCGTCGATGGCGCGGTGCAAAAACCCGGCATCTATCCGATGACGGGGCAGATCTCCTTGCTGCAAGCCTTGGCGCTGGCCGGCGGGGCTGGCCAGATTGCCAACATGGGTGAGGTCATTGTGTTCCGTAACAACCAAGGCGGCGCGCGACAGGCAGCGGTCTTCGACGTCGAAAACATCCGCAGCGGCAAAAGCGAGGACCCGATGCTGCGTGGCGACGATGTGGTGGTGGTCCAGCGCGACAGCAGCCGGCGGTTTCTAAAGGACTCGCTGTTCCGCGACATCATCGATTCGATCAACCCGTTCTCCGTCTTCGCGCGGCCCTGATGGGTCAATTGACCTGTTCGCACACTGTCCGGGCGCGTACCGCGTCCCCGGATCGAACGCCCACAACCTGACGCACTCTTGATGTCCGCACCCGACCACTTCCCGGCACACTCTGGCGCGCCTTCTGGCCCTGGCACAGCACTGGCCCTGCGGCCTCAATACCAATTGCAACACCTGTCGCAACCGGCTCAACAAGCTGAGTTTGTGGACGATTCGTTCGCATTGACGGATTTGCTGCGGATCATCCTCAAACACAAGTGGACTTTGCTGTTGCTGATCTTGCTGGGCGCGGGCATCGCCGCGATTGCCACTTTGCTGAGGACACCGATCTACCGTGCCAGTGTGGTCATCCAGATCGACCGAGCGGCCGCGCGCATCGTTTCGTTCAAGACAGATACGGAGGCTCAGGAAGGCTACTACGACGAGCGTTCGGCTCTGGCCACACAATACGAATTGTTGAGGAGTCGATCGCTGGCAGAGCGCGTCATTGACGAATTGCACCTGGATCAATCCAAATCGCCGTCTATTGACCTGGTGGGCGGCCTCGAGTCCGAGACCCCTGACGCGGATGTTCCGGTAGCGGCGGCGTCTGATATAGGAGCGTTGGAACGCTTCCGCGCCCAGTTGACCTCCGGCTTCCACAAGTTGACGAAGCCGTCGATTACCAGCGGCGAGGTTTTGGGCCGAGAGCGGGTGATTTCCACATTTTTGCGTGCGATGACCGTGGAGCCCGTGAAGAATTCGCGCTTGGTCAAGCTCCACGTCGACAACACTGATGCTGATCTGGCCGCTCGCATCGCAAATGCGACGGCGCAAGCCTACGTCGCGATGGGGCTGGAGCGCCGCTTCGATGCTTCCTCGTATGCCAAGAGTTTTCTCGAAGACCAGATCAAGCAGACCAAGGCAAAACTCGAGGAGTCCGAGCGCAAACTGAACGACTATGCCAAGTCCAAGGAAATTCTGACGCTTGACGAAAAGACAAACGTTATCAACCAGACTTACACTGATTACGCCATTGCGTTGTCGAAAGCCGAGCAGGATCGGATCAAAGCGGAGGCAATCAACGAGGCGTTGAAGCGGAATCCGGAGGCAGTGTCCCAAGTTTTGGAGAACAAGACGGTTGCTGTCTACAAGGAACAGAAAACGAAACTGGAAGCGGAGTACCAGCAGAACCTGAAGGTCTTCAAACCCGAGTTTCCGAAAATGCTGCAGATCAGGGCGCAAATTGCCGAGATCGACGACAAGATCAAGCAGGAAACCGCGGCCGTTGCCACATCGGTTCAGGCGCAATACGACTCAGCGCTGCGCCAGGAAACCCTGATCCGTGACAAGCTCAATCAGACCCGCAAGCAGGTGCTGGTCACGCAGGACCACAGCATCGATCTGAACCTGCTCAAGCGAGAGGTTGACACAAACCGACAACTCTACGACAACCTGTTGCAGCGGTTGAAAGAAGTGGGCGTAGCCGGTGGTGTTGGCACCAATAACGTTTCCATTGTCGATCAGGCGCAAGCGCCGCTGTTCCCTTTCAAGCCCAATCTGTCGACGAACGTTGCCGTCGGCTTGGCGGCGGGTCTGTTTTTGGGCCTGTGCCTCGTGTTCCTGCTGGAATATCTGGACGACTCCATCAAATTCCCGGATGAAGTCGAGCGCGTTCTCGGGTTGCCGTTGCTGGGCATCATTCCGCTTGTAAAGGGCGGACGAAAAGAAACCTCGGATTCCATTGCGCAGGATGTGTTCAGCGACCCTAGATCAGGTGTGGCGGAAGCCTATCGTTCCGTGCGGACGGCCTTGCAGTTTTCAACGTCCGAGGGCGCCCCCCGTCGACTGGTTGTCACCAGCAGCACGAAGAATGAGGGCAAGAGCACCACAGCTCTGTCGTTGGCCATCAGTTTTGCCCAGATGGGCCGTCGTGTCCTGATTGTCGACGCCGACATGCGCAACCCGTCTTTGCACAAATTGCTCGGGATTCGCAACGATGCCGGTCTCTCCAATCTGCTGTCCAGCGACGGCCAAGGCGAGACACTGATTTCTCCGACCGTGGTTCCTCATCTGTCGGTGATGACAGCGGGCCCGATCCCGCCCAATCCCGTCGATCTGCTGATGGGACCAAAGTTGATGTCTCTGCTGGAAAAAGCCGACCTGGTAGGGATCGACTACGTGATCATTGATGCGCCGCCGTTGCTGGGGCTGGCAGATGCCATCGTGTTGGGTAATCAAATTCAACACATCCTGTTCGTTGTCCAGGCCAGCCAAACCAAGAAGGCTCAGATCAAGGATGCGTTGAAGCGGTTGCGGATCGCGGGATTGCTGCCTCGTGGCGTAGTGCTGACGAAGACCACGCAGCAGAACAGTCTGTACTACAGCTATGAGTCTTATTACGGATACGGACCCGCCGAATCTCCCGCGAAGACCTCCTCGCAGGTACCTGTGGCCGACACAGGGGCTGCTCCGGGTGGCAAGAAGCCGAATCGGCTGGAGCCTACGGTCTGAGCGGTTGCAGAAAGCGTAAGACGTGACATTGCCTGGCGCATCTGATCTCGGTGGCGGCGCCGTATTGGCCACCTTGCGTGAATTCGCGGATGCGCCAGGTCGTTATGCGGTGCGGTTGCGTGAACCCGCCTTGCTGTTCCAATCGACACGCGATGTTTTGCTGATCGCTGCGCAGCGCTACGAGGGAATTCCCGCTGACGTTTTTGCCGGTGCGGCACAAGTCGCCTGCGTGTTCATCAAGGCCGCGTTTCTGCGCGAAGGGGCGGATCATTACACCCTGTTGGGGCTTGATGCAAAAGCGGACGATGCCGCCATCAAGCAGCACTACCGGCTGATGATGCGGTTGATCCACCCGGATTTTGCGGCCGCCAGTTCGGTCGCATGGCCAAGCGACGCTGCGACAAGGGCAAATTTGGCTTACAACGTCCTATCTTCGCCAGTGCAACGACGCGAATACGACGGTGCTCTGGCTGAAGCGTCTATGGGGCGATCCAAGACCAATACGGCGGTAGAACCAACCCGCGCCAATGTGGGGATGGGGACTGTTCGGGATCCCAAGGCGGCTGAGAGGCGTACCGCGTCGGCCAGGCGTCGGCTGCGCTCTGCGGTCGCTCTTTGCGGGATCGCCGGGGCGCTGTCGTTGATCGCCGTGGCTCTGATGTTCGACCGAGGGTCGCAGACTGAACTTGTACAGCGCAAATCGCAGGTGACGCCGACCGCTAGGCGTGGTGCTCCGATCGAGACATTGGGGGCGGGCGGCAGCGCACTGATGGCGATGCCCGAATTGACGACCAGAGCAAGAGATGCCGCATCGCTGGCGGGCAACGTCAGGATCGGATCAACGACAGTTCCTTCGACTGCGCTCGCTAAACCGGCTACAGCGGCCGCGGTGTCGAGAGCCAAAACTGCGACTATGGCCAATGCCGAAGTCGTCGCAGACGAGCCGCCTAATTTGTCCAAATCGATTGATAAAAACGAAGTCGTGCTAGCGGAAGACGGCGAAGGCAAGGAGTCGAAGTCCAAGACGATGCCCGCGGTTCAAAGGGTGACTCCGGCTCTGGATTCTGCTCCCGACGCGCCTGTTGTGTTGCGGGCGTCGAATCGAACGGAAGTGGGCCACGTCTCTGCCGATGCCGTCAAAGAAGAAGTGACATCGCCGACGATCACGATCTCTGAGGTTCAACCCATTATTGCTGTGCTGTTGCAGCAGTTGGAGTCTGGACGGGGAAACAACCTTATCCTCGTTCTTGACAAGGACGCGCGGCGTGACCCCAGTTCCCTGGCTTTCGCCAGCTACTACGATAGCTTCGTCAACGGTGCGCGTTCGGTTCGTGTGTCGCAGGTGAATCTTAAGCCGGAACCGGCACATGGCCGGCTCATGGTTACTGGATTTGTTCGCGTGGAATTGGGTGAGGGGATTCAACAGGTCAAGCGGTTGGCGCTTCGGGTGGAGTTTTCGTCAAAGGGGGGGGCAGTGGCCATGACCCGGTTGACGGGCATGGAGTCGGTTGACAGGTGACTATTCGATTGTCGTCAAGGGCCTTGGCAGTTGGGTGCACGCTGCTACTAGGGACGCTGCTGGCGTCCGCTCTGGTGATCGCTAGCGCCCATTTCAATCTGCGTCGGGCGTGCGTGGTTAAAGACACCCCCTATTTCGATATCTGTCAAAGCGATGATGACACAGTCAATCAGAAAATCATGGCTTTGAAAAATCGAATCAGTGGTGCGCCGGGCGACTCGCGTGCTTATGTCGAACTAGCATTCGCTTATGACGTGGAGGCCGTTCAAGCATCTTCGGCAATGGCCAATGAGACACTTAGGGCAGCAATTGAACTCGCCCCGCACGATCCTGACGTTCTGCGGCTGCAGGTCAATCGTTTCACCAAGGGCGGAAAATGGAAAGATGCCTTACCACTACTGATCCAATTGGCCGAATATCATCTTGATCAAAATGCGGCTACAGTTTTGGCAAAATGGTCAAGCCAAGACGTAAATGTATCAAGAGCTTTGGCTAGCAGTGTGCAATCGCAGTCTCGCTGGCCAATGCGCGTGCTGGATGCGCTTCGTAGAACTGGATTTCCCGTTGCCAATGTAGTTCCGCTCATAAGTGAGTCGATTGCCAAGGGATTGATGACGCATCTTATTCTGCAGCATGTCATGCAGAGTTTGAAAGCCGATGGCCATTGGGCGGACGCTTACGGGATATGGATGCAACAAAATGCCGGCTCGTTGCCCTTGCTGTATAACGCCAGTTTCGATAAACCCCTCCGTGCGGACGGTTTCGATTGGGAGCTGAACCAACATTCCGGACTGCGCCCTGGCGCGGTCGCACAGCGAATGCGCCTCAGCGATCGGGGTTATGTTCTTGGCATTCAATATTCAGGCCGTAGCATCGCTGGCCCGGTGGTGCGCCAGGAACTGTTTCTGATCGAAGGTCGGTACCGCCTGGATGGACAGTACATGGCCGAGAAACTCCGAAGTGAAAAAGGGCTTGCCTGGGTCGCCAGATGCGCTAGCGATCAGTCCGAACTGGGCCGTTCATCCTCGCTGTTGGATTCACGGGGTAATTGGATGACATTTGGATTTGATATCGTGGTTCCGAGAAGCTGCGTCAGTGTTGTAGTTTTGCAACTTGAAACAGCCGCCTCGTTCGAAGCCGCCGCGGGTGTTACAGGGCGGGCTTATTTCGACAACCTGACGTTGGTTAAGGTCGGAGCCATTGCAGGGGCGCCCACAACAGGCGAAGTTGTCAGATTAACCAAGTGAGGCGGTGAACCAACTTATTGCGTTGCCGCATTTCGATCTTTCTGCTAGCATTCTGCCAAACCATATCACGGAGGAATTTCATGATCAAAAAAGTTCTGATGACTGTTGGTTTGGCATGCGTGTCGATCGCGGTCTTTGCTCAGTCCATTGGCACCATTTCCAACGTCACCGGTACGGTGACGGTCAATGACGGCACCCGTGTGGTCAATGCAACGGCTGGCAGCCCGATCAGCAATGGGGCTCGCATCGTCACCACGTCTACGAGCACGGCCACTCTTCGTCTTGCCAATGGTTGTGTGGTCGATCTAAAACCCGGCCAAGCGGTGACGGTTTTGAGCAGTACTTCTTGCAGCGATTTGCTCGCCACTGTCCAGAACACGGTTCCTGCGGCCGGCGCTTCTACTTCCAACCCAGGTTTCGGTGACTTCGTTATTGGTGCCACTGGGGTGGCGGTGTTCGTTGCGGCCGTTGACGGTCTTCGCAATCGTCGGGTGAGCCGCAGCTGAGGTGCACCCCAGCAATGCAAGCAAAACGGGGCTGATCAGCCCCGTTGCTTTTTCTACTGGCCTATTGCTTCTGCTGCTTGCGCCTCTTTTCAGAGGCGGTAACCGGCTGGTTGTGCTGATCGGGCTCGAAGTTATTGCAGTGATGGTTTTGTTGGCGTTCGCGGTCTCCGCAGCCGGCTCAGCGCGAGAGCGCGCCACCCCTCTGGGAGGCCGATTTCGCCGCGCGGGCTGGCTTGGAATGCCGGTCGGGCTGTGGGCCCTTCTTGCCTTTCCGTTGCTCATCGGGGTGGTCCATCTGACGCCGTTACCGTTTGCCGTCTGGTTGCAAACTGGCGGGCGGGAGTTGTACGCGGAGTCATTGAAGCTAGTCGGCGCCGCGCCGATGGCGCATCGACCATTGTCGCTGAATCCGGATGCGACCTGGGTGTCGCTGTTGGCCTCGCTGCCATTGCTGGCCGCTGTATTGCTCGGGTTTCACGCCCGCATGGACCAAATCCGGACCCTTGGCAAGTTTGTCGTCGGTCTCGCTTTTTTCGAAGTTTTCGCTGGCCTGCTTCAGCTCGCACTCGGCGGTGATTCGGTTTTGTACTACGACGGCGGTTATCAAGATTCGGCCATTGGGACATTCGCCAATCGAAGCCACTACGCGAATTTCGTGATCATGGCCATGTTGCTTTATCTTTGGCTGGCCAGCACCGTCGCCGCGCAGCCTTCCCATCCCGGTTCGCGCTGGCGCCGAAGTGCCGCGCCAAGTGCCTTCACGTGGGCTCAGAAGATCGCCTGGACGATCGGCGGCGCGGGACTGTTCATCGGGGTGCTGATTTCCCGATCACGCGGCGCAGCACTCACCGGACTCCCGATTGTGTTGTTGGCATGGATGACTTTTGCCTCGTTGCGGGCTGGCCGCCAGGGATGGCGGGTGGTTGCGACCGTGGTTTTGCTCGGTGCGCTGGGTGTTGTGGCAATTGTCGGTGTCGATTTCATCAGCGCCCGCTACGTCGGCAACAGCTTGGGTGATTCGGCTTCCTTTCGACAACTTCTATCCTCTTCGACTTTTACTGGCGCTTGGGAATTCTGGCCTTGGGGTGCAGGTTGGGGCACTTATGAAGGGGTTTATCCCCGGTTCCAACCTCAGTCGGCCGCGGGTTACGTGGAATATGCCCATCACGATTACGCGCAGTTGCTGTTCGAAGGGGGCGTGTTCGCCGCCGGTGGCTTGGCCATCTGGGGCGTGCTGTATACCTTTCGCGCCGTTGCCATGGTGCGGCTGGTGAAAGCGCACCGAGTGCTCGAAAATGAGCCCATGCTGGTGATGGCCAGCGGATTCGCACTTTTGGCTGTGATGCTGCATGCGCTTGTTGAATTCAACATGCACATTCCCGCAAACGCGATCATGGCCGCATTTCTCGCGGGTATCTATTTGAGGCCCGTATCGGGTCTTGAGAGAAGCGGCCGGCGCAGCTAAGTGAGTGTTATTTGGTGCCCTTGCATCGCTTCGCTTTGAAGCGGGCGTGCCCCGCTAGAAGCTTCGGGCACAATTTGAATCGATATGAGCCCCGCACCTGATTCTGACATGACATCACTTCCCATACGCTCGTTTGTTCTTTGTGGTGGCAGCGGAACCCGTCTGTGGCCCCTCTCCAGAAAAGCCTATCCCAAGCAATTCATTCCTTTGTTTGGTGACCGATCATTGCTCGAACTAACATTAGAGCGGCTTGCGCCACTGGGGGATCTGAGTTGCGTGGGAGGGGAGGAGCACCGGTTCTTGGTCGAGGATGCCGCGAGATCACTTGGGCGACCGGTCACCCAAATTTTGGAACCCTGTGCTCGAAACACCGCACCCGCGATCGTCGCAGCGGTGCAAGCAACAGACGAGGAAGCGCTGCTCCTATTCTGCCCGGCCGATCATTACATCCCAGATCAGGCGGGATTCATCCGCATGGTCGAAAGCGCGCGCGCGTTGGCCTTGGATGGACAGATCGTGACCTTCGGCGTGGTGCCGACCTTTGCTGCGACCGGTTACGGCTACATCCACGAAGGTGACCGGATCGGTACACATGCTTCTTCCGTGAGAAAGTTCGTGGAAAAGCCGCAGAGCCAGATGGCGCAGGAACTGGTGGCATCGGGCGAATTTTTGTGGAACGCCGGCATTTTCCTCGCGAAGACGAGTGTTTGGGTGGCAGCGTTGTCTCGATGGGCGCCCGACATTTGGGGCCGCGTCAGCGAGTCGATGCGTCGTAAGACATCCGATGGTCGTTTCGTGCGCCCCCATCCCGCTAGTTTTGCGGCCTCGCCATCGGACAGCATTGATTACGCTGTCATGGAAAAGGCGCCTAATCTGGTAGTGGTGCGATTCAACGGTCAATGGAGTGATGTGGGAAGCTGGAACGCTGTCGCTGAATTCGGCGTGGCGGCCGCGGATGGCAACCGCAGCGCCGGGCAAACGGATCACGTCCATTTCCTGGGCGCTCACAGCACGTTCGTGCATGCAGATTCGCGGCCGATTGTGGCCTTGGGCACTCGTGACCTTCTGATTGTCGATACGCCCGATGCCCTATTGGTGGCGGATGCCAGCCAAGCTGAAAACGTCAAACAGGCTGTTGCCCAGTTGGAGCAATTGAAAGCGCCCCAAGCTGTAAACCATCGCAAGGTGGCGCGCCCATGGGGCTATTACGACAGCGTTGACACGGGCTCCAGACATCAAGTGAAGCGGATTCTCGTCCGACCAGGCGCGAGGCTCAGCCTGCAGTTGCACCACCATCGGGCCGAACACTGGATCGTGGTGAAGGGCACGGCGCTCGTCACCCGCGGGGAAGAGCAGATTCTGCTGACCGAAAATCAGTCCACCTACATTCCGTTGGGTGTCAAACACCGACTCGAGAATCCGGGGAAAGTGGATTTGGAGATTATCGAAGTTCAGTCCGGAGATTATCTGGGTGAGGACGATATCGTCCGGTTCGAAGACAACTATGGCCGAGCGCCCGATCTCAAGAACTGATCGCCCATCTCATTTATGACCACCCATCAAAAAAAGGCCCTCATCACGGGCATCACGGGCCAGGATGGCTCCTATCTCGCCGAGCTCCTGCTGGAAAAAGGCTACCAAGTGCATGGCATTAAACGTCGCGCCAGTCTTTTCAACACGGAGCGCATCGATCACCTGTATCAGGATCCCCATGTTGATGCCCGGAACCTGATCTTGCACTACGGCGATCTCTCGGACGGCAGCAACTTGGTTCGCATCGTTCAAGAGGTTCAACCAGATGAGGTGTACAACCTCGGTGCTCAAAGCCATGTGGCGGTGAGTTTCGAGAGCCCCGAATACACGGCCGATGTCGATGCATTGGGGACTCTCCGGTTGTTGGAAGCCATTCGAATCGTTGGGCTCGAAAAAAGAACCCGGTTCTATCAGGCCTCTACCAGTGAGTTGTATGGGTTGGTTCAGGAAATTCCCCAGCGGGAAACCACGCCGTTCTATCCGCGCAGTCCGTATGCCGTGGCCAAGCTCTACGCCTACTGGATCACGGTGAATTACCGTGAGAGTTATGGCATGTATGCCTGCAATGGGATCTTGTTCAACCACGAAAGCGCACGCCGCGGCGAAACTTTTGTCACCCGCAAGATCACACGAAGTTTGGCCAACATCGCGCAAGGGCTGGATCGATGTCTGTACCTCGGGAACATGGGGGCGTTGCGGGACTGGGGTCATGCCAAGGACTACGTTCGCATGCAGTGGATGATGTTGCAGCAACAGGAGGCGCAGGACTTTGTCATTGCCACTGGCGCCCAGTACAGCGTTCGCGAATTTGTGAAACGCTCAGCACAAGAGTTGGGGATCGCTATCCGTTTCGAAGGTTCGGGAATTGAGGAGACGGCGATCGTTGATGAAGTGAGAGGGCCGAATGCGCCCGCAGTAAAACCGGGCGATGTCATTGTCCGTGTCGATCCTCGCTATTTCCGTCCAGCCGAAGTGGAAACCTTGCTAGGTGATCCCAGCCTTGCCAAAGATAGATTGGGTTGGGTGCCGGAGATCACGCTGGATCAAATGATCGCCGAAATGGTGAGCCACGATCTCGATCGGGCCAAGCGCCATGCCCTGCTCGAACAGCACGGTTATAAGCAAGCCATCAGCATTGACAATTGAGCCGATCAACGATGCCACAGCCCAAGATATATGTCGCTGGTCACCGTGGTATGGTGGGGTCGGCCATCGTTCGACATCTGCATGCCCAAGGACACGAGAATTTCGTGCTTCGTGACCGCCGACAACTAGATCTCACCCGCCAAATCGATGTAGAGGCATTTTTTTCAAGTGAGAGGCCTGAACAGGTGTATTTAGCTGCGGCCAAGGTGGGGGGCATTCACGCGAACCACACCTATCCTGCGGAATTCATCTACGACAACCTGATGGTGCAGGCGAACGTCATTCACGCGGCGCACTCACAGGGTATTCAAAAGCTGCTGTTTCTCGGTTCCAGTTGTATCTACCCCCGCTTGGCCCAGCAACCCATCTCAGAAGATGCCCTGCTGACCGGAACGCTGGAGTCTACAAACGAGCCCTATGCGGTGGCCAAGATCGCTGGCATCAAGATGTGCGAGAGTTTTAACCGCCAGTATGGACGTGACTATCGCAGCGTAATGCCCACCAACCTATACGGCCCCGGCGACAACTATCATCCGCAAAACAGTCATGTGATCCCAGCCCTGTTGCGCCGTTTTCATGAGGCCAAATTGAACGCGGCCGCCAGCGTGGGCATTTGGGGTACGGGCACACCGTTGCGTGAATTCCTGTACGTTGATGACATGGCTGCCGCGTGTGTGCACGTGATGAACCTTGCCGCCGAAACTTATCGGATCTGTACTAAGCCCATGCAAAGCCTACTTAACGTCGGGTTTGGCTGTGACGTCACCATTGCCGAACTGGCGCGTGCCGTGGCGCGCGCCGTGGGCTACCACGGGCACATCGAGTTCGACGCCTCCAAGCCGGACGGTACCCCCCGCAAGTTAATGGACTCGTCGCGTCTTCGCTCGCTAGGCTGGGCTCCTCGCATTGACCTTGATCAAGGTCTTGATTTGGCCTATCAGGATTTTCTTTCTACCCGGATACGCAACTAGAGTTCTACGATTTCCATGAACATCACCGTAATCGGCACCGGCTACGTTGGTCTTGTCACGGGCGCTTGCCTGGCAGACTTGGGCAATCATGTGTTTTGCCTCGACATCGATTCAGCCAAGATTGACATGCTGAACCGTGGCGAGATTCCCATCTACGAGCCAGGCCTCAAAGAAGTAATTGAACGGAATATGGAGGCTCGGCGTCTCTTTTTTTCGACTGACGTGGCGGCCAGCGTGTCGCACGGCGATCTCCAGTTCATCGCGGTTGGCACTCCGCCCGACGAGGACGGCAGTGCCGATTTGAAGTACGTGCTGGCGGCCGCGCGCAGCATCGGCCGTCATATGACCCGCTTTACTGTGGTGGTGAACAAGTCCACTGTGCCCGTCGGCACCGGTGACAATGTGCGTGCCGCGATCAAGGCCGAACTCGCGGTGCGTGGTTTCCATGACATAGGCCTCTCGGTCGTGAGCAACCCAGAGTTCTTGAAAGAGGGGGCGGCAGTGGGGGACTTCACGCGGCCCGACCGTATCGTTCTAGGTGTGGACGCCGACGAAAATGGTCAGAAGGCCCTGTCCGTGATGCGCCAGCTTTATGCGCCATTCAACCGTAACCGCGAGCGCACGCAAGTGATGGACGTCAGGAGCGCTGAACTCACTAAGTACGCTGCAAATGCCATGCTGGCCACGCGCATTAGCTTTATGAATGAATTGGCTAATCTGGCCGATTGCGTGGGCGCCGACATCGAATTCGTGCGTCAGGGCATCGGCTCCGACTCGCGCATCGGCTACAGCTTTTTGTACGCCGGCACCGGGTATGGCGGCAGTTGTTTTCCCAAGGACGTTCAGGCTTTGGTACGCACAGCTGCTGAGCATGGACAAGATCTACGCATTCTCACTGCCGTTGAAGACGTCAACCGTATGCAGAAGCGCGTACTGGTGGAAAAAATCTTCAATCGGTTTGGACCTAACCTTTCCGGCAAAACTTTCGCTCTTTGGGGCCTAGCCTTCAAGCCCAATACCGACGATATGCGTGACGCACCAAGCCGAGTGGTGATCGGTGAGCTGCTGCGTGCCGGTGCTCACGTGGCGGCACACGACCCTGTTGCTACCCGCGAGGCCGAGCGCGCGTTAAAGCTCGACCTTGCTGATGCGCCAGCGCTCTTGAATGGCCTGCACTTCGCGGATAAGCCTCAGGATGCTTTGATAGGAGCGGATGCGCTGATCATCCTGACGGAATGGAAGGCCTATCACAGTCCGAACTTCGTGTATATGAAGTCGGTCATGAAGCAGGCTGAAATTTTCGATGGCCGGAATCTGTATGAGCCTGAGCAAATGAGTCTCCATGAGATCGCTTACTTCGGCATCGGCCGTAAGTCGGTCTCTTAGCCTTTTACGTAATTCAGAAACGATGCCGCTGAGATCGCCCCCTGATTCCCCTGCCCGGTCCTGTCGTTTACCTTTAGAGATAGGAATAAGACCAGGCATACGAAGTCAATAGAGGTTGTCGTTAAGGAGCAGTGCCGCAGGCGCTGGTCCCTCGCGGAGAAAGCAGCACTGGTGCGGCGTATCTAAGAGCCAAGCATGAGCGCCTCGCTTGTGGCCAGGCAGGAAGGAGTTGTTGCCGGCCAGTTGTTCCAGTGGCGCAAGCTCGGGCTCCAGAGCGCGCTGACTGCGGTCTCTGCCGGCGAGGCCGTCGTGCCCGCCTCTGAGCTAGCAGCCGCCCGCGCAGAAATCGCCAAGCTGCAGCGCGTGCTTGGCAAGAAGACCCCTTGAGAATGAAGTCCTCAAGGAAGCTGTGAAGTACGCCGCAGAAAAAAGTGGATTGCGCGCTCGCCCTTGTTGCCCGGGGACGGCCAGTGAAGACGGCTGCCGGACGATGGGGCTAGCGCGCTCGCATGTACGAGACCTGCTGGAACGCAACGAACACCAGACAGATGGCCGCAGGCACCGCATACCCAGCGACGATGCTGAACTGCTTGCTGAACTGCGCCAGGAGATTGCCGAACTGCCCAGCTACGGCCGCGAGCCTGTGTCTTGGTCAATCGCCTGCGCGCGGCGCAGGGTGGCCCGAGAGGCAATGCCAAGCGCGTCTATCGCGTTATGGCGGGAGCGGGCGGGCATGCGGCTGCCCAAAGCACCTCGCCGCCGCCAGTCGGCGCACACGCGCGAGAGATGAATGGCTGTTTCACGCAGCGACCAGCGCTAGTGCTCAGATGGCTTGGCAAATGCGACTCGGGCCGGACCGTGACGGCCACCTTTACCAAGGACTGCTGTGACCGGGAGTTCATGGCCTGGCGGGCCTGGGGTGGCATGGATTGCCTGGCGAGCCGGTGCGCGAGATCCTGATCGAGGCCGTCGAGCAGCCCTTTGGCTCACTTGAAGCGGTCCCGGCAGACTGGGCTGCTGCCGCGCTGGGTCACTGGAAGCGCACTACAACTGACATCGCCCCATCAGGGCATCGGCGGTATCGCGCCCAGGTACAGAATTAACCGATCAAGAAATAACCTCTTAACGCTTCACCCCCAGCGGGTCCTAAGTGGGGTTGCAGCTTTTCCCGTCGGTCGAAGCCTGCGCGGCCCGCATGCTCTGCGGGTTTCGACAGCAGGCTTAGAGTTGAAAGTCTATAAACCAATACACTCGGCAATATTGGCCGAGACAGTTGAAAGATGGCTTTCACCGACCCGGCCACGGATATTGAATAAACCGCGTCCCTTCGCGCCCATCGGCCTGAAAAAATATTACGGTTAATGAGACAACATTCTGGCTCTATTTCTCAGTCAAGCGAGCGTGTGCGGCAGACGCGCTATCGTGAAAAAAAGCGCGATCCAGGGACTGTGTGGGGAGATCTCTTGGTAGGCTCACTGCCCTTTATGGAGCTACTGAACATCAATTTAGGAGGCCGGCTGTCGTTTGCGGAAGTGGTGATGCTAGTTTTATTTCCGATAATGATATTGCGGCGAGGAAAAGCTTTATCTGATGACAGAGGTAAATGGATTTTCTTGTTTGCGATCTTCTGGTTAATTGCTCTCGTCCTTTCGGATATTTACAATGATTCGCCCCCTTCGGATTATTTGCGGGGTTGGTTTAAAATACTGGTATTTATTGGTTGTTATGCGGTGCTCGGTTTGTTGTTAATAAATGTAAAGCGAGTATTAATGTGGACAACGAGTTTCTCATTAATTATTTCGATGAGAGCTTATTTGAATTTAATCGACGATGCAAGTTTCGAAAATATTTGGAAATTTGGAATGGGTCAGGGTGCTGCCTTATTAATTTGTGCACCTATTTTTTGGCGACAATGGAAGTTTGGGATGCAAAAAAAATATCTGCTTCAAATCTCTGTGGTCTTTATGGTGATCAGCTTTGTTTCATTTATGTTGTATGCCCGATCATATGCGGGCATAGCATGCTTGACTGGTTTTATTGTGTATTTCTTCTCAAAATATCGAGGGGCAAAAATTAATGTGGGCCATGTTGGATGGGCAACAGCGGGCTCTTTATTGTTGGGTTATGCGGTTTTATCGATATACGTATACGCTGCTCCCAAGGGTTTTCTGGGTGAAGTAATTCAGGGGAAATTCGAAGAGCGTTATGGAAGTGATACAACGGTGGCATCGGTTGTGCTGGGCGGTCGGCCGGAAATTCTTGTTAGCACGCAGGCAATTGCTGACTCTCCGATAATTGGCTATGGTTCGTGGGCGAGAGATGCGAAATATGCGGAATTGTTATTTGATCTAACTCAAAATTATTTAGGTGGAGCGGCGGCGCAACGTGAGTATGATAGCGACGGGTTCGATTTAATCCCCAGTCACTCTCATTTAACCGGGGCCTGGGTTGAGGCCGGCATTTTTGGGGGGGTCTTTTGGATTGGGGTATTGGTATGGAGTTTACTAGAGGTTGGGCCTGTGGCCCTGCGCGCGGGCGATTTGCTAGGATTGTTGGTGTTAATCATGCTTCCTGTTTTTCTGTGGAATGTACTTTTTTCTCCATTTGGCGCACATGCAAAAATCGATGCGGCTTTCTTTTTGGCAATTGCCACTCTTTTGATTAGAAAAAATAAACCAATACATTCGTAGCTGTCGGCTCATGAAATTTTCCGTCGTAATGATTTCGTTTAACCAAGGCCAATACTTGGAAGAGGCGGTTCGATCAGTTGTTAGTCAAGGGTATTCGAATGTTGAATTCATTGTTGTAGATGCGAATTCCACGGACGACAGTAATAAAATCTTGGAAAAATATCGATCAAGCATTGATTGCCTGATAATTGAATCCGATTATGGGCCCTCGGATGGTTTGAACAAGGGCTTTGGGCGCGCCTCAGGGGAGATATTGTCATTTTTAAACTCTGACGATGCGTACGCGGCTGGCGCTATCGGTTTTGCGGCGGAATATTTTGAGGCTAATCCCGAAGTGGACATTTTGCTAGGGTCAGGATATTTCATGGACTCGGCGAGCAATATATTGAAGCCTGTCATATCAACAAAATTTTCCCCCTCATTGTATATTTATGGCGGCGTCACCCTTTTCCAGCAGGGGGCTTTTTTTAGAAGGGAGATTTTTCAAAGAATCGGAGGGTTTAACATTAATAACAAAACCTGCTGGGATGGTGAGTTATTTTTGGATATGGCGTTGGAAGGGGCTAGGTTTGAAAATGTACAAAAAAAATTGGGATATTTTAGAATTCACGGCGGCTCCATCACTGGTGGTGGAAATCTTATTGATTTATATGCCGTCGACGCCGATCGACTTTTTCGAAGAGTGAAAAATCGCAGGAGAATTTTTTTATTTGATCATTTGCTGGGGTTTATTGTGAGGGCGGTCAAGTACGTTGTAAATCCGAAATATTTATATTGCAAATATTTTGATCCACGCTGCTAAAATGATTTGGTTGCATATGCTTAAGTAACCACTGGGCTTCTCTTTTTGTGGAAGCGGGCCCGCTATAGCGAATTGTGCTGATCTCTTTTTCTAAGCTGATGGAGCGCGAGTACGCTGCTAATCGTTTGCGCATTCGAGACAGGGCTGCCAAGGGCCTGTGGCTATTGGCTGGTTATCGTCGGGAGATGTAGGGATGATTTGTTCGGGACGGAGCGGTATTGCTATCGTGTGGTCCGAGCTCCCCGCATATGCTGCCCGCCAGATTGCGGCCTATCCAGCGGATTTCCCTATTATTGCAACGCGTCCGCGCGTGCCGATTGAAGGCATGGACGCTATTCTGCCGGGGCGCATTCACTGGATCCACGAGAATTTCCGTGGCGGGTTCTCGGCGTTGGGGCTGTCAGTGCCGAAGCTGTTGATCGTACCTTCTTGGAACTCGCGCTATTCCGCGCGGTTTGAGATCGAAGTGCGTTCTGCGGGAGGATACGTGGTCGTGGCTTTCGACAACGTCTGGAAGGGCTCGTTGCGACAATGGCTTGGTGTCTTACGTTTCCGCACTACGTGGCGTAGGCGATTCGTTGCTGCTTGGGTTGTGGGCCTTGGAGGCAGTTCGCTTGCAAGCGCCTTTGGTTTTTTGCAAAGCGACATTCACCAAGGCCTGTACGGCACCGATCCAATCCTGTTCAACCCGACTGCGTGCTCGCCGTTGCCGGATCGCATGAAACGCATCGTGTTTATTGGGCGGTTGGTGCCGGAAAAAGGCGTGTTGGAACTGATTTCCGCCTGGCGGAATTTTCAATCGCGCCATCCGGACTGGTCTTTGCACATTTTCGGGAGCGGCCCGCTCGCGGACGAAGTGCGAGCTGCGCCCGTCGAATTTCACGGGTTCCAGCAGCCCGAGCGGATCGCTGCTGCGATGGCGGAGGCGCGCTTCCTCGTGTTGCCGAGCCATGACGAGCATTGGGGTTTGGTTGTCTGCGAGGCGGCGCAGGCAGGTTGTGGTCTGTTGTTAAGCGATGCAGTGGGAAGCGCGCCGGATCTGCTTGGGCCCAGCAATGGCAAATCTTTCGCGGCACGCGATCCGGTCGATCTCGCCCGGGCATTGGACTGGGCAGCGGCGCGAACGCCGGAAGAGCTTGTGCGAATTGAGGAGGCCAGCCGCAAAGCGGGGTTGCGCTTCACTCCGCAACGCTGGGCGGACACGCTACATGCGTTACGCACGCGCTTCCTAGGATCGCGGATATCGAGCTAATTTGGAGCGTTAGAACAACTAACAATCCTATGAGGTTCAGTTTATGTTGATCAACAAAGTCGACTCCTACCCGCAAGCGCCTTTTAGTTTCGGAAATCGATTGCGACGATTGATCTGGAGCGGGGTGTATGGGTTGCTTTTTCGGCCCAGTCCTAGAATATTTCACGCTTGGCGCGCGCTTCTCTTGCGCGCGTTTGGCGCCCAGCTGGGTAGGGCGTGTCATGTTTATCCAGGTGCTCGCATTTGGGCTCCCTGGAACTTAGTGCTCGGAGATCATGCGGGTGTAGCTGACGGCGCGATTCTGTACAGCATGGACCGCATGGAGATTGGCCGCTATGCCGTGATTTCCCAAGGGGCGCACCTGTGTGGCGGGACGCACGATTACAACAGTGCAAACTTCCAATTGATTGCTAAGCCCATTGTTGTGGGTGCATATGCTTGGGTTTGTGCCGAAGCTTTTGTGCACGCGGGAGTCACTGTGGCAGAAGGCGTGGTATTGGGTGCGCGGTCAGTGGCGCAAAAGGATTTGGCAGAGCCGTGGGCCGTGTACGCCGGCAACCCTTGCAAGCGGGTAGGTGGGCGATCCGATATGCTTAAATTGGCGAATGAAGGTGGAACCTCGCGGTGCGTGGTGAAGCCAAGTTCTGGTCATTCTTGATGTTTATGCTATGCGCAACTACGCAGACTCTCGACGTATCCTTGTGACTGGCGGTGCCGGTTTTCTCGGCAGCCATTTGTGCGAGCGGTTGGTGGCTCAGGGGGCAAATGTGATTTGCCTTGACAATTTTTTCACAGGAAGCAAACGCAATGTTGAACACCTGCTGAACCATTCGCGCTTTGAGCTCATGCGCCACGATGTGACCTTCCCGCTTTACGTGGAGGTTGACGAGATTTACAACCTCGCGTGTCCGGCTTCGCCAGTGCATTATCAGTATGACCCGGTGCAGACTACCAAGACCAGCGTTCATGGTGCCATCAACATGCTGGGTCTGGCCAAGCGGTTGCGAGCTAGGATTTTGCAGGCCTCCACGAGCGAGGTCTATGGTGATCCTGAGGTACATCCGCAGCCCGAGAATTACTGGGGCAAGGTTAATCCCATTGGTGTCCGTTCGTGTTATGACGAGGGTAAGCGTTGTGCCGAGACCTTATTCTTTGACTACCATCGGCAGCACAAACTGCGAATCAAGGTGTTGCGTATCTTTAACACTTATGGTCCGCGCATGCATCCCAACGACGGACGAGTGGTGTCCAACTTCATCGTGCAGGCGCTAAATAACGCAGACATAACCATTTACGGCACTGGTGCGCAGACGCGCAGCTTTTGCTATGTGGACGACCTTATCGAGGTCATGATTCGCACCATGAATACGCCCGACGATTTCACGGGGCCGATGAACGTCGGCAATCCTGGCGAGTTCACCATGCTCGAACTGGCCGAGAAAATCATTGCCATCACTGGCTCGCGCAGCAAGTTGCTTTTCATGCCGCTCCCGGCCGATGATCCGCGACAGCGCAAGCCCGACATCGGTTTGGCGCAGCGTGCGTTGGGTTGGGCGCCAGCCGTTCCGCTTGACGACGGGTTGCGCAAGACAGTGGACTACTTCGACCAGTTGCTACGCAAGCCTAACACCGGAAGCCATTCCCATTACGCGGAAAGCAAAGTGCTTTATGGTCTGTGATTCTTTAACGGCAACGTGGTGCCAGCTTTGGGTCTGAAGGCAAAACTATGATACGGCGGTGCGCGTGAGCGGAATTTCGGTGTTGATTCTGACCAAGAACGAGGAGCAGGATCTTCCTGGATGTCTTGAAAGCGTTGCATGGTCCGACGATATACATGTGTACGATTCACTCAGTAGTGATCGCACTATGGAGATCGCCAAGACTGCAAAGGTGCACGTGACCCAGCGGGCATTTGACAACTGGGCATCACATCAGAATTGGGGCTTAAAGAATATCCCATTCAAGTATCCTTGGGTTTTTTATATTGACGCTGACGAGCGAGCGACGCCTGATTTGGTAAGCGCATTGCATGTCGCTGTGAGGAATGCGGAACACGTGGTGGCGTTCAGGGTGCAGAGGCGTGATTTCTGGATGGGTACGTGGCTGCGTCATGTCCAGACCTCCCCCTTTTTCCTGCGACTTTTCCGACCAGACAAGATGCGCTACGAGCGGTTGGTCAACCCCGTTTCCATTCCAGATGGTCCGGTGGGAGAACTAGCAGGATTTCTCGACCATTTTCCCTTCAGCAAAGGTATCCGACATTGGATTGAGCGTCACAATAGCTACAGCAGTTTCGAGGCGGCACAAATCCTCGAGAACAGAATCTCACATCGGGGATTTGATTGGACGAAGGCATTGGTTGGTCGTGATTTTCATGAGCGCCGATTTCATCAAAAAGAAATTTTCTATCGTCTCCCTTTTCGACCGATCACCAAGTTTCTGCTTTTATATGTAATCAGGCGGGGCTTTCTTGATGGACATGCCGGGCTCGCATATGCAATTTTGCAGAGTATTTACGAGTATTTCATTGTGCTAAAGGTTCGTGAAGCTGAAAGAATCAGGAGTTGATGACTCCTTCAGCGTCTTCAAGGTGGCATTAGATGCTGGACCCTGCAAGTACGAGAAAACCGTATGAAGCGCGCGCTCATTACCGGCATCACGGGGCAAGATGGGTCTTTCCTGACTGAATTTCTGCTCGCTCGTGGCTATCTTGTCTTCGGTTTCGCCCGGCGTGAGAGCTGGTATCGTCCGAACTGCGCCTCGCATCTGGCAGACCACATTCGGATCGTGTTGGGTGATATGGGCGAGGGCGTAGACATCGCTAACGCCATCCGAGAATCGGAGCCCGACGAGATCTACAACCTCGCGTCGCAATCACGCCCTGGAGAGTCGTGGACCCGCGCTCCTGAAACGCTGCTGGTCAATGGTTTGGGCGCTATTCGGCTTTTCGAGAGCGTACGTCAGACAAGGCCTGGCTGCCGGGTTTACCACGCGTCGTCGTCCGAAATGTTTGGCCGCGCAACTTCTGCGCCGCAGAATGAGTCGACGCCATTCAACCCTATTAACCCCTATGCAGCAGCCAAGGTGTACGCCCACCAAATGGCCCGCATCTACCGCGAAAGCTATGGGCTGTACATCGCTTGTGGTGTGTTGTTCAACCACGAGAGCGAGCGGCGGCCGCTTCATTTTTTGACGCAGAAAGTGGCCTATGGCGCGGCTTGTGCGGCACTTGGTGTCCAGCGGTCCTCGGATTTGAACGAAATGGGCAGGCCCATCGTCGACCACGGCAAGTTGTCGCTCGGCAACATGGACGTGGCCCGCGATTGGGGCTATGCCGGTGATTTTGTGGAAGCCATGTGGCGGATGCTGCAGCAGGCGGTGCCGAGCGACTACGTGATTGGCACCGGTCAGATGCGCACCCTGCGCCAGCTCTGCGAAGTGGCCTATGGCAGCGTCGGGCACAACTGGCAGGATTGTGTGGTGACCGATGCCGCGCTGGTGAGGCCTCTGGAGCCCGGTGCTATCGTCGCCGATGCCTCTCGCGCGCGGCGAGAACTGGGGTGGGAGCCCAGTGTGGCATTCGAGACGATGGTGCAACGGATGGTGCAGGCGCAGATGGCCCGTTTGCGCGGTGAGTCCCCCTCTCGCGCGGGATCCCTGCCGGCATGAACGTTCTGCAGGTCATTACCACACTCGACGCGAGCGCGGGCGGCGCGGTCGAAGGCCTGATCCAGCAGGGCAAGGAGATGAACGACCGCGGGCACGAGGTACACACCCTGACCTTGGACCCGCCAGGTTCGGTCACCATCGACCCGCGCATCGAAAAGGCGGTCTATTTTCTGGGACCCTCGTACGGTACCTATTGCTTCAACTGGCGGCTGGATGCATGGCTGAGGGAACACGGGCGCAAGTTCGATGTGATCATCGTCCACGGCATGTGGCAGCACCACGGTTACTGCGTGGCCAAGGTGGCGCGCGACATGGGCCTGCGTTACGTGGTGTTCCTGCATGGGATGCTGGACCCTTGGTTCGCGCGGGCCTACCCGATGAAGCACCTGAAAAAATGGCTGTATTGGCCCTGGGCCGAGTACCGGGTGGTGCGCGATGCCCATCTGGTGTTGTTCACTACGGCGGAGGAAATGCGGCTGGCGCGACGGTCGTTCTGGTTGTACAAGGCACGCGAGCGTCTGGTGGGCTACGGCATTAAGCAGCGCGACGTGTCGGTTGAGGAGGGCCGGACGGCCTTTTTCGATCGCTTCCCGGAATTGGCCGGCAAACGCAACCTGCTGTACTTGTCGCGCATCCACCCCAAGAAGGGCTGCGACATGTTGATAGACGCTTTCGCCCAGGTGGCGGGCCGGGATCCTGCCCTGCATCTCGTGCTCGCCGGTCCGGGAGATGAGGTTTGGATCGCCAAGCTGAAAGCGCAGGTGGCTGTTCATGGCCTGGGCGACCGAGTCACCTTCACCGGCATGCTGACAGGCGCGGCGAAATGGGGAGCCTACGACGCGTCAGAAGTGTTCGTGCTTCCCTCGCATCAGGAGAACTTCGGCATGGTCGTTGCCGAGGCCCTCGCGTCCGGCTTGCCGGTGCTGACCACGCACAACGTCAACACCTGGCAAGAAATCCACCAGGACTGTGCGGGCCTAATTGAGCCCGATACGCCGGAAGGCACGCTGCGGTTGTTGGAGGGCTGGCTGGGACTCGCACCCGACGAAAAACGCGGAATGGAGGAACGTGCTTTCCGCTGTTTCCAGGCGCATTTCGAGGTGGGTCGTGTGACCGAACACCTGATCCGCGCTCTAGAAGACATCGCGACTGGCCAAAGGCCGGCCCATACGTTTCGCGGCACATGGCCGGGTGCTTCGAAGGTGGTCGCTTCCTAAAGCGGCTCAGCAAGCGCGTGTTGTCGCTGCTCAGCTCCCTGCTCATGGCCGCCACGCCCTTGCGGGACGTGGCCTCAAGCCTCGCGGTGAGCCCCTGAGTGCTGTACCTGTTGCCGATCGGCCCAGCGCCCTGGAGCTTGGGCATCTGTCTGGATTACGCACTGAATGCTGTCGCTGTTCTGGCCGAACCGAGACTCGATTCATGTGCCAGCTAGCGTCGATTCTCACCCTTCTGCTATAAGAATAATAACAACCGGTGAAAATCCTGATCTGCGGCATCAACCACGCACCGGAGCTGACGGGCATCGGGCGGTACACCGGTGATTTGACCGGCTGGCTCGCGGCGCGCGGCCATCAGGTGCGTGTCGTCACCGCACCGCCTTATTACCCACAGTGGCAGATCGGCTCCGGCTACTCCGCTTGGCGGTGGACCCGCGAGCTACGCGACGGGGCCGACGTCTGGCGTTGCCCGCTGTGGGTCCCGAGGCGGCCGGGCGGCGTCCGGCGCGTGTTGCACCTGTTGTCGTTCGCGTTCAGCAGCCTGCCCGTCATGCTGTGGCAGGTTTTCTGGCGGCCGGACGTGGTTTGGGTTGTGGAGCCGCCGCTGCTGTGCGCGCCGTCGGCTTTGCTGGTCGGCCGGCTGAGTGGCGCCCGTACATGGCTGCACGTGCAGGACTACGAGGCTGATGCGGCCTTCGACCTCGGGTTGCTCAAGGGCGATTTGGCACGCCGTGTGGTGATGGGCATTGAGCGCTGGCTGATGCGGCGTTTCAATCGCGTTTCGACCATTTCTCGCCGCATGCTGGACCGGGCGGCGGCCAAGGGCGTGCCGCCCGATCGGCTGGTGTTCTTTCCCAACTGGGTGGAGCTGGCCGAGGAAATTCCAGCGGACCGGCCGTCGGTGTATCGGGCCCAACTCGGCATCCCGCCCGACGGGGTGGTCGCGCTGTATTCCGGCAACATGGGCGCCAAACAGGGCTTGGAATTGTTGGCGGAGGCGGCCCAGCGGTGCGCCGATGCTCCGGCGCTGTGGTTTGTCTTCTGCGGCAGTGGCACGGGCCGCGAGGCCTTGATGGCCGGCTGTGGCACGTTGCCGCGGGTGCGTTTCCTCGACCTGCAGCCCGCCGAGCGCGTGGCCGAACTGCTGGCAATGGCCGACGTCCACCTGCTGCCGCAGCGCGCCGATGCCGCCGATCTGGTGATGCCGAGCAAATTGACCGGCATGCTGGCCAGTGGCCGCGCGGTGCTGGCCACGGCTGCGCCTGGGACCGAACTGGCGGCCGTGCTCGACGGCTGCGGGGAGACCATCCCACCCGGCGACGTTGCGGCTCTTGCCCTGGCCTTGCGGCGCCTGGCGGCGGACGCGACGCTCAGGGCCCGCATCGGTGCCGCGGGGCGCGCCTACGCTGTGGTGCATATGGAACGTTCGGCCGTGCTGACGGCGTTTGAGCGCGACCTCGCAGGTATCATGCGACCATGATCCCGGAGCGTTCTGCCGTCCCCGATCGCGTGATGGTCGGTATACTGTTGCTGCATCTTGTGGCTCTGTTTGTTGGTACTTTGATGCCTGACAGCACCCGCAACAGCATCGCGCTGGCGGTTGATCCCACATCGTCTTTTCACCTATCGGCGGTGGCTCATTTCGCGCTTTTCGCCAGCATGTCCGTCATCTTGCGGTGCTCGCCGTTCAGGCTGCCGCCTGACCGCGTGATGCTCGTCGCGCTGGGCCTCGCGTTGCTGTCCGAGGGCCTGCAATTTTTCACTCCCGATCGCCATCCGCGCTGGATCGACGTGGTCATCGACTGTTCCGGCGCGCTCGTTGGCCTCGGCTTCGGTGCTTTGGTTTCGCTGTGCTTCGCCCGCCTGTAAGACTGTCGTCTCCCGTCACCCGACTCTTTGCCCAAGGGTTCGATGCGCTCAGCATCTGGCTGACCGGGCTGCTTGCGTTCGAATGGTCGAATTTCGGCGCCGACATGCCGTCGGCGTATTCGATGGTCATGCTCGCGGCCTCGCTGATCCTCGTGCTCATGTTCTCGTCCAGCGTCTACCGTTCGTGGCGAGTCGATCAACTCTGGGTCATGCTGCAGGGAGTGGCCGTCGGCTGGCTCACCACGGTGCTCCTGATCGTTATCTGGCTGTTCCTCACCAAAGGTTCGGCTGACTTCTCTCGTCTATGGGTCACCACCTGGGCCGCTGCCACCTTGGTGGTGTTGTGCGCGGTCCGCTTGGTGGCCTATTCGGTGCTTCGGTGGCTGCGCACCAAGGGGTTCAACTTCAAGACGGTCGTTCTGGTGGGAGCCGGCCCCACCAGCGAGGCGGTGCGCGACGGTCTTGCGCAGGCCAGTTGGAGTGGGCTGCGCGTCATGGCCACGGCCTCGCCCGAGGAACTGCTGGCGCAGCAGGCCGGCGAGGGGGCGCGCGTCGACGAAGTCTGGATCTGCCTGCCGCTCAGCGACGAGGAGGGCATCCGTCGCACGCTCGATGCCCTGCGGCATTCGACCGCCAATATCCGGCTGGTGCCTGACATGTTCGCGCTGAAGCTGATCAACCACGGCATCAGCGAGGTGGTGGGCATTCCGATGCTGGATCTGTCTGCCAGCCCCATGACCGGCCGCAACCGCCTGCTGAAGGCAATCGAGGACTACACGCTGGCCGCTCTGATTCTCATTCTGGTGGCGCCTCTCATGCTGGCGATTGCGGTTGCCATCAAGCTCACCTCAGTGGGCCCGGTATTTTTCAAACAGCGTCGCCTCGGCTGGAATGGCGACGAAATCCTCGTGTACAAGTTTCGCAGCATGAAGCTGCACGACGAAGCGGATGGCCGGGTGTCCCAGGCACGGCGGGACGATGCCCGACTGACGCCGGTCGGTGCCTTCCTGCGCCGCACCAGTCTGGACGAGTTGCCGCAGTTCATCAATGTGTTGCAGGGCCGAATGTCGGTGGTCGGGCCTCGGCCGCACGCGTTGGCCCACAATGAGTATTACAAGGAACTCGTACCGGGGTACATGTTGCGGCACAAGGTCAAGCCGGGCATCACCGGCTGGGCGCAGATCAACGGTTTCCGGGGCGAAACCGATACGTTGGAAAAAATGAGCAAGCGTGTCGAATACGACCTGCGCTACATCGAGAACTGGTCGATCTGGCTGGACTTGTCCATCATCGTGAAGACCATCTTCCGTGGCTTCGTTCACAAGAATGCCTACTGACCGGAGCGAGGGGTGACGCGTGTCCTGCTGACGGGTGGGGCCGGCTACATCGGAAGCCACACCGCCGTTGCGTTGTGTCAGTCGGGCTTCGAGCCGGTTCTGCTTGATGATTTCTCCAACAGCGTGCCGGCGGTGCTGGATCGGCTGGCACGCATCACTGGACGCGCCTTCCCGTGCGAGCACGGAGACGCCGCCGATGTCAGTTTCGTGCGGCAGGTGATTGAGCGACATGCGATCGAGGCAGTCGTGCATTTCGCTGGCTTCAAGGCCGTGGGTGAGAGCGTCGCGGAACCGCTCAAATACTTCCGCAACAACGTGGGCTCTGCGCTGGGCGTTCTGGACGCCATGAGGGAGACGTCTTGCCGCGCTCTTGTTTTCTCGTCGACCGCCACCGTCTATGGCGATCCGGACCGCGTACCGGTGAACGAATCGGCGCCCCGGCGCTACGAAAATCCATATGCACAGACCAAGGGCATGGTCGAGGACATTCTGGCGGCCACCGCCCGGTCAGACCCATCCTGGTGCTTCGGCGTGCTGCGCTATTTCAATCCGGTGGGCGCGCATCCCAGCGGGCTGATCGGCGAAGACCCGCACGGCACTCCCAACAACCTGATGCCTTACATCAGCCAGGTCGCCATCGGTCGTCGGCCCGCGCTGCAGATCTTCGGCGGTGACTACGCCACGCCAGACGGCACCGGTGTGCGCGACTACATCCATGTGTCCGACCTCGCTGCCGGCCATGTCGCGGCGCTGCGCCACCTGCTCGAACGGCGCGAGGGGCTGATTGTGAATCTCGGCAGTGGCCAGGGGCACAGCGTGCTCGAGGTGTTGCGGGCCTACGAGCGGGCCTGCGGCCACGCCATCGCTCACCAACTTGCGCCACGCCGCCCCGGTGACGTTGCCTGCTACTACGCCGACCCTGGCCTTGCGCACAGCCTGCTTGGCTGGCGTGCCCAACGCACACTTGATGAAATGTGCGCCGATGCCTGGCGTTGGCAAAGCGGCAACCCCAATGGCTACCATGGTGGATAGCTCGGCCGCCTGCAGGGTTGTGATGCCGCCGGCCCGCTTGTGTCGGCGCCATAATGGTCGCACCGGGCTCGTCCGCCTTGATGCGTCACCGACATGATCGACCTGCACTGCCACATCCTCCCCGGCATCGATGACGGGGCCCAAAACCTTGACATCTCGCTGGCGATGGCCCGGATCGCGGTGGACGATGGCATACGCATCATCGCCTGCACGCCTCACATCTATCCCGGCCTGTACATGAACGACACGGCTGGCATCAAGGCCGCGCGCGATGCATTGCAGTCGGTGTTCGACGAGCAAGGCATTCCGCTCACCCTGACCACCGGCGCCGACGTTCACCTGGTTCCTGGTCTTCTCGACGGCCTGCGCTCCGGCGCCATTCCCAGCCTGCATGACACCCGCTACCTCCTGCTGGAGCCTTCGCACCACGTGGCTCCGCCGCGCTTCGCGGAATCGGTGTTTCAACTGGTGGCAGCGGGTTATACCCCGGTCATCACGCACCCGGAACGGTTGAGCTGGGTGGAGGATCATTTTGAAACGTTCGCTGCGCTGACTCAGCAGGGCGCTTGGATGCAGGTGACCGCTGGCGCGCTGACCGGCTCCTTCGGGCCACGCATCAAATACTGGGCCGAGAAGTTCGTCGGCGAGGGTCTCACGCACATCCTCGCCACAGATGCGCACACCAATGGCCGCCGACGACCGGTGCTCTCGGAAGCGCGTGATATGGCTGAGCACATGCTCGGCAAGGAAGAGGCCTACCAACTCACTGAAGGACGGCAGAAGGTCATGATGGCCGACCTGCCGCCGTCTGACGCCGCACCGCTGCCCGAGTTCGCGCCGCCATCAGGTGGCGGCTGGTTGAGCCGCATGTTCGGCCTGGCATGAACAAGGCGTTCACCAAAGAATCTGACGCCGACACGGACGACGATGGCTCTGCCGGCTTGCCGGCCTTGCCTGCGGGCAGCAAGAACTACATCACGCCCCAGGGCTATGCGCGCCTGCGTGCCGAACTGCTGCAGCTGATCGACGATGAACGACCCAAGGTCGTCGAGGCGGTGCACTGGGCTGCCAAGAACGGTGATCGCTCCGAGAACGGTGATTACCTCTACGGCAAGAAGCGGCTGCGCGAGATCGACCGCCGCATCCGCTTCCTCACCAAACGGTTGGAGATTGCCGAGGTCAGCGATCCCAGCCTGCACCACGGCGGCGACCAGGTTTTCTTTGGTGCGACCGTCACCTATGCCGACGACGACGGCGCCGAAACCACTGTCACCATTCTCGGCATCGACGAGGCCGACAGCCACAGCGGACAGGTCAGCTGGATTTCGCCCATTGCGAGGGCGCTGCTGAAGGCGAGAGAAGGCGACAGCGTGCGGCTTCTCACGCCCAGGGGCCCGCAGGATATCGAGATTCTCCGGGTGCATTACCCGGGTCCACCAGCCACCGGCTGAGGGGCCGCCTCAACGCGAGGGTTGGGCGCGCATCGCGCGCAGCACCGGGCCGGTGCGCTTCAGATGGCGCAGCACCGATTCCAGGTGCGCCACGTCGCGCACGGCGATCACGAATCGCAGGTCGGTCGCTTCCTGCGCCGGCTCCTCACCCATGTCAACGTGGGTGATGTCGGCCTCGGCAGCCGCCAATGCGGCCGCTACGCGGGCCAGCACACCCTTGCCGTTGGCCACGGTCACCACAATGCCCGTCTCGAACGAGCGAGTGGGCTCATCGGACCATTCCACGGCAATGAAGCGTTCCGCATCCTTGTAGCGCAACCGTTGGCCAACGCTGCACAGCGCGGTGTGCACCACCAAGCCTTCGCCGCGGCCAAGATAGCCGACGATGGGTTCCCCAGGAATGGGCCGGCAGCACTGCGCGAACTGCACCGAGGCGTTCTCGCTGCCGTCCAGAACCACCGCGCCCTGCGACACGGCCTCATGGGCTGCATATCGTTCGCGCGACAGCAGCAGCGCGTCCGGTTTCTCGCCGACCTCGGCCAGCAGCGTGACCAGCCGCTTGGCGATCATGGTGGCGATGCGCTTGCCCAGGCCGATGTCGGTCAGCAGTTCGCCGCGCGTGCGGTTGCCGCTGAAATGCAGCAGCTTGTCCCACAGGGGCTGGTTCTCGTCGCTGTCCTCCGGCAGATTGGGAATGCCCTCGGCCCGCACGGCCTGAACCAGCAGCTTCTCACCCAGAGCTTCCGACTCGCTCTGCGCGAGGCTCTTCAGGTGGTGGCGAATCTTGGAGCGCGCGCGGCCGGTGCGCACGAAGCCCAGCCAGGCGGGGTTGGGAGCGGAGGCCGGATCGGTCCGCACCTCCACCACGTCGCCGTTTTTCAGCTCGGTGCGCAGTGGCACCTGTTCGCCGTTCACGCGTGCGCTCACCGCGCGGTCGCCCACGTCGCTGTGGATCGCGTAGGCGAAGTCCACCACCGTGCCACCGCGCGGCAGCGCCATGATCTGGCTTTTGGGGGTGAACACGTAGACCGCGTCCGGAAACAGGTCGACCTTGACGTGGTCCCAGAATTCGGCAGCGTCGTGGGTTTCGTGCTGAATGTCGAGCAGCGACTGCAGCCATTTGTTGCCCAAGCGGTCGGCGTTGGTGCTGCCTGTTTCGTTGGCCTTGTAGAGCCAATGCGCCGCCACGCCGGACTCGGCCACCATGTGCATGGCCTCGGTCCGCATCTGGAATTCCACGTTGACGCCCGACGGCCCCACCAGCGTGGTGTGCAGCGACTGGTAACCGTTCACCTTGGCGATCGCGATGTGGTCCTTGAACTTGCCCGGCACCGGCTTGTAGAGCTGGTGCAGCACGCCCAGCGCGGTGTAGCAATCGATCACGCTCGGCACGATGATGCGAAAACCGTAGATGTCGGTCACCTCGGCGAAGCTCAGATGCTTCTCGCGCATCTTGCGGTAGATGGAGTACAGCGTTTTCTCGCGGCCCGAAATGCGCACCGGGATGGTATGTGCGGCGAACACCCCTTCGAGCTCGATCTGCACTTTCTGGATCAGGTCGCGCCGGCGGCCGCGGGCTTTCGACACCGCCTTTGCTAGCACCCCGTAGCGCCAGGGCCGCAGGTAGCGCAGCGCCAGGTCCTGCAGCTCGCGGTAGGTGAGGTTCAAGCCCAGCCGGTGCGCGATCGGCGCGTAGATGTCCAGCGTTTCCAGAGCGATGCGCGAGCGTTTGACCACCGGCATGTCACCCAGCGTGCGCATGTTGTGGGTGCGGTCGGCCAGCTTGATCAGAATGACGCGTACGTCGCGCGCCATGGCCAGCAGCATCTTGCGGAACGACTCCGCCTGGCTTTCCTCGCGGGTGTTGAACTGCAGCTTGTCGAGCTTGGTCAGTCCATCGACCAGTTCGGCCACGGGTGCGCCGAATCGTTCGATCACCTCGGCCTTGCTGATGCCGCAGTCTTCGATGACGTCGTGCAGCAGCGCGGCGGCCAGCGCCTGTGCATCCAGCTTCCATTCCGCGCACTGCTGCGCCACCGAGATCGGGTGGGTGATGTAGGGCTCGCCGCTGTTGCGCAACTGGCCCAGATGCACTTCGTCGGCAAAACGGTAGGCCAGACGCACCCGCTCGACGTCGGCAGGGTCGAGGTAGTCGAGCTTCGCGGTGAGCGCGGCAAAGCTGGCCGCAGCCGCATTGGCGGCAGCCGGGCTGATGGGGATGGCCGGGTCGGCGCGGGCCTTGTCGGCAACTTTCATGAGGTCAACTGTAACGGCTGGCGCACTTGCAGGCCGCCGGAAACAAAAAAGCACCGCTGGGCGGTGCTTTTTTAGTGAGGGGGAGCAGGGATTTCAGCCCGGCACCTTTTTCAGCATTTCCAGGCCGACCTTGCCCTCGGCGATCTCGCGCAGTGCGGTCACGGCGGGTTTGTTCTTGCTTTCGACCTTGGACGCGTGGCCCTGGCTCAGCATGCGCGCGCGGTAGGTCGCGGCCAGCACCAGCTGGAAGCGGTTCGGGATCTTTTCGAGGCAGTCTTCAACGGTGATGCGGGCCATCCAGTGCTCCGGTTCAGGTCAGGTGATGTTCAGGGCGGCGAAAACAGCGCTGCGGGAGCGGCGCTGGGCGGCGTACTTGAGCCGCTGCGCGTGAACGATCGCTTTGAGATCGAACAGCGCCAAGTCGAAAGACTCGTTGATTATAACGAAGTCGAAAAACGGCGCTTGCTGCATTTCCACTGCCGCGTTGCGCAGCCGCAGCTCGATCACTTCGGCCGAATCTTCGCCACGGCGCTCCAGCCTTGCCCGCAGTTCGTCGAGGCTGGGCGGGAGGATGAACACCAGCAGGGCGTTGGCATACAGCTTCTTGATCTGCAGCGCGCCCTGGTAGTCGATTTCCAGCACCACGTCGCCGCCGTCGCCGATGCGCGTCTCGATCGCGCGGCGGGAGGTGCCGTAGCGGTTGCCGTGCACCTCGGCCCATTCCAGGAATTCTCCGGCGGCCACCATGGCTTCGAAGTCGCCCGGGGTGGTGAAGAAGTATTCGCGGCCATGCTGCTCCTGGCCGCGGGGTTGTCGGGTGGTGTGCGACACCGACGGCGCCACACCGGCGTCGATGTTCATCAGCGCCTTCACGAGGCTGGACTTGCCGGTCCCGCTGGGGGCCGCGACGACGAACAGATTGCCTGGAAAATCCATGCGGAAGTCTACCAGCCGCCTCGACCGACGCTGAGCGGCGGCGCCGTCCGACAGGCCTCGGCATGGCGCCGGTTCAGACTGGCCAAAAGGAGTTTTCCATGGCCAAAAGCAGCATTCTGGGCGGCGACCACGCGCCCCTCGCGCCCTCGGGCAAGGACATCGACGCGCTGGGCCCCAGCGACAACTCGGATTCCGGCAGCGACGTGCAAGCCATTCCGGGTCGCGGCAACGCCGCCTCCGACGGTGATCTGCCCGGGGAGCATGCGTCGACGGGCGATTCGGTAGGCACCGGCGAGCGCGCGTCGGTCGAGCCCGGCGAGGACCGCGCGGGATTCGACATCCGCCCCGACCACCTGACACGATCGCTGAACGGCACACGGAGCTTGGAGAGCATCGACGACCTCGCGTCGGAGGACGACGACGCGTCTTGAGGCGCTATTCGATGTTCTGAACCTGTTCGCGCATCTGCTCGATCAACACCTTCATGTCGACAGAGATGCGGGTGAGTTCCATCGCAGCGGACTTCGAGCCCAAGGTGTTGGCCTCGCGGTGCAGTTCCTGGATGAGAAAGTCCATGCGTTTGCCGGCCTCGCCGCCTTTTTTCAGCAGCCGGTCGATTTCGTCGAGGTGGCCGCCCAGGCGGGTGAGTTCTTCGGCCACGTCGATGCGGATCGCGAACGCGGTGGCTTCGGCCAGTGCGCGGTCTTGCGCGGCTTCGGGGCTGACACCGCCGCCCGTCAGTTGAAGTGTTTCGTTCCAGCGCTCGAGGAAGCGGTTGCGTTGCTGCTCGACGAGTGCGGGCACCAGCGGGCCCGCCTGTGCGGCCAGCTGGCGCAACTGGGCCGTGCGGTCCAGCAGCATCTCGACCAGGCGGCCACCTTCACGGGCGCGGGCTTCGAGCAGGGCGGTGACGGCTGCGTCCATCAGCGCATTCAGGTCGGGCGCCAGGTCGCGCTGCGGCGCGGCGTCGCAGCTGGCCAGCTTGAGCACGTCGGCCAGCGTGAGTGGCGCGAGTTGCGGCAGCCAGACACGAACCTTGTCGTCGAGGTTGCTGAGGCGCTGCAGCATGGCGGTGCCGGGTTCGCGCAGCGGGCTGTCGGTGGTCGACTCCAGATTGACGCGCACCTCGACCTTGCCGCGCTTGAGCCGGGCGGTGAGCTTCTCGCGCAGAGCCGGCTCCGCGTGGCGAAGTTCTTCGGGAAGGCGGAAAACGGGATCGAGAAAACGGCTGTTGACGGAGCGGATCTCCAGGCCCAGCCGGGCGGCGGAAACGGCCGCCGAGCCTTCGTCGCCAGCGGCTTTTTGCACACTGGCGTAACCGGTCATACTGTAAACTGACATGAAGGCTTTGCTGTCTTTCGAATACGTGAAAGCGTCATGGAAGACGCCGGGCGGGTCCGTCGGGGCGAACGCTTCAAATTATGTCAAAGGTCAAACCCGCCGCCTTGCCGCCGGACACGCTGATGAGCGGCTACAGGATCGTCCGCAAGCTGTCTGCCGGCGGCTTCGGGGTGGTCTACCTCGCGGTGGATCGCGACCACCAGCAGGTCGCGATCAAGGAATACCTGCCGTCTTCGCTGGCCAGCCGTGGTGCCGGTGAACGGCTGCCGCGCATCCAGCCCGAAAAGCTCTCGCTGTACCGTCTTGGGCTGAAGAGTTTCTTCGAGGAAGGCCGCGCGCTCGCGCAGATCTCGCACCCGTCGGTGGTGTCGGTGCTGAATTTCTTCCGCGAGAACGAAACCGTTTACATGGTGATGAACTACCTGAAGGGGGCCACCCTGCAGGATTTCATCGTCACCGCCCGCGACCTCAAGCGGCCCAAGGTGTTCCGCGAGTCCACCATCCGCTCGCTGTTCGATGAAATCCTGCGCGGGCTGCGCATCGTGCACCAGCACAAGATGCTGCACCTGGACATCAAGCCCGCCAACATCTTCGTCACCGACGACAACAAGGCGGTGTTGATCGACTTCGGCGCGGCGCGCGAGGTGCTGAGCAAGGAGGGGAGTTTCATCCGGCCGATGTACACGCCGGGTTTCGCGGCGCCGGAGATGTACCGCCGCGACACCGCGCTCGGCCCCTGGACCGACATCTACGCCATCGGCGCCTGCATCTATGCCTGCATGCAGGGGTATCCGCCGGTGGACGCGCCGCAGCGTCAGGACAAGGACCGCCTGGAAATCTCGCTTGCGCGGCTGCGCGGCGTGTATTCCGACAACCTCATCGAGGTCGTGGAATGGTGCATGGCGCTGGACCCCCTGGCCCGCCCGCAGTCGGTGTTCACGCTGCAGAAAGAACTGTCGCAGGAAGGCGAGCGCCGCTACACCCGCCTCACCGTTTCCGAGCGGGTGCGGTTGAAGCTCGGCCACGTCGTGGCCGACACCCGCACGGTCTTCGGCGGCGGCAGGCCCGCCAATCGCTCCCAGACATGAAATTTTCCGTGTTCCAGGCTTCGCAGCGGGGTGGCCGTGCGAAGAACGAAGACCGTGTCGGCCACTGCCGCACCCGCGCCAGCGCGCTGTTCATGCTGGCCGACGGCATGGGCGGCCACCCCGAAGGCGAGGTTGCTGCAAAGCTGGCGCTGAGAACGCTCACCGATCTGTTCGAGATCGCGGCCCAGCCCCGCGTGGCCGATCCGCAGGAGTTCCTGCGCACCGCGCTGGGTGCCGCGCACCGCGCGATCACCCGGTACGCCAACGACCGTGCGATGCTCGACATGCCCCGCACCACGCTGGTGGCGGTGCTCGTGCAGGACGGCCGGGCGTGCTGGATCCATGCGGGCGACTCGCGGCTGTACCACGTGCGTGGTGGTCGGCTGCTGTTTCGCACGCGCGACCATTCCTTTGTCGAGCACCGCCCGGCCGACGCCCCGCCGTTCGCCGGTTCGGCCAACCGCAACATGCTGTTCGCCTGTCTCGGTTCGCCGACCGATCCGATGTTCGACCTCTCCGAGCCGCAGACGCTGCTGCCCGGCGACCGCCTGATGCTGTGCTCCGACGGCCTGTGGGGCAACCTGCCGGACGCCGACCTGCTGGCCGGGCTGGCGGCCGACCACCCCGTTGCTGATGCCGTGCAGACACTGGTGGCGCAGGCGTTGAAAGCGGGCGGCCGCCGTTGCGACAACGTGACCGCGCTCGCACTGCACTGGGACGAACCGCCGGTGCAAGACGCCTCGCGGCTGATGGCCGAGGCCGGCCGGGACACCGGGTTCGAATCCACGCTCGAAGGCCCTGGCGCCGACGACCAGTCGCACGACGATTTCGACGACGCCGCCATCGAGCGCTCCATTGCCGAGATCAACGAAGCCATTCGCCGCAGCAACGGCGCTGCGCGAAAATCCTGAGAAGATCCCGACTTCCGCGCGCCATTCCGGCGTGCCCTTCCTCCTCCGCCATGACAGCCTTCACCCGCAGCGGCCAGCGCGCCGCCGACCAGCTTCGCCCCGTGCGCATCACGCGCGGTTTCACCATCCACGCCGAGGGCTCGGTGCTGATCGAGTTCGGCCAGACCCGGGTGCTGTGCACCGCGTCTGTCGAGGAGAAAGTGCCCGGCCACAAGCGCGGCAGCGGCGAGGGCTGGGTGACGGCCGAATACGGCATGCTGCCGCGCGCCACCCACACCCGCGGCGACCGCGAGGCCGCCCGCGGCAAGCAGAGCGGCCGCACGCAGGAAATCCAGCGCCTCATCGGCCGCTCGCTGCGCGCCGTGTTCGACCTGAAGAAGCTCGGCGAGCGCACCATCCACCTCGACTGCGACGTGCTGCAGGCCGACGGCGGCACCCGCACCGCCGCCATCACCGGCGCCTTCGTGGCTGCGCAGGACGCCGTGAACAAGCTGCTGGCCTCGGGCAAACTGGCCGCCTCGCCGATCATCGGCCATGTGGCCGCCATTTCCGTCGGCATCGTGCAGGGCACCCCGCTGCTCGACCTGGAATACGTGGAAGACGTGGGTTGCGACACCGACATGAACGTGGTGATGACGGGCGCCGGCCATTTCGTGGAAGTGCAGGGCACGGCCGAAGGCGCGGCTTTCTCGCGCGCCGAGATGAACGCGCTGCTGGGCCTGGCCGAAAAAGGCATCACCGAGCTGATCGCGCTGCAGACGGATTCGCTCTTAAAATGAGAGCAACAAAGCGCCATTCCACGCTGACTTGGGGCCGATTTGAATGAAAATCGTGCTCGCGTCAAACAACCGGGGCAAGCTGGCCGAGCTGCAGGCCATGCTGGCGCCGCTCAACGTGTCGCTGGTCACGCAGGGTGAGCTGAACATCGGCGAGGCCGAGGAGCCGTTCCGCACCTTCGTGGAGAACGCGCTGGCCAAGGCCCGCCATGCGGCGCGCGAGAGCGGCCTGCCGGCGCTGGCCGACGACGCCGGCCTGTGTGTCGAGGCCTTCGGCGGCCAGCCCGGCGTTGACACCGCGTTCTACGCCACCCGCTTCGGCTACGAGAAGGGCGACGCCAACAACGTGAAGGCGCTGCTGGAGCGGCTACAGGGCGTGGCCGACCGCCGCGCCGCGCTGGTCAGCACGCTGGTTGCGCTGCGCAGCGCCGACGACCCGGAGCCGCTCATTGCCTTCGGCCGGGTCGATGGGGTGATTGCGCCCGAGCCGGTGGGCGAGCATGGCTTCGGTTTCGACCCGGTCATGTTCATTCCGGCCTTCGGCAAGACCTTCGCGCAGCTGCCGCCCGAGGTGAAAAACGCCAACAGCCACCGAGGCAGGGCGGCCGCGCAAATGCTCGAACTCATCCGGCAACGCTGGCTGGCGCCCCGTTGAGCACCGCGCCCGTCGCCGTTCCTGCGAAAGACGTGGCGCACTACATGCGCCCCGGCACGCTGCAACTCGGCGCCTTGCCGCCGCTGTCGCTCTACATCCATTTGCCGTGGTGCATCCGCAAGTGCCCGTATTGCGACTTCAACTCGCACGAGTCGGGTGGCGGTGCGCCGCCCGAACAGCGCTACGTAGAGGCCCTGGTGGCCGACCTCGAAACGGCCTTGCCGCTGGTCTGGGGCCGCACCGTGCACAGCGTGTTCATCGGCGGCGGCACGCCCAGCCTGTTCTCGCCCGACGCGATCGACCGGCTGCTCGGCGCGGTGCGTGCGAGGCTGCGGCTGGAGGCCGACTGCGAGGTCACGCTCGAGGCCAACCCCGGCACCTTCGAGACCGACCGTTTCCGCGCCTTCCGGCAGGCCGGCGTCACGCGGCTGTCGATCGGGGTGCAGAGCTTCAACGACCGCCACCTGAAAGCGCTCGGCCGCGTGCACGACCGCGCGCAGGCGCTGGCCGCGGTGGAAGAGGCCGCCCGCTCCTTCGACACCTTCAACCTCGACATCATGTACGCGCTACCCGGCCAGACGCTACAAGAATGCGAGCAAGATATCGAGACGGCGCGCCGACTTCAGCCCCCTCACATCTCGATTTACCACCTCACGATCGAGCCCAACACCTACTTCGCCAAATACCCGCCGGCGCTGCCGGAAGACGACGTGGCCTGGCAAATGATGGACGCCATCACGCGGCAAACGGCCGAAGACGGGCTGGAGCGGTATGAGGTGTCGGCCTATGCGCGGGCTGGCCATGCCTGCGCGCACAACCTGAACTACTGGCGCTTCGGCGACTACATCGGCATCGGCGCCGGCGCGCACGGCAAGCTGAGTTTTCCGCACCGGGTGGTGCGGCAGGTGCGCTGGCGCGAACCCAGGCTCTACATGGACAACGCGCTCGCCGGCCGGCCGCTGGCGCAGGAGCACGAGGTGGCGCGGGCCGAACTGCCGTTCGAGTTCATGCTGAACGCGATGCGCCTCAAGGAAGGTTTCACGCTGACCCAGTTCATGGAGCGCACCGGCCTGCCAGTGACCGCCGCCGAGCGCGGGCTGGAAGCCGCCCAGCAAAAAGGCCTGATCGAGCGCGATGTCGCTCGCATCAGGCCCACGGCCCGGGGTTTTGATTTCCTCAGCGATTTGCAGGAACTCTTCCTGCCCGACTGAGGGCGTCGCCCGCCCCGGGAGGTGAGTGCGCGCTCAGCCGCGCATCACCGCCAGGCAAAGAATGAACGCGAAGCTGCCCAGCACGCCCAGCGCGCCGAAGTAGATCATCCAGCCGATCGCCTCGACGCTGGAGGCCAGCCAGTGGGGCACTTCCGGCACCGCCGGCAAGCCGGGGCGTTGGATGGTGAATTGCGGGTTGGCGGTGATCATCATGGTGTGTATCCCTTCGTATCCGAAGTTGCTTTCCAGACTGAGATTGGGCAAGTTGGTGCCGTGGCGTCATCTTCAGAAAAGCCGGCATTTCTGTGATCTGGCCGGATGCCCGAGTTGATGTCAGCAGGTTCCTACGCCCTGTGCCAGCCTGTTGCCATCGCGGTCTGCCGGGAATGCGGCTCTTGAAGTTGTCCTACAGGGCGCTCCCCATGGCCGCCGACATCACGCGCACGGGGGCGCCGATACATTGGTTCCACGCTGGCTCCGGCCGGCCGCATCCACACAACAGGAGGAAACAACCATGATTCCGAACAACGACCACATCCCTCAGGCCACGCAAGACCTGGCCGTCCCCGACGACGCCACCATGATCGAAGGGGTTGATGACTACTTCGTGTTCCACGTGCGTCCGCGGCCCGAGGCGGCCGTGGTGTCGGCCGACGTCGCGGGCGACGAAGCGGCCCGTCCGGCAGTGTGTTGAGCAGCCGAGCGATGCAGAACAACGGCTTCATGTCACGCTGGCGGGCCCGGCTGCAGGCCCGGTGGCGCCGTTTTGCCAGCGAGCGGCCCGGTGAGCGCTTCGAGCAGCATTACCGGCGGGCACGCCAGCGCGGCCACAGCCGGTGGCACGCGGCGGCCCTTGTGGTGGCCGGCGTAGCGCTGGTGCTGCTGGGCCTGGTCATGCTCGTCGCGCCGGGGCCGGGGCTGCTCGCCATCGTCGCTGGCGGTGCATTGCTGGCGCAGCAGTCGTTGAAGCTGGCGCGCGGCATGGACAAGGCCGAGGTCGGCCTGCGCCGCGTCTGGGGCCGGTTCAGCCACTGAACCCGGCCGCCACAAAGAAAAGGGCCGCTTGTTGCGGCCCTTTTGTTTGGGTGGAGTGAAGCCGCTCAGTTCTTCGGCGTGAAGCCCTGGATGAGCCAGCCCGCGGGCGAGAACACCCCCGGCGGCGGCGGCACGATGTCGGTCGTTTTGCCGCCCGCCGTGCTGCGGCCCTTGCTGAAGCTCCAGCCGGTGGCCGTCGGCAGGTATTCCAGGTCGACGTGCTCCACCTTGTTCAGAAAGATCTCGGCCGTTTCACCGGCTTCGTCGCGCGTCGGCTTCAGTTCACCGGCGCCCGAAAACAGGTCGATCGACACGGTCGCCACCAGTGCGGTCGATTTGGCGTCGATCGGCCGAACCGCCCATTTGCTGTTGATCGCGCGGGCCTGCAATTGCTGCCACTGGCCTTTCTGCGTCTCGCTCTCCTGCACCACGATGGTCGGGTAGGCGGCGCGCGCCGCGAAAGCCGAGGCGTTGCCGGTGAACTGCGATTGCGACTGTGCGTGGGCGCTGGGCGCCAGGAACAGCGCCAAGCCGAGGGCAGACAGCGAGCGGGTCACAGCAGACATGGAGGTTTCCTCGGGTGGCGGCGGGGAAGGCTGGCGGAAGCGGTGGGATTCGAACCCACGGATGTCGCAAAACATCGCCGGTTTTCAAGACCGGTGCCTTCAACCGCTCGGCCACGCTTCCGGAGCATGCATGAATTCTATCCGCGGCCGAATTTGTGAGACCACCTGCGGTTGACCGACCGGACGGTCAACCGTCTGTTTGGCCTTCGCCCGATTGGGCGCGCAGCTATGAAATCCAGAGCGCACCCAGGATTGGGGGGTCACACGCAAATCGTGAGAAAAAACGCACAAATTTCTAAAATTTCACTTTCGATGTAATCCAAAAGGTACATCGCTTAGGGTATAAATCTACTTACGTAGTATCCGAATGGATACGTCGGTATCAATTCGATATTTCACACATCTTTCAGGAAAGGCTCGATTCAACATGGCAACTCTCCCCACGCTTCCGTCGCTTCCGCTGATCGGCTCGCTGCCCGCTCTGCCGGCACTGCCCTCCATTCCCGGCGTTCCGAGCCTGCCCGCTCTGCTGGAACTGGTGCCCCTGAACCTGGACCTCTTCGGCGCCCAGACCCCCCCGGCCACCGGTGAACTGAATCTGCTCGGCAACGTGCTGGGCTTCGATCTGAGCGGCCTCGGCCTGCCGGACGTGCTGGGTCTGGTTCCCGCCGTGCCGACGCTGCCCGCTCTGCCCACGCTGGATGACGTGCTGCACAGCCTGCCGAGCCTGCCCACGCTGCCGTCGGTGGAAGACCTGTTGAGCCTGGCGCACCTGCCGAGCCTGCCGTCGCTTCCGGGCCTGCCCTCGCTGCCGAGCCTGCCGTCGCTGCCGAGCCTGCCGTCGCTGCCCACGCTGCCGAGCCTGACCAACCCCACCGCGCTGCTCGACTCGCTGCTGACCCACGGCGTGGCCGCTGGCACCAGCTTCGAATACCACTACGCCCAGCTCCCGCTGGTCAGCGAAGTGGTGAGCTTCGTGTCCCACGCCACCGGCGTCGACACCACGCTCGGCCTTGGCCTGTCGTCCACCAGCCTGCTGCCGGTTCTGGCCGAACTGCCGGGCGGTAGCACCGTTGCCGGCATCGTGCAGAACACGTTCGCCCTGGCCGTTGACGGCCAAGGCGTGGCGTTCGCCGCCTCCACCCTGGTGCCGCTCGAGCCGATCACCTCTTCCCTGCCGCACGCTGGCAGCGGCGCTCTGCCGACCGGCCATCTGTCGCTGCTGGGTCTGACCTTGGTCTGACCCTCGCGTGTTCAAGGAAAATCCCTGAGAGCGGTTGACGCCGCTTTCAGATTCAAAAGCGGGCCGTGGCCCGCTTTTTTTTCGCCCGCCCCGGTCGGGTCTTGTGGGCTGGAAGGGACGAAGGCGAACTTTCTAAGTACAAACCCCCTCCGGGTTGGCCACAGCGGCTGGCATCATGGCTTCAGCACCCATGCTGTTGTGACGTCAGATCACGATGCCAAACAAAAAAATTCCGCTGAAAAAACCGGCGATCGACGTCGAGTTCCGGCTGCGCATCACCGTCGGTGAGACCCATGTCATCGGTCCCGGCAAGATCGCGCTGCTGGAGGCCGTGCGCACGCACGGCTCCATCACGGCCGCGGCGCGCAGCCTTGGCATGTCCTACCCCAAGGCCTGGCGCCTGCTCGATGAGCTGAACCAGCACCTCAAGTTTCCGGCCATGCATTCGGCCAAGGGCGGTGAAACCGGGGGGCACACCACCTTGACCACGGTGGGGGAAGAGCTGATCCGCCACTACCGCAACATCGAGCTCACGCTGCCGCAGACCTGCGCCAACAGCATTCAGGGCATGGTGCGGCTGACCCGCGCACAGGAAGCGCCGGAAGAAGGGGTGGGGGTCGTTCGCCCGCCGGTGGAGCGCGAGCGGCACCACCGCCGCGTGGTGCACCACCCGGTGTCGCTGGCCCGCTGAGCGGCGGGTCGCTTGGCGGATGCTTCTGTTTTCATAGCAAACAATTCATATTCGGCGCTGACTTGCGGCCGATTTCTTTGCCAATCGGCCGTGTGAGGCCGATTTGGCCGGCCGGTGGCACGGGGCTTGCACCACCTTGGCGCAACCCCATCGCTCCGACGTGTCTTCCAACCCGATGCCGCCCGCCGCCGGTGCCGAAGCGCCTGCGTGCACCAAAATGGCTGCGCCGCAGCGCATCGTCAAGGTGCGCCGCGACTACAACGCCTGGGTGGGCCGCGAGACCATGGAGGACTACGCGCTGCGCTTCACGCCGCAGCGTTTCCGCAAGTGGTCGGAGTGGCGGGTTGCCAACACGGCGTTTGGCGCGGCCTCGTTCCTGATCCTGGAGGCGGTGGGCGCCACGCTGCTGGTGCAGTACGGCTTCACCAATGCGGCGCTGGCCATTCTGGCGACCGGCTTCATCATTTTCTTGGCCGGCCTGCCGATCAGCTTCTACGCCGCCCGTTACGGCGTCGACATGGACCTGCTGACGCGCGGCGCCGGCTTCGGCTACATCGGCTCGACGGTCACCTCGCTGATCTACGCGTGCTTCACCTTCATCTTTTTCGCGCTGGAGGCTGCGGTGATGGCCTATGCGCTGGAGCTGGCGCTCGGCATTCCGCCGCGTTGGGGCTACCTGATCTGCGCGCTGGTGGTGATTCCGCTGGTGACGCACGGCGTTTCGGCGATCAGCCGGCTGCAGGTTTGGACGCAGCCGCTGTGGCTGCTGATGCTGGTCGTGCCGTTCGCCTTCGTGGCCTGGAAAGACCCGCAGGCCTTCGCCGGCATCACCGGTTTCCGCGGCGAGCGGTCGGCCGGCGGCGCGGGTTTCGATCTGGCGGCTTTCGGCGCCGCGCTGACGGTGGGCATCGCGCTGATCACGCAAATGGGCGAGCAGGCCGACTACCTGCGCTTCATGCCGGCGCGCACCGCCGCCAACCGGCGCCGCTGGTGGGCCAGCGTGCTGGCGGGCGGGCCGGGCTGGGTCATTCTCGGCGTCATCAAGATGCTGGGCGGCGCGCTGCTGGCCTACCTGGCCATCACGCACGCGGTGCCGCTGGAGCGCGCGATCGACCCCAACCAGATGTACCTCGCGGCCTATGAGTACGTGTTCCCGCACTACGGCTGGGCGGTGGCCGCCACCGCGCTGTTCGTGGTGGTGTCGCAGCTCAAGATCAACGTCACCAACGCCTACGCCGGCTCGCTGGCCTGGAGCAATTTCTTTTCGCGCCTCACGCACAGCCACCCCGGCCGGGTGGTGTGGGTGGTGTTCAACACGCTGATCGCCTTCATGCTGATGGAGATGAACGTGTTCCAGGCGCTGGGCGACGTGCTGGGGCTGTACGCCAACGTGGCCATCGCCTGGATGATGGCGGTGGTGGCCGACCTCGTGGTGAACAAGCCGCTCGGCCTCTCACCGCCCGGTGTGGAGTTCAAGCGGGCGCACCTGTACGACATCAACCCGGTCGGCGTCGGCGCGATGGGGCTGGCCTCGCTGCTGTCCATTTCGGCCTACCTCGGCGCCTTCGGCGCGATGGCGCAGGCCTTCTCGGCGCTGATCGCGCTGGGCACCGCCTTCGTCGCCGCGCCGCTGATCGCGTGGGCGACGAAGGGGCGCTACTACCTTGCGCGAACCTCCGATCGCGACATCGGCCGCTACCAGCGGCTCACGCTCGTTCCGCCGCCGGGCCGCCCCAAGGCGGAACAAGCGACCCGCGAAGCGGCGGAGCGTGGGGGCACTTGCGTCATCTGTGAGCGCGAATACGAGGGCCCGGACATGGCGCATTGCCCCGCCTACCAGGGCCCGATCTGTTCGCTGTGCTGCACGCTCGACGCCCGCTGCAACGATTTGTGCAAACCGCACGCCAGCCTGTCGGCGCAGTGGTCGGTGGTGCTGCGGCGCGTGTTGCCGAAACAGGCGGCGGCCTACATCGACACCGGCCTCGGCCATTTCCTCATGCTCATGCTGATCGTGGTGCCGCTGCTGGCCGGCGTGTTCGGCCTGCTGTACCGCCAGGAAGTCGGCGCGCTGCTGGCGGCGGTGGGCGAGGGCGTGGACGGTCTTCAGGCACCGGAGGCGGCGCTGCGGTCCGGCTTTCTGAAGGCCTACATGGCGCTGCTGGTCATGGCCGGCATCGTGGCCTGGTGGCTGGTGCTGGCACACAAGAGCCGGCAGGTGGCGCAGGAGGAATCGAACCGGCAGACGCATCTGTTGATGCAGGAGATCGAGTCGCACCGGCAGACCGACGAGGCGCTGCAGCAGGCCACCCGCGTGGCCGAGGAAGCGCGGGCACAGGCCGAGGCCGCGCGCGCCTCTGCCGACCAGGCCAACCAGGCCAAGAGCCGCTACATCAGCGCCATCAGCCACGAGCTGCGCACGCCGCTGAACAGCATCCTCGGCTACGCGCAGTTGATGGGCGAAGACACCACCATTCCGCCGCACCGCCAACAGGCGGTGGGCGTCATCAAGCGCGGCGGCGAGCACCTGTTGCAGCTGATCGAGGGCACGCTCGACGTGGCCCGCATCGAGGCGGGCAAGCTCACGCTGAACGTCAAGCCGATGCGCTTTGCCGACTGCGTGCACGAGATCGCCAGCATGTTCGAGCTGCAGGCCGCCGCCAAGGCGCTGAGCTTCCGCTTCGAAGCCGAAGGCGTGTTGCCCGAGCGGGTGCGAGCCGATGAAAAGCGGGTGCGGCAGATTCTCATCAACCTGCTCGGCAACGCGATCAAGTTCACCGCGCAGGGGCAGGTGACGTTTCGCATCCGCCACGCGCGCGAGATGGCCTGGGTGGAGATCGAGGACACCGGGCCGGGTCTGACGGCGGTGGAGATCGAGCAGATCTTCGAGCCCTTCGCGCGGGGCGGCAGCGCACCCGCCGCGCCGGCTGCGCCTGGGGCGGGCCTGGGCCTCACCATTGCCAAGATGCTGACCGACCTGATGGGCGGCGACATGTCGGTGAGCAGCGTGCCGGGCGAAGGCTCGGTGTTCCGCGTCAAGCTCTTCCTGCCCGAGCTGCACGGCATGCCGACGCCGCCTCCCGCGGCGCGTGCGGCCAGGCCGCGCCGCGCCTACGCGGGCCCGCGTAGGCGCGTGCTGGTGGTGGACAACGAAGAGGCCGACCGCGAACTGCTGGTGAACCTGCTGGAGCCGCTGGGTTTTGAGCTGCGCACCGCCGCCAGCGGCCACGACGCGCTCGACCTGCTGGCCGCCGGCTACCGCCCTGACGCGGTGCTGATGGACCTGGCGATGCCCGGCATCGACGGCTGGGAAACCATCCGCCGGCTGCGCCGCATGGACGGGCTGCCGCAGCCGGCCGTGGCCATTGTTTCCGCGAACGCCTTCGACAAGGGGCTGGAGAACGACGCCGGCATCCCCGCCGAGGATTTCGTGCTGAAGCCGGTGCGCCACAGCGAACTGCTCGACTGGCTGGACCGCCGGCTCGGGCTGGAATGGCTGGCCGACGAGCCGCCGGCCGCCGCCGCGCCGCCCACCGCCCACGCGGCGCTGGTCTGGCCCGACGCCGCGCAGCTCGACGCGCTCATCGCCGTGGTGAACCTCGGCTACTATCGCGGCATCATGAACCAGCTCGACGCGATCGAGTCTGCCCGGCCCGACTGCCGCGCCTTCGCCGAGTCCATGCGCGGCCTTGCGCGGCAGTTCCAGTTCGACACCATCGCCCGCCAGCTGCAGCAGGCCCGCAGCGGCGCCGCTCCCGCATGAACACCCCGCTCGACCAGACGCTGGACCGTGCCAACAGCGAGGTGGTGCTCATCGTCGACGACGTGCCCGACAACCTGTCGGTGCTGCACGACGCGCTCGACGAATCCGGCTACACCGTGCTGGTTGCCACCGACGGCGAGGCCGCGCTGAAACGCGCTGCGCAGGCCCTGCCCGACGTGGTGCTGCTCGACGCGATGATGCCCGGCATGGACGGTTTCGAGGTCGCGCGCCGGCTCAAGGCGGCCGCCGCCACCGCCCACATTCCCATCATCTTCATGACCGGCCTCACCGAGACCGAGCATCTGGTCGCCGCGCTGGAGGCCGGCGGGGTGGACTACGTCACCAAGCCGATCAAGCCCAAGGAGGTGCTGGCCCGCATGCACGTGCACCTGGCCGGCGCCCGCGAGAAGCGCCAGGCCCGCAACGCGCTCGACGCCTTCGGCTACGCCACCATCACGGTGCGCGCCAGCGACGGCCGGCTGATGTGGCAGACGCCGCTGGCGCGCGAGCTGCTGGAGTCCTATTTCGGCGCCGCCACCGCCAACGTGCCGGAAGTGGTGCGCGACTGGATGCTGCGGCAGTCGCCCCAGGGCAGCGACCTGCTGGCCGATCCGCCGCGCCTGGCCGTCGAACGCGGCGCGCGGCGGCTCACGCTGCGGCTGCACCCGCAGGCCGGCGGGGCCGACGGCGAGCCGGGTGGCGACTGGCTGATCGTGATGCGCGAAGTGTCCGACGCCGCCGTCATCGAGGCGATGAGCCTGTGCTTCAAGCTCACCGCCCGCGAGGCCGAGGTGCTGTACTGGGTGGTCAAGGGCAAGATCAACCGCGACATCGGCGACATCCTCGGCACCAGCCCGATGACGGTGAAGAAGCACCTGGAGCGGGTGTTCGCCAAGCTCGGCGTGGAAACCCGCACATCGGCCGCCGCCATGGCCATGAACCGCATCCGCCAGCTGCACCCGCAGTTCGAGGCCTGAAACCCCTGCGCGGGCAGCGCCCCAGGCCCGCATGAACCCCCGCTGGCCACGCGGCATCTGGCGGTATGGTGGTGTTGATATACCGACCGGCCTACAGTTCGGTCCCGACGCCCGCCCGGCCCGCTCGAGCGGCTGGTGGCGCTCCCACACCACGAAAGGACACCATGACCCAGACCACTTCGGAACTCGAAGCGCTCCTGATGCAGCGCTCGCTGACCGACGCGCAGCTGCTGGCCGCCGCGGAGGCTTCCTCTGACTACCGCATCCTGCCCGAGGCATCGGTCATCAAGGTGGGCGGCCAGAGCTTCATCGACCGCGGCCGCGCCGCCGTCTTCCCGCTGGTGGAAGAGATCGTCGCCGCCCGCAAGCAGCACCAGCTGCTGATCGGCACCGGTGCCGGCACCCGCGCCCGCCACCTGTACTCCATCGCCGCTGGCCTTGGCCTGCCGGCCGGCGTGCTGGCCCAGCTCGGCGCTTCGGTGGCTGACCAGAACGCCGCCATCCTCGGCCAGCTGTTCGCCAAGCACGGCATCCCGGTGGTCGGAGGTGCCGGCATGTCGGCCGTGCCGCTGCGCCTGAAGGAAATCAACGCCGTCATCTTCAGCGGCATGCCGCCCTACGGCATGTGGATCCGACCCGCCGCCGAAGGCGTGATTCCGCCGTACCGCACCGACGCCGGCTGCTTCCTGGTGGCCGAGCAGTTCGGCTGCAAGCAGATGATCTACGTGAAGGATGAGGACGGCCTGTACACCGCCAACCCCAAGACCTCCAAGGGTGCCACGCTGATCCCGAAGATCTCGGTCGAGGAAATGAAGGCCAAGGGCCTGCAGGATTCCATCCTCGAATTCCCGGTGCTCGATCTGTTGAAGTCGGCCCGCTACGTGCGCGAGGTGCAGGTCGTCAACGGCCTCGTGCCCGGCAACCTGACCCGCGCGCTCGCTGGCGAGCACGTCGGCACCATCATCACCGCGAAGTGAGAAAGACCGACATGACCATTTCCACCACCAAGCACGTCGCCTCGCCGCTGGCCCGCCAGACCCTGCTCGACGGCGACCTGACCCGCCCCGTCGCCGGTGTCCGCCCGATCCGCATCCTGCCCTGGCTGCAGGTCGTGAAGATCGGCGGCCGCTCCATCATGGACCGCGGCGCCGAAGCCATCCTCCCGGTCGTCGAGGAAATCCGCAAGCTGTTGCCCGAGCACCGCCTGCTGATCCTGACCGGCGCCGGCATTCGCGCCCGCCACCTGTACGGCGTCGGCCTCGACCTCGGCCTGCCGGTCGGTTCGCTGGCCCCGCTGGCCGCGAGCGAAGCGGGCCAGAACGGCCACATCCTGGCCTCGCTGCTGGCGCCCGAAGGTGTTTCGTACGTCGAGCACGCCACCATCGCGCACCAGCTGGCCATCCACCTGTCCGCGGCTCGCGCCGTGGTCGGCAGCGGCTTTCCGCCCTACCACCACCACGAGTTCCCGGACTCGCGCATCCCGCTGCACCGGGCCGACGCTGGCGCCTTCCTGATCGCCGACGCGCTGGGCGCAGCCGGCCTGACCATCGTGGAAGACGTGGACGGCGTCTACAACGTCGATCCGAACGGTGACGGTGGCGACAAGGCCCAGCTGCTGCGCGACACCAGCGCCGCCGACCTGGCCCAGCACAAGGGCACGCTGCCTTTCGACCGCACGCTGCTCGAGGTGATGGCCAACGCCCGCCACCTGGAGAAGGTGCAGGTCATCAACGGCCTGAAGCGCGGCAACCTGACCGCCGCGCTGCGCGGCGAGCACGTCGGCACGCTGATCCGCACCGGCGCCCGCGCGGCCTGACACGGCTTCGCGCCCGCCGCTGAACGCCCGGCCTGCTGCCTGCAGACCGGGCGTTTTCTTTTGAAGCGGGCGGGCGAACCGCCGCGCCGCCGACCCCAGCTTTCGGTTTTGGCCGGTGCGCGGCGGGCCGCCGTCCCGCCCGCTGGCGCAGATTTCGCCTACAGGCCGAGCGCCGGCCCGTTTCTAGGATGAGGGCAAGTCCAACCACGAGGGAGAAGCCCGATGATGATGTCCAGCCGCCGACTGGCGACCGCGTTGCCGCCTGCACCGCCCCGGGGTGAACGGATCGATCCCTTGCGCGATTTCGAGGTCCGCGACTGGGCCAGGGCGCTGGGCACCACCCGGCGCGAACTGCACGCCGCCATCCAGGCGGTGGGCGACCGGGTGGACGCAGTCAAGGCCTGGCTCGAAGCCTCGCGCCGCCCGCAGCTCCAGTGAGCGCCACCCGCGGCGTTTGAACCGGGCAGCCCCGCGCCGCCAGCGCGGGTGCCGCTTGCGGCGTGGCAGTGCCACTTCTCGTTGTAAGGTCTGGCGCCCAGAATCGACAGACGGTATCGACGATTCCAAACCGAACGAGGAGCACCGCATGCGATTCCTGACCAAGACGCTGATCGACTGGCCCGAAAGCGTGGCCAAGCATTTCCTGTGGGCCGGGCCGCTGGTGGCCCGTGTCATCGCGGGCTATGTGTTCATGCTGACCGGCTGGGGCAAACTGAACAACCTGCCCCGCATGATCGAGAACTTCACCGAGTGGGGCATTCCCTTCCCGCACATCCTCACGCCGGTGGCCTCGGGCATCGAGTGTTTTGGCGGGCTGTTCCTCATCCTCGGCCTGTTCACGCGACTCTCCGGCGGAGCGCTGGCCGTGGTGATGCTGGTGGCCATCAAGGCGGCCAAGGCCGACCAGATCGACTCGGTGGAAACGCTGTTCGGCTTCGAGGAAATGATCTATTTCGCGATCTTCACCTGGCTGGCGATCAGCGGTGCCGGCAAGGCCTCGCTCGACCACCTGCTGCAGCGGTCGACCCGCGACACCAAGGCCTAGGGCGCGGGGCGAGACGGTGGCGCGGAGCGCGCCATCCAGGCGATGAGCGAGGAGCGCATCGCCTCTTCCACCGTCATCTCGATCGGCGTCACCCATTCGGCTGGCACGAACACCGTGTAGCCGCCGATGTTGTAGCCCATTGGCAGATACACCGCGACGCGGTCGCCGCCCAGGAATCCGGCGGGCAGGTCGTCGAAGTTGCGGCGCGTGACCAGGCCCACCAGCTCCATGCCGTGGTCCGGCATGCGCAGGATGACGACCTGCTCACCGGCCTGCTTGCTGCCCGGCGCGAAGAAGTCGGCAAAGCTTTTCAGCGAGTTGTAGATGCTCTTCACCACCGGCAGGTTGGTGAAGGGCAGCTCGATGAAGGCCAGCGCGCGGCGCACCCGGCGCTTGGACACCATCCAGCCGATCGCCAGGATCACGGCCACGCCCAGCACCAGCCCCATACCGGGCACATACACGCTGCCGATGAAGGGGTGCAGCAACCACAGCGCGGTCTGCTCGGTCCACGACAGGAACAGGAACAGCAGGTACAGCGTCAGTGCGACCGGCAGCACCGTGAACAAGCCGCGCAGAAAGTATTTGTAGAGCAGTTTGGGCGGAAAAGTCATGCGCCAATCTAGCATGCGGCCGGCCGGCCACCGGCCCGCACAGGTTACGGGCGGTGACCGGCGTTCAGATGCGTGTGAAGTCGCCGTGGCGGCCCAGCCCGCCCGAGAAACGGCCGGCGCCGGCCGCGCCTTCCTTGAAGTGCGCGTCCACGCCGTTGGCCCATTCGCGGCGCAACGCCTCGCGCACCGGCTGGCCGTGGGTTTCCAGAATCGAGCGGCGGTCGGCCCGCACGGCGGCCTGCGGGAAACGGGCGATGCGGTGCGCCATGTCTTCCGCTGCCTCGCGCGCGCCGCCGTGTTCCACCACCTGTTCGCACAGGCCGATCCGCACCGCTTCGTCGGCAGGCACCTTGCGGCCGGTCAGCGTGATCTCCATCGCGCGGCCTTGGCCGACCAGCCGCGACATGCGCACCGAGCCGCCGTCGAGCAGCGGGATGCCCCAGCGCCGGCAGTAGACGCCGAAGTAGGCGGAGGCTGCCATCACGCGGATGTCGCACCACATCGCCAGCTCCATGCCGCCGGCCACCGCCGGGCCTTCGACCGCCGCGATCACCGGTTTGGAGAGTTCCAGCCGCGTGGGGCCGAGCGGGCCGCGCGGCGCGGGGTTGGCGCCGGTGGGAAAGGCCAGGCCTTCGGAGACGTCGCGGCGGAAAGCCTCGGGGTCTGACAGCGTGCTGGCGAACTTCAAATCCCAGCCGGCGCAGAAAGCGCCGCCTTCGCCCCACAGCACCGCGACGCGGGCTTCGGGGTCGGCGTCGAACGCGAGGAAGGCGTCGTGCAGCGCGTCGGCGCTGGCCGGGTCCATCGCGTTGCGGGCTTCGGCGAAACGGCTGTGGATCACGGTCCAGACGCCGCCGTTCTTCTCGATGCGCACCATGTTGATTGCTCCTTCAGGTTGGGGGTGATGTGGACGTGTCGGCGGGCAGCAGCAGGGCCAACTGTTGCCGCAGCAGGTCGGTGGGGTCGGCGGCCAGCGCGTCGAGCCGGCCCGCCAGGTGCAGCACCAGCGCGCCGATCATCTGGCTGAACAGCAGCGCGACGAAGGGTTGCACCGCGGCGACCGGCTCGCCACGCGCCGCCGCCAGCGGCTCGGCGATGCGGGCCAGCACGCGGGCCAGCGCGTCGTTCAGCGCCCGGTCGGCGTCGGGGCCGACACCCTGGCGCTTCAGGCCGCGAAAGGCATAGAGACCGAGGTTGACCTCGAAAGGGTGCAGCAGGTAATAGGCGACGAAGGCGGCGCAGGCGGCGCGCGCTTCGTCGGCCGGATCGGTCAGCGCGTCGGCGGCGGCCTGCACCGCGGCGTCGAGCCGGGCCAGCGACTGTTCCAGCAGCGCGGTGTAGAGCGCCTCCTTGCTGTCGAACAGCGGGTAGACCGCGCCGGTGGTGCAGCCGGCCCGCAGCGCGATGCCGCGCATGGTCGCGCCCTCCAGCCCCTTGTCGGTGAACTCCTCGCGGGCGGCCAGCAGCAGCAGCTCGCGCTTGGCGTCCTTGATGGTCGAGGCCCAGTGGGGGGCGGTGGTCATGCGGAATTTATAACGTTGTTATCAATCGGTATCTGGATTATTTGTGGGGCGGTAACGCGCGTCAAGGCGCGCGCAGTCGCGCAGGCGCCAGCGGGCGGTTTTGCCGGTTTTGGCGTGATTTTTGGAATGAAATCGGCCGTAAGTCAGCGCGGAATGGCGCTTTGTTGCTCCTGAAAAAGGAGCAATCCGTCAGTCGGGCCGGCGCAGGCGGTTGACGTCCACCTCGGTCACCGGCGCGGCGCGGTTGCCCCAGGCGGCGCGCACGTAGGTGAGTGTGTCAGCGATCTCGCGCTCGGTCAGCGCGAGCGCATAGGGCGGCATGCCGAAGGGGCGGGGGTTGCCGGCGGTGGCGGGGCCGAAGCCGCCGTGCAGCACCATTTGCACCAGGTTGGCGGGCGAATCGAGCAGCACCGCGCGGTTGCCGGCCAGCGCGGGGTAGGCGCGGGGCACGCCCTGGCCTTGTTCACCGTGGCAGGCGGCGCAGTGTTTGTCGTAGAGGGGCTGGCCGCGCTGGGCGCTGGCGGTGAGGGGCTGCGCGGGCCGGTCTGCGTCGGCCACGGCGGGCGCGGCGCGGCGCTCGGGCAGGTCTTGCAGATAGGTGGCCATGGCGGCGAGGTCGGCGTCGGTCAGGAATTGCGTGCTGCGGACCACGGCCTCGGCCATCGGGCCGGAGACGGAAGCGTGGTCGGTGACGCCGGTCTTCAGCAGCTCGATGACGTGGGCGCGGTCCCACCCGGCCACGCCGGCCTCGGTGTCGAGTGCGAGCGAGGGGGCGTACCAGTTCTGCACCGGGATGAGGCCACCGGCCAGGCCGCGTTCGCCGTCGGTGGCGCCGAAGGCGTTGCGCGGGGCGTGGCAGGCGGCGCAGTGGCCAAGGCCGCGCACCAGGTAGGCGCCGCGGTTCCAGTCGGCGGCCTTGGCGGCGTCGGTGCGGTAGCTGCCGGGTGTGAAGAACAGCGCGCGCCAGACAGCCAGCGCGGCCTGCGTGTTGTAGGGCCAGCGCAGCTCGTGGGGGCGGTTGGAGCGGGCCACGGCGGGCTGCTGCATCAGCCAGGCGTAGAGGGCGTCGCTGTCTTCGCGGGAGACCTGGGTGTAGCTGGTGTAGGGAAAGGCGGGGTAAAGCAGCCGGCCGTCCCGGCTGCGGCCGTTGTGCATGGCGCGCCAGAAGTCGTCGCGGCTCCAGGTGCCGATGCCGGTCGTGCGGTCGGGCGTGAGGTTGCTGCTGTAGACGTTGCCGAACGGCGTTTCCAGCGCCAGGCCGCCGCTGCCGGCCGGCTGGCCGGCGGCGGTGTGGCAGGCCATGCAGTTGCCGGCGCGGGCGAGGTAGGCGCCGCGTTCGATCTGCCGGGCCGCGTCCATCGGTTTGTCGGCCGCGAAGGTGCCGGCTTGCCAGTCGCCGCGCAGATTGGCATACGCCACCCAGCCGCCGGCCAGCGCCGCCAGCACCACGGCCCCGAGGGCCACGCGCCAGACCGGCTTCATTGCGCACCTCCGGCCTGCGGCGCGGTGCCGCAGTTGAGCGGCATCGCCTTGGGCAGCGCGGTCACCGGATGGCCGTTGCGCGGCACCGGCTGCGCGGCCAGCCAGGACGAAGCGGCCGAGATGTCGTCGGCGGCCAGCCGCTGCGCGACCTTGGCCATGCAGTCGGGCGCATGGGCGTGGCGCTGGCCGGTGCGCCAGGCGCCGAGCTGGCTGTTGAGGTAGTCGCGCGGCAGGCCGAGCAGGCCGGGCACGTTGGGCGCGAAGCCGGTCATGGCGTCGCCGTGGCAGGACACGCAGGCCGGCAGCTCGCGCGCCGGATCGCCGCGCAGCACCAGTTGCTGGCCGCGCTGCCGCACGGCGGGCGTGACGGGCGAGGGCGGCGGCGCGGGGTAGGGCACGTCGAGCGACGCGAAGTGTTGCGCCATCTCCAGCAGGTAGGCGTCGGGCAGGCGGGCCAGCAGCTGATTCATGGGCCGGTACAGCCGGCGCTGGTCGCGGAAGCTCAGCAACTGGTTGTAGAGGTAGCCGGCGGGCTTGCCGGCGAGCCGGGGGTAATAACCGTCGGGGCCGGCGCGGCCCTGGGCGCCGTGGCAGCCCACGCAGGCCTGCACGCGCTGGGCGATGCTGTCTTCGAACACGGCGGGTTTGGCGGAGGCGGTGGCGCCCACGAGGGCGAGCAACAGGGGCAGGAGGATTCGGGACACGGAGCGGGCTTTTCTGGGAGCGGAGCGGAACATCCGCATCATGCGCCGGGCACGGTGGCCCTGCACAGCATCAGATGATGGCGGAAAGACCATATCAGACCAATGAATTCTAGAATTCACCGGATCAGATGACGACGATGAAGCGCTACGAGCAACTCGCCGACTGGTTGGCCGCCGACATCCGCAGCGGCAAGCTGGCGCCGGGCGCGCGGCTGCCGTCGATCCGCGAGATCACGGCGCAGCACGGCATCAGCCCGTCGACCGCCTTCCAGGCCTACTACCGGCTGGAGGAAAAGGGGCTGGTGCGGGCGCGCGAGCGCTCGGGCTACTACGTCTCCGGTGCCGGGTTGCTGCCGCTGGCCGCGCCGGCGCGCAGCGGGCCGCCGCGCATGCCGGCCAAGGTCGATGTGAACGAGCTGGTGTTCGCGGTGCTGGGCGCGGCGCAGGACCGCGAGGTCGTGCCCTTCGGCTCGGCCTTCGCGGCGGCGTCGCTGTTTCCGTTGGAGCGGCTGGGCCGTTCACTGGCGGCGGCCGGCCGGCACCTGGCGCAGGCCGACGCGCTGAAGGGCCTGGCGCGCGGCCACGCCGGGCTGCGCCAGCAGATCGCGCAGCGCTACCTGCGCAACGGCCTCGCGCAGCCGGCCGACGAACTCATCGTGACGCACGGCGCGCTGGAGGCGCTGAACCTGTGCCTGAACGTGGTGGCGGGGCCGGGCGATCTGATCGCGATCGAGTCGCCGGGCTTCTACGCGGCGCTGCAGGCGATCGAGCGGCTGGGCATGCGGGCGCTGGAGATTCCGGTGGACCCGTCCGGTGGCATCGACCTCGCCGCGCTCGCATCTGCGCTGGAACGCCACCCGGTGAAGGCCTGCTGGTTCATGACCAGCTTCCAGAACCCGATGGGCGCCAGCCTGGCCGAAGACGGCAAGCGCGCGCTGGTGGAGCTGCTGGCCCGCCACAGCGTGCCGCTGATCGAGGACGACGTCTACGGCGAGCTGTACCAGGGCGAGCGCTGCCCGCTGCCGGCCAAGGCCTTCGATCGCAAGGGGCTGGTGATGCACTGCTCCTCCTTCTCGAAATCGCTGGCGCCCGGCTTTCGCGTGGGCTGGGTATCGCCGGGGCGCTTTGGCGAGCAGATCGAGCGGCTGCGGCTGATGACGACGCTGTCGGCCAGCCTGCCCGCGCAGGTCGCGCTGGCCGACTATCTGGAGCACGGCGGCTACGACCGCCACCTGCGCCGCCTGCGCCACGCACTGGAATCGCAGCAGGCGCAGATGCTGGCGGCGATAGGCCGGCACTTCCCGGCAGGCGTGAAGGCCACGCGGCCGGAGGGCGGCTACTTCACCTGGGTGGAGTTCGCCGACGGCTTCGACACGCTGGCGCTGCACGACCGCGCCATAGCCCAGGGCATCAGCGTGGCGCCGGGGCCGATGTTCTCGGCCCGCCGCCGCTACCGCAACGGCCTGCGGCTCAACCACGGCCACCCGTGGACACCGGCGACCGAAGACGGCATGGCCCGGCTCGGCGCGTTGGCCCGGGACATCGCGCCGCGCTGAGCGCCGGCGGCGGCGCGTGGCCGCGTACGCCATCCGTCGTATTCCGCGGCATGGGGGTTCTCCCTAGGATCGGTTCATCCCTTCCCAACCTCGCAGGAGAGAACCCATGTCATCCCGTCGCCACACCCTGAAAGCCCTGACCGCGGCGCTCGCGCTCGGCAGCTTCACCGTCATGCCCGCGCAGGCGGCCGACACCATCAAGGTCGGTGTGCTGCACAGCCTGTCGGGCACGATGGCGATTTCTGAAACGGTGCTGAAGGACACGGTGCTGATGGCCATCGACGACATCAACGCCAAGGGCGGCGTAATGGGCAAGAAGCTGGAGCCGGTCATCGTGGACCCGGCCTCCAACTGGCCGCTGTTCGCCGAGAAGGCCAAGCAGCTGCTGACGCAGGACAAGGTGGCGGTGGTGTTCGGCTGCTGGACCTCGGTGAGCCGCAAGTCGGTGCTGCCGGTGTTCGAGGAACTGAACGGCCTGCTGTTCTACCCGGTGCAGTACGAGGGCGAGGAACTCAGCAAGAACGTGTTCTACACCGGCGCGGCGCCCAACCAGCAGGCGATTCCGGCGGTCGATTATTTGATGAGCAAGGACGGTGGCGGCGCCAAGCGCTGGGTGCTGCTGGGCACCGACTACGTCTACCCGCGCACCACCAACAAGATCCTGCGCGCCTACCTGAAGAGCAAGGGCGTGAAGGACTCTGACATCGACGAAAAATACACCCCCTTCGGCCACAGCGACTACCAGACCATCGTGGCCGACATCAAGAAGTTCTCGGCCGGCGGCAAGACGGCGGTGGTCTCCACCATCAACGGCGACTCCAACGTGCCGTTCTACAAGGAACTCGGCAACGCCGGCCTGAAGGCCAAGGACGTGCCGGTGGTGGCGTTCTCGGTCGGTGAAGAAGAACTGCGCGGCGTGGACACCAAGCCGCTGGTCGGCCACCTGGCGGCATGGAACTACTTCATGTCGATCAAGAACCCGACCAACGACGACTTCATCAAGAAGTGGAGCGCTTACGCCAAGGCCAAGGGCATTCCGGGCCACAAGGACAAGCCGCTCACCAACGACCCGATGGAAGCGACCTGGATCGGCATCAACATGTGGAAGCAGGCGGTCGAGAAGGCCAAGAGCACCGACGTGGACAAGGTGATCGCCGCCATGTCGGGCCAGACCTTCAAGGCGCCGAGCGGCATCGTCAGCAAGATGGACGAAAAGAACCACCACCTGCACAAGAGCGTGTTCATTGGCGAGGTGAAGGCCGACGGCCAGTTCAATGTGGTCTGGAAGACGCCCGGCCCGGTGAAGGCCAAGCCCTGGAGCCCGTACATCGAAGGCAACGACAAGAAGCCGGACGAACCGGTGAAGAAGTAACGCCCCCCGACGTGGCCCCACTGCGTGTGGGCCACCTCCCCCCACTGGGGGGCGGCGCGGCCGCTTCGGAGCGGCCGTGCGCGGCGCGCCATTTGAACGTTCTCTCCCTTTCATGCGACTGTTCCTGTTCCTCATCTGCCTCTTCGCCTTCGACGCCCGGGCGCTCACCGCCGAGCAGGCCCGCGCGATGGCCGCTGGCGAGACCGACGCCCGCATCGAGGCATTGGCCAAAGCCGTCGAGGCGGCCGACGACAAGACGGCCGCTTTCATCCAGGCGATCGCCGACGACGCGGTGAGGGTGTCGGCCAAGGGCGTCTACGTGGTCACCGGAGACAAGGCGGTCGATGCCGTGACAGGTGCCGAAGCCACGCTGCCCGATGACGCCGAAGACGTGGTCAACAACAACCGCATGCGCGGCGAGATCGACGGCGCGCTGGCCGCGCTGAAGCTGTTCCACAAGGACGCCGCGGTGCGCGCGCAGGCTGTGAAGACCCTGCAGGACGCCGATGCCTCCAAGCTCCCGCTGATCGACAAGGCCTACGCCGCCGAGACCGACGCCGCCATCAAGGCGAAGCTCGGCCTGGTGCGCGCCACGCTGATGCTGGGCAGCACCGACAAGGCGCAGCGCCTGGAGGCCGCCAAGCTGCTCGCCGCCAGCGGCAGCGGCGCCACCAAGACCGCGCTGCTCGGCCGCATCGCGCTGGAAGACGATGCCGAGGTGAAAGCCGCACTGAACGCCAGCCTGCGCAACGTGGAGGCGTCGCTGGCCTGGGGCGACAAGCTGGGTGCGGTGTTCAGCGGCATCAGCCTGGGTTCCATCCTGCTGCTGGTGGCGCTGGGGCTGGCCATCACCTACGGGCTGATGGGCGTCATCAACATGGCGCACGGCGAGCTGATGATGATCGGCGCCTACGCCACCTACGCGGTGCAGGGCCTGTTCCAGAAATTCTTCCCCGGCGCGTTCGACTGGTACCTGGTCGCCGCCGTACCCGCCGCCTTCATTGCTTCCGCGCTGATGGGCGCGGTGCTGGAGCGCAGCGTGATCCGCTTCCTCTACGGCCGGCCGCTGGAAACGCTGCTCGCCACCTGGGGCATCAGCCTGATGTTGCAGCAGCTGGTGCGCTCGGTGTTCGGCGCGCAGAACGTGGGCGTGGAAAACCCGAGCTGGATGAGCGGCGGCGTGGAGCTGATGGGCAACCTGCAATTGCCGTGGAACCGCATCGTCATCATCGGCTTCGCGCTGGCGGTGCTGCTCGGCATGGCCTTCCTCATCGGCAAGACGCGGCTCGGCCTGTTCGTGCGCGGCGTCACGCAGAACCGGCCGATCGCGTCGTGCATGGGCGTCAACACCGCCCGCATCGACACCTACGCCTTCGCGCTCGGCTCCGGCATCGCCGGGCTGGCCGGTTGCGCGCTGAGCCAGATCGGCAACGTCGGCCCCGACCTCGGGCAGGGCTACATCGTCGACGCCTTCATGGTGGTGGTGCTGGGCGGCGTGGGCCAGCTCGCCGGCACGGTGTACGCGGCGCTGGGCCTGGGTGTGCTGAACAAGTTCCTCGAAGGCATCACCGGCGCGGTGCTGGCCAAGATCGCGGTGCTGGTGCTGATCATCGTCTTCATCCAGAAGCGGCCGCAGGGCATCTTCGCGGTGAAAGGCAGGAGCGCGGAATGAACAGTGTGCAACTTCCGGCCAAGCCGCCGCTGCTGTCGCGCCAGGGCTGGGCGGTGTTCCTCGCGGCCGCCATCGTGGTCTGCGGCGTGGCGCCGCTGCTGAACCTGGTGGTGCCGGCGGGCAGCGTGTTCCACCTCAGTGACTACGCGGTGGCGTTGGTCGGCAAGATCATGTGTTACGCCATCGTCGCGCTGGCGATGGATTTGATCTGGGGCTACACCGGCATCCTGAGCCTGGGCCACGGCGTGTTCTTCGCGCTCGGCGGCTATGCGATGGGCATGTATTTGATGCGGCAGATCGGCCGCGACGGCAACTACAAAAGCGACCTGCCAGACTTCATGGTGTTCCTCGACTGGAAGACGCTGCCCTGGCACTGGAGTTTTTCCGACAGCTTCATTGCCACGCTGTTCCTGATCGTCGCGGTGCCGGGTTTGGTGGCCTTCGTGTTCGGCTACTTCGCGTTCCGCTCGCGCATCAAGGGCGTGTATTTCTCCATCATCACCCAGGCCATGACCTTCGCCGCGATGCTGCTGTTCTTCCGCAACGAAACCGGCTTCGGCGGCAACAACGGCTTCACCGATTTCAAGCGCATCCTTGGCATCGCCATCGCCACGCCGCAGATGCGCATGACGCTGTTCGTGCTGACCGGCGCCACGCTGCTCGGTTTCTACCTGTTCGCGCGCTGGCTGGTGTCGAGCAAGTTCGGCCGGGTGCTGCAGGCCATCCGCGACGCGGAGTCGCGCGCGATGTTCTCGGGCTATTCCCCGCTCGGCTACAAGCTGACGATCTGGGTCATCTCGGCCGTGATGTGCGGCGTGGCCGGTGCGCTGTACGTGCCGCAGGTCGGCATCATCAACCCCGGCGAAATGAGCCCTGCCAACTCGATCGAGATGGCGGTGTGGGCGGCGGTGGGCGGCCGGGCCACCTTGATCGGCCCCATCGTCGGCGCCTTCCTGGTCAATGGGGCCAAGAGCTGGCTCACCGTGACCTACCCCGAGTTCTGGCTGTATTTCCTCGGCGCCATGTTCATCGCCGTCACGCTGTTCCTGCCGCAGGGCGTGGTGGGGCTGGCGCGCAAGCTGCGCAGCGGCAAGAAGGGGGAAAGCGCGTGACCCCGGATCTGCTCGAAGCCGGCGCGCAGCGCAAGGCCGCGCACGCGCAGAAGGTGCTCAAAGGCCGCACCGAATCCGGCGGCCGTGCGGCGGGCTTCTCGCGGCCCGCCGTGCCGGGTGAGGTGGACGTGGCGCACGGCCGCATCCTGTACCTCGAAGACGTGAGCGTCAGCTTCGACGGCTTCAAGGCGATCAACAAACTGAGCCTGGACATCGCGCCCGGCGAGCTGCGCTGCATCATCGGCCCCAACGGCGCCGGCAAGACGACGATGATGGACATCATCACCGGCAAGACGCGGCCCAACGAGGGCACGGTGTTCTTCGGCAGCACCATCGACCTGCTGCGCCACACCGAGCCCGAGATTGCGCAGCTGGGCATCGGCCGCAAGTTCCAGAAGCCCACCGTGTTCGAGCAGCTTAGCGTGTTCGAGAACCTGGAGCTGGCGCTGAAGACCGACAAACGCGTGGCCCCGTCCATGCGTTTCAAACTGGATTCCGCGCAGGCCGACCGCCTCGCCGAGGTGCTGCACACCATTCATTTGGCAAGCAGCGTGACCCGCATGGCCGGCAACCTCAGCCATGGCCAGAAGCAGTGGCTGGAGATCGGCATGCTGCTGATGCAAGACCCCAAGCTGCTGCTGCTCGACGAGCCCGTGGCCGGCATGACCGACGAGGAAACCGCCCGCACCGCCGAGCTGTTCCTCACGCTGAAAGGCAAACATTCGTTGATGGTGGTGGAGCACGACATGTCGTTCATCCGCACCATCTCGGAGATCGTGACGGTCTTGTGTGATGGGTCTGTGTTGGCGCAAGGCACGCTGGATCAGGTGCAGAACGATGAGCGGGTGATTGAGGTGTATCTTGGGCGATAGGTTTTGCTGTTGCGTGTCGGGGCCGGGTCTCGGCCCGGCGGCCGAGATTCTTTTCTTTGCGTCGCCAAAGAAAAGAATCCAAAAGAAAGGCGACCCTCTGCCCGCGTCCCCTGCGCTGCGCTCCGGGGCAACCTGCGGTGCTCGCGCTCAGCGGGGTCTCGCTCAAACTCGCTTCGCTCAGACAATCGCGAGCCCTGATCCGCTGAACGCTCCGCTCCTCGGCGCGCGCAGAAGGGTTTCGGGTACCGAGTTAGTTTCCCGTTCTGGCTGGGCCGAGCAGCGCAGGCGCAGGCAGGGTCAGGGCTGCGCGTGTCCGAGCGCAGCGAGTTTGCGCAGACCCCTGCCGGAGACGAGCAGCGCAGGTTGCCCGCAGCGCAGCGAAGGGACCCAGACTGCGGGTCGCCTTTCTTTTGGGTACGTTTCTTTGGCGAAGCAAAGAAAAGTACCTCGCCCGCCGGGGCGAGACCCGGCCCCCGCTGCAAGCAAAGGCACAGCAAGATGCTAAACGTCAAAAACATCAACCAGTTCTACGGCGGCTCCCACATCCTGCGAGACGTGAGCCTGCAAGCCGCAATGGGCCAGGTCACCGTCATCCTCGGCCGCAACGGCGTCGGCAAGACCACGCTGCTGAAAAGCCTGATGGGCCTGGTGCCGATCAAGAACGGCGCGATCGAGTTCGACGGCAAGGCCATCCAGAACGCGACGCCGTACGAGCGGGCGCGTGCCGGCATCGGCTTCGTGCCGCAGGGCCGCGAGATCTTTTCGCGGCTGACGGTGGAGGAAAACCTGCGGATGGGGCTGGCGTACAAGAGTGCGTCGACACCGGTGCCGAAGGAACTGTTCGAGCTGTTCCCGGTGCTCAAGCAGATGCTGAACCGGCGCGGCGGTGACCTGTCGGGCGGGCAGCAGCAGCAGCTCGCGATCGCGCGGGCGCTGGCGGCCGGCCCCAAGCTGCTGGTGCTGGACGAGCCGACCGAGGGCATACAGCCCAGCATCATCAAGGACATCGGCCGCGTGATCCGCATGCTGGCCGACCGTGGCGACATGGCGATCCTGCTGGTGGAGCAGTACTACGACTTCGCCGAGGAACTGGCCGACGCCTACGTCGTGATGGAGCGTGGCGAGGTCATCGCCCGCGGGCCGGGCAGCGAGATGCAGGCCAAGGGCATCCGCCAGCTCGTGGCCATTTGAGCGGACGCAAAAAAAGGCCGGGTTCGAGAACCCGGCCTCAGCGTTGCGTTTCCATCCAGCGCGCACGTCGCGCGCCCGGCGGATCAGCCAACGCCCGTCCCGCGACGGGACGGTCCTGGAGATGTGTGTTACTGCGGCGCAGGAATCACCAGCAGCGGGCCGCTGGTTTGCGATTCCACCGTCACCACCGGCTCGTCGTTCGGCACCACCACCGTCTCGGTGGTCTTGATCAGGCCGCCGCCGGCCACGCTGCCGCTGGCCTGGCCGTAGCCGACCACGCGCGACTGGCAGGCCACCTTGTCGGCGCCGGCCAGCACTTCGCAGCGCTGCAGCGCATTGGCCGTGAACGTGCCGCCGTTGTTGTCGAGCTTGCCGGCCTTCTTGTCGGCCGCCGCGTTGGTGGCTTCCTTCAGACAGGTGGCCTGGTCTTGCTGCGTCATGCCGTTCACACAGGCGGTTTTTTCGACCTGCGTGTTGCCGGAGGCGTCGATCCCGGTGGCACCCGGGCCAGCGTGGGCGGCAAAGCCGGCGGTGGCCAGCACGGCACCGAGCGTGAGGGTGGCGAAAAGGGGTTTCATCTGCTGCTCCTGGTTGTCTGTCGAGGTTGAGGCCAGTTTAGGAACAGCCTCTCGCGCCGCCTGCCGGAACACGCCGCCACGCCGGGCCGGTGCTTGGCCGACGGCGCTGTAGGACGACAGCCACGCCCCGGCGCAAACGGCTCGAAATGGCGCTCAGATCAGCTCGAAGCGCACCCAGTCGTCCTGCATCACCTCGCCGCGGCGCGGGCCGGGGATGATGTACTGGCCGCTCCATTCGCGCGCCACCCAATGGCCCAGCGCCGGTGCAAACCACAGCGTGTCGCGCCGGGTGCTGCGCACGCGCGCGATGTCCGGGTGGGTGAAGGCGATCTGCCGGCTCACCCGCAGCGCCAGAAAGCGGCCCGCCGGCACCTCGATGCGTTCCCAGCCGTCGCCATGCACCTGGCTGCGCCAGCGCAGCATGCCCGAGGCGTCTGGCCGGCGGCAGGCGGTTTCGACCACCGGCGCTGGGCCCAGGCTCAACTGGTCGGGCAGCAGCCGGTCGGGTGTCTCGAAGCGGCAGGGCACGTCGAAGAACAGCTCCTCGCTCACATGGTGCGGGTCGGTGAACACGGTGGCGCCCACGCGTGGCACGTCGGGCTGGCCGTCGGCCGGTGGCGCGATGTTGCTCGACGGCAGGCTCACGTCGATCCGTGGCCCGGTCGCGGCGACCCGGTAGACGGCGGTGCCGGTCACCGCGCCGTTGTAGCGGTTGATGACGCGGTAGCGCCAGCTCTGCCCGGGCTGCGGCACCGCCACGTCCACGCGGGCCGGCGGCGGCTCGAAGGTGGGCGACGTGGCGCAGCCAGCGAGCAGGGCGATGCCGCCGGGCGCGGCCAGCAGCAACCCGCGCCGGCGCAGGCCGTTGGGGTTGCCAAAGGGGGAAGGTGGTGTCCAGACCATGCCGCGATTGGAACCCCGGCCGGGGCCGGCCGCAAGCGGGCTGCGCCGCGCCCCTGACGCCGCCACGGTTGTGGCGCCACAATGGCCTTCATGTCTGCCCAAGCTGTGCTGCTGGATGCCAGCGCTCCGTGTCCCGACCCCGCCGCCGACCCGCGCGGCTTTCTCCGCCACCTGTTCGCCGTGGCGGTGGCGCGGGCGCAGCCGCTGCAGCAGATCGGCGCCTTCCTGCCGCCGCCGCCGCGCGGCCGCACCGTGGTGCTGGGCGCCGGCAAGGCGGCCGGAGCGATGGCGCAGGCCGTCGAGGCCTCGTGGCCGGCCGGCGCGCCGATGTCGGGCCTGGTCATCACCCGCTACGGCCACATCCCGCCTCGGCCGTTGGGGCTGGCGCAGCGCATCGAGGTGGCCGAAGCCGCCCATCCGTTGCCCGACGAAGCCGGTCTGGCCGCCACCCGTCGCCTGCTGGCGCTGGCAGATGGGTTGACGGCCGACGACCTGGTGCTGTGCCTGATCTCCGGCGGCGGCTCGGCGCTGCTGACGCTGCCCGCGCAAGGCCTCACGCTGGCCGACAAGCAGCGCATCAACCAGGCGCTGCTGGCCAGCGGCGCCACCATTGCCGACATGAACACGGTGCGCAAGCACCTCTCGCGCATCAAGGGCGGCCGGCTGGCGGCCGCCTGCGCGCCGGCCCGGGTGGTGACGCTGGCGATCAGCGACGTGCCGGGCGACGACCCCGCCACCATCGCCAGCGGCCCCACGGTGGCCGACCCCACGCGCTGCGCCGACGCGCTCGCCATTCTGAAGCGCTGCGGCATCGCCGTGCCCGACGAAGTCGCGCGGCGGCTGGCCGACGGTGCGCTGGAAACGCCCAAGCCGGGCGACGCGCGGCTGGCCGGCGGCGAGGTGCACCTGATCGCCACGCCGCAGCAATCGCTGCAGGCGGCGGCCGACGCGGCGCGTGCGGCCGGCATCGACGCCCACCTGCTGGGCGACGACGTCGAAGGCGAATCGCGCGAGGTCGGCAAGGTGATGGCGGCGCTGGCCCGTGCGGTCGCGCGGCGTGGCGAACCGTTTCGCAAGCCCTGCGTGCTGCTGAGCGGCGGCGAAACCTTGGTCACGCTGCGGCCGCGCGCCGAGGGCGCGCCACGCGGCAAGGGCGGCCGGGCCGGTGAATTCTGTCTGGGGCTGGCGCAGGCGCTGCAGGGCGAGCCGAACATCCATGCGCTGGCCGCCGACACCGACGGCATCGACGGCGTGGAAGACAACGCCGGCGCCTTCGTTGTGCCCGACACGCTGGTCCGCGCCGCCGCGCGCGGCCTGGACCTGCACGACGCGCTGGCCCGCAACGACGCCTGCGGCTACTTCGGCCCGCTCGGCGACCAGCTCGTCACCGGGCCCACCCACACCAACGTCAACGACTTCCGTGCGCTACTGATTTTGTAGCTGAAAAGCGCCATTCCACGCTGGCTTGGGGCTGATTTCATTCCAAATTCTGGGTGTTGAGCACCCGCTGGCGCCAGCGCAGCAGCGCGCTGAACCAGCCCAGCCAGACGCAGCCTTCGCAGCCGCGGCCGCAGCAGCCCACCGGCTCCGGCGGCGGCTCGGCCACCGGCCGGCCCTGTGTGGCGGCCTCGGCCCGCGTCGCGGCGATCAGCGCGTGCGCGCTCGCCAGATCGCGGATCACGGGTGTCTCGGCGGGGTGGAGTGACATGGGCCGCCACTGTAGCGCGCCACGGCCGTCGCTGACCGATAATCGCGGTTTGCCCGGCCGGCGCGCGTTGCGCCGGGGGCCGGGCAAACCGCGATGGGCTACCAGGTCAAGGAAATCTTCTACACGTTGCAGGGCGAGGGCGCGAACGCCGGGCGTCCGGCCGTGTTCTGCCGCTTCGCCGGCTGCAACCTGTGGACCGGCCGCGAGCAAGACCGCGCGCGCGCCGAATGCCGGTTCTGCGACACCGATTTCGTCGGCACCGACGGCACGCTGGGCGGCAAGTTCGCCAATGCCGACGCGCTGGCCGCCCGCATCGCCGCCCAATGGCCGGCGCACGACAGCGGCCACCGCTTCACCGTGCTGACCGGCGGCGAGCCGCTGTTGCAGGTCGACTCGGCGCTGATCGCGGCGCTGCATGCGCAGGGCTTCCAGGTCGCGGTCGAGACCAACGGCACCATCGCTGCGCCCGAGGGCCTGGACTGGATCTGCGTCAGCCCCAAGGCCGGCACGCAATGGGTGCAACGCCAGGGCCACGAACTCAAGGTGGTGTGGCCGCAGCCGGGGCTGGACCTCGACGCGCTGGAGTCGGCGCCGTTCGTGCACCACTACCTGCAGCCCATGGACAACCCCGAGCGCGACCGCCACACCGAGGCTTGCATCGCGCTGTGCCTGGCGCGGCCGCAGTGGCGGCTCAGCCTGCAGACCCACAAGATCACCGGCATCCGTTGACGCCCCCATGAGCTACGAGCTGAGCCAGCGCTTCCATTTCGACGCCGCCCACACGCTGCTGCGCGAGATCGACGCCGACAGCAGCAAGCGCATCCACGGCCACACCTACTGGGGCGAGGTGCTGCTGCGCGGCGAACCCGACGCGGCCACCGGCATGGTGACCGACCTCGGCCTGGTGCGCCGCGAGATCGAGCGGCTGCGCGGCGAGCTGGACCACGCCTTTCTCGACGAACTTCCCGGCCTGGGCATTCCCACGCTGGAGAACCTGTGCCGCTTCATCCTGGAGCGGCTCCGGCCCGCGCTGCCCGCCGTTTCGGCGGTGCGCGTCTGGCGCGACTCGACCGGCGACGGCTGCACGCTGCGCCCCACCGAAAGAAGCGAGCGATGAGCATCAAGAGCGACAAGTGGATCCGCCGCATGGCCGAACAGCACGGCCTGATCGAGCCTTTCGAGCCCGGCCAGGTGCGCGAGGTCGAGGGCAAGCGCGTCATCAGCTACGGCACCTCGAGCTACGGCTACGACATCCGCTGTGCGCCGGAATTCAAGGTGTTCACCAACATCCACAGCACGGTGGTGGACCCGAAGAATTTCGACGAGAAAAGCTTCGTCGATTTCCACGGCGACTCCTGCATCATCCCGCCCAACAGCTTCGCGCTGGCCCGCACGCTCGAATACTTCCGCATCCCGCGCAACGTGCTGACCATCTGCCTCGGCAAGAGCACCTACGCGCGCTGCGGCATCATCGTCAACGTCACCCCGTTCGAGCCCGAATGGGAGGGTTACGTGACGCTGGAGTTCAGCAACACCACACCGCTGCCGGCCCGCATCTATGCCGGCGAAGGCTGCGCCCAGGTGCTGTTCTTCGAGAGCGACGAGGTCTGCGAAACCTCGTACAAGGACCGCGGCGGCAAGTACCAGGGCCAGCGCGGCGTCACGCTGCCGCGCGCCTGAGCGCCGGCGGGCGGGCGGCCCGCTGTGAGCCATCGGCGCGTTCGGCGCCGTCCTACATCAGCATGCGGCGGCCATCGCATTGGCGGCAGGGGCCGGCCTGCCCAGAATTCACTCCAACAGCCCCCGCTCTTGGAGACGATGATGCCCACCGAATTCCTCCGCGCCTTCTTCGACTATTACCGCCAGGAAATCCTGCTGGCCAGCGCCTTGCTCATCGGCTTCGTGCTGCTGTTCGGCGTTGGCATCGTCGCCCACGGCCAGGTGCAGCGCGCCGAGGCCCGCGAAGCGGAGCGCATGTCGATCAGCGAGACCTTCGCGCTGTGCGTGCGCAACAGCACGCCGGCCACCATCGACCAATGCACCCTGCAGGCCCGCCAGGCCCGCGCCAAGATGTTCCAGCGGCTGGTCGCCTGACCTGCCCGCGCTTTCAAGAGATGGCCCCGGCCGCCACGGCGGTCCCGGCCATGGGCGCGGTCAACGCCACCCGCACCGCCAGCGCCAGCCCCGCCACCAGCGTCTCCAGGTCCATCACCGCCAGCGGCGGCACGTGAACGAACCCCGCCCTGACCCCCACCGCCTCCCGCAGCCCGTGCAGCAGCCCGTAGAACAGGTGGTTGCACACAAAGGTGCCGGCGGTTTGAGACACCTCGGCCGGATAACCCGCGTCTTGCAGCGCCAGCAGCATGGCCTTGATGGGCAGCGTCGTGAAATAGGCAGCCGGCCCGCCCGGCACCACCGGCCGGTCGATCGGCTGCGCGCCGGCGTTGTCGGGCATGCGGGCGTCGTCCACATTGATCGCCACGCGCTCCAGCGACATCGCGCGGCGGTTGGCGGCCAGCCCGGTGGCCAGCACCAGCCGGGGTTGCCAGCGGTCGATATGGCCCTGCAGCGCCTGGACCGAAGCGCCGAAGACGGTGGGCAACTGCCGTGCCACGACCCGGTGCCCGGCGACCTGCCGGCCGTGCAGCCGCTGCACCGCCAGCCAGCTCGGGTTGACAGTTTCGCCACCGAATGCGTCGAAGCCGGTCAGCAGCACGGTGGGGTGCGGCGTTACCATGCGGTGACTGTAGCGCAGGAGGCCGCACGATGAGATGGGAAGGCAACCGGGAGTCCGACAACGTCGAGGACCGCCGAGATGAAGGCGGAGGCTTCGGCGGGGGCGGCGGCGGAGGTTTCGGCTTCGGTGGCCGCAGCATCGGCATCGGCACCATCGTGGTCGCGCTGGTCGGCGGGTGGGTGCTCGGCGTCAACCCGCTCACGCTGCTCGGCCTGCTGAGCGGCAACGGCGGCCCGCCGGCCCAGGTGCAGACGCAAGGCCCGGCCCACGCGCCGCCGGCCGACGACCGCATGGCCAAGTTCGTGTCCACCGTGCTGGCCGACACCGAAGACGTCTGGACCGACGTGTTCAAGGCAGGCGGCGCCACCTATCGCCAGCCCAAGCTGGTGCTGTTCCGCGGCGCCACCCGCACCGCCTGCGGCCAGGGGCAGGCCGCCATGGGGCCGTTCTACTGTCCGGGCGACCAGAAGGTCTACATCGACCTCGGTTTCTACGAGGTGCTGAAGAACAAGCTCGGCGCGCCCGGCGACTTTGCCCAGGCCTACGTGATCGCCCATGAGGTGGGCCACCACGTGCAGAACCTGCTGGGCATCAGCGCCAAGATGGACGAGGCGCGTGGCCGCATGAGCCCCACCCAGTACAACGCCATGAGCGTGCGCCTGGAACTGCAGGCCGACTGCCTGGCCGGCGTCTGGGCGCACCATGCCCAGGACGCGCGCCAGATTCTGGAGCAGGGCGACGTGGAGGAGGCCATGAACGCCGCCGCCAAGATCGGCGACGACGCGCTGCAACGTGCCGGCGGCGGCGCGGTGGTGCCCGAAAGCTTCACCCACGGCACCAGCGCACAGCGCCAGCACTGGTTCGACACCGGGCTGAAGCAGGGCACCGTCAAGTCTTGTGACACTTTCAACACCCGGCAGCTCTGAGCGATCGGCGATAATCGGGGTTTGCCCGCATCCTGCGGGCTTTCTGCAGTGCCCGCGCCGAGCGGGCCCGACCCGCTATCGGTTTGATAGCATTTGAACCGACACCCGATGACCGATTCCGCCGTGGACAGTTTTTCCCAGTTGCAACTCGCCGAGCCGCTGGCGCGCGCGGTGGCCGACATGGGGTACCAGTCCATGACGCCGATCCAGGCGCAGGCCATTCCGGTCGTGATGACCGGCCGCGACGTGATGGGCGCCGCCCAGACCGGCACCGGCAAGACGGCCGCCTTTTCGCTGCCGCTGCTGCACCGCCTGCTGAAGCACGAAAACGCGTCCACCTCGCCGGCCCGCCACCCGGTGCGCGCGCTGGTGCTGCTGCCCACCCGCGAGCTGGCCGACCAGGTCGCCCAAGCCATCAAGTCCTACGCCAAGCACACGCAACTGCGCAGCACGGTGGTGTTCGGCGGCATGGACATGAAGCCGCAGACGCTGGAGCTGAAGAAGGGCGTCGAGGTGCTGGTCGCCACGCCCGGCCGCCTGCTGGACCACATCGAGGCCAAGAACGCGGTGTTGAACCAGGTCGAGTACGTGGTGCTCGACGAAGCCGACCGCATGCTCGACATCGGTTTCCTGCCCGACCTGCAACGCATCCTCAGCTACCTCCCCAAGCAGCGCACCACGCTGCTGTTTTCGGCCACCTTCTCGCCCGAAATCAAGCGGCTGGCTGGCAGCTACCTGCAAGACCCCATCACCATCGAGGTGGCCCGCTCCAACGCCACCGCGTCCACGGTGGAGCAGCATTTCTACAGCGTCGCCGCCGACGACAAGCGCCATGCGCTGCACCAGATCCTGCGGCAGCGCGCGCTGAAGCAGGCTTTCGTGTTCGTCAACAGCAAGCTGGGTTGCGCCCGGCTGGCCCGCTCGCTGGAGCGCGACGGCCTGAAGACAGCGGCGCTGCACGGTGACAAGAGCCAGGACGAGCGTCTGAAGGCGCTCGACGCGTTCAAGAAGGGCGAGGTCGACCTGCTCGTCTGCACCGACGTGGCCGCCCGCGGCTTGGACATCAAGGACGTGCCGGCGGTCTTCAATTTCGACGTGCCGTTCAACGCAGAAGACTACGTGCACCGCATCGGCCGCACCGGCCGCGCCGGCGCCCAGGGCCTGGCGGTGAGCTTCGCGTCATCGTCCGACAACCGGCTGGTGGCCGACATCGAAAAGCTGATCAAGACCAAGATCGAGCTGGAGCCGATCGAGTTCGAGGAAGACCAGCCCCGCATCCGCCAGCAGGGCCGCATCAACGACGGCCGCCGCGCGTGGCGCCAGGCCGGCGAGGTCGGTGACCCGCGCGACGGTCTCGACTCGCCCCGCGCCATGCCGCCGCGCCGCGAACCGCGCGCACCGGCCGCCGCGCCGCGCGACCCCTTCTTCGACCAGCCCTACGAATCCGGCGAGCGCGAGGCTGCGCCCGCCTGGGAATCCGACGCCAAGCAGCAGCCCGCCCGGGGCCGCGGCATATCGGCCAACATCAAGCCCAAGAAGAAGGTCGCCGCACTGTTCGCGGCGCCCTGAGCGTCAAGCAGGCCGGGCGTTTTCCGGCTGGGTTGGAATGGCCAGCGGGTCTTGCACCTGCCGGCATTTCACCTGGATCAATTCCCCGCCGGCCCGTCCGCCGCCTGGCCCGAGCCGCCATGCGCTGAGGCAGCCGCCCCAGACGCAGCCAGTGTCCAGCGCCAGCAGGTCGGGCCGCTCCAGTGCACCCAAAGTCGACCAATGGCCGAAAGCCACAGTGGTGCCTGCGGTCCGGCGGCCCGGTGCGTCGAACCACGGCAGGTGGCCGTCGGGTGCCTTTCCGGCCCCCTCCTTCGCCTTGAACTCCATCTCGCCGGCCGGGGTACAAAAGCGCAGCCGGGTCAGCGCATTGACGATGACGCGGGCGCGGGCTTCTCCCGCCAGGTCGTCGTGCCAGGCGTTGGGCTGGTTGCCGTACATGGCCTGCAGAAACCCTGCGATGCCGGGGCCGCGCAACTCGCGCTCGACCTCTCCGGCCAGCGCCACCGTCTGGTCCACCGTCCACGAGGGCAGCACGCCGGCGTGAACCATCAGGCAGCCGTGTTCGGCGATCGCCATCTGCCGGTGCCGCAGCCAGTCGATCATGGCGTCGCGCTCCGGCGCGTTCAATACGTCGGTCACGGTGTCATGGCGCAGCAGCGGCTTGACGCCATAGGCCAGCGCCAGCAAGTGCAGGTCGTGGTTGCCGAGCAGGCACCGGGCGGCGTCGCCGTAACCCATCAGCCGGCGCAGCACGGCGGCCGATTCGTGGCCCCGGTTCACCAGGTCACCCAGCAGATAGAGCGTGTCGCGGCTGGGCGAGAAATCGACCTGGGCGAGCAACTGGCCCAGCGGCGCATCGCAACCCTGCAGATCGCCGATCAGGAAGGTGGCCATGCGTGTGGTGGTTTCATGGTCGAGACAGCAAGCTTGAGTTTCGGTTGACGTAACCGGCGTCGCGGAATTCCGTGGGATCAAGCCGCGCTGGCCTGCGGGGTTCGGGTGGCCGTGGCCGCAGATCCAGCAGATCGCGCGCCAACACCAGCCGCGCCGGAACCTGAGGGTACCGGATCACGCGCACGCCCGCTGAACTGACAAGCCGGTCGCGCTCCGCATCGCGTTTCTCGCGCCCCTTGTGCGTTGAATCGTCCAGTTCGATCACCGCCACCGGCATCAAGTCCGTCGAGCAGATGAGAAAGTCGGCGCGCTTGTTCAGCTTGCTCGAAATGCCGCGCCCCCGCCCGGCATCGAGGAAGGCCCCGAAGTGCACTTGCGGCATGCACACCAGATCGAGCGCGGAGCACAGGTTGGTGAGCAACCGCCACAGCGGCTCCTCGCGCTGCGTCACCACGCGCGCCGGCTTTGCGTTGATGACCCGTTGCCCGGTGGGTTGTTTTCCGGCCGGCGAGCGGGCGACCATCACCATACCGACAACGGCAACGAACAGGGCGACCGCCATCAGGACCGTCAGTGTCATCGGCTTTTTTCCTCCCGGCATGCGTCGCTTTGGACCGGATCAGACAGGGCAACCGGCGCTCCATTGGGCGCCGGAGGACACAAGCCCTCCGGAAAGCTCCGCCAGCCCGGGCCGCCGTTGCGATAAAGTGCCATGTGTCGATTTTCACCCCGGATACATGGATTTTCTTCTGATCGCGCTGTTGATGGTGCTCAATGGCGTGTTTGCGATGTCGGAACTGGCGCTGGCGTCGAGCCGCCGCGCCCGCCTCACGGTGATGGCGGAAACCGGTGACAAGGGGGCGCTGGCGGCGCTGCAACTGCTCGAGAATCCGACGCAATTCCTGTCGACCGTGCAGGTGGGCATCACGTCGATCGGCATGCTGAACGGCATTCTGGGCGAGGCTGCATTCAGCCAGGATGTGGCGGTCTGGCTGCAGGGGTTTGGCATGACGCAGCGGCCTTCTGAACTGGTTGCCACGGCGCTGGTGGTGACGCTGATCACCTTCGCCACCATCCTGTTCGGTGAACTCGTGCCCAAGCGCATCGGCCAGCTCTACCCGGAGCCCGTGTCACGCTGGGTGGCGCGGCCGATGAGCTGGGTCGCCACCGGCACCCGGCCGTTCGTGAGTCTGCTGTCGGTCAGCACGCACTGGGTGTTGAAGCTGCTGCGCATCGACAACGACGCGGCACGGGGCGTGACAGAAGAAGAGATCACCGCCAGCCTGGAGGAAGGGCTGGACGCCGGCGTCATTGAACAGCACGAGCACCAGATGGTGCAGAACGTGTTCCGGCTCGACGACCGGCCACTCACCTCGCTGATGGTGCCGCGCTCCGACATCGTCTGGCTCGACGCCTCCGATACCGCCGAGCATTGCCTGCGGCTGGCGGGAACGGCCGGCGCCAAAGGCGCGCACTCGTGGTACCCCGTCTGCCGGGGGGGGCTGGACGACGTGATCGGGGTGATCGGCATCGCCAAGCTGCTGCAGATGGGCACCGGCCATGCGGGTTCGATCGAAGCTGAGGTGATGCCGGCGGTGTTCATCCCCGAGACGTTGAGCGGCATGGAGCTGCTGGAACGCTTCCGGCTGCGGGCGGACCGCATGGTCTTCGTGGTCGACGAATACGGGGTGGTGCAGGGCCTGATGACGCCGCGCGACCTGCTGGAGGCGATCACCGGCGAGCTGACGGCGGGGGAGCAGACGGAAGCCTGGGCCATCCAGCGGGAAGACGGCTCATGGCTGATCGATGGGCTGATGCCGGTGTCGGAGCTGAAATTGCGGCTGCTGATCGATGAGCTGCCGGATGAAACGCGCGGCCGCTACAACACGATGGCCGGGCTGCTGATGGCGGTGTCTGGGCGGCTACCGGCCACGGGTGACCGGATCGATTGCGCCGGCTGGCGCTTCGAGGTGGTAGACCGGGACGGGAAACGGATCGACAAGGTGCTGGCGACGGCGCTGGAGCCTGGGTCGGCGGCCGACGTCACCTGAGGCGGCCCTGATGGGCGCCGGGGGTGCGGCGTCAGGCGCGCGGCGAACGACGGCGGTCGCGGTCGTCCTTTTTCCAGCTTTTGAGGGGGTTGCGGCTCATGGGTTCACTCCTGTTGGACCTTACAACGCACCACGGACCCTTCAAGTTGACAGGCTGGACAGTTGGTTACAACCGCGGTCAGCGCCCGCCCCATAGCGGGTTTTCATGGCCTGCAGCCGTGAAAAATCACCGAAATGGCGCTATTGCGTGGAGATGCGCCGCTAAAGTGCGGCTGATCGGGGAATCTTGCGTGAGGTGGGTGGCTCCTAATGACGTCAGTTTCATGACGTCTCCTCAGCATGGCTCCGGCCATGATTTCCCCGGCTGCCTTTTCGGCACTCGGGGATTTTTTTGCCTCCAGCGGCTTGGACGGCTTCGTCCTTTGCCTGCTCCGTTGCCTCTGCAGCGCCCGCTCAAATGAAAAAGGCCTTCCGGTGCGGTTGCAGAGGAAGGCCCAAGAGCAGCGTGTAGAGGGGGTTGACTACGGAGACCGGGGCACGCTACCCGTCGCGGAGAGGACGATGTGAATGTAAAGCGAAGCGCGGCGGGCGTTTGTAGGACAAAACCGCCTCTTGTCAAGGAAAAAACCCATGACCGTGAGGGCATGGGTTTTTTGTTTTGGTGCCGGAGAGATGAATCGAACACCCGACCTTCTCATTACGAATGAGCTGCTCTACCGACTGAGCTACACCGGCGAAGCCTCATAGTTTATCAGCAAACGGGTCGGTTTCCGGGCGGTTTGGGCGATCAGGCGGCAGGCTGTCGGGCCTCGGCGTCGCGGTGATAGGCCGTGACGCGCTCCACCTCGTTCTTGGAGCCGAGGATGACGCTGACGCGCTCGTGCAGCTTGCCGGGCTGGATGTCGAGGATGCGCTCGTGGCCGTTGGTGGCGGCGCCGCCGGCCTGCTCGACCAGCCAGGCCATGGGGTTGGCCTCGTACATCAGGCGCAGCTTGCCCGGCTTGTCGGGCTCGCGCTTGTCCCAGGGGTACATGAAGATGCCGCCGCGGGTGAGGATGCGGTGCACGTCGGCCACCATGGAGGCGATCCAGCGCATGTTGAAGTTCTTGCCGCGCGGGCCGTCCTGGCCTTCCAGGCATTCGTCGATGTAGCGGCGCACCGGAGCGTCCCAGTGGCGCATGTTGCTCATGTTGATCGCGAATTCCTTGGTGTCGGCCGGGATGCGGACGTTCTCCTCGATGAGCACGAAGGAGCCCTGCTCGCGGTCGAGCGTGAACATGGCCACGCCATCGCCCACGGTGAGCACCAGCGTGGTCTGCGGGCCGTAGACGCAGTAGCCGGCCGCGACCTGGCATTTGCCGGGCTGCAAAAAGTCTTTTTCCTCCACGCCGGCGTCGCCGGCGGGCTTGCGCAGCACGCTGAAGATGGTGCCGATGGAGACGTTGACGTCGATGTTGCTGGAGCCGTCGAGCGGGTCGAACAGCAGCAGGTATTCGCCCTGCGGGTAGCGGTTGGGCACGACGTAGATGCCGTCCATTTCCTCGCTGGCCATGGCCGCCAGGTGGCCGCCCCATTCGTTGGCTTCGATCAGCACCTCGTTGGCGATGATGTCGAGCTTCTTCTGCACCTCGCCCTGCACGTTCTCGCTGCCGGCAGTGCCCAGCACGCCGCCGAGCGCGCCCTTGTTGACGGCCTGGCTCACGCGCTTGCAGGCGCGGGCCACGACCTCGATCAGCAGCCGCAACTGTGGCGGGATGCGGCCGTCGACGCGTTGCTGCTCGACGAGGTAGCGGGTGAGGGAGATCTTCTGGGTCATGCTTCGAGGGCTCGGGTGACGACCTCGCGCACATCGCTGCTGAGGTCGGGTTTGGCGGCGACGCGGGCGATGGCCTCGCGGGCGGCGCTGCGGTAGGGTTCGGCGAGTTTCGTCCAGCGGTCGAGCGCGCGGGCCAGCCGGGCGGCGACTTGGGCGTTGATGCCGTCGAGTTCGATGACGCGCTCGCTCCAGAACACGTAGCCCGCGGCGTCGGCACGGTGGAACGCGCCGGGGTTGGACTGGCAGAAGGTGGCGACCACGCTGCGCGCCCGGTTGGGGTTGCGCAGGCTGAAGTCGGGCCGCTGCATCAGCGACTTCACCAGCGGCAGCCGGTTGCCGTGGTGGTCGGGCGCGCCGGCCTGCAGCGCGAACCACTTGTCGATGACCAGGTCTTCATGGGCGAACAGCGCATGGAAGCGGGCCAGCGCGTCCTGCGCCAGCGGATGGCCGCAGGCCACCAGCGCGCTGAGCGCGCCGAAGCGGTCGGTCATGTTGCCGGCGTCCTTGAACCGCTGGAAGGTCTTGCCCGGCCACACCGTGTCGCCGGACTGCTGCGCGGCCAGGCACAGCTGCGACAGCGCCAGGTTGGCCAGCGCGCGGCGGCCGGCCGAAACGGTGTCGGGGCTGTAGGCGCCGTTGTCGTGGTGGGTCTCGTAGGCCCACTGCCAGTCGGCCTGCAGCGCGGTGGCGAGTTCGCGGCGCATGGCCTCGCGCACCGCATGGATGCGCTGCGGATCGACCACGTCGAGCTGTTCGGCGATGTAGCTTTCAGACGGCAGCGCGAGCACCAGTTCCTTGAATGCGGCGTCGAGCTTCGGGTGCCGCAGCACGTCGCGCATGGCGCCGATATAGGCATCATTCAGCACGCCAGTCAGCGTGGAATCTGGCGAGTTAGCTATCGATTGAATAGCATGCCGAAGCGCCAGGCGCTGGCCGGCCTCCCAGCGGTTGAACGGGTTGCCGTCGTGCGCGAGCAGGCGCAGCAGGTCGTCGTCGCTCTGCTCGATGGCCAGCGTGACCGGTGCGGAGAAGTCGCGCAGCAGCGACGGCACCGGCAGGCTGGCCACGTCTTCGAACACCAGCGTGTGTTCGGCGTCGGACAGCACGACGGTGCGGCTGGTGGCGCCGGCCGCTGCCTCGCCTTCCAGGCGCAGCGCGAGGTCGGTGCCGTCGGCGCCGATCAAACCGAGCGTGACCGGAATCACGAAGGGCAGCTTGGTCGGCTGGCCGGGCGTTGGCGCGCAGCTCTGGCGCAGCGTGAGCGTGTAGCGGCGCGCGTCGGCGTCGTAACGGCCTTCGGCGGCGAGGCGCGGCGTGCCGGCCTGGCTGTACCAGCGCTTGAACTGCGGCAGCAGGCGGGCGAGGTCGCTTTGCGGGTTGGCGTCGGCGATGGCCTGGGCGAAGTCGTCGCAGGTGACGGCGTGGCCGTCGTGGCGCTCGAAGTAGAGCGCCATGCCCTTGGCAAACCCATCGACGCCGACCAGCGTCTGCATCATGCGGACGACTTCTGCGCCCTTTTCGTAGATGGTGACGGTGTAGAAGTTGTTGATCTCGACGTAGCTGTCGGGCCGCACCGGGTGCGCCATCGGGCCGGCGTCTTCGGCGAACTGGCTGGTGCGCAGCAGGCGCACGTCTTCGATGCGCTTGACCGCGCGGGCCGACGCGCTGCCCGACAGGTCCTTGCTGAACTCCTGGTCGCGGAAGACGGTGAGGCCTTCCTTGAGACTGAGCTGAAACCAGTCGCGGCAGGTGACGCGGTTGCCGGTCCAGTTGTGGAAATACTCGTGGCCGACCACCGATTCGATGTTGCCGTAGTCCACGTCGGTGGCGGTGGCGGGGTTGGCCAGCACGTACTTGGTGTTGAAGACGTTGAGGCCCTTGTTCTCCATGGCGCCCATGTTGAAGTCGCCCACCGCGACGATCATGAAGCGTTCCAGGTCCAGGCTCAAACCGAAGCGGGCTTCGTCCCAGGCCACCGACGCCATCAGCGAGTTCATCGCGTGCTCGGTCTTGTCGAGGTCGCCGGGCCGCACGTAGACCTGCAGCAGGTGTTCCTTGCCGGCGCGCGAGGTGATGCGCTGCTCGCGCGCGACCAGCCGGCCGGCCACCAGCGCGAACAGGTAGCTGGGCTTGCGGTGCGGGTCCACCCAGCGCGCGAAATGCCGGCCGTCGCCCAGGTCGCCCTGGTCGACCAGGTTGCCGTTGGACAGCAGCACCGGGAACCTGGCCTTGTCGGCGCGCAGCGTGACGCTGTACATCGCCATCACGTCGGGTCGGTCGAGGAAGTAGGTGATGCGGCGAAAGCCCTCGGCCTCGCACTGCGTGAAGAAGGAGTCGCCGCTGACGTAAAGGCCCATCAGCTGGGTGTTCTTGTCCGGCGCGCAGGTGGTGAAGATCTCGAGGTCGAACGCCTCGGTGCCTTCGGGCAGCTTCTCCAGCACGAGCTGGCCGTCTTCCATCTTGAACGAACTGCCCTGGCCGTTGACCAGCACCCGCGCGAGGTTGAGTTCGTCGCCGTCCAGCCGCAGCGGCTGCGCCGGCACGTCGGGGTTGCGGCGCAGCGTCATCTTGTTCAGCACGCGGGTGCGCGCCGGGTCGAGGTCGAAGCTGAGGTCAACCGTGTCGATCCAGAACGCCGGCGCGGTGTAGTCCTCGCGCCGGATCAGCGTGGCTTGGCCTTCGCGCATGGTCAGACTCCCTGTTTCAGTGAAGCCTCGATGAACGCGTCGAGGTCGCCATCGAGCACCTTCTGGGTGTTGGAAATTTCAACGTTGGTGCGCAGGTCCTTGATGCGCGACTGGTCGAGCACGTAGCTGCGGATCTGGTGGCCCCAGCCGACGTCGGTCTTGGTGTCTTCCAGCTTCTGCTGCGCTTCCTGCTGCTTGCGCAGTTCGAAGTCGTACAGCCGCGAGCGCAGGCGCTGCCACGCCACGTCGCGGTTGCTGTGCTGGCTGCGGCCGTCCTGGCACTGCACGACGATGCCGGTCGGGATGTGCGTGAGCCGCACGGCCGAGTCGGTCTTGTTGATGTGCTGGCCACCGGCGCCGGATGCGCGGAAGGTGTCGGTGCGCACGTCGGACGGGTTGATGTTGATCTCGATCGAGTCGTCGATCTCGGGGTAGACGAAGACGCTGGCGAACGAGGTGTGGCGGCCGCCGGCCGAGTCGAACGGGCTCTTGCGCACCAGGCGGTGCACGCCGGTTTCGGTGCGCAGCAGGCCGAAGGCGTATTCGCCCTCGATCTTGATCGTGGCGCCCTTGATGCCGGCGGTGTCGCCGGGCGATTCGTCTTCCACCTGGGCCTTGAAACCCTTGCGTTCGGCGTACTTCAGGTACTGGCGCAGCAGCATGCTGGCCCAGTCGCAGGCCTCGGTGCCGCCGGCGCCGGCCTGGATGTCGAGGAAGGCGTTCAGCGGGTCGGCCGGCTGGTTGAACATGCGGCGGAATTCCAGCGCCTCGACGTCCACGGCGAGCTTGCCGCCTTCCTTTTCGAGGGTGATCAGGCCGTCTTCGTCACCTTCCTCGCGGCTCATCTCGAACAGCTCGAGGTTGTCGGCCAGTTCGGTGGTCAGGCGCTGCAGCGTGTCGACGACGCCGTCGAGCGTTTTTTTCTCACGGCCCAGTTCCTGGGCCTTCTTGGGGTCGTTCCAGACGCTGGGGTCTTCCAGCGACGCGTTCACTTCGAGGAGGCGGCGGGCTTTCTCGTCGTAGTCAAAGATACCCCCGAAGCTCGCGCGTGCGGGCGGCGAGGTCGGAAAGGCGGGTGCCGATGGCGTTGGTGCGTTCTGCGTCCATGAGTCAAATTCCTGCTGGGTCGGGCGCCTGAGGCGCAACCCCGCATTTTCTCATGGTGAAGCCAGAAAGTCCTCGATCAACCTTGCCAACGCCTCCGGCTGGTCGTGGTGCAGCATGTGGCCGGCGTCGGCGATGACGGCGGTGCGTACCTGGGGCACCGCTTTCAGCCGCTCGTGGTACTCGGCCAGCGTGTAGCGGCCGTCCCAGAAACGCTCCAGTGCGTTGTCAGATGCTTCGACCGCCAGCACCGGCGCGGCGATGCGGCGGTACAGCGTGGCGACCTCTTCGACCCGGTACAGCGAGGCGTTGGTGAGTTTGTGGGCGGCCTCGCCAAGGATCAGCCAGCGCTCGCTGCCGTCGGCCTGGCGCACCGGCCGCGCCCACTGGGCGGCCAGCCAGTCGGCCTTGGCTTGGCCGGCGGCGTCGCGCGCCAGACGGGGGTTGGTCTTGGTGAGGCGACGTGCCACCGCCGACAGGTCGGCATAACCCTTCAGGTCCAGCTCGCCGCGGTGCAGCGCCTTCAGTTCGTCCATCCAGCGCACATAGCGGCTGGCCGCCTGGTCGGGCTCGGTGGCCGGCATGCCGAAACCTTCGAGGTTGACGAGGCGGCGGATGCGCTGCGGCCGCACGCCGGCGTACTGCATCGCGATGTTGCCACCCATGCTGTGGCCGACCAGGTCGACCGCGCCGCCGTCCGGCAGCAGGTGGTCGAGCAGGCAGTCGAGGTCGGCCAGGTAGTCGGGGAACCAGTAGCTGTCGGCGCCGCCGGAACTGGAGAGGCCGAAGCCGCGCCAGTCGGGGGCGACGATGTAGCGGTCGGTCTTCAGCGCGTCGACCATGAACTGGTACGAGGCCGCCACGTCCATCCAGCCGTGCACCAGCACCAGCGGCGGCACTCCGGCGCGCGGCTCGCCCCACACCCGCAGGTGGTAGCGCAGGTTGCGCAGCGGCAGGAACACGCTGCGAGAGGCTTTCAGCGGCTGGTACATGCGGCGCGATGCTACACGCGGGCCGGCGCTTGTGCTGCACCGCGGCGACACGCCGGCCGCAGGAGCCGCTTGTATGATGGCCCGGTCCATTCCGAAGCCATTCCAGAAGCCATTCGGACCGCCCCCACACCCGAGGAGAAACCCATGCTGCGCCGCCTTCCGCTCGCCCTGTCCCTTGCCGCGCTCGCCGCGCTGCCGCTGGCCGCCCAGGCGCTCGACATGCCCAAGCGCAAGTCGGGGCTGTGGGAGATCAAGACCTCGGGCGAGGGCATGCCCGGCCAGACCATCCAGCAGTGTGTGGACGCCGCTTCAGACCAGTTGCTGGCGCAGCGCGCCGGCGGCATGGGCAAGCAGCAGTGCAGCAAGAACGACGTGAGCAAGCAAGGCAACAAGATGGTGGTGGACTCGGTCTGCAAGTTCGGCCAGACCACCTCGACCACGCACGCCGAGTTCAGCGGCGACTTCGAGTCCGCCTACAAGGCCGACATGGCGACGAAATTCGACCCGCCGCTGATGGGCCGCGCCACCTCCAACAGCACCATCGAGGCGCGCTGGACCGGCCCCTGCAAGCCCGGCCAGAAGCCCGGCGACATGATCATGCCCGGCATGGGCAACATCAACCTCAACGACATGCTGAAGAACCTGCCGCAGCGCTGAACCCCATGACGATGAAGACCGTTGCGCTGGGCACCAGCGACCTGAAGGTGCCGCCGATCTGCCTCGGCACCATGACCTTCGGCGAGCAGGTCGGGCAGGACGACGCTCACGCCATCCTCGACCGTTCGCTCGAACTCGGGGTGAATTTCCTCGACACCGCCGAGATGTACGCGGTGCCGCCCAAGGCCGCGACCTTCGGCGCGACCGAGACCATCCTCGGCCACTGGTTCGCCAAACGCCGCGGTGCGCGCCAGAAGGTGGTGCTGGCGACCAAGGTGGCCGGCCCGTCGCGCGGCATGCCGTGGATCCGCGGCGGCAGCCCCGACCTCACGCCCGACGACATCGTGGCGGCTTGCGACGCCAGCCTGAAGCGCTTGCAGACCGACGTGATCGACCTGTACCAGATCCATTGGCCGGTGCGCAACGCGCCGATGTTCGGCATGGCCTATTTCGACCCCGCGCGCGACAAGCCGGTCACGTCCATCCACGACCAGCTCGACGCGATGGCCGGGCTGGTGAAGGCCGGGAAGATCCGCTACGTCGGCCTGTCGAACGAAACGCCATACGGCGTGGCCGAGTTCGTGCGGCTGGCCGAGCAGCACGGCCTGCCGCGTGTGGCTACCGTGCAGAACCCCTACTGCCTGGTGAACCGCAGCCTGGAGAACGGGCTCGACGAGGTGATGCACCGCCTGAACGTCTCGCTGCTGGCCTATTCGCCGCTGGGCTTCGGGCTGCTCACCGGCAAATACGACACGAGCGGCCTGACCGGCGCTGACGCACCCGCCGAAGGCCGGCTGGCCAAGTTCGAGTCCATGCGCAAGCAGCGCTGGGGCCGCCCCGAGGCGCTGGTTGCCGCGCGGCGCTACAACGAGTTGGCGCGCGACTCCGGCCTGACGCCGGTGCAACTGGCGCTGGCCTTCTGCTACACCAAGTGGCAGGTCGCCAGCACCATCATCGGCGTGACCTCGATCGCCCAGCTCGAAGAAGACGTGCAGGCGCTGGCCACCACGCTGACGCCCGAGGTGCTGTCGGCGATCGACGCGATCCGCTGGGACATGCGCGACCCGGCCCTGTGACCCGATGGCGAAGAAAGAGCACGTCAGCGAAACCCCCGCCACGCAACTGCTGAAGGCGAACCAGGTCGCGTTCACCGAGCACCCTTACGAGTATCTCGAGCACGGCGGCGCGCAGCACAGCGCGGCGGTGCTGGGGCTGGACCCGTTCACCGTGGTGAAGACGCTGGTCATGCAGGACCAGGACGCCAAGCCGCTGCTGGTGCTGATGCACGGCAACCGCACGGTGTCCACCAAGAACCTGGCGCGGCAGATCGGCGCCAAGTCGGTCGAGCCCTGCAAGCCCGAGGTGGCGAACCGGCACAGCGGCTATCTGGTGGGCGGCACCTCGCCCTTCGGCACCCGCAAGGCGATGCCGGTGTATGTGGAGCAGAGCATTCTGGAGCTGCCGCGCATCGCCATCAACGGTGGCCGGCGCGGCTTTCTGGTGGGGCTGGACCCGCAGGTCTGCGTGGCGCTGCTCGGCGCGAAGCCGGTTCACTGCGCTTTGGCAGAATAGGCCGATGCAATCGCTGTACCCCGTCCTCGCGGCTGTGGCCGCCTACCTGCTCGGCTCACTGTCGTTCGCCGTCATCGTCAGCCGCGCAATGGGCCTGAACGACCCGCGCACCTACGGCAGCGGCAACCCCGGCGCCACCAACGTGCTGCGTTCCGGCAGCAAGGCCGCCGCCATCGTCACGCTGCTGCTCGACGCGCTGAAAGGCTGGCTGCCGGTGTTCCTGGTCCAGGCGTACGGCGCGCCGTATGGGCTGGAAGACGGCACGGTGGCGCTGGTGGGGCTGGCGGCCTTCCTCGGCCACCTCTACCCGGTGTTCTTCAAATTCGAGGGCGGCAAGGGCGTGGCCACCGCGGCCGGCGTGCTGTTCGGCGTGCACTGGGCGCTGGGCCTGGCGACGCTGCTGACATGGGCCATCATCGCCTTCTTCTTCCGCTACTCCTCGCTGGCTTCGATGGTGGCGGCGGTGTTCGCGCCGGCCTATTACCTGTTCGGCAACCAGATCGCGTGGTACGCGGAAAAGCCGGTGGTGGTGGCGCTGGCGGTGATGGCGCTGCTGCTGGTCTGGCGGCACCGCGAGAACATCAACCGGCTCGTTTCAGGCAAGGAATCGCGGCTGGGCCAGCGCAAATAGGCGCTTTGCAGCTACGTTTCTTGTAGCAACTCAATCGCGGAAGTTGTTGAAGGAGATCGGCAGGTCCGTCATCTCCTTGCGCAGCAGCGCCATCGCGGCCTGCAGGTCGTCGCGCTTGGCGCCGGTGACGCGCACCGAGTCGCCCTGAATGGCGGCCTGCACCTTGAGCTTGCTGTCCTTGATGGCCTTCTGGATCTTCTTGGCCTGGTCGGTCTCGATGCCGTTGCGCACCTTGGCAACCTGCTTGACCTTGTCGCCGCCCATCTTCTGCACGTCGCCGATGTCGAGGAAGCGCACGTCCACCTCGCGCTTGGCGAGCTTGGCGCGCAGGATGTCCTCGACCTGGGTCAGCTGGAAGTCGGCGTCGCCGAACAGCGTGATCTCCTTGTCCTTGAGTTCGATCGCGGCGGACGTGCCCTTGAAATCGAAGCGGGTGTTGATCTCCTTCGCGGTGTTCTCCACGGCGTTTTTGACTTCCACCAGATTGGCTTCGCAGACGGTATCGAATGACGGCATGACGGGGCTCCCTGTATCCCCGACAATTCTCCCATGATCGCGGAGTCCAATGTCCCGCTGCAGCCCTACAACAGCTTCGGCATCGTCGCCAAGGCCCACACGCTGGTGCGCGTGGCCGGCGAAGCCGACGCCCGGGCCGTGGCCCTCGACCCGGCGCTGTCGGCGCAGCCCAAGTTCGTGCTCGGCGGCGGCAGCAACCTCGTGCTCACCGGCGACGTGAAGCCGCTGGTGCTGAAGGTGGAGGTGCGCGGCCTGCGGCTGGTGGACGAATCGGCGCGCGGCTGGGTGGTGGAAGCCGGCGCCGGCGAGACCTGGCACGACGTGGTCGCCTGGACCATCGCCAACGGCTACCCCGGGCTGGAGAACCTGGCGCTCATTCCCGGCACCGTGGGCGGCGCGCCGGTGCAGAACATCGGCGCCTACGGCGTGGAGCTGCAGGACCGCTTCGAGTCGCTCGACGCCGTCCACTTGGACACCGGCGAGTGCTTCACGCTGAGCGCTGCCCAGTGCGCCTTCGGCTACCGCGACTCGGTCTTCAAGCGCGAGGCCGTGCGGCCCGGTGACTTCGGGCTGGCCGGCCGGGCGCTGATCACCCGCGTGCGCTTTCTGCTGCCCAAGCCGTGGAAGGCCGAGCTGGGCTACGCCGACCTGGAGCGCCGGGTGCTGGAGACCGGCATCACCCGCCCCACGCCGCAGCAGGTGTTCGACTGGGTCTGCGCGATCCGCAGCGCCAAGCTGCCCGACCCGCGCGTCATCGGCAACGCCGGCAGCTTCTTCAAGAACCCCACCGTCACGCCCGACCAGTGCGCCGACATCATCGCCCGCGAGCCCAAGGTGGTGCACTACCCCATGCTCGACGGCAACATCAAGCTGGCGGCGGGCTGGCTGATCGACGCCTGCGGCTGGAAAGGCAAGTCGGTCGGGCAGGCCGGCGTGTACGAGAAGCAGGCGCTGGTGCTGGTCAACCGCGGCGGCGCCACCGGCGGCGAGGTGATGACGCTGGCCAAGGCCATCCAGACCAGCGTCTACGAGCGCTTCGGCATCCGGCTGGAACCCGAGCCGGTGGTGGTCTGACGGCCATTTTGAGAAAAAATAGCCGCCAAGCCAGTGCGGAATATGGTGTTGTTGCTATTTATTCAGTAGCGCTCAAGACAACGCCGTGTCCAGCAGCATCATCACCACAAAGCCCAGCATCAGCCCGCAGGTGGCCCAGCGCTCGTGGCCCTGGCGGTGCGACTCCGGGATGATCTCGTGGCTGATCACGAACAGCATCGCGCCGGCCGCCAGCGCCAGCCCCACCGGCAGCAGGCTGGCCGACATCGAGATCACCACCGCGCCGAACACCGCCGCCACCGGCTCCACCAGCCCCGACAGCACGCCCAGCCCGGCCGACGTGATGCGGCCGTAGCCCACGCCGCGCAGCGCCAGCGCCACCACCAGGCCCTCCGGCACGTCCTGAATGGAGATGCCGGTGGCCAGCGCCAGCGCCTGCAGCGGGTCGGTGCCCGCATAGGCCACGCCGATCGCCAGGCCCTCGGGCATGTTGTGCAGCGAGATCGCGAACACGAACAGCCAGACCCGCTTCATCGCCTTCGCTGCCGGCCCTTCCAGGCCCTTCACGAAATGCTCGTGCGGCACCGCCCGGTCAATGCCCAGCAGCAGCAGCGCCCCCAGCAGCACGCCCGCCGCCACGATGCCGCCAGCGCCCCAGCCGCCGGCCCCCTGCGCCTTGGCCGCCGCAATGGCCGGAATGATGAGCGAGAACGAGCTGGCCGCCAGCATCACGCCGGCGCCGAAGCCCAGCAGCGTGTCGTAGGTGCGCTGCGAGAACTTCTGCGACAGCAGCACCGGCAGCGTGCCCAGCGCGGTGGCGAGCGCGGCGATCGAGCCGCCGGTCAACGCGCCTTGAACGCGCGAACCGGCGGCGGCGAGCTGGGTCGCCGCTTCCAGCGCCAGCACGCCCAGCCCCGCCACAACGATGGCGAAGCCCAGCAGGTAACGCCATTTCCGGCGCAGCGGAATCGGATGGTGGATGTCCGCTGCAAGCGGCAGGGTAGGGGGCATGGTGGCGGCTCCAGGTCAGGCGAGTGCGCTGCTGAGTGCGAGGGTGCCGTTCACCCCGTTCGGGAAGAAACCGCCCTTGCTGACCTGGCCGCTGTTCAGATACACGATGTTCAGCACGTCGCCCGGCGATCGGCTGAAAGCAATGCCATTATTGTCCAGCGGCACGATGTTGGACACATCGTTGGTGGGGCTGATGCCCTGGTCGACGTCCTGGTTGTTGTCGAGCGAATCGCGGGCGTTCGAGATCGCGTCGGCCGACGTGCGCAGCGCCGGCGTTGCCACCCCCTTGGCGTACAGCGCCGTGCGCACCAGACCCGCGTGGTAGGCCTCGGCCGCCAGAATGCCGGCTGCGGCCTCCAGAAAGGTCTTGTTCTGGATGAGCGGCGACGCGCCCTTGTACGCCGTGACGCCCACGTCTTCGAAGATGAAGGCCGCCAGCAGAAAGTTCTCGTCGCTCGCATACGGGTCGAAGGCCTGGTTCGCGCCGATCAGACCGGCGGCCCGCGCGGCGCTGGAGAACGCGCCGTTCGGGTCGGCGCCGATGTCGAGCGCCGGTTGCGCCACCGCGGCCGACCCCAGCGCCGAGCGCAGAAAGGCCACGTGCGCCACCTCGTCGGCCGCGATCTCCTTGGCGTACTGCCGGATCACCGGGTCGGTGAACGACACCGCGCGGCCCCCGGTCACACCGCCCTGCGTGCCGGTGCCGGTGAGCTGGTTGGCCGCCAGGCCGGAGCCCGTGGCGGCGAACTGGTAGAACTGGGCTTCGAGGTACTCGAGGTTCAGCGCGAAATTGAGAATGTCGGGGTCGGTCGGCGCGTTCGACTGCGCAATCGAATCCGAGCCGCCGCCGCAGGCCGCCAGGATCGCGCCGCCCGCCACGCCAACGGCGAAGCCGCTGCCCTTGCGGAAGAAGTCGCGCCGTTGCGCGCGCTTCACTGCGATGTCCTTGACCTGTTCACGGGTGAGGTAGTTGCCTAGCATGGTGATGTCGTCCTTCAGGCTTTTCGGGGCAAGGCTCCGCCAGCCCACGAAAAGGGGTTGCCAAAAAAGTTCTCGGATGCAGAGAACGCGGACGCGGGTTGGAGGTGGAAGTGCGGTGGCACTGGCTCGACCGACGGGCGTGTAGGCATTACGTTTGCGCCGTGGCGGGGGCGTGTCGTGATAACGAACCTCGGCGTGTCAGCCAAACCCGTCAAGTGCCGGCCTGGCGATTCCGGATGACGCCACGCGGCGCCGACGGTGGTTACGGTGGCGGCAGTGACCGACGATCCGGACGATTCGCTGTCGAACATGCTCGCCGCCGCCCGCAATGGCGACGTGTCCGCGTTCGAGGCCTTCTATGTCGCCACCATCCGCCGCATGCTCGCCATGGCGCGCCGCATCTGTGGCGAGGCGCATGGCGACGACGCCACCGCCGACGCCTACTTCCAGGCGTGGGCCACGCTGCTCAGCTACGACCACACCCGCGGCACCGCGCTCGCGTGGTTGGCCACCATCGTGCGCAGCCGCGCGCACGACGTGCTGCGCCGCGAACGGCACCGCCACGGCGGCCAGAACGGTGCGCCCGCGTTCGACCCCGACGACCATGCCTGCCCGTTGCCCGGCCCGATCGAGCAGGTCGAAACGCTGCAGCGCGCCCGCGCCGTGCACAGCGCTCTGCGGGCCTTGCCCCTGGCGCAGCAGACGCTGGTGGGCCTTGCCTATTTCGACGACTGCTCGCACGACGAAATCGCCCGCCAGACCGGCATGCCGCTGTGCGCCGTCGGACCCGAAATGCGCCGCGCGCACCGCCGCCTGAACGCCGCGCTGAGCCCGGAAAAACCCGTTGTCACCGCCTCCCGGCCGGGCTGAACACGACTCCTTCCCTTCGTGCTACAACCCCGGCAAAGGCGGGGTCACCGTCAAGACGGAGAAGGGGGGACGCCATGCCGAAATGGAAACGCTGGCTGCTGCGCCACAACGGGCACGTCGTCGCGGCGATCTGGGTGGCGTGGGCGGTGTGCGGGCTGCTCGTGTTCGCTGGCCGCTGGAAGGCGCCCGGCCAGTGGGTCGTGCTGCTCATGGCCTCAGGCATCGCCACCGGCGCCATCCGCACCTGGGCCCGCGCCCAGCGCGAAAAGCTGGTGCGCGAGGCGCCGATGCCCCAATACCTCAAACGCAAGCTGCGCGAGACCTACCCCGGCCTGCGCGCCAAGGACTGCGACCTCGTCGAACGCGGCCTGCGCCAGTTCTTCTGGGCCAGCCTGCGCAGCCGCAACCAGTTCGTCGCGATGCCGTCGCAGGCCGTCGACGCGATGTGGCACGAGTTCATCCTCAACACCAAGGCCTACCGCGACTGGTGCGACCTCGCGCTCGGCCGCTTCATGCACCACACGCCCGCCGAAGCGCTCGGCGCGCAGGCCAAAAACAACGACGGCCTGCGCCGCACCTGGTACTGGGCCTGCCGCGACGAAGCCATCAAACCCCGCGCGCCCAGCCGCCTGCCGCTGCTGTTCGCCTTGGACGCCAAGCTCGCCATTCCCGGCGGCTTTCATTACGAAGCCGACTGCCACGACATCGTCAGGAAGAGCAAGGCCGGCGCCGCCGAAACCAGCGTCGGCATGGCCACCTTCTGCGGCACCGACTTCAGCAGCGATTCGTTCAGCGGCAGCTCCGACAGCTTCGGCGGCGCCGACAGCAGTTCGTCGTCGTCGGGCGGTGACGGCGGCGGCTCCGACGGTTCGGGGGATGGTGGCGGTGGGTGTGGGGGAGGGGGTTGTGGCGGGGGCGGCGGTGATTGACGCCCCCCGCGATCAGCCCATCACTTCAGCGGAATCGGCAACTCCGCCGGCACCGGCACCGCCGTCACGCTGTTCTTCGGGCTGCCGTCCACCAGCTTGTCGGAATAGACCAGGTAGACCAGCGCGTTGCGCTTGGCGTCCACCATGCGCACCACCCGCACCCGCTTGAACAGGATGGACGAGCGCTCGCTGAACACCTCTTGCTGCTTCGGCAGCTTGTCCTTGAACGAGATCGGCCCCACCTGCCGGCAGGCCACCGCCGCGTCGGCAGTGTCTTCCGCCAGCCCCAGCGCACCCTTGTAGCCACCCGTCTTGGCGTGCGAGAGGTAACACGCCACGCCACCCACGCCCGGGTCGTCGAACACGTCGACCACCACCTTGTCGTTGGGGCTCAGCAGCTTGAAGGTGGTGCTGACGTCGCCGATGGTTTCGGCGGAAGCTGAACCAACAGACGCCGCAGCGAGTAGGGTAATGGTGGCGCGCTTAAACATAAGATCTCCTGACGGCACTAAGGAGGCTTTGGTGCTGAAATCGGTCTCGCATATGAGAAGGATGTACGGTGACGACAACTAAGCAAGAACTTGGGTCCTGGGGCGAGCAACTCGTCGCTCGCTCATGCGCGTGTCCAAAATGCAAGCGGGCAAAAACATTTAGATTGCTTCCAACGAACTTCAAGTGTGCCGACCTGATATGTGACTTTTGTGGATTTCTGGCTCAGGTGAAAACCTTGAGCGCATCTTCTGTCCTATCGTTACCGAAGAAGGTCTTGGGCGCGGCTTGGGGGCCACAAAAAGAGCGGATGGATTCTGGAATCTATTTCCCTTTGTTCTTGGTGCTGAAAGCTTCGGACGCCCACGCCGTCTACTATCTTTCTGTCGACTTTCAGAGTCCCGCACTCTTTGCCGCTCGCAAACCATTATCAGACTCTGCGAAGCGGTCGGGCTGGCAGGGATTTACTTATCTGCTGAATGCTGTCCCCGACGGGGCCTTTGTCCGACTGTTTGTTAAAGCCGGGGATGGCTTAACCATGGTGGCAAAAAAATAAAGGCCGCGTGAGCGGCCTCCAATTTAGTTACTAGAGATGCTTTATTTCTCGTCGCTGCCCAACATCGGCACCGCCGTCCCCTCACCCACCGACAGCAGCCCCGCCTGCGCGTACACCTTCAGCTTGTCCCGCGTGTCGATGATGTCGAGGTTGCGCATGGTGAGCTGGCCGATGCGGTCGAGTGGGGAGAAGGGGGCGTCTTCGACCTTTTCCATGCTCAGGCGCTCGGGCGCGTAGGTGAGGTTGGGGCTGTCGGTGTTGAGCAGGCTGTAGTCGTTGCCGCGGCGCAGCTCGATGGTCACTTCGCCGGTCACGGCGCGGGCCACCCAGCGCTGGGCGGTTTCGCGCAGCATGATGGCCTGCGGGTCGAACCAGCGGCCCTGGTACAGCAGGCGGCCGAGCTTGAGGCCGTTGGCGCGGTACTGCTCGATGGTGTCTTCGTTGTGGATGCCGGTGACGAGCCGCTCGTAGGCGATGTGCAGCAGCGCGAGGCCGGGGGCCTCGTAAATGCCGCGGCTCTTGGCCTCGATGATGCGGTTCTCGATCTGGTCGCTCATGCCCAGGCCGTGGCGGCCGCCGATGCGGTTGGCCTCGAGCAGCAGCTCGACCGGGCTCTCGAAGGTCTTGCCGTTCAGCGCGACGGGCTGGCCTTCTTCGAAGCGCACGGTGACTTCTTCGGCCTTCACGGCCACGTCGTCCTTCCAGAACGCCACGCCCATGATGGGGTTGACGATGCGGATGCCGCTGTTCAGGAACTCCAGGTCTTTCGCCTCGTGGGTGGCGCCGAGCAGGTTGCTGTCGGTGCTGTAGGCCTTCTCGGCGCTCATCTTGTAGCCGAAGCCGTGCTGGTTCATGAACGCGCTCATTTCGGCACGGCCGCCCAGCTCGTCGATGAAGGTCTGGTCCAGCCAGGGCTTGTAGATGCGCAGGCTGGGGTTGGTCAGCAGGCCGTAGCGGTAGAACCGCTCGATGTCGTTGCCCTTGTAGGTGGACCCGTCGCCCCAGATGTGGACGTCGTCTTCCTTCATCGCGGCGACCAGCATGGTGCCGGTCACGGCCCGGCCCAGCGGCGTGGTGTTGAAGTAGGTGACGCCGGCGGTGCGGATGTGGAAGGCGCCCGACTGCAGCGCGGCGATGCCTTCGTGCACCAGTTGCAGCCGGCAGTCGATCAGCCGCGCCTTTTCGGCGCCGTATTCCATCGCCTTGCGCGGAATGGCGTCGTAGTCGGGCTCGTCGGGCTGGCCGAGGTTGGCGGTGTAGGCATAGGGCAGGGCGCCCTTCTGCTTCATCCACAGCAGCGCGGCGCTGGTGTCCAGGCCACCGGAAAACGCGATGCCGACCTTCTGGCCGGCGGGAATCTTTTGGAGGATGGTCGCCATGTCGCTCAGCCGCTCAACCGAAGTGGCAGATGTAGTGGTAGGCCTCGCCCACGCGGATCTCGAAGCTGGAGTTGCCGGGCACGTTGAACTGCTCGCCGGCGCTGGACTTGACCCATTCGCTGCTGCCGGCCAGCTTGTACTCGCACGAACCGGCAGTGCATTCCATGATTTCCGGCACGCCGGTGTTGAAGGTGAGCGTGGCGGGCAGGATCACACCGACCGACTTCTTCGTGCCGTCGGCCAGCGTGATGCTGTGGCTGACGCACTTGCCGTCGAAGTACACGTTGGCCTTGGTCGAGACGGACACGCCGTCGAATTTTTCGGTGGTCATGGGAAAGTGGCGCCGCGCTTGGGCACAATGGTTGTTGAGGCTAGCCCCCGATTTTAACGGTCGGGCCTGCTGAATCCGGGCGGGCCCCGGCCGCGTATCCCCAGCGACTCCCGTTTTATGGCCATCCAGAACCCAGACCACGTGTTGATCGCCCTCATCGACCGGATCGGCGCGCTGCGCGAGCAGCCCGGCCCGGCGGCCCACCAGTCCGCCGAAGCCGCGCTGCGCGAGCTGTACGACCTGACCTCCTCCAAGCTCTATGGCGTCGCGCTGCGCGTCGTGGGCAACCGCGAGTGGGCCGAAGACGTGCTGCAAGACGCCTACCTCAACATCTGGCGCATCGCCGCCGACTACCGCGCCGCGCTGAGCCCGCCCATGGCCTGGATGGGCGTCATCGTGCGCAGCCGGGCGCTCGATTTCCGGCGCCGCCGCGGCACCGAACGGGTCGACCTGAACCAGCCGCTCGACGACGTGGTGACCGACACCGTGGCCGGCGACTCCCCCGACCCGATGGACACCACCCAGGCCAGCGAGCGCGCCTGGGCGCTGCACCAGTGCCTCGGCAGGCTGGAGAGCAAGCACCGCGAGGTCGTCAGCCTCGCCTACCTGCGCGACTTGAGCCACGGCGAGCTGGCGCAACAGCTCAAGCTGCCGCTGGGCACCGTCAAAACCTGGATCCGCCGCGGCCTGGAGCAACTGCGCGGCTGCATGGCCCGTTTTCACTAGGGCGGCACACATGAACATCGTCAACCGTCCCGAACTGCTCGAACAGATCGCCGCCAGCTACGCGCTCGGCACGCTGCGCGGTGGCGCCCGCCGCCGCTTCGAAACGCTGGCCCGCGAGAGCGTCACCGCCCGCGCGCAAGCCCTCATCTGGCAGGAGCGCCTGGCCTCCCTCACCGAGCTGCAGGCCAGCGAGGCGCCCAGCGCCAACGTCTGGAAGCGCATCGCCAACGTGGTCGAAGGCCAGCGTACCGCCGCCGTGAAACCGGTGGCCGTGGCCGACACCGGCCTGGCCGACCGCCTGCGCCGCGCCCTGGGCCTGTGGCGCATGGGCGCGGTGACAGCCGGCGCCGTGGCGCTGGTGGCGGTGCTCACCACCTTCAACCTCGGCCGCCAGGTCGACGACCGCGACCGCCAACTGGCCGACGCCAAGCAAGGCAACGCCGCGCTGCTCGCCCAGATGAAGGCCATGCCCGACGTGCAGTACGTCGCCATGCTGGCCGACGACAAGGCCGCCAACGCCTTCCTCGTCACCTTCGACCCCCACCGGCAGACGCTGATGCTCAAGCGCCTCGGCAACTACCGCGAGGCCGACGACCGCTCGCTGCAGCTGTGGGCGCTGCCCGGCCCCGCGGCCGAAGGGGCCAAGCCGGCCGGCCCGCGCTCGCTGGGCGTGCTGGGCGGCGACAAGGTCATCAAGCTGGTGGCCGCGCCCGGCGCGGTGCGCGACGTGCCGGCGCTGGCGGTCAGCCTGGAGCCCAAGGGCGGCGTGCGCGGCGACGGCGGGCCCACTGGGCCGGTGATGTTCAGCGGCGCGCTGCATTCCACGGCGCTCTGAATGTTGTAGCAACAACACCATATTTGGCGCTGACTTGCGCCGGATTCCATGCTGAAATCCGGCGATTTTTCCGGCTGGAGGGCTTCAGGCGGCCATGAAGCCCAGGTTCTGCGTGCTGAAGTTTTTCAGGTTGGGCAGCACCGTGCCCATGTCGGTGGCCGACACCCCGAACCATTTGCCCAGCGTGGCGGCCATCTGGTCCACGCCCAGGTTGGGCAGCAGCCGGCCTTGGCCCACGTCGTCGGCGCCGTTGTTGGCAATGGCCGGCGCCGCGCCCACGTAGGACTTGCCCAGCACCGAGCCGCCCACCACGAAGTGCATGCTGCCCCAGCCGTGGTCGGAGCCGTCGGTATTGCTGACCAGCGTGCGGCCGAAGTCCGACGCGGTGAACGCCGTGACCTGGTTCGCCACGCCCAGCTCCACCGTGGCGTCGTAAAAGGCGCGCATCGCCGCCCCCACGTTGGCGATCAGCGGCGGGTGGTCGCGCAGCAGGCTGTCGTGCGTGTCGAAGCCGCCGATCGAGACGAAGAACACCTGGCGCTTGGCACCCAGGTTCTGCCGCGCGCCGATCAACTGCGCCACCATCTTGAGCTGGCTGGCCAGCCCGTTGCCGGCGGGGAACGCGGTGGCGAGCGCGGGGCTGGCGGCGAGGCCGGCGGTGATCTGGTCGGTGGCGTCGATCGAGCGTTTGCTGATGCGGGCGTATTCCGACTCGAACAGGTTGGTGCGGGTGCCGGTCATCAGGCTGGCCAGCGCGGTGGAGCAGGCGGCCGAGCCGTACAGCGGGTTCTTGATGCCGGTGACCGGCACCGAGCCGCTGGTTGTCACCTGGTACTGCACCGCGCTTTTGCCCGAGAGGTAGACCGCGTTGCCCGACACGCTGATGCAGGTGAAGGTGCTGTTGCCGTTGCCGCTCGCGAACAGGTCGCCGATGCGGCCGCCCCAGCCCGAGATGGCGCCTTCGGCCGACGACGACTGCCAGAACGACTGCTGGTCGTTGTGCGAGAACAGCTTGGGCGGCAGCGGCACCGAGCGGGCGTTGTACTGCGCCTTGGTGGTCGGCTGGATCAGCGTGCCCACATTGAGCAGCGTGGTCATCTTGCCGGCGTCATAAACCGGCAGCAGCGTGGAGAAGCCCGGCGCCACCGCATACTGGCGGCCATTGGGCAGCGCGGTGGTGGGGTCGAGCACAGTGGCGTCGAGCGCGGAGCGGTCGATGGCGATGTTGCTGCGGAAGCTGCGGTACAGGTCGTAGCTGGCCTGGTCGTAGGGGATCAGCGTGTTGGCGTAGTCGTTGCCGCCGAACAGGAAGACGCAGACCAGCGCCTTGTAGTCGGTGGCGCTCTGCGCGGCGGCCTCGCCCATCGCGGCCAGGCCCATCGCGAACGGCGCGGCGCTGGACGCGATGCCCAGCAGGCCGGCCCGTTGCAGGAAGGCGCGGCGGGAGGTGTCGTTGTTCATGTTCTGCTCCTCACTTCTGCGCGATGTATTCGGGCGCCGCCAGCACCAGCAGCACGGCGGCGTAGACCCGGTTGTTTTTGCCGGTGTCGTTGGCGACTGCGATGGTGTCGAGCGCGGTCTTCAGCGCCGACAGCGTGGCGGCCGAGAGCTGGTTGGCCGCCAGCACCAGGTTCAGTTCGGCCAGCAGCGCGGCCGAGTCGTTCACCAGCGCCAGCAGCTGCGGGTAGGTGGCCTTCACGTCGCCAATGCCGTTGTTCACCGTGCGCTGCATGAAGTTCACATAGCCCGCCACCGACGACTCGGTGGCGATCTGCAGCTCCGGCGCGGCAAGGCCTTGCGTGGCCAGCGCGCTGGTTGGTGGCACATAGCCGGGACGGAAGAAGTTGAAGACCGACGGCGACCGCATCGGGCTCTGGCCCAGCCGGCTGGCGGGGTCGCTCAAATCGCCCACGGTGTAGGTGTTGCTGGTCGAGGTGGCGCCGAAGGCACGCGCCCAGTTCAGGAAGCGCACGACCGGCTCGCGCAGCTTGCCGAAGCTGGCCACGTTCACGTTGCCCATGTCGCGCGCCTCGCTGTCGAGCAGGATGGCGCGCAGCAGCGCCTTCATGTCGCCGCGCACGCCGCTGCCGTTGTTGGTGAAGGCCGCGGCGGCCCGTGCCACGTAGGCCGGGCTGGGGTTGCTGGTGACCAGCCGCTGGATCATCTGCCGCGCGACGAAGGGCGGCAGGTTGGGGTGGGCGAAGATGGCGTCGAGCGCGAGGCGCAGCGAATCGGCGCCGTTGGTGTTGGCCGCAATGGTGGTGCCGAGGAAGGTCTTGGTGCCCGGCTCGTGGCGGCTGGCCACCTGCGCCATCGGCCGCACCATCACGTCGGAGGGGAAGGGCGATGTGAAGCCGCTGGTGTCGAGGTCCCAGCCGGTGAACACGCGGGCCAGGCCGCTCACGTCGGCCGGGCCGTAGGTCTCGGCGGTGGCGCCGCCGGTGAGCTTGGGCGTGCCGTCGGGGTTGAGCTGCAGCAGGCCGAGGGTGAAGAGCTGCATCAGCTCGCGGGCGTAGTTTTCGTCAGGCTGGCTGCCGGTGCCAGCGTTGGCCTTGGCGTTGCCGCGGAAGGTGAGGTAGTAGCCCATTGCCGGGCTGGTCGAGATCTGCTGCAGCAGCGTGCGGTAGTTGCCGAAGGCGTTGGCCTCCAGGATGTCGAGGTAGTTGCCCACCGCGAACTGCCGCCACGCCGCGTTGATGCCCAGCACCGAGGCCACGCAGATTTCCGACAGCGCCAGCACCACGCGCTGGCGCAGCGGGTCATTGGAGCCGATCAGCTTGCGCCAGATCGTGTTGTCCATGCCGGTGATGTTGTTGCGGTTGGCCTCGACGTTGTAGCCGTTCGCCACCAGCCAGTCGACGTGGCCCTGGCTGGCCGGCGCGTTGAACTGGCCTTCGATCCACGCCGAGAAGCTGCTGGCCTGCAGCGCCGTGATGTCGGCCTTGCTGGCGCCCAGCGTGGCCTGCGCGAGGAAGCGCGAGGCCTCGGTGGCGCTGGGGGGTGGTGCAGGAGGGGGCGGCGGCGGGCTGCCGGGTGACGGGGCGGGGCTGTCGCCGCCACCACCACCACCGCCGCAGGCGGCCAGCGTGGCGGCCACGGCGAAACCGGGGGCGAGCCAGCCGGCGCCCCGGCGGTCGGCGGTGGCGGTGTGGAAGGCCGGGGCCGCCGGTTGGGGCGCCTCCGTCGTGTCGGGGAGAGGCGCCGTCGCCAGGCGGGTCGTCATGGGGAGGTGTCCGGTTGGTGTCTGGGGGAATCCCAGTCATCAATGCTTCTGTTTCGTCCAGCGGTGACAGCCCTTGAGGTTTTTTTTTGTAAATGCGTGTGCGCCGCGCAGGCCGCGCGGGCAAAAAAAATGCCCCGCTCGGGGCGGGGCACGGTGGAGCACGGCCGGCCGCGTGGCCGGTGGGCTCAACGCCAGTGGCCGCGGGTGTAGCCCAGGTTCAGCGACACGCCGACCGGCGGGTAGGCATAGGCCGGGCGGTAGTAGCCGGGGTAGGCCGGGTAATACACGGGGGCCGGCTGGGCGGCGGGGTAGGGCGCCGTCACGTATTGCGGGTTGCCATAGGCGCCGGTGTCGGCCACCGGGGCGCCGGCTGGCGACACGTTCAGCGCGATGGTCGGGCCCGGGTCGTTCGGCATCTGTACCGAGTACTGGCGGCCGGCGTATTCGTAGACCACGTTGTAGGCCACGGTGCGGTTTTCATAGCCGGTCTGCGTGCTGCAGGTGGGCACGTTCTCGACGCGCGGCGGGCCGGCCTCGACGCTGTCGCCCAGCATCGCGCCACCCAGCACACCCAGCACCGTGGCGGCTGCCCGGCCGCTGCCGCCGCCGATGGAGTTGCCGAGCGCGCCGCCGGCCACCGCGCCGATCACGGCACCGGCGCCGGTGCGCGGGTTCTGCACATAGGCGGGCGTCTGGCCGCAGACCTGTCGCGGCACCGCGACCTGCTGCACGATGGGCGTGCTCGACAGCACACGGCCAACTTCGGGGCCGTAAGAACCTTGGGGGCCCTGCTGGGCCGACGCGGCGCCGGCGGCCAGTGCAAGGCCGGACAGAACGAGAAGGGTCTTGGTCATGATGTTTCCACCTTTGCTCTGCACCCCCATGGGTGCGATTGGCTGAATTCTCACACTTCGAGTGTGTCGCCGGATGTGGGTTCGGTAAATGCCGCGTAAAAACCGCCGCTTGCGCCTTCACTCAGGCGCATGCGCTCCATTGGAGAGAACGATGGAAGAGAGGTGGCTGCAACACGAAAGTGTGTCGAAATGCTTCAGCCGTTCAGACGCGGCGCGACCAGTCGTCGGCATCGAAGCCCACGGTGATGGCGCCGTCGGGCCACTCCACCACCGGCCGCTTGATGACGCTGGCGTTGTTCAGCAGCACCGGCACCGCGCTGGCGTTGTCCACCACGCTGGCCTGGGTGGCCGGTTCCAGCTTGCGCCAGGCCGTTCCCTGGCGGTTCACCACCTTCTGCCAGCCGGCGCTGGCCAGCCAGGCCTTCAGGTGTTCACCGGGCACGCCCTGTTTCTTGAAGTCGTGGAACACGAATGCGGTGCCGTGGTCGCCCAGCCAGGCGCGGGCCTTCTTGACCGTGTCGCAATTGGGGATGCCGTAGAGGGTGGGAGTCTTCGGGGAAGTCATGCGGCGATGATCGCCGATGCGCGCCGCTTTGCGACAATCGCGACACCGATGACCCCATCCGCGCTGCCCCGAACCCTCGCCGACTGGCTCGCCCATTGCGAGCGCCTGCACCCCGCCACCATCGAACTGGGGCTGGACCGCGTCCGCACCGTTGCCGACCGCCTGGGCCTGCGCTTCGAGTGCCCGGTGATCACGGTGGCCGGCACCAACGGCAAGGGCTCGACCTGCGCGCTGATCGAGTCCATCGCGCGGCAGGCCGGCTGGAAGACCGGCGTCTACGGCTCGCCGCACCTGGTGCATTTCGAGGAGCGCTGCCGCATCGACGGCGCGGCGGTCGCGGCTGCCGACCTGCTGCCGCATTTCGAGGCGGTGGAACACGCCCGCTGCGCCTTCGAGCCGGACGTGAGCCTGACCTATTTCGAGTTCACCACTCTGGCCATCCTGCGGCTCATGTCGACCAGCGGGCTGGACGTGGCGATTCTGGAGGTCGGCCTCGGCGGCCGGCTCGACGCGGTGAACATCATCGATGCCGACTGCGCCGTCATCACCAGCATCGACCTCGACCACACCGAACTGCTGGGCGACACCCGCGAGGCGATCGGTTTCGAGAAGGCCGGTGTCCTGCGCGCCGGCAAGCCGGCCATCGTGGGCGACCCGGTGCCGCCGCAGAGCGTGATCGACCAGGCCACCGCGATCGGCGCCGACCTGTGGCGCTTCGGCGTCGATTTCAATTTCTCGGGCGACCGCCAGCAGTGGGGCTGGGCCGGCCGCGGCCGCCGTTACGCCGGGCTGGCCTACCCGGCACTGCGCGGCGCCAACCAGCTCGTCAACGCCGCCGGTGCACTGGCTGCGCTGACCGCGCTGCGCGAGCGCCTGCCGGTGACGGCGCAGGCGGTGCGCAGCGGGCTGGCCATGGTCGAGCTGCCGGGGCGCTTCCAGATCGTGCCCGGCCAGCCCACGCTGGTGCTCGACGTGGCCCACAACCCGCATTCGGTCGCCGCGCTGGCCGCCAACCTCGACGCGATGGGCTACTACCCCCGCACCCACGCCGTGTTCGGCGCGATGGCCGACAAGGACCTCGGGCCCATGCTGGGCAAGATGCTGCCGCTGGTCGACCGCTGGCTGTTCACCGACCTGCCCACGCTACGCGCCGCCAGCGCCGAGGCGCTGCTGGCCCGCTGGCGCGAGCTGCCCACGCCGCCGGTGCCCGCCCGCGCCAGCACCCACGCCGACCCGCTCGCCGCGCTGCAGGCGGCCCTCGAAGGGGCAGACCCCACTGATAGAATCGTGGTTTTCGGATCGTTCTACACGGTGGGCGGTGTGTTGAAGAACGGCGTGCCCCGGCTGCACGCGCAACACCTCGCCGGCAGCGCCGGTTGACGAACGGTTCCTCCCACCCGCTCCATGGCGTTTTTCAAGTTCCGATTGCCCGGCCAGCGTGCCGCCAGTGAAGCGCCCGGCCATGCCGCGCCCACCGAGAGCGTCGAAGCCCTGCGCCAGCGCGCCAAGCACCGGCTGATCGGCGCCGCCGTGCTGGTCGGCATCGGCGTGGTGGGTTTCCCGCTGCTGTTCGACACCCAGCCCCGGCCGATCGCCGTCGACATCCCGATCCAGATTCCCGACCGCAACAAGGCCGCGCCGCTGGCGCTGCCGGCCTCCAGGACGGCGGCCCCGCCTGCCGCGGCCAAGCCCGAGCCGGCGCCCGAGCCCGAAGCCCCGGCCGAGAAGATCGAAAAGAAGCCGGTGGCCACCGAACGCGTGTCGGCCGCCGCGAGCCTGGACGAGCGCGAACAGGTGGTGAGCGCCGATCCCAAGCCAAAATCTGAACAAAAACCGGCCAAAGTCAGCGCCAAACCTGAATCTTCTGCTCCTAAAAAGGAAGCGGAGAAGCCGGTGAAGCCGGCCGAGAAACCCGTGGCCAAGGCCAGCGAGAAACACGCCGAGGCCAAGCCGGCCAAGCCCGAACGGGCCGCACCCGCCAAGGTGACCGAGAACTCGGTGCCGCGCGAGGTGGGCAAGCCCGCCCGGAGCGACGACGGCGCCAAGGCCCGTGCGCTGCTGGAAGGCGCCGAGCCCGAGGCGGCTCCGGCCAAGGCCGCGCCCAAGCCGGCGGTTGCTGCGGCACCCGCGGCAGCCGACGCCGACCGCTACATCGTGCAGATCGGCTCCTTCGCCGAGCAGACCAAGGCGCGCGAGGCGCGGCTCAAGGTCGAGGCGGCCGGCTTGAAAACCTACACGCAAGTCGCAGATACCAAGGACGGCCGGCGCATCCGCGTGCGGGTCGGCCCCTTCGAGAGCCGCGCGGCGGCCGACAAGGCCGCGGCCAAGATCAAGTCGCTGAGCCTGTCGGCTGCGGTGCTGACGCTGTAAGGGCCCCATGCTGGCGTCGGTCGACTGGATCCTGCTGACGGTGTTGGCGGCCTCGCTGCTGATCGGCGCTTGGCGTGGCCTGGTGTACGAGCTGTTGTCGCTGGTGGGTTGGGTGGCGGCGTTTTTTCTGGCACAGTGGTTTGCGCCGCAGGTGGCGGCACAACTGCCGCTGGAGGGGTCGGCGGAGCCGGTGCGGTATGCCGCGGGCTTCGCGGTGGTGTTCGTGGCGGCGGCTTTCGGCGCCGGCCTGGTGGCCTGGCTGCTGAAGAAGCTGATCGAGATGCTGGGCCTGCGGCCCGTGGACCGCACGCTGGGCGCGGCGTTCGGGCTGGTGCGCGGCTTCGTGCTGCTGCTGGCGGTGACGGTGGTGATGGCGATGACGCCGCTGAAAGACAAGCCCTGGTGGCGAGAGTCGACGCTGGCGGGCTATCTGGCCACGGCGTTGCAGGCGATCAAACCGGCGCTGCCGGAAAAATTTGCGCAACACCTGCCGGCCTGAGGGCGGGCGGCGTGGGGCGGGTGGTTCAACGGGACTGAAAACACATGTGCGGAATCGTCGGGGTGGTCAGCAATGGCCCGGTCAACCAGCTCATCTATGACGCGCTGCTGCTGCTGCAGCACCGTGGCCAGGATGCGGCCGGCATCGTCACGCAGCAGGAACGCAAGTTCTTCATGCACAAGGCCAAGGGCATGGTGCGCGACGTGTTCCGCACCCGCGACATGCGCGCGCTGCCCGGCCACAGCGGCCTCGGCCAGGTGCGCTACCCCACCGCCGGCAATGCCTACAGCGAGGAAGAGGCCCAGCCCTTCTACGTGAACGCGCCCTACGGCATCGTGCTGGTGCACAACGGCAACCTCACCAACGCGCAGGCGCTGAAGACCGAGCTGTTCGTCACCGACCACCGCCACATCAACACCGAGAGCGACTCCGAGGTGCTGCTCAACGTGGTGGCGCACGAGCTGGAGCGCGCCACGCGCGGCCTCACGCTCAAGCCTGAAGACGTGTTCACCGCCGTGCGCGCGGTGCACCAGCGCATCAAGGGTTCCTACGCGGTGATCGCCGTCATCGCCGGGCATGGCCTGCTGGCCTTCCGCGACCCGCACGGCATCCGGCCGCTGTGCTTCGGCCGCAACGCCGAAACCGTGATGGTGGCCAGCGAGTCGGTCACGCTGGAGGGCACCGGCCACCAGTTCGAGCGCAACCTGCTGCCCGGCGAGGCGGTCTTCATCGACCTCGACGGAAAAGTCCACGCGCAGCAGTGCGCCGAACAGGCGCAGCTCAATCCCTGCATCTTCGAGTTCGTCTATCTGGCCCGGCCCGACTCCACGATGGACGGCATCTCGGTGTACCAGGCCCGCCTCAACCTCGGCGAATCGCTGGCCAAGCGGGTGGTGTCCACCGTGCCGCCGAACGAGATCGACGTCGTCATTCCCATTCCTGAGTCGAGCCGGCCGAGCGCCACGCAGCTCGCGCACCTGCTGGGCATTCCCTACCGCGAAGGCTTCGTGAAGAACCGTTACGTGGGCCGCACCTTCATCATGCCCGGCCAGGCCGTGCGCAAGAAGAGCGTGCGCCAGAAGCTCAACGTCATCGGCAGCGAATTCAAGGGCCGCAACGTGCTGCTCGTGGACGACTCCATCGTGCGCGGCACCACCAGCCGCGAGATCGTGCAGATGGCGCGCGACGCCGGCGCCCGCAAGGTCTACATGGCCAGCGCCGCGCCGCCGGTGCGCTTTCCCAACGTCTACGGCATCGACATGCCGACCAAGGAAGAACTGGTCGCGCACGGCCGCACCGTGGAAGAGGTGCGCCAGATCATCGGCTGCGACGCGCTGATCTACCAGGACGTGGACGCGATGAAGCGCGCCGTGCAGGCCGCCGCGCCGCGCGATCCCAACGGCATTGCCGCCGCGCTGAACGGCTTCGACGCCTCGTGCTTCGACGGCATCTACGTCACCGGCGACATCACCTCCGACGACATCGTGCGGCTCAACGAAAAGCGCGTCGGCACCAACGAGAGCCAGGACGACACCTCGCGCCTCACGCTGCCCAACGCCACCGTCAGCACGCAGGAAGTGTGAGCGCACAGGCATGAGCAAAGACACATCGTTGCCCGCCGGCCTGCAGCTCGACACCCGTGCGGTGCGCGAAGCCGTGGCCAAGTCGCAATACGGCGAGAACGCCGAGGCGCTGTACCTCACCAGCAGCTTCGTGCAGCCCGACTCTGCCACCGCCGCCCGGCGCTTCGCCGGCGAGGAAGACGGCTTCATTTACTCGCGCTTCAGCAACCCCACCGTCGCCAGCATGGAGCAGCGGCTCGCCGCGCTCGAAGGCATGGAGGCGGCGATCGGCACCTCGAGCGGCATGTCGGCCATTCTGCTGCTGTGCATGGGGCTGTTGAAGGCGGGCGACCACGTCATTTGCTCGCAGAGCGTGTTCGGCTCCACCATCAAGCTGATCGGCACGGAGCTCGCCAAGTTCGGCGTGCTGAGCAGCTTCGTCCCGCAGACCGACGTGGCCGCCTGGCGCGCCGCCGTGCGGCCCGAGACCCGGCTGCTGTTCGCCGAAACGCCGACCAACCCGCTGACCGAGATCTGCGACATCGCCGCGCTGGCGCAGGTGGCCCACGAGGCCGGCGCGCTGCTGGCGGTCGACAACTGTTTCTGCACACCGGCGCTGCAACGCCCGGTGGAGCACGGCGCCGACCTCGTCGTGCATTCCGGCACCAAGTACCTCGACGGCCAGGGCCGTGTGGTGGCCGGTGCCATCTGCGGCAAGCGCGAACTGATCGAGGGCACCTTCGTGCCGGTGATGCGCAGTGCCGGCATGAGTTTGTCGGCGTTCAACGCCTGGGTGGTGCTGAAGGGCATGGAGACGCTGGCCATCCGCATGGAGGCGCAGTGCCGCCGCGCGCTGGAATTCGCCGGCTGGCTGGAGGCGCACCCCAAGGTCAAGCGCGTTTATTACCCCGGCCTGGCCTCCCACCCGCAGCATGCGCTGGCGATGGCGCAGCAGGCCGGGCAGGGCGGTGCGGTGGTGTCGTTCGACGTGGTCGGTGACGACCCCGAAACCGCGCGCCGCAACGCCTTCCACGTGATCGACAGCACCCGTGTCTGCTCCATCACCGCCAACCTCGGCGACACCAAGACCACCATCACGCACCCCGCCAGCACCTCGCACGGCCGGCTGACCGAGGCCCAGCGCCAGGCCGCCGGCATCCAGCAGGGGCTGATCCGCGTGGCCGTCGGCCTGGAGGCCGTCGTCGATTTGCAAACCGACCTCGAACGGGGTCTCGGCTCTCTCTGATGTCTTCTGAAAATTCGAGCACGCCGCAGCGCGTGCGCACCCGCTTCGCGCCGTCGCCCACCGGCTTCATCCACCTCGGCAACATCCGCTCGGCGCTCTACCCGTGGGCCTTCGCGCGCTCGCAGGGCGGCGACTTCATCCTGCGCATCGAGGACACCGACCTGGAGCGCTCCACGCAGGCCGCCGTCGACGTCATCCTCGAAGGCATGGCCTGGCTGGGCCTGAACCACGACGAGGGCCCGTTCTACCAGATGCAGCGCATCGCCCGCTACAAGGCGGTGCTGGAAGAACTCAAGGCCGCCGGCCATGTCTACCCCTGCTACATGGGCATGGCCGAACTCGACGCGCTGCGCGAGCGCCAGATGGCCGCCAAGGAAAAGCCGCGTTACGACGGCACCTGGCGGCCCGAGCCCGGCAAGACGCTGCCGCCGGTGCCCGAAGGCGTTCAGCCGGTGCTACGCTTCCGCAACCCGATCGGCGGTGTGGTGGCGTGGGACGACAAGGTGAAGGGCCGCATAGAAATCGCCAACGCCGAACTCGACGACCTCGTGATCGCCCGGCCCGACGGCACGCCCACCTACAACTTCTGCGTCGTGGTCGACGACATCGACATGGCGATCACCCACGTGATCCGCGGCGACGACCATGTGAACAACACGCCGCGCCAGATCAACATCTTCGAGGCGCTCGGCCGCACGCCGCCGGTCTACGCGCACCTGCCCACCGTGCTGAACGAGTCGGGCGAGAAGATGAGCAAGCGCAACGGCGCCAAACCCGTCACGCAGTACCGCGAAGAAGGCTACCTGGCCGACGCCATGGTGAACTACCTGGCCCGCCTCGGCTGGAGCCACGGCGACGACGAGATCTTCTCGCGCGAGCAGTTCCTCGGCTGGTTCGACCTCGACCACCTCGGCAAGAGCGCCGCGCAATTCGACGAAGCCAAGCTGCGCTGGGTCAATGCCCAGCACCTGAAGGCCACCGCCGACGAGGTGCTCGCGCCGCTGGTCACCGCCCACCTGGTCGCCCGCGGCATCACGCCCGACGAGCGGCTGCCCGCGATCTGCGGCCTGTTCAAGGACCGCTGCGACACCACCGTGGTGCTGGCCGACTGGGCCGCCGGCTTCTACGCCGACGTGGTGCCCGCCGCCGACGAGCTCGCCAGACAGGTGACCGACGCGGTTCGCCCCGCTGTCGCATCGCTCGCCGGCGCGCTCGCAACCTGTGCCTGGGACAAGGCCGCGATCGCCGCCGCCATCAAGCAGGTGCTGGCCGAACACGGCTTGAAGATGCCGCAACTGGCGATGCCGGTGCGGGTGCTGGTGATGGGCACGGCCCAGACGCCGTCGCTCGATGCGGTGCTCGCGTTGTGTCCGCGAGAAATTGTGATCGACCGGCTTCGGAAGGCCTGATTTTTCCGGCTATAATTCGAGGCTCGATGATTGACGGCAAGCTGAAAAGCAAGCCGGCGGTTGGGGGGTATAGCTCAGCTGGGAGAGCGCTTGCATGGCATGCAAGAGGTCAGCGGTTCGATCCCGCTTACCTCCACCACCAATTTTCGGGAAGCGACGGAAGTCCAAGGTTACGACCCTATCGTCTAGAGGCCTAGGACATCACCCTTTCACGGTGAGTACCGGGGTTCGAATCCCCGTAGGGTCGCCAGTTTCACCTCGGTGAGGCCGGCACAAGTTGATGGCACTTGGCTCGCAAGAGCGAAAGTCACCTACCAGGAGTGGTAGTTCAGTTGGTTAGAATACCGGCCTGTCACGCCGGGGGTCGCGGGTTCGAGTCCCGTCCACTCCGCCAAATTAACTCTAAGTCATTGATTTGGAGGAAAAAAGAGCCACCTTCAAGGTGGCTCTTTTGCTTTTCACCGTCCTCGACGGGCGTCACTCAAAGATCCCCGGGTTGACGAGCTAGACGCGCGCGCGTGCCAGCTTGGGCACGTGCCCGAAACGGCGCCGATAGGCGGTGGCGAAGTTGGCTGCGCTGGTGTAGCCGGCCAACGTTGCGGCCTGCCCTACGGTGGCACCATCGCGCTCCAGTGCATGGCGAGCGCGCTGCAGCCGGCCTTCGCGCAGATGGTCGAACACGGTGGTCCCGAACACCGCGCGGAACTGGCGTTGCAGCGTGTTGGCGTTCACGCCCGTGTGGCGGGCAATGTCGTCGAGCGACAGACGGTCCGCCTGACCCGAGCCCAGGAATGCGTGCAGTTCGCGCATGCGCTGGTGCTCACGCGGGCGCAGTGCGCCGGCGGCGGGTGGCATGGCGCCCGGGTGCAGCGTGGCCAACGCCTCGCCCGCCAGTTCCAGCGTGCGGCTTTCGAGGTAGAGGTTCTGCAGCAGCGGCTCGAGCTGCGGTGGGCGCACGATCTGCTCAGCGATGGCTATTGCACGCTGCGACACCTGCCAGCGCTGCATCGCCAGATGGTGGCGCATGAAAGCGTCGAGCGATTGCGAGGCCGTTCCGGCCTGCGCCAGCCAGTCCAGCCCCAGGTTCAGATTGACACGGCGCGAATACGCGCCCTGGCGGAAGCGGCGTGTGAGCTGCTCGGGTTCGGCCATCGCCACCAGCGCGGCGCTCGCGCCATCGCGGCCGCTGGCCAGCGCCATGCGCCGGGAGCCGTAGGAGAAGTCCACCGCGCCTTCGAGCAGCACCACGATGCGCAGCCCCTCATCAAGCGTGGTCTGTGCAATCAGGTCGCTGGTCTCACGCGCGTCCTCCCAGTGCAGAAGCAGGCCCGGTCGCAACCTGCGTGAGCGAGCCAGGTGGGCGCGCAATGCGGGTTCGGCAGGCAGGTTGCCAGGCACCACCACGCAATGCGCGGGCGTACTCCCGGAAGGCACCTTGGCTGAAAGGGAGGCGCGGGGCATGGGCGTGGTGTTGGTCGATGAGCAGACCCAAGATTGCCGCATGGTGAGCAGGCAAACATCTTTGTTGGCGCAGCAAACAAAAGTGACTGAACGCGGGGTGCTCTGGCATGTAGTATACAAATGAAAATCATTCTCAATTAAATCGAGGTTTCCCCAAGCCGGCTTTACCGGTGCTGCGGGCCTCGTGTCACCCGTCATGTCGTCTTTCTTCGTCCGCCCCTTGCGCCGTCTGCTCGCCAGCGCGCTGATTTCGCTGGCGGCAACGCTGCCCGCGCACGCCCAGCCGGCCACCATCACCGTCACCGATCTCGCCGGCCGCACCGTCCGCGTGCCGGCCAAGGTCGAGCGCATCCTGCTTGGCGAAGGCCGACTGCTGCCCGCGCTGGCCGTCTTCGACAAAGAAGATCCCACTCGCCGCCTCGTCGCCATGATGGGCGAGTTCGAAAAGCTCGATGCGCCCGGCTATGCCCAATGGGCGCGGCGCTTTCCGCGCCTCTACCAAGTGCCGCGCGTGGGCCGCACCAGCAGCGGCAGTTTCAGCGACGAGCGGGCGCTGGCGCTCAAGCCGCAGCTCGCCATCCTCGGCCTGGCGGGCGGGCACGGCCCGAGCGAGCGCGACCGTGAAACGCTGGCGCGGCTGGAAGCCGCCGGTGTGGCCGTGGTGTTCATCGACCTGCGACACGACCCGCTCGGCAACACGCCGCGCAGCATGCTGCTGCTTGGCGAGGTGTTGGGCAAGCCGGCAGAGGCCCAGGCATTCGTCACCTTCTGGCGCTCCCAGCTCGCCGTGGTGACGGAGCGCCTCGCCAAGGCCAAGCCCGAAGCGCCGACGGTGTTTCTCGAAAACCGCGTGGGGCTGTCGGAAGGTTGCTGCGACACCATGGTGGGCCTGGTGGGCAAACTGCTCGATGCGGCTGGATCGCGCAACGTGGCCAGCGACCTGATTCCCGGCGAGTTCGGCACGCTGAATCTGGAATTCCTCATCGCGCGGCAGCCGCGCGTGTACATCGGCACCGGCATCGGTTCGCTGGCGGCCCAACGGGAGACGCCGCTGCGCATCGTGCTGGGCGCCGACGCCTCGCCCGAGGCCGCGCGGGAGTCGCTGGCGCGTGCCGTGCAGCGGCGGGGTATCGCGCAGTTGCGTGCGGTGAAGGAAGGGCGGGCCTATGCGATGTGGCACCACTTTTACAACTCGCCGTTCAATGTGGTGGCCGTGCAGGTGTTCGCCAAGTGGCTGCACCCCGAGCTGTTCGCTGACCTCGATCCGCGCGCCACGTTGCAGACCATGCACGACCGCTTTCAGCCCATTCCGCTGGAAGGCACCTACTGGACGGCGCTCAGACCATGAGGGGCACGCTCTCGCGCCGCACGGCGCTGGGCGCGGCGCTCGCCTTGCCCGGCTGTGCGCTGCGGCCCGCCTGGTCGAATGCGTGGGAGGGCGCGCCGCCCGTGTCGCTGCCGGGTACGCGGCAGATCGACATCGCCGCGGGCGGACACACGCACCGCATCATGCTGGCCGTGCCGCCCGGGCTGCCTCCAGAACAAGGCTGGCCGGTGCTGTACCTGCTGGACGGCAACCTGTCGTTCCCGCCCATCGCACAGCTCATGCGCAACCGCTTCGCACGCGGACCGGGCGTCCCCGTGCAGGGTGCGGTGGTGGTGGGAATGGGCTATGCCGAAGACGGCGAGAAGCGGGTACTCGACCTGGATGCGCGCGCTTACGACTACACCCCGCCCGCGCCGGGTCGCGGCCAGCGCGAGGGAGGAGCCGACGCCTTTCTCCAGTTTTTGCTCGGCTCGGTGCGCCCGCTGGTGGAGAGCGCGGTGCGTGTGGACAGAACGCGACAGACGCTGTTTGGCCATTCCTACGGTGGGTTGTGCGCGCTGCATGCGCTGTTCACGCGGCCGGACGGTTTTCAGAATTACGTGGCGGCCAGCCCTTCGGTGTGGTGGTGCAACGGCTTCATCGCGCAGGAGCAGACACGCTTCCTGGCCGACCGGCGCGCTGACGCGCCTGCAGTGCGTCTGCTGGTCTCTCTGGGCGAACGCGAGGCCGAACCGCCCGCCGATCCCGCCCGCGCTGCCATCGCGCGCGAGCGGCGCAACCCCGAACGCCTGCGCGCGCTGCTCGACGGGTTGCGCGCTGCGCCAGGTCTGGATCTGCGCTTCACCACCTTCCCCGGCGCAGACCACGGGAGTGCCATGCTGCCCGCCGCGCAGCAGGCGCTGGCGCTCGCCGTTGGGGAGCGCGCGTGACCCCGCTGGCTGCCCGTTACCGGCGCTTTGCCGCGCTGCGCCTGTGGCTGTTGGCCGCGATGGCGCTCGTGCTCGGCGCCACGCTGGCGCTCGATCTGGCCACCGGCCCCTCGGGCTTGCCGTTCGACGACGTGGTGGCCGGGCTGCTGAGGCCATCGGCCATGCCAGTGGAGCAGCGCGTCATTCTCTGGGAAGTGCGCCTGCCGTATGCGGTGATGGCGCTGCTGGTCGGGGCGTCGCTCGGGCTGGCGGGCGCAGAGATGCAGACGGTGCTCAACAACCCGCTGGCCAGCCCTTTCACGCTGGGCCTGTCGGCCGCTGCAGCCGTGGGTGCGTCCATTGCCGTGGTGAGCGGTTTCACGCTCATGGCCTTCGGCGAAAACCTAGCGGTGCCACTCATGGCGTTCGTCTGCGCGTCGGCAGCCACGCTGCTGATCCAACTCCTCGCGTGGCGCTACGGCGCGACGGTGGACACGGTGGTGCTGTTCGGCATCGCGCTGCTGTTCAGTTTCGAAGCGCTGCTGTGGCTCATGCAGTTCATTGCAGACAGCAACGCGCTGCAGCAGATCGTGTTCTGGACCATGGGCAGCCTTTCGCGCGCGACGTGGAACAAGATCGGCGTCGTGGGCTGCGTGCTGCTGGCGTGCGCGGTCTGGGCGGGCAAGAACGCATGGCTCCTCACCGCGCTGCGCGCGGGCGAGGACCAGGCGCGCAGCTTCGGCATCGCGGTGGAGCGGCTGCGCCTCGTCACGCTGCTGCGCGTGAGCCTGCTCGCGGCCACCGCGTTGGCATTCGTGGGCACCATCGGCTTCATCGGCCTGGTGGGGCCACACGTCGCGCGGCTGCTGCTGGGTGAAGACCACCGCTTCTACCTGCCCGGCAGCGCGCTCGCGGGCGCGCTGATGCTCTCGGGCGCATCCATTCTGAGCAAGACGCTGGTGCCTGGCGTGGTGCTGCCCATCGGCATCATTACCGCGCTGGTGGGCGTTCCCATGTTCATGGCACTGGTGCTGTCGCGACGGAGGGGCGCATGAGCGCTACTCCGTCGCCCGAAAGCGCTGACGCCACCAGCGGCGGATTGGGAGGCCCTGTATCGCCCGAAGGGCTGGAACTGCGCCGCCTCTGTGCGGGCTACCCGCGCCGGCCCGTCCTCGACGGGCTGGATCTGGAATGCATCGCTCCAGGGACGCTGGTGGCAGTGGCCGGCCCGAATGCCGTGGGCAAGTCGACATTGCTCAAGGCCATCGCCGGGTTGCGGCCGGTGCGCGGGCAGGTGTTGCTGGACGGCACCGATCTTGGTTTCCTCACCCCCCGCGAACGCTTGCGCCGCGTGGGGTACCTGCCGCAGGCGCTGCCGCAGGCCAGCTCGCTGGTGGCCTACGAGGCCATGTTGAGCGCGCTTCGGGTCAGCCGCCCCGATCTTGGCACCGGGCAGGTCGAGGCCGCCATCGCCCGCGTTTTCGCCACGCTGGGGCTGGACGCTCTGGCTCTGCGGCCCCTGAACGAGCTTTCGGGCGGGCAGCGCCAGATGGTCGGCCTGGCCCAGGTGCTGGTGCGCGCGCCGCGCTTGCTCCTGCTGGACGAACCCACCAGCGCGCTCGACCTGCGCTGGCAACTGCAGGTGCTGCAGGCAGTGCGCACGCTGGTCGACGAAGGCCGGGCGATGGCCATGATCGCCGTGCATGACCTGAACCTCGCGCTGCGGTTTTGCGACCGCATCGTGGTGCTGGGCCAGGGGCACCCGCACAACAGCCTGCTCGCGGCCGGTCGGCCGGCCGACGTGCTCACACCCGAACTGCTGCGCACCGCCTACGGTGTGCGCGCCCGCATCGAGCGCTGTGGCCTGGGCCATCCGCTGGTGCTGGCCGACGAAGCCATCACCCGGAACGAAGACACCCCGTGACCCACACCCAAGGCCAGGTGGCCACTCCCGAAGCCAGTCGCTGGCTGCAGCGCCTGTGCCACCACTTCAGCCGCAAGATCGCCGTGCGCTACGGCGAGCACGAGGGCCACGCCGAATTCCCATGGGGCACCTGCGAGATGCGGGCGGACGGCGTTGCCCTGCACTTCTTCTGCGCGGCGCCCGACCCCGATGCGCTGGCGCGCGTGCGCCTGACCATCGATCAGCACATCAAGCTGTTTTCGCGCAAGCAACCGCTGGCTGTGCAGTGGCAGGCATGAAGGCGCCAACCCTTGTTTTCTTTACTTTCATCTGAGGACTGTTCCATGAAGAATGCCACCGCCCGCAACCTGCGGCTCAACTCCATCGTGCTGGCGCTGATGGCGGCCAGCGCCGGACCTGCGGCCCTGGCCCAGGTGGCTGCACCGGTCACTGCCGAGGCCGCCGCCACGGCGCCAACCCTGCCCTCCGTCACCGTGCGCAGCAAGTACGAGCGCGAAGACCTGCCGGTGCGCGCGCCGGGCCACAAGGCGGCGTCGGGCGCCCGGCTGGGCATTCTGGGAGCCACGTCCATCATGGACGCGCCGGTGCACGTCAATGCCTACACCCGTGAGCTGGCCGAGGACTGGTCGGCGTTGGCGCTGCAGGATGTGTTGGAAAACGACTCCGCCGTCGTCTTCACCACCAACAAGAACCACCTGCTGCAGAACTTCAACCTGCGCGGGCTGGACATGACCGCAATGGACATCGCCACCAACGGCCTGTATGGCATCGCGCCGGCCAACTCGGTGCCGGTCGAGATGTTCGAGCGCATCGAGGTGCTGCGCGGCCCCAACGTGTTGCTCTCGGGCATGCCGCCGCTGGCCAGCGTGGCCGGCACCGTGAACATGGTGACCAAGCGCGCTCTGGCGCAGCCCATTGCAGACCTGACGCTGACCTACGGCACGCAGTCCTACTTCCAGGCCCATGCCGACGTGGGCAAGCGCTTCGGCGACGAGAAGCGCCTGGGGCTGCGCTTCAACGGCGTTTACGGCAGCGGGGAACTGGGCGCCAAGGACGAGAAGCAGAGCCGCCGTGTCGGGGCGCTCGCCCTAGACTACCTGGGCGACGGCGCCCGCTTCTCGCTGGATCTCTACAGCAGCGTCAACAAGATCCACAACGGCAGCCCCGGCATGTTCAACTTCCTGGGCACCACGGCCATTCCGGGCGTGGGCTACCTGCTGGCGCCGCCCGAGGGCGACACCAACATGTTCCGCGGCACCCACGGCACCTACGAGAACAGCGGCGCGCTGGCCCGCGCCGAGTTCGACTTCACGCGCGACTGGCAGGGCTACGTCGCGCTGGGAGGCTCGGAGGCCGAAGGCAAGGGCCTGCTGTTCGGCACCCGCGCGTTCGTGACCGGCGCGGACGGCACCACGCGCGGCGCCATCTACAACGTGCACACCAAATCCGAGCGCCGCACGGCCGAGGCCGGCGTGATCGGCAAGTTCGACACCGGCGGCGTGCAGCACCGCCTGCAACTGTCGGCCAACGTTCTGCGGCACAAGGAAGGCACCTACAACACGCCTTGCAACTACTGCTACACCACCAACATGTACAACCCGGTCAATCCGCCGTTGCCCGCCGCGCCCACCTTCGGCACGTACACCACGCAAAACGACTTCCGTTCGCTGGCCGTGGCCGACACCATGGGCTTCGCGGGTGAAACGGTCCTGCTGACCTTGGGGGCGCGCCACCAGACTGTGAAGATGCCGCTGTCCAACTACAGCGAAAGCCGCCTCTCGCCCATGTTGGCCGCCGTCGTGCGCCCCTGGGGCAACGACATCTCGCTGTTCGGCAACTACACCGAAGGGCTGGAGCCGGGGCAGGTTGTGGGCGTGGGATACACCAACACAGGCACGTCCCTGCCGCCGAAGCAGAGCAAGCAGTTCGAACTCGGCGCCAAGCTGCAAACCGGCGAGCTCACGCACACCGTCAGCGCCTTCGAGATCAAACGCCCCTCGTTCATCAGCAACAACGGTGCGCCCGTTCCCACCTTGGTCGGTGACGGCGAGCAGCGCCTGCGCGGCCTGGAGTGGAGCATGTATGGCCAGGTGGCGCAGACGGTGTCTTTGCTGGGCGGCATCACCCACATCAACTCCGAGCAGCGCAACACCGGCCGCGACACCTACGGCACGCCCGAATGGCGCGTGCGCATCGGCATGGACTGGCAGACACCCGTGCAGGGCCTGAAGGTGGGTGGCCGCGTGATCTACACCGGCTCGCAGTGGGTCGATTCCGGCAACAGGCTGCGCCTGCCGTCGTGGAACCGGCTGGACCTGAACGCCAGTTATGCCACCCAGTTCGGCAGCACGCCCGTGCGCTTCAATGCCAGCGTCGAGAACGTGGCCGACAAGAACTACTGGATCGGCTTGTTCTCCGACGGCTTCGTGATGCCTGGCGCACCGCGCACCTTCAAGCTGTCGGCAACGGTGTCGTTCTGACACTTCCCGGCATGTCATTGACACGCGCAAGCTGATGGGTGTTCCGATGTGGATGGGAATCTTGCTGGCGGCGGCCTGCGGCTGGTTTTTGCTGTGCGCCACGCACCGCGCTGACGGGCCGCTGCGGGGGTGGCCCGGCACGCTGACGGGGCTGGCGGTGGCGCTGCTGGCCGTTTGGCGGGTACGTGCCGGTGGCATGGCGGTGGAAACGGCCACAGCCCTTGTGCTGGGCGTTGCCATGTTGGCCGTGCCGTGCTGGAGCTATTGGCAAGCCCGACGCCGCCGCGCGGCACGAAGGGCCCGCTCATGAACCGCGACGGTCGCGGCGAGGCCGCCCCGCGCCACCTGCTGTTCAAGGGGTTCACTGGCTTTGCGCTGGGTTTGCCGCTGGCGCTGTGGCTCAGTTGGTTGTTGATGTATGGGGGGCTGCTGTCCGGCTTCCTGCCCGTGCGCGACCAGTTGGCCATGTGGCTGGCGACGCTGCTGTGGGGCGCCGCGCCGTGCGTGGCCTTTCTGGCGCGAAGCCGCGCTCAGTGCCTGGGCGCGTTCCTGCTGGCCAACACGGGGGCCTTCGCTGCCTGGTGGGTGCTGCAATGAAGGCGGAGACCGTCAAGGATTACCTGGCCGTCCACACCTGGGTCGGCATTCTGTGCGGGCTGGTGCTGTACGTGGCCTTCTATGCGGGCGCGTTTTCCATGCTCGAAGCCGAGATCACCCGTTGGACGCAGCCGCCCGTGCCTGCATCCAGCGCGGTGAGCAACGACGGCGACGCGCTGGCCGCCGCCTACCTCGCGGCCCACCCGAAGGCAAAAGGCCGCGTCTACCTGCGCTGGCCCGGCGCCGACAACCCCCAGCCCGCGCTTGTGCACATGCCGCGTGGCGAGCCGTCCTCGTGGTGGCAACTGGGCACCGACGGCCAGTTGCAGCGCATGGACAGGCCGCAGGAGGACGACACCAGCGGCAACTTCGTGGATCACCTGCACCGCAAGGGTGGGTTGCCGCTGCCGCTGGAGGTGGCGGAGCCCGTCATCGGCCTGGTCTCGCTCGCCTATGCACTGGCGCTGGTGTCGGGCATCGTGGTGTTGCTGCCCTCGCTGGTCAAGGACTTGTTCTACCTGCGCCTGGGCGCCAACCTCAAACGCATGTGGCTGGACGTGCACAACCTGCTGGGCGTGGCCAGCCTGCCGTTTCACCTGGTCATTGCGCTCAGTGCTGCCGTGTTCGGCCTGCACGACATGGTGTACCTGGCGCAGGACAAGCTCATCTACCACGACGGCCTGCGCGCCACTGTGGCGCGCGACAGCGTGCCGCCGCCGAAGGTGGCACGCGCCGACTGGCTGCCGCCCAGCGAAATCCGGCGCCGCGTCGAGGAACAGATGCCCGGCTTCCGGCCGGTGGCCATGGTGTATTCGATGCAGCCCACGGGCGCTCTGGGCTCGGTGGTCGGCAGCGACGAGCGCAACTTCCAGCGCGGTTCGCGCTTCGGCCTCGCCTACGTGAACCTGGGCACGGGTGAGGTCTACGACCGCAATTACGTGCCCGGCGAGAGCGGCCGCGCCACCACCACGCTGCTCGTCAGCCTGTTCTCGCTGCACTTCGGCAGCTTCGGGGGCGACCCCGTGCGCATTCTGTACGTGCTGCTGGGTTTGTCGGGCGCGCTGCTGTTCTACACCGGCAACCTGCTGTGGATCGAGACGCGCACCAAGCGCGCCCGCAGGCTGCCGGACGGCCTTGCGATGGAGCGCCCGCGCCATGTGCGCATCGTCTCCGCTCTCACCCTGGGCGTGTGCCTCGGCTGCGCCGCTGCCTTGCCTGCCACGCTGGCGCTGGCGCACTGGCTGGCCCCGGTGCTGGGCGACCTGAACGCGCTGCACCACGGCGCTTACTACGCCATCTTCAGCGCCTGCATCGGCTGGGCCATCTGGCGCGGCACCGAGCGGGCCGCCCCCGGTCTGCTGGGCTTCACCGCCGCCTGCAACGCACTGGTGCCGCTGGCCGCATTGCTGACGCCCGGCCCCGACGGCGTGCTGCTGGGCGCGCTGTGCACGCTGCTGGCGCTGTTCTTCGCCTGGCTGGGCTGGCGGCGCCATACCGCGATGGCCGGCGCATAGACCACGTACTTCCCTGAACGCGGGCTGCCCACGTTCCCGGGGCAGGCCAAAAAAAGCCGCATCGCTGCGGCTTTTTCATGAAGCGGCCGGATCAGCCCGGCTGCTTCGGCGTGCCGTCGGCGTTCGGCTTGGAGGCACCCAGGCTGGTCTGGCTGTCGCGTGCGGCGGCGCGGCCTTCCGACTTGCGCGCTTCGGCGGCTGCCTGCCGCTCGGCCAGCGTGGGCTTGGCCACCTTTTTCGGGTGCAGGGCCTTTTCCTGTTCGGCGGCCACCACGGCCCGCGAGGTGGCGTTGCGCACAATCACCTGGTCGGTGGTGCGCGACTCGCCCGGCAGCACCTTGGGCGCCAGGTTCGACTGGTTCACGGTGAGCGTGGCGTCGCGGTCGGGCGAGGCGGGCGCCTGCTGGGCGAAAGCGGAGAGGGACACGAGGCCGATGGCGGCGGTCAAAGCGATCTTGTTCATTCGGAATGCCTTTCTGTAGATGCGTGGAGCCCGGCGATGCGGGCACGAAGTTCACTGTAGGGGCGGCCTCGGTCTGGCGGGATCGGCCGGCACCGAAACGCCTGTAGGAAAAGCGCTGGCGCGGCCGTGGGGTGCCGATGCGCCGGGCCGTGCTGGTGGCACGCCGCGTAGGAAGCGCCTGACAGCGGTAACGCCCTTGCGACGACGCGGCGGTGGCGCCAGCACCGTCCCCGCCGCGCCGTGCCCTGCTCCAAACTGAAGCCAAGTCCTCGGGCCGCAGCAACACACCCAGTCCCGATTGGTCTTTGTGCCACTTCCATGGCGGCGTCCGCGCCGCCTTGTGTCCGGGGTGCAGCGCTGCGGACCGGGGCATTTCGTGCCTCATCCCTTTCAGCAACCCGAACAACGAAGGAGTTCTGCATGTCCCAGCAATCCAACACCATCAGCACCTTGAACGACCTCATCAAGATCAGCAAGGACGGTGAATACGGCTTCCGCGCCAGCGCGGAGCACGCCAAGGCGCCGGAGCTGCGCAACCTGTTCGCGCGCCGCGCCGACGAATGCGCCGCCGCCGCGCAGCAACTGCAGTTGCAGGTGACGCACCTCGGCGGCGAGCCCGACACCGGCGGCAGCGCCACCGGCGCTCTGCACCGTGGCTGGGTCGCCGTGAAAAGCGCGCTCTCCACGTACACCGACCAGGCCCTGCTGGAAGAATGCGAGCGCGGCGAAGACGCCGCCAAGGACCGTTACGACGAGGCGCTGAAGGAAGCCCTGCCGGCCGACATCAAGTCGCTGGTGGAACTGCAGCGCCAGGGCGTGCAGCGCAACCACGACCAGATCAAGGCGCTGCGCAACCAGCTCCAGGCCGCGCACTGACCGTGTCGCCTGCATCGGGCGCCGCCGCGGCCATGTCGCGGCGGCGCCTTTTTGCTGGAGCCCTCCGATGAGACTGCCCGCCGTGAACCCGCAGGCGATCAAGATCGTCCGCAACCGCTACACGCGCATCCCGGCGCCGCCGTCGATGCGCGACCGCGCCGTGCCCCTTGCCGCGCCCGCCGTCGGTGGCCGCCTCCCGCGCGGCACGCTACCGGAACAGTGAGGGCGGCGGCGCGGCCCCTCGGCCACAATGCCGCATGGCCCACCACTTCTCGCAGACCACCGGCCCGCAGCGGCTGATTTATGGCGCCGCTTCGGGCGTGTTGGCCGCGTGCGCGCCCTGGCCGCTGGAGGCCGGCGCCCGCGCGCTGCTCGGCTGGACGGTGGGGGTGGGCGTTTTTCTGGTGCTGGCCTGGTGGCTGGCGGTGGAATTCGACCCCGCCCGCACCCGCCAGCGCACGCAGTCGCAAGACGAACCCAGCATCGTGCTGTTCCTCGTGCTGCTGCTGTCGGTGGGCGCTTCGCTGGCGGCCATTGCCTTCATGCTGCAGCAGGCCAGCGGCATGCAGGCCGGCGAGGCGCGGCTTCGGGTGGCGCTGGCCCTGCTGGCCCTGGCGGCCTCGTGGCTGTTCATCCACACCATCTTCGCGTTCCGCTACGCGCACCGCTACTACCAGGAAGAAATGCAGAAGGAGGCCGACGGCCCCGGCCTCAAGTTTCCTGGCGCGCTCGACCCCGATTACTTCGACTTCATGTACCACGCCTACGTGGTCGGCATGACCTCGCAGGTGTCGGACGTCAACGTCACCTCGCGCGAGATGCGGCGGCTCACCACCGTGCACAGCGTGCTGTCGTTCGCGTTCAACATGCTGGTGCTGGCGCTGAGCATCAACGTCGTCGCAGGCTCCTTCCACTGACCACGCCGGTGGCCAGCGCCGTGCCCAGCACGACGACCGCCGCGCACAGCAGCATCCACGGCGTGACCGGCTCGCCAAGGAACAGCCAGCCGAAGGCCAGCGCGAACACCGGAATGACGAAGGTCACCGTCAGCGCCTTGGCCGGGCCGGCCTTGCCGATCAGCCGGAAGTACAGGATGAAGGCCACGCCCGTGCACAGGCAGCCCACCGCCAGCAGCGCCAGCCAGGCGTGCAGGTCTGGCGGCGCGGCCGGCCAGGTGGTGGCGGCGGCGGGCGCCAGCATCAGCGCCGCGCCGATCTGGCTGCCGGTGGCCACCGCCAGCGGCGACACGCCGGCCATGCGCTGGCGCGCGTGGTTGGCCGCCAGGCCGTAGCTGCAGGCCGACACCAGGCAGGCGCCTATCGCCAGCAGCAGCGCCGGCACCGTGGCGCCGGGCCGTGGCCGGGCGCCGTCTCCGGCCAGCATCGCCACGCCCACGAAGCCGATCAGCAGCCCCGCGATGCGCCAGCGGTCGGGCCGCTCGCCCAGCCAGGCCCAGGCGATCAGCGCGCCGAACATGGGCGAGGTCGCGTTCAGGATGGCGGTCAGGCCGGTCGGCACGGTCTGCAGCGCGTAGGCGTAGCAGGCGAAGGGCACGACCGAGTTCAGCACCCCGACCACCAGCAACTGCCGCCAGTGCCGCCGCAGCTCCGGCCCGCCGCGCCGCCACACCAGCAGGGGCAGCAGGAACAGCGCCGCCACCGTGACGCGCACCGCGGCGGTGGGAAAGGCGCCGAACTGCAGCGCGCCAACGCGCATGAACAGGAACGAAGCGCCCCAGATGGCCGCCAGCAGCAGGAACTCGGCCGCCCAGCCGCCTTCGCGTTCGCTCACAGCACCCCTTCCAGTTGCAGCAGCGCGGTCTTGCGGTGCAGGCCGCCGGCGTAGCCGGTGAGGCTGCCGCTGCTGCCCACCACGCGGTGGCAGGGCACGATGAGGCTCAAGGGGTTGCGGCCCACCGCCGCGCCGGTGGCGCGCACCGCCTGCGGCCGGCCGACCTGCCGGCTCACGGCGCCGTAGCTGGTGGTGCCGCCCCACGGAATGGCCAGCAGCGCGCGCCACACGTCTTGCTGGAACGCCGTGCCGCTGCCCAGGTCGAGCGGCAGGTCGGCCGGGTAGGGCTGGCCGGCGAAGTAGGCGCGGGTGTCGTCGGCGGCGCGGCGCAGCAGCGGGTGCGCGGGCGCTTCGCGCCACAGATGCCAGTCGGGCAGGTGGCGCTGCTCGTCGCGGAACCACAGGCCGCACAGGCCGGCGTCTGTCGCGCCGAGGACGATGGCGCCCAGCGGGCTGTCGATGGTCGTTTTGACGGTTTCTGCGGAAAATTTCATGTCAAATCACCTTCAAGTCAGCGCCGGCTGGTGCTTGTTTGCTATCAATTCAGGAGTATCCGGCGCCACGGGCGGGCTGCCGGCACCGGCCCAGGTACGCAGCACGGCGTAGCTGCGCCACGGTCTCCAGGCCTGCGAGGCGGCCTCGGCCTCGCGCGCGGGGTTCTTGGTGCCGCGCACGCCCAGCAGGTTGTGCAGCGCGATGTCGCCGGCCGGGAAGGCGTCGGGCCAGCGCAGCGCGCGCATGGCGATGTACTGGGCCGTCCAGTCGCCAATGCCGGGCAGCGCGACGAGTGCGGCGGCGGTGGCGTGGGGGTCTGCCCCGGCGTGCAGCCGCAGCCCGCCGTGCGCCACCGCCTGGGCCAGCGCCAGGATGGCGGCCTGCCGCTGCCGCACGATGCCCAATTGCCCCAGCGCGTCGGCGGCGGCGCTGCCGGCGGCCAGCAGCGCCTGCGGCGTGGGGAACAGCCGCGCCAGCTCGCCCGCCGGCTGGTCCAGCGGCTCGCCGAACCGCGCCACCAGCCGTTCGGCCAGCGTGCGCGCGGCGGCCACGGTGATCTGCTGGCCCAGCACCGCGCGCACCGCGAGCTCGAAACCGTCGAGCGTGCCGGGCACCCGCAGGCCGTCGCCGGCGGGAAAGGCGGGGTGCAGCACCGCGTTGATGGCCTGCGGGTCGGCGTCGAGGTCCAGCCACGCCCGCACGCGGCGGATCACCGCCGGCAGCGCGTCGCGCAGCGGGTCGGCCACCGTCAGCAGCAACTGGTGGCGCTCGGGCACGAACTGCGCGGCCAGCCAGCCGGTGTGGCGCCGCCCGCCGTGCCACAGGCCCAGCGTGCGGGCGATGCGGCCAGCGCTGGCGTCCACCGTTTCCAGGCCCGCGATGCGGCGGGTGGCGAAGAAGCCGAGCAGCGCCGCCACGTCGAGCGGCGGCCGCCACGCCAGCCTGACGGTGATGCCCGCGGCCACTTCCAGCGCGTCGCGGTCGGCGCCGTCCTTGCGCAGTTGGGTGGGGCTGAGCCGGTAGTGGTCGGCGAAGGCGGCGTTGAAGCGGCGCAGGCTGGCGAAACCGCTGAGCAGCGCGATGTCGGCCACCGGCAGCCGGGTGTCGGTGAGCAGCTGCTTGGCGGTCAGCAGGCGCCGCGTCTGCAGGTACTGCAGCGGCGACACGCCGAACTCGGCCTCGAAGATGCGGCGCACGTGGCGGTCGGTCACGCCCAGCCGCTCGGCCAGGCCGCGCACGGAGGGCGCCTCGCCGTCGGGCCAGGCTTCGGGTTCGTCGAGCAGCCGGGCGGCCTGCCGCGCCAGGATGCCGCTGGCGTCCTGCGTCGACCAGGCCGGCGAGCCCTGCGGCGCCAGCTCGGGGCGGCAGCGCAGGCAGGGCCGGAAACCGGCGTGCTCGGCCTGCGCGGCGTGGTGGAAGAAGCGGCAGTTCTGGCGCTTGGGCGTGCGCACGGCGCAGACCGGCCGGCAGTAGATGCCGGTGGAGGTGACGCCGGTGAAAAAGGTGCCGTCGAAGCGGGCGTCGCGGGCCAGCAGCGCCCGGTAGCAGGCGTCGTCGTCGGTGGCGTCGAAAGGGTGCGACATGGGGCCATCATAGGCCGCACGGGCCCGCAGACTCGCCGTTTCCGGACATCTGCCTGAGCGGCCCCGCCGCTGCCGCCCGGGCCGGCTGCCGGTGGGGTTGAAAACGCCCCGCCTACAATCCCCGGCACTGTTTTTCGCGCCGATCAACCGATGCAAATCACCCCCTCGGCCTTCAAGGCCTACGACATCCGCGGCATCGTGCCGACGGTGCTCAACGAACCCTTCGCCGAAGCGCTGGGCAAGGCCTTTGGCAGCGCCGCGCGGGCGGCCGGCGAGACGGCGGTGGCCATTGGCCGCGACGGCCGGCTCAGCGGCCCCGGCCTGGCGGCGGCGCTGGCGCGCGGGCTGGTGGCGGCGGGGGTGGAGGTCATCGACGTCGGCATGGTGACCACGCCGATGCTGTACTTCGCGGCGAACACGCTGTGCAGCAGCGGCATCCAGGTCACCGGCAGCCACAACCCCAAGGACTACAACGGCTTCAAGATGGTGCTGGCCGGCCGGGCGATCCATGGCGAGGAGATCCAGGCGCTGCGCCGCACGATGGAAGCCGAAAGCTGGACGCTGGTGCCCGGCGGCAAGCTGCGGCAGGCCGACGTGAACGAGGCCTACGGCGCGCGCATCGTGAGCGACATCAAACTCAAGCGGCCGATGAAGATCGTGGTCGATTCCGGCAACGGCGTGGCCGGCGCCACCGCACCGGCCATCCTGCGCGCGATCGGCTGCGAGGTGACCGAACTCTTCAGCGAGGTCGACGGCAACTTCCCCAACCACCACCCCGACCCGAGCAAGCCCGAGAACCTGAACGACCTGATCCGTGCGCTGAAAGAAGGCGACGCCGAACTGGGCCTGGCCTTCGACGGCGACGGCGACCGCCTCGGCATCGTCACCAAGGACGGCACCAACATCTTCCCCGACCGCCAGATGATGCTGTTCGCGCGCGACGTGCTGGGCCGGGTGCCCGGCGGCACCATCGTGTTCGACGTCAAGTGCTCGCAGCGCCTCGCGCCCGAGATCGAGGCGGCAGGCGGCACGCCGCTGATGTTCAAGACCGGCCACTCGCTGATCAAGGGCAAGATGAAGGAAATCAACGCGCCGCTGGGCGGCGAGATGAGCGGCCACATCTTCTTCAAGGAGCGCTGGTACGGCTTCGACGACGGCACCTACGCCGGCTGCCGCCTGCTGGAAATCCTCAGCGCGTCGGCCGACGCGGGCGCCGTGCTGAACGGGCTGCCCACCAGCCATTCCACGCCCGAACTCAACGTGAAATGCGAAGAGGGCGAGCCGCACAAGCTCACCGCCGCGCTGCAGGAGCGCGCCGCCAAAGGCGCCTTCGCCGCGCCGGCGAGCGTCAGCACCATCGACGGCCTGCGCGTCGACTGGCCCGACGGCTTCGGCCTGATCCGCGCGTCCAACACCACGCCGGTGCTGGTGCTTCGCTTCGAGGGCCACACGCCCGAAGCGCTGCACCGCATCGAGGCCGCGATGCTGGAGCAACTGCGCGCGGTGAAACCCGACGCGGCCTTCGAGGCTTCGGCGCATTGAACGCGAGTGTTCCGCCGCCGGGCCGCTCCCAAGGCGGAACAGCCCCCTCGGGGGGCAGCGACCCACGCGCAGCGGGGAGCGTGGGGGCCAAGAACATACTGATCGTCAAGATGTCCTCATTGGGGGACGTCGTTCAGAGCATGCCGGTGGTGCACGACCTGCGCGTCGCGCTGCCGGACGCGGCGATCGACTGGGTGGTGGAAGAGGCCTTCGCGCCCTTGGTCGAGCGGGTTCAGGGTGTGCGCCGCATCGTCACCATCGCCGACCGGCGCTGGCGCAAGAGCCGCTTCAGCGCCCACACCCGCACCGAGCGCCAGGCCTACCTGGAGAACCTGCGGGCGGTCGGCTACGACGCGGTGATCGACCTGCAGGGCCTCGTCAAGTCGGCGCTGGTGGCGCGGCAGGCGCGGCTGGCGCCGGGCGGCTTCACCGCCAGCTACGGCAACCGCAGCGAGGAATGCGGCTACGAATGGCCGGTGCGTTTCCTGGTCGACAAGCCGGTGACCATGCCGACGCGCGTGCACGCGGTGCAGCGCTACCGCACGCTGGCCGCCGGCGCTCTCGGGTACAGCTTCGACCCGGTGCCGGTCTACGAGCTGCGCCACGTGGCCGCCGAACGCCAGCGCGCGGTGGTGCTGGCCCACGGCACGACCCGGCCCGACAACGAATGGCCCGAAGCCGACTGGCTGGCGCTCGGCCGGCGGCTGGCCGCGCACGGCTTCGAGGTCTGGCTGCCGTACGCCAGCGATGCCGAGCAGGCGCTGGCCGAACGGCTGGCGAACGCCATCGGCGAACGCGCGCGGGTCTGGCCGCGGCTGTCGCTGGCCGGTGTGCTCGACCACATGGCGACGGCCAGCGGCGTGATCGGCGTCGACTCCGGCCTGAGCCACATGGCGGTGGCGCTCGATCTGCCGCACGTGCAGATCTTCAGCTACCCCCGCGCCTGGCGGGCCGGGCCGGTGGGCCGCGCCCACCAGCGGCCGGTGGGCGGCGAGCGCGCGCCGACGCTGGACGAGGTGTGGGCGGCCTGGGAACAGGTGTGGGCCACGCCGCCGGGGCCGGCCTGATCGGGCACCATTGGCCATGAGCATGGTCCGCGCCGTTTACTCGCTGCTGATGTGGCTGGCCCAGCCGCTGCTCAAGCGCAAGCTGGCGCGGCGCGGCAAGGTGGAGGCGGGCTACCGCGACGCGATCGGCGAGCGTTTCGGCCGCTACACCCAGCCCGCGTCGAGCGGCTGGTTCTGGGTGCACGCGGTGTCGCTCGGCGAGACACGCGCCGCCGCCATCCTGCTCGCCGCGCTGCGCGAGGCCGACCCGCACCTGCGGTTGCTGCTGACCCACGGCACCGCGACCGGCCGCGCCGAGGGCGCCAAGCTGCTGCGGCCGGGCGACGTGCAGGTCTGGCAGCCCTGGGACACGCCGGGCGCGGTGCAGCGTTTCCTCGCGCATTTCCGGCCGTCGATCGGCGTGCTGATCGAGACCGAGGTCTGGCCCAACCTGGTCGCCGCCTGTCACCGCCGCGAACTGCCGCTGGTGCTGGTGAACGCCCGCATGAGCGAGAAAACGCTGGCCGAGGCCGAGCGCCTGGCCTGGCTGGCCCGGCCGACCTATGCGGCACTGGCCGCCGTGCACGCGCAGACCGAGGCCGACGCCGAACGCCTGGCCCGCCTCGGCGCGCCGGTGGCCTCGGTCACCGGCAACCTGAAGTTCGACGCCCGGCCCGACACCGCCCAGGCCGCGAGGGGCCGCCGCTGGCGCGCCAACGCGGCCCGGCCGGTCGTGCTGTTCGCCAGCTCGCGCGAGGGCGAGGAAGCGGCGCTGTTCGACGTTTTGAAGCAAAATCGGCCGCCAGTCCGCGTCGAATCTGGGGTTGGTGCTCCTGATTCAGGAGCGGTCCAGTGGCTGGTCGTGCCCCGGCATCCGCAGCGGTTCGACGCGGTGGCGGCCTTGGCGGCCGAGCGCGGCCTGACGGTGGTGCGGCGCAGCGGCTGGGGCGAATCGGGCCCCGCCGAAGTGGCCGAAGTGGCCGAAGGGGCCGACGTCTGGCTGGGCGACTCGCTCGGCGAGATGGCGCTGTACTACGGCTTGGCCGACGTGGCTTTGCTGGGCGGCAGCTTCGAGCGTCTCGGCGGGCAGAACCTGATCGAGGCGCTGGCCTGCGGCTGCCCGGTGGTGATGGGGCCGCACACCTTCAATTTCGCCGACGCGGCGGCGCAGGCCGAAGCGGCCGGGGCGGCGCAGCGGGTGGAGGGCATCGCCGAAGCGGTGGCGGCGGCGCTGCGCATCGCCGGTGATGCCGGCGAGCGGCAGCGGCTGTCGGCGCTGGGCGAGGCCTTCGTCGACCAGCACCGCGGCGCGGCGCGGCGCACCGCCGAGGCGCTGCTGGCGCGTCAGGGCGCGCGGCCGGGGGAGCCCGAGAGGGTTTGAGCGTCGTCGTCGGCCGGCGCGGCCTCGTCGGCCGGCTGCGGCGGCGCCACCATGACGGGGTAGGGCGCGGCCGAGCGTTCGCCGAGCCGCTCGATGATGGACGCCACGCGGTCGCCGAGGAATTTGTTGGCCGACAGCTCCAGCGCGCGCCGCATCTCGGTCTCCACCATCACCATCGCGAGCGGGCGGATGTCCCAGATCGTGTCGACCAGGCCGGGCACGTCTTCGGGCGGCGGCAGGTTGGCGTCGCCGTATTTGTCGAGCCGGCGCACCACCAGCCCCACCACCTGGTCGGACACCTGCTGCAGCAGCGGCCGGGCGGCTTCCATCAGGTCGAGCACGCTCTCCAGCGGGAAACCCGCCTTGGTCAGCGCCTGGCCGGCCTCCAGCATGCGCGGCGTGCGGCAGGTGAAGCCCATGCCCTCGCGCTCCAGCAGGCCCAGCGCCAGCGCGCGCTTGAGGCCGCTGAGGCTGATCGCGGTGCCGAACATGCGCGCCAGCTCCAGGTAGGAGTAGTGGCGCGGCTGCTCCACCGCCCAGGGGCTGTTGATGGCCTTTTCAAGCCCCAGGATGGCGTGCAGCTCCTGGCCGTCGATCAGCGCGGCCAGCAGCTCCTGCACGTTGGCCAGCGTGTAGCCGCGCGACAGCAGGTGGTTGATGAGCGCGAGGCGGCCGAGGTGCGCCTGCGTGTAGATGCCGACGCGGCCGCGCCGCTCGGGCGGGTCGATCAGGCCGCGGTCCTGGTAGGCGCGCACGTTGCGCACCGTGGTGTTGCCGGCCCGCGCGAGCTGGTCGATCGTGTACTCCATCGCCTCGACGGCTTGGCGGCTGTCGGGGGCCGGCTGCGGGAAAAAGGGCGGCGGGCTGCTCATGGGCGGGTTCAACAAGGCGTGGCGGCGGCGGACGGGGCACAAGGCAATGGGCCATTGGAGCCGGCGCTCCATTCGGGATCGGTGTTCGCCCGAACCCGAGGGTTTACCCTGTGCATGACCCTTCCGTTTGCCGAAACAATTATGACATTGAACAATGTAACGGTTTTGGCTGATTCGATTCCAGGAGAACCTTCATGAACCTCAGCGTGGTCCGGCACATCGGCGAAGACGAATTGTCCCAGTTCCGTGGCGTCCAGCAACTGGCCTACCGCTGCGTGGAGGCGGTGGCGGGGGAACTGAAGGTGGGCATGACCGAAAAACAGGTCGCCGCCCGCCTGCTGGAATGGCTGCAAGACCACGGCGTGCGCGACTGGCTGCACAAGCCCTTCGCGTGGTTCGGTGACCGCACGGCTTTCCAGGGTTTCTCCGGCCTGAGCCACATGGCCGGCTTCAACCTGCAGTTCTTCCCCGGCAGCCGCCGGCTGGAAGAAAACATGCCGTTCATCCTGGACGTGGCGCCGGTGCTCGACGGCGCGCTGGCCGACGTGGGCTACGCCGGCACACTGGGCCACAACCCCACGCTGGAGCGCCTGCAGGACGACCTGATGGCGCACCGCGAGCTGATCGTGCGGCTGGTCAAGCAACGCCACACGCTGGCCGACGTGGCCCGCGCGGTGGACGGGCTGTGCCTGCGCCAGGGCGTCGAGCCGCGCCACAAGGCCTACCCGTTCAAGGTGCTGGCCCACCGCGTGGCCAAGCTGGAGCGGCCGGCCACGCCGCGCAGCGTGGGCCGCTTCGGCCTCAACAGCACCTTCAACCTCTACGAACAGGCACGCGCCGGCAAGCAGCAGGGCTGGTCGCCGCTGTGGAACGCTTCGGCACAATCCGACCACGCGCCCACGCCCGGCCTGTGGGCGGTGGAGCCGCACCTCGGCTTCCGCGGCGTCGGCGCCAAGTTCGAGGAACTGCTGGTCATCACCGAAACCGACGCCTTCTGGCTCGACGACGACCTGCCGCACGTGCGCCGCTGGCAACAGCGCCTGCACGAACGCCAACCGCAACTGCTGGCCGCCTGAACCATGAACACCTCCACCCCGTCTTCCACCACGCTCGACTTCCGCGCGCCGGCCGCCAACGAGCCCCAGTCGGTCGGGCCTGCCATGCCCGTGCCCGGCACCGCGCCGCACGGCCGCTTCTTCGTGAGCGCCACTGACGGCGTGCAGCTCGCCGTGAAAACCTGGGGCGACCCGCAGGGCCGGCCCACCGTCGTGCTGGTGCACGGCTACCCCGACAACAGCGAGGTCTGGCACGCGGTGGCCGCGCAGTTGGCCGACAGCTTTTACGTCGTGGCCTACGACGTGCGCGGCGCGGGCGATTCCGGCGTGCCCAAGGCCACGGCCGCCTACCGCATGGAGCAGCTCTCGGCCGATTTCGAAGCGGTGATCGCCGTCGTCAGCCCCGACGCGCCGGTGCACCTGGTGGCGCACGACTGGGGCTCCATCCAAAGCTGGGAGTCGGTCAGCGACGCGAGGCTGAAGGGCCGCATTGCGTCCTACACGTCCTGCGCCGGGCCCTGCCTGGACCATGTGGCGCACTGGGTGCGCCAGCGCGTGAAGCGGCCCACGCCGCGCCATTTGTTCGAGCTGTTGCGCCAGTTGTTCAGCTCCTGGTACATCGCCTTCTTCCACCTGCCGGTGCTGCCCGGCCTGATGTGGCGGCTGGGCCTGGGCCGCGCCTGGCCCCGGCTGCTGCGCCGCATGGAAGGGGTGCATGTGGAGCCCAGCCCCAGCCAGACGCGCGACGGCGTGAACGGTGTGGCGCTGTACCGCGCCAACTTCTTCCGCCGCGCCGTGCGGCCCGAGGCCCGCGTCGCCCATGCGCCGGTGCAGACGCTGGTGACGCTGGGCGACAAATACGTGAGCCCGCGCCTGTCCGACGACATCGGCCGCTGGGTGCCGCTGCACTGGCGCCGCGAGATCCACACCGGCCACTGGCTGCCGCTGAAGAAGCCGGAGCTGATGGCGCGCTGCATACGAGAGTTCGCCGAGTTCACGCAGGGCGGCCTGAACGGCGCGGGCGAACCGCTCGACGGCCGGCCGGTGCCGGGTGATTTGCGCCGCACGCGGCTGGTGGGCAAGCGCCTGCCGCTGAGCGGCAAGCTGGCGGTGGTGACGGGTGCGGGCAGCGGCATCGGCCGTTGCACGGCGCTGGCGCTGGCCGACGAGGGCGCGCACGTCGTCGCGGTCGACATCAACCCCGAGAGCGCGGCGCGCACCGCCGAGCTCGCCCGCTGCATCGGCCGCGACGCGGCGGCCGAGCGGGTGGACGTGGGCAGCGCCGAGCAGATGCAGGCGCTGGCCGACCGGGTGCAGCGCGACTGGGGCGGCGCCGACATCGTGGTCAACAACGCCGGCATCGGCATGGCCGGCGGCATGCTGGCCACCGACGTGCCCGCCTGGCGCCGCATCATCGACATCAACCTGTGGAGCGTCATCTACGGCGGCCGCTTCTTCGGCCAGCAGATGGCGGCCAACGGGCGCGGCGGCCACATGCTCAACACCGCGTCGGCGGCGGCGTTCTCGCCGTCGCGCAGCATGCCGGCCTACGCCACCACCAAGGCGGCGGTGCTGATGCTCAGCGAAAGCCTGCGCGGCGAGTTCGCCGAGCACCACATCGGCGTCAGCACCATCTGCCCCGGCTTCGCCGAGACCGGCATCATGGCCGCAACTGAACACGTGGGCGTGAGCGCGGCCGAACAAGACGCCAAACGCGCCAAGGCCACGAAGCTCTACAAGATGCGCGGCCTCAAGCCCGAGACGGTGGCCAAGGCCATGGTTCGCGCGCTGCACCGCAACCAGGCGGTGGTCACCGTCGGCCTGGAGGCCCACGGCGCGCGCTTCACGCAGCGCTTCATGCCGTGGCTGTCACGCCGCATCGCCCGCATCAAGATGATCTGAGAACGCGCCATGGAACTCGCCCCGATCAACCCCCCCGTGCACGACACGCACCACCGCATCCTGCCGCGCCACGTGCGCTTCGATTTCAGCGCCACACCGATCCAGTGGGTGCCGGGCGACCCCGGCAGCACGCACGTGATGAACACGCTGAACCTGATGTTCCCGGCCGGCGAGATGTGGTTCTGCCGCGTCTACAACCGCGCGATGCCGCACATCTCAGACCCCAAGCTGCGCGACGACGCCGAGGGTTTCCTGCGGCAGGAGGCGCTGCATTCGCGCTCGCACGGCAGCGTGCTCGACCACTACTGGCGCCGCCACGGCATCGACACCAAGCCCTTCACGCGCCACCTCGACGCGGTGTTCTCGCGCATCCTCGGCGACCGGCCCTACGGCCTGCCGTGGGGCGGCCACTCCCGCTTCTGGCTGCGCCAGCAACTGGGCATCATCGCGGCGCTGGAGCACTTCTTCGGCTACCTCGGCGGCTGGGTGCTGGACGCCCGGGCGCTCGACGAGGCCGGCACCGACCCCGCGATGCTGGACCTGCTGCGCTGGCACGGTGCCGAAGAGGTCGAACACCGCGCGGTGGCCTTCGACATCTACCGCCACCTCGGCGGCAGCTACCTCGGCCGCTGCTGGCACATGGGGGTGGTCATCGTCTCGCTGCTCGGCGTGATGGCCTGGGGCGTGCGCTACATGTCGCGGCAGGACCCGGACGCCGGCCGGCCGCGCCGCCTGTTCAGCTCGTGGTGGGCGGGCGCCCGCGCCGGGCGGCTGCCGTCGATCTGGGGCTCGTTGAAATCGGCGGTGCGGTATTTCGTGCCGGGCTACTCGCCGGAGGCGGAAGCCTCGACCGAACGCGCCCTGGCCTACCTCGCCATCTCGCCGGCCGCCTCGGTGGCGGCGCACGGCGGCAACTGGCCGGGCGGCCGCACCACCACGCCGGTGCTGCCGGCGGCCTGAACGAAGGCACCCCCGCGATGCGAGCCTTCCGATCGTTGATCGCCGCCGCGGTGTGCGCCGTGGTGATGCCCCTGGCGCCGGCGCAGGACGCGCCGGACGTGCGCACCATGGCCGCCCAGCTCGACAGCCTGCCGCTGGACCGCCAGGTGGCGCTGCTGTCGCGCGCCATGGCCAGCGGCGAGTTCGCCAAGCTGTCGGACGACGACGTGGTGAGCGGACTGCGCGCCCTGAAGCCCGAGGCCATGCTGGCCTGGGCCCGGCTGGAGCTGACGCGCCTGCCCGAGTACGAATACTGGATGACGCTGCAGGAGCGCCTCAACGGCCAGTGGCCCGCCCGGCCGGCGAAGCTGCAGGTGCGCTACCGCCACGCGCCGCGCCAGTTGCAGGCCCGCTGGCTGCCGGGCGGCCCGCACGCCGGGCAGCAGATCATTTATGACGAAACGCAGCGCAAGGACGAGATGTACGGCCGGCTCGGCGGTGTGCTCGGCTTCGCGGCGATGTGGGTGGCGCTGGACGGCAGCATTGCCCGTGCGCAGTCCAACCACACGGTGCGCGAGCTGGGGCTGCAGCCCATCCTCGAGCGCTTCGAGCAGAACGCAAAAGCCCTGCGCGCCGCCGGCCGCGACGAGCGGCCGACCCGCATCGAGGTCGTGCAGGAGATGGGCCAACGCATGGTGGCCATCACCTGGGAGCTGCCGTCGGGGCCGCCGCAGTACTACGCCAAGCGGGTGCAACTGGTGTTCGACCTGAAGAACCCGTACCCGCGCGTCATGGCGTCGTGGAACGAGCAGGGCGAGCAGATGGAGCGCATGGCGTTCGAGCGGCTGGTGGCGCGGCCCTTCGAGCCGCGCTTCGTGGACCTGAACGCTTCCGCCAACGCCTTCTGACCTGCCGCCCATGCCCTCTGCCACCGCCATCGCCCCCTTGCCGCCGGCCCGCCGGCTGATGGAATGGATCAACCCGCTGTGGTCGGGCGAGCGGCTGCGCGCCCGCGTGGAGCAGTTGGTGGACGAAACCGCCGACTGCCGCACGCTGGTGCTGAAGCCCGGCCGTGGCTGGCGCGGCCACCAGGCCGGCCAGCACCTCACCATCGGCGTCAACGTGGCTGGCCGGCTGCAGCACCGCACCTTCTCGATCAGCTCCGCGCCGGAAGAACAGCGCGGCGGCCGTTTCACCATCACCGTGAAGGGCATGGCCGAAGGCGGCGTGTCGCGCCACATCGCGCGGCAGGTGCAGGTGGGCGAGCTGCTCGACATCGGCCAGGCGCAGGGCGACTTCGTGCTGCCGCCGGCCGTGCCGCGCCGCGCGCTGTTCGTCAGCGCGGGCAGCGGGGTGACGCCCATCATGGCCTTTCTGCGCAGCCTGTCGCTGCGCGGCCGGCTGTGGGACGTGGTGCATGTGCATTACGCCGCCATGCCGCAGGACGTGATCTTCGGCCGCGCGCTCGACGTGCTGCAGGCCCGTGAGCCGGGCTACCGGCTGTTCCGCCTGCACACGCAGGCCGGCGGCGGCACCGGCCGCTTCAGCGCGGGCCAGTTGGCGCGGCTGTGCCCCGACTGGGCCGACCGCGAGGCCTATGCCTGTGGCCCGGCCGGCCTGCTGGACGCGCTGGCCGCCACCTGGGCAGCGGCCGGTCTGGCTGAGCAATTGCGCATGGAGCGGTTCCAGGCGGTGCGGGCGGCGGCGCCGGCCGAGGTGAAGACGGGCACCGTGCGCTTTGCGCGCAGCGGCGTGGCCGCGGCCTCAGACGGCGTGACGCCGCTGCTGCTGCTGGCCGAGGCGCAGGGCCTGACGCCGCCGCACGGCTGCCGCATGGGCATCTGCCACGGCTGCGACGCCACGCTGGTGTCGGGCTGCGTGCGCGACCTGCGCACCAACGCCCTGCTGAACCGGCCGGGCCAAACGGTGCAGCCCTGCGTGTGCGCGGCCGCCGGAGACGCCTCGCTCGAGATTTAGGGCATCAAATCGGCCGAAAGTCAGCGCGGAATGGCGATTGTGTGCTACATAAATTGTAGCAACCGGCAGCGGCTCAGTTGACCAGCAGCGCGTTGATGGGCTGCAGGTCTGCCGCCGTGAGCGAGCCGTTGGCCTGGCGCAGTTTCAGCCCGCCCATCAGCACGTCGTAGCGCGCCTTGGCCAGGTCGCGCTTGGTCTGGAACAACTGGCTCTGCGCGTTCAGCACGTCGATGTTGATGCGCACGCCCACCTGGTAGCCCAGCTTGTTGGCGTCGAGCGCGCTCTGGCTGGAGGCTTCGGCCGCTTCCAGCGCCTTCACCTGGCCCGCGCCGGACACCACGCCGAAGTACGCGGTGCGGGTGCCCAGCGTGACCGCGCGGCGGGCGGCCTCGAGGTCGGCCTTGGCCTTGTCTTCCAGCGACAGCGTCTCGCGGATGCGGTTCTGCACCGCGAAGCCGGCGAACAGCGGCAGGTTGAACGAGAGGCCCACCACGCCGGTGTTGACCCGGGTACCGACCGACGCCGCGTTGGCGCCGACGCTGGTGCTGGTCGGGTTGCTGGCGGTGCCGTAGCTGGCCACCACGTCCAGCGTGGGCTTGTGGCCGGCTTCGGCTTTGCGGGTTTCCAGCTCGGCCGTTTCCAGCGCGGCGCGGGCCTGCACGATGCCGGGGTGCTGGGCCTCGGCCTGCTGCACCCAGGCGTCGACGCTGGCGGGTGCCAGCTCGGGCAGCGCGGCGGGCAGGGCCAGCGGTTTGGGCGCGGTGTCGTTCAGGCCGGTGAGTGTGTCCAGCGCAATGCGTTTGACGCGCAGGTCGTTCTCGGCCGCGATCTCCTGCGCGGTGACCAGGTCATACCGGGCCTGCGCCTCGCGGGTGTCGGTGATGGTGGAGGTGCCGACCTCGAAGTTGCGCTTGGCGAAGGCCAGTTGCTCGTTGGTGGCGGCCTTCTGGGCCCGCACGAAGACCAGCGTGTCCTGCGCGGCCAGCACGTCGAAATAGGCCTGCGACAGCCGCACCAGCAGGTCCTGCTCGGCGCTCTGCAATTGCGCGGCCGAGGCCACCACCAGCCGCTTGCCCTGTTCCCACGCGGCCACATTGGCGGGCCGGTACAGCGGCTGCGAGGCGTTCAGCGTGGCGCTGCGGGCGTTGAAGTTGCGGTCACCGCTTTGCCCGGCGACCTCGACTTCCTGGTTGATGCGGTTGATGCCGGCCGTGAGAGCGGCCTGTGGCAGCAGCCCGGCGCGGGCCTGCTCGGCGCGGAACAGGTTGGCGTCGTACTGCGCGCGGGACGACTGGTAGGTGGCGTCGGAGGCGCGGGCCGCGTCGTAGAGCTGCACCAGGCTTTGCGCGCCCGCGCCGGCCGGCGCCGCGAGCAGCGCGGCGGACAGCAACAGGGCGACGGGGGAGAGCCGGAACAGCAACGGGGTCATGGAAGTCCTTCGGGGGTACGGAGTCAGTACAGCGGCACCGTCGGGTCGCGCTCGCGCGACCAGGCGTCGATGCCGCCGGAAATGTTGGCCACCGTGCCGAAACCCTGCTGCTCGAGGAAGGCCGCCACCCGCAGGCTGCGGGCGCCGTGGTGGCACAGGCAGGCGACGGGGCGGGCCGGGTCGAGCTCGGCGAGGCGTTGCGGAATGGCGCCCATCGGGATGGCCACCAGCTCGAAGCTGGCGTCGGGGCGCACGGCGGCGGTCTGCAGCTCCCAGGGCTCGCGCACGTCGAGCACCAGGGGCGCGCCCTCGGTGCTGGCGTGTTGCAGCCAGTCGGCGAGCTGGGCGGGGCGGATCTGGTCCATCGGGTCGGCCTGGCGGTTCAGAAACGGAAAGCCGACGGCTCGGGGAAGTTCAGCAGGCGCGGCGCCACGGTGTCCCAGGGCTGGGTGCTGTGGCTGGCGGTGTCGGTGCGCTTGGTGACGAAGGTGGCGCGCATCATCGGCTCCTGGCCGACCACGGTGGCCAAGCGGCCGCCCACTTTCAGCAGCGCCAGCAGCGCGGCCGGCACCTGGGCCACGGAGCCGCTCAGCACGATGACGTCGAACGGGCCCTTCACCGGCAGCGCGGCGGCGCCGTCGGCGGTGTGGACGGTGGCGTTGTACACGCCGGCGCGGCTCAGGTTGTCGGTGGCGGTGCGGGCCAGCTCGGGGTTGATTTCCAGCGTGTCGACGTGCTGGCCGCGGTGGGCCAGCAGCGCGGCCATGTAGCCGGAGCCGGTGCCGATCTCCAGCACCTTCTCGTGTTTCTGCACGGCCAGGTCCTGCAGCAGCCGGGCCTCGACGCGCGGCGCCAGCATCACTTCACCGGGCTGGCCGCCGAGCGGAATCTCCATGTCGACGAAGGCCAGCGCGCGCAGCGCGGGGGGGCAGAAGTCCTCGCGCTTGACGATGGCCAGCAGCTGCAGCACGGCGGGGTCGAGCACGTCCCACGGCCGGATCTGCTGTTCGATCATGTTGAAACGGGCTTGCTCGATGTTCATGGAAGCGAGGGTCATCTGGGTTCTCCGGGTGGGCTTTCGCGTGGCGCTTTGCGGGTCAACCCTCGATTTTAGAAGGCCGCGGTGACGCTTCCCCGCCCCGCCACAGCCGGGCGCACCAGCGGCCGAAGTCGTCCAGGTAGCAGTACACGACCGGCACCACCACCAGCGTCAGCAGCGACGAGGTGATGACGCCGCCGATCACGGCCTGGCCCATCGGCGCGCGCTGCTCCGAACCCTCGGTCAGCGCAAAGGCCAGAGGCACCATGCCGAACACCATCGCCAGCGTGGTCATCAGAATCGGGCGCAGCCGCACCCGGGCCGCCAGCAGCAGCGCCGCCTCGCGCGGCAGGGGCTGGCCGTCGGGCGTGCCCTCGCCCTCGCGCGCCCGGATGGCGAAATCGACCAGCAGGATGGCGTTCTTCGTCACCAGCCCCATCAGCATCACGACGCCGATGATGGAGAACATCGACAGCGTGGAGTTGAACATCAGCAGCGCCAGCACCACGCCAATCAGCGTCAGCGGCAGCGCGGTCATCAGCGCCATGGGCTGCAGGAAGCTCTTGAACTGGCTGGCCAGGATCATGTAGATGAAGACGATGGCCAGCGCCAGCGCCGACACCGCGTAGCCGAACGACTCGCGCTGGTTCTTGGCCGAGCCGATGAACTGGTAGCTGTAGCCCGGCGGCAGCGCCATGCTGTCGAGCGCCGCAGCCACGTCGGCCGACACCTCGCCGGCCGAGCGGTTGGAGGTGTTGGCGTTGATGGCCACCTCGCGGCTCAGCTCGCGGCGGTTCACCTGGTTGGGGCCGGTGGTGGCGCTGATGCGGGCGGCCTGGTTGAGCCGCACGATGCGGGTCTGGCCGTCGCTGCCTGTCACCGCGAAGGGCAGGCGCTCCAGGTCCTGCGGCTGGTCGCGCGCCTCGGGCGCGAGCCGCACGTTGACGTCGTAGGTCTGGTCGTCAGAAGCACGCCAGTTGCCCACCGTCTGGCCGGCCAGCAGCGTGCGCAGCGCGCTGCCGATCTGCGCCACGCTCAGGCCCAGGTCGGAGGCGGCGTCGCGCCGCACCTCGACGTTGAGCACCGGCTTGTCGGCCTTGATGCTGGAGTCGAGGTCGACCAGGCCCGGTATGGCACGGAGCTTGTCCATGGCCCGCTTGCTCAGGCGCTCCAGCTCGGCGAGGTCGGGCCCGCGCAGCGAGACTTCCACCGCCTTGGCGCCGCCCACCGAGTCGAGCAGGCCGACGTGGGTGACGGTGATGCCGGGCACACGCGCCAGCCGCTCGCGCAGCACGACCGACATCTGGTCCACGCTGCGGCTGCGCTGGTCGCGCGGCACCAGCCGCACGTAGACGCTCGCGTAGTTCTTGCCCAGCGCGTTGCCGGTGTTGACGGTGGCCAGCGTGTAGGACACCTCGGGGAACTCGCGCAGCACCGCATCGACCTGGCGGGCGCGCGATTCGGTGACTTCGAGCGAGGAGCCGACCGGCGTGTAGAACGTGACCGAGGTTTCCGAGAAGTCGGCCTTGGGCACGAACTCGGTGCCCAGCAGCGGCACCATGAAGAGGCTGGTGACGAAGATGGCGATCGCCATGGCCGTGGTGGCGAGCTTGTGGCGCAGCGACCAGCCGAGCAGCTTCTGGTAGCCCTCGGCCAGCGATTCCGTGGCGCGGTCGAACCAGCCGGTGACGCGGCCGATGGTGTTGTCGTACCAGCCCTGCGGCGGGCCGTCGCGCCGGCCATGCGTGTCTATGCTGGGGTCGTGCCACACGCTGGACAGCATGGGGTCGAGCGTGAAGCTGACGAACATCGAGATCAGCACCGCCGCGACGATGGTGATGCCGAACTCGTGGAAGAACTTGCCGATGATGCCGCCCATGAAGCCGATCGGCAGGAACACCGCGACGATGGAGAAGGTGGTGGCCAGCACCGCGAGGCCGATTTCCTGCGTGCCGTCGAGCGAAGCCTGGTAGGGCGTCTTGCCCATCTGCACGTGCCGCACGATGTTCTCGCGCACCACGATCGCGTCGTCGATCAGCAGGCCCACGCACAGGCTGAGCGCCATCAGCGTCACCATGTTCACCGTGAACCCGAAGGCATACATGAACAGGAAGGTGCCGATGATCGCGATCGGCAGCGTCAGGCCGGTGATGACGGTGGAGCGCCAGGAGTTCAGGAACAGGAAGACGATCAACACCGTGAGCATGGCGCCTTCCACCAGCGTGCGGCGCACGTTGTCGACTGCCACGCGGATCGGCCGGGAGCCGTCGCTCACCGGCTCCAGTTTCAGGCCGGGCGGCACTTCGGCGGTGATGTCGGTCACCGCCTGCTTCAGCCCGTCGGTTACGGCGATGGTGTTCTCGTCCTGAGATTTCTGCACCTGCAGCACCAGCGTGCGCTGGCCGTTGTAAAGCGCGGCCGTGTCGAGTTCCTGCGGGCCGTCGGCGACGCGCGCGACCTGGTCGAGCCGGATGGCCTGCGTGCCGCGCCGCGCGACGACGATGCGGCGGAAATCTTCCGGCCGCAGCATGCGCGCCTGCACCTGCACCACGCGCTCCTGTTCCAGCGAGCGCACCGCGCCAACGGGCATGTCCTGGTTCTCGGCCCGCACCGCATTGGCCACCTGGTCGGCCGTCACGCCCAGCGACTCCATCGCCTGCGGGTCGAGGTAGACGTTGATCTCGCGCTTGGTGCCCCCCACCAGCGTGACCGAGCCCACGCCGCGCACATTTTCCAGCCGCTTCTTCAGCACCTGGTCGGCCCAGTTCGTCATTTCCACGCCGGTGGCGGCCTTGCCGCCCTTGCTGGCGTCGGGCAGCACCGCCACCGACCAGATCGCCCGGCTCGACGGGTCGAAGCGGATGACGCGCGGCTCCTTCACCTCGTCGCGCAGCGACGCCCGCACGGCGGCGATCTTCTCGCGCACGTCTTCGGCGGCCTTGCGGCCGTCCACATAGAGCTGGAATTCGAGGATGACGACCGACTGGCTGTCGTAGCTGCGCGAGCTGAGCGTGTTGATGCCGGCGATGGAGTTCACCGCCTCCTCGATCTTGCGCGACACCTCGGTCTCGACGATCTCGGGCGAGGCGCCGGGGTATTCGGTGGTGACCACCACCACCGGCAGGTCGATGTTGGGGAACTGGTCGATCTGCAGGCGCTGGTAGGAGAACAGCCCCAGCACCACCAGCGCGGCCATCACCATCGTGGCGAAGACCGGATTCTTCAGGCTGACCTGGGTGAACCACATGGCGTGCGGTCCCTCAGCGCGAGGCGGCGCTGGCGGCCGCCGAGGGCGCGGCGCCCACGCGGGCCGGCGTGCCGTCGCGCAGCAGGCCCACGCCGCCGCGGATGAGCTGCGCACCGTCGGGCACGCCGGTCACCGCGACCAGCGGCTCGCCGTTGGCGTCCATCGCACGGGCGCCGGTGGTCACGGTGCGCCAGGCCACCCGGCCGTTTTCCACCAACTGCACATAGGGCTGCGGCCGGTCGGTACGCACCGCAGACAGTGGCACCGCCAGCGCGCGCCGCGTACCGGTGGCCAGGGTGCCTTGCAGGAAGCTGCCCTGGCGCAAACCGCGCGGGTTGTCGAGCGACAGGTACAGCATCACGCCGCGGCTGCCCGCCTGCACGGCCGGGTTGATGCGCGTGACGGTGGCGACCAGCTGGCGCGGCGCGCCGCCGTCGGCCGGGTCGCCGCCATCGAGCTGCAGCGTCGCCTTCTGCCCCACGGCGGCGTCGAACGCATCGCCGGCCGCCAGCGTGGCTTCAAGTTCCAGCCGGCCGAGATCGACGATCTCGACGATGCGCGCGTCAACACCCACGCGCTCGCCCGGTTGCGCGACGCGCTGTGACACCTGGCCGGTGATCGGCGCGCGCAGCACCGTGTCGTCCACCGACTTGCGGCCCACGTCGGCGGCCGACACCGCCGCCGCGTAGCTGGCCCTGGCCGCCGCGAGGTTGGCGGCCGAGGTGTCCAGCGCGGTCTTGGAAATGAAACCCTGGTCGACCAGCGAGCGGTTGTTGTCGTACTGGCGCTGGGCGATGTCGATCTGCGCCTTGGCCGCGTCGGCCTGCTGCTGCGCCTGCCGCAGCCGGGCGTTGTATTCGGTGGCCTCGATGCGCGCCAGCACCTGGCCGGCTTTCACCGTGTCGCCCTCGCGCACGGTCAGGCCAATGACTTCGCCGGCCACGCGCGCCTTCACCACCGCGCTGGTCACCGCGCGCACGGTGCCGGTGATGGGCACGCCCAGTTGCAGATCGCGCGGCGCCACCACGAACACGTCGGCCGGCAGCAGTTCGACAGGCTGTTCGGCCTTGGCGGCCGTGGCCGCCGCCAGGGCCGCCTGCTGCGCCTTCTTCGCGCCAACGGCGCGGATGATGCCGAACGCCAGCAACGCCAGCACCAGTGCGGCGAGGGTCCATTTGATCCAGGATTTCATTTTTTCGGTGGCGGGCCAGGCGGCCGTGCCGCTGGCGAAGGGGAGGGGGCCAGCACGCCGTGCAGCATCACGTCGATCTGGCTGTCGATGTAGGTGTGGGGGTCGATCGTCACGTCGGGTGCGCAGGGGCCGATCGAATGCTTCCACATGATGAGGAAGTTCATCGGCGCGATCACGCTGAACACCGCGTAGTCGAGGTTCAGCGGCCGGAATTCACCGGTGGCCACGCCGCGCGCCAGGATGCTGCGGATCAGTTCCCGGCCCGGCCGCATCACTTCCTGCTGGTAGAACTGCGCGATCTCGGGGAAGTTGCCGGCCTCCGACATCATCAGCTTGGTGATGCCCGACGCCTTGGTCGCTCCCACGCGGTCCCACCAGGCCGTCATGGCGTGGCGCAGCATCTCGGCACTGGTGCCGGAGAAGCTCTCGAATTCGCTGTTCCATTCCACCAGCCGGTTGCCGATGGTGTCGCGCACGACCGCCTTGAACAACTCTTCCTTGCTCGGGAAATACAGGAACAGCGTGCCCTTGGAGACCCCGGCATGGGCCGCCACCTCCTCCACGCGGGTGGCGGCAAAACCCTTTTCCACGAAAAGATCGAGCGCGGCCTCCAGCAACTCGCCGGGGCGGGCTTCCTTGCGGCGTTCGCGTTTGGGACGGGCAGCGGGTTCCAAGGGAGGGCTTCGTTAATGACTGACTGGTTAGTAATGTAGCGATCACCCGGCCAACCGTCAAGCAGGCTTGGAAGCCAACTCGCGCACGCTGCGGTGGAAACCGGGCGATTTCGAGCGGGTCGCCGCTGGGCGACTTGTCCCTGCTGGGAGCCGCGGTTAGCGCTGCGAGGTGAACGGCTGCAGGTGGCAGGCCGAGAATGGGCCATTCGCACCCCCATCAGGAGATGACATGCCCAACAAAAACACGATCTGCCTCTGGTACAACGGCACGGCCGAAGAGGCCGCGCATTTCTATGCCAAGACCTTTCCCGACAGTGCCGTCACGGCTGTTCACCGCGCCCCCGGCGACTTTCCCGATGGCCGGCAAGGCGACGTGCTGACGGTCGAATTCACGGTGCTGGGAATCCCCTGCCTGGGGCTCAATGGCGGCCCGGCGTTCCCACAGACGGAAGCGTTCTCGTTCCAGGTGGCGACGGACGACCAGGCCGAGACCGACCGGCTGTGGCACGCCATCGTCGACAACGGCGGCCAGGAGAGCGCCTGCGGCTGGTGCAAGGACAAATGGGGCCTGTCGTGGCAGATCACGCCGCGTGCGCTCACGGACGCCTTCACCGACCCCGACCGCTCCGCCGCCAAGCGCGCCTTCGACGCGATGATGCAGATGCGCAAGATCGACATCGCGGCGATCGAGGCGGCGCGCCGCGGCTGATCCGCTATTCGTCGCCCAGGGGGGGCAAGGGCGGGAGGTCTGCGGCGCCGATCTGCTGAGCCGCGGTGCTCGGGATGCCGAGTGCCCGCAGCACCAGTTCGGCGGTGTCGGAGCCGGCCTCGCGCCAGGTGCGGTGGCCTTCCTGCACCATGCGCATCGAGGTCAGCACGGTGCCGCCGATCATCGCCAGCGTGGCGGCAAGTTGCTCGGGGCGGAAGGTGAACCGGCCGCTTTCCATGCCCAGCATCACATCGTTCAGCGGCAGGCCGATCAGCAGCGCCTCGAAGGACGGCGTCGACAGCGCATAGCGCATCATGAAGCGGCCCCAGTGCGGTTCTTCGTGCGAGCGGCGGATGAACATCCGGATCGACAGGGCCAGCCGCTCCTCGGGTGCAGCCACGGCTCGCAGGGCCAGCGCGAGCCGCTCGCTCATCTCACTGATGACGTGGCTGGATACGGCCGCAAACAGCGTGTCCAGCTCGCCGATGTTGTTGTAGATGGTGCTGCGCGAGACACCGGCAATCGCCGCCAGTTCGCTGACGTTGGCCTGCGGGTCGCCATGGGCCGAGAACAGCTCCATGGCGGCCCGGTAGATGCGGGCCTTGCGGGGAGGGAGCATGGGCACGTCCGCGGTGGGGTGTCCGGTCTGGAGCATGTCGGGGGAACAGGTGGGTCGGGGGCGGGCGCCCAGTATCGCAGCGGCCGGCGGGGCCGCCGCGACCGGTCAGCCCGGCGGTGCCACCAGCTCCTTCACCGGCGCCAGCCAGTCGAAATGCTGGACGGCCAGCGGCAGGAAGGCCACGATGGCCAGCCCCACCGTCATCACCAGCGTGGGCAGGATCCAGCGTTCGTAGCGGCCATAGAAGCTTTTGCCCCTCACCTCCGCGTCGGCCTGGTCGATCTCTGCCTCGCCCACCACCTGCCGCGTCAGCAGCTGGTTGAGCGCCACCGGCGGCATCAGGTAACCCAGCTCGAATGCCACCAGCACCATCATCCAGAAGTGGACGGGGTCGATGCCGTTGTTGTAAGCAATCGGCGCCAGCGTGCTCGACACCAGGATCACCGCGCCGAACGGGTCCATCACCATGCCGAGCAGCACCTTGGTGACCACCAGGAACGCCATCGCGATCCACACGTTGGGGAAGCTCTGCGGCGCATGGCTCATCACCTCGGAACGCTCGACGAAGCCGCCGACCGCCAGCGACAGGCACATCAGGGTGATCAGCGCGCCGATGTGGCCGATGGTTTCGTTCGATGCGGTGCGGATCGCCGGCTCCAGCCGGGTGCCGGCCGTCGTGTGTTCAACCGGCGCGGCGGTGCCCACCGGTGCCACCGGCATCGCAGGCGCGGGAGCGGCGGCAATCGAGGTGGCCGGGCGGCGGCGGGCCAGCCATTTGTCGACGATCAGCAGCAGCAGCATCAGCACCGGCATGATGGTCGGCGCGGAGATCTCGTTCAGCGAGGTGTCGAGCGCCATCGCGTAGAACACCACCAGGGCAATGGCGGTGGCCACGTAGGGCACCACATGGATGCTTTCCTTCAGCATGGCGCGCAGCGCCACCATCGGCACCTCGACCTGCTCGCGCTGCGTGCGCCGCAGCTGCGACGCCAGGAAGAACAGGGTGGAGGTCAGCAGGAAAACAAAGAAGCCCCAGTGGAACAGCTTGGCCGTGGTGACCTGCTTGTTCAGCATCGCGATCAGCACCACCAGCAGGCAGGGTCGCAGCACCACGCCGAGCGAGCCCGACATGGCCGTGGCCGCCAGCGCGAACTGGCGCGTGCCGCCGGCATGCAGCACCTCGCGGTAGATGATGCCGCCCGCCGCGATGACGAAGATGCCCGATGCGCCGGTGTAGGCGGTCGGCACAGCGGCGGCCAGCAGGATGATGTAGGTCAGCAGCTCGGGCGACAGGCGCCACGGCCGCAGCAGGTTGAGGAAGCGGTCGACGATGTCGGTCTGCTTCAGCACCATGCCGGCGAAGATGAACAGCGCCAGATTCAGGAAGATGGTCGGCAGCTCCATCAACTGGTTGATGTAGATCGCCAGACCGGACGGATGGCCGTGCGAGAAGAAGTAGGCGCCGCAGATCATCGCCATCGTGGCGAACAGCGGCACCGACAGCAGCGCCATGCCCAGGCTGCCGCCGGCCGGCGCCGCCACCGGCCGCCACAGCCGGTAGGCGCTGATGCCCAGCATGGCCGCGAACAGCAGGCACCACAGCAGGTGCAGCAGCGGGTGCTCCACCTCCAGCCCGGTGCCGGCGGTGATCTGGTAGTAGCGGATGCAGGAGAACAGCAGCATCGCCGACGCGGCCGCGATGGCACCGTTCGACACCTTGTGGTCGAGCGCGGTGCGGGCCGGCCGGATGCCGATGTGGTGGTTGGCCAGGGTGGTGGTGATCGCGGCGATGGCGAACATCACCAGCAGGATCAGCGGCCGGTTGTGGGTGCCGATCTCGAACAGCGCGAAGAAGCCCGTCTCGACGGCCCTGAACACCTTCACACTGGTCGTGATGTGGCCGGCCACCTTGTCGTAGAAGCCGTGCTTCAGCCGGCATTCGTCGCGCGCGGCGGTCAGCGCGGCGCGCTGGTCATCGGCCGACTGTGGCTTGTCGCCGAACAGGGCGTCCACGTCGTCGCCGGCCGGCTTGCTCGCCGGGGCGGTGGCGCCGGCGGCCAGCTGGGCGTCGATGTCCGCGTCGCGGTTGCAGGAGGGGCGAACCGGGTCGGCCCGCAGCATGAAGTACTGCACCTGCTGGGACGGGTCGCCGAACATGGCTTCGCCCAGCTTGAGCATGCGGCCATGAAGCATTTCGCCGGTGCTGATCACCAGCGTCAGCACCAGCAGCAGGAACACCGGCAGGCTGCACAGCCATTCGAGCGGTGTGCGGTTCAGCAAACCGCGTCGGGTACCGGCGTGCTGCATGTTATTGCCACTCTTCTTCGGACTTGGTCGCGCACTCGGCGTCCGACGCGTTCACGCTGCAGCGCACCTTCTTCAGCACCTTCAGGCCGGTCTTGTTGTACAGGCCCTGCTTGGCGATGTCGATGCGCGACTCACGCAGCATCAGCGTGTACTTGTTGCCGTCCTGCGGCGTCAGGTCCATCCAGGTTTCGGCGGGAATGGTGGCTTCGGCGGCGTCGATCAGCTTCTTCGCGCGGTCGAACTGGCCAGCCCAGTATTCGCGCGACTTCTGGCCAAAGCCCGCGGGAAACTTGCTCTGGTCGACCACGATCTGGTAGCTCAGGATCATCAGCGGGAAGCGCGCGACGGCGCCTTTCTTGCCCACGCCCTTGTACAGCTCCAGCGGCTTGTAGGCCATGGCCGGCGCAGCGACGAAGTCCACCGAGCCGTTGTTGAACTTGGTGGAGAAGTTGCTGATGTCGGCCGACACCGGCTGTGCGCCGATCTTCTGGATCATCACGGCCTGCGCCTTGTCGTAGTCGAACGCGGCGATCTTCTTGCCGGCAAGCGCTTCCACCGAATTGATCGAGCGATCGTTGACGATCGGGTAGGCGGCGCCCACCGGCACGATGCCGGCCACTTCGTACTTGCCTTCCACCATCAGCTTGGCCGCTTCCGGGCGCGAGAAGGTCTGGATGGTGCGGCGAACGACCTCGTAGCTGGCGTTCATGTCGATCTTGCCGTTGCGCAGGATGGTCGACGAGCCCAGCGTGTCGAGCGAGGTCGAGACGGCGTTGAACTGCCGCGTGCGCAGGCCCATGGCCACCACGCCGTCGCACTGGCCGGTACGGAAGTCTTCCGTGGCCACACGTTCGTCGGTGTAGGCCTTCAGGTCGAGCTGCACGCCGTTCTTCTGCATCTCGAGCACATAGTCCTTGGCCATGTTGAACACGTCGCCGCTGTTGCCCAGCAGGTCGTAGACGCACAGTTTGTGGCTGGCGGCATGGGCGCCCGCGCCCAGGGACAGGCCGGCGGAAATCAGCGCGGCAACGCGCAGGGAACGAAAGGCAGTCATGGTGGAGTCCTTCGAAGAGTGGGTCGCCGTGGCGACGGGATGAGGCGGTGGATGGAAAACGGGGGCTATTTCAGGAATTCGCTGGTGTCCAGGTTGTCCCTGACGTCGGCCTTCACGTCCCAGAAGGTGCCCAGGCCGCCTATCGGCGTGCGCGAGCCGGTGCCCAGAGTCCAATCGATGTCCGACAGGTGCTGGATGGCGGCTACCGCCGTCTGGTCGATGTAGCGGTAGTCCTTGTTCGGCTCGAAGCCCGGCGCGGTGGCGAAGCGCTTGATGACGGCGCGCACCCGGGCCTTGTCGTCCGACACGCCGGCGCTGGTCGCGGCGAGCACATGCGCCACGCGCACACCGGCTTTCTCACCCTTGGTCATCGACTGGTCGAAGGTGCCGGCCACGTCCTTGCCGGCAGAGGCGCCGGGCACCACGCTCCAGACCGTGGCGCGGATGGCCTGCGGCGCACCCCACCACTTGTCGTCGTCCAGGCAGGTCATGGCGAACTCGGCCTTGGGCGGAATGTCTTGCGGCACGCCGACGACCTTTTCGGCGGCGATGTCGTTCACCACCGCCTGCAGACCGGACAGGGTGCCCAGGAGGTAGATGATCTGGTTGAAATCACCCTTGGCCCGGCGGAACTGGGGGCAGGTCTCGCCGTACTTGAAGCGCAGCTTCTTTTCCAGGCTGGTGCGCATGAATTCGAAGGCTGCGAGCTGGCGGCGTGCCGTTTGTTCCACCAGGCGCTTGTGGCTGGTGCGCGCGTCCTGCGCCTCCACGGTGCGCTTGTCGCGCTGGGCACGCAGGTAGCGCAGCTCCTCGGCATTGGCCAGCAGGTCGGCGCAGATGCCCGACGAGGTGGACAGAATGGATTCCAGCCCGGACGGGTCGCCGTTGAACGAGCGCATGGTGCCCATCAGCGGCACCATCGTGGTGGCGTAGTTGCAACCCATGTTGAGGTCGGCCTGGGCCAGCGCCGGCGGTACCGAGTTGCGCTCCAGCGTGCCGATGATGGCGTTGGTGCCGGTGCGCTGCATCGACTGGCAGCCCGTCAGGGCGCCGATGGCAAGCAGCGATGCGGACAGCAGGAGGCGGCGGACATCGAGAAAACGGGCCATGGTGCGAAGTCACTTTGTGTGGACGACAGCCCCGGCGGCAACACCACCAGGACACGCTTCACAACCGACTCGATGGCCTCAGACAACAACCCCGTCCTCAGCGTCTCATTGATCACTGATAAATATCAATGGTCAAATTTGTACAGTTGTGTCCAAAAGGTTATCTTTCGCAGTACCGGGTACGCATCCTCGAATACCCTTACACGGTTGTAAGTTTCGGCGGTTTCAGTCGTCTGGGCGACAGCCGCCCCCTGTCAGGCGGCTGGTTGACGGAGCGAATGCATGCGCTGGAGGGCCGCCCGGTGTGGGCGGGAAGCGGCTCAGTAGAAGGCCTGCAGCCCGGTCTGAGCGCGGCCGAGGATCAGCGCATGCACGTCGTGCGTGCCCTCGTAGGTGTTCACCGTTTCGAGGTTGATCATGTGGCGGATCACGTGGTATTCGTCGTGGATGCCGTTGCCGCCGTGCATGTCGCGCGCCTGGCGGGCAATGTCGAGCGCCTTGCCACAGGAATTGCGCTTGATCAGCGACACCATCTCGGGCTGGGCCAGGCCGTCGTCCATCAACCGGCCGACGCGCAGGCAAGCTTGCAAACCCAGTGCGATCTCGGTCTGCATGTCGGCGAGCTTCTTCTGGATGAGCTGGTTCTGCGCGAGGGGCCGGCCGAATTGCTGGCGGTCCAGCGTGTACTGGCGGGCCCGGTGCCAGCAGTCTTCGGCCGCGCCCAGCGCACCCCAGGCGATGCCGTAGCGTGCCTTGTTCAGGCATCCGAACGGCCCCTTCAGCCCTTTCACGTTGGGCAGCAACTGGCTTTCCGGCACGAAGACATCGTCCATCACGATCTCGCCGGTGATGCTGGCGCGCAGGCTCATCTTGCCTTCGATCTTCGGAGCGGTCAGGCCCTTCATGCTTTTCTCGAGGATGAAGCCGTGGATGCATTCCTGGCCGCCGGCCTTGCCGTCGGGATCGGTCACCTTGGCCCAGACGATGAACACATCGGCGATCGGCGCGTTCGTGATCCACATCTTGGCGCCCTTGAGCAGGTAGCCGCCATCCACCGGCTTGGCGCGGGTCAGCATGCTGCCGGGGTCGGAGCCGTGGTTGGGTTCGGTCAGGCCGAAACAGCCCACCCATTCGCCTGTCGCCAGCCGGGGCAGGTATTTGTCGCGCTGCGCGTCGTTGCCGTAGGCGTTGATCGGGTGCATGACCAGCGAGCTCTGCACGCTCATCGCGCTGCGGTAGCCGCTGTCGACCCGCTCCACCTCGCGTGCCACCAGGCCGTAGCAGACATGGTTGAGGCCGGCACAGCCGTGGCCTTCTATCGTGGACCCGAGGAAGCCCAGCGCACCGAATTCGTTCATGATCTCGCGGTCGAAGTGCTCGTGGCGCGCCGCCATCAGCACCCGGGGCTGCAGTTTCTCCTGGCAGAAGGCATGGGCCGCTTCGGCCACCGCGCGCTCGTCGGCGTCGAGCTGCGCGTTCAGCAGAAAAGGGTCCTGCCAGTCGAAAGTGGCCTTCATGGTGATTCGTCCTCGTGCGGGTGGGTGATGCCGCTTTCGAGTTTAATCAGGGCATGCTCCAGCAGAGGTCAAGCAGATGACAACCCAGACCATCACCCTCGGCGGCGGCTGCTTCTGGTGCACCGAGGCGGTGTTCGTCCAGGTTCGCGGCATCACCGACGTCGAATCCGGTTACTCCAACGGCCGGGTCGTGCAGCCGCGCTACGAAGACGTGTGCACCGGCACCACCGGCCACAACGAGGTCGTCAAGCTCGAATACGACGACACGCAGATCACGCTGCGCGAGATCCTTGAAATCTTCTTCCTGGTGCACGACCCCACCACGCTGAACCGGCAGGGCAACGATGTCGGCACGCAATACCGCAGCGGCATCTACTACGGCACGCAGGAGCAGAAGGACGAGATCGACGCCTTCATGGCCGAGCTGAACGCAAGCAAGGTCTACGGCGACAGGTCCGTTGTCACCGAGGTGCGGCCTGTCGACAACTACTGGCCGGCCGAGGACTACCACCAGGATTTTTTCGAGCGCAACCCACATCAGGGATACTGCATGGCCGTGGCCGGCCCCAAGGTCGCCAAATTCCGCAAGACTTTTGCCGACCGCGTCCGCGCCTGACCGCTTTCCTCGCCTGATGAATTCTCGCCACAGCAGCCTGTCCGCCCTGCGCCCGACCGACGCCTCGCCGCGCGGCCGGCGCTGGCTCGCGCTGCTGATGGTGCTCATGCTGCTGTCGCAACTGCTGTGGCAGACCATGGGCCAGATGCACGGTGTGGTGCACGCCCCCGGCATCCGAGCGCTGGCCGCCGCGCCTGAAGCCCATTCCGTTCACGGCACCCTGCAGGCCGACGCCGGCTGGGTGTCCGACATGTTCAACAGCCATGGCGACGACGGCACCTGCCGGCTGATCGACCAATTGGGCTGTGGCGACGCCTTGCTGGCGTCGCCGTTCACGCTGCCGGCCGTGCCGCCGGTCGCGTTCGCGCTGGCTCTCGCCTCGGGCGAGGCGCTGGCCCGATGGGCCGCGCTGTTCGACGCGCGCGGCCCGCCCGTTCTCCGCTGAATCTCCTTCCTTCCGCGTTCTCCCGCTCCGCTGGCGTGGGGGTTCGTGCGTTTCGTTGGTTCACCGGATTGTTCTTCTCATGCCTTTCACCCTTCGAGGCGGCGCTGCTCGCGCTGCCGTTCATTCGTTCGCTCCCCTCGCGCTGGCGGCATTCGCGGCCACCGTGTCCGCACAGGAGGCCGCCGATGCCTCCGCCACCGCGGATTCGTCTGCCGTCACCCGCTCCCGCACGCTGCACGAGGTCACCGTCACCGGCAACCCGCTCGGCGGCCGCGAGCTGATCGCGCCGGCCACCCAGCTCTCCGGCGACGAGCTGACGCTCAAGCGCCAGTCCACGCTGGGAGAAACACTCGACGGCACGCCCGGCGTGTCGTCCACCTACTTCGGTCCCAACGCCAGCCGGCCGGTCATCCGCGGCCTGGACGGCGACCGCATCCGCGTGTTGCAGAACGCCGGCGCCAGCATCGATGCCTCCGGCCTCAGCTTCGACCACGCCGTGCCCATCGATCCGCTGGTCATCGAGCGCATCGAGGTGCTGCGCGGGCCTGGCGCGCTGCTGTACGGCGGCAGCGCGGTGGGCGGCGTGGTCAACACCATCGACCACCGCATCCACGGCGAGCCCCTGTTCGACGCCGCCGGCGGTGTGTCCGGCCGGGCCGAAGTCCGGCTGGGTGGCGCGGCGCAGGAGCGGGGCGGGGCGGCGCTGCTCGAAACCGGTACCGACCGTTTCTCGCTGCACGTCGACGCCTTCAAGCGCAACACGTCCGACACCCGCGTGCCGACCGATCTCGCCTGCAGCAAGCCGGGCTCGCCTGCGCTGGCCAGCCGCATCTGCAACTCGCAGAGCAGCAGCGACGGCCTCGCGCTCGGCGGCACCCTGCTGTTCGACAACGGCTACCTGGGCTTGTCGACCAACAGCTTCTCCAGCCGCTACGGTACGGTGGCAGAAGACGACGTGTCCATCGACATGCGCAGCCGCCGCACCGCGCTGGAAGGCCAGTGGCGCAACCTGCCGGGGCCGATCGCCTCCATCAAGCTGCAGGCCGGCCACACCGACTACCAGCACACCGAGTTCGAGGGTGACGAGGTTGGAACGGTCTTCCGCAACCGCGGCAACGACCTGCGCATCGAAGCCAAGCAGGCCACATGGGGCCGGCTCGACGGCGTGGTCGGCCTCCAGACCGAGAACACCCGGTTCTCGGCCGACGGCGAAGAAGCCTTCGCCCCGCGGTCGCGCACCCGCCAGCAGGCGCTGTTCGCCTACGAAGAACTGGGCATGGACTGGGGCAAGCTCAGCTTTGGTGGCCGCATGGAATCGGTGCGGGTCGAGTCCTTCGGCAACCCGGACGTGGCGCGCTTCGCCACCGGCGGCGTCAAGTTCAACCCGCGCAGCTTCGCGACCGGCGCGCTGGTGAAACTGGGCGGCCCCTGGAGCCTGACCGGCAACCTGGCGTCTTCGCAGCGTGCGCCGCGCGACTACGAACTGTTCGCCAACGGTCCGCATGTGGCCACCGCCGCCTACGAAGTCGGCAATCCCAACCTGCGCGAGGAAAAATCCACCAACCTCGACGCTGGTCTGGCCTGGAAGTCGGGCGCCAACCGCGCCGAGGTGAGCGCTTTCGTCAACCGTTTCCGCAACTACATCAGCCTGGAAGCCACCGGCAACGTGCGTGGTGCAGACGGCGGTGCGCCCGCACCGGGCGAGGAAGCGCTGGCGGAATACATCTACCGGCCGGTGCGGGCCCGTTTCCGGGGGCTGGAGGCCAGCGGCAACTGGCGGCTGCTCGATCGCGGCCCGACGCTCGATTTCGAATGGCGGGGCGACGTGGTGCGGGCCGACAACCTCGACACCGGCGAGCCGCTGCCACGCATTGCGCCTGTGCGTGTCGGGGGTACGCTGGTGTTGGGCCAAGGCGCCTGGAAGGCCCGTTTGGGCGTTGACCGCGCAGCACGCCAGAGCCGCGTGCCGGCCGGCCAGTTGCCGACCGACGGCTACACGCTGGTCAACGCGTCGCTCACCTATTCCGCCAAGGCTGGCCCCACCCACATGCTGTGGTTCGCCCGGCTCGACAACCTGACCGACCGGTTGGCCTACAGCGCCACGTCGGTGCTGACCCAGACCGTGCCGGGCAAAGTGCCGCTGCCGGGCCGGGGTTTGCAGGTGGGGCTGCAGGTCAGCTTCTGATGCTCAGATGTTTTCGTTACAAAGACAGAAGATAAATGCATCCATTTCGAGGTTGCCTGCGTAAAATCGTTCGGCAACCTTAGCTGCCTGCTGTGGTGGTTTCTGTCGCTATGTTGAAACATTTAACAGTTATTGGAGATCAAATGAGTTCTAAAGTCGTTAAAGGCCTCGCCATTGCTTCCGCCGCCGCCGGCCTGTTCGCCATGAGCGCAGGCGTGTCCACGGCATTCGCCGCCGATGAAGCCAAGGTGGCTTGCGCCGGCGCCAATGCCTGCAAGGGCACCAGCGAATGCAAGACCGCCAAGAACGCCTGCAAGGGCCAGAACGCCTGCAAGGGCCAGGGCGTGGCGTCCATGACCAAGGCCGACTGCGACAAGGCTTCTGCCAAGAAGTAAGGCGCACACGCGTCAACCGGAAGGCCGGTGGGCAACCACCGGCCTTTTATTTTTTTGCGACGTGGTAAGGAATGGCGAGGCGGGGCGACTGACGATCACTGGCCGAACAGCCGGTGACACACATCTCATCAACCGCAACTGGAGAAACAACATGACTTCCAAAATCGCCAAGGGCCTCGCCATCGCTTCCGCCGCTGCCGGCCTGTTCGCCATGAGCGCCACCGTGTCCACGGCTTTCGCCGCCGATGAAGCCAAGGTGGCCTGTGCTGGCGCCAACGCCTGCAAGGGCCACAGCGACTGCAAGACCGCCAAGAACGCCTGCAAGGGCCAGAACGCCTGCAAGGGCCAGGGCGTCTCGTCCATGACCAAGGCCGACTGCGACAAGGCTTCCGCCAAGAAGTAAACGCCAGACCCGGCCCGTTGGGGCTCCGTCGCGGGTTTACACCAGTGTCGGAAGCGTGCGGCGGGCCGTTTTACGCAAGGCCTCTTCTTCATCGGTGCGTCGGTCAATGCCGCCGAAACCACTTGGAAAGGGGCTGCGTAAGAAAGTCGGGTGGGCATTCCAGCGGCATTCGGTCGATGGAGCGCACGCCACATCAACCACAACCTGTACTGGAGATCACATGACTTCGAAAATCGCCAAGGGCCTCGCCATCGCTTCCGCCGCTGCCGGCCTGTTCGCCATGAGCGCCACCGTGTCCACGGCTTTCGCCGCCGACGAAGCCAAGGTGGCCTGTGCCGGCGCCAACGCCTGCAAGGGCAAGAGCGACTGCAAGACCGCCAAGAACGCCTGCAAGGGCCAGAACGCCTGCAAGGGCACGGGCGTGGCATCCATGACCAAGGCCGACTGCGACAAGGCTTCCAAGAAGTAACTCCCGGTTTCGGGGCCCGACGCTGCCCCCCGGGCGACTGGCGGGGCAGTTTCTTCTTTTGCGCCGCTGGCCGCCACAAAGTCCTGGCGTTGCGGTGCTGAATGTGTACAGTCGTTTTGATGACCGCTTCGTCTTTACCCCACGCTGCCATGACGCCCGAGGCGCTGGGCTTCGGGCTCGGCCTGCGGCCCCAGCACTACGACGAGATTCTGTCCGGCTCGCCGCGCATCGACTGGTTCGAGGCCGTCTCAGAGAACTACCTCGTGCCCGGCGGCAAGCCGCTGCAGATGCTGGACCGTGTTCGTGAGCGCTATCCCGTGGTGCTGCACGGCGTGTCGATGTCCATCGGCAGCACGGACCCGCTCGACCGCGAATACCTCAAGCAGTTGAAGGCGCTGGCCCGGCGCATCGAGCCGGCCTGGGTATCCGACCACCTGTGCTGGACGGGCATGGGCAAGCAGAACCTGCACGACCTGATGCCGCTGCCCTACACCGCCGAAGCGGTGCGCCACGTGGCCGGCCGCGTGACCCAGGTGCAAGACATTCTGGGCCGCCGCATCCTGCTCGAGAACGTGTCGAGCTACCTCACCTACAGCAGCTCCGAAATGGACGAATGGCAATTTCTCGCGGCCATTGCCGAAGAGGCCGACTGCCACATCCTGCTCGACATCAACAACATCTACGTCAGCGCCTACAACCACGGTTTCGACGCCGAGACCTACCTGGAGCGCGTGCCCGCCCACCGGGTGCGGCAGTTCCATCTGGCCGGGCACGACAACTGCGGCGACTACATCATCGACACGCACGACGCGCCGGTGATCGACGCCGTCTGGGACCTGTACGCGGCGGCCGTCAGGCGCTTCGGCCCGGTGGCCACGATGATCGAGCGCGACGACAACATCCCGCCGCTGGCCGAGCTGGAAGCCGAGCTGGACCACGCCCGCAGCATCGGCCGCGCCGCCTTGCTGCGCCGCGCCGCATGAGCGCCCGGAGCGCCCCGGCGCTGCGCGCGCTGCAGAAAGACGTGCTGCAGCATGTGCGCGCCTTCGACGGCGCAAGCCTGAGCCAGGTTCTGCCGCACGTGGTGTCCACCGAAAAGGTCGCCGCAGAAGACCGCCTGGCCATCTACGCCAACGGCTACCGCCTGCGGCTCATCGAAGCGCTGGCCGGCGAGTTCACGCTGCTGCAGCGGGTGGCGGGCGACGCGCTGTTCAACCGGTTGTGCCGCGCCTTCATCGACGCGCACCCCTCGCCCTTTCCCAACATCCGCTGGTACGGCGGCAAGCTGGCTGACTTTCTGGCGTCCACCGCGCCGTTCGCCCGCCGGCCGGTGCTGGCCGAGATTGCGCGATTTGAATGGGCCATCGGCCTGGCTTTCGACGCCACCGACGCGCCGCTGCTGCCGTTCGAGGAAGTGGCGGCGCTGCCGCCGCAGAGCTGGCCCGGCATGAGTTTCCGGCTGCACCCGTCGGTGCAGCGGCTCGATCTGCGCTGGAACGTGCCCGACCTGTTCAAGGCAGACGCTGCCGCCATGCCCAAGCCGCGCCGGCTCGCCGCCTCGCGCGCCTGGGTGGTGTGGCGGCGCGAGCTGTCGCCGCGTTTCCGCCGGCTGGAGGCCGACGAGGCCTGGATGCTGGACGCCGTGATGCGCGGCGAACCCTTCGCCGAGATCTGCGACGGCCTGACCCGCTGGGCCAGCGAAGACCAGGCCGCGCAACGCGCCGCCGGCCTGCTGCGCCACTGGATCGCCGAAGAAATGGTCAGCGCCGTCTCGGTCGATCTGTCGCATTACAGCGAATAAGCCCGGTCGGCGGCATCCGCGCCGCCCCGCCACGCGTACTTCTCTGGCCATGTCCATTCGCCGCCTGCTCCTCGTCCTGCATGTCCTGTTGATGCTGCTGCCCGCCTGGGCCGCGCCGCCGTCGGCGGGCATCGCCTGGCAGTCGTGGTCCGACGCGCATTTCGAGCGGGCCAAGCGCGAAAAGAAATTCATCCTGCTCGACGTCGAGGCGATCTGGTGCCACTGGTGCCACGTGATGGACGCCAAGACCTACACCGACCCCAGGGTGCAGGCGGCGATCAAGCGCCACTACATCGCGGTCAAGGTCAACTCCGACGCATACCCCGAGATCGCGCGGCGCTACGAAGACTACGGCTGGCCCGCCACCGTGGTGTTCGGCGCCGGCGGCCAGGAGATCGTCAAGCGGCGTGGCTACCTGTCGCCCGAGACGATGGTGTCGATGCTCGATGCGATTGTGAAAGACCCCAGCCCCATCGTCTACGCCGACAGCCAACCGGTCGCCACTTTCGCCGCAGACGCCAAGCTCACGCCCACGCTGCGCAAAGACCTGGAAGCGCGCTACGTGGCCACGCACGACGCCCAGGTTGGCGGGCTGCTGCAGGACCAGAAATACATCGACCGCGACACGGTGGAATACGGCCTGTTCCGTGCCTCGCTCGGCGACGCGGCCGCTGGCCAACGCGCGCGGCAGACGCTGGACGGCGCGCTGGGCCTGATCGACCCGGTCTGGGGCGGCATCTTCCAGTACTCCACGCACGGCGACTGGCGGCACATCCATTTCGAGAAGATCGTGCAGGCACAGGCCGACGCGATGCGGCTCTATGCGCTGGCCTGGGCGCGTTTCGGCGACGCCAAGTACAGAAAGGCGTTCGAAGACATCCACCGCTACCTGCGCGCGTTTCTCACGTCGCCGCAGGGCACGTTCTACGTGAGCCAGGACGCCGACCTCGTCAAGGGCCAGCACAGCGAAGACTACTTCGCGCTGGGCGACGCGGCGCGCCGCGCAAAAGGCCTGCCCGCCGTTGACACCCATGTGTTCGCGCGCGAGAACGGCTGGGTGATCCAGTCGCTGGCCACGCTGCACGCCGTCAACGGCGAACGCCGCTACCTCGACGAAGCAGTTACGGCGGCACGCTGGATCGTCGCCAACCGCGCGCTGCCGGGCGGCGGCTTCCGCCACGACGCAATCGACAGCCACGGCCCCTACCTCGAAGACACGCTGGCCATGGGCCGCGCGATGCTGGCCCTGTACGAAGCGACAGGCGACCGCGAGTGGCTGCAGCGCGCCTCGGCCGCCGCTGGCTTCATCGACACCCGGTTTCGCGTCGCCCGCCAACCCGGCTTTGCCACCAGCCCGGCCCGCGCAGGCGCGGTGCTGAAGCCCAAGACCGTGCTCGACGAAAACATCGCGATCGCCCGCTTCGGCAACGCGCTGGCCCGCTACACCGGCAGCGCCAAACACCGCCGCTTCGCCGAACACGCCATGACCTACGCCGCCACGCCGCAGGTCGCCACCTTCCGCCGCACCGACCCCGGCATCCTGCAGGCCGCGACCGAACTGGGCAGCGACCCGACCCACATCACGGTGGTCGGTGCCAAGGGCGACGCGCGGGCCACCGCGCTGTTCGCCGGCGCGCTGGGCAACCCGGCCGTCTACCGCCGCATCGAGTGGTGGGACCGCCGCGAGGGCGCCATGCCCAACCCCGACGTCAAATACCCCGAGCAGGAGCGCGCCGCCGCCTACCTGTGCGTCAACAGCGCCTGCTCGGCGCCGATCTTCGAGGTGGCCGAGCTGAAACGGCTGGCCCGCGAATTCGAGAAGCTGTCGCCGCGTTGACCCAAGGCCCGTGGGTGTAGCCGCGGCCGAGCGCGGCCAGCCGCTAGCATGGGCGCATGTTCGATCCCGTCGCTTCGGCGCTGATTCCCGTCGTCTTTCTCATTGCTATCGGTTTTGTAGCTGGAAAGGTAGGCTGGGTGCTGACAAGTGCGGTAAAAGACCTCTCACAGCTCGTGTTTCTGGTGCTCACGCCGGCGCTGCTGTTCCGCACCATGGCCACGGTCGACATCGGCAGGCTGGACTTCCGGCCGGTCGCCATGTATTTCGTGGCCGCCGGGCTCATCTTCGGCAGCGTGCTGGCGCTGGCGGGCCTCAACCGCCGCGCCGCCGTGCTGGCGCTGGCCGCCACCTTTTCCAACACCTTGATGATCGGTGTGCCGCTGGTCGGCCTCGCCTATGGGCAGGCCGGGTTGGTGATGCTGTTCACGCTGGTGTCGGTGCATGCGCTGGTGCTGCTGACCCTGGCCACGCTGGTGCTGGAGCTGGCGGTGGCGCGCGAGGCCGCCGCGGCGGGCGAGGGCGCGCAGCGGCCCATTGCCGCCACCGTGCTGCTGGCGGTGAAGAACGCGGTGCTGCACCCGGTGCCGCTGCCCATCATGGCCGGCCTGCTGTTCGCGCAGACGGGGCTGGTGCTGCCCGCCGTCATCGACAAACCGCTGAAGCTGCTCGGCGACGCCTTCAGCCCGCTGGCGCTGGTGCTGGTCGGCGTGACGCTGGCGGGCACCGCGATCGGGCCGCACCTGCGCGGCGCGGCCGTGCTCTCGGCGGCCAAGAACCTGGCGCACCCGGCGCTGGTGGCGGCGCTGGGCTGGGCCTTCGGACTTTCCGGCCTGCCGCTGGCGGTGATGATTGTGGCGGCGTCGCTGCCGATCGGCGCCAACGTGTTCCTGTTCTCGCAGCGCTACCGCGTGGCGGAGGAACTGGTGACGGCCAGCGTTGCGGTGTCCAGCCTGCTGGCGCTGTTCACGGTGACCGGTGTGATGGCGTGGCTGGCCGCTGCGCCGCTGAAATGAAGGAAGGGTGGACGCGATGGCGCAAGGTGGCGTGACGGCAGCCTGGCTGGTGCTGGTGGTGGCCGGCCTGTTCGAGGTGGCCTGGGCGATCGGCCTGAAGTACACCGAGGGCTTCAGCAGGCTGTGGCCGTCCGTTGGTACCGTCACCGCGATGTTGGTGAGCGTGGCGCTGCTCGGCTGGGCCATGCGCAGCCTGCCGGTGGGCACGGCCTACGCGGTGTGGACGGGCATCGGCGCCGTGGGCACCGTGGCGCTGGGCATCGTGCTGTTCGGCGAGCCGGCCACGGCGGCGCGGCTGGCCTGCGTGGCGCTGATCGTGTCGGGCATCGTCGGGCTCAAGCTCACGGCCCGAGCCGGCGCGCGCTCAGGGCGCGAGGCGCTCGGTCTTCCAGCCGCTGGGGGCGGCCGCGTCGCGCCGGTAGCGCAGGCGGTCGTGCAGCCGGCTCTTGCGGCCCTGCCAGAACTGCCAGCTGTCGGGCACCAGCCGGTAGCCGCCCCAGAACGGCGGGCGCGGCGGCTTCAGCAGAAAGCGGGCGGCGTACTTGGCGGCGCCGGCCACCAGCTCGCCGCGGCCGTCGATGACGCGGCTCTGCGGGCTGGCCCAGGCGCCGATGCGGGAGTCGAGCGGGCGGCTGTCGTAGTAGGCGTCGCTCTCGGCGTCGCTCACCTTCTCCACCCGGCCCTCGATGCGCACCACCCGCTCATGCGCCACCCAGTGGAACTGCAGCGCGGCGAACGGGTTGCCGGCCAGCTCTTCGCCCTTGCGGCTTTCGTAGTTGGTGTACCAGACGATGCCGCGCGCGTCGGCGTCTTTCACCAGCACGATGCGGGTGCTGGGCCGCAGGTCGGGGCCCACGGTGGCCAGCGTCATCGCGTTCGGTTCGGGCAACTGGTCGGTCAGCGCCTCGCCCAGCCAGCGCTGGAACAGCGCCAGCGGGTCGCTGCCGGCCGAGGCTTCGTCAAGCTCGGCCCGCTCGTAACTCTTGCGCAGATCGGCGAGGTCCATGCCCGCATTCTAGGAGCCGACCCGCTTTTCGGCCCCGTTTCCGGCCGGCCGGCCCGCGCGGGGGCTTGGGTTATAAAGCGGCCATGGACAACCTTGACCTCCGCGTACTGCACGACGTGCTGGCCTGGAAACGGGCCGGCCACGACGTGACGCTCGTGACCTTCCTCGAGACCTGGGGCAATTCGCCGCGGCCGCCGGGCGGCCTGTTCGCGCTGCGCGACGACGGCACCTTCAGCGGCTCCGGCTCGGGGGGCTACGCGGTGGACGACATCGTGCTGCGCACCCGCGCCGCACTGGAACTGGCGCCGCGCGGCAGGCTGCCGTCGGAGGTCAGCCACAGCATTTCCAGCGAAGAGGCGGCGCGCAGCGGCCTGACCTGCGGCGGCAGCCTGCGGCTGGTGCAGGAGCCGGTGGCCGACACCGCGTGGATCGCCGATCTGCTGGAGCGCGTGGCCGCCCACCGCAGCGTGAAGCGCACATTGACACTGGCCTCCGGCGAGGTGCTGCTGGCCGACACCCCGCCGTCACCCGCCGGCAAGCCCCGCCACGGCTTCGACGGCCTGCGGCTCAGCAGCGAATTCGGCCCTCACTGGCGGCTGGTCGTGATCGGCGCCGGGGAGCTGGGCCAGGCGGTCGCGCGCATCGCGCGGCAGATCGATTTCGAGGTGCTCATCTGCGATCCGCGCGAGGCCTTTGCCGGCGTGGCCGACGCGGCCGGCGCCGCCCGTGTGCCGGGCATGCCCGACGCCGCTGTGCGCGCGCTGCGGCCCGACGCCCACACCGCCGTCGTTGCGCTGACGCACGAGCCGGAGCTGGACGACCTGGGCCTGTACGAAGCGCTGAAGACCGATGCCTTCTACATCGGCGCGCTGGGCTCCAAGCGCAACCAGGAGATGCGCCGCAAACGGCTGGCCGAGCGCTTCGGCCTGCAGGGCGACCAGCTCGACCGCGTGTTCGGCCCGGCCGGGCTCAAGCTCGGCGCCCGGTCGCCAGCGGAGATCGGGCTGTCCATCGTGGCCGAGCTGCTCAAGGCCAAGAGCGGGCTGGCCGTGCCGCCCGCCACGGTGGCGGCGGCCGACAGCGCGGCGCTGGCCACCACCGCATGAAGCAGCCCACCGTCATCGTGCTCGCCTCCGGCAAGGGCGAGCGGTTCAAGGCGTCTGGCGGCACCGTCTACAAGCTGCACGCGCTGCTGGCCGGCAAGCCGGTGCTGGAGCGCACGCTCGACGCCGTCAGGGCCAGCGGTCTGCCGTGGCATCTGGAAGACAAGGGCCATCCGGGCATGGGCGATTCCATTGCCGCCGCCGTGCGCGCCACGGCCGACTCACCGGGCTGGCTCATCCTGCCGGGTGACCTGCCGCTGGTGCGCGGCGCCACGCTGCGCGAGCTGGCGCTGGAACTGGCCGGGCACGAGGTGGTGGTGCCGGTGCATGAAGGCCAGCGCGGCCACCCGGTGGGTTTTTCGGCAGCTTGCGGGCCGGAGTTGATGGGGCTGGTCGGCGCCGAAGGTGCGCAGTCGGTGCTGCGGGCGCACCCGGTCACGCAGATTCCGGTGGACGACGCGGGCACCGTGACGGACATCGACACGGTGGCGGCTTTGAGGGAAGCCGAAGCGCTCTGGCAGGCCAGAGGCCCGGAAGGCTAACGCGCAATCTTCAAAAGCTTGGCCAGCGCCTTGTCGGCGATGCCGTGGCCCAGCAGGCTTTCGTAGGTTTGGGTGGCGTAGTCCAGCGTGGTACCGTAGCGGCCGCAGGCGGCGGAGAACACCTGGCGGTATTGCGCCTCGCTGAGTTCGCCGGTGTAGTTGGGGCTGTGGCGCGACAGCGTGAACGCCAGGGCTTTCTTGGCGCCCTGCGGCGTCTGGCAGGTGAGCCAGCGGGGGTCGTAAACGCCGGTCACCATCTCGCGCGCCCACAGCGCGCCCAGCACCGCATGGCCGTCGGCCCCTGGCACGCGAAAGGCCACGCCCTGGCAACTGCCGCCCGACAGCAGCGCGAACACCAGGCCGGGGCAATCCGGCGAGCCGCGGTTGATGCGGCTCCACATCTTCAGCGCGCGGTGCCAGCCGTGCACCTTGGCCGGCAGGCGCTCGGCCCAGTCGAAATCGGGCCGCCAGATCAGTGAGCCATAGCCGAACACCCAGAAGTCGGACGCCTCACCCCATTCGGCGATGACCTGCGCCAGCATGGGCGCGGGGTCGCGGACCGGGTTGGGCCAGGCGCTCATCGGCCTGAATGCCCCATTTCAGAGGTAAATCGGCCGCAAGTCAGCGCCATTGCTGGTGTTGTTGCTACTGAAAATGGAGCGACAGGCTCAGCGCAGGCCGCCGCCCTCGGCGTCTTCGGCGCGCTGGATCAGCTCGATCTTGTAGCCGTCGGGGTCGGTCACGAAGGCGATCACCGTGGTGCCGCCCTTCACCGGGCCGGCCTCGCGGGTCACGTTGCCGCCGGCGGCCTTGATCTTCTCGACGGCCGCGTAGGCGTCTGGCACGCCCAGTGCGATGTGGCCGTAGGCCGAGCCGAGGTCGTAGTGGTCCACGCCCCAGTTGTAGGTCAGCTCGATCTCGGCGTGGTCGGGGTTGTTTCCGTAGCCGACGAAGGCCAGCGAGTACTTGTATTCGGGGTTTTCGGAGGTGCGCAGGAGCTTCATGCCCAGCACCCCGGTGTAGAAGTCGAGCGAGCGTTGCAGGTCGCCGACGCGCAGCATCGTGTGGAGGAGTCGCATGGCCCCATTGTGCCGCGCGACGCCTCCACCTACTGTTTCGGCGGGAACTCGAACACCAGGCAGGTGGTGGTGCAATGCGCGTAGATCTTGCCGTCGGGGCCGACGATGCGGCCTTCGGCCGTGGCCATCTGGCGGCCCGAATGGATGACGGTGCCGATGGCGCGCAGCGGCCCGGTCTTGTGCGAGGCGGCGCGCACGATGTTCAGGCCCAGCTCGGCCGTGGTGTAGGCGCGGCCCACCGGCATGGTGGTGTGGACCGCGCAGCCCACGGCGGAGTCGAGCAGCGTGGCGTACCAGCCGCCGTGCACGCTGCCCAGCGGGTTGTAGTGCTTGAGCTGCGGCGTGCCCTGGAACACCGCCCGGCCCTCGCCGATCTCGACCAGCGCGAAATCCATGGTGTCGGTGATGTGGGGGTAGGGCGTGGCGCCGTCCAGCATCGCCTGCATCTGCTGCAGGCCGGTCTTGCCGACGAGCTGGTCCGGGCTCGCCAGCCCGGCCTTGCCGCCGCCGGCCAGCATGCGTTCGCGCACCCGCGCCTCGTCGGCCAGCCACTGCGCGCGGAGTTCTTCTGCGGTCATCTCGGGGTTCTCCACAATTGTTGTATCTGCAACGATTGTAGATACAATGAAAAAATGCCCGCCGTCACCAACGCGTCAACCGCCGTGCCCCGGGGCTGCACCAACCTCAAGCTGCGGCAACTGATGCGCGCCGTGGCCCAGCACTACGACGCCGAGGTCGGCAAGAGCGGCCTCAAGGGCACGCAGTACTCGCTGCTGGCGCATGTGGTGCTGCTCGGCCCGCTGCGCCCGGTGGACCTCGCCGCCGCCATGAAGGTGTCGCCCTCCACGCTGTCGCGCAACCTGCAGCCGCTGGTGGCGGCCGGTTGGCTGGACGTAACGGCAGGGGAGGACGCGCGCAGCCGCCTGGTGCTCGCCACCGACGCCGGCAAGGCCAAGCGGCTGGAAGCGCAGCGGCGCTGGAAAACCGCGCAGTTGGCCTTGAACGACCGGCTCGGCGAGGCCCGGGTGGTGGCCTTGCACGCGATGCTCGACGACGCGCTGGCGCGGCTCGCGCCGGCCGGTGGCGCCGCCGGCGGCTGAAGCATTCAGGGCCGGTTCATCGCGCCCGACGACAGCACCGCCACACCCTCCGGCCCGTTGGCCGTGGCGGCCACCAGAGCTGCGGCGATGCGCGCCGCCGCAATGGGCCGCAGCGCGCGCGGCGTGAGCGGCGCCAGCAGCCGCATCGCCGCGAGGCCGAAGCCCTCGGCCTTGCGCTCCGCCTGGCCCAGCGCCGCGCGGTCGCCGCTGATCAGCGACGGCCGGGCGATCACCAGCGTCTCGAACCGCAGTTCGCGCAGCACCGCTTCCATCTCGCCCTTCACGCGGTTGTAGAACACGCCCGACCCGGCATTGGCGCCCATTGCGCTGACCACGCCCAGCCGCGTCACGCCCGCCGCCTGGGCGGCGCGGGCGAAGGCGAGCACGGCGTCGAAATCGACCGCGCGAAACGCCGCCTGGCTGCCGGCCACGGCGATGGTGGTGCCCAGCGCGACGTAGGCCTCGCTCGCCGCTGGCAGCGCCGGCAGCGTGGCGAAGTCGGCGGTGATGGCGTGCAGCTTCGCATCGGCCAGCGGCGGCGCGCGGCGCCCGACCGCATGCACCGCTTCGCAGGCGGCATCGGCCAGCAGCACGCTCACGATTTCCCGGCCGACGAGGCCGGAGGCGCCCGCGAGCAAGGCGCGGCGGGGTTGGCGGTGGGGGGAGGGGGCCATCGCGCCGATTGTGCACATCCGCTAAGCTTTTGGCATGAGCCCCACACCTTCCTCCTCACCGCTGAGCCTGCTGCGCCAGCGTGGCGAACACGACAGCTCCAAGGTCGGCATGGTCGAGCTGTTCTTCGACCTGGTCTTCGTTTTTGCGGTCACGCAGCTCTCGCACACGCTGCTGGCGCACCTCGGCGCAGCCACCGCGCTGCAGGTCACGCTGCTGGTGGTGGCGGTGTGGTGGGTCTGGATCTACACCTCGTGGGTGACGAACTGGCTGGACCCGGAGCGGCTGCCGGTGCGGGCCAGCCTGTTCGCGCTGATGCTGGCGGGGCTGCTGCTGTCGTCGTCGATCCCGGGCGCCTTCGGCGAGCGCGGCTGGGTGTTCGCGATGGCCTACGTGGCGATGCAGGTGGGCCGCACGCTGTTCTTCCTGTGGGCGGTGCGGGCCGAGAAGCCGTCGATGCGGCGCAACTTCCAGCGCATCCTGGTGTGGCTGTCGGCGTCGGCCGTCTTCTGGCTGATCGGTGGCTTCACGGCCGACCCCACGGAACGGCTGGCCTGGTGGGCGCTGGCGCTCGCACTGGAGCTGGTGTCACCGTCGCTGTACTTCTGGGTGCCGGGGCTGGGCCGCTCTAGCCTGGACGACTGGGACGTGGACGGCGCGCACATGGCGGAGCGCTGCGCGCTGTTCGTCATCATCGCGCTGGGCGAGTCGCTGCTGGTGACGGGCGCCACCTTCGCGCAGCTGCCGGCCTGGCAGCTCGACCATGTGGCGGCCTTCCTGAGCGCCTTCGTCGGCACGGTGGCGATGTGGTGGCTGTACTTCCACAAGGGCGCCGAGGCGGGCGAGCACCGCATCACGCATGCGGACGACCCCGGCCGCCATGCGCGCTCGGCCTACACCTACCTGCATTTGCTGATCGTGGCGGGCATCATCGTCAGCGCGGTGGGCGACGAGCTGGTGCTGGCGCACACGGCCCACGCCGACACCATCGCCGTGGCGGTGATCGTCGGCGGGCCGATGCTGTACCTGCTGGGCACCGGCGCCTTCAAGTGGGCGGTGCTGCGCCGGCCGCGGCCACCGCTGTCGCATGTGGTCGGGCTGGTGCTGCTGGCCTTGGCCGCGGTACCGGGCTTCCTGCATCTCGTGTCGGCGCTGGTGCTGGCGGCGATGTGTTCGGCGGCGCTGGTGGTGGCCGCCGTCTGGGAGCACCGCGCGACCCGCTGAGGGGGCACGCGGCGGTCGGCCGATCAACGGCCGTAGGTGCTGCGCATGCCGTTGGGGCCGGGCGCGCGGCCACCGCCGCCACCACCGGAGCGACGGCCGCCACCGCCACCACCACCGCCGTTGCCACCGCGGCGGCGGGCGTTGCCCATGCTGTCGATGCTGGTGCGGGTCGGGTCGGGCTGGCCGCTGTTGCTGGGGCGGCGCACGCCGGTCATGTCGCGCTGGCTGGGCATGTTGGTGCGCAGCGGGTCGATGTGGCGCGGCATGCGCTCTTCGCGGTCGTCATAGCCGCCGTCGTCCGCCGGGCGAGCGGCACGCGGCTGCTGCTGGCGGTGCTGGTGCGGCTGCTGGGCATGCGCCGGGCGCGGGCCGTTGCCACCACCACCGCCGTTGCCGGCTGAGCGGCCGCCACCGGAGCGGCCACGAGAGCCGCCGTTGCCGCCACCACCGCCGTTGCCGGCGGCCTGGCCGTCACGGCGACCGCCACGGCCACCGCCGCCACCGGCGGCCTTGTTCTCGCGGATGCGTTCCATCATTTCGCCGCGGGCGGCCTTGGCCGCTGCCGCCATCACCTCGCGGCTCGGCGGCTTGCCGGCGCCGCCCCACAGGGTCTGGCGGCCCATGGCGATGGGCTCGGCCTTCTCGCCGGCCTCGGGCGCGAAGCCCTCGATGACCTGCACAGGAATGGTCTGCTTGGTGAAGCGCTCGATCTCCTGCATGAAGCCTTCTTCGTCCAGGCAGACGAAGTTGACGGCCTGGCCTTCGCGGCCCGCGCGGCCGGTGCGGCCGATGCGGTGCACGTAGTCTTCCGGCACGTTGGGGATTTCGTAGTTGACGACGTGCGGCAGGTCGTCGATGTCGATGCCGCGGGCGGCGATGTCGGTGGCCACCAGCGCGCGCAGCTCGCCGGTCTTGAAGCCGGCCAGCGCCTGGGTGCGCGCGGTCTGGCTCTTGTTGCCGTGCAGCGCCATCGCGGTGATGCCGTTCTTGTTCAAAAACTCGGCCACGTTGTTGGCGCCGTACTTGGTGCGGGTGAACACCAGCACCTGGCTCCATTGGTGCTCGTTGATGATGTGCGCCAGCAGCGCCTTCTTCTTGCCGCGGCCCACCGGGTGGATGGCCTGCGTGATGCGCTGCACCGTGGTGTTGCGCGGCGTGACCTGGATGTGCAGCGGGTCGTGCAGCAGGCTGGAGGCGAGGTCGCGGATTTCGTCGCTGAAGGTGGCCGAGAACAGCAGGCTCTGCTTGTCGCGCGGCACCGCCGCCAGCACCTTCTTCACGTCGTGGATGAAGCCCATGTCGAGCATGCGGTCGGCTTCGTCGAGCACCAGCATCTCCACCGTGGAGAGGTCGAGCTTGCCCTGGCCCAGCAGGTCGAGCAGGCGGCCGGGCGTGGCCACCAGGAAATCGACGCCCTTCTTCAGGCGGTCGATCTGCGGGTTCATGCCGACGCCGCCGAACACCACGGTGGAGGTCACGTCGAGGTGCTTGCCGTAGATGCGAACGGACTCCTCGACCTGCGCGGCGAGTTCGCGGGTGGGGGTGAGCACCAGCGCGCGGATGCCGACGCCGCCAAACCGGTTCTTGGCGCGCTCGTTGAGCGACAGGATCTGCAGGATGGGCAGCACGAAGGCAGCGGTCTTTCCGGTGCCGGTCTGGGCGCCGCCCAGCAGGTCGCGGCCTTCCAGGATGGACGGGATGGCCTGGGCCTGGATGGGGGTGGGGTTTTCGTAGCCTTGCTCGTGCACGGCCTTGACGATGGCCGGAGCCAGGTTCAATTCTTCAAAGTTCATGAAAAGGCGCCCTGGTTTTTCTTGGGGCGCTGGGGTATCGGCCTGCACGCGGCCCGGTTTTGGGGCTGTGCGTCAGTCAGAGGCAGATGGGTTTCAGAGTCGGGTGCCGGCCGGCTTGGGGTGCGGCGGCGGGCCCGTCAGCAAGATGCTGCTGTGCGGTCAACTGAGGTCCGCACGGGCGCCATTGTCGCATGAGCGGATAATTCGGGGTTTTTCTGTCCGGAAACACCGAAATTCGATGGCCCAGTACGTCTTCACCATGAACCGCGTCGGCAAGATCGTGCCGCCGAAGCGCCAGATCCTCAAGGACATCTCGCTGTCGTTCTTCCCTGGCGCCAAGATCGGCGTGCTGGGCACCAACGGCTCCGGCAAGTCCACCCTGCTGAAGATCATGGCCGGCCTCGACAAGGAGATCGAGGGCGAGGCGTTGCCGATGGCCGGCCTCAACATCGGCTACCTGCCGCAGGAGCCGCAGCTCGACCCGACCCAGACCGTGCGCGAGAGCGTGGAGTCGGCCATGGAAGCGGTGTTCAAGGCCAAGGCCCGGCTCGAAGAGGTCTACACCGCCTATGGCGCGGAAGACGCCGATTTCGACGCGCTCGCCGCTGAGCAGGCCGAGCTGGAGGCCATCATCGCCACCGCCGGCACCGACTCCGAGCACCAGCTCGAGATCGCCGCCGACGCGCTGCGCCTGCCGCCGTGGGACGCCAACATCGGCGTGCTCTCCGGCGGTGAAAAGCGCCGCGTGGCGCTGTGCCGTTTGCTGCTGTCCAAGCCCGACATGCTGCTGCTCGACGAACCGACCAACCACCTGGACGCCGAATCGGTGGACTGGCTGGAGCAGTTCCTGCAGCGCTACAGCGGCACCGTGGTGGCCATCACCCACGACCGCTACTTCCTCGACAACGCCGCCGAATGGATTCTGGAACTCGACCGCGGCTCCGGCATTCCGTACAAGGGCAACTACAGCGACTGGCTGACCCAGAAGCAGGCCCGCCTCGAAGGCGAACAGAAGGGCGAGGAAGCCCGCGCCAAGGCCCTGAAGAAAGAACTGGAATGGTCGCGCCAGAACCCCAAGGCCCGCCAGGCCAAGAGCAAGGCCCGCCTGGCCCGCTTCGAGGAACTGAGCGACTTCGAATACCAGAAGCGCAACGAGACGCAGGAAATCTTCATCCCGGTGGCCGAGCGCCTGGGCACCCAGGTGATCGAGTTCCGCGGCGTCAGCAAGTCCTTCGGTGACCGCCTGCTCATCGACAACCTGAGCTTCAGCATTCCGGCCGGCGCCATCGTCGGCATCATCGGCCCCAACGGCGCGGGTAAATCGACGTTGTTCAAGCTGATCGCCGGCAAGGAACAGCCGGACAGCGGCGAAGTCGTCATCGGCTCCACCGTGCAGATGGCTTTCGTGGACCAGAACCGCGACGACCTCGCCAACGAAAAGACGGTGTGGGAAGACGTGTCCGGCGGGCTCGACATGCTGACCATCGGCAAGTTCCAGATGGCCAGCCGCGCCTATTGCGGCCGCTTCAACTTCAACGGCGGCGACCAGCAGAAACGCGTCGGCATGCTGTCCGGCGGTGAACGCGGCCGCCTGCACCTGGCCAAGACGTTGATCGCGGGCGGCAATGTGCTGATGCTCGACGAACCGTCGAACGACCTCGACGTGGAAACGCTGCGCGCGCTGGAAGACGCGCTGCTCGAGTTCGCCGGCTCCGTCATGGTCATCAGCCACGACCGCTGGTTCCTCGACCGCATCGCCACCCACATCCTCGCCGCCGAAGGCGACAGCCAGTGGACCTTCTTCAACGGCAACTACCAGGAGTACGAAGCCGACAAGAAGAAGCGCCTCGGCGAAGAAGGCGCCAAGCCGCACCGCGTGCGGTTCAAGTCGTTGAAGTAGGCACGGCGGCCGGTCGCCGGCCGCTTTTCGTCAGCCGGGAGGCCGGGCGTTCTCGGCGTCCAGCCGCCGCATCCGCTGCCGCACCATCTCGATGTTGCTGCGCAGCGCGTACAGCTCGTCGGTGTACGACAGCGGGACGTGGATCTTGCCGGCGGTGGCGTCGAGTTTCTCCAGCTCGTCGCGCAGCGCGGCGACGTCGGGCGTGGGCTGCTGCTCGAGCTGTTCCTCGATGTCGCGCAGTTGGGCGTACCAGCGGAAGATGCGCGAGCGGATGCGGAAGGCGTAGAGCGGCGGCACGATGCGCGACAGCGGCAGCAGCAGCGCGATGATGACGCCCAGCGCCAGCCACATGCGGTCGATCAGGTTGGCCAGCCAGAAGGGCAGGTAGCGCTGCATCACGGGCGGGCCGTTCTTGATGGTGCGCTCGGCCTGTTTGGCGACCGGCAGTTCGGTGTTTTCGAGGTTGGGGAATTGCCGCGCCCGGTTGAACCAGCCGGCGCCGCCGTGCAGCGATTGCGAGGCCTGCGAGAAGAGCTGCAGCAGCGCGGGGTGGGTGTCGGGCCGGGTCACCAGCGCGGTGGTGGTGGCAACCAGCCTCAGGTTCTGCGGCGGCACGTCGGCCGCGAGGTCGACCACGCCGCGCGGCAGCATGGCCGGCGTGATGAAGGGCAGGCGGCGCGAGTAGGCCTCGGCCTGCGGAAAGTCCATGAGCCTGATGCCGGGCGTGGCGAGCAGCAGTTGCACCATCAGCGATTCCGGCGCGGAGGCCAGCACCAGCGCGTCGATCTCGCCGCCGAGCAGCGCGGTGACGGCGGGCGTCTGTTCGAGCTGGGACAGCTTGATGCCGGCAGGGTCGATCTTGTTGGCCTCGAACAGCTTGTTCATCAGCGCGGGCACGCCGCTGCCGGCTGTGCCGACGTTGAGCTTCAGGCCCTGCAGTTGCCACAGCGCCTCGAGCGGCTTGTGCACTGTCCTGGTCTTGTTGCTGGCCTTGTCGTCCACCGCGCCGGCGGCTTCGCGGTAGAACAGCCACACCGGCTCGACGAACAGGCTGCCCAGCGATTCGAGCGACTCGTCTTCGTCGTCGGTCCGGCGCTCGCTGCTGCCGCCCTGCACGAAGCCGAGGTCGGCGCGGCCGTCGCGCAGCATGGCCAGGTTGTCTTGCGAGCCCTGGCTGGGGATGGGCTTCACCTGGATGCCGTAGGCCGCCAGGGCCTTGGCGTAGCGCTTGCCGAACTCGTCGTAGGCGCTCTGCGCGGGGCCTGTGGCCAGCCGCACGGTCTTGGGCGGGTTGGGGTTGAGCCACCAGTAGGCCACCAGCAGCAGCACGACGGCCAGCACGATGAAGGGGCCGGCCGACACGAACAGCTCGCGCACGGCCACCACGGTGTAGCGGATGGTCTTGGGCATGATGGCCGCTACCTTAGCACGGCGCCCCTCAGCCGCCGAGATTCAAAAGAAAATCGGCCGCAAGTCAGCACCAATGCTGGATATGTAGCTATGAATTCAGGAGCTGCGTCAGGCCAGGGCGGCGAGCGCCATGGCGGCCATGACGACCATGCCGACGTCTTCCACGATGGTGACGGTGCTCATCGGCAGGTTGAACACGGCGCCCAGGCAGGCGCAGCGGATCTGCTGCTGGCGCGTGACGGCCCGGACGACGCCGATCGCCGAAAAGCCCATCACCACCAACGTGACGCTGTTGGTGAGCAGTGGGTTCCAGTTGGCGAGGTAGGCCACGCCCAGCGCCAGTTCCACGTAGGGGTAGGCCAGCCCCCAGCCGCGCCAGCGGGCGGCCAGCAGGTCGTAGCCGGCATAGGCGTCGGCGAAGGCGTTCACGTCGAGCAGCTTGAAGAAGCTGAACACGAGGAAGAAGCCGGCCATGAAGTAGCGCATGGTCTCGTGCGCGGTGATGCCGCCAGGCAGTTGCAGCAGCAGGCTGGCGCCGAGCACGTAGCCCAGGATGAGCAGCAGTGGGCGGTAGGTGGCGAACCAGCTTGCCGCCGGCTCGGCTGGAGCCGCAGTTGCGGGCGGCGGCGCAGCGGCGGCCGGCGCCGACAGCGTGTAGTGCCCGCCCGCGCCGCTGACAGCCGCCTGCAGCTCGACCAGCGAGCCGCGCGGGTTGGTCAGCACCGCCTGCTGCGGGCTCAGCGAGACCTGCACGCCGTCGGCCCAGGGTTGCAGCGCGGTGGTGACGCGCTTCACGCAGCCGCCGCAGGTCAGGCCTTCGAGGGGGTAGGTGGTGGTGCTCATGTCGCTTCCTTCTGTTCGACTGTAGTCAATGGTGATGCCCGCCGTGGCCGGCGGGTTTGCGCACGGTGGCGTCGGCAGGCGCGTCGGCGGCCTGCGAGGTGTGCGGGGCGCGCACCGCGTCGGGCAGCGGGCCTGTCCATTCGCGGGCCACGCTGCCGGGCGGCGGCTGGTACCAGCCCGGGTCGCGGTAGTCGCCGTGCGGCTGGTCGCGCCGCACCTTCACCAGCGAGAACATGCCGCCCATGTCGATCGCGCCGTGCGGCCCCTGGCCGCCCATCATCGGCAGCGTGTGTTCGGGCAGCGGCATCTGCATCTCGCCCATGTCGGCCATGCCGGCGTGGCCCATCGCCATGTAGTCGGGCACGACGCGGCGGATTTTCTCCAGCAGGTCGCGCTGCTCGACGCCGATCATGGTGGGCACGTCGTGCCCCATCGGTCCCATCGTGTGGTGGCTCTTGTGGCAGTGAAAGGCCCAGTCGCCCTCGGCGTCGGCGGTGAACTCGACCTGCCGCATCTGCCCCACCGCCACATCGACCGACACCTCGGGCCAGCGCGAGCCGGGCGGCGTGGCGCCGCCGTCGGTGCCGGTGACGAACATCTCGTGGCCGTGCAGGTGCATCGGGTGGTTGGTCATGGTGAGGTTGCCGATGCGGATGCGCACGCGGTCGTGCTGGCGCACGTTGAAGGTGTCGATGCCGGGGAAGGCGCGGCTGTTCCAGGTCCAGAGGTTGAAGTCCAGCATGGTGTTGACCTTGGGCGTCAGGCTGCCGGGGTCGATGTCGTAAGCGTTCAGCAGCAGGCAGAAGTCGCGCTGCACCGGCGCGATGAGCGGGTTCGCCGCGCGCGGGTGCGTGACCCAGGAGCCCATCATGCCCATGGCCATCTGCGTGGTTTCGTCGGCGTGCGGGTGGTACATGAAGGTGCCGGGCCGCGCGGCGGTGAACTCATACACATAGGTCTTGCCGGACGGAATGCCGGGCTGCGTGATGCCGGTGACGCCGTCCATGCCGTTGGGCAGGCGCTGGCCGTGCCAGTGCACGCTGGTGTGCTCGGGCAGCCGGTTGGTGACGAAGATGCGCAGCCGGTCGCCTTCGACCACTTCGATGGTCGGGCCGGGGCTTTGCCCGTTGTAGCCCCACAGGTTGGCGCGCAGGCCGGGCGCGATCTCGCGCACCACCGGCTCGGCGACGAGGTGGAACTCTTTCACCCCGCCGTTCATGCGCCACGGCAGCGTCCAGCCGTTGGGGGTGACCACCGGGTTGTAGGGCCTGCCGTTGGGCGGCAGCAGCGGCGGCGCGGTGCGGGCACCGGCGTCGGACGCGGCCACTTCGGGCAGGGCGGCTAGGGCGACGCGGCTCACGCCTGCGGCGGCAATGGCGCCAGCGGCGCCCGAGAAGAAATGGCGGCGCTGCATGTCAGTGGGCCTTCGTGGATTCGGTGGTGGACGGGGTGGCGGCGGGTGTTTCCCGCGTGCCCGGCGACGTGGCGGTGAGCGCCAACTGCAGGTCGGTGTCGGCCAGCCAGAAGTCGCGCTGGCTCTCGATGGCCGCGACCACCGCGCCGCTCTGCGCGCGCACCTCGCCCAGCAGGTCCCAGGTGCTGGCCAGGTTGCCGTTGTAGCGCAGCAGCGTCTCCTGCTGGATGAAGCGGCGCAATGGCACCAGCTCGTCGCGGTGGTGGCGCGCCAGGTCCCAGGCGCTGCGCCAGCCCAGCCAGGCCTCGCGGGCCTCGCTGCGGGCCCGCACCGCGACCTCGCGCACCGTGGCGAGCGACTGGCGGTAGCGCGCGTCGGCACCGGCCGCGGTGGCGCCGCCGGCATCGAAGATCGGCAAGGCGAGTTTCAGCTCGGCGCCGCGCGCGGTTTCGCGGTGGCCGGTGGCCTCGTCGTGGAACACGGTGTTGCGGCGCGCGCCGAGTTCGAACACGTCGATGACGCCACTGGCCTTCTCGAAGCCGAGCGATTGCGCCAGCGCCCGGCTGTCGGCCACGCTCTGCCGCACGTCGAGGCGCTGCTCCAGCGCGGTGGCTTCCACCGTGGTGCCATCGGGCGCGGCGGTGGGCAAATCGGGCAAACGGTCCGGCAGCGTGAAACGGGTGCGCTCGCCCCACAGGCCCAGCACCCGCACCAGCCGCTCGCGCGCCGCCACCGCCGCCCGCTGGCCGTTGGCCAGCCGCACCGACGCCTCCGACAGCAGCGCCTGTTCGCGCGCCTGCCGCAGCTTGCTCCAGTTGCCCACGCGCACCATGCGGCGCGCCAGTTCGTCGCCGGCTTCAGCCGCTTGCTGCGCGTCGAGCAGGTGCTGGGCCACCTGCTCGGCCGCCACGGCCTGCACCCAGGCGCGGCGCGCGTCGGCCGCGGTGCGGGCCACCTGCTGCGCGGCGGTAAGCGTGGCCGATTCGAGCCGGCGCTGCTGCTGCTCGACGCGCCACGGCAAGGTGATGAGGCCCAGCAGATCGAAGCTCAACAGCCGGCCGATCTCCACTTGTTCGCCCTGCCGCAGCCGCTCGAACTCGAACACCGGGTTGGGCAGCCGCGAGCCGCGCGCACGCTCGGCGTCGGCCTGGTCCAGTGCGGCGATTGCGCCGTGCAGCGACGGGGCGTTGGCCAGCGCGATGCGCACCGCCGCCTCGTCTGTGAGTGGCTGGGCGAGCAGCGCGTCGAGCAGCGCTTCGGTGCGGGCGTCGGGTTCGCGGGCGAGCAACGGGTCGGCCACGCCGGCGGTCTTGCCGGTGCTGAGGGCTTGCAGTTCGGCCAGCCGCGCGTCGGGCGACACGCTGGCGCAGCCGGCGGCGAGCAACGCTGCGGCGAGGGTGACGAGCGTGCGGGTCATTGCGCGGCTCCGTGGTCGTGGTGGGGGTGGCCGGCCGGTGCGTCGGCCGGTGGGTCGGCCGGTGGGTCGGCCGGTGGGTCGGCCGGTGGGTCGGCCGGTGCAGTGCCGTGGCCCGGGTGGCCGGCGTGTTCGCCGGTGCCGCCGGCCACGCGGGCGTTGGCCTCGCGCCAGTCGTCGCGGCCGGACTCGACCGTTCGCGGCGCGTCGGGAAAGGCGGAGCGGTAGGTGGGGCCGGGGGCCGGCGCACGGGCGTCGGCGGCATCGGCGGCGGCGGGCAGGGGCGCGGCCGACGCCAGCCAGGGCGTCAGCGCAAGACAAACCAAAACAACAAGGCGTCGCATCACGAATCTCCAACGGGACATCCACCGCGCACGGCGCTGTGCGCCGCCGCGGAACGGTTCTCGGGCGTGGGAGATCAGCCGATCGGCGGCTTGTCCTGGCGGGTGGCTTCGGCGCTGGCGGGGCGCCAGGCGGTGGTGTGCGGCGGTGCGTGGGGCGCGTCGGCGCCGGGCGCGGGCAGGGTGAAAGGCGTCAGCGCCACCGTGTGGCAAACGTCGCAGCTGGTGCAGCCGGCGCAGCTTTTGCCGGGCGGGTGCTGCGGGTCGGCGGCGGCGTGGTCGGCACAGGGCAGGGCGCTGCCCTGTACCGCCGTTTCATCATCAAAATGGCCGGAAGTCAGCGCCAATTGGTCATTGTGTGCTACTGAATGAATAGCTGATAGCTGCTGCGCGAGCATCTGCCCGGCCATGGCGTCGCCGACCCAGCCGCGCACCGGCAGCAGGACGATCAACAGGGCGAGCAACAGCGAACGCAGCATGGCGGAAATGATAGCGGGCCGGCTCAGTGGTGGTGGCCGCCGTGGTCGTGCCCGTGGTGGGCATGCGCGGCCACCGGAGCGCCGCGCCCGGGCTTCAGCTCGGCCAGCGCCTGCTTCAGCACCGAGACGCCGCCGGTGATGGCCAGCACCGCCATCACGCCGGCCACGGCCAGGTCGGGCCAGGCGCTGCCGGTGCCGAACACGCCCAGCGCGGCCAGCATGACCGCGATGTTGCTGATCGCGTCGTTGCGGGAGCACAGCCACACGCTGCGCATGTTGGCGTCGCCCTCGCGCCAGGCGTACAGCATCCAGGCCACGCCCACGTTCACCGCCAGCGCCATGGTGCCGATCACGCCCATCACCGCCGCCTCGGGCACCGCGCCCTGCCGCATCTGCCAGGCCGCGCGCGCGAACACCACCAGCCCGAAGCCGATCATGCAGGCCGCCTTCAGCATCGCCGCCCTGGCGCGCACGGCCGGCGCCATGGCCAGCACGGCCAGGCTCACGCCGTAGTTGGCGGCGTCTCCGAAGAAGTCGATCGCGTCGGCCAGCAGCGAGACCGATTCCGCCTTGAAGCCCGAGGCGAACTCCACCACGAACATCGCCGCGTTGAGCCACAGCGCGATCCACAGCACGCGGCGGTATTGGGGGGACTGCGCCGCGGAGGCGCCAGCAGTTGGGTGATCGTGTTCGCAGCAGGTCATGTCTTCAGTGCAGTTTTCGTTTGGTGGCACCATTGGAAACCCTCAAGCCACTTCAAGGTCAAGCGATGTCGCACGCGTCTCCCTCAGAGCATCCGGGTTATGCAGTTCCAGGGCCGGCCGCGCTACGCATCGGCGAGGCGGCGGCGCAGAGCGGCGTGTCGGCCGCCAACATCCGCTTCTACGAAAAAGAAGGCCTGCTCGCGCCGCAGACCCGCGGTGAGAACAGCTACCGGCTGTATTCCGAAGCCGACGTCCACCAACTGCGCTTCATCCGCATGTGCAGGGCCATGGACATGTCGCTCGGCGAGGTGCGCGCGCTGCTGGTGCTGGACCTGCACGACCGCGACCATTGCGCCGCCGCCCGCCAGGCGCTCGACGACCACCTGTGCCATGTGCGCGAGCGGCTGGCCGAATTGAAGGCCCTGGAACGCGACCTGAAGGCGCTGCGCGAACGCTGTGACGGCAGCGGCCCGCACTGCCAGATCATCGAGGCGCTGCACGAGCGGGCCGAGCAAGGGCCGGGCACGGTGGCCGGGCATGCGCACAGCCATGTGAAAGGCGCGGCCTGAGCGCCGGAGCCGGCTCAGGCGTCGTTCAACTGCCCCTGCGCCTTGTCCAGCCACATCTGCAGGCTGTCGAACAGCTCGCTCTGGCTGAAGGAGCAGCTTTCCTCGGAGAACAGCGCGCTGGATTCCAGCCGGTCGAGCAGGCCGGTCAGCACCTCGCCGTAGCGCGGCGGCAGCGAGCGCAGCAGGGCGGCTTCGCTGCGGCCGAGGGTGGAGAAATCGGCGATGCTGGTCTTGCCGGCCCGCAGGTCGACGAAGGCGTGGCGCAGCCGGGCGAGGCCACCGATGGGGGAAGACGGGTTGCTCATGGCCGCATTGTCTCGAAAGCGGGCGCCGCCGCAACCGCGAAAACCACCGCATACCGCAACCCCGCCCCGGTCATCACCCGGCGCAGGCCTTGTCACACGGCTGCCGCGGAAATTCGAGTACGAAAGAACTACAGTGATAAACTGGAATATGGGTTAACACCAATCGACCAACAAAGAGGGGAAGAAACGTGAGAGCTACTGCTTATTCGCTGGTGCTGCTGGGCCTTCTGGCTGCGTTGTCCGGCTGTGCCACCAAGACCTACGTCAACGAACAGAACGACGCGCTGGGCCAACGCCTCAGCGCCGATCTGGCCCGCGTCGACTCCCGCCTGGGCGAGCGCATCGGCCGCAACGAGACCGGGCTGGCCAGCACCAACCAGCTCGCGCAAGACGCCCTGGCCCGCGCTGGCGAGGCCCACCGTCTGGCGCAGGGCAAGATCCTGTACGAAGCCACCCTGACCGACGACCAGGTCAAGTTCGCCAGCGGCCGCGCCGGCCTCTCGAATGCCGCCAAGCAGGCGCTCGACGAAGTGGTGAACCGCATCAAGGCCGAGAACAAGGGCGTCTGGATCGAGATCCAGGGCCACACCGACAAGACCGGCACCAAGGAATCGAACAAGGTTCTGGGCCTGCACCGCGCCGAAGCCGTGCGCGAGTACCTGCACGCCGCCGGCATTCCGCTGCACCTGCTGAGCGTGATCTCCTACGGCGACTCCCAACCCGCCACCACCGAACGTGGCCGCGCCGCCAACGCGCAGAACCGCCGCGTCGTGCTGGTCGTGCTGGCCTGACACGCCTCGCGCCCGCAACGGAAAAGCCCGCTTCGGCGGGCTTTTTTCATGGCGCGCCTAGACTGCCGCATGGCCACACCTCCGGCACCCTTCAGCAACGCCGCTGCGCTCACCGACTACGCCGAACGCACCGCCCGGTTGGTGCCCGGCCTGCGCGACTTGCTGGCCATGACGGCGCTGCTGATCGCCGAACGGGCGCCTGCGCAGGCGGCGGTGCTGGTGGTCGGGGCGGGAGGCGGTGCCGAGCTGAAAACACTGGCCGAACGCCAGCCGGGCTGGCGGTTCACCGGCGTGGACCCGTCGGCGCCGATGCTGGATCTGGTCCGGGCCACGCTGGGCCCTTTCATGGACCGCATCGATTTGCACCACGGCACTACCGACACCGCGCCCACCGGCCCGTTCGATGCCGCGACCTGCCTGCTGACGCTGCACTTCCTGGCCCCCGACGAGCGGCGCGCCACGCTGCGCGAGATGCACCGCCGGCTGAAACCCGGTGCCGCGCTGGTGGTGGCGCACCTGAGCCTGCCGGGCGGTGAAGAGCGGGCGCTGTGGCTGTCGCGGTACGCCGCGTTCGCGACGGCCTCCGGTGTCGATGCCGGCAACGCGCGCCAGGCCGCCTCGACCATCGGGGCGACGCTGCCGGTGCTGAGCCCGGAAGAAGACGAGGCGCTGCTGGCCGAGGCCGGGTTCAGGGATGTGCGGCTGTTCTACGCCGGCCTGGCGTTCCGCGGCTGGGTGGCCCGCGCCTGAACACGTTCAGCGCCGCCCGCGCGCCAGATGCGCCTCCAGCCGCCGGCTCCACACCGCCAGCGCCTGGCAGCCGGTGAAGTAGATGGCGGCGATGAAGAGGTAGCCTTCGAGCTTGAACGTGCGCCAGTCGGGGTCGGCGTTCAGGGCGAGGTCGAGCGCGCCGGTCAGTTCGTAGAGGCTGACGATGGTGACGAGCGAGGTGTCCTTGAAGATGGCGATGACGTTGTTCATCAGCGCGGGCAGCACATGGGTCAGGGCCTGCGGCAGCACCACGAGGCGCTGCTGTTGCCACGGCGTGAGACCCATCGCGGCGGCGGCTTCGAGCTGGCCGCGTGGAATGGCCTGCAGGCCGCCGCGGATCACCTCGGCCATGTAGGCCGCCGCGAACAGCGTGATGCCGGCGATCACACGCACCAGCACGTCGGGGTTGAACCCCTGCGGCAGGACGAGCGGCGCCATGAAGGACGCGACGAACAGCACCGTGATCAGCGGCACGCCGCGCACCAGCTCCACGTAAACACCGCAGACCGCGCGCACCGCCGGCAGCCGCGACTGCCGGCCCAGCGCGACCGCCACCGCGAGCGGGAACGCCAGCGCGCTCGACAGCGTGGCCAGCAGCACGGACAGCGGCAGGCCGCCCCACTGGTCGGTATCGACCTGGGTCAAACCCAGGATGCCGCCGCGCATCAGCACGAAGAACACCGCCAGTGCCGCCACCCACAGCACCAGCAGGCCACGGGCCGAGAGTTTGCGCATCGCGCTGGCGACCAGAGCACCGATGAGCACCCCCGTGGCGACGGCGGGCCGCCACGGTTCGTCGAACGGGAAACGGCCGAACACGATGAGCCGCCACTTCTCGGCGATGACGGCCCAGCAGGCGCCGGCGGCGTCGGCCCGGCAGTCGGCGGCGCTGCCACCGAAGCCGACCGCGCGCAACACCGCCCAGTCGAGCAGCGGCGGCAGCGCGATCGCCAGCAGCAGCGCAACCAGCACGCTGCCGGCGAGCGTCCAGCGGTCGGGCGCCAGCACGGCGCGCAGGCGCTGCGGCCAGGGCGGGGCTTGAAGCAGGGGCGGCGCGTTCATCGGCTCAGCGGCCCCGCAGCGCGGCCCGCGCATTGACGCGGCTCATGGCGAAGGCGGTGACCAGCGACAGCACCAGGTAGACCGCCATCACCAGGCTCAGGCATTCCACCGCGCGGCCGGTCTGGTTCAGCGCGGTGTTGGCGATGGACACCAGGTCGGGGTAGCCGATCGCCACCGCAAGCGACGAGTTTTTCGTCAGGTTCAAATACTGGTTGGTCAGCGGCGGCACGATGATGCGCAGCGCCTGCGGCAGCACGACATGGCGCATCGTCTGCCCACCGTTCATGCCCAGCGCGCGGGCGGCGTCGGTCTGGCCGCGGGCGATGGCCAGCACACCGGCCCGCACGATCTCGGCAACGAAGGCCGCCGTGTACAGCACCAGGCCGGTCAGCAGCGCGAGGTACTCCGGCGTGAGCGCCGGCGCGGTCAGCGGGTCCGCGCCCCACTGCAGGCCGGCCTTGTCCAGCCGCAGCGGGCCGAGCGTGCGTGGCGCGTCCATGGCGGGCAGCAGCGCGGTGTAGAGGCCATAGACCATCAGCAGTTGCAGCAGCAGCGGCACGTTGCGGAAGACATCGACGTAGGTCGTGCCCACCGCCCGCAGCAACCCGCCTTTCGACAGCCGCGCCAGCCCCACCGCAGTGCCGATCAGCGTGGCCAGCAGCACGCCGGGCAGCGCCACCCGCAGCGTGTTCAGCAGGCCGATGAGAAAGGCGCGCCAGTAGGCCTGCGCGGCGTCGAAGGCGATCGGTTTTTCGCCAATGTCGAAGCCCGCGCGCTGCAGCAGAAAGTCGAAGCCGCCGCGGATGCCGCGCGCCGCCATGTTGGCGGCGGTGTTGTGGGCCAGCCAGCCCAATGCGGCAGCCAGCAGCGCCAGCAGCAGCACCTGCCACAGCAGGCCGCGCCAGCGGTCGGAGGTGGGCGGCTTCATCAACGCGGAGGAAGGGCGTACATCAGCCCGCCCTGCGTCCACAGCCGGTTCAGCCCGCGCTCCAGGCCGATGCCGGACTTCGCGCCCAGGTTGCGGTCGAACAGCTCGCCGTAGTTGCCCACCGCGCGAATGGCACGCAGCAGCCATTGCGCGTCCACACCGAGTGGTTTGCCGAGGTCGTCGCCGCTGCCCAGCAGGCGCAACACGGCGGGGTCGCCGCCGGCCTTCATCTGTTCGGCGTTGGCCTGCGTGATGCCGCGCTCCTCGGCCTCCACCAGCCCGTGGATCAGCCAGGTGACGATCGCCGCCCAGTCGTCGTCGCCGCGCCGCACCATGGGGCCGAGCGGTTCCTTGGAAATGAGGTCGGTCAGCAGCACATGGTCGTCGGGCTTGCGTGCGGCCTTCAGGCGGATCACCGCGAGGCCCGAGGCGTCGGTGGTGTAGGCGGTGCAGCGGCCGGCGAGGTAGGCGCTGGTCGCGGCCTCGAACTTCTCGAACACCACCGGCCGGGTGTTCAGGCCGTTGGCGCGCGAGAAGTCGGTGAGGTTTTTCTCGGTGGTGGTGCCGGACTGCACACACACGGTCTGGTTCTTCAACTGTCGGGCCGACGTGATGCCGCTCTTCTTCGTGACGAGGAAACCCTGCCCGTCGTAGTAGGTCACCGCCGTCATCCGCAGGCCCAGCCCGGCGTCGCGCTGCAGCGTGAAGCTGGTGTTGCGGGCCAGCACATCGACCTCGCCCGACTGCAGCGCGGTGAAACGCTGCTGCGCGTTCAGCGACTTGAACTTGACCTTCTCCGGGTCGCCCAGCGCGGCAGCGGCCAGCGCGCGGCAGAAGTCGGCGTCCAGCCCGATCCAGCGGCCGCGTGAGTCGAAGGCCGAGAAACCGGCCAGCCCGGTGTTGACGCCGCACACCAACTGGCCGCGCGCCTTCACCGCGTCGAGCGTCTTGCCGGCCTGGGCGGCGGTCGGGCCGGCCAGCAGCAGGGCGGCCAGAAGAAGCGGGGTGAAACGGCGCATCCGCGCATTGGAACCCAATTCGCCTTTCACCCGCCGCCGGGGCGCGCAAGGCCCAATGTCGCGCCGGGGCAACTGCCGGCGCGCGGTGGTCCCCGGCGCGACGATGGCGCTTGAACCGGGCAAGGCTCCGGGGCTATCCTGCAAGGCCGCCGCCTTCCGCTTGCCGATGCCCGATTCCGCTCCGCTGCACGCCCGTGTCTGGCCCCGCCGCCTGCCGCGCCGCATCACGCCGCCCGCCACCTCGCTGTGGCACAACCTGGCGGTCGCCGCGCTGCGCTACCCCGACAAACCGGCGCTGGTGTTCTTCGGCCGCGTGCTGAGCTACGCGCAGGTGCTGGCCGCCGCCGAGCGGCTGGCCGCGCAACTGGCACGGCTGGGTGTCGCCAAGGGCGACCGGGTGCTGGTGGCGATGCAGAACTGCCCGCAGCTCGTCATCGCGCAGTTCGCCATCCTGCGGGCCAACGCGGTGGTGGTGCCGTGCAACCCGATGAACCGGCAGGCCGAGCTGGGCCACATGGTGCGCGACCCCGACGCCCGCGTCGCGCTGACCACCGGCGACATCGCCGCCGAACTCGCCGCCGCCAGCGCCGCGCTGCCGCCGGAAGAGCGCCTCGCCCACCTCGTCGTCACCCAGTTCACCGACGCCTTCGACCCCTCGGCCGGCGGCGAGGCACAACCGCCCGAAGCCTGGCGCGACTGGCTGCTCACCCGCCACCCGCTGCCCGAATTGCCCGGTGGTGAGGTGCACGACTGGGCCGCGCTGCTGGCCGCGCCGCCGTTGCCGCTGCCTGCGCTCACCACCGGCCCCGACGACCTCGCGCTGCTGCCCTACACCAGCGGCACCACCGGCCTGCCCAAGGGCTGCGAGCACCCGCATGCCACGGTGATGCACAACGCGATGGCGGCCTGCCTGTGGGTGGGCAGCACGCCGCAGAACATCGTGCTGGCCGTCACGCCCATGTTCCACATCACCGGGCTGGTGTCGCAGCTGCACACGGCGGTCTACACCTGCGCCACACTGGTCGTCATGCCGCGCTGGGACCGCGACCTCGCCGGCCGCCTCATTTCTCAATGGCGCGTCACGCACTGGACCAACATCCCCACGATGGTGATCGACCTGCTGGCCAGCCCCAACTTCAGCCAGTACGACCTTTCCAGCCTGGTCTACATCGGCGGTGGCGGCACCGCCATGCCGCAGGCCGTGGCGCAGCGCCTGCTCGACGAATTCGGCCTGCGCTACAGCGAGGGCTACGGCCTCACCGAGACCGCCGCGCCGTCGCACAGCAACCCGCCCGACGCGCCCAAGCAGCAGTGCCTGGGCGTGCCCTTCGTGGGGGTTGACGCCCGCGTGATCGACCCCGAGAGCGGCCACGAAATGCCGCAGGGCCAGGCCGGCGAGATCGTGGTGAACGGGCCTTCGGTGTTTCGCGGCTACTGGAAGCAGCCGCAGGCCACCGCCAAGGCCTTCCTGGAAATCGACGGCAAACGCTTCTTCCGCACCGGCGACCTCGGCCGTGTGGACGAAGACGGCTACTTCTTCCTCACCGACCGGCTCAAGCGCATGATCAACGCGTCGGGCTTCAAGGTGTGGCCGGCCGAGGTGGAAAGCCTGATGTTCCGCCACCCCGGCATTCAGGAGGCCTGCGTCATCGCCACCCGCGACAGCTACCGGGGCGAATCGGTCAAGGCGCTTGTGGTGCGGCGTGCCGGCCACCGGCATCTGACCGAGGCCGACGTCATCGACTGGTGCCGTGGCGAGATGGCCGTGTACAAGGTGCCGCGGCACGTCTCGTTCGTGGACGCGCTGCCCAAGAGCGGCGCCGGCAAGGTGCTGTGGCGCCAGCTCCAGCAGGCCGAAGACGCCGCCGCCGACGCGGCCGCCGCCGGCAACGATTTCGTCGACAGCACGCCGGAGCCGCCATGACCACAGCCACAGAGGCCAGCACCGCCTGGCGCGAGCACACCGCGCCCGACGACGACGCCCGCTACGCCGGTTACGCCGAACAGTTCGCCGAGCTGCAGCGCCGCAAGTCCGAGCGCTTCGGCAACGGCCGCGCGCTGCACCGCAAGCCCGTGCACGCGGCGCGCGGCGTGTTCGAGGTGGCGGCCGGCCTGCCTGCGTTCGCGCGGCACGGGCTGTTCGCCGCGCCCGGCCGGCACGAGGTGCTGCTGCGGCTGTCCAACGGCGGCATGGACGTGGCGCACGACCGCCAGCCCGACATTCGCGGCTTCGCCTTCAAGGTGTTCGGCGTGACGGGCGACTCGGCGCTGGGCAACGGCCCGGCCAGGAGCCAGGACTTCCTGTTGATCAACCACCCGGCCTTCGCGTTTCCCGACAGCCGCGAGTTCGTGGCTTTCGTGGTGGCCGCGTCGCACGGGCCGGCCAGGCTGATCGGCCATCTGGCCGGCCGCTATGGGCTTTTCGGGGCGCCGCGCCAACTGGCCAGGCTGGTGAAGTCCATGGGCCGGCCGTTCAGCGGTTTTGCCACCGAGGCGTTGCACAGCGCCGCGCCGATGGCCTGCGGCCCCTACGCGGTGCGGGTGCGGCTGGTGCCCGAGCCCGGCAACGCCGCCGGCCCCGCCAACGGCCCCGCGCAGCGGCCCGGCCGCCACGGCTGGGGCGCCGACTTCAACGCCCGCCTGCTGCACGGCCCGCTGGCCTGGCAGCTGCAGTTGCAGCCGTTCGTGAACGAGGCCACCACACCGATCGAAGACGCGTCGGTCGATTGGCCCACGCCCTACAGCACGGTGGGCCGCCTGCTGCTGCCCCGGCAGGACGCCGACGCCGCCGAAGGCCGCGCGCTGGCCCGCCAGGCCGAGGCGGCGGTGTTCGACCCCTGGCAGGCGCTGGCCGAGCACCGGCCGCTGGGCGACGTTCAGCGCGCCCGCAAGGCGGTGTACTTCGAGAGCCAGAAGGGCCGCGGCGCGGCCTGATCAGCTCGCGGGCGGCTCGGCGCCGCCGGTCGGGGCGTCGGTTCCGGCCACCACGCGGGCCTGCCGCTGGAAGCTGAAGTAGGCCGAGGCCCAGTCGATCAGCACCACCGTGCGGTTGCGGAAGCCGATCAGGAAATAGACGTGGGCGAACAGCCAGAACAGCCACGCGAAGTAGCCGCCGAAGCGGATGGGGCCGAACTTCGAGGCCAGGTCCACCACCGCCGCGTTGCGGCCGATGGTGGCGAGGTTGCCGTAGTCGGCGTAGCGGAACGGCTGGGTGGGCATGCCGTGCAGCTCGCTGCGGATGTTGGCCGCCACAGAACGGCCCATCTGCTTGGCCGCCGGCGACACGCCGGGCACCGGCCGCGGTTCGTGCCCCTCCTTGTGGCTCTGGGCGTTGGCCAGGTCACCAATGACGAAGACGTCCGGGTGGCCGGGCAGCCGCAGCTCGGCCGTCACCTTCACGCGGCCGGCCCGGTCGATCAGCGCGTCGCCGTCGGGCAGTTGCGCCGCCAGCAGGCGGCCCAGCGGCGAGGCCGCCACGCCGGCCGCCCAGACCATGCAGCCGCTCTCGATTCTGTAGCGGGAAGTGCCCGCCCCATGCTGGCCTGCGGCCGTTTCTATTTGCAAACCACCGGCGTCGATCTCCGTCACGCGGGCGTTCAGCCGCACGTCGACGCCCAGCTTCTCCAGTTGCTGGCGGGCCTGCTCGCTCAGCGCGTCGGGCATGGCCAGCAGCACGCGCGGGCCGCCTTCCACCAGCATCACCCGCGCGCTGGCGGGGTCGATGCGGCGGAACTCGCCCGGCAGCGTGTGCCGCGCGATCTCGGCCATCGTGCCCGCCATTTCCACCCCAGTGGGGCCGGCGCCGATGACCACGAAATTCAGCAGCGCCGCGCGGCGTGCCGGGTCTTCCTCGCGCTCGGCCGCCTCGAAGGCCAGCAGGATGCGGCGGCGGACGTCGAACGCGTCCTGCAGCGTTTTCAGGCCCGGCGCGTGGGCGGCCCAGTCGTCGTGGCCGAAATAGCTGTGCGTGGCGCCGGCGGCCACCACCAGCCGGTCGTAGGGCAGCACCTGCCCGCTGCGCAGCGACACGCTGCGCGCGGCGAGGTCGATGCCCACCACCTCGCCCAGCAGCGTGGTCACGTTGTTCTGGTCGCGGAACAGGTGGCGCACCGGCGCCGCGATGGACGGCGCCGACAGCCCGGCCGTGGCCACCTGGTACAGCAGCGGCTGGAACAGGTGGTGGTTGGTGCGGTCGATCAGCGTCACGTCCACCCGCTGGTCGGCCAGCGCCTTGGCGGTTTCGAGGCCGCCAAAGCCGCAACCGATGATGACGACGCGGAGCTTGCCGGACGCTGGCGCGGGCGTCGGCAGGTGTTGTTCAGGGAGGTCCATGGCGGGAATTATCCGGCGGCAGTACTTTCCACCCGGTCGGCGCTGCGCTTACGATGCGCGGCACACCACCGCGAAAGGCGCCCCACACATGGCCACCAGGACCAAGAGCCCCGCCAAGGCCGGCGAAGCCGGGCTGCCGGCCGCGCAACTGATCGACGCCCGCATCGCCGAGCTGGCCGACTGGCGCGGCGGCATGCTCGCGCGCGTGCGCCAACTCGTCCACGCCGCCGTGCCCGACGTGGTGGAAGAGTGGAAGTGGCGCGTGCCGGTGTGGTCGTGCGGCGGCATCATCTGCACCGGCGAGAGCTACAAGCAGGCGGTGAAGCTCACCTTTCCCAAGGGCGCGTCGCTGCCCGACCCGTCGGGGCTGTTCAACGCCAGCCTGGAGGGCGGCACCCGCCGGGCGATCGACCTGCACGAGGGCGATGCGATCGACGAGCCGGCATTCGCGGCGCTGCTGCGGCGCGCGGTGGAAAAAAACGCCGCTGGCAAGTGACGGGGGGGCGCCGGTTCGGCGCCAGCCGACAACGGGTGCGGCGGATTCCTTGTTACCGATATCACCTTGTCCTACATCACGGGAGCGGGGCTGAGGGCCAAAATTTCTCCATACCGATTCAGGAGAAGAACATGGAAACCCCCATCCACGACACCGCCCCGAATGCCTACGGCGCCCCGCGCGCCACCCCCACCTTCGGCGACCGCGTGCGCCGCAGCAAGGCGCTGATTCCGGCGCTGGCCGTGCTGGGCGCCACCTCGGTGGCGCTGGCCGCCGCGCTGGTGGTGAAGAACGCCGACAACGACCCCGCCTACCCGGACGGCTCGTTGCAGTTGCAGGGCGGCTATTCGCAGACCACGCCGCTGACCGACCGCGCCAACGCGGCGGGCATCGGCGGCACGGCCGGCGCCACCAACGTGGCCGTGGCTTCGCCGCAGCCCACCTACCAGCCGGCGCCGCAGCTCTCGACACCCATCGCGCAGGCCGCGCCGGTGTGCCAGACCTGCGGCACGGTGGAATCCGTCACGCCGGTGCGCCATGCGGGGCAGGGCAGCGGCGTGGGTGCCGTGGCCGGCGGCCTGCTCGGCGGCCTGCTGGGCAACCAGATCGGCGGCGGCAGCGGCCGCACGCTGGCCACGGTGGCCGGTGCGGTGGGCGGCGGCTATGCCGGCAACTACATCGAGAAGAACCACAAGGCCTACACCACCTACCGCATGCGCGTGCGCATGCACGACGGCAGCTACCGCACGGTGGAGCAGGGCTCGGCCGTGGCCGCAGGCTCGCAGGTGCGGGTGGAAGGCAACCGCCTGCGCGTGGCGGCGACCGACTCGTACGACGTGCGTTCCTGACCGCTGCTGCGGCGACGCAGTGAAAAAAGCCGGGCGCTGCCCGGCTTTTTTGTTGCGCTGGGCGCGGGGCCGCTTCAGGCCTTGGCGACTTGCAGCACCAGCTTGCCGAAGTTCTCCCCGCGGAACAGTTTGTTCAGCGTCTCGGGGAAGTTCTGCAGGCCCTGCACCACGTCTTCGCGGCTCGTCATGCGGCCGTCTTTCAAATAGCCGGCCAGTTCGGCAATGGCCAGGCCGTAGCGGTCGGCGTAGTCGAACACCACCATGCCCTCCATGCGGGCGCGGTTGACCAGCAGCGAGAGGTAGTTCTTCGGGCCCTGCACGGCGCCGGTGGCGTTGTACTGGCTGATCGCGCCGCAGATGATGATGCGGGCCTTGCGGTTGATGCGGGTCAGCACGGTGTCGAGGATGTCGCCGCCCACGTTGTCGAAGTAGATGTCCACGCCATCGGGGCAATGTTCCTTCAGGCCGTCTTTCACCGGGCCGGCCTTGTAGTCGATGCAGGCGTCGAAGCCCAGCTCCTTCACCACCCACTCGCACTTGGCCGGGCCGCCGGCAATGCCGACCACCTTGCAGCCCTTGATGCGCGCCAATTGGCCCACCGTCTGGCCCACCGCACCGGCCGCGCCGGACACCACCACCGTCTCGCCGGCCTTGGGCTGGCCGATGTCCATCAGCCCGAAGTAGCCGGTCATGCCGGGCATGCCCAGCACGTTGAGCCACTGCGTCAGCGAGCCCATGCGCAGGTCGATCTTCACCAGCCCGGCGCGCTTGATCTGGTCGGCGGCAAAGAGCGCGTACTCCTGCACGCCGATGCCGGCCGACACGATGTCGCCCGGCTCGAACTTCGGGTTGGCCGAGGCCACGACCTCGCCCACGCCGCCGGCCCGCATCACCTCGCCGATGCCCACCGGCGGGATGTAGCTCTTGCCCTCGTTCATCCAGCCGCGCATCGCGGGGTCGAGCGACAGCGCCAGCGTCTTCACCAGCACGCCGCCTTCTGAAGGCTCGGCCACCGGCTCGGTGGTGTGCTGCCAGTTGGCGTCGGTGGGCAGGCCGCTGGGGCGGGCGGCGAGGCGGATCTGGTGGTTGGTGCGGTGGGTCATGGCGGTTCTCCCGGAGTGCGGCGCAACGGGCCATCGTAGCGGCCGCGCGGCCGCCGCGCCGTAGCCGACGCGACACCAGGGTCTTGGCCGCGGTCGATGTCGAATTGTTGAATCAAATCGGCCGAAAGCCAGCGTGGAATGGCGATTTGTAGCTATCAAAAACAGAGCGTCGGGGTATCGGGCCGAACGCTGCGCGGCTGGCGCATGCGTGCTGTAATGAAAGCCGAACAGCACCGACAGACAGAGGAGCGGGGCCCGCGCCAACCGGCGTGGCGCCGCCGCCCACAGGAGACCGCACGACGTGTCACCCCGCCTCGATCCGGGCCCGCCGCCGACCGCCGCCGGCGTTCCGGCCCATTCCCTCCGCGCCGACCGGCCGCGGCTGGCCGCGCTGTACCGCGAGGTGCGCGCCGAAAGTATCGCCCGCGCCGCGCCGCTGTCGCCCGAAGACCAGTGCGTGCAGTCCATGCCCGACGCCAGTCCCACCAAGTGGCACCTCGCACACACCACCTGGTTCTTCGAGGCGCTGCTGCTGCAGCCGCACGCGCCCGGCTACATGGGCTTCGACGACCGCTTTTTCTACCTCTTCAATTCCTATTACGAGGCGCTTGGCCCGCGCCACCCGCGCCCGCAGCGCGGCCTGCTCAGCCGCCCGCCGCTGGCCGACGTGCACGCCTACCGCATCCATGTCGATCAGGCCATGCTGGCGCTCATCGCCGAGGCCGACGACGGCGTCTGGGCCACGGTGCGGCCCCTGCTGGAACTGGGCCTGCACCACGAGCAGCAGCACCAGGAGCTGCTGCTCACCGACGTGCTGCACCTGCTGTCGTGCAACCCGATGCTGCCGGCCTACTGCGGCAAACCCGCCGTGCCCGCCACTGTGCCCACGGGCCCTGCGCGCTGGCTGCCGCACGCGGGCGGCGTGGTGGCCATCGGCCACAGCGGCGACGGATTTGCGTTCGACAACGAAGGCCCGCGCCACGAGGTGCTGCTGCGGCCCTTCGCCATCGCCGACCGGCTCGTGACCTGCGGTGATTTCGCCCGTTTCATCGCGGCCGGCGGTTACCGCCGGCCCGGCCTGTGGCTCAGCGCCGGCTGGGACGCGGTGCAGGCGGGCGGCTGGCGTGCGCCGGCCTACTGGGTGCCGCCGGGCGACCCGCGCCTGCCCGCCGAAGCGCTGCACGCCGATGCCGCGCCCGAGGGCTGGCACGTCTACGGCCCGCACGGCCTGCTGCCGCTCGACCCGCAGGCGCCGGTGCAGCAGCTCAGCTTCTTCGAAGCCGCCGCCTATGCCGAATGGGCCGGGGCGCGGCTGCCCACCGAGGCCGAGTGGGAAGCTGCCTGCGGCCTGCCCGGCTTCGAGCAGGGCTTCGGCGTGGCCTGGCAATGGACGCGTTCTTCTTACGACCCCTACCCCGGCTTCCGGCCCGCCGCCGGCGCGGTGGCCGAGTACAACGGCAAGTTCATGGTCGGGCAGATCGTGCTGCGCGGCAGCAGCCTGGCCACGCCGCGCGGCCATGCGCGGCCCAGCTACCGCAACTTCTTTCCGCCCGCCGCGCGCTGGCAGTTCTCCGGCCTGCGGCTGGCAAAGGACCTTTGATGCTCGACCTCACTTCCACCGCCGGTTTCCCGTCGCGCCGCCATGTGCCGCCCCGCAACGACGCCGGCTTCGTTTCTTTGCCCGAGCGGCGCGAGGCCACCGTTGCCGCGCCGCACGCCGCCTTCCTGCGCGAGATGCTGGCCGCGCTCGACGGCCGGCCCCGCGCCATCTCGCCCAAGTGGTTCTACGACGCCGCCGGCTCGGCCCTGTTCGACGACATCTGCGGCCTGCCCGAGTACTACCCCACCCGCACCGAAACCGCCATCCTGACCCGCCACGCGGGCGAGATCGCGCAGTTGATCGGGCCACACGCCGAGATCGTGGAGTTCGGCGCCGGCTCGCTCGCCAAGGTGCGGCTGCTGCTGGACGCGCTGGAGCAGCCCCGGCGCTTCGTGCCCATCGACATCTCCGGCGAGCACCTGCAGGCCGCCGCCCAGGCGCTGCGTGCCGACTACGCCGGCTTGCAGGTCACGCCGGTGGTGGCCGACTACACCCTGCCGCTGCAATTGCCCGAGGCCTTGCCGGGCTCGGGCCGTCGCGTCGGTTTCTTCCCCGGCTCCACGCTGGGCAACTTCACGCCGCCGGAGGCATTGGCCTTTCTGCGCCGCGCCGCCGCCGTGCTGCGCGGCGGCGCGCTGCTGATCGGCGTCGATCTGGTGAAGGACCCGGCCGTGCTGCACGCCGCCTACAACGACGCGCAGGGCGTCACCGCCGCCTTCAACCGCAACCTGCTGGTGCGCGCCAACCGCGAGCTGGGCAGCGACTTCGACCTGAGCCGCTTCGCCCACAGCGCCTTCTACAACGCGCCGATGCAGCGCATCGAGATGCACCTGCTGAGCCTGACGCGGCAGAGCGTGCGGCTGGCCGGCCGGCATTTCCGCTTCGACGAAGGCGAGACGTTGCACACAGAACACTCGCACAAGTTCACCCACGACCGGCTGCGCGCGCTGGCGCGCCAGGCCGGCTTCGAGCCCGGCCCCGTCTGGACCGACCCGCGCGGCTGGTTCGCCGTGCACTGGCTGGCCGCCCCGGCCTGACAATGCGCACATCACCACCCAGCGGGAACAACCCACCATGAAAGCCACCTGGAACGGCGCCACCATCGCCGAGAGCGACGACACCGTGCTCGTCGAAGGCAACCACTACTTCCCCGAGAGCGCGCTGAACCGCCAGTACGTGAGCTTCAGCAACCACAAGACCACCTGCGCGTGGAAAGGCCAGGCCAGCTATTACTCGCTGCTGGTCAATGGCGAGCTGAACACCGACGCCGCCTGGTACTACGCCGACCCCAAACCCGAGGCCGAAAACATCAAGGGCCGCGTCGCGTTCTGGAAGGGCGTGAAGGTCGAGGCCTAAACTTCAGGAATGCCTGCCGCTTCCCCCGCCACGCCGACCCCGCTCTTCAACCTGCCCGAACAGGCGCTGCCGGCGCTGCACGCGCGCGGCTACGCTGTGGTTGACGCCGCGGGGCTGTCCACGCTCACGCAGTGTGCGCCGGCCGACCTGGCCGCGCTGTCGCCCGACTGGGCCGATCTGCCGTCCGACGCGCATCTGAAAGACGGTGGGCGTTACCGCAGGCGTCGCCACGCCTGCTTCACCGTTGCCGAAGGCGCGGTGCGCCCGGTGCCGCACCGCGCGCATTGGCAGCCGGTGGAATACAACGCGCTGCACGGCGGCATGTCGCGCTGGTTCGAGCCGATGACCACGTCCAGCGCCACCCGCGCGGTGTGGCTGCAGTTGCTGAAGGGACTGGGTGATCTGTTCGAGGCGACGGCGCCACAGGGTGGCGCACCGTGGTTCGTCGAGGCGCACCAGTTCCGCATCGACACCGAAGGCGGCATTGGCCGGCCGACGCCCGAAGGCGCACACCGCGACGGCGTGGATTTCGTCGCCGTCATCCTGATCGACCGTCAGGCGATCAAGGGTGGCGAGACGCGGGTGTTCGAGGCCGACGGCCCCAACGGCCAGCGTTTCACGCTGACCGAGCCGTGGTCGGCGCTGCTGCTCGACGACCGGCGCGTGATCCATGAATCGACGCCCATCCAGCCACTGGCCGGCGAAACCGGCGGCCACCGCGACACGCTGGTGCTCACCTATCGGCGCGGCGGCTTTCAGGGCGATTCGCCGGCCACTGGGCGCGCGGCCTGAAGGCCACGCCGGCGCCGTGTGCTGAGTCGTCTTACAGCCGCTCGAAGATCGCGGCGATGCCCTGGCCGCCACCGATGCACATGGTGACCAGCGCGTAGCGGCCGCCGATGCGCTGCAGCTCGTGCAGCGCCTTCACCGTGATCAGCGTGCCGGTCGCGCCAATCGGGTGGCCCAGCGAGATGCCGGAGCCGTTGGGGTTGACCTTGGCCGGGTCCAGGCCCAGGTCTTTCGTGACGGCGCAGGCCTGCGCGGCGAAGGCTTCGTTGGCCTCGATCACGTCGAGGTCGCTCACCTTCAGGCCGGCCTTCTCCAGTGCCTTCTTGGTGGCCGGCACCGGGCCTATGCCCATGTACTTCGGGTCCACACCGGCATGGGCGTAGGCCACCAGGCGGGCCATCGGCTTGATGCCGCGCTTGTCGGCGGTGGCGCGGTCCATCAGCACCAGCGCGGCGGCGGCGTCGTTGATGCCGGAGGCGTTGCCGGCCGTCACGGTGCCGTTCTCCTTGGCGAACACCGGCTTGAGCTTGCTGAAGTCCTCGGGCTTGGCGGCGGTGCGGAAGTGTTCGTCGGTGGCGTAGGCCACGTCGCCCTTCTTGCTCTTCAGCATGACGGGAACGATCTGCTCCTTGAAGTAGCCGGCCTCGGTGGCCTTCTCGGCGCGGCGGTGGCTTTCCAGCGCCAGCGCGTCCTGGTCGTCGCGGCTGATGCCCCATTTGTTGGCCACGTTCTCGGCGGTGACACCCATGTGGATGCTGTGGAAGGGGTCGTGCAGCGCGCCGATCATCATGTCGATCAGCTTGGTGTCGCCCATGCGGGCGCCCCAGCGGGTGTTGAGGCTGGCGAAGGGCGCGCGGCTCATGTTCTCGGCGCCGCCGCCGATGGCGATGTCGGCGTCGCCCAGCAGAATGCTCTGGCTGGCGTTGACGATGGCCTGCAGGCCCGAGCCGCACAGGCGGTTCACGTTGTAGGCCGGGGTTTCCTGGCTGCAGCCACCGTTCAGCGCGGCCACGCGCGAGAGGTACATGTCCTTGGGCTCGGTGTTCACCACATGGCCGAAGGCCACATGGCCCACGTCGGCGCCGTCCACACCGGCACGCGCCAGCGATTCGCGCACCACGAGGGCGGCCAGCTCGGTGGGCGGCACGTCTTTCAGGCTGCCGCCGAAGGTTCCGATGGCGGTGCGCACGGCGCTGGCAACGACGACTTCACGACTCATGTGGTTCTCCAGTGTGTTCAAGGGGTGGGGCCGGAATCCGACCGGACGGTCATTGTCGCGCAGCGGATTCGACCCTGCCGGCGGCCCTGTCACACGTTTGCCACGGGCCGGTCTTAGGGTGTTGGGAAGCGCGCCCGCCGGGCGCAGCCACCACGGAACCGGACATGGACCACAGCGACGAAGACCTGATGCGGCGCATCCGCAACGACCTGATCGACAGCTACGACGAGGAGCTGGAGATGGAAATGGAAGACCACCCCTTCGAAGTCAACGGCGCAGACCAGCCCAGCGACAGCGCCAAGGAGGCGCGCAAGCGCTACTTCCGCGAGCTGTTCCGGCTGCAGGGCGAGCTGGTGAAGCTGCAGGACTGGGTGGTGAACAGCAAGCACAAGGTGGTGATCGTGTTCGAGGGCCGCGACGCGGCGGGCAAGGGCGGCGTCATCAAGCGCATCACGCAGCGGTTGAACCCGCGCGTGTGCCGCGTGGCCGCGCTGCCGGCACCGAACGACCGCGAGCGCACGCAGTGGTATTTCCAGCGCTATGTGGCGCACCTGCCGGCCGCCGGCGAGATGGTGCTGTTCGACCGCAGCTGGTACAACCGCGCCGGCGTGGAGCGGGTCATGGGCTTCTGCAACGACGAGCAGTACGAGGAGTTCTTCCGCACGGTGCCGGAGTTCGAAAAGATGCTGGTGCGCTCGGGCATCCAGGTCATCAAGTACTGGTTCTCCATCACCGACGAAGAGCAGCACCTGCGTTTCCTCGGCCGCATCCACGACCCGCTGAAGCAGTGGAAGCTCAGCCCCATGGACCTGGAAAGCCGCCGCCGCTGGGAGGAGTACACCAAGGCCAAAGAAATCATGCTGGAGCGGACCCACATTCCGGAGGCGCCGTGGTGGGTGGTGCAGGCGGTGGACAAGAAGAAGGCGCGGCTCAACTGCATCCACCACCTGCTGCAGCAGATGCCGTACCAGGAAGTCGACCACCCCAGCATCGTGCTGCCGGAACGGGTGCGCCACGACGACTACGTGCGGCATGCGGTGCCGCAGCAGATCGTGGTGCCGGAAATCTACTGAGGCCAGTCCGCCTCAGAACCCGGGCGGCGCGTCGAACGCCATGGCGCGGCCGTCGGCCGGGTGGCGAAAGCCGAGGTGGGCGGCGTGCAGCAGCAGCCGTGGCGCGGTGGCGGCGTCGCCGTACAGCGCGTCGCCCAGAATGGGGTGGCCCAGGGCCTGCAGGTGCACGCGCAACTGGTGGGTGCGGCCGGTGAGCGGCTCCAGCTCCAGCCGGGTGGCGCCGGGCCACGGCGGCGTTTGTGCGGGGGCCGTGCGCCAGCGGGTCTGGCTGGGCTGGCCGTCGGGGTGAACCACGCGGCGCGGCCGGTTCGGCCAGTCGGCGGCGATCGGCAAATCGATGCGCTGCCAATCGGTTCCGTCGAGAGCGCCGGCAACAACGGCCACATAGCGCTTCACCACCGTGCGGGCCTCGAACTGCGCCGACAGCGCCCGCTGCGCCGGCAGCCCGCGCGCCAGCAGCATCAGGCCCGAGGTGGCTTGGTCGAGGCGGTGCACGACGAGCGCGTCGGGCCAGTCGGCCTGCACGCGGCGCCACAGGCAGTCCTGCTTGTCGTCACCCCGGCCGGGCACTGCGAGGAGGCCCGGCGGCTTGAGCACGACCACACAGGCCCCGTCGGCATGCACCACGGGTATTTTCACGGTCAAATCGGCCGCAAGTCAGCGCGGAATGGCGCTTTCTTGCTATGAAAATAGTAGTGTTCGTTTACTGCGCCGTCCAGCCGCCGTCGACCTGCCAGGCCACGCCGCGCACGTTGTTGGCGGCCGGCGAGCACAGGAACACGGCCAGCGCGCCCAGTTCTTCCGGCGTGGTGAATTCCAGCGACGGCTGCTTTTCGCCCAGCAGCTCTTTCTTGGCGTCGTCCACCGACTTCTTTTCGGCGGCCGCGCGGGCGTCGATCTGTTTCTGCACCAGCGGCGTCAGCACCCAGCCGGGACAGATCGCGTTGCAGGTCACGCCGGAGGTGGCGTTTTCCAGCGCCACCGCCTTGGTGAAGCCCACGATGCCGTGCTTGGCCGCCACATAGGCCGACTTCTGCGGCGACGCCACCAGCCCGTGTGTGGACGCGATGTTGATGATGCGGCCCCAGTTGGCCTTCTGCATGGCCGGCAGCGCATGGCGGGTGGTGTGGAAAGCGCTGGACAGGTTGATGGCGATGATGGCGTCCCACTTCTCGGCCGGGAAGTCCTGCACCGGCGCCACATGCTGGATGCCCGCGTTGTTCACGAGGATGTCGACCTGGCCGAAGGCCTTGGCGGCCTGGGCGATCATGTCCTCGATCTGTTCGGGCTTGCTCATGTCGGCGCCGTGGTAGACCACCTTCACGCCCAGCGCCTCGATCTCGGCCTTGGGGCCGTCGACGTCGCCAAAGCCGTTCATCACGATGTTGGCGCCTTCGGCCGCCAGCGCCTTGGCCACGCCAAGGCCGATGCCGCTGGTCGAGCCGGTGACCAATGCCGTCTTGCCTTGCAAACTCTTCTGGGACATGTGTTTCTCCAATGATTTACGATGCAACCCAGCCATTATCGAGCGCCGCCTGCCGCACCGCAGCATGGCGCCGCTTGCCCCTCAGAATGATTCAACCAAGCCTGCACCACGTCACCTGCCCCGACCCCCATGGCGGCCACCGGATGGCCTACTGGGAATGGAACGGCACCGGCGATCCGGCACACCCGCACGTTGTGCTGTGCGTGCACGGCCTGAGCCGCCAGGGCCGCGATTTCGACGTGCTGGCCCGCGCGCTGTGCAGCCGCGCCCGCGTCATCTGCCCCGACGTCGCCGGCCGCGGCCACAGCGACTGGCTGAAAGACCCCGCCGCCTACGGCGTGCCCACCTACGCCGCCGACATGGTCGCGCTCATCGCGCAGCTCAGGCCCGGCACGCTGGACTGGGTCGGCACCAGCATGGGCGGGCTGATCGGCATGGCGGTGTGCGGCACGCCGGAGCTGCCGCTGCCGGTGAAGGTGCGCAAACTGGTGCTGAACGACGTGGGCCCGAAGATCGAGCTGGCGTCGCTGCGGCGCATCGGCGCCTATGTGGGCAAGACCGGGCATTTCCAGAGCGTGCAGGAAGCCGCCGACGCGATGTGGGCCATCTCCAGCAGCTTTGGCCCGCACACGCCCGAGCAATGGCTGGCGCTCTCCGAGCCCATGGTGCGGCCGCACCCCGAGGGCGGCCTGCGCCTGCACTACGACCCGGCGATCGGCGTCGCCTTCCAGAACATCACGCCCGAAACCGCCGCGCAGGGCGACGCCGCGCTGTGGCACCTCTATGACCAGATCACCGCCGACACCTTGATCACCCGCGGCGCCACGTCTGATCTGCTGTCGCCCGAGACCACGCAGCTCATGACACAGCGCGGCCCCAAGGCCAGGGTCGTCGAGTTCGCGGGGGTCGGCCATGCGCCCACCTTCGTCGCGCCCGACCAGGTGCGCGCGGTCGAGGATTTTCTGTTCGGATGAAAAGCCTCGGCGCGGACACCACCGACCTCGCCGCCCCGGTTCCTGAACTGATCGCGGCCACGGCCCACAGCCTGCCGGCGCAGCCCAACGCGCTGGCGCGCGCCCGCGCGTTCGCCGAACCGCTCATTGCCGGCGAGACGCTGGACACCGGCGAGAACATCCTGGTCCATGCCGACGCGGTGGCCGAGATCGTCGCCCACATCGGCGGCTCCGAGGCCATGCAGGCGGCCGCCTACCTGGTCTACGCCTGCCAGCAGCTGAACCGGCCGGAAGAGGTCATCACCAAGGCCTTCGGCGCCAACTTCGCCGAGCTGGCGGTGGAAACCACCAAGCTCGTGCACCTGCAGCGCACCGCGCGCGAGACGCAGGTGCAGGCCCAGGGCGGGCGCGGCGCTGCGCTGTCGATGGCGCAGACCGCCGCGCAGCAGACCGAGAACGTGCGCAAGATGCTGCTGGCGTTTTCGCGCGACCTGCGGGTGGTGCTGCTGCGGCTGGCCTCCCGGCTGCAGACGCTGCGGCACTTCGCGCTGACCCGCTTGCCGGTGCCGCCCAGCCTGGCGCGCGAATCGCTCGAAGTGTTCGCGCCGCTCGCCAACCGGCTCGGCATCTGGCAGATCAAGTGGGAAATGGAAGACCTCGCCTTCCGTTTCCTGGAGCCCGACACCTACCGCGACGTGGCCCGCCTGCTCGACGAAAAACGGGTGGAACGCGAGGCCTACGTGGAGCTGCTGCGCGCCCAACTCTCGGCCGAGCTGCAGGAGCAGGGCGTGGCCTCGGTGGTGCAGGGTCGGCCCAAACACATCTACAGCATCGTGCGCAAGATGCGCGGCAAATCGCTGGGCTTCGACCAGGTGTTCGACATCCGCGCGCTGCGCGTCGTCGTGCCCAGCATCAAAGATTGCTACGCCGCGCTCTCCTGGGTGCACAGCCGCTTCGAGCCGGTACCGGGCGAGTTCGACGACTACATCGCCAAACCCAAGCCCAACGGCTACCAGTCGCTGCACACCGTGGTGCGCGACGGCGCCGGCCAGGCCATCGAGGTGCAGATCCGCACGCAGGCCATGCACGACCATGCCGAACACGGCGTGGCGGCACACTGGGCCTACAAGGAGGCCGGCGCCAAGGGCTACGGCGGCGCGGTGTCGGCCGTGGGCGAATACGACGCCAAGATCGCGGTGCTGCGCCAACTGCTGGCATGGGAGCGCGACCTGTCGGGCGACGCGCGCCATCAGGGCTTGTTCGACGACCGCATCTACGTGCTCACGCCGCAGGCCGCCATCGTCGAGCTGCCGCAGGGCGCCACGCCGGTCGATTTCGCCTACAGCGTGCACACCACGCTGGGCCACCGCTGCCGCGGCGCGCGTGTCGACGGCGCCATGGTGCCGCTCAACACCCCGCTGCAGAACGGCCAGACGGTGGAGATCACGGCAGCCAAGGAAGGGGGCCCATCGCGCGACTGGCTCAACGTGGAGCTGGGTTTTCTGCACAGCCACCGCGCCCGCGCCAAGGTGCGGGCCTGGTTCAACGCGCAGCAACAGCACGAAACCATCGCCCGCGGCCGTGAGGCGGTGGAGAAGCTGCTGCAGCGCGAAGGCAAGACGGCGATCAAGCTGGAAGACCTGGCGTCGCAGCTCGGCTTCAAGGGCGCCGACGCGCTGTTCGAGGTGGTGGGCAAGGACGAATACTCCCTGCGCAACATCGAGGCCATGCTGCGGCCGCCCGAGCCGGCCTTGCAGGCGGACGAGTACCTGCTGCTGAAGAAGATCAAGCAGCTCGACAAGCCAGCGCCCGGCGGCAAGGGCGGTGTGCTGGTCGTCGGCATCGACTCGCTGATGACGCAGCTCGCCAAGTGCTGCCGGCCCGCGCCGCCCGACCACATCCTGGGCTTCGTCACCCGCGGCAAGGGCGTCAGCGTGCACCGGGCCGACTGCAGCAACTTCCGCGAGATGGCCGCGCGCAACGGCGAGCGCGTGATCGACGTCGAATGGGGCACGAAGACCCCTGATGGCGCGGTGTATCCGGTGGACGTGATGGTCGACGCGGTCGATCGGCAGGGCCTGCTGCGCGACATCTCCGAGGTGTTCGCCCGCGAGAAGATGAACGTCATCGGCGTGCAGACGCAGACCGTCAAAGGCACGGCGTGGATGACCTTCACCGTGGAGGTGGCCGACGCGGCCCGCCTGTCGCGCGTGATGGCCAACGTGGGCGAGGTTTCCGGCGTTCGCTCCACCCGGCGGCGGTGAGCCTTCACAAGTTTGCTATACTTGCGGGCTTGGTAGACACAGGCGCGTAGCTCAGCTGGTTAGAGCACCACCTTGACATGGTGGGGGTCGTTGGTTCGAGTCCAATCGCGCCTACCAATGACAGACTTGTCATTGGCAATTGTCCGGAACCGATTCGGCGTTCCGGCTGCTTTTCTCCCTGATCCGGTTGTTGTTCTCAGCGCAGGATTCGTCTTGTGCCGGTGCTTCTTTTGCGCCTACAGACGGCCGTGCGCTGCGTCTTCTAGCATGGGTTATTGCAACCCACAGGAGAACCACATGGCCAAGGACAAGACGGGTGCCGCCCTCCGGGACCCCCACATCAACGTGGAAAAGGCCGACGAACTGCGCGATTGGGCCAGCAAGATGGGTACCACGCCCGACAAGCTGCGCGACGTGGTGCGTCAGGTCGGTGACCGCGCCAGTGCGGTGCGCGACCACCTCGCGGGTGGCAAACCCCGATAAGCCTCCGCGCGGGTGGCTGATCAGGATGCAGCGTTGCGGCGGATGACGTGCCGGTGCGCCGCCACCTCACCGTTCAGCAGAAGCTGCGCATCGGCCGCGGCCATCGCGCCTTCGGCCAGCCGCACGGCCACCGGGTGAAACGGCGGCCGGTCTGCCGGCGCCGAGAGAATGGATCCAATGTCTGCCTTGAGCTGCTCGGGGTCCACCTGCCGGCACAAGGCTGCGGTCACGATGCCGAACGCTTCCTGCTGGGCCGAAATCAGTTCGGACAGGGCTTCGGCCACAAATTTCGCGTCGATGTTCATGAGGGGTATGGGTGCTGTCTGTGGGCGTCTCACGGCGCCTTGGCCTATTGTGTGCGTCTCATCTTCCGCCAAGTCGAAATCACACAGTGTTTTCGAGGCCGCGACGCGTGCGATGCAGCAGTTCAGGCTGTCTTAAGAATACTCGGAACCCCAATTCGAGCGGGCCGGATGCTGGGGCAAATCCGGGGCATCGGCGCCTTCGCGGGTCGATAAAATCGCCGCTTTCCAGTCCCCCGCCTTTGCCGCCATGCGAGCCCTCAAGACCGCCGTTGAAATCCAGACCGAAGTCCAGCGCCAGGTGCGTGAGATCCCGGACGTGAAGGAGGGCAAGGTCAAGATCTATGTGCCGCTGCCGCTGGACACCGATCCGGTTGACGGGTGCAACTGGACCATGCCCATATCCTCCAATGCCATGGGGCCGCACATGGAAGAGGTGACGGCCATCATCAACAACGTGATGGACCGCTGGAATCTGCAGGTCTGACCTCCCGCTCACCAGGTAGCACGCGGGCAGGCTCTCTCGCGGCCGGCACGCCGTTGAAACCGGGGCAGGGTATTCCTGCCACCGCAAAAAGGGGTTCGATCCTAAAATCTGCTGCAGTGCAAGATCACCAGTTGTCCACACCAGACGGGAGTCCTGACGTGCCAGCAGCCAAAAAGGCGGAAGCCAAGAAGCCAGAGCCGGCCGCTGCAGAGCCGCAGCGGGTCATCAAAAAGTACCCCAACCGGCGGCTCTACGACACCGAGACTTCTTCGTACATCACGCTGGCCGAAGTGAAACGGCTGGTCATGGCCAGCACACCCTTTGCGGTGCGCGACGCCAAGACCGGCGAAGACCTCACCCGCAGCATCCTGTTGCAGATCATCCTGGAAGAAGAAGCCGGCGGCGCTCCGATGTTCACCGAGGCGGTGCTGTCCAACATCATCCGCTTCTACGGTCACGCGATGCAGGGCTTCATGGGCCCCTACCTCGAGAAGAACGTGCAGGCGATGATGGACATCCAGGCCAAGGTCACCGAGCAGGCCAAAGGCGCGACGCCGGAGATGTGGAAGCAGTTCCTCAGCATGAAGTCACCGGTCATGCAGGGCATGATGGGCAACTACATGGAACAGTCCAAGAGCGTGTTCGTGCAGATGCAGGAACAGATGCAGAAGCAGACCGATCAGATGCTCGGCGCCTTTGGCCTGAAACGCTGAATCCGTCCGCCGGGTGAAAAGCCCGACAATAGGGGGATGAGCGACGATGTGATTTCCCTGGAAACCCGCCCGGCCACCGCAGCCGCTCCGCGCGTGGGTTTCGTCAGCCTGGGGTGCCCCAAGGCGCTGACCGATTCCGAACTGATCCTGACGCAACTCGGAGCCGAGGGCTACCAGACCTCCAAGACCTTCGAGGGCGCCGACCTCGTCATCGTCAACACCTGCGGCTTCATCGACGACGCCGTCAAGGAAAGCCTGGACACGATCGGCGAGGCACTGGCCGCCAACGGCAAGGTCATCGTCACCGGCTGTCTCGGCGCGCGTGCCGGTGACGGCGGCGACAACCTGGTGCGGCAGATGCACCCCAGCGTGCTGGCGGTGACCGGCCCGCACGCCACGCAGGAGGTGATGGACGCGGTGCACACGCACCTGCCCAAGCCGCACGACCCGTTCGTCGACCTGGTGCCGGGCGGCTTCGGCATCGCCGGCGTCAAACTCACACCGCGCCACTACGCCTACCTGAAGATCAGCGAAGGCTGCAACCACCGCTGCACCTTCTGCATCATCCCCTCGATGCGTGGTGACCTCGTCAGCCGCCCGATCGGCGATGTGCTGAACGAGGCGCGTGCGCTGTTCGAGGGCGGCGTGAAGGAACTGCTGGTGATCAGCCAGGACACCTCGGCCTACGGTGTCGACGTGAAATACCGCATGGGCTTCTGGGATGGCAAGCCGGTCAAGACCCGCATGTTGGACCTCGTGCAGCAGCTCGGCGACCTGGCCGAACCCTATGGCGCCTGGGTGCGCCTGCACTACGTCTACCCCTATCCACACGTCGACGAGGTGGTGCCGCTGATGGCCACCGGCAAGGTGCTGCCGTATCTGGACGTGCCGTTCCAGCACAGCCACCCCGATGTGCTGCGCCGCATGAAGCGTCCGGCCAGCGGCGAACGCAACCTGGAGCGCATCGCGCGCTGGCGCGAGCTGTGCCCTGAGCTGGTGGTGCGCAGCACCTTCATCGCCGGCTTCCCGGGTGAGACTGAGGCCGAGTTCGAAGACCTGCTGGCCTTTGTGCGCGAGGCGCAGATCGACCGGGCCGGCTGTTTCGCCTACAGCGCGGTCGATGGCGCCGTGGCCAACGACATCCCGGGCATGTTGCCGATCGAGTTGCGCGAAGAGCGCCGCGCGCGGTTCATGGCGGTGGCTGAAGCGGTCTCGACCGAACGCCTGAAGCACCGCATCGGTGCCGACATGCAGGTGCTGGTCGATCATGCCCCGGCGATGGGCCGCAAGGGCGGCGTTGGCCGCTGTTATGCCGACGCGCCGGAGATCGACGGCACCGTGCGCCTGCTGGCGCCGCGCAAATTCGGCAAGACGCTGAAGGTGGGTGAGTTCACGCGCGCGCGCATCGTTGGCACCGAAGGCCACGACCTGGTCGCCGAACCCATCTGAGGGTCCGCGCGCTCAGGCCTGGATCAAGCCCCAGCGCAGTGCGATCAGCGTAAGTTCGGCCTGGTTCGCCGCCGTGAGCTTCTGCTTCACGTTGTACAGGTGGGTGCCGATGGTGCTGGACGACAGATTCAGGTTGTCGGCGATCTGCGCCACCGTCAGTCCCTGCGCCAGTTGCAGGAACACCGCGAATTCCCGCTCGCTGAGCCTTTCAGCCGGATTCGCATCGCCGTCGATCTGGGCAATGGCCAGTTTCTGCGCGATTTGCGGGTCAACGTAGCGTTTGCCGGCGGCCACCGTGCGCACTGCGCTGGGCAACGCCTCCGGCGCACCCCGCTTCGAGAGATAGCCCAGTGCGCCAGCCTTCAGCGCCCGCTGCGGATAGGCCGCTACCTCGTGCGCCGACAGAATCAGCACCCGAGCAGCGGGGTCGTGGGCCAACAAGCGGCGCAGTGCTTCCAACCCGCCCATGCCGGGCATCGACAGGTCCATCACCACCACGTCGGGCTTGACCCGTGGGTAATCCTGGCAGGCCTGCTCGCCATCGTCGGCTTCGGCCACCACGTCGATATCTGGTGCGCCGAGCAGCATGCGAAAACCCATGCGCACGATGGCGTGGTCGTCCACGAGCATGACGCGGATCATGGCTGCCCGCCTTCGACGGGCAACACCGCGCGCAAAACGGTTCCACTGTCCGTCGCTGTCAGCGTGAGGCGACCACCCAACACCTCGACCCGTTCATTCAACCAACGCAGACCGAAATGGCCAGAATTTCGCCAGTCCCCGGACACGCCTGCGCCGTTGTCGATCACTTCAACCTCCAGCCCGCAACCAGCCAGGGTCGCACGGGCCGTGACGGCAGTGGCCTGGCCATGACGCAGTGCATTGGTCAGGCCTTCCTGCACGATGCGATAGGCGGGCAGGGCGAGAAGCTCGGGCACCTCGGATGACAGGCCTGCAATATCGAGAGAGATTTCCACAGTCGGTTGGCTGGCGGCAACGCGGTCGATCAGGTCGCGCAGGGCGTCGGCCAGGCCCAGGGTCTCAAGCGACATCGGCGCGAGCCGCGGGATCATGCCGTGCATCTGGTCGTAGAGCCGGCCGGCTTCTTCATTGATCACTCGCGCAGCCTGCGCGGTCTGAGCATCGGCATGCTGGCACCGTTGCGCGACCGATGTGGCCAAGCTGCGGATGGCCGTGACGGATTGGCCCAGCTCATCGTGCAGCGCGCGGGCGATCTCGCGCCGTTCCGCTTCGATGTGGTGCTCCACGAGCTGAGCCAGTTCCCGCGAGTCAGAGAGCTGCCGCTCTGCTTCAAACGCGCGTTGGCGCGCATCAAGGTTGTCTTTCAGCACCGCCGTCATGCGGTTGAATGCAGCACCAATGGCATTGGCCTCGCGGCCTGGCAATGCCGGCAATGCCACGTCGAAATCGCCTGCTTGCAGGCGCTCCAGGCCGCCGACGATCTGGCGGAACGGCCTGACGGCGCGCCCCATCGCCCAGAACACCAGCAGATTGATGGCCAGCAAGCCTACCGCACCGCTAGACGCGAGGAGCACCACGTCGTCCCAGCCATCGAGGATGGCTCGTGACGGATTGGGCTCAATGGTCAATTCACCTTGTGGCAGCTTGATCACTTTGCGGTGTGCGGTGGGCAGCAACAGCCGCTCGAACCACTCGGGGGCCTCGCGTCCGGCCTTGTAGGCCGACGGCGGGGATTGGTACAACACCTCGCCCGCGTTGTCGGTCAGCGTGATCTCATTGGCCCGCACCCGTCCCAACTGATCCAGGAAGCGGACCATGTTGGGCAGGCCTTCCGTTGCATACACCCAGCCGATGCGGTTCAGCAACTGCGAGGCAACCGCATTGGCGGCCTCGACTTCTTCCCGGACGGAGCGCTGCATGCTTTGGATCTGCAGCGCAATCATGGCGGCAACCAGCGAGGCGATCGCGGCGGCCATGATGAGGTTGACTTTCAGCCGTAGGCTCATGCGCACAAGCTCCGGAAACAACCGATTGCCACGAAGGAGGCCAGTCCTTGCTGGAGAGCTTCCACCATGTCAGGGTGGAAAGGATCATGCCCCGCGCCGGCAATCGTTCGCCACTCACTGCCGGCGAAATGTGCCTGAACGTTCCGGGCCGCATCCATGCGACACAGCTGGTCGAGTTCGCCGTGCAGGAACAAGGCCGGCACCCCCTGCAGCTTTGCGGCGATGGTGGCCAACTCATCGCGCTTCATCCAACATCCGCGTGCCAGATAGTGGGCCTGCACGCGGTAGCGGTCGATGGCGAGCGTGAGGTCGGCGTCCGCCCTGTCTACCGGTGCATCTGTGCCCGCCAAAGCCCGTTCCCAGCTTTGCCAGGCGTGGACCACACGGGTTTGGAGCGGCAGGTCACTGCCAGCGAAAACATCGGCAAGCCAGGGAACCAGTTGATCGAGCCGATCGCGCGGGGCTACCTGCCTCCAATTTTCCCAAGCGGTCTGGTTCACCTCGCGAGCTCCCTGGAAGACCCATTTCAGCTCGTGTTCATCCGGCACGAACAGGCCGCGCAGAACCAAGCCTGAGATGGCGTGCCCATGCTGTCCGGCATAGGCCAGTGCCAGGGTGGCGCCCCAGGATCCGCCCACGACGAGCCACCGGTCGATCTCCAGGTGCCTACGCAACGATTCGATGTCATCGATCAGATCTTGCGTCGTGTTGGCGGCGAGACCGCCACGCGGTGTGCTGTCGCCGCAACCGCGCTGATCGTACGCAATCACGCGGAAGGGGCCGCTTCGCAACACCTGCTCGCACAGCCTGGGGGACCGCTGTGACCCAGGGCCGCCGTGCACCATCAGCACGGTGTGTGAAGCGCCTGCAGGCCGGACGTCCTCCCATTGCATCGTGTGGCTACCCGTCAGGGTGAGTTGACCGGTTTGGCGGACAGGCGAGGGGGGCAGGGGCGGCAAGCCGGTTCTCATGCGGAAATGCTAGCAGCGGAAAGCCTGCTTACTCCGTCTTGGCTCCACCACATTCTTCGGCCAAAGCACATCTCCCGCGATTCATGAAAATCATGAGGCTTCATTCAATGGGCCGACCGTGCGCCGGCGGGGTGGTCTCGATATCCTTCTTTGGAACGCGCAAATGCCGTTTCATGGGGCCTAGGCTCCGTGCCCTCAACTTAGGAGATATCACATGATCTGGGAAACCCCGAAGGCCAGCGACTTCCGTTTCGGCTTCGAAATCACGATGTACGTCGCCGCCCGCTGATTCAGCGCGCGCTTCCTGCAAAGCCCGCGAGAGCGGGCTTTGTTGCTTGAGCGGGTTTTGCCTGGCAAAACCTCGAGAAATACAACCACCAGTAAGCACAATGCAGGTCAGAGTTTTGGGTTCCGCCGCTGGCGGCGGTTTTCCGCAGTGGAACTGCAATTGCCGCAACTGCGCCGGCGTGCGCTCTGGCGCAGTAAAAGCGACGGCCCGCACGCAGTCGTCGATCATCGTGTCGGGCAATGGGATTGACTGGGCGCTGATCAATGCGTCACCCGACATCCTGGCGCAAATCCGCGCAACGCCAGCGCTTCAGCCGAACCGCGGTACCCGCGACACCGGCATTGCCGGCGTCTTGCTCATGGACGGTCAGGTCGATCATTCCACGGGTCTGTACATGCTGCGTGAGCGTGGCCGGCCTTTGCCGCTGTGGTGCGCGGATCCGGTTTACGAAGATCTCACACAGGGCAACCCCATTCTTAAGGTGCTTGAGCACTATTGCGGAGTCGAGCGTCACGGCATTCCGCTGGACGACACCCCTTTCGCCATCGATGGCGTGGAGGGGGTGCGTTTCTCCGCCATTCCTTTAGCCAGCAAGGCCGCGCCCTATTCCCCGCACCGCGAACAATCGGTCGATGGCGACAACATGGGCCTGACACTGATGGCTGAGAGCGGCCGCAGGGTGTTCTATGCGCCGGGGCTCGGCGCCCGCGACGGGCGCGTCGACGCCATGATGAGGCGAGCCGATGTGGTCATGGTCGATGGAACCTTCTGGACCGACGACGAGATGGTGGCCCTCGGCTTCAGCAAAAAGACCGGCCGCAGCATCGGCCACCTGCCGCAGAGCGGGCCGGGTGGCATGCTCGAGTGGCTGGATTCGCTGCCGCCCGGTACGCGCAAGATTCTGATCCACATCAACAACACCAATCCCATCCTTGACGAGGATTCACCACAGCGCCATGTGCTCACCGCGCACGGCGTGGAGGTGGCTGTCGACGGCATGGCCTTCGAACTCTGAACCGGTCAGCTGGAGCAACATCATCGCCCTCATCGATTCCTCCCTTGCGCCGACGCGCGCACCGAATGACGAGCCGGCCTGGACGCCGGAAGAGTTTGAAGCTCGCCTGCGTGAGAAAGGCAAGGCTTACCACATCCATCACCCCTACAACGTGATGCTGAACACGGGCAAAGCGACGCCGGAGCAAATCCGTGGCTGGGTGGCCAATCGCTTCTACTACCAGGTGGCCATTCCGGTGAAAGACGGCGCGGTTTTGTCGAACTGCCCCGACCCGACCGTCCGCAAGGGCTGGGTGCAGCGCATTCTGGACCACGACGGGTTCGAAATTGGTGGCACTCGTGATGCCGGCGGCATCGAGGCTTGGATCGGCCTGGGCGTCGCGACGGGCCTGACCCGTGAAGAGATTGTCGATCTGCGCCACGTGGTGCCGGCAATGCGTTTCGCGGTAGACGCCTATGTCAATTTCGCGCGCCGCGCGCCGTGGCAAGAGGCGGTCTGTTCATCATTGACGGAAATGTTCGCCCCCGAGATCCACAAGCAGCGGCTGGCGAATTGGCCTGAGCACTATCCCTGGATCGAGACGGCCGGATTGACCTATTTCCGCCAGCGCGTGAGCCAGGCGCGACGCGATGTTGAACAAGGCCTCGCGATCACGATTCGTCATTTCAAGACACGGGAGTCCCAGGAGCGCGCGCTTGATATCCTGCAGTTCAAGCTCGACATCTTGTGGGCGATGAGCGACGCGATGGCCAACCGCTATGGGGTCCAGTCATGAGCGCCGATGTTGTGTTGCTGTCGCGGCCTCGTATTGGCCCGGGGTTCCGGCTCCAGTGGGAAGAGGCTCAATCTTCTTGGGTGCTGTTGTACCCCGAAGGCATGGTCAAGCTCAATCGCAGCGCCGGGGAAATACTGAACCGGCTCGACGGGCGGCGGACCGTGAGCGACGCAGTGGTCGAATTGGAGACTGCCTTCGGCGTTGGAGGCTTGCAATCGGAAGTCCTGTCATTTCTTGAAATCGCCCGAGCGCAGAAATGGGTGGTGGCGGCATGACCGGGGCGGCAACCTCCTCGTTGGTCGGCCCGCCGCTGTGGCTGCTGGCCGAGGTCACTTACCGATGCCCGTTGCACTGTGCGTTCTGCTACAACCCGGTCGATTTCGCGCGCCACGAAGACGAGTTGTCCACGGCTGACTGGCTGCGCGTGCTGCGGGAGGCCCGGGAGTTGGGTGCCGTGCAATGCGGGTTCTCCGGCGGCGAGCCGCTGGTTCGGGACGATCTGGAGGAACTGATAGCCGAAGCGCGCCGGCTCGGCTATTACACCAATTTGCTCACTTCAGGCGTCGGCCTGACACCCGATCGCGCCAAGGCATTGCGTGAGGCGGGCCTTGACCACGTTCAGTTGTCGTTTCAGGACTCGACCCGCGAGATGAACGACTTTCTCTCGCACACCAAAACCTTCGATCTGAAGCAGCGTGTGGCCAAGCTGATCAAGGCCAACGGATGGCCCATGGTGATGAATGTGGTGATCCATCGCATGAACATCGATCACATCGGCCGCATCATTGACATGGCAGAAGAGCTCGGTGCCGAATACATCGAATTGGCAAACACCCAGTATTACTCCTGGGCGCTGGAGAATCGGGACCAGCTGTTGCCGACCCGCCGGCAACTGCAGCAAGCGGAAGCGATTGTCGAAGCGAAGCGCAAGGCATTGGGCGACCGGATGCGGCTCTTTTTCGTTGCGCCCGACTACCATGACAACCAACCGAAGAAATGCGTCAACGGTTGGGGCAACATGTTTTTGACAGTGACGCCAGACGGTGCGGCATTGCCATGTCACACCGCTCGCATGCTGCCCGGCCTCACCTTCCCCAATGTGAAAACGTCAAGCATAGGGGAAGCCTGGTTCGACTCCGACGGCTTCAACCGTTTCCGTGGTACCGGCTGGATGAAAGAGCCTTGCTCAAGCTGCGAGCACAAGGAGCGCGACCTTGGCGGATGCCGGTGCCAAGCCTACGCATTGGCGAACGACCCTGCAGTTGCCGATCCGGTATGCCCGAAAAGTCCGCATCACGGGGTTGTCGCGGAAGCCGTGGCGCGGGCCGAAGTGCCGCAGGTGATTGTGAAACCGCTTGTATTCCGAGATCCGAAGAATTCCCGCCGCCTGACGGCCATCGCAAATGCGGTGGATTAATTCGTTTCTTGGAGGATCGGTTTCATTGCGGTGAAGTCGGCATCGTTTGGAATCGGCACCCTGGCACCGAGCGTGATGCCCGGCTGGTGCGCTTCGATCTCGAAAGTGCCGCCAATGGACCAAATGCGTTCCCGCATTCCCGCCAGTCCGTTGCCGGTGCCCAGCGCTTTTGGCAAGCTGTCGATGCCGCGGCCGTTGTCGTAGACAGACCAGACCAGAGCATCGCCCTCGCGAACGATGATGACCGAGACCTCCGTAGCGGAAGCATGGCGAGCGATGTTGGTCAATGCTTCTTGCGTGATCCGATAAAGGGCCAGCAGCACGGTTTCATGGATCGGTTGCTGGCCGATGTCCAGTGTCAGATCAAACTGTTGTCGGGTGCCGGGGGTTTCTCGCCAGCCATCCACCAGCAACTTCACCAGTCTCTCGAATTCCCCGGTGTCGAGCCGATGACCCGGTCCGTGGGGCCGGAGTCGTCCGAGGAGATCGCGCACCTCCTTCTGGATGCTGGTGGTCGCTTCGTTGATGTCGGAGAGAGCGTCGCGCGATTCTGAATCGAGCGTCGATGCCTTGGATAAATAACCGGCATTCATTCGGATGACGGTCAGCTTCTGGCCGAGTTCATCGTGCAGTTCGCGCGCGAGGTGCGCACGCTCTTCTTCCTGAAGGCTGAGCAGTTTGATGCTGAGCAATTTACGGGAGGACTCAAGGTCAGTCAAAGATTGGGCGAGCTGGTTGACGGCCTGTCCGACAACACGAATTTCATTGATTGGCGAGGGCGGCATGCGGGCTGAGTAGTCGCGCCTGCCCATTTGCGCCAAGATGCCCAGAAGACGGTTGACTGGGCGCATCGCGCGGCTGAGTGCGAGGGTCGTCCCAATCACCAGCGCCAGCGTCAGTGCCATCATCATGACCAACAAGCCAAGCAGATTTTCTGCGGCCTCCTGTTGCTCGCTGACGAAATTCGGACTCAACAGGACGGTCCAACGGAGGCCGTCGCTTCTCTGCAATTCCCAACTCACCGTATCCGTCTCACGGGCGGTGCGATGGTTGAAGCTGGCCAACCACTCCCCCACTCTCTGCGAGGCCTGACCAGAGTATCGGGGCTCGGACTTCATGACGGATTGATTCGCCGAATCCCGCAGCTCGAATTGCACATGGCGAAGATCGTCTGACTGTGCGAGCTCGCGAATTTTCTCAAGCACTGTTGGAACGCGGCTGGCCGGGGCGACCTGCAATTCGTACAGCCCTGCGGTCAGGAGCTGCATTTGCCGTGCGCCCTGTCCCTCAGAGCGAATGTCATGAACGGCCTGTGCCACCGCAATGGCGGCAAATATCAACAGGCAACCGGCCGTCACAACCAGAATGCGACCCGCGAGATAGTGCTTCAACTGCATGGTGCTGGATCAAGCAAGTGACCGGCCAACCTCAACAGACGTTTTTCGTCCCTTTCTTGGTCAAATTGCGGAACCTGTGCCAAGTGTTCACTTAATTTGTCCCATTTTGTGACGTTTCACGGTGTCCGCTGCTGCGGGTTGTGTACCTGACTGGTTGACCAAAAATTGCGGCGCGGAATAATAGCCAGTATTGAAATTTTCTGCAATTCTTCTCACGAAATCCGTTTCTCGCCTGTTCCCTTTTTGAAACACTGAGGGCTTCTCGTCGCGGTGCAAAGGATCTCCAAATCAGGCACGGGAATTGCGGACACTGACGCGCCGGGACTAACCGGCGGAGTAGGTACGTCATTCATTCATAACGGAGACCCCATGGAAAGAAAACACATCGCAGCTGCTGCTCTGGCAGCCCTCGCATTTCCCGCAGCCCACGCCGTGGACATCACCGCCGGTGACTGGACCGTCTCGGTCGGCGGCAACGTCAATGCCTTCTACACGTACAGCGATTGCAAGAACAACGCTGGTACCGTAAATGGTGCTGCCCTGGGTGACGCTGCCTTCGCCTGTGGTGGCAAGCGCAAGAGCACCACGATCGGCAACGGTCTGCTGCCGTCGTACCTGTCGGTCGGCGCCAAGTCCAAGCAAGGCGACTACGACGTCAGTGCGGTCATCGGCATCGGCGTCGCCACCGCTACCGGCAGCGCCATTGCGCAAAACAGCGAAGTTGACGTTCGTCAAGGTTACCTGACGTTCGGCAACAAGGACATCGGTACGTTCAAGTTCGGCCGCGACTACGGCACCTTCGGTTTCCTGCCGATCATCAACGACATGACGTTGTTGGGTGTTGGCTCTGCAACGCGCGCAACCCAACAAGGTCGCGTCTCGCTGGGCCACATTGGCGCTGGTTACACGTACGTCGGTACCTATGGCCAGATGGTTTACTCGACGCCTAACATGGGCGGCGCAGGCTTCGACATCGGTGTGTTCAACCCGGTCGATTCGGCTAACCTGTCTAAAGATACGCCTCAGCTGCAAGTTCGCGGCACGTTCGGCGGTGAAGGCTTCAAGGCTTGGATCGCTGGCAAGACCCAGAAGTTTGCCGATCCGAATGGCTTCACGATGAGCGCTGTCGAAGTTGGCGGTTCCGCCAATCTGGGCGCTTTCGGCTTGGTCGCCAACTATCAAACCGGCAAGGGCATCGGTGTTCTGACCGACGGCGACTCCGGCAACGTGAAGGGCAAGAACGCTTTCGTTCAAGGCACCTTCCAGGCTTCGGACCGCATCAAGCTGGGCGTTGGTTATGGCCGCAGCCGCAGCGACAACGGTGCAGCTGGCGTGGTTCGCACCAACGAAAACACCACCGGCGGCGTGTACTACGGTCTGACCAAGAGCCTGACCCTGGTCGGCGAAATCGGCCAAACCAAGTCCAAGGCATTTGGTGGCGCTTCTGCCAAGCAAAACAGCTTGGCTTTCGGCGGCATCTTCTTCTTCTGATTTGCTGCGTAGTTAGTATCTTCAAGGGTTGACACGGCCGGCTAACTGGGTGACCAGTTACCGGCCGTTTTTTATGAGGGAAAGCGCTTGAGGGGCGCGCAGGGCCATACCACCACTTGGCGGTAATAGTGCATGTAGTGATGATCCGGTGCGAGTCGCGCCGGAAGAACTAGAAGCTGTAAGCTGCCGATACGCCGATCAGCCAGGTGCGTTGCGGCGCTGCTTCGAAGAAACGGCTATTGCCCTCATTGACAATAACCGAGCCGACATACTGCTTGTTGGTCAGGTTGTCGATACGCAAGAACTCACGCAACGTCCACCCTTCCAGTTGCTGCTTCAGCGAGACGCGGAAATTTGCCACCGTATAGGCTGACGCTTTGTCGGAGTTGCGGTCATCCACGAATACGTCGCTGACATGGCGCAATTCGATCGCACTTTCAAAGCCCAAAGGCGCGTGGCGCCATACCAACTCTCCGTACAGGCTCCGTTGCGGAATACCAGGGATTCGGTTACCGGCGGCAATGCTCACAGTGGGGGTAGTGCAAGGCGAGGCGACACAGGTTTTGAATCCGCTGGCGTAGGTCGCATCCAATTGGGTTGCGGCCAAATAAATTCCAAACGATTTGCTCAGGTCACCTGTTGCACTCAGCTCGAACCCTTTGCGTTCGGTATCACCAACATTCTGAAATGTGGTGCGTCCTCCCGTGTTGGTTTGAACGCCGATCTCGTTTGACGTGTCGGCGCGGAACAAGGCCGCGACCATTTGCCAATTGCCTGCTCGAGATTTCACGCCGAGTTCCCATTGGCGGCTGGTGGCTGCAGCCAGACCAAGATTCAAGCCAGTGCCACCGTTGGGTTTGTAGGCGAGTTCGTTAAGGGTTGGTGTCTCAAAACCTCGGCCTGCCGTACCGTAGATTTTCAAATTGTCTGAGACGTGGAAAGTTACGCCAGCTACCGGGTTCGTGGCTTCATAGCTGGTCGAGCCGCTGTCGTCTCCATTGGACAGGTACCGGTCATCGGTCCGGAAGCGCACCAACGAGTGTCGAACGCCGGCCAGTGCGGTCCAACGTTCCGCAAACGACCATTCACCTTCGGCGTACTGGTCGAAACTGCGGACCCGGTTGTTCTCGTCTCGTCGGAGTGCACCCAACACACCCGTGGTTGTGCCGATGAAATTCTGAAAACCGCGGCGCTGCTCTTGCAAGCCGTCGTACGCAAGGCCAAAAGTGCCGGAGAGTGGCTTATCAAATAACTGGCCACGCGTCGTCCAGCGTGCATCGATGCCAGCATAGTCTCGCGCGAGATCAATGACCCCACCTGGATGGGTGGCCGGCAGTTGCGTAGCCACTGGAATGGCCTGGAATTGCGTCGTCGCGCGGCGGCCCGTGTAGATCGTCAGTTGAACGCTGTTCTGCGCGGAAATCCGATGGTCGAAAGCCAGGCCGAGTTGGGTCTGGGAGACGGATTTTCGGGTGTCGAAGGTGTAAGCGGTCGGGGTGGCTTGCCTGGGATTTAACTGGTATTCCGCCCGCGACAATCCCAGAGGGTCTTGCACACCTGGCATGTCCACGCTGTTCAGCACCACGGTCACCTTGGAATCCGGCGACAACGTGTATTTGACCTTGGCGTTGAAAGACGAGCGTTGTGCTTCGCTGTGATCGCGGTAGCCATCCGTTTCGAACCGGCTCGCGCTGATGACGTAGCTGGCCTTGCCTTCCTGGCCAGAAAGTTTGATGCCGACCCGTCCCGTACCATCGCTGCCGAATGTGGTTCCACCTTCGATCACGGTCTTGGGTCCGCCGTCTTCGGTGAAGACACTGATCACGCCGCCGGACGAGTTGCCGTACAACGCCGAGAACGGCCCTCTCAATACCTCAATGCGCGAGGCCGACGCGAGATCGAAGTGCGATACCTGACCCTGGCCGTCAGGTTGCGTGGCGGGGATTCCGTCCGCATAAAGGCGCAAGCCCCTTACGCCGAAGGTCGAGCGGGCGCCGAAGCCGCGCGAGGAAATCTGTACGTCTTGTGCGTAGTTCTGGCGGTTCTGCGCAACGATCCCTGGCACGCGTACCAGTGACTCGGAGACATTGACGAGCGCCCGCGCTGCATTGATTTGGTCCCGATCGACCACATCAATCGACGCTGGCAGGTCGAAGCCCGAGCGCTCGTCGCGAGTCACGCTGATGACCACCGGATTGAGCGTCGGCTCGGCAATTTGAGCATGTGCCGCCGCAACCGCAGTCAGCGCGAACGGCGCGATGAACCATCGGCACAGCACGGCCTCGCGGGCCCAGCCGGTGGGCCGAGCATCAGCGCGACGGTTCCAGGTGCCAGCGCTCTGAGCCGGCCGGCTCAAATCCGACCCAGCGTGACGCCGTCCCGGTCGAAGATGGCTTTCAGCTCACCCCTTGTATTGATCGAAGCGAGCGCAGCCTCGAGGGCGTTTGCCAGATCCTTTTCTTCGGCTTTGACGGCCATTCCGACGGCCCACCCGCTATTGGGGATGCCGTTCATCATGAGGGATGCCAGCGGATAATCGTCACGTGGCTTCTTGGCCGCGTGCAAGGCCGACTCGATTTGCGCCTTCGTGGCGGCAACCACGGCTACCTTGCCACTGATCAACAACTCCATGGCCTGCGCCGGCGTGTCGGTGATGCGGATGCGATTTGCCAGCGCGCCTCCCTTTACACCCAGAAGAGCGCTTGCGGCAGCAGTACCTTTTTCCACCGCGATGTCGACATTTTGAAGGTCATCGGCCTTCGTGAGATCTTCCAGCTTTTTCGGATCTCGCGCGAAAACCACCGTTTCCCGATAGTACGGTGCGAAGATCAGCGACTGCTTGTTTTCGCGGATGAACATTGGGTCGACCGGCACGTGCAGCAGCACATGGGCGGGGCCGTAACCGAGATAGTGGCCGCGCCACACCATGTTGCGCATGTCGTCCATCATGTTTTCGCCCGCGTCGAAAGGCAGCAGAGAGAGCTTCAATCCCATTTCTTTCGCCAGTGCTTCCGCAAGACCGACATCCACACCCTGCCAGTTATTGGCAGAACCATACGAGAAAGGGGCGAAATCTTTGTAGACCGCAACTTTCAATATGCCGCCTGACTTGATTTTGTCGAGTTCAGCGTGGGCCAGTTGGGGCAACGTGCCGCCAATCAGACCAGCAGCCATGGTCAGCGCGAATTCGCGACGATTCAAATCGGACATGATGTCTTGTCTCCGAAATTTCTTGAGGCCAAAAACCGAAGTGGCCTCCGAGGAGGCCACTGTTGATCAAGTTTACTTGATTCGTCGCGTTTCGAGGTAAGTCTTGATGGACCAGATGGCCTCTTGCGACAACGTGCCCTCGAAGGGGGGCATGTAGACACGGCCGTCACGGGTCCGGCCTTTGCGGACCGTGGTGGAGAAGTAGTCGTCGATTTCCTTGTAGCAGGCAGGCTTCTTGGCATCGGCCAAGCTCATGCAATCCGAATCCAGCTTGCGCAGGTCAGGCGCGATGCCGCCCGAGATTGCTTCCAGGCCGTGACAGCGAGCGCAATTCTGGTTGTACGCAGACGTGCCGATACGCAGTGCTTCTTTGTTGGCCGCACCGGTGCGGTACGGATTTTCGTCGCGCCACTTGTCGCCAAGTTGCGGCAGCGTGTGAGTGTCCACCGCCTGTGGTACGACGTCGCCGTGCGCAAACGCCGCGTTGGGCAAACTTCCCAGGAGAGCGGCGGAGATTGCGGCTGCCGCCACCGGCCAACGCATCCCAAATTTCTTCATGGTCTTCCTCTTAATAAAAATGAACGAGTGTGTGATTGCAAGCCGAAGATGCAAACTCAGTGAAGTTAGCAAATCTTGTACCTCACGGCTGTGATTGAGTGTCATCCCGGCTCGCCGGTTCCGTGCTGCAAAATAGAACGATAAATATGGGATTCGCTGCAATTTTGAGCGGTTGTACCTTTCCTGGTCGAAATGTAGAATCGCGCGCTGAGTCATAACGCAACAAATCTTTCTGTCGTTGACCATGGGCGGTTTCAGGCGTCAGCGGCACGGCAAGAGGGAGGAGACATGTACGATCTCAGGCATCGCGGCCCGGTCGATCCGTCGGGTCTGGCCGAGCCGGTGGTCATCACCAGTTCACACGAACGCTGCACCGGATTTGGTTTGGGGCAGTCCGACATGCCGGACTTTGGCCGCATTTCAAAGCTGGAATTGGCGGAACGCCTTGAAATCAATCGGGCGCTTTATTCCCATGCGCTGCCGGTGATGGAGTCGCTGTTCGAGCAGATATCCAACACACACAACATGGTGGTGTTGACTGACCTGGACGGCATGATTCTGCACGCGATGGGGGATGATGACTTCTTGGAGAAGGCCGATCGCGTCGCGTTGTCTCCTGGGGTGTCGTGGTCTGAGCAACACAAAGGCACGAATGGCGTGGGCACCGCGTTGCATGAGCGCCGCCCCATCGTCGTCAATGGTTCGGAGCACTATCTCCGCGCAAACCATTTCCTCACCTGCTCCTGCGCCCCCATTCTCGACCCTCATGGGCAGGTGATCGGTGCGCTGGACGTCAGCGGTGACCACCGCGGTTTTCACCGCCACACATTGGCGCTGGTGAACATGTCGGCCCAGATGATTGGCAACCAACTGTTTGCCGAGGCCTTCCCCGAGGGCATCCGTATCCATTTTCACTCCCGGGCGGAGTTCATCGGAACCATCGTCGAAGGCATTGTTGCGTTCACGACTTCGGGCCGCCTCCTCTCCGCCAATCGCAGTGCGCAGTTTCAGCTGGGCTTGTCGATCAAGGCCTTGCAGGCGCATACCTTCTCGTCATTGTTCGGCATGCCGATGTCGAACCTCCTCGACCATTACCGTGCGACCAACCCGGGCTTGCTGAGCCTTTGTCTCAGCAATGGGGTCACGGTCCGCGCTCGCGCGGAATTTCGCACGCCCTCATTCATGTTTGCATCGATGGGCTGGGCAGGGGGCTCGGCCGGAGGGGCAGGCGGTGACAGTTCGTCAGATGGGTCGCCAGCGGTGGTTGAGGCGCCATCTGACATGCGCAGTGATACGAATGGTGTGACATTGGCGTCCCTCGATACCGGTGATCGCCAAGTGGCTCATGCGATTCACATGGCTGCCAAGGTCAAAGGCAGGGACATTCCTATTCTCATACTCGGGGAGACTGGCACGGGCAAGGAATTGTTGGCCAAAGCAATTCATAACGACTCGCAGCGCAGCCAAGGGGGCTTCGTCGCCGTCAACTGCGCATCCATTCCAGAAAACCTGATCGAGTCGGAACTGTTCGGCTATCAAGAGGGCGCTTTCACGGGAGCAAAGAAAAAGGGGGGGATCGGCAAGATCGTCCAGGCCAATGGCGGCACGCTGTTTCTCGACGAAATTGGCGATATGCCGCTCTCCTTGCAAGCACGTCTTTTGCGAGTGCTGCAAGATCGGATCGTAACGCCGCTGGGCAGCACCAAGTCCATTCCGGTGGACATTGCGGTGATTTGCGCGACCAATCGAAATCTGCGCGAAATGATCACAAAGGGCGAATTCAGAGACGATCTCTACTATCGGTTACACGGACTGGTGGTTCGCTTGCCCGCGCTGCGTTTGCGAAGTGATTTGTCGATTCTGATCGGCAAGATCCTGGCCCATGAATCCGCCGATGCGGGTATTAAGTATTCGCTGAGTGCCGTCGTGACCTCGCTGTTTCAGCGTTACAAGTGGCCCGGGAACATACGCGAGTTGACCAATGTGTTAAGGACGGCGTGCGTCATGGCGGACGGAGACGGCGTGATATGCCGCCACCATCTGTCGGACGATCTGCTCGAAGAACTGTGTCTGATGGAAGATGCCTCTGCGGACGATGCTTCATGCGCGGGTCTTTCCGTGCCGCTCCAAACAAGCGCATCCGTTTCCGTGAGTCCTGGTGCTCTTTCAAGCGAAAAGGCTTCAGTTATACCGACTGAAATGAAGCTGGAGGACTTGCAGATCGCCGCAATGACGGCGGCTCTGGAGCAACACAACGGCAATTTGTCTTCCGCTGCGCGCGCTTTGGGCGTATCGCGCAATACGCTGTACCGGAAGCTCGAGCACCTGCAATCGAGCCGCAAGCGCCGTGCGTGAGCAAGGTTACTGGAAAGTTCGCGGCAGCCCGCCTTTCCACCAGAGGTCCTCCAATTCGTGCCAGACGTGCTGAACGTTGAGGGCATGCCTCCGTGGCCACTCCTGCCAAGCAGACCACGGCGAACGAGGGCCAACCGCCACATTTCCGATCTCACCTCCGCTCCGGATTTGGGCGGCTACTTGACGTACGAGTTCCAGCAAATAGGCTCTGGTCGGGATTAGTGTCTCGCCCGGGTAGCCAACCCCCGAGCCGATGAACCGGCGGATCGGCCATGCTTGGATGAGTCGCAGCGCTTCCAGCCATCCCAATGCCGAGGCTTCCTGCATTTCCGGGACGCGGTTTCTGTAGCCCAGCCCTCCACCGAATACCGTTTGGGAGTTGTGGTGAAACAGTGCCAGGTCACCTTGGCTGTGCGCATGCTCGAACACCAGCACATCGAAGGGCACGTCAAGGATGGTCCGAGCCCGACCGGATGTCAGCTCGTGCGTGGGGAGCACGATGCGTGTGCCTGAGAGCTGGTCTTCGCCGATGCTGTCGCCCAGGTGCTTCAGGCAAACCGGGCAACGGCGCGCCATCAGCCGGCGGGTGGTGCGGCTCGCGTAAATCGGTAGGCCAGCGAATGCGCCGTTGGCCAAAACATTCTCGGGATGAGGATGCGTGTTGACCACTGCCACCACCCGGCGATGCAGACGATCCTGCAACAGTTCGCGCAACATCCTTCCGGATTTGAACGACGGCCCCGGGTCGATCACGACCAATCCTTTCGGAGCTACCACAACGCCGGTGTGCGCAACCTGCCCGTGATTGGCGATTCCGGCTTCGGCATTGGCCGCATCAACCCAGAACACATCTTCAGCCGCCTGGACGAGGCCAGGCTCCAGCGGGCGACCGAACAGGGGAGGCAGACACAGCGACAAAGGTAGAGTGAGGATCACGTTGCGACGTCGCAACAAGGTAGAGGGCGTGATGCATTGGGGGCTCATAGAGGCCTTCGATTTTGAACACAATGTGCCAAGCGGCAAACAGATTCGCGGCAACGGTCTCGCGCGTTACAGGCGTGATTGATCGTGGCATCGATCCTGCTGCTCCAATTAGACTCACCCCCACCCAGGTTTGAGACGCCGATCTTCACATGCCATCGATGTACAGAAAAAACAGCAAGCGATCGGAACATGATTCGACGTCGCTGCCGTTGAACCCCGAGAACATTCTTCTGTTGTGGCTGGCGTTTTTCGGCTTGTTGGTGTTCGCCACGTTCTGGATGTGGAAAGTCGGTGTCTGGCACATGCTGATCGAAGCAGACCCTACTTTCCTCACCCTGGTGATCGTCTTGGTGTTCTTCAGCACCACCTTCTGGTGCGGTCACCGCAGTTACCGGTTTGCTGAGCAGCGGGCGGTGCTTGAGCGGTTCAGTAGTGATCTCTCGTCGGATGCCGATGGGCTGGCGAGTAGGCTGCGTATGCAGCCGGTCGATCGGCGACACGACTGGATAGCCGCTTATTTCAAGGAACTCGTGGCAAAAGGACCAGTCCGCTGGCGAGAGAATGAACAATTGACGGACTTGCTTGGCGAGCGGACACATGGCGCCCACGACAGCGCTTGGTGGGTCAACGGCATTCAGCTCAAATTGGGGCTGCTTGGCAAAGTGATCGGCTTTTCCATTCTTGCGCTTCAGATCGGCTCCATGGAATCGTTTGATCCGGGGCAATCGCAGGTGTTCCTCAAGAACCTCACCAACGGTCTCGGCATCGCGTTGCTCACGACGATGACCGGGCTGACGGCCAACATCCTGCTCGGCCTCCAACTCACGCGTCTCGACCGCACCGCAGACGAACTCGTGGCCGATGCGCTGGCGATCGCGGAGACGGATCTGGGCCGCATGTTCGACGGCCACACTTCACGATCAGAGAATTGACTTGGCGCTGAAGAAACGCTCGCGTGAAGCTGAGGCCGATCCCTTCTATGACATGTTGTTCAACATGCTCATCGCGTTCGTCTTTTGCTTCATCATTGCGATGCTGGCCTTCAACCCCAAGGCCCATAAATCCGGTGACATACCTGCGAAAGCAGAGTACATCGTGACGCTATCGTGGCCCGACAACAATCCCAACGACATCGATACCTGGATGCAGGACCCGGCGGACAACATTCTTTGGTTTCGCCAACGCGACATCGGGCTGATGCATCTGGACCGCGACGACCGTGGTGCCAGCAACAACACCGTCGTTGTCAACGGCCGCGCGATCGTCAACCCGATTCGGCAGGAGATGGCGACCATCCGTGGCATCGTGCCTGGCGAGTACGTGGTCAATGCCCATTACTATGACTCCAAGGACGGCAAGCCGGTGGATGTGACCGTCAGCGTCGTCAAGGTGAATCCCAAGGCAGACGTCGTGTATTACGGCACCACGCAATTGCCCGCCAAGGGGGAAGAACGCACGCTGGTCCGGTTTACGCTGGATTCTCGTGGCGAGGTGTTGAACATCAACACGCTGCAAAAGAAATTCGTACAACGATCGGGACTATGAGCACACCTCTGCTGTTGATGACGGCGGTCTACGCCTTGCTGGCCTTCTTGCTTCTGTGCCTGTGTTTTTGGACGCGATGGCCGATCTGGGTGAAGCTGGGCCTGATCACCGTCGTGTCGGTGTTCTATTTCCTCGCTTTCGGCGTGGTGCAGGGCGTGCTGGGCTGGCCCGCCGAGGAAACGCTGCCCAAGCGCTTCGTGCTGCTGGCAGTGGTGTACGACGAGCCGAGCAAGGAGCGCGGCACAAAGGGCAACATCTTCCTGTGGGTGAACGGCGTCGAGGACAACCGGCCCATTGCAGAGCCCCGCGCCTACCGTTTGCCGTACGACAAGGACCTGCACGCCTTGCTGACCGAAGGCATGAAGAAGAACCGCCAGGGCATCAGCCAGATGGGTACCACCGAGCCCAAGGTAGGGCCCAAGGGCTTCTCGTGGCTGCGCCCGTCGGGCAACGACAAGCTGAACATCAAGATCAGCGACCTGCCGCGTCCGCAACTGCCGGAGAAATGATGAAACGCATCGCCTGTTGGGGCGCGGTGATCGCGGCCGTGAGCGGCGGGGTTGGTTGTAGCCGACCGGCTACCGAGGCTTTTTTCCCCCTGACCGTCGGCTCAAGCTGGACCTATGAATTGGTGACCGAGATGCCCAATCCACCGGTCGATAGCAAACTCGTGATGTCCGTTGACCGCGCGATCAAGTTTGACGGCAAGGATGTGGTGGTGCGCCGCAGTGCGTCGGGCGTTGAATACTACCTAGAGCAGAATAAAGACGGCATCCGTCGGTTGGCCTCACGCACCGATCTTGAAGAGGACGCGCTGCTTGACGAGCATCCGCGCACGGTGTTGCCGGAGCCGCCCACGGTTGGCGCTGAGTGGGAGGCGATGACTGTGCCGTTTTTGCTGCAGCGCAACGCTGAGTTTCCCCGCGAACTGAAGTACCGGCACAAGACCATGATGCGCTACCGCATCGAGGCCGAGCATGAAACGGTGGAGGTACCGGCCGGCAAGTTCACCGACTGCCTGCGGGTCAAGGGGCAGACCAGCTTCAAGATTTTCAAGGACCCGCAACAGGGGTTCTCGGATCAGCCGCTGATTTCGACCGAGTGGTACTGCAAGGGGGTGGGCCTGGTCCGCTTCGATCGGGACGAACAGGTCAATTCCAACTTCCTCACCGGTGGCAAGATCCGCTACCAGCTCGTCGACTACGATCTCTAGACAAGATGAGGGCGAGGCTGCTGCCTCGCCCCGATGGTTTACTGCGCCAGGATCCAGCCAACGATGGTGGAGATGTCGGCATCCTTCATCTGGTCGTGCGGGGGCATCGGGATGCGGCCCCAGACACCCTTGCCGCCTTCCTTGACCTTCTTGGTCAGCACGGCATTGGCGTCCTTTTGCCCCTTGTATTTTTCAGCGACATCCTTGAACGCTGGGCCGATGACCTTGGTGCCGATGTCATGGCAGGACATGCAACCATTTTTGTTTGCAAGGTCCTTGGCTGCAGCGTTGTCTTTCTGGGCATGGGCCGAGCCACAAGCGGCGGCAAGAACGAGGGACAGGTAGAGCGCTGATTTTGAGATCATGTTTCGGTTGATTGAAGAGTGATTTAGGGTTTGGTGTTGCAGTCGCAACCCCTCAATGCAAATTCTAGGCCCCCGGTTGACCCCCGGCGGGCGTCTTCGGGAAAACCGCTAGGGAAGGGCACAAAAGAAAAAGGGTGATGGTCCTTGCGGACCACCACCCTCATACCTTCAGGTCAGATTACTTGCCGGCGAGCTTGAAGACCCACACGGAACCACCTTGTTCGAGGTAGTTGACCTTGCTGGCCACATCGCCGCCCCACAGGGGAACAGCGCCGCCCCAGCCGGAGACCACGGCCACGTATTGCGTGCCGTTTTCTTCCCAGCTGATCGGGGGGGCCACAACGCCGGAACCCGTCTGGAATTCCCAGACGACTTTGCCGGTCTTGGCGTCAGCGGCCTTCAGGAAGCCTTCCGGCGTGCCCCAGAACACCAGGTCACCCGCGGTCGTCAGCACGCCACCCCACAGCGGAGCGCCATTCTTGACTTCCCAGACGATCTTGCCGGTCTTCGGGTCCACGGCACGCATCGCGCCGATGTAGTCGTCGTTGATCGTCTTGATGGTGAAGCCAGCACCCAGGTAAGCCGCCCCCTTCTTGTAGGTGACGGGTTCGTTCCAGATGTCCATGCCCCACTCGTTCGCCGGCACGTAGAACAGGCCGGTCTTCGGGCTGTAAGCCATCGGCATCTGGTTCTTGCCACCCAGGAAAGACGGGGCGGAGAACACGGTGGCGCCCTTCTTGCCGTCAGAGGAGGCGGTCGGATCGCCCGGGCGGTTTTCCGGCACGTAGTTCGGGCGGCCGCTCTTCAGGTCGATGCCGGTGGCCCAGGTGATCTTCTTGACGAACGGGAAAGCGTTTTGCAGCTTGCCGTTCTTCGCGTCGATGACGTAGAAGAAGCCGTTGCGGTCAGCCTTGCCGCCCATGCGCTTGCCGTTCAGGTCGAACGTGACGAATTCGTTCACGCCGTCAAAGTCCCAACCGTCGTGCGGGGTGGTCTGGTAGTGCCAGACGATCTTGCCGGTCGCCACGTCGATGGCGATGGTCGAGCAGGAGAACAGGTTGTCGCCCTTGCGCAGATGGCTGTTCCAGGGGCCGGGGTTGCCAGCACCGAAATAGGCCAGGCCGGTGGAGGCGTCATAGGTGCCGCCCAGCCAGGTGGCTGCGCCGCCCGACTTCCACATTTCACCCGGCCACGTGGCGTTCGTGGTGCCGGAGATGCCGTTTTCCTTGCCGTTCAGGTAGCCCATGTGGCCTTCGACCGTCGGACGCGACCAGACCATCTTGCCGGTCTTGGCATCGCGCGCTTCAACGCGGCCGATGACGCCGAATTCACCACCGGACACGCCGGTCAGAACCAGGCCCTTGGCGATCAGCGGAGCAGCGGTGTTGCTGTAGCCGGCTGCGTAGTCGTCGATCTTTTCCTTCCAGACGACCTTGCCCGTGGCTTGGTCGAGGGCCACGATCTGTGCGTCCAGCGTGCTGAAGATCACCAGGTTGTCATACAGGGCGGCGCCGCGGTTGACCACGTCGCAGCAGGGCATGATGCCTTCCGGCAGGCGGTGCTCATACTTCCACAGCTTCTTGCCGCTCTTGGCGTCCAGCGCGTAGATACGCGAGTACGAAGCGGTGACGAACATCTTGCCGTCGTGAACCAGAGGTTGCGATTCCTGGCCGCGCTGCTTTTCACCGCCGAACGAGAAGCTCCACGCCGGAACCAGGTTCTTGACGGTGGTGGTGTTGATTTTCGTCGAGGGAGAGAAACGTTGGCCTTGGGTGCCCAGGCCATTGGTCAGCACGTCGCCGACGGTCTTGCCGTCTTGTTCGATCATGCTGTCCGTGACGGTAGCATGAGCTTGCATGCTGCCGAGCGCGGCCATGACCAAAGCCGACAGAAGTAATTTACGCATGGTTTCTTATCTCCTTTAGTGATTAATAGGCCGTCCCGAGAAACGGCCGCTGACTCAACCCCGGCGTGACCGCAGTGATCTTGAGCCAGCTATTTGGGCAACTTCCATGCCACAGGAGAACATCCTGAAAAAGTCAGGAAAAATGCCCATATGGAGCAAGATGGGCAAAACCGCTGAAAAGGGGGTGTGCCGGCTGTTGACAGTTGTTCCAAATGTGAACGCCCGTAACCAGCAGGTGATCACTTCGGATCACCACCCAGCGCCTTCTTTTCGTAGAGCGGATACAGGTGGAAGACCGATCGCGGGTACTCGGCATCGGCGGCGGAGTAACTGCGGAATTCTTCGGGTAGGGGCACATGCAGAACCTCGGCGATGTCGAGGCCGCCGTTGGCAGATTGGCCAAACTGTCGGTCCAACCACGTGAGGTAGCGGCGTGTGTCGTTGAATCCCGCGCGCCCACCGTCAACGGGGCCGTGGCTGGGGATGACTTGCTTGGCTGGCAGTGCGGCCACGATGCGCTCCAGTTCGTCCAGGCTGGCGAGCCAGTCTGGGATGGCCGCGTGGGGCGTGGTCGGCGCGCGATGTGCGAACACCAATCCGCCCGCGAACACCACGCCCGTGGTGCGGTCGATCAACACCAGGTCGTCGGCGGTGTGCCCTTTCAACCGCTTCAGTTCGATCTCGTGGTCGCCCCATCGCACGACGCCAGGCGACACGGTTTCGGTGGCGGGGGTGGATTCCGTGCCGGACATCCAGTCGCCGCAGATCTTGTAGAGATTGTCTGCGTAGGACGGCCCCTCCCGCGTGGCGCCTTCGCGGGTTCCGGCAAGTGCATAGGTCTTCACGCCGCTCCACGCCTGGTTGCCGAAAAAGTAATCGGGATGCAGGTTCAGATTGATCACGCCGACCACTGGTTTGCCCGCGGTTTTTTCCACCAGTTTTCGCTGCTGCTCGCCGTAGCGCCTCGACGGCCCGGTGTTGATCACCCAGGTGCCCGCCGATGTGGCGATGAAGCCCGTGTTGATGATGTTGCAGCCGTTTTTGGGTGAGAAGTCCGCATTGGCGCCCTCGATCACCCAGGTGTCCGGGGCCAGCTGCCGCGCCTTGAGGTGGTAATCCAGTGGCTGTGATGCAGCGGAGGCCGCCGCGACAGCCATAAGGCCGGCGGTCAACAGTTGGCGCGCCGTCCTCATGAGCGCACCTCCGCAAAGACGCGGTTGCCGTTGTTGTCGGCTCCGACCAGGCGCAGCGCCGGCGGGGGCTTGCCATTGAAGTCGAATGAGAAGGTCGGGTTCTCCGACACCGGTTCAAACAGCGACAGCGTGAACAGCGGCTGGCCGCCTTCGGTTTCCAGCTTCACGTTCTCAATGTAGAAGGCGGGAATGCCGGCCACCAGACCGGTGTCCATGGGATGCATGATGCGCACCCGCAGCCGGGTTTCGTTGACGTTGCCGAGCACGTCGGTGAAGTAGCGGGTCTGCACCTTGTTCAGGGTGCGGCTCCAGGAGCCGTCATTGCGGCTGATGCCCGATACCGTGCAGCCGCCGCCCGACGCGTCGATCCATGCCGTGCCAACGTGCCAGACGCCTTTCTGGTCGAGCACCGCGACACGCACGGGAGACGCCTGTTCCAGCTTGAACCGGAAAGCGATCTTGGGCAGAACCGCATTCGGCGAAAACTCCAGGACTTTCTTGATCGGGTTGCGCTCGACCACCACCACCATGCGGACGATTTTTTCGCCGTCGGCCGCCAGCGCTGTGGCGTCAACCGCGATCGGCACGCTCATCGGATCGTCGGCGAACTGGGGGCCGACCACCTTGATGCGCGGGTCGAAGACCACCGAGCCGGCGCCCAGATACTGCTGGCGCAGCGTCGGCCACTGCGGCGATTTCAAGGGATCGTCGCTGGTGAGGCTGGCTGCGGTGGCGGGCAGCGACCAGGCTCCCAGGACCAGCGCGGGCAGCGCAGTCGCCAGCCAGACCCGGCGGGATGATGGGGATGAGGGAAATGAACTCACGTCGTGTGTCTCCAGAATCTCGGGTTTACGCGGGGGGCTGCGTCCCCTTCGACCCGATCCTATCCTGCATGGTTCATACCCGTCTGCTGGAGGAATCTTCCCCGGCAGACCCCTTGGCGACAGATGCGCAAGCCCGTGCAAGCCAAAAAAAGGCCCGTCGCCGCGCCGGAAAGGCGTGGACGACGGGCGCAGGTACGTGTGACTTGATGCTCTTGCAGGCGCTTTACTGGGCCGGCTTGTCGAATTGGTAGCGCAGGCCGACGAACACCGCGCGCGGGGCACCCGGCGCATAGAAAGTCGAATTCTGCAGCGGGTAGCCGGCCGCACCGGAGCCCCCGAACGGGCGAGCCTGGAAGGCGCCGCTGGCGGAGATCGGCGTGGCGCCCAGTTGAGCAGCCGAAGAGTACTCGCGGTCGAGCAGGTTGTTGATCTGTGCGAAGAACTCGAGCTGCGGCGTGGCGCGGTAGTTTGTCGTGAAGTTCAAGACGCCGTAGCCGGCACTGCGGCCGGAGCCGATGTAGAAACGCCCGTCGGGCTGGCTGGCGCCGTTTTCGTTGCCGCGAGCCAGCGAGCTGGACACCGCGATCACGTTGAAGCCCAGCGACCAGGCCGCATTCACCTGGTAGTCTGCGTTCACCTTGAACAGATGGCGCGGAATCAGCGGGATGCGGTCGCCCGGGTTCACGGTGATCGCGCCCTCGAGGCCCGGCCGGCCGGCCACGGCCGCGCTGTTGGTGCTGTTCGAGTTGGCGCTGAACGAATCCTGCGATTCGAAGGTGGCCAGCAGGTAGGTGTAGTTGACGCCGAAGTGGAAGCCGCTGTTTTGGCCGTTCAGGCCCAGCTCGATGCCCTGCCGACGCGTCTTGCCAAAGTTCTTGAAGTAGCCGAAGCCCGGCGTGCTGCCGGCGACGAACAGGATGTCGTCGCGGTTTTCCGACCGGAACACGCCCGCATTCCAGGCGAGGTTGCTGTTGACACGGCCCCGCAGGCCGGCTTCGAAGGTCTTGGAGACGACCTGGTTGAGCGGCGGGTCGCCGGCCAGCGCGTTCGGCAGCTTGCACTCGTTGTCCGGGTTGGCGCAACCCAGTTCGATCGAGGTCGGTGCGCGGCTCGATTCGTTGTAGCCGACGTAGGCGTTGATCTCGCGCGACGGTGTGAAGGCCAGGCCCAGAGCCGGGTTGAAGCGGCTGTAGGAGTGGTTGCCGGTCAGCGAGTCGATGCCCGTGGGGGTGATGTTGTCGCGGTTGTTGACTTCGGTGTGGTTGTAGCGGCCCGAGACCGACAGGTGCAGAGCGGTGCCGAAGCTGGTGGTGTTGGCCAGGAACAGGCTGCCGGTGCGAATGCGGCCGTCGAGGTTGACGCGGGTGTCGAACGGCACGCCGTCGACGTTGCCACCCGTCACGCCGTCGGCGAAGTAGGGAATGCCGGTGACGCTGCGGTCGGCATTCAGGTAGCCGAGCTGGGCCGTCTGCTGGAAGTTGCTGCGGCTCTTGTCGAAAGCGCCGCCGACGACGAACTGGTTGCGGTGACCCGCGAGGTCGTTGGAAAAGGTGAACTGACCACTCAGACCGTAGTTGCTCTGCCGGGTTTCGGTGCGGTTCAGCAGGCCGGTGCACTTTTCGCCCGGCTCATCCTGGATCATGGCCTGGTAGATGCACGACAGATACGGGAACGGCGTGGTGGTGGCGTTCTCGGTGTAGGTGGCCGACAGGTTGTATGGGTTGCCCGGCAGCGCGCGCAGGTAGTTGCGGCCGGTGGCGCTGAGGTACACGTTCTGGTCGAGCGAGTCTTCGTTGATGTCGCCGTTGAAGGTCGACGTGCGCAGCCGCCGGTAGTAGGCATTGCCGGAGAACTTCACGTCCTTGGCCAGCTCGCGCGAACCGGTCAGGTTCAGGAAAATCGACTTGTTGTCGGTGATGTCGGGCTTGGTGAAGACGCTGTCGTAGTTCTGGGCCAGCAGACGCTGCTCCTGCAGGCCGTTGCCGTACAGCGTGTTGTCGGCGTAGCCGACCGACAGGCTCACATCGCCAGCGCGGTCCTTGTAGCCGACCTTGCCGAAGAACTGGCCGACACGCGTCGGAGAGTCGTCGCGCCAGCCTTCTTCTCGGAACAGGGTGCCGGTCGCGTACCAGTGCAGGCCGTTGGCATTGGAGCCACCGGTTTCCAGCTCTGCCGAGCGGCGGCGGTTGCTGCCTGCCAGCAGTTGCAGCGAGGTGCCGGGGTTGTTGATGCCGTCTTTGGTGGTCAGGGCGATCGCACCGCCCAGCGTGTTCAGGCCGTACAGCGGGTTGGAGCCTGGCATCAGCGTCACGGTGGAGATCGCGGCCTTGGGAATCAGGTCCCAGCTCACCACGTCGCCGAAAGGCTGGTTCAGGCGGACGCCGTCGAGGTAGACCGACAGGCCCTGCGGCGTACCGAGCAGCGGCGAAGCCGTGTAGCCACGGTAATTGATGTCCGGAGAGTAGGGGTTGTTGGTGATCTCGTTGACGTGAACGCTGCCCAGGCTGCGGTTCATGAAGTCCGACAGGTCATTCGCGCCGCTGCGCTGGATGTCTTCGGACGTGGCGTTCTGCACGTTGGCGGGAATCTGGTCCTTCGGCACGCCGAAGCCCGACAATGGGGTGGTGCCGATCACGGTCACCTCGGGCAGCGAGCCCGGCTGGGTCTGGGCTTGCGCGTGGGCGGCAATGGTGCCGAGGGCGGACAGCAGCGCCACGGCAAAAAGCCGGGGCTGGAAAGGTGCACGTGGTGAAGCTTGCGTTGCTTTGTAAGATTGTTTCATGTCTCTTATTGATTGATGGATTCGATCGCGCCGTAGTGTCCGTGAGACCTTCCTGAACCCGAATAGGAAAATTTCCCGACATGTCCATTCGTGTCCTGCTCGCCGACGACCACCCGGTGGTGCGTTCTGGCTACCGCCGCCTGCTCTCGCTGGAGAACGACATCGACGTCGTTGCCGAATGCGAGACCGGTGAGGCGGCCTACCAGTGGCTTTTGTCCAACACCGCCGACGTCGTCATCCTCGACTTGTCGATGCCGGGCCGCGGCGGCCTCGACACGCTGCAGCGGCTGCGCATGCGCAGCCCCGAGCTGGCGGTGCTCATCTTCTCTATGCACGAGCAGGCCACGCTGGTGCAGCAGGCGCTGGATTTCGGCGCGACAGGCTACGTGACCAAGCGAAGCGCGCCCGAGGAACTGAGCCATGCGGTGCGCATGGTGGCCAGGGGCACGCGCTACCTGTCTGAAGATCTGAGGGGCTCACTGGAAGAGGCGTCGAGCGACCTGCCGCACCGGCAGCTCAGCCAGCGGGAGTTCATTCTTTTCCAGCAACTGGCGCAGGGCCGCTCGGTCAAGCAACTGGCCGACGAATTCAATTTGAGTCCGAAGACGGTCTACAACCACCAGACCAACATCTACCGCAAGCTCGGCGTCGACAACGCGGCGCAGCTGACGCAGTACGCGCTGCAGCACGGGCTGTTGAAAAGCCTGGACCAGCGTGCCGATGGCGCCTGATCGCCACGCGGCCGTGGGTGCCAACCGCGCGTTCTCAGTGACGTGGGCGCAGAAAGACAAACGGGCCGCAATGCGGCCCGATGTCGTTTGGCTGAAAATGATTTTTCCGGTCTGTGGCACGTTGTGCCGCCGGTAAAATTGGTGCCCAGGAAGGGACTCGAACCCCCACGAAGTTACTCGCTAGTACCTGAAACTAGTGCGTCTACCAATTCCGCCACCTGGGCATTTCAGGAAAGAGAGCATTGTATCAAATCCATGAGCACTTCCGGCGGCCTGCTGGATGAATTTGAAGGAACCATCCAGGGACACCGTGACGGACACGGTTTCGTGGTCCGCGATGACGGCGAGCCGGACATCTATCTGCCGTCGAACGAGATGCGCGCGGTGCTCCATAAAGACAGGGTCAAGGCGCGCATCGTGCGCATGGACCGCCGGGGCCGGCCCGAGGGCCGCGTGGTCGAGATCGTCGAGCGTCCGCCGCATCCCATCATCGGCCGGTTGCTGCAGGAGAGCGGCGTGTGGCTGGTGGCGCCGGAAGACAAGCGCTATGGCCAGGACATTCTGGTGCCCAAGGGCGGCACCGGCACCGCGAAGCCGGGGCAGGTCGTCGTCGTCGAGCTGACCGAGCCGCCGAGCCTGTTCGGCCAGCCGGTGGGCCGCGTGAAGGAGGTGCTGGGCGAGATCGACGACCCCGGCATGGAGATCGAGATTGCGGTGCGCAAGTATTCGGTGCCGCACGAGTTCTCAGAGGCCTGCATTGCGCAGGCGCGCGCATTGCCCGACAAGGTGCGCGCCCAGGACAAGAAACACCGCATCGACCTGACCGACGTGCCGCTCGTCACCATCGACGGCGAGGATGCGCGCGACTTCGACGACGCCGTGTACTGCGAGCCGGCCAAGGTGGGCCGCGCCAAGGGCTGGCGGCTGCTGGTGGCGATTGCCGACGTGAGCCACTATGTAGAAACAGGCAGCGCGATCGACATCGACGCCTACGACCGCGCGACCAGCGTGTACTTCCCGCGCCGGGTCATCCCCATGCTGCCGGAGAAGCTCTCCAACGGCCTGTGCTCGCTGAACCCCGAGGTCGAGCGGCTGTGCATGGTCTGCGACATGCTGGTCACGTCCAGCGGCGAGGTGCATGCCTACCAGTTCTACCCGGCCGTCATGTACAGCCACGCGCGCTTCACCTATACAGAAGTGGCGGCCATCCTCGCCAACACCAAAGGCGCGGAATCCACCCGCCGCAAGGCGCTGGTGCCGCACCTGCTGAACCTGCACGACGTGTACCAGGCGCTGCTGAAGGCGCGCAAGGTGCGCGGCGCGGTCGATTTCGAGACCACCGAGACGCAGATCGTCTGCGACGAGAACGGCCGCATCGAGAAGATCGTGCCGCGCACCCGCAACGCCGCGCACCGGCTGATCGAGGAAGCGATGCTGGCGGCCAACGTCTGCAGCGCCGACTTCATCCTACAGGGCAAACACCCGGGCCTGTTCCGCGTGCATGAAGGCCCGACGCCGGAGAAGAAGGACATCCTGCGCAACTATTTGAAGGCGCTGGGCGTGGGCATCTCGATCGGCGACGACCCGCAGCCGGGCGACTTCCAGAAGATTGCCGAGCAGACCAAGGACCGGCCCGACGCGCTGCAGATCCACACCATGCTGCTGCGCTCCATGCAGCAGGCGATCTACACGCCCATCAACAGCGGCCACTTCGGTCTGGCCTACGAGGGCTACACCCACTTCACCAGCCCGATCCGCCGCTACCCCGATCTGCTGGTGCACCGGGTCATCAAGGCCATCCTGGCCAAACAGCGCTACCAGTTGCCCGCACTGCCCACGCCGGGCGAGGCCCATGCCAAGCTGGGCCGCCGTTTGCTGAGCCAGGCTGCCAAGAACCCGACGCAGAAGCCGGTGAAGAAACTCTCACCGGAAATGATGGCCTGGGAGGCCGCCGGCCTGCATTGCAGCGCCAACGAGCGCCGCGCGGATGAAGCCAGCCGCGACGTGGAAGCGTGGCTCAAGTGCAAGTACATGCGCGAGCACCTCGGCGAGGAGTTCGGCGGCGTCATCACCGCGGCCACCTCGTTCGGCATCTTCGTCACGCTGGACGCGATGTACGTCGAGGGGCTGGTGCACATCACCGAACTCGGCGGTGAGTACTTCCGCTTCGACGAGGCGCGGCAGGAGCTCCGCGGCGAACGCACCGGCATTCGATACGCCATCGGCACACGGGTGCGGGTGCAGGTGAGCCGGGTCGACCTCGACGGCCGCAAGATCGACTTCCGGCTGGTGTGCGAGGGCGAAGAGCTGCTGGCCCGGGCGATGAAAGACAAGGCCGGTGGCGACGCTTCGCCCGCCGACGCCAAGGCCGCCCGGCAGGCCGCCAAGCAGGCCGCGAAGCGGTCGGCCGCGCCGGGCGCTGCGCCCAAGGTGCCGACCCGCTCGCCCATTCAGGCGCTGAAAGCGGCCGTCAAGGCCGCAGGCAAGAAGAAGGCGGGGCGCAGCAAGAAGCCGCGCCGCTGATCAATTGGCGTCGCCGCCCCGCGCCAGTGCGCCGGCCACCAGCGGCGTGCCGGCCGGCCAGTCGTCGGCCCACTGGCCGTGGCGGGCCACGGCTTCGGCGGTGCGTGTGAAGGTGTCGCGCCCGTCGGTGTGGTCGGCGAGTGCGGCGCCGATCAGCCCGGCCAGCACGTCGCCTGTGCCGGCGGTGGCCAGCCGCGCGTTGCCGGTGGCGTTGAGTTGCGGCAGCCGGCCCGGCGCGGCAATGACGCTGCCCGAACCCTTCAGCACCACGATGGCGTGCAGATCCGCCGCCAGCCGCCGCGCCGCCGCGATGCGGTCGCCTTGCACCTCGGCGGTGGCGCAGCCGAGCAGCCGGGCGGCTTCGAGCGGATGCGGCGTCAGCACCGTGACCCGGTTGCGCCTGCCCCGGGCTTGCAGCAGGTGCCTGAGCATCGGGTCGGCTGCTATGGAGTTGAGAGCATCCGCGTCAAGAACGACGCTGGCTTGAGCCCCAAAAACCTTGGGAAGAAGGGCGCTGGCGGCGTTTCCGGCGCCACAGCCGCACACCAGCGTGGCGGTGTCCAGCGGCAGCGCCAGGGGTGGCCGGAACATCAGCTCCGGCTGCTGCGCGTCGAAGGCCGGGCCGTCGCCCAGCAGGCCGACGTAGACGCGGCCGGCGCCCGCGTGCAGCGCGGCCGAGGCGGCCAGCACCGCAGCGCCGGTCATGCCGGTCGCGCCGCCGATCACCGCGACCTCGCCGAAGCTGCCCTTGTGGCCGCCATGCCCGCGCACGCGGGCAGCGGGCCGGGCGCCGAGCCAGGCGGTGGCGCTGGGGGTGTGGTCGCCGGTGTCGAGGTCGTCGAACCAGATCTGGCCTGCGGCCGCACGGCCGTCGCCGGTGAAGAGGCCGGGCTTCAATGTGAGCAGCGAGAGGGTGTTTTGAGCACGAAAATGGCCTGAAGTCAGCGCCGAATATGAATTTGTTGCTACTGAATAAGGAGCAAACTGGCCGGTGTCGCCGTTCAGGCCGGAGGGCAGGTCCACGCTCAGAATGGGTGCGCCGCAGGCCATGAACTGCGCCGCGCCGTCGGCGATCCGGCCGGTGAGGGGGCGGGCGGTGCCGATGCCCAGCAGCGCATCGACCGCCAGGTCGAGCGGGCCGAGCGGCGGGGCGTTTTCGGCGAATGGCACGCCGGCCGCGCGGGCGCGGTGCCAGGCGGCCAGCGCGTCGCGTGGCGCCTTCAGCGGGTCGCCGAGCCAGGTGACGACCGGGTGTTTGCCCCAGCGCTGCAGGTGCAGGGCGGCCTCCAGGCCGTCGCCGCCGTTGTTGCCGGGGCCGCACGCCAGCCACACCGTGCGGGCGTGCGGCGCCAGCGCCATGGCGAGCCGGGCCGTGGCCAGGCCGGCCCGCTGCATCAGCGTGTGGGGCGGGAGCCTAGCCTGTGCCGCCGCCTCGATGGCGCGGGTGGCGGCCACATCGTGCAACGGCCAGGCGTGGGCGGTGTCGATGCGGAGCATGCGCCCGTGGCCTAGAGTGGCCGGCTGGGTGAAAACGCGGCGGGGTCTATTTCCGGCGCCCGTCCGGCGATCTGGTCGGCCAGGTTGCGGGCCGCGCCGCAGGCCAGCGCGCCGCCGATCTTGCCGAAGCCGAGGTTGAGCCACAGGCCGGGCCTGCGGCTGGGGCCGATGGCCGGCAGGCCGTCGGGCAGGAAGGCCTGCCCGGCGCTCCATTCCTGCACGTCGGCCGACACCTTGGCCGCTCCCGGAAACCAGTGGTGCAGCACGTTGTAGAGCCGCTGCAGGGCGGCGGCCTTGCGCCCCGCCGAAAAGCCGATTTCGGCGCCGCCCGACACACGCACCCGGTGGCCGATGCAGGAAATCGCCACGCCGTGGTGAACGTCGTAGACCGAGCGGTGCGGCGCGTTGAGCGGCTCGCGGATCTGGGCGCTGAGGGCGTGGCCGACGAGCGTGCCGATCGGCAACTTCACACCGGCGCCGGCCAGCAGCTCGCGCGAGGCCGCGCCGGTGCAGGCCACCACCGCGTCGAACCGCTGCGCGGCGCCGCCGGCGAACAGCAGCGTGGGGTCGGACCGGTCGAGGTGCGGCACCGCGCTGCCCAGGCGGAAGGTGGCGCCGAGTTCCTGGGCAGCGGTGCGCAGCCACTGGGCGAACTGGCGGCAGTTGCCCGCTTCGTCGTGGGGCAGGTAGGCGGCGCCGTGGAACGTGGTGTCGGTGTTGAGCGCCAACTCCAGGTGGCGGGCGGCGTCCGGCGTGAGGTCTTGCACCGCGGTGCCGGCGTCGCGCAGGAATTCGAGCGTGGCCTGCGTGGCTTTCCAGTCGGCCTTGTGCCTGAACAGCAGCATCAGGCCCTCCGGGTGGTCGGCCGCCAGGCCGAGGTGCGTGATGAGTTGCTGGCGGCGGGAGCGGCTGGCCAGCGCGAGCCGGTGCAGCGCCCGGTGGTCGGGCGAGGCGGCGGCGTGGCGCATGGCGCGGCGGTGCCGTGCCACCCATCGCCAGTCGCGCCAGCCCAGTTGCCAGCCGGTCTGCACCGCGAGCGGCCACGGCGCGACGAAGCCGGGCCCCAGCAGCCCTGCGTGCGCGAAGCTGGCTTCTTCGGCCAGCCCCGGCCGGCGCTCGAACACGGTCACCTCGTGGCCGTCGGACGCCAGCTCATAGGCCGTCGCAACGCCGACGATCCCCGTTCCAACCACTGCAACCCTCATGCGCTGTTTCCTGTGTCCTGCCGCTGTTCGGCCGACATTGTGGGGGAAAAAGCGGCGCGGTCAGGCGGCCAGTGCGCGCTCCACCTGCAGCGCGGCCGACAGCACGGCGTCGTCGTGGCCGGCGCTGTGCCACAGCATCAGGCCGACCGGCGCCTCGCCGGGGCGCTGGCAGGGCTGCGAGATGGCGCAGCCGTCGAGGAAGTTCACGGCGCTGGTGTTGCGCAGCAGCCGGGCGTTGACCTCGAAATAGACCGCGTCGCTGGCCAGCACCGACGCCAGGGCGGGCGCCAGCAGCGGCACGGTGGGGGAGAGCAGCGCGTCGTAGGCAAGGAGCCGGGCGTTCATGCGGCCGATCCAGTCGGCGCGGCGGCCACGCAGCTCGGCCAGCGCGTCGGCGGACAGCGCCGCGCCTGTTTTCAGCCGGCTGGCGACGCGCGGGTCGTAGGCCGCCTCGTCGCGGGCCAGCATGTCGCGGTGGAGGGCCCAGGCCTCGGCGGCGACCAGCGTGCCGGCCTGCTGCATCGCGGCGGGTTCGCGCAGCTCGGGCAGCTCGATGGCCTCGACGGTGGCGCCGGCGGCGCGCAGCGTGGCGAGCGCGCGCTCGAAGGCGGCGACGACAGGCGGCTCCAGGCCGTCGAGCATCAGCGCCTGCGGCACGGCGAAGCGGCGTTCGGCGAGCGGCCGGCCGTCAACGGCCACGGTGCGGCCGGCCAGCAACTCGTGCGCCAGCAGCGCGTCGCGCACCGAGCGGGTGATGGCACCCACCGTGTCGAGCGACGGGGCCAGCGGGAAACAGCCGCCGGCCGACACGAGGCCAGCGGTGCTTTTGAAACCGACCAGCCCGCACAGCGCGGCTGGAATGCGCAGCGAACCCCCCGTGTCGGTGCCCAGGCCCAGCCAGGCCGCGCCGGTGGCGACCGACACCGCCGCGCCGGACGAAGACCCGCCGGGAATGCGCGGCACGTCGGCATATGCGGGGTTGGCCGGCTGCGCCCCGTGCGGGTTGGTGCCCACGCCGGCAAACGCGAACTCCACCATCTGGGTGCGGCCGATGACGGCGCCGCCGGCCGCGCGCAGACGGGCCACCGCCGGAGCGTCGGCGCTGGCGGGCGGTGCGCCGGCCAGCACGCGGGAGCCGGCGGTGGTGACGTCGCCGCGCAGGTCGAACAAATCCTTTACCGACACCGCGAGGCCGGCCAGCGGGCTGCCGGAAGGTGCGGAGGCGGCTTCGCGGCGGGCGGCGGCCAAGTGCAGCGCGGTGAAGGCCGGCCGGCCGGCGGGCGATTCGGCGGCCCGGATGGCGGCTTCGAGCAGGCCGGCGGCGGTGGCGCGGCCCTTGCGGATCGCGCCACGGGCGTCGGTCAGGTCGGCTCCGGGGGAGAGGGGCGGCAGGGGCATGGTGGGCTGCTATAATTCCAAGGCTTTGTGCAGTGCATTGTCCCCATGGCGGGGGCTGCCCACGGAGTCAATCGCGAACCGGCCCACCAAGGTGTCGTGTCCTGCCGCCAGAGGTGGGGCCCGAAACGGACCGGATTTCAGACCCAACCTTCGGAGTAGATTCAATGACAACGACCATGCGTCAAATGCTGGAAGCCGGTGTGCACTTTGGCCACCAGACGCGCTTCTGGAACCCCAAGATGGCCCCGTTCATTTTCGGCCATCGCAACAAGATCCACATCATCAACCTGGAAAAGTCGCTGCCGATGTTCCAGGACGCGGCGAAGTTCGTGCGCCAGCTGTCGGCCAACCGCGGCACCATCCTGATGGTGGGCACCAAGCGCCAGGCCCGCGAGATCGTCGCGGCCGAGGCGCAGCGCGCCGGCGTGCCCTACGTCGACCAGCGCTGGCTGGGCGGCATGCTGACCAACTTCAAGACGGTCAAGACCTCGATCAAGCGCCTCAAGGACATGAAGGCCCAGCAGGAAACCGGCCTCGACGCGATGAGCAAGAAGGAACAGCTCATGTTCGCCCGCGAGATGGAAAAGCTCGAGAAGGACATCGGCGGCATCCAGGACATGACCAGCCTGCCGGACGCGATCTTCGTGATCGACGTGGGCTTCCACAAGATCGCCATCTCGGAAGCCAAGAAGCTGGGCATTCCGCTGATCGGCGTGGTCGACTCCAACCACTCGCCCGAAGGCATCGACTACGTGATTCCCGGCAACGACGACTCGGCCAAGGCCGTGACGCTGTACGCCCGTGAGATCGCCGACGCCATCCTCGAAGGCCGCTCCAACGCGGTGCAGGACGTGGTCAAGGCCGCCTCCGGCGACGACGAATTCGTCGAAGTCGAGGAATCGGCGGCCTGAAGCGGCCTCCCCGCAAGTCAAAGGGGGCTCGCGTAGCCCCTTTTTCACAACTGAATTCGAATCACTGGAGTACATGATGGCGATCACTGCAAGCATGGTGGCAGAGCTGCGCGCGAAGACCGACGCGCCGATGATGGAATGCAAGAAGGCGCTGACCGAAGCCGGCGGCGACATGGTCAAGGCAGAGGAAATCCTGCGCGTCAAGCTCGGCAGCAAGGCCGGCAAGGCCGCCGCCCGCGTGACGGCCGAAGGCGTGGTCACCGCGTCGATCAACGGCAACACCGGCGCGCTGCTGGAAACCAACTGCGAAACCGATTTCGTCACCAAGAACGACAGCTTCCTGGCGCTGGCCCGTGCCGCCGCCGAACTGATCGCCCAGCACAACCCGGCCGACATCGACGCCCTGGGCGCGCTGGCCTACAGCCAGGACGGCTTCGGCCCCACGCTGGAAGACGTGCGCAAGGGCCTGATCGGCAAGATCGGCGAGAACATGTCGTTCCGCCGCTTCAAGCGCTTCTCGGGCGGCAACAAGCTGGCCTCGTACCTGCACGGCACGCGCATCGGCGTGGTCGTCGAGTTCGACGGTGAGGAAACCGCCGCCAAGGACGTCGCGATGCACGTCGCCGCGATGAAGCCGGTCGCCCTGACCAGCGCCGACGTGTCGCCCGAACTGGTGGCGCGCGAGCGCTCTGTCGCCGAAGCCAAGGCCGCCGAAGACAAGGCCAAGGCCATCGCCGAAGGCAAGCCGGTGCAGTCCGACGACATCGTCGCCAAGCGCGTCGAAGGCGGTGTGCAGAAGTACTTGAAGGAAGTGTCGCTGTTCAACCAGCCCTTCGTGAAGAACGACAAGCAGACCGTCGAGCAGATGCTCAAGGCCGCCGGCACCACCGTCAAGGGCTTCACCCTGTACGTGGTGGGCGAAGGCATCGAGAAGCGCACCGACGACTTCGCAGCCGAAGTCGCCGCGCAGGTCGCTGCCGCCAAGGCTGCCGCCTGACCCTTCCGCGGGGCCTCCGGGCCCCGTTGTGAAACACAATTCGCCGCTAAACTACCGCCACCCCCCGACACCCCCACCGCTACATGCCCCACGACCGACCGGCCCACACGCGAATCCTGTTGAAGCTGTCGGGTGAGGCGTTGATGGGTGACGATGCCTTCGGCATCAACCGCGCCACCATCGCGCGCATGGTCGACGAGATCGGCGAGGTCACGCGGCTGGGTGTCCAGGTGGCGGTCGTCATCGGCGGCGGCAACATCTTTCGCGGCGTGGCGGGCGGCGCGGTCGGCATGGACCGCGCGACGGCCGACTACATGGGCATGCTGGCCACCGTGATGAACGCGCTGGCCCTGGGCGACACCATGAACAAGGCGGGCCTGACGGCGCGCGTGATGTCGGCCATTGCGATCGAGCAGGTCGTCGAGCCCTACGTGCGGCCCAAGGCGCTGCAGTACCTCGAAGAGGGCAAGGTCGTCATCTTCGCGGCCGGTACCGGCAACCCCTTCTTCACGACCGACACCGCCGCCGCGCTGCGCGGTGCCGAGATCGGCGCCGAGATCGTGCTGAAGGCCACCAAGGTCGACGGCGTGTATTCCGCCGATCCCAAGCTCGACCCCAAGGCCGAGCGTTACAGCCGCCTCAGCTTCGACGAGGCGATGACGAAGAATCTGGGCATCATGGACGCGGCGGCCTTCGCGCTGTGCCGCGACCAGAAACTGCCGATCAAGGTGTTCTCGATCTTCAAGCACGGGGCGCTGAAGCGCGTTGTGCTGGGCGAGGACGAAGGCACGCTGGTCCACGTGTGACCACCGGCGCGGCGGCCCGCGCCGCGCCTTGAATTCAGGAGATCCGAGGCATGACGATCGCAGACATCAAGAGCAACGCCGAAGGCCGCATGCACCAGTCGGTGGAAGCCTTCAAGAACAACCTCACCAAGGTCCGCACCGGCCGCGCCAACCCGGCGCTGCTCGACAACGTGCAGGTGGAGTACTACGGCTCCATGGTGCCGATCAGCCAGGTCGCCAACGTCGGCCTGCTCGACGCCCGCACCATCAGCGTCCAGCCGTGGGAAAAGGGCATGGGTGCGAAGATCGAGAAGGCTATCCGCGAGAGCGACCTCGGCCTCAACCCGTCGTCGCAGGGCGACCTGCTGCGCGTGCCGCTGCCGATGATGAGCGAGGAGCGCCGCAAGGAACTCACCAAGATCGTCCGCAACGAAGGCGAGAGCGCCAAGGTGGCGGTGCGCAATTTGCGCCGCGATGCCAACGAAGCGGCGAAGAAACTCGTCAAGGACAAGCTCATTTCCGAAGACGACGAGCGCCGCTCGCACGACGAGGTGCAGAAGATCACCGACCGCACGATCATCGAGATCGACAAGCTGGTCGCCGCCAAAGAGCAAGAGATTCTGGCTGTTTGAGAACAACCATGACCGTCCCTCGCCACATCGCGATCGTGATGGACGGCAACGGCCGCTGGGCGACGCGGCGGCTGCTGCCGCGCGTGGCGGGCCACCACCAGGGTGTCGATTCGCTGCGGCGCTGCGTGCAGGCCTGCATCGAGCGCGGCGTGGGCGTGCTGACGGTGTTCGCGTTTTCTTCGGAGAACTGGAAACGCCCGGCCGACGAGGTGTCGGGCCTGATGGACCTGCTGGCCAAGGCGCTGGCGGGCGAGGTGGCGTCGCTGCGCAAGAACGGCGTCAAGCTGCACTTCGTGGGTGACCTCGATCCGCTGTCGCTGAAGATGCGCACCGGGCTGCGCGAAGCCGAGACCTCGACCGCCGACAACACCCGCCTGGTGCTCAATGTGTGCTTCAACTACGGCGGCCGCTGGGACGTCGCGCAGGCCGCCGCCAAGGTCGCCGCGCGGGGCGAGGCCGTCACCGAAGAAGCGATCGACCGCGCGATGGCGCTGGCCCACGTCGCCGACCCCGACCTGCTGATCCGCACCGGCGGCGAGCAACGGCTGTCGAACTTCCTGCTGTGGCAGGCCGCCTATTCCGAGCTGTACTTCAGCGACAAGTTCTGGCCCGATTTCGACGAGGCCGAGCTCGACGCCGCGCTGGCCGCGTTCGCCCGGCGCGAGCGCCGGTTCGGCCTCACCGCCGCCCAGGTGCAGCGCGCCGCCTGAGGCCGGCACCACACACTTCCCCGTCCATGCTGCGCACCCGCGTCTTCACCGCCATCGTCTTGCTGGCCATCCTGTTGCCGGCGCTGTTCTATCCGGCGCCGCAGCCCTTCAACGCGCTGGCGCTGGTGGCGATTGCCGCCGCCGCCTGGGAGTGGGGCCGCCTGGCCGGCCTGCGCCAGGGCGACGCCGTTGCCATGGCCGCGATCACTCTGGCGCTGTGCGGAGCGGCCTGGGCCGGCGGCTGGGTCGAGCGGGCCACGCCGCTGCTGTGGCAAGGCGCGGGGCTGTTGTGGGTGCTGGGCAGCGCCTGCCTGCTGCGCGCTGGCGTGCCGGGCTGGGGCAAGCTGCCGCAGCCGCTGCGCGTGATCGGCGGCATCGCGGTGCTGTGGGCGGCCTGGCTGGCGATGGCGCAGGCGCGCACCATTGGCATCAATTTCCTGTTGTCGGCTTTCGTGCTGGTCTGGGTGGCCGACATCGGCGCCTATTTCGCCGGCCGCGCTTTCGGCCGCCGCAAGCTGGCGCCGGCCATCAGCCCGGGCAAGAGCTGGGAAGGCGTGTACGGCGGCATGGCCGGTGTGGCGGTGCTGGCGGCCGTGTGGGTGGCGATCGACCGGTCGCAGCCGGTGGCGGCGCTGAGCATCTACTCGCTGCTGCTGGGCCGCGGCGGGTGGGCGCTGGTTCTGGGCGTGGCGTTTCTCACCGCGATGAGCGTGGTCGGCGACCTTACGGAATCGCTGATCAAGCGCAGCGCTGGCGCGAAGGACAGCAGCCAACTGCTGCCGGGCCACGGCGGCGTGCTGGACCGTGTGGACGCGCTGCTGCCGACGCTGCCGCTGGTCATGATGCTCGCGAGCCTGTCGTCGCAATGAGCATCGGCGTGCCACCAGCAGGCCGCTTCCAGAGCGGCGCAGCCGCCTCGGCGAAAGAAGAACTGCGCGCGGCGGCAAGCGAGGGGGCCCGGTCCCGCGTCGCCATCCTCGGCTCGACCGGATCGGTCGGCACCAGCACGCTGGACGTGCTGGCCCGCCACCCCGACCGCTTCGAGGTGTTCGCGCTGACGGCGGCCACACAGGTCGACCTGCTGCTGGCCCAATGCGCCCGGTTCCGCCCGCGGTTCGCGGTGATGGCCAGCGCACCGCACGCCGCGCAACTGCAGGAAAAAATTGAGGCAAATCGGCTCCCAGTCAGCGTGTTGTCTGGGCCTGAAGCTATTGAAAATGTAGCGTCTCACGAGAGCACCGATGTCGTCATGGCCGCCATCGTGGGTGCTGCCGGCATGCCGGGCTGCCTGGCGGCTGCGCGCGCCGGCAAGCGGCTGCTGCTGGCCAACAAGGAGGCTCTGGTGGTCGGCGGCGAGGTGTTCCTGTCGGCGGTGCGCGCCGGCGGTGCGAAGCTGCTGCCGATCGACAGCGAGCATTCGGCGGTGTTCCAGTCGCTGCCGGAAGACCCGGCAACCTGGGACGCCCGGGTGGAGAAAATCATCCTCACCGCGTCCGGCGGCCCGTTCCGCACGATGGCGCCGGCCGACCTGCGCCACGTCACGCCCGAGCAGGCCTGCGCCCACCCGAACTGGGTGATGGGCCGCAAGATATCGGTCGATTCGGCCACCATGATGAACAAGGCGCTGGAAGTCATCGAGGCGCACTATTTGTTCGACCTGCCGCCGGAACGCATCGAGGTGGTCATTCACCCGCAAAGCGTCATCCACTCGATGGTGCAGTACCGCGACACATCGGTCGTGGCGCAACTGGGCACGCCCGACATGCGGGCGCCGATCGCCTACGGGCTCGGATGGCCGGAACGGATCGACGCTGGCGCGTCGCCGCTCGATTTCCGTTCGCTCGCGGCGATGACCTTCGAAGCGATCGACGCCAACGGCCACCGCGAGCGTTTTCCGGGCCTGCAACTGGCGTGGCAAACCCTGGCGGCGCCGCCCGGCAGTTGCGCGATACTCAACGCCGCCAACGAGGTGGCCGTGCAGGCCTTCCTCGACCGGCGCATCCGTTTCGACCAGATCCATGCGGTGAACGTCGCCACGCTCGAGGCCGTGGTGCCGGCGCAGCCAGATTCACTCGACGCGTTGTTCGACCTCGACGCCGAAGCCCGCTCGTTCGCCGAGCAGCGGGTGCGGGCGCCCGCCGCCCAAGGAGCCTGACATGCTCACTGCCGTTGCCTTCATCGCCGCGCTCGGCCTGCTGATCGCGATCCACGAGTATGGCCACTACCGCGTGGCCGTGGCCTGCGGCGTCAAGGTGCTGCGCTTTTCCATCGGCTTCGGCAAGTCCGTCTACACCTGGCGACTGAAGGGGCGCGACACCGAATTCGCAATCGGCCTGCTGCCCTTTGGCGGCTACGTGAAGATGCTCGACGAGCGCGAGTGCCCGGTCGATGCCGCCGAGCGCCACCTCGCGTTCAACACCCAGCCGCTGCGCAAGCGGGCCGCCATCGTCATTGCCGGCCCGCTGGCCAACCTCTTGCTGGCGGTGTTCCTGTACGCCTGCGTCAACTGGGCCGGCGTGCAGCAGCCGCGCGCGGTGCTGGCCAGCCCGCTGGCCAGCTCGGTGGCGCAGCAGGCCGGCCTGTCCGGCGGCGAAACCGTGAACAGCGCCGCCTTTGCCGAAGAGCCGCAGATGCCGGTGCGCTCCTTCGAAGACGTGCGCTGGCTGTTGATGCAGGGCGCCCTCGACGGGCGTGACGTGGCGCTCAACGTCAGCGGCCCCGACGGCCAGCCGGCCCGCGACGTGACCGTGTCCACCAGCCGCATCGGCGCGCGTGACGCCGACGCCGAGCTGTTCCGCCGCATCGGACTGACCGGCCCCTGGACCCGGCCTGTGATGGGCGACCTGGTGGCCGGCAGCCCTGCCGACAAGGCGGGCCTGCACCCGGGCGACCTGGTGCTGTCGGTCGACGGCCAGCCGGTGATCGACGGCGCCCAACTGCGCGAGAACATCAAGATGTCGCCCAAGGGCGGCCAAGCGGCCACCTTGCACTGGCGCGTCGAGCGGGCCGGCCAGGTGGTCGAGCTGAACGTGACGCCCGAGGTGAAGATTGAAAACAAGGTGCCGGTGGGCCGCATCGGCGCCTATGTCGGCGCGCCGCCGGAGTTCGTGCTGGTGCGCTATGGCCCGGTCGAGGGCCTGTGGCGCGGCGCCGTGCGGACCTGGGAGGTCTCGGCGCTCACGCTCAAGATGCTGGGCCGCATGGTGGTGGGCGAGGCCTCGCTGAAGAACCTCACCGGGCCGCTCACCATTGCCGACTACGCGGGCAAGTCCGCCAGCCTCGGCCTCTCGCAATACCTCGTGTTTCTCGCGCTCATCAGCGTGAGCCTCGGCGTGCTGAACCTGCTCCCGCTGCCGGTCCTCGATGGGGGGCACCTGATGTATTATCTTTGGGAGGGTGTCACGGGGCGGAGCATCTCCGATGCGTGGATGGATCGACTGCAGCGAGGCGGTGTCGCCGTGCTGCTGCTGATGATGTCGATCGCACTGTTCAACGATGTCACCCGCCTGCTGGGCTAGCCTTTCTCCTCATTCCCCGATGAAAAAACTGATGCAACGCAAACGAGTCCTGTCCGTCACCACGCTGGCCGCCGCTCTGTTGGCCGCGCTGCCGGCCTGGGCCGTGGCGCCGTTCACCGTCCGCGATATCCGCGTTGAAGGCCTGCAGCGTGTCGAGCCCGGCACCGTGTTCGCGTCGCTGCCGTTCCGCGTCGGCGACAACTACACCGACGACAAGGGCTCCGCCGCGATCCGTTCGCTGTTCGGCCTGGGCCTGTTCAAGGACGTGCGCCTGGAGGTCAATGGCGACGTGCTGGTGGTCGTCGTCGAGGAGCGGCCCACCGTGGCCTCGGTCGAGTTCGTCGGCGCCAAGGAGTTCGAGAAAGACGCGCTGAACAACGCGTTGAAGGACATCGGCCTGAGCGAAGGCCGCCCGTTCGACAAGGCACTGGCCGACCGCGCCGAGCAGGAACTCAAGCGCCAGTACATCAACAAGAGCCTCTACGGCGCCGAGGTGGTCACCACCGTCACGCCCATCGAGCGCAACCGCGTCAACGTCACCTTCAACGTGACCGAGGGCGATGTCGCCAAGATCAAGGACATCCGCATCGTCGGCAACAAGGCGTTCAGCGAATCGACGCTGCGCAACCTGTTCGACCTCGACACCGGTGGCTGGCTGAGCTGGTACACCAAGAGCGACCGCTACTCGCGCGCCAAGCTCAATGCCGACCTCGAAACGCTGAAGTCCTACTACCTGAACCGCGGCTATCTCGAGTTCCGCGTCGATTCCACGCAGGTGGCCATCTCGCCGGACAAGCAGAGCATTTCCATCACGCTCAACGTCACCGAGGGTGAGCGCTTCGTCGTGTCCGGCGTGCGCCTGGAAGGCAACTACCTGAACAAGGAAGAAGAGTTCAAGACGCTGGTCGCGATCAAGCCCGGTACGCCGTACAACGCCGACCAGGTCGCGCAGACCACCAAGGCGTTCACCGACTATTTCGGCACCTTCGGCTATGCCTTCGCCCGGGTCGAGGCGCGGCCCGAAATCGACCGCGAGAACAACCGCGTCAGCTTCGTGCTGCAGGCCGAACCCTCGCGCCGCGCCTATGTGCGCCGCATCACGATCGGCGGCAACACCCGCACGCGCGACGAAGTCATCCGCCGTGAGTTCCGCCAGTTCGAGTCGAGCTGGTACGACGGCGACAAGATCAAGCTGTCGCGCGACCGCGTCGACCGCCTCGGCTACTTCAAGGAAGTCAACGTCGACTCCACCGAGGTTCCAGGCACGACCGACCAGGTCGACCTGAACGTTTCCGTCACCGAGAAGCCCACCGGCAACCTGATGATCGGCGCGGGCTTCTCCAGTGCCGAAAAGCTGTCCCTGAGCTTCAGCGTCAAGCAGGAAAACGTGTTCGGCTCCGGCAACTACCTCGGGGTGGAAGTCAACACCAGCAAGTACAACCGCCAGTTGGTGCTGTCCACGAGCGACCCCTACTTCACGGCAGACGGCATTTCGCGCACCTTCGACATCTATCACCGTGCGTCGCGTCCGTTCCAGGATCAGGGCGGTGACTACCAGTTGGTCACCACGGGTGCCAGCGTGCGCTTCGGCGTGCCGTTCAGCGAAACCGACGTCGTGTATTTCGGCGCTGGCGGCGAGCAGACCACCATCAAGCCGGGCACCAACATCCCGGCGGCCTACCTCGCATATGCCAATCAGTTCGGCTATTCCAGCCGTTCGCTGCCGCTCACGATCGGCTGGTCGCGCGACAGCCGCGACAGCGCGCTGGTGCCGTCCAAAGGTCTTTACCAGCGTGCCAATGCCGACATCGGTGTGGCCGGCGAAGTGAAATACGTGCGCGGCAACTACCAGGTGCAGCAGTACATTCCCTTGAACAAGCAGTTCACGATCGCCTTGAACGGCGAGTTGGGGTACGGCAAGGGACTGGGTGGCCGTTCCTTCCCGATCTTCAAGAACTTCTACAGCGGCGGCCTCGGCTCGGTGCGGGGCTTCGAGCAGGGCACGCTGGGCCCGCGCGACATCACCGGCTCCTTCATCGGCGGCTCCAAGAAGATCACGCTGAATGCCGAGCTGTCGACCCCGTTCCCGGGCGCCGGCAACGACCGTACGCTGCGTCTGTTCGGCTTCTTTGACGCTGGCAACGTATTTGGAGACAATGACCCGGTGCGCGCCGCCGAACTGAGGTCGTCGGCCGGTGTCGGTTTGAGCTGGATCTCGCCGGTCGGCCCGCTGCGCATCGCCATCGCCAACCCGCTGCGCAAGCAGACGGGCGATAGAATCCAGAAATTGCAATTCCAGATCGGAACCTCGTTCTAAATGATGACTTCATTTCGCCAATTCGCCGCCGCCGTGGCGCTGGGTGCAACGGCCTTCGTCGGCTTGGCACAAGCGCAGGAAGTGCGCATCGGCTTCGTCAACACCGACCGCATCTTCCGCGAAGCCAACGCAGCCAAGGCCGCGCAGACCAAGCTCGAGGGCGAGTTCGCCAAGCGTGAAAAAGAGCTGGTTGACCAAGGCAATGCCCTGAAGAGCGCCTCCGACAAATTCGAGCGCGAGGCGCCGACGATGTCCGAGACCCAGCGCAACGCGCGCCAGAAGCAGCTGACCGACCAGGACCGCGACTTCCAGCGCAAGCGCCGTGAATTCCAGGAAGACCTGAACGCGCGCAAGAACGAGGAACTGCAACAGGTGCTCGAGCGCGCCAACCGCGTCGTCAAGCAGGTTGCCGAAGCCGAGAAATACGATGTCATCCTGCAAGAGGCGGTGTACATCAACCCCAAGCACGACATCACGGAGAAGGTCCTCAAGACCTTGAACTCCGGCGGCAAGTAAACAAGCCCCTTGCGGGGCCTCGCGCGCGTGGCACTGAGACTGGGTGACATCACCGCCGCGCTCGGGGGCGATTTCTTCGGCGACGCCGAGGCCACCATCACCGCGATTGCGCCGCTCGAGTCGGCGCGGGGCGGTGAGCTGGCGTTTCTGAGCCATCCCAAATACGTCAACCAGCTGGCCGGCTCCGCCGCCGGCTGCGTGATCGTCGGCCCGGCAGTGGCCGAAGCAGCCCGCGCTCGCGGTGCCTGCATCGTCACACCCGACCCCTACCTGTACTTCGCCCGCGCCACCCAGTTGTGGCGCGCCCGCCATGCCCCGGCCGGCACCCCGCGCATCCACGCCAGTGCCGTGATCGACCCGGAGGCCCATGTGCACGAAACGGCGCGCATCGGCCCGCTGTGTGTGGTCGAGCGTGGCGCGCACATCGGCGCCGGCAGCTGGCTGAAGTCGCGCGTGACGGTGGGTGAAGACTGCCGGGTTGGTGCGCGTTGCATCGTGCATGCCGGCGTGGTGATCGGCGCCGACGGCTTTGGCTTTGCGCCGAATGCGGGCGGCTGGGAGAAGATCGAGCAGTTGGGCGCGGTGACCATCGGCGACGACGTGGAGATCGGGGCCAACACCTGCATCGACCGCGGCGCCTTGAGCAACACCGTCATCGAGGACGGCGTGAAGCTCGACAACCTGGTGCAGATCGGCCACAACGTGCGCGTTGGCAAGCACACCGCCATGGCCGGCTGCGTGGGCGTGGCGGGCAGCGCCGACATCGGCGAGCGCTGCATGATCGGCGGTGGCGCCATTGTGCTGGGCCATCTCAAGGTGGCCGACGGCGTGACGATTTCGGCGGCCAGCGTGGTGACCCGCTCCATTCTGAAGCCGGGCCAGTACACCGGCATGTTTCCCATCGACGACAATGCGGCCTGGGAGAAAAATGCCGCGTCGCTGCGCCAGCTGCACCAGCTGCGTGAGCGCATTCGCGCGCTGGAGAAGCTGAAAACGTCATGATGGACATCCACCACATCCTCAAGCAACTGCCGCACCGCTACCCGATCCTGCTGGTCGATCGTGTGCTGGAGATCGAGAAGTGCAAGCGCATCCGCGCGCTGAAGAACGTCTCGATCAACGAGCCTTTTTTCCTGGGCCACTTTCCGCACCGGCCGGTGATGCCGGGTGTGCTCATTCTGGAAGCGTTGGCGCAGGCCGCCGCGCTGCTGGCCTTCGACATGCTGGGCATCGCGTCGGACGACAAATCGGTGTTCTATTTCGTCGGCATCGACGGCGCGCGCTTCAAGCGGCCGGTGGAGCCGGGCGACCAACTGCTGCTCGACGTGACGCTGGAGCGCGGCCGCGCCGGCATCTACAAGTTCAAGGCTTGCGCCAGAGTGGGCGAAGACATCGCCACCGAAGCCGAGCTGATGTGCACCCGGCGCGAGATCGCCTGAGGGCCACGGGCATGGCGATTCACGCGACGGCGCTGGTCGATCCCGGCGCGGCGCTGGATGCTTCGGTCGAGGTGGGCCCCTACGCCGTGATCGGGCCGCATGTGCGCATCGGTGCCGGCACCACGGTCGGCGCGCATTGCGTGATCGAGGGCCACACCACCATCGGCCGCGACAACCGCATCTTCCAGTTTGCCTCCATCGGCGCCGCGCCGCAGGACAAGAAATACGCTGGCGAGCCCACGCAGCTTGTCATCGGCGACCGCAACACCATCCGCGAGTTCTGCACCTTCAACTGCGGCACCACGCAAGATGCGGGCATCACGCGGGTGGGCAGCGACAACTGGATCATGGCCTACGTCCACATCGCGCACGACTGCGTGGTGGGCGACCAGACCATCCTTGCCAACAACGCCACGCTGGCCGGCCACGTGCACCTGGGCGACTGGGTGATCGTCGGCGGGCTGACCGGCATCCACCAGTTCGTGAAGATCGGCGCGCATGCGATGGTCGGCTTCGCCAGCGCGGTGTCGCAGGACGTGCCGCCCTTCATGATGGTTGATGGCAACCCGCTGGCGGTGCGCGGCTTCAACGCCGAAGGCCTGCGCCGGCGTGGCTTCGGGGCCGAGCGCATCGGTGCGGTCAAGCAGATGCACCGCGCGCTGTACCGCTCCGGCAAGACGCTGGCCGACGCCCGCGACGCCATCGCCGCGCTGGCCGCCGAAACACCGGCTGCGGCGGGAGACGTCGCGCTGATGGACGGCTTCCTCGCGCAGGCCACGCGTGGCATCGTCCGCTGACGTGGCCGTTTCGCCGCCGGGCCGCTCCCAAGGCGAAACAGCCCCCCAGGGGGGCAGCGAACCACGCGCAGCGGGGAGCGTGGGGGTACCCAGCTTCGCGATGGTCGCGGGGGAGGCCTCGGGCGATCTTCTTTCCGGTTTGCTGTTGAAAGGGTTGCGCCAGCGCTGGCCGCAATTGCAGGCGGGCGGCATTGGTGGGCCGATGATGGAGGCACAGGGCTTCCAGACCTGGTGGCCCAGCCACAAGCTCGCCGTGCGCGGTTACGCCGAGGTGCTGCGCCATTACCCCGAGATCGCGCGCATCCGCCGCCAGATGGGCGAGCGGGTGCTGGCCGAGCGGCCGGATGTGTTCATTGGCGTCGACGCGCCCGACTTCAACCTGGGGCTGGAAGAAAAACTGCGGGCACAGGGCGTGCGCACCGCGCACTTCGTGTGCCCGTCGATCTGGGCGTGGCGGCCGAAGCGGGTGGAGCAGATCCGCCGCAGCGCCGACCATGTGCTGTGCCTGTTCCCGTTCGAGCCGGCGCTGCTGGCGCAGCACGGCATCGCCGCCACCTACGTGGGCCATCCGCTGGCCGACGCGATCCCGCTCGAACCCGACCGCGAGGCCGCCCGCGCCAAACTGGGCCTGCTGCCGCACGACGGGGTGGTGGCGGTGCTGCCGGGCAGCCGGCGCTCCGAGATCCAGTACATCGCGCCGCGCTTCTTCGAGGCGGTGGTGCTGATGGCGAAACAGCGGCCGGAGCTGCGTTTCGTGGTGCCGGCGATTCCCGCGCTGCTGCCCGAGGTGGACCGCGCCGCGCGTGCCGCTGGCGTGGCCCATGTACTGCGCATCGTGCCGGGCCAATCCCATGCCGTGCTGGCGGCCTGCGACGTGACGCTGATCGCCAGCGGCACGGCCACGCTGGAGGCGGCGCTGTTCAAGCGGCCGATGGTGATCGGCTACCACATGCACGCGCTGTCGTGGGCGCTGATGCGGCGCAGGCAATTGCAGCCCTGGGTCGGCCTGCCGAACATCCTGTGCGGTGATTTCGTCGTGCCCGAGCTGGTGCAGAATGCGGCCACGCCCGCGGCGCTGGCCGAGGCCACGCTGGCGTGGCTGCGGCCCGACGCCCAGGGCCGCGTGGACGCGCTGCGGCAGCGCTTCACCGACCTGCACCTGGAACTTCGACGCGACACCGCAACCCTGGCGACCGATGCGATCCAAACGCTTCTTGCGCGCTGAACAGGCCTCGCTCGACTGGGACGTGGCCGCGCTGGTCGCCGGCGTCGACGAGGCCGGCCGCGGCCCGCTGGCCGGGCCGGTGGTGGCGGCCGCCGTCATCCTCGACGACACCAAACCCATCAAGGGCCTCGCCGACTCCAAGGTGCTGACCGCGCTGCAGCGCGAACGCCTGTACGACCAGATCCGCGACCGCGCGCTGTGCTGCGCGATCGGCGAGGCGTCGGTGGAGGAGATCGACGAGATCAACATCCTGCAGGCCACGCTGCTGGCCATGCGCCGCGCGGTGGCCGGGCTGCGGCTGAAACCGGGCAAGGTGCTGGTCGACGGCAACCGGCTGCCGGTGCTCGACGTGCTGGCCGAAGCCATCGTCGATGGCGACGCGCTGGTGCCGTCCATCTCGGCCGCGTCCATCCTCGCCAAGGTCACGCGCGACCGCTGGTGCGCCGAGCAGCACGAACGCTTTCCGCAGTACGGCTTTGCCAGCCACAAAGGCTACAGCACCGCCCAGCACATGGACGCGCTGCGCACCCATGGTCCCTGTGCGCTGCACCGCCGCAGCTTCGCGCCGGTGCGCGAGGCGCTGCTGCTGCGCGGCGTGTCGGTCACCACCGCCACGGTGGTCGGCACAGCCACCGCCTCCGCCGTCAGCGCCACCACGGTGCTCCTGCCCGCCGCCGAGCTCACCGTGCCGCCACAGGCGCCGCTGGCATGAGCGCCGCCCGGCCGCCTCATGGGGCTCTAGCGCCACAACGGATCACGTCGCGCGACAACCCGCTGCTGAAGGAGCTGCGCCAGCTCGGCGGCGACAGTCGGGCCCATCGCAAGCTGGGCCGCATCTGGCTGGAAGGCGACCACCTGTGCCGCGCCGCCCTCGACAAGGGCCTGGTGCCCGAGATCGCGGTGTTTTCAGAGTCAAATTGGCCGCAAGTCAGCGCCAGGTTTGACGATGTTGCTCCTAAAAATGTAGTGATCCCCGACCGTCTGCTGGCCGAGGCCAGTGGCCTGGAATCGGCGCCGCCGGTCGGTTTCGTGATGGCGCTGCCGGTGGCGCCTGCGGCATTCGATCCGCTGGCCGCCAGCGTCGTGCTCGACCGGCTGCAAGATGCCGGCAACGTCGGCTCGTTGCTGCGCAGCGCGGCGGCCTTCGGTTTCCGCCAGGTGCTGGCGGCCAAGGGCACGGCGGCGCTGTGGTCGCCCAAGGTGCTGCGGGCCGGCATGGGCGCGCATTTCGGACTGGCGCTGTTCGAGGGGCTGGACGTGGCGGCGCTGCGCACGCTGCGCGTGCCCGTGGTGGCCACCAGTTCGCACCGCGGCGAGTGGCTGCACGCCGGCGCGCCGCCGTCGCCCTGCGCCTGGGTGTTCGGTCACGAAGGGCAGGGCGTGTCGCCCGACATCGAGGACATGGCCAGCCATTTCGTGCGCATTGCGCAGCCGGGTGGCGAGGAGTCGCTCAACGTGGCGGCGGCCGGGGCCATTTGCCTGCACGCCAGCGCGACGCGTGAGCTTGCTGCACCGCCGCATCGAGCGAAAGCGGCGGCATCCGACATATAATGAGAGGCTGACACGCATACCGGTACGCTCGCAGCAGCCAAGTCCCCCTCCCTCACAAAAGCAGCCACGGAGCCCCGGCTCTTGCGCACGCTTGGGCGTACCCGCACAACCCGGAGAACCCAGTGCTTTTGTCTCTTCAGGGCGCCTTCCCGCCCGCCATCCTGGCGCTTGCAGACGGCACGGTCTTTATCGGTCACTCGATCGGCGCGAACGGCGCCACGGTCGGTGAAGTGGTCTTCAACACCGCGCTCACCGGCTACCAGGAAATCCTCACCGACCCCAGCTATTGCCAGCAGATCGTCACGCTGACGTATCCGCACATCGGCAACTACGGCGTCAACAAGGAGGACATCGAGGCCGACAAGGTCCATGCCGCTGGCCTCATCATCAAGGACCTGCCGCTGCTGGCCTCCAACTTCCGCCAGGCGCACGGCCTGTCGCAGTACCTCATCCGCGAGAACACGGTGGCCATTGCCGGCATCGACACCCGCAAGCTCACCCGGCTGCTGCGCAGCCAGGGCGCGCAGAACGGCGCCATCGTCGGTCTGGCGCAGGGCGAGGCGGTGACGCAGGAGCGCATCGACTCCGCCGTGGCCGCCGCCCGTGGCGCGCCGAGCATGGCCGGGCTGGACCTGGCCCAGGTGGTCAGCACCTCTCGCACCTACGACTGGACGCAGACCGAGTGGCAACTCGCGCGCGAAGACGGCACGCCCGGCTTCGGCACGCAGGCCGCGCCGCGTTTCCATGTGGTGGCCTACGACTTCGGCACCAAGAAGAACATCCTGCGCATGCTGGCCGAACGCGGCTGCAAGGTCACGGTGGTGCCGGCGCGCACGCCCGCTTCGGAGGTGAAGGCGCTCAACCCCGACGGCGTGTTCCTCTCCAACGGCCCCGGTGACCCGGAGCCCTGCGACTACGCCATCGCCGCGTCGCGCGAACTCATCGAGGCCGGCTACCCCACCTTCGGCATCTGCCTGGGCCACCAGATCATGGCGCTGGCCTCCGGCGCCAAGACCTTCAAGATGAAGTTCGGCCACCACGGCGCCAACCACCCGGTGAAAGACCTCGACACCGGACGCGTCAGCATCACCAGCCAGAACCACGGCTTCGCGGTGGACGAGAAAACGCTGCCCGCCAACCTGCGCGCCACGCACGTGAGCCTGTTCGACGGCACGCTGCAGGGCCTGGCCCGCACCGACAAACCCGCTTTCTGCTTCCAGGGCCACCCCGAGGCCTCGCCGGGTCCGCACGACATCGGCTACCTGTTCGACCGCTTCACGGCATTGATGGAGAAGAACTGACATGCCCAAGCGCACCGACATCAAGAGCATCCTCATCATCGGCGCCGGCCCGATCATCATCGGCCAGGCCTGCGAGTTCGACTACTCGGGCGTGCAGGCCTGCAAGGCGCTGCGCGAGGAGGGCTACAAGGTCATCCTGATCAACAGCAACCCCGCCACGATCATGACCGACCCGGCCACGGCCGACGTCACCTACATCGAGCCCATCACCTGGCAGACGGTCGAGAAGATCATCGCCAAGGAAAAGCCCGACGCCATCCTGCCCACCATGGGCGGCCAGACCGCGCTGAACTGCGCGCTGGACCTGTGGCACAACGGCGTGCTGAACAAGTACAAGGTCGAGCTGATCGGCGCCACGCCGGAGGCCATCGACAAGGCCGAGGACCGCCAGAAGTTCAAGCAGGCGATGATGCGCATCGGCTTGGGCTCGGCGCGCTCGGGCATCGCCCACAGCATGGAAGAGGCCTGGGGCGTGCAGAAGACGGTGGGTTTTCCCACCGTCATCCGCCCCAGCTTCACGCTGGGCGGCACCGGCGGCGGCATCGCCTACAACGCCGAAGAATTCGAGACCATCTGCAAGCGCGGCCTGGAAGCCTCGCCGACCAACGAGCTGCTCATTGAAGAGTCGCTGCTCGGCTGGAAGGAATACGAGATGGAAGTGGTCCGCGACAAGGCGGACAACTGCATCATCGTCTGCTCGATCGAGAACCTCGACCCGATGGGCGTGCACACCGGCGACTCGATCACGGTGGCCCCCGCGCAGACGCTGACCGACCGCGAGTACCAGATCATGCGCAACGCCTCGCTGGCGGTGCTGCGCGAGATCGGCGTGGACACCGGCGGCTCCAACGTGCAGTTCGCGGTGAACCCCAAGGACGGTCGCATGATCGTCATCGAGATGAACCCGCGGGTGTCGCGTTCTTCCGCGCTGGCCTCCAAGGCCACCGGCTTCCCGATCGCCAAGGTAGCGGCCAAGTTGGCGGTGGGCTACACGCTGGACGAGCTGCGCAACGACATCACCGGCGGCGCCACGCCGGCCTCGTTCGAGCCCAGCATCGACTACGTCGTCACCAAGATCCCGCGCTTCGCATTCGAGAAATTCCCGACCGCCGACAGCCACCTGACCACGCAGATGAAGTCGGTCGGCGAGGTGATGGCCATGGGCCGCACCTTCCAGGAGAGCTTCCAGAAGGCGCTGCGCGGCCTGGAAGTGGGCGTCGACGGCATGAACGAGAAGACCCAGGACCGCGAGGTGCTGGAGAAGGAGCTCGGCGAGCCGGGCCCGGAGCGCATCTGGTACGTGGGCGACGCCTTCGCGCAGGGCATGACGCTCGAGGAAGTGCACGACCTGACCAAGATCGACCTGTGGTTCCTGGTGCAGATCGAGGAGATCATCAAGATCGAACTCGAACTTGACCAGCTCACCGCCGAGAAGGGTGACGGCGCTCTGGCCTCTCTGGACGCCGCCACGCTGCGCCAGCTCAAGCAGAAGGGTTTTTCCGACCGCCGGCTGGCCAAGCTGCTGAAGACCACCGACAAGGCGGTGCGCGAGGCGCGCCGCGCCTTGGGCGTGCGGCCGGTCTACAAGCGGGTGGACACCTGCGCGGCCGAGTTCGCCACCAACACCGCCTACATGTACTCGACGTACGAAGACGAGTGCGAGGCCGAGCCGACGAACAAGAAGAAGATCATGGTGCTGGGCGGCGGGCCCAACCGCATCGGCCAGGGCATCGAGTTCGACTACTGCTGCGTGCACGCGGCGCTGGCGATGCGCGAAGACGGCTACGAGACCATCATGGTCAACTGCAACCCCGAGACCGTCTCGACCGACTACGACACCTCCGACCGCCTGTACTTCGAGCCGCTCACGCTGGAAGACGTGCTGGAGATCGTCGACAAGGAAAAGCCCACCGGTGTCATCGTGCAGTACGGCGGCCAGACGCCGCTGAAGCTGGCGCTGGGCCTGGAGGCCGAAGGTGTGCCCATCGTCGGCACCAGCCCCGACATGATCGACGCGGCCGAAGACCGCGAGCGTTTCCAGAAACTGCTGCACGAGCTGGGCCTGCTGCAGCCGCCGAACGCCACCGCCCGCACCGAACCCGAGGCGCTGGAAAAGGCCGCCGCGCTGGGTTATCCGCTGGTGGTGCGCCCCAGCTACGTGCTGGGCGGCCGCGCGATGGAGATCGTGCACGAGCAGCGCGACCTGGAGCGCTACATGCGCGAGGCCGTCAAGGTCAGCAACGACTCGCCGGTGCTGCTCGACCGCTTCCTGAATGACGCGATCGAATGCGACGTCGATTGCCTGCGCGACCCGTCGGGCAAGACCTTCATCGGCGGCGTGATGGAACACATCGAACAGGCCGGCGTGCACAGCGGAGATTCCGCCTGTTCGCTGCCGCCGTATTCGCTGTCGCAGGCCACGGTGGACGAACTCAAGCGCCAATCGGCCGCGATGGCCGGCGCGTTGAACGTGGTCGGCCTCATGAACGTGCAGTTCGCCATCCAGCGCAAGGACGGCGCCGACGTGATCTACGTGCTCGAAGTCAACCCGCGCGCCAGCCGCACCGTGCCCTACGTCAGCAAGGCCACCGGCATCCAGTTGGCCAAGGTGGCGGCGCGCTGCATGGTCGGCCAGACGCTGGCCTCGCAGGGCATCACCAAGGAAGTCACGCCGCCGTACTTCAGCGTGAAGGAAGCGGTGTTCCCCTTCGTCAAGTTCCCCGGCGTCGACACCATCCTCGGGCCCGAGATGAAGTCCACCGGCGAGGTCATGGGCGTGGGCAAGACCTTCGGCGAGGCCTTCATCAAGTCGCAGATGGGCGCTGGCACCCAGCTCCCGCGCTCCGGCAAGGTGTTCCTCACCGTGAAGAACAACGACAAGCCGCGCGCCGTGGAGATCGCGCGGGCGCTGCACGCGATGAACTTCGAGCTGGTGGCCACCAAGGGCACCAACGCGGCCATCCAGGCGGCAGGCGTGCCTTGCACGGTGGTGAACAAGGTGGCCGAAGGCCGCCCGCACATCGTCGACATGATCAAGAACAACGAGATCGCGCTGGTCATCAACACGGTGGAAGAGCGCCGCAACGCGATCGCCGATTCACGCCAGATCCGCACCTCGGCGCTGCTGGCCCGCGTGGTGACGTACACCACCATCGCCGGCGCCGAAGCGGCGGTCGAGGGCATGAAGTACATCGACCGCCTCGACGTGATCTCGGTGCAGGACATGCACGCCCAACTGGCGTAGCATTTCGCCATGGAATCGCTGCTGCTGCTCCTCGAACTCGCGTCCTGGAGCGGCGCGGCGGCCCAGGAGGCGTGGATCGCCGCGCTGGAAGGCGGCAAGGTGCTGTTCTTCCCCAAGCTGGCCTTCGAGCTGAAGGAGGCCGAGCTGCCGATGCTGACGCCCGCGGTGCTGGCCGAGGGCTCGCGCAACATCAGCCTGGGCGCAGACGGCGCGTTGAAGGGCGCGGCCGGAGACGCGGCCACGCAGGCGGTGGTGGGCGGCATGATCGGCCGCTTCCGGGAGCAGTCGCAGCAGCTCATCCACAGCCTGCTGCCGCAATATGCGCCGCACCTGCGGGTGGCGCCCACCAGTTTCCGGCCGATGCAGGTCGAGACCCGCAGCCAGTCGTGGCGGGCCGACGACCGGCGGCTGCATGTGGATGCCTTTCCGTCGCGGCCCAACCGCGGCGAGCGCATCCTGCGGGTCTTCGCCAACGTCAACCCCGAGGGCGTGCCGCGCACCTGGCGGCTCGGCGAGCCTTTCGAGCAGGTGGCGCGGCATTTTCTGCCGCGCGCCAAGCCGTACCGCCCGTGGCAGGCCAAGGCGCTGAACGCTGTGGGGGTGACCAAGTCGCTGCGCAGCGAATACGACCACCTGATGCTCCAGCTTCACGACGCGATGAAGGCCGACGCCGGCTACCAGCAGGGCGCGCAGCAGCAGGTGGTGCCGTTCCCGCCCGGATCGGTCTGGATCTGCTTTTCCGACCAGGCCGCCCACGCGGTGCAGTCCGGCCAGTACATGCTGGAGCAGACGCTGCATCTGCCGGTGGCGAAGCAATACAATCCCGAATCGAGCCCGCTCGCCATCCTGAGCCGGTTGACCGGACGCCCGCTCGTCTGAGTCGTCTTTTCTTGTGAGCCGCCGAACGGCAGCGTTCGGCGGTTTCGTTTTCTGGAGTCCCGATATGGCCACTTTGCCCATCACCCTGCGAGGTGCCGAAAAGCTCAAGGCCGAGCTGCACCGCCTGAAAACCGTCGACCGCCCCGGGGTCATCGTCGCCATTGCCGACGCCCGCGCGCAGGGTGACATCAGCGAAAACGCCGAATACGAGGCCGCCAAGGACCGCCAGGGCTTCATCGAAGGCCGCATCCAGGAAATCGAGGGCAAGCTGTCGGCCGCCCAGGTCATCGACCCGACCGCCGTCAACGCCAACGGCAAGGTGGTCTTCGGCTCCACGGTGGAGCTGGAAGACGAGGACACCGGCGACCGTGTGACCTATCAGATCGTCGGCGAAGACGAGGCCGACCTGAAGCTGGGTCTGATCAACATCGGCAGCCCGATCGCCCGCGCGCTCATCGGCAAGGGCGAAGAAGACAGCACCGAGGTGCAGACGCCCGGTGGCATCAAGCGCTTCGAGATCGTCAAGGTCAGCTACGTCTGAGCATGCTGCAGCGCCTGCCCACGCTGGTGGCCGCCCTCTGGTGGGGCAGCCTCACCACCATCGGTTTCATCGTCGTGCCGCTGCTGTTCAAGCACCTGCCCACGCCTGCGCTGGCCGGCCAGACCGCCGCCAGGCTGTTCTCCGCGCAAACCTGGGTGGGTGTGGGCTGCGGCCTGCTGCTGTTGCTTTTTTCACGGTCGAATCGGCCGCAAGTCAGCGCCAGTATTGATCAGCGTGCTCTCATTTTTATATTGGGCGGCATGCTGCTGGCGCTGCTGTCGGAGTTCGCCGTGGCGCCGCGCATCGTCGCGCGCGAAAACCTGGCGCTGTGGCACGGCCTGGGCACTGCGCTCTACGCGCTGCAGTGGCTGCTGGCCGGCGGCCTGCTGTGGCGCCTGGCGGGCCGGCCCGGCGCGGGCCAAGGCTGACCGCTTCAGGCGCCGCCGGTCTTCTTCACCGATTTCTGCTTCGGTTTCTTCGCGCGCTTCACCTGGCCGCCCGGCGTGAGCCGCTGGTTGCCCAGCACCCGCAGCGTGCGCACCTCCGGCCGCTGGCCGCCGCGCGAGCTGTACTTCAGCACCTTGACCTCGCGCGGGCCGGCCTTGCGGTCCGGGTCGCGTTCGCCCTTGGGCGCTTCGGGAATGGGCCGCCACAGCACCAGCAGCTTGCCGATGTGCTGAATGGGGGCGGCAGACAGCTCTTCGGCGAGCTGCTTGAGCATCGCCTCGCGGGCAGGGCGGTCGTCGGAGAACACGCGGACCTTGATCAGGCCGTGCGCGCTGAGCGCCTGGTCGATCGCCTTCTGCACGGCGGGGGTGAGCCCGTCGCTGCCGACCAGCACCACCGGGTCGAGGTGGTGGGCATCGGCGCGGTGCTGTTTGCGCTGCGCCGGGGTGAGTTGAATGGAAGCCATCTGCGTATTATCGAGGCAGCGTCACCGGGCCGGAAGCCGGCGTCTGGTTGTGCCACCCGGCGTCGAACGCTTTGCGGGCCCGCAGGTACTCGTTGGCGCAGTCCATCGTGCCCGAATCGGTCTGGCACCTGGGTGAGGGTTTGAAGCGGCGCTGGAAAGTGGCCTCTTTGGCTTGCGCGTTCAATTTCGCCTCTTCGGCCAATTCCCTCTGTCTCTCGGCGGCTTGCCGGGCCGCTTCGTCGGCCGGGTCTGGGGTGGGTGGCAAAAGTCTTCGCACCTCGCGGTTGGCGGCGCGCGTGGTGGCTTCCATCTGCTTCAACGCTTCCTTGGCCGCGTAGGCGGCGGCCGAAGCGAGGATCCAGTCGTGCGCAAACAATGCCGCCAGGCTACCGATGAACACGCCGGCCGCCACTTCCCATATTTTCATGTGCAGTCCCTCCGGTGCGGGATGCTACCGAAACGATCGATTGCCGCGGCGCCCAGACCGGGGCCGCGCGACAATGTGTGCATGAAGGTGCAAACCAAAAGCAAGAAGGTCAACAAGGCGTGGCTGAACGACCACGTCAACGACACCTACGTGAAACTGGCCCAGAAAGAGGGCTACCGGGCGCGGGCGGCGTACAAGCTGAAGGAGATCGACGAGGCGCTGGGGCTGATCAAGCCGGGGCAACTGGTGGTGGACCTCGGCTCCACGCCCGGTGCCTGGAGCCAGTACCTGCGGCGGCGTTTCTCGCCCACCGGGGCGGCGGCGGGCGAGCTGGACGGTACGCTGATCGCGCTGGACATCCTGCCGATGGAGCCCATCGAAGGCGTGACCTTCCTGCAGGGCGATTTCCGCGAACCGGAGGTGCTGGCGCAACTGGAAGCCGCTGTGGCCGGCCGGCCGGCCGACGTGGTGGTGTCGGACATGGCGCCCAACCTGTCGGGCGTGGGCGCGACGGACGCGGCCCGGATCGAGCTGCTGGTGGAACTGGCGGTCGATTTCGCGGTGGCCCACCTGAAACCCGAGGGGGCGCTGGTGGTCAAGCTGTTCCATGGGGGCGCCTACGACCCCGTGGTGAAGCTGTTCAAGAACACCTTCCGGGTGGTCAAGCCGATGAAGCCCAAAGCCTCGCGGGACAAATCCTCGGAAACCTTTCTGGTCGGCATCGGTCTGAAGAACACGGGCTGACGGCTGTCGCGCACGCGTCAACCTTCCGGGTTAGTTCGGGGCTGATGGCGCTCAAGCCATGCGGTGCCGACCAGGGTGCCCGGCCGTCAACACAGAGATGGCGGCTGTTTGTCCCGCTAAACCCGCGCTGCCATTGCGGCCGGCGTTGTCCAATCGGCAGGGCGGGTGGCTTGAAATGCCTAAAATGCGGGCCATCTACCTCGTGTTCTGATACCGGAGTCCTCGTTTGAACAATCAGTGGTTCTCGAAAGTTGCCATCTGGCTGGTGATCGCACTGGTGCTGTTCACCGTCTTCAAGCAATTCGACACGCGGGCAAGTGGCAGCGCCACGGTCAACTATTCCGAATTTCTCGAGCAGGTTCGCAACAACCAGATCAAGAGCGCCATCATCCCCGAAGGCATGGGCGGCGGCGACATCATTGCGCTGACCACCGACGACCGCAAAATCCGCACGACCGCCACCGTGCTCGACCGCGGCCTGGTCGGCGACCTGATCGAACACAACGTGAAGTTCGACGTCAAGCCGCGCGAAGAAGGCTCGCTGCTGATGACGCTGCTGGTCAGCTGGGGCCCGATGCTGCTGCTGATCGGCGTCTGGATCTACTTCATGCGCCAGATGCAGGGCGGCGGCAAGGGCGGGGCGTTCAGCTTTGGCAAGAGCAAGGCCCGCATGCTGGACGAGAACAACAACCAGGTCACCTTCGCCGACGTCGCCGGCTGCGACGAGGCCAAGGAAGAAGTTCGCGAAGTGGTCGACTTCCTGAAAGACCCGCAAAAGTTCCAGAAGCTCGGCGGCCGCATCCCGCGCGGGCTGCTGCTGGTCGGCCCGCCGGGCACCGGCAAGACGCTGTTGGCCAAGGGCATCGCCGGCGAAGCCAAGGTGCCGTTCTTCAGCATCTCGGGCTCCGACTTCGTGGAAATGTTCGTCGGCGTGGGCGCGGCCCGCGTGCGCGACATGTTCGAGAACGCCAAGAAAAACGCGCCCTGCATCATCTTCATCGATGAAATCGACGCGGTCGGTCGCCAGCGTGGTGCCGGCCTCGGCGGCGGCAACGACGAACGCGAGCAGACGCTGAACCAGATGCTGGTCGAGATGGACGGCTTCGAGACCAACCTCGGCGTGATCGTCGTCGCGGCCACCAACCGCCCCGACATCCTGGACGCCGCGCTGCTGCGCCCGGGCCGCTTCGACCGCCAGGTCTACGTCACGCTGCCCGACATCCGCGGCCGCGAGCAGATCCTGAACGTGCACATGCGCAAGGTGCCGATCGGCCAGGATGTGAACGCAGCCATCATTGCCCGCGGCACGCCCGGCATGAGCGGTGCTGACCTGGCCAATCTTTGCAACGAAGCCGCGCTGATGGCAGCCCGCCGCAGCGCGCGCGTGGTCGAGATGCAGGACTTCGAGAAGGCCAAGGACAAGATCCTGATGGGCCCGGAACGCAAGAGCATGGTCATGCCCGAGGAAGAGCGCCGCAACACGGCCTACCACGAGGCCGGCCATGCGCTCATCGGCAAGATGCTGCCCAAGTGCGACCCGGTGCACAAGGTCACCATCATCCCGCGCGGCCGCGCGCTGGGCGTCACGATGAGCCTGCCGGCGCAAGACCGCTACAGCTACGACCGCGAGTTCATGCTGAACCAGATCAGCATGCTGTTCGGCGGCCGCATCGCCGAAGAGGTCTTCATGAACCAGATGACCACCGGCGCCAGCAACGACTTCGAACGCGCTTCGGCGCTGGCCCGCGACATGGTGATGCGCTACGGCATGAGCGAGGCGCTTGGCCCGATGGTCTATGCCGACAACGAGGGCGAGGTCTTCCTCGGCCGCGCGGTCACCAAGACCACCAACATGAGCGAAGCGACGATGCAGAAGATCGACAGCGAGGTCCGCCGCATCATCGACGAGCAGTACGCGCTGGCGCGCAAGCTGATCGAGGAAAACCAGGACAAGATGCACGCGATGGCCAAGGCGCTGCTCGAGTGGGAAACCATCGACGCCGAGCAGCTCGACGACATCATGGCCGGCAAGCCGCCGCGCGCACCCAAGGACTGGACGCCGCGCGTCCCGCCCGCCTCCGGCGACGGCGGTGGGGGCGGCAGCCCGGTGACGCGTCCGGACCCGAGTCCGAACGTGGCGTAAATGGCCCCCACGCTTGTCGCTGCGCGTACTGCGCTGCCCCCCGAGGGGGCTGGCCTTGCTTGGGGCGGCCCGGCGCGGCGGCCGATGTAAAACGGGGCTTCGGCCCCGTTTTTCTTTTCCCCCACCATGCTCTGGCAGACCACCCGCCACGCCATCGACCTGTCGCGCCCGCGCGTGATGGGCATCGTCAACCTCACGCCCGATTCCTTCTCCGACGGCGGGCGCCACGATTCTGTGTCTTCGGCGCTGCGCCACTGCGAGCGGCTGGTTGACGAGGGGGCCGACATTCTAGACCTGGGCGCCGAATCGACCCGCCCCGGCGCTCCGGCCCTGCCGGCCGACGAAGAACTGGCGCGGCTGCTGCCGGTGCTGCGCGAGGTGCTGGCCTGGGGCGTGGTGCCGGTTTCGGTCGACACCTACAAACCGGCGGTGATGCAGGCGGCGCTCGGCCTGGGCGCCGACATCGTCAACGACGTCTGGGCGTTGCGCCAGCCGGGTGCCGCCGAACTGGTGGCGGCACACGGCCGCTGCGGCGTCTGCCTGATGCACATGCACCGCGACCCGCAGACCATGCAGGCCGCGCCGATGGAAGGCGACGCGCTGCCGACGGTGCTCTCATTTTTGAAGCAAAGAATCGAGCATTTGCGGTGGCTATCGGTTGATTTGAACCGCATTTCGGTTGATCCGGGCATTGGTTTCGGCAAAAGCGTGGACCAGAACTTCGCGCTGCTGGCGCGGCAGCGCGAGCTGCTGGCGCTGGGGGTGCCGGTGCTGGCCGGCTGGTCGCGCAAATCCTCGCTGGGAGCCGTCACCGGCCAGCAGGTGCAGGACCGCCTGGTGCCCAGCGTGGCGGCCGCCGTGCTGGCGGTGGAGCGCGGCGCGTCCGCCGTGCGGGTGCACGACGTGGCGGCCACGGTGCAGGCGCTGAAGGTCTGGCAGGCGATGAACCTGGCGGACAATTGAGGCCATCATGACCAGACAGTATTTCGGCACCGACGGCATCCGCGGCACCGTCGGCCAGTCTCCAATCACGCCGGACTTCGTGCTGCGCCTCGCGCACGCGGTCGGCCGCGTGCTCAAGCGCAGCGACCCGCGGCCCACCGTGCTGATCGGCAAGGACACCCGCATCTCCGGCTACATGCTCGAGTCGGCGCTCGAATCGGGCTTCAACTCGGCCGGCGTCGACGTGGTGCTGCTCGGGCCGCTGCCCACGCCCGGCGTGGCCTATCTCACCCGCGCGCAGCGCGCCAGCCTGGGCGTGGTCATCAGCGCCAGCCACAACGCCTTTGCCGACAACGGCATCAAGTTCTTCAGCGCGCAGGGCACCAAGCTCAGCGAAGACTGGGAGCGAGCGGTGGAGGCCGCCCTTGACGAGCCGCCGCACTGGGCCGATTCCGCCACGCTGGGACGCGCCCGCCGGCTGGACGACGCCGCCGGCCGCTACATCGAGTTCTGCAAAAGCACCTTCGCCAGCGACCTCACGCTGCGCGGCCTGAAGATCGTGGTCGACGCCGCCCACGGTGCGGCCTACCAGATCGCGCCGCTGGTCTTTCACGAACTCGGGGCAGAGGTCCACGCGATCGGCTGTTCGCCCGACGGCTACAACATCAACCGCGAGGTCGGCGCCACCCACCCCGACGCGCTGGTGCGCGCGGTGCGCGAGCACCGCGCCGACTACGGCATCGCGCTCGACGGCGACGCCGACCGGCTGCAACTGGTCGACGCCGGTGGCCGGCTCTTCAATGGCGACGAGGTGCTGTACCTCATGGTCAGCGAGCGCCTCGCCCGCGGCGAACAGGTGGCCGGCGCGGTGGGAACGCTCATGACCAACATGGCGGTGGAACTGGCGTTGAAGCGGCGCGGCGTGCCCTTCGTGCGCACCGGCGTCGGCGACCGCTACGTGCTCGAGGAACTGGAGCGGCGCGGCTGGCTGCTGGGTGGCGAAGGCTCCGGCCACCTGCTGGCGCTCGACCGCCACACCACCGGCGACGGTCTCATCTCCGCGCTGCAGGTGTTGCAGGCCTGCGTGCGCAGCGGCAAGTCGCTCGCCGGCCTGCTGGGCGACGTCACGCTGTTCCCGCAAACGTTGCTCAACATCCGACTGCGGCCCGGCCAGGAGAGCTGGCGCGACAACCCGCGCCTGCTCGAAGCCACCGCGGCGGTGGAGCGCGAACTCGGCCAGACCGGCCGGGTGCTGATCCGCGCGAGCGGCACCGAGCCGCTGCTGCGGGTGATGGTGGAAGCACGCGACGCCGCGCAGGCACTCGCCTGCGCCCAGCGCCTGGTCGACGCCGTGCAGGCCTGAGCGGCCGCGCGCGGGGCACCTGCCGGCGTTGACAGCCAGGAGCGCCAGCGCTACAAATTGCGAACGATGTGATGAAAGGCGTTGAAACACGCGCCGTTTTCGGCCGATGCGCCAACGCCGGTGGGTTTACAAACAGAGCTTCACCCGACTGGACACATGCCATGGCCGCCACACTTCGCAACCTGTTTCCGCGCCTGCTGGCTGGCGCGGCCTTGCTGGCCGCCACGGCGGCGGCTGTCGCCGCCGACGCGCTTCCCGGCGACTCCCTCTACCAGCTCGACGCCCAGCCGCCCCCCGCCGATCCCGGCCTGGGCCTGCAGCAGCCCGAGCCCAGCGCGGGCCGCGGCAAGTGGCTGGGCTGGATCGGCCGCGCGGTGACCGACCTCGGCGTGCTCGGTGGCGGCTCGGTGCTGCGCTTCGGGCCGCTCGGCGGGATGCCGGCATTGGGGCTGCGCAGCGGCGGCGGTGACTTGGAGGCGGCCTCTTTCGGCGCCGACAACAGCCGGTGGTTCGCCGGCGGCAGCTTCGGCAACACACCGGCCCGCACCAACCTCGACCCCTGGCGCGAAGCCGGCGAGATCTATGCGTTGCGCGGCGGCTACATGTGGCGCGACCGGCAGTCGCTGTCGCTGCAGGTGGTGCGTGACACCCGGGCCGTGTCTGACCAGAAAGCGATCAACCTCGTCTACGGCGCACCGATGGCCGGCAACCAGTGGCTCACCGTGGGCCTGTCGTCGATCAGCGGCGTGGCGGGCGGCCTGTCGGTGCAGCGCGTGGGCCTGTCGGTGGGCTACGACTGGCCGCGCTACTTCGTGCAACTGGCCTACGACCCCAAGTACGGTCTTGCCAGCCAGGACCTGCTGCGCATCTCCGCCGGCACCCGTTTCTGAGGCGCCGGCCCGCCCGCAAAGCCCGCCCCGGAGCGGGCTTTTTTTTGCGCCCGGCAATGTCATGCGGTTGCCACGTGACCGCCACATGGCGGTCATCGCCCACCGGCACAGTGGACGGCACTGAAGGAGTGCGCCACCATGAAAGAACTGCCCAACCCGACGTTCCCGCTCTCACCGGTGGCGCCTGCGCTGCCAAGGGGGTCACTTCACCGTCGCGACGCTGCAGGTCATGAAGCGGTCCCTGCAGCGGGGCGCGGGGGCATTCAAGTGGCCTGGGCGCAGCACCACGACGAGGTGCGCGAAGCCCAGCGTCTGAGATACGACATCTTCGCCGGCGAGATGGGCGCGCGCCTGTCCACGCCGGTCGCCGGGCACGACATCGACCTGTTCGACGACTTCTGCGAGCACCTGATCGTGCGCGACGAGGCCAGCCGCCAGGTCATCGGCACCTACCGCGTGCTCACGCCGGCCCAGGCCCGCCGCATCGGCAGCACTTACAGCGACACCGAATTCGACCTGACCCGCCTGCGCGGCCTGCGTTCGCGCATGGTGGAGTTGGGCCGCAGCTGCGTGCACCCCGAACACCGCCACGGCGGCGTCATCATGGCGCTGTGGGGCGCGCTGGCCGACTTCATGGTGCGCAACCAGCTCGACACCATGATCGGCTGCGCCAGCATTCCCATGCTGCACAACGGCGTGGTCAGTGGCGACGCCGCAGCCAGCATCTGGGCGCAACTGAAGGAGTCGCATCTGGCGCCCATCGACTACCACGTGCTGCCGCGCCTGCCGCTGCCGGTGGAGCGGCTCGACGGCACGCTGCCGGTGGAGCCGCCCGCGCTGATCAAGGGCTACCTGCGGCTCGGCGCCAAGGTGCTCGGCGCTCCCGCCTGGGACCCCGACTTCAACTCGGCCGACCTGCCGATGCTGATGCGCATCGCCGATCTGCCGGCCCGTTACCGCAAACACTTCCTGGGGGCCTGATGCTCAGCCGGTTCGACAGCGGGTTGCCGTTCCGGGGCAACCCGGGCGTCGCCGCGCGCGCCCTGCAGGCCGCTGCCAACGACGTGCCGGAATCTCCTCACGACGACGAGGCGGGCGAGGCGGGTGGCAACCGCTTCCGCACCATCTTCATCTCCGACCTGCACCTCGGCACGCCGGGCTGCCAGGCCAGCGCGCTGCTCGACTTCCTGAAAGAGCATCCCAGCGAACAGCTGTACCTCGTCGGCGACATCATCGACGGCTGGCAGCTCAAGCGCCGCTGGTTCTGGCCGCAGACCCACAACGACGTCGTGCAGAAGCTGCTGCGCCGCGCCCGCAAGGGCTGCCGGGTGGTCTATGTGCCCGGCAACCACGACGAATTCGCCCGCGAGTTCGCCACGCACAGCTTCGGCGGCATCGAGGTCATCAACGAGGCCGTGCATGTCACCGCCGACGGCCGCCGGCTGTGGATCATCCACGGCGACTACTTCGACGGCGTCATCCAGTGCGCCAAATGGCTGGCCTATCTGGGCGACAACCTCTACGAATTCACGCTGAAGCTGAACCGCCACCTCAACTCCATGCGCGCGCGCCTCGGGCTGCCGTACTGGAGCCTGTCGGCCTACCTGAAGCAGAAGGTGAAGAAGGCACTGAACTACGTCACCGACTTCGAGAACGCGGTGGCGGCAGAAGCGCGCCACCGGGGCTACCAGGGCGTGGTCTGCGGCCACATCCACCGCGCCGAGATGCGCGACATCCAGGGCACGCTGTACTGCAACGACGGCGACTGGGTGGAAAGCCGCACCGCGCTGGTGGAGCATTTCGACGGGCGGCTGGAACTGCTGCACTGGCGCGCCGACCCCGCTTCGCCCGACTGGCGGCCCGCCGCCGTGGCGCAGCCGGCCAACCGCGTGGCGGCCTGACGTGCGTCTGGCCCTCGTCACCGACGCCTGGGCGCCGCAGGTCAACGGTGTGGTCACCACGCTGGTGGAACTGGTCGCCGAACTCGGCCGCGAGGGCCACACCGTCACCGTCATCGAGCCGGGCTTGTTCAAGACCCGGCCGTGCCCCGGTTATGCGGGCATCGACCTCGCGGTGCGGCCCGGCCGCAAGCTGAACGCGATGCTCGACGGCCTGGCCTTCGACGCCATCCACATCGCCACGGAGGGGCCTTTGGGCTGGGCGGCGCGCCGCTACTGCCTGCGCCACAAGCTGGCCTTCACCACAGCCTTTCACACCCGCTTTCCTGAAATTCTGCAGGCCGCGCTGCGGGTGCCGCTGTCGTGGGGCTACGCGCTGTTCCGGCATTTCCACCGGCCGTCGAGCGGTGTCATGGTGCCGACGCAGGCGGTGCTCGACCTGCTGCGGGCGCGTGGCTTCCGCAACCTGTGCCGCTGGACGCACGGCGTCGACACGCGCCTGTTCGCCTTCGCAGACCAACCGGCTCCGCTCGACCGCTTCGCCAACCTGCCCCGGCCGCTGTCCTTGTTCGTCGGCCGGGTGTCTTACGAGAAGAACATCGAGATCTTCCTCAAGGCCGACCTGCCGGGGACCAAGATCGTGTGCGGCGTCGGGCCGCTCGAAGCGAAATTGAAGGCGGCGCATCCGGGTGTCGTTTGGCTGGGCGTGCTGGCGCGGCCGGCGCTGGCGCAGGTCTACGCGTCGGCCGACCGCTTCGTGTTTCCCAGCCGCTCGGAGACCTTCGGGCTGGTGATGCTGGAAGCGATGGCCTGCGGCACGCCCGTCGCGGCCTATCCGGTCGACGGGCCAACCGAAGTGCTGGGCCAACCCAACGTCGGCGGCGTGCTGCATGACGATCTCGTGACGGCGGCCGAAGCGGCGCTGCAGGTGCCGCGCCACAAGGCGCGCCAGCGCGCGCTGGCCTTCAGCTGGAAGGCGGCGAGCGAGCTGTTCGTGACGCATCTCGTCACCGCTCGGCGGGAACCCGCAGACCGCCCGGTGGCTCCCACCGTTGTCACGGCTTTGTCATCGAATCGCCATACGATGTAACCCAATCGTCACGAACGGCTGGCGCTCTGTTGCTGAGCGGGCGGCGTGCGGAAGTTTCCATCTCTTCGAGCCCATGTTCTCGCCCAGCGCCGTGCCGTCTCCTGCCACCAACGCCCGTTCGCCCGCCGGCGGCGCTGGCGACCCCCCACTGCTCGACCGCGACCACAGCATCCTGCAATTCAACGAGCGCGTGCTCGACTGGGCGCACCGCCCGGAGGTGCCGCTGCTGGAGCGGCTGCGCTACCTGTGCATCGTGTCGTCCAACCTCGACGAGTTCTTCGAGGTGCGCGGCGCGCCGCACCTGACCGCCGCGCAGGCCCGTGACACCAAGGGCGCCTACAGCGTAGATTCGTTCAACGCGCTGTCGGCAGCCGCCCACGCGCTGGTGCAGCGCCAGTACGCGCTCTACAACGACGAGCTGATGCCCACTTTCGCGCGAGCCGGCATCCGCCTGGTGTCGCACGGCGAGCGCAACCTGACGCAGCGCCGCTGGGTCAAGGAGTACTTCGAGCGCGAGGTGCGGCCGCTGCTGATCCCGGTGTCTCTGGACCCGGCTCACCCCTTTCCGCAGGTCGCCAACAAGTCGCTGAACTTCATCGTGCGGCTGTCCGGCCGCGACGCCTTCGGCCGCGAGAACGAGATCGCCATCGTGAAGGTGCCGCGCGTGCTGCCGCGCCTGATCAAGCTGCCCGCCAAGGTGGCTGGCAAGAAGACCGTGTTCGTGTCGCTGTCCAGTGTGGTCCGCGCGCACCTGGGCGAGCTGTTTCCGGGCCGCGAGGTGGGGCAGTTCTCGCAGTTCCGCGTGACCCGGCATTCCGACCTGGCCGTTGACGAAGAAGACGTGCAGAACCTGCGCACCGCGCTGCGCGAAGGCCTGGTGATGCGCCACTACGGCCAGGCCGTGCGGCTGGAAGTGTCGGCCGGCTGTTCCGAATACCTCGCCGACTTTCTGCTGCGCCAGTTCGACCTGCCGGAGGGCGCGCTGTACCGCGTGCACGGGCCGGTGAACCTGGTGCGGCTGACCCAGCTCATCGACCTGGTCGATGCGCCGCAACTGCTGTTCCCGCCGTACAAGCCGAGCTGGCCCAAACAGATCCGCGTCGGCACCTCGATGTTCGAGCAGCTGCAGCGCGGCGATTTGATGGCACACCACCCGTTCGAGAGTTTCGACGCGGTGCTGGGTTTTCTGCGCGAGGCCGTGAACGACCGCCAGGTGCTGGCGATCAAGCAGACCATCTACCGCACCGGCGCCGAGTCCGAGCTGATGGCGCTGCTGCGCGAGGCGGTGCGCAAGGGCAAGGAAGTGACCGTCGTGGTGGAGCTGAAGGCCCGCTTCGACGAAGAGGCCAACATCAACTGGGCCGAGATGCTGGAGTCGATCGGTGCGCAGGTGGTGTACGGCGTGGTGGGCCTCAAGACCCACGCCAAGATGCTGCTGGTGACGCGGCGCGAAGGCAAGCACCTGCGCCGCTACGCCCACCTCTCCACCGGCAACTACAACCCGCGCACCGCGCGCCTGTACACCGACGTCAGCTACTTCACCGCCGACCCGCAACTGACCGAAGACGCCGAGCATGTGTTCGGCCATCTCGCCAGCCAGAGCCGCCTGCCGCCGCTGCACAGGGTGCTGCTAGCGCCCGTGCAGATGCACGACCGCTTCCGGGAACGCATCGAGGCGGTGGGCCGCGCGGCCGCCGAGGGCAAGCCCGCCCGCATCGTGGCCAAGATGAACGCGCTGACCGACGAGGTGCTGATCCGCGCCTTGATCGCGGCGGGCCGCGCGGGCGCGAAGATCGACCTGATCGTGCGCGGCGCCTGCATGCTGCCGGCGCAGGTGCCGGGCCATACCGAGAACATCCGGGTGCGCTCGGTGATCGGCCGCTTTCTCGAGCACTCGAGGGTGTTCTATTTCGAGGCCGACGGCGACGAGCAGCTCTACCTCTCGAGCGCCGACTGGATGAACCGCAACATGCTGCGCCGCATCGAGCTGGCGTGGCCGGTGACCGACGCCGCGCTGCGCCAGCGTTTGATCGACGAGTGCCTGGTGCCCTACCTGCACGACGGCGTCGACGGCTGGGACCTGCAGGCCGACGGCAGCTACCGCCGGCCCGACCCGGACGCCGTCACCGCCAAGGGCGGCAAGGCGAGCAAGGGCGCACAGGCTGCATTGGCTGGCCGTTACGGCCGGTCTGGGGGGTGAAGCACATGGACCTGATCCTGTGGCGCCATGCCGAGGCCGAAGAGGCCGCCGACGGCATGAGCGACCTTGAACGTTCGCTCACGCCGCGTGGCGAGAAGCAGGCCGCGCGCATGGCCGCCTGGCTGGACAGGCAGTTGCCCGAAGGCACCCGCATCCTGTGCAGCCCGGCGCGCCGCACCGAGCAGACCGCGCTGGCGCTGGGCCGCAAGTACAAGCTGCGCGACGAATTGAGCCCCGACGCCAGCGTTGACGACCTGCTGGCGCTGGCGCAGTGGCCAGCCAGCCGGATTCCCATACTCGTGGTGGGCCACCAGCCGACGCTGGGCTCGGCCATTGCCCGGCTGATGGGGCTGCACGAAACCGAATGCTCGGTGAAGAAGGGCGCGGTCTGGTGGCTGCGCGACCGTGAGCGCGAAGGCGCCAACCGCACCGTCATCGTCACGGTTCAGTCCCCGGAGCTGCTTTAGCTCCTACGTTCGCGCCTTGGGAGCGGCCCGGCGGCGCTCAGCCGCTCTCTTCAGCCCTTGCTGGGTCGGCCGGTCTTGATGGCCGGAACGGCCTTCAGCGCGGCCTGCAGCGCCGCGTCAGAAAGACCGGCCAGCGCCTTGATGCCGGCGCGCAGCACTTCGCTCTTCTTGGCGGCATGGCCCAGCTTGGTGGCGCGCTGCTTGAGGTCTTCCAGCACCGTGTATTCGGCCTTGGGAATGGTGAAGCTGTCGCGCACGAGCTTGGGCTTCTTGGGCTTTTCGGCCTTCACCGGCTTGGCGGCGGCTGCCTTCTTGGCGGGCGCGGCCTTCTTCGCGGCGGGTGCCGGCTTCTTGGCTGCGGCCTTGGCCGCCGGTTTGGCGGCGGGCTTCGCGGCCTTGGCGGGTGCGGCGGCTTTCTTCGCGGGCGCCTTCTTTTCGGCGGTTGCGGTGGCTTCGGCCGGGGTGGCGGGGCTGGTCTTGGGGGTGGGAGAAGTTGCCATGCGGATTCCTTGAAATGTTGTATACCGTATAAACAGTTTATACGGTTTTCAGGAAACCGCCGAATTCAACCCGCTGCGGGTGCGTCCATCACCCGTTGGTGGCGACCTGCAGCGTCCAGGGCGTCTTCTGCCAGGCCACGCTTTCCTCGCGCAGCAGATGGGCCGACTGCGGGTAGGCCAGCGCCCAGCCGGAGCGCACGCCGATGCGCACCTCGCGGCCGCCGGCGTGTTCGATGACGACGCCGGCCAGTTCGGGGTCGCGCCGGGCGTGGCACAGGATGACGGCCAGCCGCAGCGCCAGCAGCTGCAGCACGAAGGCTTCGTCTTCGAAGTCGGCGTCGAGCTTGCGCAGCTTGCCGCGGTGGCCCAGCACCAGCAGGCCCAGGCGGTGCAGTTCGTGCACCGCGAAGCCGGGCACGTCGGCGTGGTCGAGGATGTAGCTGCCGTGCTTGTGGTAATCGCTGTGCGAAATCTGGAAGCCGATCTCGTGCAGCAGTGCGGCCCAGCCGAGCTTGCGCTCGGCGCGTGCGGCTTCCTTGCCGAGCAACTGGCGCAGCAGCTTGCGGGCAACCGCCTCGACCCGGCCGGCCTGCGTGGCGTCTACCTGGAAGCGGGTGGCGAGCCGCTCCACGGAAGTGGAGCGCAGGTCGATCTGGCCTTCCTCACGTTCGATCAGGTCGTGCAGCACACCGTGGCGCAGGCCGCCGCCGGCGAGCTGCAGGCGTTCGATCTCGAGCAAATCGAACAGCGCGCACAGCACGCTGATGCCGCCGCCGATGACGGCGCGGCGGTCGTCGCGCATGCCGTCGATGCGCAGGCGGTCCACATGGCCGGCGCGCAGCAGTTTGTCCATGACCCAGTCGAGCCCCTCGCGGGTGATCTCGCCGGCCGGCCAGCCGGCGGCGACCAGCACCTCGCCGACCGCGCCAACGGTGCCGGAAGAGCCATAGGCCACGTCCCAGGTGTCGGGGCCACAGGTGGCAATCGCTTCGTCGAGCACCGCCTTGGCGGCGATTTCGGCGGTCTGGAAGGCGCTGCGCACCAGGTCGCCGCTGGCGAAGTACTTCATCGACCAGGCCACGCTGCCGACGCGGTAGGAGGCCATGTTCTGCGCTTCCAGGCCCTGTCCGAGGATGATCTCGGTGGAACGGCCGCCGATGTCGATCACCAGCCGGCGCTCATCGGACTGGGGCAGCAGGTGGGCCACGCCCTGGTAGATCAGCCGGGCCTCTTCGTGGCCGGAGATGACGTCGATCGGGAAGCCGAGGATCTGGTTGGCGCGGGCGAGGAACACGTCGCGGTTGCGGGCCTCGCGCAGCGTCTGCGTGGCCACGGCGCGCACCTGTGACGGCTCGAAGCCGGCCAGCCGTTCGCCGAAGCGGGCCAGGCAGTCCCAGCCGCGCTGCATGGCGTCGGGCGTGAGGTTGCGCGCGGCGTCCAGGCCATTGCCCTGGCGGACGGTTTCCTTCAGGTAGTCGGTGCGGTGGATCTGGCCGTGGTCGAGACGGCCGATTTCGAGGCGAAAGCTGTTGGACCCGAGGTCCACGGCCGCCAGCAGGGTTCCGTTGTGCATGGAGAGGGGGCGAGTGACGGCGGCAGCATAGCACCGGGCCGCCGCCGGTTCGGGCAGGGCGGCCGGCCGCACCCGCGCAACGGTGGTCATGCGGGCCGGCATGCGGCCCTCCAGTGTTCTTCAGCTACTGAATTCATAGCTAGAAAGCGCCATTTGGCGCTGACTGGAGGCCGATTTTGTTTGAAATTAAGGCTCAGCGCTTGGGCGGCATCAGCACGCGGTCGACCACCAGCACGGTGCCGTTGGCGGCCACCAGATCGGGCTGCTCGACCACCGCGTCTTCCGCGGTGACGAAGCTGCCGGCGCGCGAGAGCGCCACGTCGGCGCCGTTCAGCGTTTTGGTGTTGCCGGTCTTGATCTCCGCCGACGGGGTGTTGCCGGGCAGCACGTGGTAGCTCAGCACGGCCTTCAGCTTGGCGGGGTCGTTGGCCAGCTCGGTCATGGTCTTGGCAGGCACGGCGGCGAAGGCCGCGTTGGTGGGGGCCAGCACGGTGTAGGGGCCGGGCGCGGCCAGCGTCTCGCGCAGGCCGGCCTTGGTGACCAGGTCGTTCAGCGTGGCCAGCGACGGCTCGCTGGCGATGCGGTCGGCCACGGACTGGCTGGCCGGCGGCGTGGCGCAGGCGGACAGCGCCAGAAGGGCGGCGGCGGAGGTGGCGGCAATGAAAAGGCGGCGGCTCGACATGGAAGTTTCCCCAAAATGATGGGGGCGAGCTTGGACGAGGACCGTGACGGCCTCGTGACAACGCCATGACCCCGCCTGGAGCGGGTTGTCTTGCGAATGTCACGGTGCTGTCACACAGCCTTCCTACATTGGCGGGGACCCGATTCGTAATCCCAACCTCCGTTTACCTCCCGTTACTTAAGGTTTCACGATGACCCTCTCCAAACTGTCCTCCGCCCTCATTGCCACGCTGGCGCTGTCCTTCACCGCCGCCGTGTCGGCCCAGGACGTGACCGGCGCCGGCGCCAGCTTTCCGGCCCCGCTGTACGCCAAGTGGGCGTCCGACTACGTGAAGGCCGGTGGCGGCAAGGTGAACTACCAGTCCGTCGGCTCCGGTGCCGGCATCAAGCAGATCGACGCCAAGACGGTCGATTTCGGCGCTTCCGACGCCCCGCTGAAGGACGAAGACCTGGCCAAGAAGGGCCTGCTGCAGTTCCCCACCGTGATCGGTGGCGTGGTGCCGGTCGTCAACATCAAGGGCATCGCTCCCGGCCAGCTGCGCCTGTCGGGCCAGGTGCTGGGCGACATTTTCCTGGGCAAGATCACCAAGTGGGACGACGCCGCCATCAAGGCGCTGAACCCCGGCGTGGCCCTGCCGGACGCCGCCATCGCCCCGGTGCGCCGCGCCGACGGCTCGGGCACCACCTTCATCTTCACGAACTACCTGAGCAAGGCCAACGCCGAGTGGAAGACCAAGGTCGGTGAAGGCACGGCCGTGAACTGGCCCGCCGGCGCCGGCGGCAAGGGCAACGAAGGCGTGGCCGCTTTCGTGGGCCGCCTGCCCAACTCGATCGGCTACGTCGAGTACGCCTACGTGAAGCAGAACAAGATGACCTACACGCTGCTGCAGAACCGCGAAGGCGCCTTCGTGGGCCCGGACGACACCGCGTTCAAGGCCGCCGCTGCCGGCGCCGACTGGTCCAAGAGCTTCTACCAGATCCTGACCGACCAGCCGGGCAAGGCTTCCTGGCCCATCACCGGCGCCACCTTCATCCTGATGCACAAGAGCCAGGACAAGCCGGCCCAGGCCACCGCCGTCCTGAAGTTCTTCGAGTGGGCCTACCAGCACGGTGACGCCACCGCCGAAGGCCTCGACTACGTGCCGATGCCCACCGCCGTGAAGGCCCAGATCGAGAAGGCCTGGGGCGAGATCAAGGACGCTTCCGGCAAGCCGGTCGCGTTCAAGTAATCCGGCGGCCGCCGGCAACGAACGGGCCTGACCCTCGTGTCCTCTACACTTTCAGCCAACGACACCACGCTGGACCCGGCCGTTCGCGGCCGGGAGCGCGCCATGACCAACCCACCGCCCGCCCGCTCGCCGCGGTCGGGTGCCACCGCAGACCTGCTGTTCGGCTGGGCCGCCAAAGGCGCGGCCTTCGCCACGCTGGCGCTGCTCATCGGCATCCTGGGCTCGCTCACGGTTGGCGCCTGGCCGGCCATCCAGGAATACGGCCTGTCCTTCCTGACCAGCAGCGTCTGGGACCCGGTGCAGAACCGCTACGGCGGCCTGGTCATGATCTACGGCACGCTGGCCAGCTCGCTGATCGCGCTGGTCATTGCCGTGCCGGTCAGCTTCGGCATCGCGCTGTTCCTCACCGAGCTGTCGCCGGCCTGGCTGAAGCGCCCGCTGGGCACCGCGATCGAGCTGCTGGCGGCGGTGCCGTCCATCGTCTACGGCATGTGGGGCCTGCTGGTGTTCGGACCCATCCTCGCCACGTATGTGCAGCAGCCGCTGCAGGCCGTGTTCGGCAACGTGCCGGTGATCGGCGCGCTGTTCTCCGGCCCGCCGGTGGGCATCGGCATTCTGTCGGCCGGCATCATCCTGGCGATCATGATCATCCCGTTCATCGCCTCGGTGATGCGCGACGTGTTCGAGGTCACGCCCACGCTGCTGAAAGAGTCGGCTTACGGCCTGGGTTCCACCACCTGGGAGGTCGTCTCCAAGGTGGTGCTGCCGTACACCAAGGCCGGCGTGGTCGGCGGCGTCATGCTGGGGCTGGGCCGCGCGCTGGGTGAAACCATGGCGGTGACCTTCGTCATCGGCAACTTCAACCAGCTCGATTCGCTGAGCCTGTTCCAGGCTGCCAACAGCATCACCTCGGCCCTGGCCAACGAGTTCGCCGAAGCGGCGACCGGCCTGCACCAGGCCGCGCTGATGTACCTGGGCCTGGTGCTGTTCTTCATCACCTTCGTCGTGCTGGTGCTGTCCAAACTGATGCTGGCCCGCCTGCGCAAGGCCGAAGGAGCGAAATCATGAGCGCGGTCTTGACCGATCCCCGGCTGGCCAAGTTCAACAGCCGCAAGCGCGTCAACAGCATCGCGCTGGCGCTGTCGCTCGCCGCCATGGCCTTCGGCCTGTTCTGGCTGGCGTGGATTCTGTGGGAGACGCTGCGCCTGGGGCTGGGTGGCCTGGCCTGGTCGACGCTGACACAGATGACGCCCGCACCCAATGAAGACGGCGGCCTTGCCAACGCCATTTTCGGCTCGGTGATGATGGTGGCGCTGGCCACCTTCGTTGGCGCACCGATTGGCGTGATGGCCGGCATCTACCTCGCCGAGTACGAGACCAAGGGCTGGCTCGCCAGTACCACGCGCTTCGTCAACGACATCCTGCTGTCGGCGCCGTCCATCGTGATCGGCCTGTTCGTCTACGCGGTGGTGGTGGCGCGCTGGAACAGCTTCTCCGGCTGGGCTGGCGTGATCGCGCTGGCGCTGATCGTGATTCCGGTGGTGATCCGCACCACCGAGAACATGCTGCAACTGGTGCCGCCGGGCCTGCGTGAAGCGGCCTACGCGCTGGGCACGCCGAAGTGGAAGGTCATCCTCAGCATCACGCTGCGGGCGGCCCGTGCGGGTGTGGTGACCGGTGTGCTGCTGGCGGTGGCCCGCATCGCCGGCGAAACCGCGCCGCTGCTGTTCACCGCGCTGTCCAACCAGTTCTGGACGGCCGACATGAGCGGCCCGGTGGCCAGCCTGCCGGTGACGATCTTCAAATTCGCGATGAGCCCCTACGAGAACTGGCAATCGCTGGCCTGGGCCGGCGTGTTCCTGATCACGGTGGCGGTGCTCGGCCTCAACATCCTGGCGCGCGTGCTGACGCGCAACCCCCAATAAACAAGGTACGGACGATGGACACCATCACCTCCCACAACGGCAAGTCGAAGATCTCGGTCAAGAACCTGGACTTCTACTACGGCAAATTCCACGCGCTCAAGGGCATCAACCTCGAGATTCCCGAGAAGAAGGTCACCGCCTTCATCGGCCCGTCGGGCTGCGGCAAGTCCACGCTGCTGCGCATCTTCAACCGCATGTACGAGCTCTACCCCGAGCAGCGCGCCGAGGGCGAGATCATGCTGGACGGCGAGAACCTGCTGAAGAGCAAGACCGACGTCGCGCTGCTGCGCGCCAAGGTCGGCATGGTGTTCCAGAAGCCCACGCCGTTCCCCATGTCCATCTACGACAACGTGGCCTTCGGCGTGAAACTGTTCGAGAACCTGAACAGCGCCGACATGGACGACCGCGTGGAATGGGCGCTGCGCAAGGCCGCGCTGTGGACCGAAGTGAAGGACAAGCTGCAGCAGAACGGCGCCAGCCTCTCTGGCGGCCAGCAGCAGCGCCTGTGCATCGCCCGCGGCATCGCGATCAAGCCGGAAGTGCTGCTGCTCGACGAACCGTGTTCGGCACTCGACCCGATCTCCACCGCCAAGGTGGAAGAGCTGATCGCCGAATTGAAGGACGACTACACCGTGGTCATCGTGACCCACAACATGCAGCAGGCCGCCCGCTGCAGCGACTACACCGCCTACATGTACCTCGGCGACCTCGTCGAGTTCGGCCCGACCGAACAGCTGTTCTTCAAGCCGACGCGCAAGGAGACCGAGGACTACATCACCGGCCGCTTCGGCTGACGTTTTCATTGGGAGCCAGCATGCCCGACAAGCACCTTTCCACCCAGTTCGACAGCGAGCTCAACAGCGTCTCGGCGCGCGTGATGGAGCTCGGCGGCCTGGTCGAATCGCAGATCCGCCAGGCCATCTACGCGCTGTCGCAGTTCAGCGCCGAATCGGCCCAGCAGGTCAGCGACCTTGAACTCCGCGTCAACGCGATGGAAGTCGAGATCGACCGCGAACTGTCCAGCATCATCGCGCGCCGCCAACCGACCGCGCGCGACCTGCGGCTGCTGATGGCCATTTCCAAGACCACCGCCAACCTCGAGCGGGTGGGCGACGAGGCCGACAAGATTGCGCGCATGGTCAAGTCCATCATGGCCGGCGGCGCCTCGCGCGCGCTGCCCACGTCGGATCTGCGCGTGGCGGCCGAACTGGCCTCCGGGTTGCTGCGCAAGGCGCTCGACGCGTTCGCGCGCCTCGACACCAAGGCCGCCGTCACCATCTTGAAGGACGACGACCTGCTCGACACCGAGTTCGACGGCTTCGTGCGCAAGCTCATCACCTACATGATGGAAGACCCGCGCACGATCTCGTCCAGCCTCGACCTGCTGTTCGTGGCCAAGGCGATCGAGCGCATTGGCGACCACGCCAAAAACATTGCAGAATTCATCATCTACATCGTCAAGGGCGAAGATGTGCGCCACACGTCGATGGAGCAGATCGAACACGCCGTGAAATGATGCCCCCACGTTCGCTCACTTCGTGTAGCTCTCTGCCCCCCGAGGGGGCGGGTCTGCCTTGCGGGCGGCCCGGCGGCGGACTTCGTCCCATGCTTCACAGGAGGGGGCTTCCATGAAATCTCCACGCGTACTCATTGTTGAAGACGAACCGGCGATTGCCGAGCTGATCGCGGTCAACCTGCGGCACAACGGTTTCCAGCCGATCTGGGCTGAAGACGGCGATGCCGCGCAGCGCGAGCTCGACGCCGTGCTGCCCGACGCCATCCTGCTCGACTGGATGCTGCCGGGCCAGAGCGGCATCACGCTGGCCCGCAAGTGGCGCGCCGACGCCCGGACCAAGCTGGTTCCCATCCTGATGCTGACGGCGCGTGGCGACGAGCCCGACAAGGTTCAGGGCCTGGATGCCGGCGCCGACGACTACATCACGAAGCCCTTCTCCACGCAGGAACTGCTGGCCCGCATCCGCGCGGTGCTGCGCCGCCGCGCGCCGGAGCAGGTGAACGACAGCGTCAGCATCGGCGAGTTGGTGCTCGACGGCGCCACCTACCGCGTCAACTACCAGAGCCAGTTGCTGAAGATCGGCCCGACCGAATTCAAGCTGTTGCACTACCTGATGAAGCACCCTGAGCGCGTGCACAGCCGTGCGCAACTGCTCGACAAGATCTGGGGCGACCACGTCTTCATTGAAGAGCGCACGGTCGACGTCCACGTCAAGCGCCTGCGCGAGGCGCTGGGCGCCGCGTCGGTGATGCTGGAGACGGTGCGCGGCGCCGGCTACCGCATGACCTCGCAACCGCAGCAGCCGCTGAGCTCTGCGGCGTGACGGAGCGCAGCGCCATCCGGGCTTTCGCATGATCCTGGGCATCGTGACCTTTGCCGTCGCCCAGGTGGCCGGTGGCGGCCTGGGCTACGTGCTGGGTGGCATGGCCGGCGCCGCAATCGGCTTTCCGGCCGCCGGCATGCTGTGGGTGCTGGTCGACCGCGTTCAGGCGCTGCGCGTCATCAACTGGCTGCGCCGCGACGGCGGGCGCACCCTGCCCATCCGGCGCGGGCAGTGGGGCGAGATCGCCAGCCGCGTCAGCCGCCTGCTGCGCAACCGCGAGCAATTGAATGCCGAGAGCCAGGCCCGCCTGCATGAATTCCTGGAAGCCATCCGCGAGTCGCCCAACGGCGTGGTGCTGCTCGACGCGCAAGGCCACATCGAATGGTGCAACCAGACCGCGGCGCGGCACTTCGCCTTCGACGCCGAGCGCGACCTGATGCAGCTCATCGGCAACTTGGTGCGCGACCCCGCCTTTGCCGCGCATTACGCGAGCCGTGCGCCGGCCCGCGAAATCGTCATCCAGGGGCCGGATTCGTCACCCAGCCGGCCGGTGCGGCTTGCGGTGCAGCTGCACCCCTACGGCGCCGGCCGCCGCATGCTGCTGTCGCGCGACGTGACCATGGTCGAGCAGGCCGAAACGATGCGGCGCGACTTCGTGGCCAACGTGTCGCATGAAATCCGCACGCCACTGACGGTGCTGGCCGGCTTCATCGAAACGCTGCAGAACCTGCCGCTCGAGGCCGCCGACCGTGCCCGCTACCTCGAGATGATGGCCACGCAGTCGCAGCGCATGCAGACGCTGGTGAACGACCTGCTGACGCTGTCGCGCCTCGAAGGCAGCCCGCCGCCCGGCACGCGCGACTGGGTGCGCGTGCAGCCGCTGCTGGCGCAGTGCGAGACCGACGGGCGGGCGCTGTCGCGCCTGCTGGCGGTGCCGCCACACGACCTGCAGGTCGATCCCGCGCCCGACGTCGAGATTGCCGGCATCCAGGCCGAACTGCTGAGCGCCATGTTCAACCTGCTCAGCAACGCCGTGCGCTACACGCCGCCCGGCCGCACGATCCGCGTGCGCTGGACGGTGCTGACCGACGGCCGCCACGAATACGCCGTGCAGGACAACGGCCCCGGCATCGCGCCCGAACACCTGCCACGCCTGACCGAACGCTTCTACCGCGTCGACCGCAGCCGCTCGCGCGAGACCGGCGGCACCGGCCTCGGGCTTGCCATCGTCAAGCACGTGGTGCAGCGCCACGGCGGCGAACTGCGCATCGACAGCACGCCGGGCCGCGGTTCGACCTTCTCCATGGTGTTCCCGACCAGCCGTGTGCGGCCGGTGCTGGCGGCCGCGGCTTAGTCGCCCGCGCGGCGCACCGTGCGCCACAGCAGCAGCACGAAGGCAATGGCCGTCAAGACCAGCGCCACGCTGCTGGCGATCCAGAAGGCTTCCGGCGTGTTCATCGGCGCCACGCCCGGCAGGCCGCCATAGGCCAGCGCGAAGCCGCCGGCCAGGCCCAGGCCCCACAGCAGCACGCTGTAGATGACCAGCGGCGCCAGCGTCACGCGGTAGCAGCGCAGCACGAAGACGCACATCGCCTGCGTGGCGTCGGCCAGGTGGTAGAGCGCCACCCAGGCCAGCAGCACGGCGGCGGTGCGCACCACTTCGGGGTTCTTCGAGTACAGGTGTCCTATGACGCCGTTTGCTATGAAAAGCAGAGCTGCAAACCCAATGGCCATGCTGACTGCGAGCTTGAAACCCGACAAAATGGCGGCTCGGGCCGCTGCTTTGTTGCCGGCGCCGATCCAGCGGCTGACGCAGGCACTGGTGGCGATGCCCATCGACAGCGGCACCATGTACAGCACCGACGCCATGCTGGACGCGATCTGGTGGCTGGCCGACGCCACCGCGCCCAGCCGCGCGATCAGCAGCGCCATCAGCGTGAACGAGGTGACCTCCACCGCCACCGCCAGCCCGGCCGGCACGCCCAGCCGCGCGAAGGCCGCGAGGTGCGCCCAGTCGGGCCTTTCCAGTGGCCGCCACAGCGCGAAGGGGCGGTACAGCTCGCGGGTGCGCAGCAGGGTCAGTGCGGTGCCGGCCATGGCCAGGTGCACCACCAGCGTGGCCACCGCGCAGCCCACCAGCCCCATCGCCGGCAGGCCCGCGCCGCCGAACGCGAACCACACCGTCAGCGGCACCTTCAGCACCAGCGCGCCGATCTGCAGCCAGGTCACCAGCATCGGCCGGCCCAGCGCCTGGTTCAGCGCGCCGTACAGGCGGAACAGCAGCGCCGGCACCAGCGACAGCGCCAGCACGCCAAGGTAGGTCTGCACCGGGCCCTGCAGCGCCGCCGGCACGTCGGAAGCGCGCAGCAGCGGGCCGGGCGCCAGCAGCACCGCGATGCCGGGCAGCGCGGTGAAGAGACAGAGGTAGAGCGACTGCCGCACCGAATAGCCGAGCTTCTCGCCGGCCTTGGCGCCGTTCAGCTCGGCCCAGATCGGCAGCGTGGCCTGCAGCACGCCGATCAGCGCGACGAACACGCTGATGTAGATGGCGGCGGCCACCGAGAGCGCGGCCAGCGCGGTGTCGGCGTAGCGGCCGGCGACCATGGTGTCGGTCACGCTGAACGCGATCGACGCGAACTGGCCCAGCAGCACCGAGCCGCCGTGCCGCGCGATGCGCCGGGTGTCGCTCATCGTTCGCTCAGCGGCGTGGGGTCGTGCGGCGGCACGAAGCGGTAGAGCAGCACGTCGTCGGTCTTGTCAGACGGGCGGCGCAGCGCCGCCTCCAGCGTCCACTGGTCGAGGTTGACGGTCAGTGGCAGGCGGATCTGGCTGTCGATGTCGACCAGCAGCCACGAGCAGCTCGCCTCCTGCGAAGCCGCCACCAGCTTCAGTTTGCCGTGGTACTGCAGCGCCGCGATCTGGCCGCGCTGCAGGCCGAAGGTCTCGATGCAGTCGGTGCTGCCCGTGCGCTCCACCACCCGCTGCACCAGCACCTCGTAGTTGCGCGCGAAATCCAGCGGCCGCAGCCACAGCGTCATCACCAGCACCCAGCCCAGCACCGCGCCGCCCGACGGCAACACCAGGCTTTTCCAGATCGGCTTGCGGTGCCGGCCCACCCGCCAGTGCACCAGCCACAGCCAGGCGGCGGTGGCGGCCAGCGCCAGCACCAGCGACAGCGGCGAAAAGCTGGGCTCGAAGCCCGGCAGCAGCCGCGCGACGTTGGCCGCCGGCTTGGCCGGAAAGCCGGTCTGCAGCGAGATCCAGACCACCCAGATCACGATCGCGCAGCCGCTGAAGAACAGCAGCGTGAACCAGTCGACCAGAGCGGCCACGTTGCGGTTCAGCGTGGGCAGCGCGAAGGCGGCGAGGGTGGCGAAGGCCGGCAGGCCCAGCAGCAGCGAGCGGTCGGCCGAGTGGGTGGTCAGCGTCACCGCCAGCGCCACGCCGGCGAACCACAGCGGCAGCGTCAGGTGGCGGGCGTTGAACTGGCGGCGCCAGCGCCACAGCGTCCACAGCACCAGCGGCCAGGCCGGCCAGGTGAACCACAGCAGCAGCCGCACCAGGTTGCGCCAGTCGCGCCAGCCGGCGTTGGTGCCGGGCAATGAGATGCGCCAGCGCCAGAGGTCGAGCGCGGTGGCCAGCACACCGACCAGCACGGTCAGCGCCAGCACGAAGATGGCACGGCGCAGTGCGTCGCGCAGGTGGTCGGGCTCCTCCGGGTCGAAGGCGCGCAGAGAGATGGCGGTGCTGCCGGCGCCGAGCAGCACCGCGTAGGTGGGTGCGCCGCTGAGCGCCAGCCCGGCCAGACCGACCGGGAACGCCACCCAGGCCTGCCAGCGCCGGTGCGGCAGCGCCGCCACGCCGTAGAAGGCCAGCGCCGCAAACGCCAGCTGCGCCACCGCCGGCGTGGTTTCGTGCGACAGCTGACCCAGGCCCAGGCAGGCGATCAGCGCGAGCAGCGCGCCGTCGGCAATCGCGCGGGCGTAGTCGGCGGGATTGGCCTCACCGCCGAAAGCGAAGGCCACCGGCTGCGCGAGCGGCGAGCGGGCGAGGTGGTAGACGCCGTACCAGGTGGCGGTCAGCGTCAGCGCCAGCAACAGCGCGAACGGGATGCGCACCGCGAAGGCGGGATCGACGAACGGCAGCAGCTTGATGAAGCCGGCGCCCAGCCAGTAGGGCAGCAGGGCGTCGAACTCGGCGACCTGGCCGAGCAGCCGCGGGTTGAACCACGAGGTGGCACCGGCCGCCAGCTCGGCCATGTAGCCGAACGACGCCATGTCGGCGCTCTTCCACGGCTGCCGGCCCACGAAACCCGGCACCACATAGGCCAGGCACAGCAGCAGCAGCGCGACGCGCGGCAGCCGGCGGACCGCGTTCTGGGCGACGATGGCGGGGGTAGGTTGGTTCAAGCGGGGTTGGAGAAACGCGGCAACAAAGAAAAAGGGCAGCGCGGTGAACCGGGCTGCCCTTTATACCGAAATTCGGAATTACTTCGCGGTGGTCTTGCCGAAGCGGTTGCGGAACTTCTCGACGCGGCCACCCATGTTGTCGACCGACTTTTGCGTGCCGGTGTAGAACGGGTGCGATTCGCTGGAGGTGTCGAGCTTGTACAGCGGCAGTTCGCGGCCGTCGTCCATCTTGACCGTTTCCTTGGTGTTCACGCAGGAGCGGGTGACGAACTTGAAGTTGTTCGACAGGTCGAGGAAACAGACCTCGCGGTAATTGGGGTGAATGCCTTCTTTCATGGTCTTCCTTGGGGCTGTTGCGGGAGCCGGACCAGCCACTCTGGCCTACTTTCCGCAGGAAAGCCTTCGATTATAGCCTAGCCACCCCGGCGCATCATGTCGAAGAACTCGACGTTGCCCTTGGTGGCCTTCATCGATTTCAGAACCATCTCCATCGACTCGATCTCGTCCATGTTGTACATGAACTGGCGCAGGATGCGGGTCTTCTGCAGCACCTCGGGCGCCAGCAGCAGTTCCTCGCGGCGGGTGCCGCTGCGGTTGAGGTTGATGGCAGGGAAGACGCGCTTCTCGTAGAGGCGGCGGTCCAGGTGGACTTCGCTGTTGCCGGTGCCCTTGAACTCCTCGAAGATCACTTCGTCCATGCGGCTGCCGGTGTCGATCAGCGCGGTCGCGATGATGGTCAGCGAGCCGCCTTCTTCCACCTTGCGGGCGGCGCCGAAGAAGCGCTTGGGGCGCTGCAGCGCGTTGGCGTCCACGCCGCCGGTCAGCACCTTGCCCGACGACGGCACGACGTTGTTGTAGGCGCGGGCGAGGCGGGTGATGGAGTCGAGCAAAATCACGACGTCCTTCTTCAGCTCGACCAGGCGCTTGGCGCGCTCGATCACCATCTCGGCCACATGCACGTGGCGGGCGGCGGGTTCGTCGAAGGTGGAGGAGATGACCTCGCCGCGCACGCTGCGCTGCATTTCGGTCACTTCTTCCGGCCGCTCGTCGACCAGCAGCACCATCAGGTGCACCTCGGGGTAGTTGGCGGTGATGGCGTGCGCCATGTGCTGCATCATCACCGTCTTGCCGCTCTTGGGCTGGGCCACGATGAGGGCGCGCTGGCCGCGGCCGATCGGCGCGATGATGTCGATCACGCGGCCGGTGATGTTCTCGTCGCCCTTGATGTCGCGCTCCAGGCGCAACTGCTCGCGCGGGAACAGCGGCGTCAGGTTCTCGAACATGACCTTGTGCTTGTTGTCCTCGGGCAGGCCGTCATTGACCTTGTCGAGCTTGGTCAGCGCGAAGTAGCGCTCGCCGTCTTTCGGCGTGCGCACTTCGCCCTCGATCATGTCCCCGGTGTGCAGGTTGAAGCGCCGCACCTGGCTGGGGCTGATGTAGATGTCGTCGGTGCTGGCGGTGTAGCTGGTGTCCGGGCTGCGCAGGAAACCGAAACCGTCGGGCAGGATTTCGAGCACGCCGTCGGCGAACACCTGTTCACCGGCGCGGGCGCGCTTCTTGATGATGGCGAACATCAGCTCCTGTTTGCGCATGCGGCCGGTGTTCTCGATCTCGAGCGCTTCGGCCTGCTTCAGGACCTCGGACACGTGCAGTGCCTTGAGTTCGTTTAAGTGCATGGAAAAACCCCTTGCGGAGTGAATTCAGAATTTTGGGGGGAGGGTGTCGGCCGTTCGGCGGGTTGCCTGCCGGGCCTTGGATGCGACCGGATCGCCTGCAGCGCCCGGTGGATGAAAACGATTATGACAGGAAAAAGGGCAGCCGGAAGCGGTGTCTCGGCTGCCCCTGGGGGGACTCGATCAGGCGGCGAGCTGCTGGTCGATGAAGGCGGTGAGCTGGGTCTTGTTCATCGCGCCCACCTTGGTGGCGGCGAGCTGGCCACCCTTGAACAGCATCAAGGTGGGGATGCCGCGGATGCCGAACTTGGCGGGGATCTCGCGGTTCTCGTCGACGTTCATCTTTGCCACCTGCAGCTTGCCCTGGTAGCTGGTGGCGAGTTCGTCGAGCACCGGCGCGATCATGCGGCAGGGACCACACCATTCGGCCCAGTAATCAACCAGCACCGGCTGGGTGGATTGCAGCACGTCGGCTTCGAAAGTGGCGTCGGAAGTGTGTTTGATCAGGTCGCTGGCCATTCATGGCTCCTTGCAGTGAAAGATACCGCTACAGTGGCGGGATTGTGACAGAAACCAACCCCCCTCGCCCCCGAACGGGGGCTATGGCCGGGATAGCCAAAGCCCATTCCAGAACCGATTCGCCGGAGTGGCCCGCCGGGCATCCGGTGCGCGACCGCTGGCTCGATCCACACAGCGGGCTGCTGGCCCGACTGCATGCCGCAATGGCCGCGCGCGCGGCCCACCCCTCGCGCACGCTGGTGCTGGTGCCCTACGCCCAATTGATGCCGGTGGCCGCGCAACTGTGGGCCGAATGGACCGCCGCGCGCGCCCGCGCCGGGGCTGCGCCGGCCGCCGCCTTCCTGCCGCGCTTCGAAAGCCTGCGCAACTGGGCGCGCACGCTGGGCGGCTTCGAGCCCGCGCCGGGCGACTGGAGCGGCGAGGCCGGCCGCGACCTGCTGACCGCCCAGGGCCTGCTGGAACAAGCCGGCCTGAAGGCGCTGCGCGACACGCTGGCGCCCATGCTGGTGGAGGCCGCTTCGCAAATCGCGCCGCTGGCCGCCGCGCAGCCGCCCGACGCGCGCGCCGCCTGGTCGGCCACGCTGGGCCCGCAGATCGGCTTCGTGACCGGCGGCGACGTGCTGGCGGTGGAGGCGGCGGTCGCCCGCATCGCGCTGGCCTGGGTCGCCGCGTCCGGTTTCGAGACCGACGTGCTGCTCGCTCCCGGTGCCGACGCCGGGCTCGACGCCGTCGTCGTGCTGCAGGGCCTGCAACCTGAGCCGGTGCTGGCCACGCTGCTGGCCCGCTGGGGCGAGCGCGCGATGGTGCTGGAACTGGCGGCCGACCATGCCATGTCCGCCTCGCCGGCCCTTCATGCGGCCACCGACGCCGAAGACGAGGCGCAGCGCGCCACCGCCTGCGTGCTGCGCCACATCGAGGCCGGCCGCTGGCCGGTCGCGCTGGTCGCCAACGACCGCGAACTGAGCCGCCGCGTGCGCGCGCAGCTCGCGGCCCAGCGCATCGCGGTGCGCGACGAGACCGGCTGGAAACTCTCCACCACCCGCGTCGCCGCCAACCTGATGGCGCTGCTGCGCGCCGCCGTGCGACAGGCCGGCAGCGACGCGGTGCTCGACTGGCTGAAACAGGCGCCGGCTTTCGATGCCGCGGGCCTGCGCCAGCTCGAACGCCGTTTGCGCCAGGACGGCGCGCGCGACTGGCAGCGCTGGGTGAGCGCGCAGAGTGACGACCACCGGCCCGCCATCGCCGACCCGGCCGAGGCCATCCGCGGCGCGCTGCAAGCGCCACGGCCGCTGGCGCTGTGGCTCACCGCGCTGCGCGAGGCGCTGGAGGCCAGCGGCCAGTGGGCGGCGCTGAACGCCGACGCCGCCGGCCTCGCGGTCGTCGACGCGCTGCACCTGGAAGCGGCCGACGCCGCCGCGTTCACCGCCGCGCAGGGCGAGCGCGCCACGCGCGGGCGGCTGTCGCTGGCCGGCTTCACCGGCTGGTGCGACGCGGTGCTCGAAAGCGTGGCCTACAAACCCACCCACCCCTTGCGTGAACAGGTGGTGCTGTTGCCGCTGTCGCAACTGCTTGGCCGGCCCTTCCAGGCCGTGGTGCTGCCCGGCGCCGACGAGCGCCACCTGAGCGCGTCGCCCGACCCGGCCGATCGTTGGACCCCGCCGCAGCGCGAAGCGCTCGGCCTGCCCGACCGCGAGGCGCTGGCCCGCGTGCAGCGCCGGGCCTGGCAGCAGGCGCTGCTGGCGCCGGCGGTCGATGTGCTGTGGCGCACCGGCGATGCCGGCGGCGAAACCGTTCTGCCCAGCCCGCTGGTGCAGCAACTGCCGCATGTGCGCGCGGCGTTGCAGCGCACGGCGTCGCCGTTGGCGGTGCGAGAAGTCGAGCCGGCGCCCGTCGCGCGGCCGCTGCCCAACGGCGCTGCGCTGCCGGTGGCCAAACTGTCTGCCAGCGCTTACGACGACCTGCGCCGCTGCCCCTACAAATTCTTCGCGCTGCGCCAGCTCGGCCTGCAGCAGGCCGATGAGCTCGAAGCCGAGGTCGACAAACGCGACGTCGGCCTGTGGCTGCACGACGTGCTGAGCCGCTTCCACCTGGCGCTGGCCGAGGTGGGCGAGGCCGACCCCGACGCCCGCCGCCTGCTGGCCGACGTGGCCGCGCGGCAGGCCACCGAGGCACTGCACCTGGCGCCCGGCGAGTTCATGCCCTTCGAGGCGGGCTGGCCCAGGCTGCGCGACGGCTACCTGCACTGGCTGGCGCAGCACGAAAGCGGTGGCGCGTGTTTCGAGGAGGCCGAGGCCTGGCGCGAGGCGCCGGCCGGCTCCGTCACGCTGGTCGGCCGGCTGGACCGCATCGACCGGCAGGCGGGCGAGGGCGGCGCCGTGCCCTACCTCATCGACTACAAGACCGAGTCGGCGCAAAAGACCAAAGACCGTCTGAAGCGGCCTCTGGAAGACACGCAGCTCGCGTTCTACGCGGCGCTGACGCCCGGCGACGCGCCGCGCGCGGCCTACGTCAACGTGGGCGAACGCGACGGCACCCATGCCTACCCGATGCACGGCGTTGCCGAGCTGCGCGACCGGCTGCTGGCAGGCATCACCGATGACATGGCCCGCATCGCGGCCGGCGTGCCCCTGCCGGCGCTGGGCGACGGCGCGGTGTGCGACTTCTGCGCGGCACGCGGCCTGTGCCGCAAGGACTTCGTCGCATGACGCGCGCCGCGCCCGCCTACCAGCACAACGGCGCCGACGTGTCGCGCGAAGCTTTCTACGCCGTCGCCTGCGACCCGCGCCGCAGCGTCGTCGTCGAGGCCTGCGCCGGCGCCGGCAAGACCTGGATGCTGGTGTCGCGCATCGTGCGCGCGCTGCTGGACGGCTGCGCGCCGCAAGACATCCTCGCCATCACCTTCACCAAGAAGGCCGCCGGCGAGATGCGCGGCCGGCTGCACGAGTGGCTGGAAGAATTCTCCGAGGCGTCGGACGAAGAACTGCTGCAACAGCTTCGCATGCGCGGAATTCAGATCGAAAACGGCCAGAAGTCAGCTCCAGATATGGTGTTGTCGCTACGAAATTTGCAGCAAACCGTGTTGGCTCAGGGGCGGCCAGTGGCCATCCGCACCTTCCACGGCTGGTTCGCGGCGCTGCTGCGCGGCGCGCCGGTGTCGGTGCTGCAGCGGCTCGGCCTGCCGCTGCGCTACGAGCTGCTGGAAGACGACTCGCGCGCCATCGCCCAGGTGTGGCGGCGCTTCTACGCGCTGCTCGCCAGCGACGCAGCGCCCGAGGGCGCGCGCGACGATTTCCATGCGCTGGTCGCGGTACACGGCCGCTCGCAGACCGAGAAGGCGCTGAAGGCCGCGCTCGACAAGCGGGTGGAGTTCGGCACCGCGGATGCCGCCGGCGTGGTCGAGGGTTCGGTGCGCGCCTTTCACGCGCAATGCCCCGGCTTCGACGGCCACGCGCAGCCGGGCGACAGGCTGTGGAGCGGCGCAGCGCTGGCGTTGCTGGGCGCCGCCGCCAGCGCGCTGGGCCGTGCGACTGCCGCCACCTTCTCCGCCAAGGGCGCCGAGCTGCGCCTCGCGCTCGACCACCATGACGCAGCCGGCGTGATCGACAGCCTGTTCACGCAGAAGGGCGAGCCGCGGGCCTTCGGCGCCAAGCTGGCGGGACTTGACACGGTGCGCGAGGCGCAGGCCCTCGTGAACGAGGTTCGCAACGCCGAACACCAGCACGCTTGCTGGCTTCACCAGCAGCGCATGGCGCGGCTGACCCGGGTGCTGATCGGCCTGTTCGGCGACCTCAAGCGCGAGCGCGGCTGGGTCGACATGAACGACGTGGAGCTGGCTGCCGGCCTGCTGCTCGACGACCCGGTGCTGGGCGGTTGGGTGCAGGAAAAACTCGACGCGCGGGTGAAGCACCTGCTGATCGACGAGTTCCAGGACACCAACCCGCTGCAGTGGCGCGCGCTGTCGGCCTGGCTGTCGGGCTACGCCGGCGCCGGCAACGCGCCGCCCAGCGTGTTCATCGTGGGCGACCCCAAGCAGAGCATCTACCGCTTCCGCCGCGCCGAGCCGCAGGTCTTCATCGCGGCGCGCGCCTTCGTGGCAGGCGTGCTGGGCGGCGACGTGGTGAGCTGCGACCACACCCGGCGCAACGCGACCGGCGTGATCGACGCGGTCAACGCCGTCTTCGAGGAAGCAGCGGCCACCCAGGCTTTTGCGGGTTTTCGGCCCCACACGACCGAGTCTGAGCAACTCGGCGCGGTACTGAAGCTGCCGCTCATTCCACGGCCCGAGAAAGCCGATGGCGGTGAAACGGCCGACCTCTGGCGCGACAGCCTGAGCGTGCCGCGCGACGAGCCGGAAGACACCTTGCGCACGCTGGAATGCCGGCAGGCGGCGGCATGGATCGCCGGCCGCATCGTCGCCGGTGAATTCCCGCCCGGCGAAGTGATGGTGCTGGCGCGCAAGCGGGCCGCGCTGGCGCCGCTGCAGGCCGAGCTGCAGGCGCTGGGCATCGCCAGCGTGCAGCCCGAGAAGAACGACCTCGGCGACATGCCCGAGGTGCAAGACATCGTGGCGCTGATCGACGCGCTGGTGTCGCCGGGCCACGACCTGTCGCTGGCGCGCGCGCTGAAGTCGCCGCTGTTCGGCGTGACCGACGATGAACTCGTCGCGTTGGCGCTCGCCCAGCGCGGCGCCAGCCGCGCTGAGCACCCCACCCACTGGCTGGCGCTGCTGGCCGGCGCCGGCATGCCGCCCAAGCTGCAGGCGATCGCCGCGACGCTCGAGCGCTGGCAGGGATGGCTCGCCGCGCTGCCGCCGCACGACGCCCTCGACGCGATCTACCACGACGGCGACGTGCGCGCCCGGTTCGCCGCCGCCGCGCCGCCCGCCCTGCGCGGTGCGGTGCTGGCCAACCTGGGCGCCTTGCTGGCCGCCAGCCTCGCGGTGGGCGGTGCGCGCTACGCCACGCCCTATGCCTTCGTGCGGCGGCTGAAGGCCGGCGAGGTGCAGGCGCCGGTCACCGCTTCGCCAGACGCGGTGCGCCTGCTGACGGTGCACGGCGCGAAGGGGTTGGAAGCGCGGTGCGTGCTGCTGCTCGACAGCGATCCGAACGCGCAGAACGCCGAGTCCATGGGGCTGCTGATCGAATGGCCCGGCGAAGAACCGGCGCCGCGCAGGCTGGTGTTTCTGGCGCGCGAGTCGGCGCCGCCAGCCTGCTGCGCCGACCTCCTGGCCAACGAGCGGCAGGCGCGCGCCCGCGAAGAGCTGAACGGCCTGTACGTGGCCCTGACCCGGGCCCGCGAGACCTTCGTGCTCTCAGCCACCGCGCCGCACCGCGCCGCAGAGGGCAGCGCCTGGCGCCGCGTATCGCCGCAGGCGCTCGACGTGCCCCCTGAACAACTGCTGGCGCCTGAAGCGGCCGCCACCACGCTCCAGCACACGTTTTCTCTACCGATTCTGCCGCAAGTCAGCGCGGATTGGCGCTCTGATGCTATTGAAATGGTAGCATCCGCAGAGGCGGCAGGAGACGCCGACGACCGCAGCGCGCGCATCGGCCGTGCGATGCACCGGCTGCTGGAAGGCGCGGCGGCCAGCGGCGCGGTTCTCGCGCAGTGGCCCGAAGCCCGGCTGCGCGCCGTGGCCCGGGAGTTCGCGCTCGACGCCGCCGGCCAGGCCCGCGCCGCCGCGCTGGCGCTGGCCATCCGCAACGGCGAGGCCGCCTGGGCCTGGGACGCCGCACAGCTCGCCTGGCATGGCGCCGAGGTGGCGCTGGTCTGGCAGGGCGACACGCTGCGGCTGGACCGCCTGGTGCAGCGCCGCGACACCGGCGAATGGTGGGTGCTGGACCACAAGTCCGTGGCGCGCGGCGGGGGCAACGCAGACCACCTCGACCAACTGCGCGGCTACGGCAACGCCGTGCGCGCGCTCTACCCTGGCGCCACGGTACGCGCCGCGCTGCTCGACGGCAGCGGGCGGATGACCGAAGTTCATCTTTCTGCCGCATAACACCGGCGGCTAACCGCCTGATCGGCGTGCAGATCACCCATCGGTGATTCAGTTAACGACCAGAAGGTCGAGTCCCCATCTGAAAAGTTCGCTTATTTATCTAGGCGTCATGATGGGCTTTAGTCCGGTCAAATCGGTCTAAATGCACACAAATTACCGATACAAGCCCCAGCATATTGATTTTCTTTGTAACCAAAGTACACTCCATACGTGTTTTTGGTTATCCACTCTAAGTAGGTGATTCACCTACTCCGATCGGATGACCTTGTGTTGGTTCCAATTCGTACAAGGTGGAAAGAGGAGTCTTTAATGTTGTCCGTGCTGTCGATCTTTGGAACACGGCCAGAAGCCATCAAGATGGCGCCGCTGCTAAGCGCCTTGCGGGCCCGTTCCGGGGTTCGGTCGCAGGTGTGCGTCACCGGGCAGCATCGAACCATGCTGCAGGGCGTGCTCGATCTTTTTGCCATCACGCCCGACCACCAGCTCGACGTCATGGTGCCTAACCAATCGCTCAACGGGCTTTCGGCGCGCCTGTATGCCGCCATCGACCCCGTGCTGGAAGCCACCCAGCCCGACGTGGTGCTGGTGCACGGCGACACCACCACCGCGCAGGTCGCGGCCATGGCGGCCTTTCACCGGCGCATCGACGTGGGGCATGTGGAAGCTGGGCTGCGAACCTACGACCTGCAGCAGCCCTGGCCCGAGGAAATGAACCGGCGGCAGATCGACATCGTCAGCCGCCACCTGTTCGCCCCCACGGTGCAATCGAAAACCTATCTCGCCGGTGAGCGCCTGTCGGGCCGCATCGTCGTGACCGGCAACACCGTGATCGACGCGCTGCGGCTCACCGTGGAGCGCATCGAAGGCGACGCTGCCCTCCGTACCCGTCTCGATCACCTGCTGCCCACGCTCGACCGCCGCCGCAAGCTGCTGCTCGTCACTGGCCACCGGCGTGAAAACTTCGGCCAGGGGTTCGAGGACATCTGCACGGCGCTCGCCCGGTTGGCCCAGCGGCCCGACATCGAAATCGTCTACCCCGTGCATCTGAATCCGGCGGTGCGGGAAGTGGTGCTGCGGCAGCTATCCGGGCTCGAGAACATCCACCTGATCGAGCCGCTGGACTACCTGAAGTTCGTGCGGCTGATGCAGCGCGCCCACGTGGTGTTGACCGACTCCGGCGGCGTGCAGGAAGAGGCCCCCGCGCTGGGCAAGCCGGTGCTGGTCATGCGCAACACCACCGAGCGGCCGGAGGCCGTGCACGCCGGCACCGTCCAACTGGTGGGAACGGCATCAGACCCCATCGTCGATGCGGTGAACCGCCTGTTCGACAGCGACGCCGAATGGCAGCAGTTCGCCAAGGCGGCCAACCCCTATGGCGACGGGTACGCGTCCTCGCGCATCGTGAGCGCGCTTCTGGGCGAGCCCTTCGACGAATTCAGCGCGTCTGCTTCGGTCGCCCATCCCCTGTCTGCAGGTTCCGCGTCGGCCGTCCAGTGACCGAACGGGTCATTGCCTGCCTCCGCATGGAGGTGGGTGGCTATTTTTCACATCAAACATGCAAGCATTCCAACCGATTCACAAGCATCGATTCCCAGGTGTTGCCGTGACAGCCTGGCCGGCCAGCCGTCGTGTGCTGGCGATCGTCGTCCTCGCCGCGCTGCCGGCCTGGCCCGGCGTGGCGCTGGGACAGGGCAAGGGCCAGATTGCCGCGGAGCTCGAGCGGCTGGGCGGCGCTGCCTGGATCGAGCGCAGCGTGAGCCTGCGCGATCTGGGCATTCTCAATCCCGAGTCGCTCGCCGGCATCGACGCGCGGCGTGAGTACTACGTGCCGGTGCCGCCGGCGGTGACCCTCTCGAACGCCAGCCTGCAGGTTGATGCCGGCTACTACCGGGGAGACGGCGGCACCACCAACCTCATCCTGTCCATCGACGGCTACCCCGTGGCCCGCAAACCGGCCGACAAGGAGTCGGGCGACATCCAGTTCCAGCTCGGCGTCGACGGCGCAGGCCGGCCCGGCGGGCAACTGCGGCTGGGCCTGCGGTGGTCGTCCCAGGTGCCTGTCGAGTTCTGCATGGAGCCTCGTGCAGACGCCAACGTCCTGCGCCTGCAGCCGACCACGCGGCTGGCCTACCGTTTCAACGGCAGCCTCGTGCGCACACTCAATGTGGCACTCGGCGCGTTGTCTCCGCAGCCGGTTGTCGCCATCGCTCCGGCGCCGCTGGCCGACACGGTCTACGGCGCGGCGGCCGTCGTGGGGCTTGCGCTCGACCAGACCAACCGGAAGGCGGTGTTCCGGCCGCTGCCGGCGGTGGGCAGCGAAGTGGACACCGCCCGCCTCGTGATTCCCCCCGCATTGCGGGCGCTGCCCGCCTTCGCAGGTCTGGCCGGCGGTGCACGCAAGGCCCTTCAATCACCTCAGGAGGTGGCCGCCTACCTGATGCTGGCGGACACCGCTGCGGTTGAAATCGCGCTCGACGACGTCGCGCTCCTCAAGCCCGTGCAGGCCGCCTTCGACGCGCTGGCGGCGGAGTTTCGCGCGGCAGGCCCCGACGCCGCAGCCGCATTCGACGCATACCGGCAGGCCGCCTGGAGCCTGAGCCTGCCGCAGCAGCCGGGCGCGAGCCTGCGCCTGGTCACCGCCGCCGGCCGGCCGGTGGTGATGGTCGCGTCGGCCGACGCGAACCAGGCCGCAGCCACGATGACGCATGCCCTGCGTGGTTTGCTGGTCGATCGCCAGGTCAAGACCGTGGCCACCCAGACCGGGGCGTTGAACATCACACCGCTGACCGACGCGGGCGTGGCCTCGACCTTCTCGGTGCTGGCTGCAGGCGATTGGGTCACGTCCTTCCCCATCGGGCGGGTCAGCCGCGAGGGTGAGCTCCCGGTGAAGCTCATCGCCGACGTGGCGGCGGCGCCCAGCGCGGGCGGCACGCGGCCGGTGGCGTCGGTGTTCTTCAACGACGTGCTCGTCGGCGCCCGCCAACTCGTGGCAGATGGTTCGCCCGAAAGCATCGACGCTGAAATCCCCCGATATGCGCTGGGCGGCGACAACCGCGTTCGCGTTCTGGTGCAACGCCAACCCGCGAGCGACCGGTGCCGCGAGGTGCCCCAGGCGTTTCCCGTCAGTGTGCTGCCCACCAGCCGCATCGTGCTGGCCAACGCCAGTCCGCTGAACGATTTCGCGGGCATGGCCGCCCGCTTTGCGCAGGGCAGCCAACTGCTGTACCCCGGCGACTATCGCGCACGCCCCGAAGAATCCCTGCCCGTGCTGGTGCGTCTGGCGGCTGCCGTCGGCATGGCCCCGCAGAACTTGCGGCTCACGGTGGTGGCGCCGTCGTCCTCGGCCCCGCTGCCCGATCTGCCGTTTCTCGCCGTCGATCTTCCGGCGGGCAGCGCTGCCGATCTGGCCGGTCGTGGCAACGGGCGCGTCGTCGTCGACGCGGGCACCGCGGGCCGGGCCGACTGGCAGTCGTTGAACCGCATCGGCGAGTTCCGTGTGGGCCAGCTCGGACACCGGCCCGGCGTGATCTACCGCGCTGTGGGTCCGCAGGCCGCTGTGCTGGCGCAGCCCGTGCGCCTGTCCCGGGGCGACTGGGCCTATATCGACTCGCAGGGGGTTGTGGCGAGCGGCAGTTCCCCAGGGCTTTATGACGCCAACGACACCGGCCTGCTGCGCCGCTGGAGCACCACCACGCAATGGATGCTGGGAACCCTGGCAACGGTGGTGATCCTGCTGCTGATCGGGGCGGTGTGGGTCGGGCGCCGTCGCAAGAGCGGCCGGACACCGTGATGCCGTCGGCCTGGGACCTGTTCTTCGCCAACTACCACAGGCTGCTGGAGTTTTTTCTGGGCGCGGTGTCTGTGCTGATACTGCTGTCCAGCCTGGACGATCTGTTTGTCGATGGCTACTACTGGGTGCTGCGGTTCGCCCGTTGGCGCGGGTGGGCCGAAAGGCCCGACGTTCCGACGCGGGAGCAATTGCTGGCGCGGCCCGAGCAGCACCTGGCCATCATGGTGCCGTGCTGGAAGGAAGACGACGTCATCGCGGCAATGATCGAGAACCTTGTGGCGACGTTCGACTACCGCCACTACGTGATCTTCGTGGGCACCTACTGCAACGACGCGCCCACCATCCGCGAGGTCGAGCGCATGCGCCGCCGTTACCGGCAACTGCAGCGCGTCGAGTTGCCCAACCCCGGGCCAAGCTGCAAGGCAGACTGCCTGAATTGGGTCATTCAGGCCATCTTCCTGTATGAGCAGCAGCACGGCATCCGGTTCGCGGGAGTGGTCCAGCACGACAGCGAAGACGTCGTCCATCCGCTGGAGCTGCGGCTGTTCAACTACTTCCTGCCTCAGAACGCCATGGTGCAGATTCCGGTGCTCTCGCTCGAACGTCAGTGGCACCAGCTCGTGGCCTCCACCTACGCCGACGAGTTCATCGAGGCCCACAGCAAAGACATGGTGGTGCGTGAGCATCTCACCGGCATGATTCCGTCGGCCGGCGTCGGCACATGCTTTTCTCGCGAGGCGCTGGTCCGCTTCCTCGAAACCACCAACAACCAGCCGTTCAATGCCGACAGCCTGACCGAAGACTACGACGTGGGGATGCGGCTCGCGCGCATGGGCATGCGCATGGCCTTTGCCCGCGTGCCGCTGACGCAGAACAGGATCCGAAGGACATGGTGGCGGTCGGGCGGCGGGCGCGCATCAGACGTCACGCTCCCGCTGTGTGTGTTCGAGTACTTTCCTGCCACGCTGAAGGCCGCCTACCGGCAAAAGGCACGCTGGGTGCTCGGCATTGCCTTGGTGGGCTGGCAGCAGCTCGGGTGGCGAGGTTCCTGGGCCACCCGGTATTTCCTGTTCCGCGATCGCAAGGGCCTGGTGACCTCCTTCGCCAGCATGGTGGCGTATGTCATTGCGGCGCAGTTCGGCATCGTCTGGGTCGCCCAGCAGCTCGGCCAGGTCGATCTGCATTTCCCATCCGTCTTCGGCGGCGGCGATTTCTGGGCGTGGGTGCTGGCGGCCAGCGGATTCGCGTTCCTGTTCCGCATGGCTCAGCGCGTGTATTTCGTCGGCTCCGCCTATGGCCTGCTGCAGGGGCTTCTGGCCGTGCCGCGGATCGTGGTAGGCAACTTCGTCAATTTTCTGGCGGTAGCGCGGGCGATCAAACAGTTCTTCATCCACTGGTGGACCGGTGCGCGGCTGGTCTGGGACAAGACGGCCCATGATTTCCCGAGCAAGGACCTGCTCCACAGCAAGGTACAGACGCTGGATGAGGTGCTGGTGGAATGGCAGCTCGTCACCGAGGACGACATCGCATCGGCCCGGGCAGATGCGGCACAGAGCGGGCGCGGCCTGAGTCACATCTTGATGGACCGGAAGCTGGTGACACCGGAACAGCTGGCCGAAGCCACGGCTTTTCTCGGCGGCGGCGAGGGCGCCCCCGCTCGCTTTTCTGGTTTGGAGCCGTCGGGGATGCAAATCGCATGAAAGGTGTTCACAGCAAAACCCGTGTGGCCGCAGCCATGCAACGCGGCGGTTTGTGGGCCCTGTTGGTGCTGGCAGGCGGTTCTGCTCGGGCGGAATTGCCGTTGACGGGCCCCGCCTTCCGGCAGGCCGATGCCGCATACAAGGCCTTTGCCAGAGGCGACTACGCCACCGCTGCTTCCCGGGCGCGAGAGGCCCTGCGGCAGCGGCCTGACGTTCAACGCCTCCGTGAACTGGTCGAACAGGCCGAACGCGCCCAAGCCTGCGCGCGGGAACCGGCGTCAACAGGGTGCGGCGGTCAGGCCGCTTTCGATGAAGCCGCAGCCGGCTATGCGGCCTATGCCGCGCTGGACCACCGCGGCGCGGTGCAGCATGCCGAGCGCGCGGTGGCGCTGGCGCCGGAACATGCGCCATACCGCGCGCTGCTGGCTCGCGCGTGGCAGGCGCTGGGCGACCCCGGCCAGGCCGAGCGCGTGCTGCAATCGGCCGGCGAAGCCTTGGAGCGCGATCCCGTTCTGGCCGACGTGCTGGCCGAGGTGCGGGTGCAGAAGGCCCGTAATGCGGCCTTCAAGGGCTACGAGTCGTTGGCCGGGGAGCATTTCGGCGAGGCCCTCGAATCGTTGCGGACGGCAACCGCCGCGCAGCCAGAGGTCGAGGCCTGGGCTGTTCTGCTGGCCTATGCCCAGCTCCGCTCGGGCAACGCGGCGCTGGCCGAATCGGCGCTGCCACCGCTGGCGGCCGACCGTGCCGAAGACCAGGGCCTGGCCCAGGTGCTCCTGTTGAGGGGTATGGCGCGACAGGCGAACGGGCGGCCTGATGCGGCTCGGCAGGACTATGCCGCCGCGTTGGCTATGCCCTCGGCTTCATCGGCCGATGCCGATGAGCGCCGCCTCTTGGTCGCCGACCAATACCTCCGGGCACGCCAACCCGAGGCGGCACTACAGACCCTGCAGGGGCTGGCCGTGCCGCATCGCGAGTCCGTCGTCGCGCGGCAACGTCTCGTCCGCTGGCTGGCGCTGCTCGACGAGCCCGCACCCGCGCCCGACTTTCCGGGCCTTGTCTGTGATTTCGATGCAACCCCCGTGGCGTGCCGGCTGACACCCGCGTTGGCACCGGCCGACCCGGCGCAGCGCTGGGCCACCGAGGCTTATGAACGGTATGGCCGGGCCGACCTCGCGGGAGCCGTTTCCGCAGCGGAACGCGCGGTGGTGCTGGCGCCGGAAAACACGGCTTGGCAATTGCTGTTGCTGCGGGCCCTGGTCGCCAGCGGGCGGCAGGACGACGCGATTGGCGCCGCGACACTGGCCCTGGAAGAGCCCCAGGCCAACGGCCAGATCGCGGCCCTGCGGGGCCAACTGTTCCGCCTCAAAGGCCAGCCGGCTCTCGCCCAGGAAGATTTCGCCCATGCACTGCGCCTGGGCGGTTTGCCGCCTGAACTGGAGGTGATGGTGCTCGCCGAGTCGGGAGCCGTTGGCGCCGCTCGGGACCGATTCCTGCAGGCGCGCGGCAACGGTGAGTTCACGCAGGCCACGGCGGCAGATCTCGCCTACCTGGCGCTGCGCGTCGGCGACGAGCCCGCTGCGCTGGCGCTGTTCGGTCAGGCCGATGCGGAGCAGCCCCCACTGCCGCTCGCCGGCAAGCTGGATGCGGCCTACGTCGCCCAGCGGCTCGGCGAAGAGGCCACCGCAATCGGCTTTTTCCACCGGGCCATCGACGAGGCTGGCGCCAGATCCGGACTCGATCCACAACAGCTTCTGGAAATCCGGCGCGCCGTGAGCGACCTCGACCGCCGCTGGGGTGTGCAGGCCTCGCTGATCTACCGGGGCTATCCCGGTTTGTCAACCGGAACGCAACTGCTGCCCGCCGACAACGGCTCTGTGCTTCAGGCGGGAACCGAGGCTTATTGGCGATGGACCGGCTACCGCAACAGTGCATATGCGGAACTGTATGTGCGCGTCTTCCAGACCCTTCGCAGCGGAGAAGGGGGGCTCACCGGCGCCGACAGCACGGTGGGGGCCATCGGCGCGCGCTGGAAACCCTTCAGCGCGGCCGGCCTGTTCCTGGCCATCGAGCGGGTGGGCGGCGCCCGTGGCCAGAAGGGGGACACCCTGGCCCGCATCGCCTATTCCGCCGGCGAGGGTGGCGACTTTCGGGCCGACCGGCCGGCCTGGTGGACCTGGCAGTTCTATGGCGAGACCGGCCGTTATCTCGACGCGCGAAGAGACTACGCCACCACCGAACTGAAGCTGGGCCGCAGCTATCGCCTGGACCCGTGGGGACCCACCTGGGTGGCCTGGCCGCACCTGGTGGTTGCCGCCGACAGCGACTCAACCGTGCGCCACGGCACGCAGTGGATGGCGGGCCCCGGCCTCAACTTGCGCTACTGGTTCCGTGAAGACACCTACCATGCTCCCCGTTCCTATGCCGATTGGTCGGTTCAGTACCGTTTCGGCATCGACGGCCCCCAGAACGCCCAAGGATTGTTGCTACGATTCTCGATGAACTACTGAAGAATTCAGCGGCATCGGGAGGCGTTTGCATCGGCGAAATGTGTTGGGAGCGGGTTTTGGGGCACCCCTGATGGCGGCAGCCTCTCTGGCGGGTTGCGGGTCGCTGCCCGGCGGCGTGGCCGGGCGATCCGTGATGCCGCCGACGCCGCTGGTGCAGGGGGTCGTCTGGCAACCCGACGCCGCAACGTTGAAACCGCGCGGCAAGTGGGAACTGCTTGGCGCGAGCGAGTTGCTGGTGCAGTGGAGCGCGGTCGACGGCTTGTCCTTGCTCGAACCCGAAGCAGACGCCGGGCCCGACTGGTTCCGCATCGCCAAAGAGCCATGGGCCTCGCGGATCGTGATGGGGCTGGCCGGCCGCTACCAGGAAGCCGTCGCCCGCCGTGATGTGGAAGCGCTGGTGAGTGAGTCGCTTGCGCTGACGCGGCGACGCTGGCCGGTGCCGGTCGCCGGCTGGTATTTCCCGCTCGAGGTGGACCCGTCGTGGGCGGTCGCGGCGGCGCTGGCGGGCCTGTTGGCCGAGTTGCCGCGGCCGCTGTGGATCAGCGCATACGACGGCGGCAACATCGGCCCGCAGCCGTTCGCAGAATGGGCGGCCGGGTGGTTGCCGGCCGACGTGGGTCTTTTCTTCCAGGATGGTGTTGGCCTCGAGATGCGGGAGCCCCGCGTCGCCCGGGCATATGCCGACGCTCTGCGCCAGCGCCTGGGCAGAAGCCGCCTCAAGGTGATCGCCGAGGCATTCAGGCCTGCCCCAGCCGGTGGGCGGCTGCCTTTCCGGGCCGCGACGGCCGCCGAGCTGCTGCCACAATTGCAGGCTTACAAGAATTTGCCGGTTTTTCTGTTCGATGGTCCTCATTACGTTCCCGATGATTTGGTGGAGGCCGTCCGCCGGCTGGCCTGACGATGCCGGGCGGCCCGAGCGACTGAGTCGAGCCGTGGCAGCGTGTGCCAGATGCGGAGCTGTGGCGTGGCGGTGATCGCCATCGTCGGCGGCGGCCCGGCCGGGCTGATGGCGGCCGAACGCCTGAGCGCCGCCGGCCACACCGTCAACCTGTTCGACGCAATGCCGTCGGTCGGTCGCAAATTCCTGCTGGCCGGCAAGGGCGGGTTGAACCTCACGCACAGCGAGCCGTTCGAGGCCTTTGCGCCGCGCTTCGGTGCGCGCCGGCCACAGCTCGAGCCGCTGCTCAAGAACTTCGGTGCGGGCGCGCTGCGCGAATGGGCGCAGGGCCTGGGGGTTTCAACCTTCGTCGGCACTTCGGGCCGCGTGTTTCCGACCGACATGAAGGCCGCGCCGCTGCTGCGCGCCTGGCTGCACCGGCTGCGCGCGGCCGGTGTGCGTTTCCACATGCGGCACCGCTGGATGGGTTGGGCGGAAGATGGCAGCACGCTGCGCTTCGCCACGCCGCAGGGCGACGTCGAACACCGGGCCGACGCCACGCTGCTCGCGCTGGGCGGTGCGAGCTGGCCCCGGCTGGGATCAGATGCCGCCTGGGTGCCGCTGCTGGCGGCACGTGGCGTGGCGATCGCGCCGTTGCAGCCGGCGAACTGTGGGTTCGACAAAACCGGCGGCTGGTCGCCGTATTTCACCGAGCGTTTCGCCGGCCAGCCGTTCAAGTCGGTCGCGCTGAGCTGTGAAGGGCCTAACGGCGAGCGTTTCGCGCGCAAGGGTGAGTTCGTTGCCACCGCCACCGGCATCGAGGGCAGCCTGGTCTATGCGGCGTCGGCGTTGCTGCGCGACGCCATTGCGGCGCACGGCACGGCCACGCTGACGCTCGACCTTTTGCCCGACCGCAGCGCCGAACAGGTGGCCGCCGAAGTGGCGCACCCGCGCGGTTCGCGCTCGTTGGCCAGCCACTTGAAAAGCCGGTTGCACCTCGACGGCATCAGGCTCGCGCTGCTGCACGAGGTGCTGGGCAAGGACGGCACCCATGACCCCGCCAGGCTCGCCGCCACCATCAAGGCGTTGCCGCTCACATTGGCTGCCGCACGGCCGGTGGCCGAGGCGATCAGCACCGCGGGCGGCGTGCATTTTGACGCGCTCGACGACGGCCTGCTGCTGCGCGCGCTGCCCGGTGTGGCCTGCGCCGGCGAGATGCTGGACTGGGAGGCGCCGACCGGCGGCTATCTGCTGACCGCCTGCTTCGCCAGCGGCATCGCGGCGGCCGACGGCCTGGCGCGGCACCTGAAGGAGCACGCACGATGAAGGTCGCGGTCATGGGCGCCGGCGCGGTCGGCTGCTACTACGGCGGCATGCTGGCGCGGGCGGGGCATGAGGTGGTGCTGATCGGCCGGTCGTCGCACGTCGAAGCCTTCCGGCGCGGCGGGCTGCGGCTGCAGGCGCAGACTTTTGATGAGACCTTGCAGGTGGCGGCCAGCACCGAGGCGAGCGCGGCGGCCGGCGCGCAACTCGTGCTGTTCTGCGTCAAATCGACCGACACCGAAAGCGCGGGCGAGCAGCTCAAGCCGCATCTGGCGCCCGGCACGCTGGTGCTGACGCTGCAGAACGGCGTCGACAACGCCGAGCGGCTGCGCGGCGTGCTGCAGCCGGTGGAGGTGGCGGCGGCGGTGGTCTATGTGGCGACCGAGATGGCCGGGCCCGGCCATGTGCGGCACCACGGCCGTGGCGAGCTGGTGATCGAGCCGTCAACCCGCAGCGCGGCGGTGGCCGACGCGCTGCGCGCCGCCGCTGTGCCGACCGAGGTGTCGGACAACGTGCGCGGCGCGCTGTGGGCCAAGCTCATTTTGAACTGCGCCTACAACGCGATGTCGGCCATTGCCCAGGTGCCCTACGGCCGCATGGTGCGGGCCACCGGCGTGACCGATGTGATGCGCGACGTGGTCGATGAATGTCTCGCCGTAGCGGCGGCCGACGGCGTGGCGGTTCCCGGCAACGTCGATGCCGCGGTGCGCCGCATCGCCGAGACCATGTCGCAGCAGTATTCGTCGACCGCGCAGGACCTCGCGCGTGGCAAAGCCAGCGAGATCGACCATCTGAACGGTTATGTGGTGAAGCGCGGCGCGGCGTTGGGGGTGAAGACCCCGGCGAACCGCGTGCTGCACACGCTGGTGCGGCTGGTTGAAACCACCCGCAGCGATGTTGAAAGGTGACGAGCCTTGACCCCGGCACTGACTCCACAGTTAGGGCTGCTTGGTTCCCCACCTGACCCGGTTGGCCGCTTCACCATGCGGGAAGGCCCGTCGCCCTCGATTGTACCGGGCGCCGTTGGCTGCTCGCCGCGGGCGGCTTCGAAACCCTGCCGGCCGTGGGCATGGCTGGACCGCATCGACGGCGCCGTCGCGGGCTTCTGATCGGGCGGGAAGGCCTTGCGCTGCAAGGGCGGCGCTTGGCCGCTAAGCTGGCGCGTCATTTTTCTACGCCCCTGAAAGCTTCCCCCATGTCCTTTTCGATCTACGACGCTTCCAGCGTGGTGTTCCTGCACACGCTGTCGCAACTGTCCCACCTGCTGCACAAGGGCGAGGCCCACGCGAAAGAGCAGGGCCTCGACCCGGCCCTGCTGCTGCAGGCGCGGCTGGCGTCCGACATGTTTCCGCTGGTGCGCCAGGTGCAGAGCGCCAGCGATGCCAGCAAGCTCGGCGTGGCCCGGCTCACCGGCCTCGATGCCCCGCGTTTCGAAGACGTGGAAACCCGCTTCGACGAACTGCAGCAGCGCATCGCCAAGACGCGCGACTTCATCGCCAGCGTGCCGCGCGAGGCCTTCAGTGGCGCCGAAGACCGCGCCGTCACGCTGAAAACGCCGCGCGGCGAACTGGCCTTCACCGGCCAGGCCTATTTGCAGCATTTCGCGCTGCCCAACTTCTTTTTCCATGTGACCACGGCCTACGCGCTGCTGCGCCACAACGGCGTGCCGGTGGGCAAGCTCGACTACCTGGGTTCGGCCCGCTGAAAGCCCGCGTTCCGGCGGCGGGGCCGCCCGGCTTCGCCACGTAAAATCGCGCGCATGTCCTACCTCGTGCTCGCGCGCAAATACCGGCCGAAGACCTTTTCGGAACTGGTGGGCCAGCAGCATGTGGTGCAGGCCCTCACGAATGCGCTGACGCAGCAGCGGCTGCACCACGCCTACCTGTTCACCGGCACCCGGGGCGTGGGCAAGACCACGGTCTCGCGCATCCTCGCCAAGTCGCTGAATTGCCAGGGCCCGGACGGGCAGGGCGGTGTCACCGCCACGCCCTGCGGCGCCTGCGACGCCTGCCGCGACATCGACGCAGGCCGCTTCGTCGACTACACGGAGCTCGACGCCGCCTCCAACCGCGGCGTGGACGAGATCGCCGCGCTGCTGGAGCAGGTGGTCTATAAGCCGGTGCAAGGCCGCTTCAAGGTCTTCATGATCGACGAAGTGCACATGCTCTCCAACACCGCGTTCAACGCGATGCTGAAAACGCTGGAAGAGCCGCCCGAGTATCTGAAGTTCGTGCTCGCCACGACCGACCCGCAGAAGGTGCCGGCCACGGTGCTCTCGCGCTGCCTGCAGTTCAACCTGCGGCCGATGGCGCCCGAGACGGTGCTGGAGCACCTCGCGCATGTGCTGCAGGCCGAATCGCTGGACGCCGAACGCGGCGGCCTGCAGCTGCTGGCCCGCGCCGCCCGCGGCTCGATGCGCGACGCGCTGTCGCTCACCGACCAGGCCATCGCCTTCGGCAGCGGCCGCATTGAAGAAGCTGGCGTGCGCCGCATGCTGGGCGCGGTCGATTCGCGCCATGTGCTGGGCCTCATCGACGCGCTGGCGCTGGGCGACGGCCGGCGCGTGGTGGAAACCGCCAACGGCCTGCGCGAGCAGGGGCTGAGCGCCGCCGCCACGCTGGAAGACATGACCGGCGTGCTGCAGCGCATGGCGGTGGCGCAGACGCTGGCCGCCAGCGGCACGCCGTGGCACGACCCGGCCGACCCCGACGCCGCCGAGACCGCCCGCCTCGCCGCCCTCATGCCGGCCGACGAAACGCAACTGCTGTACAGCCTGTGCCTGCACGGCCGCGCCGAGCTGGGCCTGGCGCCCGACGAATACGCCGCGCTCACCATGGTGCTGCTGCGGCTGCTGGCCTTCAAGCCCGCCGGCGCTGGTGCCACCGCTGCGGCGGAAAAAAAAACTCTGACGCAGCCGGTTGAGGCGCGGCCATCGCCCGCCCCGGCGGCGCCTGCGCGGGCGCCTGAAACGGTCGAACCGAGGCCTGAAGCTCGAAATTTTGAAAAAAATCGGCCGCAAGTCAGCGCCAACGCTGAAAAGTCAGCTACTGATTTCGTAGCAATTCCTGTGCGCGAGGTGCCCGAGCCGTCTGCCCGCGCCGAGCCGCGCGCCGCCGCCACACCGCCGCCGCCGTCCCCGCTCGACGCCGACGGCGAAGCCCGGGGCCAACGCTGGCTGGCGCTGGTGCAGCAACTGCTGGAGGCCGACGGCATGGTGGGCCTGGCGCGCACGCTGGCGTTGGAGTCGCAACTGCTGGCCGACGACGGCGCCGACTGGCTGCTGCGGGTCGAGAAGGCTTCGCTGAACCAGGCCGCGCAGCGCGAGCGGCTGCAGGCCGCCCTGGCCGGGCTGGGCCATGCGGTGGTGCTGACGGTGGAGACCGGCCCGGTGGCCGACACGCCGGCACGCCGCATGACCGCCGCCGCCGAGGCGAAACAGAAAGCGGCGGAAGACCTGATCCGCAGCGACCCTTTCGTGCAGAAGATGATGCGCGAGCATCAGGGGACAATCGTTCCCGGCAGCATCAAAACCCTTTGATTTCCAGACGACACACAAGGACCCCACATGTTCAACAAGGGACAACTCGCCGGCCTGATGAAGCAGGCCCAGGCCATGCAGGACAACCTGAAAAAGGCGCAGGACGAGCTGGGCTCGATCGAGGTCACCGGTGAATCCGGTGCCGGCCTCGTCAAGGTCACCATGACCTGCAAACACGACGTCAAGCGCGTCACCATCGACCCCTCGCTGCTGGCCGACGACAAGGACATGCTGGAAGACCTGGTGGCCGCCGCGTTCAACGCCGCCGTGCGCCGCGCCGAGGAAACCTCGCAGGAAAAAATGGGCAAGCTCACCGCCGGCATGCCGGGCTTGCCCCCGGGCATGAAGCTGCCGTTCTGAACGCCCGTTGGCCAACTCCCTCAACGCCCTCGTCGAAGGCCTGCGCCGTTTGCCTGGCGTGGGCGTGAAGTCGGCGTCGCGCATGGCTTACCACCTGCTGCAGCGCGACCGTGAGGGCGCGGAACTGCTGTCGCGGGCGCTGCACGAGGCGGTGGTGAATGTGCGGCACTGCACGCGCTGCCACACCTTCACCGAGGCCGAGGTCTGCAGCACCTGCACCGACGTGCAGCGCGACGCCTCTCGGCTGTGTGTCATCGAAACCCCGGCCGACCAGTCGGCGGTGGAGCGCACCGCCGCCTACAAGGGCCTGTACTTCGTCTTGATGGGCAAGCTCAGCCCGCTCGACGGCGTGGGCCCGCGCGACATCGGGCTCGACAAACTCTTCGCCCGCGCCACCGACGGTGTGGTCGAAGAGGTGATCCTCGCGACCAGCTTCACCGCCGAGGGCGAGGCCACGGCGCATGTGATTGGCGAGGCATTGCGCGCGCGGGGCCTCAAGGTCACCCGGCTGGCTCGCGGCCTGCCGGTGGGCAGCGAGCTGGAATACGTCGATCTCGGCACCATCGCCCACGCGCTGGTCGAGCGCCGCTGAAGCTGCCCGGCGCTCGGGCGTCGGCAGGTTGGTTCAGGGTGAAAACCCCGACGGGGATGTTCCGGATGCCGAACCGCCGGGCCGCCCCTAAGCTGGCCGCATGCACGACGCCCCCACCGCCGTCCGCCTGCGCCGCAGAAGCTTCATTGCAGCGGCCGCGCTGGCCGCGCCAGCCGTCCGGTCGCAAACCGGCCGCACCACCGACAAGTCGCGCCTCACGCTGTCCGTCAGCGGCAAGGCCTCGTTCTACGACCTGCCGCTGGTCATCGCCGAGCAACTGGGCTATTTCCGCGCGGAAGGCCTCGCCGTCGATGTCGTGGACCTGCTCGGCGGCGCACGCGCGCGCGACACCCTGCTGGCCGGCACCGCCGACGTGGCCAGCGGCGCCTTCGAAGACACCATTGCGCTGCAGGTGCGCGGCCTGGCCGCGCAGGCCTTCGTGCTGCAGGGGCGCGCGCCGCAGGTCGCCATCGGTGTGTCGACCCGCGCCATGCCCGACTACCGCGGCCTGGCCGACCTGCGCGGCCGCCGCATCGGCATTTCTGCGCCAGGTTCGGCCACCAACCTGGCGGCCAGCCTGATGCTGTCGCGCGCCGGGCTCAAACCCAGCGACGTGCAGTGGGTGGGCGTGGGCACGGCGGCCGGCGCGGTCAATGCCTTTCGCGGCGGCCAGATCGACGCCATGAGCAACATCGACCCGGTGATGACGCTGCTGGAGCAGAAGGGCGAGGTCCGCATCATTTCCGACACCCGCACGCTGAAGGGCACGTTCGAGGTGTTCGGCGGGCCGATGCCCGGGGCCTGCCTGTATGCCCCGCACGACTTCGTGCAGCGCAACCCCGGCGCCTGCCAGGCCATGGCCAACGCCATGGTGCACGCGCTGAAGTGGCTACAGACCGCCGGCCCGGGCGACATCATCAAGGCCGTGCCCGAGGCCTACATGCTGGGCGACCGCGCGCTGTACCTCGCGTCCTTCATGCGGGTGCGCGAGGCGATCGCGGTCGACGGCGTGATCCCGGAAGACGGCGCGCAGACCGCCTTGCGCGCACTGGCTGCCGTCGAGCCCGGCCTGCAGGCCGACGAAATCGACGTGTCGCGCACCTTCACCAACACCTTCGCGCGCCGCGCGAAGGAGAAGTTCAAGGTCTGAGCGCGGGTCGCACCGTCACTGCGAGATCTTGCGCGCTTCCTCGATCTGGTATTCGAAGTAACGCTGGAAGCTGAAGGCCACGCTGGACATCAGCACCGTGGTGCCCAGCAGCAGCGCCAGCACCACCCCGCCGATGGTGAACCAGGTCGTGCCGCCGGCCGGCGCATCCTCGCCGGCCGCCGGGTTGTGGCGGGCGTTCCATTTCTCGCGGGTGGCCAGGCCGTAGACGATGGCGGTCAGCGCGCAAGCGGCCACCGTGAAGCCCGCCAATGGAATCAGCACCCAGCTCCAGTGGTCGTCCAGGCCCAGCGCGCGGGCGCGCTGGATGCCGTACAGGCCCAGCAGCGTGGGCAGCGGCAGCAGCCAGCCGAGCTTGTCGCCCAGGCCGTGCAGGTAGAAGCGGTGCAGGCCCAGCCCGCCGCCGAACAGCGCGAGCCAGGTCGCAAGGGTTTTGTTTTTCATGGCGCGCATTGTGATTCAGACGGCCGCCGGTGGTTCCGGCCGCGTGGCCGCGCCGCCGCCAAGCGTCTTTTCCATCAGCACCACATCGAGCCACTGGTCGAACTTCCAGCCGCAGTTGTGCAGCACGCCGGCCGGCCGGAAACCGGCGGAGCGGTGCAGCGCGATGCTGCCCAGGTTGTTGGAGCCGCCGATCACCGCGATCAGCTTGCGCTGGCCGGCGCGTTCCGCCCGGCTCGCCAGCTCGCCCAGCAGCGCCAGGCCCAGGCCGCGCCGCTGCGCCGCCGGCGCCAGGTAGATCGAGATTTCTGACGCAAAACGGTAGGCCGGACGCGGCTTGAACCAGTTGCAGTAGGCGTAGCCGATCACCGCGCCGCCGTCGTCTTCCAGCGTCAGCCAGGGCAGGCCGCGGCCCAGCACCTCGGCGCGGCGGCCGGCCATTTCGGCAGGGGTGGGCGGGACGACCTCGAAGCTGCTGGTGCCGGTGCTGACCTCGCGGGCGTACAGGGCGGCGATGGCCGGGATGTCGGCTTCGGTGCTGGGACGGATGGTGGGCATGGGCCGGGAAGGCTATAATCGCGGGCTTTGCAGCGTGTCGCTGGCCGGGTGGCCATGTCGCGTGTCTCAACGCTCGCAAGAATTCCCCCACCCGAAGGATAAATCATGGTCGTCATTCGACTCTCCCGCGGCGGCGCCAAGGCCCGTCCGTTCTTCAACATCGTCGTGGCCGACAAGCGTGTCCGCCGTGACGGCCGCTTCATCGAGCGCATCGGCTTCTACAACCCCATCGCCAAGGGCGGCGAAGAATCCCTGCGCGTGGCGCAGGACCGCCTGACCTACTGGAAGAGCGTCGGCGCACAGGCATCGCCCACCGTCGAGCGCCTGGTGGCCCAAGCCGCCGCCAAGACCGCCACCGCCGCCTGAGCGTGACTGTCGCGGCTGGCCGCTCGCCGGCCCGCCGCGAACACCACCCGATGCCGACACCCGAACTCGAAGCCGCGGAACTGCCGGCCGATGCGATTGAGGTGGGGCGCATCGCCGATGCCTGGGGCATCAAGGGCTGGTTCAAGGTCCAGTCCTACAGCGCCTCCCCCGAGGCGCTTTTTTCTTCCCGCCGCTGGCTGATCCAGCCGCCCGAGACCGGCGCCCGCCATTTCACGGGCACCCGGCTGCTGCGCATCCGCGAGGCCAAGGAACACGCCGACACGGTGGTCGCCACCTCGCCCGAGGTGGCCGACCGCAACGCCGCCGAGGCGCTGCGCGGCGCCCGCATCTTCGTGCCCCGCTCCAGCTTCCCCACCGCCGGGGCCGATGAGTATTACTGGGTGGACCTGATCGGCCTGGCCGTGGTCAACCGCGAGGGCGTGGCGCTGGGTACCGTGAAAGACCTGCTGTCCACCGGCCCGCAATCGGTGCTGGTGATCGAGGACGCGCCAGCCGAGGCGGGCGGCAAGCCGCTGGAGCGCATGATCCCGTTCGTGTCGGCCTTCGTCGACGCGGTCGATCTGCCGGGTCGCCGCATCACGGTCGACTGGCAGCCCGACTATTGACCGGCCGGCCCGTCGTGCGCTTCGACGTCGTCACGCTGTTCCCTGAACTCTTCGCACCGTTCCTCACGAGCGGCGTCACCCGGCGCGCCTTCGAGAGCGGGCAGGTCGACGTGCGGTTGTGGCAATTGCGCGAGTTCGCCGACGGCAACTACCGCAGGGTCGATGACCGGCCCTTCGGCGGTGGCCCCGGCATGGTGATGATGGCCGAGCCGCTGGCGGCCTGCCTCGCCGCGATCCGCGCCGAGCGGCAGGACCGCGCGCCGGTCGTGCTGTTCTCGCCGGTCGGTGCGCGGCTGGACCACGCGGCCGTGGAAGGCTGGGCCCGCGCCGAGGGCGACGACACCGGCGCGGTGCTGCTGTGCGGCCGCTACGAAGGCATCGACCAGCGCTTCATCGACAGCTTCGTTGACGTGCAGATCAGCCTGGGCGACTTCGTGCTGTCGGGCGGCGAGATCGCCGCCATCGCGCTGCTCGACGCGGTGACCCGGCTGCAGCCCGGCGTGCTGAACGACGCCGGCAGCCATCAGCTCGACAGCTTCAACCCCGAACTCGACGGCCTGCTCGACTGCCCGCACTACACCCGCCCGGAGCGCTGGACCGCGCCTGACGGTCGGGTGGGCGAGGTGCCGGCGGTGCTGCTGTCGGGCCACCACGGGCAGATCGAGCGCTGGCGCCGCGAGCAGCGGCTGGCGCTGACCCAGCGGCTGCGGCCGGATCTGATCGCCGCCGCCCGCGCGGCCGGCCGCCTGAGCCCGGCCGACGAGCGCTTCCTGCGCGAGGGTTTGGCGGGCCGGCCCTGACGGGCTATAATCGTGGGCTGCCCATCCTCTGACCGGCCGCTGGCGCCAACGAGTGCCAGCCTTTAGTGCAGCGCGGTCACGATGTTTGCAAGGAAACCATGAACCTCATCCAGACCCTCGAGCAGGAAGAAATCGCCAAGCTCGGCAAGAAGATTCCCGACTTCGCCCCCGGCGACACGGTCATCGTCAGCGTCAACGTCGTCGAAGGCACCCGCAAGCGCGTGCAGGCCTACGAAGGCGTGGTGATCGCCAAGCGCAACCGCGGCCTCAACAGCGGCTTCACGGTGCGCAAGATCTCCAACGGCGAAGGCGTGGAACGCACCTTCCAGACCTACAGCCCGCTGATCGCCAGCGTCGAAGTCAAGCGCCGCGGCGACGTCCGCCGTGCCAAGCTGTACTACCTCCGCGACCGCAGCGGCAAGTCCGCCCGCATCAAGGAAAAGCTCACGCTCAAGGCAAAGCCGCAAGCAGCCGAATAAGCTGTTTGGCCCTTGCCCCGAAAGCCGTCACCGCTCACGCCGTGGCGGCTTTTGCATTTCTGTCGCCCTGATTGTTCGCCATGCCCTCGCTGCCGCAGACCCCGCTGTCGCGCCTGCCGAATTTCGATCCCCGCCGCGTCGCGGTGACCGGCATCGACGCGCACCTGCCGGCCGTGCCGCCGGACCGCCTGACGCCCGACGCGCTGCGCCGCCGCTTTGCCTCGCCGCCCGTCTGGGCGCCCGAAGTCACGGCCGAGCGCCGCTTTGCAGACCGGCCACCGGCCGACGCGGCGGTGTTGATCGCCATCGTGCTGCCCGACGGCGCCGCGCGGCAGGAGACCACGCTGCTGCTGACCGAGCGCGCGACCGGCATGAGCACGCACAGCGGGCAGGTGGCGTTCGCCGGCGGCCGCATCGACCCGACCGACGCCGACGCGCCGGCCGCCGCCCGGCGCGAGGCCTTCGAGGAGATCGGCCTGCCGCCGGAGCGGGTCGAGGTGATCGGCACGCTGCCCACCTACCTCACCGGCACCGCCTTCACCATCACGCCGGTGGTGGGGCTGGTCACGCCCGGCTTCACGGTGCTGCCCAACCCCCGCGAGGTGGCGGATGTGTTCGAGGTGCCGCTGTCGTTCGTGATGTCGCCGGCCAACCACCGCCGCCACGCGGTCGACTGGGAGGGTGTGACGCGCGAGTGGTTCTCGATGCCGTGGCGCAGCGCGGAGGAGGGCGCCAAGGAGCACTTCATCTGGGGCGCCACCGCCGGCATGCTGCGCAACCTGTATCGTTTTCTCGCGGCGGATTAGCGCGCCGGCCGGCGCCGCGTCTTGCACCGCCGCTATCATTGCCGCATGAGCATCTTCGCGATCCTGTTCGCCCTGCTGATCGAGCAGGTGCGGCCGCTGTCGCCTGGCAATCCCATCCACGGCAGCATGCGCGCCTGGTCGATGTGGGTCAGCCGCAACATCGACGCCGGCAAGGCCCCCCACGGCTGGGTGGCCTGGGCGTTGACCGTCGGCGTGCCGGCCGGCGTGGCATTTGGCGTGCATGCGCTGCTGTGGAGCACGCTGGGCTACGTCTTCGCGCTGGCCTGGAGCGTGTTCATTCTTTATTCCTGCCTCGGCTTTCGCCAGTTCAGCCACCACTTCACCGCGATCCGCGACGCGCTGGAGGTGGGTGACGAAGAACTGGCGCGGGCCGAGCTGGCGCGCTGGCAGCAGGTGGACGCCAGCCTGCTGCCGCGCCGCGAGATCGTGCGCCACGTCATCGAGTATTCGGTGCTGGCCGCGCACCGCCACGTCTTCGGCGTGCTGGCGTGGTACGTGGTGCTGGCCGCGCTGGGCCTGGGCCCGGCCGGTGCGGTGCTGTACCGCATGAGCGAGTTCGTGGCGCGCTACTGGCGCTACAAGCACCTGGAGCAGCATGTGCCGGTCAGCGCGGCGCTGCAGGGCGCGGCCAACATGGCCTGGACGGTGATCGACTGGCTGCCGGCCCGCATCACGGCGCTGGGCTTTGCGGTGGTGGGCAGCTTCGAAGACGCGATCGACGGCTGGCGCAACCACGCCCAGCTGTTCCCGAACGACAACGACGGCGTCATCCTCGCCGCCACCGCTGGTGCGGTGGGTGTGCGGCTGGGCGGCGAGGCGCTGAAGACGGCGGTGGCCGCCGCCAACCCGGTGGCCCTGCCCGGCACGGGCGATTCGGCCTCCACGCCCGGCCGTGAACCCGAGGCCGGGCATTTGCGCAGCGTGGTCGGCCTGGTCTGGCGTTCGGTGGTGCTGTGGCTGGTGCTGCTGTCGCTGCTGACGCTGGCTCGCCTGCTCGGCTGAGCCGTCTCGCGGGGCCTCAGTAGCGCTGTTCCTGCGACAGCTCGGCGAACAGGTCGCTATAAATTCGATAGCGATGTGGCGAGATTCCACGCTGACTTGTGGCCCATTCGCCTTCTTTTTTGACCGCCGAGGCCACCCCGCAGCCCGGTTCGTGCAAATGCGTGCAGTTGTAGAACCGGCATTCGCCGAGGTGGGCGCGCAGGTCCGGCATCAGTGACGCGAGCGCGGCCGGCTCGATGTTCTGAAGCCCGAATTCCTGGAAGCCCGGCGAGTCGATCAATGCGCTGCGGCGCGTGTCGTCCAGCCAGTACAGCGTGGTGTGCGTGGTCGTGTGTTTGCCCGAGTTGAGCGCCTTCGAGATCTCCTGCGTGGCCGCCTGCGCCTGCGGCACCAGCCGGTTGATCAGCGTGCTCTTGCCGGCGCCGGAGGGGCCGAGCACCAGCGTGGTCTTGCCGGTCAGGCGCTCGCGCAGTTCGGCCGGCGCCCCGTCACTGCCGCGCAGCGACAGTGGCAACACGTCGTAGCCCATCGCGCGGTACGGCGCGAGGCGCTGCCAGGCGCGGGCGAAGGGCTCGGTGAGGTCGGCCTTGTTGGCGACGATGAGCGGCGCGATCTTTTGCGCCTCGGCGGCGATCAGCGCGCGCGCCAGTTGGTGCTCCGAGAACTCGGGGTCGGCCGCCACCATGACGAGCACGGTGTCCAGGTTGGCGGCGAAGGTCTTGGTGCGCAGTTCGTCCTGGCGGTAGAACAGGTTGCGGCGTTCGTCGATTGTCTCGATGGTGCCCTCATCGGCCTGCGGCTCCCAGCGCACGCGGTCACCGACGACGGCCTGGTTCTTCTTGCCCCGTGGGTGGCACAGCACGCGCTGGCCGTCCGGCGTCTCGACCATGACATGGCGGCCATGGCCGGCCACCACCAGGCCCGGGCGCAGCTCGGCGCGGGCGTTCAAGCGCCGCCCGCCGCCAGCAGCGCATCGACACGGGCGGCGCAGTCGAAATCGGTCTGCGTGATGCCTTGCGCGTCGTGGGTGTTGAAGCGCACCACGCAGCGGTTGTGGTCGACGCCGAGGTGAGGGTGGTGGTCCTGCGTGTGGGCGATGAAGGCCACCGCGTTGACGAAGGCCATCGTCTCGTGGAAGTTGTCGAAGCGGTAGCGCTTCTCGATGGCCACGCTGGGGCCGTCGCCGCTCAGCGTCCAGCCCTCGACCTTGGCGATGGCGGTGACCACTTCCGTGGGTGACATCGCGCGGCGTTTGGGCTGCGTGGCCCAGTCCTGCCGGCGCAGCGTCATGCCACGGCGCCCGGCATGCGGGCCAGCCGCTCGCTGGCCGGCGGGTGCGAGTAATAGAAGCGCACGAACAGCGGGTCAGGCGTCAGCGTGGAGGCGTTGTCCTGGTAGAGCTTCAGCAACGCGCTGGAGAGGTCGCGGCCGTTGGTGTGGGCGATGGCGTAGGCGTCGGCCTCGAACTCCTGCTTGCGCGAGAGCTGTGCCATCAGCGGCGAGATGAAGAACAGAAAGGTAGGCACCACCAGCATGAACAGCAGCAGCGTGACCGCGTGCATCGGCACGGTGGAGCCCATGCCGATGTTGGGTGTGACGCCCAGGCCGGTGAAGAACCAGGTCTGCGTGGACAGCCAGCCCAGCAGCGCGAAGCCGGCCAGGCTCATCACCAGGATGCTGACGATGCGCTTGACCAGGTGCCGGTGGCGGAAGTGGCCGAGTTCGTGCGCCAGCACCGCGTCGACCTCGTCGGGCGACAGCTTGGACAGCAGCGTGTCGAAGAACACCACCCGCTTGGCCGCGCCGAAGCCGGTGAAATAGGCGTTGGCGTGGGCGCTGCGGGTGCTGCCGTCCATCACAAACAGGCCCTTGGCCGAGAAGCCGCAGCGCTGCATCAGCGCCGTCACGCGGGCCTTCAGCGATTCGTCTTCCAGCGGCTTGAACTTGTTGAACAGCGGCGCGATGACGGTGGGGTAGAGCACGAGAGCCAGCAGGTTGAAACCGATGAACACGCCCAGCACCCACAGCCACCACCAGGTGCCGGTGGCGGCCATCACCCACAGCACGAACGCGGCGATGGGTGTGCCGATGAGCAGGCTCAGGCCCACGCTCTTCACGAGGTCGCTCAGCCACAGCTTGGGCGTCATCTTGTTGAAGCCGAAGCGCTGCTCCAGCCGGAAAGTGCGCCAGGCGTCCAGCGGCAGGTCGAGCAGGAAGCCGACGAGGAAGAACGTGCCGGCCACCGCGAGCTGCTGCCCCATCGGGTGTTCGTCGCCGATGCGGCCGAGCCAGAAGCGGTTGACCAGATCGAGCCCGCCGAGCAGCGTCCAGCCCAGCAGCACGGCGGCCACGAAGGCCATCTCGAACAGCGCGAGCCGCGACTTGGCCAGCGTGTAGTCGGCCGCCTTTTGGTGGGCGGTCAGGGAGATCGTGCTGGCGAAGGCCGCGGGCACGGCATCGCGGTGGCGTGCGACGTGGCGGACCTGGCGCGATGCCAGCCACACCTGGACCAGCAGCATGGCGACCAGCAGCGCCGCGAACACCGCGGTCATCGCCAGCGAGGAGGGAAAGGCTTCTTGCATGTCGGCAGTGTAGGCCATCGGCGACAATCCATGCCATGTCAGAACCTATGCCCGCCATTGCCAAATCCGACCAGAACCTGGTCTGGCTCGACTGTGAAATGACCGGCCTCGACCCCGAGGCCGACCGCCTGATCGAAATCGCCGTCATCGTGACCGGCCCCCATCTGGAACCGCGCGTGGAAGGCCCGGTGCTGGTCATCCACCAGACCGACGAACAGCTCGACAAGATGGACGCCTGGAACAAGGGCACCCACGGCCGCAGCGGCCTGATCGACAAGGTCCGCGCGTCCACCGTCACCGAGGCGCAGGCCGAAGCCGAAATCCTGGCGTTCGTGTCGCGCTACGTTCCCAAGAGCACGTCGCCGATGTGCGGCAACTCGATCAGCCAGGACCGCCGCTTCCTCGTCCGGTACATGCCCAGGCTGGAGGCTTTCTTCCACTACCGCAACCTCGACGTCAGCACGCTGAAGGAGCTGGCGCGGCGCTGGCGGCCCGAGGTGTATGCCGGCTTCAAGAAGCAGCAGAAACACACCGCGCTGGCCGACGTGCACGAGTCCATCGACGAACTGGTGCACTACCGCGACACTTTCATCCGCCTGGCCTGATCCGGCGATAAATCACGCCCGTTCCGGGCGAGGCTGTGCGATAATCCTTGTTGCGCTGCAATATGCAGCCTCGTGCATCTCCTTCATACACACGGGCCCGCCAAAAGGGCCCCCGCGCTGCGAGCAGCGCCGGCACCGTCTGTTGGTTGATGTTTGTTTGACCAACGACGTGCCCCCGGTGGCTTCCTGCCCCCGGGTACGTGGACTTTTTGAAAATGACCGAAGACCTCTCCCTGTCGGGCGCCAGCCTGCCCGAAGCGTCCGCTTTTGCCGACGCCATCCCCGATTTCGCCCACGAAACCGCCGCCCACGCCGCGGATGAAGCCGAAACCATCATCCAGCTGGAAGCCGAGCCTGAAGCCGAACCTGAGGCCGAAGTGCCCAACGGTTTCGTTCAATTGGGCCTTGCGCCCGAGCTGCTGCAGGCCGTGGCCGACCTCGGCTTCACCCAGCCCACCACCGTGCAGTCCGAAGCGATTCCGCGCGCGCTGCCCAGCGATGACGAAGCCGCCGGCTTCACCGACCTGATGGTCTCCAGCCAGACCGGCAGCGGCAAGACCGCAGCCTTCCTGCTGCCGGTGCTGCACACGCTGATCGCCCAGCAGAAAGCCGCCGCCGAGCGTGAACGCGCCGAGATGGAAAAGGCCGCCGCAGACGCCGCCGCCCGTGGCGAAGCCGCGCCCAAGCGCCCGCGCCGCAAGGACCCGACCAACCCGCGCCACTTCAAGGCCGCCTCGCCCGGCGCCCTCATCCTGTGCCCCACGCGTGAGCTGGCCCAGCAGGTTGCGCACGACGCGATCGACCTGGTCAAGCATTGCCGGGGCCTGCGCGTGGCCAACGTGGTGGGCGGCATGCCCTACCAGTTGCAGATCGCCAAGCTGCAGAACGCCAACCTCGTGGTCGCCACGCCGGGCCGCCTGCTCGACCTGCAGCGTTCGATGCAGATCAAGCTCGACGAAGTGCAGTTCCTCGTCGTCGACGAAGCCGACCGCATGCTCGACCTCGGCTTCGCCGATGACCTTGCCGAGATCAACCAGCTCACCATCGAGCGCCGCCAGACCATGATGTTCAGCGCCACCTTCGCGCCGCGCATCCAGCAACTGGCCGCCCGCGTGATGCGCGAGCCGCAGCGCGTGCAGATCGATTCGCCGCAGGAAAAGCACGCCAACATCAAGCAGGTGCTGTTCTGGGCCGACAACGCCTTCCACAAGCGCAAGCTGCTCGACCACTGGCTGCGCGACACCACGATCAACCAGGCCATCGTCTTCGCCAGCACGCAGATCGAGTGCGACGGCCTCGCCGGTGACCTGCAGCAGGCTGGCTTCTCCGCCGTGGCGTTGCACGGTGCCCTGAGCCAGGGCCTGCGCAACCGCCGCCTGATGGCGCTGCGCAACGGCCAGGTGCAGATCCTGGTGGCCACCGACGTCGCGGCCCGCGGCATCGACGTGCCCACCATCACCCACGTCTTCAATTTCGGCCTGCCGATGAAGTCGGAGGACTACACCCACCGCATCGGCCGCACCGGCCGCGCCGGCCGCGACGGCATCGCCGTCACCTTCGCCGAATTCCGCGACCGTCGCAAGATCTTCGACATTGAGGCCTACAGCCGCCAGCCGCTTCAGGCCGAGGTGGTGCCGGGTCTGGAGCCGCAGCAGCGCATGCCCGAATCGCGCCCGCGCGGTGGCTTCGGCGACCGCAACGGCCGTGGAGGTGGAGGTGGCAACTGGCGCGGCAATGACCGCCGCGACGGCCCGCCCGCCCGCTTTGGCCGTGGCGGCCCGGCCCCGCGCGACGCACGCGACAACGGTGGCTATGGCCGCATGGGTGGCTTCGGCGAATCCGCCGGTGCGCCGCGCCACGGCCATGGCGGCCAACAGGACCACCGCGGTGACCGCCCGGGCTACGGCCGTCCGGCCCACCATACGCCCCATCACGCCCCGCACCACGGCGCCCATGGCCAGCCGGCCGGTGCCCGTTCCAACGGCGGCGGTTTCGCCGGCAACGGTGGGAATGGCGGCGGCAAGGTGTTCGCGCCGCGCGACGCGCAGAAGCGTGCCGAGCGCCCGCGCCGCACAGACCGCAGCAACGACCGGCGCGGCTGATCCGGCCACGCCTCTGCCCCAATGAAAAAGCCCGCTTGCGCGGGCTTTTTCTATTTCTTCTTGGCAGTGGAACGACGGGAAAAATTCAGCTGACTTCGCCCATCTGGCTTTGCAGGTAGTTCTGCAGGCCGACCTTGTCGATCAGGTCGAGCTGGGTCTCGAGAAAGTCGATGTGCTCTTCGGTGTCGTCGAGGATTTCCTGGAGCAGGTCGCGCGAGCCGTAGTCGCGCGAGAGTTCGCATTGGGCAATGCCGGCCTTGATGGTGGCTTGCGCGCCTTGCTCGCTCTTCAGGTCGCAGGCCAGCGCTTCGGGCACCGATTCACCGACCATCAGCTTGCCGAGGTCTTGCAGGTTGGGCAGGCCGTCGAGCATGAAGATGCGGTCCATCAGCTTGTCGGCATGCTTCATCTCGCCGATCGACTCTTCGTATTCCTTCTTGGCCAGCTTGTCGAGGCCCCAGTGCTTCATCATGCGGTAGTGCAGGAAGTACTGGTTGATGGCCGTCAGTTCGTTCTTGAGCTGGGCCTGCAGTTGTTCGATGACTTTCGGGTCGCCTTGCATCACGGATGCCTTTCGTTGTTCTGTGGATGCCGCATTGTCCCCGCTGCCGCAGGGCGCGCGCAAGCGAAGCCCCCGCACCGGCGGTCTGCATGCGTTTGGTGTTCAGAAGCGTTCTCGTTCGCAGTGGCGCGAACGGCCGGCGATGGCCGGAAAGAGAGAGGCGGAGGAAGGCGGAAGAGGGGGAGGAACGCCCAACGGCGCGGGGCCGTCAGGCGGTTGCCGGCTTCAATGGAAGGCCGGCACGGGAGCGCGTTGCTGGAACGGCCGCTCGGTGGGCCGGAATTCGCCCCGGCGCTGCACGGCGCTGGCCGGCAGGTCGTCCCGCCAGCGCGGGTTCATCTGTTTGCAGCGTCGGTAGGCGGTGAGGCGGGGCAGGGCGGGTGCCTGCTCGTCGATGTCGACATCGGTTCGGAAATGCATGGCAGTCTTTCTTCAATCAAGGATCGCTTCGATTTGAGGTGCCCGGCAGAGGCGATGGTGTCGCCGGAGCCAGACGGCGCGACGCGCTTTTGGATGACGCCGCACAGGTGATTTTTCTCACGTCTCGTGTCAGTTTCAATTCAGGTTTCAATCGGTTACGCGTAAAGCGCGGCCGTTCTGGCCGCGCGCCTCACACCAGCCCGCACCAGCCCAGCAGGGCGCCAGCCGCCAGCAGCCACAGCAGGTGGATGCGGGTGCGCCACACCGCCAGCGCGATCGCCGCGGTCAGCAGCCAGAGGGGCCAGTCCTTCCTGGTGGAATTGCCGCCTGCGGTGGTCAACAGCCAGCCGGTGGCCAGCAGCAGGCCGATGACGATGGGCGCCATCGCCTGCTTGAAGGCGCGCACGCCGAGTTTGTCGCGGTTGCGGTGGCCCCAGCTCGCGGCGAGGTAGGTGAGGGTGGTGCTGGGCACCAGAATGCCCAGCATGGTCAGGAAAACAGCCATCAACCCGGTGGCCACGCCGCCGGCGTTCAGCCCCACATGCCAGCCCATCAGCGCCACGAACAGCACGTTGGGGCCGGGCGCGGCCTGCGCGATGGCGATGGACGCGTTGAACTGCGGGTCGGTCATCCAGTGCTTGGCGTCGACGAGGTAGCGGTGCATGTCGGGCGCGGTGGTGATCGCCCCGCCGATGGACAGCAGCGACAGCGACAGGAAATGCACGAAGAACTGCAGCCAGTCGCCCGGGGTCAGCGTGATGCTCATGCCGTCACGCCAGCCGGCGCCGCGCCAGCAGGAAAGCCACCGTGCCCAGGCCCGGCAGCACATACACCAGCGGCCAGCGAAGCAATGCGATTGCTATGAAAGCAATAGCTGAAAAGCCAATGCACACGCTGACTCCGAGCACATTTTTCTTCAAAGCGGGGGCCAGCTTGAGCCCGGTGGCAATGATCAGGCCCGCCGCCGCTGCGCCCATGCCGCGCAGCGCGCCCGCCACGCCGGGGTGGTCGGCGAACTGGGCGTAGACGCCGGCCAGCAGCAGCACGATGACCAAGGGCACCGCCAGCATGCCGGCCAGCGCCGCCAGCGCGCCTGAGAGGCCGAAATAGCGGCCGCCGATCATCAGCGAGATGTTGACCACGTTGGGCCCGGGCATCACCTGCGCCACGGCCCATTCCTCGACGAATTCTTCCGGCGTCAGCCAGCGCTTCTTCTCGACCAGTTCGCGCTGCACGACGGCCAGCACGCCGCCGAAACCCTGCAGGGCCAGCAGCGTGAAGGAGACGAACAGGTCCCAGCGCGAGCTGGGCTGGTGGGATGCGGGCGCTTTCGGGGCGGATTCAGGCATCCGCCGATTTTCGGGCCTAGACCGACATGCCGCCGGACACCTCGATGACCGCGCCATTGATGTAGCTGGCCTCGTCGCTCGCCAGGAAGGCGTAGGTGTTGGCGATTTCTTCCGGCTGGCCGAGGCGGCGCAGCGGCACGCGGCTTTCCATCTCGCCGATCACCTTCTCGGGAACGGTGGACAGGATGGGCGTGCTGATGAAGCCGGGCGCCACCGCGTTCACGCGCACGCCCTTGGGGCCGAGTTCGCGGCTCCAGGTCTTGGTGAAGCCGATCACGCCGAACTTGGTGGCGGCGTAGTTGGTCTGGCCGAAGTTGCCGTAGATGCCGACCACCGAGCTGGCGTTCAGGATCACGCCGCTGCCCTGGGCGGCCATGGTGTCGGCCACCGCCTGCGCGCAGTGGAAAACGCCACGCAGGTTGACGTCGATCACGCGGTCGAACTGCTCCATCGTCATCTTCTGCAGGCGGGCGTCCTGCGTGATGCCGGCGTTGTTGACCAGCACGTCGATGCGGCCGAACTGCTCTTTCACGCGGGCGGCCACGGCGTCGACCATCTCGCGGCTGGTGACGTCGACCACGAAGCCTTCGGCGCGCGCGCCGGCTGCGCGGCATTGCGCCACGGCCTCGTCGACCGCCGCCTGCTTGATGTCGCAGACGATGACGATCGCGCCTTCACGGGCGAATTTCAGCGCGGTGGCCAGGCCGATGCCTTGGGCAGCGCCGGTGATGATGCTGACTTTGCCGTGCAGACGGCCCTGGGCGGTAGCGGTGATCGTGGACATTGGTGAACGGTGCTTGCGTTGGTTATAGCCGCCCGGTCGGCACGGCCAATCCGCGAGTGTAGCCAGCAGCCTTACACAGACTTTTTAGTAGCTGGGCCGGTGCTTTTCCAGCGTCGCTGCCACATCGGCGCCGACATGGAAGCCCGCACCATGCCGTGCCGCCAGCTCGTCGGCGCGCTTGGCGAACGCATCGACACCCATGCCGTAGACGAACTGCAGAGCACCGCCGGTCCAGGCGGGGAAGCCGATGCCGAAGATGGAGCCGATGTTGGCGTCGTGCACGCTGGTCAGCACGCCTTCGTGCAGGCAGCGCGCGGTTTCGATGGCCTGGCGGTACAGCAGCCTGTCCTTCAGTTCCTCGATGTCCCAGGGCACATCGGGCTTCTCGAACAAGTTTCTCAGCTGCGGCCACAGCTGCTTCTTCTGGCCTGCGGGGTAGTCGTAGAAACCACCGCCGCCAGCACGGCCAGGCCGCTTCAGCTCTTTCACCATGCGCTCGACCAGCAGCTCGCCCGGCGTGGCGCGGTAGCCCGGCACGTCGGCCCGGGTCTGGTCGAGCACATGCACGCTCAAGGAGAGCGCGGTTTCGTCCAGCACCGCCAGCGGCCCGACCGGCATGCCGCACTGCAGGCCCGCGTTCTCGATCACCGGCGCGGGAATGCCTTCGCCCAGCATCGCCGCGCCTTCCATCACGAAGGTGCCGAAGGTGCGGCTGGTGTAGAAGCCGCGCGAGTCGTTGACGACGATGGGCAGTTTGCCGAGTGCCTGCACGTAGTCGTAGGCGCGGGCGACCGTCTCGTCGTCGGTCTGCTGGCCGCGAATGATCTCGACCAGCCGCATCTTGTCGACCGGGCTGAAGAAGTGGATGCCGATGAATTTTTCGGGCCGGGCGCTGGCCGGCGCCAGACCGCTGATCGGCAGCGTGGAGGTGTTGCTGGCGAAGAAGCCGCCTTCGGCGAGCTGCGGCTCGGCCTCCTGCGTGACTCGGGCCTTCAATTCGCGGTTCTCGAACACCGCTTCGATGATGAGGTCGCAGCCTTTCAGGTCTGCCACGTCGCCGGTGGCGGTGATGCGGTCCAGAAGCGCCTGCTGCTCGGTCGGCGTGAGCCTGCCCTTGTCGACCCGCGCCTGCGTGAGCTTGCGGCTGTAGGCCTTGCCCGCCTCGGCCTTCTCGGCGCTCACGTCCTTCAGCACGGTGGCGATGCCACGGCTGGCCTGCGCGAACGCGATGCCGGCGCCCATCATGCCGGCGCCGAGCAGGCCGACCTTCTGCGGCTTGAAGCTGGGCACGTCCGGCGGGCGCGACTGGCCGCTGCGGATCGCGTTCATGTCGAAGAAGAAGGTGTTGATCATCGCGCGCGCGTTGCGGCCCGTCATCAGCCGCGCGAGGTGGCGCGATTCGATGCGCAAGGCGGTGTCCACGTCGACCAGCGCGCCTTCCGCCATGCAGGCCATGATGGCCTCGGGCGCCGGCATCAGGCCACGCGTCTGCTGCTTCAGCATGGCCGGCGCCACGCTCAGCGCCGCCGCGATCTTCGGGTTGGCGGGTGTGCCGCCGGGAATCTTGTAATCCTTCGCATCCCACGGGTGGTGGGCGGCCGGGTGGGTGGCGATGAAGGCCAGCGCGGCCTCGCGCAGCGCGTCGGCATTTGGCACCAGCTCGTGCACCAGGCCCAGTTCCAGCGCCTGTCGCGGGTTGAACAGCTTGCCTTCGATCAGGTAGGGCTGGGCGCCGAGCAGGCCGAGGTGGCGAACCATCTTGGTCACGCCGCTGGCGCCGGGCAGCAGGCCCAGCGTCACCTCGGGCAGCCCGAGTTGGGTGCGCGGGTTGTCGACCGCCACGCGGTAGTGGCCGACCAGCGCCACCTCCCAGCCGCCGCCGAGCGCGGTGCCGTTGATGCAGCTCACCACCGGCTGGCCCAGCGTTTCCAGCGCGCGGAAATTGCGCTTGACCCGCTCAATCTCGGCATAGGCGCGTTGCGCGTCGGCCTCGGTCATCCGCATCACGGCCTTCAGGTCGGCACCGGCGAAGAAGCTGGCCTTGGCCGACGCCAGCACGATGCCGCGAATGTGTGCCTTGTCTCTCAGCACCGCCTCCACCGTCGCCGACAGGTCATCCTGCCACTGCAGGCACATGGTGTTGACCGGCGAGCCGGGCTCGTCGAAGGTGATGGTGGCGACGCCGTCGGCGAGTTCGTAATGCAGCGTTTTCATGCTCACACCCGTTCCACGATGGCCGCAATGCCCATGCCGCCGCCCACGCACAGCGTGGCGAGGCCGTAGCGCAGTTGGCGGCGGTGCAGCTCGTCGATCAGCGTGCCGAGGATCATCGCACCGGTCGCGCCGAGCGGGTGGCCGAGTGCGATCGCGCCGCCGTTCACGTTGACCTTGTCGTGCGGCACATCGAACTCCTTCATGAACAGCATCGGCACCGCGGCGAAGGCTTCGTTGACCTCGAACAGGTCGATCTGGTCGATGGTCATGCCGGCCTTGGCCAGCACCTTGCACGTCACCGGCAGCGGGCCGGTCAGCATGATGGTGGGGTCTGCGCCACTCACCGCCGTGGCGACGAAGCGCGCGCGCGGCGCCCGACCGAGGCGCTTGGCGGCGGCTTCGGAGCCAATCAGCAGGGCCGCCGCACCGTCGACGATGCCCGACGAATTGCCGGCATGGTGCACGTGCCGAATGCGCTCCACCTGCGGGTAGCGCGACAGCGCCACCGCGTCGAAACCCATGCTGCCGAGCTGCTCGAACGACGGCTTCAGGCCGCCAAGGGCTTCCATCGTGGTGCGCGGCTTGATGAACTCGTCCTCGTCCAGAATCGTCTGGCCGATCGCGTCGAGCACCGGCACCACCGAGCGTTTGAAATGGCCGGCCTCGCGTGCCCGGCCGGCGCGCTGTTGCGAAGCCACCGCATAGGCGTCCACATCGTCGCGGCTGAAGTGGTTCAGCGTGGCGATCAGATCGGCGCCGATGCCCTGCGGCACGAAGGCGGTCGCGCTGTTGGTTTCAGGGTCTTGCGCCCAGGCGCCGCCGTCGCTGCCCAGCGGCACCCGGCTCATGCTCTCCACGCCGCCGGCCACCACCAGGTCTTCCCAGCCGCTTTTCACCTTCTGCGCCGCCATGTTCACCGCTTCCAGACCCGACGCGCAGAAGCGGTTCACCTGCACGCCGGCGGCGGTGTGGGCCCAGCCGGCCTTCAGCGCGGCGGTCTTGGCTATGACCGATCCCTGCTCGCCGACCGGCGACACCACGCCCATCACCACGTCGTCCACCTCGGCGCTGTCGAAACCGTTGCGGCGCTGCAGTTCGGTCAGCACGCCGGTCAGCAGATTGATCGGCTTGACCTCGTGCAGGCTGCCGTCCTTCTTGCCCTTGCCGCGAGGGGTGCGGATGGCGTCGAACACGAAGGCGTCGGTCATCGGGGGTCTCCAGCGTCTGTGCCGCGGGCGACTGTCGCCCCGGGTCTCGCCGCAGTATATTCATTTCACCAAGCAAATGCTTTGCAAAAATAGTCCTTCAGGTGACACCATGATCGAACGCACGCTGTATTCCGCCGACCACGAGAGCTTTCGCGACGCCTTCAAACGCTTCATTGCCAAGGAGATCGCGCCGTACCACGACGCTTGGGAAGAGCAAGGCTATGTGGACCGCGAGGTCTGGCGCAAGGCCGGCGCCAATGGTTTCCTGTGCATGAGCATGCCGGAGGCATACGGCGGCTCCGGTGCCGACCGGCTCTATGCGGCGGTGCAGTTCGAGGAACTGTGGGCCGGCGGCTTTTCAGGCATCGGCTTCGGGCTGCACAGTGAGATCGTCGCGCCTTACATCCTGCATTACGGCACCGACGAGCAGAAGGCACGCTTGCTGCCGAAGCTGGCCAGCGGCGAAATGGTCGGCGCAATCGCGATGAGCGAACCGGCCGCCGGCAGCGATCTGCAGGGCGTGAAGGCCACCGCGATCCAACAGGCGGACGGCAGCTACAAGCTCAACGGCAGCAAGACCTTCATCACCAACGGCTGGCACGCCGACCTCGTCATCGTCGTCGCCAAGACCGACCCCGCCGCCGGCGCCAAGGGCACCAGCCTGCTGCTGGTGGAGCGCGGCATGACCGGCTTCTCGGTCAGCAAGCGCTTGAAGAAGCTCGGCCTGAAGGCGCAGGACACCAGCGAGCTGTTCTTCGACGACGTGAGCGTGCCGGCCGCCAACCTGCTCGGCGGCAAGGCCATGGAGAACCGGGGCTTCATCTGCCTGATGGAGCAGTTGCCGTGGGAGCGTCTGCAGATCGCGATCGGCGCGGTGGCGGCGGCGCAGTCGGCGATCGACCAGACCGTGGCCTACGTGAAGGACCGCAAGGTGTTCGGCCAGGCGGTCGGCACATTCCAGAACACCCGCTACACGCTCGCTGAATTGCAGACCGAGGTGCAGGTGGCGCGCGTCTTCGTCGACCGCTGCTGCGAGCTGCTGCTGACCGACCAGCTCGACACCGCCACCGCCAGCATGGCCAAGTACTGGACGACCGACCTGCAGTGCAAGGTGATGGATGAATGTGTGCAACTGCACGGCGGCTACGGCTACATGTGGGAATACCCCATCACCCGCGCCTACGCCGACGCCCGCGTGCAGCGCATCTACGGCGGCACCAACGAGATCATGAAGGAGGTGATCTCGCGCGGCATGGGCCTGAGCGGCCGCTGACGTTATAATGAAAGAGCTGCAGGCTTTTGCTTTCCTCCGCCGCAGCGAAGTCTGACTAACGGCCGCGGAGCCCCAACCCCGCACTCAGCCACCGACCCCCACGGGTTCGATCGGTGGTCACACTTTTCCATTTGGCGAGCTTTTTCCCGGTCGGGCGAGTCCCGACCCGCGTTTCCATTCGCGCGCCTGTCGCGTGAGGACACGCCACACGCGGTGCCTCGACGGCGCCGCAGCACAGGACCTCCATGTCGCTTTTCCCAACCCAGCCGTTCACGGTGGGCCCCTTTCACTTCACGCCGCTCAGCCGAGCCGGCCGCGACGGCCGGTTCACGGCCGCGCTGTCCATCCGGCGTGGCAAAGGCAGCCAGACCCACGACCATTTCTACGGCTTCAAACCCGAATTCGCCCGTCCCGAAAGCGCCCTGATGTACGCCGCCGTTCAGGGGCGCTACTGGCTGATCAACCCGCGGGCATTCGCCTGACCACCCCGGACCGGAGCACCCCATGGCCAAGGAAGAACTCATCGAAATGCGCGGCAAGGTCCATGAGATCCTGCCCGACATGCGTTACCGCGTGACGCTGGACAACGGGCATGAGCTCATTGCCTACGTGGGCGGCAAGATGCGCAAGCACAAGATCCGCATTCTGGCGGGCGACAACGTCACGCTGGAGCTGTCGGCCTACGACTTGAGCAAGGGCCGCATCACCTTCCGCCACATCGAGAACCGGCCGCCGCCGGGCAGCACGCCCCAGCGCCGCAGCTTTCGCTGAGCCGCACCAGGCTCCCTTTTTTCCGGGCCATTCCGGCCCTTCACGCTCAACCAGGAGATTCACACCATGAGCAGCAAACTGTATGTCGGCAACCTGTCCTATTCCGTCCGCGACGAGGACCTGAACCGCGAATTCGCCGGCTTCGGCACCGTTCAGTCCGCCAAGGTCATGATGGACCGCGAAACCGGCCGCTCCAAGGGCTTCGGCTTCGTGGAAATGGGCTCGCCCGCTGAAGCGCAGGCCGCCATCGAAGGCCTGCATGGCCAGTCGTTCGGTGGCCGCGACCTGACGGTCAACATCGCTCGCCCGATGGAAGCGCGCCCGCCGCGTTCCGGCGGGGGTGATTTCGGCGGCCGCCGCGGCGGCTACTGAGCCACCAAAAAAAAGCCCGCGCACGAGGCGCGGGCTGAGGCTTAGGAGGGCGTTGTTCGAGTTGTCGGGGGCAGGCTGCGTCAGTTGACGCGGCGTTCGATCACGATCTGTTCGACCTCGACGCGGCGGTTCGGCTCCAGGCACTTGATCAGCGCCGCACGGTTCTTCTCCGTGCACTGGACCACCGGGTTCGATTCACCCTTGCCGACGGCGTTCAGACGACCGCCGTTGACGCCCTTGCCGACCAGATAGGCCTTGACGGCGTCTGCACGGCGCTGCGACAGCTTCTGGTTGTACGCGTCTGAACCCAGGCGGTCGGTGTAGCCGGTGATGGTGATGGTTTCGTTGCCACCGGCCTGGCCCAGCGTGGCGGCGATTTCGTCCAGCTTGGTCTGCGGCTGGCGCAGGTTGGCGCTGTCGAAAGCGAACAACTCCGTGGCCGACAGCGTGACGCGTTCAAAACGCGGCGCCGGGGGGGGCGGCGGCGGCGGGGGGGGCGGCGGCGGGGGCGGTTGCACAGCCGGCGGCGGCGGGGGCGGCGGCGGGGTGTATTGCGCGCGCACCGGGGCGGCCGGCTTGTCGAAGTAGTAGGCCACGCCGAGGTTCAGGCTGTTGGTGTAGGCCTTGTCGAACGGGAAGCTGTTGCCACGCAGGTTGGAGCGTGCGCGGCGAACGTCGGCCTGCGCGAACCACTGGTCGGACAGCGCGACCTGCACGCCGGCACCGATGTTCACGTAGGGCGAGGTCTTGTGCACGCCGGACACGCTGTCGCGCTCGGCGCCAGCGCCGATCAAACCGAACGGGCGGATGTTGCTGCCGCGGTTGAAGATGTACAGGCCGTCCACGCCCAGGGTGCCCTGGTGGTAGCGCGGGCCGTTGTCGCGGCGGTCACGGGCGACGGTACCGCCCAGCTGAACGTCCCACGAGGGGGACACCTGCTTGCCGAAGCGCAGGCCCAGGTTGGGGGCGTTGGAGCCGCCGTTGAAACGGTCGTCGGGGTCGCTCACGCCCACGCTGGGCATCACGTACCACGACGGGTTCTCGGGAACGGGTTCTGCGTACGAAACGCTGTGAATGGCACCCCCGGCGGCGACAACCGCCGTGGCGAGCGCGATCTTGCTGAACTTGGTCATTGTGTTGTGTCCTTTCTTCCAATGTCCTGAGCGCAGTATTCCGGCGCCGGCCAGGGGCGCCCATCAGGCAGGCCCGCACATCGCTGTCGTCTCAGTCCTACGCAAAATGTTGCAGCGCAGTAACCCTTTGCAGGTGAAGCGTGGGAAATGTGGGGTTTGGGCGCCACGCGAGCGCTTTTCCCACACGCGGCACCCCCGAGGCGTGCGACCATCGCCCCGACCCATTTCTCCCTATGAACGATTCCTCCTTGCGCCGCCTTCTCCAGCACCTGTGGGACCGCCTCAGCGGTACCGCCGCCCCCCAGCCCCCCAACGCTCCAGCAACGGCCGCACCCGCGCAGCCAAGCCCCGTTTTTTCCCCGCCAGATGCCGCCCCTTCGCTGCCCGCCGAACCGCCCGTGGCGGTGAATGTTGCGCCGGTGCAACGTGCCGCGCCCGACAGTGATGCAGTTCCCGGCGCTGCCGCCATCGTTTTCGAGGCCGAGCCGGCGCCCCCGCCGCCGGCCCGGCCGGAAGAGGCGCTGAAGGACGAGGGCCCCGGTGAAATCGTGCGTGGCGCGTTTCTGCATGGGGCTGGCAGCCGCGACTACCTGCTGTACCTGCCGCCCGGCTGGGAGCGCGCTTCTCTGCCGCTGGTGGTGATGCTGCACGGCTGCCAGCAGGACGCCGACGATTTCGCCCGTGGCACCCGCATGAACGAGGCGGCGCGCCGTGCCGGCGTGCTGGTGCTGTACCCGGTGCAGTCGCAACTGGCCAACCCCGGCCGCTGCTGGAACTGGTTCTCGCCGCAGCACCAGTCCCGCGACGGCGGCGAGCCGGCGCTGCTGGCGGCCCTGGTGGAGCAGATTGCCGAGGCGCACCGCGTCGACACCCGCCGCATCTATGTGGCCGGGCTGTCGGCCGGCGGGGCGATGTCGGCCGTGCTGGCGCAGACCCACCCCGAGCTGTTCGCCGCGATCGGCGTGCATTCGGGCCTGGCTTTTGGCGTGGCCACCGACGTGATGGCCGCGCTGGGCGCGATGAAGCACGGCCCCTCCGTGTTCCAGAACGCGCAGCCGCCCGGCCTGCCCACCATCGTTTTCCACGGCGACGAAGACACCACCGTGCACCCGGTCAACGGCGAACGCGTCGCCGCCCTCGGCCCTGACGATGGCGAAGTCGAGCGTGCCCAGGCCAGCGGCGGGCGCGACTACACCCGCCGCTTCAAGGCCGACACCGAACACTGGCTGGTGCACGGCGCCGGCCACGCCTGGTCTGGCGGCCACCCCGACGGCAGCTTCACCGACCCGGCCGGCCCCGACGCCTCGGCCGAGATGCTGCGCTTCTTCCTGGCGCACCCGAAACGCGCCGTCAGCTAGCCCCGGCTTGGTGATAAATTCGCCGCACCCCCACATCCTTCCTACGGAGATTTCCATGCGCGCTCGTGTCGTTCCGCTTCGCTTCGTCGTGGCCCTGCTGCTCGCCGCGGTTGCGCTGGCCGGCTGCATCGTGGTGCCGCTCAGCAGCCACGCCTTCCTGAAGGCGTCGCTCACCGCCGACCAGGAAGTGCCGCCGGTCATGGCCACCGGCAACGGCACGCTGGAGGCCAGCTACAACAAGCTCACCAAGGTGCTGAGCTACAAGCTCACCTACGCCGGCCTCAGCGGCGTGCCCACCGCCGCGCACTTCCATGGCCCGGCCCGCGCCGGCGTCAATGCCGGCGTTGTGCTGCCGATTGCCAGCAGCGGCCAGAACCCGCTGAAGGGCGAGGCCACGCTGACCGAGCAGCAGGCCACCGAGCTGCAAGCCGGGCTCTGGTACGTCAACATCCACACCGCCGTGAACCCCGGCGGCGAAATCCGCGGCCAGGTCACGACCCGCTGAGCCACCGGCGGAGGCGCCTGTTTGCTCCTGAAAAGAGAGCTAGAAAGCGCCATTCCGCGATGACTTGCGGCCGATTTCGTTCTGAATTTCGGGCCCTGGCGCCTGCCGCGCCCTGACAGCGGTCAAGCGCGTCGGAAGCGGCTGACACGACCATTCAGCCACCGCCGATAGCGCCCGCCGCGGCCGGGGGCGACCATCAAGCCATCGAGGAAACACCCCATGGCTGCCCAACATTCCCCCACAAGCGCTTTTGCCTTGGCCGGCGGCGTACCGCCTTCGGAGCCGGTGCCGCCCGTGCCCGGCCAGACGCCCGACCGCGACCCTGTCGTGCCCGATCCGCTGGAGCCCATCATCGACCCCGACGACGGCGTGGTGGCGCCGGTGCGGCTGCCCGGCCATGAAGACAAGCCCGCCAGGGAGCGCGTGGCTTCGGGAGTGCGGCCATGAAGATCCCGAAGACACTCCGGGCGTGGCGCCGCAACCGCCAGGCGATGCGGCTGACGCGCATCGGCCTGTTTGCCTACCTGTGCGTGGTGTCGGTCAGCCTGACCGCCGCCACTGTGCTGATCAGCGGCGGCATCCCGACGCCGGTGCTGGTCGCAACCGCCTGGTAATGCGCCGAAGCCCTTGGGGCTGCGGCCCTGGGGCGCCAACCTCCGGAAGAAATTGCCGCCACTCGGACCATTCTGCAGATCTTCCTACGGATCAGAATGGCCCCAGGGGCGGCAAAAATGCGTCGCAAGGTTTGTTGTGAACCCGATTAAAGGGCATTCCAGCGCAGTGCTGCTGTGAACTAATTCCGCAAACGCGGGCCTTTCAACGCCGATGGTGGTGCAGGCGCGTGCCGGCAAGCGGCGCGGCGGGGTCAGGCGGCGTCCAGCAGGCGGGCGCGGCGCACCCGCCATTCGCCGTCGAGGTCGGCGTCGTACACGTCGTCCAGCGTGGTCGCGGTTTCCTGTAGGCGCGCGTCGAGGGCGACGCGGTTGTCGAAGACGAAGCATTCGCCTTCCCACAGCCCGGTGCCGCTTTCCGGCATCGCGCGGAAATAGTTCAGGATGCCGCCTTCCAGTTGAAACACCGGCAGGCCCAGCGCGTGCATCCACGCGCCCGATTTTTCGCAGCGGATGCCGCCGGTGCAGTACATCGCCACCCGCTGGTGGCTGGCTCGCCACTCGTCCAGGTGCGCCAGCACGTAGGCCGGGAAATCGCGGAAATGGTTGACGCGCGGGTTCACCGCGCCACGGAAGCGGCCGAGCCGGAACTCGAAATGGTTGCGGTTGTCGATCACCAGCACGCCGGGGTCGGCGAGCAGGGCCTGCCACTCGGCCGGGCTCACCACGGTGCCGACAGGCCCGCAGGCGTCAACGCCCGCGATGCCCAGCGGCACGATCTCGGGCTTCACATGCACCTTCAGCCGCGCGAACGGCGGCGTGGTGCAGGGGCTGCGCTTGACGTCGAGGCCGGCGAAATGGCCGCCCAGCCGCGGGTCGTGGGCCAGCCGCTGCTGGAACGTGTCGAGCGCTTCGGCGCTGCCGGCCAGCATCGCGTTCAACCCCTCGGGCGCCACCAGCATGCTGCCGAGCAGCGGCGGCGCCAGCTCGCGCAGGGCCTGGGCCACCGTTTCGGGGGCATCGAGCCGGACGAAGCGGTAGAACGCGTCGTGGAACAGGGTCATGGAAGGGGCGAAAGGGCGAAAAACAGGGCGCGAGGCCATTATCGGCGCGCGGTTTCGGTGCGCCTGATTTCACAGCGAAAAACAGCCCGAAACCTTACAATCGAGGGTTGTCCACGCACCCTGGTGCGAAGAAGCCGCCGTGCCCCACGCCACCCTGTCTCCGCCGTCCCTGAAGCCCGTGCCCGCGGCCAAGCCGCTCACGGCCTATCGCCCCTACTGGGCGAAACGCTTCGGCACGGCCAAATTCCTGCCGACCAGCCGGGCCGAGATGGACCAATTGGGCTGGGATTCGTGCGACGTGATCGTGGTCACCGGCGATGCGTATGTGGACCACCCGAGCTTCGGCATGGCGGTGATCGGCCGCACGCTGGAGGCGCAGGGTTTCCGCGTCGGCATCATCGCGCAGCCCGACTGGCAGAGCGCCGACCCGTTCAAGGTGCTGGGCAAACCGAACCTGTTCTTCGGCGTGACCGCCGGCAACATGGATTCGATGATCAACCGCTACACGGCCGACCGCAAGATCCGCAGCGACGACGCCTACACGCCCGGCGACGTCGGCGGCAGGCGGCCGGACCGCGCGTCGCTGGTGTATTCGCAGCGCTGCAAGGAAGCCTGGAACGACGTGCCCATCGTCATGGGCGGCATCGAGGGCTCGCTGCGCCGCATCGCGCATTACGACTACTGGCAGGACAAGGTGCGCCGCTCGCTGCTGGTCGACGCCAAGGTCGACCTGCTGCTGTACGGCAACGCCGAGCGCGCGATCGTCGAGATCGCGCACCGCCTGGCTGCGCGCGAGCCGGTGGAAAACATCACCGACGTGCGCGGCACCGCCTTCATGCGGCGCGACACGCCCGAGGGCTGGTTTGAGATCGACTCCACCTCGGTGGACGCGCCGGGCCGTGTGGAGGCGCACGTCAACCCCTACATGAACACCGCCGACCAGGCGAAGGACCAGGGCGGCTCGTGCGCGAAGGAAGAGGGCGCGTCGGCACCGGCGGCCCCGCAGCCGATCACGTTCGTGCCCAGCCTGGCGACCCCCAAGGGCAAGCTGCAGGTGCCGCCGCGCGAGCGCAGCGTGATCCGCCTGCCGTCATACGAGCAGGTGAAGAGCGACCCTGTGCTGTACGCGCACGCCAACCGCGTGCTGCACCTGGAAACCAACCCGGGCAACGCCCGCGCGCTGGTGCAGGCGCATGGCGACCGCGACGTCTGGCTGAACCCGCCACCCATCCCGCTGACCATGGCCGAGATGGACCTGGTGTTCGACCTGCCCTACGCCCGCAGCCCGCACCCGCGGTATGCCGACGAGAACGGCAGCCACGACGGCGCCACCAAGATTCCGGCGTGGGAGATGATCCGCTTCAGCGTGAACATCATGCGCGGCTGTTTCGGCGGCTGCACCTTCTGCTCGATCACCGAGCACGAGGGCCGCATCATCCAGAGCCGCAGCGAAGACTCGATCATCCGCGAGGTCGAGGCGATCCGCGATTCGGTGAAGGGCTTCACCGGCGTGATTTCCGACCTCGGCGGCCCCACCGCCAACATGTACCGCATCGGCTGCAAGAGCCCGGAGATCGAGGCCGCCTGCCGCAAGCCCTCGTGCGTGTACCCCGGCATCTGCTCGAACCTGATGACGGACCACGGCCCGCTCATCAAGATCTACCGCCGCGCGCGAGGCCTCAAGGGCATCAAGAAGATCCTGATCGGCTCCGGCCTGCGCTACGACCTCGCGGTGCGCTCGCCCGAGTACATCAAGGAACTGGCGACGCACCATGTGGGCGGCTATTTGAAGATCGCGCCGGAGCACACCGAGAGCGAGCCGCTGTCGAAGATGATGAAGCCGGGCATCGGCGCCTACGACCGCTTCAAGAAGCTGTTCGATGCGGCCAGCGCCGAGGCCGGCAAGAAGCAGTACCTCATTCCCTACTTCATCGCCGCCCATCCGGGCACACGCGACGAGGACATGATGAACCTCGCGGTCTGGCTGAAGAAGAACGGTTTTCGCGCCGACCAGGTGCAGACCTTCTACCCCAGCCCCATGGCCACCGCCACCGCGATGTACCACAGCGGCAAGAACCCGCTGCGCAAGGTCACGCGCGACAGCGAGGCGGTCGACATCGTGCGCGGCGAGCGCCGGCGCCGGCTGCACAAGGCCTTTCTGCGCTACCACGACGCCAACAACTGGCCGCTGCTGCGCGAGGCACTCAAGGCCATGGGCCGGGCCGACCTGATCGGCAACGGCAAACACCACCTGATTCCCACCTTCCAGCCGATCACCGATGGCGGCTACACCAGCGCGCGGCGCAAGAACTCGACCTCGGCCGGGGCCAAGGCCGCGCCGGTCACCAAGGGGCGGGTGCTGACGCAGCACACCGGCTTGCCGCCGCGTGTGACGGGCTCTCGCAAGCCGAAGTCTTCGTAGTTTTTTTGGGGCGGTGGTGGGGCGTGCGACGGGGCGGCTCAGAGTCGCGCGTTGCGCGCCACGATTCGCCTTCCCGCCGCACGCCCCACCACCGCGGGTTGATCTGCGCAAAGAAACAGAAACCGGCACGCCCTGACCTGAGGGGGATGGTGGGGTGCGCGGGCGCAGGGCCTCATTCGCGAATGGACGGGGCGCCGGCGCGAGCGCTATCTAATCAAGAGCAAGAAACCCAATATCCACGCTGACTGAACCGCGAGCGGACCGGAGAACGCGCACCCCGCCGTCCCCCTCCGCCCTGAACGGCTACAACCTCGCAAGACGCTCAAGAGCAGAGACCAAGGTCTCGTCCTTCTTCGCAAAACAGAACCGCACCACCCGCTGGTCGAACCCATCCGCGTAGAAGGCCGACATCGGGATCGCGGCCACGCCGATCTCGGCGGTGAGCCAGCGGCAGAACGCGTCTTCGCCGAGGTTGCTGACGCCGGAGATGTCGACGCACTGGAAGTAGCTGCCTTCACAGGGCAACAGCTTGAGCCGGGTTTTCGCCAGCCCTTCGCGGAACAGGTCGCGCTTGCGGGCGTAGAAGGCCGGCAGCTCGCGGTAGGGCGCGGGGTTCGCCATGTATCGGGCGATCGCGTGCTGCATGGGCGTGTTGACCGTGAACACGTTGAACTGGTGGACCTTGCGGAACTCAGCAGTCAATGGCGCCGGAGCGGCGACGTAGCCGACCTTCCAGCCGGTGACATGGTAGGTCTTGCCGAAGCTCGACACGATGAAGGCGCGTGCCGCCAGGCCGGGGTAACGTGCGGCGCTTTCGTGGCGGGCACCGTCGAACACCATGTGTTCGTAGACTTCGTCGCTGATCAGGAAGATGTCGGTCGGCGCGAGCAGGGCCTCCAGCCGGCGCATCTCGGCTTCGGTCCAGCAGGTGGCGCTGGGGTTGTGCGGCGAGTTGATGATGATCGCCCGGGTGCGCGGCGTGATGGCGGCGGCGATGCGCCCGAAGTCGGGGCGGAAGGTGCCGGGCGTCAGCGGCACCCGCACCACCGTGCCGCCGGCCAGCTCGATGTTGGGGCCGTAGCTGTCGTAGCAGGGCTCCAGCACGATGACTTCGTCGCCCGGCCGCACGACGGCGAGGATGGCGGTGATGATGGCCTGGGTGGCGCCGGCCGTCACGGTGATCTCGCTGTCGGCGCTATAGGCGCGGCCGTATTCGGTGTCGATCTTGCGCGCGATGGCCTCGCGCAGCGCCGGCACGCCCGGCATCGGCGGGTACTGGTTGAAGCCCTGCTGCATCGCGTCGGTCACGGCCTGCAGCAGCGCCGGGTCGCAGCCGAAGTCGGGGAAGCCCTGGCCGAGGTTGACGGCGCCGTGCTCCACCGCCAGCGCCGACATCACGCTGAAGATGGTGGTGCCGACCTGCGGCAGCTTGGATTCGAGCGGCGGCGTGCGCGCGGCTGGCGTGTTCACAGCTGGTAGTCGTCCTCGTGGCCGGTCATCGCCTTGGCGATCAGCTTGCGGTCCAGCCGCTCGCTCAGCAGTTCGGCGAACTTGTAGACGAAGTTGCGCAAATACGCGCCGCGCTTGAAGGCCACGCGCGTCACGTTCATGCCGAACAACTGGCCGCCGGGCCGCACGATCAAATCGGAGTTGCTGCCGTCGTCGCCCACCGCCATCTCGGCGACGATGCCCACGCCCAGGCCGAGCCGCACATAGGTCTTGATCACGTCGGAGTCGATCGCTTCCAGCGCGATGCGCGGCTCCAGCTTGCGCGCGGCGAAGGCCTGGTCGATGCGGGTGCGCCCGGTGAACGACGGGTGGTAGGTGATGAGCGGCTCCCGCGCGATGTCTTCCAGCGTGATGCGCTCCTTGGCCGCCAGCGGGTGGCCGCTGGGCAGCACCAGCATGTGCTGCCATTCGTAGCAGGGCACCGTCACCAGCTCGTTGAAGTCCGACAGCGATTCGGTCGCGATGCCGATCTCGGCCACCTCGTCGATCAGCATGCGGGCCACTTGGTCGGGCGCGCCCTGGTGCAGGCTGACGTTGACCTTGGGGTAGGCCTCGCGCAGCTTGGCCACCGGCACCGGCAGCACGTAGCGGGCCTGCGTGTGGGTGGTGGCGATGCTGAGCGTGCCGGAGTCCTGCGCGCTGAACTGCTCGCCGATGCGCTTCAGGTTGCCCACCTCGCGCATGATGAGTTCGATGCTCTTCAGCACGTGCTGGCCGGGCTCGGTGATGCGCTTCAGGCGCTTGCCGTGGCGCGCGAAGATCTCCACGCCCAGCTCCTCCTCCAGCTCGATGATGGCCTTGGACACCCCGGGTTGCGAGGTGTGCAGCGCCTTGGCGGCTTCGGTCAGGTTGAGGTTGCGGCGCGCCGCCTCCTGGACGAAGCGGAACTGGTGCAGATTCATGGCTTATATGAATTATTGATAAGGCAATAATTCATTATGAAGCCGATCGTTATTCCAAAGCGATCGAGACCAGCGCTTCCAGCAGTTTTTCATGCTCCCCGACGGCCGGGCGCAGCGAAATTGCAACGCCGGGGTGCCTGGCGCGAAGCGCCTCGACCAGCCTGGGCAGGTCTTCCCGCGCGTGGCGGCCGACACCGAGGAACATCGGCAACACCTGCACCGCGTTCGCGCCGCCCGCCACCAGCCCATCGACGGCGGTGGGCAGGTCGGGCTGCGACAGTTCCAGCCAGGCGCAGGCCACCGGGGTGCCCGGCGACGCGGCCCGGATGCGCTCGGCCACCCTCTCGATCGGTTTGTGCCACAGCGGGTCGCGCGAACCGTGGCCGAACAGGACGATGGCCGCCCCGCGAGCGGTCATCTTCGCAGCACGAGGAAGCCGAACGCGCCCAGCGACAGCACCACGTACAGCAGCCCCGGCCCGGCGGCGGCCAGCCACGGCGACCAGTCCCGCAGGTTGCCGATGTAGCCGAACACGTTGTTCAGCAGGAAGAAGCTGATACCCACCATGACCCCGCCGAACACATAGCCCATGATGCCGCCGCTGCGGAAATGCAGGTAGGCGAAGGGCAGCGCCAGCACCACCATCACGATGCAGCTGAGCGGGTAGAACACCTTGCGCCAGAACTCGATCTCGTAGCGCTGCGCCCGCTGGCCGTTGGCCTCCAGATGCTGCACGTACTGGTACAGGTCGACCGTGCCCATGCGGTCGGGCCGCAGCAGCGCCACTGACACCATTTCCGCGGTGATGGTGGTCGGCAGCGTGTAGCTCGGCAGGGTGGTGCGCTTCACCACCGCCGGGTTCTGGCCCGGCCGTGAAAACTCGCTGCGGGTGACATTGCTCATGACCCAGCTGTCGTCTTCGTTGAACTTCGCCGTGTCGGACTGCGTCAGGGTGGCGAGAAAGCCGTCGTGGTCGAACTCGAACACCCGCACGCCGCGCATGTCGCCCTCGGGCGACATCTGCCGCACGTTGGCGGCATAGGTGCTGTTGGGCTTTTTCTCCTTCAGCCAGGCGCCGGTCTGGCCCACCGTGATGCGGCCCTGGTAGCGCGCCTTCAGCAACTGCGCGCTGCGGTCGGTGAGCGGCGCCACGTAGTCGCCCACCGCGAAGGTCAGCAGCACGAACACCAGGCCCAGGCCCAGCAGCGTATGCAGCGCCCGCCACGGCCCCAGGCCGCTGGTGCGCAAAATGGTGTACTCCGAACTCTGCGCCAGCCGCGCCATCACGAAGATGGTGCCGATCAGCACCGCGATCGGCATCAGCTCATAGAGGTGGGTCGGAATGCGCAGCGTCACATACAGCAGTGCGTGCTTGAGCTTGTAGGCCCCGTTGACCGACATCTTGCCGACGTCGCCCAGCTCATCGACGAAGTCGAAGAAGAAGAACAGCGCCAGAAAGCCCAGCGTGACGAACCCGAAGGCGGCCAGCACCTCGCCATAGATCAGCCGGCGGATGGTCCTCATCGCGCAGCCTCCGCTACGGCGGGCGCCTTGGCGCGCTGCCAGGGCCGGCGCGGGCTCCATTGGTGGTGGCGCTTGGCCAGCCACAGCAGCCCCAGCAGCAATGCGCCGCCGTGCAGGCCGATGGTGAAGCCACCCAGGCTGGCCTTACCGTTGCTGACCCAGCTCTGGCCGAGGTTGATCAGGTTGAAGTACACGACGAAGGTGAACAGCGCGAAGATCAGGCCACCGGTGCGCCCCACGCGCGGGTTCACGCTGGACAACACCAGCGCAATGACCACGAAGTTCAGCCCCGCCAGCGCCATGCCGATGCGCCAGGCCAGCTCGCCCTGGTGCGGGCGGGTGGGTTCGGCCAGAAGCTCGCGCGTGGATTTCGCGCGGATCGGCCGTTCATCCGGCGTGCCCAGCTTGGCTGCGCCCACGCGGGTGCTGTACTCGTTGAACTCGCTCACCTTGATCTCGCCTTTGCCCACCGTGGCTTCCATGCGCTGGCCATTGTTCAGGATGAGGAACTGGTCGAGCCCGATCACCTCGGTGTGGCCGCTCTTGGCCGAGGTGACAGTCTCCTTGCCCCGCTCCGAAGTCGAGATGAACACGTTCTTGCTGCTGCCGCCGTTGGCGAGGTCCTTGTCGATGAAGAACACCCGGCTGCCGCTGCCCGACTCCTGGAACTGCCCCGGTGCCACGCGGTCCAGGTCGCCCCGGCGCTCGAAGCGGTCGCGCAGCTCGGCGGTCTGCTGGTTGGTCCAGGGCCAGACCAGCAGCGAGAACAGGGCGATCACCACCAGCACCGGCCATGCGAAACGCAGCAGCGGCGACAGGAAGCCCGCCAGGCCGCGGCCGCTGGCGAACCAGATCACCATTTCGCTGTCGCGGTACATGCGGGAGAGGGTGCCCACGATGGCGATGAACAGCGACAGTGTGAGGATGGTCGGCATGTAGCCCAGCACCGTGAGGCCCATCACCAGCATCACGTCCTGCGGGTTCACGGTTCCCTTAGAAGCCTGGCCCAGCGTGCGGATCAGCACCATCGAAATCACGATGGTGACCAGCACCACCAGGGTCGCGCCGAATGTCCGCGCGAGCTCCTTGCGAATAGAGGAATGGAATAACATCGGCTGAAGGAAAGACCACGAATTATGGACTTCGAACTCAAGACCCTCGCCTGGAACCGGCTGCATCAGGAAAAAACCGACGCGCTGGTCGTGCTGGTCGACGAGCATTTCACCCCGTCGGGCGACGACGCGCTGTCGCGCCTGGCCGGCGGCGCGCTGCGCGCCAACGACTTCGAAGCCAAGGCCGGGCGCCTGCTGCCCGCCTACAGGGCCGAGGGCATTGCCGCCACCCGGGTTCTCCTCGTCGGTGCCGGTGACGGCAGCGCCCGCAGCGTGCGCAACGCGGTCGGTGCGGCCGTGGGCGCCCTGAAGTCGCCGCGCGTGGCCCACATCACGCTGCACCTCGGCGGGTTGCGCGACCTGAGCGCGGCCGTGCTGAGCGCCGCCGAGCAGGCGGTGGCCGACGCCAGCTACGTCTACACCTTCACCAAACCCAAGGCCGAAGCCAGCGCGCTCAAGCGCGTGACCATCGGGGTGGCCGACGCTCCGGCGCTCAAGGGCGCGCACGCGGTGGCGCAGGCCACCGTGGCCGGCGTGGCCTTCGCCCGCGAATGGGCCAACCGCCCGGCCAACCACAGCACGCCGACGCTGCTCGCCAACGCGGCCACCACGCTGGGCAAGGCGCCCAACTGCAAGGTCGAGGTGCTCGGCCCCAAAGAGGTGGCCAAGCTGGGCATGGGTTCCTTCATGGCGGTGGCGCAAGGCTCCGAAGAGCCGCTGCGTTTCATCGTGCTGCGCTACAGCGGCGCGGCCAAGGCCGAGGCGCCGGTGGTGCTGGTGGGCAAGGGCATTACCTTCGACACGGGCGGCATTTCCATCAAGCCTTCGGCCGAAATGGACGAAATGAAGTTCGACATGTGCGGCGCGGCCAGCGTGCTGGGCGTGTTCAAGGCGCTCACCACGCTGAAGCCCGCGCTCAACGTCGTCGGCCTGATCCCGGCCTGCGAGAACATGCCCGACGGCCGCGCCGTCAAGCCGGGCGACGTGGTCACCAGCATGAGCGGCCAGACCATCGAAATCCTCAACACCGACGCCGAAGGCCGTCTGGTGCTCTGTGACGCGCTGAGCTACGCCGAGCGTTTCAAGCCGCGCGCGGTCATCGACATCGCCACGCTCACCGGCGCCTGCGTCGTGGCGCTGGGAGCGGTGCGCAGCGGCCTGTTCTCGGCCGACGAGGCGCTGGCCCAGGCGCTGCAGGCCGCCGGCGAAAGCGCGCTCGACCCCTGCTGGCGCCTGCCGCTCGACGACGACTACGCCGAGGGGCTGAAGAGCAATTTCGCCGATGTCGCCAACATCGCGGGCCGCATGGCCGGCGCGGTGACGGCCGCCAAGTTCCTGCAGCGGTTCACGGCCAAGTACAGCTGGGCCCACCTCGACATTGCCGGTACCGCGTGGAAGAGCGGCGCGGCCAAGGGCGCCACCGGCCGCCCGGTGCCATTGCTGTTCAACTACCTGCTGTCGCTGGCCGACCAGGGCGTGCCCGCACCGGCCGCCAAGGCGGGCACGCCGGCGGCGAAGAAAACCGCCGGCAAGACCACCGCGAAGGCCGGCGGCTGAGCGCCGCGCGCGGCGACGGGGGCCGTTCATGACCGAGATCGCCTTCCACTTCAACGCGCCGGACAAGCTGGCCTATGCCTGCCGGCTGCTGCGCAAGGCCTGCGCCAGCGGCGCGCGCACCGCGGTGACGGCCGACCCCGAGACGCTGGCCGAACTCGACCAGGCGCTGTGGACCTTCTCGCAGCTCGACTTCATTCCGCACTGCAGCCCGCGGGCCGATGCCGCGATGCTGGCCGCCACCCCGGTCATCCTGGCCGACAAACTGGCCGAGTCGCCGGTGGCCGGCGTGGCCGTGAACCTCGGGGAGCGGGTGCCGGCCGGCTTCGAGCGCTTCGAGCGGCTGATCGAGATCGTCAGCAACGACGAGTCCGACCGCGCGCTGGCCCGCCAGCGCTGGCAGTTCTACAAGTCGCACGGCTACCCGCTGGTGCGGCACGATCTGGCCGCGCCCGCCGAAGGTGCGCCGGCATGACCGACGAAGCCGGCATTTTTCCGCCCGGCCAGCCGCCGGCGCCGCGCACGCCGCCGCGCTTCGTGCCCACGCTGACCGAGATCGTCGAGCCGCCGCGGCCGGCCGTGCTGCCCGACGGCCGCACGCCCTTCCAGGCGCGTTGGCAGGACCTGGAGGAGCCGCTGGTGCAGCGCATCCTGCAGCGGGTCGATCTGGCGCTGGAGCGCCGTCTGCGCGACGCGCTGGCACAGGTCGTGCGTGAGCAGACGGCGGCCATGATGCCCAAGCTGCGCGACGAACTGGAGTCGCTGGTGCGCCAGGCCATCAACGACGCCGTGGCGCAGGAACTCGAGACGAAATAGGCCAGAATCCGCGCTGCGAACCGTTCCCTTGCCGATGACCACAACCTACACCCGGAGGACCTGCACGATGAAAACCACCCTCACCCTGATCGCCGCGGCCGCGTTTGCGGCCACCCTTGCCACCGGCGCGCACGCGCAGGAGGTGCAGGTCGTCAAGATCGGCCACGTCGCCCCGCTGTCGGGCGCGCAGGCGCACTACGGCAAGGACAACGAGAACGGCGTGCGGATGGCGATCGACGACATCAACGCCACCAACCCGGTCATCGGCGGCAAGAAGATCAAGTTCGAGATCCAGGCCGAAGACGACGCCGCCGATCCCAAGCAGGGCACGGCCGTGGCCAACAAGCTGTGCGACTCCAAGGTGGCGGGCGTGGTCGGCCACCTGAACTCGGGCACCACCATTCCGGCGTCCAAGATCTACAACGACTGCGGCATTCCGCACGTCACTGGCGCGGCCACCAACCCCGACCTGACCAAGCCCGGCTACAAGACCACCTACCGCATCATCGCCAACGACAAGGCGCTGGGCGCCGGCCTGGCGTTCTACGCGGCCGACGCGCTCAAGATCAAGACCGTGGCCATCATCGACGACCGCACCGCCTACGGCAAAGGCGTGGCCGAGGTGTTCAAGACCACCGCCAAGCAAAAGGGCCTGACCGTGGTGGACGAGCAGTTCACCAATGACAAGGCGACCGACTTCATGGCCATTCTCACCGCCATCAAGGCGAAGAAACCCGACGGCATCTTCTACGGCGGCATGGACGCCCAGGCCGGTGCGATGCTGCGCCAGATGGACCAACTGGGCCTGAACAGGGTCAAGTTCTTCGGCGGCGACGGCATCTGCACGGCCGAGATCGCCAAGCTCTCGGGCGGCGCCAAGTCGCTCAACAACGTGGTCTGCGCCGAGGGCGGCGCCTCGCTGAAGAAGATGCCCGGCGGCGAGGCCTGGAAGAAGCGCTACGACGCCAAGTACCCCGGCCAGTACCAGATCTACAGCCCCTACACCTACGACGCCACCTTCGTGCTGGTCGACGCCATGAAGCGCGCCAACTCGGTGGACCCCAAGGTGTACACCCCCAAGCTGATCGAAGCCAATTTCACCGGCATCACCACCAAGATCGTGTTCGAGCCCAACGGCGAACTGAAGAACCCGGCGATCACACTGTACGTCTACAAAGACGGCAAGAAGACGCCGCTGAACTGAGCGCCGCCCGCAACGGCCTGAAGCCGCCTTCGGGCGGCTTTTTTGCGCCCCGGGCATGAAATTTTGAATGAAATCGCCCGGAAGTCAGCGCGGAATATGAATTTGTAGCTACTAAAAGAGTAGCAAAGGCGTTCAATCGTTGTCGAACCGGGCCGACCAGCGGTCCCCCCATCCGTCGGCGTCGCTGATTGCGCGGCGGTCGCGCTTGGTCGGGCGGCCGCGGTCGATCGACAGCGCCGGCTCCGGCGCCAGCCGCTGCCGCTCGGCCGCCGCCGCGCGTTGCGCCTGGCTGTCGGCGGTCTCGGCGTACAGCGCCTGCGCCACCGGCGCCGGGCCGCGCAGGTGGCTCAGGCCCAGCACCGCCACCGTGCGGGTCAGGGGCCCTTGCCGCAGCGCGATCTCGTCGCCCGGTTTCACCTCGCGCGCCGGCTTGGCCTCTGCGCCGTTCACCCGCACCCGGCCCTTGCCGATCTCCTCGGTGGCCAGCGAGCGGGTCTTGTAGAAGCGCGCCGCCCACAGCCATTTGTCCAGCCGCATGCGTTCCAGCGGCGGTTTGCTGTTGGCCGGCGGGTGCGCCATCAGTTGCGGGCCCCCAGCGCCACCGCGTGGTCGCGGCTGGCCTTCAGCGCGTTCTGGTCGGGCGCGCCGGTCGGCCAGCCGGCCAGGTGGCGGCGCGTGATGCCGGTGAGCGCGGTGATCCAGGCCGGGTGGTCGTTCAGGCACGGGATGTAGTGGAAGGTCTTGCCGCCGGCGGCCATGAAGGCCTGCTTGCCCTCGATGGCGATTTCTTCGAGCGTCTCCAGGCAGTCGGCGACGAAGCCGGGGCAGACCACATCGACCCGCGCGGTGCCGGCCTTGGCCAAAGCCTTCAGCGTCGGCTCGGTGTAGGGCTCCAGCCACTTGGCCTTGCCGAAACGCGACTGGAAGGTGACCACGTAGTGCGCCGCCGACAGCCCCAGCCGCTCGGCCAGCAGCCGCGCCGTCTTGTGGCATTCGCAGTGGTAGGGGTCGCCGAGCTTCAGCGTGCGCTCCGGCACGCCGTGGAAACTCATCACCAGCTTGTCGGGCCGGCCGTGGGCTTGCCAGTGGTCCAGCACGCGGCGGGCCAGCGCGTCGATGTAGCCGGCGTCGTCGTGGTAGTGGTTGACGAAGCGCAGCTCCGGCACCGCCCGCACCGTGCGCGACCAGGCGTAGACCGCGTCGAACACGCTGGCCGTGGTGGCGGCGCAGTACTGCGGGTAGGCCGACAGCACCAGCACCCGGGTGGCGCCGGCCGCCTTCAGCGCGTTCAGGCCGTCGGCGATAGACGGCTGGCCGTAGCGCATCGCGTGGCGCACCAGCACCGTCTCGCCGGCCTCGCCCAGGTAGCCGGCCAGCAGCTTGGTCTGCTTCTCGGTCCAGACCCGCAGCGGCGAGCCGGCGGGCGTCCAGATGCTGGCGTATTTTTTTGCCGATTTGGCCGGCCGGGTGCGCAGCACGACGCCGTGCAGCAGCGGCAGCCACAGCGCGCGCGGAATCTCGACGACGCGCGGGTCCGACAGAAACTCGCGCAGGTAGCGGCGCAGCGCGGCGGGCGTGGGTTCGTCGGGCGTGCCGAGGTTGCACAGCAGCACACCGGTGCGGGCGGGCTGGCCGTGGGTGAAGACGGGTTCAGGAGCGAACGGATTCATCGGGGGCATCTTGGTATTCTCCCGCACCATGCTCAACCTGCCGCGCATCCGGGCGATCGGGCTCGACCTCGACGACACGCTGTGGCCCATTTGGCCCACGATCAGCCGCGCCGAAGGCGTGCTGCTGCAGTGGCTGCAGGCCCATGCGCCCGCCACCGCCGCGCTGCACGCCGACAAGGCCGCGCTGCGCGCCATCCGCGAGCAGATGGACACGCTGCGGCCCGACCTCGCCCACGACCTGACCGCGCTGCGCCGCGAATCCATCCGCCTCGCGCTCACCCGTGCCGGTGACGACCCGGCGCTGGCCGAAACCGCGTTCGACGCCTTCTTCGCCGAACGCCAGCGCGTCGAGTTCTACGCCGACGCGCTGCCCGCGCTGGAGCGGCTGGCCGCCCGCTGGCCGCTGGTGGCGGTGACCAACGGCAATGCCGACATCGCTCGTGTCGGTCTGGGCCATTTGTTCGCCGGCGCGGTCAATGCGCACACCGCCGGTTTCCGCAAGCCCGACCCGCGCATCTTCCACGCGGGCGCCAATCTCGCGCGGGTGCCGGGCGACGCGGTGCTGCACGTCGGCGACGATGCGGGTCTGGACGTGCTGGGCGCGTTGGCGGCCGGCCAGCAGACGGCGTGGGTCAACCGCGAGAACAAGCCGTGGGAACATGGCGAGCAGCGGCCCCACCTGACGGTGGCCGAGCTGTCGGCGCTGTGCGACGCCTTGGGCGTCTAGCGCTTATTCCGCCTTCAGCGCCTCGATCACCACCGAGATCGTCACCTCGTCGCCCACCAGCGGCGTGAACTTGCCCAGGCCGAAGGCCGAGCGGCTGATCTTGGCGGTGGCGTTGGCGCCGCAGGCCTCGCGCTTGAGCAGCGGGTGCATCATGCAGTGGTAGTGCGTCAGCTGCAGCGTGACCGGCAGCGTCTTGCCCTTGATCGTCAGTTCACCCGCCACCGAGGCGATGTGGTCGAACTTGTCGAAGGTGAGGGCGGTGCCGGTGAAGCGGGCCTGCGGGAATTTCGCCGCGTCGAAGAAGGGCTCGCCCAGCAGCACTTTGTTGAACGCCGCCGAGCCGGTGCTGATCGACGGCACGTCGATGGTTACATCGACTTGGCCGGTGCGTTGCTCGCGGTCGAGCGTGATCACCGCGTCGACCTTGTCGAAGCGGCCGCGCTGCTCGCTGTAGTTCAGGTGGTTGAACGAAAAGCTGGCGAAGGTGTGGTCGGCGTCGGACGTGAAGCGGTCGGCGGCCATCGCAGCGGCGGCGGTGCTGGCCAGCAGCACGGCGGTGAGAGTGTGGCGGAACATGGGCGCAGCTTAGGCCTGCTGCGCATTGGCCGTGTGGCGCCCGCATAATGCCCTGAAAAATTCATTCGACGATCCTGGGGAGGACTCTCATGGCCGGACGCCTCGCATTCGATTTCCGTTTCGACAAACCGCAGGGCGCCCGCGCGCGCCGCCCCAACGACGAGAGCCCGATGCGGTTGCTGGTGATCGGTGATTTTTCCGGCCGCGCTGGCCGCGCGTCTGCCGGTGGCGAGCCTCTGTCGGCCCGCAAGCCGGTGCGTGTGGACATCGACAATTTCGACACGGTTTTCGCCAGGTTCGCGCCGGGGCTGGAGTTGCCCGCCGGCGCCGACGGCTCACCCACGCTGCTGCAGTTCAAGGACCTCGATGACCTGCACCCCGACCAACTGTTCGAGGCGGCTCCGCTGTTCGCCTCGCTGCGCGATCTGCGTGAGCGCCTGTCCGATTCCCGCACGTTTGCGGACGCCGCCGCCGAACTGCGCGCCCGGCCCGGCGCGGCCGCGCCTGCGCCCGCACATGCCGCTGCGACACCTGCCGCCGCCGAAGACGACGCCAGCACCATGGCCCGGCTGCTCGGCGGCAGCATGACGCCCGGCAAACCTGCGCCGGTGGCCAGCCCCGGCAACGCGGCGGCGCGGGGCATCCAGTCCTTCATGGCCGGCCTCATTTCAGAGCATGTACTGCCCGACGCGCCGCCCGACCAGAAGCTCTACATCGCCTCGGTCGACGAAGGCATCACCGCGCAGATGCGCGGGCTGCTGCATGCGCCCGCCTTCCAGGCGCTGGAAGGCCTGTGGCGCGGCGTGCGCTGGATGGTGTCGGAACTCGAACTCGGCGAAGAGCTGCAGCTGCGCCTGCTCGACGTCTCGCGCGACGAACTCGCTGCCGACCTGACGCAGGCCGGTGACGACCTCAGCAAGTCCGCGCTGTTCCGCCTGCTGGTCGATCAGTCGCCCGGTGTGCCGGGTGCCGGCCGCTCGTCACTGGTGGCGGGCGCCTATTCGTTTGGCGCGGACGAGGCCGATGTCGACCTGCTCGGCCGGCTCGGCGCCATCGCACTGATGGCCGGCAGCCCCTTCCTCGGCGGCGCGAAAAGCGACGTGCTGGGCCTGGACTCGCTGATCCTGCAGAACGACGCCCGCGACTGGCCGGAGCCCAACCCCGCCGCGCTGGCCAACTGGACCGCGCTGCGCCGCAGCCAGATGGCGCCGTGGGTCGGTCTGGCGATGCCGCGGGTGCTGCTGCGTGCGCCCTACGGCAAGAAGACCGACCCCTGCGAGGCTTTTCCGTTCGAGGAGGTCGACGGCGCGAAGCGCCACAACGCCTTTTTGTGGGGCCCGCCGGCGCTGGCCTGCGCGCTGCTCATCGGACGCGGCTTCACGGTGAACGGCTGGGACACCGAACCCGGCGATGAACTCGACCTGGGCGGCCTTCCGGCCTTCGCGTACACCGACGACGGCGAGCAACACCTGCTGCCGGTGGCCGGTGCCTACTTCAGCGAATACACCGCCACTGCGGTGCTGAGCCGCGGCGTGATTCCCATCGTCAGCTTGCGCAACCAGAACACCGCGCGGGTGTTGCGCTTCCAGTCCATCGCCGAACCGGCGCAGGCGCTGGCCGGTCCCTGGGCTTCGGACTAGAGTTGGTCGGCCGCCGCCAGGCCGCAGCGCACCGCACCTTCCAGCGTGGCGGGGTAGGGGCCTTCGACGTAATCGCCGCAGGCCCACAGTGCGTGTGCCACCGCCATCGGCGGGCGAACGACGTCTGGCATGCAGGCGAAGGTCGCGCGTTTTTCGGTGACGGCGGCGATCGCCTGCAGGTCGGGCAGATTCAAGAGCCGCCGACCGTGTTCGATCGCCTGCGCCTGCAGGGCGTCGGTGTCGCCTCGGCTGGCGCTCAGCACAAAGGCCAATACGCCGGGCGGTGCGTCGAGCTGGCCGCGGTCGAACACGAACCAGCCGGCGCCGGCGGCGGTGTCTGGCAGCGCGAGCAGTGGCGCCTTCAGCCGCGCACCGGGCGCGAACGCGTAGACGGTGGTGATGTGTTCGTGGCGCAGCGCGTTCGTGGCGTGCGCCCAGTTCGCGGCGTCGGGGCCGAGGGCTTCGACAAGGCGGGCGCCTTCCCAGGGTGGTGCGGCGAGCAGGACGGCGTCGAAGGTCTCGCCGTCGACCTGCCAGCCGTCACTGGCGTACGCCAGCGCCTGCACGCGGTGGCCGGTCCGAACGTCGGCGCCGCGCGCCGTCAGCCAGCGCCGCGCCGGCTCCGGCAGCAGTTCGCCGGCCGGCACCTTGGCCAATAAAAAGTTGGAGCCGCCGCCGGGCGCGAACAGGCTGTCTTTCAGCACGCGCAGGAAAACGGCGCCGCTGGCCTCGGTCATCGGTGTGTTCAGCGCGGCCACGCAGAGCGGCTCGATCAGGGTGTGGCGCACACGGAGCGTGAGGCCTTGCACCAGATCGGCCACGGTTGCTTTCGCTGAACAACGGAAACCCGAGAGCCGCCAGCCGGCCGCCACGCGCAGCAGGCTGAAGCGGTCGGCCCAGATCCAGCCGCTGGCGGTCACGATGCCGGCGAGCACGTCCCATGGTGCGGGCCAGTCGGGCAGCGCGATGCCGCTGCCGTCCGGGTATTCGACGCGCAGCGGCAACCGGTGCAGCGCTGCCGCTTCGTCGACGCCGACGGTGCGCAGCAGGCCCAGCGTGGCGGTGTAGGCGCCGACGAAGATGTGCTGGCCGTTGTCGAGCGTGAGGGCGCGGCCGTCGGGCAAGGTGAAACCGACCGAGCGGGCACGGCCACCGAGGAAGCGCGAGGCCTCGAACAGCGTGACCGCGTGGCCGCGCTCGGTGGCGCGCACGGCGGCGGCCAAGCCGGCCCAGCCGCCGCCGATCACCGCCACGCGGCGCCGCGGTGCATTCATCAGACCAGGCCCAAGGCCTGCACCTTCCAGGCCAGCCAGAACTTGCGCAGCGGCGTGAGGCTGATGCGCTGGTGCAGCACCTGGAAGTTCTCGGCGGCAATCTCCCGCAGCAGCGTGCGGTAGATGCTGGCCATCATCAGGCCCGGTTTTTGGGCGCGGCGCGCGTGGGCGGGCAGCAGCGCGAAGGCCTCGGCGTAGAGGCTTTCGGCGCGCTCGGCCTGGAAGCGCATCAGCGCGGTGAAGCGTTCGGAGTACTGGCTCTTCAGAATTTCGTGGGCTTTCACGTCGAACTGCTGCAGTTCATTGACGGGCAGGTAGATGCGGCCACGCCGCGCGTCCTCGCCGACGTCGCGGATGATGTTGGTGAGCTGGAAGGCCAGGCCCAGCGTGTGGGCGTAGCGGCTGGTGGCCTCGTCCACCTGTCCGAAGATGCGGGCCGACACTTCGCCCACCTCGCCGGCCACCAGATGGCAGTAGCGTTGCAGCGCGGTGAAGTCGAGGTAGCGGGTCTGCTCGATGTCCATGCGGCAACCGTCGATCACCGCCTGCAGCTGCGCGGCGGCGATGCCGTACTCCGCCACATGCGGCATCAAGGCCTGCATCACCGGGTGGGTGGGCTGGCCGGCGAAGGCGCGCGTCACCTCCGTTCCCCACCAGGCCAGCTTGGTCTGGGCGACGCCGGGGTCGCTGACCTCGTCGACCACGTCGTCAACCTCGCGGCAGAACGCATAGAACGCGGTGATGGCGGCGCGGCGCGGCGCCGGCAGGAACAAAAAGGCGTAGTAAAAGCTGCTGCCGGAGGCCGCGGCCTTCTCCTGCACGTACTGCTCGGGGGTCATGCCGGGATTGTCACATCCGCAGTGCGCGCCACAGCAGCAGCGGCGCATCGGCCCGGCCAATGACGGGGCGGCGCGCCAGCACATCGTGGTCGATCGCCTCGATCTTCTCCAGCACCCGCAGCCCGCCCTGCACCACGAGGCGCAGCTCCCAACCGGCGCGGCCGGGAACGGCTTTGGCGAGCGGCGCGCCGGCCTTCAGCGTGGCACGGCACCACATGACGTTCTCCAGCACCAGCGCGCGGATGGCCGGTGTGGTGCGGCGGGCCAGCAACTGCTCGCGGGCGATGGCGTGGAAGCCGCAGCGGTCCTGCGGCAGGTAGAAGCGGCCGCGGGTGACGTCGGTGCCGAGGTCTTGCAAAAAATTGACGACCTGCAGGCCGGTGCAGATGCGGTCGCTCTGGTCGAGCGAGATCGGGTCGGTGATGCCGTACAGGTGCAGCAGCAGCCGGCCGACCGGGTTGGCGGAGCGGCGGCAGTAATGGAGCAGCTCGATCCAGTCGGTGTAGCCCGCACCATCTCGGGTGCGGTGCACGTCCTGCTCGAAGGCGTCGAGCAGATCGGCGAGCAGCATGGGCGGCAGCGCGAAATCCCGGATGGCGGCGGCGAGCGGGCCGAAGACCTGCGGCCAGCGCGGGCCGGGTGGCTGGCCCTGCGCCACGGCGTTCAGGTCGGCGCGGAAGGCGGCGAGGTCGGCCAGGCGGGTGTCTGGAGGCGCATCGCCTTCGTCGGCGATGTCGTCGGCGGTGCGGGCGAAGTGGTAGATGGCGGCGATCGGCCGGCGCAGGTGCCGCGGGCATAGCCACGACGCCACCGGAAAGTTCTCGTAATGCTCGACGGGATGCGGGGCGGTGGGCGTCACGCCGCGCATTGTGCTTGACAACTTGTAACGCAATCCGTAGATTACTAACCAGTCAGTCATTAATTGGACATCTGTCTCACCATGCGCCCATCTCCCCACACCCGTCCGCTGGTTTTTTCCGTTGGTTCGGCGCTGGCCGTGGCGTGTGCCGCCGTGGCGGTGAGCGGCTGTTCCCGGCCGGAGTCGGCACCGGAGCCGGTGCGGGCCGTGAAGGTGTTGACGGTGGGCGTGGGTGCCGTCTCGGCGGAGCACGAATTCGCCGGCGAGGTGCGGGCCCGGGTGGAGTCGCGGCTGGGTTTCCGGGTGGCGGGCAAGATCACGCGGCGCCAGGCCGAGGTGGGCCAGCGGGTGAAGGCGGGCCAGGTGCTGGCGCAGATCGACCCGCAGGACTACCAACTGGCGGCCACGGCGGCGCGTTCGCAGGTGGCGGCGGCCCAGACCAACCGCGACCTCGCTGCGGCCGACCTGAAGCGCTTCCGCGAGCTGAAGGAGCAGGGCTTCATCAGCGGCGCCGAACTGGAGCGCCGCGAGGCCACGCTGAAGTCGGGCCAGGCCAGTCTGGAGCAGGCGCAGGCGCAGCTTTCCACGCAGGGCAACCAGGCCCGCTACACCACGCTCACGGCCGACGCGGCGGGTGTCATCACCGCCATCGACGCCGAGCCGGGCCAGGTGGTGGCTGCGGGTGCGCCGGTGGTGCGGCTGGCGCAGGACGGCCCGCGCGACGTGGTGTTCGCGGTGCCGGAAGACAAGGTGGCGGCGGTGAAGCTGGGCTCCAAGGTGGCCTTGCGCGGCTGGGGCGGCAGCGCGGCCACGCCGCTGGCGGGCACGGTGCGCGAGGTGGCGGCCAGCGCCGACCCGGTGACGCGCACCTTCACCGTCAAGGTGGCGATGGACGGCGGTGCCGACCTGCCGCTGGGCAGCACCGTGACGGTGGTGCCGGCCGCGTTGAACATGGCCGGGCGGGCGGTGCTCAAGCTGCCCACCAGCGCGCTGCGCCAGGAAGGCGCCGGCAGCGCGGTCTGGGTGCTGGACCGCGCCAGCATGACGGTGCGTTCGCAGCCGGTGCAACTGGCCACGGCCGACGGCAACGAAGCGGTGATCGCCACCGGCCTGCAACCCGGGCAGGAGGTGGTGGTGGCCGGCGTGCATGTGCTGTCGCCGGGGCAGAAAGTCGGTATTTATCAGGAAAAAGCGGCTCAAGTCAGCGCCAATGCTGGTGTTGTAGCTCCTGAAAAAGTAGCGCCCGCACCAGCCGCCGCAGGTGTGGCGAAGTGACGGAGCCGGCGATGGACGACGGCACCTCACAGCGTTTCAACCTCTCGCGCTGGGCGCTGGAGCACCGGGCGCTCACGCGCTACCTGATGCTGGCGCTGCTCATTCTGGGCATCGCCTCCTACTTCCAGCTCGGGCAGGACGAAGACCCGCCGTTCACCTTCCGGGCGATGGTGGTGCGCACGTTGTGGCCGGGCGCCACCGCGCAGCAGGTGGCCGAGCAGGTGACCGACAAGCTGGAGCGGGTGCTGCAGGAAGCGCCCTACGCCGACAAGATCCGCAGCTACTCCAAGCCGGGCGAGTCGATGATCATTTTCCAGATCAAGGACTCGTCGAAACCGGCCGACGTGGCCAACGTCTGGTACACGGTCCGCAAGAAGATCGGCGACATGCGGGCCACGCTGCCGCAGGGCGTGATCGGCCCCTTCTTCAATGACGAGTTCGGCGACGTCTATGGCGTGATCTACGCGCTGGAGTCCGACGGTTTCGGTTACGCCGAGCTGAAGGATTTCGCCGACGACGCGCGGCAGCGCCTGCTGCGGGTGCCCGACGTGGCCAAGGTCGAGCTGTTCGGCGTGCAGGACGAGAAGGTCTACATCGAGATCTCGCAGAAACGGCTGGCGCAACTGGGGCTTGATTTGAACCAGGTGCTGTCACAACTCGGCCAGCAGAACGCGGTGGAGAGCGCCGGCGCGGTGCAGACCCCGCTGGATGTGGTGCAGGTGCGCGTGGCCGGCCAGTTCAACGCGGTGGACGACCTGAAGGCCATGCCGATTCGCGGCAGCTCGGGCGCGCAGCTGCGGCTGGGCGACATCGCCAGCATCACGCGCGGTTACGTGGACCCGCCCGACATCAAGGTGCGGCACCAGGGCAAGGAGGTCATTGCACTCGGCGTGTCCATGGCCAAGGGCGGCGACATCATCGCGCTGGGCAAGGCGCTGAAGACCGCGACCGACGGCATCGACCGCGCGCTGCCGGCCGGCGTGAAGCTGGTGCAGGTGCAGGACCAGCCCAAGGCGGTGGCGAACTCGGTGGGGGAGTTCGTGCGGGTGCTGATCGAGGCGGTGGTGATCGTGCTGGCGGTGAGCTTCATCAGCCTGGGGCTGCACCGTGGCGGGCGCTTCGGCTGGCACATCGACATCCGGCCCGGCCTGGTGGTGGGCATCACGATCCCGCTGGTGCTGGCGGTGACTTTCCTGGCGATGAACTACTGGGGCATCGGCCTGCACAAGATCTCGCTGGGCTCGCTGATCATCGCGCTCGGCCTGCTGGTGGACGACGCCATCATCGCGGTCGAGATGATGGTGCGCAAGATGGAGGAGGGCTACGACAAGGTGCGGGCCGCCACCTTCGCCTACGAGGTGACCGCGATGCCGATGCTGACCGGCACGCTGATCACCGCCGCCGGTTTCCTGCCGATCGGCATCGCGAAATCCACGGTCGGCGAATACACCTACGCCATCTTCGCGGTGACGGTGATCGCGCTGGTGCTGAGCTGGTTCGTCTCGGTCTACTTTGTGCCATGGCTGGGCAATGCGCTGCTGAAGGCCAAGCCGGTGGTGCCCGGCGACGCCGAGCATCACGAACACTTCGACACCGCCTTCTACCGCCGCTTTCGCGCCACCGTGAACTGGTGCGTGCAGCACCGCTGGATCACGATCGGTGCCACGCTGCTGACCTTCGTGCTGGGCATCGCCGGCATGGGCAAGGTGCAGCAGCAGTTCTTCCCGGACTCGAGCCGGCCCGAGATCATGCTCGACATCTGGTTCCCGGAAGGCACCTCCTTCGCGGCCAACGAGGCGGTGGCCAAGCGCGTCGAGCAGCGGCTGATGGCCGAGCCCGGCGTCACTTCGGTCACGCAGTGGGTCGGCTCCGGCGTGCCGCGCTTTTATCTGCCGCTGGACCAGGTCTTCCCGCAGACCAACGTGTCGCAGCTCATCGTGCTGCCCAACGACCTGAAGGTGCGCGAGGCGTTGCGCGTGAAGCTGCCAGCGCTGATGGCGCAGGAATTCCCCGAGGTGCGCGCCCGCATCAAGCTGCTGCCCAACGGCCCGCCGGTGCCCTACCCGGTGCAGTTCCGCGTGGTTGGCGCCGACCCGCAGGTGCTGCGCGCCCGCGCCGACGAGGTGAAGGCGGCGATGCGCGAGAGCCCCAACACGCGCGGCGTCAACGACAACTGGAACGAGGCGGTGAAGGTGCTGCGGCTGGAGGTCGACCAGACCAAGGCGCGCGCGCTCGGCGTGACCAGCCAGGCCATCGCGCAGGCCTCGCGCACCATCCTGGTCGGCTCCACCGTGGGCCAGTACCGCGAGAACGACCGGCTGATCGACATCGTGCTGCGCCAGCCGCTGGACGAGCGCAACGCCATCACCGACCTCGGCAACGCCTACCTGCCCACCACCACCGGCCGCTCCATCCCGCTGACGCAGATCGCCAGGCCCACCTTCACCTGGGAACCGGGCGTGATGTGGCGCGAGGGCCGCAGCTATGCCATCACCGTGCAGAGCGACATCGTCGAAGGCCTGCAGGGCGCGACCGTCACGGCCGAGCTGCAACCCCGGCTGAAAGCACTGGAGGCGAAGTGGCCGGCGGGCTACCGCATCGAGGTGGCCGGCGCGGTGGAGGAAAGCGCCAAGGGCCAAGGCTCCATCGCGGCCGGCCTGCCCATCATGCTGTTTATCACCTTCACGCTGCTGATGCTGCAGTTGCAGAGCTTCAGCCGCGCGCTGCTGGTGTTTCTGACCGGACCGCTCGGCATCGCTGGTGTCGCGGCCGCGCTGCTGCTGCTGAACCGGCCGTTCGGCTTCGTCGCGCTGCTCGGCGTGATCGCGTTGATGGGCATGATCCAGCGCAACTCGGTGATTCTGATCGACCAGATCGAGCAGGACCGCGCCAGGGGCGTGCCGGCCTGGGACGCGATCGTGGAATCGGCGGTGCGCCGTCTGCGGCCCATCGTCCTGACCGCCGCCGCCGCCGTGCTGGCGATGATCCCGCTGTCGCGCAGCGTGTTCTGGGGGCCTATGGCGGTCGCCATCATGGGCGGGCTGGTCGTCGCCACGGTGCTGACGCTGCTGGCGCTGCCGGCCATGTACGCCGCCTGGTTCCGCGTGCAGCGCGAACCCGGTGAGCGGCCATTGGCGAAGGCTTAGTCCTACAGCGCGAATCCGCGCAACTGCCCATAATCCGGCGATGACGCTGCGCGAGGACCCCGTCGCCTTCCACACACGGCTGGCGCATTTCAACCAGAGCCGTGTCGTCGCCGGCAAGCCCGGCGGCGACTGGCGGGGCGACCTGCAACGTGACCTGGGTTTGCGCCTGCAGGAGGGTGAATACCTCGAAGCCCTGCGCGGCGAGATCGCGCACCGGCTGCCGCCTGCGGGCCTGGACGCCGACGCCTTCACCGCCTGGTTCGAACGGCTGAACGACGACGGCCCCGGCCAGCACCACCCGCTGTTCGACTGGCTCGCCACGCGTGCCGACATGGCGCAGATGCGCTGGTTCCTGCGGCAGGAAGCGGCCGGCGAGGCCGGCTTCGACGACCTCGTCGCCTACACCCAGGTCAAGCTGCCGGTGCGCGCCAAGCTCGAATGCGCCCGCAACTACTGGGACGAGATGGGCCATGGCAAGCAGAAGGCCATGCACGGCGAGATGCTCGGCCAGATGGTCGCGGCGCTCGACCTGCAACCGGCGATCGACACCACCGTCTGGGAATCGCTGGCTTTGGCCAACACCATGCTGGGCCTGGCCACCACGCGGCGCTACGCCTTCCATTCGCTCGGCGCGCTCGGCGCGATCGAACTCACCGCGCCGGGCCGCGTGTCTCTCGTATCGGCCGGCATGAAACGGCTGGGGCTGGACGGCCGCATGCGCGCCTACTTCGATCTGCACGCCATGCTCGACAAATCCCACGCCCGCGCCTGGCTGCGCGAGATCATCCACCCCCTCGTCGAAGACGACCCCGCCTGCGCGCCCTTCATCGCCGAAGGCGCGCTGATGCGGCTGCTGTGCGGTGAGCGCTGCTTCGACCGCTACTGGCGCGAACTCCAGCCCCACGCTGCGGCAATGCCGCCCACCCATTGAACGCCGGCGCGCTAGCCGGGCTGCTGCGCGCGCTCGCCGCATCCGGCTACCGCTTCGTCACCCCCACGCCGCTGACCCACGAGCGGGTCTGGCGCCACCGCGACGGCGGTGCCGCCACCGGCGAGCTGCGCGACGTGTTCGGCTGGAACCTGCCGTTCGATCCGCTGTTGCTGCCGACGGCGATTCGTGACGCGCTGGTCGCCGCCGGCATCGCCACGCCCTTCGGCGACTTGGGCCTGCAACGCAGCGCGTTGCGCGTCGCCAGCCTCGGCGAACGGCTTTACTGGCATTCGTCTTTCCCCACCGACGCCGCCGACGCGGTGTTCTTCGGCCCCGACACCTACCGCTTCGCGCGCTTCATCGAACAGGGCTTGCAGGGCGAGCAGCGCGTCGGCCTGCGGCTGCTCGACATCGGCTGCGGCAGCGGCGCCGGTGGCCTGCATGCGGCTGGCGTCGTTGATGTCGGTGAGCTGGTGGTGAACGACATCAACCCCGCCGCGCTGCGGCTGGCGGCGGTCAACGCCGAGGTGGCCGGCCAGCCGGTCACGCTGGCGCTGGGAGACGCGCTGTCGGCGGTGGACGGTGACTTCGACGTCGTCGTCGCCAACCCGCCCTACATCGCCGACGACGCGCACCGCGCCTACCGCGACGGCGGCGACGGCCTCGGCCGCGCGCTCAGCGTGCGCATGGCCCGCGAGGCGCTCGGCCGCCTTCGGCCCGGTGGCCGGCTGCTGCTGTACACCGGCGTGGCCATCGTGGCCGGCCGCAACCCGCTGCTCGACGATCTGGCCGACGACCTGCGAGGCTTCGACTGGCGCTGCGAAGAACTCGACCCCGACGTCTTCGGCGAAGAGCTGGAGCGCGCCGCCTACCGCCGCTGCGAACGCATCGCGGCGGTGGGGTTGGTGGCCACGCGTATGGGTTAGGCTGCGATCACAGCCCAGGTGGGTTCCTCAATCGAGCAGCGATTTGAACGCGCTGTCCCGCACCGTCTTGCCCACCAGGTTCTGGACGGCGCGCGAGAATGCTTCGGCGGTGTTGCGGCAGGCCTCCGGAGCCGAGAATCCGCTGTTGAATTCGTAGTACTCGTTGACCGTCATCGACTTGCCATTCGACGAAGTCAGCGTCAGATCGATGGTCCAGGAGCCGCCGGTCAAACCGCGGCTGGACGAGAACTCCAGCTTGTTGATCTTGCCGGTCAGTACAACCTTGGCATCGCGCTGCGCATAAGCGCCGGCGATCTTCAGCTCATCCTCGAAGGCCTTCTGCACGTATTGGGTATGCGTCAAGCCGTCGGCTACCTGGAGTGCCCCGAGCGCGCGGCAGTTCTGGCTGAACTCGGCTGGCGGCGTGAAGGTGCCGACACCGATCCCCGTCGTGCCCAGCGCTTTGATCAGCTGGTTGTTTTCTGCCGAGATGGCGTAGCGTTGGGTGGTCGGGGTCTCGCAACCGCTCAGAACCAGAACCAATGCCACAAGCAGGGATGCGCGAAAGATCAATTGGGTCTCCCAGAATCGAATGGTGTGGAGGCACTGTATCAAGTGGCCCCCGACTGCTTCGTCGGTCGGTCGACCTTGCAACTGCACAACCGCGATTCGGACGAACCGCGCAGTCCGTGCTAAGCGGGCTGCGCGCTGATCAGTTCGACGGCGGGTAGCGGTCGAGCAGGTTCTGCTGGCGCAGGTGCTGGCGGGTCAGCTCCATCAGCGTCATCGGCGCATGGCCGCGCGCGCGGTTGGCCGCGCCGATCTCGAACAGCAGCGATTGTTTGTCGAAAATGGTCTTCAGCGCCGGCCACAGCCGGGTCGCCGGGTCCCAGGCCTCGATCGCTTCGGAGCCGGCGCCGTTGACTTCCATGATGGAAAAACCGCGCCCAGCCATCAGCTCGGCCTCGTGTTCGAAACGCAGGTCGAAACGGCCGAAATGGAAGTCGGGCATGTCGCGGGCGACTGCGTCGATGGCCGCTTCCAGCGCCGGCGTGATCAGCCGGGCGCCGTTCAGGTAGAGCCCGCCGATGCGGGTGGAGCCGATCGCCGACAGCCGCACCGCCTGGCCTGCCGCCGGCACGCTGGCCGGGTTGGGCGTGAAGTCGTGGTCGCGCCGCTCCAGCAGCTTGGCGGTGCGCGGTTCGGCCGCCATCAGTTCGGCGATGGTGGAGCGGCCGTCGCCCACCACCTCGGGAAAGTGCCGCAGCGCCAGGCCGGTGATGCGGCCCTGCCGCTGGTCGGGGTGCCGCGCGTAGAAAATGCCGGCCTCACCCCGCCACGGCAGCCAGCGTTGCAGCAGCAAAGTCTCTGCCGGCGGAAAGGCGGCGAAGTAGGCGGCGAGGCCGGGTTCGTCGTCGATGCGGCGGACGCCGAAGCCGCACATGCCGAGGTCAGGCTTGGCGACCACCGGGTAGCCCAGGCCGGCGGCTGCCATCGCCTCGCGCACCTGCGCCATGTCGGCTCGCACATCGGGCGTCAGGGCGCACCACGGCGCGGTGGCGGCGCGGGCCAGCGGCCCCATACCCTTGAAGTAGTCGAGCTTGCCTTCACCGACCAGCCCGCCGGACGGAATGGCCGGGTTGGCGCACGACGGCAGCGTGGCGCTGCGGTACCGGGCGGCCAGCCACAGCCACTGCACGGTGAGCGGCACGCAGATCAACCATTTGGGCAGGCGCTCCAGCGCGCCACGGCGGGCGCGGTTGGGCGCTGCGGGCAGCGCGGCTTCCACCAGGGTGGTGCTGGCGTCAGGCGGCATGGTGGGGCGCGCGTTGGTAGCGGGCGGGCAGGTCGGCGATGCGCATCAGCATCGGCAGGTCGGCGGTGTTGAAGTCCGGGTCCCAGGCCGGCGGGCCGAGCACCCGGGCACCCAGCCGCAGGTAGCCCTTGATCAGCGCCGGCGGCTCGACGGTGGCGAGGCCGTCGAAACCATCGACCGGCAGCGCCAGCCTCGGTTTCACCCGCCATTCGGGCGCGGCCAGGTGGCGCTGGCGCACGTTGTGCCAGATGCCGGCGGCGGCCCGGCCGCTGGCGGTGCCGGCCTCGTTCATCGGGATGCTGGCGCAGCCGATCATGGTGTCGAGCCGGTTGCGCAGCGCAAACTCGGCCAGCGCGCTCCACAGCGCGAGGATGACGCCGCCCTGGCGCCAGCCGTCGCGCACGCAACTGCGGCCCAGCTCCACCATGGTCGGCCGCAGCGCGGCCAGCGGCGCAAGGTTGAATTCCTGGTCGCCGTAGGTGCCGCCGGCGCGGCGCGCCTGCGCGGGTGTGAGGAGCCGGTAGGTGCCGACCACTTCGCCGCTGGCGCGGTCGCGCACCAGCAGGTGCTCGCAATAGTCGTCGAAACGGTCGATGTCGTGGCCGGGCAGAGGGGTGCGGATCTTCGCGCCGAGTTCACCCGCAAAGACTTGGTGACGCAGGCGCTGCGCGGCGCGCACGTCGCTCTGGTGGCGGGCCCAGCCGACCTCGATGGCGAGCGGCGCGGCCGAACGCGGCGTGGCGGCTGGCGGGGAGGGGCGGTGCGGCGCCGGGGCGTCGGGGGTGCTGCGGCTGCGCGGTCGCAGGGTGGTCGTCATTGGCGCGGTCCTCCCGTTGGAATCGGTCGCCTGAGGCAACGCGGCAGGGGCTGCGGCGCAACCCCTGGCCCAGCATAGGGGCAAACCAATATCCGACCACCGCGCCGGACTTGGGCGGCGTGTTAGGCCAGGGCCGGCCTCAGAGCTTCTTGACCAGCACCAGGCTCTTGCGGTCGACGTTGTACTTGCGCTTGCGCGCGTCGGGCAGCCAGTCGATGTCGGCCTGCACGAAACCGCGCTTCAGGAACCAGTGCATGGTGCGGGTGGTGAGCACGAAGATGCTGTCCAGCCCCATGGTGCGGGCGCGCTGCTCGATGCGGCGCAGGATTTTCTCGCCGTCGCCCTGCGACTGGCTTTGCGGCGACACCGTGAGCGCGGCCATCTCGGCGGTGCGCGCCTCGGGGTAGGGGTAGAGCGCCGCGCAGCCGAAGATCACGCCGTCGTGCTCGATGATGGTGTAGTTGGCGGCGTCGCGTTCGATCTCGGTGCGGCTGCGCTTGACCAGCGTGCCGTCGTTCTCGAACGGCTCGATCAACTGCAGGATGCCGGCCACGTCGTCGCCGTTGGCCTCGCGCAGTTCCTCCAGCTTTTCGTCGATCACCATGGTGCCGATGCCGTCGTGCACGTAAATCTCCAGCAGCAGCGCGCCGTCCAGCGCGAACGGCAGGATGTGGGTACGCTCCACGCCGGCCTTGCAGGCCTTCACGCAGTGCTGCAGATAGAAGGCGGTGTCGGTCGGCTGTTGCGCGGGCGGCAGGGTCTGCAGCAGTTTCTCGGCGGCGTCGAGCGGCAATTCGGTGTCGATCGGGTTTTCTTCGCTCTCGGGCTCGCCGGGGCGCAGGCGGATGCCGGGCACTTCGGTCAGGAAGATCAGTTTGTCGGCCTGCAGCGCAATGGCCACCGAGGTGGCCACCTCTTCCATCGTGAGGTTGAAGGCCTCGCCGGTTGGCGAGAAGCCGAAGGGCGACAGCAGCACCATGGCGCCAAAGTCCAGCGTGCGGCGAATGCCCGGCACGTCGACCTTGCGCACGAGGCCGGAATGTTTGAAGTCCACCCCGTCGACGATGCCCACCGGCCGCGCGTTGATGAAGTTGCCGGAGATCACCCGCACGGTGGAGCCGGCCATCGGCGTGTTGGGCAGGCCCTGGCTGAAGGCGGCCTCGATCTCGTAGCGCAGCTGGCCGGCGGCTTCCTGCGCGCAGTCCAGCGCCACCTCGTCGGTGATGCGCACGCCGTGGGAGTATTTCGCCGCATGGCCCTTGGCGCGCAATTGTTCGTTGACCTGCGGGCGGAAGCCGTGCACCAGCACCACGCGCACACCCATGCTCTGGATCAGCGCCAGGTCCTGAGCCAGGTGCTGCAGCTTGCCCGCCGCGATGGCCTCGCCGGCCACGCCCACCACGAAGGTCTTGCCGCGGTGCGTGTGGATGTACGGCGCCACCGACCGGAACCACGGCACGAAGGTGAAATTGAAGACGGCGGACATGATGCGGCGCAGTGTATCGCGGCCCGCCCGGCAGAAAGCGGGCGGCTCTCCCATAATGCGCCGGTCGCACCTGCGACCTCAACGCAACGCAAGTTCATAACATCAGGAGATCCATTTCATGCGCATTCGTCTGTACACGCTGGTGGCCGCCGCCGCGCTGGCCTTCGCCCCCACGGCTTTTGCCAACCACACGATCAAGGTGAGCAAGTCGGTGACCGTCAACGCGCCGGCCGACAAGGTGTGGGCCGAGGTCAAGGACTTCGGTGCCCTGCAGAACTGGCACCCGGCCGTCGAGAGCACCAAGATCGACAAGGGTGGCGACAACAAGCCCGGAACCGTCCGCACGTTGTCGCTGAAAGGCGGCGGCAACATCACCGAAACCCTCACCGCCTATTCCGACAAGGGCCGCTCGCAGAGCTACAAGATCAACGAAGGCGTGCTGCCGGTGGCCGGTTACACCTCCACCATCACGGTCAAGCCCGCCGGCAAGGACAAGGCCACGCTGAGCTGGACATCCTCGTTCAAGGCCAAGGCCGGCACCTCCGACGCCGACGCCAAGAAGACCATCGAAGGCGTGTACGACGCCGGTCTGGGTAACGTGCAGAAGAAGCTGGGCGGCTGAGCTGCCGCCCCAGCGGCGATAATCGAAGCAGGTCGCTCAGGCGGCCTGCTTTTTTTTGTGCCGATCTCCACCGTGTTGACCATCGAATTCCCCGAAGCCCTGCCGGTCTCGGGCAAGCGCGACGAGATCGCCGAAGCCATCGCCGCTCATCAGGTGGTGATCGTCTGCGGCGAGACCGGATCGGGCAAGACCACGCAGTTGCCGAAGATCGCGCTGGCCATGGGGCGCGGCAGGCGCCCCGTTTCAGGTTCTGGCGCGGCAAGCGGCAACGCGCGGCCCGGCGAGAAGGGCCGGCTGATCGGCCACACGCAGCCGCGCCGCATCGCCGCCAGCTCGGTCGCCAAGCGCATCGCCGACGAGCTCAAGACGCCGCTCGGCGAGGTGGTCGGCTACAAGGTGCGTTTTCAAGACCGGCTGAGCCGCGACGCCTCGGTGAAGCTGATGACCGACGGCATTCTGCTGGCCGAGACGCAGACCGACCCGCTGCTGAACGCCTACGACACGATCATCATCGACGAGGCGCACGAGCGCAGCCTCAACATCGACTTTCTGCTGGGCTACCTGCGCGAAATCCTGCCGCGCCGGCCTGATCTGAAGGTCATCGTGACCTCGGCCACGATCGACGCGGACCGCTTCGCCAAGCACTTCGAGAGTGCGCGGGGTCCGGCGCCGGTGATTTATGTCTCGGGCCGCACCTTTCCGGTCGAGCAACGCTACCGCCCCTTCGAAGAATCGCGCGACTTCGACCTGAACGACGCAATCACCGACGCGGTGGACGAGCTGTGGGGCGACCCGCGACAGGGCGGCGACATTCTGGTGTTCCTGCCGGGCGAGCGCGAGATCCGCGAGGCGGCCGACCATCTGCGCAAGCACCTCGCCCACAAGCCGGTGCTGCGCTCGGCCGAGGTGCTGCCGCTGTTCGCGCGGCTGTCGCAAGCCGAGCAGGACCGCGTGTTCGACACCCACGGCGGCCGGCGCATCGTGCTGGCCACCAACGTGGCCGAGACCTCGCTCACCGTGCCCGGCATCCGCTACGTGATCGACAGCGGCACCGCCCGCGTCAAGCGCTACAGCCTGCGCAGCAAGGTCGAGCAACTGCTGGTGGAGCCGGTCAGCCAGGCGGCGGCCAACCAGCGCGCCGGCCGCTGCGGCCGGGTCGCCAACGGCATCTGCATCCGGCTGTACGACGAAAAGGACTTCATCGGCCGGCCGCGTTTCACCGACCCGGAAATCCTGCGCTCCTCATTGGCCGGCGTCATCCTGCGGATGAAGGCGCTGCGGCTGCGGGCGGTGGAGGAGTTTCCGTTTCTGGAGCGGCCATCGAACCGCGCGATCACCGACGGCTACCAGTTGCTGGCCGAACTCGGCGCGGTGGACGACGCCAACGAGCTGACCACCATTGGCGGCGAGCTGGCCCGGCTGCCGCTGGACCCGCGTGTGGGCCGCATGATCCTGGAGGCGCGGGAGCGCCGCGCGCTGGCCGAGGTGCTGGTGGTGGCAGCCGCGCTGTCGGTGCAGGACGTGCGCGACAGGCCCATGGACCAGCAGACCCAGGCCGACCAGCAGCACGCCAAGTTCGACGACGAAAAAAGCGAGTTCAGCGGCTACGTGCGGCTCTGGCAGTGGCTGGACGACGCGCGCGGCGGCCACGGCAAGGACCACAAGCTCAGCAACCGCCAGTACGAGCAACTGCTGCGGCAGAACTACATCAGCGTGCGCCGCGTGCGCGAATGGCGCGACATCCATTCGCAACTGCTGACGGTGGTGACCGAGCACAAATGGCCGATCAACAAGGAAGCGGCCGGCTACGAACAACTGCACCTGGCCATGCTGGCCGGGCTGCTCGGCAACGTGGGTTTCAAGCCGGAAGACGAAGACCTCTACCTCGGCGCGCGCGGCATCAAGTTTCACCGCCATCCCGGCGCGCACCTGAAGAAGAAGCCGGGCCGCTGGATCGTCTGCGCGGAGCTGGTGGAAACCACGCGCCTGTTCGGCCGTGGCATCGCCAACATCGAGCCGCAGTGGCTGGAGCAGGTCGGCGGCCATCTGCTGAAGAAGCAGTTGCTCGACCCGCATTGGGAGAAGAAGGCGGCCGACGTGGTGGCGCTGGAGCGCGCCACGCTGTACGGCCTGGTGGTGTACAGCGGCCGCCGCACCAGCTTCGGCCGCATAGACCCGCAGGGCGCGCGCGACATCTTCATCCGCGAGGCCTTGGTCGAGGGGCAGTGGGAAACGCCGCTGCCTTTCCTCGCGGCCAACCGCAAGCTGATCGCCAAGGTGGAAGAGCTGGAGCACAAGTCGCGCCGGCAGGACGTGCTGGTCGACGACGCGCTGATCGTCGCCTTCTACGAGCAGCAGATCCCGGCCGACGTGTTCAACGGCGCCAGCTTCGAGCGCTGGTACCGGCAGGCCGCGCGCACCCAGCCGCGGCTGCTCATGCTGAGCCGCGAGGAGCTGATGCGGCACGAGGCGGCCGGTATTACGTCCGACGCCTTCCCGCGCACCGTGCGGTTGGGCGGCGTGGACTGCGTTGCCGAGTACCTGCACGAACCCGGCGACCCGCGCGACGGCCTCACGGTGACGGTGCCGCTGTTCGTGCTGAACCAGGTCAGCGACGAACGCTGCGAATGGCTGGTGCCCGGCATGCTGCAGGCCAAGGTGCTGGCGCTGCTCAAGAGCCTGCACCAGAAGCCGCGCTCGCGCTTCGTGCCGCTGCCCGACAACGCCACCCGCATCGCCGCCGACCTGAGCGTGCCGGAGCGCTTCGGCACCGGCGGCCTGACCGACGCGCTGCTCAAGACCGTGCGCGACGAAACCTCGCTCGACGTCAAGCGCGGCGACTTCAAGCTCGACATGGTGGCGCCGCACCTGTTCATGAATTTCCGCGTGGTGGACGAACACGGCCGCCAGTTGGGCCACGGCCGCAACCTGCCGGCGCTGAAGGCCGAGCTCGGCGCCAAGGCGCGCGGTGCCTTCCAGGCGCTGGCGGGGCTGAAAACGGCGCGTCCGGGGCCCGAAACCGAGAAATCAGAGGAAAAACGGCCGCAAGTCAGCGCCAATGCTGCAAAGTCAGCTATAAAAAATGAAGCGTCTGCGGCGCCAGCGCAAGGCCAGCGGCACACCGTCTGGGGCTTCGGCGAGTTGCCGGAGCTGATGGAAATCCGCAAGGGCGGCCAGTCGCTCGTCGGTTTTCCGGCGCTGGTGGACCAGGGCGACGCGGTCACCATCGAAGTCTTCGACGAGCCCGAGGTGGCGGCCGACAAGCACCGCGTCGGCCTGCGCCGGCTGTTCGCCCTGCAGATCAAGGACGCGCTGAAATACCTCGAAAAGAACATCCCCGACCTGCAGAAAATGGCCGCGCAGGCCATGGGCCTGGGCCTCACGCTGGAAGAGCTGCGCGAGCAGGTCATCGCCGTCGCGCTCGACCGCGCCTTCCTGCTGGAGCCGCTGCCGGCCGACGAGCCGGCCTTCAAGCGCCGGCTCGACGAAGGCCGGGGTCGCCTCACGCTCATCGCCAATGAAGTCGCGCGGCTGGCAGGCGCCGTGCTGGCCGACCATGCCGCGGCTGCCCGCAAGCTGAAAGACACCACCAAGACCGCGCCCGACGCCGCCGCCGACGTGGCGCAGCAACTGCAGCGGCTGATGCCCAAACGCTTTCTGGCCACCACGCCGTGGCCGCAATTGCAGCACCTGCCGCGCTACCTGAAGGCGGTGACGGCGCGGCTCGACAAATGGCGTGCCGACCCCGCCCGAGACGCCGCCCGGACCGCCGAGCTGAAACCGCTGGAGCAGCGCTACCTGCGCCTGCTGGCCGACCGCAAGGGCGTGGCCGACGACCGGCTGCAGGAGTTCCGCTGGCTGCTGGAGGAATTGCGCGTGAGTTTCTTCGCGCAGGAGCTGCGCACGCCGCAGCCGGTCAGCGTGAAAAGACTCGAGAAGGTGTGGGCACAGCTCAACAGCTGAGCACCGGGGCGCCGGCCAATCGCTATCATGGCGCGATGCCCCTGGCTCCCCTTTCGCAGACCGGTGTCCTGCCCCTGGGTGGCGCGCTGGTGCGCCTGGCGCGCAGCTGGTGGGGCACGCTGTATTTCGGGCTGCTCGCCCTCGTCACGGCGCTGTCGCCGTCCACCTACCACCCGGCCAACCGCGCCACCACCGCGCGTCTGATGTACACCACCACCTGGCAGGTGCTGCCGTGGTTCACGCTGCTCAGCGCGCTGATCAGCCTGGTGCTGATCCGCATCGTCGTCGTCACCGCGCTGAGCTACGGGTTGTCGCACTACGCGCTCGACCTGGTGGTGCGGGTGCTGGTGCTGGAACTTATTCCGCTGTCGGCGGCGCTGTTCGTCGTGCTGCGCTCGGCCCTGGGCGTGGGCGGCGCGGCCGACCGCACCCTCACGGGAGAGGCGCAGTCGTGGCTGCAGTCGCACCCCCAGCGCATGCGCGACCAGGTGGTGCCGCGCGTCATTGCCAGCGCGTTCTCGGTGGTCACGCTGGCGGCGGTCAGCAGCGTGGGCGCGTTGATCCTGGCCTACCTCACGGTCTACGGTTTTTCGCCCTGGGGCTTCGACAGCTACACCCGCATGGTCGGGCGCGTGTTCGAGCCTTCAGTCAGCGTGAATTTCATTCTCAAGGTGCTGCTGTTCGGGCTGGCCGTGGCGGTCATTCCGGTCGCCACCGTGCTGCAGGCGCAGCGCGAGCCCGGCGCGGCGGCACCGAACGCCACCGTGCGGCTGTTCGTGATCCTGGTGGTCATCGAAGGGCTGTCGCTGGCGCTCAAATACGTTTAACGAGGCCGCTCCGCCATGTCGTCGTCCGACCCGCTCGCCCCCAAAGACCCCGCCGCGCCGCCCGGTGCGCTGGCGGCCCAGACGCCCGAGAAGATCGAGGCCAAGGCCATCGCGCTGCTGGTGCTCATGCTGGCGCTGGTCGCCGGCTCGGTGCTGTACGTGATGTACGCGCGCGGCGTGTTCGAGAGCACGCAGAAGCTGGTGCTGGTGGCCGACGACGCGCAGGGCGTCATCGTCGGCATGGATCTCACGTTCTCCGGCTTTCCCATCGGCCGGGTGCGGCGGCTGGAGCTGGCCGAGGACGGCAAGGCCCGCATCGTCATCGACGTGGCCAGCAACGACGCGCGCTGGCTCAAGATGTCGAGCATCTTCACCATGGAGCGCGGTCTGGTGGGCGACACCAAGCTCAAGGCCTTCAGCGGCGTGCTGAACGACCCGCCTCTGCCCGACGGTGCCGAGCGGCAACTGCTGGTGGGCGACATCGCCGCCGAGATCCCGCGGGTGGTGGGCGTGGTGCGCACGCTGGTCGAGAACCTGGAGCGCATGACGGCCGCCGAGTCCAGCCTGAACACCACGCTGGCCGACGTGCAGAAGCTCACCGGAGGCTTCTCCGGCAAATACGGCGCGCTGGGTGCGGCGCTGGGCGGCGACGCCAACGCCCGGCAACTGATGCTGACGCTGGAGCGCACCAACCAGCTGCTGGCCAAGGCCGACCAGCGCGTGTTCGGCAAACAGGGCCTGGTCGATGACGTGCAGCTCACCGTGCAGCAGCTCAACGCGCTGCTCGGCGACGTGCGCGGCAGCCTGAAGAAGATCGACGCGGTGCTGGTCGAGGCGCAGGCCGTGGGCGCCAACGCTAAGGCCGCCACCGCCGACCTGGCGCCGCTGCGCGCCCAGGTTGAAACCAGCCTGCGGCGGGTGGATGCACTGGTCATCGAGATCAACCGCAAATGGCCCTTCAAGCGCGAGGCCGAGGTGAAGCTGCCATGAGCCGTTCGCTGTTCCTCATCGCATCGCTGGCGCTGCTGGCCGGCTGCAGCAGCGCGCCGCCGGCGCCAGACTGGGAGGTCGGCACGCAGAACGCGTTGCAGGGCGCCACCATAGCCTGGCTGGCCGGCAACACCCGCGTGGCCGACGCCGAGTTCACCCGCGCCCGCGCCGAAGTGTCGGCCACCGGCCGCGCCGATCTGCTGGCCCGCACCGAACTGGTCCGCTGTGCCGCCCGCGTCGCCGCGCTGGAGATAGACGGCTGCCCGGCCTACCGCGCGCTCGCCGCCGACGCCGCGCCACCCGAGCGCGCCTACGCCGCCTACATCGCCGGCCAGTTGCAGGGGCTGGACGTGGCCGCCTTGCCGCCGCAGCACCGTGCGGTGGCGGCCGGCGGCGGCACTGCGGCCGCGCTGCCGGCGGTCGCCGATCCGCTGGCCCGCCTGGTGGCAGCCGGCGCCTTGCTGCAGGCCCAGCGCCTGCCGCCCGAGGGCGTGCAGACCGCTGTCGACACCGCGTCGGCCCAGGGCTGGCGACGGCCGCTGTTGGCCTGGCTGGGCGTGGCCGCGCGCCGTGCCGGCGAGGCCGGCCGCAGCGAGGAGGCGGCGCGCATCCAGCGGCGCATCGACCTCATCGCGCGCGAAGGGGCGCCGGTCCCATGAAGCTGCACATCCTGTCCGACCTGCACCTCGGCATGCAGGGCCTGCCACACCCGCAGACCGACGCCGACCTCGTCATCCTCGCCGGCGACATCGCGCGGCCCGCCGCCGCCATCGACTGGGCGAAGGGCTTCGGCAAGCCGGTGTTGTTCGTCGCCGGCAACCACGAGTTCTACGGCAGCAGCCTGAGCGCCACCCGGCAGGCGCTGCGCGACCTCAGCGCCGGCAGCAACGTGACGGTGCTGGACGACGAAGCGGCCGCGGTCGGCGGTGTGCGCTTTCTCGGCAGCACGCTGTGGACCGACTACGGCCTGGAGACGCAGCCCGACCGCCAGGCGGCCGCTCGCGCCGAGGCCATGCGCTTCATGTACGACTTCAGCCGCATCAAGACCGACGACTCGGCCGAGGCGCCGCTGTTCACCCCCGAAGAATCGGCGCGGCAGTTCCTGCGCCACAGCCGCTGGCTGGCCGAGCGGCTGGCCGAGCCTTTCGGCGGGCCCACGGTGGTGGTCACCCACCATGCGCCGTCGAAGCGCAGCATCCACCCGCGCTTCGCGGACTCGCTCATCAACGGCGGCTTCGTGTCGGACGCCGATTGGCTGATCGGCGACCATGGCCCGGCGCTCTGGGTGCACGGCCACACGCACGACAGCTTCGACTACCGCGTGGGCACCACCCGCGTGGTCTGCAACCCGCGCGGCTATGTGAAAAACGGCGTGCTGGAGAACGCCGCCTTCGACCCCGGCTTCGTCGTCGAGGTCTGAGGCCCCGCCGCGCTGCTGCGTTCAACCCGCGCCGAGGTGTTCGTGCAGGATGGTGGCCCCCACCGCGATCAGCACCAGGCCGCCCACGATTTCCGCGCGTTTCCCGACCACCTCACCCAGCACCCGGCCCAGCATCACGCCCAGGGTCACCATCACGAAAGTCGCCAGCCCGATCGCCGCCGCCACCGGCAGGATGTCGACGCCCACGAAGGCCAGGCCCACGCCGACGGCCATCGCGTCGATGCTGGTGGCCAGGCCGGTCAGCGCGACCCGTGCAAAGCTGTGGCGCATCGGTTTTTCCTCGGCCTTTTCCGGCGTTTCAGGCTTGAGCGCGGCCAGCACCATGTGGAGGCCGAGAGCGCCCAGCAGGATGAACGCGATCCAGTGGTCCCACGCTTTCACCGTGTCGGCCGCTGCCAGGCCCAGCGCCCAGCCGGCCAAGGGCGTGGCCGCTTCGATGCTGCCGAAGATCGCGCCGATGCGCAGCGCGTCGCGCCAGCGCGGGCGTTGCAGCGCGGTGCCTTTGCCAATGGCCGCCGCGAAGGCGTCGGTCGACATGGCCAGCGCAAGAAGTGAAGTGGAGAGGATGTTCATGGGAGGTCCAGGATCGGGCGACACAACAACGACGCGCCAGCACTGCCCGACCCATCGTCGTGCAGGCGCATCGTTGGTCTCGCCAACCGGGCTCGGCTGCCGGCGCCATGAGCCAGACGGCTCAAGTGTGTTGACGCAGGCGCTTCCAGGTGCTGAAAGCAGGCTACTCCCCAAAGAGTGGCCCGATTGTACCGGCCGGCACATCCGGGCCTGACCCGGAAGGGCCTTCGGCGGGGATCAGCGCGGCGCCAGTCGGATCGCGCCGTCGAGGCGGATCACTTCGCCGTTCAGCATGTCGTTCTTCAGGATGTGCTTGACCAGCTTGGCGTAATCCTGCGGCGTGCCGAGGCGGCTGGGGAAGGGCACACCGGCGGCCAGCGCGTCCTGCACCTCCTGCGGCATGGAGAACAGCATCGGCGTGCCGAAGATGCCGGGCGCGATGGTCATGTTGCGGATGCCGTTGCGGGCCAGATCGCGCGCGATGGGCAGCGTCATGCCCACCACACCGCCCTTGCTGGCCGAATAGGCGGCCTGGCCGATCTGGCCGTCGTAGGCCGCGACGGAGGCCGTGGAAATGAGCACGCCGCGCTCGCCGGTGGCAGCTTCCGGCTCGTTCTTGCTCATCGCGTCGGCCGCGAGGCGGATCATGTTGAACGTGCCGACCAGGTTGACCATGATGGTCTTGGTGTAGCTGGCCAGTGCGTGCGGGCCGCTTTTGCCCACCGTCTTTTCGGCTGGCGCGATGCCAGCGCAGTTGACCAGACCCATCAGCTTGCCCAAAGACACGGCCTTGGCCACCACGGCCTGGCCGTCCGCCTCGCTGCTGACGTCGCACTTCACGAAGGCGCCGCCGATCTCCTTCGCGACCTGCTCGCCTTTCTCGACCTGCATGTCCGCCACGACGACCGTGCCGCCGTTCTCGGCCAGCATGCGGGCCGTGCCCTCGCCGAGGCCCGAAGCGCCACCGGTAACGATGAAGACCTTGCCTTTGATTTCCATTGCTGTTCTCCCCGGCGTGGCGCCGATTCAGGTTGTGTATTGACGTTAACGTAAACGTCAATTATGCCGGAAGGCCCTTTTGCTGCACCTGCGCGGTACCATCAAATCCATGAACGATTCCCGCAGCACGGACCTCATTCACCACCCGTACCGGCCGCCGGCCGGCTTCGATGCGCCGATGCCCGGCACGTTCAAGGCATCCACCGTCATCTTTGCCGACGTCGCCGCCATGCGGGCCCGCAACTGGCAGCACAAGACCGGCTACACCTACGGCCTGCACGGCACGCCCACCACCTTCCTGCTGGAGGAGCGGCTGTGCGCGCTCGAAGGCGGCCGCCAGTGCGTGCTGACGCCCAGTGGCCTGGCGGCGATCGCCAACGTCAGCCTGGCGCTGCTGCGCACCGGCGACGAGGTGCTCATCCCCGACAACGCCTACGGCCCCAACAAGGCGCTTGCCGACGGTGAACTGAAAGCCTGGGGCATCACCCACCAGCTCTACGACGCGATGAACCCGGCCGACCTCGCGCACCGCATCACCGAGCGCACCAAACTGGTCTGGCTGGAAGCGCCCGGTTCGGTGACGATGGAATTCCCGGACCTGCCAGCACTGGTGCGGCTGTGCCGTGAGCGCGGCGTGGTCTGCGCGCTCGACAACACCTGGGGCGCCGGCCTCGCGTTCAGGCCTTTCGATCTGGTTCCGGGCGAGGGCGCCGAACCGCTGGCGGTGGATGTCAGCGTGCATGCGCTGACCAAGTACCCGAGTGGCGGCGGCGACGTGCTGATGGGCAGCGTGGTCACGCTGGACGAGGCGCTGCACCTGAAGATCAAGCTGTCCCACATGCGCCTGGGCCTGGGCGTCGGCGCCAACGACGCCGAATTCGTGTTGCGTTCGCTGCCGTCGCTGGAGGTGCGCTACGCCGCTCATGACCTCGCGGCCCGCGAGTTGGCCCGCTGGCTCGACACCCGGCCCGAGATCGTGCAGGTGCTGCATCCCGCCATCGCCGATTCGCCCGGCCACGAGCATTGGCGCGCGCTGTGCGCTGGCGGCGCAGACGGCCCCCGCGCCGGGCGGGCCGCCGGCCTCTTTTCGGTGGTATTCGACCACGCCTACAGCGCCGCCGACGTCGACCGCTTCTGCGACAGCCTCAAGCACTTCAAGCTCGGCTACTCCTGGGGCGGCTTCATGAGCCTGGTGGTGCCCTACGACGTGGCCGGCATGCGCCGGCCCGATGTCGCGCCGTGGCCCCACAAGGGCGTGCTGGTGCGCTTTTCTGTCGGCCTGGAATCGATGGATGACCTGCAGGCCGATCTGCTGCAGGCGCTGCAGGTTCTGGCGTGAGCGGCGCGTGGCCGGCCTCGCCGCGATCCCGGCTAAAATAGCCGGTTGACTGATTGTGAGAAGACGGTCTTCGAGCCGCGGACGGGTCCGCGCGCCTCAAGGCCGCTTTCTTTTTTTTTGGCAAGCCGCGCGGGTGGCGAAATTGGTAGACGCACCAGGTTTAGGTCCTGACGCCAGCAATGGTGTGGGGGTTCGAGTCCCCCCCCGCGCACCAGCAGCCCCGGGTGCCGCACCCTGATATTTTGGAGAACACCATGGCCGTGAACGTCGAAACCCTCGACAAGCTCGAACGCAAGATCACCCTGACCCTCCCGGTCGACGCGATTCAGAACGAAGTCAACTCGCGCCTGAAGCGCCTCGCGCGCACGGTCAAGATGGACGGCTTCCGCCCCGGCAAGGTGCCGATGAACGTGGTCGCCCAGCGCTACGGCTATTCGGTTCAATACGAGGTCATGAACGACAAGGTTGGCCAGGCGTTCGCCGCTGCGGCCAACGAGGCCAACCTGAAGGTCGCCGGCCAGCCGCGCATCACCGAAACCGAAGGCGGCAGCGCCGCTGAAGGCCAGGTCAGCTTCGACGCCGTCTTCGAGGTGTATCCCGAAGTGAAGATCGCCGACCTCTCCGGCGTGGAAGTCGAGAAGCTGACGGCCGATGTCGGCGACGCTGCGATCGACAAGACGCTGGAAATCCTGCGTAAGCAGCGCCGCACTTTCGCGCTGCGCGGCCATGACGCGCCGGCCCAGGACAGCGACCGCGTGACGGTCGATTTCGAAGGCAAGATCGATGGCGAAGCCTTCCAGGGCGGCAAGGCAGAAGACTTCCAGTTCCTGATCGGCGAAGGCCAGATGCTGAAGGAGTTTGAAGAAGCCACGCGCGGCATGAAGGTTGGCGAAAGCAAGACCTTCCCGCTGGCTTTCCCGGCCGACTACCATGGCAAGGACGTGGCCGGCAAGACCGCCGACTTCCTCGTGACGGTGAAGAAGATCGAAGCCGCCAACCTGCCGGAAGTGAACGAAGGCTTTGCCAAGACACTGGGTATCGCCGATGCCAGCGTCGAGGGCCTGCGCAACGACATCCGCAAAAACCTGGAGCGTGAAGTCAAGTTCCGTCTGCTGTCGCGCAACAAGCAGGCCGTGTTCGCCGCCGTGATGGGCGCTGCCGAACTGGAGTTGCCCAATGCCAGCGTTCAGTCCGAACTGGGCCGCATGGTCGAAGCCGCCCGTGCAGACTTGAAGCAGCGCGGCATCAAGGACGCCGACAAGGCGCCGATTCCCGAGGACCTTTTCCGTTCGGAAGCCGAGCGTCGCGTGCGCCTGGGTCTGATCGTGGCTGAACTGGTGCGCATTCACAACCTGGCCCCGAAGCCGGAGCAGATCCGCGGCTATGTGGAAGACCTCGCCGCCAGCTACGAAAAGCCGGCCGACGTGGTGCGCTGGTACTACGGCGACGCCAACCGCATGCAGGAAGTGCAGGGCGCGGTCATGGAAAACAACGTGGCCGACTACGTGCTGGCCAACGCCAAGATCACCGACAAGCCGCTGTCCTTCGAAGAACTGATGGGCAGCCAGAACGGCTGAGGTCGGCCACCGGCTTGAGGTTTGAAGGGGGCTTGTGCCGGCGGGCACAGGCCCCATTTATTTTTCGGTACAGTCATCCGGCTGGACACGCAGAAATTCTGGAGCAAGCATGAACATCGGAAACGGGTGGACCCACGGCACGGGTTCTCTGGACACGCAGAACCTGGGCATGGTGCCCATGGTCATCGAACAGTCGGGCCGTGGCGAGCGCTCGTACGACATCTACTCGCGCCTGCTCAAGGAGCGCGTGATCTTCCTGGTTGGCGAGGTCAATGACCAGACCGCCAACTTGGTGGTGGCCCAACTGCTGTTTCTGGAGAGCGAGAACCCCGACAAGGACATCTCGTTCTACATCAACTCGCCGGGCGGCAGCGTCACGGCCGGCATGGCGATTTTCGACACGATGAATTTCATCAAGCCGGACGTTTCCACGCTCTGCTGTGGTTTCGCGGCCAGCATGGGTGCTTTCTTGCTGGCGGCCGGTGCCAAGGGCAAGCGCTACGCGCTGCCGAACTCCAAGGTCATGATCCACCAGGTGCTGGGCGGCGCCCGCGGCCAGGCAACCGACATTGAAATCCACGCCCGCGACATCCTGCGCACCAAGGACCAGATGAACCGCATCTTGGCCGAGCGCACCGGCCAGCCGCTGGAGAAGATCCGGCAGGACACCGAGCGTGACTACTTCCTTGAAGCCGAGGAAGCGAAGGCTTACGGTCTGGTCGACCAGGTGCTGGCGAAGCGCCCCTGACCGGGTTGAGCGCCACTGATGGCAGTGGCTCTGTGGCAACGGCGTTTTCCTGTCGGGAAAGCGCCGTTTTCCATTTGGTTATCATAGGGAATCCACGTTACAAGACGTTGCCACATGGCCGAAAAAAAGGGCTCATCCACCGAAAAGACTTTGTACTGCTCGTTCTGCGGGAAGAGCCAGCACGAAGTTAAAAAACTCATCGCGGGGCCATCGGTCTTCATCTGCGACGAGTGCATCGACCTGTGCAACGACATCATCCGCGACGAGCTGCCGGCGGTCGAGGTTGGCGGTGACTCGCGCAGCGACCTGCCGACGCCCAGCGCGATCAAGCTGAACCTCGACAACTACGTCATCGGCCAAGACCAGGCCAAGCGCACGCTGGCGGTTGCTGTGTACAACCACTACAAGCGGTTGAACCACAAGGACAAGGCCAAGAAGGACGACGTCGAACTCAGCAAGAGCAACATCCTGCTGATCGGCCCCACCGGTTCCGGCAAGACGCTGCTCGCGCAGACGCTGGCGCGCATGCTCAATGTGCCCTTCGTGATGGCCGACGCCACCACATTGACCGAAGCCGGTTATGTGGGCGAAGACGTCGAGAACATCATCCAGAAGCTGCTGCAGAGCTGCAACTACGAGGTGGAGCGCGCCCAGCGCGGCATCGTCTACATCGACGAAATAGACAAGATTTCCCGCAAGTCCGACAACCCCAGCATCACGCGCGACGTGTCGGGCGAGGGCGTGCAGCAGGCGCTGCTGAAGCTGATCGAAGGCACGATGGCCAGCGTGCCGCCACAGGGCGGCCGCAAGCATCCCAACCAGGATTTCCTGCAGATCGATACGACCAACATCCTGTTCATCTGCGGCGGTGCCTTCGCCGGCATCGAGAAGGTGATCGACGCGCGCACCGAAGCCTCTGGCATCGGTTTCGGCGCGGCGGTGCGCAGCAAGGTGCAGCGCAGCCTGACCGAGGCGTTCAAGGAGGTCGAACCGGAAGACCTGATCAAGTTCGGCCTGATTCCCGAACTGGTCGGCCGCATGCCGGTGGTCGCCACGCTGGCCGAGTTGACCGAAGATGCGCTGGTGCAGATCCTGACCGAGCCCAAGAATGCGCTGGTCAAGCAGTACGGCAAGCTGCTCGGTATGGAGGGCGTCGACCTCGAAATCCGCCCAGCGGCGCTGCGTGCGATCGCACGCAAGGCGTTGGCGCGAAAAACGGGCGCCCGTGGCCTGCGTTCCATCCTTGAGCAATCGCTGATGGACACGATGTTCGACCTGCCGAATGCAGCGAACGTCGACAAGGTCGTGGTGGACGAATCCACGATCGAAGAGAACAAGCCGCCGCTGCTGGTCTACCGGGAAGCGGCCAAGAAGGCCTGATGTTCCGAGGCTCGGCGGATGCACCGTGTGTTCAGATCAAGGATTGACCCCGACGCCCCCGCCGAACCCAACCCCTGCCGCCGACCTTGTTATCGGCGGCACGGCCCCCACCTCATCCAGCAACGTCTAAGGTAATCACATGTCCGGCCATACACCGTTGCCCCCCGAAGCCCTCGACCTGCCGCTGCTGCCGCTGCGCGACGTGGTCGTGTTCCCCCATATGGTCATCCCGCTGTTCGTGGGCCGGCCCAAGAGCATCAAGGCTCTGGAAGCGGCGATGGAAGCGGAACGCCGCATCATGCTGGTGGCGCAGAAAGCCGCCGCCAAAGACGAGCCCGATGTCTCCGACATGTTCGAGATGGGTTGCCTCTCGACCATCCTGCAGATGCTGAAGCTGCCCGACGGCACCGTGAAGGTGCTGGTGGAGGGCCAGCAGCGCGCCCGCGTGGCCCATATCACCGATGGCGAGGCGCATTTCGTCGCCAACGTGATGCCAGTCGATCCATCGACCGAACTCGGTGGCAAGGGCAGCGAGGTCGAGGCGTTGCGCCGTGCGGTGATGCAGCAGTTCGACCAGTACGTCAAGCTCAACAAGAAGATTCCGCCGGAAATCCTCACGTCGATTTCCAGCATCGACGACCCAGGCCGCCTGGCCGACACCATCGCTGCCCACCTGCCGCTCAAGCTCGACAACAAGCAGAGCGTGCTGGACCTGTCCGACATCAAGGAGCGGCTGGAAAACCTGTTCGGCCAGCTCGAGCGCGAGGTCGACATCCTGAACGTCGACAAGAAGATCCGTGGCCGCGTGAAACGGCAGATGGAGAAGAACCAGCGCGATTTCTATCTGAACGAGCAGGTCAAGGCGATCCAGAAAGAACTCGGTGAAGGCGAGGAGGGGGCCGACATCGAGGAGATCGAGAAGAAGATCAAGCTCGCCAAGATGCCCAAGGAAGCCTTGAAAAAGGCCGAAGGGGAACTGAAGAAGCTCAAGCTGATGTCGCCGATGTCGGCCGAAGCCACCGTGGTGCGCAACTACATCGATGTGCTGGTCGGCATGCCGTGGTCCAAGAAGACCAAGATCAAGCACGACCTGGCGCTGGCCGAGAACGTGCTGAACGAAGACCACTATGGTCTGGAAAAGGTCAAGGACCGCATCGTCGAATACCTCGCGGTGCAGCAGCGCGTGGACAAGGTCAAGGCGCCCATCTTGTGCCTGGTCGGCCCGCCGGGCGTGGGCAAGACCTCGCTGGGCCAGTCGATCGCCAAGGCCACTGGCCGCAAGTACGTGCGCATGGCGCTGGGTGGCATGCGCGACGAGGCCGAGATTCGCGGCCATCGCCGCACCTACATCGGCGCCATGCCCGGCAAGGTGCTGCAGAGCCTCTCGAAGGTGGGCACGCGCAACCCGCTGTTTCTGCTCGACGAGATCGACAAGCTCGGCACCGACTTCCGCGGCGACCCGTCGAGCGCGCTGCTGGAGGTGCTGGACCCCGAGCAAAACCACACCTTCGGCGACCATTACGTCGAGGTCGACTTCGACCTGTCGGACGTGATGTTCGTCGCCACGTCGAACTCGATGAACATCCCGCCGGCGCTGCTGGACCGGATGGAGGTCATTCGTCTGGCTGGCTACACCGAAGACGAGAAGACCAACATCGCGGTCAAGTACCTGCTGCCCAAGCAGATCAAGAACAACGGCGTGCGCGACGGCGAGATCGAGGTGACCGAAGCCGCGATCCGCGATATCGTTCGCTACTACACCCGCGAAGCCGGCGTGCGTTCGCTGGAGCGTGAGCTGTCCAAGATCTGCCGCAAGGTGGTGAAGGGCCTGCAGCTGAAGAAGATGTCGGGCAAAGTCACGGTCGACAGTGCCAACCTCAGCGACTTCCTTGGCGTGCGCAAGTACACCTATGGCCGCGCCGAGAAGCAGAACCAGATCGGCCAGGTCGTGGGCCTCGCGTGGACCGAGGTGGGCGGCGACCTGTTGACGATCGAGGCTGCGCTGATGCCCGGCAAGGGCGTCATCACCCGCACCGGCCTGCTCGGCGACGTGATGAAGGAATCGGTCGAGGCCGCTCGCACCGTGGTGCGCAGCCGCTCGCGCCGGCTCGGCATCAAGGACGAGCTGTTCGAGAAACAGGACATGCACATCCATGTGCCCGATGGCGCGACACCGAAAGATGGTCCGAGCGCGGGTGCCGCGATGACGACGGCCTTTGTCTCGGCACTGACCGGCATCCCGGTTCGTGCAGACGTGGCAATGACCGGCGAGATCACGCTGCGCGGCGAGGTCACGGCGATCGGCGGCCTGAAGGAGAAGCTGCTGGCGGCCTTGCGCGGCGGCATCAAGACGGTGCTGATTCCGGAGGAGAACGCCAAGGACTTGCAGGAGATTCCCGAGAACGTGAAGAACGGTTTGGAGATCGTGCCGGTGAAGTGGATCGACCAGGTGCTGGAGATCGCGCTCGAGCGCCGACCCGTCGCGCTGCCCGAAGACGATGCCGCCGTGGTGCCGCCGGCGGCCACGCCGGCGACCGGCGAAACCGCCGGCACGGTGAAGCATTGAAAAAGTTTTGGCCTCTTTCGGAAACGTCAAAAATCTGTATATAATTTGAGGCTGAAATCGCGGGAGTAGCTCAGTTGGTAGAGCGCAACCTTGCCAAGGTTGAGGTCGAGAGTTCGAGACTCTTCTCCCGCTCCAATTATGGAAGGGCAGCACCTAAAAATGCTGTCCTTTTTCATTGGACGATGGGCTTCTTCAGAAGCGCATGTTTGGGCGCGGTAGCAAAGCGGTTATGCAGCGGATTGCAAATCCGTGTAGGTCGGTTCGACTCCGGCCCGCGCCTCCATCAGAACCCTTACCAGTCCTCAATAGTTTGCTACTAATAAGATAGCGACGAGATTGGTGTGCGGCCAAAAATCGGTACGAAGTGGGTGTCAGGCTGCCTGAATAGGTAGCCGGGCTACCTAAATCAGGCACTACGAGTCCGTCGAGACGAGTGGCACAATGGGCCATGACCTCAGTCTCGGTTCAAGCCCGCAAGGGCAAATTCCAACTCAAGGTCCGCGACCCGCTACTGCCGCGGCCTTTCATCAGCACGTTCGATGTCGAGCGCGAGGCGCGTGACTATGGCGAGCATCTGCGCAAGCTGTTCGCGCGTGGCATCGTGCCGGCCGAGATGCTGGCGCCGGCAGCCGCAACCACCGATAAGCGCTTGGATTTGCTGATCCGAGACTTCCTCGATATGGGTTCGCCGGCGCCGTCTGACCGACCAATGCTGGAACGCCTGCGGGAAGAGCTGGGCAACGTGCGGTTGCAGGCCGTCACCGCGGCATGGGCCGACCGTTGGGTGAGCGACATGAAGATCGGCAAGCAGCTGGCGCCGGGCACTATCCGCAAGCGTGTCGAGTCGGTCGCACGGGCTCTGGACTGGTGGTGGCGCCGGCGCGAGCTGGTGCACGGGGAGCCCGCCCCAAAGAACCCGCTGCGAGGCCTGCCGCGCGGCTACAGCGTGGCCAACCAGGTGGAGGCTGAACTGCTGAAGGGGCAGGGTGTTGAGCCTCGCGTGGACGTGCAGCGCGACCGTCGGCTCACGCCAGCCGAGGCGCAGCGTGTGGAGTTGGCCTTGTCGGGAGTCAAGCGTGAGGATCGAGAGCGTGCGCTACCCTACGACCCAGCCTTCGCGCTGTTCTACCTGCTGATCGTGAACAGCGGGTTGCGCCTGTCGGAGGCGTTTACCCTGCCCGTGGCGCGCGTGAAGCGGGAGGGGTTCATTGAGCTGGACGGCAGCAAGGGCCACCGGGGGAAAGTCAAGAGGAGGTTGGTGCCGCTCATTCCCGCGCTGGCAGGCCCACTGATCGAGTGGTGTACTGGGCGGGAGGGCCTGGTCTTTCCGTTCTGGGACGGGACCAAAGAGGACAAGGCGCGCTGCTCGAGCCGCCTGTCCAGTAGATTCAAGACGCTGTTCACCTACGCGAACGTCGCGGACTTCGTCGAACACGACCTGCGCCACGAAGCAACCTGCAGGTGGTTCGAGATGCGCAGGTCGGACGGTGCATGGCTTTTCTCGGAGACGGAGATCTGCAAGATCATGGGCTGGACCGACATGCGAATGGCCCTTCGCTACGCATCACTGCGGGGCGAGGACCTGGTCAAACGCTTCAGTCAACTTGTGGCAGCACCGGCCGCAGCGGTTGAACCTTCACCGGCTGGCTGAGCGCCTGCGGCTTGGCTTGGGCGCTGCTGAAGCGAGCTTGTGACTCGACGACAGCCCAATGATCCACTGCTTGGAGCAGCGCGACGCGCGGAAAGATCCAACCCTCCCCCAGCTTGAGGCCGGGCAGGCGCCCCGCCCGCGCGTGGGTTTCGACCGTCGTGTCGGAGCACCGGAGCAAGTCAGCGACCTGCTGGGAGTCCAGAACCTCCGGTAGTTGGCAAGTTTGGCAGGTTTGCATTTGTTATTCTTTTTATAGCAAACAACCCAGATAACGCACTGGGTACTGCGGCCTTTTACAGCGTGATGAGGTTGTCGGCCACGCTCTCCGTGGCGTCCTCGTGGCTGACCACGATGGTCTGGCGAAAGCCAGTCGTCGCGAGGAAGCCCAGCAGGTTTGCTGTGCGCTCGTCGTCCATCGCGGCGGTGGGCTCATCCAAGACCAGCAGGCCTGCCTGCGGCATGAAGGTGCGAACCAGTGCCACGCGGATGGCCAGACCCAGCACGTCGAGCGTGGACCCCGACAACGTCGAGGCCACATGCCCGTCCACCTTGAAGCCGTCGCTGGATTTGGTCACCGAGCTGGGCACACCACGCATCTCGCTGAAGTAGCGGCTCACCGCCCCCAACACCAGCGCCCAGAGGCGGTCGGCGATCAACGGGCGGGCGGCCTTGACGCGCTTCATCAACTCGTTGTTGAACGCCAGCACCTTCAGCTCGGCCCGGCGCTGCTGCAGCTGCAGCTCCGCGGCCTCCCGCATGCGCTGGGCGTGCTGCCACTCGCCCTTGATCCGGTTGCGCTCCTGCTCCGCGTTGCGGAAGGTCTCGCGGGTCCGGTTGTGGCTTTGGGTGGCTTCGAAGACTTTCGCTTCCCACGCAGTGACAGCGGCCTGCAGGTCGGCGATGGCAGGGGCAGGCGGCAGCGCCGCGACCTCCGCATCGACCGAGTCCTTGGCTGCCTTCGCCTCCAGCACCGCCTGCTCGGCGCGCTGCAGGTTCTGGCGCCACTGTTCGTGCGCGCGCACCGCCCCGTCAAGGTCGGTGATCTGCTCTTCGAGCCCACGCATGTCGGCCGCCAGGTTCGTCGGCTCGCTCCCCACCCACGACGCTGTCGGGGGCACCGTGAACGTGCCGACCGCAACCTGTGCATGCTCGGCGAGCTGGCTGGCCAGCTGGATCAGCGCCTGCGACTTGCTGCGGTGCTCCTGATGCAGCGTGCAGTCAGCCTGCAGCTCTTTCGCGCGGGCTGCGGCTTGCGACGCCAACGCCTGGCTGTTTGCCGCCTTTTCGGCGTGAACCCGGTTGCGCTCGATCACCTCCGGAACGGCGCTGAAGTCCTTGCCACAGAAGGTACAGGAGCCGTGGTGCAGGGCGGCCTCGGCCAGCAGGTGGTCACGAGAGTGCTGCTGCTGCAGATCCAGCGCCGCGCGCGCACCGTCGGCCGCGGCCTTGATGTGGGCATCCAGTTGGGCTGGAACACCCTCGTAGACGTTGTCGGGACCCTTGGTGCCCTTGAACCGCTGAAACAGGCTGTAGACCTGCTCGGTTCGGCGCAACTCCGAAACTTGAGCCACGCGGCTCGCTCGCAGCGCCACATGGTCCGCCGGCAGGCCGGGCTCGGCCGGCAGCGCCATCACAGCCTTGAGCGTGTCGTTCACGCGCTGGTGACGCTCCTGCTGCCGGGCCAGCAGGCGGTCGCGGGTGCTCGCTGTGGCGTGACCAGCCTGCAGCTTGGCGCGCTCGGCCTTCAACTGCTCGGTAGCGTCGCCGAGGCAACGCTCGGTTTGAGCAGCCTCTGCGGAAGCCATGGCCACGGCTTGATCAAGGTCGGTGAAGTCGGGCTGCGTGCCGGCCGCCAATGAGTCCAGCGCTTCCTGTGCGCTGGCGATGGCCTGCTCGGCCGCCACAGTCGAGCCGGTGACCAGGCGGGCCTGCAGCAGTTCGATCAACTCGTCCAGATGGCCCAGCTCGGCCATCTTCTCGATCAGCTCGGTCGTCGCCTTGGCGCCACCGGTCAGCGCGCCGCGGATTTCGCCTTGGTTGGCGAGGATCAGCTTCGGTGCGGTGCCGGCGTCCACGCTTAGCACCTCGCAGATGAAGCGCGTCGTCTCGACCTGCCCGGTGACCGTGCCGCCGTCGTAATTCAGCTCGGCACCTGACTTGCCGCGCACCATGCTGTACGACACACCGTCGACGGTGAAGTCCAGCTCGACCTTGAGGCTGTTGACGGGCTTACCCCAGGTCACGAGGTTGTCGAGCGTTTCGGACACGCCCTTGGTGCCGAACAGCGCGTAGCAAATGGCTCGCAGAAGGGTGCTCTTTCCGGCCTCATTCGCAGCTCGGATGGCCGTCAGGCCCTCACGGAGGGCCACTTCGAGGTTCTCGTGCCGCTGGAAGTTATGCAGCTTGATTCGTGTGAGCATCGGTGGTGGTGTGAAGTTGGTTCTCGTGGAGCTGGCGCAGCTGCATCCAGCCCTTGAAGTTGCCGAAGGTGGTGTCGGCATGCTCGGTCGCCATGGCGGCGTGTTCGAGCGGCGACGCGTGAATCGGGATCGAACCGGCCAGCCGGTTGAACAGGGCCAGGTCTTCCGTCAGGGTCGGGCTGGTGCCGTCGTGCTTGAGATACGAGACCCTCTCGCACCGGGCGGCGCACACCTTGGCCAGCACCACTGCATCGCTGGCGACATGGATGGAGGCGCGCTCGTCCTCGGAGATGTACGGCAAGTGCCACGCCTGTTGAATATCGTTGGGGTCGCGCACCACCGGGCTGCTGGCTTTGTGCGCGGTTCGCATCATGTTGGCCAGCAGCTGGAACTCGGGCTGGGCGTCCGGGTGGCAGCGCAGGTCGTAGAAGTGCTGCCATTCGGTAGCCGAGACGATGGTGCGCATCCACTGGAACGGCTCGAGCAGGCGGTTGGCGTGCTGCTTGTGCAGGCCGAGCGCGTGCAGTTCTTCGGCGAAGTAGGCGGCATGCTGAGCGGCGCGGTTCCACGAAGCGATGGCGGCGTCGCGCTTGTTCGGTGGAAGCTCGTCGGCCGCCTGCATGCCGGCCTGGTTGGCCCCCCATTTGATGGGGGCGGCCGGGTGCTTGCGCACCTGCTCGAGCATGACCTTGACCGGCACAGCGCGAGACGACATGGCGTTGCGACTGAACACGCGATGGGTCATGACCTCGGCGTGAATGAAGCGCGGGTATTGCAGCTGGTAGGTCACCAGCTCCTTGCCCTCCAGCGATTCGCTGTGGGCGATGATCTTGACGTCAAACATATTCGGCTTTCCATCCTTTGTAGTTTTTGGCTGCACCTCGGGCGACTCGGTGAAGGCGATCGGCCGTGAGGCCGTTTTGACGACAGAACCTGCTCAAGTTTCGAATTTGATGAGTCGTCCCATCAGGGCTGGTGACTCGATAGCAGCGCCCCCGCTGCTCGGCATCAAAGTTGCGAACGGAGTTGAGTGCGCGGTGGCTCGATGTCGCCCAGTAGAGGTTGTCGACACGGTTGTCAGTGAAGTCGTTCACCTTGTGCAGGACTTCGGTCGCCCCGATTGGCTGTGCCAGGAATGCTTGAGCAACGAGCCGATGCAGTTGAACGGTCTTGCTGCGACCCTGCCCAAAGCTCAGGGACACACGAAGTCGGCCATCCGTCCCGATCCAAGGTTTGAGGGGCCTGCGGGCTCGCTCCTTATTGTTCAGAAGACGGCAGATAGAGCCCTTGAAGGAAACCTGATACAGGTTCTCTAACCCCGGCACGCCCACCCAAATCTCGTTTGTCAGCATGCTGCTTCTTCCTTGATTCGGCGAACAACCGTCTGTTGATCGGGGGTCAGGTGCTCCAGCAGCAGTTCGAAAACATCCAGCGTGCGGATGTCCTCCAGCGACTCGGAGACCTCGGGTGTGTCGACCTGCGCCACCTGAACGGCGTTGGTGATCACGTAGGCGCCGTGGCGCTGACGCAGCTTGCTGATGGCGCTGGCGACGTCCGCGGCCTGCTCCGCCTCGGCGCGGCCGGTGATGCGGATGAACATGGCGTCTTCAGGCGCGCTGACCGTGTCGCTCCACGGTACTTCGGCGAACTTAGCGCCGTACGCACCGTCACGCGACCAGGTTGTCACGAACTCGTGGCCGCCGTCGGGCCGGATCACCATGAGCCGCTTGCGACCGTCGACCTGTGCCTCTCCGTGTGACAGGCAGTCGGCGATCGACGTGGGGAACTGGTTCCCGACAACGATCAGCTTGCCGGCAAAAGCAGTACGTCCTTGGTGCTCGTGGGCCAGCACCACGGTGATGCCGCGGTCCCGGAACCCGGCCACCCGGTCGCGCGTCAGATTCAGGCTGTGGTCCTGTTGGCCGGCGAACGGGTTATCGAAGTTGCAGTGGAGCAGCAGGTATTTCGTGCCATCAGGTACGGCATCGAGCGCCAGCTCGAACAGCGACTGGTTCGTCAGATGGGGGATGACGTAGATGTCGCCGCTCAGATCCGTGGGTTCGGTCACGAGTTGGAAGCGCCGGGGAAACGCCGATTCCAGCAGCGCGCCGATGAAGGCCACGGTGCCCAGCTTCGAGCTGTCCTTGCTGAGGTCGTGATTGCCGACGCACCAGATCAGCTGGCTGCGCTGACGTTCGGTCAGGAACTGGGCGGCGCTCCAGTAGACCTCCAGCGTGTCCGACAGCTCCAGATCGAAGGTATCAGTGAGGTCGCCATTCACGATGACGCGGTCACCGTCCTTGGCGTGGGCCATGAGCGTGCGGTGTTGCTCGTGGGCGTAAGCGCGAAGCGCGGCGGCAGACTTGGGTGTCGTGCCGCCGCTGCGCTGGACCCCAATGTGGAGATCGTTGCAAATATAGGTGTTCATGTGTCAGGGTTGGGTTTCTTCTTGCGGCGTTGACTCTGCATGTAGCTGTCCTGTTCGCGCCTCGCCGCGCGCTCGCTGACCTCAGAGGCTTCGCGCTCCTCCGGGCTCATGCGGCGTTTGGTCTGGCACAGGCCGCACTGGCTGCGAGGCATGCCCTTGGCGTCGCGCCAGACCTTGAAGCCCTCGGCCGGCTTGTGCTTGCAGCAGTATTGGCAGTAGCGCGTCTTCTGGTTCACGCGAACGCCTCCGGCGCCGCGGCGCGCAGAGCTGCTTCCGGTGTCGGGAAGAGCGGCAGGGCGGTGAGGTTCCAGCTGCCCTTGTCGTTGGGTGCCATCAGGAACGGCACATCCAGGATGCGCCACTGGTCCAGCTCGGAGTGCAGGACCAGCACGTAGCACCGGCCGCCCGCGTTCTGGCGCAGGCGCAGGCGCGGCAGTTGGGTCAGCTTGTCGCGGGCCAGCCGGAAGTCGTGCTTGGTTTCCTTCGTCTCGATCAGACCGTGGCCAGCCGAGCAGAAGTAGTCGAAGTCGGCGGGGGCGGCCTTGATGATCCGTCCGGCCGCCTTGGTATCGGGCAGGCGGTTGGCTTCGTGGCCTGGCTGCTGGCCCCATGGCAGAAGGAATTTGCTGACAGCCCGTTCGGCGTCAGCGCCGCGGTCTGCGAAGCGGGAGGTGAAGCGTCCCATCAGTGCGCCCCCCACTGGCTGGCCATCGCGTCAGCGATGCCCGGGTAGGTGGCGCTGCGCTCCTTCCAGCGGTCATCCGACGGCGGCAGCTTGTTCTGCCCGCTGTCGGTCTGGTTGTCCCAGCGCATGACGTACTTGTCGCCGTAGATCACCAGACGAGGCGGCACCCAAGCGGTTGGTTTCAGCGGTTGCAGGCCGTGCAACCACAGGCAGGTGGCCTTGCTGGCATCAGCGCCGTACTGCCACGGCTGGATGATCTGTTCCGGCGGGCGGATACGGGTCGACAGACAGCCCACCGGGTTCTCGACGGCGCGCTTCGGAATGTGCGTGGAGCCCTCGATGAAGAGCCGAGCGAACTCGACGCCTTCCTCGGTCAGCTGCGCGCGGCCGGGACGGCGGGTGTTCCAGTGCAGCCCGCTGCTCGACAGGTAGGTGCAGGGCGGGTGCGCGATCAGGAGGTCCCACTGCTGGTTGAGGACGTCGCGGACGTCACCCTTGTAATGAGGGCCGGGCACTTCAGTGTCCAGCAGGTCACACGACATCGCGTCGTGCCCTGCGCGGAGGAACGCGTCACGGACGCGCCCACTGCTCTCGCAGGCAATCAAAACTTTCATAGGCCATCTCTTTGTTGTTCTTTTTGTGAGATGAAGATCCCCGACAAGGGCACCGGTCTGGTCTCTGGTGCAAACCCACCAAAGCCCAGCTCCGTGCCCTTGTCGGGGTCACCAATCGCAGCTCTCGGCCATCTCAGCGGCTTCGCTGCTTTGCTTGGTCTCCCCAGCGAAAGGAAGGACCGGTTCACCAAGCTGCCGCGGTTGTCGCCCACTCACGGCTTACGGCAGCGCGTCTATCGCCCGCGCCAAGCATCAGGTGGAAGTCAGGTGCGGCCGCGCTTCGCGTCGATCCACGCCTTGAGACGGTGGAGCTGCCAACCTGCCCAGACGCCGATCAACAGCGCCAGGCCCATGGCCAGCACGACGTCACCGCGTCCTGCGAAGATGCCCACGGCGGTCACTTGCCGAGCTTCGGAAGGGGGAAGGGCACCTTCGCGGTGGGTTGGCACTTGCCTTCTTCCTGTGCCACCGGCAGCTTGACGAAGTCCTTCTCGAGGTAGCAGCCGATCGACGGGCTGACCGTGGAGCACATCGCGATGTACTTCTCGATCTCTTTGCCCTCGACCTTCATGATCGACACGGAAGCCCAGCCGTCGCCCTGCGGGCAGTCGGGCGTCTGCGTCGGGTCGCTGTGGCTGACGATCTTGTGGTCGGTGAAGCGCGGGTTCTCGGCCCGGTACAGCTTGGCGTTGTATTCGGCGTTGGCGCGGGACTGGGCACGCGCGTCTTCCAGCGTGTCGAACTTGGCTTCGGGCGCCTTCTGGCCGCAGGCGGCGAGCATGAAGACGGAAGCGGCGAGGGCGATGGGGTTGAGCTTTTTCATGGTCTTGTTCTTGTTGTGATGAAAATTGCAGGGGCCGGGCTTGGGTTAGGTCGTCGTGTTCGTGGTGTCCTCCTGTGCAGGGCTGGGGTCGACGCCGCCGTCGACGGTCGGCCACATGTCGGCCAGCTGCGGCGTGCGGTGGTCGCTGAAGTCGATCGGGCAGCCGCCGGAGCCGCAGTCGACGTGCTCGAGACCGATGTCCTCGTCCTGTGCCGGCGACTTGATGCCCGCCAGGATGGCCTCGAACTCTTCCCGCGTAACCGGCTGTTCAGGCTGGTACTCGTAGGCGGAACCGTCGATCTGCGGCATCACCGAGCAGCAGCGGATGCTGGACTGGCCGGAGATGAAGGTTTGGCGGAACGTGGCGTAGTCGACCAGCTCGGGCTTGTACTTCAGCGTGTAGCTGACCTGGTTGCCGAAGTCGTGCCGGTTGCCCTGCACATCGGCGCCGTCGATCCAATAGGTCTCCAGCAGCTGCAGCCAGGTGTACTGTTCATCCGGTGTGGCCTCGGCCGCCGTGACGAGCTTGTCGCCCATGCCCAGCGTGCAGATGGCCGGCACTGTCGGGAAGCCGACGATCGTGGTGCCGGTGTAGGTCTTCAGCTCCTTGACCGGGTAGCCCAGAGCGCGGTATTCCTCGATCAGCGGGTCGTCGTGGCGGAACTGCACCCAGCGCAGGTACTCGCGCATCGAAGGCAGATGGGCGCCTTCGGTCAGCGCGAACAGCTTGGACGTGGTGCCAGCCGGCTTCACGGTGGTGACCGTGTGCGGCATGACCGTGCCCAGTTCGGCGCTGTATTTGCGCGCCTCGTCCACGCAGGCGTTGCTGAACCGGCTCATGAGCAGCCAGAACTCGGCCGACTGGTTGAGGTCCACCAGACCCTTCCAGCCCAGCTTGAACCGTGCCCATGCGTACTCGTGAATGCCGGTGAAGCCCACGCCGATCCGGTTGGTGCGCTCGACCTCCTTGCCGTACAGGCAGTCCATCAGGTTGACCCGCAGCAGGGCGCGAGTGGCCGTGCGGAAGGCGTGCTCGACATCGTCGTCCCATTCGCGCAGCGCCTGGTCATCCCAGACGTAGCGCCAGCGCTCGCCCGCATGGAAGGGCACCACGTCGGCGATGACGCAGTAGCCGCCCAGCATGCCCAGCGAGATCTCGCCGCACTGCCCGGTCACGACCCCATTGAAGGTGCCTGTGTGGTTCTTCGGCTCGGTGAAGCAGAAGGTTTCACAAGGCAGATCGGCAAGGACTGCAACGACTTCGACGAAGCGGGCTGCGCTGCGGTTGGGCTGTGGAGCGGTGTAACTCAGGCGCGTCAGCGTCATCCCCAATTCATTCACCAACTTCCAGGCGTCGTAACCGCAGATCACCAAGCGCCAGATGGGTCGACAGTAGTAGACCTGCATGCCCCCCTTGCCGTCGGGCATCAACTTTTCGTGCTCGTCGGTCATCAAGGAGAATTTGGGCTGCGCACCCAAGCGCGTCAACATCAGCCGTATGTCTTCCAAGAACTTACGATCGGTACTGCACAACTGGAAACTTTGACCCCCCTCGCGGTCAGTACATACGGCACCGTCGGCATCCAACACACCCGCCAGCCAGTTCAGGCAGTACGACAGGTCCCCGGCAATAGGGACCCAAAATTTCGGCCGCATCGAGCCGTGGTACCACGTCTTCCGCTCGCAACTCGGATGCTCACTTCCGAAAGTGCCAACCAACCGGGATTCGCAAATGTATTTCGGCGCATAGAGCCACGAATGAGTCAGGTCCGTGTTGCCGTCACCACTATAGAAGCCTTGGCTGTAAGCAGACCGCTCGTCACCAAACTTCTCACCCCTCTCGACAACGGGCATCTGGTACTTGGCCAGACGGTCTCCCGGCTGAAGAGAGCCTGCCTCGCGACGTTCCCCCTGCGGGTTGTAGCGATCACCGTGCAAGACAAACTTGTGGGCAGGCGTGCAACGCAGACTGCTACCGTCGGAAAGCATCACTTTCACGGTGGCGTTCAGGCCCGTGGCGAAGGGTGTGACCGTGGAGAACTCCTGCCCGTTCCACACATCGACAGGGGTCCCGATCACGTCCCCGATCTGAACATAACCTTCGCTCGTCAAGATCGGTGTGTCTCCAGGCACACACGGGTTGGTGATCTGCGTGTACTGCTTGGTGGCGAAGACCTTGGCCAGCGCCGCGGTCAGATCCAGCGTCTCCGCGTCAATCTGGAACCGGGCCGACTTGGCGTAGTCGCCGTCGAACAGGGCCTCGAGGCCTTCGTTCTTCTGCGTGAGCGCCGACACGGTGATGATCCCGGGCTCGCCGGTGCCATCGTGGTAGGCGGCCTGGATCGCCTTGTCGGCCACCAGGTGCGCCCAGGCGTGCATCGGGCTGACGCCACGCACCTGCGGCGTCTGCACGCCCTCCCAGAACTCCTCGTCGACGGTCACCGAGTTGTTGGAAGACCACAGCACGCCGCCGCGCTTCACCTCGATGAAGTCGGTGATGGTGCCGTCGCGCCAGGTCTTGGTGGCCATCCGCGCGGCGCGGCGCGCCCCGCCAACGAGAACGCATTCGGCAAGGTGGTGGTCGACGTGCATGGTCGCCAGCCACGGTGCCATGCCGCTGCCGCGAACCGAGCCAACCTTGGACAGGGCGGTCATCAGTGTGCCGGGACCGGAGGCAGGGCGACCCTGCATACCGGCGATCGGCTGGCCGCGGTGCCGGACCTTGGAGAAGTCCAACACCAGCGTGCGGTCGGCGTAGGTCTTCTTGAAGGTCAGCAGCTCGATGCGCTCGACAGCCTTGGCCCAGCCCTCGCGGCTGTCCGGCACCTCGAAGACGATCAGGCTCTGCCGATCGGGCATCACCGTGAACGACTCGTGGATCTCACCGGTGGCAACATCCGGGTGGTTCGGGTCGATGTACAGCACCAACTCGGGCATGTCCTGTGCCCAGTCGACGAGCATCATGTCGTCGTCGTAGGCGCGGCCGACGCCGGACCCGTTCAGCAGCAGGTAGAACAGCATGAAGCTGGCCGCGGCCGTGGCGCAATTACCCGTAAGCAAGCCGTTGGCGAGTACGAACGTCCCAGTGACCGGCTCTTCCGGGCAATAGACGGTATCTCGGCCTGCCGGGGTGATGGACTTAACGCGCCATTCAACGCCGCGGCGGAGACGCATGACATGCAAAGCCCTACCATTAGGGAACGATCCGTCACCCGGTACCCGCTCCATGACACGTTGGGTGGTCATCACCAAACCTGCGTAACCACTGTGTTCAGCTAACCATGAAGCGTGGCCTTCGTTTGCGGTCGAGATCTCCATCGCATGGGCAACGCCTTTGTGGCCGTCGGCAAGCCACCATCCGTAAATGAACCCGGCGATGTATTCGGGATCGTTGGAGAACGGAACGTCTTTAACTCCCTCGAATTTACCGATGTAATAAACCCGGTCGCCATCAGCACTCGGGGGAAGGGTATAGCTGTAGCCGGCTGCGTCGAGCCAACCATGGATTTCGTCTCTGACGCAATCCTGCTTGCAGACCCGGATGCTGGCGTAAGTCCGCCCCTGCGAGAAGTGACGTGTAGCGTCGATGCGGCTCTTGTGCGCTGAACCGTCTCCGAACACGATCCCGTGCACCACTGCGAGCGGATCAGCCTGCACATTACTGGCGATCGGAGCAATGACATCGCCCACGGCCAGTTCTGTTGTTACTGCTCCGTCACGCAGCTTCCAGCGGTGATTCGCGGTAGCGGTGACAGTTTTCCGCAGTTTCGAGATTCCGCCGGAAGCGGCCACGAACTCGATCTCGAAAAGATCCTGTTCGCCGTGGGCATTGATGGCGGCCGGTCGAGGCTGGCCATCGCCAGCGATCACAGTCACAACCTGACCAGCAATCTTGCCGATCTCAATCGGCCCATGCTCCAGGGTTAGTACCCGAGTCCCTCGGTCCAGGCAATTCGTGAAAACTTCTTGGGGCCGATTGGGCTGGTTCTCGTCGCCGTGCTGAAGGTGGCGACCCGACAGCAGGAGCGAGCCCTGCCGCAGGTGATGGTGCATGGCGTGGAATTCCGCCTCTTGGTCTGCGGACCGCAGCAGCGAATTGCCAAGCGCCACGCGGTAGGAAACGTCTTCCCACGTCTCCAGCGTGCCGTCGGCCTTGCGGCGGTTCACGGTTCGGTCGGCCACTGCCGTCCCGATGCCGGGCGCGTAGGCCCGGGTTGGGGTTCCCCAACTGTCTTTCATTGATGCTCCCTGATGGTTTCTTGTTTTTGTTCTTCGGGTTGCGTCTCTCAAGCGGTTACCAGTTCTGCGGTCTCCTCGGTTTTCTTCGTTGCAAAAAGTTGGTCGATCGCAGCCTGCACCTGCTCGTCGGTGAACTGGGTGCCGATCTCGATCGGGGTGGAAAGGTCGCGGCCGATGCACAGCGTCGACTCCATCGGGATGTCGAGGTTGGCGTACTGCTGGACCATGCAGGCGTGCGCTTCACGGATGAAGGCAACAGCCTGGTTGCGGTGAACGCTGGAGAGCGTTTCGTCGTGGACCGGCGCGATGAACCGGGCGTCGTACTTGCCGGTGAACAGTCCGCGTTTCCACATGCTGGCCATGGCCAATTTGGTCTGCTCGGCTGCGGAGCCTTGGATCTCCATGTTCACGCCCTGACGCTCCCCGCGCATGTTGTCCCACTGGTTGTTGGACAGGGCGCTCGCGGAAAGGTGGCGGCGCGCACCCAGCATGGTGGTCGTGAAGCCGGTGCGCTTGACCCGGGCGGTGACCTCATCCTTCCAGATGTTGATCCCCGGGAATGCCCGGTCCTTGGCGTCGATCAGCTCCTGAGCCACCTCTTCGGTGGAACGCAGGGTCATCGCCACCTTGGGGGCCATGGCGCCGAACTGGGTCGCGAAGTTCACCGTCTTGCCGTCGTCACGCAGATCGTCAGCCTTGCCCTTGACAGCCTTGTCGGTGGACTTGCGCATGGCCACGAACTCTTCGTAGGTCACCGCCTTGCCCCAAAGCGCCTCGGATGCCGCCACGGCAATCAGAGAGTGGCCGTCGCGGCGGTTGTCGCCGACGTAGCAGGAGCGCAACGCCTCGTCGCCGGAGGCGAAAGCGCACAACACCAGCTCCTGAGCCTTGAAGTCGAGCGAGACGACGATGGCGTCGTCATGGTGGGCCTTGAGGACTTCTCGGAACCCGCCCTTGGTGGGCAGCTGTTGCAGGTTGGGGTCCGTGCTGCTGTAGCGCCGGGTCGCCGCCTCGCACTGGTTCATGTTCGAGTGCACCAGGCCGTCGGTCCAGTGTGGGCAAGCCTTGTACGGCTTGTAGAACATCTTGCGCAGCGTCATCACGCGCTTCAGGGCGGAGAACGCCTCCAGCGCGGCGCGACACTCGGCATCCAGCTCATCCTTGAATAGGGCGAACTCGACCGCGTCGTCGTCGGTGCTGGCCTTCTTGATCCAGTTGGCTCGGTCCTGCTCGGTGACGTTAACTGAGCTGGGGTCCTTCTGATACTTGCGCAGCTTCGAGAAGCTGGCGGCGAATTCCTCGTCTTCCCGCTCACGCTCGGTCAGCTTGTTGTAGATGCGGGGCGTGATGCCGATCACGCGGTACATGAGGTTGCGCATCTGCACCGGGCTGTCGAAGTTGATCTTCGGCTCCCCGTTGAAGTTGCGCTTCACGACCGCGTTCAGCACGCCGACATTGCCTTCGACCAGCGCGCCGGCGAGAAGGCGGACGTCGTCGTTGTCGGGGTAGGCGGCCAGCATCTCGGCAGAGACCGCTTCGGGCTTGCGCTTGCGGCTCGTGAACTCGTTGCCGGTCACGAACTGCACAGCCTGCTTCACGGCACCCAGCTCGACCGATTCGGCCACGGGCAGCACGGTGCCGTCCCAGCCGCGGCTGATCAGGAAGGCGCGCAGCGTGCCCCAGGCCTCGTCGAACTTCTTGTCGTCGGCGGTCTCCAGCGCGCGCAGCTTGGACATCGAGGCCGGGACGCCCTGCACGAAAGCCAGCGACGTCAGGTACTGCGGCAGGGTCTCGACCTCGCGAAATGCCCGCAGCGAGCCTTCCATTTCCATGATGGTCAGGAAGTGGCTGTGCAGGGCTGACGTGCAGACCGTGTCGTCGCAGCCGTAGTTCTTGACGTGACGGCCGGTCAGCTCACGCATCTTGTACTGGCGGCGTTCCCACATCTCGACGTCGTCGGAGTCGCCGACCGCCTTCTCGAACTCGGCCTTCTGGTTGCCACCTGTGGGCAGCGTGCCGATCGGTCCTTCCATCGTCACCGTGTCCTCGTAGGTGGCCTGGGTGTAGCCGAGGTGGTGGTTCGACCGGAACTTCAGACCGCGCGGCAGGTTCTCGTTAACGTAGGACGCGCCGATCATGGTGTCGACGGCGTTGGGCACGAAGCCGCCCCAGCCGTTGTCCCGCCAGTCGTCGCCCCACGCCTTGTAGAGGACCGGGAACTCGAAGGCGCGGTTGTGAATGACGGTTTCGTGCAGGGTGGTCGGGACCGCCTCGACCAGCTCGCGGCATTGCTTGCTGGTGATGTTGGTGTACCCGGGCTCCTCGCGGTGATCGACGCAGGCGTAGATCGTGTGCTGGTGGTTGCTGCCGAAGGTCAGGGACATGCCGGTCAGCTCGTGGCCGAGCGTGTCAACCTTGCCGGCGTCGGGGTCCCGATCGCGAACCTGCAGCATCCACAGATCGGATTCCATGCTGGAGGAGGTCTCAATGTCGAGTGCGGTGAAGTCGCCCTGCCGGACCGCGACCTTGAGCCGGCTCAAAGCCTCCTCGTAATTCTCGGCCGTGACCAGCGTCTTGGTGCCGTAGTAGGACTTCAGGCGGTGCATGCGCAGTGCCTCCGGCACGTCCTCCCAGCACTGCACCATGCCGGCCTGCCACTCCAACGGCCGGCTCATGGTGTTGACTTCATGTGGCATCAGGCTGGCAACGCGCCACGAAATGGTCACACCGTCGATCTGATCGAGGATGAGCTTGAGCTTGGGCATATTCGGCACAGAGACCGCAAGGTCCTGCAGCTCGCCATGCGCGATCATCCGTTCCAGCTCATCCAGGCCCTCAAAGCCAAACTTGCGCACCAGCTCGACCCAAGCCGCGTCGCCGAAGCCGACGGCGCCCTTGATCTTGTCCGAGGTGTCGCCGACCAGCGCCTTGTAGAGGGTGATGTACTTCGGCGGGAACATGCCATATGGGTTCTTGTTCAGTTCCCGCATGCGGTACACGTCGGTGTTGCTGTCGATCAGCACGCACAGGTCGCCATCGACCGTGACCACGGTGTTGCGCTCGCCGCGCAAGTTGCGGCACAGGTAGGCGATGACGTCGTCGGCTTCAACACCGGCGTTCGTCACGATCTGCACGCCCAGCTTGCGCAGGGCTTCGGTGACCATGCCGCGGGCACGCTGCAGCTGCTCGGAGACTGCAGGGGCCTTGCTTCGGCCAGCCTTGTAGCCGGGCAGGTGTGCCTGACGAAGGCCCTTGGCATTGAAGCCGTCCCAGACGCCAATCACCTTGCGCGGCGCGACACCGAAGTGCGCCAGTGTGTCGGCAAAGTCGCTGCTGAAGTTGTCGAAACCATATTCGGCCGAGTTGACGTAGATCTTCTCGCCGTCGTGGTCCACCCGCTGACCGTTTTCGTGGTCAGTTCCACGCAACTGCGATGCGTTCAGCATCGAGTTGAGATCGAGGATGAGCCTCATGCCAGATACCACTTGAAGAAGGGCGGCACGGTCAGCATGAAGCCGACGAAGGCCGCGAACCAGTTCAGCTCGACGAGATAGGCCAGGTCCCACCACTCTTCCATCGAGCAGTCTTCGGCGACCTTCAAGGTGTAGCTGCAACCGGCCGCCCAGGCCAGTTGGATCAGCGTCAGCGCGACGCTGACGATGAGGCCGATGAGCGCGGTGATTTCCAAAAGGACTTCGGGGTTCATGTGAGAGCCTCTTCTTTTTCTTCCGGAACGTCGTCGTCCGCGTTGCTGCACAAGTGGACGTCGCGGCGGCGGTATTGGGGCAGGGTCCGTGGATCGAGCCACGGGGGGTAGATGGCCTGCGCAGGCGTTTCCTGCACAGGTACTGTCTTCGTGTTGACGTACTCGACCCGTTCACCCGACTTGAGTTTGGTGACGGTTCCGAGCCGTGTGGTACGGCTGAGCCAGCCATAAACGAAATTGGCCGTCATGCCCTTCAACTTGGCGACAGCGACAAGGCCGGCGCGTGTCTTCGGGCTCTGCAGAAGCGCCAACAAAGTGGCCTCCATCTTGGCGTTTCGGATCTGCTTCTTGATCGAGGCGGTGGTCATGGGTGGTACCCCTTCAGGTACTTCTCCCACTGGCCTTGGCAGATCAGGCAGCGGATCTTGCCCATCGCCAGGCGACCGGGTTCGATGGGGTTGTCGCAGTCGCGGCACTCGGTATGCGGCCAAGTGCAATCGGCGTTCTGGGTCTGCTCTGGTTGGGCGCGCAGCTGCGCGGCACGAATGGAATCGTCCGCGCGCTGCTGTTCCAATTCAGAGGCCCGGTCTAGCGGGTCACTGAATCGGGACATCTCAGCTGCGGATCAGGTTCTTTTCTGCTTCGATGGCCCGGAGTTTCAGCTCCAGGATGGCCAGCGCATTCCACGCTTCATGCGCGGCGTGCAGCAGGCCAGTCTCGACATCACGCTCCTCGAACGAGCCGAAGAGCCGGTGGCGCTCCTTGGCGTTGCCATAGCGCTTGATCCCGTTGTCGACGTGCTGCCACCCGTCCTCGGTGTACTTGCGAGCGCCGTAGGTGCCGACTTCAGCCACGGCGAGGATGGCACGGGAGAAACCGTTGACGACGAGGCCCGCCAGCACCTTCCCGGCATCCAGCTTGGCGCCGGGAGCGTGTTGAGGAACGCCGTTGGGATCTGCCTGGCCGGGCAGGACGCGAACGTCCGGGTCTTCGGGTCGGACCGGATAGGTACCCAGAATCTTCGAAGGATCGAAGGCGCGGTGGGTCGGGAGGGAATTGCCCGGAATGGGCGGTTCAGGACTGATGTGGTCCATGCGAAGCTCCGTTTTTGTTTTTGTTATCGAGCTGGACAAACAACCTGCGCCAGATGTACCCCCGGAGCAGGCTCACGACCGTGAAGAGCATCGTGATGGAGAGATTTTCAGTGAAGGAAGTTTGCAGGTGCCACCCTGGCTTGACCACAAACTCCCACACCAAGGCTGAAATGATAAAGCCCGAGCCGATGTTCAGCAACTGCTCGAGGAAACTCATTTTGCGGCTCTGGCTCATGCGCACTCCTCGGTGAGTTCTCGCATGATCCGGTCGCGGGTTTTCGCGCGCACTTGGCGCACGATCGGCGTGCCGTCGGCATTCGACAAAGCGCCGAACAAGACCTGCACCCGGCGGTAGGTCCACCCGCAATCGCGGAGGGCTGCGCCGAGCTTGGTCAGGTCAACCAGGTCCGCCCCGAGCATCTCGAGGACCGAGGAGCTGTCGTAGGTCGACTGACGCCGGGGTGTCGCCGGCACCACGTCCTTCGGCGACACCTTCAATGCCTCCTGCAGCGTGGTCAGCGCGTGCTTGCCATAGGCCTTGTGCAAGCACCGGTAGAGGTGTCGCACGTCGACGTCCTCGTGGAGGCCAAGGTTTCGCAGGGTGCCCCAACCCACGCACATCGTGCGGTCGCCAGGGAGGGCCATGTCGGTGAGCTGCAGCGGGCGCGGACCGTCGGGCAGGTCCACGCGTCCGTTTGGCCCGTGTGCCCAGCCGCGGCCGAAGCCATAGCCGGGCACGCTCAGGCTCTCAGGACCAAGTTCCAGCGGTTGGCCGCTGGACTTGGCCGCCAGCAGCACCATCTTGGTCAGGACCGGGCTGATCTTGGCGCCGTCGGTCAGGTTGCCGAGGAAGGTACGTGGCCGGCGGGACGGCAGCAGCATGTCCAGATCACCGACAACGTCAAGGGCGCTGCCACCCTGCGCAAAGCAGGTGGTGGTTGAGTCCCAGACATAGGCGAGCACCTCGGCGTCGACCTTGGGCACGAGCCAGCCCACCGGGCTGGTCGTGGTTGGGTCACCGAGCGAGGCGGGCGGGATGAGCCGGAGCGTGCGCTTGGTCAGCGGCAGCGCGGCCTCGAAGTCCGAGACCGCGCCGAGCTGGGCCAGACGCAGCGCGAGCTGGTCGCGCGCCGCCGGCCCGTCAACCCACGACAGCCGCAACTGCCGCATCTTCCGCAGCGTGGTCGCGGTTCTCGCGCGACGCCGCCTCCAGGGAGAACTTCTTGTCCTTGTACCGCGCGCTCAGCTTGGCGAAGTTGGCCTGCTTGGCCAGCCCGGCGTAACGATGGACGCTGCCATCGAACGGGGAGGTCAGGCGGCTGATTTCGGCCGACGCCGGCGTCGAGTAGATCAAACCGCTGGCGATGATCCCCACCTCGGCGATCATCTGCTGAAGGCGCTCGTCGCTGGGACGGCCGTGGCAGCCGACCCACTTCTTGGCGACGTCGAGCAGGTCGTTGAGTTTGTCCTTCCAGAACTGGTGGTGCTGGTCCCACGTCTTGTTCGTCAGGGCCGCATCGAACTGGTTGTCGTAGCCCTGCACGATGTCGATCAGGTCGGCCCGGCCCTTTCCGAGGGCGCGCAGGCACGACTGGATCGCCGCCACCGTGTAGAACGACAGGTCGCCGGTCTCGATCAGGTGGTTCCGATCGTCGGTGTGGTTCTCCAGCTCGTGGGCCTCGGTCTGCATGCCCAGCAGGGCATGCGTGACCTCATTCTCGACCAGCTCATGTCGCATGAAGAGGGTGTCAACGAAGTCGTAGTAGTCGACCGTGCCGCTGTCGTCGGTCGGCGGAGTTTCGGTAGCTTCAGCGACGGCTGCGGCCACGGGGGTGGTGTTGTGGGGGGCGCCGGTGTAGGGGGTGGTTTCGGGGTTTGTCATTGTTGTTTTTTCCCGGCACGCACTTCGAATGCGTGCTTCAGATCAAAGTCGAGGTCCATGTTGCGCAGTGCCCACTGGCAATAGCTCGGCGGCACCTGGTCCATGCTTTCCCCTTTGTGCTTGCCGAACGGCACCTGATGCACGGGCAGGGGTTGCTGGGAGCGCTCGATGAAGTCGGCGAGGGTGCGGCCTGTGGCTTCGCACAGGTGGCGCAGCAGCCAGTACGCGGTCTCGATGTCCGCCATCACGCGGTGCGAACCTGTGCGGGGCAGGTCGAGCGCATACATCAGGGTCGACAACTTGTGGTCGTCGATGTTGGGGTAGACGGCGCGCGCCCACCGCAGGGTGTCCACCTCGATGATCTCGCCATCGACAAACGGCTTGAAGAACCGCGTGTCGAACGAGATCCGGTGGCCCACAAACACCGCCGGTCCGGGCAGGCGTTTGCCGTAGCACTCCGGCAGCGAGAAGAACTCCTCGATGGTCGGTGAGCTGGCCACGTCGGCGTAGACGAGTCCGTGGATGCCGCTGGCGGAGGGCGAGATCGGCGCTTGAGGGTCGATCAAGGACTCGACTTTTTCGAGAATGTTGAAGTCCAGGTCGATCGTCATCCAGCCGATTTCGACCACCTTGGCGTCGTCCTTGGCGTTCGTCGTTTCCGTGTCGGCGATTCGAATGTGCATAGAGGCTCCCATAAAACCGAGGCCCGCACGGGGCCTCGGTTCAACCACCGTAGAAGGATCAGGCGTGCGCAGCGGCGCTGGTCTTGCCCTTGGCGGCCTTGCTCAGCGCGCGCTGCGCCTTCAGGACGTCGCCCTTCTTGAAGCGGTGCTGCCGGCCATTGATCAGCGGGTTGTCGGCCAGCGCCTTGGTGTGCGGGTTAACCTTGAAGGTGCTGCGCGACACGCCGAGCTGCTTCCGCACTTCGTCGGTGGACAGGGAGGATTCGATTTGCTTGGAGGTCAGAGCTTTGTTGGTCATGTTGTTCGTGCTCGTTGAAGGGGAAGTTGTAGGGAACCGCCCAACCCCGGAGGGTTGGGCATGGCGGCTTAGATTTCAGCCGGCAGGGTGGACACGATGCGCAGCTTGGTCCAGTTGTTGTCGCCCTTCTCGGCCAGCTCGCGCAGGAAGAAGAAGGTGAACGGGTCGTCCGGGAGCTTGAAACCCGGCAGACCCATCTCGACGCAGCGAGCCTGGTCGTTCAGCTGGGACTGGTACTTGCGGAACGCCGGGATGCTGGACTCGGACAGCGTGACCTGAATCGAGGTGCCGATCGGGCCACGGCCGCTGTCGCTCGCCAGCAGGGCACAGGCGGTGTCGATGAAGCGCCGGGTCTTGGCGCCGTCGAAACCTTCCACGTCCTTCAGGTGCTGGACATAGTCCTTGCACGGCTTGCCGATCCACTGGCGCTGGTCTTCACCGATGACGCTGTCGATCGTGATGCCGTCGGTCGAGTAAGCCACGAATTCCTTCGTGTTCTTGCCCTTGTCGCCCGGGCTGATCTGGAAGCTCTCGCGCCAGGCCAGCAGGCGGACCTTGGCCCAGCGGCCCAGCTTCGCCTTGTCGCCGTCGGTCTCGACGATGTCACCGTTGTTGCCTTTGAAGACGCTGTAGTTGCCGTACGAGAAGTCGCTGGCGTTCTTCATCGCCTCGACTTCCTTCTTGAAGGCTTTGGCCTTCTGGGCCGCATCGTTCACGGCGCCGACGGACGTGCCGGTGGCCGCCTGAGCGATGGTGGTCGTGGCCGCGACAGCCGGATCGGGTGCCGGTGCAGCGGCCGGGGCCGGGGTCTCCACCGTGGCTGCGCCGACCGTGGTCGTGCCAGCAGCCGCCGCCTCCACCGTGTAGGGCGCCGGCTTGGTGCTCGTGTCAGCAGAGGTGTCGGTGTCTTCGAATTGTTTCGGCTTCAGTGCCATGATTTGCATTTCCTATTGAGGTTGATGGTTGACTTCTAAGATTTCGTCGGCTTCGACTTCGTGTCGAAAGGCTCGACACCGTCCTCGAGCAGCTTTTGGCTGTCGAAACGGAACACCTGCGTGGCAACTGACCTTTTGAGAGGGCTGCTTCCACAGGTCTTGTCCAGCAGCGCGCCGATCTTCGCCATCGCCACCGTGAAGATGGGGTGAGAGCGGTAGAACGACGTGTTGCCGGTTTGCCGGCACCAGGATTGGTACCGGACAAAAACTTCACGCATATCCATCTCGATCCAGCCTTCGCCGACGATGTAGTGCGTGCCCTCCTTGAGGTGGAGGGGGGATTCGCTGTCGAGACGACTCAGGCACGAGATGTCGTTCAGGGCCTTGGAGGCTTCGGACGAAACGTGGCGCTGGGTGGTCTCAGTACGTGTGCTGTAGAGCGTGTCGATCAGGGCGTCGACATCGCCGTCCAGTTCGGTGATGCCGCGCATGTTGAGCACGATCTTCAGGAATTCAAGTGACGCCATCAGGATGGCGAGGTTGTTGATTTGCCGCGGGTTGGTGCCAGGCGCTGCGCCCTCCTGCGAACGGATCAGGGCGGCCTCGTGCCGCGCGCGGAACTGGTCGACAGGCATCACCATGGTGGCCAGCAGCAGCGAGGCGCCGAGGCTGGACAGCATGGCCTTGCCTTCGAGGCTGGCCGCGGCGGCCAGGTGCGCCGAGCGCGGTGTTTGCATGCCGTCGCGGAACCCGACGTGGACCGAACGCTGCTCGATGGCCGCGGTGTCGTCGATCGTCTCGCCGCTGACGCAGACCGGCGCCTTGAGCTTGTAGCTGGTGACATCCCGCCAGCTGCCCATCGCGCTGCCGTCGCTCACGCCGGCGGTGGTGCCACCCTGACCGTCGTAGACGGCCAGCAGGGCGTTGCTCAGCTCGCGGCGCTTGGCCTCACTCATCGCGCTGGTTTTGTACTCGTCCAGAATTAGCGGCAGCGAATAGGAGGCCGAGGCGAGACTCTTGATCGAGAACGCCGTGGACATGCTGGCCATGACGATCAGGCGATTCTTCTCCTCCTTGGCCTGCGAGTAGTGCATGTTGTTCAGCAGCTTGACCGTTGTGCTCTTGCCGCTGCCGGCCGAGCCCGAGACGTTCAGGATGGGGAATTGCGCGCTCGCCACCGCCACGTCGTAGAACGCCCGATGGAAGCACCCCACGAACCACCCGATCGTCTGGGCCATGACGATGGGCTCGTTCATCTGGAACAGGTGACGCAGCAGCTCGATGTTTTCGGGGGTCGCCTCCAACTCCGGCGCGTCGGCCAGATCGCTGCAGTACGTCATCTTCTTGGCCATGGTGGGCTGGAACATCAGCTCGCCGATGGCCGGGTCTTCTTCGTAGGCGTTGTCGGCCGAGTCGCCGTAGGCCACGCGGGTGTCGACGTGCAGGGAGCGGCGGGTAATGATCGGGCGGGGGCCGGAACCAATCCACACCGGCACCAGCGACCGCTCGCCGCGGACCTTGGGGTTCTGGATGAGGGACAGGCCCTCGTACGGCACACCGAAGGTGATGCGCTCTTTACTGATGGCGGTGTTGTTCAAGATGTTGCGCACGACGGTTGCCTGGATGTCAGTGCCTTTGAAAACGCACCCCACACTGGAGGCGAATTTGTCGAAGGACTGCCGGCTCACGAACGTGTCCATGGGAAGTACCCGACGGCCGTGCTTGGTGAGCTTGCCGTTGGTGTTGGAGGAAACGTCGACCTCGATGCCGACGACGGCATGGGTCTCGGTGGCGACGAGGCTGCAGGGCTTGGTCAGGGCGAGGTCGCTGAGCTTGATGATGCCGTCGGGCGTCTTGCGCAGGATGCCACGCGCGGTGACCCGCACGCCCTCCAGCAACGTCAGTTCGGCGGCCTTGAGTGCGGCCTCCTGCTCGGGTGTCTGCTCGACGTTGGCCTCGTCCTCGACGTTGTCGGGGGCCATGCCATCGTCGGCACCGGGCATGGCGTCCGCCGGCGCCAACTCTGTCGGGGCGAAGCCGTCCTCGCAGATCGAGCGCAATCCGCCGTAGGAGAAGACGTAGGCCGGAGAACCCTGCACATAGTAGAACCGGTCTCGCAGCGCTTCACGGCGGCGGGCAGGTGTGTTGTACCGGCTGCCGTCCCCGTCATGGATACGAGCAAGACCCTCGGTGGCTTCGACGAACTGGGCCTCGGTCATGCCCAGCGCGCTGGCTGTGATGGCCAGCTGGAGGGCGATGTTGTTGAAGCCGGTGTCGGGATTCAGGTGCATGCCGGCCATCAGCAACTTGAGGCCTGCCGGCGGCTCTCCCGCGAAGCGCTTCAAGGTCGACGATTCGTCCTTGACCTTCGCCACGCGAGACATGGTCTTGTCGACAATGTCCTTGTGCGTGATGAACAGGTTGTTCAGCGAGATCGACAGCTCGGGTTCATCCAGCTCGGGCGGCACCCGCTGCTCGCTGCACAACTCGTCGTACAGCTCCTGCGTCATCGCGAGCGCCTGCTCGACGGTCAACGGCACCTTGTAGCGCGCGGGCTCGTCCTTGCCGGTGTTGCGGTTGACGTTCGGGCAGCGCCACATCCGACCCTGCTTGCCGCTGTACACCTTCAGGTCGAGGGTGTCGGTGGCCAGAACGATCGCGATCTCGCGATAGATGTTCGGGAGGTGGGCGTAGCCGACCTTGGTCGGCTTGTTGATGAAGCACGCCTGCGGAATCTCAAGGTGAAAGCCGCGCCCGCCAGTGGCGAACAGGCGGCACGCCTTGAGGTTCAGACCATACTCTTCCTGCAGCTTCAGCAGGGTGCTTTGGAAGTCCTGGGTGGCGAGTGCCAGCTCGTTGCTGTCCCAGTCGAAGTACAGCGGGCCGCTGTACTTCATCTTCATGTACTCGTCGCGGCCCCAGTCGTCTTGGGGCGCATCGCTGGCGTCGAGTACCGTTACGAACTCAGGTCGGTAATCACGGAGCACCGCATCGCGCTGGTCGGCCTGCGCGCCTTTCCAAACGGTGCTTCCGGTACCGCGGTACCAGAAGTAACCCATCAAGCCCTCTTTTTATTTTTATTCTCGGGCGCCGGGTTCAGAACCTTACCTGGTCCTGGAATCCCGGATGCAGCTCGTTGAAACTTTTCAAGTTCATTGCGTAGGTGTAGCCCTCGATATTTCGGTCAGGCTTACCGCGCATTTTCAACAGAACTGCGTAGTGAGGACGGAAGTTTAGGTTCCCGTCTTCACGTTGTCCAGCCCATCGGAAAACGAAGTTCTGGGGGACATGGATAAACACCTCCCGATCTGCTAGCCGCTCGGGAATGGGGGAGATCAAGGAGCCGCGGCCCTTGTAGTTGATCTTGATTTGCGGCGGCAGCTGTTGGTGGATCTCGATGCTGCCGAAGGTGACGAGAGCGATGTCATCGGGCTTTCCGTCGCGCACGGTGTACACCACCAGCACGCGGCCGGGAAACGCCGACTCGAGGTGCAGGTACAGGTAGTCCTTGTATTCCTTGCGCAGCGCCGGCGGCATTTGCTCGACCAGCGCCGCCATCGACTCGCTGTCTTTCAGATATTCTCTATTGGCCATAGATGGCCTCCCTCAAGGATTGGCTACCACCTTCGACGGTGGTCACTAAATCGTCGTTGGCCAGCAGCTTTTTATGGCGGCTGACTTGGATTGTGCGGTTGGCGATTGCGATCCGGCAATTCACCATGGCCTTTTGCCCGGTGCGGTCGAGCCGCGCCAGGGCTTGCCAGAATTGTCGTGGCAGTGTAGGGCACTCGATAAAAAGAGCCTCGCTGCAGACCTCCTGCAGCCCGTCCAGGCCCACGCCGCCTGCTTCCGGGTTCAGCACCACGACCCGGCACTTCGGGTCGTCCATGAACCGGCGGACGGACGCCATCTGCTGGTTGTAGGTCATGTCGCCGTTGATGCCGACCGCGCCGTAGGGCGCCAGCGCCTGCACCAGCATGCGGACGGAAAGCCGGTAGTTGGCCACGACCATCAACTTTTCGCCCTGGATTTCGTCGAGGACTTCCTCGCACAGGTCGAGGCCGGCCGGTCGCAACCCCTCCTCGCCGGCGAAGTGCGCCCAGTTCAGGATGACCTGCTGAACGGTCTGGAACAGGCGCTGAGCGCCCACCGCGTTGATCTGGTTGCCGTTCTCCAACTCGACCAGCTGCTCATCGCAGATGCGGTGGTAGAGCGCCAGGTGCTTGTCATCCAGCTCGTAGACCAGCGGGATCGGTCGCCAGTTGTCCTGTCCCTCGACGCGCTGCGGCTTCTCCAGGTAGGTGGCGTTGGTCAGCAGGTTCTTGTTCAGGATGTCCAAGTTCTGCCAAATCAGTGGCTGCTCCCGGTCGTCGTACTCCTTGACATGCAGCTCCTCGAAGTGGCGGAGGTTGCGGTAGGCCTGTCGGTTGTTGAAGCGCGTGTACGCGAACACGTCTTTCGGGCTGCTCACCGGCGTGCCGCTGGCCATCAGGAACGGACGCTCGCCGAACATGAAGCGGCATGCCTTGTGCGCGTCGGTCTCGATGTTCTTGATCTTGTGCGCCTCGTCGGCGATCCCCATGACCTTGCGGTTCTTGAAAAAGTCGTCGAGCCGGTCGAAATCCCGCTTGAACAGCTCATACGACATCAGGATGAACTGGGCATTCAGATCAAGATCCTTGCGCCGTTTGGGTGTGCCGCGGTACATCGTGACGGTGGGGTGCCGGCCGGGCTCGGCGTGCTGGATCGCGCTCAGGGAGCGGAACCAGTTGAGCGTGATGATCGGAGGGATCAGCACGATGCAATGCTCGGCTTCACCGTCTTCCATCAAGTTCAGGGCGTGCATGGACGTGGCGATCGTCTTGCCGCGACCCGGCTTCCACCAATAGCCGTGGCTCCAGTCGGCTCCAAAGCCATTCAGGATATGGCTCTGCTCGTTGTCCAACTTGAAGGGCGGACGCCAGACCTTCAGTAGCTTGGTGAGCCGGCTGTTGGCATTGAGAAACTTCTGAGACTCAGGGCTCAGACTGCCTGCGAAGATCAATGTGAAACTCCAAACGTGGCTCAAGGCGAGCCGGAAAGGGACCGAAGGTCAGAAGCGCGCGAGCAGCTCCTTGGCTCCGGTGAAGTCATCGGGCATGACGTCGATGCTGTTCAACAGGTCCGTGCCGGGATGGGGAGAGCATTCGGCGACCCGCTGCCGGATCGTCTGAACCCACCCCTCGCCGTACGCTCGGTAGAGCGGCGTGGCGCGGTAATCGTTGTTGGACAGCAGACTCTCGACAAAAATTCCCGGCGCGCGTCGAAGAAGTCCCTCGACCTTCATGTCGGCCGGCACGTTGCCGATCGTGTCGACCAGACCGTGCCTCAGCACGAAGCGGACGGTGTTCAGGACGTGAACACCAAACTGGCCATCGGGGTGAACGGCTTGCTTGGCGTAGTCGTGCGAAATGAAGGCCAGGTTCCATGACTCTGGTGTCCCAGCGATAAATCGCAAGTAGGCCGGCCCGAGGTTGGTGTCACCGACCTTCCAGGTGTAGCTCTCGATCGGCCGTGGCGAATACTGCAGCACTCGGCTCTCCGTTGGTGAATTGGTCATCAATGCAGTTCCTTGTTGATGTTAGCGCTCAAGTGCTGGATGAAATCGTCGAAGTCCAGATCCTCCACCTCGCGCGCCGGGCCTTGAGTGCCCAAGAACGCGATGGCATCCCGGGCCATGGCCATTGCCTGGCTGACCGCGGATTCAGCGCCGCACTGGAATTCTCGCCACGGCTCGTAGTCCATCGTTCCAAACTTGATGAACGCAAACAGCGTGACGATACCTGACGGGCGGATGGTGTAGCCAAGGTTGATCAGGCAGTGACCAGCCTTGGCCTTGAACCCATGCGTGAGCTTCAGGGGTTCAGGGGAGTTCAACCACACCTCCGGGCATGAGACGGACCACGTAGTCCGGCCCCCGTTGATGGCCACTGGGCAGCATGATCCGGCGCATGTTGCCGCCCAGACCCACGTCACGCTTCTGCGCCGGGGTCAGGTTGTCAACTGCTTCCGGGGCCACCCCGTGGGTTGTGATGGCGACACCCTCGATGGTGTCGTCGCTGATGGGGCGACCGTGGACGATCGCCTGCTCGAATTGGATCTCGGTTTGACCAAGGGTGACCACCCACGTACCCCGATCTTTTTGCCATTGGAATCGCATGTTTTTCTCTACCGCTGTGTAACGTCAAATTGCCCAGAAGGCCTGGGCTAAAAATTGTCGGCTGCTCCTGCTTGACGCCCTGTCTACCGGCTCATGAGCCGAAGCGCCGCCGTGCCGGGACCCGCTTCCTTGCGTGGTCCATGTCTCTCACAGCGGTTGGCGCCGCTGTCGGTGGTTGCGGACCATGTCCGCCGGGATCAATCAGGTTTTGCGATAGTGGTCTCCTTGCGATTCAGGGTCCAAGCCTCATCGGGCTTTGCGGACCCACTGGTCATTTGATGGCGGTCCTCGGCCGCCGTTGGGTTATGCCGCGTCGATCAGACGCAGGGTTTCTTCTGCTTCGTCGAACGCCTCGTCGTCGGCGCCGCTGTCGGCTTCTGGGTACCGGTCGCGGTACCAGAGAAGGCCGTTCATCAGCGTGTCGATCGTTCGGTAGGCGCGCTGCAACAAAGAGGCCAAGCCGTCCGCTGTGTAGAGCGCTTCGCAAGAGCGAAGGGCGTTGGGCTGCTCGTCGTATTCATAGTGACCGCCGAACTTGCCCTCGTACCAACGGTAGGCGGCGGGTTTGGAATCGGCTGGCATCGCCTGCGCGGGTTGCGGTGGGTAAATTCGCACGGCACTGAATCCGTAGCTCCACTCCGCAATTCGGCCAGCCTTCAGGTCGTCGAGTGCCCGGATCGTCGCATCCGGACCCGCATAGACAGCTCTTTGTCCGGCTGTAATGGCATCATGGATGTTGTCCCAATAAGACTGCGCAGCGCCCTCAACTGCCACGGTGTAGCGCGTCTCGCTGGGCATGGTCTGCCGCTTTGTCGCATTCACCTCCCCGCCATCCGGTTGTGCGAGGGCGGCGCGGGCCAGCCACGCACCCCACAGATCGGCTGTCATCGGGTTCAGCCACAGCCAACGCAAGCCGCTGGTATCGTAAGTGTGAGCTATGTCGTAGCCAGCGCCGTTGGCCCAATTCTCAAACGGCGTCTTTTCTCGCTCCACCTTCTCGCGCGGCAGGGGTGTTGTCGCCATGTTCACTCCGTAATCAGTTGATCCAGCGGCACGACCTTCTCGTCGCGCTTCTTCACCGGATCGTGTTGAAGGTTCTCGTAGCCGGTGGGGCGTTCGCTCCACGCGTGGCGACGGTGGGTGCAGTCGACGTGGGAGCACTCGGCGACCTTGCTGTTCATGCGCTGCGGGTCGCGGCCGCAGGTGGTGCACTGGGCGTCAGGCATTGCTTGCCCCCGCTGCGCAGGCCTTGGCCACGGCCTCGGCGACCTTGGTGTACATCCGGTTGCTGTAGGCCTGTTTGGGGTGAATGCCGTCGGCCAGATCGGAGCTGCCGTCGAAGGCGGCGCTGCCCATGTCGGCGAAGATCACGTCGTTGGCAGCTGTCCAGCGCACCAGCGCCGTGTACAGCTCGTTGCGCCGGCGGATGTCTTCGGGGGTGACGCTGACGTTGTCGGGGCGTTTGCCCTCGGCCATCTGGGCCAGGCCGGTGACGACCGGCACGCGGCCTTCGCGCCGGACCACCGCCACCAGTTCGGCGAGGATCGCCACAGTGTCTGCGGCGCTGGCCGGCGGGTTTTCGATCGCGACGTCGATGATCCCGTTTTCGATGATCACGACCTTGCCGGTACGGGCTTCGGCGTCGAACCGGCCGCGCGGCTTGCCGTCAGGAACGAAGGGGTTGTTGTAGCCGTCACGCAGTTGGCGCAGGCTGACGCCGGAGACCGAGCGATCGACGAGCTGCAGGTGGGGCAGGGTCTCGCTGAGTTGGGCGGCGGGCGGGCGCTCGAGGCGCTGCAGCTCCTTCTTCTCGTTGTAGAAGTGGCCGTAGGCGATCGAATCACCGTAGATGGTGGCTGGGCAAGGCTGCGTCCGGGGTTGGGTCGTCGCCTGCGACGGAGGGGAAGGTGCTGGGGTGGGGGCATCCGAAGCGCCCCCACCCCCACCACCGCAGCCTGTCAGCAGGATGCTGACAGCGGCTGCACAAAGCAACAGCTTTCTCATGTGAAACTCCAAGGTGTGCCCAAGGCGGGCACGAAAAGTTGGTGGCCGATACAGGCCGGGATCAGTTCAAGGTTTCGCCGGTCTTCTTGTCCTTCCAGAATTTGCAGCAGCCCAACCTGCTGGGGGTAAAAGCGTTGTGGTCACACATCGGGCGCAGGTATGGCAGCTCCATTGCAGGCTTGGCCAAGCGCTCCGGGTGGTAGTAGGCGCAGTTGCCGCAGTGCGGCACGACAGGCTCGTACTCGGAAATGACCTTGTCCGAGCGCCGTTGCTCTGCTGACGTGGTCAGGAGTGCCATCACGTCCCTTTCCGGCCGCGGGGCGGCTTCAGTTTCGGGGTCAGGTACTCGAAGTGGCGGATCATTCCGCGCGGGATCTGCTCCCGAGTCGCCACGAGATCAGGGCTCCACGCCGCCGTCACGACGATGCCAGCGGGGTCGTCCTTCAGGATGAAGCCGGTCTGCGCGAACAGCTTGGGCTTGTAGCTGTGATCTTGGTCATCGACCCAAGGGCCGATGTCCTTCAGGCCTGCGTCCTCCCACACGAAGAACGCAAGCGGCGGGTGTGGAACGTAGCTGCTCATGCGCTCATGTCCCGTGCGTCGCGGAACCCCACAAAGCGTGGGAAGCGCGGCGCGTCCTTCACGCCGTAGGGCATGGCGCGGTACTTCACGATCTTCCCAGCTTGGGTGTCGCGGCACGCCCAGATTTCGCGGCGTTGATCGTGGGTCAGCACGCCGGGGGCGCAGCTGAACTCGACCCCGCTCTGCACGTCGCGGACGGTGAAGCCGCCGACCATGCCGTTGCCCACCAGCCCTGCCTGCGCCGTGCTGCGCTCGGTGCGGCCCAACTCGTTCTTGAACGCCTCGTTGGTGTTGTGCATGGCCTCGTAGACCGAGACGATCGTGGCCTCGCCATCGACAAAAGGCTTGACCTTGAGCATGGACTGCTCACGCGCGGTGCCGCGGCCGAACTTGTAGAGGCCGTCGGGCGACTTGAGGATGGCCCCCTCGTAGCCTTCGGCAATGTTGGTCGCGTACATCTCGTCCAGCCCGACTTGGTTCACCACGAAATCCTGATCCAGAATGCGGCAGTAGCTCGGCAGTTTCATGTCGTGCAACTTGATCAGGCGCTCCCGAAACGGGCCGTCGGCGATCAGGTCGAACACGAAATATGTGAAGTCAGGCTCACCCTTGTGAGCCATTACCGCGCTGTACGTGTTGAGGTACGTGGTTTCGGTATTGGGCTCGCCGACGATGATCTCGCCGTCGACGTTGTCGGGGCAGGTGGCCTCCAACATCGTGCGGATGTGGATGTTGGGGACGGGCTTGAGGCTGCGCGTCAACGCCCGCCCGTTGCGCATGGCAACCCGGATGCCGTCCAGCTTGCGGCTTCCGTACAGCGGGAACCGCAGCGGGTGTTTCGGGTCGGGTTCGCACGCCAGGTGCGGCTTGAAGGGGTCGCTCATTTACGGCGCTCCTGAATCGTTGGGGGCGCTGCGGGCTGCAGCTGGGCGCACTGCACCGGCACCTCATCAAGGCGGCGAGCACATGCAACGCGGACCGGGTCGACACCTGCGGACAGAGCGCCGTAGTAGAAGAACTCGCGAGCAATGAAGTTGATCGCGACGCAGATGATCAGGACGATCACCACCGATGTTGCGCGGGGCAACATCGGGTCGTGGCCGAGCGTGATCATCGGCCGTAGACGCGAATCGCGACGCCGGGATCGCCCGTCTTCGTGTGCTGGGCCACCAAGGTCGGTGGCGGCGTCAGCAGGGTGGCGATCGTCTTCCAGTCCGTCGTGTTGCGGCCGGCGGTGGGCGTGACGGTGATCTTGTGCAGCGTGCCCATCAGCTCGGATTGGCCCGAGTCGATCAGCTGCTTCTTGAGTTCGGCCTGTTTGGCTTCGAGATCGTCGATCTCGGCCTTGATGAGGCAGTAATCGTCGACGATGGAAACGAGGTCGACGGGGGCGACAGCCAAGGCGGCTGCGACGCCCGACACGTTGTCGGGGTGGCTCATGTGGAACTCCAAAAGTGCCCCGAAAGCCGGGGCGGGTAAGGGATCAAACTGTAGCTGTTGGGGACCGTTTCGTCAAGGTCAATCGCCGTAACTGCTGCTCGAATCGCTGGACGAATAGCTGTCCGAGGAACTGCTTGACGAGTAGCTGTCGGACGAGCTGGAAGACCAGCTTTCCGACGCCGGCGGTGGGGGCGGCGGCGCGTCATCGAACATGCGGGTTTCGCGGATGGCGTAGCCGTCGTCAGCGGGGGCCGGTGGTGGCGTTGGAGAGTCCGCCCAAGGCTTGCACGCCGGGACGGCCGTGATCAGCGCGTAGTCCGGTGTGAAGTCTTGGGAGGCCGAGGTCGCCGGCGCAGGTGCAGGCTGCGGAGGGTTGAGCAGGTGTGCGATCACCAGCCCGGTCAGCAGGCCGTCGTTGCTGGGCGCCGGCGGCGGTGCAGGCACCGTGCCGCCGAACCGAGGCGATGGGAACGGCGGCTGCTGCGAGCCGTAGGGCCGGGCCTGCGGTGCATGCACCCGGTTGGCCAACAACTCGCGCGGCACGTCGGGCAGCCGACGCAGCTCCGGCTTGCTCCACTTCTTGGGCAGCACCTGGTCGTGGTCGATGTCGCGCAAGGCTTGCGCGGGCTTCTTCCGAAAAATCTTGCGAATCCAGTTGAACATGTTGAACTCTTCTTTTCAATGGTCAGGCGGCCTCGGCCGCACGTTGGTTGTTGGCCGGCGTGCCGGCGAAGAAGATCCGTTGCACCTCGTTGGCCCGTGTTCCGTGCGCGGGAAATCCCACGATCGCTTTGCGATCGGCCTGGTAGCAGATGCCGCAGTTCAGGCAGTCGGTGTTGCCTGTGGTGGTCGGACACACGGTCACGAGCCGGCCCGCCGGCGTGGTGACCGGCTTGTCGGCGCCCTTGGGCAGGGCCACGACCACCGGGAGACCGTAGGCGGCGTACTGGTCGGCCTGCCGCAGCGTCTCCGCGCTCAGGTTGACTGTGAACCCGCCGCGGTTGGCGTGCCTCAGCGCGCGCCGGGTCATGGGCGTGGGCGGGTGATGGGTGTAGGTGAAGCCGCGACGCCCCTTGTTGGCCTGCGTGAGGGCCTCGAGGTGCGCCCAGCTCACGTTGCCGGCGGGTGTGGTGGGCAAGTCGCCCGCCACGTTCATCCGCCAGAGCTGGTGGCGGGGCAGGTCCTTGATGTGGCCCAGCAGTTGCTGCCAGGTGCCGCCGCGGTTGCCCGCGGAGACCTGACGCCAGTGCATGGCCAGCGGCCCGTGCTCGGCGTAGCAGCCGCTGCCGCGGAAGCTGCATGTCTTGGGGCACGTCGACGCTTCGGTGACGGTGGTCGGAATCGGCCCCGTCTTCTTGTTTCCGGACACGCGGGAGAAATGCACCCGCGGGGTGTTGAATCTCATGTGGAACTCCAAAATGCCCCGAAGGCCGGGGCGAAAGGTTGAGCAGGTCAGTACTCGGTGTTCAGCATCATCACCGTGTAGCCGACTTGATCGTTGTCGGGGTCGCCGATGACGGCGTCCTGCTGCATGAAGAACACCCACTCGCCGCTCGGGAAGTCGGTGTAGCTCAGCTGCTTGACAAAGAGCGGTGGCTTCTCGTCCTCCGTCGTCAATTCGACGACAGCGGTGCCGCCATCGGCCACTTTCAGCTTCAGAACGCCAACCGTTGCGCGCCGGTGAATCCACTCGGTACGGAACTTTGGCGCGAACTCGGTCGCAACGATGTCGACGAACCAGTGTGCGCCGGCACGCTCCGCAACCTTGTCGACGCCTTCCGTGGTCACGAACTTGCGATTGGCCCAGTGCAGGGTCCGGCCGTCCGACCCGCCCGAAAACGACGAGAAGACGGACTCCAGTGTTTGAACTTCCATGTGAAACTCCAAAGTTGGGCTAAGGTAGAAGCAATGCCGGCGGCCCAGGTCTCCGGCACTGCGAGAGATCACATGGAAGCGTCGTAGCCGGCGTCAGCGTTCATTCGCATCAAGCCATCGACGAAGTCCGGGGTCATCCCGTACGCCACCATCGGGTCGACCGGAAAGCGGCCGCACGACGAGAAGTTCGGGTTGAAGATGGCCATGCCGTGGGCACTGGCCGTGTAGACGGGGTTGCCGTTGTCGGGGCGCTCGCCCAGCTCGATCGAGAAGTCGAGGTCGACATCCTGGCCGACTTCCGCCACACCACTGGACTCGACGAGGAAGCACAGAGCTGTGCTCTTGTCGTCACGCTGAATCTCGAGGGCCTTGGCTGCAGCCTCTTCGTGGCTGCGTGCGTGGACTTCGATCGTCCACGTCACCGAATATTCGCGATAGCCATCCTCGATGCTCGGCGTGTTGAACGGGTTGTCCTTCGACAATTCGTCCTCCTCCTTGTGCAGCTCGTGTTGAACCCATGCCCAGTAGCCGGTGCAGGTGGTTTCTGACATGACTGCCAACCGCCATGCCACGCGCGGGTATCCGGGGTGTTGGCCATCACCGTCCGGGTTGTATTTGTCGTCGAGTTGTTCGGGCGACAGGCCGTAGTCGTCGGTGTAGAACTTGACCATCACACCTCCGTGTAGGCGACGGACGCGTCCGGCCCGTAGATCTGCTGAGCCTGACGCTCGGCCGCGTTGTGCGAGATGGCTTTGAGCGTCCCGCACTCGACGCCAAGGCCGTCGTAGACGATGTAAGTCTTCATGTGAACTCCTAAGTGGGCGCAACAAGGCGCAGGGTGAGCGGCCCGATTTCGGCTCGGGCCGCAAAGCCGGTCGGGTTACAGGAAGGTCTTGGCCAGCCAGGCGAAGCCCAGAATCACGGTCGGGGCGAGGAACACGCCAGCGACGTAGTATTCCTGCTTGACGGCGTTGCGGTACATGCTCTTGACCCGCAGCAGGCCGATGATCAGGAAGACGCCGACAGCCAGCGCCAGCGGGATGGCCGGCAGCTTCGTGTTCGGCACGACCAGCCACGCCCAGACGGTCTGCAGCACCCAGCTTTCGTAAAGCACGAGGCCGGCGGCCATCGCGATGATGCCAGCAACCGCGACCACGAACACCAGGGCGCCGAGGGCCCAGTAGAGGGCGTCCCAGAGCTCCACCTTGAGGCGCACCCGTTTCAAGTGCTTGATCGTCCGCTGCATGCGGGCGTTGATCTCTTCGTTGGTGTCGTCGAAAGTCATGTTCATGGGAAACTCCTAAGTTGTGGCCCAAGGTGGGCCGGGTTGAAAAATCAGACCTTCAGCAAGAGCTCGAGTGCATCGACGTCGGCTGCAAGGCGGGCGTTCTCGCGAACGAGGGCGGCCATCGTGGCGCCGGCCGTGTCGGGGTCATTGGAGGCCATGTCCCACATTTCAGTGGCCGTCATGGTGTAGACCACCTCGAGCAAGCGAACCTGCTCTGCTGCAGCTTCTTCGCGCAGGACCTGCGCCATGGCTTTGTCAGCTTTGCTGGGCCGGCCACGCTTCTTCGGTTGGTCGGATGCGGCCGGTGTACGGCGGCTTTCGATGCCGGCGAGGTACTTGCGATAGCCGCCGTCGAAGTCCATCTGAGCGCCGAAGCGCATGCCGGTCCCGGTGTAGTTCTGAGTTGCCTGCACCGGCACCTTGGTGTGATCACGTTCGATCGGCAGGCTGTCCCACTCGATCTTGACGCACGCCTCGAGCAAGGCGTTGGCATGCCCATAGTCCAGCTCCTCGCGGCGGCCATGCTGGCTGTGATAGCCGACGCCGATGTTGACGTTCTCGGCGATCAGGCTGCGGTATTCGCGGTTGTCCGTGTAGACGCCCCGACTGCTCGGCGAATAGGCCATGCCCTTGTTGTTGAGCCGCTCAACCAGCGCCAGCCCGAACTTCATGCTGGCGCATTCCATACCGCCTTGATGCGTGATGATCTCGGACGTGTTGGGCCGGTCGAACGCGATGGAGCAGTCGAACTTCTTCAGCCAGCTCTTCTCGGTCCGCGCCATCTCTTTGGCCGACACGCCGCCGCTCTCTTCCTGCCGGTGGAAGATGTAGGTGCCCGGCACGCGGGCCTCGATCATCTTCAGCATGATCCAGACACCCACGCCGTCGTCAGCGCCGAGGCTGCCGCCGATGCTGCCCTCGTCCAAAGCAATCAAGCCGAAGTTGCCGTCGTACGTCAGCTTCTTGCGTTCACCCTTGGCGAAGTTGCCGTCGATGGTGTCGCAATGGCAGGAGAACAACGTGCTTGAGGGCTTGCCAGACAGCCGGGGGACGTTGATGGCGTACAGGCGGAAGCTGGTCAGCCGTTCAACGGTGCCGCTCGCGCCCTCGTTGAGGGCGTGCAGCTTCGTGCCCAACCATTCCTGGAACTCCAGTTCTCCCGGGCTGCCATGCTGGCGGGGGAAGGAAAGGATCTCCACCAGCAACGGGTCGACGGCCGCCGGCACCTCGTGGGTCGGCTCGGCGATCGTGGCTTTCTGATGAATGGCGGCGACGTTGGAAAAAAAGTCGGGGACTTGGGTGGCGGCACCGAAGCCGTCGAATTCCTGTGGCATGCCGGCCTCCTCCTCGCGGAGGACAGCGGCGATCGTCTCGGATGGATTTTCTGCTTTGATCATGTTGATTCCTCGGGTCAAGCGGCGAGCGAGAAGCGCTCATCGGTGGCGGCCGGAGCCGTGGGGGTGGGGGCAGGTGCCGTGAGTTCGTCGATCCGGGTCTCGAAGGCGGTGTAGATGCGCAGGACGCTGACCGCCCAGCCGACGGCACCTCGCTTGTCGCTGGTGTGCGACGAGACATTCGCATCCAGCCATTCCTCGTTCGCGCGGTTCTCGACAATCTGCGTTGCGGCAGCCTTGATCGACTCATAGGTCAGGGCGGACCGGCTGTAGTTGTAAACACCGGATTGCGCGATGCGCCCATCAGCGACGTAGAACGGCCCAACACCAAAGGCGCTGTTACTGGCGTGATTGGTGCAGTAGTTGCGCAGCCTGTCCACCGAATCAATGTGTTTGAACCCTTGGAACGAGGAATCCACCACTTCCTGGGGAAGCTCAATCAGGCCTGCATGCACATCCTCGTGAATGACGAAGCTGACGCCACAGATAGTCTTGTTGATAGCCCGCCGAACCGGCGCATACGTACCATCGAAGAGCTTGACGATGTTGTGGAAGCCGATCACCGAAGCGCGACCCGAGCCGGCCAAGTGCACCAGCTTCGAGGAGTCCTTGTGCACCATGCACTTCAGGTTGTCGAGGGGCGACACCGACACATAGCCTTCCTCGCGCAGCTGCTTCAGTTCGCTGGTGTGGCGGAACGCCGGCTTCCCTTCGGCAACATCGAGAATACGGATGGCGTCCGAGTTCGAGATCCAGTCGGGTTCTTCGGTGGTGCCCATGTTCTGGGCCTCTCCGACGACAGCGTAGCCTTCCAACCCAGTGGTGGGGTAGAAGCGGGACGACAGCTTCACGTAGCCGGCCAGGCGAATGCTTTCCGGGTCGTTCTTGACGTTAAGGAAATCGAGACACAGGGTCTCTCGGGTCTCTGGGGTGCAGCACACTGTGGTCAGCTCCCCGGCAATGGCTGCACGGGTAGGAACGATGGTGCCAACAACTTCACCGGTCAGTGCCCAACCGACGGTGCCGTCGGGCTGCATCCAGCGAATGGTCGGGTCAACCAAGCGGTCGATCTGCTTGCCAGAGATCACGCAGGTTGCGACGAGGGGGTCGCGGGGCGTTTCACGCAGGATCAGCTTGGCTCCGGAACCACCGCCCAAAGCTCCTCCGAGACGTGCGCCCACTTGGCTCAAGGCCTCAAACTGGAGTTTCGTCAGAAGCCGGAAGTAGTCCTCACCCTCGTAACGGACGAGGCCTTGGATGTTGGTGTCGTCGTGACCGGAAGCGCCGCCACCGGCCCTGTCGAGGTAAGGCACGGCGTAGTAGTTGGGGCCGCTGTCAGGCTGAGGGATGGCGCGAATCTTCGCGCCGGCGAGGCCGGCGAGGCGGAAGCCTTTGCGTTGCAGCTTGGTGGCAAGCAGTGCGTCGCCGTACAGGCGGACGTAGCGCTTGTCGTTTTCGTTGTCGGGGTTGACCCAGATGACGCTGCGGGCAGTCGGCGTGCCTTCATCGTCCTGCAGGTATGCGACACCCATACCGGGCGCTTCGTATACAGCTGACGGGTGCACATCCAGACCGAAGTAGCTCTTGTCGTGCCGCATGCAGGCGGTGTCGCCGCGCATGGTGCGGTAGATGCGCTCGATCTCGTCTGCGGTGGTGGCGATCTCGAAGGAGTCGTCCAGCGCCGCGCGGTGCGCCTTCTCGAAGCTGGAGACCTCGTTGTCGGAGATGTAGGGGAAGAACTTGCGGATCAGCTTGCCCGGCGTGGTGCGGACTTGGCGATCGGCGATGGCCATGGGGCGATCCGGGGTGTAAGCGACCATGGTCGGGTCGGCGGGCGAGACGTGGGGGAAGTATTGGCCTGCCATGCCCTTGACGGTCCGAATGGCCAGCAGTACCGGCGTCGGCTCCGGATAGACGCCGTACCTTTCACGGTTCATCTCGCGCAGCAGCGGCCAGACATCTTCTTTCATCACGCTCCCCTGCGGGAGGTTATGCACTGAGAGTCGCGGAACGCCACACTCGGAAAGCATTGAAGTGGATATGCCCAGCTTGTGGGTCGCCTCGGTTGCGGCCGTGAAGGCCGCGTAACTCTCGATCTTGCGGGACCAGATCTCCCGCAGTTTGTCTTCTGTGCTCATGTGAAACTCCAAAGGGGCAACGAGGCCCAAGATGGGCAAGGGCGTGAGCCCTTGCGGATGGGTTGATGGTGGTCAGATCTCCTGTTCGCTGAGCTGCACGTAGATGTCGCCGTTCGGAGCGGCATGCACGCCGTCCTGGATCTGGCGCGAATCGGTCGGCAGCACGTCGGCGCCGTCAGCGAACTCGATGCCCGAGTTGAAGACGTCATCGCGCAGCAGGTCCTTGGCGGTGGACGCGTCCACCTTGAAGAAGCGGTTGCGGGTCATCGCCGAGACCAGCACCGCCGGCGCGCCGACGACGCGGTCATCGCTGGCCAGATCGAACCGGGCATCGGTCACCTTGTTCTTCAGAACGAGGTAGTCCGGGCTCGAGGGGTTGTCGACTTCGACCTTCAGCTTGATGTCGGACGTGATGCCGAACTGGGCACGCAGTTGGGTGAAGATTTCCTTCTTCACCGCCTTGCGGTCGGTGTCGTTCGCGTGGCGGCGCGCCAGCACGATCGAGGTCGCCTGGGCCGGCGAGATTTTTGCGAAGGGCATGTGAAACTCCTAAGTGAATGTGCAAAGCGCACGGGTTGCTGGATCAAATGGCTCCAGCGGGCCGGGTTTCAGGCGGGGATGCCTGCCTTGTCCAGCTCCAGCGCTTTGAGCGCTCGGCCGGCCAGGTTGGGGTCGTTGCTGTGCTCGACGACATCGGTCAGCAGAGCAACGAGTGCGGGGTAAAGCGTGCAGCGCTTCTGGATTTCCTCCTTGGTCAGATCGGGCATGTCAGTTCTCCCGGAAAGCTTCGCGGACGATGGCCCGGATCACAGCGACCCGCGGCCACGCTTTGGTACAGAGAGGCAGCGCGATGGCTTGTGCGGCGGCGTTGTCGGGCAGTTCTCCGTACGAGGCTGCGTGGTTGGCGCACTCCACGGCGAAATTCATCACCACACCCGAGCTGAACTCATGCGCGGAGATGGGATAGCCGTTTTGTGCCAGCGTCTGGTGAATGCACTCCAGCGCTGTGGCGTGCTTGGAGAGGGAGCCCATCACTTCGTGCGTGGGCGGAAATCCGAGTTGTTCGGGCACGTCGTACTGGTGGTTACCAATCCAGTACCCGATCAGCGCAGCAGTTGTGAGGGTGTTTACCGGCACGACCATGGTCAGGCCGGCGGGGAGGTTGTCGCAGTGTTCAAGATTCATCGCACACCCCGCGAGATGTGCCAGAGCCAGACCATGACGATGGCGAGAAGCAGCGGCACCGCCAAGAAGCCGAGCGGGCCGAAGACGTGATCGTTGTTGGGCTGGGTGGCGAGCGCCGTCGGCGTGGCGACCTTCTCCGTCACCGAGTACACGGGGATGGCGCGGCCGGCGGCTTCCGCGTGAGCCTGGGCCTTGGCTGCGATCTCGGGGGGCGCAGCCGCCCCTGCTTGGGTTGCTTCCATGTGAAACTCCAAAAGGTGCCCCGAAGGCCGGGGCGGGTTGAGGGTCAGGTGTTGGACTTGATGTCGACCACGACGCAGGTCTTCTCCTTCCACCCGCGGTAGGCGGCGCGGATCAGGTCGGCGGTACTGCTGCACGCCCCACTGACCTTGTCTCGCATCGGCTCAGCCGTGTCGGAATCGAAGTACCAGAATTGCCCCACTAACAGGGCGACCAACGCCCACACCGCGGTCGGAAGCCAGAACGCCTCGCTCAGTGCCAGCCCATGCGCGATCCAGAAATACAGGTCGAGCAGCGGCAGCGCGACCAGAATGAAGATCAGCGTCGCGCCGATCGTGCCAATCAGCGAAACCCAGAACGGTGCCCGGATCACACCCCAGAGGGTGCGCCAGAACAGGTTGCAGAGATCGGTGCGACGGTGGTCGCGGAGGCCGCCATACCGGGCCACGGCCAGCAGCGGGTTAGTGGGAGAAATGGACAGTTGCTTCATGTGAAACTCCAAAGGTGGCCGCAAAGCGCGGCCTGGTTGATGATCAGAGGCCTTGCGCGGCCAGCTCTTCGGCGGTGGGGCGGCGGCACTCGCCCCAACTGACGTAGTTGGGGGAGTCGTTGCGATCTTCGGTAACCCACGCCGAATGAGCGTAGGCGATCGTCCGCGGCCTCTGGTCGGGGCCGACGCTGTGGAAGTGGTACCGTTTCCAGCGCCCGTTGGGGCTGTCGCGCACCATCACCGGTTCCCCGAGCTTGAGATCGTCGTAGGGGCCGACTTCGATCAGGTCTCGGGCGCCCGCGGCGACGTCCGTGCACTTGCCGTCGCTGGTGTGGCACCGCAAGTAGCCGTTATCGCTCATGGACACGACGGGGAGGTGCTTGTAATCCTTGCCGGGTCGGTCGGTCATGACGACCTTCGCGGACTCACCGTTGCGGTACTTGTAGACCTTGCCCATCGAGATGGGCTTCGTTTCAGATGCCGGCGTTTCCGGCGTGCACGTTTGGCACATGGTTCACTCCAAAGGTTTGACCCAAGGCGGGTCGGTTGACGAAATCAGTTGCTGATGCGGAACCCAAGGTTCCAGAGGTCGATGCGGAAGAACCAGCGGCCGTCGTGCTGGCCGAAACCGATGCGCAGCATGCGGTTGCCGGGCGGCATTGGGATGCGTGTGATGGTCATGCCAGCAGCCCCTTCGGCACCTCGACCTCGTCGCCCAGTTTCGATGCGGTATAGCAGCGCATGGCGGCGATCAGCGGAGTGGGGCCGTATTGGCTTTTGGTTTCGTCACCAAGAGGCCATGCTATCCAGCGATCCCCGTTGTCAGGCTCATCATCCGGGTCGACATTCGACGGGTCATAGACCCAATCCTTGTCGTAGTCGAGGCTGATGAATTCGCGCTCGATGATCGGGCCACCTTGCGACCAGTCGGTGGAGTACCGCTCGTCATCGGTCAAGCCGTACTTTAGCTTGACGCCCTCGCATTTCGCCACCGCCCAATCGAGCGCGGCGCCGGTGAGTTCACTGGTCTTGATCTTGGGCATGTTCCCTCCGATTGATCAAACTGCGCAGCCGCCACATCTGGTGATCGACCCACTCAAGCAGCTTCTGACTGCGGGATTGGCGCCGGATGTAGCAGATGCTGATGGTGTACCTCCCACCGCTGGCACTGAAGAATTCGAAATCCTTTGGCATACCGTCGATTGCAAGGGAGGTGAACTGAGAGCGGTCCACCGACGGTTCCAGATGTATCGAGCGCTCGTTTGCCCCGATGAGCACGGTATGACCACTGGTGGCATCAACCGTTGTGTACTTGGACCTCATGTCCAACTCGACGCAGATCACGTGCCGTGAGCGGCGCACCACCCAGCCGTTCTCAAAGACAGGAGCGCCTTGGGTGTCAACCCGGAACTTGATCGACATCACCGCTCTCCTTGGGCGCCACCGGACGGCAGCCCCAGTTGAGGAAGTCCAACAGGCCGGCCTTGTCGGTGGGCACGTCGACGTCCTGGGTCTGGATGTTCACCATCTCATCGGCCCGCAGCGACTTCTTCAGCTTGTCGCGCTCAGCCTGGGTGCCGACCCATAGCTCCTTGTGGAGATCGCCCTCTTTGAAGGTCTCCTCGATGTAGGTGATCAGGTAGAGCTTCATGCCGTGGTCTCCTCGAACTCACCGCTGGCGTTCAGGCAATACCAGGTGTTGGACTTGATGCCCTCTCGCCCCACGATGGCGGCTCGGGCGTGGGTGATCAGCCCGTCATCGTCCCGGTGCACGAGGAACAGGGCATTCCCCTCCGCGCCCATCACGCGGCCCAGGGTCCCCGAAGCCATTGCGACGCCCGCCTCGCCGGTGTTGGAAGCCGCCGACTGGTAGCCGGTGTTGGAAGCCGCCGAGTAGTCGCCGGTGTTGGAAGCCGCCGACTGGTAGCCGGTGTTGGAAGCCGCCGAGTAGTCGCCGGTGTTGGAAGCCGCCGAGTAGTCGCCGGCCGCCTTTGCGAGGCCGGCGAAGTTGACCTCAGCTTTGATCGCGATCTTGGAGCTAGCTACCTTCGTGTCGCTGTCGTGCCGACTGATCACGCCGGATTGCTCAACCACGGCAAACTTGCTGCCGACCGGCGGGTAGTAGTCGAAGACGTTGAGGGGATGCTCGCAAGCGTGGAAGCCGGACTTGCATGCAACCGCGGTGCCCTTATGCTCGTAGCTCTCGCCCACCTTGTATTGGAAGTCGCGGCACTTCCAATCGTGGCCGAAGCCCTTGTAGGTGGTGATGGTCTCGTCGTTGCTGTTCGATTGACTTTTGCTCATGTAACACTCCAAAGTGCGGTCCCAAGACTGGACCAAAGTTGATGAAATCAGGTGGTTGCCGGCGTCAGCGGCGCAATCGGCTCGTCGATGTCTTCGTCGAAGTTGCGGATGTCGTCCTCGTCGGGGAGGGGGCGGAGATAGCGCTGCTCGCAGGGTGCGATGAGGCAGGGGCCATCGAGGCCGCGACCGCTCCCGAGTCGGAAGGGCGAGCCAAATGCCTCCACCACCCACACCGGTGCGGAGTCCGTCCACCAGGCGATCGGGCTCTCTGGGATTCGGAATCCAGGTCCCTCCCTGGCTTCATCGCAGGGTCTGTTGATCAGCACGATCCTGCCGTCGTTGGGAGAACCTTTGCAGCTGATCACCGCCTTCATGCCGGGCTTGAACATGTCAACCCTCCCTCGCCATCACGGCGAACCCACACTCTTTGACCAGGTTCCACGCGTTGTTCCAGATGGCCATCGCCGCTTCATCCTGCAACCAGGTGCTGACGCCCTCGTGGCGCATCGCGTCGTACATCACGACGTTGGCGTCGATGAAGTCGTGGCTATGGCAGACCTCGGGGTTCCTCTCGACGGCGTTGCGGAAGTCGATTTCCAGCAGCTTCATGGCCCCGAGCTGAGCGCACATCAGAGCCGCGAAGCGCTTAGCCACGCGCTCTGCGATGGTGGGTGCCGGCTTGGGCTTGCGCGCTGTCATCGCCACGCTCATCTCGCGCGCCATCTGGCGCAGAGTTGCCGGGCTCGGGACAGCGTCGAGTTCGGCGCTCATGCTTCACCACCGACCGGGGTGTAGGTGAGGCCGCATTCGCGGGCGAACTTCCCCATCCGGTGTTCGAAGTCATCCAAGTCGTCGGCGTTGTCGTGGCAGGCCTGCAGCTCATTGGCCCACACTTCGATCGAGTCGAAAACCCCGTCGTCCCCATCAAAGCGTAGCGCCTTGATCGTGTCGTTGTCGGGGAACCGGTCGGGAAACATGCCGACGACTCCATCCGCGCCGAAATCGGAGTTTCGCCCTTCCCGGACCACCAGCTGCAGCTGGTCTGGCGTCATGCAGTGCCCGATGCCGCAGTGTCGGGCGAAGCTTTGGCTCCGGTATGCGTAGATGCATTCACCGCTTCGTTTGCACAGGCTCTGCTGCTCCCGCACCCCGAAGAGTGCGGAGTCGAACATCTGCTGCGGTGTGAGGCGACCCTCGAATTTGGCGCCGTGGGGGTTGTAGTTCATGTGTCACTCCAAAAAGTGTGCCCAAAGCGGGCACGGAAAGGGAACGGGTAGTTGGTTCAGGTTGGCATCTGAATCCAGACCCAGGCTGCGACCCACAGGCCGTCGTCGCCCCGTGACGCCTGCGCGCCGTCGTCGATTTCGACCTGATCGGTCGCGTGCATCCGGCGGGCCTCGGCGATCTCGTGGGGCGTTGCGAAGGACTCGGCGGGGATGTCGGTGACGAGCTGGTCTTCGACAGTGGGCGGTGCCGCACCGACGGCTTCCCGCAGCGCGGCCTCGACCTGTTCACGGCTGAACAGCGGCACGGACCTGCCGCCCGGCCAGCCGAAGCGAACCGAGGCCACCTTGACAGTGCATTCGCTGGTCAGGCACTTCTGCAGTTCCGACGGGCTGATGTGCGCGGCCGCCTCGTCCTTCAGGTCGTCGAGCGACGCCAGTACGGTGGAGATGATGTCGGCGCTCATGCCACACCGCCAGTACGGTGGAGATGATGTCGGCGCTCATGCCACACCTCCAATCGCCGGCGCCGTGTACACCAGGCCGGCGTCCGATGCCCACTGTTCGAGGAGCGGCTCGAAATATTCGGCGCCGGGGTTACCGGTGTCGGGGGCGTTGTCGTGGATCAATTGCAGCTCTGAGATGGGGATACCCCCCACCCCGCCATCGGGGTTCAGCATGTTCTGGAAGAACGTCCTCAAGCCCGCGCTGATGAGCAGCCCACCACCGATCGTCCACATCGGGTCGCCGACCTCCTCGAACGCCTTGGCCATGACGTTGTCGGGGATGCCGCAGCCAATCAGGCAGGCAAGGGTGCTGCCCTCGACCTCGCGCCGGTAGTAGCACGCGGGTGCCGCGCCCCTCTCGCGTTGCCCCTTCGCTTGCTGATAGCCCTGAGCCCTGAACCGGGTCACTGCGGCGTCGAAGAATTCCTGGGCCGTGGGGTTACGGCCGTCGTAGGTGGGGAAGGGGATCGTGCCCTTGGTCGGGGCGGGGGTGGTGTTCATGTGAAACTCCAAAAGGTGCCCAAGGTGGGCGGTTGAGAAAAGGGTCAGTAGTCGGCCAGCGCCTCACGCAGGGCGTTGACGACGCCGCAATCCGCAACGCGATACAGGTCCTCGGCCGTGTCTTGGCACGCCTCGTAGACAGCGAAGGCCTTGCGGCTGTCGTTGTCGTAGCCGAACGCGTCACACCACTCGTCGAAGGTCATGCTCGACGCCTCGGCGTCGCCCACCAGGGCGTGCAGCACGTCAGCCGCGGTCGGCCTCACCGGCTTTCTCGTCCGCTGCCACGCCTCCCACGCCAAGGTGCGGGGCGTGTACGGCGCACCCGCGTGCGGCGCTGGCTCGCTGCGATGGCCGAGCCCGGTGAAGTAGGCGAACTCCTCTGGCTCCATCGGGCGCCCTGCGTAGGTCAGCACGCACAGCCACTCGTCCATCGCCCGATTCCCGCCCAAGGCGCGCCGGCGTTCCCCGCGATACTCGATTTAGAGGGTGAGCCGGGCTTCGTTGAGGATCGCCTGGACGGCGGTGTCGATGGTTGCGGTGCTCACGCTGCCACCCCTTCGGTATTCGCGAACAGCGGATGGTGTTCGAGCATCCAGTCGATCCATGCGAGGCGGCCGCGCAGGCGCAGCCCTTCCCCCGAAGCCCCATGCGTCGTGCCGCAGTCGAGCCCGGCGCTGCGGCGCAGCCAACCGCCGTAGGCGATGTTGCGGCCCAGCATGTGGGAGATCGCGTCACGGGCTTCCCGCTCGGGGAACGAGTGCGGTTGGCCGGCGACACAGATGCAGTTGCAGATGAACTCGTGGCGCCCGTCGAGCAGGCGCATGCGAGCCACTTCGAGCGCGGCGCGGCAACCCTGGTTGAAGGTGTAGGTCTTGCCGCGCAAGTCGGTGGGGAACGGCAGCAGGTTGGGCGACTGGTCTTCAGTCGTGGGCTGGTCAGGTCTGGTCGCGTCGGTGCGGATTGCAGCGGTTTCGCTGCCCTCGCCGGAGGCGTTGTCGGGGCGGTGGACCTGCCCAAGCGGGCACGGGTGCTCTTTCGGCATCATGTGTAACTCCAAAATGGCCTCAAGGCGAGACCTGTAAAAATCACCAGTGTTTGGCGATGGATGGATTGTGGCGAGGTTGCTGCCTCGCGTCAAAGACCGTTTTGTTATGTTGACCGATGGGTCTGTCGGGGTAGGCTTATGTGCTACAAGTTATGAAGCACGAGCCTCAGTCCCGGCGTGGTGGCATGGTTTGGGTCGGGTTTTCGATGCGAGTTCCTCCCTTGTTCTGACTGATCAGTCAGGTCGTATGTGACACATTAGCCAGCTAATGTGTCACATACGAGTGCCCCGACAAGGTCGCTGACGGGGGCGCGATCCGTGACGTTGTCGGTGACTCGGATCATGACCAGACCATGTCATGATCCGTGACGTTGTGGGGGCCTGCGTGAATGGATTCTCACGAGCCCAGGTGCTTACGCACCGCAGGGTGCCTGTGCCCCGATGAATGGATTCGTGAATGGATCAATTCGGGGCGCCGAACGTAGTCCCAGGGTGCAGGTGCACGGCCAAGGTGGCGCCGATCACCGTCACCTCCACTTCAATCAGGCTGTGGCTGTTTGGGTCGAGGGCCAGCAGTCGACCGCGAGAGCTGATGCCCAGGTAGTGCCCCTTGGGTATTCCGGTCTGGAATGCGGGGCCGATTGTGCCGCCGGTGAATGCGCGCAGGAGCACGTTGCGATCGGCGTCATGGAGAACCCAGACCTCAGCGTTGCTGTGATCGTTGTCGGGGAAGTAGGTCGAGTGCAGGGTCTCGCCTTGGGTTGCCAGCTCGCGCTGGACTTCATCTTTGGTCATGTCAATTTCCTTGTTTGAGCTGTCGCAAAATCGCTACAGCCTTTTATTTATTCGCCAGCGGCTGGAAATCTGACATTTCATCAGACAAAGTTTTCATGACGGAGTGGTGCGATATATCGAATCAGATGGAAGTTACTCACGTTTTTACCACCTGTTTGTTGTTTTTACCAAATTCGGACCGAAAACACCCCACCCCCTAGAAATCGGGCAATCGGGCGTTGCGCTCGATCGAAATTTTGCACTTGCTCAAAAACCTCTTCACTCAGCCAATTCTGCTGTTTCAAAACTCAATTTGGTAAGAATAACAGAATTAAGGGTGGAATCTGCTCCAAGGAAACCTGAAAAATTCAATGGTGGCAACAACTTAACTCCGACCACCTGTCCACGGGGCGACGCAAAAGCATCGTCGGCGATTTGGTAAAAGTGTGAACAGATTTGCCGCAAATTCGGTAAAAGTGTCGACTAACTTTGGATTTTCAGCCTCCAAACGCCGTGTAATCGACGTAATCCGAGACGATGTCGTTGCCGGGATACCGGTGCACGCGGCCCCGAGAACGCTGCGCGGCCTGTTCCACTTTGGAGCGGTCGGCCTGCATTTTGCGGAAACGGGTGAAGACCAGCTTGGTCGCCCCGGTTTGGTTGTCGATCGGCACGACAGGCGCCGGACGCATGGCGTAGTAGAGGCAGCCTGGCTCCGCCGGCGCCGAGGCCAGCTTCAGAACGCGTTTCATGTGCGCTCCCCTACCACAATGGCCGCGGCCGCTGCCACCAGCACAGCGATCAGGAAGATGGCGCCCGACACCATCTGAATCTTGGTGCCGACCTCGTTCGAGGACGTGATGTAGGCGGACAGGATGGCCGAAGCCACAGCGAAGAGCCAAAGCGTTTTCATGTGAAACTCCAAAGGTGATGCGGGTTGTCCTCTATCAAAAAGTGAGCAAGATGCTCAAAAAATTACCCGGCGCTTGGTCCGGGTCAGGTTTGATCTGTCCCCAATTTTGTTTGCGCGGACCTGGCCCCTCCGCCGTCGAGGACTCTCATCCCCGACAACGTGGAGAACAAGGTTCAGCGCAAAACGACCACGGGAATGTCGTTGACCTTGCCGAAGACGACCAGCGCCTGGACGGTCTTGGCGCCTGCTGCCGCCAGGGCGCGCTGCAGACGATCGGCGGTGTAGATGCGGCCCGCCTGGATGGCGGCAGAACCGTCCCGGGCATGGATGGTTTCGGTCGGAATGACCTTGATGAGTGACGACATAGCTTCCTTTCGGTTGGTTGGTAAAGGCGGTGGGCCTTTCACCCACCTGGGCTACATCAAAGTGTTTGGGCAACGAGTCCCTTGCGTGGAAAAGATCCCCGACAACGTCAATGCCGCAGGCAGCGTCTGCGACGTTGTCGGGGTGAAACGCAGGCGGGAGACAAATCGCCTGGGTGCGCACTACAGGCACCCTTGAAAGCCCATCCAGGACGCTCAAGGGTGCCCCGACAACGACGTTGTCGAGGGCACAGGTTCAGGACAGCGTCGGTGACGTTGTCGGGGTGATTACGACCTGAAGCAGGTCGTGCCGGTTACAGGGTCCGGCGCCACTGAGGGCTGAGTCGTCGAAGATTGCTTCCCCATGACCAGCTACAGAGGATGCGGTAAACCACCTGGTCAGTGGCTCCACTCTGTCGAGTGGACCCGCGGTCGCTTCGTCGTCCACGGGGCGCTGGACGTAGGCGCCATGCCGTGGGGACTTCATTGCGGACTCGTCGGGGCCGTGTCTCTTGCCCTTCTGCGCGCTGCACCCACTCGGCCCCGACAAGGTCAGCCTGCTTGGGCAGGCCCCGCTTGCAATGGCCATGCGTCTGTGCATGGGCAGGGTGCTGCGGTTAGGTCTCGGCCAGGCTCACGCTGCACCGGACAGCGGGGCCGTTTCGGGCCACTGGTGGCCGGACGTGCGGGCTGCTGGATGTCGGGGCGTTACTGCTGGGGTTGACGTTGTCGGGGCTCCATAGGGAGCGCTTCGGGGAGATGAGCGACACGGCCTGGTCGACAGGCCATGCGACCTTGTGCATGTGCACACAAGGGCGACACCTTCTAGGGTGTCTCAGGTAAGAGGGTTCGCTGACAGGTGGGCCGTTTGGGTCGGGCGCTTTGTACGTGCTGCCGGTGCCGGGCATGGTTGTGCCGTGGCAGGGATGCACGGGACCGGCAATGGGCCAATAGTTGGCCGCATGGGGTCCGCGCTGTTACCGCGTGGGGTGGCTGTCAGGAACTGTTAAAGGGCGGCCGGGTTACCTGTTGACCGTCGCGCGGGCCGGTGGCCGGAGCAGGGACAGCAGGTAACCGTATGCACCAAAATGGTGCGGCATGGACGGACGATGCACGCCATTAGTAAGGGTTTTCCCTTACTAATGGCCCCGACACTGTCGGGGCCGTCGGGTTAGGCCGTGACGTTGTCGGGGACCTTTTGCGCTTCGGCAAGCGCCTGTTGACACTGCGCCAACTGCGCCGCGTAGGCGTCACGCTCGATGGTCAGCGCGGCGACGGCGGATTGTGCCGCGGCCAATTGTTCGCGCAGCGTGGGGCCTTCGGGCTTCGCCTTCGGAGCGGCGTCCTTGAAGTAAGTGCACCATGTGCCGGACAGGGCCACCATGCGGGCATCGTGCGCGGCTTGGTCAGCGGCGCGGCCGTTCGCCTTGAAATCTGCCAGCGCCAGCGGGCAAACCGCACGCCACGCGCGGCCGGTCGACGTTTTCAGGGTTTCCGCGTGCAATTCGCGGAAAACCTGAGCGGTGGCGGTCGTGGCCGACAGTTCGGCCTTGCTGCCACCCGATGCGATGAGGGCGGAGAAAACCGGCGCGACGGCTTCAAAGGTGGCGGGGCCGCGTTCGGCACCCTTCAGGGCCACGAGCGCGGCGCGGACAGAATCGGCGGAATACTTGAGGGCAACAATACGGGACATAAAGGCTCCAAAATCCGGGCGCGACAATGCCATAGCGACCTGGTGGAAAGTGATTGATGGCATAGGGAGAATGTACCCCATTACATAAACCATTACAACACAATCGTTTCTATTGTAATGGCCTATGTAATAGGCAATATCTATTGCCGTCACCCTTGACGGGTACGCTTTTCCGTGTTAGCCAGGCCAGCCGGCGCCCCAGGGCGCTCTGGCAAGAAATTGATTTCTCAAAACTTTTGTAATGGGTTACAATTCTGGTATGGCAAATGAAAATCTGGCGGTGTGGGTCGATGAGGTGCTCATCGGCGCGATGAGCATGAATCAAGCGGCCAAGCGCGCGGGTGTGGCTCCTACGACGCTGATGCGCAAGGTCAAAGCCGACCCACGATATCTGGCCGCGGAGGCTGCTGGCAAACTACAGAAACCAGTCGCTGATCGCGATGATCCTGCGATGGAGCAGCACAGCGCGCAGATCAAGCAAGTGGTTGACGAACGCCTGAGCTACAACGAGGCGGCACGGCGCTTCGGCGGATCAGCGACTCGTTGGATGCGCTGGGTGGGGAAAAAGTACCCTAAATACGCGCAGGCACGCGCGAAGGTGACCGGTGAACTGGCTCAACAGGGTGCCGAGTCGCTGGCCGACCGCATCCTGTACTTAGAGCAGCAGGTCGAGGCCATCGCCGCAGAGAGCAAAGAAGTCATAGAGCGCTTGGTTGAGATCGGAATTCTTAAAGGGAAGTCCGTTGCGTACCAGCCGTTTGACAAAGATGGCTTTCCCAACCCCTAAGTCAAATCTCCGACCAAGTAACGTCTGGTAACCTCTAATTAGGAGATTAGTATGAAAGTTCTAGGTTATGCCGTCGCGATCCTTGCAGCGATCTGGCTGATATTCGCCGCCTCGGCCTCGGTGAGCATCGAGGTTTCGGGCGACTCGTCGAACGGTTACGCCCCGCGAGAAATCGTCAATGCCGGCAAGGTCAGCTCAAAGCAGACACAGCTCCAGCTCAGCACAGCGCTGCTGCTGTTCGGCACGCTCTTGGCGGGGTTCGGGACGGTACTGGAGCGGCTGCCGAAACCCGCGAGCCCGGAGGAGGAAAAGGTCGTCGGCGCTGTGCCCGCGACCAACTGGGCCTGTGCATTCTGTGGGAAGAGCAACATCGCTGGCGCGCCTATCTGCTTCAATTGCCGGCGCGCTGCGCCGCCGACCAACTCTGAGTCACCACCCGCAATCTCCGAAATCGCGTGAGATTATGGTTCGATAATCTCGCGCAACAATCGAGCTGCTTTGACACAAAGTTGTCTCAACCCTAAGATCCAGCTCAATACGTTGGCCACCAACCGCTTCGCAAGAGGCTAAGGATTTGCTCAACGGCGAAGTGAGAGCTTCGTGAAAGAGGTGGTGGAACTGGGCTGTCGAAAGACCGGCTACCCGCTCGCAAGAGACCCCGGTGTTATTCAGAAAGGCCTCCGACAGGAGGCCTTTCGTTTTCCAGTCGAGTTGACTTCCTCGCCGGCGCGCCCGAGCATCAGCCTTTGCCACTTGACGGTGGCTATGAATCTGTCCTGTTGAGCGGCCTGCACCCTGATTCTTGGTGTCCGTCAACGCTGCGCAAGCAGTGAGGCCGTTCAACAGGGCACCCTTTGGAACAAGAAGCATGCAAAATGCCACCAAAGTCGCCAACACTGGCGCACCCGCTCTCTTCAACCTCGACTCGCATGCTCTGCGTGTTCAAACCGACGACGAGGGAAGTCCTTGGTTCAACGCCAACGACGTCTGCTCAGCCTTGGACCTCTCCAACCCTCACAAAGCAGTCGCTGACCATGTGGATGGAGATGACCTAACGAAACGTGAGGTCATCGACGGCCTTGGCCGGACGCAAAGGGCGAATTACGTCAACGAATCTGGCAGCAGCCCACGAATTGAGAGTCGATCATCTGCCGCCCAAGCTCCGTCAGTGAAATTCGCCCGCCCCTTTCGTAGTTGATGAGGCCGAAAGTCTTGGCGCCGTTCACCCATGTTCTCCTTGAATTGACTTCTGTATTACCTTTTGGTAATATAAGTTTGTAGCTCACCAAAGCATTGAAGTCTGGCGTGTCGTACTTACCGCTGATCACGGTATCCGCCCCAGCGCAGAGGTGAGCTTTTTCTTTTAGAGCTTCAGAAACGACAGGTCGTAGAACCTGAAGTAGGTAGTTCCGTGTTGCCCACGGAATTCTTTTGCGATGATTTGTGCCGACAGCGCACGATCAGCATCCAAGAACTCCACCTCGTACTTGCACACAGAGACGATGTCGGGTCGGCCCATCTTGTCGGGCACTTGGCCGACAAACTCCGCACCCTCAATCGCTTGCGGCAGCACAGCAAGCGCTCGAATCCGAGGGGCATGAGCATTGTGAATGCTGTGTTTGATACCGCTGTTTGGGACCTCTATTGCGTGCCCACTTGCGGCGTTGACGTAGACTTTCCCTACGAAATTTGCCTCGCAAAAGCTCTTGGCCAAAGATCTGAATGCCTTGAGATCATCGGGGTCTGCCACCCCGTAGGGTTCAAGCGGAATCGGTAGAGCCATTGTCGGCGCCGAACATAACATAGCGCCCACCCCAGATTGACTTTCGCCTCGCGCGTCCCGAGGCTACGGGCCTGTGCCCGATCGAAAAGCCTACGCTCGCGCGTACTACGAAAAGAACGCGGAGCGGCTCAAAGCGCGGGCCAGTGAGCGCCATCGGGACTTGAGCCCGGTGGAGAAGTGGGAAAAGACGGTGTGGCAGGTCGCACGGGGTACGGCTACACGCAGCGGGTCGGGCAGGGCGGAGGCTCTGCGGTTGAGCCAGCGCACGCCGGCGTGAATGATGCGGACGAGATCTTCCGCATGTACGTCGCGGCGGCTGTGATGACCGAGTTGACCGGCCAGCCGTACGTGGTCGACCACATCGTCCCTCTCGCTTCACCGCTCGTGTCGGGCTTGCACTGCCCGGCGAACCTGGAAGTCGTGCGCAAGCCCGAAAACCAGGCGAAGTCGAACCTGTTCTGGCCCCAAATGGGCTGTGTCAGCTGGGAAAACTGGGTCCAGCTGCGAGATTTCCACCCAGACCTACAAGAAGACCCGTTCCAACGGGCTGAAGACGATGAAAAGCCCGCCCCAGAGCCGGCCCCGGTTCGCCGACGACGAGTCGACGCCTGATTTCGGCCCCAACAACGCCACCAAAAACGCCTTTGGCGAGGGTCACGGCGTCGACCTGACCCGTTTCACCATCGCGCAGCTGCTGCAACTGCGCAACGACGCCACGCTGGCCTTGCCGGCGGCGGATCTTGCGTCCATCGACCTCAACCGGGAGCTGGTGCTGCAGATGCTGAGCATCCAGCAGCTGCAGGCCGACGTTTTACAGGACGACGGCACGCCGGCGAACCAGAAAGCGCAGGTGGCCAACTCGCTGCTGAGCACGCTGAAGCAACTGGCGGACCTGCAGAACTCGATCTTCACGTCCGAGCGCATGAAGCGCGTCGAAAACGTGCTGGTCGACTTCATCAAGGGGCTGCCGGAGGACCAGCGGCGAGCTTTCATCGACGCCTACGAGGCCGCGCTGCGCGCATGACGCAGCTGTCCACCATCGAGGCCAGCCACCTCGACCGAATCCGCCAACGCACCGTCGACGCCCTGTCTATGGGTGACGTCGCCAAGTGGGTGTCGACCAAGACCAAGATCAACGGCCGCCTCTACTCGTTCGTCGACCACGAGTACCAAGAGCGCGTGATGGCCGACGAGGCGCAGGACATCGCGATCCGCAAATGCTCGCAGGTCGGCCTGTCCGAGATGTCGATCCGCATGGCGCTGGCGCTGGTCGCGCTCATGGAGAGTTACTCGGTCATCTACACGTTCCCGAGCGCGACTTTCGCCTCGACCTACGTGAAAACCCGGGTCGACCCGGTCATCGCCAGCAGCGACTACCTGCAGCACGCCGTCGGCACCTCCGCGGTGGATTCGGCCGAGGTCAAGCAAATCGGCCGCAACTTCCTGTATTTCAAAGGGGCCGCGGTCTCGAACGCCGCCATCTCGGTGTCGGCCGACCACCTGATTCACGACGAGCTCGACTTCAGCGACGAAGTGATCATCGCGCAATATCACTCGCGGCTGACCCACAGCCCGTACAAGCGCAAGACGAAACTCTCGACACCGACGGTGCCGGGTGGGCCGATCGACACCGAGTTCCAGGCCTCGCGCCGGCACTGGAATTTCTGCAAGTGCCACCACTGTGGCCACCTGTTCATCCCCGACTACTACCAGCACGTCGTCATCCCGGGCTACAGCGGCGACCTGCGTGCGATCACGAAGGAGAGCCTGCCGCGGGTGCGATACAAGGAGGCTGCGCTGCACTGCCCGCACTGCGGCAAGGTGCCCAGCATGCTGCCCGAGCACCGCGAATGGGTGATCGAGAACCCGGACGATGCGTTCGACCAGCACGGCTACCAGGTGCAGCCATTCGACGCGCCGAACCTGATCTCCATCGCGTCGCTGGTCAAGGCCTCCACGGAGTATCGGCGCCGCGTCGACTTCGACAATTTTTCGCTCGGCCTGCCGGCGGAGGACGCCGAGTCCGGTTTCACCGGCGAAGACATCGAGGCGGCTGGCGTGTCGCTCATCGAGTCACCATTCGCCACGCACCTGATCGGGGCCGACATGGGGTTGGTGTGCCGAATCCTTGTTGGGGCGGTGAACTCGGATGGCCAGTTGGTGGTGGTGCACGCCGAGCGCGTGCTGATCGGCCAGTTCCGCGCGCGGTTCGCAGCGCTGTGTTCGCAGTACCGGGTCACCATCAAGGTGGTGGACACCCAGCCCTACGTCGAGACCATCCTGTCGCTGCAGGAGCACGACGTGAACCTCTACGGCGCGTTCTTCGTGCAGAAGAAGGGCCTCGAGCTGTTCGAGGTGAAGTCGCGCGACGAAGACCCCGACGAGGCTGTCACCGCGGTCCGCCAGGTCTCCATCGCCAAGAACAAGGTCCTCGACGCTGTCATGGACGACATGCGCAACGGCCAGATCCGGCTACGCAAGACCGAAGAATGGGCGCAGCTGAAGATCGAGCTGACCGGGCTGCGCCGAGCGGCCACAACCCTGAACGACGGCGAGATGATCTCGCAGTGGATCAAGCCCAAGAACGGCATGGACCACTACCACATGGCGCTGATGTACCTGTGGGTCGCCATGAAGATGCGGCGGGTCGCCGCCGGCGCTCTGCCTGCCAGTGTTTTGGGCGTCATGAAGTTCAAGGTCACGGAGCCTGACGCTCGCAAGTGAGGGGAGGGGAGATTGACTTCCGTCTGACGGCTGCCGAGTCTGGTCGCCAAAGGACGGAGAAACCTTGCTGGGCTGGGCGAAGCGACTGTTGAATTTCGGTGGGGTGACCGTGCAAGCGGCCACGGCTTTGCCGCCGCTGGCCGAACCCAAGGTCAAGCGCGGCGACCTCGCCATCCCGTCGTACACGACCCGCTCGCCGACGTCGACCGGCGACCAGAAGCTCACCGAGAACGATCGGCGCGTCGCCACCACCGACCTGCTGACCCTGCGCAACGGGATCAGCACCAAAAAGGTTGTCCACGACTTCTCCCACACGTCGCCGGACATGTCCGCGGCGGTCAACGCCTACATCCGCACCTGCGTCACGCGCGGCTTCACCGCGGTGGCGCGCAATCTCGACGGCACGGCCAACCCGGAAGCGACCGACGCCGCGCAGCAGTTGCTGGCGCGCTTCAACTACCTCGGCGACTACACCGACGGCTTCTCGGGCATGAACTCGATCCACGCCCTGGCCGAAGCCTGGGTGAAGGAGCTGCGGCTGTACGGCTCGATGGCGGGCGAGCTGGTGCTCGACAAGTCGCTACTGCCGTGGCGCATCCAGCCGATCAGCACCACGCAGATCGAATACACCGACGACGGCAGTGGCTACGTTTTCCCGGTCCAGAAGCTCAACGGCAACGAGATCAACCTCGACGTGCCGACGTTCTTCGTCGAGACGCTCGACCAGGACCTGCTGACCGCCTACTCCGACAGCCCGATGGAAGCGGCGATCCAGTCGACGCTGATGGACATCGAGTTCCAGAACGATGTGCGCCGGATCATCAAGCGTTCGCTGCACCCGCGGCTGACCGTGACGGTGGCGATCGACACGTTCAAGAAGAGCGTGCCGGCGGACGTGCTGGGCGACCCCGAGAAGCTCGTCGCTTACCAGAACCAGTTCCTCCTCCAGCTGCAGAACACCGTCAACGGCCTGCAGCCCGATGACGCGCTCGTGTCGTTCGACATGACGAAGTTCGACTACCTGAACAACGGCAACACGTCGCTGAATCAGGAGTACGAAGTGCTGCAGGCGCAGATCGACGCGAAGGTGTCGTCGGGCACCAAATCGCCGGGCGCCGTGCTCGGCCACGCCAGCGGCTCCCAGAACGTGGCGTCGACCGAGACGCTGCTGTTCGCCAAGTATTGCGAGGGCGTGCAGAACAAGCTCAACAGCATGTTCTCGCGCATCTTGACGCTGGGCGTTCGCCTGATGGGTCAGGACGTCTACGTCGAGTTCGCTTTCGATCGGGTCGATCTGCGGCCGGAGTCCGAACTCGAGGCGTTCCGCGCGATGAAGCAGTCGCGCGTTCTCGAGCTGCTGTCGATCGGCTTCATGTCCGACGAGGAGGCCTGCATCTCTCTGACGGGCCGGCTGCCGCCGACTGGCGCGCAGAAGCTCAGCGGCACCTTCTTCAAGGCCGGGGCGAGCGACCCCAGCGCCGCGCCGGCCGACGCCGGCAACCCCCTCAGCAACACGGCCGGCGGTGCGCGCGAGCAGACCTTGACGCCTGGCACGCCGCAGCAACCGAAAGGCCCGCCGGTCAAGCGGGTGAAGTGATGCACGACTACCTGAATTTCCGCTACTGGGCAGGCTCCGACGAGAGCCTGCAGCACTACCTGCTGACCATCGCGCACGCCGCGCGCGTGACGCTGGAGCGCCAGCCCGAACGTGACACGCGCGACCCGCAAGCCACATCTCGGCTGCTGCAACTGCAGGGCAACGTGGCCGTCATCAACATCAGCGGCATGATGAACAACAGCGACAACGTGTACCGCAACATGGCGTACCAGGTTGTCGGCTACCCGGAGATCCGTGACGCCTTGATTCAGGCCGCGGTGATGCCGGAGGCGCACAAGATCCTGCTGAACATTGGCAGCGGCGGTGGCGCCGTCACCGGCCTGCACGACGCCTCGGCGCTGATCGAGAAGATCGACGCGTCGATGAAGCCGGTGCACGCCTACTCCGACACCAACATGATGTCGGCCGCGCTGTGGCTGGGCGCCTCGGCTCGCTCCATCCACATCGGCCCGATGGCCGAGGTCGGCTCGCTCGGCGTCATCGCCGTGCACCAGGAGATGACCCGGATGATGGAAAACATCGGGGTCAAGGCCACCGTGATGCGGGCTGGAGAGTTCAAGGCGCTTGGGCATCCGATGGAACCGCTGTCGCCCGAGGCCAAGGCCAAGATCCAGGGCTCGCTCGACGTGATGTACGACAAGTTCATCACGCACGTTGCTGCTGCGCGCGGCGTGCCGCAGGAAAAAGCTGATGCTGCTTTCGGCCAGGGCCGCGAGTTCGTCGGCGATCAGGCGCTCGCTGTTGGCCTTGTCGACGGCATCCGCACGTTCGACGAAATGGTCGCCTCTCTCCAAGGGGAGATTGACAAGAAAAAAAGCGCTTCCCAGTCTGGTTTGAAATTTTCGACAGGACCAGTTGTGAAGACTGCACTCACTGAAGCCCAGATCGCCGCGGCCGTCGCTGCAGGCATCGACCTCAACGCCGGCACCGGCGAGGAGCAAGTTACGGCGGACAAGGAACCCACGGAAGCCGAAGCTGCGGCCGCAGCTCTGGCAGCCGCCACCGCCACCAATGCCGGCGCGGCCGACAACCCGGGCGCAGGTGAGGGCGGTGATCCGCCGAACACCAACACGGAGGCCGCCCAAGCTGCCGTTGTGGCCCTGCTGCAAGGGCAGCTGTCGGCCGCGCAAGCGCAGGTCGTCGAACTGACCGTGCAGGGCACGGCCAATGCGACCAAGGTCACCGCGCTGCAGGCAGCGGTCACTGGCCTGCGCGCCGTGGTGGAGGCCTCGGTTTCGCGCGTGCGGATCGCCCTGAATCTGCCGGTGGTGAAGGTCGACGCCATGAGCGACACCGAGCTGCTGGCTGAGCACACCACGCTGACCGAACAGTTCACCTCGAAGTTCAAGGCCGGCGGCATCGCTGCCGTATCGGTCAAGACCAACGAGAACCCGAAGGGCGGGAGCGATGGCGGCGAGCCGCGTCGCGCGGCCCGTATCGCAGCCACTCGCCCGAACAAGGAGAAATAAAAATGGCGAAGTTCCAGATGAACGTGACCGTCGGCCTGACCAACGTCGACACCGCTCGCGTGGGTGACGGCTCGGCCGGTGCCAACCCGCTGGCCGAGGCCGACGTCGGCAAGCTGACCAAGATGGTTGGCGACAGCCAGCATGGTCTGTGCGCTGTGGGCGATGAGATCGAGGGCGTCCTGTCCTCGGTGGAACCGTATACCGCCGACGGCTATGCCATCGGTGGTGTGCAGCGCGATGGCCGCCTGGTGGTGACGCTCGACGGCTTCCAGGCCACTCCCGGCACCGGCACGATCGTCTTCGGCGATTTCGTGGTCGCCGGCACGCCGGTCGCGCGCGGTACGCCCCTGAACGGCGTGCCCCCGAAGGTGCTCAAGGCCACGGCTGCCAAGGAAGCGGTGGTCTTCCAGTGGCGCGTGCTGTCCATCCTCTCCGGCAACGGCTCTCCCGGCTCCACCGCCGTGATCGAGCGCCTGTAAACCGAACCCGTCAACGAAGCCCTCAGGAGAAAAGAAGTGGCAGACAATTTGATCGTCAAGGACGCCGCTGGTACGAACCAGCCCGTGCAGATCTCGGTGGAGATGTACCGGTCGGCTGAAGAAGCCGGCCAGTCGCTGCCCCAGTACCTGAACTCGCAGCACCCCACCAACGTCCAGCGTGACGGCACGGCCTTCCAGCAGCTCATGGAGCAGTGCGGCATCTTCGTGCGCGCCGATACCGACTTCGGTATCCGCCCGACGCGCATCGAAGACATCCTGAACCCGAAGGACGCCGCCAGCAACGTCGTGACCAAGGAAGGTGTGCCGGTTTCCCGCACGCTGTTCCCGGCCGTGCTGCTGGGCGTCATCGAAGACAAGGTCCAGTACGACTGGAAGCAGAACGTCGACGGCTTCGAGAAGATGGTCGCTCAGGACGACTTCATCAACGGCGACCGCTTCGAGCGTCCGGTGATCAGCTACGCGCAGGTCGAGAAGGCCCGCGGCGCTCCGGTGGCCCAGCTCTCCGAGCCGAACGCCATCCTGAAGATCACCTCTTCGGACCGCTTCCAGCGCATCCCGTCGTGGGGCATCGGTATGGAGATCAGCGAGCAGGCCATGAAAGCCACCACGCTCGACCTGGTCGGCCTGATCATGGCCCGCCAGATGCTGGTCGAAAGCAACGCCCGGGCCGACGCGCACATCCTGTCCATGCTGCAAGGTGACGTCGACACCGGCTTCGGCGGCTCGGCCCTGTCCAGCATCCCCGGCAAGGTTCGCACCGCCGCGTCGTTCGATCCGTCGATCACGCAGAACGGCGTGCTGACGCAGCGTGCGTGGGTGAAGTACCTGTCGAACAACAGCCGCAAGCGTCGCATCACGCACATCGTGACCGACATCGACACGGCGCTGGCCATCGAAACGCGTACCGGCCGTCCGACGAACTTCAACGACGACCCGAACAGCCCGCGTATCGATACGCTGCAGAGCATCATGAACCCGAAGTGGCCGACCAACGTCCAGGTCTTTCTGACCGACGACCCGAACTGGCCGGCGAACACGATCATGGGCTTCGACCAGCGCCAGGGCATCCACCGCGTGACCTCGCTGAGCGCCCAGTACAGCGCTGTCGAGCAGTTCGCGATGCGCCGCTCGACCCAGATGCGGATCGACCGCGGCGACTACGCGTACCGCCTGTTCGACGAAGCGTTCGACGTGCTGACGCTGACGGTCTAAACGCCCGGTAGTCGCGAAAAGCAAGGGGCGGGTGCCAACGCCCGCCCCTTTTTACATCAAGAGGAAACGCCATGAGCAACAACCAGAACAACAAGCCCAACACGCCCAACACGCCCGTTCAGACCCCGCCCGCTGCTACCGACAACGTCGCTGCCACCGTCGCCGAAAGCGCCTTCAAGATCGGCGCCAAGGAGACGATCCGCGCCGTCCACGGCGACCTCCTGCACCCGTACACCGATGTGCGCTTCACCACGACCGACGAAAAACGTGTTCAAGTAGACGGTTGGGTGAAGGCTCAAGGTGACGCGGGCAAGCTGGCCATCGTCGCCGACTAACCTTTTGCAGGGGCCTTCGGCATGGCTTTGACGCCCTACTGCACCCCGGATGAAGTGCGCGCCGCACTCGGTGTCAACGACATCGAGTTGCCCGACCGCATGCTCAACCTGCCGGTGTACGAACTCGGCCTGACCCGGGAACTCCGGCAGGTCGGGCTGTCACTGCCTGCCGCTTTTTCCACTGCATCGCAGGCTGAGCCTCGAACCGACGAACAGCAGGCGCTGGTGGAGGCGACGCGGGAATGGGCCGTCTACTGCGTGGCCCGCCAGGTCGGCACATCCCTGGCGATGCTCGCACCCAAGGACGTCACCGACGACAAGGCCAGCATCGGCCGCTTCGCCGGCGACTCGATCAAGGACACCCTCGCGCGCGTCGAAGGCCTGTACCAGACCACCCGCGGCGCCCTGGTCGTCGCGCTCGCCGCAGCCACCGGCACACCCTCGACCTCCTCGGGCTTTCTTCTCCCAATCGCCGCCATTGCGGTAGGACGCATCGCGGACCCAGTCACGGGGGCCTAATGAATCTCGCCGACGCTTCCCGGTACTTCGACCGGACCGAGGTGTTCGACCCCGACACCGGCCGCTGCCTGTTCAAGGCGCAGATGAAAAATTACGACGACTCCCACCGCGACAACGCTTCGGCCTACCGCCGCGTCATGTCCGTGGCGCCTGGAACGCCCATGCCCGCAGCCCGTTCGATCCGGATGCTGGGCGACACGTGGCTAGTGGGGGACCGGCAGCGGGACGGGCAAGCCAACGCGCACCGGGACAAATTCGTGGTGCAACGCACACCCGCTCAAGGCTCGGTGTACAGCTTGGCGGGATTCCTTGCCGGCACGCGCAAAGCGCTGGCGTGGATGGACATGCTCTGGCTTGCCGATCGTAAGGAGCTGGAAGTGTCGTCCGACGTGCCACAACAGTACTTGGCGTACTACCCTGAGACGCTGGACGTGATGCAGCACGACGTGGTTGTGCATCAAGGTAAGGCCATCGTGGTGCAGAGTGCCGCCCATACTGGCAGCGGCATCAGTGAGGCCCGGGGCCTACTTCAAGCGACCGTCGCGCCGACCAACGTCATTGTGAATAAGCGTACCTTCGTCCCGAGTACAGGCCGATACACCACCAACCCGACGGTGACGGTTCAAGGCCTGCTCATGCGATGGCAGGAGCTGTACCGATACGAGGCCCAATCGGACGAGCGCTACCAAGAGGGGGACCGCAGCCTTGTGCTGCCAGCGGCCACTGCCATCAACAACTCCGATACCGTCACCGCCGGGGGCCGCAACTGGTCCGTTACGGGTGTGCAGCCGATCAGTGGGTGCGCGGTGGCTCACCTGCGACCGCTATGAAGAAGTCGGCTCCCCAGATTCAGGCCGCGATCGACCTGCACATTCAGCGGGTCAAGGGACTGGCCAGGCAGAAATATCGCGAAGTCGTTTGGGAGGTCTTCAAACGGATCATCCGCAACACTCCGCAGTTCAATGGCCAGGCGGTTGCCAACTGGGAAATTGGGTTGGACTCGCCCAGCTCGTTCGTTGACAACACGCTCGGTGACGGCGACGACACCAAGATTCATCGCCTGTACGGGGACACCCCGCCCAACAAAAAGGGCGATGCTCGATGGGCCAGTGTGGCGCTACGGCGCAACCGACCCAAGCTCGAACAGATCGAGCTGAGCACCAAGGTTTATTTCAGCAACCTCGCGAGCGGCGATACAGACGGTGGGAAGTCCGGCCCGCTGTATGTGGTGTCGCTGCAAGACAGCGGCTATTGGCTCCAGAAGCTGCGTGCAATCAACCAGCCTTATGAGACAGCCAAGGAAAGCATCCTGGCCGTCGCGGCTGTCCAGCGCAACACCGGCCGCGGCTATCGAAAACCCAAGATCACAGTGGAGGGGACGTTGAACGACGTCCTGTCCGAATGAGCAACGACACCAGCGACTTCCGCGGCGCTTTCAACAGCGCGATCGAGGCATGGCGCCTCGCCAACTACCCCGACATGGTCGTGGTGTACGAAAACGGCCCACAGCCCGCCAATGAGGGGGAAGCGGGTCCGATGTTCCTGGACACCTCGGTGCGCTGGTATGGCGCATCACCCAGCACTGTCGGGACGCGGCCGCGCGGCCGGCACACCGGGGCTCTGGCACTGCACGTCTTCAGCAAGCAAGGGCAGGGGGTCGGGCAACCTGGAGAAGTGATCGATTCCCTGGTCGAACTGCTTCGTAATCGGCGACTTGGCTCCGCAGTGCTCTCCATGCCGCAGCTCGGTGTTCCGGGGACCGCGAATGGCTGGTCCAAGCTCAGCCTTTTCGTGCCCTTCCGCCTCGACTCCGCCTGAGTTTCCGGGGGAGATTTACTTTCTAGAAAGCGCTTCCCAGTCTGGTTTTCACGCGCTCGCAAGAGCAAACGGAGAACCCCATGACTTTCGCATCTGGCGCTTTCGGGCAGCTGTCGTACATCCAGGAAGCCACCAAGGGCGTGACGCCGGTGGCCGGCAACGGCGCCAACCTGCGCACCACCTCGCCCGGCATGAAGGCGACGACCTCGACCGTCAAGTCGAAGGAAATTTCGGCCACCCGGATGGTGTCGAGCACCACCAATTCGGACCTCAACGTCGACGGCTCTTTCGACTTCGAGCTGAGCGGCAAGGAGTTCGATCCCTTCATTCAAGGGTCTCTGTACGGCACGTACGCGCACTACGGCACCAACGGTCTGGGCACGACTTTCTCGGCGTCCACGACCTCGAGCACCATCACGGCCGCCGTGGCTCCGACCACGACTTCGGCGTTCACCAACATCACCGTGGGTTCGTGGATCAAGCTGGTTCCTCCGGCCGGTGCGACGCAGGCCGTCAAGGACTACTTCGCGGACGCGTGGTTCAAGGTCCACACGACCACGGCCCCGACCTCCACGGTGATCACCCTCGACCCGAGCACGCCGATCGTGGCGCCCGGCATTGTCACGGCGGTCGCCGGCTACGCGATCACCCAGTCGCTGGTGCAGAACGGCAACACGGTTCGCAGCTTCACCTTCGAGTGGAATCAGGCTGACATCGGTCAGATCCTCGCGTTCCGCGGCATGCAATCCAACTCGATGAGCCTTAAGTTGGAGGTGGGTTCGATCGTCACCGGCCAGTTCGGCTTCACCGGCATGGCCCACACCATCAACGCTGCGACGACCCTGCCGGGTGCCACGGCGGCAAGCCAGTCGCTGGACGTGATGAACGCGGTGACCGACGTCGGTCTGGTGATGGAGAACGGCGCCAACCTGCTGGGTGTCAACAACTTCATCCAATCGGTGCAGCTGGACGTCACCAACAACCTGCGTACGCAGAAAGCGATCGGCGTCTACGGCAACTCTGACATCGGTGTCGGCGAGCTGGCCGTCAGCGGTCAGCTGCAGGTGTATTTCGAGTCGGCCACCTACTACAAGAAGTGGCTGCAGGGCACCAACACCAGCCTCGTGTTCGGCATGGCCGATCCGCTGGGCAACGGCTACCTCGTGGAGCTGGACAAGGTCCGCTTCGTGAACGGCGGCCTGAGCGCACCGACCAAGGACAGCGACGTGATCCTGTCGCTCCCGTTCGAGGCCTATTTCAACGCGGCGACGAACCGCGGCATCCGAATCACGCGCGCCATCTCGGCGTGATGAAGAGGGCGAGGTTTCGGCCTCGCCCGACAGTGCCCGGCAAGCCGGGCTTTCTCCCACCCTGCAAACAGAAGAAAAATAATGGACATTTTCAACGCATTCGCCACCGACGAGAAGGCCGAACTGGAAGGCCGCTGGTTCCCGCTGTCGAAGACCGCCTCCATCAAGGTGGCGCGGGCCGGCAATCCGGCCTACGTCAAGGAACTGCGCAAGCAGATCGACGAGAAACAGCTCAACGTCGACCTGGACAACCAGAGCGACGAGGACAACGAGCTGGCCACCGCGGCCATCATCGAAGTCACCGCCAAGACCATCCTGCTGGACTTCAAGGGCCTGAGCTACAAAGGCAAACCCGTCGAGTACTCGACGGCCATGGCCAAGACCTTCCTCGAGATCAAGGACTTCCGCAAGAAGGTCGACCGCCTGTCGGCTGACGCCGCCAACTTCCGCCTCAAGGAAGAGGCCGAGGTGGGAAACGGCTAAGTCAAGCCCTTGAGTGGCAGCTTGAGTGGGGGCCGCACGTCAAGGTCCTCACCAAGCGCTTCCGCAGGACCGGTGTCATGCCGCCGGCCCTCGCACGGCGTCCACGCGTGCGCCCGCTCGATCGGGAGTACCTGGACGCCTTCTACCTCCTCAGTGCGAGCCGCCAGACCGGCATGGCCGGCCCTCAACCCATCGCGATCAGCGAGATTTTGTTGTTCGCCAAGGAGGGGGTGGAGATTGACCTTGCAAGCGAGCGGCTCAAGTATGTGAGGTTAGTGCAGCAGCTCGACCGGACGTACCTCGCGTTCTGGGCTGAGAAGAACAAGACCAGCAAGCCTTGAAGGGCCAAGCGGCGTGAGCGACGAACTCAATCTGGGAATTGATCCCGCCCCCATCAAGGAGGGGGTGGACAAGATCGTCTCGGATTTGTCGCGTCTGCGCGATGCGTTCGACAACCTCGGCGAGAACCTGCCCCGGCGCATCCGCAAGCAGCTGGAGCGCGACGCCAAGCCGATGAAGGAAATCGTCGCCGGCATCACGCAAGAGCTGGCGTCGGAGATGTCCAAGGCCCAAGCGATCGTGGAACAGGCCGGCGTGAAGCTGGCTGGCGCGGCGGCCAAGGGTATCGACTCGGGCACCGCCGGTGCCAAGGAGGCCGGCCGCAAGGCAGGCAAGGCCTACGCAGACGGCATGGAAGAGGCCGCGGCGCGCGTGCGTACCGTCTTCCGGACCAGCGTTACAGGTCCGGACGGGATCTCCGCAGGCATTTCGGGCAGCACGCTGGAAGTGGTCAAAAAGCAGGCCGAAGCCACGGCCGCCTCGATTGGTGGTGTCACCAAGGCGTTCAAGGACCTGGACCGCGTCCGGTCCAGCTCCGCTTCCAACATCGACCCGCAGACGCTGCTCGGCCTGACCCCCGAGCGCCTGCAAGGCTCGGCGCGAGCCTCCGCCAGCGTCTTCCGCGACGCGTTCGCTGCGGAAGCCACCAATGCAGCCAACCGGGCGAAGTCGGCTTCGAACGTCGACGTGCGCACGCTGCTCGGCCTCACGCCGGACATCCTGAATGGTTCCGCCGCAGCGTCGGCAGAGGTCTTCAAGGCGGCGTTTGCGCAGGAGGCCGCCACCGCCTCCAACCGCACCAAGTCGGCCTCCAACATTGACGTCCGCACGTTGCTGGGCCTGAGCACCGACAACGTCAAGGGCGCGGCGCGCGCCTCGGCCGAGGTTTTCCAGGCCGCGTTCGCGACCGAGGCACAGCGGATCTCCCGACAGGTGCGCATTGCCACCAACGAGGCAGCCGGCCCGTTCACAGCACTGACGGGCGCCAACACGGGCAAGGTCGTCAGCAGCGAGGACATCTCCAACGTCCGACGCATGTCGCAGGAGAGCGCGGCACTCGCGGCGCGCCACCGCGAGCTGGCGGCCGAATCTTACGAGGTCCGGTCGGCGTTTCGCGGCATTGCCGGCGCAGCCGGCGCGTTGTTCCTGACCTACGGTTCCCTGATCCCGCTGACTGCCGCCTTCGCTGCCGCCAGCGGCGTCAAGGAAGCGATCGTTCAGTACAAGGACCTCGAGAACCAGCTGAACTTCATCCGGGCCTTGAGCCAGGAATACGACCGTTCGCTGCAGAGCCTGGCGCAGTCCACCCGCGCGGCGGCCGTCGAGTTCGGGGTCATGCCGGTGGAAGCCGCCAAGGGCCTGCGCGCATTGGTGCAGGCCGGCCTGAGCCTGAACGACGCGGTGACAGCGCTGCCGGCCATCCTGCGCCTCGCGACCATCGGCGAGATCTCGGTCGGCGAAGCCGCTGTGACCGCCACCGGTGCCGTGCAGGCGTTCGGTCTCTCCTTCTCCAGTATCAGCCGTGTCAGCGACGTGTTCGTCGCTGCGGCCAAATCGTCCAACGCCAGCGTTGCGTCCATCGCCGAGTCGATGAAGCAGGCGTCGAGCGTGGCCGAGGAATACAAGGTCTCCGTCGAGGACGTCGGCGTCGTGCTGGCAGCTCTCGGCAAGAAGAACATCACCGGATCGGCGGCGGGTACCGCATTCCGCAACTTGATGTCGGAGCTGGCGGCGCCGCGTGGCGAGGCGCAGAAGGTCGCCAAGCAGCTGAAGCTCAGCTTGTTCGATCCGCTGAACGGCTCGATCGAGTCTCTGCTCACCGACTTCATCCCGAAGCTGCGCAAGACGCTGGCGCCTTTCGACCCGCAAAGCCAGTCCTACATTCTCAACCGCCTCTTTAACGAGCGTGGCAGCAAGGCGATCAACGCGATTCTCTCGCTGGGCGAGGAGGGCCTGCGGGAGCTGCGCAGCCAGATCGACAACGCCAAGGGCCTGTCGATCCGTGCGGCGATCGAAGCGAACGACACGATCCAAGGCGACCTGAACAAGTTGCGTTCGCAGGTGGCATCGACGTTCGGCAGCGTGGCCGAGGCGGCAGTCGACCCGCTGCGCAGCACTCTGCAGAGCCTGCGCTCGTACATCGCGTCAGATGAATTCAAGTCGGCGCTTACCGGCGTCGGTGCCGTTATCCAGGGTGTGGCATCTGCCGTCGGTGCTCTCGCTTCCGTCGTGGGTAGCCCGACCGGGGCCGTTGCAGTGCTCGCGGCGGGTACCGCTGCCACGTTGTTGTTCGCTACCCAGATGACGGGCACGTCCGGCGCGGTGGCTGCGTTCGCGAACGGGCTGGCCTTTCTCGGTGGCAATGGCACCAAGGCGGCCGGCGGCATCGCGCGCGTGGCCGAGCTGGCTGGCTCGCTGCTGAAGTACGCCGCGGTTGCGGTGGTCGTCTACCAGGCGGCTGTTGCGATTGGCGAGCTGTACACGCAGGCAGCTCAGGAAGACCCGATCGCTCAGGCTGAGAAGAACTACGCGCGGCTTTCGAAGTCGTCTGATGACTTCATCGAGAAGATTAAGGAAGAGATCAAGCAGCTCGAGAAGGCCAACCGTCTGAAGCGCGGCGAGGGCACCGCCACGACATTCGAGGAGCTGACGAAGGCAGCGGGCGACATCGAGCGCTACACGGCAGAGCTGAATGCGTTGCGGAATGCACCCAAGGAAGCGGTCAAGGTCGACTACTCGGCAGATGCGAACTTCAGCGCGGCGATCGTCAACACCAAAAACGAAGAGCTGCGGATTCAGAACCTGCTGAACATCGCACAGGGGGCGTACGCCGTTGCTGCGAAGAAGTCGACCGAAGCGAATGTGCTACTGACGCAGCAGAAGAACCTGCAGCTGGAAGCCGATCAACGGGCGCGTGACGAGGCCAAGAAGAGCGACGCGTCGGGCACGAAGAAGTACAACATCGTCGACGCTGACGCGCGTCGCTTGGCGACTTCTCATGAGGCGGAAGTCAATCGCCGCATCCAGCTGGAGCAGGCCGGTGAGAACCAACGCCGCCAGGCGCTCGAGGCGATTTACCAGAGCGAGGAGCGGGACCTCAAGCGGCGGTACGACCAGAACCTAATCACGTTCGACCAGTACCGCAAGGAGTTGACGGCCAAGCAAGAAGCCGCCGACACCGAACGCTACGACTCACTGAAGGCCGCCGAAGAAAAGGCGCTCACCGACTACAAGAAGATCGCCGCGGCCTTTGTCGAAGCGCGCGCCAAAGGAGCAAAGCAGGACGACCTAAAGGTCCAAAACGATCTGCTTGCCGCTGCGCAGCGTTTGGATTCTGCCAATCTTGCCATCGACAAGCAGCGTGAGGCGGCTTTCCAGCGTCGCAACGACGCGATGACGAATGCCCTCCGCCCCGGTATCGAGTTGCTACGCGTCTCGGAGCGGGACGCTGAGATCCAGAAAGAGAACGTCGAGCAGGAGCTAGTGAAGCTCGGGATCAAGGGGCAGCAAGCTCAGTTGAGCGAGCGCGACCTCTACGTTCAGCTCGAGACCCAGAAGATTCTCAATGCGCAGCTCGATGAAATCAAGAAGATCGAGGCGCTGTTCAAGCAACTCGGAGACCAAGGGGTTTTCAACAACCTCCTGGAAGACGACGCCGCCCGCAAGCTGTTCGAGGGCCTCACCGGTCGCATCCGCCAGATCAAGGACACGATCGTTGAGCAAACCCCACGCATCCAAACGGCGTTGGGCAATGCTTTCGATGCCAAGAAGATTCAGGAATTCGCGAAGGAGCTGAATGACAAGCTGGTCGATGCCCTGACCCAATCGGGCAAAGGTGGCGGGAAGCGCATGCGCAAGGTGCTCGAAGAAGAGCTGTTGCGCAAGCCCTTTGCGATCGTGCTCAAGGCCATTCTGGAGCCGATCACGCAGGGCATCGCAGGTACCGCGGTAAGCACGGCCCAGGGCATCCTTGGGTCTGGCAACAACCTTGTTCAGGGTGCCAGCAACGCAAGCAGCCTCCTCAGTATTGGCTCGGGCTACTCCAATACGCTGAATAGCGTAGCCAGCATCCTTGGCGCTGGTAACGCGGTGGGTGCGTCGGCTGCGTCTCTGGGTTACGCCAACGCGGTGGGCGCGCTGGGTGGGGACTCCCTGGGCGCGCTGATCGCCGCGAATGGTTCGTGGGGCGGCGTGGCAGGCGCGGGAGCGGGCACTGCTACGGCTGGCGGGCTTAGTGCAGTCTCCAGCACGCTCGCTGCCATTCCCGGATGGGGATGGGCTGCCATGGCCGCAATCGCGGCGTTTTCAATCTTCGGCGACGACGGCGGGGGTCCCAAGGTCGAGAGCGCCTACGGTCCCGGCGTCGCCCCGATCGACGCCGACTCGACGGCGGCCCGCACGATCTCCGAGGGCATCCAGAACAGCTTCTCTCAGATCGCCCAAACCCTTGGGCTGAACCAGCGAGACTTGGGTGTTGGCGTCTTCTCGTCTCGTGACCCGGAAGGTGACGCGCCGACCGCCCTGCAGGTTCACGCAACCCTGGGTGGTCGTACGGTTTATGACCGCGGAGACCGGCTCGGCGCGCTCGACAACGTCGGCCGCAGCGACGAGGAGTACCAGGCCGCGCTGGTGGAAGAGACCAACCGCGTGATTTTGGGTGCGCTGCAGGCCAGCGACCTGGCGCAAAAGTTCAAGGACTATCTCGCCGGCGCGACTGACATCAGTGCTGCGGTCAATACCGTCGTGGCGATTCGGCAACTTGACCAAGCCTTCAAGAACATCGGTGGACCGCTAGCAGACCTGACCAAGCTCAGCGTGGAGGCTGAGGTGGCGTTCGTGAACCAGGTTGGCGGCCTACAAAACCTGACGACGCTGCTGAACCAGTTCTACCAGGACTATTACACCGACGCCGAGCGCAATGCCAACGCCACCAAGCAGCTCTCTGAAGCACTCGATGCGATGGGCCTGCAGCTGCCGTCGACGCGTGCGGAGTTCCGCAAGCTGGTCGAACAACAGGACTTGACCACTGAATCTGGGCGTGCCAACTACATCGGCCTGCTGAACCTGTCAGCGGCGTTCGCGGCAGTGGTGCCGCAGGTTGACGCCCTGACGGAGGCGACCGACGAACTCACCGGGGCCGCGCGCTCCGCGGCCGACATCGCCAGCGAGCGCGACAAACTCGAAGAGCAACTGCTTCAACTGCAGGGCAACGCCGCGGCGCTGCGATTGCGCGAACGCAGCGCGATCGACGCCAGCAACCTCGCACTGTTCGACCAGATCGCAGCGCTGCAGGACGCGCAGGCGGCGCAACAGGCCGCCGCCGAGCAGGCCAAAGCGATCGAGCAGGAGCGCGCCAACATCGAGCAGCAGATCCTGCAGGCCACAGGCGACACCGCGGCCATTCGCGCGGCTGAACTCGCAGCGCTTGACCCGGCCAACCGAGCGTTGCAGCAGAGCTTGTACGCACGGCAGGACGAGCTGGCCGCCATCGAAGAAAACAAGCGTGCGATGGAGGAGGCGCAGCGGGTGGCCGAGGCCATCGCCAGCGAGCGGACCAACCTCGAAGGTGAGCTGCTGCAGGCGCAGAACGACACCATCGCAATCCGCGTGCGGGAGCTGGCGGCGCTCGATCCATCCAACCGGGCCATCAAGGAACGCATCTACGCCCTGCAGGATGAGGCCGCTGCGCTCGACCGTTTGAAGACCCGTGGGTCGGACGCCTTGTCGATCCTGCAAAACAGCGTGACGAAGCGGCGCGCCGACCTCGACGCCGCCTACAAGGCCCAGACCGACGGCATCAACGCCCGCCGCGACGCGGCCAACGCGCTGACGGAAGCCCGCGTGTCGTCGCTGCAGTCGCAGTCATCGGCGATTTCCGAAACTGGTGGTGGCCTGTCTGAGCTGTCCAACGCACTGCAGGCGGCGATCGACTCTTTGCGCGAAAGCCTCGAGACGCCGGCGCAGGCCGTCGCCGAGGCACAGCGCCAGATTGCCGACGCGCTGAACACCGCCCAGAACGGTGGCCTGCTGCCGACGGCGCAATCGCTGCAGAAGGCGCTGAATACCTTGACGACCGCGAGCACCGATGGTTTCGCCAGCGGCGAGGACTACGCGCGCTTCAAGGGCGTCACGGCCGCTCAGCTCACCCAGCTCCAGGCCTTGACCGGCGAACAGCAGACGGTGGGCCAAGAGACCCTGAACGCGATCAACACGCAAATCCAGGTTGTGCAGTCGATCGGTGCCGCGACTCAGTCGGCCTTCGACGCCGAGCTGGAGCAAGCGAAGGCCGCCTACGACGATCAGGTCGCCGCTCTGGATGAGCTGATTGAGAACGCCAAATCGCAGTTGGACGCTGCGCTCGGCCAGACGCAGGCAACTCTGAGCCTCACCGAGGCCATGAACTACTTCGGCTCGACGGTTGCCGGCCTTGCCTTGGCCAACGCGGTGGCCATCTCCGCCAACCAGGCTGAGCTGGCACGCATTGCGGAAGTTGCTGGGGCCGGCGCACCGACCCCGTTCGACGCTACGGCGGGCGTCCCGGTAACGCCCACCGTCTCGCTGGTGCCGCTCAGCATGATTGTGCAGGAGCAGGTGCAGGCACAACAGGCGCAGTTGGACGCCCTCATCGAAGAGGTCAAGAACCTGCGGGCAGATGTGCGTGCGGGCGATACCGCAATCGCCACCAGCGTCGGTGACACCGCCCGCGTGGTGAAGAACTGGGAGCGGTCCGGCGGTGTCCCGATCCGCAATCCCGACAACGGCACGGCCAACGGCCAAGCCTTGAACACGCACGCAGTATGAGAGTCGTCGCCCCCTTGACCATCACCGATGCGGTGCTCATCAGCAGCAGCGCCTCGGAGACCGATTACGCCGCGTGGAACGCCGGAACTTCCTACACCTTGGGCCAGCGTGTGATCCGCACGACCACGCACAAGGTCTACGAGAACCTGATCGCCGGAACGAACGCAAACCTTCCGGAAAACGATTCGACGCGGTGGCTCGACTGCGGCGCCACCAACCGCTGGAAGATGTTCGACGCCAAGGTTGGTACGTCTACGGTGCTGCCGTCCCCTTTGACTTGGACGCTGGCGCCGGGCCGGGTCGATTCCTTGTGCCTGCTTGAGTTGGTGGGCACACAGGTGCAGGTCACCGTGACTGCTGGTGCCGGGGGGCCCGTCATCTACGACAAAACGTTCAGCCTCATCAAGCCGTCTGTCGTCACTGATTGGTACGCCTACTTCTTCCTGAACGATCCGATGACGATCAGTCAGTTGATCCTCACGGACCTGCCGCCCAACCCGACCGCGCGGGTAACCGTCACTGTGACCGGCCCGTCCACTGTCGCCTGCGGTGTGTGCGTTACCGGCTCCGCCAAGTACCTCGGCGCTACCCAATACGACGCCAGTGCAGGCTTGAATGACTTCAGCGTCAAGACCACCGACGCGTTCGGCGCCACGTCGGTGCTGAAGCGTGATTTCAGCAAACGTTTCGACGTGAAGCTGGAGGTTCCGAACGATGTGATCGACCAGGTCACCAAGTTGATCTACAGCCTGCGCTCGACGCTGGCCATGTGGATTGCACCGGACTACCGCCGCGACACCTTCACTCCGCTCATCGCATACGGCTTCTATAAGGAATTCAACCTGACCGTGCCCTATTACGACATGAGCATCTGCAGCCTTTCCATCGAGGGAGTTACCTGATGCCCGTCACCCTTCTACCCACCCCTCCTGATCCCAACAACCCCGGTACGTTTGCCACGTTGGCTTACGCGTTCACGGTCGCGTTGGTCGCGTTCGGACCAGAGATCAACGCCCTTGAAGCGAATGTGAACGCCAAGGAGGCGTCCGCAGTTGCGTCGGCTGCCACGGCCACCACGCAAGCCGGCATCGCGACTTCGCAGGCCAACCTCGCAACGCTGGTCGCGAACACGTCGCTGAACACCTACTACCAGCTGGCCGACATGATCAACGCCATCCCGGCGTCTGGGTCGAGCACATCCAGCGTCGCGATCTCGTTGGGTCAGAAGACTTTTGTCATCGCGCAGAGTGGGCGCAATTGGGTGCCCGGGATGTTGCTGTTGGTCCGCTATGACAACAGTAACTACATGTGGGCCAACGTGATTTCGTACACGTCGGGCACAAACACACTCGTGGTCGATCCCGTGACGCTGGTCGGCAGCGGCACTTACGCAAGCTGGAGTATCAGCTGGCGGACCCCGAACATTACGAGCACCGGCCAGCAGGCAACGGTCGCCAACAACGGCAACTCTGCCGGCCCGTACCAGCGCTACCACCTCGACAGCTCTGGTGGTGCATTCAGCCTGCTGATGAACTCGGCGCCGGTTGCGGATGCCTGGGTCGAGTTCGTCGATGTCGGCGGCCAACTGGCTGCCAACCCTGTGACCTTGCAGCGCAACGGGAAGCTGTTCTTCGGCCTGGCCGAGGATCTGATTCTCGACGTCTCCTACATGGCAATTCGCCTCGTCTTTGACCCGAACAAGGGTTGGGTGCAACAAGCATGAACCTCTCCGCCATCATCAATTCCGGCTCGCTGAAATACACCGAGCTGCTCACGATTTCGGCGCCGGTCACTTTGACGGTGTCTCAAATGGGTGTGATCGCCCTGAAGTCCACCATCGCTACCTCCATCACGTTGCCATCGGCAACGACCTTGGGTAATTTGCGACTTCTGGTCCTGAAGAACTCCGGCGCGTTCCCCCTCCTCATCAAGGACAACGCTGGGACCCCCTTGGCACGGTTGGACCCGAATACCACGCTGCAGCTGTTTGCAACCAACATCAGTACCAGCGCGGGCTCTTGGGCAACCGACAGCACGGCGATTGGACCTCTTTGGTTTGGTCTGGATTACACCGTGTACCAACCGGTCAACAACACCGGGGCTACGGGAATCTTGGAATGCGTCCAAGTTGCGACCAACAAGCTTCTGTTCGTTTACTCGAAGACTAGCTCCTCGGCGGGCATGATCATCGGGACCATTGCGAATGGAGAGTTGACGTTTGGCACTGAGGTCACCTTCCTGAGCGGATCTGCTCTCAACCAAGTTTCGCTTGTATCCACGAATACCGATGCTGCCGTGGCCGTCTACAACCACGGCGGCGGCAGCGGTTCGGCTGTGGTCATCTCGGTGTCGGGCACGGTCCCCTCGTTGGGAACGCCGCTGACCTTGACGACCGGGGTTGGTGCAATGAACACGCTTGTCTTCAGCAGCACGAACAAGGCAGTGATTGGGCAGGCTTCCGGAGCCAGTGTGCTCACGGTCAGCGGCACCACGGTCAGCCAGGGCTCTGTGCGGAGCTTCGGATCTTCCTATCTCAACTTCCAACTTGCCAACATCGGAACCGACAAGTTGATGGTCATGAACTACGACGGCACGTTGACTGCGAACGCCGCGTCTGTCATGACGATCACGGGCTCCACGGTGTCACTTGGTGCCGGCGCGACTCTGCACATGGGCGAGACCGCCTCCAACGACAGTTTCCGGCTGGTCTCGTTGAACACGGACAAGGCCGTCGCCGTCTACTTCCACGCAAACGGCCTGAAAGCGTTTGTATTGAGTGCCTCTGGCACGACAGTCACGCAAGGCTCGCCTCAGACCTTTGAGCAGGGGCTGGCCGCCCTTGGAACATCCGCCTTCTTTGGTGCGCGTGTCGCAACAGACCAGGCGCTGGTGCTCGTGCCCACTGCCTCGGGTGGCCTGCTGACTGCGCGACTGATCACGGCGTCGGGCACCACCCTGACCAGCTCGGGACGCGTCGTTTACTCGATCGACATGGTGACCAGTGGGGTCTCTGTGGCCGCCGCCGGCGGTGGCAGCGCTGCCATCGTGACCAACCAAGTCGGAACCCCTCAGGCGATCAAGGCGCGCCTGGGCGGGGCAGCCAACCTCAAATAAAGGCACACATGAAGCCAGAAGAACTAGAAGAGTGGCGCCGACAAATTGACGAGGCCGTCCAACAGGACCAGCTTCATCGGCAAGCCACCGATCAGCGACTCGACGCATTCGAGAGGTCGCTCAGCGAAAACACGGCGGTAACGAAACAGACCCAATCCAACACGGAAGAGATGTTTCAGATCCTGCAGTCGTGGCAGGCCGCGATGCGAGTGCTGGGGTGGATCGGAAAGGCTGCCAAACCTCTGAGCTACATCATTGGGTTGGTCACCGCAGTCGTGGTGTTCTGGCGGACGCTGAAGGGAGGTTCTTGATGGACCTCAAGCGTCGAACCATCGCCGCGGCCATGGCCACTGCAATCGCCGTACCGGCTGAGGGCCTGCGCCAGTGGGCCTACCGGGACCCCCCGGGGATTCTTACCGTGTGCTACGGGCATACCGGGCCTTCGGTGCGGCCCGACCGCGCCTATTCGATCGAAGAGTGTAAGTCTCTGCTATCTACCGACATGAATGCCGCGATCGAGACCGTGGAACGGTGTGTACCTGGCCTGCCAGTCAACGTTCTCGCAGCCTTCGGAGACGCGGTGTACAACCTCGGCCCCAAGATCGCCTGCGACACGAAAAACAGTACAGCTGCGCGCCTGCTGAAGTCCGGGCAGCTCGATTTTGCGTGCAAGCAGCTCCCTCGCTGGAACAAGGCAACCGTCATGAAGGTCAGCGTGGAATTGCCGGGCCTGACCAAGCGGCGCGCTGCGGAGATGAGCCTTTGCCTGACCAAGCCTGCAGGTCGCGGGGAGGGCGTATGAAGGTGATTGCCCAGACTGTGTTGGTTACCGCACTCGTGATCGGACCTATGGCAGATGCCGAAGAGCCGGCAAAGGTGCCCGATGAGCACAAGGAGGCCTGTTCCCGTGGCGGCGGTTGTCTGGTGATGACCCGTGTCGCGTTGGAGAGGATGGTCCAGGACATTACCAAGGCCGCATACGCCGATGCGCGTGCAGCTGCAGATGCTGCGTGCAGGAGGTCCCTTTGACTTGGCTGAGGCAAATGGTGCCCGCTTGGGTGGGGCCTGTGTGCGCTGTGACGATGGCCGCTTGCCTCGTCCTTTTCGGTTGGGTCGAGGGCGTCAAACATGCAGAGCGTGAGTTCGAGGTCTACAAACTGAAGCAGCAGGCACTGCAGGACCAAGCCGTGATCCGGGCGGCCAAGGTCACACACAACCTTTGGCTCGACGTGGCCGCCTTGGAGGAGGTTAGAGAGAATGAAAACCGTTTGGCTGATGATCGTGAGCGGGCTGCTGTTGAGCGGCTGCGCAACCGCCCCCCGCGTGTGCCCAGAGATCCCTCCGCTTGCGCTGGAGGTGACGGATCGGGACTTTCAAGGGGAGATGGAGAGTTTCTTGTCCGGTACGCTGCCGCCGCCCGCAAGCAAAGCGCCGATCTCGCCCAGTGCATCGCGCAATACCGCAAGGTCGAAAAAGCGTTGAAGAATTGTCCGGCGTGGTCCGGGGGAGATTGATTTCAGGGTAGCGACATCCCAGTCTGGTCTGCGAAAGGCCGGCGCCCAGCCGGGCACGACCATGCTGGATCAACCGCTACCCATTGAACTTCCCGGCGGCGCAGACACCGAGCTGCGCCTGACGTACCGTGATCCGTTCCGACAGCCAGTGAACCTCACTGGCTGCGTGGCCTATGCGCAGGTCAAGAAACCCGACCTGTCGGAGACTTTCGATGAGCTGACCTCGCTGAACGGTCGGATCGTTCTGGACGGACCGGCTGGCGGTATCGCTCCCCAGTTCCCGCATGCCGTCACCTCTGGCTACACGTTCACCGAGGCCGTTTTCGACGTCCTGTTGGTGTTCCCGAACGGGTCTCGGGTGCGCTTGCAAAAGCAGGCCCTCAGCCGCAACCCGGGCGTTACTCAGGTGGACTGATGGCGGGCGTCACGTACATCGACGACCAGATCAACGAAACCACCGAGAGTGTCTCGGTGGTTTCGGTCTTCACGCAGCTCGTGGAGCGCGTCCAAACGCAGACCGTGACGGTGGAGAAGGTCGTCATCGACGTAGAGGTGAGGCCGCCAGCGGTCTACTTCATCGACGTCACCGGGAGTGGCGCACCCGGTCAGGACGGTGCAGACGGCTCTGGTGGTATTGCACAGCAGTACATCACTCTCACCCAAGGGCAGATTGACGCTGCCGAGTTGGAGCTGGACTCCGCACCTCCGGACCCCACCAAGGTTGCCGTCACCGCCCGATTCGGCACCCACCAGTTTCCCAATGTCGACTTCGTCGTCCAAGGTAAGACCCTCAGCTGGTTCGGCCTGGCCATGCAGCTGCTGCTGGAGCCGGGCGACACGTTGCTGATCTCCTACGCACTGTGAGTTACCCATGAGCCAGATCAAAACCAAGTTCCTTGAGGACAACGCAGTAACCGGCGCGAAGACTCGCCTCGGCAACAACGAGGCGCTCAGGGCACGCAATGCTGCAGGCACTGCCGATGTGTCCGTGCTGAAGGTCACCGCGGCCGACCAGCTTGAGCTGCAGGCGCTGCCGCAGATCGCTTCCTCGCTGCCTGTTCCGGTGTCGGACAAACAACTCGTCACGGTCGAGTACGTCAAGAACTACGTGCAGGGCAAGGTCGACGCCAAAGACGCGGTCAACGTCCTGTTCGATACCAACGTCGCACTTACCGGCACGACCACGCTCGTCGGCGACGGCTTCACCGTGCTGAACAATTGGCGTGTGGGTCTGGGCAACCAGACGGTCGCTGCTCAGAACGGCATCTATGTCGCAGCCATCAGTGGCCCGAACTGGACGCTCACGCGTGCCGCCGACTTTGATCAAGTGGACGACGCTTCCGGCAAGGAGGTGACTTCGGGCGCTTACTTCAAGGTGATCTCCGGCACGGTCTACGCCGGATACGAGGTCATCCTCAACACCCCCGACCCGATCGTTGTCGGGACCACCGCGTTGACGTTCATCAAAAACCCGACCTCCGCCACGCTGACGGGCGGGGACGGTATCGCAAAGGTGGGGCAGGACTTCGCGGTCGATCTGGCGACGAATGGCGGCCTGGAGTCCACCAACCCGGGCAACCAAGCCGGCCAAATCCGCGTGAAGACCGCCACCGGTGTCGTCGAGAAGGACCGTACGGCCCAAGTTGACACCGGTGGAAACGTGGTGGCGAAGCGCTCGCGGAAGCAGTCGTTCACGTTGGCGGCCCAAGACATCACCAATGGTTATGTCGATCTGCCCGACGTTGCTGGAATGGATTCGGTTGCACTGGTCGTGGCTGGCGCGCCGCCGCAGGCGGAGAACACCGACTACACGGTGAACTACACCGGAGGCACCAGCAGCAAGACGCGCGTCACGTTCGCCGGAGGCCTTGCTTCTGCTGGCGTGTCGGCGCTTGCCGCAGGAGACGTCATCTCGGTTCTCTACACGGCGTTCTGATGGCGCTGTCTCTCTTCAAATACATCCAGCGGCTCGGTACACCTGTGCCGGTTGCCGCGCCGATCGCCGCTGGCGACCGTGTGGATGAGGCACCACTACGACTGGATCATCGCGTCCCACGTCATCGAGCACACGCCGGACTTCGTGGGATTCCTGCGGGAATGCCAAACGATGCTGAAGCCTGGCGGCAGGCTATCACTGGTCGTCCCGGACCGCCGATACTGCTTCGACATTTGCAGGCCCGCGAGCACGCCGGGTGAGATCCTGCAAGCCCACTTCGAGCGTAGGACCGCGCACACCCTCGGGACGGTCTGGGACCACTTCTCTCTGGCCATGAAACGTAATGAGGCCGTGTCCTGGGCGCGCCAGACGCAGGGGCCCGACACGCTGATCTACCCCGACATCGAGGAGGCCAAGCGCAAGATGGCTGCGGCGCGGGCCGGCGAGTACGTCGATGTTCACAATTGGCGCTTCACGCCGACGTCTTTCTACCTCGCCCTGCATGACCTGTGGACACTGGACCTGATCCAGTTGGACCTATGCTCCTACTTCGAACACGAAGGGTGTGAGTTCTTCGTGCAGATGGAGAAACGGGTCGGTGGGCGCTCCGTCGTGGATCGGCAAGAGCTGATTCACGCGGCCTTCCGTGAGTCGGCCGACATACTTGAAGAAGCAACGAACCTCGACGGCCAAGTGGCCGAAGTTGATAGCTAACAGGTAGCCCAAAAATCAGCAGCTTTAAGCCGTTGATTTACAATGGAAAAATCTCCTGCGATTCGATTGCAAATCCGTCCAGGGCGGTTCGACTCCGCCCCGCGCCTCCATCCCCTCTCTCTATTTCCTTCTTCGCGTCGCCTGCTGCTGGCGGCTATGTGCTGGGTCTTCTGCGTGGGCGCGCACGCCGATATCCAGTGCGCGGCCGACGCGCGCCGCGATGAAACCGGCGTGCAGAACGGCGTGCTGCTGCGCTGCGCGAACCCCGATCCGATTCCGAAGACCGTGTTGCTGACGCTGTCGCGGCTGCACATCGTCGATGCGCTGCCCGACCAAAGCACGCACGTGCTGCGGCCCGGTGAGCGCGCCGTGCTGCGTTCGCTCGATGTGGTCGAGCAACCCTGGCAGTTGAGCTACAACGTGAAGGGCTTGCTGGGCGTCCCTCGCGACACCGTCCTCACGGTGGCGCATCAATTGCCGTTCATGCCGGGCACTGCGGCGCTGGTGGCGCAGATGTTCGGCAGCCCCCAGAGCACGCACAACGACGCCGGCAGCCTTCACGCCGTCGATTTCGGCGTGCCCTTCGGCACACCGGTCGTGGCGACGCGCGACGGCGTGGTGGCGCGCATCAAGGACGGCTCCTTCGCCAGCGGTCGCGACCCCTCTTTCCAGGGCAAGGAGAACCTGGTCATCGTCTACCACGCCGACGACACCTTTTCGGTCTACGGCCATCTGGAAACGGGCAGCTTCACGGTGCAAGTTGGTGACCGGGTTCGCGCCGGACAAGTGCTGGCCCGCACCGGGGCCTCCGGAATGATGGGGGGCCCCCACCTGCATTACGCGCTGCAGATGCGGGGCAGGGAAGGCATCGTGTCGATTCCGGTGTTTTTCCAACAGCGAGACGGGGCACCGGTGCCGCTGGTGTTCGGGCAGCCTGTTGTCGCGGACTGACTCCGCGACAACGGCTGGCCTTTTCAGTGGCCCGGCAGCGGCGGCAGGGTGGGCAGGTTGGCCGGATCGGTCAGGCTGGCGATCGACGGGAGTGCGGGCGCATGGAGCGCCGACAGGCTGTCGATCAGCATGTTGACCGGAGCCGCCGCCGGCCCCGCATGAACGTACGCGTTGCTGCTCAGCGGTGAGCTGTCGCCGCTAACGGCCTGAAGCACCGCCACCAGCGGTGCTGCGCCATCGGCCAGCGTGTGCTCTTGTCCTCCAGCGGTGATGCCGCCCGCAACGGCGTCGAGAGGCAGCGCCGAGACCGCCTGGCCGAGGCTGGCCGTGTTCAATTCGAGGTTGCCGTTGGCGGCGTTGGCACCCGAAGCCTTCAGGCCGTCGAGCAAGCTGGTGATCGGGCCCGTGAAGTCGCTGCCGGAGCCATTGACGGCCAGCGTGGCCTGGCCGTCTGTCGCGGTGTGCACGGCGCCCCGCAGGGCGTCGAATCCGGCGGCGGCCTGCCCACCGAAGGCGTCGTTGGCGGCTTGCCCGATTGCGGCCAGCAGGCTGTCGGCAGGTGCGCCGACGGTGCTGCCGACCAGCGTGAGATGCGCGCCGCCGTGCAGGGGTTCGACGATCTCCACCACGGACGCCAGCAGGCTGTCGGCCGTGGGCGCTTGCGACTGCAACAGGCCGTCGATCTGGGTCAGCGTGGGCAGCGCCTGCTGGTGCGCCGCTGCCGCCGCTTCTTGGAGCGCGGCTTGCGCCTGGGCGTAGCCATCGGCCAGGGCGTTGGAGAGCTGTGCGCCGCCCTGCTGCGCCTGATCAAGAGCGCCTGTAGCGGCCTGCGTGAAGGCCGTCTGCAAGACACCTGTGGTGATGTCGGTGTCGTTGACGTGCACGCCGGCGTCGGGAAGGTTGAACGAACTCATGCTGCGGACTCCTGAACGAATGTGAATATTTCCGCTGGCGTGAAAAATTCGCCAACGGATGCTTTCCTATCGAACATGAACCGCGAAACCTGAGCGTTCGCATACTTTGGTTTTCGTTGTTGTGTGACGTAGTTGCGTTTTACGCTCGCGCACCGGCGTCAACGAAATCTTTACTGGGGCAATGGGGGAACTCACGGTGGTTTCACGACCCCAATCAAGCGTTGTGGGAAGCTGGTGAGTCCACCTCCAGCCCGGGCACGCCGGACTTGAAATCGCCGCGCTGCTCCCCACGTGGTAACTGTTCTCTCCTCGCATGGCTTCTTGCCATGATTGCCCCGGGCGCTTCGTGTGGCCGGGGCTTTTCTCCGTGCGTACGCCCGCCCATCCGCGCTGGTACGCCGTTCACGTTTTCTTTTCTTGCGGCAGCCTTGCAAGCGGCGCTGGGGTTTTCACGCTGGCACCTGGGGGTGGCGGTGCCTACACTGAGGCTGTTCTTGTCAAGGAACTGGTGGCCGACCGCATTTCCGATGCCTTTCCAGCGGCCACCATTCGGGCCCCGAGACGTTTGCGTCCGGGGCCTTTTTGTTTCTGGCGCGTGTCAGCTCTGAGCGTTTGCTACTTAAATTGCAGCAAAGAATCCAGCATTGGCGCTGACTTGCGGCCAATAAAGCGTTAAAAGAGGCGCCTCAGCGCAGTGCGGCGATGGTGGCGGTCGTTGCGGCCTGCTGCACGCCCACCGAGACGGGGTCGACAGTGATGACCTGTTGGCCACCGAACTCCGAGCCGAAACGCAACTGCACCGGCCCCGCCGCAGCCTGAGCCAGCACATCGGCCGGCACGGCGACCTCGATCTGCTCGAAGAAAGTGCAGGTGCCCTTGCATTCCAGCAGGGCCTTCTTCGTGGCGAGGACTTCAAGGGCGCGGCCGTCTGCCGTGCTGGCGACGCGCCAGTTCTGCCAGGCCGTGGATTTGTACAGCATGCCGAACTGGAGCGAGGTCGAGGCCTGGCGGGATTTCTTGTCGACACTGGTCACCAGGCTCCAACTGCGCTCGCTCAGCTCGTCGTTTTTCTCTTCCGAGCGCTTGCCCTTCAGCGCCACCGTCGGATCGGACTCGCTGGTGACCACCTTGACATCCTGCCGCCAGTCCTGGGCCAGCGCGGGGACGGCCAGCATGGCGGAAAGGATGAGCGAGGTCGCGGTGGTGAGGTGTTTCATGGTGGTGGCTCGGTGAGCTGCGGTTGTCTGGTGCCCGGGGCCGGGCTCGAACCGGCACGCCCCATTTCTGGAAGCAGCGGATTTTAAGTCCGCGGTGTCTACCTATTTCACCACCCGGGCGGGTGTCTGCCGCAGTGTAGTACTACAGAAAACGCTCGAGCAGGCGCCGCGAGGCGCGGTCCAGCGCGCGGAAGTCAGGCACAGTGAAGAGCACGCCGTGTTCGGCGGTGATCAGCAGGCGCGAGCCGCCGAGCCGGCGGATGTCTTCTTCGCCCTTCAACACGAAATCGGCGGTGCCGCGGTCTGTCTCCACGGTCCAGGTGCTGGGCGTGGAAAAGGTCGACACCTGCACCAGCCGCTCGATGCGGGGCATGAACTCGCGCGTGGCCAGTTCGGCGTCGATCAGCGCCTTCACATCACTGGGCAGCGTGGCGAGGTCGGCGATCCAGGCCAGCTCGTGGCCGTCGGGCCCTACGAGGGACAGCGACTCTTCAGCCGCGCTGATCGGGAAGGCGCGCACCGGCACGACGCCGGCGACGTCGCCCTGGTTGGGGTCGCTGTAGACCAGCCTGCCAGCGCCGTCGCGCTTCAGCGTGAAATTCGCACTCATGGGTTGCCGGCCGGGTGGGCCGCGTGGGTTTCAAGCAGGGGCTGCTGTTGCAGCACGGGGCCTTCGTCGTCGTCTTCGCCGTCCACGCGCCGCAGCTGGGCCTGGTAGAGCCGCCAGTAGGCGCCCTGGCGGCCGATCAGCTCGTCGTGCGAGCCGACCTCGAGCACCTCACCGCGGTCCATCACCACCAGGCGGTTGGCCTTGCGCAGCGTGGACAGCCGGTGGGCGATGGCGATGGTGGTGCGACCCTGCACCAGGTTATCGAGCGCCTTCTGGATTTCCTTTTCGGTCTCGGTGTCGACACTCGACGTGGCCTCGTCGAGGATCAGGATGCGCGGGTCGATCAGCAGCGCCCGCGCGATCGAGATGCGCTGGCGCTCGCCACCCGACAAACCCTGGCCGCGTTCGCCCACCACCGAGTCGTAGCCCAGCGGCAGCCGCAGGATGAACTCGTGCGCGTGGGCGGCGCGCGCGGCGGCGACGATCTCGGCGCGGCTGGCGCCGGGTTTGCCGTAGGCGATGTTCTCGGCGATGGTGCCGAAGAACAGAAACGGTTCCTGCAGCACCAGCCCGATGTGGCGCCGGTAGTCGGCCACGCCGAAGCGGCGCACATCCACGCCGTCGACCTTGATCGCGCCTTCGCTCACGTCGTAGAAGCGGCACAGCAGATTCACCAGCGTGCTCTTGCCCGAACCGCTGTGGCCGACCAGGCCGATCATCTCGCCGGGCTCGATCGTTAGGTCAAGCCCGCGGATCACCGAGCGGCTGCCGTAGCGGAAGCCCAGCCCGCGCATCTCGATGCGGCCTTCTACCCGCTCCAGTTGCACCGGCTGCGCGGGCTCCGGCACGTTGGAGGTGTGGTCGAGGATGTCGAAGATGCGCTTGGCGCCGGCGGCGGCCTTTTGCGTGACCGAAACGATGCGACTCATGGAGTCGAGCCGGGTGTAGAAGCGGCCGATGTAGGCAATGAAGGCGGTCAGCACACCCACGGTGATCTCGCTGCGCGACACCAGCCAGATGCCGAAGGCCCACACCACCAGCAGGCCGATCTCGGTCAGCAGCGAGACGGTGGGCGAGAACAGCGACCAGGTCTTGTTCAGCTTGTCATTGACCTGCAGGTTGTGCCGGTTGGCGTCGCGGAAACGGTTGGCTTCGCGTTTTTCCTGGGCGAAGGCCTTGACCACGCGGATGCCGGGGATCGTGTCGGCCAGCACGTTGCTGACCTCGGACCAGACCCGGTCGATCTTCTCGAAGCCGGTGCGCAGCCGGTCGCGCACCACGTGGATCATCCAGGCGATGAAGGGCAGCGGCAGCAGCGTGACCACCGCCAGCCAGGGGTTGATGGAGAACAGGATGACGGCCGTCATCACGATCATGAGCACGTCGGTCGCGAAATCCAGCGCGTGCAGCGACAGGAAGACGCAGATGCGGTCGGTCTCGGAGCCGATTCGCGCCATCAGGTCGCCGGTGCGCTTGCCGCCGAAATAGTCGAGCGACAGCGCCAGCAGGTGTTCGAAGGTGGTGGTGCGCAAATCGGAGCCGATGCGCTCCGACACCAGCGCCAACAGGTAGGTGCGGGCCCAGCTCAGGCCCCAGGCCGCCACCGCCGCACCGGCCAGGCCGGCGAGGTAGCCACCGACGATCCAGGGGTCGATGGTCTTGCCGTTCTGGAACGGGATCAGCACGTCGTCCATCAGCGGGATGGTCAGGTAGGGCGGGATCAGCGTGGCCGCGGTCGACAGCAGCGTGAGGATGAAGCCGAGCAGCAGCTGGTTCCGGTAGGGCCGGGCGAAACGCCACAGCCGCAGCAGCACCCAGGTCGAGGGGGGCTGCTGCTCGCGGTCGCAGGCGGGACAATCGTCGGAGTCGGCCGGCAGCGGCGCCTGGCAGCTCGGGCACAGCGCGCCCTCGTCGGGCGGCGGCGCGGCGAAGGCCCGCTGGGCCTGCTGGCGGTCAAACAGCCGCATCAGCCGCAGAACCTCGGGGTTGCGGCCCAGCGTGTAGCGCCACGCCGCCAGGCGGTTTGTGCCATCGCGCAGTTCCAGCGTCCCGACGCCGCCGTGGTCGTGGTGCTGCAGGGCCTGGGTGGCCGCGAGCGGCCACGCCTGCCAGGCCAGGCCCTCGGCCGGCTGGGTCAGCAGGCGCTGGTCGGTCAGCGCCACACGCCCTGTGGAGAAGCGCAAGCCACCGTCGAGGTCAACCGTCAGCGCGGTCAGCACGTTTTCCCCCGGGAGGAGCTGCGTGCGCAGCCCAGCCCAGTCCGGGTCGGGGATGCTGGAGGGAAGGTCGACGGAAGGGTGTTGTGGCATGGATCGCGGTGGGGTCCACGGTGGCCCGGTGAATCGCCGGGAGCGCTGTGTGGAAACTAGAATTCTCGCTGAATCAGCCCTGGCCCGAGCGGCGTCCGTTCAATCGGCCCGTGTTTCCACCCACCGCCGCAGTCCCTGTTGATGCGCTGTAAGCCCCCGATTTGCCCGACATGACGACCTTCGACGACATCAAGCTGCTGCGCGTGAATTACCTGCGCGGCCCCAACATCTGGACGTACCGCCCCGTGCTGGAGGTCTGGCTCGACCTTGGCGATCTGGAAAACTTCCCCTCGCACCAGATTCCCGGCCTGCCGGACCGGCTGGTGGCGCTGCTGCCCGGCCTCGTCGAGCACCACTGCGGTGTCGGTGAGCACGGCGGTTTTCTCCAGCGCCTGTACGAAGGCACCTGGAGCGGCCATGTGCTGGAGCACGTGGTCATCGAACTGCTGAACCTGGCCGGCATGCCGACCGGTTTCGGCCAGACCCGCAGCACCTCGAAGACGGGCGTCTACCGCATGGTGTTCCGTGCCCGGGACGAGCAGGTGGCCCGCGCCGCGCTGGCCTGTGGCCACCGGCTGCTGATGGCGGCGATCCGCAACGAAGCCTTCGACGTGCCGGCCGCCGTGGCCGCCGTGCGCGAGGCCATCGACGACAGCTACCTCGGGCCCAGCACCGCCTGCATCGTGGCGGCGGCGACAGACCGCGACATACCGCACCTGCGCCTGAACGACGGCAATCTGGTGCAGTTGGGCTACGGTGCGGCGCAGCGCCGCATCTGGACGGCCGAAACAGAGCGCACCAGCGCCATAGCCGAAGGCATCGCCCACGACAAGGACCTCACCAAGAGCCTGCTGCGCGCGGTCGGCGTGCCGGTGCCGGAGGGCGAGATCGTCGAATCTCCTGAAGAGGCCTGGGACGCGGCGAACGACATCGGCCTGCCGGTGGTGGTCAAGCCGTCCGACGGCAACCACGGCCGCGGCGTATCCCTCGACCTGAAGAAGCGCGAAGACATCGAGGCCGCCTTCCTGCTGGCGCAGGAGCACGGCAGCGAGGTCATCGTGGAGCGTTTCGTGAAGGGCCACGAGCACCGGCTGCTGGTGGTGGGCGGCAAGGTGGTTGCGGTGGCCCGAGGCGAGGCCGCCTGGGTCGTGGCCGACGGCACCTCCACCGTGGTCGAACTGGTCGACCAGCAGCTCAACACCGATCCGCGCCGCGGCCTGAACGAAGACGCACCGCTGAACCTGGTGGAGACCCGCACCGACGAGGCCATTCTGCTCGACCTGCAGCGCCAGGGCCTCACGCCCGACGCGGTGCCCGAGGCCGGCCGCCAGGTGCTGATCCAGCGCAACGGCAACGTCGCGATCGACTGCACCGACCAGATCCACCCCGAAGTCGAATTCGCCGCCTCGCTGGCCGCCCGCACGGTGGGCCTAGACATTGCCGGCATCGACTTGGTGGCGCAGGACATCGGCCAGCCGCTGCAGGCGCAGGGTGGCGCCATCGTCGAGGTCAACGCCGGTCCCGGCCTGCTGATGCACCTGAAGCCCGCCGAGGGCGTGCCCCGCCCGGTGGGCCGCGCCATCGTCGACCACTTGTTCGCCGACCACGAACCCGGCCGGGTGCCGGTGATCGGCGTGGCGGGCATCGAACACACGGCCACCATTTCGCGCCTCGTCGCCTGGCTGCTGCAACTGGGCGGCACGCGGGTCGGCCTGGCCTGCCGTGACGGCCTGTATGTGGACGGCCGCTGCGTCGAGGGCGGCGACCGCGCCAACTGGGTCTCTGGCCACCGGCTGCTCATGAACCAGGCCGTGCAGGCCGTGGTGCTGGAGAACGGGGCCGAACTGATCCTGCGCGACGGCCTGGCCTACGACCGCTGCCAGGTGGGCGTGGTCACCGACATGGCCGGCTGGGAAGGGCTGGGCCATTACGACGTGTTCGAGGCCGATCAGATGCGCAAGGTCTTGCGCACCCAGGTGGACGTGGTGCTGTCCGGCGGCGCAGCCGTGCTGAATGCCGACAGACCCGAAGTCGCCGAACTGGCCGAACTGAGCGATGGCGGCGTGGTGCTGTACGCGCAGGCCGAAGCCAACGTCGCCGTGGAGGCGCATCGCGCCACCGGCGGCCGTGCCGTCTTCGTGCGCGGTGGCGCATTGGCGCTGGCCAACGGCACGCTGGAGCCGCAGGTGCTGGTGCTGGGCACCACTGGCGCACAGGCCGCTGCCGATGCCAACCGCCTGCCGGTGCTGCTGGCCGCCACGGCCGCCGCCTGGGCGATGGCGGTGCCGGCCGACTTGATCGTGGCCGGCATCGAAACCTTTTCATGGACGGCACCGACGCCGCCGCGGCCGGTGCGGCAGCTGGCCGTCGCCGTCTGAACGACACGCAAAAGACGAGAGAGCGGGACCCGAGGATGGACATTTCGCGAATCCGCGCGCTGCGCGGCCCCAACCTGTGGAGCAGCCACACGGCGCTCGAGGCCATCGTGCGCTGCACGCCGGAAGAGTGCGACATCGCCAACGAGCCGGGCTTCGAAGCCCGGCTGCGCGCGCTGTTCCCTGGTCTGGGCGTTCTGCGCCCTGCGGCCAACGGCAATGCGGTGTCACTGGCGCAGGTGGTCGAGGCCACCGGCCTTGCCTTGCAGGCCGAGGCCGGTTGTCCCGTCACCTTCAGCCTGACCTCGGCCACGACCGAACCCGGCACCTACCAGGTGGTGGTGGGGTACACCGAAGAGGCGGTTGGGCGTGAGGCGCTGGAGTTGGCGCAGCAACTGATCGCGGCGGCGCGTGCTGGCGAGGCTTTCGACGTCGGAGCGGGCATCGCCGCGCTGAGCGAGCTCGATGAAGACGAGCGTCTTGGCCCCAGCACCGGCTCCATCGTCGACGCGGCGGTGGCGCGTGGCATTCCGGTGCGGCGCCTCACGCGCGGCAGCCTGGTGCAACTGGGCTGGGGTTCCAGGCAGCGCCGCATCCAGGCCGCCGAAACTGACGGCACCAGCGCGGTGGCAGAGGCCATTGCGCAGGACAAGGACCTGACCAAGAAGCTGTTGCACGCGGCCTGCGTGCCGGTGCCGCTGGGCCGGCCGGTCGAATCGGTCGATGAAGCCTGGGCGGTGGCCGGCGAGATCGGCCTGCCCGTGGTCATCAAGCCGCAGGACGGCAACCAGGGCAAGGGCGTCACCGTCAACATCACGACGCGCGAACATCTGGCCATCGCCTACCAGGCGGCCGAGCAGTACGGCGATGTGATGGTGGAGCAATACCTGCCCGGCAGCGACTACCGCCTGCTGGTGGTTGGCGACCGGCTGGTGGCGGCCTCGCGCCGCGACCCGCCGCAGGTGATCGGCGACGGCCAACACACGGTGCGCGAGCTGGTGCAGATCGTCAATTCAGACCCGCGCCGCGGCGACGGCCACGCCACTTCGCTGACCCGCATCCGCTTCGACGAGATCGCGGTGGCGCGGCTCGCGATGCAGGGCTTCTCGCCGGATTCGGTGCTCGACAAGGGCCAGCGCGCCATCCTGCGCAACAACGCCAACCTGAGCACCGGCGGCACCGCCACCGACGTGACCGACGACGTGCACCCCGAGGTGGCTGCCCGCGCGGTGGCGGCGGCGCGCATGGTGGGGCTGGAGATCTGCGGCGTCGATGTGGTCTGCGAATCGGTGCTGCGCCCGCTGGAGGAGCAGATGGGCGGCGTGGTGGAGGTGAACGCCGCGCCGGGCCTGCGCATGCATTTGTCGCCGTCGTTCGGCAAGGGCCGGGCGGTGGGCGACGCGGTGGTGGCGCGCATGTTCGCGCCCGGTGAGGACGGCCGCATTCCCGTGGTGGCGGTCACCGGCACCAACGGCAAGACCACGACCTCACGCCTCATCGTGCACCTGCTGGCCAGCAGCGGCCTGCGCGTGGGCATGACGAACACCGACGGTGTGTATGTGAACGGCCGCCAGATCGACAGCGGCGACTGCAGCGGCCCGCGCAGCGCACGCAACGTGCTGGCCCACCCCGACGTGGACGCGGCGGTGTTCGAGACGGCGCGCGGCGGCATCCTGCGCGAAGGCCTGGGCTTTGACCACTGCCAGGTGGCGGTGGTGACCAACGTCGGGATCGGCGACCACCTCGGTCTGAACTTCATCACCACGGTCGAAGACCTCGCGGTGCTGAAGCGTGTGATCGTGCAGAACGTCGGCACCGGCGGCTATGCGGTGTTGAATGCCGCCGACCCGATCACGGCGGCGATGGCGTCGAGCTGCAAGGGCCAGATCATCTTCTTCGCGGCAGACCGCCACCACCCGGTCATGGCCACCCACCGCGCCCAGGGCAAACGCTGTGTCTACGTCGACGGCGACGCGATCGTCGCGTCCGAGGGTTCGCGGCGCGAGCGCTTTCCGCTGCGCGGCATTCCACTGACGCGCAACGGCACCATCGGTTTCCAGGTCGAGAACGCGATGGCGGCGATCGGCGCGGCCTGGGGCGCCGGCCTGGCCTGGGAGGCGGTGCACAGCGGCCTGGGCAGCTTCCTGAACGACAGCAGCAACGCACCCGGCCGCTTCAACGTCATGGACTACCGGGGCGCCACCGTGATCGCCGACTACGGCCACAACCCGGACGCGATGCGCGCGCTGGTGGGCGCGGTCGACGCGATGCCGGCGGAGCGCCGCTTCGTGGTCATCAGCGGCGCCGGCGACCGGCGCGACCAGGACATCCGCGAGCAGACCGCCATCCTCGGCGACGCCTTCGACAACGTCATCCTCTACGAAGACGCCTGCCAGCGCGGCCGGGCCGACGGCGAGGTGCTGCGGCTGCTGCGCGAGGGGCTGGTGGGCGCCAAACGTGCCACCTCGGTCAGCGAGGTGCAGGGCGAGATGCTGGCGATCGACCAGGCGCTGGCGCAGCTCGAACCGGGCGACCTGTGCCTGGTGCTGATCGACCAGGTGCAGGAGGCGCTGGCCCACCTGTCGCAGCGCGTCGCCGCCGGTTGACCCCGGCGCAGCCGAGGCCGCCGACGCGTTAAGATCACCGGGCCATGTCCCAATACGACGCCGCTTTCGAGATCCATGTGCACGGCGAAGTGCCGCTGCGCGACACCGTCAAGTTCGCCGAGATCCAGGAGGCGCTGAAGCCGCTGTGGAGCTACGCCGGCGCCAAGTCGCTGGCCGACGGCGCCGCCAGCGCCTACGAAGAAGAACCTGGCATCAAGTTCGACACGCACGACCAGGTGCTGGAAATCTGCTGGACGGTGCCCGGCAACGAGGATTTCCGCCAGGCGCTGGACGACATGTGCATGAACCTCAACGAGCTGGCCCGCGAGGGCGCGGCGATCGAGGTCACCTTCTACGACAACGACTTCGACGAGGAAGACGACGAGCAGGAAGGCGAGGCCCGCGACGACTTCGCGATGTACTTCGTGGGGCCTACACCCGCCGCCATCATGCAGGTGCAGCGCGACCTGCTGGTGGAAGACACCGTGCACCTGATGGAGCGCCACTTCGACGGCTCCGAGCTGACCGAGGTGGTGGGCGCGATCGACCGGCTGTTCGAGAAACGCTTCGACGCGCTGAACAACTCGATGCAGCTCGGCAAGCCGCCGCGCGGCTCGGGCGGCGGGGGTGGCAGTGGCGGCAGCCACGGCGGTGGCCGCAAGCCGCGCCACCTGCATTAGTCAACAAAAGGCCGCGTCAGCGGCCTTTTTTCTTGGGCGCGGCGGCCGGTGCCAGGCCCAGGCCCAGCAGGTAGGTGTCGATCGCGCGGGCACCGCCGCGCACCAGGTCGAACCCGTCTGGCGCCAGCAGCCAGTTCTTGATCAACCCGTCCACCAGTGCGTGCAGGCCATGCGCGGCCGTAGCGGCCGGTACCGGCAGCGGTGTGCCGCGCTGCCGCGCCGCCAGCCGCAGGCCCCTGGCCATGTTGTCGATGCAGTCGCCACGGATGCGCAGGTGGCGCTGGCGGATGGCCTGCACCTCGTCAACGTATTCCACCTTGTGCGTGGCCACCGCGAAGACCCGTCGGGTGCGGTCGTCGTTTGCGGTCTGCTTCAGGGCGTCGACGATGGCGCGGCGGATGGCCGGCACAGGGTCGGCCTCGGGGTCGCGGCCGACCTCGGCGAATGTGGCCTCCAGCGGCAGCGTGACGCGGTCCATCATGGCGTTGAACAGGTCGGCCTTGTCCTTGAAATGCCAGTAGATGGCGCCGCGGGTGGTGCCGGCCTGCTGCGCGATGTCGTGCAGCGAAGTGCCGGCCACGCCGCGCGTGTGGAACACGACCTCGGCGGCGTCGAGCAGGCGCTGGCGGGTGGCCAGGGCTTCTTCACGGGTGCGGCGGACCAAACGGACTCTCCAGTGGCGGTTATCGGACTGTCGTTGAATATACATTCAAAAATGTATGTAAACTCATGTGCGTCCGCAGCATGGCCCCGCCCCTGGAACCCTCCGGTCCGGCAGCCAGCCACCCCGACAACCCCTCCCGAACACGCTTTTTCGAAAGAACAGCATGCCCGTTTCGTGCCCCGAACAACAACCACAACACCGCCGCCACGCCGCCATGGCCCGGGCCGCTGGCGCCGCCGCGGTGGCGCTGATGCTCACCGCCTGCGGCAAGGGTGAGGCGCCGCCGCCCGCTGCGCCGCCGCCCGCCGAAGTGGGTGTGGTGACCGTGGCCGTGACCGACGTGGGCCTGCTGACCGAGCTGCCGGGCCGCCTCGAGGCTTCGCGCATCGCCCAGGTCCGCGCGCGCGCCGCCGGCATTCTGCAACGCCGCCTGTTCCAGGAAGGCAGCAACGTGCGGGAAGGGCAACCGCTGTTCCGCATCGACCCGGCGCCCTATGCGGCCGCCTACGACAGCGCACAGGCCTCGCTGGCCCGCGCGCAGGCCAATCAGTCGCAGGCCGCGGCTTTGGCGGAACGCTACAAGCCGCTGGTCGAGGCCAATGCGGTCAGCAAGCAGGAGTACGCCAGCGCGGTGGCCGCCGCCAAGACGGCCGAGGCCGACGTGGCCGTGGGCCGCGCGGCGGTGCAGACCGCCAAGATCAACCTCGGCTACGCATCCGTGACGGCGCCGATCGCCGGCCGCATCGGCCGGGCGCTGGTGACCGAAGGCGCGCTGGTGGGGCAGGGCGAGGCCACCCAGCTTGCGGTGGTGCAGCAGATCGATCCGGTCTACGTCAATTTCACCCAGCCAGCGGCCGATGTGATGAAGCTGCGGCAAGCGCTCGACAGCGGCCGCCTCAAACGCGCCGGCGCCGACGCCGCGAGCGTCACCGTGCTGCTGGAAGACGGCAGCCCCTACGCCCGCACCGGCAAGCTGCTGTTCTCCGACCTGACGGTGGACGCCACCACCGGCCAGATCACGTTGCGCGCCGAGGTGCCCAACCCGGGCGGCGTGCTGCTGCCGGGCCTGTACGTGCGGGTGCGGCTGGAGCAGGCCAAGGCCGGCAACGCCATTCTGCTGCCGCAACAGGCGGTGACGCGTGCGTCTTCCGGCGACACCGTGATGGTGGTCGGCAGCGACGGCAAGGTCGCGCCGCGTCCGGTGAAGATCGGCAATGCGCAGGAAGGCCAATGGGTGGTGCTCGACGGCCTGAAGCCGGGCGAGCAGGTGATGGTCGACGGCTTCCAGAAGCTCAAGCCCGGTGCCGTGGTGAAGCCGGTGGCCTGGAAACAGGCCTCGGCTCCGGCCGCCGCGCCGTCTTCCGCGCCGGCCTCGGCTGCGGCCGCCGCGAAGTAAAGGGCAGCAGCGATGTCGCGCTTCTTCATTGACCGGCCCATCTTCGCGTGGGTCATCGCGCTGTTCATCATCGTGGGCGGCGCCGTGGCCATCAAGCAACTGCCGGTGGCGCAGTACCCCACCGTGGCCCCGCCGTCCATCGTGGTGTCGGCCACCTACCCCGGCGCTTCGGCACAGACGCTGGAAGACACGGTGATCAGCGTCATCGAGCAGGAAATGAACGGCTCGCCGGGCCTGACCTACATGGAGTCGGTCAGCCAGGCCAACGGCACCGGGCAGATCACCATCACCTTCGAGCCCGAGACCGACGTCAATCTGGCCCAGGTCGATGTGCAGAACCGGCTGAGCCGGGCCGCGCCGCGCCTGCCGGCGGCCGTGACGCAGCAGGGCGTGCGGGTCGACAAGGCACGCTCCAACTTCCTGCTGTTCACCGTGCTGTCGTCGCCCGATCCGGCGCACACGCCGGTGTTCCTGGGCGACTACGCCTCGCGCAACGTCCTGCCGGAAATCCAGCGGATTCCCGGTGTGGGCCAGGCGCAGCTGTTCGGCACCGAGCGCGCGATGCGGATCTGGGTCGATCCGGCCAAGCTGGTGGGTTTCAACCTGTCGATGGGCGACGTCAACAACGCCATCCGGGCGCAGAACGCCCAGGTTTCGGCCGGCACCATTGGCGACCTGCCGCTCGCGGCGGGCCAGCCCATCTTTGCCAACGTGGTCGTGACCGGGCAGCTCAGCACCATCGAGCAGTTCGGCGCCATCGTGCTGCGGGCCAACACCGATGGCTCTAGCGTGCGGCTGAAAGACGTGGCCCGCATGGAGCTGGGTGGCCAGAACTACGCCACCTCGACGCGGCTGAACGGCCGGCCCTCGACCGGCATCGGCGTGCAGTTGTCCGTCACGGGCAACGCGCTGGAGGTGTCCACCGCCATCCGCAAGCGCATGGAGGAGTTGCAGCGCTACTTCCCGCCCGGCGTGAAATACGACATCCCCTACGACAGCTCGCGCTTCGTGAAGATCTCGATTTCGCAGGTGGTGGAGACGCTGGTCGAGGCCGTTATTCTGGTGTTCCTGGTGATGCTGCTGTTTCTGCAGAACATCCGCTACACGCTCATTCCCACCATTGTGGTGCCGGTGTCGCTGCTCGGCACGTTTGCCCTGATGGCGGGGCTGGGCTTCACGATCAACGTGCTGACCATGTTCGCGATGGTGCTGGCGGTCGGCATTCTGGTGGACGACGCGATCGTCGTCGTGGAGAACGTCGAGCGCATCATGAGCGAGGAGGGGCTGTCGCCGATCGAGGCCACCCGCAAGGGCATGTCGCAGATCACGGCGGCCATCGTCGGCATCACCGTCACGCTGGTGTCGGTGTTCGTGCCGATGGCCTTCTTCGGTGGCGCGGTCGGCAACATCTACCGGCAGTTCTCGCTGGTGATGGTCGGCTCGATGCTGTTCTCGGTGTTCCTGTCGCAGTCGCTCACGCCGGCGCTGTGCGCCCATTTGCTGAAGCCGGTGGAAGCGGGCCACCACATGGAGAAGCGCGGCTTCTTCGGCTGGTTCAACCGCGGCTTTTCGCGCACCGCCAAGGGGTATGAGGGTTTCGTCGCGCGGCTGCTGAAGGGCACCGGCCGGATGATGCTGGTGTTTGCGCTGGTCGTTGCGCTGGTGGGCTGGATGTTCTATCGCCTGCCGTCTTCTTTCCTGCCGAATGAAGACCAGGGGTTCATGCTGGTCAACGTGCAGTTGCCACCGGGCGCCACGCAAGAGCGCACGCTCTCGGTCATGGAGCAGATGGAAAACTACATGCTCAAGCAACCCGAGATTCAGAGCATGGTCAGCGTGCTGGGGTTCAGCTTCTCCGGCAGCGGCCAGAATGCGGGCCTGGCCTTCGTCACGCTGAAGGACTGGGACGAGCGCAAGGGCGCCGAGCATGCGTCGCAGGCCATCGCGGCGCGCGCCTTCAAGGCGCTGGCGGGGGTGCGCGATGCGTTCATCCTGCCGCTCAGCCCGCCGCCCATCCGGGAGCTGGGCAACGCCACCGGCTTCAACTACCGCCTGCAGGACCGCGGCGGCGCGGGCCATGCGGCCCTGCTGGCCGCGCGCAACCAGATGCTGGGGCTGGCCTCGCAAAGCAAGGTGCTCACCGGCGTGCGGCCCGACGGGCTGGAAGACGCACCGCAACTCGAGCTGCAGATCGACCGCGAGCGGGCCGCCGCGCTGGGCGTGAGCTTCGACGCGATCAACACCACGCTGTCCACCGCGCTGGGTTCCGCCTACGTGAACGACTTCCTGAGCCAGGGCCGCCTGCAGCGGGTGGTGGTGCAGGCCGACGCACCGCAGCGCATGCAGCCGGAGGACATCCTGCGCATCAACGCGACGAACGCGCAGGGCCGGCCGGTCGCGCTCTCCGCCTTTGCCACGACGAAGTGGATCACCGGGCCGGTGCAGACCATCCGCTACAACGGCTACCCGTCCATGCGCATCGCCGGCGACGCCGCGCCGGGCTACAGCACGGGCGACGCGCTGCTCGAGATGGAGCGGCTGGGGCAGCAGCTTCCGGCGGGTTTCGCGTTCGAATGGACGGGCCAGTCGCGCGAGGAAAAGCTTTCCGGTTCGCAGGCCGTCTACCTGTTGGCGTTCTCGCTGCTGGCGGTGTTCCTGTGCCTCGCCGCGCTGTACGAGAGCTGGACGATTCCGTTCGCGGTGATGCTGGTGGTGCCGCTGGGGGTGCTGGGCGCGTTGCTCGGCGCCTTCCTGGGCGGCCTGACCAACGACGTGTTCTTCAAGGTGGGGCTGATCGCGGTGATCGGCCTCTCGGCGAAGAACGCCATCCTGATCATCGAGTTCGCCAAGGAGTTGCATGCCGAAGGCAAGGGTTTGATCGAGGCCACGCTGGAGGCCTGCCACCTGCGGTTCCGCCCGATCCTGATGACCTCGCTGGCGTTCATTCTGGGCGTGTTGCCGCTGGTGATCTCCACCGGCGCCGGCTCGGCCAGCCAGCGCGCGATCGGCTCCGGCGTGATGGGCGGCATGATCACCGCCACCGTGCTGGCCGTGCTGTTCGTGCCGGTGTTCTTCGTCGTGGTGCTGCGGCTGTTCAAGCCCAGGCCCAAGCCGCATGACGGTGGCGACCCTCCGGCCGCGCTGCCGCCTGCGGGCCCGCACCACGGGGAGGTGAGCCATGGCTGATCGCCGCTACACCTTCCTGCGCAGCGCCACGGCGCTGGCGGCGGCCGCCGCCGTGTCGGCCTGCTCGATGATTCCCACCTACGAGCGGCCCGCCGCGCCCGTGGCGCCCGCCTTTCCCACGGCCGACGCCGACAACGCCGCCGGCCAGCCCCGCGCGGTCGAGATCGACTGGCGCAGCTACTTCGTCGACCCGCAGTTGCAGCGGCTCATTGCGGCGGCGCTGGCCAACAACCGCGACCTGCGGGTGGCCGCGCTCAACATCGAGCAGGCGCGCGCGCAGTTCCAGATCCGCCGGGCCGACCAGTTCCCCACCGTCAGTGCCCAGGCCACCGGCTCCCGCACGCCCGCGGCCACCGCGGGTGGCGGCATCACCAGCGCCTACACCGTGGGCCTGGCGGTCACGTCGTACGAGCTGGATTTCTTCGGCCGCGTCGCCAGCCTGAAAGAGGCCGCGCTGGCCCAGTACCTCGCCACGGAAGAGGCCCGCAAGACCACCCACATCGCGCTGGTCGCCTCGGTCGCCACCGGCTGGCTCAACCTGCTCACCGACGAGGCGCTGCTGCAGCTCACCCGAGACACGCTGGGCACGCGCGAAGAGTCGCTGCGGCTGACCAAGCTGCGCTTCGACAACGGTGCGTCGTCGGAGCTGGACTACCGGCAGGCCGAGTCGCTCACCGAATCGGCCCGCGTCACGCTGGCCGCCTTGCAGCGCCAGCGCGTGCTCGACCGCAACGCGCTGGAACTGCTGCTGGGCCAGCCGCTGCCGGCCGACCTGTCTTTCGCCGACGCCGCCAATGCGCTGAACGGCGTGGTGATGCCGGCCGATCTGCCCGCCGGCTTGCCGTCCGAGCTGCTCACCAACCGCCCCGACATCCGCCAGGCCGAGCAGCAGCTGCTGTCGGCCAACGCCAACATCGGTGCGGCCCGCGCGGCGTTCTTTCCGCGCATCACGCTGACCACCGGCGTGGGCACCGCCAGCAACCACCTGTCGGGCCTGTTCGAGAGCGGCAGCTACGGCTGGACGCTGGCGCCGCAACTGGTGCTGCCGATCTTCGACGCCGGCCGCAACGCGGCGGGCCTGGACTCGGCCAAGGTCAGCCGCGACATCGCGGTGGCGCAGTACGAGAAAGCCATCCAGACCGCGTTCCGCGAGGTGGCCGACGCGCTGGGCAGCCGCGCCACGCTGGTGGAGCAGTCCCGCGCACAGGCGGCGCAGGCCAATGCCGAGGGTGTGCGCTTCAAGCTGTCTGACCTGCGCTACCGCAACGGCGTGGCCAACTACCTGGACCTGCTGGACGCCCAGCGTTCGCTGTTCACCGCCCAGCAGGCGGTGTTGCAGACGCGCCTGTTGCAACTGCAGAACCAGGTGGCGCTGTACCGCGCGCTGGGCGGCGGCTGGAGCGATGCCGGCGTGCCGGCAGCGGCCGCCACGCCGCGCTGATTGCTACTGAATCAATAGCTGGAAAGCTAGATTCCGCGCTGACTTCAGGCCGATTTTCCTCTGAAATTGTCGGTCAGCGGCCGCTGAAGCGCGGCGGCCGCTTGTCGAAGAAGGCGTTCAGGCCCTCGGCGAAGTCCTGCGTCTTGGTGCCTTCCAGGAAGGCCGCCTGTTCGGCGTCGAGCTGAGCGGGCAGGTCGTTGCCCAGCGAGTCGCGCAGCAGCCGCTTGATGCGGCCGTAGCCGTGCGTCGGGCCTTGCGCGAGCCGGTGGGCCAGCGCGGCTGTTTCGGTGGCCAGTTCGGCTGCCGGCACCACCTTGTTCACCAGCCCGAGGTCCAGCGCCTGCGCGGTGTCGATGTTGTCGGAGAGCAGCGCAATCGCCATCGCGCGGCGCAGGCCGACGATGCGGGGCAGGTGCCAGGAGCTGGAGCCGTCGCAGCTCGCGCCGATGCGCGAGTAGGCGAGGTTGAACACCGTGCCCTCGGCGGCAATCGCCAGGTCGCAGGCCAGCGCCAGGCTCAGGCTGCCGCCGGCCACCGCGCCTTGCAGGCTGGCGATGACCGGGGCGTCGATGCGGCTCAGCGTCAGCAGGCCGGCATGCAGGTTCTCGATGAGCTGTCTGGCGGTGCCGGCCGCGTCGGTGCGCATGCCGGCCAGGTCGCCACCCACGCCGAAGGCCCGGCCGGCGCCGCGCACCACCACCGCCCGCACGCCACGGTCTTCGGCAATCAGCGTGCAGATCGCGCGGAAGGCCTTCACGCTGGGCACGTCCAGCGTGTTCAGGCGGTTGGGCTGGTTGAAGCTGATATAGGCCACGGCGCCGTCGCGTTCCAGCAGCACGGGGTCGGTCGGGGTATCGGTCATGTCGCGTTGTCTGTGGTTGCGGGAATCAACCCAGCGTGAACGGGCCGCCTTGCTGCAGCGCGCGCTGGTAGGCGGGCCGCGCTTCGATGCGCCGCACGAACTCCGCGAGGTGGGGCCGGCTCTTGGCCAGGCCACGGGCCACCGCCGCCTCCAGCGGAAAGCTCATCTGGATGTCGGCCGCGCTGAACGTGTCGCCCACGAACCAGGTGGACTTGCCCAGCTCGGCATCGATGTAGTCGAGGTGGCGGTTGACCTGCGGGCCGATGAAGGCCTTGGTCGCGCCGTCGGCAATGGCCCGGGCCACCGGCCGCACGAAGAAGGGCATGGGCGCGGTGCGCACCTTGTCGAACACCAGTGTCAGCAGCAGCGGCGGCATGGCCGAGCCTTCGGCGTAATGCAGCCAGTAGGTGTAGCGCAGCCGCTCGGGCGTGCCGGGCGCGGGCGCGAGCCGGCCGTGGCCGTAGCGCTCGATCAGGTACTCGATGATGGCGCCCGATTCGGCAATGGTCTGGCCGTCGTCGACGATCACCGGCGACTTGCCCAGCGGGTGTACCGCCGCCAGCTCCGGCGGCGCGAGCATGGTCTTGGCGTCGCGCTCGTAGCGCTTGACTTCGTAGGGCAGGCCCAGCTCTTCGAGCAGCCAGAGCACGCGCTGCGAGCGCGAGTTGTTGAGGTGGTGCAGCGTGATCATGTCAGGGGGTTCTTTCGGGCGGCGGTGCCGCATCATGCGTGCACCACCAAATCCACGCGATCAGCACGGCTTGCAGCGGCAGGCGGGCCCACAGCGCGGCCGGCGGGAACAGCGGGAACAGCTCGGGGTGCAGCGCCATGTGGATGTTGGCGGGCAGCACCGCGAGGCACAGCGCGATCAGGCCCCAGCCGGCCAGCCGCGCGTGGCGCCGCCACAGCACCAGCGCGCCCAGGCTCATTTCGGCCAGGCCGCTGAGCCACACCAGTTCGGTGTGCCACGGCAGCCAGGGCGGCACGATGGCGGCGTAGAAGGCGGTGTGCCAGAAGTGGTTGAAGCCCGCCGCGAGGAAGAAAACACCCAGGGCGCGGCGGGCGGCCGGGCGCCAGCGGCCCGGCACGGTGGCGGCGGCGGTCAGACCGCTGCCGGGGCGAGGCCGCCCTTGGGGTTGGGGCCGTACTGGTTGTCGGGCGCGCTGTCTTGCACGAGGAAGACGATCAGCACGATCCAGCCGACGAGCGGTATCAGGTTGAGCAACTGCCACCAGCCGCTGCGCCCCGTGTCGTGCAGGCGGCGGGCACTGACCGACAGGCTGGGCAGCAACAGTGCCAGCGTGAGCACGATGCCCAGGAACCGGGTGTGCAGCACGCCTTCGATGACCCCGAGCACGATGGCGATGATGACGTAGACCAGCACGTACATCCAGTACTCCTGCCGGGTCGAGCGGCCTGAGAACTGTGCGTACTTGGACAAGGCGAGCATGAACCAGTTCATGGGGGATTCCCTCCGTTGTGGTGTTGTGATGGGTTGGAGAACCGCGCCGCCCGCCCCTCCGTCGGGCCGGCGGCGCCCCACTATAGACCCCGGCCCGGGTCAGGGCAATGACCGCCGGCGCCTGCCATGTCAGAAGGAGGACACGGCCAGCCCCGGTGCCAGCCAGCGGTCGGCGGCGTCGCGCAGCGCGGCGACGTTTCCGCTGGTGTGCAGCAGCAGCCCGCCTTGGCCATCGCTCTGCAGCGCGTCGGCGGCGGCCAGCAGGCGGCGGGTGTGCTGGGCCACCGGCACGCCGGTCTCGACCAGCCGGGTCTGGGCACCGGCCAGTTGCTGCAGCAGGTCGCCGGCAAACGGGTAGTGGGTGCAGCCGAGCACCAGCGTGTCGATGTCGCCCATTTCAGAGCCAAATCGGCCCATTGCCAGCGTGTAGTCTCGCGAGAGTGCTTCAATTTCAGGAGCATCGCCGCGCTCGATCGCGTGGGCCAGGCCGTCGCAGGGCTGCAGCACGAAGTCGGCATCGGCCCGCTGCGTGTCCAGCAGCAGCTTGAATTTGGCGCTGTTCAGCGTGCCGCGCGTGGCCATCACGCCGATGCGGCGGGTGCGGCTGTTGGCCACCGCCGGCTTGATGGCCGGCTCCACGCCAACGATGGGCAGATCGGCGTTTTCGGCGCGCAGCAGATGGATGGCGGCGGCGGTGGCGGTGTTGCAGGCCACCACCAGCAGCTTGATGCCGTAGCGCTCGCGCAGACCCCGCACCACGATGCGCGAGCGCTCCACCACATGGGCGTCGCCGCGCTCGCCGTAGGGAGCGAAGCCGCTGTCGGCCACGTAGACGAAGGCCTCGTGCGGCAACTCGGCGCGCAGCGCCCTGAGCACGCTCAGGCCGCCGACGCCGCTGTCGAAGACGCCGATGGGGGCTGCGCGCAGGCTGTTGGTCAAGCGGCCGCGACCGGAATCTTCTTGAGTTCGCCGCTGGCGATCTTCTTCTGCCACTCGGCGGGGCCGGTGATGTGGGCGCTGGTGCCGCCCGCATCGACCGCCACCGTCACCGGCATGTCGACCACGTCGAATTCGTAGATGGCTTCCATGCCCAGGTCGGCGAAGCCCACCACTTTGGCGGCCTTGATCGCCTTGCTCACCAGGTAGGCGGCGCCGCCCACGGCCATCAGGTAGGCGCTCTTGTGGTTCTTGATGGACTCGATGGCGACCGGGCCGCGCTCGGCCTTGCCCACCATCGCGATCAGGCCGGTCTGCGCCAGCATCATGTCGGTGAACTTGTCCATGCGGGTGGCGGTGGTCGGGCCAGCGGGGCCGACCGCCTCGCCCTTCACCGGATCGACCGGGCCCACGTAGTAGATGACGCGGTTGGTGAAGTCCACCGGCAGCTTCTCGCCCTTGGCCAGCATGTCCTGGATGCGCTTGTGCGCGGCGTCGCGGCCGGTGAGCATCTTGCCGTTCAGCAGCAGCGTGTCGCCCGGCTTCCAGCTCGCCACTTCTTCCTTGGTCAGGGTGTTGAGGTCGACCTTTTTGCTCTTGTTGTAGTCGGGCGTCCAGTTGACGTTGGGCCACAGGTCCAGGCTGGGCGGGTCGAGGTAGACCGGGCCGCTGCCGTCCATCACGAAATGCGCGTGGCGGGTGGCGGCGCAGTTGGGGATCATCGCGATCGGCTTGCTGGCCGCGTGCGTGGGGTACATCTTGATCTTCACGTCGAGCACGGTGGTCAGGCCGCCCAGGCCCTGCGCGCCGATGCCCAGCGCATTGACCTTCTCGTGCAGCTCCAGCCGCAGTTCCTCGACCTTGCTCAGCTTGGCGCCGCTGGCCGCCTTGGCCTGCAGCTCGTACATGTCGAGGTCGTCCATCAGGCTTTCCTTGGCCATCAGCACCGCCTTCTCGGCCGTGCCGCCGATGCCGATGCCCAGCATGCCCGGCGGGCACCAGCCGGCGCCCATGGTCGGCACCGTCTTGAGCACCCAGTCCACCACCGAATCGCTCGGGTTCAGCATGACCATCTTGCTCTTGTTCTCGCTGCCGCCGCCCTTGGCGGCCACCGTCACGTCCACCGTGTTGCCCGGCACGATCTCGGTGAAGATCACCGCCGGCGTGTTGTCCTTGGTGTTCTTGCGCTCGAACTGCGGGTCGGCCACCACACTGGCGCGCAGCGTGTTGTCCGGGTGGTTGTAGCCGCGGCGCACGCCTTCGTTGATGGCGTCGTCCAGGCTGCCGGTGAAGCCTTCCCAGCGCACGTCCATGCCCACCTTCAGGAACACGTTGACGATGCCGGTGTCCTGGCAGATCGGGCGCTGGCCGGTGGCGCTCATCTTGCTGTTGGTCAAAATTTGCGCGATAGCGTCTTTGGCCGCCGGGCTCTGCTCGCGCTCGTAGGCGCGCGCCAGGTGGGCGATGTAGTCGGCCGGGTGGTAGTAGCTGATGTACTGCAGGGCGGCGGCGATGGACTCGATCAGGTCGGCCTGGCGGATGCTCGTCGTGGTCATGGCGTGGGGCGGAATGGTTGTCGATTTGAAGGCAGGGAACCGCGCAATTATCGGGGAGGCGGCCGTGGGATACGATGGGGCCATGCCGCCAACCGCCGCCGCCACTGCCGACCCCATGGACGCTTTCACCCGCGTCCTGCGCGACGAGGGCGTGAACGCGGCGCTGCGCTACCTCAACGGCCGGGTGGAGCACCGCTGCACCGCAATCTACCGCCTGCGCGACATGACGGTGGCCAATCTCTACCTCTACGACCGCCTGGGGCAACTGCTGCCCGAGTCGCTCGCCGTGGTGCCGCTGGGCGACAGTTTCTGCCAGCACGCGCTGCGCGATGGCGCGCTGCGGATCAGCGACTCGCGCGAGAGCGACCAGGTCACCGGCAGCCCGTTCAAGGGCGTGGTCATCGCCTACCACGGCCTGCCGCTGGTCGGCCGCGACGGCAACCTGTTCGGCACGCTGTGCCACTTCGACTTCGAGCCGCGCACGCTGCCGGACGCGGAGTTCGACTTCCTGCAGAAGGTCGTGCGCCTGCTGCCGCAGCACCTCGAACGCGGCTGAACACCCGCGGGCTTGACCCATCCGCGAGGGTGGTCAAGGCGGCGCGCGATACTCGGCGCTCGTTTTTGAGGACATCCATGACGACGACACGCACCGAGCTCGACACCTTCGGCCCGATCGAGGTTCCCGCCGACCGCTTGTGGGGCGCCCAGACGCAGCGCTCCATCGGCAACTTCGACATTTCCGGCGAGCGCCAGCCGCGCGAAATCATCCGCGCGCTGGTGCAGATCAAAAGGGCGTCGGCCCGCGTCAACGCGTCGCTGGGGCTGCTGAAGCCGGAGAAGGCGCAGGCCATCGTGGCCGCCGCAGACGAGGTGCTGGTGGCCGGCCGCCACGGCGACGAGTTTCCGCTGGTGGTCTGGCAGACCGGCTCTGGTACCCAGACCAACATGAACGTCAACGAGGTGCTGGCGAATCGCGCCAGCGAGCTGATGGGCGGCGAGCGCGGCGAAGGGCGCTTGGTGCATCCCAACGACGACGTGAACCGCAGCCAGTCCAGCAACGACGTGTTCCCTACGGCGATGCACGTCTCGGCGGTGGCAGCCGTCACGCACCAGTTGCTGCCCAGCCTGCGCGCGCTGCGCGAGACGCTGGCCGCCAAGTCGGCGGCGTTCGGCGGCATCGTGAAGATCGGCCGCACCCACCTGCAGGACGCCACGCCGCTGACGCTGGGCCAGGAGTTCTCGGGCTACGTGGCGCAGCTCGAACACGCCGAGCGGCACCTGCAGGCGGCGCTGCCGCACCTCTACGAAATGGCGCTGGGCGGCACCGCGGTGGGCACCGGGCTGAACGCGCCCAAGGGCTACGCGGAGCAGGTGGCGGCCGAACTGGCGCAGGCCACCGGGCTGCCCTTCGTGACGGCGCCGAACAAGTTCGAGGCATTGGCATCCTGCGACGGCATCGTGCACGCGCACGGCGCGCTGAAGGGGCTGGCCGCCAGCCTGATGAAGATCGCCAACGACGTGCGCTGGCTGGCCAGCGGCCCGCGCAGCGGCATCGGCGAGCTGCGCATTCCCGAGAACGAGCCGGGCTCTTCCATCATGCCGGGCAAGGTCAACCCCACGCAGTGCGAGGCGCTGACCATGCTGGCCTGCCAGGTGATGGGCAACGACGTGGCCATCAACATCGGCGGCGCTTCCGGCAACTTCGAGCTGAACGTGTTCCGGCCGATGGTGGCGCACAACTTCCTGCAGAGCGTGCGGCTGCTGGCCGACGGCATGGCCAGCTTCGACCGCCATTGCGCGGTCGGCATCGAGCCGGAGCGCGAGCGCATTGCCGAGCTGGTGCAGCGCTCGCTGATGCTGGTGACCGCGCTGAACCCGCACATCGGCTACGACAAGGCCGCGAAGATCGCGAAGAAGGCGCACCAGGAGGGCAGCAGCCTGCGCGAAGCGGCGCTGGCCACCGGCTTCGTCACCGCCGAGCAATTCGACGCCTGGGTGCGGCCGGACGACATGGTGGGCAGAAGCTGAGGCGCTGGCGCCGGCGCGGCGTCACGCCGATGTCACCGGGGCTGTCGACGATGCCGGTTCCTCCCGAACCGGACCACCCGACATGCTCCAACCCCGCCACCTCTCCGCCCGCCCGCTCTGGCTCGCGCTGTCGCTGCTTTCCCTGTCGCTCGCCGGTTGCGGCGGCGGTGACGGCCCCGAGCCGCTGCTGACGCTCGACGGCCAGAAACCACTGGTCATCGGCCACCGCGGCCTGCCAGGCCTCTACCCGGAAGAGACGCAGACCGCCTACGAAGCCGCCGCCGATGCCGGCGCCGACTCGCTGGAAACCGATCTCCACCTGACCAAGGACTGCGTGCTGGTGGCGCGCCACAACCCCTGGCTCAGCGACAACACCAACGTCGCCACCGTGGCCCAGACCAACGCGATGGTGGCCAGCCGCAAGCGCACCGTGCCGGGCGTTGCGGTGCCGGTGACCTACTCGCTGGCGCAGTACGGCGGGCCAGCCACCTACCTGAGCGACCGCACCGATCCCAACAACCAGAAGTCGGTGTTGAAGTCGCTCATCGTCGATGGCGAGGACCACACCAACGACTGGTCCGTCACCGATTTCACCGCCGCCGAGCTGAAGCAGTTGATCCGCGGCACCACCTACGACGCGCGCGACCAGCGCCCCACCGATCTGAACGGCAAGCTGCCGATCATCACCTTCCAGGAGGTGATCGACATCGCCAAGGCCAAGAGCGCCAGCACCGGCCGCTCGCTGACCGTCTACCCCGAAGCCAAGAACCCGTACTGGAACAACCAGCAGGCCATCGCCAACGGCTGCGGCAGCGGCAGCCACCCGTTCGAGGACGCGATCGTCAAGCAGATCAAGGACAACGGCCTGAACAGCAAGACCGCGCCGATCTTTGTGCAGAGCTTCGACCCCGCCAGCCTGAAGTACATGCGTTCCATTGGCCTGCTGGCGCGGGCTGTCCAATTGGTGGATGGCAACGACATCAACTTCCAGACCGGCGAAATGGTCTACCAGACCAACGACGTCTACAACTTCGTCGACGGCCGGCCGTACAGCTGGACGCTGGCCGGCGACGGCCGCTACTTCGGCGCGATGCTGACGCCGGCCGGCCTGGCCGAGATCAAGACCTACGCCGACGGCATCGGCCCGTGGAAACCGCAGGTGATGGCGCACACCGTGGTGCCGTTCAAGAGCGGCGCGGGCCTGGCCGACGTGACCACCGTGGCGCCGACCAGCCTGATCGCCGACGCCCACAAGGCCGGCCTGTTCGTGCACACCTACACCTTCCGCAACGAGGCCAAGTACCTGGCCGGCGTGTACAAGGGCGACCCGCAGGCGGAATACCTGGCCTACTTCCGGGCCGGCATCGACGGCGTGTTCACCGACTTCGCCAACACCGGCGTGGCGGCGCGCACGGTTTTCCTGAAGGAAAAGGGCCAGCTCTGAGCGTGCCGGGTCTGGGGCCTCAACGGAACCAGACCCAGCCGACCACCGCGAACAGCGGCAGCAAGGTGGCGGCCGACCAGCCCACGTAGGCGAAGAAGCCCGGCATCGCCACGCCGCGGCTTTCGGCGATGGCCTTCACCATGAGGTTGGGCGCGTTGCCGATGTAGCTCACGGCGCCCATGAACACCGCGCCGGCCGAGATGGCGGCCAGCGTTGCCGCGCCTTCGCCCATCAGCCGGGCCGCGTCGCCGCCGGCGGTGTGGAAGAACACCAGGTAGGTGGGCGCGTTGTCGAGGAAGGCGCTGAGCAGGCCGGTGGCCCAGAAATAGGCGAGCGCGTCGGGCTGGCCGTCGGGCCGGGTGACGGCGGCCACCACCGAGGCGAACGGCCCGCCCGGCCCCGCCTGCAGCATCGCGATGACCGGCGCGATGGTGATGAAGATGCCGGCGAACAGCGCCGCCACCTCGCGCATCGGCGCCCAGCCGAATCGGTTGGCGGTGTGCACGGCCGCCGGTGTCAGCGCCAGCGACAGCGCAATGACGCCGAGCAGCCCGGCGTCGCGCAACAGGGCGGGCAGCGGCACCGCCGTGCCGGCGAGGTCGAACACCACGCCCGGCCGCCAGATGCCGCTCATCAGCACCAGTCCGATCACGGCGGCGAGCAGCACGAGGTTGGCCGCGCCGTCCAGACCGAAGGCGTGCGGCGGGCCGGCGGGCGCCGCCACCCCTTCCCTGGCCAGCAGGTGGCGGTCCAGCAGATAGAACCCCGCGAGCAGCACGCCGACGCACAGGCCCATCGGCGCCAGCAGGTGCTCCAGCGTCCAGAAGAACCGCACGCCCTGCAGGAAACCGAGGAAAAGCGGGGGGTCGCCAAGCGGCGTGAGGGCGCCGCCGATGTTGGCCACCACAAAGATGAAACACACCACGACGTGGGCGCGGTGGCGGCGGTGCTCGTTGGCCGCCAGCAGCGGGCGTATCAGCAGCATGGCCGCGCCGGTGGTGCCCATCACGCTGGCCAGCAGGGCGCCCATGCCGAGCAGCGCGGTGTTGGCGCCCGGCGTGCCGCGCCAACTGCCGCGCAGGTGGATGCCGCCGGCCACCGTGTACAGCGCCGCCAGCAGCAGCGTGAAGGGCAGGTATTCGGCGACCAGCGCATGGACCAGCGTGGCGCCGGCCAGCGGCGCGCCGAGCAGCAGCGCGCAGGGCAGCAGAAAGGCCAGCGCCCAGCCGGCCGCGACGGCGGCGTCGAACCGGTGCCAGAAGCGGGGCGCCAGCAGCGGCAGCAGCGCGACGGACAGCAGCAGGCCGGCGAAGGGCAGGGCCCACAGCGGCGACAGCGCGGTGCCGTCGAGTCCGGCCGCCTGCGCGGCCGTCGGCAGAGCCAGGGCGACGAACGGCAGGGTGATTTTGGCGTGCCGCCAGGCCGTCACCGAGGTCTCCGGGGGGTCAGTGCGGGTCGTGGCCGGCGCCGCTGTGCGACAGCAGCCGGTCGGTCAGCGCGATGGCCAGTGCGCTGAGCAGGAAGGTGATGTGGATGATGGTCTGCCACATCAGCACCTTCTCGTCGTAGTTGGCCGCACTGATGAAGGTCTTCAGCAGGTGGATGGACGAGATGCCGATGATGGCGGTGGCCAGCTTGACCTTGAGCACCGAGGCGTTGACGTGGCTCAGCCATTCGGGCTGGTCGGGGTGGCTCTCGAGGTTCATGCGGCTGACGAAGGTCTCGTAGCCGCCCACGATGACCATGATGAGCAGGTTGGAGATCATGACCACGTCGATCAGCGCCAGCACCACCAGCATGATGATGGTCTCGTTCAGCGCGGTGACGTCGACGGTCGATTTGTAGCCGATGCTGGTCACCAGCGCCTGCAGCGCGGTCTGGCTGCCGAACACGGCCTCCAGCAGGTGGATCAGCTCGACCCAGAAGTGGAACACGTAGACGCCCTGCGCGGCGATCAGGCCGAGGTACAACGGCAGTTGCAGCCAGCGGCTGGCGAAGATGAAGTTGGGCAGCGGGCGCAGCGGCGAATGGGGGGGGACGGTGGGATCGGACATGGGGGAGGTGTTTGCCTGAAAGGCGCGTGGAAAAGCTGCCGGATTTTAGGAGGACCCCATGACAACACCGCAGAGCGCGGGGGTGTAAGCTGAAGGCCAGTCAGTGGTGTGTAAGGGATAACCCTGACATTGCGCCGACATTAGATCAAACAAGGAGACAAAACATGAGCACCGCGATCGAGTCCAATCTGGTCGAAAACCGCGTTTTCCCGCCCAGCGAAGCCATCCAGAAGGCCGCTCGCATTTCCGGCATGGAGGGCTACAACGCCCTGTGCAAGGAAGCCGAGACCGACCCCGATGGTTTCTGGCGCCGCCTCGCCAACGAGAACCTCGCCTGGAAGAAGCCGTTCACCCAGGTGCTCGACGAATCCAACGCGCCGTTCTACCAGTGGTTCGCCGACGGTGAACTGAACGCCTCGTTCAACTGCCTGGACCGCCACATCGGCACCCCGACCGAGAACAAGGCCGCGATCATCTTCGAAGCCGACGACGGCAAGGTCACCACGGTCACCTACAAAGAGCTGCTCGGCCGCGTCAGCCAACTGGCCAACGCGCTGCGCGGCATGGGCGTGAAGAAGGGCGACCGCGTCCTGATCTACATGCCGATGACCATTGAAGGCGTGGTGGCCATGCAGGCCTGCGCCCGCATTGGCGCAACCCACTCGGTGGTGTTCGGCGGCTTCTCCGCCAAGAGCGTGCAGGAACGCATCCAGGACGCCGGCGCCGTGGCCGTCATCACCGCCAGCTTCCAGATGCGTGGCGGCAAGGAACTGCCGCTGAAGAGCATCATCGACGAAGCCTTCGCCATGGGCGGCTGCGAGTCGGTGAAGAACGTCATCGTCTACCAGCGCACCGCCACGGCCTGCGCGATGCAGGAAGGCCGCGACCGCTACCTGGCCGACGTGCTGAAGGGCCAGCCGGAAACCAGCGAACCCGAATTCGTGGGCGCTGAGCACCCGCTGTTCATCCTCTACACCTCCGGCTCCACCGGCAAGCCCAAGGGCGTGCAGCATTCCACCGGCGGCTTCCTGCTGTGGTCCAAGCTGACCATGGACTGGACCTTCGACCTGAAGCCCGAAGACGTCTACTGGTGCACGGCCGACATCGGCTGGATCACCGGCCACGCCTACATCGCCTACGGCCCGCTGGCCGCCGGCGCCACGCAGGTCGTGTTCGAGGGCGTGCCCACCTACCCGAACGCCGGCCGCTTCTGGGAAATGATCGAGAAGCACAAGGTCACGATCTTCTACACCGCCCCCACCGCGATCCGCTCGCTGATCAAGGCCTCGGACACCGACGAGAAGGTGCACCCGAAGAACTGGGACCTGTCCACGCTGCGCATCCTGGGTTCGGTCGGCGAGCCGATCAACCCCGAAGCCTGGATGTGGTACTACAAGCATGTGGGCGGCGAGCGTTGCCCCATCATGGACACCTTCTGGCAGACCGAAACCGGCGGCCACATGATCACGCCGCTGCCGGGTGCCACGCCGCTGGTGCCGGGTTCGTGCACGCTGCCGCTGCCCGGCATTGCCATGGCCATCGTCGACGAGACCGGCAAGGACCTGCCGAACGGCTCGGGCGGCAACCTGGTCATCAAGCGCCCCTGGCCCAGCATGATCCGCACCATCTGGAACGACCCCGAGCGTTTCAAGAAGGCCTACTTCCCCGAGGAAATGGGCGGCACGATCTACCTCGCCGGCGACGGCGCGGTGCGCAACGAACAGAACGGCTATTTCCGCATCACCGGCCGCATCGACGACGTGCTGAACGTGTCGGGCCACCGCATGGGCACGATGGAGATCGAGTCGGCGCTGGTGGCCAAGAGCGACCTGGTGGCCGAAGCCGCCGTGGTCGGCCGTCCGGACGACCTGACCGGCGAAGCCATCGTGGCCTTCGTGGTGCTGAAGCGCTCGCGCCCCACCGGCGACGAAGCCAAGGCCATCGCCAAGGAGCTGCGCGACTGGGTCGGCAAGGAAATCGGCCCGATCGCCAAGCCCAAGGACATCCGCTTCGGCGACAACCTGCCCAAGACCCGCTCCGGCAAGATCATGCGCCGCCTGCTGCGCGGCATCGCCAAGGGCGAGGCCATCACCCAGGACACCTCCACGCTGGAAAACCCGGCCATCCTCGACCAACTGGCGGAAAACGTCTGACGGTCGGGACAGCCTGAACCGGTTTTCCGGATTCTCCCAACGCCCCGCCGAGTGAATCGGCGGGGCGTTTTTTTTCTGCGCAGCCGCTTTGCGCACCGTCCGGGCATACTCCGGCGGCCCATGCCAACCGCCACGCCGCCTTCCTCACCGACAAGCCGCTTGCTGGCACTGCTGAAGGCCGACCCGGTGCTGGCCGTGCTGCTGCTGGCGTTGCCAGTGCTGGCGGCGCTCTCGCCGCTGCCGGCCGCCCGGTGGCCGGAACTCGTCGATTGGCCCACCATTGCCGCGCTGGCGGGCCTGCTGATGCTGACCCAGGCCATCGAGGCCAGCGGCGCGCTGCAGAAGCTCGGGCGCCGGCTGGTCGGGCTGATGCACACCGAACGCCACGCCGCGCTGCTGCTGGTGCTGGCCGCGGCGCTGCTGTCCACCGTGCTGACCAACGACGTGGCCCTGTTCGTCGTGGTGCCGCTGACGCTGGCGGTGCACCGCCTCGCGCCGCTGCCGGTCGCGCGGCTGGTGGTGTTCGAGGCGCTGGCGGTGAATGCCGGCTCCGCGCTGACCCCGATCGGCAACCCCCAGAACCTGTTCCTGTGGCAGTTGTCGGGCCGCTCGTTCGCCGGGTTCACCGCCCACATGGCGCCGTTGGTCGCCGGGCTGATGGCCGCGCTGCTGCTGCTGACCGTGGTGGCGTTCCGCGCGCGGCCCGTGGCCGTTGCCGACACCGGCCGGCCACCCCAGGTCAACCGGCTGCTCCTGGGCGTCTCCCTGGGGCTTTACGGGCCCTTCCTGGTGCTCACGGACATGGGGCAGGCCGGTTGGGCCTTCGTGGCCGTGGCGGCGGTGCTGGGCATCGTGCGGCCGGCGCTGCTGAAGAAGGTGGATTGGCCGCTGCTGCTGGTCTTCGTGCTGATGTTTCTGGATCTGCGCTTGCTGGCCGGCCTGCCGGCGGTGCACGCCTGGCTCGCGGCCCAGCCGCTGCATCAGGCGCGCGAACTGTTCGTCTGGGGCGTGCTGGCCTCGCAGCTCATCAGCAACGTCCCGGCGACGATTGCGCTGGCCGAGTTCTCGCGCGACTGGCAGACGCTGGCCTGGGCGGTCAACATCGGCGGCTTCGGCCTGGCCATCGGCTCGCTGGCCAACCTGATCGCGTTGCGGCTGGCGCGGGAGCATGGCGCCGGCCGGCTGTTCCACCTGTGGTCCATTCCGTTCCTCGTGGTGTCGGCTCTGGTCGTGTGGGCGGGGCTGTACGGAAGCTGCGCTTGAAAACGGCGCTGGCAGCCCCATCTCTCCTACGAAAGGGATGTGCTTGAACGATCTGATCGGTACCGTGCTTCGCCTGATCGCCCGCGGTGTGCTGCTGGTGATCGGCCTCGTGTTCTTCGCCAGCCTGCTGGTGGCCGCCGCCGTGCTGGCAGCCGGCTGGGCGCTGCGCTACGGCTGGGCCCGCCTGCTGGGAAGGGCGACGCCGGCTGTCGGTTTCGGCAGCGACCCCTTCGCGCAGTGGCGGCGCTTCCAGGCCGCCAGCCAGCGCTGGTCCGGCCGCCCGGACGAAGCCGCCGCGCGCCGCCGCGACGACCTGCGGGATGTGGAAGACGCGGTGGTCAAGCCCTCGCGCGTCCCGCCGGAGTGATGGCGCCGAAATTTCAAGCAAAATCGGCCGGAAGTCAGCGCCAAATGGCGATTTCTTGCTATTAAATAGTGAGCGACAAGCGACCGCCGAACTGGCTGGGCGACTGACCCATGGCCGCCTTGAACATCGCCGAAAACGCGCTGTCGCTCGCGTAGCCACAGGCCTCGGCCACCTGGCTGACCGGCTGGCCGCGCGCCAGCATCGGCAGCGCATGCGCCAGCAGCACCTGGGTGCGCCACTGCTGGTAGCTCGTGCCCAGTTCTTCACGGAACAACCGCGTCATCGTGCGTTCGCTGGCGCCGACCTGGGCGGCCCAGTCGGCCAGCCGGGCCTGCTCGGCGGGCGCCCGCAGCACCGCCTCGCACAGCGCGCGCAGCCGGCGGTCGCCACAGTGGCGCGGCAGCGGGACGCCGAGCGCCTGCGTGTCGGCGTGCACGATCTCGTCAAGCAGCAGCAGGTTGAACGCCGGCAAACGGCCGGGCTGCGACAGGTTGCGGGGTGTGTCCACGCCGCCGATCAGCTCGCGCAGCAGCGGCGACACCAGCAGCACGTGGCAGCCCGTCCAGCCCGCCGGAATGGCCGACGGCTCGATGTACAGCGTGCGCAGGTCGGCGGCCTCCAGCACCGTCACCGCGTGCAGCGCGCCGGCCGGGATCCACAGCGCGCGGGACGGCGGAATGACGTAGGTGGTCTCGGGCCCATCGTCCAGCGTCACGCCGACCTGGATCACCCCGCGCGTGCAGTACGCCAGTTGCGCCCACGGGTGGCGGTGGGGTTCGATGTGGGTGTCGTAGGGCAGGGCGCGCGGGCGCTGCCGCACTGGCCGCTCGGCCGTGGGCACGAAGGGGTCGAGGTCACCCACGGGCAGGGTGTTGCGGACGGGTCGCGGCTGGGACATATCGGGTGTGTTTGGCGGATTTTCGATGATTTTTGACGGATTGTCGGCTTCCGGCAAACTGCCGCCAACCCTAACATCCCGTCATGACCTCCGCCACCGCCACTGCCATACCCGCCGCCGGGTTGTCCGCCAACCCGGTGCCGCTGCGCCAGGACGCCACCGTGATCGGCCTCGTCGGCCTCGCGCACGCGGCCTCGCACTTCGGCCACCTGCTGCTGCCGCCGCTGTTCCCCATCTTCATGAAGGAGTTTGGCCTCAGCTTCTCGCAGCTCGGGCTGCTGATGACGGTGTTCTTCGTGATCTCCGGCGTCGGCCAGGCCTGCGCCGGTTTCGTCGTCGACAAGCTCGGCGCGCGGCCGGTGCTGTTCGTGTCGATGGGGCTGTTCGCGCTGGCCTGCGTCGTCGGCTCCACCGTGTCGGGCTACAGCGGGTTGATGGCTGTGGCGGCGATCGCCGGCTTGGCCAATGCGCCGCTGCACCCGGCCGACTTCACCATCCTGAACCAGCGCGTCTCGGCACTGCGCCTCGGCCACGCGTTCAGCGCGCACGGCCTCACCGGCAACCTCGGCTGGGCCGCAGCGCCGGTGTTCCTCGCCGGCTTCGGCGCGCTGATCGGCTGGCGCGGCGCCTACCTGGCCGCTGCCGCGATGTACGCCGCCATCCTGATGCTGCTCTACGTGAAGCGCGATCGCATCCGCACCGACGCGATCGTGCCGTCGCCCAAGGCCGCCAACGCCGCGCCGCAGGACCACAGCCTGGCCTTCATGAAGCTGCCGGTGGTGTGGTGGTGCTTCGCCTTCTTCCTGCTGTCGACCATGACCATGGCCGTGGTCCAGAGCTTCTCGGCGTCCATCCTGCAGGCGGTGCACCACGTCAGCTTCGAGGCGGCCACGTTCACGCTGACGGCCTACATGCTGTGCGGCGCACTGGGCATGTTCGTGGGCGGTTTCGTGGCTGCCCGTTCCGAGAGCAGCGACCGCGTGGTGGCGATCTGCATGAGCAGCGCCGCCGTGCTGCTGGCGGTCTGCGCCACCGGCGTGCTGGGCGCGGTGGGCACGATGATGGTGCTGGCCGCCACCGGCTTCGCCGTCGGCATCGGCGGGCCGTCGCGCGACATGATGATCAAGCGCGCCACGCCCAAGGGCGCGACCGGCCGGGTGTACGGCATGGTGTATTCGGGGCTGGACACCGGCTTTGCGCTGTCGCCACTGCTGTTCGGCCTGTTCATGGACCGTGGCTGGTACTCGGCCACGCTCTTCGGCGCCGCCGTCGTGCTGCTGCTGAGCGTGTTCGCGGCGGTGGGTGTCGGTGCCCGCACCGCGCGGCGCGAGCCGGTGGCGCAGCCGGCCTGACCGGGTCTCGCGCGACAAAGAAAAAGGGCCCGCATGCGGGCCCTTTTCAGTGGGGAAGCGCGCCGATTACTTGACGTGCTTGCCGATCAGGCCGGCCATCTCGAACATCGAGACCTGGGCCTTGCCGAAGACTTCCTTCAGCTTGGCGTCGGCGTTGACCATGCGCTTGTTGACCTTGTCCTGCAGGTTGTGCTTCTTGATGTAGGCCCACAGCTTGCTGACGATTTCCGTGCGCGGAATCGCCTTGTCGCCAATGACGGCGGCCAGCGCGGCGCTCGGGGTCAGGGCCTTCATGAAGGCCGCGTTCGGGGTGCGCTTCTTGGCCGGGGCCTTCTTCGCAGCGGCCTTCTTGGCGGGGGCCGCGGCCTTCTTCGCCGGAGCGGCCTTCTTGGCCGGTGCTGCCGCCTTCTTGGCGGGCGCAGCGGCCTTCTTCGCCGGAGCGGCCTTCTTTGCCGGTGCTGCCGCCTTCTTGGCCGGAGCCGCCTTTTTTGCCGGGGCTTTCTTCGCCGCAGCCTTTTTCGCAGTTGCCATGATGATTCCTTTTCTAGAGTGTTTGTCGGGTGTGCACACCAGTGAAAACAGGGTCCTCGCTGGCAAATCGGATGCTAATGGAGAAAATCGTGCCTTCCAAGCGAGAAAACGATTTTTCACAGGGCATCGTTGCTGATTTGCCTCTGAAAAACGCGAAAAGAGGCGGTTGGCCGCGTCGGGGAGCGCTTCACTCGGCGCTCATTGGCAATTCGCTGCGCTGCAGCGTGCAAATTCGCTATGCTCCAAAGCCTCATCCAACCGCTGTTTTTCGAGGACCGACGACCGATGCCGACCCCTGCCACCTGCGACCTTTGCGATGCCCACAAGAACGACGGCAGCGGCCAGTTCCGCGTGCTGCCGCCGGTGTTCCGCGACTACGGGGCCGAGCGCCGTTTTCACGGCCCGGTCGTCACGGTGAAATGCTTCGAAGACAACTCGCTGGTGAAGGCCGCAGTCGATTCCATCGGCTACGAGGACACCCCCGAGGGCCGCATCGCCAAGGTGCTGGTGGTCGACGGGGGTGGCTCGCTGCGCCGCGCGCTGCTCGGCGGCAACCTCGGCGCGGCCGCCGCGCGCAACGGCTGGGCCGGCGTGGTGATCGACGGCTGTGTGCGCGACGTGGCGGAGCTGGCCGGGCACAAGGTCGGCATCCGCGCGCTGGCGTCCATGCCGCTGCCCACGGAGAAGCGCAACGAGGGCCAGCGCGATATCGCCGTGACCCTGCAGGGCGTCTGGGTGCGGCCGGGCGACTGGCTCTACGCCGACGAAGACGGCATCGTGGTGTCCGCAGGCCCGCTGGGCTGAGCACCGTGTGACCGCCGACCTGCAGCGCCACGTCTTCGTCTACGGCACGCTGCGCCGCGGCGACGACAACGACATCAACCGCCGCCACCCGATGCCGGTCTACGTGGGCGCCGCGCGCATCGCCGGCACCATGTACCACCTGGGCGCCTATCCTGGCGTCACGCTCGGCGGCGACGGTGTGGTGGAAGGCGAGGTCTACGCCATCACCGAAGCGCTGGAGCAGAACCTCGACGAACTGGAGGCGGTCTACCCGCAGCAGACCGAGGAATACTTCAAGCGCCACCTGGCGGTGTCGGTGGACGGGCAGGACCTCACCTGCGTCGTCTACGAGATCAACCCCGCCTTCGTGCGACGGGCGCCCGTGATACCCAGTGGCGACTGGGTGCGCGACCGGCATCGGCCCGAGTTCGCGGCGTCCACGGATTTTCCGTAACTCGCACATTCTTTTCACATTGCGGCATTTGCAATGTTGCGATGCGGCAATGTTGTTCCTTTGGGTGATTGGGATTTTCGCTATGCGGACCGACGCCCGCAAGTTATTGATTTGTTTGAGCTAAAATAATGTCTTGTATAAGACATAAGAGGTTTACACAGTCTTATACAAGACTTAAAGTTCTGCTACCGACTGGCCCTTCTGGAAGGGCGGGCCGGTCGACCGATTTCAATCAACGCATGGAGTGAATCTCATGACCCAACTGAACCGCGAACAGCAAATCGCCGCCCTGGAAAAAGACTGGGCCGAAAACCCCCGCTGGAAGCTCGTCAAGCGCGGCTACAGCGCCGCTGACGTCGTGCGCCTGCGCGGCAGCCTGCAGCCCGAGTACACGCTGGCCAAGCGCGGCGCTGAAACGCTGTGGAACAAGGTCAACGGCGGTGCCAAGAAGGGCTACGTGAACGCGTTCGGCGCGATCACCGCCGGCCAGGCCATGCAACAGGCCAAGGCTGGCCTGGAAGCCGTGTACCTGTCGGGCTGGCAAGTGGCCGCCGACGGCAACACCAGCGAAACCATGTACCCCGACCAGTCGCTGTACGCGTACGACTCGGTGCCGACCATGGTTCGCCGCATCAACAACACCTTCAAGCGCGCCGACGAAATCCAGTGGTCGCGTGGCGTGGGCCCTGGCGACAAGGACTTCGTCGACTACTTCCTGCCGATCGTGGCCGACGCCGAAGCCGGTTTCGGCGGCGTGCTGAACGCCTTCGAACTGATGAAGAATATGATCGCTTCCGGCGCTGCCGGCGTTCACTTCGAAGACCAACTGGCCGCCGTCAAGAAGTGCGGCCACATGGGTGGCAAGGTGCTCGTCCCGACGCAAGAAGCCATCGAAAAGCTGATCTCCGCGCGTTTCGCCGCTGACGTGATGGGCGTGCCCACCATCGTTCTGGCCCGCACCGACGCTGAAGCCGCCAACCTGATCACCTCCGACCACGACGCGAACGACAAGCCGTTCCTGACCGGCGAGCGCACGCAAGAAGGCTTCTACCGCGTGAAGAACGGCCTGGAGCAAGCCATCAGCCGTGGCGTCGCCTACGCCCCCTACGCCGACCTGGTGTGGTGCGAAACCGGCGTGCCGGACATCGGCTTCGCCCGTGAGTTCGCGCAAGCCGTGCACGCCGCCTGCCCGGGCAAGCTGCTGTCGTACAACTGCTCGCCGTCGTTCAACTGGAAGAAGAACCTCAACGACAGCCAGATCGCTTCCTTCCAGGAAGACCTGTCGGCACTGGGCTACAAGTACCAGTTCATCACGCTGGCCGGCATCCACGTCAACTGGTACAACACGTTCCAGTTCGCCCACGCCTATGCCCGCGGCGAAGGCATGAAGCACTACGTGCAGCAGGTGCAAGAGCCCGAATTCGCAGCCCGCGAAAAGGGTTACACCTTCGTGTCGCACCAGCAGGAAGTCGGCGCTGGCTACTTCGACGACGTGACCACGGTCATCCAGGGTGGTTCGTCCAGCGTCAAGGCGCTGACGGGCTCGACCGAAGAAGAGCAGTTCCACTGATCGCCGGGCAAGCCTGTGGCATAATCGCAGGCTTGCTTCCGGGCGGTTAGCTCAGCGGTAGAGCACTGCCTTCACACGGCAGGGGTCGCAGGTTCGAACCCTGCACCGCCCACCAGATCAGCCCCGCAGTTCACTGAACTGCGGGGCTTTTTCGTTTGGGGCGAAAAGAAGCCCATCCCCTTCAGCGAGTCCGTGGTGACTAGGTGTTCACCCTGCTGACGAGTAGGAATCGCTGTATAAAAATCTATACAACGAAATCGCTCATAGAGGCGATTCGTCGATCCATTCAAAACGAGGAGGGGGAAATCATGGAACCAACGACGAAATGGTCGTGGGCGGGAGCGTGCGCGTGGCTCGCGTGTGCAGGGGGCGCATGGGCGCAGCAGGCGCAAGCGCCGGTGTTCACGCTGGGGGAAATCAAGGTGACGGCGTCGCCGGACGGCGGAACCAAGCTGGGCAGCGAGTCGATCGACCTCGACGAAATCCGTGCCCAGGACCGCACCACCGTGGGCGAAGCGGTCGATCTGCTGCCCGGCGTCAACCTGGGCCGCTTCGGTGCTCGAAACGAGCAGATTCTCTACGTGCGCGGCTTCGACCTGCGCCAGGTGCCGGTGTTCATCGACGGCATCCCGATCTACGTGCCCTATGACGGCTATGTGGACCTGGCCCGTTTCTCCACCTTCGATCTGTCGCGCATCGAAGTCTCCAAGGGTTTCAGCTCGACGCTGTACGGCGCCAACTCGCTGGGCGGCGCGATCAACCTCGTCAGCCGGCGGCCGAAGGCGGCTCTGGAGGGCGAAGCCGGTGGCGGCCTCACGCTGACCGACAACGGCGAATTGAACGGCGGCCGGCTCTATGCCAACGTGGGTGGCAACCAAGGCGGCTGGTATTGGCAAGCCGGTGTGTCGGGGAGCAAGGAAGATTACTTCCGCCTGCCGGGCGATTTCACTCCTGCCCGCGGCGAAGACGGCGGCCGGCGCGACAACAGCTACCAGCGCGACCGCAAGCTCAACCTCAAGCTTGGCCTCACGCCCAACGCCACCGACGAATACGCGCTGAACGTGGTGACCCAGCACGGGGTGAAGGGTGTGCCGCCGTATGCCGGCTCGGTTGCGGGCGTCACGCCGCGCTACTGGCAGTGGCCGTACTGGGACAAGGACAGCATCTATTTCCTGTCCAACACGCGGGTGGGTGACCACAACTTCAAGGTGCGCCTCTACCACGACACCTTCAAGAATTCGCTGTTCACCTTCGACGACGCAACGTACAGCACGCAGCGGCTGCGCTCGTCGTTCCAGAGCTGGTACAACGACTACACCAACGGCCTCAGCCTGGAGGGTGAATTCCGCATCAGCAACGCCAACCAGCTGCGGGTGGCGTTGCACCACAAGGTCGACGTGCACCGCGAGAACAACCTGGGCGAGCCGGTGCGCCGTTTCGAAGACCGCACCCAGTCGCTGGCGCTGGAAGACAGCCACGCCATCGACGAGCGCTGGTCGGTCGTCGCGGGGGTGGCTTTCAACCGGCGCAAGGCCGCGCAGGCGCAGGATTTCCAGAATGGCGTGATCCGTCCCTTCCAGCTCGGCGACAACGACGCGGTGGACGGCCAGGTCGGCCTGTTCTACAAGGCCAGCCAGAACGGCCGCCTGCACCTGACGGTGGCGAACAAGAGCCGTTTCCCGACCATCAAGGACCGCTACTCCTACCGCATGGGCACGGCTATCCCGAACGAGTTCCTGCAGACCGAGGAAGCCACGCACTACGAGGTGGGCTATGCCGATGTGCTCGGCAAATCGCTGGCCTGGCAGGCCAACCTGTTCTACAGCGACATCAAGAACCTCATCCAGGCCAATGCGCTGCCCGCAACGGCCTGCACCGCGCCGCCGTGTTCACAGCAGCAGAACGTGGGCAAGGCCACGTCGTCGGGCTTCGAGCTCGGCGGGCGGGGTGCTGTCGGGGCGCTGGAATACGGCGCCAACTACACCTACCTGGAGCGCAAGAACAAGGCGAACCCGGCGGTGCTGCTGATCGACACGCCGCGCCACAAGCTGTTCGCCACCGCCACCTGGCGATTCGGCAACGGTTTCAGCACCACCGGCAGCGTCGAAGGCCTGTCGCGGCGGTATTCCACCAGCGACGGCAAGCAGGTGGCGGGTGGCTTTGCCGTGGCCAACCTGAAGGCCGGCTACCGGCTGGGCAACGGCACGTTGTTCGAGTTCGGAGCGCGCAACCTGTTCGACCGGCTGTATGCCTACACTGAAGGTTTCTACGAGCCGGGCCGGACCTGGTTCGTTCAAGCCAACATGCCGTTCTGATCTTTCCAGAGGTCGCCATGCACCCATCCGCTCTGCCACGCCGCCGGCTCCTGGGTTGGCTCGCTGCCACTGCGGCTGGTTGGGCCGCCTTGCCGGTCTCGCGCGCCGCGCCGCGCCAGCCGGTGATGGTGCTCACCAGCTACCCCGACGAGGTGGTCTCCCGGATGGAGGCGGCCTTCGAAAAGGCCTACCCCGCCTACCGGATGCAGGTGGTGTGGCGCATGCCGCACGACGCGTTGCCTTACCTGACGCAGCCGGCGCAAGGTGGCATCGACGTCTACTGGAGTGCCTCGCCGCGCACCTTCGCCGCGGCCCGCAATGCCGGCGCCTGGCGCAAGCTGGACGTCGACCGGAGCGGCCTGCCCGACAGGATCGGCAAGACGGCCATCGCCGACGCCCAAGGCTATTTCACCGCCAGCGAGGTGGCGGGTTTCGGCTTTGCCGTCAACCGGCGTGAATTGGCGCAGCGCCAGTTGCCGCTGCCCGCCGACTGGACCGACCTCGCCGACCCCCGCTTCGCGGGCCAGGTGGCCCTGCCGATTCCGGCGCGCATCGGTTTCGCGCCACCCATCGTGGAGATCGTGCTGCAGGCCTACGGTTGGGACGCCGGCTGGGCTTTGTGGAGCGAGATCAGCGGCAACGCCCGCCTGATGGACCGGGGGGCGACCTTCGTCAGTGAGGAGGTGGCCACCGGCAAGTGCGCGGTCGGCATTTCCATCGACTTCTTCGTTGCTTCGGCCATTGCCAACGCCGGCAAGGACAGCCCGCTCGATTTCGTCTACCCCCGCCACGGAGGCATCAACCCCGGCCAGATCGCGCTGACGGCGGACTCCCCGAACCGGGAAGGCGGCAAGGCCTTCGCCAGCTTCGTGCTGTCCGACGCCGGCCAGAAAATCCTCGGCCACCCGGACATCCGCAAGCTGCCCGCCCGCCCCGGGGTGTATGCCGACCTGCCGGCCGGCGTGCACAACCCGTTCGCGGCCGCAGCGAGGGGCGACTACGACTTTGACGGCCTTGTCGCCCAGCCCCGGCTGGCCCTGAGCGCGGCGGTGTTCCAGCAGATGCTGGTGGAAGACCACGCCGCACGCGCTGCGCTGTGGCGCCGCGTGCATGCGGCGCAGGCTGCCGGCAAGGGTAAGGACGCGGCGGTGCTGGCCGCGCGCCGGGCACTGGGCACGCCACCGCTCAGCGAAGGTGCAGCGGCGGATGCGGCGCTGCGCCAGCGTTTCCGCGATCGCCTCGAAGGAGCGGAGCGGCAGGCCCTCCTCACCGAGGAGCAGGCCTGGCGTGCCCACAGCCAGGCCCGGCAGGCCGAGGCTGACGCCGCACTGCGCGGCATCGGCGCGTGAACTGGCCCCAGCGGGCCGTTGCTGCCGCCGCGCTGGCCGGTTGTGCCCTGGCGGCGTGGCCGCCACTTCACGCCGACGAAAACGATGGCACGGTGGCCGTGGCCACCCGCGAGGCCTACAGCCAGCCCCTGCCGGGTCTGAGCGACGCGCAGCGGCAGGCTTTCGCGCGGGGCCGGGCACTGTTTCGCCAGAGCTGGGTGGTTGCGCCGGCGCGTGACGACCGGGTCGACGGCCTTGGGCCGCTCTACAACCGGCTGGCCTGCGTCTCATGTCACGCGGGCAATGGGCGCGGCCGGGCGCCGGGCGGGCCTGACGAGCGGCTGCAGGCGATGCTGGTCCGGTTGTCTGTCGTGGGCAGGGGGTTGCACGGCGCGCCGCGGCCGCATCCGGTGTATGGCGACCAGCTCAGCGAAGAGGGCATTCCCGGCGTGCCGGCGGAAGGCCGCACGCGGGTCGAATGGGCTCACAGCGAGACCGTGCTGGCCGACGGCGAACGGGTGCCCATGCGCCGGCCCCGCATCGAGATCACCGAACTGGCGTATGGGCCGCTGGGGTCGGTGATGACGTCGGCGCGGGTCGGCCAGCCGGTGTATGGGCTGGGGCTGCTCGACGCGGTGCCCATCGCCACGTTGGAGGCCATGGCCCGCGAGCCCAAGGCCGACGGCGTGCGGGGCCGTTTGAACACCGTCTGGGGCGAAGCGGGCCGCCGGCACATGCCTGGCCGTTTCGGCTGGAAGGCCAGCCAGCCCGACCTGGCCCAGCAGAGCGCCTCGGCCATGATCGGTGACATCGGCATCACCAGCGCGATGTTCCCGGCCAACAACTGCACGCCCACGCAGCGCGCCTGCCGCGCCGCGCCCAACGGCGGCGAACCCGAACTGAGCCAGGAGCAGTTGAACGACCTGGTGACCTACCTCGCGCTGCTGGCGGTGCCGGCACGGCGCGACCGCGATGAAACCCCGGTGCGGATCGGGCAGGTGCTGTTCCACAGCGCCGGTTGTGCCGTGTGCCACCGGCCGCAGCTCAAAACCGGCGCGCACCGCCTGGCGCCGGTGGCCCACCGCACCATCGCCCCGTACACCGATCTGCTGTTGCACGACATGGGGCCGGGTCTGGCCGATGGGCGGCCCGATTTCCGCGCCGGTGGCTCGGAATGGCGCACGCCGGCGCTGTGGGGCATCGGCCTGTCTGACGCGGTGGGCGAGGCGCCCGGCTACCTGCACGACGGCAGGGCCCGCACCCTGCAGGAAGCGGTGCTGTGGCACGACGGTGAGGCACGGGTGGCGCGTCAGCGCTACGCCGGGCTGCCGCGGGCCGACCGCGAGGCGCTGCTGGCCTTTTTGCGGTCGCTCTGAAAACGAAGCCTTCCCGGCTGGAGGGGCGGGGAAGGCCGTTAAACGACGGGAGCATCCAAGTTCAGCCGGTTCTCACCTGACCCGTCGTGTCTTGCGACGAGCCCATTGTATTGACGGATATACAGCGGTACAGGGCATTGACCCTGAGCCGGCCTGACCATTGCTTCGGCCTTCTGCCTGCGGCGTCACGGGGTTGGCCGGCTTGGCGTATAAGATAATTTCCCAAAAAATTCAGGAGCGCAAGCAGATGAAAACTTCCCGCATGCCCGTGGTCGGCGCCGCAATGGCCCTGCTGCTGGGCTTGGCCGCCGGCCCCTCGGCGGCCGAATCGGTCTATGTGAGCAACCAGGACGCCGGTGTCACCATCCTCGACCTCAACACCCTGAAGCCGGGTGCCTCGGTGGACCTGGGCAACAGCGATCCGCGCGGCCTTGGCGTGACGCCGGACGGCAAATGGCTGCTCACGGCCAACCGCGAGACGGGTGACGTGGCGGTGGTCGACACGGCCACGCTGAAGGTGGTGCGCCGCATCAAGATCGGCAAGAACCCCGAGTTCCTGCGCATCCAGCCGGGTGGCAAACTGGCCTTCGTGACCTTCGAGCCCAGTTCCAGCGGCAAGCCGCCGGCCAAGGGCGGCCACGGCAAGGACGACGACGATGACGACGACGACAAGCTGCCGGCGCAGGTCGCGGTGATCGACCTGAAGCAGTGGAAGGTGCTGCGCAACGTGGTCGGCGCGCCCGAAACCGAAGGCCTGGAGTTCGTGCCGGACGGCAAGCATTTCGTCATCACCAACGAAGGCAACGACACCATCACCGTGCACAACATCGCCAGCGGCAAGCAGGTCAAGAAGATCGACCTGAAGTCGCACGGCCACCGGCCGCGCGGCATCAAGGTCTCGCCCGACGGCAAGACCTACATCGTGACGATGGAGAACTCCAACAACTACCTGGTGCTGGACAGCCAGTTCAAGGTGCTGAAGTCGGTGCCGACGGCCGAGGGCCCCTACGGCGTGGCGTTCGACAAGGCCGGCAAGCGCATCGTGGTGGTGGGCAGCCGTGGCGCCAAGCTGCAGGTGTTCGACGCCGCCACCCACAAGACGGTGGCCGAGGTGCCGGTGGGCAAGCGCTGCTGGCACTTCACCTTCACGCCGGACGAGAGCAAGCTGCTGGTGGCCTGCGGCCGCTCCGACGACATGGAGATCATCGACACCGCAAGCTACAAGGTGACGGCCAACGTGAAGGGGTTCAAGATGCCCTGGGGCGTGGTCACTTACCCCAAGGCCAGCGGCAGCCTGGACGCGCCCTGAGGGCGGCGCGAGGCCCGGTTAAAATCCGGGCCTGACCTCCTCCACCAGCAAGAACGGGAAAGGCACCCTGGTTATGACACCGCGAACGCGTCCAGAAGGATTCTTCAAGCTCTAGAGGCCCGAAGTCAGCGTCCGCTGGTCGTTTCCAGCTCCTGAATTCATAGCAAAGCGCGGCCTCGACCGCGCTTTTTGCTTTTCTGTTTCCCGAAATTCCGCCCGCACCATGATCCACATCACGCTTCCCGACGGTTCCCAACGCGAATTTCCCGGCCCGCTGACGGTCGGCGACGTCGCCGCTTCTATCGGTGCCGGCCTGGCCAAGGCCGCGCTTGGCGGCAAGGTCGACGGCCGGGTGGTCGACACCAGTTTCACCATCGAGCGCGACAGCCAGGTCGCCATCGTCACCGCGAAAGACCCCGAAGGGCTGGACCTGATCCGCCACTCGACCGCCCATTTGCTGGCCTATGCGGTGAAGGAGCTGTTCCCCGACGCGCAGGTCACGATCGGCCCGGTCATCGAGAACGGCTTCTACTACGACTTCTCGTACAAGCGCCCGTTCACGCCGGAAGATCTGCAGGCCATCGAGAAGCGCATGACCGAGCTCGCCGCGAAGGACGAGAAGGTCGAGCGCCGGGTGCTGCCGCGCGACGAGGCGGTGGCGCACTTCAAGAGCATCGGCGAGCACTACAAGGCCGAGATCATCGCCAGCATTCCGGCCAATGAAGACGTGTCGCTGTACCGCGAAGGCGGCTTCGAGGACCTGTGCCGCGGCCCGCACGTGCCCAGCACCGGCAAGCTGAAATTCTTCAAGCTGATGAAGGTGGCCGGCGCCTACTGGCGCGGCGACCACCGCAACGAGATGCTGCAGCGGGTCTATGGCACCGCCTGGGCCACCAAGGACGAACTGCAGGGCTACCTGACCATGCTGGAGGAGGCCGAGAAGCGCGACCACCGCAAGCTGGGCCGCGAGCTGGATCTGTTCCACATCGACGAGCATTCTCCCGGCACCGTGTTCTGGCACCCCAAGGGCTGGGCGATCTGGCAGGGCGTGGAGCAGTACATGCGCAACGCCTACCGCCAGAACGGCTATCAGGAGGTCAAGGGCCCGCAGTTGCTTGACCAGGGCCTGTGGGAGAAGACCGGCCACTGGCAGAAGTACCGCGAGAACATGTTCACGACCGAGAGCGAGAAGCGCGACTACGCGCTCAAGCCGATGAACTGCCCCGGCCACATCCTGATCTACAAGCAGGGCATCAAGAGCTACCGCGATTTGCCGCTGCGCTACGGCGAGTTCGGCCAGTGCCACCGCAACGAGCCCACCGGCGGGCTGCACGGCATCATGCGGGTGCGCGGCTTCACGCAGGACGACGGCCACATCTTCTGCACGGAAGACCAGATCCTCGACGAATGCGTGGCGTTCACCGCGCAGCTGCAGGCCGTGTACGCCGATTTCGGCTTCACCGACATCATCTACAAGATCGCGACCCGCCCTGAGGCCCGCATCGGTTCCGACGAGATCTGGGACAAGGCCGAAAACGCCTGCGAAGAGGCGCTGAAGCGCGCCGGCTGCGACTACATCATTTCACCGGGCGACGGCGCCTTCTACGGCCCAAAGATCGAGTACACGCTGAAGGACGCGATCGGCCGGCAGTGGCAGTGCGGCACCATCCAGATCGACTTCTCGATGCCCGAGCGGCTGGGCGCCGAATACGTGGCGGAAGACGGCGCCCGGCACCTGCCGGTCATGCTGCACCGCGCGGTGGTTGGCAGCCTCGAGCGTTTCATCGGCATCCTGATCGAGCAGCACGCCGGCGCGCTGCCGGTCTGGCTGGCGCCGGTGCAGGTGGCGGTGCTCAACATCACCGACGCGCAGGCCGAATACTGTCGTGAAATTGTCAAAACGTTGAGGAATCAAGGGCTTAGGGTCGATCTGGACCTGCGCAACGAGAAGATCACGTATAAAATACGGGAGCATTCGCTGCAAAAGCTGCCCTACATCCTCGTCGTGGGCGACAAGGAAAAGGCAGCCGGTGCCGTCGCAGTGCGCGCCCGGGGCAACCAAGACCTCGGTGTGATGTCCATCGATGCGTTCGTTCAACACATCGCCCAGGCCATCACGAGCAAAAGCTGATTTTGAATCAAAACTGGCTGTTGTCCGCGTGTATTGTGCGGTGTTAGCTACGCTTTTCGTAGCATTTTTTGAAGGATTTTTGCCATCGCTACTGAATTTCGTGATCGCCGCCACCGGGAGGAGCGCAAGCACCGCCTGAACCGTGAAATCATGGCCCCCGAGGTCCGCCTGGCCGGACCGGAGAACGAACCCCTCGGTGTCGTCAGCCTCCAGGAAGCGCTGCGCATGGCGGGCGAACTGGACGTCGATCTCGTGGAGACCGTGGCCACGGCGAATCCGCCGGTCTGTCGTTTGATGGACTACGGCAAATTCAAGTATCAGGAACAGAAGAAGGCGGCCGAGGCGAAAGCCAAGCAGACCGTTATCGAGGTCAAGGAAGTCAAGTTCCGCCCGGGCACCGACGACGGTGACTACAACATCAAGATGCGCAACATCCGGCGCTTTCTTGAAGACGGCGACAAGTGCAAGATCACGCTGCGGTTCCGTGGCCGCGAGATCACGCACCAGGAGCTGGGCATGGCGCTGCTGAACCGCATCCGCGACGACCTCGCTGACACCATCCTCGTCGAGCAGTTTCCCAAGCTCGAGGGGCGCCAGATGATCATGATGATCGCGCCGAGCCGCAAGAAACCTGCGGTGAAGGCACCGGCGGCTCCGGCCGCCGCGACGTCCTGAGCAGATCGGCGATAATCGAAGGCTTTGCGGAAACGGGCAACCGGTTTCGCGAAAGAGGGCGCGATCCGTCGCGCTTCGCGAAAGAGGGCGCGATCCGTCGCGCCAACAAGTGGTGCAATCCGTTGCGCCAAACAAGTGGCTCGGGGCCAACAAGGCTGCAAGACGTTTGCAGACGCCTCGCGAGCACAACGAAAAGGAGCATGCAAATGCCCAAAATGAAGACCAAGAGCAGCGCGAAGAAACGCTTTCGCGTCCGTCCCGGTGGCACCGTCAAGCGCGGTCAAGCCTTCAAGCGTCACATCTTGACGAAGAAGACCACCAAGAACAAGCGCCACCTGCGCGGTGCAGTCAATGTGCATGAGACCAACATGGGTCACATGGCGCAAATGCTGCCCGGCACGGGCATCTGATCAACGACGGACAAAGGAGTAACACATGCCTCGCGTCAAACGTGGTGTAACGGCTCGCGCCCGCCACAAGAAGGTTCTCGCCCTCGCAAAGGGCTTCCGCGGCCGCCGCGGCAACGTCTACCGCGTTGCCAAGGAAGCGGTGATGAAGGCTGGGCAATATGCCTACCGTGATCGCCGCACCAAGAAGCGTGTCTTCCGCCAACTCTGGATCGCGCGTATCAACGCAGCGGCCCGTGAATGCGGCCTGACCTACAGCCAGTTCGCCAACGGCATCCGCAAGGCCGGCATCGAGATCGACCGCAAGGTCCTCGCCGACATCGCGGTGCACGACAAGGCCGCTTTTGCCGGCATCGTGGAACAGGTGAAGGCCAAGCTGGCAGCCTGAAGCCGATCGCGCGCAAGCGCCGGAGAAACAAGGGCTAGAGCTGGTCACAGGCTTTAGCCCTTTTTCGTGGGACGGAAGGAAGACATGGACGAGTTGAACGCGCTGGTCGACGGTGCGAAGCAGGCCTTCGAAGGCGCCGGCACGCCGGCCGATCTGGAAAACGCCAAGGCGCTGTACATCGGCAAGTCGGGCCGCATCACCGAGCTGATGAAGGGCATGGCCGCCCTGAGCGTCGACGAGAAGAAGACGCGCGGCGCGGCGATCAACGTCGCCAAGCAGGCGATCGAGGCTGCGCTGAACGCGCGCCGCCAGGCGATGGCCGAGGCCGAACTGCAGTCGCAGTTGAAGGCCGAGGCGCTCGACGTGAGCCTGCCCGGCCGCCGCCGCGGCGCTGGCGGGCTGCATCCGGTGTCACTGACGCTGGAGCGCATCGAGGCCATCTTCGGCTCGATGGGCTTCGACGTGGCCGAAGGCCCGGAGATCGAGACCGACTGGTTCAACTTCACGGCGCTGAACACGCCGGAAGACCACCCGGCGCGCTCCATGCACGACACCTTCTACGTCGAGGGCGGCACCGAGGCCGCGCCGCACCTGCTGCGCACCCACACCAGCCCGATGCAGATCCGCTACGCGGTGCAGCATGTCAAGAAGCACCGTGCCGCCATCGACAGCGGCGCCGGCATGCCGGAGATCCGCGTCATCGCGCCGGGCCGCACCTACCGCGTCGACAGCGACGCCACGCACTCGCCGATGTTCCACCAGTGCGAAGGCCTGTGGATCGGCGAGAACGTGTCGTTCAAGGACCTGAAGGTCGTCTTCACCGACTTCTGCCGCACGTTCTTCGAATCGCACGACCTGGTGCTGCGCTTCCGGCCCAGCTTCTTCCCGTTCACCGAGCCGAGCGCCGAGGTCGACATCCAGTTCCAGAGCGGCCCGCTGGCCGGCCGCTGGCTGGAGGTGGCCGGCTCAGGCCAGGTGCACCCCAACGTCGTGCGCAACATGGGGCTGGACCCCGAGCGCTACATCGGCTTCGCGTTCGGCATGGGCCCGGACCGGCTGACGATGCTGCGCTACGGCGTCAACGACCTGCGCCTGTTTTTCGACGGCGACGTGCGCTTCCTGTCGCAGTTCCAATAAATTCATTCCAGCACCGCGATGCAATTCCCTGAATCCTGGCTGCGTGCGTTCTGCAACCCGCCGATCACGACGCAGCAACTCGCCGACACGCTGACCATGGCCGGCCTCGAGGTCGAGGAGCTGAAGCCGGTCGCGCCGCCCTTCGCGGGTATCGTCGTCGGCCAGATCGTCGAGGCGGTGCAGCACCCCGACGCCGACCGCCTGCGCGTCTGCCGCGTCGACGCGGGGCAGGGCGGTGAGCCGCTGCAGATCGTTTGCGGCGCGCCGAACGCCCGCGTGGGCATCAAGGTGCCGTGCGCGCTGGTCGGCGCCGAATTGCCGCCGGGCGACGACGGCAAGCCCTTCAAGATCAAGCTTGGCAAGCTGCGCGGCGTCGAGAGCCACGGCATGCTGTGCTCGGCCCGCGAACTGAAGCTGTCCGACGAAAACGCCGGCCTGCTGGAGCTGGCCGACGACGCGACGGTGGGCCAGAACATCCGCGAGCACCTGAACCTCGACGACCACCTGATCACGCTGAAGCTCACGCCCAATCTGGCGCACTGCCTGAGCGTGTACGGCATCGCCCGCGAGCTGTCGGCGCTGACCGGCGCGCCGCTGGCGCCGCTGCCGCTGAACAAGGCCGCCGTCGGCATTCAGGACACTGTGGCTGTCGATGTGCAGGCGCCCGACCTCTGCGGCCGCTTTTCGGGCCGCGTGGTGCGTGGCGTGAACACCCAGGCGAAAACGCCGCAGTGGATGGTCGACCGCCTCGCGCGCTGCGGCCAGCGCAGCGTGACGCCGCTGGTCGACATCTCGAACTACGTGATGTTCGAGACCGGCCAGCCCACCCACATCTTCGACCTCGCCAAGATCCACGGCGGCCTGCAGGTGCGCTGGGCGAAGGCCGGAGAACAGCTCAAGCTGCTGAACGGCAACACGGTCACGCTGGACGAGCGCGTCGGTGTGATCGCCGACGACCAGGCGGTGGAATCGCTGGCCGGCATCATGGGCGGCGACGCCACCGCCGTGTCCGACGCCACGCAGGACATCTACATCGAGGCCGCCTTCTGGTGGCCCGCCGCGATCGCCGGCCGCTCGCGCCGCTTCAACTTCTCGACCGACGCCGGTCACCGCTTCGAGCGCGGTGTCGATCCTGGCGCCACCGTGGACCGCATCGAGCGCATCACCGAACTGGTGCTGCAGATCTGCGGCGGCACCGCCGGCCCGATCAGCGACGTGCAGGCCGCCATGCCGCAGCCGCAACCGGTCACGCTGCGCGCCGCCCGCGCCGCCAAGGTCATCGGCATGCCGCTGGACGCCGCGCGCTGCGTGGCCGCGTTGAACGGGCTGGGCCTTGCGCCTGTGGAAGCGGGCGGTGTCATCACCGTGGTGCCGCCTTCGTGGCGTTTCGATCTGCGCATCGAGGAAGACCTGATCGAAGAGGTCGCGCGCATGGTCGGCTACGAACAGCTGCCGACCACGCCGCCGCTGGCGCCCATCACCGCCCGGGTGCGCCGCGAGTCGGTGCGCGGGCCGTTCGCGGTGCGCCGCGCGCTGGCCGCGCTGGGCTACCAGGAAACCATCAACTTCAGCTTCGTCGAGGACCGTTGGGAGCGCGAGCTGGCCGGCAACGAGAACCCGATCAAGCTGCTGAACCCGATCGCCAGCCAGATGGGCGTGATGCGCTCGTCGCTGCTCGGCTCGCTGCTGCAGGTGCTGCGCTTCAACCTCGACCGCCGTGCCGACCGTGTGCGCGTGTTCGAGGTGGGCCGCGTGTTCCTGCGCGACGCGTCGGTGGCCGACAGCGACGGCACGGTCGAGGGCTACCACCAGCCGATGCGGGTGGCGGGCCTTGCCGCCGGCTCGGCCGAGCAACTGCAGTGGAGCCGCAAGCCGGCGCCGGTCGATTTCTTCGACGTGAAGGGCGACATCGAAAGCCTGCTGGCACCGCGCCGCGCGGTGTTCGAGGCCGCCGAGCACCCGGCGCTGCACCCGGGCCGCTGCGCCCGCATCGTGGTCGACGGCCGCGCGGTCGGCTTCGTCGGCGAACTGCACCCGCGCTGGCGCCAGGGCTACGACATCGCGCCGGTGCCGGTGCTGTTCGAGATCGAACTCGATGCGCTGACCGCGCGCGACGTGCCGTCCTTCCGGTCGGTCGGCCGGCAACAGTCGGTGGAGCGGGACATCGCGGTGCTGGTGGCCGAGTCGGTCACGCATGCGCAGGTGCAGGGCGCCATCGCGCGGGCCGACACCGGCGGCGCGCTGCGCAACGCAACCCTGTTCGACGTCTACCGGCCCAAGCCGGCGGCCGGTGAAGCGCCCGTCGCGGAAAAAAGCCTGGCGATCCGCTTGACCTTGATGGCGGATGACACGACGATGACGGACGCGCAGATCGACGCCTCGGTGCAGGCGGTGCTTGCGCAACTGCAACAACAGGTCGGCGCGCGTCTGCGCAGCTGAACAACGGGTCCGGCGAGGGAGAGTCAGGGATGGAATTCGTCGTCGAGTCGCTGGAGACGCCAGCGCTCACCAAGGCGCGGCTGGCCGAATTGCTGTTCGAGCAGATCGGCCTCAACAAGCGTGAATCGAAGGACATGGTCGATGCGTTCTTCGAGCTGGTGGCAAGCAGCCTGATCGACGGCCAGGACGTCAAGATTTCCGGCTTCGGCAACTTCCAGATTCGCACCAAGGCGCCGCGGCCCGGCCGCAACCCGCGCACCGGCGAGTCGATCCCGATCGGTGAGCGCCGCGTGGTCACCTTCCACGCCAGCCACAAGCTGAAGGAACAGATCCAGGGCGACCTCGGCCCCGATTCCGCGGGCTGACCCACACGCCGGCACACGCGAGAAGACGGCCCGGATCGCCTCGGTCGCCCCCGCGCTTTGCAGCCTTTTCAACTTGGAGTAACCTCTGCGCTCCCCTTCGTACCGCGTTGATTTTGCATGGATAACGCACTGCCTCTGATTCCCGCGAAACGCTACTTCACGATCGGTGAAGTCGGCGAATTGTGTGGCGTCAAGCCGCACGTGCTGCGCTACTGGGAACAGGAGTTCACGCAGCTGCGGCCCATGAAGCGGCGCGGCAACCGCCGCTACTACCAGCACCACGAGGTGCTGATGATCCGCCGCATCCGGGACCTGCTGTACGACCAGGGCTTCACCATCAGCGGTGCGCGCAACAAGCTGCAGGAGCTGGTGCAGATCGAGCGCGAGCGCCGCCGCGCGGGCGAGGTGTCGCTCGAAGGGGTGGAGGTCGTCGAGCTTGACGACACCGATTTCGCCGAGCTGGCGAACCTGCCGCTCGACGGCGACGAGACGCCGGGCCAGCAGCAACTCTCGCTGTTGCGGCGCGAGTTGTTCGAGATCCGCGAACTGCTCGCGTCACCCGCTTGAAAAGCGGCGTGGTGCGGCCGAATGCGCCGCGAGGCGCCTGTATAATCGCGCCTTCTTCGGTGTGTGGCGCAGCCTGGTAGCGCACTTGCATGGGGTGCAAGGGGTCGAAGGTTCGAATCCTTTCACACCGACCAAAAATTGAAGGGTCAGCAGAAATGTCTGCTGACCCTTTTGTTTTTTGGAACGCCGCCGCCGGCCACGCTAACGGGTGGCCAGAAGCGTTCGTTTTTCCTTGGCCTCGATCAACCGCTGCATCAGCTCGCACACCGACCGGGCCTGCTCCTGGTTCACGTCGATCCGTTCGATGACCGAGCGCTTGAACCGGATGCCGCAAACGAAGCCGCTGTGTTCCACGAACCCCAGCGTGAGCGTGCGGTTGAGGAAGTAGTAGCCGATCGCCACCACCAACCCCACGGCAGCGGCCGCCATCAACTGGCCCGGTGAGAGCCGGGACGCAAGCGGCGGCAGCACCACCATCAGCCAGGCGAGCGCGATGGAGAGGGCCGCCTTCCACGGCTTGTGGTAGCCGTAGTAGGTGGAGCACACATTCTGCAGGGGGATCATCCGCGATTCGATGCCCGCCATCGACGCGCTGCTGAATTCGACGCGCTCGAACCCCACCTTGATGGTCGTCACCGGATCGATGCCCATGCGCGCCAGAATCCACGCGATCAGCCCGCCCTGCCGGCCGGCGATGCGGATGTAGCTCCTGTCGTCTTCAGCGGGCTGGGATTCGGCCCGCCAATGCTTGATCACCAATGCGCTCATGTCGCTCCCTCTCTCGTCTTGTGCGCCGTGTTATCGCACAAGACGGGGTGGATGTGCGATTGAACGCATGGTCATCGTTGCCATGCGCCGGTTGCGCGCCGAGGTGGCCTGTGAGAGGCCGCGGGGCGTTCAGTGCAGCAGCGGCACCTCGCGCGTGCGGGCATGCGCGGTGTCGGTGTATTCGAGCGCGGCGAGTTCCAGCGGCACACCCATGTGGTTGAGCCAGACCCGCGCCGCGTCTTCCTTGCGCGCCAGGGTGGCGGCAATTTCGGCGTGCATGGCTTCGGCGGCGGCCTCGATGTCCAGCATCGCCAGCACCGTGCGCGCCATGCCCACGCAGGCGCTGTCGGGCAGCACCTGCTGCAGGAACACCCAGTTCGCCAGCGCCATCAGCCGTTTCTCGCGTTCGCGGTGGCGGATGAGTGCCAGCGCCGGCCAGACGTTGCGCAGCTTGGCTTCCCAGTAGGCGCGCCGCTCCGGCACGCGGGCCAGTTCGTGCGGCACGATGACGAGGTGCTCCAGCGCGTTGTCGTAGTGCGCCATCGCCATCGCCACGGGCGGGCTCCAGTGCTCGCAGCTCTGGCAATCGACCACGCGGGGCACGCCGTCGACCAGGCAGCGGCGGATGTGCAGCAGCTCGTGCAGGACTGAGCCGGCGGGGAAGTGGTCTTGGTGCGGCAGCAGGATGCGGGCACAGGCGTGGTTCAGCTCGCAGGCGAGCGCGTCGGGCTCGCCGGGACGGTGCCGTGCACGCTGCGGATCGACGGCGACATCGACCGGAAAGCCAACGCGGGCCTCGGTGTCATCGACCATCGACTGCAGCCACTCAGGTAAACGCGTGATGAATTCCTGCTGCATGAATTCGTTGTAGCACCGTCTTTTCGCGTTGTCTGCCAGACGTGGTATTGGCGCAACCGCGGAAAACGGGCTTGGCGTGAACCAGTTGGCAAATCCGCCGCCTCGGGTCTGCACGGCGGATGCTCCTGATTCAATAGCTAGAAAACTATATTCCGCGCTGACTTCAGGCCGATTTGGCCTGAAATTCTGGGCGTTTTGGATGCCAGAAGCCCCCACGGCCTGCGGGCGGCGGCCAGCGGTTTAGAGCAGCGCCTCTGAAGCGGCCGCCGTCAGTCGATGTCGACGGTGTGCAGGCCGAACGCGCCGCGTCGCCGGTCCTCGAAATAGCGCTCCAGCGTGACCTTGACGGTCTGGAACGCAATCTCGTCCCAGGGAATGTCGGCCTCGGCGAACATCCTGGCCTCGATGGTTTCGTGCCCGGGGTCGAAGTTCAGGTCGAGCAGGCGAGCGCGGTAGAACATGTGGACCTGGCCGACCCGCACCACGTTCATCATCGCGTACAGCGGGCCCATCTCGATGTGCGCGCCGGCCTCTTCGTCGGTCTCGCGGGCCGCGCCTTCGGCGGTGGTCTCGTTCAGCTCCATGAAGCCGGCCGGCAGCGTCCACTTGCCCCAGCGCGGCTCGATGTTGCGCTTGCACAGCAGCACCTGCTCGGCCTCCGGCGGGCCCCAGACCGGCACCGTGCCAACCACGATCAGCGGGTTGTCGTAGTGGATGGTGGCGCAGGCGGGGCAGACCGCGCGCTCGCGGGTGTCGCCGTCATCGGGGACGCGCAAGACCACGGCGGTGCCGCAACTGCGGCAGTGGAGGGTCGGGCTTCTCGGCATGGGCGCAGTGTACCCAGCCGCGATGACGCTCCCTTCACGGCTGCGTCTTGGCGGTCGCTCGTTCGCGCGTCCATTCCGGCGGCATCACCAGGTGCTTCAGCCGCTGTGGTAGCGGCCCCGGGCGCAGGACGTCTTTCCACATGTCGATGAACTCGTGGAAGTTCAGCGTCAGCAGGTTGAAGCTTCTGGGCTGGCGGGTGGCAATGCCGTATTCCACCTTCTCGCCTTCTGGCTCGTAGGTGCCGAACCAGCGGTCGAACACGATCAGCACGCCGCCGTAGTTCTTGTCGATGTACCGCGGGTTGCGCCCGTGGTGCACCCGGTGTGCCGACGGTGTGTTGAACACGTACTCGATGGCCGGGTGCAGGCGGCCGACGCTTTCGGTGTGGATGAAGAACTGGTAGACCAGGTTGCAGGCGTACAGCACGAACACCACCGCCGGCGGCACACCGAGCACGACCATGGGCATGAAGAACAGCCACCAGCCGGTGATGGAGTACAGCAGGCTCTGCCGCATCGCGGTGGTCATGTTCATGCGCTCGCCGCTGTGGTGCACCACATGGGCGCTCCAGAACCAGCGCACGCGGTGGCTGGTGCGGTGGTACCAGTAGTAGCAGAACTCCTCGGCGATGAAGAGCGGAAGGATGGTCCACCCGTTCACCGGGAAATCGAACAGCCGGTGCCGGTATATCCAGCCGACCGCTGCCGCGGTGAAGAAAACATAGGCCACCAGCTCGAAGAGCTGGTACGCGCCGCCGAGGTTGACGTTGGCCAGCACGTCCTTCCAGAAGAACTGCTCACGCCGCCCGCGGCCGCGCATGACCCGCCATTCAATTGCGAATGCGATCAGGAAGATGGGCGAGGCACCGATGAGGATGACCTGCTTCCAGTCGACGTCGGGCGAATGGAGGTAGGTGCCGAGCCATTGAAGGGTGGAGTCGAGCATGGGCGTGTCCGGAACCCGAACATTGTGCCCAATGGACCGTTTGGCGCGGTGACGGCGGCCAGGCCGGGAGTCTTGTTGGCGACTGGCCTGGAGGCCCTTATTCTGGCGGAGGGGGCGGGATTCGAACCCGCGGTGGGGGATTAGCCCACACACGCTTTCCAGGCGTGCGACTTAAACCGCTCATCCACCCCTCCGGAACCCGGCATTGTATCAGTGGGAAGGGGTGCGTTTCGGGGGCAGCGCGTGGCGTTTGAGGTCGTCGAGCGAAACGAAGTCGAGCGCGCGGGCGTGGGTGCTCTCGAGGTCGACGGGCGGCGCGACGCCGGCCTCGAGCGCTTCCTGCCAGCGGCTGGCACAGAGGCACCAGCGGTCACCGGCCTTGAGGCCGGCGAACCGGAATTCGGGGCGGGGCGTGACGAGGTCGTTGCCCCGCTGAACGGAGAAGTCGAGGAAGGCCTGGGTGACGCGGGCACAGATGAAATGTGAGCCGGCGTCGGTGTCGTCGGCGGAGCAGCAGCCCTCGCGCTGGAAGCCGGTCAGCGGGCTGTAGGAACAGGGCACGAGGTCGGTGCCCAACACGTTGTAATCCATCTCAGCCGGGGTTCCTCGTGCTGTCGGCCACGGTTTGCGCGCCCGGGCCCTTGAGCATGGTCATGGCGGACATCAGCAGGCCGGAGACCTGGCTCATGTCGTTGGGCACGATCAGCGTGGTCTTGGCGTCGCTGGCGACCTTGCCGAAGGCGTCGACCGCGCGCTCGGCCACCTTCAACTGCACGGCCTGCTCGCCGCCAGGCTGGCGGATGGCGGCAGCAATGCGCTCGATGGCCTGGGCGGTGGCGTCGGCCACGGCGGTAATGGAGGCCGCCTCGCCCTGGGCGTTGTTGATGGCGGCCTGCTTCTCGCCCTCGGAGCGGGCGATGTAGGCCTCGCGCTCGCCGGTGGCGATGTTGATCTGCTCCTGGCGGCGGCCTTCCGAGGCGGCGATCAGCGCGCGCTTCTCGCGTTCGGCGGTGATCTGCGCCTGCATGGCGTGCAGGATTTCCTTGGGTGGCGTCAGATCCTTGATTTCGTAGCGCAGCACCTTCACGCCCCAGTTCAGCGCGGCCTCGTCGATGGCGGCCACCACCTGCGCGTTGATGACGGCGCGCTCCTCGAAGGTCTTGTCGAGTTCTAGCTTGCCGATGACGGAGCGCAGCGAGGTCTGCGCGAGCTGCGAGATCGCCATGATGTAGTTGGAGGAGCCGTAGCTCGCGCGCATCGCGTCGGTCACCTGGAAGTACAGGATGCCGTCGACCTGCAACTGCGTGTTGTCGCGGGTGATGCAGACCTGGCTGGGCACGTCGAGCGGGATTTCCTTCAGCGAGTGCTTGTAGGCGACGCGGTCGACGAAGGGAATGATGACCTTCAGCCCCGGCGTCAGCGTGGCGTGGTAGCGGCCGAGCCGCTCGATGACCCAGGCGTGCTGTTGCGGGACGATCTTCAGCGAACGCACGATGAAGATCAGGACGATGACGGCGATAACGGCGGCGACTGCCATGGCGGGCCTTTCTTGGAGAACTGAATGGGGGTGGTCAGGCGGCGACGGGCGCGACGACGAGCACGTTGCCGTCGACCGCCACCACGCGGTGCGGGCCGGGCGCGCGGGCGGCGTCCGGCGCCAGCCGGACCTGCCATGACGCGCCACGGTAGTTGACGCGGGAGGTGCCTTCGGTTGACCACACGTCGACCTGCACCCGCTCGCCGATGTCGAGGTTGACGTCGCGGTTCGAGGCTGCCGGCGCCGAGGCCGGCTGTTGGCCGCGCAAATGGCGCAGCAGCAGCGTGGCGCCCAGGCCAACCACCGCGACCACCACCAGCTGCACGGTCAGGTCGAGGCCGAGGTGTGCGGCCACGGCCCCCGCGGCCAGGCCGATGGCGACCATCAGCAGGTAGAACGTGCCGGTCACCAGCTCGATGCCCACGGCCGCCCCGGCCAACAGCCACCAGATCGTTGAATTCGCCATCGCCCCTCTCGTTCCTGTCGGTTACAACGGCATTTTGTGGCAAAAGCGCGGGACCGAAAAGTCCGCGTCACGTGAAGTCCTTACACTTCGCGGTTTGGCCGGCGGTACCGGCCGCATCTGGCGCCGGTGGCGCCGCGAGGTTTGCATGAAATTCCGCTTCCCCATTGTCATCATCGACGAAGACTTTCGCTCGGAAAACACATCCGGCCTGGGGATACGCGCGCTGGCGCAGGCGATCGAGGGCGAGGGGCTGGAGGTGCTGGGCGTCACCAGCTACGGCGACCTGAGCCAGTTCGCGCAGCAGCAGTCGCGGGCCAGCGCCTTCATTCTGTCGATCGACGACGAGGAATTCACGCCCGGCCCCGACCTGGACCCTGCCGTGCTGAACCTGCGCCACTTCATCGAGGAGGTGCGGCGCAAGAACCTGGACGTGCCGATCTACATCTACGGCGAGACCAAGACGTCGCGGCACATGCCCAACGACATCCTGCGCGAACTGCACGGCTTCATCCACATGTTCGAGGACACGCCGGAGTTCGTGGCCCGCCACATCGCGCGCGAGGCCAAGAGCTACCTCGAGGGCATCCAGCCGCCGTTCTTCCGCGCGCTGCTCGACTACGCCGAAGACGGCTCCTACTCCTGGCACTGCCCCGGCCACTCCGGTGGCGTGGCGTTTCTGAAAAGCCCGATCGGCCAGATGTTCCACCAGTTCTTTGGCGAGAACATGCTGCGCGCCGACGTCTGCAACGCGGTGGAAGAGCTGGGCCAGTTGCTCGACCACACCGGCCCGGTGGCGGCCAGCGAGCGCAACGCGGCGCGCATCTTCAACGCCGACCACTGCTTCTTCGTGACCAACGGCACCAGCACCAGCAACAAGATGGTCTGGCACCACGCGGTGGCGCCGGGCGACGTGGTGGTGGTCGACCGCAACTGCCACAAGAGCGTGCTGCACGCCATCATCATGACCGGCGCCATTCCGGTCTTCCTGAAGCCCACGCGCAACCACTACGGCATCATCGGCCCGATCCCCAAGAGCGAGTTCGAGCCGGCCGCGATCAAGGCCAAGATCAACGCCAACCCGCTGCTGCTGGGGGTGGACGCCGAAACCGTGAAGCCGCGGGTGCTCACGCTCACGCAAAGCACCTACGACGGCGTGCTCTACAACACCGAGACCATCAAGGGCATGGTCGACGGCTATGTGGACAACCTGCATTTCGACGAGGCCTGGCTGCCGCATGCGGCCTTTCACCCGTTCTACGGCAGCTACCACGCCATGGGCAAGAAGCGCGCACGGCCCAAGCAGGCGATGGTGTACGCCACCCAATCCATCCACAAGCTGCTGGCCGGCATCAGCCAGGCCAGCCATGTGCTGGTGCAGGACTCGCAGACGGTCAAGCTCGACCGCCACCTGTTCAACGAGGCCTACCTGATGCACACCAGCACCTCGCCGCAGTACTCCATCATCGCGAGCTGCGACGTGGCCGCGGCGATGATGGAGCCGCCGGGCGGCACCGCGCTGGTGGAGGAAAGCATCGCCGAAGCCCTCGACTTCCGCCGCGCGATGCGCAAGGTCAGCGACGAGTACGGCGACGACTGGTGGTTCAAGGTCTGGGGGCCGGACAAGCTGGTGGAAGAAGGCATCGGCCGCGCCGACGACTGGATCATCAAGGGCGAGACCAAGAGCACCAAGAACGGCCCCAACTGGCACGGCTTCGGCAAGCTGGCGCCCGGCTTCAACATGCTGGACCCGATCAAGTCCACCATCGTCACGCCGGGGCTGGACCTGTCGGGCAAGTTCGCCAAGACCGGCATCCCGGCCAGCATCGTCACCAAGTTCCTCGCGGAACATGGCGTGGTGGTCGAGAAGACCGGCCTCTACAGCTTCTTCATCATGTTCACCATCGGCATCACCAAGGGCCGCTGGAACACGATGCTGACCGCGCTGCAGCAGTTCAAGGACGACTACGACAAGAACCAGCCGATGTGGCGCATCCTGCCGGAGTTCTGCCAGCAGCACCCGCGCTACGAACGCATGGGCCTGGCCGACCTGTGCCACCACGTCCACGCGCTGTACGCCAAGTACGACATCGCCCGGCTCACCACCGAGATGTACCTGAGCGACCTGACGCCGGCCATGAAGCCGAGCGACGCCTACGCCCACATCGCGCTGCGCAAGACCGAGCGCGTGCCGATCGACGACCTGGAAGGCCGCATCACGGTGGGCCTGGTCACGCCGTACCCGCCCGGCATTCCGCTGTTGATCCCCGGCGAGGTGTTCAACCGCAAGATCGTGGACTACCTGAAGTTCTCGCGCGAATTCAACGCGCTGTGCCCCGGCTTCGAGACCGACATCCACGGCCTGGTCGAGGAAGAGGGCGCCGACGGCAAGCCCCACTACTACGCGGACTGCGTCCGGGCCTGAGGCGGGTTGCTACCCTTTATGTAGCAACAACGCCATATCCGGCGCTGACTTGAGGCCGATTTCGTTGTGAAATCGGCCTTTTCGTTCACGCGGCGTCGCTCTCGGCGATGCCGCCCACCACCTGGCTGAAGCCGCCGTCCACATAGGTGATTTCAGCGGTGACGCCGGCGGCCAGATCGCTCAGCAGGAAAGCCGCGACGTTGCCCACGTCGTCGATGGTCACGTTGCGGCGGATGGGCGAGGCCTCGGCCACCACGCTCAGAATCTTGCCGAAGCCCTTGATGCCGCTGGCCGCCAGCGTCTTGATGGGGCCGGCGCTGATGCCGTTGGCCCGCTGGCCGCGGCCCTTGGCCCCCAGCGATTCCGCCAGGTATCGCACCGACGCCTCCAGGCTGGCCTTGGCCAGGCCCATGGTGTTGTAGTTGGGCACGGTGCGGATGGCGCCCAGGTAGGTGAGCGTGAGCAGCGCGGCGTTGTCGTTCAGGTAGGGCAGGGCGGCCTTGGCCATGGCCGGGAAGCTGTAGGCGCTGATGTCGTGCGCCACCTTGAAGCCGTCGCGGCTGAGGCCGTCGAGGAAGTCACCGGCGATCGCTTCGCGCGGTGCGTAGCCGATGCTGTGCACGAAGCCGTCGAACGTGGGCCAGTGGGCCGACAGGTCTTTGAACAGTTGGTCGATCTGCGCGTCGTCGCCCACGTCGCAGTCGAAGATCAGCGAGGAGCCGAAGTCGGCCGCGAACTCGGTGATGCGGCCCTTGAAACGTTCACCCACGTAGCTGAACGCGAGTTCGGCGCCCTGTGCGTGGCAAGCCTTGGCGATGCCGTACGCGATGGAGCGGTTCGACAGCACGCCGGTGACCAGCAATTTTTTGCCGCTAAGAAAACCCATGGAACGTTCCCTCGAAAAAACTGGGCAGAATTGTCGCATGCGAGGTTTTCTGCTGGCCGGCCTGCTGTGCTGCGCCTTTCCCACATGGGCGGCCCACGCCTACGCGCAATTCGGCGACATCAAGTACCCGCCGGGTTTCACGCATTTCAGCTACGTCAACCCCGACGCGCCCAAGGGCGGCGAGATTCGCATGGTGCCGCCGACCCGGCCCACCAACTTCGACAAGTTCAACCCCTTCACGCTGAAGGGCACCTCGCCCTACGGCATTGGCGGCCTGTTGTTCGAAACCCTGCTCACGGGCAATTTCGACGAGCCCACCACCGCCTACGGCCTGCTGGCCGAAGACGTGGAGGTGGCGCCCGACAAGCTCTCCGTCACCTTCAGGCTCAACCCCCAGGCGCGTTTCCACGACGGCAAGCCGGTGCTGGCCGCCGACGTCGTGCATTCATTCAAGACGCTCACCAGCAAGGAAGCGGCGCCGCAGTACCGCACCGTCTACGCCGAGGTGAAGCAGGCCGTTGTGGTGGACGAGCGCACGGTGCGGTTCGACTTCGCCAGCCCCAACCCCGAGCTGCCGCTGGTGGTGGGCGGCATGGCGGTGTTCAGCCGCGAGTGGGGCAAGGGCAAGCCTTTCGACCAGGTCATCTCCGAAGTGCCCATCGGCTCGGGCCCCTACCGCATCGCCAACCCGCGCATGGGCCGCGACATCACCTACACCCGCGACCCGAACTACTGGGGCTGGGGCCTGGGCGTGCGCAAGGGGCAGCTCAACTTCGACCGCATCAGCTTCAAGGTCTACCTCGACGAAACCTCCCGCTTCGAGGGCCTGAAAGCCGGTGAATTCGACTTCATGCGCGAGTTCAATTCCCGCAACTGGGCGCGCCAGTACAAGGGCAAGCAGTTCGACAACGGCGAGCTTGCCAAGGGCTTTTTCCCCAACCGCAACCCCGGTGACTTTCAAGGCTACGTCTTCAACCTGCGCAAGCCGCAGTTCAAGGACATCCGCGTGCGGCAGGCCATTGCGCTGGCGCTCGATTTCGAGTGGATGAACCGACAGTTGTTCTACGGGCTGTACAAACGCGTTGACGGCTACTTCCCCAACAGCGACTTCCACGCCGAAGGCCTGCCCAAGCCCGACGAACTCGCGCTGATGGAGCCGCTGCGCGACAAGCTGCGGCCCGAGGTGTTCGGCCCGGTGCCGCTGTCGCCCCGCACCACGCCGCCCGGCAGCCTGCGCGAGAACCTGCGCCAGGCGCAGGCGCTGCTGAAGGAAGCGGGCTGGACCTACCGCGACGGCGCGCTGCGCAACGCCAAGGGCGAAGCCTTCACGATGGAATTCCTCAACGACCAGCCCAGCCTGATCCGCATCGTCGGGCCGTTCCAGAAGGCGCTGGAGAAGCTGGGCATCACGATGACCTACCGCGTCGTCGATTTCTCGCTGGCCCAGCAGCGCATGGAGAACTTCAATTTCGAGCTGACCACACGCCGGCTGCCGGGCAACATGTCGCCGGGGGTGGAACTGCTGGAGCTGTACGGCAGCAAGGCGGCGGCCACGCCGGGTTCGTCGAACTACTGGGGCATCGCCGATCCCGGCATCGACGCCATCCTGCAGAAGATCGTGACCGCCAAGACCCGGCCCGAGCTGACCACCGCGATGCGGGTGCTCGACCGCCTGCTCACCCTCGGCTACTACTCGGTGCCGCAGTACTACGGCAGCGCCTTCCCGGTCGGCTACCGGCCCAGGCGCTTCGTGCTGCCGCCGGTGATTCCGCCGTATTACGAGGTGGACGCCTGGGCCATGTCGACCTGGTGGGCCACGCCCCAGAACCGCTGACCGCCACCCATGACCGCCTACATCCTCAAACGCCTGCTGCTGATGGTGCCCACGCTGCTGGGCATTCTGCTGGTCACCTTCGCCATCACGCAGTTCGTGCCGGGCGGGCCGGTGGAGCAGATGGTGGCGCAACTGCAGGGGCGCGACTCGGGTGGCGAGGGCGCGGCGGCGGCCGGTGCCGGCTACCGCGGCCGGCAGGGCGTGGACGAAAAACGCATCGCCGAAATCCGCCAACTCTACGGTTTCGACAAACCGGCGCACGAGCGCTTCGTGCAGATGCTGGGCCAGTTCGCGCGCTTCGATCTGGGCAAGAGCTTCTACCAGCATAAGGACGTGTGGGAGCTGGTGAAGGAGAAGCTGCCGGTCTCCATCAGCCTGGGCCTGTGGACCTTCTTTCTCAGCTACCTCATCGCGGTGCCGCTGGGCGTGGCCAAGGCGGTGCGGGCCGGCACCCGCTTCGATTTCTTCACCACGCTGATCGTGCTGGTGGGCTATGCGATTCCCGGCTTCGTGCTCGGCGTGGCGCTGCTGGTGATCTTCGGCGGGCAGTTGCAGTGGTTCCCGCTGCGCGGGCTGACATCGTCGAACTGGGACACCTTGAGCTGGGGCGCCAAGGTGGTGGACTATTTGTGGCACATCGCGCTGCCGGTCACGGCCATGGTCTTTGGCAGCTTCGCGGTGACCGCCATGCTGACCAAGAACGCTTTTCTGGAAGAAATCCGCAAGCAGTACGTGTTGACCGCGCGGGCCAAGGGGCTGGACGAAAAGCGTGTGCTGTGGAAACACGTGTTCCGCAACGCGCTCATCCCCATCATCACCGGCTTTCCGGCGGCCTTCATCGGCGCCTTCTTCACCGGCTCGCTGCTGATCGAGACGCTGTTCTCGCTCGACGGCCTGGGCCTGCTGAGCTACGAAAGCGTGATCCGCCGCGACTACCCGGTGGTGCTCGGCACGCTGTACCTGTTCACGCTGATCGGCCTGGTGACCAAGCTGATCAGCGACCTCTCATACGTCTGGGTGGACCCGCGTGTCAAATTCGATTGAGCATCCCTCGCCGGGCCGCAGGGCGTGGCGGCGCTTTCGCCGCAACAAGCTCGGCTTCTACAGCCTGGTGCTGTTCACCACGCTGGTGGTGCTGAGCCTGTTCGCCGAGGTGCTCTCCAACGACAAGCCGCTGGTGGTCAGCTACCAGGGCCAGTTCTACTTTCCGCTGGTCACCGACTACCCCGAGAGCACCTTCGGAGGCGACTTCCCGACGCCGGCCGACTACCTGGACCCCTTCATCCGCGACCGCATCACGCAGGGCGGCAACTGGGCGGTCTACCCGCCCAACCCCTACGGCCCGAAAACGCTGAACTACTTCGCCAGCAGCCCCAACCCGGCCGCGCCGAGCCGCGAGAACTTCTTCGGCAGCGACGACCGCGGTCGCGACCTGCTGGCGCAACTCATCTACGGCTTCCGCGTGAGCGTGCTGTTCGGGCTGGCGCTCACGGCGATCGGCGTGGTCATCGGCGTCATCACCGGCGCCATCCAGGGCTACTTCGGCGGCAAGACCGACCTGGCCTTCCAGCGCTTCATCGAGATCTGGGGCTCGATGCCCGAGCTGTACCTGCTCATCATCTTCAGCGCCATCTTCGCGCCCAGCATTTCGCTGCTGCTCATTCTGCTGTCGCTGTTCGGCTGGATGGGCCTGTCGGACTACGTGCGCGCCGAGTTCCTGCGCAACCGGCAGATGGACTACGTGCGCGCCGCGCGGGCATTGGGCGTGGGCAACCGCCGCATCATGTGGCGCCACATCCTGCCCAACAGCATGACGCCGGTCGTCACCTTCCTGCCGTTCCGCATGAGCGCCGCCATCCTGGCCCTCACCTCGCTCGACTTTCTCGGCCTCGGTGTGCCGCCCGGCACGCCGTCGCTGGGCGAACTGCTGAGCCAGGGCAAGGCCAACATCGACGCCTGGTGGATTTCGCTGTCCACCTTCGCCGTGCTGGTCGTCACGCTGCTGCTGCTGACCTTCATGGGCGACGCGCTGCGCGACGCACTCGATCCCAGAAAGCTGAGCACGTGAATAGGACCCCCACGCTCGGCACTGGCGTGTCCTCGCTGCCCCCCGAGGGGGCTCGCCAGCCTTGGGGCGGCCCGGCAGCTGGCGGTGCTCAAAATGTCTTGCTGCAGGTCGATGGCCTGCGTGTCGCGTTCGACGGCAAGCCGGTCGTCCACGGCATCGGTTTTTCGCTGAAGGCCGGCGAGAAGGTCGCGCTGGTCGGCGAGTCGGGTTCCGGCAAGACCGTCACCGCGCTGAGCCTGCTGAAGCTGGTGTTGAACGCCGAGGTTTCCGGCCGCGCGCTGTTCGACGGCCGCGACCTGCTGGCCTTGCCCGAGCGCGAGCTGCGGGGCGTGCGCGGCCGCGAGATCGCGATGATCTTCCAGGAGCCGATGACGGCGCTGAACCCGCTGTACACGGTGGGCAACCAGATCGCCGAGGTGCTGGAGCTGAAGAACGGCCTGACGCCGCGCGAAGCGCTGGCCGGTGCCGTCCGCCTGCTGGCCGACGTTGGCGTGCCCGAACCCGAGCGCCGGGCCGACGCCTTCCCGCACCAGCTCTCCGGCGGGCAACGCCAGCGCGCGATGATCGCGATGGCGCTGGCCTGCGAGCCCAAGCTGCTGCTGGCCGACGAGCCCACCACCGCGCTCGACGTCACACTGCGCGTGCAGATCCTCGATCTGCTGGCCCGCCTCCAGCGCGAGCGCGGCATGGCGGTGCTGCTGATCACGCACGACCTGAACCTGGTGCGGCGTTTCGCCGACCGGGTGGTGGTGATGGAGCAGGGCCATGTGGTGGAGCAGGGCGCGGTGGCGGAGGTGTTCGGCAACCCGCAGCACCCCTACACCCGCAAACTCATCGACAGCCGGCCCGAACGCGACGTGGCCGAGCCGGCGCCCGGCCAGGCGCCGGTGATGCGCGCGCAAGGCCTGCGCGTGGCCTACCCGACCCGGCTGCCCGGTTTCGCCGGCTGGTTCAAGAAGGGCGAGTTCGTCGCGGTGAAGCAGGCCGACTTCGGCATCGCAGCGGGGCAGACGCTGGGCGTGGTCGGTGAATCGGGCTCCGGCAAATCCACATTGGCGTTGGCCGCGCTGGGCCTGCTGCCGCACAGGGGCGAGCTGCAGGTGGTCGGCAAGTCGTGGCAGGGCGGCGGCAGCCACGGCGCGCACAACCGGGCGATCCGCCGCGTGGTGCAGGTGGTGTTCCAGGACCCGTTCTCGTCGCTGTCGCCGCGCATGACGGTCGACGAGATCGTCGGCGAGGGTTTGCTGGTGCACGAGCCCGCGCTGAACGCCGACGCGCGGCGCCAGCGGGTGGAACAGGTGCTGGCCGAGGTCGGCATGACCGAAGCGCAGTTTCCCGGCCTGCTGCAGCGCTACCCGCACGAGTTCTCTGGCGGCCAGCGGCAGCGGCTGGCGGTGGCGCGCGCCTTGGTGGTGCAGCCCGAACTGCTGGTGCTCGACGAACCCACCAGTGCGCTCGACGTGACCATTCAGAAGCAGGTGCTCAAGCTGCTGCAGCGGCTGCAGCGCGAACGCCGGCTGAGCTACCTGCTGATCACCCACGACGTGGACGTGATCCGCGCGATGGCGCACCAGGTCATGGTGATGAAGGACGGCGAGGTGGTCGAGTCGGGCAGCGTGGAGCAGGTGCTGGACGCACCACGGCATGCGTACACGCAGCGTCTGGTAGCGGCGGCAGGCTAGGGCCGATTCAGCGCATCGTGTGCAGCGGGATGTCGTGCTGCACGGCCAGCTTGTCCAGCGTGCGGCGGGTCTGCTGCGCGATCCAGTGGCCGATGGCTTCGCGGGTGGCAGGCGCCATCAGCGCCCTGGGGCTGTCGATGGCCACGCCGGCCACCGCGCACAGCGCCTTCGCGAAATGCGGCTCCAGCGCGGCGACGGCCACCCGGCCGTCCTTGCAGCGGTAGACCTGGTAGCCGGCATGGGCGCCGCCCACCGGTGAGCCGGGCAGCGTGAGGCCCCAGTGGCGCGGCAGCGCGGCCCAGCGCGCGGCCTCCGACAACGCGACTTCGATCAGCCGGCCCTTGGCGCCCGGCTTGGCGCGCTGCGCCAGCACCGCCTGCAGCACCGCCTCGCTGGCCATCAACGCGCCGCCCATGTCGGCGTACAGCGTGGGCGGCAGTTCCAGCCCGGTGACGAGGCCGTTGTCGGCGAGGTAGGTGAGGTCGTGGCCCGGCTCGTCGGCGCGCTCCCCCGGCCCGCCGACGATGGCGATCTGGTTGAGCTGCGGGTGTTGCCGGTGCAGCGTCTTCCATTCGAGCTTGAGCTTGGTCAGTGCCGACGGGCGGAACGAGGTCAGCAGCACGTCGGCCTTGGCGAGTTCGCGGTGCAGCGTGGCCTGGCCTTTGTCGGTCTTCAGGTCGGCGCGCACCAGCCGCACGCCGGCGTGCAGGTCGGCGTAGGCGGCGGGGTTGTACTGGGACATCGGGTCGCCGGACGCGCCTGCGGGGGCGCCAGTGGGCGCCGGTGGTTCCAGCTTGACGCAGGCCGCGCCCATCGCCTTGCAGCGCATCAGCGCTGCCGGACCGGGCAGGTTGAGCGCCAGGCTCAGCACGCGCACGCCGCGCAGCGGTTGAAAGGATATGACCATGATTGCTATATTAAATGTAGCTAGATTGCTATATTCCGCGCTGACTTGCGGCCGATTTTATTCATGAAATGGCCCTCCGGCGGTCTTCTGGGCGACGCAGGGCCCGCTCACACGCCGAGGTGCCGCGTCAGCAGTTCTGGCGCGGCCTGTATGGCCGCCGATGAGCCTTCGAACACGACCTGGCCCTTCACCAGCACCACGTTGCGGTCGGTGACCTGGGTGACGTGCTTCCAGTTTTTGTCGACGATGACGCTGCTGATGCCGGTCTGCCGGATCAGCGCGCAGATGCGCCAGATTTCCCTGGCGATCAGCGGCGCCAGGCCTTCGGTGGCCTCGTCGAGGATGAGCACGTCGGGGTTGGTCATCAGCGCGCGGCCGATGGTCAGCATCTGCTGCTCGCCGCCGCTGAGCTGCTGCCCACCGTGGCCCAGCCGCTCCTTGAGCCGCGGGAAGGTGTCGAGCACGCGCTCACAGGTCCAGTCGCACTGGCCGCGGGTGCCGGGCCGCGCCGCCATCCTCAGGTTCTCGGCCACGCTCAGGTTGCCGAAGATGCCGCGCCCTTCCGGCACATAGGCAACGCCGCGCCGGGCGATCTCGAACGGCGCCGCGCCGGTCATTTCCTGTCCGGCAATCGCCACGCTGCCGCCACGCGGCTTGACGAGGCCCATGATGCTTTTCAGCAGCGTGGTCTTGCCCATGCCGTTGCGGCCCATCAGGCCGATGGTTTCGCCGCGCGCCACAGTGAAATCAACGCCGCGCAGGATGTGGCTGGCGCCGTAGCAGGTCTGCAGGCCGCGGGCCTCGATGAGCAGGTCGGACATCAATGCGCCTCTTCGCCGAGGTAGGCCGCCTGCACACCGGCGTTGGAGCGGATCTCGGCCGGCGTGCCGTTGGCGATGACCTGGCCGTTGACCATCACGGTCAGGCGGTCGGCCAGCGCGAAGACGGCGTCCATGTCGTGTTCCACCAGCAGCATGGCGTGGTCGGGCTTGATGCGTTGCAGCAGCTCGACCATGCGCTCGGCCTCGGCCACGCCCATGCCGGCGAGCGGCTCGTCGAGCAGCAGCACGCGCGGCGCAGTGGCCAGCGCCATCGCGATCTCCAACTGGCGCTGCTCGCCGTGGCTGATGGTGCCGGCCACGGTGTCGCGGCGCGCCTGCAGCCCGGCCAGTTCGATCGCGCGGCTGGCCTGCTCGTTGGTGTCGGTGAAGCCTTCCGCACGGCTCAGCCAGCGCGCCGCCCGCGGCTGGCGCGACTGCGCGGCAAGGCGCACGTTGTCCCACACCGTGAACGGCAAAAAGATGTTGGTCTTCTGGTAGCTGCGCCCAAGGCCCTGACGCGAAATGCGCTCCGGCGACCAGCCGGTGACATCGCGGCCGGCCAAGGTCACCGATCCGGACGACGGCGGCAGGTCGCCGGCCAGCAGGTTGGTCAGCGTGGACTTGCCGGCGCCGTTGGGGCCGATCACCGCGTGGATGGTGTTGCGCGTGAGTTCCAGCGACACGTCGTTCACCGCCGCCAGGCCGCCGAAGCGTTTGGTGAGGTGGCTGGCCGTGAGCAGCACGTCGTGGGCCGGGTCACTCACCCGTGGCCTCTTTGCGCTGGAACAGGCCCAGCAGGCCGCGCGGCGCGAACACGATGAACAGCACGATGACCAGGCCTATCCACAGCTGCCAGTGTTTGCCCAGGTTGAATCCGCCCAGCGTGGGCAGATCCTTCAGCGTGTGCAGCAGGTACTCGAACCCGAACGCACCCACCGCCGCGCCGGCGAAGTTGCCCATGCCGCCGAGGATGACCATCATGACGGCGTGCGCACTCATGTGAAAACCCATCAGCTCGGGGTTCACGAAACCGGTCTGCGCGCCCCACAGGTAGCCGGCCAGCCCGGCCAGCGCGCCGGCCAGCGAGAACGCGGCCAGCTTGTAGCCGAAGGTGCCGTAGCCCATCGCCCGCATCCGGTGCTCGTTGACGCGTATACCCGCCAGCACCCGTCCGAAAGGGCTCCACAGCAGCCGGCGCAGGAAGGCGTAGACCGCCAGCATCAGCACGAGCGTGGCGTAGTAGAACTGGGTCTTGCTCTCCAGGTCGAAGACGCCGCCGCTGGGGCGGAAGTTGATGTACAGGCCGTCGGAGCCGCCCAGCACCTTGTTGTCGAAGAACAGGAAGTACACCATCTGGGCGAAGGCCATCGTCACCATGATGAAGTAGATGCCGTGGGTGCGCACCACGAAGAAGCCGATCACCAGCGCGGCCAGACCGGCGCCGGCCACCGCCAGCGGCAGCGACCACCACAGGCTCACCGGCTCGGCCTCCGGCGTGAGAAAGGCCAGCGCGTAGCCGGCCAGCCCGAAATAGGCGGCGTGGCCCAGCGACACCAGGCCGGTCACGCCCTGCAGAAGGTCCAAGCTCATCGCGAAGATGGCGAGGATCATCATCCGCGTGACCATCTGGATGTAGAAGTCGCTGCCGGCAAACGGAAACGCCGCCAGCGCGACCACGCACAGCACCAGCGCAACGGTCACGCCGCGCGGCAGGCGCTCGAGGTTTGCACGGGTCATGTCTTGAACAAACCCTCAGGCCGCCACAGCAGCACCGCGGCCATCAGCATGTAGACCAGCATCCCGGCCAACGAGGGCAGCAGCACCTTGCCGAAGGTGTCCACCAGCCCCACCAGCAGCGCGGCGATCAGCGCGCCGCGCACCGAGCCGATGCCGCCGATCACCACCACCACGAAGCACATGATCAGCACCGACGAGCCCATGTTGGGGTACACGCTGGCGACCGGCGCGGCAATCATGCCGGCCACCGCCGCCAGACCCACGCCCAGCGCGAACACGATGGCGTGGATGCGCTTGATGTGGATGCCCAGCGCCTCCGCCATGTCGCGGTTGAACGCGCCCGCACGGATCTTCATGCCCAGGCGCGTCTTCGAGATCAGCAGGTACAGGCCGACGGCCAGCGCCACGCACACGCCCATCATCAAGATGCGGTAGCCGGGGTAGGAGAGGTTGTCGGTGAGCGGCACGGACCACGACAGCGCCTCGGGAATCGCCACGCCGTGCACGTCGTCGCCCCACAGCAGCGAGCGCAGTTCCTCGAACACGTAGATCAGGCCGAAGGTGAGCAGCACCTGGTCCAGGTGGTCGCGGTGGTAGAAGTGGCGGAACAGCAGCCATTCCAGCAGCAGCCCGAACAGAACGGCCAGCACCGCGCCGCCGAGGATGGCCAGCGCGAGGCTGCCGAACAGCGGGCTGAGCGAATAGGCGAGGTAGGCGCCCAGCATGTAGAAGCTGCCGTGCGCGAGGTTGACCACGCCCATGATGCCGAAGATCAGCGTCAGGCCGGCCGCCAGCATGAACAGCAGCAGGCCGTACTGCACGCCGTTGAGCAGTTGAATGAGAAAACTGGCGAGATCCATCGTGGGTGGGGTGCGCGGTGGCGGGCCCGCCGGTCGGCGGGTGAGGCAGGGCGGGTCAGCCTGCCATGCGGCAACCGGTGCCGGGGTCGGCCAGCGCCTTGGCGGCCACGCCCACCACCTTGTTTTCCTTGTTCTCGACCACGCGCAGGTAGATGTCCTGCACCGGGTTGTGCTGCGGGCTCATCTTCCACTTGCCGCGCGGGCTGTCGATGGTGGTGGTTTCCAGCGCTTTGTAGAGCGCGGGCTTGTTGCCGATGTCGCCCTTCACCGCCGCCACGCCCTGTGCCAGCAGCAGGCCGGTGTCGTAGCCCTGCACGGCATACACGTCGGGCTGCACCTTGAAATGCTTTGCGTAGGCCAGCCGGAACGCTCGGTTGCGCGGGGTGTCGAGCGAGTCGCTGTAGTGCAGCGTGGTGACGATGCCGTCGGCCGCCGGGCCGGCGGCCTCCAGCACGCCTTCGGTGAGGAAGCCGGAGCCGTACAGCGGAATCTTGCCTTTCAGGCCCGCTGCCGCGTAGTCGCGGATGAACTTGGCCGCGCCACCGCCGGCGAAGAAGCAGGCCACCGCGTCGGGTTTGAGCGAGGCGATCTCGGTCAGCAGGGCCTGAAACTCCACATTCGGGAACGGCAGCGACAGCTCCTTCACGATGGTGCCGCCCGCCTTGGTGTAGCCGTCGCGGAAGCCTTCGAAGGCTTCGTCGCCGGCGGCGTATTTCCAGGTGATCCACACCGTTTTCTTCAGGCCCTTGTCCATCATCGGCTTGCCCAGCGCCAGGGTGGGCTGGGCGTTGGTGAAGCTGGTGCGGAACACGTTGGGCGCGCACAGGGCGCGCGTGGCCGCGTGCGCGCCGGCATTGGGAATGAGGCTCAGCACACCGGAGTCGCGCGCCACCTTCTGGATGCCCATCTGCACACCGGAGTGCACGGTGCCCACCAGCACGTCCACCTTGTCGCGCTGCACCAGCGTGGAGGCGTTCTCGACGCCCTTGGCCGGGTTGGATTCGTCGTCCACTTTGAAGAATTCGATCTCGCGCCCGCCGAGCTTGCCGCCCTGTTCGTCCAGCGCCATGCGAAAGCCGTTCTCGATCGCCACGCCGAGCTGGGCGAAGGTGCCGGTGTACGGCAGCATCAGCCCCACCCTGATCTTGCTGGACTGGGCCCGCGCGATCTGCGGCAACAGCAGGCCGCTGGAAGCCGCGCCAACCAGGGCGGCACTGCGGGACAGGACGAGACGGCGTGTGGTCATGAAAGATCCTCAGGCGGTGGGGAGTGAACGGCGCATGCAGTATGGTGCAAGCTGCGGGTGAACTTAACTCGAAAAAACCCTTGGCTGCTGGCCGCCAGCGCCTGGCGCATGCAGCCATTCCACGATGGCGGCGGTGAGCCTGGCCGGCTGGTCGCGGTGCGGCGAATGGCCGCAGGCGGGCAAGACGGCCAGCCGGGCATGGCCCGGCAACAGTTCGGCGATGCGCTCGATCTGCGCCAGCGTGCCGTATTCATCGTCAACACCCTGTATGGCAAGCACCGGCGACGCAATGCGGGCCACCTCCGGTTCGATGTTCCAGGCGCGGAAGGCCGGGCGCAGCCATGCGTGTCCCCAGCCCCAGAACGCGGAATCGGGCGAGGCGTGGTAGCGGCCCAGCCGCTGCCGCAGGTCACCGCTGCCGTAGGCCGCGCAAATCGCGGCAATGCTGGCGATGCCCACGTCTTCCACGAACAGGTGCGGCGCGATGGCAATCACGCTGGCGATGCGGTCGGGAAACCGGCTCGCCATCAGCAGTGCGATGGAGGCGCCGTCGCTGTGGCCCAGCAGGTGCAAGGGCCGCTGGCCCTGCCAGACGCCGACAGCACGGAGGAAGTCCGGTACCGCCTCGTGGGCCTGGATGTGCATGAAGTCCGGCTGCCAGTCTTCGCCGTCCGGTCGCGGCGTGGACTGTCCGTAGCCCCGGCGCGAGAACACCAGGCCCTGCATGCCCAGCGCCTCGCACAGGCGCTGCGGGTAGTCGCGCCACATGGCCACCGAGCCAAGGCCCTCGTGCAGGAACACCGCCAGCGGTGCGTCGGCCGTTGGGGCGGCGCCCACCCACTGGAATTCGATGCGGGTGTCCTGCCCGCGAAACGCCACCGGCGCGAATTCGACCGCCATCGCGTGTCAGCGCAGGGCCGCTGCCGCGCGCTCGCGCAGGCGGAACCGCTGGATCTTTCCGGTGGCGGTCTTCGGCAGTTCGGCGATGACCTCGATGCTGCGCGGGTACTTGTGGGGCGCCAGCCGGTCCTTCACGAACAGCTTCAGCTCTTCTTCGGTGGCGGCCTGGCCGGCCTTGAACACGACGTAGGCCTTGGTCTTGACGAGTCCGTCCCTGTCTTCTGCGCCAATGACGGCGCATTCCAGCACGCTGGGGTGCTGCATCAGCGTGCCTTCGACCTCGAAGGGCGACACGTAGAGGCCGCTGACCTTCAGCATGTCGTCGCTGCGGCCGCCGTAGGTGTAGTAGCCCTCCGCGTCCACCACGTACTTGTCGCCGCTGCGCGTCCATTCGCCGGCGAAGGTGGATTTGGTTTTTTCCCGGTTGTTCCAGTACATCAGCGCGGCGCTGGGGCCGCTGATCTGCAGCTCACCGATCTCGCCCACCCCGCAGGTCTGGCCTTCGTCGTTCACCAGCCGCAGCCGGTAGCCGGGTACCGGCTTGCCGGTGGTGCCATAACGTACCTCGCCCGGCCGGTTGCTCAGGAAGATGTGCAGCATTTCCGTGGAGCCGATGCCGTCGAGGATGTCGCAGCCATATTCGGCCGCCCACTTGCGCCCGATCTCGGCCGGCAGGGCCTCGCCCGCGCTGGTGCAGACGCGCACCGCCATCTCCCCGCGCGGGGGGCGCTGCGGTTCGGACAGCAGGCCGGCGAACAAGGTGGGCACGCCGCAGAACACGCTGGGGCGGTGGCGCGTCAGCGTCGAGAAAACGTCGGCCGGTGTCGGCCGTGTCGGCAGCAGCACGGTGGTGGCGCCCACGCTCAGTGGAAAGGTGAGGGCGTTGCCAAGGCCGTAGGCGAAGAACAGCTTGGCGGCGGAGAACACCACGTCCGATTCGCGCAGGCCGAGCACGCCGCGTCCGTACAGTTCGGCGGTCTGGATCAGGTGGCTGTGCAGGTGCACGGTGCCCTTGGGTGCGCCGGTGGAGCCGCTGGAGTAGAGCCAGAAGCAAGGGTCGTCGGCACAGGTGGCGCTGACGCGCGGCGCCGGGTCGGCCGTCGAGACGAACGCATCGAAGCGGAGCTGGCCCGGCCCCGCTTCGCCACCGGCCACGATGACGTGCCGAAGCGCATCGACCTGGCCGATGAACCCCGCGAACGACGGCAGCAGCGCGGCCGACACCAGCAGCGCCTGGGCACGCGAGTCGCGCAGCATGTATTCGAACTCGCGCGGCGTCAGCAGCGTGTTGACCGCCACCGGCACCACACCGGCCAGGATGCTGCCCAGAAAAGCCACCGGCCAGTCCAGCGTGTCGTGCATGCACAGCAGCACGCGGGTCTCCTGAGCCACGCCGAGCCGCCGCAGGCCGTTGGCGAACCGGTGGGCGCGGTCGGCCAGCTCGCCGTAGGTGATGGATTCACCCGTGGCGGCATTGACATAGGCCGGCTTGCCGCCGCGCGCGGCATGGCGGGCGAGCAGGTCGAAAGCCGCGTTGTACTCGCGCGGTACCGTCACCAGCGGCGGGCTCACGGCATGGTTGGCTTCGCTGAGGGGCATGGTGTCTCCTTGGGCTGGCGGTTGGCCGCTCGTGTGTTCAGTGGCGCAGGCCGTTCATCCGGGCGTGTCGGCGAGCATGGCCTGCAGCCAGCCGCGGCACCATTCGGCGGCCGCTGCTTCCGGTGGTTCGCCGGTGCAGGCGTCGTGGCACCAGACGTCGACCAGGCGGCGGGCGCCGAGGTCTTGCAGCTTCTCGTCGAAGCGTCGCCCGCCGCCGCAGAAGGTGTCACCGTAGCTGCGGTCGCCCAGCGCCACCACCGCGTAGCGCACATGGCCCAGGTAGCGTGGCTGCGCGTCGAAGGACGCGTAGAGCGCGAAAGCGCCGTCGGGCACGTCGCCCGAGCCGTGCGTGGAGCAGCAGATGAGGTGGATTGCGTCTTCCTCCGGGTTCGCATCAAATACCCGCAGGTCGAGCCCCTCCATCGGTTGGATGTCAACGGTGTCCACCAGATCGGCACAATGCCAAGCGATGGCCTGCGCGACCCCCTGGGCGGTTTGCGTCACGGTGCCGACGAGAATCTTGAGTTTCATGAGTGCATGAATTAAATTGCTTGTAACCAACGAATAATGAAATATATTGCAATATTCGACGCTTGTGGTGGTTTTTTAGGCCAAGGAGAGTCGCTTGTCTAGTGCGGGACCGCAAGAGGCGCGGAACATCGCGGCCTCGACCCTGGCCGATCTGGGTGCCCGCGTTCGTGCGTGGCGCGCCCGCCGCGGCATGACGCGGCGCCAGCTTGCCACCGATTCCGGCCTGAGCGAGCGCTTTCTGGCCGACGTGGAGACGGGCAAGGGCAATGTGTCGATCAATTCCCTGGAGCTGACGGCCCGGGCGCTGAACATTCCGCTGATCGAACTGCTGCACGACGCGCCCCGCCCGGCACTGGCGCGCGTGCAGGGCCTGCTGGCGCGGCTGGACGACGTGCAGCTCGATCAACTGCACGGGCTGCTGTCGGCCCGCTACGGCGTGGCCAACATCGAGGGGCGTGAGCAGCGCATCGCGCTGATCGGCTTGCGGGGGGCCGGCAAATCGACCCTGGGCGCGCAACTGGCGGCCCAGCGCAACGTGCCCTTCATCGAGCTGGACCGGGAGATCGAGCGGGAGGCCGGCACCAGCATGAGCGAGATCCTGCTGCTGCACGGGCAGGCGGGCTATCGGCGCTACGAGCGGCGAGCCATGTTCCGCATCGCGGAGGACTGCGCCAAAGGGGTGGTGATGACCACCGGCGGCAGCATCGTGAGCGAACGCGAGACCTTCGACCTGCTTCAAAGCCACTTCTATTGCGTGTGGCTCAAGGCCAGCCCGGAGGAGCACATGTCGCGCGTGGTGGCCCAGGGCGACATGCGCCCGTTCGACGCCACACGGGGCGCCACGATGGAAGCCATGGACGACCTGCGCCGGATTCTGGCGAGCCGGGAGTCGCTGTACGCGCGGGCCGATGCGGTGGTGGACACGGCCGCGCGCAATGAGCGTCAGTCGTTCCGGGATCTGGAAAGGGTGGTGGCGCCCGCGACGCCGGCCTGAGCGGCGGCTGGCCTGCCCGACAGGAATCGAACCTGTGACCCTCGGCTTAGAAGGCCGATGCTCTATCCAACTGAGCTACGGGCAGAGTAAGGCCACGGTGGTCGGGGCGAAAGGATTCGAACCTTCGACCCTCTGGTCCCAAACCAGATGCGCTACCAGGCTGCGCTACGCCCCGACGATCCCCGATTCTATCCGGGCTTGCGGCGGCCACCGGCCCCGCGCCCTCAAACTCCGCGCGTGACCGGCAGATCGACGTCGCGCGGAACGGCCAGATGCCTGGCGAGCTCCAGCTTGGCCAGTGCGTTGCGGTGCACCTCGTCGGGGCCGTCGGCCAGCCGCAGCGTGCGCTGGTGGGCGTAGGCGTAGGCCAGCGGGAAGTCGTCGCAGACGCCGGCAGCGCCGTGGGCCTGAATGGCCCAGTCGATGATCTGGCAGGCGATGTTGGGCGCCACCACCTTGATCATCGCGATCTCGGCCTTGGCCACCTTGTTGCCCACCGTGTCCATCATGTAGGCGGCCTTCAGCGTCAGCAGGCGCGCCTGCTCGATCATGCAGCGCGCCTCGGCGATGCGCTCCTGCCAGACCGACTGCCGCGCGATCTCGCGGCCGAAGGCCACGCGGGTGTTCAGCCGCTTGCACATCAGCTCCAGCGCGCGTTCGGCCATGCCGATCGAGCGCATGCAGTGGTGGATGCGCCCAGGTCCGAGGCGGCCCTGCGCGATCTCGAAGCCGCGCCCCTCGCCGAGCAAGATGTCGGTGGCCGGCACCCGCACGTTGTCGAGCACCACCTCCATGTGGCCGTGGGGTGCGTCGTCGTAGCCGAACACCGGCAGCGGCCGCACCACCTTCACGCCCTTGGCGTTGGACGGCACCAGGATCATCGACTGCTGCTCGTGCCGGCCGGCCTCGGGGTCGGTCTTGCCCATCACGATGTAGACCGCGCAGCGCGGGTCGCCGGCGCCCGACGACCACCACTTGCGGCCGTTGATGACGCAGTCGTCACCGTCGCGGCGGATCTCGCAGCGGATGTTGGTGGCGTCGGACGAGGCCACCTCCGGCTCTGTCATCAGGAAGGCCGAGCGGATTTCGCCGCGCAGCAGCGGGTCGAGCCAGCGGTCCTTGTGCGCCTCGCTGCCGTAGCGGGCCAGCGTCTCCATGTTGCCGGTGTCGGGTGCCGAGCAGTTGAAGATCTCAGGCGCGAACGGCACCCGGCCCATGATCTCGCACAGCGGTGCGTATTCGAGGTTGGACAGGCCCTCGGGCGCGCGCGGCGAATGCGGCAGGAACAGGTTCCACAGCCCGGCCTCGCGGGCCTTGGGCTTCAGTTCCTCGATCAGTTGGACCGGCACCCAGGGGTTGCCGGCCTTGCGGTTGGCGGCGATCTCCTCGAAGAAGCGCGACTCGTTGGGGTAGATGTGCTGGTCCATGAAGGCCAGCAGGCGCTGGCGCAGGGCCTGCACCTTGTCGGTGTATTCGAAATGCATGGGGTGTTGTCCTTGTTGCGTCTTCAGGCGCGCTGCGCGAAGCGCCACGCCATTTCCGCCAGCGGCCGCGCGCCGGCACCGGCGCTGCCCGCCTGCGCGCTGGCCGCCGTGCCGGTTTCCACCCGCTTGGCGATGCCCTGCAGGATGGCGGCGATGCGGAACAGGTTGTAGGCGAGGTAGAAGTTCCAGTCCTGCTTCAGCGCCTCCGGCGTGGTGACGCCGGTGCGCTCGCAGTAGCGGCGGATGTACTCGGTTTCGCTCGGGATGCCGAGCGCCTGCGTGTCGAGCCCGCCGATGCCGCGGAACGAGCCGGGCGGGATGTGCCAGGCCATGCAGTGGTAGCTGAAGTCGGCCAGTGGGTGGCCCAGCGTGGACAGCTCCCAGTCCAGCACCGCCAGCACGCGCGGCTCGGTGGGGTGGAAGATGAGGTTGTCCATCCGGTAGTCGCCGTGCACGATGGACACCTTGCTCTCGTCGCGCGCGCCGGCCGGGATGTGGGCCGGCAGCCAGGCGATGAGTTCGTCCATGGCCGCAATCGGCTGCGTGACCGACGCTTGGTACTGCTTGCTCCAGCGGCCGATCTGGCGCTCGAAGTAGTTGCCCGGCTTGCCGTAGTCGGCCATGCCGCAGGCCGCCACGTCGACCGTGTGCAGCGCGGCCTGCACGCGGTTCATCTCGTCGTAGATGGCGCCGCGCTGCTCGCGCGTGAAGCCGGGCAGCGACTGGTCCCACAACACCCGGCCCTCCACGAAGGCCATCACGTAGAACGCGCGGCCGATGACGGATTCGTCTTCGCACAGGCACAGCATCTCGGCCACCGGTACGTCGGAGCCGCGCAGCGCGTGCATCACCCGGTACTCGCGCTCGATCGCATGGGCCGACGGCAGCAGCCTGGCGGCCGGGCCCGGCTTGGCGCGCATCACGTAGGCGCGACCCGGCGTGACGAGCTTGTAGGTGGGGTTGGACTGGCCGCCCTTGAACTGTTCGACCGTCAGCGGGCCCTCGAAGCCCGGCAGCGCCTGTTCGAGGTGGCGGGTGAGGGCGACGGTGTCGAGGCCACTGCCGTCTTTGAGTGCGCGGGTGCCGACGAAATGGTCGAAATCACCCATGGCGCGCGGCTCCGTTCAGAGGCTGGACTCGGCCACCCGTTTCAGGCCGTCCCGGTCGCGCACCACCAGGCCGCCCGGATCGATGCGGATGCTGCCGTCGCGCTCCATGGCCTTCAGCTCCTGGTTGACGCGCTGGCGCGAGGCGCCCAGCAGCTGCGCCAGTTCTTCCTGCGCCAGTTGCAGACCGATGCGCACGTCGTCCGTCTCGGCCAGGCAAGGCACGCCGTAGCTGCGCACCAGATGCAGCAGCTGCTTGGCCAGCCGCGCGCGCAGCGGCAAGGTGTTGAGGTCTTCCACCAGCCCGAACAGCAGCCGGATGCGCCGAGCCTGCAGCCGCATCAGTGCTTCGTACAGCTCGACGTGCGACTGCAGGATTTTCTGGAAGTCGCCACGCGCCACGCACAGCAGCACGGTTTCGCCATGGGCATAGGCATCGTGCGTGCGGCGGTCGCCGTCGAAGATCGCCACGTCGCCGAACCAGATGCCCGGTTCGATGTAGGTGAGCGTGATCTGCTTGCCGGAGATCGACGTGGAGCTGACGCGCACCGCACCGCGCGCGACCGCGCACCAGTCGGTGGGCGGGTCGCCGCGGGCTGCGATCAGTTCGCCGTCGCGGTAGCGCTGGACGTAGGCGCATCGGAGTATGTCGTGACGAAGGGAAGGGGAAAGCGAGGCGAACCAGCGGCCGCTGTTGATCGCCTCTCGCTCTTCCATCGTAAGAATCGGGTCGTCCATGAACTGTCCTGCGAGTGACTTCCGAAAAGGGAATTGTCGCGTCAGGGACCACCCCTCCGCCACAGGGTTGTCACCTGCGTGTCTGGCGCTGTTCTAAGCGCCGTAGTCGGGCTTCTGCTTGGCGAGAAAGGCGTTGATGCCGATGCCGGCGTTGGCATGGTGCAGGTTGCGCACGAACTGGTCGCGTTCGGCCGCCAACTGGCGGTTCAGCGAGGTGTGGGGCGCGTCGTTGAGCAGGTCCTTGATGCTGGCCAGCACGTTGGGCGCACGACCGTTCAGACGCTCCGCCAACTGCAGCGCGAGGTCGAGGGCCTGGCCCGTTTCGGCCACGCGGTTGACCACGCCCAGCGCGGCCAGCCTCTCGGCACCGATGCGCTCGCCGTTCATCAGCAGTTCGCTGGCCAGTGCACGCGGCAGCGCCTGGCGCAGCGCCCAGGTGGCGCCACCGTCGGGCGACAGGCCGACGTTGGCATAGGCCATGACGAACGCCGCGTCGCGCGCGGCGACGATGAAGTCGCAGGCCAGCGCGAGCGAGAAGCCGGCGCCGGCCGCCGCGCCCTCGACCGCCGCGATCACCGGCTTGGGAAAGGCGCGGATCGCCTCGATCCAGTTGTGCAGGCCTTCGATGCTCTGCACCTGCACCTCGGGTGGCTGCTGGCGGTTGTTCAGCAGCCGTTGCAGGTTGCCGCCGGCGCAGAACGTGGCCCCTTCGCCGGTGATGACGACGCTGCGCACCTCGGCGCTGCCTTCTGCCGCGTTCAGCGCCTCCACGCCGGCGGCGTAGATCTCGGGGCCGAGCGCGTTGCGGTGTTCCGGGTTGCTCAGGGTGAGCACCATGGTTCGGCCCTGGCTCGCGCTTTTCAGAATGGCCGGCATGGCGTCACGGCTCCACGTGCAGCAGGCTCAGGCCCAGCGCGCCACGGCGGCGCAGCCAGGGGCTGGGGCGGTAGCGCGGGTCGGCATAGACCGTGTGCATGTTGAACAAGATCTCCAGCATGCTGGGCGAGCCGTAGCGGGTGCCCATGTTGAGCGGGCCCATGGGGTAGCCGAGGCCGAGCACCACCGCAGTTTCCAGGTCTTCCGGGCTGCAGATGCCCTGCTGGCACATGTCGGACGCGATGTTGATCAGGGTAGCCAGCACGCGCTGCGTGACGAAGCCGCCGCTGTCGCGGATCACGCTCACCGGCTTGCCGTCGCGTGCGAAGAGCGCATGGGCGGCGTCGCGCATCGCCGGCTTGGTGGCGGGGTTGGTAGCAATGACGCGGCGCTTGGTGGCCTGGTCTTCCACCAGCATGTCGATGCCGACCGTGCGCGCCGGGTCGAGCCGGCCGACCGCTGCCACGGTGGTGATGTCGAAGCCCAGCGGCGCCACGACGATCAGCGCCTGATCCGACGGCCTTTCGCCGTTCTCGACCACCGCGCCGAGCTTCTCGATCAGCGCCTGCAGGTCGGCGCGGCGCGTGGCCTGCGGGGGCAGCCACACCGGCGGCAGATTCACCACCTCCGGCACCCGCGGTTCCGGCGGCACCTGGGCCACGCCACCCTCGTACTTGTAAAAGCCTTCGCCCACCTTCTTGCCGACCACGCCGCCGGCCAGCCGCTGCGCCGTGATGACGCTGGGCCTGAAGCGGGGCTCTTCAAAGTACTGGTGATAGATGGACTCCATCACCGGGTGGGAGACGTCGAGCGCGGTCAGGTCCATCAGCTCGAACGGGCCGAGCTTGAAGCCGACCTGGTCGCGCAGGATGCGGTCGATGGTGGCGAAATCGGCCACGCTTTCGCCCACGATGCGCAGCGCTTCCGTGCCGTAGCCGCGGCCCGCGTGGTTGACGATGAAACCCGGCGTGTCCTGCGCGCGCACCGGCGTGTGGCCGAGCTGCTTGACGCAGTGGCTGAGCCGGTCCAGCGTTTCTGGCGCGGTGCGGATGCCGGGAATCACCTCCACCACCCGCATCAGCGGCACCGGGTTGAAGAAGTGCAGGCCGCCGAAACGGCCCGGGTGTTTCAGCCCGGCAGCGATGGCGGTGATCGACAGCGACGAGGTGTTGCTGGCCAGCACCGCCGTTTCCGGCACGATGTCCTCGAGCTGCGCAAAGAGGCTGCGCTTCACGTCGAGCCGCTCCACGACTGCCTCGACCACGAGCTGGCAATCGGCCAGGTCGCCCAGCGCGCCAACCACCACCAGCTTCTGCTGCAGGCTCTTGAGCTGCAGCGCCTTGAGGCGGCCCTTCTCGACCAGCTTCTCCCATTGCTCGCCGATCGCCTGGACGGCGGCTTCGGCGGCGCCGGGTGCGGCGTCGAACAGTTTGACGGTGGACCCGGACTGGGCCGCGAGCTGGGCGATGCCACGGCCCATGGCGCCGGTGCCGACCAGGCCGATGGTGGAGAAGACGATGCTCATGGCGGAATTATCGGACAGCGTTCCGCCCGCGGCGGCGCGGGGGTGTCAGCGCCGCACCTGCAGCGCGCCCGGGTTGACGATGTTGGTCGGCGTGCCCTTGATGAAGTTCACCACGTTGTCGAAGGCGGCGGCGAAATACATCTCGTAGTTGTCCTGCTCGACGTAGCCGATGTGGGGCGTGCAGATGCAGTTCTCCAGCCGCAGCAGCGCATGGCCCTGCAGAGGCGGCTCGCTCTCGAACACGTCGACCGCCGCCATGCCGGGCCGGCCGCGGTTCAGCGCGGTGAGCAGCGCGTCGGGTTCGATCAGCTCGGCCCGCGAGGTGTTCACCAGCAGCGCCGACGGCTTCATGTGGGCCAGGTCTTCGGCCTTCACGATGCCGCGCGTCTCGTCGGACAGCCGCAGGTGCAGCGACAGCACGTCGCACGAGGCGAAGAAATCTTCGCGGCTGGCGGCCGGCTCGAAGCCGTCGCGCGCCGCTTTCTCGAGCGACGCCGCGCGGCCCCAGATGCGCACCCGCATGCCGAAGGCCTTGGCGTAGCCCGCCACGAGCTGGCCGATGCGGCCGTAGCCCCAGATGCCCAGCGTGCGGCCGCGCAGCACGCTGCCCAGGCCGAAATTCGGCGGCATCGACGCCGCCTTCAGCCCCGACTGCTGCCAGGCCCCGTGTTTGAGGTTGCCGATGTACTGCGGCAGGCGGCGCTGGGCCGCCATGATCAGCGCCCAGGTCAGTTCGGCCGGCGCGATGGGCGAGCCCGTGCCCTCTGAGACGGCAATGCCGCGCTCGGTGCAGGCGGCCACATCCACATGGCTGCCGACGCGGCCGGTCTGCGCGACCAGTTTGAGCCGGGGAAGTTTTTCAACGAGCTGGCGGCTGATCGGTGTGCGTTCGCGGATCAGCACGATGACGTCGGCGTCGCGCAGCCGCACCGAGAGCTGGCCAATGCCCTTCACCGTGTTGGTGTAGACCTTGGCGGGGTACGACTCCAGTTTGGCGGCGCATTTGAGCTTACGCACCGCGTCCTGGTAGTCGTCGAGGATCACGATGTTCATAACCCACCATTGTGCCTGCTGGGCACCGGCGGGCCGGGTGCGGCGGCGCGGCCGCCGGGCGGTGTCAGTGGCCTTCGAGGGCGGCCAGGCGGTCGAGTTCGGCGCAGACGTCGGCCATGCGGCCGGAGATGACCAGGCGGCCCGAGGCGCCGCGGCCGCCGCCGGCGCCGTCGATCACATGCACCACGCGCAGCGGGGTGCCGGCACGCGGGCGGGCGCGGGGAACAAGGGTGGCGGGCGGCCGTTGGGCCGACGAAGAGGAGAACAACGAAATCTGCACGGCGAACTTCCGGTGAAAGGTGGGACGGAGCGGCGGGGCTTACATCAGCATGGTGTTGCGGATGAGGCCCACGGCGAGGCCCTCTATTGCGAACGGTTCGCCCGGCTCGACCACGATGGTTTTGAACTCGGGGTTCTCCGGCAGCAGTTCGATGACGTTCTGCCGGCGGCGCAGCCGCTTGACCGTGACCTCGTCACCCAGGCGGGCGACGACGATCTGGCCGTTCTTCACGTCTTGCGTCATTTGCACGGCGAGCAGGTCGCCGTCCATGATGCCGACGTCGCGCATGGACATGCCGCGCACCTTGAGCAGGTAGTCGGGCTTGCGCTGGAACAGGCTGGTCTCGACGTGGTAGGTCTGGTCGACGTGTTCCTGCGCCAGGATGGGCGAGCCGGCGGCCACCCGGCCGATCAGCGGCAGCGCGAGCTGTGCGAGGCTGGGCAGCGGCAGCATGAACTGCTTGTTGCGCGATTCGTTGATGGCGCGCAGCGTGTCGCCCTTGAGCCGGATGCCGCGCGAGGTGCCGCTCACCAGCTCGATCACACCCTTGCGCGCCAGCGCCTGCAGATGCTCCTCGGCCGCGTTGGCGGACTTGAAGCCCAGCTCGGTGGCTATCTCGGCGCGGGTGGGCGGCGCGCCGGTGCGGGCGATTGCGCTCTGGATGAGGTCGAGAATCTGCTGCTGACGGGCGGTCAGCTTGACGGGAAAATGCGCGTCCATCATCGTCGTGTCCTTCGCTTGCCTGTCTGGATATCCAGTACCTGTATTTTTAACCAGTTTTCGCCATGATGCAAGTCCCCGCTGATTCCCAGGCCCGCCAGGTGCTCGTGCTGGCCACTGGCGGCACCATTGCCGGCGCCTCGGCGCGGCCGGGCGACGACGCCGCCTACGTGGCCGGCGTGCGGCGGGTGGAGGAGTTGCTGGCCGTGCTGCCGCCGCTGCCGGCCGGCGTGGCGCTGCAGAGCGAGCAGGTGGCCAACATCGACAGCAAGGACGCCGACGAAGACCTGTGGCTGGCGCTTGCGCGGCGCTGCGCGGCGGCGCTGGCGCGGCCCGAGGTGAGCGGCGTCGTCATCACCCACGGCACCGACACGCTGGAGGAAACCGCGACCTTTCTGCACGGGCTGTTCGGCAGTGCCGCCAAACCCATCGTGCTGACCTCGGCGATGCGGCCGGCCACCTCGGTCCAGGCCGACGGCCCGCGCAACCTGGCCGACGCCATCGCCGTGGCCGCCCAACCCGGCGCGCGCGGCGTGCTGGCGGTGGGCGCCGGGGCCATTCATGCGGCGGCCGACGTGTTCAAGCTGCACACCGGCCGGCTGGATGCGTTTTCGTCGGGCGACGCCGCAGCGCTTGGCCGGGTGGGTGAAACGGGTGTGTTTTTCGAGAGAAATCAGCCGGAAGTCAGCGCCACCATTGACTTGCATGCTCTCGAAACAGGAGTGGCCGAGGCGGGTTGGCCGCGCGTGGAGATCGTGCTGAGCCATGCCGGCGCGCGCGGCGACATGGTGCGGTCGATGGTGCGGCAGGGCGTGCGCGGCATCGTCGCGGGCGGCACCGGCAACGGCACACTGCACCACGCGCTGGAGGCGGCGCTGGCCGAGGCGCAGGCGGCCGGCGTGCGAGTGTGGCGCGGCACGCGCTGCGCCCTGGGCGGCGTGCGGCCGCGTGAGGGCGCGGCAATCGCCACCACCACGCCGCTGCCGCCGGCCAAGGCGCGGGTCGCGCTCATGCTGGCGCTGCTGGCGGAAGACGCGCAAAAAAAAGGGTGACCGCGCGGGTCACCCTGTTCCTCGGTCGCGGCGCGCCGTGGCGCCGCAGGCCCGATCAGCTTTCGAGCGCGGCGAGTGCCTTGCCCTTGATCTCGTCGACCGTGCCGGTGCCGGAAATCGCGCGGTACTTGGGCGCGGCGGCGGCGTCGTTCTTGGCCCAGTTCGAGTAATAGTCGACCAGCGGGCGGGTCTGCGAGCTGTACACGTCGAGACGCTTCTTCACGGTCTCTTCCTTGTCGTCCTCGCGCTGCACCAGCGGCTCGCCGGTCACGTCGTCCTTGCCTTCGGCCTTGGGCGGGTTGAACTTGACGTGGTAGGTGCGGCCCGACGGCGGGTGCGAGCGGCGGCCGCTCATGCGCTCGATGATGGCGTCGAAGGGCACGTCGATCTCGAGCACGTAGTCGAGCTTGACGCCGGCGGCCTTCATTGCGTCGGCCTGCGGAATGGTGCGCGGGAAGCCGTCGAACAGAAAACCCTTGGCGCAGTCGGGCTGGCCGATGCGTTCCTTCACCAGGTTGATGATCAGGTCGTCGCTGACGAGGCCGCCGGAGTCCATCACCTTCTTGGCTTCCAGGCCCAGCGGGGTGCCGGCCTTGACGGCCGCGCGCAGCATGTCGCCGGTGGAGATCTGGGGAATGCCGTATTTCTGGCAGATGAAGGTGGCTTGCGTGCCCTTGCCCGCGCCCGGTGCGCCCAACAGGATGAGTCTCATGGATGGTCCTCGGATGGTCTTGTGAATCGTGGCCGCTCACCCTCCCCAGGTGGCGGCTCTTGTCACGAGAATAGCATGCGCGGGCCGCCGTGCCGCTGACGGCGCGGCGCCACGGCTCAGGCGTGCCGCTGGGCGACCAGCGCGCGCACGCGCAGCAGGTCTTCCGGGGTGTCCACGCCGGGGCCGGGCGCATGGGCCGCCACGTGCACCGCGACGGCGTGGCCATGCCACATGGCGCGCAACTGCTCCAGCGCCTCCAGCCGTTCGATGGGCGCCGGGGCGAGTGTGGGGAACAGCCGCACGAAACCGGCGCGGTAGCCGTAGATGCCGATGTGGCGCAGCGGCGCGGGGTCTGGCAGTTGCTGGATCAGCCCGCCGGCAAAACCGTCGCGCCACCAGGCGATGGCGGCGCGGCTGAAGTACAGCGCGCGGCCGCGGGCGTCGAGCACCACCTTGACCACGTTGGGGTTCATGAAATCGGCCACGCTGTCGACGGCGTGGGCGGCGGTGCTCATCGGCACGTCGGGCTGCGCCCGCAGCAGGGCGGCCACCGCGTCGATCAGCGCGGGGTCTATCAGCGGTTCGTCGCCCTGCACGTTGACCACGCAGGCGTCGTCGGGCAGGGCCAGGTGTTCGCAGGCCTCGGCGAGGCGGTCGCTGCCGGAGGGGTGGTCTGCGCGGGTCAGCAGGGCGGTGATGCCGTGGGCGTGGCAGGCCGCCACGATGTCGGCATGGTCGGCGGCGACGACGACCTGCGACGCGCCCGACAGCGCCGCCCGTTCGGCCACGCGCACCACCATCGGTTTGCCGCCGATGTCGGCGAGCGGTTTGTTCGGCAGGCGGGTCGACGCCAGCCGCGCCGGGATCAAAACAGTGAAACTGGCCCCCACGCTTCCCGCTGCGCGTGGTGCGCTGCCCCCCGAGGGGGCTGTTCCGCCTTGGGAGCGGCCCGGCGGCGGAGCGTTCACAAACCCAGTTCCTCGTCGGTCAGCGGCCGGGCTTCGTTCTCCAGCATCACCGGAATGCCGTCGCGGATCGGGTAGGCCAGCCGGGCCGAGCGCGACACCAGTTCGTTGCGTTCGCGGTGGTAATCGAGCGGGCCCTTGGTCACCGGGCACACCAGCAGTTCAAGCAGTTTGCTGTCCATGGACCGATGATAACTTTGCGTCGAGTGCCGAGAGGAAATCGGGCGGCAGGTCAATCACCAGCGGCACGGCCAGCGCCCGCGGCACGCGCGGCCACAGCTTCACCGCGTCCTTTTCGGTGCAAATCAGCTCGAAGTCAGCGCCAGATGGCGCTGTGTAGCTATCAAAATCGTAGTGGTCGGGCAAGGCGTCGGTGCGCGCCAGCGGCACGCCGGCGGCACGCAGCATGTCGAAGAACGCGGCCGGCCGGGCGATGCCGGCCAGCGCCGCCACCGGCCGCGTGGCCAGCCAGGCGAGCGGCACTTCGGTGCCGTCGCCGCGCACCGCCGTGCCGGACAGGCGCCGGCCGACCAGCCACGATGGCGGCTGCGCGGCGGCGTCGGCCGGCGGCTGGCCGTGGGTCAGCACGAAGTCCATGCCGGGCGCGGGCCAGGCTTCGCGCAGCGGCCCGGCGGGCAGCCGCCAGCCGTTGCCCAGCCCGCCTTCGCCGAACACGCAAATGGCCATGTCGCGCGCCAGCGCCAGGTGCTGCAGGCCGTCGTCGCAGACGATGACGCGGGTGGCGGGGTGCTCGCGCAGCAGCAGCCGCGCGGCGTCCGCCCGGCGCGGGGCCACCGCCACGGGGGCGCCGGTGCAGCGGTGCACCAGCAGCGGCTCGTCGCCCACGTCGGCGGCGCGGCTGTCGGTGCGTACCAGCGCCGTGTCGGCCGCCTGCCGTCCGTAGCCGCGCGACACCACCGCCGGCGCTAGCCCGCGCGCCTGCAGGTGGCGCACCAGCTCGATGACGATCGGCGTCTTGCCCGCGCCGCCCGCCACCACGTTGCCGACCACGATGACCGGCACCGGCAGCCGCTCGGTCTTCAGCAGGCCGGCGCGGTACAGCGCGCGGCGCAGGGCGGCCAGCGCGGTGAACACCAGCGACAGCGGCCACAGCAGCATGGCCAGCGGCCCGCGCCGCCGCCAGACCTCGGGGAGCGCGGTGGCCAGACCCATGGAAAGCGGAGGGCGCTAGCGGGCGCCGGCCGACGCGCTGGTCTGCGCGGCGAAGGTGATCTGCGACAGGCCGGCGCGCTGGGCGGCCTCCATCACCGAGATCACCGACTGGTGCGGGGCGTTGCCGTCGGCGCTGATCACCAGCACCGTCTGCGGGCCGGCGCCGGCAGCAGCCGCCACCGACAGGGCGGCCGCGAGGCCGGGCACGCTGCGGTCGGCCACCGGCTGGGCGCCCAGCGACACCTGGCCATTGGCCGTGACCGCCACGATCAGCTCCTTCGGGCGGTCGCGCTGGGCCTGCGTGTCGGCCACCGGCAGCTTGAGCTGCAGTTCGCTGAACTTGCTGTAGGTGGTCGACAGCATCAGGAAGATCAGCACCACCAGCAGCACGTCGATGAACGGGATCAGGTTGATTTCCGGCTCCGCGCTGGAACCGAACGACGAGCGCGAGCGGAAGTTCACAGGCGCCCCCGGGGGGCAGCGAACCACGCGCAACGGGGAGCGTGGGGGCTCATCACTTCCTGAACTGGTTGAGGTGGCGCATGAGCCTTTCCGCCGCCAGTTCCAGGGTGAGCAGGTAGCGGTCGACCCGCGCCCGGAAGTAGCGCCAGAAGATCAGCGCGGGAATCGCCACCATCAGGCCGAAGGCGGTGTTGTACAGCGCGATGGAGATGCCCTGGGCGAGCTGGGCCGGGTTGCCGCCGGTGCTGCCGGCCGGCGCCTGGGAGCCGAAGATCTCGATCATGCCGATCACGGTGCCCAGCAGCCCGAGCAGCGGCGCGGCCGAGGCAATGGTGGCCAGCGCGGCCAGGCACTTTTCCAGCGTGTGGGCGGCTTCGCGGCCGGCGGCTTCCATGGTGGCGCGCAGGTCGGCTTCGCTGCAGGCGGGGTTGGCGTCGAGCGCCCGGAAACCGCTGGCCAGCACCGCGCCGAGCACGGAGTCCTGTTCGAGCTGGGCGACCACGTCGGGCGCCGGCACGCCGTCGCGGGAGACGGCCAGCGCTTCGTCCAGCAGCCGGGGCGGGGCGACCTTCTGGGTCTTCAGGCTGATGAAGCGTTCGATCACCAGGGTCAGCGCAACGACGGAGCAGGCCAGGAGCGGCCAGATCGGCCAGCCGGCCGCTTGTATGATCGAAAACAAAGGGGTTCCCGGGGTAAAAAACGTTCCCGATTATGGCCCAGCGCCAGAGGGCGGCGGTACCCGGTTCAAGGCCGTCATGACCACCCGGTCAGGGGTGCTGCCGGTGCCCGGAAGGGTGTGCCGGAATGCACAGAAGATGTGGATAACTTTGTGAAGAAGCCAGTGGGCGAAGGCCGCCAAGGCGCATGAACCCGTCAATGTGACAGTTCGATGGCAAAACGGGCACTGAAATAGTCAATGAAATCAATGGGTTACACGGTGGAATCGGCGTTGCGCGGGGGCTGTCGCGGCGCCGTCGCACGGGCTGTGGCGGCCCGGTGGCGCGCATGACGCTGGACAACCCGTTTGTTGCCGGCGACGGTGCGCCGCGAGGCGCTGGCCTGCCGCCGCGCGTGTGGGAGGTGGGCGCGCTGTGCCGCGCGGTGGCCGACGCGCTGGAGGCGCGTTTCAACCCGGTGGCGGTGCGCGGCGAACTGATCGGTTTTTCGCGGGCAGCCAGCGGCCACTGCTACTTCTCGCTGCGCGACGGCAACGGCCAGATCCGCTGCGCGATGTTCCGCCGCGCCGCCAGCCTGCTCGACTTCGAGCCGCGCGACGGCGAACAGGTGGAGCTGCGCGGCCGGCTGGGTGTGTACGAGCAGCGGGGCGATCTGCAGCTCATCGTCGAAAGCCTGCGGCGGGCTGGCACGGGGGCGCTGTTCGAGCAGTTTCTGCGGCTGAAGGCGCAACTGGAGGCCGAGGGCCTGTTCGCCAGCGGGCGCAAGCGGCCGCTGCCGCTGATGCCGCAGGCGATCGGCCTCGTCACCTCCCTGGGCGCGGCGGCGCTGCACGACGTGGTGACCGCGCTGCAGCGCCGGGTGCCGCACATTCCGGTGGTGCTGGCGCCGGCGGCGGTGCAGGGCGTTGCGGCGCCTGCGGCGATCTGCGAGGCGCTCTCAAAACTGTATCAACACATCGAGCATTCGCGCCGACATGCGGCCGATTCGATGCCGCAGATCGAGGCCATTCTCGTGGTGCGCGGCGGCGGTGCGCTGGAAGACCTGATGGCCTTCAACGACGAGCGGGTGGCCCGCCGCATCGCCGAAAGCCCGGTACCGGTGGTCAGCGGCGTGGGCCACGAGACCGACTTCACCATTGCCGATTTCGTGGCCGACCTGCGCGCGCCCACACCCACCGCCGCCGCCGAACTGGTCGCCCAGCCGCAGGCCGTCTGGCTCGACGCGCTGGAGTTGATCGGCGGGCGGCTGCAGGACGTGACCGCCCGCACGCTCGACCGCCACGGCCAGCGGCTCGACCGCATCGCCGCCGCGCTGGGCCGGCCCAGCACGCTGATGGCCCGCCAGCAGCAGGCGCTGGCCCGCCGCGCGGAACGGCTGCGGCTGTCGATGCTATCGAATTTGCAGCAAAGAAACGAGCAATGGCGGCGACTGTCGCGTGATTTTGATCAGAAACGCGGCCTGCCCCTGCAGCGCGCCGCCGACCGACTCGACCGCGCGGCCTTGCGGCTGTCCGGCGTCGATCCGCGGCTGGTGCTGCAGCGCGGCTACGCCTGGCTCACCGACGACCAAGGCCGCGCCGTCACCCGCGCGGCCGATGCACCGGCGCCCGGCCGGCCGCTGCGCGCCACCCTTCACGACGGCGCGGTTGATCTGACCGTGGCCGACCCGCGTCACGAATAGTTTTTAGAATCGAACGGTCAACCATCACTGAATCCTGAGGAAAAGAAAATGGAACACACCCTGCCGCCGCTGCCTTACCCGATCGACGCGCTCGGCGACGCGTACTCAAAGGAAACGCTCGAATACCACCACGGCAAGCACCACAAGGCCTACGTCGACAAGCTCAACGAGCTGCAGAAGGGCACCGAGTTCGAGAACCTGTCGCTGGAAGAGATCATCAAGAAGGCCTCCGGCCCGATCTACAACCAGGCCGCGCAGATCTGGAACCACACCTTCTTCTGGAACTGCATGAAGCCGCAGGGCGGCGGTGAAGCCACCGGCGCGCTGGCCGACGCCATCAAGGCCAAGTGGGGCTCCCACAAGGCGTTCACCGAAGCCTTCGTGAAGTCGGCCGTGGGCAACTTCGGTTCCGGCTGGACCTGGCTGGTGAAGAAGCCGGACGGCAGCGTGGACATCGTCAACACCGGCGCCGCCGGCACGCCGCTGACCACCGCCGACAAGGCCATCCTCACGGTCGACGTCTGGGAACACGCCTACTACATCGACTACCGCAACGCCCGCCCCAAGTTCGTCGAGACCTTCTTCGACAAGCTGGCCAACTGGGACTTCGCCGCCAAGAATTTCGCCTGATCGGCGCGGTTCCCGCAGCAAAAAGCCGGCATCTGCCGGCTTTTTTCATGGGCGGTGCAAAAACGTTCAGGACACCGGCTTGCCGAACGGCGCGCCGCCCAGCTTGGCGCCAGCAGCCAGCCCGCGCTTCTTGAACCAGCCGTGGTTCATTTCCAGCACATAGCGCACGGGCTTGGTGGAGCAGTGGGAATCGAGCGTCTGCGGTTTCATGTCGACCAGGTTGACGATGGTGCCGTCGTCCGCGATGAAGGCCGCCGTCAGTGGCAGCAGCGTGTTCTTCATCCAGAAGCATTGCACGTGCGCTTCCTCGAACACGAACAGCATGCCCTCCTGGGCGGGCATGTCCCGGCGGAACATCAGCCCGATCTGGCGCTGCTCGGGCGTGGCGGCCACCTGGGTGTCGATGCGGAACATGCCGGCCTGCAGCGTGACGCGGGGCAGATCGGTCTGCGGGCGGTCTTGCGCCGGTGCGGCGGCGGGCGCCAGCAGAGCGGCTGCGAGCAGCGCCGGGCAGAACAGGGTGCGGAGGAATCGAAGGGCTGTCATCGTCTTTTCTTGGCCGGAAAACAAAAATGCCCGCAGGCGCGGGCATTTTGACTCAGCTCGGGGCCGATTACTTGGAGGCAGCGTCGGCGGCCGGAGCGGCTTCTGCCTTGGCCTTCTTCGACTTCTTGGCCTTCTTGGCCTTGGCCGGCTTGGCAGCAGCGGCCGGGGTGGGGGTCGAAGCGGCGGTGCCGGTGTCGTTGCCAGCGGCCGGAGCGGCGGCGAAGGTGGTCACGGCGAACAGGGAGGCGACGAGTGCGGCGAGAAGTTTGCTCATGTGAGGTCCTGGAAGATCTTGGGTTGACAAAGACCACCCGGTTCATGGGGATGGTTCACCTAGAACGCCCTGTATTCCCTGCGGTTGACAGGCCGCCGAAAGAATTTTTTGCATAATCCGGTATCTCAACCCGCCCTGCGATAACGCACCTGGAGACAGAAGACCCATGACGACCTACCAGCACATCAAGGTTCCGGCCGAAGGCCAGAAGATCACCGTCAACGCCGACATGTCGCTGAACGTGCCGGATCAGCCCATCGTTCCCTATATTGAAGGCGACGGCACCGGCTTCGACATCACGCCGGTGATGCTCAAGGTGGTGGACGCAGCCGTGGCCAAGGCCTACGGCGGCAAGAAGAAGATCCACTGGATGGAAGTCTTTGCCGGCGAGAAATCGACCCGCATCTACGGCCCGGACGTCTGGCTGCCGGAAGAAACGCTGCATGCGGTGCGCGACTACGTGGTGTCGATCAAGGGCCCGCTGACCACGCCGGTCGGTGGCGGCATCCGCTCGCTGAACGTGGCGCTGCGCCAGGAACTCGACCTCTACGTCTGCCTGCGCCCCATCCAGTACTTTGACGGCGTGCCCAGCCCGGTGAAGGAGCCGCAGAAGACCAACATGGTGATCTTCCGCGAGAACTCGGAAGACATCTACGCCGGCATCGAGTTCGAGGCGGGCAGCGAGAAGGTGCAGAAGCTCATCAAGATCCTGCAGGACGATTTCGGCGTTAAGAAAATCCGTTTCCCGAACACCTCGGGCATCGGCATCAAGCCGGTCTCCAAGGAAGGCACGGAGCGTCTGGTGCGCAAGGCCATCCAGTACGCGATCGACAACGACAAGCCCAGCGTGACCATCGTGCACAAGGGCAACATCATGAAGTTCACCGAAGGCGGCTTCCGCGACTGGGCCTACGGCCTGGCGCAAACCGAATTCGGCGCCCAGCTGGTCGACGGCGGCCCGTGGTGCAAGTTCAAGAACCCCAAGACCGGCAAGGAAATCACGATCAAGGACTCGATCGCCGACGCCTTCCTGCAGCAGATTCTGCTGCGCCCGGCCGAGTACAGCGTGATCGCCACGCTGAACCTGAACGGCGACTACGTGTCCGACGCGCTGGCCGCCCAGGTGGGCGGCATCGGCATCGCGCCCGGCGCCAACCTGAGCGACTCGGTCGCCATGTTCGAGGCCACCCACGGCACGGCCCCCAAGTACGCCGGCAAGGACTACGTGAACCCCGGCTCCGAAATCCTGTCGGCCGAGATGATGCTGCGCCACATGGGCTGGGTCGAAGCCGCCGACCTGATCATCGCGTCGATGAAGCGCTCGATCGCCAGCAAGAAGGTCACCTACGACTTCGCCCGCCTCATGGAAGGCGCGACGCAGGTGAGCTGCTCGGGCTTTGGCCAGGTCATGATCGACCACATGTAAAGCCGGTCGCTCCCGTGACAAAAGGCCGCCCACCGGGCGGCCTTTTTGCTTTCACGAACGTTGTAGCGGTGGGTGGTGCCGAACGGTCGGCGGGGGCTCTTGAATGTGCGCGGCGCAGCACCATTTGCCAATGCAGGACGGTGGCGGCATGCCCGGCTGGATAGAATGAATTACATGGCAACCAATCCCCCAACCCCCGGTGCGCCGCCCTCGATTTCCGACGACGGATCGGTGGTGCTGGAACGGCGCACACAACGGGTGCAACCGCCGCAGATGCACCAGGTCGTGCTGCTCAACGACGACTACACCCCGATGGAATTCGTGGTTGCGGTGATTCAGGAATTTTTCAGCAAGGACCGGGAAACCGCCACCCAGATCATGCTGAAGGTCCATCTCGATGGGCGGGGCGTCTGCGGGGTTTTCTCCAAGGACATCGCGGCAACCAAGGTGGACCAGGTGCGAGAGGCGGCAGCGAAAGCCGGGCATCCGCTGCAATGTGTGAGTGAACCTGTCGAGTCGTGAGCACTCTCACGACCAGCGGGAACGGAAACTGAAGGAACATCATGATTGCCCAGGAACTGGAAGTCAGCCTGCACATGGCCTTTGTCGAGGCCAGGCAGCAGCGCCATGAATTCATCACCGTCGAGCACCTGCTCCTGGCACTGCTCGACAACCCCAGCGCCGCCGAAGTGCTGCGCGCCTGCTCGGCCAACATCGACGAGCTGCGCAAGTCGCTGACCAATTTCATCAAGGACAACACGCCGCAGGTCTCTGGCACCGACGACGTGGACACGCAACCCACGCTGGGCTTCCAGCGCGTGATCCAGCGCGCCATCATGCATGTGCAGAGCACCGGCAACGGCAAGAAGGAAGTCACCGGCGCCAACGTGCTGGTGGCCATCTTCGGCGAGAAGGACTCGCACGCGGTGTACTACCTCCACCAGCAGGGCGTGACCCGCCTCGACGTGGTGAACTTCATCGCCCACGGCATCAAGAAGAGCGACCCGCCGGAGCCGGCCAAGCCCAGCGAGAACCAGGCCGAGGGCGAGGAGGGCGGCGAGAAGAACGAGAAGGCCTCCCCGCTGGAGCAGTACACACAGAACCTGAACCAGCTCGCCAAGGACGGCAAGATCGACCCGCTGATCGGCCGCCACTACGAGGTGGAGCGCACCATCCAGATCTTGTGCCGCCGGCGCAAGAACAACCCGCTGCTGGTGGGTGAGGCCGGCGTGGGCAAGACCGCGATCGCCGAAGGCCTGGCCTGGCGCATCACGCAGAAGGACGTGCCTGAAATCCTGGCCGAGGCGCAGGTCTACTCGCTCGACATGGGCGCGCTGCTGGCGGGCACCAAGTACCGCGGCGACTTCGAGCAGCGCCTGAAAGGCGTGCTGAAGAGCCTGAAGGACAAGCCCAAGGCCATCCTGTTCATCGACGAGATCCACACGCTGATCGGCGCCGGCGCGGCGTCGGGCGGTACGCTGGACGCGAGCAACCTGCTGAAGCCGGCGCTCTCCAGCGGCCAGCTCAAGTGCATCGGCGCGACCACCTTCAACGAATACCGCGGGATCTTCGAGAAGGACGCGGCGCTGTCGCGGCGCTTCCAGAAGGTCGACGTGGTCGAGCCGACGGTGGAAGAAACGGTGGAAATCCTGAAGGGGCTGAAGTCGCGCTTCGAGGAGCACCACGGCGTGAAGTACGGCCTGGCCGCGCTGCAGGCCGCCGCCGAACTGAGCGCCAAGTACATCAACGACCGCCATCTGCCCGACAAGGCCATCGACGTGATCGACGAGGCCGGCGCGGCCCAGCGCATTTTGCCGCCGAGCAAGCGCAAGAAGACGATTTCCAAGACCGAGGTCGAGGAGATCGTGGCCAAGATCGCCCGCATTCCGCCGGCCAACGTCAGCAACGACGACCGTGGCAAGCTGAAGACGCTGGAACGCGACCTGAAGAACGTGGTGTTCGGCCAGGACAAGGCGCTCGACGTGCTGGCCGGCGCGGTCAAGATGGCCCGCTCGGGGCTGGGCCGCGTCGACAAGCCGATCGGCTCCTTCCTGTTCAGCGGCCCCACCGGCGTCGGCAAGACCGAGGCCGCCAAGCAGCTCGCCTACATCATGGGCATCGAGCTGATGCGCTTCGACATGTCGGAGTACATGGAGCGGCACGCGGTGAGCCGTCTGATCGGCGCGCCTCCGGGCTATGTGGGTTTTGACCAGGGCGGCCTGCTGACCGAGGCGGTCACGAAGAAGCCGCACGCGGTGCTGCTGCTCGACGAAATCGAGAAGGCGCACCCGGACATCTTCAACGTGTTGCTGCAGGTGATGGACCACGGCACATTGACGGACAACAACGGGCGCAAGGCCGACTTCCGCAACGTCATCATCATCATGACGACGAACGCGGGCGCCGAGACCATGAACAAAGCGACCATCGGCTTCACCAACCCGCGCGAAGCGGGCGACGAAATGGCCGACATCAAGCGCCTGTTCACTCCCGAGTTCCGCAACAGGCTGGACGCCATCGTGAGCTTCAAGGCGCTGGACGAGCAGGTCATCCTGCGCGTGGTCGACAAGTTCCTGCTGCAGCTTGAAACCCAGCTCGCCGACAAGAAGGTGGAGGTCACCTTCACCGACAAGCTGCGCAAGCACCTGGCGAAGAAGGGCTTCGACCCGCTGATGGGCGCGCGGCCGATGCAGCGCCTCATCCAGGACACGATCCGCCGCGCGCTGGCCGACGAGCTGCTGTTCGGCCGCCTGACCGACGGCGGCCGCCTGACGGTGGACCTGGATGACAAGGACGAGGTGCAGCTCGACATCCAGCCGCTGCCGAAGAAGGAAGGCAAGCCGCGCCCGGAAGCCGAGGAAGCCGCCGCCTGACGGTTTCTGCAGCGGTTTTATAGCCAAAAGGCCCGCCAGTCAGCGACTGGCGGGCCTTTATTGCTATTGAAAGAGGAGCAACCGTGCGGCGGGGCGAGGACGCTCAGGCCACCTCCAGGGAGCCGGCGATCGCCGCCCAGTGCGCCGCATCCACCGGTGTGATCGACAGGCGGTTGCCTTTCTGCAGCACCCGCATCTCCGCCAGTTCCGGTCGGTCGCGCATCTGGGGCAGCAGCAGCGGCGGGTCGAGCTTGCGCAGCACCTGCACGTCCACCAGCAGCCAGCGCGGCGCGTCTGGCTTGCTGGCCGCGTCGAAATAGGGCGACTGCCGGTCGAACTGCGTCGGGTCCGTCCTGCTGGCCGACGCCACCCGGGCAATGCCGACCACCCCTGGCTCGGCACAACTCGAGTGGTAGAACAGCACCCCGTCACCCACCCGCATGCCGTCGCGCATGAAATTGCGGGCCTGGTAGTTGCGCACACCGGTCCAGGGCACGGTGGCCTGCGGCGCCGCCAGCGCGTCGTCGACCGACACCTCCTCGGGCTCGGACTTCATCAGCCAGTAGTTCATGGCGACAGTCTGCCATGGGTGTCATGCGGAAGCGTGAGCGCTTGTGTCTGAACTATAGTTCATCAAAGTGCGAGCGACCTTACGCACTTTTGCTCGATAAATCAGAAAGAAAAGTGGGGTTGACGAGCCCGATATATGAAGTATACTTCTTGAAGTGTGATGGCGCACCGCAGTTTTACTTCGTCATGCCGTCTTGATAAGGAACCCCGATGAGTGCCGTATCCGTTGCCCAACACCCGTCCGCTGCCGCCAACACGCCTGCCCCGGTCGTTGATTACCGCACCTCCCCGGACCACTACAGGCATTGGCGCTTGGACATCGATGGCGCCATTGCGACGCTGACCATGTCGGTCGCCGAGGACGGCGGCATCCGTCCCGGCTACAAGCTCAAGCTCAACAGCTACGACCTCGGCGTGGACATCGAACTGCATGACGCGATCAACCGCCTGCGTTTTGAGCACCCGGACGTGAAAGCGGTGGTGCTGACCGGCGGCCGCGAGCGCATCTTCTGCTCGGGTGCCAACATCTTCATGCTGGGTCTGTCGAGCCATGCGTGGAAGGTGAACTTCTGCAAGTTCACGAATGAGACCCGCAACGGCCTGGAAGACTCCAGCCGCAACGGCAGTCTGAAATTCCTGGCGGCCGTGAACGGTGCCTGCGCCGGCGGTGGCTACGAGGTGGCGCTGGCCTGTGACGAAATCCTGCTGGTCGACGACCGCTCATCGGCCGTCTCGCTGCCCGAGGTGCCGCTGCTGGGCGTGTTGCCGGGCACCGGCGGCCTGACCCGCGTGACCGACAAGCGCCAGGTGCGCCATGACCTCGCCGACATCTTCTGTACCAGCGTTGAAGGCGTGCGCGGCCAGCGCGCGGTCGACTGGAAGCTGGTCGATGCGATCGCCAAGCCCGCCGCCTTCGCACAGGCTGTCAAAACCCGCGCCGAGGCGCTCGGCGCCAAGGCCGTGCATCGGCCTGGGCCGGGTGCCAATGCCAAGGGCGTCGCCCTGACGCCGATCGAGCGCCGCGAAGAAGCCGGCGCGCTGCGTTACGCCACCGTCGAAGTCACCATCGACCGCGCCCGGCGCACCGCGACCATCACGGCGAAAGCGCCGAATACCGCGCAACCCACCGACGTGGCCGGCATCGAAGCCGCCAGCGCCAACTGGTGGCCGCTGCAGTTCGCCCGCGAACTCGACGACGCGATCCTGCACCTGCGCACCAATGAACCGGGCATTGGTACCTGGGTGCTGCAGACGCGCGGCGGCGCCGCCGCCGTGCTGGCCAGCGACGCCACGCTGGTGAAGCACAAGAGCCACTGGCTGGTCAACGAGACCATCGGCCTGCTGCGCCGCACCTTCGCCCGGCTCGACGTGTCGTCTCGCACGCTGTTCGCGCTGGTCGACCGTGAGTCGTGTTTCGCCGGCAGCTTGGCTGAATTCGCCTTCGCCGCCGATCGCGCCTATATGCTGGCGCTGCCCGATGACCCCGATGCCGCGCCGCAACTGCATTTGAGCGAAGCCAACTTCGGCCTGGTGCCGATGATCACCGGCCAGAGCCGCCTGGAGCGCCGCTTCTACGGCAACGCCGGCGAGATCGGCAAGGCCAGGGCCATCATTGGCCAGCCGCTCGACGCCGACGCCGCGCTGGCGCTGGGCCTGGTCACCGCCGCGCCCGACGACATCGACTGGGAAGACGAGATCCGCATCGCACTCGAAGAGCGCGCCGCGCTGTCGCCCGACGCGCTGACGGGGCTGGAGGCCAACCTGCGCTTCAACGGCCCCGAGAACCTGTTCACCCGTGTGTTCGGCCGCCTGTCGGCCTGGCAGAACTGGATTTTCATCCGGCCCAACGCGGTTGGCGAAAAGGGCGCGCTGAAACTCTACGGAAAGGGCGCCAAGGCCCAGTTCGACCTGAACCGCGTTTGAAAACAACCTGGGGCACACCACCATGTCCACTGTCGACTACAGCCAGAAGATCCCGAACAATGTCAACCTGAACGAAGACCGCACGCTGCAACGCGCGCTGGAGGGCTGGCAGCCCAACTTCATCAACTGGTGGGACGACATGGGGCCCGAGAACACCACCCGGCACGACGTCTACCTGCGCACCGCCGTCAGCGTCGATCCTGCGGGCTGGGCGCAGTTCGGCCACGTCAAGATGCGCGACTACCGCTGGGGCATCTTCCTGAACCCGGGCGACGCCAACCGCGAGGTGCATTTCGGCGACCACAAGGGCGAGAAGGTCTGGCAGGACGTGCCGGGCGAACACCGGGCCAACCTGCGCCGCATCATCGTCACCCAGGGCGACACCGAGCCGGCGTCGGTCGAGCAGCAGCGCCACCTCGGCCTCACCGCGCCCAGCCTGTACGACCTGCGCAACCTGTTCCAGATCAACGTGGAAGAGGGCCGCCACCTTTGGGCCATGGTGTATTTGCTGCACAAGCATTTCGGCCGCGACGGCCGCGAAGAAGCCGAGGCGCTGCTGCAGCGCAATTCGGGCGACGCCGACAACCCGCGCATTCTGGGTGCCTTCAACGAAAAGACACCGGACTGGCTGGCCTTCTTCATGTTCACCTACTTCACAGACCGCGACGGCAAGTTCCAGCTCTCCGCGCTGGCCGAAAGCGCGTTCGACCCGCTGGCCCGCACCACCAAGTTCATGCTGACCGAGGAGGCCCACCACATGTTCGTGGGCGAGAGCGGTGTGAGCCGCGTGATCCAGCGCACCTGCCAGGTGATGAACGAGATCAAGAGCGACGACCCGGCCAAGGTGCGCGCCGCCGGCGCGATCGACCTGGCGACCATCCAGCGTTACCTGAACTTCCACTACAGCGTCACCATCGACCTGTTCGGCGCGGACGAATCCAGCAACGCTGCCATGTTCTACAGCGCTGGCCTGAAGGGCCGCTACGAAGAAGGCAAGCGCACCGACGACCACCTGCTGAAAGACCAGTTCTACAAGGTGCTGGAGGTCCGCGAGGGCCAGTTGCTGGAGAAAGAAGTGCCGATGCTCAATGCGCTGAACGAGGTGCTGCGCGACGACTTCATCAAGGACTCGGTGGCCGGCGTGGAGCGCTGGAACAAGGTGCTGGACAAAGCCGGCATTCCGTTCCGCTTCAAGGTGCCCCACAAGGCCTTCAACCGCCGCATCGGCGCGTTGGCCGGCGTGAAGGTCAGCCCGGAAGGCCGGCCCTTGAACGACGCCGAGTGGAAGGCCCACGAGAACACCTGGCTGCCCACGGCCGAAGACCGGGCCTTCGTTGCGTCGCTCATGGGCCGCGTGGTGGAGCCGGGCCGGTTTGCGGGCTGGATCGCGCCGCCGGCAGTGGGCATCAACCGCCAGCCGGTCGATTTCGACTACATTCGCTTCAACTGAGCGGCGGCGCCAAGGAGCGGGGCATGGACCTGTCGGACATCACGCTGATCAAACAGCACCTGATCGATCCCGAAATCTGCATCCGCTGCAACACCTGCGAGGCGACCTGCCCTGTGGGCGCCATCACCCACGACGACCGCAACTACGTGGTGAAGGCGGATGTCTGCAACGGCTGCATGGCCTGCGTACCGCCGTGCCCCACCGGCTCCATCGACAACTGGCGCACCATGCCGGCCAGCCAGGCCTACCCAGTCGAGGCCCAGCTGACCTGGGACGAACTGCCCGCAGAACTGACCGAGGAGCAGCTTGCCGAGGCCGGCGTTTCCGCCAAGGAACCGCCCGCAGGTGGGGAGGCCACGGCCGCGCTCGCGCTGCCGGCGGTGTTCGACGGTGAGCCGGCGTTCAACTCGGCCGCCTTCGGGTCCAGCGTGCCGCCGTGGTCGGCCGCGCACGCCTACACCAACCTCTACGGACCCAAGGCACCGACCACGGCCACCGTGGCAGGCAACGTCAACTGCACAGAAGCGGGTTTCGCCAGCCAGACGCACCACATCGTGCTCGATCTGGGGGCGATGCCCTTCCCGGTGCTGGAAGGCCAATCCATCGGCATCGTGCCGCCGGGGCTGGACGCGCGGGGCAAGCCGCACACCGCGCGCCAGTACTCCGTCGCCAGCCCGCGCAACGGCGAGCGGGCGGGCTACAACAACATCTCGCTGACCGTGAAGCGTGTCACCGAAGACAAGCATGGCGCCCCCTGCAAAGGCGTTGCGTCGAACCACCTGTGCGACCTGAAGGTGGGCGACAAGGTGCAGATCACCGGGCCCTTCGGCCACTCGTTCCTGATGCCGAACCACCCCAGGTCCAACATCGTCATGATCTGCACTGGCACCGGCTCGGCGCCGATGCGGGCGATGACCGAATGGCGCCGCCGCCTGCGCGCTTCCGGCAAGTTCGAGGGCGGCAAGCTGTTGCTGTTTTTCGGTGCCCGCACCCAGCAGGAACTGCCGTACTTCGGCCCGCTGAAAAGTCTGCCCAAGGACTTCATCGACCTCAACCTCGCCTACTCCCGTACCCCGGGCCAGCCGCGCCGCTATGTTCAAGACCTGATGCGTGAACGCGCTGCCGACCTGGCACCGCTGCTGAAGGACCCCAACACCTGCATCTATGTGTGCGGCCTCAAGAGCATGGAAGAAGGCGTGGTGCTTGCGCTGCGCGACGTGGTGCAGGAGGCCGGCCTTTCGTGGGACACCGTAGGCGCCGCGCTGAAGCGCGAGGGCCGTCTGCACCTGGAAACCTATTGAACCCCAGCCAGAATAGCCCATGACCCCACAGGCCTACATCGTCGACGCCGTTCGCACCCCCTTCGGCCGCTACGGCGGCGCGCTCAGCGGCGTGCGCACCGACGACCTCGGCGCTCTGCCGATCCGCGCGCTGATCGAACGCCAACCCGGCCTCGACTGGGCCGCGATCGACGACGTGCTGTACGGCTGCGCCAACCAGGCCGGCGAAGACAACCGCAACGTCGCCCGCATGAGCGCGCTGCTGGCCGGCCTGCCGCAGACGGTGCCCGGCGCCACGCTGAACCGGCTGTGCGGCTCGGGGCTGGACGCGGTCGGGTCCGCCGCCCGCGCGATCCGTGCCGGCGAGGCCGGTCTGATGCTGGCCGGCGGCGTGGAGAGCATGAGCCGCGCGCCCTTCGTGATGCCCAAGGCCGAGTCGGCGTTCTCCCGTGCCAACGCGGTCTACGACACCACCATCGGCTGGCGCTTCGTCAACCAACTGATGAAGGCGCAGTACGGCGTCGATTCCATGCCCGAGACGGCCGAGAACGTGGCCACCGAATTCAACATCGAGCGCGAGGCGCAGGACCGCATGGCGCTGGCCTCTCAGCAGAAGGCCGTCGCGGCACAGCGGCGCGGTTTCTTCGACTCCGAAATCGTGCCGGTGACGTTGCCGCAGAAGAAAGGCGACCCGATCGTCGTCTCGAAAGACGAACACCCGCGCGAGACCAGCCTGGAGGCGCTCGGCAAGCTCAAGGGCGTCGTCAGGCCCGACGGCAGTGTGACCGCCGGCAACGCCAGCGGCGTCAACGACGGTGCCTGCGCGCTGCTGCTGGCCAGCGAAGACGCGCTAAAGACCCACCGCCTTACGCCCCGCGCCCGCGTGGTAGGCATGGCCACCGCCGGTGTCGCGCCGCGCATCATGGGCATCGGCCCCGCGCCGGCCAGCCAGAAGGTGCTGGCCCAGACCGGCCTCACGCTGGCGCAGATGGATGTCATCGAACTCAACGAAGCCTTCGCCGCGCAGGGCCTGGCCGTGCTCCGCCAGCTCGGTGTGGCCGACGACGATGCCCGCGTCAATCCCAACGGCGGCGCCATCGCGCTGGGCCACCCCCTCGGCGCCAGCGGCGCCCGCCTCGCCACCACCGCCATCAACCAGCTGCACGCCAGCGGCGGCCGCTACGCGCTGTGCACGATGTGTATCGGCGTGGGGCAGGGCATCGCGATGGTGCTGGAGCGCGTCTAGCGTTCAGAGGCGCATGCCCAGCCAGATCACGGAGGACGTGGCGCGGGACACTACCCAGCCGACGGGTTGGTAGAGCACGCTGTGCCGACTCAGGGCGATGCCGGTCGCTTGGTGTTCCTGTTCGTCCGCCAGGATGGAGTTCACCGCGGTCCAGGCCGCCGTGTCGCTGGCCGCGTCCAATGCCACCAGCTGGTGGGCTAGATGCGACGTGACCACGGTTTCGACCGCCGCCGTGCAAGCCATGATGCCTGACCGACCCAGTAACCCGGTGGAGAGGCCGAGCGCGAATCCGCCGATGCCGCACAGCCAGTAGCTTCTGCAGCGCGCCACCCCCCGAGCCCTCATGACTTCCCTGAAGGTCGCCAGGTGGCGCCGTTCGTGGGCGAGGAATTCGCGCAGCTGCGGCAGCAGGTCGCGGCAGAAGACCGTCGCCACGGCGATCTGTGCCCGGTAGATGTTGATCGCGCCGAACTCGCCGGCGTGATCGACCTTCAGGATGCGGTTGCCGAGCGCCGGGTCGCGCAAGGCCGCCGTGGTTACGCTCAATGCGCCAGCGTCGCCGACGGCGGCGCCTGGCCGGGGGACATTTCCAGCAGGCCGGCGATGGTCTGCGAGATGCGGACGCAGTCGCGCAGGTGTTGTTCGCCGAGGTGGCGGATCGCGGCATAGCCGATCGCGGCGGATGCGGCCTGGCCGGCCAGCGGCACGTATTTGACGGCCTGCTGCGTGGTGAGCCGCAGGCCGATCAGCTTGGCAGCTTTCAGCACCAGGTCTTTGGTGACGACCTTGCCAACCAACACCGAGCCGACCAGCGCGACGGCCTTCTGCACTTTCTCGCGCCTGCGCGGGTCGAGTGTGTCGATCTGCTGCTGCGTCAGGCCGAATTCGGCGTTGATCTCGGGGATGACGTTGGTCAGCAGCGCGGCGTCCACCGCCCAGTCCAACCCGGGCAGTGGCACCGCCCCGGCGGCGGCGGCGATCAGCGCGCGTTTGTGCAACAGCTTGCGGCCGCGCCGCACCGCCGCCTGCAGCACCGGGTCGTTCCCCGCCATCTGCAGGGCGGTAGGCTGCCGCTTGGGCATCGCCAGCGCCATGTGGGCGCCCTTAAGCAGCCTTCCGCTTGATGAAGCCGTAGATCACCAACAGCACGATGGCGCCGACCACCGACGCGATCCAACCGGCCACCTCACCCGGCTGGTACCAGCCCATTTTCTGGCCGACGAAGTTGGCAACGAAGGCCCCGGCAATGCCAAGCACCGCCGTCATGATGATGCCGAGGTCGTCCTTGCCCGGATGCAGCGCCCGGGCAATGAGACCGACGATGAGACCAACGATCACGGTACCGATCAACGACAGCATGGGCAGCACTCCCTGAGGGGGTTGAACATGCGGTCCAATATACCCGTTGGCGATGAAATCCACCAATGAAGGGGAGCCAACGCTTCGCCGCGACGCCAGGCTGCCCGGCTAGGCTTGGTTACATGGGGTTACGTAACTCTACACAGGCGAAGCGTCGGCCCGATGGGGTGAGGCGTTGAATGGGGAGAACCTCGGAGATTTCCCTCATGGCACACCTCAAACTCATTGGCGGCATCGGCGTTCTGGCCGCCAGCACGCTGTTGTCTGGCTGCGTCGTCGCGCCGCCCGGTTACTACAACGGTGGCTACTACAACGCCGCGCCCTACGGCCAGCCCTACGAACCCGCCTATGTGGCGCCGGCGCCTGTCGTCGTCGCGCCGCCGGTCAGCTTTGGCATCTACGGTGGCTACTACCGGGGCGGGCCGTACTACCGCGGCGGTCCGCGCCGCTGGCGTTGAAGGCAGCGGCGCCCAGGAGGCGCCCGCGATAATCGGGCCATGACGGTCCGTGAGATTCTGAAGATGGGCGATGCGCGTCTGCTGCGCATCGCCGAACCCGTTGTGGTTTTCGACACCGACGCGCTGCATGCGCTGGTGGCCGACATGACCGACACCATGGCTGCCGCCAACGGCGCGGGTCTGGCGGCGCCGCAGATCGGTGTGAACCAGCAGGTCGTGATCTTCGGCACCGATGCCGTGAACCCGCGATACCCCGAGGCGCCGGTGGTGCCGCGCACCATTCTCATCAACCCCGTCATCACACCGCTCGACGATGAACTGGAAGACGGCTGGGAAGGCTGCCTGTCGGTGCCGGGACTGCGCGGCTTGGTGCCGCGGAACCGCCGCATCCGCTACCAGGGGTTCGACCTGTTCGGCGACGCGATCGACCGCACGGTGGAGGGCTTCCATGCTCGCGTCGTGCAGCACGAGTGCGACCACCTGATCGGCCGGCTCTACCCGACGCGGATGCGCGACCTCACGCAGTTTGGCTTCACCGAGGTGCTGTTCCCCGGCCTCGGCGTGGCTGACGACGATTGAGCGTTACTGCATCTGCACGCCGGGCGGCGTGTGGCCGGTCTGCGCGTGCCGCTGTGGCGGCTGACCGTAAGGTTGGCCGGGTGCTTCGCCAGGCTCAATGCCCGTGTGGTGTTGGTTGCTGCGGCGGCCGAACACGCTGCGCCACCACTCGGCACTGCCTGGCTGCGTGAGCGCGGCGGCGTTGCCGTCTGCGCCGATGTAGTTGATGGCCGCGCGGCGGCGCCAGCGGCCGAAGTCCTGGCTGACCGTTTCAATGGCCGAGCGGGCGGCTCCCTTGCTCTGCACCAGCAGTTGGCGCGCATCGACGCCCAGGCGCAGCAGGCGCTTCTGCACCTCGATCGCGCGGCGGTCGCCCATCAGCCAGTAGAAGCGGTGGCTGCCGCTGCCGCTGCCGTAGCTGTGGCCGGAAATCACCGCGCGGGTACCCGGACGCTCGAGCATGTAGCGGGCGTGCGCGTCGAGGAGTTGTTCGTAGCCGTCGGGCAGCATCCAGCTGTCGGGCTCGAAGAAGATCAGGTGGGCCAGCGGCCGGCCATCGGGCGCGGCGGCCAGCGAGGCCCTGAGCTGCTGCTCGCGGCTCAGAATTTGCAGGATGCGTTGTGACATGTTGCTCCTCAATCGGGTCGGTTCACGCGCGGTCGTTGTGCGAAGCGGAGAGCCGGTGATTTCTTCCGGTGGGGCGGGCCGCGAACCGTGTGGGTTCGTTGGGGGCACGGCGCCAGACCGGGAAAACACGTCGTTGTGGCTCTTGATTCTGAACGTCCGTTTGCCGCATGTCCAGCCTCTGAGCACGTTGGCAAAGGGGAAATTCCCTGCAATTTGTAAACATGAAGAAAAGACGTCAAGCCATTGATTCATATGAAAATTTCATGACGTCATAACCCAATTTTCAAGAAATTCATGGCTTCGATGGCCGCGAATGTCTGCTGCTCGCACAGTCAGGAAAAATTCCCGAAAATCTGGCACACTAAATGCCCATCGACAACAAAAGGAATACCCGATGAAACGTCTGCAAGCATCCACCTGGCTCGTCGCGGCCAGCCTCATCGCCGGCGGTGCCGCGCTCACCACGTTGTCCGCCCAGGCGGCCGACCCCGTTGCCGCCCAGCTCAAATCGTGGGATCCGGACAGCGACGGTACGCTCGACTGGAACGAAGTGAAGGCCGCCGCCGAAGCCAAGTTCGACAGCCTCGAGAAGGACAAGGACGGCACGCTCGACAAGAAGGAAGTGGCCGGCCTGGGCATCAGCGCCAGCGCGTTCAAGAAGGCCGATCCGGACAAGGACGGTACGCTGGACAAGGCCGAGTACCTGAGCATCGTCGAGGCCCGCTTCAAGGCGGCCAACCCTGACAAGGACAACACCATCGAGCTCAAGGAACTCAAGACCAGCGCCGGCAAGTCGCTGTTGAAGCTGCTGAAGTAAGACGCGGCCCGGCCGGCCGATTCGGCCGGTGTGCAGCGACATGGCGGGCCCCTTGCGGGCCCGTCAGTCGTTCAGGGCTTCAAGCAGCTCGGTCTCGATCGCGATCTGCGCGCGGGTCTGCTGCAGCTCCGGCCCGTCTATCAAGAAAGTGTCTTCCACCCGCTCGCCGAGCGTGGCCACCTTGGCCAGCCGCAGGTTCAGTTTGTGGTTGGCCAGCACGCGCGCCACGCTGTAGAGCAGGCCGACCCTGTCGCTCGCGGAGATGTTCAGCAGCCAGTGCTGGGCCTTCTCGTCGGGCCGCAGATCGACGCGCGGGGCGATGGGGAAACTCCGCACCCGGCGGGACACCCGGCCCCGGCTGGGGGGTGGCAGCGGCCCGGCCTGCGCGATGGTGTGCTCCAGTTCGGTCTCGACCATCGTGATCAGCTCACGGTAGTGTTCCGGCAGAAAGGACGTGACGACCTGGAAGGTGTCGATGGCGTAGCCGTTCTTCGCGGTGTGGATCTTGGCGTCGAGGATGCTGAAGCCGGCCTGATCGAAATAGCCGCAGATGCGGGCGAACAGGTCGGGCTGGTCGCGCGTGTAGACCAGCACCTGAAGGCCTTCGCCGACCGGCGAGCGGCGGCAGCGCACGATGCTGCGCTCGGCACTGCCGGCCCTGGCCACATGGCGCGACAGGTGCCGCGAATGCCAGGCGATGTCGGAAGCGTCGTGCCGCATGAAATAGCCGATGTCCAGCGTGTCCCACAGCGCCCGGTAGGCTTCGTGCGGCTCGGCATGCAGCGCCAGTTGCACCAGGGCCTCGCGCTTGCGGGCTTCCACCTCGGCCTGCGGGTCGGCGGTGCTGCCGCCCAGTACCCGCAGCGTGTAGCGGTACAGGTCTTCCAGCAGCTTGCCCTTCCAGGCGTTCCAGACCTTGGGGCTGGTGCCCCGGATGTCGGCCACCGTCAACAGGTACAGGGCCGTGAGGTGGCGCTCATTGCCCACGCGCGCGGCAAAGCTGGTGATGACGCCGGGATCGCTCAGGTCTTCCTTCTGCGCGATGCGGCTCATCGTGAGGTGTTCGCGCACCATGAACTCGATGAGCTCGGCGTCGGCACGGCCGGCGGGCGTGGCCAGCAGGCCGTGGTCGCGGCAGAACCGGCGCACGTCGGTGCCGCCCAGTTCGGAGTGGTCGCCGCCGCGACCCTTGGCAATGTCGTGGAACAGCGCGGCCACGTACAGCAGCCAGGGCTTGTCCCAGCCGGCGGCGAGCTGCGAGCAGAACGGGTATTCGTGCGCGTGCTCGGGCATGAAGAAGCGGCGCACGTTGCGCAGCACCATCAGGATGTGCTGGTCCACCGTGTAGACGTGGAACAGGTCGTGCTGCATCTGCCCCACGATGTTGCGGAACACCCAGAGGTAGCGGCCCAGCACCGAGGTCTGGTTCATCAGCCGCATCGCGTGCGTGATGCCGGCCGGCGCCTGCAGGATGGCCATGAAGGTGGCGCGGTTCACGGGGTCGCGCCGGAAATGCGCCGTCATGACGTGGCGGGCGTTGTAGAGCGCACGCAGCGTGCGCGCCGACAGGCCCTTCACCCCCACCGTGGTCTGGTAGACCAGAAACGTCTCCAGGATGGCGTGCGGGTTGCGCAGGTACAGGTCGTCGCTGGCGACCTCGATCATGCCGGCCTTGTTGGAGAAGCGCGGGTTGATGGGCTGCGGGTCGTGGGCGGTGTTGCCGGTCTCCAGCCGTTCCTCGATGTTGAGCAGCAGGATCTGGTTGAGCTGCGTCACCGCCTTGGCCGCCCAGTAGTAGCGGCGCATCAGCACCTCGCTGGCGCGCACCACCGGAATGCGCGGGCCAGGGCGGCGCGGCTCGCCGGGTGTTGGCGCCACGGCGGTGTCGGCGGCGGAGCCGGTGGCCGCCGGCAGCGGCGTGGCCGCGCCGTGCGGGTTGGGCCGCCAGGCGGTGTAGCCGAAGGATTCGGCCACCGCGGTCTGCAGGTCGAACACCAGGCGGTCTTCTCGGCGGCCGGAAATGATGTGCAGCCGCGCGCGGATCAAACTCAGCAGCGCCTCGTTGCGCTTGATCTGCCGCGCCTCGAACGGCGTGGCGAGGCCGTTGCGGGCCAGCTCGTCCCAGCTCTTGCCGAAGCCGGCCGCCTTGGCCACCCACAGAATCACCTGCAGGTCGCGCAGGCCGCCGGGCGACTCCTTGCAGTTGGGCTCCAGCGAGTAGGGCGTGTTCTCGAACTTGTGGTGGCGCTGGCGCATCTCCAAGGTCTTGGCGACGAAGAAGGCCTGCGGGTCGATCAGCTTGCGGAAACGGGTGTGGAAGGTGTGGAACAGCGCGGGGCTGCCCACCACCAGCCGAGATTCCAGCAGCGAGGTCTGCACGGTGACGTCTTTCGCCGCCTCGTTCACGCATTCGCTGGTGGTGCGCACGCTGGAGCCGATCTCCAGCCCGGTGTCCCAGCAGGCGCCGATGAAGCCTTCGAGCTTGGCTTTGAGTGCGGCGTCGGTCTCGGGCGAGGCCTCGTCGGGCAGCAGCACCAGCACGTCGACGTCGGAGTGCGGAAAGAGTTCGCCGCGCCCGTAGCCGCCGACCGCGACCAGCGCGAAGCGGTCGTCGTCGGCCAGCCCGGCCTGGGCCCACAGCTCGCGCAGCGTGGCGTCGGCGTGGCGGGCGATCTTCTGCAGCGTGGCGCTGACGCCGCGGGTGGAGGCGCCGGTCGAGGCCAGCACCTGCACCAGCCGGTTCTTTTCGGCGCGGTAGCGTTCGCGCGGCGTGGGGCCGGCCGCGGGGAGGGCGGCGGCGACCTGCTGGGTGGCGGTCACGGCCGGCCCAGGCGTCAAGCGCCCGCCAGGGCGGGTTGGGCCGGTGCGGCGGCTGCCGCACCGGCGGTGACGAAGGCCGGCGGCGGCGGGCTGCCGGCCGACAGCGTCAGCACCTCGTAGCCGGTCTCGGTGACCAGAATCGTGTGCTCCCACTGCGCTGACAGCGAATGGTCTTTGGTGACGATGGTCCAGCCGTCGCCCATCTCGCGGATGTCCTTGCGGCCGGCGTTGATCATCGGCTCGATGGTGAAGGTCATGCCGGGCTTCAGTTCCTCCAGCGTGCCGGCCTTGCCATAGTGCAGCACCTGCGGTTCCTCGTGGAAGATGCGGCCGATGCCGTGGCCGCAGAACTCGCGCACCACCGAGAAGCCGTTGCTCTCGGCAAACCGCTGGATGGCCGCGCCGATGTCGCCCAGCCGCGCGCCGGGCTTGACCTTGACGATGCCGTGCCACATCGCGTCGTGGGTGAAGCTGCACAGCCGCTTGGCGGCGATGGAGCCTTCGCCCACCACGAACATGCGGCTGGTGTCGCCGTGCCAGCCGTCCTTGATGACGGTGACGTCGATGTTGACGATATCGCCCTTCTTCAGCGGCTTGTCGTTCGGAATGCCGTGGCAGACCTGGTGGTTGACCGAGGTGCAGATCGACTTGGGGTAGGGCGAATAGCCCGGCGGCTGGTAGTTCAGCGGGGCGGGAATGCCGCCCTGCACGCCGGTGATGTGGTCGTACGCCAGCTTGTCGAGCTGGTTGGTGGTGACGCCGGGTTTGACGTGCGGCGTCAGCATGTCCAGCACTTCGGAAGCGAGCCGGCCGGCGATGCGCATGCCGGCAATGCCGGCAGCGTCCTTGTAGGTGATGCTCATGGCCCCGATTATCCCACCGGGGCCCGTTTCACGCGGCCGGTAAAATCACCGCTTCAGCCAGCCGGGCCCGTCCCTCCGCGACGCCGCCCGCCGACCGACACCCCGGCCCCGCCCATCGTGACCCAACACCTCACCCACTTCGACGGCGGCAACGCCCTCAGCGACTTCCGCGCCCGCCAACTGCTCCAGGCCCTCGCCGCCGTGCACGACCGCATCACCGGCATCGCCGCCCGCTTCGTGCACCTGGTTGCCACCGACAGCCCGCCCGACGCCGCGCTGACCAGCCGCCTGCAGGCGCTGCTGACCTACGGCGACCCCTACGCCGGCCCCACCGACGGCACCGCCATCGTCGTGCTGCCGCGCTTCGGCACCGTGTCGCCGTGGGCCTCCAAGGCTACCGACATCGCCCACAACTGCGGCCTGCCGGTGCGCCGCATCGAGCGGCTGACCGAATACCGGGTCTCGCTGAAGGCCGGCCTGCTGGGCGGCACGCCCAGGCTGGACGCCGCGCAACTGGAGCAGGTGGCCGGCCTGCTGCACGACCGCATGACCGAAAGCGCGGTGCTCGACCGCGCCACCGCCGACCGCCTGTTCACCGAGCTGGAAGCCGCGCCCATGGCCAGCGTGGACGTGAAGGGCGGCGGCCGCAATGCGCTCGTGAAGGCCAACACCGACTGGGGCCTGGCGCTGGCCGACGACGAGATCGACTACCTGGTGAACGCCTTCACCGCGCTCGGCCGCAACCCGACCGACGTCGAGCTGATGATGTTCGCGCAGGCCAACAGCGAGCACTGCCGCCACAAGATCTTCAACGCGCAGTTCACCATCGACGGCGCGGCGCAGGACAAGAGCCTGTTCGGCATGATCCGCCACACCCACCAGACGAACCCGCAGCACATGGTGGTCGCGTATTCGGACAACGCCTCGGTGATGGAGGGGCATGCCATCGAGCGTTTCATGGCCAAATCGGCCGCAAGTCAGCGGGGAATGGCGCTTTCTAGCTATCAAAAAGAGAGCGCCACGCAGCATGTGCTGATGAAGGTGGAAACCCACAACCACCCGACCGCCATCTCCCCGTTCCCCGGTGCGTCCACCGGCGCCGGCGGCGAGATCCGCGACGAAGGCGCGACCGGCCGCGGCAGCAAGCCCAAGGCCGGCCTGACCGGCTTCACCGTCTCGCGGCTGGACGGCGGCACGTTCGGCAAGCCCGGCCACATCGCCAGCCCCTGGCAGATCATGACCGAGGGCCCGCTGGGTGGCGCGGCCTTCAACAACGAGTTTGGCCGGCCCAACCTGCTCGGCTATTTCCGCGAGTACGAACTCGAAGCCGGCGGCGTGAAGCGCGGCTACCACAAGCCCATCATGATCGCCGGCGGCCTCGGCAGCATCGACGCGGGCCTGACCCACAAGATCGAATTCCCGACCGGCTCGTTGCTTGTGCAACTGGGCGGGCCGGGCATGCGCATCGGCATGGGCGGCAGCGCCGCCAGCTCGATGGCGACCGGCGCCAACGCGGCAGAGCTGGACTTCGACTCGGTGCAGCGCGGCAACCCCGAAATCCAGCGCCGCGCGCAGGAGGTCATCAACCACTGCTGGGCGCTGGGCGCCGACAACCCCATCCTGGCGATCCACGACGTCGGCGCGGGCGGCCTCTCCAATGCCTTCCCCGAACTGACCAACGACGCCGGCCGCGGCGCGCGTTTCGACCTGCGCGCGGTGCCGCTGGAGGAAAGTGGCTTGGCGCCCAAGGAAATCTGGTGCAACGAAAGCCAGGAGCGCTACGTGCTGGCCATCGCGCCCGAATCGCTGCCGCAGTTCACCGCGTTCTGCGAACGCGAGCGCTGCCCGTTTTCGGTGGTGGGCACGGCAACCGAACAGCGGCAACTGGTGCTGGCCGATGCCGACGCGCAGTCGCCCGTCGACATGCCGATGGAAGTTCTTTTGGGCAAGCCGCCGCGCATGCACCGCGACGTCAAAACGGTTGCCCGTACCTTCACGCCGCTCGACCTCTCCAACCTCAGCCTGCAAGACGCCTGCATCGCCGTGCTCAGCAGCGCCACCGTGGCCTCCAAGCGCTTCCTCATCACCATCGGCGACCGCACCGTGGGCGGCCTCAGCCACCGCGACCAGATGGTCGGCCCCTGGCAAGTGCCGGTGGCCGATTGTGCGGTGACGCTGGCCGACTACGCCGGTTTCGCCGGCGAGGCGATGGCAATGGGCGAACGCACGCCGCTCGCCGCGCTGGACGCGCCGGCATCGGGCCGCATGGCGGTGGCCGAAAGCATCACCAACTTGCTGGCCGCGCCCATTGAACTCGGCCGCGTCAAGCTGTCGGCCAACTGGATGGCGGCCTGCGGCGAAGCCGGTGAAGACGCCGCGCTGTACGAGACCGTGAAGGCGGTCGGCATGGAGCTGTGCCCGGCGCTGGGCATCTCCATTCCGGTCGGCAAGGATTCGCTGTCGATGCGCACGCAATGGCCCGGCGAGGGCACGCAGAACAAGGTGGTGTCGCCCGTCTCGCTGATCGTCAGTTCCTTCGCCACGCTGGCCGACGTGCGCGGCACACTCACACCGCAGCTCGACCGCGAACAGGACACTTCGCTGGTGCTGATCGACCTCGGCCGTGGCCGCAACCGGCTGGCCGGCTCGATCCTCGCGCAGACGCAGAACCAGGCCGGCTGCCCGTTGAAAGACGGCGTGCCCGACCTGGCCGACCCGCAGGACCTCGTGAAGCTGGTCGCCGCCGTCAACGCGCTGCGCCAGGCCGGCCAGATTCTGGCGTACCACGACCGCAGCGACGGCGGCCTGTTCGCCAGCGTCTGCGAAATGGCCTTTGCCGGCCAGGTGGGCGTGTCGCTGAACATCGACCTGCTGGTGACCGAGGGCGACGGCATTTCCGACAGCCGCATGGACACCGGCGACGCCAAGAACTGGGCCGGCCAGGTCAGCGCCCGCCGCGAAGAACTGACGCTGAAGGCGCTGTTCGCCGAAGAGCTGGGCGTGGTGCTGCAGGTGCGCAGCGCCGACCGCACGGCCGTGATGCAGACGCTGCGCGAGCACGGCCTGAGCGCCTGCAGCCACGTCGTCGGCAAGACCCGGCCGGCGTCGTCTGCCGTGACGGCCGGCATTGGCGAGGTGCAGGTCTGGCGTGACACCAAGAAGGTGTTCGGCGCGGCTTTGCAGGATTTGCAGCAGGTGTGGGACAGCGTGAGCTGGAAGATCAACCAGCAGCGCGACAACCCGGCCTGCGCCGACGCCGAACACGCCGCAGCCGGTGACCCGAACGACCCGGGCCTGTCGGTGTCGTTGACGTTCGACCCGGCCGAAGACTTCGCCGCGCCCTTCCTCAACCTCGCCAGGCCGCGCGTGGCGGTGCTGCGGGAGCAGGGCGTGAACTCGCACGTCGAGATGGCCTATGCCTTCGACAAAGCAGGCTTCGACGCAATCGACGTGCACATGACCGACCTGCAGACCGGCCGCGCCAAGCTGGCCGATTTCAAGGGCGTGGTCGCCTGCGGCGGCTTCAGCTACGGCGACACGCTGGGCGCCGGCATCGGCTGGGCCCGCAGCATCACCTTCAACCCGGTGCTGGCCGACAACTTCAAGGCTTTCTTCGCCCGCAGCGACACCTTCGGCCTGGGCGTCTGCAACGGCTGCCAGATGTTCGCCGAGCTGGCCGACATCATTCCCGGCGCCGACGCCTGGCCGCGCTTCACCACCAACCGCAGCGAGCGTTTCGAGGCGCGGTTGTCGCAGGTGGAGGTGCTGGAATCGCCCAGCCTGTTCTTCGCCGGCATGGCCGGCAGCCGGCTGCCGATCGCGGTGGCGCACGGCGAAGGTTTTGCCAACTTCGCGTACCGGGGCGATGCGGCCCGCGCCATTGCCGCGATGCGCTTCGTGGACAACCGCGGCGGCGCGACCGAAGCCTACCCGTTCAACCCCAACGGCAGCCCCGGCGGCCTCACGGCGGTGACCACCGCCGACGGCCGTTTCACCGCGATGATGCCGCACCCCGAGCGGGTGTTCCGCAACGTGCAGATGAGCTGGACGTCGGGCGATGTGTCGGCCGCCAGCCCGTGGCTGCGCATCTGGCGCAACGCGCGCCGCTGGGTGGGCTGAGCGCCGGACTGGCGTCTGGGCGCCAAACGCCCAGGCGCTGCTGCCGCGCTAGAGGGTGGAAAGAACGCCGCCGTCAGTGCGACGGCGAGACGGAGGCTGGGTCAGGGGCCAGGGCCGCGCCGGTGGTGGATTCAGACACCACGCGGCGGGCGCCGTTGAAGCGCTTTTTCCAGTACGACTCCTGCATGTCGTCCACCCGCACGCTGCCACCGGCGCGGGGCGAATGGACGAATTTGCCGTCGCCGATGTAGATGCCGACATGGCTGAAGCTGCGGCGCATCGTGTTGTAGAAGACCAGGTCGCCCGGCTGCAGGTCAGAGGGGTTGATGACCTCGGTGCCGGCGGCCTGTTGCGCGGCGCTGCGCGGCAGCAGCAGCCCGATGGATTGGTCATAAATGGCGCGGACGAAACCGCTGCAGTCGAAGCCGGTCTCGGTGGAGCTGCCGCCGCGCCGGTAGCGCACGCCCAGAAAGCTCATGGCCCGCTCGACGATGCCGTTGGCCCGGTCGCCCAGGCTGTTGCGGGCCGCTTCAAGGCCCTGGTCTGCCCGGTCGAAGGTGGCGCCGAGGTGGTCGAGGAAGCTGGGGTTTCGCTGGTCGTCGGTTGCGGGGGCGGCGAACCCTTTGGTGCTGACCAGCGCGAGGACGAACAAGACAATGAGAAACAGCGGGATTCGCATGGGCCCGTACCATACCGCAGCGGGTTCTGAAATTCAAGCGAAACGCCTCTTGAAAAGCCCGTAACGCGTTGATTGACAAAGAATTTTCTGGAGACTACCCATGTTCAAAGCCATCTTGCTCGAAAAAGGCGATGCGTTCAGCGCGTCCATCCGGTCGGTCGACGAGGCCCAGCTCCCGCCGGGTGATGTCACGGTGTCGGTCAGCCATTCCACCTTGAATTACAAGGACGGCCTGGCCATTTGCAACCGGATTCCCGTGGTGCGCAGCTGGCCCATGGTGGCCGGCATCGACGGCGCCGGCACGGTGCTGGAGTCCAGCCACCCCGACTGGCAGGTGGGTGACGCGGTGGTGAACAACGGCTGGGGCCTCAGCGAAACGCGCTGGGGCTGCCTGGCCGAGAAGGCGCGCGTGAAGGGCGACTGGCTGGTGAGGCTGCCCAAGGTCTTCACCCCGCGCCAGGCCATGGCCATTGGCACGGCGGGCTACACCGCCATGCTGTGCGTGATGGCGCTGGAAGACCACCATGTGCGCCCCGACAGCGGCGACATCCTGGTGACTGGCGCGACCGGCGGTGTGGGCAGCGTGGCCATCGCCATCCTGGGCAAGCTGGGCTACCGCGTGGTCGCGGCAACCGGCAAGGCGAGCGAAGAGGCCTACCTGAAATCGCTGGGTGCCAGCGGCATCATCGACCGCGCCGAACTGTCGGCCCCCGGCAAGCCGCTGCAGGAGGAGCGCTGGGCCGGCGTGGTCGACGCGGTGGGCTCCCACACGCTGGTGAATGCGCTGGCGCAGACCCGCTACGGCGGCACGGTGGCCGCTTGCGGGCTGGCGCAGGGCATGGACTTGCCGGGCACCGTCATGCCGTTCATCCTGCGCGGCGTCACGCTGGCGGGCATCGACTCGGTCATGGCGCCGCGCGCGCGCCGCCAGAAAGCCTGGGACCGCCTGGCGACCGATCTCGACCTGCAACTGCTGGAGTCGATGATCGACGAGGTGCCGCTGTCCGGCGCCATCGCCAAGGCTGGCGAGCTGATGGCCGGCAAGGTGCGCGGGCGCGTCGTGGTGACGATCTGACACCGTTTTCAGGAAGAAATATGCCTCAAGTCAGCGCCGGTGCTCGCATCTTTGCTCTCATTATGGTAGCAACCGCGGCGGCCAGCCTGGCCGTGGTGTCGGCCCATGCGCAATCGGTGCGGCCGGAGGTGGTGGCGTCTGGCCTGCAGAACCCGTGGGCCGTGGCCTTTCTGCCGGAGGGGCGCTTCCTGGTGACCGAGCGGCCCGGCCGCATGCGGGTGGTGGAGGCCGGCGGCCAGGTCGGCCCGCCGCTGGCCAACGTGCCGGCGGTGGTGGCGCGCGGGCAGGGCGGCCTGCTCGACGTGGTGACCGACAGCGACTTCGCCCGCAACCGCACCGTCTATTTCTGCTACAGCGAGGCGGCTGCGTCCGGCCCCGGCAACAGCACCGCGATGGCGCGGGCCCAGCTCTCGGCCGACCGCACCCGGCTGGAGGACGTGAAAGTCATCTTCGTGCAGAAGCCCAAGTTCGACAGCCACGCGCACTTCGGCTGCCGCATCGCCGAGACGAAAGACGGCAAGCTGATGCTCTCGCTCGGCGACCGCTACCACCGCATGGCCGACGCGCAGACGCTGGACAACCACCACGGCAAGACGGTGCGTGTGAACAAGGACGGCACGGTGCCGGCAGACAACCCGTTCGCGGGCAAGGCCGGCGCGCTGCCGGAAATCTGGAGCATCGGCCACCGCAACTCGCAGGGCGCCACGGTGGCGCCGGACGGCACCTACTGGACGATCGAACACGGCCCGCAGGGTGGCGACGAGATCAACCGGCCGCAGCCCGGCAAGAACTACGGCTGGCCGGTCATCACCTACGGCGAGCAATACGGCGGCGGGCCGATCGGCGACGGCATCCAGGCCAAGAACGGGCTGGAGCAGCCGGTGCACTACTGGGTGCCGTCGATCGCGCCGTCGGGCATGGCCTTCCTGACCAGCGACAGGTACGGCGAGGCGATGAAGGGCAACCTGTTCGTCGGTTCGCTGAAGTTCGGCTACCTCGACCGCATCGAACTGGAGCGTCCGTTCGGCGGCAAGGTGGTGCGCGAAAGCAAGCTGCTGGCGGAGCGCGGCGAGCGCATCCGCGACGTGCGGCAGGGCCCCGACGGGCTGCTGTACGTGCTGACCGACGCCGCCAACGGCCAGTTGCTGCGGCTGCAGCCGCGCTGAGCCCCGGCCGGGCAACTGGCGGTCAGTTCTTGGGTTTGGTGGCCTTGGCCACCGCCGTGGCGGCCACTGCGGCGGCGGCATTGGCGGCCGGCGTGCGGCTGCCGGCGGGCCGGCGGGCCAATTCGGCCTCGGCCTTTTCCAGTTGGCGGTAGGTGGCGATGAAAACCTTGGCCACCGCGTCCGGGTCCTGCAGCGCCTTGGGGTTGGCGGCCAGCAGGGCGCCGGTGATCGTGGCGGCGGGCTGCGTCAGATCGGGTTTCATGGCCGGGGTCTCCTCGTGTGTGCGGGCCATTCTAGGCCGGCCTCAGCCCTCGCGGCGCGACGGCAGCGTGGCCTCCACGGTTGGCAGGTCCACCATCATCGGCTGGCCGGGCGTGCTGCAGCCCATGTCGCAGCACTTGCCGGGCTGGCGGTTCTTGGTGATGGCGCGGTCCGGGTCGTGCGGCGCGGCGGCGGGTGAGCCGTCGGCGGCCACCCCGCGCTCCAGAATGCGTTCGACCAGTTCCACCTTGGAGCCGATGGGGTAGTTGCGGTAGATCTCCTGCTTCATCGCGGCCGGTGAGCCGCCGCCGTGCAGGCTGATCACGCTGTACCAGCCGCCCTGGTAGCCGGCGGTCAGGTCTTCGATGAAGCGCGCGGTCTGGATGCGCTTGTCGTAGGGAATGTCGGGGCTGGCCTGCAGCACGTCGGCGAGCCGCGCCGCCGTCTCGGGGTTGTGGTCTTCGTCCGGCCCGGGCAGCGTGACGATCAGGCCACCGCTCACGTAGTGCGCGATGCGGTGCATGTCGTAGATCTGGTTGGCCATCAGCAGCTTGCCGATGTTGGCGAACACCGGGTCGGGCATCCAGGTCTTGCTCCACGGGTCGGGCTTGCCGTACACGCTGGCCGCCACGCCGCAGGCATAGAAGCCTTCGGTGATCTTGATCAGCTCCACCATCTGGTCGCGCAGGTGGGTTTCCTTGCCGGGGTCGAAGCCGTTGGCTTCGCACATCAGCGCACCGGCGCCGATCAGCAGGTCGCCAAAACCAGCGCGGGCGGCGATGCAGGTCTGGCGGTGGTGGGTGGCGTAGCTGTAGGTCAGGTGGTGGGAATGTTCCCACTCGCCGGCATAGAACACCCGGTCTTCCGGCACGAAGACCTTGTCGAACAGCACCACGCCGGTGCTCTGGCCGTACTTGCGGGAGAACAGGGCATCGCCGTGCTCCAGCTTTTCGCCGGGGCGGCCGGCGGGCCGGGCGATGATGGTCACGCCCTCGGCGTCCACTGGCACCGCGCAGCAGACCGCGAAATCGGCGTCGTCCCGCGTCATCTGGCGGCAAGGCATCACGAGGAATTCGTGCACGTAGGGCGCGCCGGTGACGATGGCCTTGGCGCCCGAAATGACGATGCCGGAACGGCCGCCCCGCACCGCATGGCGCTCGACGACGTGGACGTAGGCGTCGGTGTTGGCCTGCTGGTGCGGCCGTTTGCTGCGGTCGCCCTTCGCATCGGTCATCGCCACGGCCAGCGTCAGGTCGCGGTCCTGCACCTCGTGCAGGTAGTTCAGGAAGCGCTGGTGGTGTTCGGTGCTACCGCGCGCGTCGTCGATGCGGGCCGTCACCTGGCCCAGCGCGTTCAGCGCGTCGTGCACCAGGTAGCGCTGCGCGCAGCCGGTTTCCTGGCAGACGATGCGTGTGGCCTCCAGCTTGTTCAGCAGATCGCCCGCGCTGGTGTTGATGTGGCTGAGCCGGTTCACGCGCTTGCCGCTGGTGTGCTGCACGGCCGTCATCACCGGCTGCAGCTCAGGCTTCAGCGCGTAGTCGTAGGTCAGGGCGATGGCGTTGATGCCGGGCTGCAGCTGCGGCGCGTCGGCCACCGATTCGATGCGCTGGCCGTCCACGAACACGGTGGGTTTCAGCGCGCGCAGCGACTCGCGGAATTCAGCGCCGGTCATCATCAGCGCGGTGGGGGCGGGAGCGTTCATTGAGTTGTTCCGGTGAATCGGGAGTCGGTAAATTTAAACACTGTTCAATTCTTTGTGCAAGTGTTCAAAATGAAAGGGCACGCAGGTATAGTCCGGGCCATGGATACCCGCGTGCAACGGCAACAGGCAGCGAGCGACGGCCGGCGCGCGCTGGTGCTGGAGGCTGCCCGCGCGGTCTTCGACGAACTGGGCATCGAAGGCGCCAGCATCCGCGAGATCGCCAAGCGGGCCGGCTACACACCCGGCGCCATCTACTCCTATTTCGAGAGCAAGGAAGCCATCTACGGCGCGCTGCTGGCCGATTCGCTGGAGCGGCTGAACGCGGCGGTGGCGGCCACCGGGGAGGGCGCGGCCTCGCCTGGGGAGCGGCTGCGCGCCAAGGCGCATGGCTGGTACGGTTTCTTCGCCGAAAACCCGCGCGACCTCGACCTCGGCTTCTATCTGGTCCACGGCCTGCAGCCGCGCGGCCTCACCAGCGAACTGAACACGCGGCTCAATGCGCGCCTGCACGACGCACTGGCGCCGTGCGAGACCGCGCTGGCTGAATGGGGGCTTTCAGAAGAAGCGGCGCGCAGCGAAAACACCGCGCTGTTCGCCCACGGCGTGGGCCTGTTGCTGCTGCAGCACACCGGCCGCATCCGCATGTTCGGCCAGCAGGCCACGCCGCTGTTCGACCACTACATCGACGGCTTGCTGCAACGCCTGAAATAATCGGCCCCATGTTGCTCGATGCCGATGACTGCCAGCTGGTGCTGGTCGATTACCAGGAACGGCTGATGCCGGCCATCCACGAACGCGAGGCGGTGCTGCTGAACGCCGTCCGCCTGGCCCGCATGGCCGAGGTGCTGGAGGTGCCGGCCTTCGGCACCGAACAGAACCCCGAGAGGCTGGGCCCCAACCACCCCGACCTGCGCGCGCTGTGCCAGCGCACCCTGGCCAAGATGCACTTCAGCGGCTGCGCCGACGGTCTGTCGGAGTGGCTGCGGCCGCCGGCTCGCCCGCAGGCCCAGCGCGGCAACGCCCGCAGCCTGCCCAAGCACCTGCAAAAGCCGGCTGCGGAAGAAGCGCCGGGCCGCAACACCATCGTGGTGGCCGGTTGCGAATCGCACGTGTGCCTGCTGCAGACCGCGCTCGATCTGCTGGAAGACGAGTTCGACGTCTGGGTGGTGACCGACGCCTGCGGCTCGCGCACCGAGCGCAACCGCGACGCCGCCTTCGACCGCCTCGCCGGCGCCGGCGCGGAACTGGTCACCACCGAAATGGTGGCCTTCGAGTGGCTGCGCACCGCCGACCATCCGGCCTTCAAGGCCGTTCAGGGCCTGATCAAATAAAAACCGGGCGGGCGGCAGACCTTGCCGCCCGAACGTCAGTTGTCAGCAAGTGCGTCGTTCATAATTATGAATTCAAATTAAGACGCCCCCACCCGGTTATCAGGAGACATCATGGCCAGCTTTGCAGATTTCCACCGCCGTTCGCTCGAAGACCGCGACGCCTTCTGGACCGAGCAGGCCGAATTGATCGAGTGGCAGACCCCGCCGAAACAGATCCTCGACTACAGCAACCCGCCGTTCGCCAACTGGTACGTGGGCGGCACCACCAACCTGTGCCACAACGCGGTCGACCGCCACCTGAAAGACCGGGCTGACCAGCCGGCGCTGATCTACGTGTCGACCGAAACCGACACCGAGACCACCTACACCTACCGCCAACTGCACCACGAGGTGCAGCGCATGGCCGCCAGCCTGCAGGAACTGGGCGTGAAGAAGGGCGACCGGGTGCTGATCTACATGCCGATGATCCCGGAGGCCGCCTTTGCGATGCTGGCCTGCACCCGCATCGGGGCGCTGCATTCGGTGGTGTTCGGCGGTTTCGCGTCGGTCAGCCTGGGCAGCCGCATCGACGACGCGACGCCCACCGTCGTCGTCAGCGCCGACGCCGGCTCGCGCGGTGGCAAGGTCGTGCCCTACAAGCCGCTGCTGGACGAAGCCATCCGCGTGGCGAAGCACAAACCGAAGGCGGTGCTCATGGTGGACCGCGGCCTGGCGCCGATGCAACTGGAGGCCGGCCGCGACCACCTGTACGGCGCGCTTCGCGAGAAACACCTGAACACGGAAGTGCCGTGCGAATGGGTGGAGTCCACCCACCCCAGCTACACGCTGTACACCAGCGGCACCACCGGCAAACCCAAGGGCGTGCAGCGCGACACCGGTGGCTACACCGTGGCGCTGGCCGCCAGCATGAAGCACATCTTCCAGGGCAAGCCGGGTGAGACCTATTTCTCCACCAGCGACATCGGCTGGGTGGTGGGCCACAGCTACATCATCTACGGCCCGCTGATCGCCGGCATGGCAACGATCATGTACGAGGGCCTGCCGATCCGGCCCGACGCCGGCATCTGGTGGAGCCTGGTCGAGAAGTACAAGGTCACCGTCATGTTCAGCGCCCCAACCGCCGTGCGCGTGCTGAAGAAGCAGGACCCGCTGTACCTGAAGAAATACGACCTCTCCAGCCTGCGCGCACTGTTCCTGGCCGGCGAACCGCTCGACGAACCGACGGCGCAATGGATCAGCGACGCGCTTGGTGTGCCCATCATCGACAACTACTGGCAGACCGAAAGCGGCTGGCCGATCTTGACGATCGCCAACGGCGTCGAGCGCGCGCCGAGCAAGTTCGGCAGCCCCGGCATTCCGATGTACGGCTACAACGTCAAGCTGATCAACGAGGCCACCAACGAGGAAATGACCGGCTCCGACGAGAAGGGCGTCGTCGTCATCGAGGGGCCGATGCCACCCGGCTTCATGCAGACCGTCTGGCAGGACGACGCGCGCTTCGTCAACACCTACTGGAAAAGCATCCCCAACCGGCTCGTCTACTCCACCTTCGACTGGGGTGTGCGCGACAAGGACGGCTACTTCTTCATCCTCGGCCGCACCGACGACGTCATCAACGTGGCCGGCCACCGGCTGGGCACCCGCGAGATCGAGGAGAGCATTTCCAGCCACGCCAATGTGGCCGAGGTCGCGGTGGTCGGCGTGGCCGATCCGCTCAAGGGCCAGGTCGCGATGGCCTTCGTGGTGCCGAAAGACGCAGCCAAGGTTCCGGACGACGCATCCAGGATGAAGCTCGAAGGCGAGATCATGAAGCTGGTCGATGAGCAGCTCGGCGCGGTGGCCCGGCCAGCCCGGGTGCGCTTCGTCAGCGTGTTGCCCAAAACCCGCAGCGGCAAGCTGCTGCGCCGTGCCATCCAGGCGGTCTGCGAGCACCGCGACCCGGGCGACCTGACCACCATCGAAGACCCCACGGCGCTCAAGCAGATCCAGGACCTCGTCGGCGCGCCGGTGAAGTAAGCTCCAAAGCATCTTGAAACGCCGCTCTTTCGTCCGACTCGGCGCGGCGGTCCCGGCCGCCGCCTGGTTGCCGGCCGCCCGCGCCCAGAGCCTGCCCGGCTGGAACAAGGCCGCCTTCGACGCCAAGGCCCTGACCGACGCGCTCAAAGCGCTAGGCGGCAGCGGGCCGTCCGTCGAGAGCGCCGAGGTGGTGCTGGACGCGCCGGAGATCGCCGAGAACGGCGCCGCTGTGCGCATGTCGCTGCGCAGCGGCCTGCCGCAGACCACGCAGATCGCGCTTTATATTGCGAAGAATCCCCACCCGCTGATTGCGGTTTTCGACCTGCCGGCGGGCACCGAGGCCGCCGCGACGCTCAACGTCAAGATGGCGCAGACCACGCCGGTCTATGCGCTGGCCCGGGTGGGCGACCGCTGGTTCCACGCCTCGCGCAACGTGCAGGTCACCATCGGGGGCTGCGGTGTCTGAGGCCAGCCGCATCCGCGCCCAGATGCAGGGCGACAAGGTGCTGGTGCGGGTCTTGATGGCGCATGAAATGGAGAACGGCCTCCGCAAGGACGCCGCCGGCAAAACCATACCGGCCTGGTACATCCAGCAGGTGGCGGTCGCCTGCAACGGCAGGCCGGTGTTCGGCGCGCAGTGGGGGCCGTCGGTCTCGAAGAACCCTTTCCTGCAGTTCACCTTCAAGGGCGGCAAGGCCGGCGACAGGATCGCCGTGACCTGGCTCGACAGCCGGGGCGAACGCCGCACCGACGAGGCGCCCATCGCCCCCTGACACACAGCGGGAACGAAAGCGGGGCAAACTGCCCGCTTCCCCGCCGCAGCCCCGCGCATAACCCGGGGTCCGGGTGGGAAAGCGCGCCGCGTCAGCGTGCTGCCAGACAAAGGATGGCACAATTCCGACTGTACGAAGGCCCTTCCCAGCCACAGTCGCATCCGCCATCCGGTCCAGCCGTGTCGCGGAAGGTTTGATCAACCAGCTAGATGTTCCCTCAAGGGGAACGGAGGTCAGCGGAGAATGAGCGAGACATCGCCGAATGGACAGGCGCAGACTGCGTCGGTCTACCAAGCCTATTCAGGCAACACCTATCTCTTCGGGGGCAACGCGCCCTATGTCGAGGAGATGTACGAGAACTACCTCGCCAACCCGGGCAGCGTGCCCGACAACTGGCGCGAGTACTTCGACGCCCTTCAGCACGTGCCCGCCGCCGACGGCACCCAGGCGCGGGATGTTCCCCACCTGCCGGTCGTCAATGCCTTTGCCGAGCGTGCCAAGCAGGGCGGCACTGCGGTGGTGGTGGCCAGCGGCGGTGATTCCGAACTCGGCCGCAAGCAGACGGCCGTTCAGCAGCTGATCGCGGCTTATCGCAACGTCGGCGCCCGCTGGGCCGACCTCGATCCGCTGAAGCGCGCCGAACGCGACAACATCCCCGAACTCGACCCCGCCTTCTACGGGTTCAGCGATGCCGACCACGAAGCGGTGTTCAACACCAGCAACACCTTCTTCGGCAAGGAGTCGATGAGCCTGCGCGAGCTGCTGAACGCGCTGCGGGAAACCTATTGCGGCACCATCGGCAGTGAGTACATGTACATCACCGACCAGGCCCAGAAGCGCTGGTGGCAGGAGCGGCTGGAAAAGGTCCGCACCAATCCGAACTTCAACGAAGATAAAAAGAAGCACATTCTCGACCGCCTCACGGCGGCCGAGGGCCTCGAGCGCTTTCTTCACACCAAGTATGTGGGCCAGAAGCGCTTCTCTCTGGAAGGCGGCGAGAGCTTCATCGCCTCGATGGACGAACTGATCCAGCAGGCTGGCGCCAAGGGCGTGCAGGAAATCGTGATCGGCATGGCCCACCGGGGCCGCCTGAACGTGCTGGTGAACACGCTGGGCAAGATGCCCAAGGATCTGTTCGCCGAGTTCGACCACACGGCGCCGGAAGACCTGCCGTCGGGCGACGTGAAGTACCACCAGGGTTTCAGCTCCGACGTGACGACCATCGGTGGCCCCGTTCACCTGACGCTGGCCTTCAACCCCTCCCACCTCGAAATCGTGAACCCGGTCGTCGAAGGCTCGGTGCGCGCCCGCATGGACCGCCGCAACGACCCGCACGGCCGCCAGGTGCTGCCGGTTCTGGTGCACGGCGACGCGGCGTTCGCCGGCCAGGGTGTGGTGATGGAAACGCTGGCGCTCGCCGAGACGCGCGGCTATTCCACCGGTGGCACGGTCCACCTCGTCATCAACAACCAGATCGGTTTCACCACGAGTGACCCGCGCGACAGCCGCTCCACCCTGTATTGCACCGACGTGGTCAAGATGATCGAGTCGCCGGTGCTGCACGTGAACGGTGACGACCCCGAAGCCGTGGTGCTGGCGACGCAACTGGCGCTCGATTTCCGCATGGAGTTCCGCAAGGACGTCGTGGTGGACATCATCTGCTTCCGCAAGCTGGGCCACAACGAGCAGGACACGCCCAGCCTGACGCAGCCGCTGATGTACAAGAAGATCGGCCAGCACCCGGGCACACGCAAGCTGTACGCCGATCGACTTGCCACCCAGGGCTTCGGTGAAACGCTGGGCGACGACATGGTGAAGGCCTATCGCGCCGCGATGGACGCCGGCAAGCACACGGTCGACCCGGTGCTGACCAACTTCAAGAGCAAATACGCGGTCGACTGGCAGCCTTACCTTGGCAAGAAGTGGACGGATGCCGGTGACACCGCCATTCCGCTCACCGAGTGGAAGCGCCTTGCCGAGAAGATCACCACCATTCCGGCCATCATCACCCCGCACCAATTGGTCAAGAAGGTCTACGACGACCGCGCCGCGATGGGCCGTGGCGACATTCCGGTGGATTGGGGCATGGGCGAGCACATGGCGTTCGCGTCGCTGGTGGCCAGCGGCTACCCGGTGCGCCTGTCGGGCGAAGACTGCGGCCGTGGCACTTTCACCCACCGCCACTCGGTCATTCACGACCAGAGCCGCGAGAAGTGGGACATCGGCACCTATGTGCCGCTGCAGAACGTGGCCGACAACCAGGCTCCGTTCGTCGTCATCGACTCCATCCTGTCTGAAGAAGCCGTGCTGGCCTTCGAATACGGCTACGCATCGAACGATCCCAATACGCTGGTGATCTGGGAAGCGCAGTTCGGTGACTTCGCCAATGGTGCGCAGGTCGTGATCGACCAGTTCATCGCGTCGGGTGAAGTGAAGTGGGGCCGCGTCAACGGCATCACGCTGATGCTGCCGCACGGCTACGAAGGCCAGGGCCCCGAGCACAGCTCGGCCCGCCTGGAGCGCTTCATGCAGCTCAGTGCAGACACCAACATGCAGGTGGTGCAGCCCACCACCGCCAGCCAGATCTTCCACGTGCTGCGCCGCCAGATGGTGCGCAGCCTGCGCAAGCCGCTGGTCATCATGACGCCCAAGTCGCTGCTGCGGAACAAGGATGCCACGTCGCCCCTCAGCGAATTCACGAAAGGCGGGTTCCAGACCATCATTCCGGAGCAGAAGGAACTCCGGAACGACAAGGTCAAGCGCGTCGTCGTCTGTTCCGGCAAGGTCTACTACGACCTCGCCAAGAAGCGTGAGGAGAAGGGCGCCGACGACGTCGCCATTCTGCGCGTTGAGCAGCTCTATCCGTTCCCGCACAAGGTGTTCGCTGCCGAGCTGAAGAAATACCCCAATGCGACCGACGTGGTCTGGTGCCAGGACGAGCCACAGAATCAGGGCGCCTGGTTCTTCGTGCAGCACTACATCCACGAGAACATGCTGGACGGCCAACGCCTCGGCTACTCCGGCCGCTCCGCGTCCGCCTCCCCGGCCGCCGGCTATTCCCACCTGCACCAGGAACAGCAGAAGTCGCTGGTCGAAGGTGCTTTCGGCAAGCTCAAGGGCTTTGTCCTGACCAAATAAGAAGACTGGAATCCACCCAAAATGGCAATCATTGAAGTCAAGGTCCCGCAGCTGTCCGAATCCGTGGCCGAAGCCACCATGCTGCAATGGAAGAAGAAGGCCGGCGACACGGTCGCGGTCGATGAAATCCTGATCGAGATCGAAACCGACAAGGTCGTGCTTGAAGTGCCGGCGCCGTCTGCCGGCGTGCTGAGCGAGATCGTCGTCGCTGACGGCGGCACCGTGGTGTCCGATCAGGTCATCGCGAAGATCGACACCCATGGCAAGAGTGCGGCTGCACCTGCCGCTGCCGCCGCGGCGCCGGCACCTGCCGCGGCAGCTCCCGCCCCGGCCGCTGCTGCCGCCGCCACGGGTGGCAGCAAGGCCGGTGTGGCCATGCCGTCGGCCGCCAAGCTGATGGCCGACAACAACCTGCCGGCCGGCTCGGTCGCCGGCACCGGCAAGGACGGCCGCGTCACCAAGGGCGACGTGCTCGGCGCGGTCGCCGGCGGTGGTGCGGCTCCCAAGGTGGAAGCCAGGAGCAGCATCCCGACCGGCGTGCCGACGCAGACGCTGCCGCAGGTTGCCGCGCCCAAGGTCAACCTGGGCGACCGCCCCGAGCAGCGCGTGCCCATGAGCCGCCTGCGCGCCCGCGTGGCCGAGCGCCTGCTGCAGTCGCAGTCAACCAATGCCATCCTGACCACCTTCAACGAGGTCAACATGGCGCCGGTCATGGAAATGCGCAAGCGCTTCCAGGAAAAGTTCGAGAAGGAGCACGGCGTCAAGATCGGCTTCATGAGCTTCTTCGTGAAGGCGGCGGTGCATGCGCTGAAGAAGTACCCGGTCATCAACGCGTCGGTCGACGGCCACGACATCGTCTACCACGGCTACTTCGACATCGGCATCGCGGTGGGTTCACCGCGCGGCCTGGTCGTGCCCATTCTGCGCAACGCCGACCAGATGAGCTTTGCCGACATCGAGAAGAAGATCGCCGAATTCGGCCAGAAGGCACGCGACGGCAAGCTGGGCCTTGAAGAACTGACCGGTGGCACGTTCTCCATCTCCAACGGCGGCACCTTCGGCTCCATGCTGAGCACGCCCATCATCAACCCGCCGCAGTCGGCCATCCTGGGCGTTCATGCCACCAAGGACCGCGCGGTGGTGGAGAACGGCCAGATCGTGATCCGGCCGATGAACTACCTCGCGATGAGCTACGACCACCGCATCATCGACGGCCGCGAGGCCGTGCTGGGCCTGGTCGCGATGAAGGAAGCGCTGGAAGACCCGGCCCGCCTGCTGTTCGACATCTGAGGGGCGGTTCATGAGCAAACAATTCGACGTGGTCGTCATCGGTGGCGGCCCCGGCGGCTACATCGCCGCCATCCGCGCGGCCCAGTTGGGCCAGAACGTGGCCTGCATCGACGAGTGGAAAAACGCCAAGGGCGGTCCGGCACCGGGCGGCACCTGCACCAACGTGGGCTGCATCCCCTCGAAAGCGCTGCTGCAGTCGTCCGAGCATTTCGAGCATGCGGGCAAACACTTTGGCGAGCACGGCATCAAGGTCGCTGGCCTCGAACTTGATCTGCCGACCATGCTGGGCCGCAAGGACCAGGTGGTCAAGCAGAACAACGACGGCATCCTCTACCTGCTCAAGAAGAACAAGGTCAGCTTCTTCCACGGCCGGGGTTCCTTCGTCGCAGCCAAGGACGGCGGCTACGAAATCAATGTGAAAGGCGCGGCGGATGAAACGCTGCTTGCAACACACGTGATCGTCGCCACCGGCTCCAATGCCCGCGCGCTGCCGAATGCGCCGTTCGACGAGGAGAACATCCTGTCGAATGACGGCGCCTTGCGCATCGGCGGCGTACCGAAGAAGCTGGGCCTGATCGGCTCCGGCGTCATCGGCCTGGAGATGGGCTCGGTCTGGCGCCGCCTGGGTGCCGAGGTGACCATTCTCGAAGGCCTGCCGACCTTCCTCGGCGCGGTCGACGACCAGATCGCCAAGGAAGCGAAGAAGGCCTTCGACAAGCAGGGCCTGAAGATCGAGCTGGGCGTGAAGGTGGGCGACATCAAGATCGGCAAGAAGGGCAAGGGCTCGGTCGTCAGCATCGCCTACAGCAATGCCAAGGGCGAGGCGCAAACGCTCGACGTCGACAAGCTGATCGTTTCGATCGGCCGGGTGCCCAACACCATCGGCCTGAACGCCGAGGCGGTGGGACTGAAGCTCGACGAACGCGGCGCCATCGTGGTCGACGACGACTGCAAGACCAACCTCGCCAATGTGTGGGCGGTGGGCGACGTGGTGCGTGGCCCGATGCTGGCGCACAAGGCCGAGGAAGAGGGTGTGGCGGTGGCGGAGCGCATCGCGGGCCAGCACGGCCACGTCAACTTCAACACCGTGCCCTGGGTCATCTACACCAGCCCCGAGATCGCCTGGGTCGGCCAGACCGAACAGCAGTTGAAGGCGGCGGGGCGCGGCTACAAGGCCGGCACCTTCCCGTTCATGGCCAACGGCCGTGCGCGTGCGCTGGGCGACACGACGGGCATGGTGAAGTTCCTCGCCGACGACACGACCGACGAGATCCTCGGTGTGCACATCGTGGGCCCAATGGCCAGCGAGCTGATTTCCGAAGCTGTCGTGGCGATGGAGTTCAAGGCGAGCAGCGAAGACATTGCCCGCATCTGCCACGCCCACCCGTCGCTGTCCGAGGCCACGAAGGAAGCGGCGCTGGCGGTCGAGAAACGCACGCTCAATTTCTGAACATGTTGGCCTCCACGCTCCCCCGCTACGCGTGGGTCGCTGCCCCCCGGGGGGATGCAAGCGCCTCGGGGCGGCCCGGCGGCGGTTGAGCGCGTTGCTAGTCCGAAAGGCCTACGAGGCCGAACTCGCCAAGCGCGGCTACACCGCCGATCCGGCGCAGCTGCGCGCGGTCAATGCCTTGGACCGCTGTGCCAGCCAGTGGGCCAGGTACAAGGAAAAGCGGTCCAACGCGATCAAGAAGCTGATCAACCACCCCGACGTGCCGCTGGGCGTCTACATGTACGGCGGGGTGGGGCGGGGCAAGAGCTTCCTGATGGATTGCTTTTTCAACGCCGTGCCGCTGCGCCGCAAGGCGCGGCTGCATTTCCATGAGTTCATGCGCGAGGTGCACCGCGAGCTGGCCGAGCTGCAGGGCACGGTCAACCCGCTCGACGTGCTGGGCGAACGCATCGCACAGCGCTACAAGCTGATCTGCTTCGACGAATTCCATGTCGCGGACATCACCGACGCCATGATTTTGCACCGACTGCTGCGCTCGCTGTTCGAGAACGGCGTCGGTTTCGTCACCACGTCCAACTTCCAGCCCGACGGCCTTTACCCCAACGGCCTGCATCGCGACCGCATCCTGCCGGCCATCGAGCTGCTGAAAAGTCACATGGAAGTCATCAGCGTCGACAACGGCACCGACTACCGGCACCGCACCCTGGAGCAGGTGCAGCTCTACCACACGCCACTCGGCCCTGAGGCCGATGCCGCGATGGAAGACGCTTTCAACCGCCTGGCAGAAGCACAGGATGAAGAGCCGGTGCTGCAGATCGAGGCCCGCGAGATCCGCGCCAAGCGCAAGGCCGGCGGTGTGGTCTGGTTCGACTTCAAAACGCTGTGCGGCGGCCCGCGTTCGCAAAACGACTACCTGGAGATTGCCACGCAGTTCCACACGGTGCTGCTGAGCAACGTGCCGCACATGCCGGTGCGCATGGCCTCCGAGGCGCGGCGCTTCACCTGGCTGGTAGACGTGCTATACGACCGCCGTGTCAAGCTGATCCTGTCGGCAGAGGTGCCGCCCGAGGCGTTGTACACCGAAGGACCGCTGGTGCACGAGTTTCCGCGCACCGTGTCGCGCCTGGTCGAGATGCAATCGGCCGAATTCCTGGCGCAAGAGCGCCGCAGCGTGGACACTCGCCTGACATGACCTTTTCAACTAACGCCCGTCTATGCGCCATCGCCCTGCTGTTGACCAGCCATGCCCTGGCTGCCGCCCCCGACGATGACGAAGCCCGCCAGCGCGCCCAGATCGAGCAGGGCCGCGCACGTGTCGAAAAGCAGTTCCAGGCCGATCAGGAGGTTTGTTATCACAAGTTCGCGGTCAACGACTGCCTGGCAGAGGTCAAGACCGTCCGCCGCAAGGCGCTCAGCGACTACCAGCGGCAGGAACTTGCGCTGAACGAGGCCAAGCGCCAGCGCGACGGCGCGGCGAGGTTGAAAGAGATCGAAGACCGCCAGTCGCCGGAAAAACTGCAAGCCCGGCAGGACAAGATCCGGCAGAGCGAAGAATCGGCACAGCGCCGCCAGGACCGGGTCGCCAGCAAGGCACCGGCCAAGGCAGCGTCGGCCGCACGGCGCCAGCACACGATGGGCGGCTCCACGGCGCACACGGCAGACGACCAGCGTGAGGCGGAAGAGGCGTACCAGCGCAAGCTCGACGACGCGAAGAAGCGCCGGGAATCCCGCGACCGACGGGCCGCCGAACGCACCAAGCCGCCCGCCTCGGGATTGCCAGCGCCGCATTGATGCGGCCCGGCGGCCCGGTGCGCATCTGCCGCGCCGGGTTTGATGAAGCAAGAGCAGGCCTGCGGGTGCGAAGCACCAAGTCCTTATCATCCCAACGTTGACTTCTCCTGCCCTTAACCCCGACGCATTCGGCGACGACAACGACCGCGCGGGCCCCACCGATCCCCCCGGTAACGGCATCGATCTGGAAGCCGCCGTATCGGCCGTTTTCGCTGATGGCGGCACGCTGTCGCACATGGCCGCCGGCTTCGTGCCGCGGGCCGCGCAGACCGCGATGGCGCTGGCCGTCGCCCAGACCATCGCCGGCACATCCGCTACCGGGGACGGCGTGCTGGTGGCCGAGGCCGGCACCGGCGTTGGCAAGACCTTCGCCTACCTGGTGCCGGCGCTGCTCAGTGGCGAGCGGGTGCTGGTGTCGACCGCCACCAAGACGCTGCAGGACCAGCTGTTTGGCCGCGACCTGCCGCGCCTGATCGCTGCGCTCGGGTTGCCGGTGCGCACCGCGCTGCTGAAGGGCCGCGCCAGCTACCTCTGCCTGCACCGGCTGCAGACCGCCCGCGACGGGCCGGGCGCGGGCGACCGTTTCGCGATGGCGTCGCTGGCCCGTGTGGAACGCTGGGCGCAGACCACCCGCAGCGGCGACCTGGCCGAAATGCCCGGGCTGGACGAACGCTCGCCCGTGATCCCGCTCGTCACCTCGACCCGCGAGAATTGCCTCGGCGCGCAGTGCCCGCAATACCGCGCCTGCCACGTCAACCTGGCGCGGCGAGAGGCGCTGGCGGCCGATCTGGTGGTGGTCAACCACCACCTCTTCTTCGCTGACCTCGCGGTGCGCGAGTCGGGCATGGCCGAGCTGCTGCCCACCGTGCGGGTGGCGGTGTTCGACGAGGCGCACCAGCTCAACGAGACCGGCGTGCAGTTCCTCGGCCGCGTGCTGTCGACCGGGCAACTGCTCGACCTCGCGCAAGACCTGCTGGCGCTGGGGCTTGCGCAGGCGCGCGGGCTGGCCGACTGGAATGGCCTGGCCGGCGGCGTCGAGCGCGCCGCGCGCGACCTCCGGCTGCTGGTCGGCCGGGCGCCGGCGGGCAACAAGCTGCGCTGGACCGATGGCGCGCCACAGGGCGTGGATGCGCGCCAATGGGCCCCGCAGCTGAGCGCCGTGGCCGCCACGTTGCAGGCGTGCGCCGCGCCGCTGGAGATGATGAGCGAGATCGGCCCCGATTTTGTGCGGATGGCCGAGCGCGCGGCATCGATGGCCGACCGTGCCGTGCTGTTCGCCACCGACTGCGATCCGGCAAACGTGCGCTGGATCGACGTCGGCCAGCAGTTGCGGCTGGTCGAGTCGCCGCTCGACATTGCGCAGGCGGTGCAGAACCAACTGCTCGGGCCGGAGCGGGCCGCGCCCACGCGCTACGTGTTCACCTCTGCCACGCTGGGTGCGGACGACCGACTGAGTTGGTTCACCGAGCCCTGTGGGCTGGGCGGGGCCCGCATCGAGCGCTTCGGCAGCCCGTTCGACCATGCGCGGCAGTCGGCCATGTATGTGCCGCGCGATCTGCCGCTGCCGGCCGACCCGGGCCATCCGCTGGCGGTGGCGCGTCTCGCGGCAGACGCGGTGGAGCGGCTCGGCGGCCGTACGCTGGTGCTGACCACCAGCCTGCGTGCGCTGCGGGTGATCGGCGAGCACCTGCAGGAGGTGTTCGCGGGGCAGGGCGGTGTCGAGGCTCTGGTGCAGGGCGAACGGCCCAAGCGGGTGCTGATGGAGCGTTTCCGGCAGGGCTCGGCCGACGGCGGCCGTGGCTGTGTGCTGGTGGCGTCGGCCTCGTTCTGGGAGGGCGTTGACGTGCCGGGGGAAGCGTTGCAACTGGTTGTCATCGACAAGCTGCCGTTCCCTTCACCCGGCGATCCGCTGGTGGAGGCCCGGGCGCGCCGGCTAGAGGCGCAGGGCCGCAGCCCGTTCAACGACTATTACGTGCCGGAAGCGGCCGTCACGCTGAAGCAGGGCGCCGGCCGGTTGATCCGCAGCGAAACCGATTCCGGCGTGCTGGCCGTTTGCGACGCGCGGTTGGTGACGATGGGCTATGGCCGCCGTCTGCTGGCGGCACTGCCGGCGATGCGCCGGCTGGCCGACGCGGGTGAGTTTCAGGCCGCGCTGGACGCGCTCACCACAGCTTCCACCACGGGTCGTCCTTGCCCTTGAAACCACGGGTGATGTAGGCGCTCTTCGGGTAGGTGGCCACCAGCACGCGGCGGGTGTCGTCGCGCATGTCGGTCATGCCCAGCGCGTCGTAGGAGCGCATCAGGATGTAGGTGGCCTCTTCCAGCGCCGGCACATCGCGGTAGTCGGCGATGGCGATCTGTGCGCGGTTGATGGCGGCCACATAGGCGCCGCGGTTGAAGTAGTAGCGCGCCACATGCACTTCGTACTGGGCCAGCGAGTTGACGATGTAGGTCATGCGCTGGCGGGCGTCGGGGGTGTACTTGCTGTCGGGAAAGCGCGAGGCGAGGTCTTTGAACGACTCGAAAGATTCTTTCGCAGCCTTCTGGTCGCGCTCCGACAGATCCTGCTTGGTGAACTGGCCGAGGATGCCGAGGTTGTCGTTGAAGTTCACCAGGCCGCGCAGGTACAGCGCGTAATCGAGCGCCGGGCTGGACGGATGCAGGCGAATGAAGCGGTCCAGGGTGGACTGCGCCTGCGCCACTTCGCCGCCCTTCCATTGGGCGTAGGCCTTCTCCAGCTGGGCCTGCTGGGCCAGCGGCGTGCCGGCGGCGCGGCCCTCGAGCTTCTCGAACAGCGGCACGGCCTTGTCGTAGGCGCCGGCGTTGACTTCTTCGCGGGCTTCGGAATAGATCTTGTTGGGGCTCCACTCGGCCGTTTTGTCGATGTCGGTCGACGAACACGCCGAAAGCATCAGCAACGCGAGGCCGGCGACCCAGGCGGTGGCGGCGGGCGTCGATAATTGGGAGCGATCCATGCGAGACATCCTGTTGAAAACCGGTCGGGGCATTATATCGGCGCCCCCCTCTGAAGACCCACCGCCGCCTTCCAGCGAAGACGCGGACGACGCGGCCCTCGACGACCCCTCCGACCCCGCGGCGGCGGAGGTGGAGCAACGCGAGGCGGTGGTCGGCATCGACCAGCACAACGCCCGGCTCGACCGCGCGTTGGCCGCCGTCGTGCCCGAGTTCTCGCGCAGCTACCTGCAGCAACTGGTCGCGGCCGACGCCGTCACCGTGAACGGGCGCACCGTCACGAAACCCTCGACCCGGCTGCGGGTGGGGGACACCCTGGTCGTCGAGCTGCGGCCCACCCAGCAGCGGCTGGCCTTTCTGCCGCAGCCCATGGACCTGGCGGTGGTCTACGAAGACGCCCATTTGCGCGTCATCGACAAGCCCGCCGGGCTGGTGGTGCACCCGGCGCCCGGCAACTGGTCGGGCACGCTGCTCAATGGCCTGCTGGCCCGCGACACCGACGCCGCCGCCTTGCCGCGCGCCGGCATCGTGCACCGGCTCGACAAGGACACCAGCGGCCTGATGGTGGTGGCGCGCAGCCGCGAGGCGATGGACGCACTGGTCCGCATGATCGCCGCCCGCGAGGTCAGCCGGCAGTACCTGGCGCTGGCCCACCGCGCCTGGACCGGCCCCAGAATCCGCCGGGTCGACGCCGCGATCGGCCGCGACCCCCGCCAGCGGCTGCGCATGGCGGTGGTCGACTTGGAGCGCCACCCCGGCAAGACCGCAATGACCGATTTCGAGCGGCTCGGCGGCAACGACACCGCCAGCCTCCTGCGCTGCACGCTGCACACCGGCCGCACCCACCAGATCCGGGTGCACGCCGCCCACATCGGCCACCCGCTGCTGGCCGACGCGCTGTACGGCGGCACGCCGCAGCCGGACGGCCTGCAACGCCAGGCGCTGCATGCCGAGCGGCTGGCCTTCGCCCACCCGGTCACCGGCGAGGCGCTGGCCTTCGTCTCGCCGTTGCCACACGACCTGACGGCGGCGCTCGCCAGCGTCGGGCTGGGCTACAATGGCTGACACCCTCCGCACTGGCCGCTAGCAGCCCAGGCGGACCGCGCCGGGCCAGCAAGAGCCCCGCGCCCGACCCACTGGTCCCCCCTGCGCCGCCTGAGGCGCCCTTTCTGGACGAATCGACATGAACACGGCGGACGCCAAGCGCGTCCTTGAAACCGCCTTGATCTGTGCCCAGCAACCGATGCCGTTGCGGGACATGCGCGCCCTGTTCGACGACGTGCTGGGCGCCGACACGCTGCGCGGCCTGCTCGACGAACTGCAGAACGACTGGGCGCAGCGCGGCGTCGAGCTGGTGCAGGTGGCCAGCGGCTGGCGTTTCCAGAGCCGGCCGCAGATGCGCGAGTACCTCGACAGGCTGCACCCCGAGAAGCCGCCCAAGTACACACGGGCGGCCATGGAGACGCTGGCCATCATCGCCTACCGCCAGCCGGTCACGCGCGGCGAGATCGAAGACATCCGCGGCGTCACCGTCAACTCGCTGATCGTCAAGCAGTTGGAAGACCGGGGCTGGGTCGAGGTCATCGGCCACAAGGAGCAGGCCGGGCGCCCGGCGCTCTACGCCACCACCCGCCAGTTCCTCGACGACCTCGGCCTGCAGGCGCTCGACCAGTTGCCCGTGCTGGAACTGGGCGAGGCCTTCCCCGAGCCGGTGATCTTCGATCCCGGACAAGGCCAGCTCGGCCTCGCCGACGCCGCCACACCCCCACCCGCCGACGAAACCCCTTCCGCCGACACCCCCGATTCCGCGACCCGCGAGCCCCGCCCATGAACCCTTCCGACACGCCGGCACCCGAAGAACCCTCAGAGGGCCCGTTTGAAGAACAAAAAGTGCCGCATGCCAGCGCCAATGCTGGCGATGATGCTATTGAATCAGAAGCAACCGACGCCGTGACGGAGAGCGAAGAAGCGCCCGACCCGGACGACGACGGCGACGACGACCTGCCGCGCCAGCCCCGTGCGCCGCGCGGCCCCAAGCCGCAGCTCGCCGGCTACCAGCTGCAAGACGTGGTCAGCGGCCTGCTCGACGCCGACGATGCCGACGAGAGCGTGGTGCTGCCCAAGCGGGTGCTGGCGCCGCAGCCTGAAACACCCAAGCTGCACAAGGTGCTGGCGCAGGCCGGCCTGGGCTCCCGGCTGGAGATGGAGCAGCTCATCACCGAAGGCCGCATCTCGGTCAACAACGAGCCCGCCCACATCGGCCAGCGCGTGCAGTTCGGCGACCACGTCAAGGTCAACGGCAAGCCGATCAAGGTCCGCATCGCGCCGCCGCCGCCGCGCGTGCTGGCCTACCACAAGCCGGCTGGCGAGGTGGTCTCGCACGACGACCCGCAGAACCGCCCGACCGTGTTCCGCAAGCTGCCCAAGCTGTTCCAGGGCAAGTGGCAGTCGGTCGGCCGGCTCGACCTGAACACCGAGGGGCTGCTGTTGTTCACCAGCTCCGGTGAACTCGCCAACCAGTTGATGCACCCCCGCTTCGGGCTGGAGCGCGAATACGCGGTGCGCGTGCTGGGCGCGCTCAGCACCGAAGAGCGCCAGACGCTGCTCGACGGCGTCAAGCTCGAAGACGGCCCGGCCCAGTTCGGCTCCATTGAAGACGGCGGTGGCGAAGGCGCCAACTGCTGGTACCGCGTGACGATTTCCGAAGGGCGCAACCGCGAGGTGCGCCGCATGTTCGAGGCGGTTGGCCATGCGGTCAGCCGGCTCATCCGCATCCGTTACGGCGCCATGGTGCTGCCGCGCGGCCTCAAGCGCGGCGCCTGGATGGAACTGGACGACGCCGACCTGCGCGCGCTGACCAAGGCGGCCGGCGTGCCGCGCCGCGGGCAGGCGGGCGAGGGCGGTGCGCCGCTACGCCCCGGCGCTCCGGGCGAGGCTGGCCGAGGAGGCAACGCCGGTGGCCGCAACGACCGCAACCGCCGGCGCGGTGCTGGCGGCAAGAAACCCAGCCATGCCGGCACGCCGCAGCTCGATCTCGAATCCCAGCCGCCGCTCGACGGCGGTGGCCAGCGCCGCTTCGGCGGCGGCGGCAAAGGCCCGCAGCAGCGCAACGGCGGTGGCAATGGCCGCCGGAACGGCCAGGGCGGCGGCCAAGGCGGCCAGGGCAACCGATCGGCGCGAGGCGACGACCGTGGCCCGAATGGCGGCCAACCCGACCCGATGAAGACCTCCTTCGGCTACATCGGCGCCGACAGTTTCACCCGCGCGCGCCCCGGGGGCGGCGGGGGCGGCCAGCGCCGCGACCCGGGTGGTTTTGGCGGCGGTGGCGGAGGTGGCCAACGCCGTGGCGGCGGCGGCCGGGGCCGCTGACGAGGCCCCGGGCGGGCTCCGGCCATCGCCCGGACACCCTCGCGGGTTAAAATCACGGGCTTTGCCGAAACCGGTTTTCACTCTACAAATCAACAAGGATCAACAGCCATGGCTATCGAACGTACCCTGTCCATCATCAAGCCCGACGCCGTCGCCAAGAACGTCATCGGCCAGATCTACTCGCGCTTCGAAGCCGCCGGTCTGAAGATCATCGCCTCGCGCATGGCCCACCTGTCGCGCCTCGAAGCCGAGGCCTTCTACGGCGTGCACAAGGCCCGTCCGTTCTTCAAGGACCTGGTCGACTTCATGATTTCCGGCCCGGTCGTGATCCAGGTCCTCGAAGGTGAAGGCGCGATCGCCAAGAACCGCGACCTGATGGGCGCGACCGACCCGAAGAAGGCTGCCGCCGGCACCATCCGCGCCGACTTCGCCGACAGCATCGACGCCAACGCGGTGCACGGCTCCGACGCCCCCGAAACCGCCGCCGTCGAAGTTGCGTTCTTCTTCGCCGGCCTGAACGTCTACCCGCGATAAACCGCATGACGGCCAACCTGCTCGAATTCGACCTCGAGGGGTTGGCTGCGTTCTGCGCGGGCCTGGGCGAAAAGCGCTTCCGCGCGGTTCAACTGTTCCGCTGGATCCACCAGCGCGGCGCTTCCGATTTCGGCCAGATGACCGACCTCGCCAAGTCGCTGCGCGACAAGCTGGCCGGCGCGGCCCACGTCGAGGCGCTGCCGGTCATCAGCCAGCACATCTCGGCCGACGGCACCATCAAGTGGCTGTTCGACGTCGGCAACGGCGACGCGGTCGAGACCGTCTACATCCCCGAATCCGACCGCGGCACGCTGTGTGTGTCGTCTCAGGCCGGCTGCGCGGTGGGCTGCCGCTTCTGCTCCACCGGCCACCAGGGTTTCAGCCGCAACCTCAAGACCTGGGAGATCGTCGCCCAGTTGTGGTTCGCCGAGCACTTCCTGCGCCGCCACCTGGGTCGCGAGGAGCGCATCGTCTCCAACGTGGTGATGATGGGCATGGGCGAGCCGCTGCAGAACTACACGGCCCTGGTCCCGGCGCTGAAGACCATGCTGGACGACCACGGCTACGGCCTGTCGCGCCGCCGCGTCACCGTCTCCACCTCCGGCGTGGTGCCGATGATCGAGCGCCTGGCGCTCGACTGCCCGGTGGCGCTGGCCGTTTCGCTGCATGCGCCCAACGACGCGTTGCGCAACGACCTGGTGCCGCTCAACCGCAAGTACCCGCTGGCCGAATTGCTGGCCGCCTGCAAGGGCTACCTCGCCCATGCGCCGCGCGACTTCATCACCTTCGAGTACTGCATGCTCGACGGCGTGAACGACACGCCCGAACACGCGCAGCAGCTCATCGACCTTGTGGCGCAGCACGGCGTGCGCTGCAAGTTCAACCTGATCCCGTTCAACCCTTTCCCGCAGTCCGGGCTGGTGCGCTCCCAGGCGCCGGCCGTTGCCGCGTTCGCCCAGCGGCTCAATGACGCCGGCATCGTCACCACGGTGCGCAAGACGCGCGGCGACGACATCGACGCCGCCTGCGGCCAGCTCGCCGGCGAGGTCAAGGACCGCACCGGCGTCGGCAGCCGCATCGCCGCCCAGCGCCGCGTGGTGCTGCACCCGCGGCGGCAGTCCACACCGGAGGCGGCGCCGTGACCGCGCCGCTCGCGGCCATGCGCGTTGCTGCCGGGCTGGCGCTCGTCGCGCTGCTGGCGGGCTGCGCCGCCGGAACACAGGGCGGTGCCACCGGCGCCGACCTGCCCACGGCCTCCGACCAGACCGACGCCCAGCGCCGAGCCCGCATCCGCCTGGAACTGGCCAGCGGCTACTTCGACGAAGGCAAGACCACTGTTGCGCTCGACGAACTCAAGCAGGTGCTGCAGCTCGACCCCAACCTGCCCGAAGCGCACAACCTGCGCGGCCTGATCTACATGCGGCTGGACGACAAGCGCCTGGCGGAAGACGCCTTCCGCCGCGCCTACCAGCTGGCCCCGCGCGACCCCAACGTGGCGCACAACTACGGCTGGCTGCTGTGCCAGCAAGGCCGCGTAGGCGAGGCCGAACCGTATTTCGCGCAGGCCCTCGGCAGCGCCGTGTACGCCGGCAAGGCCAAGACCTGGATGGCGCAGGGCGTCTGCCAACTGCGTGCAGGCCAGCGCGCCGACGCCGAGCGCAGCCTGACGCGCGCCTACGAACTCGATCCCGGCAACCCCGTGGCCGCCTACAACCTGGCGCGCCTGCTGTACGAGCAGGGCGACGCGCAGCGCGCGCAGTTCTACGCGCGGCGCCTCAACAACAGTGAACTGGCCAATGCGGAGACACTGTGGCTCGGCGTGAAGATCGAGCGCCGGCTCGGCAACACCGATGCGCAACAGCAACTGGCCGATCAGCTCAGGAAACGGTTCGTGCAGTCGCGCGAAACCCTCGCCTTGGATCGCGGAGCTTTCAATGAATGACGACGGGGCCTTCGGGCTCGAAGAAGAATCTCCCTTGCCGCCGCCGGTCGAGCCAGCGGACCCCAGCGCATCGGCCGGCCGGTTGATGCGCGAGGCGCGCGAAGCTGCCGGCGTCTCGCTGGACGACCTCGCGGCCTCGCTGAAGGTGCCCGTGCGCAAGCTGGAGGCGCTCGAGGCCGACCGCCACGACCAGTTGCCCGATGCCATGTTCATCCGCGCGCTCGCTTCCAGCGTGTGCCGCGTGCTGCACCTCGACGCGCGGCCCGTTCTGGCGCGGCTGCCGGAGCACCAGCGCGCGCCATTCGAAGGCATGGGCGGCTCGCTCAACGCACCGTTCAAATCGACCTCGTCCCGCATCGTTCGGCCGCACGGCACCTCGGTGGTGGCGGTGCTGCTCAACCCGGCCGTGCTGGTGGTTCTGGCGCTGCTGGCGGGTGCTGCGGTGCTGCTGCTGGCGCCCCGCCTGCCCTGGATCGACCGCTTCATGGCCGGCCACAACCCGCTGAGCAGCCCGCAGGCGGCCAATGAGCCGGTGCTGCCGCCTGGCGGCTTGAGCGAGGATGTGGGCGATGCCGGGTCGCGCCCGAACGCCGCCGCCACCGTGGTGACCACCGGCACGCTGACACCTGCGCCGGCCGACGCAACGGCTTCCGAGCCGCCACGGCTGCAGCCCAAGGTCACGGCCGCGTCGGCCATCGCGGCGGGCGAGGCCACTGACTTGGTGCGGTTCGAGGCACGCGAAGAAGCGTGGATCGAGGTGATCGACGCCGCGGGCAAGCAGCCGCTGCGCCGCCTGCTGACCGCTGGCGAGAACATCACCGTGGGCGGCAAGCCGCCGCTGCGCGTGACCGTGGGCCGGGCCGACGCGGTGAGCGTCACGGTGCGCGGCCAACCGCTGAACATCGAGACCCTCGCCCGCGAGAACGTGGCCCGGTTCGAGGTCAAGTGATGAGCGACCTGCTGCACGCCGACCTGGCCATTGCTGCTGCCTATCCGGCGCCGCGCCGCTCGCGGCAGGCCCGCGTGGTGTGGGGCAGCCGTGTGGTGACGGTGGGCGGCGACGCGCCGGTGCGCGTGCAGTCCATGACCAACACCGACACGGTGGACGCGATCGGCACCGCCATTCAGGTCAAGGAACTGGCGCTGGCGGGCTCCGAGATGGTGCGCATCACGGTCAACACGCCAGAGGCCGCGCAGCAGGTGCCGTACATCCGCGAGCAGCTTGACCGCATGGGTGTGGACGTGCCGCTGATCGGCGACTTCCATTACAACGGCCACCGGCTGCTGACCGAGTTTCCTGAGTGCGCGCAGGCGCTCTCCAAGTACCGCATCAACCCTGGCAACGTCGGCAAGGGTGACAAGAAAGACCGGCAGTTCGGCCAGATGATCGAAGCCGCGATGCGCTGGAACAAGGTGGTGCGCATCGGCGTGAACTGGGGCAGCCTCGACCAGGAGCTGCTGGCCACGCTGATGGACGCCAACAGCCGCCGCGCCCAACCCTGGGACGCCCAGCAGGTGATGTACCAGGCGCTGGTGGCCTCGGCGATCGACTCCGCCCGGCTGGCGGAGAGCATGGGCATGCCGGGCGAGCAGATCATCCTGTCGTGCAAGGTCAGCGGCGTGCAGGATCTGATCTCCGTCTACCGCGGCCTGGCCGCGCGCTGCGACTATGCGCTGCACCTCGGCCTGACCGAAGCCGGCATGGGCACCAAGGGCACGGTCGCTTCGGCGGCGGCGCTGTCGGTGCTGCTGCAGGAAGGCATTGGCGACACCATCCGCGTCAGCCTGACGCCGCAACCCGGCGAGGCGCGCACGCAGGAGGTGGTGATCGCCAACGAGATTCTTCAGGCGCTGGGCCTGCGCACCTTCGTGCCCAGCGTCACCGCCTGTCCCGGCTGCGGCCGCACCACCAGCGTGACCTTCCAGGAAATGGCCAAGCAGATCGACGATTACCTGCGCGCGCAGATGCCGGTCTGGCGCACCCGCTACCCGGGCGTGGAGAAGCTGAAGGTCGCGGTGATGGGCTGTATCGTCAACGGGCCGGGCGAAAGCAAACACGCCGACATCGGCATCAGCCTGCCGGGCACCGGCGAGGCGCCGGCCGCACCGGTCTTTATCGACGGCGAGAAGCGGCTGACACTGCGCGGCGAGCACATCACCGACGAATTTCAGGCCATCGTCGAGAACTACATCGAGAAGCGGTTCGGCCAGCCGGCCACCGAAGCACCCGCCGCCTGAGCGCGGCGGCGCGCGGCGAGTGCCGTGCGGACCCACAGAAGCAGAAGAACATGGAAAAACTCACCGCCGTCAAAGGCATGAACGACATCCTGCCGCCAGACTCGGCGCGCTGGGAATGGCTGGAGGAACAGGTGCGGGCGCTGATGGCGCGCTATGGCTACCGCAACCTGCGCACGCCCATCGTCGAGCCCACCGCGCTGTTCGTGCGCGGCCTTGGCGAAGTCACCGACATCGTCGAAAAAGAGATGTACTGCTTCGAGGATCGGCTCAACGGCGAGCAGCTCACGCTGCGGCCGGAGAACACCGCCGGCGTGGTGCGCGCGGTGATCGAGCACAACCTGCTGTACGAAGGCGGCAAGCGGCTCTACTACATGGGCCCGATGTTCCGCCACGAGCGCCCGCAGCGCGGCCGCTACCGGCAGTTTCACCAGATTGGTGCCGAGGCGCTGGGCTATGGCGGCGCCGAGGTCGACGCCGAACTCATCCTGCTGGCGGCCGACCTGTGGAAAGTGCTGGGCCTCAAGAACGTGCGGCTCGAACTCAACAGCCTGGGCCAGCCCGACGAGCGCAACGCCCACCGCGCGGCGCTGATCGCCTACTTCGAGCAGCATGGCGACCAGCTCGACGAAGACGCGAAGCGCCGCCTGCACAGCAACCCGCTGCGCATCCTCGACACCAAGAACCCGGCCATGCAGGCGCTGGTCACCGGTGCTCCCCAGTTGCTCGATTTCCTGGGCGAGGCCTCGCTGGCCCACTTCAACACGGTGCAGGCGCTGCTCAGCGCCAACGGCGTCGCGTTCACGATCAACCCGCGCCTGGTGCGCGGCATGGACTACTACAACCTCACGGTGTTCGAGTTCATCACCGAAGAGCTGGGCGCGCAGGGCACCATCTGCGGTGGCGGCCGCTACGACTACCTGATCGAGCAGATGGGTGGCAAACCTGCCCCGGCGGTCGGCTGGGCGCTGGGCGTGGAGCGGGTGCTGGAGCTGCTGAAGCAGGGCGGCGCCGCGCTGCCCGACCTGGCGCCCGACGCCTACGCCGTGCTGCCCGACACCGCCGCGCTGACCCGCGCCGTGCCGCTGCTGCAGGCGCTGCGCGCGCACGGCCTGCGGGTGCTGATGCACGCCGGCGGCGGCAGCATGAAGTCGCAGTTCAAGAAGGCCGACGGCAGCGGCGCCCGTTTCGCGCTGGTGTTCGGCGAAAGCGAGCTGGCGGCCGGCCAAGTGGCCGTCAAGCCGCTGCGCGGCGACCGCGACGCCGCCGCCACCCAGCTCAGTTGGCCGCTCGACGACGCCGCGGGCCTGGCCCGCCGGCTGCGCGAGGAGACCCCCCTACAATCCGCTGCTTGACCGCACAACCCCATGGCACAACATCTCGACCTCGAAGAACAGGAACAGCTTGACCAGTTCAAGCACTTCTGGAAACAGTACGGCAACTCCATCACCTGGCTCCTGATCGTCGTCTTCGGCGGCGTGGCGGCCTGGAACGGCTGGGGCCACTGGCAGCGCTACCAGTCGGCACAGGCCGCGGTGCTGAGCGACGCGGTGGACACCGCCGCCGCCACCGGCGACGTGCCGGCGCTGGAGCGCGCCATGTCCGACATCAAGGACAAATTCGGCGGCACCACCCAGGCCCAGCAGTCGGTGCTGCTCGGCGCCAAGGTGCTGTACGAGAAGGGCAAGCCCGATGCCGCGCGCGATGCGCTGCAGTGGGTGGCCGACAAGACCGACGACGACGGCTACCGCGCGATTGCCCGCCTGCGGCTGGCCGGCGTGCTGTTCGAAGCCAAGAAATACGACGAAGCGCTGGCCCAGCTCGCGCAGCGCATGCCGCCGTCGTTCGAGCCGCTCGCGGCCGACCGCCGCGGCGACGTGCTGATCGCCCAGGGCAAGAAGGACGAGGCGCGGGCCGAATACCAGAAAGCCTGGGATGGCCTGGGCGGCGGCCAGCCGCTGGCCTACCGCCAACTGGTCGAGGTCAAGCTCAATGCGCTGGGCGTCGACACCCGGGCCGCCGCGCCCGCCAAAACCGGGGAGAAGTGATGAATTTCAAGAAAAATCGGCCGCTTGCCAGTGTCGGTACTGGATTTGTTGCTATTGTTTTAGTAGCGACACTGGGTGGCTGCTCGACGCTCAACATCTTCAGCAGCAACGACAAGCCGAAGTCTCCGGCGCTGCCCGCCAACCCGGCGCAGGTGGCGGTGGCGCAGGCCTGGACGGCGCGCATCGGGCCGCAGGCGCCCGGCCTGCAGGCGCGGGTGGATGGCAGCACCGTCACCGTGGCCGGCACCGACGGCAGCATCGCCGCGATCGACGCGCCGAGCGGCCGCGACCTCTGGCGCACCACCGTGAAGGCCACGTTGGCGGCCGGCCCCGGCACCGACGGCAAACTGACCGCCGTGGCCACGCAGATCGGCGAGATCGTGGTGCTCGACGGCGGCCGTGAGCTGTGGCGCGAGAAGGTCTCGGCCCAGGTCTACACGCCGCCGCTGGTGGCCGGCAACCGCGTTTTCGTGCTGGCGGCCGACCGCTCGGTCTCGGCTTTCGACGGCCAGAGCGGCCGCCTGCTGTGGCGCCAGCAGCGCGCGGGTGAGCCGCTGGTGCTGAAGCAGCCCGGCGTCATCCTGGCGGTGGGCGACACGCTGGTGGTCGGCCAGTCGGGCCGGCTGGCGGGTCTCAACCCCAATTCCGGCGCGCTGCGCTGGGAAGCGCCGATCGCCACGCCGCGCGGCATCAACGACATCGAGCGGCTGGTCGACCTGGTCGGCCGCGCCGCGCGCAACGGCTCCACGGTCTGCGTGCGGGCCTTCCAGACGGCCGTGGGTTGCGTCGACGCGGAACGCGGTGGCCTGCTCTGGTCCAAGCCGGCCAATGGCGCCGAAGGCCTGGACGGCGACGGCTCGCTGGTTTTCGGCACCGAGGCCGACGGCAAGGTCGTGGCCTGGCGGGTCGGCGACGGCGAACGCGCCTGGACCAACGACAAGCTGCTGTACCGCGGCCTCACGGCCCCGCAGATTCTCGGCCGCGGCATCGCCATCGGTGACCACACCGGCCTGGTCCACATCCTGTCGCGCGAAGACGGCGCCACGCTCAACCGCCTGAACACCGACGGCTCGGCCATCATCGGCTCGCCGGTGCGCGCCGGCGGCACGCTCGTCGTCGTCACCAGCAAGGGCGGCGTCTACGGCTTCCGCGGCGACTGAAAGAAACACGGCCCCGGGCGCCACGCGGCGCTCGGGCGCCACTGAAGCGGCAACCTCCCCATGAAACCCGTCGTTGCCCTCGTCGGCCGGCCCAATGTCGGCAAATCCACCCTGTTCAACCGCCTGACCAAGTCGCGCGACGCCATCGTGGCCGACTTCGCCGGCCTCACGCGCGACCGCCACTACGGCAACGGCAAGCTCGGCCCGCACGAGTTCATCGCCATCGACACCGGCGGCTTCGAGCCCGATGCCGAAAGCGGCATCTTCAAGGAGATGGCCAAGCAGACCCGGCAGGCGGTGGCCGAGGCCGACGTGGTGGTGTTCGTGGTGGACGCCCGCGCCGGCATCAGCGCGCAGGACCACGACATTGCCGGTTATCTGCGCCGGCTGGGCAAGCCCTGCGTGCTGGCCGCCAACAAGGCCGAGGGCATGCGCGAGGGCTCGCAACTGGCCGAGTTCTACGAACTGGGCCTGGGCGAGGTGGTGCCGGTCTCGGCGTCGCACGGGGAGGGCGTGCGCAGCCTGATCGAGCTGGCGCTGGAGCCGCTCAATCTGCCCGAACCCGACGACGAACCGGGTGCCACCGACAGCGGCGTCATCAAGCTGGCGGTGGCCGGCCGGCCGAACGCCGGCAAGTCCACGCTGATCAACACCTGGCTCGGCGAGGAGCGGCTGGTGGCGTTCGATTTGCCGGGCACCACCCGCGACGCCATCACCGTGCCGTTCGAAAAGGCCGGCCAGCGCTTCGAGCTGATCGACACCGCCGGTCTGCGCCGCAAGGGCAAGGTGTTCGAGGCGATCGAGAAATTCTCGGTGGTGAAGACGCTGCAGGCCATCGAATCGGCCAACGTGGTGCTGCTGCTGATCGACGCCACCCAGGGCATCACCGACCAGGACGCGCACATCGCGGGCTACATCCTCGAGAGCGGCCGGGCCGTGGTGCTGGCCATCAACAAATGGGACGCGGTAGACGAGTACCAGCGCAGCCTGATCCAGCGCTCCATTGAAACGCGGCTGGCCTTCCTGAAGTTCGCCACCGTGCATTTCATCTCGGCGAAGAAGCGCCAGGGGCTTGGCCCGCTGTGGGCCTCCCTGCTGAAGGCACACCAGTCGGCCATGTGCAAGATGCCCACGCCGGTGCTGACGCGGCTGCTGCAGGAGGCGGTGCAGTTCCAGTCGCCGCAGCGCTCCGGCATGTTCCGGCCCAAGATGCGTTATGCCCACCAGGGCGGCATGAACCCGCCCGTCATCGTGGTCCATGGCAATTCGCTGGAGCACGTGACCGACACCTACAAGCGTTTTCTGGAGGCCCGCTTCAGAAAGGCCTTCGATCTCGTCGGCACCCCCTTGAGAGTCGAGATGAAGACCTCACATAACCCTTACGCGGACAAGGAGTCCCACCAGGCGGGATAAGGCCTTGTGGGACAGCCACCGAGCGCCACGTTCCACCCTGTGGTAACGTGCAACTTCTTCAACACAACAGAACACGGAACTATATCGTGAGCAACAAAGGCCAACTTCTTCAAGACCCGTTCCTCAACGCACTGCGCAGGGAACATGTTCCGGTCTCCATCTACCTCGTCAACGGCATCAAGCTGCAGGGCCAGATCGAGTCGTTCGACCAATACGTGGTGCTGCTGCGCAACACGGTGACGCAGATGGTCTACAAACACGCCATTTCCACCATCGTGCCGGCCCGCGCGGTGAATTTCCAGACGAACGACGAGGCGGAAGCCCCGCACGCCTGATGACGCCAGGGGCGACGCTGTCGCCGCTTTTTCTCTCCTCCAAGACCCGTTGACCGACACCGGTTCCGCCGCCGAATCCTCCCCCGCGCCATTGGCCGTGCTGGTCGGGGTCGATTTCGGCCGGCCGCATTTCGACGGTGACCTCGAGGAACTGGGCCTGCTGGCGCAGACCGCCGGTCTGGAGCCTGTGGCCCGTGTCACCTGCAAGCGCAAGGCACCAGACCCGGCGCTGTTCGTCGGCAGCGGCAAGGCCGAGGAAATCAAGGAACTGGCTCAACTGCACGGCGCCACCGAGATCCTGTTCGACCAGTCGCTCAGCCCGGCGCAGCAGCGCAACCTGGAGCGCGCAACCGGCCTGGCGGTGAACGACCGCACGCTGCTCATCCTCGAAATCTTCGCCCAGCGCGCCCGCAGCCACGAGGGCAAGCTGCAGGTGGAACTGGCGCGGCTGCAATACCTTTCCACCCGCCTCGTGCGCCGCTGGTCCCACCTGGAACGCCAGACCGGTGGCTTCGGCCTGCGCGGCGGTCCGGGTGAAAAGCAGATCGAGCTCGACCGCCGGATGATCGGCGAATCCATCAAGCGCACCAAGGAGCGGCTGGTCAAGGTCAAGAAGCAGCGCCAGACCCAGCGCCGCCACCGCGAACGGCAGAACGCCTTCACCATCTCGCTGGTCGGCTACACCAATGCCGGCAAATCCACGCTGTTCAACGCACTGGTGAAAGCCCGTGCCTATGCGGCCGACCAGCTGTTCGCCACGCTGGACACCACCACCCGCCACCTGTACCTGGGCGATGCCGCGGGCGGCGGCCGTTCGGTGTCGCTGTCGGACACGGTGGGTTTCATCCGCGACCTGCCGCACGGCCTGATCGACGCCTTCGCCGCCACGCTGCAGGAAGCGGCCGACGCCGACCTGCTGCTGCACGTGGTCGACGCCGCCAACCCGCACCACCACGAGCAGATAGCGGAGGTGCAGCGGGTGCTGGCCGAAATCGGCGCCGAAGACGTGCCGCAGATCCTCGTCTACAACAAGCTCGACGCGCTCGACGAGGCGCATCGCCCGCTGCAGCTGGTCGATACCCCCGAGGTCGACGGCCTGCCGGTGACCCGCGTCTTTGCCAGCGCCCAGAGCGGCGAGGGCCTGCCCGAGCTGCGCGCCGAGCTGTCGCGCCGCGCGCTGGCGGAGCGCCTGGAACATGAGGACGGCGAGTTGGTCCCTGAAAGCGTGGGTCATCTCGATTCTCTGCCATCCTGATTGGGCACAATCGGCCCTGATTCGATCAACACCCACATGCGCATGAATCTCAAATCGCCGGCTTTTCCGTGGGCACGCCTGACGGACCGCATCCGGGGCATGTTCAACCTGAACGATCCGCGCTGGGGCCGGGGCGACGATTCGTCGTCCGGCAACGCCGATCGGCCGGAACCGCCGCCGCCGCCTCCACCACCCCCTCCGCCGCCGTCTGGCGGTGGCCGCGGACCCAACCAGGGCCCGCCTGACCTGGATGAGCTGTGGCGCGACTTCAACCGCAAGCTCGGCGGCCTGCTGGGCGGTGGCCGCGGCGGCAACCGCAACGGCGGCAACCGTGGCGGTCCCGGTGGCGGCAATGGCGAAGGCGGCGGTGGCTTTCCCAGCCTGAAGAACGCCGGTTTCGGTGTTGGGGCCATTGCCGGCGTCGTGCTGCTCATCTGGCTGGGCACCGGCTTCTTCATCGTGCAGGAAGGCCAGCAGGCCGTCATCACGCAGTTCGGCAAGTACCACTCCACCGTGGGGGCCGGCTTCAACTGGCGGCTGCCGTACCCGGTGCAGCGCCACGACGTGGTCTCGGTCACGCAGATCCGCTCGGTCGATGTGGGCCGCGACAACATCATCAAGGCGACAGGCCTGCGCGAGTCGGCGATGCTGACGGAAGACGAGAACATCGTCGAGATCAAGTTCGCGGTGCAGTACCGCCTGAACGACGCGCGGGCTTACCTGTTCGAAAGCAAGGACCCGCAGGCCGCCGTGGTGCAGGCCGCCGAAACGGCGGTGCGCGAGGTGGTCGGCAACATGAAGATGGATTCGGCATTGGCCGAGGAGCGCGACCAGATCGGCCCGCGGGTGCGCGCACTGATGCAGGCCATGCTGGACCGCTACAAGGTCGGCATCGAGGTGGTGGGCATCAACCTGCAGCAATCCGGCGTGCGGCCGCCCGAGCAGGTGCAGGCCGCCTTCGACGACGTGCTGAAGGCCGGACAGGAGCGCGAACGCGCGAAGAACGAGGCCCAGGCCTACGCCAACGACGTGGTGCCGCGTGCCGTGGGTACGGCTTCGCGGCTGGGCCAGGAGGCCGAAGCCTACAAGGCGCGCATCGTCGCGCAGTCGCAGGGTGACGCGCAGCGCTTCCGCTCGGTGCAGGCCGAGTACCAGAAGGCGCCGCAGGTCACGCGCGACCGCATGTACCTCGAGACCATGCAGCAGATCTACGGCAACGTGACCAAGGTGCTGGTCGATTCCAAGCAAGGCTCGCCGCTGCTGTACCTGCCGCTCGACAAGCTCACCGCCCCGGGAGCCGCCGCACCGGCCGCCACCGACACGCCGGCCACCCAGTCGTCGGCCCCGGCGACCGCGCCCACCCCGCAGATCTCATCGGCCGATTCCCGGCTGCGCGACTCGTCGCGCACCCGCGAGCGCGAGAGCCGTTGAGGAGCACGCCATGAACAGAATCGGATTCATCGTTTCCTCCGCCCTCGTCGTGCTGGTCGTCCTCAGCTCGATGCTGTTCGTCGTCGACCAGCGCCAGTTCGGCGTGGTCTACGCGCTCGGCCAGATCAAGGAAGTCATCACCGAGCCCGGCCTCAACATCAAGCTGCCGCCGCCGTTCCAGAACGTGTCGTACATCGACAAGCGCCTGCTCACGCTGGACAGCAACGACGCCGAGCCGCTGCTCACCGCCGAGAAGCAGCGTGTGGTCATCGACTGGTACGTGCGCTGGCGCATCACGCAGCCGACCGAGTACATCCGCAACGTTGGGCTCGATGAGAACGCCGGCGCTTCGCAGCTCAGCCGCGTGGTGCGCAACGCCTTCCAGGAAGAGATCAACAAGCGCACCGTGAAGGAGCTGCTGTCGCTCAAGCGCGAGGCGCTGATGGCCGACGTGAAGCGCGAGGTGCTGGAGAAGGTGCGCGGGGCCAAGCCCTGGGGCATCGACGTGATCGACGTGCGCGTGACGCGGGTCGACTACGTGGAGGCCATCACCGAATCGGTCTACCGCCGCATGGAGGCCGAGCGCCGCCGCGTGGCCAACGAGCTGCGCTCCACCGGTGCGGCCGAGGGCGAGAAGATCCGCGCAGACGCCGACCGCCAGCGCGAGGTGACGATCGCCAACGCCTACCGCGACGCCCAGAAGACCAAGGGCGAAGGCGACGGCGAGGCCGCGCGCATCTACGGCGAGGCCTTCGGCCGCGACCCGCAGTTCGCGCAGTTCTACCGCAGCCTCGAGGCCTACAAGGCCAGCTTCAACCGCAAGTCCGACGTGCTGGTGCTCGACCCCGCGCAGTCCGACTTCTTCAAGGCGCTGCGCAGCAGCAACGTGGGCGGCGGCGCTGCGCCTGCGGCCCCGCGCAAGGCGCCGGAACCGCGGCGGTGAGCGGCCAGCTCTTCTGGACCGCACTGGCCCTGCTGCTCATCGTCGAGGGGCTGATTCCCTTCATCTCGCCGGAGGGCTGGCGCCGCACCGTCACGCAGATCGCGCGGCTGCGCGACGGCCAGATCCGCTTCATCGGTCTGGGCGGCGTGGCGGTGGGTTTGCTGCTGCTCTGGCTGGTTGACTGAGCGCCTGAAACGCGCGATGCGGCGCGGCCTGCCGGGGTGGTCACGCGCGCCCGGTAAAATCACGTTTTAACCCCTCCGCTTGCATCTATGTCCGCCTGGGTCCTTCCGGATCACATAGCCGATGTCTTGCCTTCCGGCGCCCGGCACATCGAAGAACTCCGACGCGATCTGCTCGACACCGCCCGCAGCTACGGCTACGAGCTGGTCATGCCGCCGCTGCTCGAACACCTCGAGTCGCTGTTGACCGGCACCGGCGAAGCGCTCGACCTGCAGACCTTCAAGCTGGTCGACCAGCTCTCCGGCCGCACGCTGGGCCTGCGCGCCGACACCACGCAACAGGTGGCCCGCATCGACGCGCACCTGCTGAACCGCCAGGGCGTGACCCGGCTGTGTTACTGCGGCCCGGTGCTGCACACCCGGCCCGGCCAGCCGCACGCCACCCGCGAGCCGCTGCAGTTCGGCGCCGAAATCTACGGCCACGCCGGCCCCGAGGCCGAACTCGAAGCGCTGACGCTGGCCTTGGACTGCCTGAAGGTGGCGCAGGTCGAGGCCGCCACGGTGGACCTGGCCGACGCCCGCATCGTCACCTCGCTGCTGACCGGCGTGCCGCTGGCACCCGGCGCGCTGGCCCGCATCCACGCCGCTCTGGCCGCCAAGGACACGCCGGAGCTGCGGCAGCTGACCCGCGACATGCCCGCCTGGGCGCGCGACGGCCTGCGCGCGCTGGTGGGCCTGTACGGCGGCCCGGAAGTGCTGGTTGAGGCTAAAAAGGCCCTCCAGTCAGCGCCGTTGCTGGATGAGGCGCTATCAAATTTGAAGTGGCTCGGCGAACACCTGGAAGCCGGCAAGATCAGCTACGACCTGGCCGACCTGCGCGGCTACGCCTACTACACCGGCGTGCGTTTCGCGGTGTACGCCACCGGCGCCAGCGACGCGCTGCTGCGCGGCGGCCGTTACGACGAGGTCGGCGCGGTGTTCGGCCGCAACCGGCCGGCGGTCGGCTTCAGCACCGACCTGAAGGCGCTGGTCGACGCCGTGGGCCCGCGCCCGCTGAAGGCCGCCGTGCGCGCGCCCTGGGGCGAGCAGCCCGCATTGCGCGAGGCCATTGCGCAGCTGCGCCGTGGCGGCGAGACCGTCGTCTGCGTCTTGCCCGGCCACGAGCGCGAGATCGAAGAATTCCGTTGTGACCGCCAGCTGGTGCAAGACAGCACCGGCGCGTGGGTCGTCTCAGCCATCTGAACCACACATGAAAAACAGCACCGCATCGCGTCCCGGACGCAACGTCGTCGTCGTCGGCACCCAGTGGGGCGACGAGGGCAAAGGCAAACTCGTCGATTGGCTGACCGAAAGCGCGCAGGGCGTGGTCCGCTTCCAGGGCGGCCACAACGCCGGCCACACGCTGGTCATCAACGGCGTGAAGACCGCGCTGCACCTCATTCCCAGCGGCATCATGCGGCCGGGCGTGAAGTGCTACATCGGCAACGGCGTGGTGCTGTCGGCCACCAAGCTGCTGGAAGAGATCGAGGGGCTGGAGAAAGCCGGCGTGGAGGTGCGCTCGCGCCTGCGCGTCAGCGAGGCCTGCCCGCTGATCCTGCCGTTCCACGCGGCGCTCGACATCGCCCGCGAAGTGGCGCGCGAGCAGTGCGGCAACGCCAAGATCGGCACCACCGGCCGCGGCATCGGCCCGGCCTACGAGGACAAGATCGCCCGCCGCGCGCTGCGCGTGCAGGACCTGAAATACCCCGAGCGCTTCGCCAACAAGCTCAAGGAGCTGCTGGACCTGCACAACTTCGTGTTGACCCAGTTCCTGAACGCACCGGCGATCGACTTCAACACGGTCTACGCCGAAGCCATGCGGCAGGCCGAATGGCTCAAGCCCATGATGGCCGATGTCTCGCGCGAGCTGAACGACACCCACAAGGCCGGCGCCAACCTGCTGTTCGAGGGCGCGCAAGGCACGCTGCTCGACATCGACCACGGCACCTACCCCTTCGTCACGTCCAGCAACTGCGTGGCCGGCAACGCGGCCGCCGGTGCCGGCGTCGGCCCCGGCCTGCTGCATTACGTGCTGGGCATCACCAAGGCCTATTGCACCCGCGTCGGCGGCGGCCCGTTCCCGACCGAGCTGGACTGGGAAACGCCGGGCACACCGGGTTACCACATGAGCACGATCGGCGCCGAGAAGGGCGTCACCACCGGCCGCTCGCGCCGCTGCGGCTGGTTCGACGCCGCGCTGCTGAAGCGCTCGGCCCAGGTCAACGGCCTCACCGGCCTGTGCATCACCAAGCTCGACGTGCTCGACGGCCTGAGCGAGCTGCTGTTGTGCACCGGCTACGAACTCGACGGCGAGACCATCGACATCCTGCCCATGGGCGCCGACGAGATCGCGCGCTGCAAGCCGCTCTATGAAACGCTGCCCGGCTGGACCGACACCACCGTTGGCGTGACGCAGTACGACCAACTGCCCGTGAACGCGCGCCGCTACCTGGAGCGCATCGCCGAAGTGACCGGCGTGCCGATCGACGTGATCTCGACCAGCCCCGACCGCGACCACACCATCATGATGCAACACCCGTTCGCGGCGCAGGCCTGACCATGCTGACCGAAGACGGCCGCCACCTCTACGTCAGCTACGACGAATACCACAACCTCATCGAAAAGCTGGCACTCAAGGTGCACCAGTCGGGCTGGCAGTTCGACACCATCCTGTGCCTGGCGCGCGGCGGCATGCGGCCCGGCGACATCCTGAGCCGCATCTTCACGGTGCCGCTGGCCATCATGTCGACCAGCTCCTACCGCGCCGAATCCGGCACCGCGCAAGGCCACCTCGACCTGGCGCGCTACATCACCACGCCGCAGGGCGACATCGCCGGCCGGGTGCTGCTGGTCGACGACCTCGCCGACACCGGCCACACGCTGGATCGGGTGGTCGACCTGCTAAAAGACGGCTACCCCGGCATCACCGAGCTGCGCACCGCCGTGATCTGGACCAAGGCCATGTCGACCTTCCGCGCCGACTATTCGGTCGAGGAACTGCCGACCAACCCGTGGATCCACCAGCCGTTCGAGGGCTACGACAACATGAGCCCCGAACGCCTGCTCGAGAAGTGGACGGTTTGAGCCCGATGGCGCCGGCCGGCCGGCGCCGCTTCGCACGGCTCGCCCTCGCAATGGCGGCGGCGGTGCTCGCCGGCTGCGGCACCGTGGCGCCGCCGGCCCAGGCGCCCGCCGTTCCAGACCCCGTTGCCGCGCCCAAGCGGCCGCCGCGCATCGGACTGGCGCTGGGCGGCGGCGCGGCCCGCGGTTTCGCTCACGTGGGTGTGATCGAGGTGCTGGAAGAGGCCGGCATCAAGCCCGACCTCGTCGTCGGCACCTCCGCCGGCAGCCTGGTTGGCGCGCTGTACGCCTCCGGCAAGAACGGCCCGCAACTGCACAAGGTGGCCGAAGAAATGGACGAGGCCGAGATCGCCGACTGGACGCTGCCGTTCTTCAACCGCGGCATGCTGCGCGGCGACGCGCTGGCCCGCTACGTCAGCAACCAGGTTGGCGGCCGCACCATCGAGTCGCTGCCGATGACGCTGGGGGTGGTCGCCACCGACCTCGGCTCCGGCAAGCCCATCGTGTTCCGGCGCGGCGACACCGCCACGGCGGTGCGCGCCTCCAGTGCGGTGCCGGCGGTGTTCCTGCCGGTGCAGATCAACGGCCGCGACTACGTCGACGGCGGGCTGGTCGCGCCGGTGCCGGTGCGCCAGGCCCGCGAGATGGGGGCGGAGCTGGTGATCGCGGTCGACATATCGGCCTCGCCCGAAGGCAACGGCGCCGGCGACACGCTGCAGATCCTGCTGCAGACCTTCGCCATCATGGGCAGCAGCATCAACCAGTACGAATTGAAGAACGCCGACGTCGTGGTTCGGCCGCCGCTGGCCGGCGTGCGCAGCGCCGACTTCACCGCCAAGCGCCGCGCCATCGAAGCCGGCCGCAGCGCCATGCTGGCCGCGCTGCCGCAGCTGCGCGCCGCCATCGCCGAAAAGACCCGCTGAAAAAACATAGCCCGCACGGGGCGGGCAGGGCGTTGACGTGGAACGCGCACAAAAAAAGGGTTGGTCTTTCAACCAACCCTTAAGGATCCCTGAACCCGTTGGGTTACGAAAAGATCCGAGGAGACAACCGATACAACCTGACTGCCTGAAGCAACATGATGGCAGTGTCAGTCAAAATTTTTTCGCTGTGTAGAGCGACCTCACCAGAACAGGACGGGCGAGGTCACCCTGGATTCAAATCTTTCTCAATGCGGCCAATCAGGCGGCACGGGCCTTCTTCGAAGCGGTCTTGGCAGCGCTGACGGCTTGCGAGGACACGGCGTTGAAGTTGGCTTCGGCCACGTCGGCGGCTTGCTTGACAGCCTTTTGAACCGATTCGAACGCGTTGTTGGCGGCAGCCACGGCGCTCTTCACGACGGCAACAGCGGTTTCCGAACCGGCCGGGGCGTTCTGGGCGGCGGTGTCAACCAGCGTGACGAACTTGCGCTGCGCGTCGGCGGCTTGGGCTTCGAAAGCCTTGCCCAGTTCCGTGCCGGTGGACGAAGCGATTTCGTACAGGTGACGGCTGTAGGCAGCGGTCTTTTCAGCCAGGGGCTGGAACAGGCCGGCTTGCAGGGCCAGCAGTTCTTGCGCGTCCTTCACGCTCAGCAGGGCGTGGGTGTGCTCAGCCGATTCGGACAGGGCAGCCTTGGTGGCGGTGATGTTCAGTTCGACCAGCTTTTCCACGCTTTCGAAAGCCTTGTTGGTCAGGCCGAAGAGGGTTTCGACGGAAGCCTTGTGGGAAGCGATAACTTGTTCGGGGGTCAACGACATGATCAATTCTCCTGAAGTGGTTGGTTGAGATCTGCCACCCCGTCTATGTTGCGGTGCAGCATGACTCGAATTATAGGCACCGTGCCGGACATTTCAAGCACTTTTTGTTGCGGTGCAGCAATTTAGACGGTAGCCTCTATCGATCCTCGTGGGCTGGCATGTCCAGCAGGTGACATGGCGAGTCATGGGAGCGCTTGCGCCCATGCAGAATCGACCACCATGAGCAGCAGTTCCCCCGCGCGCCCACGACCGGAGCCGCGCAGCGCCTACCGTGCGTTCCGCGACATCAGCACCCGGTGGATGGACAACGACGTGTACGGCCACGTCAACAACGTCGTCTACTACAGCTGGTTCGACACCGCTGTTAACGCGCATTTGATGGAGCAGGGTGCGCTCGACATCCAGGCCGGCGAGACCATCGGCCTGGTGATCGAGACGCAGTGCAACTACTTCGCACCGCTGGCCTTCCCGCAGACCGTGCAGGCCGGGATACGCGTGGCGTCCATCGGCTCTTCGAGCGTGCGCTACGAGGTGGGTTTGTTCGCCGAAGGCAGCGAAGAAACGGCGGCCAAGGGCCATTTCGTGCATGTCTATGTGGACCGGGCGACGCGCCGGCCGGTGCCGCTGCCCCGACGATTAACCGATGTGCTGGAGAAACTGACGTGAGCGAATCCGCCGTGTCCAACGGAACCGGGATCAGCAGCGAGGCGCTCGACGCCGCCATAGAAGCCCGCATGTCGACGCGCGCCTTCACCAGCCAGCCCGTGCCGCGCGAACTGATCGAACGCCTGCTCACCGTTGCCAGCCGCGCCGCCTCCAGCACCAATACACAACCTTGGAAGGTCTATGTGCTGCAGGGCGAGGCGCTGGACGGCCTGGTGCAGAAGGCCTGCGCCGCGCACGACGCGGTGCGCGACGACCCGTCGCTGGCCGACAGCTTTCGCGAGGAGCACCGCTACTACCCCACCCAATGGAACAGCCCCTACATCGAGCGGCGCCGCGAGAACGGCTGGGGGCTCTACGGCCTGCTGGGCATCACCAAGGGCGACAAGGAGAAGATGCACGCGCAGCACCAGCGCAACTACCGCTTCTTCGACGCACCGGTCGGCATGATCTTCACGCTGGGCCGGGAGCTGGGCCGTGGTTCGCTGATCGACTACGGCATGTTCATGCAGGGCCTGATGGTGAGCGCGGTCGGCCACGGCCTGGCCACCTGCCCGCAGGCGGCGTGGATCGAGTTCTCCAAGATCGTGCTGCCACACATCGGCGCCGACGAGAACGAGCTGCTGGTCTGCGGGCTGGCGCTCGGCTACGCCGATCCGTCAGAGCCGGTGAACACTTTCCGCACGCCGCGGGCGCCGGCCTCGGCCTTCACGCGCTGGCTGGATTGACCTCCGAAGCAGGCTCGAAGGTCGATTCGGGCCAGACGTCGCCGGGCGCTTCCGGCTCGTGGCGGACCGGCAGAGCGATGTAGAAGGTGGCGCCTTCGCCGGGCACGCCTTCTGCCCACACCCTGCCGCCGTGCCGCTGGACGATCTTCGCCACCGTGGCCAGCCCGACACCGGTGCCCGGGTAGTCGCGCGCGGAATGCAGGCGCTGGAAGATCTGGAACAGCCGGTGCGCGTACTGGGGGTCGAATCCGGCGCCGTTGTCGGCCACCCAGTAGACCTGCTCATCGGCCTGCCGCTCGCCGGCGATCTCGATGCGAGGGTCGGGCTGGCGCTGGCTGTACTTCACCGCGTTGCCGATCAGGTTGTCGAACACGATGCGCAGCATCACCGGGTCGCACAGGCAGGGCTGCAGCGGCGACACGTGAATGCGGCTGTCGTCCCACGCCGGCAGATGAGCCTGGATGCACTGGCGCACCAGCACGGTCATGTCGGTCGTCGTCACCTGCAGCGGCTTCTTGCCCAGCTTCGAGAGCGCGTGAAGCCCGTTCACCAGGTTGCTCATGTCCAGCCCGGCCTGGTCGATGCGCTTGAGCAGGCGTTGTGCCTCAGGCGGCAGCGTGTCGCCGAAATCCATCTGCAGCAGTTCTGAGAAAGTGCGCATGGCGCGCACCGGCGCCAGCAGGTCGTGCGACACCATGCTGGCAAAACGGTCGAGGTCGGTGTTGGCGTCCTGCAGCTCCGCCACCGCCTTCTGCAGCTCCAGGGTGCGTTCGGCAACGGCTGCTTCGAGTGCCTGATTGGCCCGCACCAGCGTGGCCTCGTCCTGCCGCAACCGCTCCAGCAGGCTGGACAGCGAGCGGCCCAGTTGGGCCGTCTCGTCGCGCCCGCCAATCGGCAGCTTCAGATCCCGCTCGCCGGAGGCAATGCGGTCGGCTGCCTTTGCCATGGCCTTGATGGGGTCGCTGATGCGGTCGGCCAGCAACCAGCCCACGATGCCGAACAGCAGCGCCGCGACCAGGCCGATCGTCGCGATGCGCGACTCCAGGTTGTCTGCGGCGGCGAATGCCACGCGTTCCGGCAGCCGGATCACGACACGCCAGTTGAGCCCCGCGAATTCCCCGTAGGGTTCGCTCACAACCGCGCAGGTCACGTAGCGGTCGGCCTTGCCGATGGACGACGCGCCACGGTGGCACTGCCCCGGGGCCAGCGCGCGGGCGTCGTCGGGCACGGCCGGCGGGGCGTTGTGGGCCGTCATCAGGCGGCCGTCGGCGGCCAGCACCAGCACCTCCAGCACCGCCTGCTGTTCCGGCGGCACCAGCATGCCCAGCCGGTCGCGCAGCCGCTCCACCCACGGGTCAGACAGTTCGGAGGCCAGCACGCCGGTGCCCGAGGCCAGCTTCACAGGCACCGCCACCGCGATCGCCGCATGGTTGCGCGACGTGTCGCCGGGCTCGCGCCGGTCATCGACCTTCGGCGCCAGCAGAGCCGGCTTGAACCAGGGCAGGGCGCTTCTGTCCTGGCCTTCGGTGGCCGTGTCGCTGGACAGGCTGACGATGCCGTCCGGCGCGATCAGCTCCACACGCTGCAGTCCGTAGCGTTCGGCAAAATCCTTCAGCAGCGCGCGGTGCCGTGCGGGTGATGGCGGTTCCGGCGATTGCGGCTGGCCGAGAATGGACGCCAGCGCCTGCAGGTCGCGCTCGCGCTCCTGGATCTCCCGGGTGAGGGTGAAGGCCACCAGCCGGGCCGCGCGCAGCACCGCGGCGCTGGTGTCGGCCTCGATGCGGGCGCTGACGAGGTTGCTGACGGCGAAGCCCGCGACCAGCAGCAGCGCCAGCGTCAGCACGCCGAAGGTCAACCCGATTTTTGTCCGCATGCCGCCCACCGTTGTCCGCTCCTCGATCGCCGTTGCGGCGCTGCGTCGTTTGTACCTCAAACCGCGTGCCGGTTTGCGTGACGTCCTTCATGCACAATCGGGATTCGACCGGCCGAAGCGACCCGAATCCGATGACCAAACCCGCCATCCTGGTCGCCCGCGCGATCTTTCCCGAAACGCTCGCGCGCCTCGCCGTCCACTTCGAGCTCACCACCAACGATGCCGATCAGGTCTGGTCCAAACCCGAGCTGGTCGAACGCCTGAGGGGCAAGGCCGGTGCGCTGACGACGGGCTCTGAACGAATCGACGCGGAGGTGGTTGCGGCCAGCCCCGGCCTGCGCGTGGTTGCCAACATGGCGGTGGGCTACAACAACTTCGACGTCGACGCGCTGACCCGCGCCGGCGTGCTGGCCACCAACACACCCGACGTGCTGACTGAGACCACCGCAGACTTCGGCTTCGCGCTGCTGATGGCCACCGCCCGGCGCATCACCGAGAGCGAGCGCTATTTGCGGCGCGGCGAGTGGAACAAGTGGCGCTACGACATGTTCACCGGCCCCGACGTGAACGGCGCCACGCTGGGCATTCTTGGCATGGGCCGCATCGGGCAGGCCATCGCCCGGCGCGGCGCGCACGGTTTCGGCATGCCGGTCATCTACCACAACCGTTCACGGCTGGATGCGGCTTCAGAAGCCGCCTGCAAGGCCCGCTACGTCGACAAGGACACGCTGTTCCGGGAGGCCGACCATGTGGTGCTGGTGCTGCCGTATTCGGCGTCGTCCCACCACGCGGTGGGCGCGGCCGAACTGGCGCTGATGAAGCCGACCGCAACCCTGGTGAATGTGGCGCGCGGCGGCATCGTTGACGACGCCGCGCTGGCCCAGGCGCTGCGCGAGGGCCGCATTGCCGCCGCGGGACTCGACGTGTTCGAGGGTGAGCCCCAGGTGCACCCCGACCTGCTGGCCCTGAAGAACGTGGTGCTGACGCCGCACATCGCCAGCGCCAGCACCCCGACCCGCCGCGCCATGGCCGAACTCGCTGCCGACAACCTGATCGACTTCTTCACGCTGGGCCGCGCGCGCACGCCGCTGAACCCGCAGGTGCTGGACAGGGGGGGGCGATGAACCAATTGGCAGACCAATGGCCGTTGTTCCTGCTCGGCCTGCTGAACCTGGTGCTGGTGGTCTGGTTGCTGCTGCGGCCGCGTGGCGACGGCGGCCGTGAAGAAGTGGTCGCGGCGCTGAACGAGCGCCACGACCGGTTGGGCCGCGAACTGCGGCAGGAGATCAACGACGCCGGCCGCAGCGGCCGGCAGGAGTCGGCCAGCGCAATGGCCACCTTCCAGCAGGCGCTGGTGCAACAGGCCGGTGAAACCACCCGCACGCAGAACGCGCAGATCGACGCCTTCGCGCAACAGCTCACCAAGATGCAGACCACGCTGTCGGACACCTTGACGCTGCAGCTCGGCGGCATCAGCGAGGCCAACGCACGGCGCGTGGGCGAGATGCGCGACACGCTGGACAAACAGCTTCAGCAGTTGCAGGCGACGAACGCCACCCGGCTCGATGCCTTTGCGCAGCAGCTCACGACAACGCAGACCACGCTGTCCGATGTGCTGGCCACCCAGCTGGGTGGCATGAGCGAGGCCAATGCCCGGCGCGTCGGTGAAATGCGCGACACGCTCGACAAGCAGTTGAAGCAACTGCAGGAAACCAACGCCGCGCGTCTGGAAGAGATGCGCAAGACGGTGGATGAAAAACTGCAGACCACGCTGGAGGCGCGCCTGGGCGAAAGCTTCAAGCAGGTGGCCGAGCGGCTGGAGCAGGTGCACCAGGGGTTGGGCCAGATGCAGACGCTGGCGCAAGGCGTGGGTGACCTGCAGCGCGTGTTGACCAACGTGAAGACGCGCGGCATGTTCGGCGAGGTGCAGCTCGAGGCGCTGCTGGAGCAGGTGCTGACGAACGAGCAGTACGGCAAGCAGGTCGAGACGAAACCGCGCAGCAACCAGCGCGTCGATTTCGCGGTGCGTTTCCCCGGCCGCAGCGCGGACGGCGCGCCGGTCTGGCTGCCGATCGACGCCAAGTTCCCGCGCGAGGATTACGAGCGCCTGCTCGACGCCCACGAGCGCGCCGACGCGCCCGGCGTGGAAGCTGCGGCCAAGGCGCTGGAAGCCCGCATCCGGCTGTCGGCCAAGTCCATTGCCGAGTGCTACCTGGCGCCGCCGCACACCACCGATTTCGCGATCCTGTTCCTGCCGGTGGAAAGCCTGTACGCCGAGGTGCTGCGCCGCCCCGGCCTGATGGACAGCCTGCAGCGCGACTGCCGGGTGACCTTGGCCGGCCCGACCACGCTGCTGGCCATGCTCAACAGCCTGCACATGGGCTTTCGCACACTGGCGCTGGAGCAGCAGGCTTCGGAGGTGTGGAAGGTGCTGGGCGCGGTGAAGACCGAGTTCGAGCGTTACGGCGAATGGGTGGCCCGCATCAAGGAGCAGGTGCAGAAGGCTTCTGACACGTTGGACAAGGCCGACACCCGCACCAAGCAGATGCGGCGTGCGTTGAGGAACGTGGAGGCGCTGCCCGAGGGGCAAGCCCAGGCGCTGCTGCCCGGCGTGGACGCTGACGACGAGCCGCTCGACGGCCGCTGAGCGGCCGCCGCCGCTTCACAGTTTGTAGAAGGTCTTGATCGCCTGCCAGGCGGCGCCGGCGTCATCCACATACTGGAACAGGTTCAGGTCGCCCTCGGAGATCGCGCCTTCTTCCACCAGCACCTGCGGGTTGAACAGTCGGTTCCAGTAGTCGCTGCCGTACAGGATGATGGGCACCGGCTTGGACTTCTTCACCTGCACCAGCGTGATGGTCTCGAACAGCTCGTCGAGCGTGCCGAAACCGCCGGGAAAGGCCACCAGCGCCTTGGCGCGCATCATGAAGTGCATCTTGCGCAGCGCGAAGTAGTGGAACTTGAAGTTCAGCGCCGGCGTGACGTAGGGGTTGGCCTTTTCCTCATGCGGCAGGGCGATGGCCAGACCCACGCTTTTGCCGCCGGCCTCCGCCGAGCCGCGGTTGGCCGCCTCCATGATGCCGGGGCCGCCGCCGGTGCAGACGAAGAGCTGGTCTTCGGGCGTCTTGTCGGCGCTGTAGCGGGCCACCAGGCCACCGAACTCGCGGGCGGCTTCGTAGTACCTGGCGTTGCGCTGCAGGACGCGCGCCTTGGCGATGGCGGCGGCATCACCGCTTTTTTCTGCCGTCTTCAGCAACTCGTCGGCCGATGCCTGGTCGCGGAAGCGGGCGCTGCCGAAGACCACGACGGTGTTCTCGATGCCGTGTTCGTGCTGCTCCAGATCGGGCTTCAGCAGCTCGAGCTGGAAGCGGATGCCGCGGGTTTCGCGGCGCAGCAGGAACTCGGGGTCGGCGAAGGCGAGGCGGCTGGTGTCGGCCTCGAGCGGGTTGCCGGCGCCGGAATGGGCCTCGAGCGTAGCCCAGGCATCGGCAAGGCGGCGGTCGCGCAGGTTGCGGCTGGTGTTGTCCATGTCTCCGTTCACTCTCGTTGGTTCTGCTTCGATTTTCGGCCGGAGGCGGGGTTCCCGGCGGCACAAATGCAAAGGGCTCCTCGCGGAGCCCTGTGCGGGAGAGGCATAGGCCTCAGACGCGGCGGCGGTATTCGCCGGTGCGGGTGTCGATTTCGACCTTGTCGCCCTGGGCCACGAAGATCGGCACGCCGATCTCGAAACCGGTGGAGATCTTGGCGGGCTTGAGCACCTTGCCCGAGGTGTCGCCCTTGACGGCAGGTTCGGTCCAGGTGATTTCACGCTCGACGCTGGTCGGCAGCTCGACCGAGATGGCCTTGCCTTCGTAGAACACCACTTCGACCGGCATGCCGTCTTCGAGGTAGTTCAGCGCGTCGCCCATGTTCTCGGCTTCGACTTCGTACTGGTTGTACTCGGCGTCCATGCAGACGTACATGGGGTCGGCGAAGTAGGAGTAGGTGCAGTCTTTCTTGTCCAGAATGATCTGGTCCATCTTGTCGTCGGCCTTGAATACGACTTCGGTGCCGAAGTTGTTGAGCAGGCTCTTGAGCTTCATGCGCACGGTGGCGGCGTTGCGGCCGCCGCGGGCGTATTCGGTCTTCAGCACGACCATCGGGTCCTTGCCGTGCATGATGACGTTGCCGGCGCGAATTTCTTGGGCGATCTTCATAAGGATGTCGGAAGTTGGGCCGCCTTCTGCGGCAGCGATAAGGATCTGGGGCGGCTGGAAAGGCGCTGCGGCCGGGCAACCCCGGGGCCTTTGCCGCAAAGCCTGCGATTTTAGCCTTTTTCGGCGGCGAAGCGAATCAGCTGGCTGGAGAGGTCGTCCTGGGCCAGCAACCGGCCGCGCAGCGCGGTGAAGGCGGGCTGCCAGCCTGCGGTGTCGAGTGGCGGCAGCGGCGCGGCCGTATCGCCATTCCAGGCCCGGTAGGCGGCGTGCAGGCTGGGCGGCCCGCCCAGCAGTTTCAGCCACGCCGCCAGCTTGGTGTGGTGGGCGCCGTCGTCTTGCGGGTAGAGCTGCCAGAGAAACGGCCGGCCGGCCCAGATTGCGCGCACCAGCGAGTCTTCTCCGCGCACCAGATTCAGTTCGCCGGCCCACAGCAGGCCATCGAATTCCGGCTGAGGGAGCCAAGGCAGATATGAAATTAATAGCGAACTATCTATATCTGGCGCTGACTTGTGGCCGATTTCACCTGAAATTTCGGCCTTGACCAGGTTCTGGACGGCCTGGGTCGCCCGGCCGGCCGCCACCAGCAGGCGGGTGGGCTGCGCGCATTGCCGCAATTGGGCCAGCAGCGCGGGCAAGGCGGCGGGCTCGTAGCAGAAGAGCGCGACGCGGCGTTCGCCCGGCCGGGGCGCGATGCCGAGTTGGGCCAGCCAGCGGTCGGCGTCGAAAGCGGCCTGTCGCGCGGGCAGCTCGGCCTCGCGCGGCAGCCCGCCGGTGCCGGCGGTGAAACCGGGGTAGAAGAAGTGTTTGGTGAGGCCGGCGCCGGGCCCGTGCCAGACGGGGGAGGGCAGGCGGTGCTGCCGCTCGGCGAAGGTTTCGGCGGTGAGGTATTCGAGGTTGATCCAGGCCGGCGGCCGGGACGCGGCGGCCATGCGGCGCACGAAGGCATCGTCCAGCGTGCAGCCGAAGGCCTCGACCACGACGTCGCCGGGTGCCGGCCAGGGGGCGTGCGCCGTCCACGGTTGCACCTCGACGCCCGGGGCGCCGGTTGGCGCCATCCAGGCCAGCGGGGCGGGGTCGTCGATCCACAGCCGCACCTGCTGGCCGCGCGACGCCAGGTCGGCCGCGAGCCGCCAGCAGACGCCGGCGTCGCCATGGTTGTCGATGACCTTACAGAAAATATCCCACCGCATCGGATGCCTCGCGCGGCGATTGTCCACAATACGCGCATGAGTTCCGACGCCAGCGCGGCGCCCGCCACCACCGCCGCCCACCCCGACAGCCTGCTGGCCGAAGTCGCCGCGCTGCCGGCGATGCCGGGCGTCTACCGCTACTTCGACGCCGACGGCACGCTGCTCTACGTGGGCAAGGCGCGCAACCTGAAGAAGCGCGTCAGCAGCTATTTCCAGAAGAACCACGGCGGCACCCGCATCGGCTACATGGTGAGCCGCATCGTGCGCATGGAGACCACGGTGGTGCGCTCCGAAGCCGAGGCGCTGCTGCTGGAAAACAACCTGATCAAGACGCTGGCGCCGCGCTTCAACATCCTGTTCAAGGACGACAAGAGCTACCCGTACCTGAAGATCACCGCGCCGCCCGGCGGCAACGGCGCTGGCGCCTACGGCCGGGTGGCCTACTACCGCGGTGCGGTGGACAAGCGGCACCAGTTCTTCGGGCCCTACCCGAGCGCCTGGGCGGTGAAGGAATCCATCCTGCTGCTGCAGAAGGTGTTCCGGCTGCGCACCTGCGAAGACACGGTGTTCGCCAACCGCACCCGGCCCTGCCTGCTGTACCAGATCAAGCGCTGCTCGGCGCCGTGCGTGGGCCACGTCACGCCCCAGGATTACGCGAACGACGTGGCCAATGCCGGCCGCTTCCTGCGCGGCGACACGCAGGCGGTGCTGGGCGAGCTGGAAAAACGCATGATGGCGCACGCCGACGCGCTGGCCTTCGAGCAGGCGGCCGAGGTGCGCAACCAGATCACCGCGATGTCCAAGGTGTTGCATCAGCAGAGCATGGACACCGGCACCGACCGCGACGTCGACATCCTCGCCGTCGAGGTGCGCGGCGGCAAGGCCTGCGTCACCCTGGCCATGGTACGCGGCGGCCGGCATCTGGGAGATCGCGCCTACTTTCCCGCCCATGTGGAGGACGGCACACAGGCCGCCATCGCAGCGGACGACGACGCCACGCCCGCGCTGGCCGACGCCCTGCGGCCCGAGGCCGTGGTGCTGGAGGCTTTCGTCGCGCAGCATTACATCGACGCGCCACCGCCGCCTCTGCTGGTCAGCAGCGAGCCGCTCGCGCCCGAACTGCTGGAGGCGCTGGCCCAGCAGAGCGGCAAACGCATCGCCGCCGTGCACAACCCGCGCGAGCAGCGCCGCATCTGGCTGGAGATGGCGCAGCAGAACGCGGGCATCCAGCTCGCACGGCTACTGGCCGAAGAGGGCTCGCAGCAGGCCCGCACCCGCGCGCTGATGGATGCGCTGGACTTGGCGGTGGACGACCCGGACACGCTGCGCATCGAATGTTTCGACATTTCCCACACCGCCGGAGAAGCCACACAGGCCTCGTGCGTGGTGTTCCAGCACCACAAGATGCTGAGCGCCGACTACCGCCGCTACAACATCGACGGCATCACGCCGGGCGATGACTACGCCGCGATGCGCCAGGTGCTGCTGCGCCGCTACAGCAAGCTGGCCGAGGCGGCGGCGAACGACGGCAACGACCGCGCGCTGCCGCACCTGGTGCTGATCGACGGCGGCAAGGGCCAGGTGGCCATAGCCCGCGAGGTGTTCGAGGGCCTGGGGCTGGAGCTGTCGCGCATCGTCGGGGTGGAAAAGGGTGAAAGGCGCAAGGTGGGGCTGGAGGAACTGGTGTTCGCCGATGGCCGCGAGAAGGTCTACCTCGGCAAGGATTCGGCCGCGCTGATGCTGGTCGCGCAGATTCGCGACGAGGCCCACCGGTTCGCCATCACCGGCATGCGGGCCCGCCGCGCCAAGGTGCGCACCGGCGGCAGCAAGCTGGAGGACATTCCCGGCGTGGGGCCGAAGCGCCGGGCGCGGTTGCTGCAACGCTTCGGCGGCATTCGGGGCGTGGCGACGGCGGGCGTGGCCGACATCGCCACCGTCGACGGCATCTCGCGCGAGCTGGCGGAGGACATCTACCGTGCGCTGCACTGAACGCCTGCTTGTCATGGCCGCTCTGGCCCTGCTCGCCGGCTGCGCGCCGGGCCCGACCGCCGGACCGGGCGAGGCGCCACCTGCCCCGGCGGCGAGCGACCCGCAGGTGGCGGCCTCGGCGGCTGCCGTGGCGGCGCCACCGGCCGAACCGGCTGGCCCCGCGAGGGACTGGGACGAGTACCGCCGCCGAGCTGCCGAGCGCATCGTGGCCGCCAACCCCGGCGCCACTTTCGACGGGCCGATGCCGTTGCAGCTGCGCTCCATTCCGGTGCTCACGGTGCATGTGCGGCAAGATGGCTCGGTGCGGCAGATCACCGTGTTGCGCGCGCCCAAGTCATCGCCGCAGACGGTGCAGATGGCGATGGCCGCCGTTCGCAAGGCCGCGCCGTTCGAGCCGGTCGGCCGCCTGAGGGCGCCGTGGCAGTTCAACGAGACGTTTTTGTACAACGACCAGTTGAAGTTCCAGCTGCGTTCACTCGACGTGGCGCCCTGAGCGACACGGCGGCCCCCGCGCTCGTGCCAGAATCGCGACCATGTTCTTCACCGTGCCCACGCTGATGACCTGGACGCGCATCGTCGCGATTCCGCTCATCGTCGGTGTCTTTTACCTGCCGCTCGAAGAGCCGGTGCGCAACCTGATTGCCACCGTCATGTTCGTGCTGTTCGCCGCCACAGACTGGCTCGATGGCTTTCTGGCCCGCAAGCTCAACCAGGTGTCGTCGTTCGGCGCCTTCCTCGACCCGGTGGCCGACAAGTTCCTGGTCTGTGCGTCGCTGCTGGTGCTGGTGCACCTGCAGCGCACCGACGTGTTCGTGGCGCTGATCATCATCGGCCGCGAGATCGCCATTTCGGCGCTGCGCGAGTGGATGGCGCAGATCGGCGCGTCCAAGAGCGTTGCCGTGCACATGATCGGCAAGGTCAAGACTGTGGTGCAGATGGTGGCCATTCCCTTCCTGCTCTACAACGGGGTGCTGTTCGGCGTGATCCACACCGGCACCTGGGGCGTCTGGCTGATCTGGCTGTCGGCCATCTTCACGGTGTGGTCCATGGTGTATTACCTGCGCAAGGCCCTGCCCGAAATCCGCGCGCGCGCCAGATAGAGGGTGACGCGACATGCATGAGCGGCCCGGCGGCAGGGGTGTCGCGGCGATGCCGCTGGTGTTCGTGCTGATCTGGAGCACCGGCTTCATCGTGGCGCGCTACGGCATGCCCTACGCCCCGCCCATGGGCTTTCTGGTCTGGCGTTACGCACTGTCGGTGCTGTGCTTTCTCCCATGGATCGTCATTGCGCGTGTGCCGTGGCCCCGCGGCCGCGCCCAGTGGTTCCACCTGTGTGTCACGGGCGTGCTGATGCATGCGGGCTACCTCGGCGGCGTGTGGGCTGCGGTGAAGTCCGGCATGGGGTCGGGCCTGTGCGCGCTGATCGTCGGTCTGCAGCCCATCCTCACCGCAGTGTGGCTGTCGTCGCGCGGCGACAAGGTCAGCCGCAACCAATGGGTGGGGCTGGCGGCGGGCTTCCTGGGGCTGCTGCTGGTGGTGTCCGGCAAGCTTGGCGGCGAGGCGCATCTGGAGAGTCTGCTGTTTGCCGTTGGTGCGCTGTTGTGCATCACCTGCGGCACGCTGTATCAGAAGCACTTCGTCGCGCCGTGTGACGTGCGCACCGCCAACGCGGTGCAACTCATCGCCGCTTTCGTGGTGACGCTGCCAGTGGCACTGCTGGAGTCTGAAAGCATCCGCTGGACCACGCCGATGTTCGGGGCGCTGGCCTGGTCTGTGTTGGGCCTCAGCGTGGGCGCGAGTTCGCTGTTGTACCTGTTGATCCAGCGCGGTGCGGCGACCCGGGTGACCAGCATGTTCTACCTGGTGCCGCCGGTCACGGCGGCGATGGCCTGGCTGCTGTTCAGCGAACCGGTGACGGTGGTGACGGTGGTGGGCACCGTGGTCACCGCGATCGGGGTGATGCTGGTGGTGCGGCAACCCGCCGCGCGGGCCTGAACAATTTCGATGAGGAGCAGGGCATGACGACGCAGCGCATTGCGGTGATCGCCGGCGACGGTATTGGTCAGGAGGTCATGCCCGAGGGGCTGCGGGTGCTGGAGGCTGCAGCCACGCGCTTCGGCATCGACCTGCAGTTCGACCATTTCGACTTTGCGTGCTGGCCTTACTTCGAGCGCCATGGCCGCATGCTGCCCGAGAACTGGCGCGACCTGATCGGCGGCCACGACGCCATCCTGTTCGGCGCGGTCGGCTGGCCCGAAAAAATTCCCGACCACATCTCGCTGTGGGGCTCGCTGCTGCAGTTTCGCCGCGTGTTCGATCAGTACGTCAACCTGCGGCCCGCGCGGCTGATGCCCGGCATCACGGCGCCGGTGGTGCGGCGCGACGGTTCGCCGCGCATGCCGGGCGAAATCGACATGATGATCGTCCGCGAAAACACCGAAGGCGAGTATTCCAGCATCGGCGGCCGCATGTTCGAAGGCACCGAGCGCGAGATCGTGCTGCAGGAGACCGTGATGACGCGCACCGGCATCGACCGCGTGTTGCGCTTCGCGTTCGAGCTGGCGCAGCGCCGGCCCCGCAAGCACCTGACCAGCGCCACCAAGTCCAACGGCATCGCGATCACCATGCCGTATTGGGATGAACGCGTGGCGGCCATGTCGCGCCACTACCCCGGCGTGCGGGTCGACCAATTCCACATCGACATCCTCACCGCTCACTTCGTGCAACGGCCAGACGTGTTCGACGTGGTGGTCGCCAGCAACCTGTTCGGCGACATCCTCAGCGACCTGGGGCCGGCCTGCACCGGCACCATCGGCATCGCCCCCAGCGCCAACCTCAACCCCGAGCGCACCCACCCGTCGCTGTTCGAGCCGGTGCATGGGTCCGCGCCGGACATCGCCGGCAAGGCGGTGGCCAACCCCATCGGTCAGATCTGGTGTGCCGCAATGATGCTGGACTTCCTCGGCTTCAAACCCGCGCACGATGCGATCCTGCACGCGATCGAGGGCGTGCTGGCCCCCCAAAGTGGTGCGCCGCGCACGCCCGACATCGGCGGCGCGGCGTCCACGTCCGATCTCGGACGCGCGATTGCGCAGGCCGTTGCTTCGTGAGCGCGAACGCTCTTGGTGCGGCCTTGATGCCCGCCCCTGCATGCAGTTGCCGTTCGCGTGAAAAGCAGCACGCTGCTCTCTGAAAAACCGACTAGAATCCGGTCCCGCGCTGCACCAGATGGGCAACTCGTATTGACACCCGGTGGTTCCGTCGTTTTAATATTCCTTGCCCCTGCAATTCGGCTCGCCGAGCATTCTGCAGGTCTGCGAATGACAGCAACACCCGGGCCGGCCGTCGCCTTCCATCGCATCTGCTGCCTGCGGCGCCACACCACCAACTAATTTTCTGAACGAGGGGACCCTTGTGAACAAGACCGAACTCATCGAGCACATCGCCAAGCACGCCGACATTTCCAAGGCGGCAGCCACGCGCGCACTGGAATCCACCCTGGGCGCCGTGAAAACCACGCTGAAGAAAGGCGGCTCGGTTTCGCTCGTGGGTTTCGGCACTTTCGCTGTGGGCAAACGTGCGGCGCGTTCGGGCCGCAACCCGCGCACCGGCGCTGCGATTAAAATCAAGGCTGCCAAAGTGCCGAAGTTCCGTCCTGGCAAGGCACTGAAGGATGCTCTGAATTGAGCAATGTTTTCCGGTGGGGTGCTTAGCTCAGCTGGTAGAGCGGCGCCCTTACAAGGCGTAGGTCGGCGGTTCGAACCCGTCAGCACCCACCAAGCGACAAGGCGAACGGATGTTCGCCTTTTTCATTTGTTGTCTCGAAAGATGCCGCATGTTTGATTTCATCCGCAACCACTCCAAGACGGCCCTGTTCGTGCTGTTCTTGCTGGTCGTGCCGTCCTTCATCCTGATCGGCACCGGCGCGAACCGGATGACCGAGAAGACCGCTACCGTCGCCACGGTGGACGGCAAGGACATCACCCAGAGCGACTGGGATGCGGCCCACGAAAACGAGGCCCGGGCCCAGCGCGCGGCCAATCCGCAAATCGACCCCAAGGTGCTCGACACGCCGGAAGCCCGGTACACAACGCTCGAGGCCATGGTGCGCGACCGCGTGTTGGCGGCGGCGGTGAACAAGCAGCATCTCTCGGTCAGCGACGCGCGGGTGGTTCAGGAGCTTCAGCAAAACCAGGTCATTGCCTCGTTGCGCAAGGCCGATGGCACGCTGGACATGGATCGCTACCGGCAACTCGCGGCCGCGCAGGGCATGACGCCCGAAATGCTGGAGGCCGGCATTCGCCGCAGCCTGTCGTTGCAGCAGGTGTCTGAAGGGCTTGGCAAGACCGGTTTCAGCCCCAAGGCTGTTGCTGATCGTGCGATCGAGCCCTTCTTCGAGCACCGCGAGGTTCGCATCGCCCGCTTCAAGACCGAAGATTATTTGAAGAAGGTCGCCCCGACGGACGCGGAGGTCGAGCAGTTCTACAAAGACAACCCGAATCTGTTCCGCGCGCCTGAGCAGGCCGACATCGAGTACGTTGTGCTGGATCTGGATGCGGTCAAAAAGACGATCACGGTCGACGAGGCGGCGCTCAAGGCGTATTACGACCAGAATGCCGCGCGCCTGGCCGGCAAGGAAGAGCGCCGCGCCAGCCACATCCTGATCGCCGCCGCAAAGGACGCTTCGCCCGACGACCGCGCGAAGGCCAAGACCAAGGCCGAGCACTTGCTGGCCGAGATCAAGAAGGCGCCGCAGACCTTCGCCGAACTCGCCAAGAAGAATTCACAGGACCCTGGCTCTGCGGCCAACGGCGGCGACCTTGATTTCTTCAGCCGCGGCGCGATGACCAAGAACTTCGAAGATGCGGTTTTTTCGATGAAGAAGGGCGATGTGAGCAACATCGTCGAAACGGAGTTCGGCTACCACATCATTCAGTTGACCGACGTGAAGCTGCCAAAGCAGAAGTCGTTTGAGGAGTCGCGCCCTGAGATCGAGACGGAATACCGCGCGCAGCAGGCCGCTGCGAAGTTTGCCGAGGCCGCCGAGACCTTTACCAATCTGGTCTACGAACAGTCCGACAGCCTGAAGCCGGTTGCCGACAAGCTCAAGCTGGCGGTCAAATCGGCCCAGAAACTCGGTCGTCAGCCGAGCGCCGACGCCAAAGGTGCGCTGGCCAGCCGCAAGCTGTTGGACGCCGTTTTCTCCCCAGACGCCACCGAGAAGAAGCGCAACACCGAAGCGGTCGAGGTCGGCCCGAACGAACTGGTCGCCGCACGCATCGTGCATTACAACCCGGCTCGCACGCTCCCGTTCGCCGAGGTCAGCGCCATTGCGCGCGGCCGCCTGGTGGAGAAGCAGGCGCAGGCGCTGGCGATCAAAGAGGGCAAGGAGAAACTGGCCGCTTGGCAGGCCAATCCCGCCAGTGCGGTATGGCCGGAGTCTGTGCAGTTGTCGCGCGAAGACCAGAAGGCGCCGCAGGCCATCGTGCGCGCGGCCTTGCGGGCCGATGGCGGCAAGCTGCCGGCCATGATTGGCGTCGAGCTGGATGGGCTGGGTTATGCGGTGTTGAGCGTCGACAAGGCTGTGCCGCGCGGCACCGTCGAGGCCGCCAAGAGCCAGCGGGAACTGACCCAATATGGGCAATGGTGGTCGACCGCCGAAGGCCGGGCCTACTATGAAGTGCTGAAAGAACGGTTCAAGGTTCGCTACAAGGTCGCAGCACCGGCACTCGCCGTGGCGCCTGAAGCAAACTGACGGAACCAACCGACCGAGGCGGGTAACGACCCGCTATAATCTTGCCTCTGTGGTGGCTGTAGCTCAGTTGGTAGAGTCCCAGATTGTGATTCTGGTCGTCGTGGGTTCGAGTCCCATCAGCCACCCCACTTAAATGCAGCGCCGCACTTTGATGCGGCGCTTTTGTTTTTGCATTCCCGCGAGCGATGCAGCCGTGTCGAGCTCCGCGGGCGTTCTGCTCTCCAATCCGACGAAGATTGAATTTGGTCCGATAGCAGCGCAATCCAAAGCGAATAGAGGCGTTAATACTGCCTCTGGTTCGGGCCAGGAAAAAGTAAGCCCAATGTTTTCACCCGAAGCCTGTGCCGGAACTTGAGCAAGGGATTGCATCTGGAAAGTGGCCTTATTCAATCAATGGCAATGCCTTCCCGTCCTTAGGATCAGGGCTCCTTAACCACTTTCTCGGAGCCACACATGCAAGCCATCACCAAATTCTTCCGCGATGAAGAAGGCGCCACCGCCATTGAGTACGGTCTGATCGCTGGTCTGATTGCCGTTGCGATCATCGTTGCCGTGACCCAGGTTGGCACGAACCTGAAGGGGACCTTCACCTTCATCGGTAACAAGCTGCCGACCACGACCTGAGCGGACTGCGCTTGGATAGCATTGATCACCAGTGCTTGGTGTGCCCTATCTGATCTTTTTTTTCGGGAGCTCAATATGCAAGCCATCACCAATTTTTTCCGCGATGAAGAAGGTGCAACCGCCATCGAATACGGCTTGATCGCAGGCCTCATCGCCGTCGCCATCATTGTTGCCGTGACCGCCGTCGGAACCAACCTGACAGGGACCTTCAATTTCATCGGGGGAAAACTGCCGACGACGACCTAAGTTGAATGGACGCATCTTCGAGTTGAAAAGTATGATTCGATGCGCTGTTTAATAACGTTCAAGCCATCCCCTCGGGTGGCTTGAATGTCCGGGTTAATCACCTAAGCCGCTTCACGCTAGTGAAGCGGCTTTTTTGCTTTTGAATGATCGCGATCCGGTTGGTCCTGCATGCCGGCGCTGGCCGAGGCATTGCCGCTACCGCCTCACGCCTCCCCGCTGGCGCCAGGAATCCGTTTGATCTGCACGGTACCTTGGGCGTTTCATGGTGAATCGCGTTTGCCATAGAAGGCCGGAAGCCACATCGGACATGAGCCATGTAGAACCTAAGTTTAGGTTTCTGCTGTGCATAAAAAAGCTGCGCAACAAACCCCGCATTGTTCGGCCGATTGGCGTTACGTTCTGTATTTACGATGAGCCCCATTCGATAACTCATGGGGCTCACATGATCGGCGCGAGTTGCTTTTCTGATCTCAGGTTGCGAGCATGACGTCCAACTTTTTGCTGGGCGGGCTCGTTATCTGGTGCTGTCTGATCGGTTGGTCGGACTGGACTCGGCGGCGCATTCCGAATGTCCTGCTCATGGCCGGTTTTGGGTGCGCGTTGTTGGGGCTGGTGTTCCTGGGTAGAACGCCGTTCGGCGCATCTCCTCTCCAATGCTTGATTGGCGCGCTGGCTGGCCTTCTGGCGCTATTGCCGTTCTACATCCTGCGAATCATGGGTGCGGGTGATGTGAAGCTTTTCGCTACCGCAGGCGCGTTGCTGGGTTGGCCGGCTTTGCTTCCGGTATGGCTGATTGCATCGGTTCTAGCCGCACTGCACGCAGTGGGCTGGATGACGTCGAGCACGTTCTTGCCCCAGTTGGCAGCTTCCCGATACGTGGGGACCTTCGGGCGGCTGCCATATGGCGCCCATCTTGCCGTTGGCATAGCGGCAGTGGCGTTTAAGCCTGAATTGATTGTGCCGTTTTCTTTTGGCTTATTTGCGTGAACCTCTTTACTTTCAACTTATAGCATCCCATGAATAAGATCACCAAGCTCATCGCGGGCCTGCTGCTGCTGGCGGCCGCACTGATCGGCGTGTATGCCGTTCTGCTTGCCCGACAGCCAGCCCCAGAGCCGCAATCAGCCGCCGCGCCTGCGGCCGTCCCTTCCGTCAATCAATTTTCTGTAGTCGTCGCGAGCAAGCTGCTCCAGGCGGGCAAGCCTGTGCCGGCCGACAGCATCAGAATCGAGAAACTGCCGATCAAACCGGCCGGTAGCTTTTCCGACAACGCCGAGGTGGTCGGGAAAGTGCCCGTGGTTGACGTGGGCGAAGGTGTGCCTGTCGTTCAATCCCATCTTTCAGGTGGTCTGGCAGGCCAGGTGGCGGAGGGCGAGCGGGCTGTGGCCGTCAGCGTCGATGAGACAACCGCCGTGGGGAATCGGGCTCGCCCCGGCGATTTCGTCGATGTTTTTATCTTGCTCAAGCAGGACAGCACCGAAATTTTACCGAGCCAGGCGCGACTGCTGCTGTCCCGCATCCGGGTGCTGGCTGTCGGCGGCGCTGCAGTCAATGAAGATGCACCGGCCGACGCGGCTCAACGGGGTGTGACCGCCCGCACGGCCGTGTTGGCGGTGCCTCTGGCGGACGTCAATCGGCTGACGCTGGCCCAGGGTAATGGCCGTGTGACGCTGGCACTTCGCAATCCAAAGGACGAAACCGTTGCTTCGGAGTCGTTGTTCGACCCGATGCCACCTGTGCTGCAGGTGCGCGACATCAAGCACAGCGCGGTCGATCCGTTCAGCGGTAAAGCTTTGTCGAAGGAATTGGCGGCAGAGCCAGTGAACTCAGCATTCGCAGGTACCAGCCTGTCGGGCCTGTCAGGCCTCAAGGACGGCAAGCTCAAGCGGCCGCAGGGCGGCGGTGCTCAGAGCGGGCCGATCACAGTGCGCGTAACCCCGGCTCCCGACATCATTGAAATCATCCGCGGAGGAGTCCGCCAATGAGCGCCCTTCACCATCATCAAAAACATTCAGGTACTGCCATGCGACCGCTGTTCAAAACATCCGTTCTTGTTTCGCTGATCGGCGCCAGTTTCGGCTTGGCAGCAGCTTCGGCGGAAGATCGGCCCCCTGTGAATGGCGATGCCGTCGCCCTGGTTTCCGGTCCCCGTGCAGTCAATCGGGGAGCTGCCAAAGGCGCCGCAGACACCAAGGCTATCGACGTTGCCGAGACTGCTGCCGCTGCGCTGCCGAGCTCCGTCAATCTCCAAAGCGCACAACAACAGGAAATGTTGCTCGCCGCGCCGATCAGCCGGATCGCTATTGCCGACCCCAGCGTTGCCGATGCGCTCGTGATGAGGCCGAGCAAAGCCAACGGGGATCACGGATCCTTGTTGTTGTTTGGCAAGCGTTCCGGAACCACGAATCTCTTGATTTGGTATCGGGGTCGCGCCAAGGCCTCCAGTGTGAATCTGGTCGTTGACGGAGACGATCTCAAAGGCACGGGGTTGCGGTCCACTGGACCGGTGCTCGCTGGTTCGGCCCCCAGCATGGTGGCCCATGCCCAGGCCAGTGAATTGATCCGCCAGAACCTACCCGAGAAGGCAGGCAAAGTCCTCATCGATCAGAGCACGGTGGCCACCAGCGGCACCGTACAAGTCGATGTGAAGGTGGTCGAGTTCAGCAAGACGGCACTCAAACAGGTCGGTACGAACTTTTCCTTCGTCAAGGGAAAGTATTTCTTCGACTCGTTATTCACCACAACCAGCTCCCTGCAGAATGCGTTCAATCTGGTGGGGCGCATCAGCGATACCACCACGGCAAGTCTTCGCTTGCTTCAGAGCAACGGCATGGCACGGGTGCTGGCTGAACCAACGCTCGTGGCGCAATCGGGCCACAGCGCCAGTTTTCTCGCCGGCGGGGAAATTCCCATTCCAGTGAGCCAGGGGCTGGGCAGTGTGTCCGTTGAATACAAACCTTTCGGCATCGGACTGGCCGTTACACCCACGGTGTTGAGTGCCGACCGCATCGCACTCAAGGTGGCGCCACAGGCCAGTGATCTGGATTACACGAACGCGGTCAGTGTGTCGGGTTCTCCTGTTCCTGCGCTGCTGACACGGAAGGCCGACACCACGGTCGAGTTGGGGGATGGTGAAAGCTTCGTCATCGGCGGGCTGATCAGCAAAAACACGGTGTCCAGCGTTAACAAGGTTCCCCTGCTGGGCGATCTGCCAGTGATCGGAGCTTTCTTCAAAAATCTGAATTTCCAGAGCGACGAGAAGGAACTTGTGATCATCGTCACGCCGCATCTGGTCAAGCCGTTGGCCCGCGAGGCCCGTTTGCCGAATCTGCCCGGAGATGGGGCCGACGCAGCGAATGCCCCGGTCTGGACGCCCTACGTGCTGGGTATTGGCAGTCGCAGTTTTCCCGGCTTTTCCCAATGAGCACGATGCCGCCCGATTTGACAGCCGATCGCGGGTCCGTTGGATCGTTGCCGGAATTCGCGCTGGCATTCGCGCAAGCCGGTACAGCCGAAAAGCTGTCACTTGTGACGGCTCATCTGGGGCGGCTGCTTCCTGTAGATGGTTCTGTTCCCGAATGTGTTCGGGAACTGTCGGGCGGCCGGCAACGGCTGGTCTTCTTGGATTTTTCGCCATCTCAGGCGACCCGATCAGCGAGCCTGGCCAAACAGTTGGCGATTGCGACGCCCGAGATGGCATTGGTAGCCGTCGGCAACTCGGCCGTTGCCGACTCCGTCTTGGCGGCATTGCGTTCTGGCGTCCGCGACTTCATTGATCTCGACAATGCCGACGGTGATGCCGTGAACATCATCTCGCGTGCCCTGGCGAGTGGCAATGACAACGGCGGGCACGCTTCCCAGACGCGCGGCAAGGTTGTGGCGGTTCTAGGGGCCCGGGCGGGTGTTGGCGCGAGCACTGTCGCCGTGAATCTGTCATTGCGAGCACAGAGGGCTTACGGCGCAACGGCCCGTGTCATGTTGCTGGACTTCGGTATTCCGATCGCCGATGCGTCCCTCTACCTGAACCAGAAGAAGGAATTCGATCTGCTGCAGGCCATCAACAGCCTCAGTCGCATCGATGAAACCTTTATTGCATCGGCTTTTGCATCGCACCCCACGGGGTTTTCACTGTTACCCATGCCGACGCAACCGGACCGGTTGCGCCAGATCTCGTACGACGACGCCGTCGCACTGATCGGTGCGCTGCGGCGCTTTTTCCCAACCTTGGTTGCAGATCTCGGCGGCTTTGCCGATCTGGATTTCGTCGCGGCGATGGTTCGGCAGGCTGATGAAGTGCTTTTGATCAGTGACCCGTCAGTCGGCTCCATTGTGTCCGCGCGGTCCCTCCTGCAGGGCTTGGCAGAACGGGGCGTGATCGTCGGGAAAATTCGGCTGCTTTTGAATAAGTACGACGAAGCGCTTGCGTTGAATGCGGGGGACGTGGGAAAGCGGCTTGGCGTGGCGGCGCTCAGCGAGCTTCCGCACCGCCATGTGGCGATATTGCAGGCACTCAATCAGGGGAAGGCTTTGGTCGAAGCATCTCCCGACGATCTTTTTTCTCAAACCATCGATTCGGTTGTGCGCCAGTTCGACTGGCTGCCAGCAGAGGCCTCCGTAAAGCCCAAGGGGCTTGTCGGTGGTCTGCGCAATCTGATCCGGCGCTAACGGCACTCTGCGGACGAACACCATGCGAAACAACTTCTACGAATTCTCAAGCGACCTCAACGGCTTCGCCGAGTCTCAACAGTTCCTCGACATCAAGCAGAGTGCGCAGGCGCATCTTCTGAACCGCATCGAGGAAGAGGGGCAAGGCTTGCAGATGAAGCCTCGCACTGCGATGCAACAGTTCGTTCTGACCGAGGTCGACAGCTTCATCCGAAGCCGCCGTGTTCCCATCAACGACCTTGAAACCCGGGCCATCGCCGATGCGCTCTTCAAAGACCTGGTGGGGCTTGGCCCCCTGGAGGATTTGCTCGCCGATCCTGCGATCGAAGACATTTGCTGCAATGGCCCGCGGGAGATCTATGTGTCGCGCGGGGGCGTTCTGGAGCGCAGCACGACCCGATTCACCGACGGCGCCCATCTGCTGCGCATCGTGCGACGCATCCTGGCACCGTTGGGCCGGCGGTTGGACGAATCCACACCGATGGTCGACGCGCGCCTGCACGATGGCGGCCGTCTGAATGTCATCATCGAACCGCTTGCGCTTGAGGGGCCGGTGGTGTCGATCCGGAAATTCCGCAAGGATCCGATGACGCCTCAGGAACTCGTGGAGCTGGGCTCGATGAACCAGGCTGTCCACGATTTGCTGTCTGTCGCTGTCAAGAACCGCTGCAACATGATCATCAGTGGCGGCACCAGTTCCGGGAAGACGTCGTTGTTGAATGCTCTCGCCAATTTCATTGGCGAAAACGAACGCATCATCACTATCGAAGACACTGCTGAGCTGAAGCTTCATCACGAGCACGTGGTGCGTCTGGAGTCGCGGCCCGGTGGTTTCGAGGGCGCTGGGGAGGTAACGCCACGCGATCTCATGCGCAACAGCCTGCGGATGCGACCTGATCGAGTCATTGTTGGCGAAGTTCGCGGTGGCGAAGTACTGGAACTGATGCAGGCCATGGGCACTGGCCATGACGGCTCCATGGGCACGATCCACGCCAACAGTCCGCGCGAATGCCTTTACCGGATGGAAATGCTGGCTGGCTTTGCGGGCTTTCAGGGCAGCGAAAGCAGCCTGCGCCGCATGGTTGCCAGCGCCGTCGATTTCATCGTCCAGATTGGCCGGCTGGCCAATGGCAAGCGCCGCATTCTGTCCGTGACAGAAATCACTGGGTTCGGGGACAACATCGTTTCGATGCAGGAGCTTTTTCGCCACGAAACCGTGATCGGACCGGACGGCAAAGAACACGATCGTTGGGTCGGTCTCGGTGTGCCGCCCCACAGTCCCAAACTGGCATCGCTGCGCAACATGGCGGCACTCCAGAACCAGAGCAAGGGGCATATCCATGTCTAGTCTTTTGCTGACGTTGTTGGCGAGTGGTCTTGTTTGCGCGGGTATTGGCCTGTGGCTCTGGCAACGGGCTCAATGGGAGGACAGGCGACAGGCCTCGGCGGCCGGGATCGATCAGTTGATGTCTCTGGATGCGAGCATGCCGATCGAAACCGCGATGAGCCGCGCTCAGGCGCAGCGGCGAGCGAATGCGATCGGCACCAAGCGGTGGCCGATCAACCACATCTTCTTGCGAGCCGGTCTGACGCCAACCATCGCCACTGTGGCGCTCATGGCCGCGGTCCCCTGCGCACTGGCGCTGCTCGGTGCTCTCTTTGCCGGGATTTTGGCTGCCATCGGAATGGCTGTCTTGGGCGCCTTGTTGTTGGTGGCCTGGGTCAAGTGGCGTGCTGCCCGCCAGCGCAAGGCTTTGAGTCACGACATCCCGACGTACCTCGACAACGTTGTCCGCATGATGACGGTCGGACATTCTGTGCAGTCCGCGTTTCAGAACTCGCCTGCCACCGCAGGCACGCCGCTGGGCAATGCCGTTCAACATTCGGCGCGCTTGCAGGCCGGTGGGCTGGAGCCAGATCAAGCGTTGCTGGCGGTGGGCGAACTGTATGACTCCGCTGAACTGATGTTGCTGGCGTCTATTCTGAGAATGGCCATGCGCTTTGGTGGCCGGGCAGACCTGATCATTTCGCGCGTCGCCGTGTTCATTCGAGATCGCGAACAAGCCCAGCAGGAATTGATGGCGCAGTCGTCCGAAACACGGCTTTCCGCTTGGGTGTTGGGGCTATTACCGATCAGTTTGGCCTGCTACATCATTGTGGCCAACCCCGAGTACATCGGCCGCATGTGGCACGACCCGACTGGCAAGAACCTGCTGTTCGGCGCGCTCTTCCTGCAGTTCGCGGGTGCTGCGGTGCTCTACAAGCTCACGAAGTCGCTGGAGGATTGATCATGGGCACCGCATCCTTTTCTTTCCTGATGGGTCTTTGCGCGGTCTTGGTTGGGTTGGCCTCCATGGCTTTTGCCGCCGACCTGGTGCTCGGCTGGCGTCGCAAGACGCGCATCCAGCAACAACTCGATGCTGTGTTGAACCCTGAAACCGCAGCCGCCAGCGACAAACCCAAGCGACAACTCAACGCAGAGGCAACCCGCCGGGTTGTCGATTCGATTGCCCAGGTTGGCGAAAGGATGTCTGCCTCGCGCTTTGGGCAGATGTCACTCGAAGACGAAGACGTGCGACTGCTAGCGCTGTGCAATTTCCGTGATCTTCGCAGCCGATACGTCTTCTTGGCCGCGCGCATCTTCATGCCCTTGGTTCTGGCGTTGGTGGTGGGCTTTTTCTTCTGGCAAGACAGCGCTCTGACATTCTGGATTGCGATGTTTTTCGCGGTCGCCATCGGCTTCATGCTGCCCAAATGGGTTTTGCAAAGCATTGGAGCGCGGCGCAGAAGCCGCACCGTCGTCGAACTACCGTGGTTGCTCGAATTGATGCAACTGTTGATGGGTGTTGGGTTGGGAGTGGACCAGGCACTGCAAATGGTGATCCAGGATTTTCGCTCGACCGCCCCCGTATTGGCCGACGAATTGCGCATCGCCAACCAACAGTTTGCCAACGGCCGCACCCGGGAACAAAGCCTGCAGCGTCTCGTCAAGTTGTTCGACAACGAAGATTTGAAAACGTTCGTCGACCTTTTGTTGCAGATAGACAGATATGGCGGTTCCGTGCAAGAGCCAATGAAGCGGTTTGGCGACCGCTTATTGGAGCAACGGCGCAACCGGGTTCGGGAAAAAATTGGCGTCATCACTGTCAAGATGAGTGCCGCGATGATTCTATTCCTGCTGCCAGCTTTGCTGATCGTGGCAGGCGGCCCCGGGTTTCTGGGGGTCATCCGGGCGCTCAGCCAACACTAAGGAGCGCCAGCCGTGATCTATTTCCCCTACCGTCGATTCTTGGTCGCTGGAGTGGCCTGTTTGGCCGGAATGGTGGTTCTGGGCGGCTGCGCCGCTCGAGGCAGTATCCAGGGCATGCAGCTTCGTGCACAGCAGCAAACCGAAGCTGCCCGCCAGGAGGCGGCCGCCAATCCCGTCGGTGAACTGGACAGTCGTGCCACCTATTTGCGAATGGTGGCTCAGATGCAGCAGAAGGGCTTGTATTTTGCGTCACTCGCCCATATCGATGCATTGCAGCAGCGCTGGGGCGTTGACCCTGAGTCGAACGTGCTGCGCGCCGATGCCCTGCGCCAGACGGAACAGACCGACGCGGCCAAGGCACTCTACCTTCAGCTGATGTCCACGCCAATGCGTGCGCAGGCTGCTCACGGCCTGGGACTGATCGCAGGCCGCGCGGGTGACTTTGGCGCTGCGACAGGCTACCTCATGCAGGCCAACAATGCGGCGCCTACCGATGGGGGAATGTTGAATGATCTGGGTTATGCGTTAATGCAGCGCGGCCGCTTGGCGGAAGCCCGCGTCCCATTGTTCAAGGCTTCCGAATTGATGGCCGACAACCCCCGTGTATGGAGCAACATTGCGCTGTACCTCATGCTCGACGGGCAAGCCGACCAGGCGCAGGCCGTGATGGACAAGAACCAGTTGCCGGCAGCGTCCCGTGCTCAGATCACGGAGCTTGCCCGCACCATTCAGCAGCGTCAGCGCACACAGCCGGTCGCAACAGGGCCTGCCGCCGATACCGCTCCTGCGGCAATTGCGGTGGCCACCGCTCGTCCGGTGCTCCAACCTTCCATCGGAACGGCCGCGCTGGTCGGTATGCCTGTAGCCCTCACACCCGCAGTTGCGCTGACGCCGACCAACAGCCTTTCGCAATAACCCCCGCTTAACGGAGTTTCCATGTTCATCCGCACTTTTTCTGTCGCCGTTTTGCTGGCTTGCCTGGCCCTTTCAGCCGGCGCGGCCGAGCCTCAGCCAAGCCTTCGCCCGGCCGCTGTTGGCGATAGCACACGCTCCTTGCTGGAACTGCAAATCAGTGGTCGCCAGGCCGGCCCCGAATTGCCCATGTTGGGCGCCGCATCCGTGTTGTCCTACCAGCGTTATCTGGAAAGCCATAAAACGGCCATCCCAGAGAATTTCTCGTCGGTGCTCAGCCGTGGCAGCGGCAGTGGCGGAAGCGGCGGCGGACGTTGATGCTGCTGGTGTCTGCCATGCGACGCCTAGACATTCCGCGCAGGTTGTTTGCTCAGCCAAGGGCGCAGAGCGGCGCCTATGCGCTTGAATACGCGTTGGTCTTTCCGCTGTTTTTCCTGCTGACATACGGAGCGCTGGCATTGGCCATCGTGATGTTCATCCGCGTGGATCTGCAGCATGCGGCGGAAGAGGGTGCGCGCGCTGCCCTGCGTTATCAGACCTCGGCCGGCGCCAGACTCACAAGCGCAGTCACAGAGGCGAGGATGCAGACCAAGTGGATGCCAGTCGCGCCCACAGTGGTGGCAGACATCTGCGCTGCGGGGGCCATTTGCGCGCCCACGTCTACGCCGTCGGCGCCCGGCGCAAGCTGCGGAAACACGCTCGACACTGCCTGCCGCATCATGGTGGTGGCTTCTTACAACTATGCGGCAAATCCGGTGGTTCCCTCGCTGCCCGGCTTTGGCTTGATCCTTCCCGCCACCTTGAGCGCCAATGCGAGCGTGCTGGTCGATGCCAAGACTCTCAATCCGTGAGGACGCCATGAGACGCCGTTCATCTTTTTTCCGCATCCGCCAACAGCGGGGCATTGCCGCGATCGAATTCGCGATGATCGCCATGTTGTTTGTCTCGGTGGTCTACGCGGCCGCCTCGTTCGGCGCGGTGTTCTATACCCAGCAGGTGGTGTCTCGAGCGGCCGGTGATGGCGCCCGCGCGATCTCGCTGCTGGGAGCGGCAACTCTGGGGGTCAATGACCCAACCATTCAAGGCATCGTCTACAAGTCTTTGGCAAGCTCGTTGATTGCCCCCAGCAGCGTGAGCATGACGGAGGCCGGCCGCACCACCTGGGTTTCGAGCTCCAACAACGTCACGGTGCTTGTGGATCCAACCTGCGGCGGCGTGGCCGGTTGCGCCAAGGTCACTGTGAAGTACCAGTACGGCCAGAACCGTGTTCTTCCTGTGGTGCCCTTGCTGAGCTGGGTTCCCGACACATTGACGGCCAGCGCGATTGTGCCGATTTAGGAAATTTTATGAAGAAACCCATTCTTCGAATGATTCGGGGCCCCAGACATCACTACCGCCAGCGCGGAGCTCTGCTCATTCAGGCCGCCGTGACCTTGCTGGTGTGCGTGATTGCGCTGACCGGTACCGAATTGGGCTATTTGTTCTTTGTGAAGCGCGAGATGCAGAAGGCTGCTGACTTGGCGGCCCTGGCAGGAGCGCGCTCGTTGGCCACAACCGATTGCGGCAGCGCCAATACTGCCGCCACTGCCAACGCGAATAAAAATCTGCAGTCGCTGAGTTTCCCTGTTACGGTGACACCCACCTGTGGCCGTTGGGATCCGACCGGTACCCCGACCAACCAATACTTCAACGCCGGAGCGGCGCAGCCGAATGCCGTCAAGGTGTTCGTATCGGGTACGGGACCTACGCTTCTGCCGTTCTTGACCAGCCGCTTCGTGTCCGCACAGGCGCTGGCAAAATCCGGGCCGCCGCTGGCCGGGTTCTCGGTGGGCACCAAACTCCTGGTGGTCACGGGAAATGGGGTGCTGGGCGACACGCTGAAGATGCTGGGCTTGGACCTGACGGGTACGTCACTGGTGGCGTACGACGGTTTGGCCAATGTCAATATCACCCCCGGAGGACTGCTCAAGCAGCTGGGTATTCCTGTGGCCAGCGATCTGACGGTGGGCGGCCTCAATGCGCTGCTGCAGGCCAATCAGGTCACGCTGGGCCAACTGCTGGACGCCACAGCCATTGTGGCTGGTCGTTCTGACCTGCTGGCGCTCAACACCACATTGCTGAACGCACTCACCACCAAGCTGGGAGGATCGGGCAACGTCAATCAGATCAAACTGGGTTCTGACAGCTCGGGCACGGCGCGGGGGCTCTTCGCCAATGTGGTCACGCCTGACACATCTGCCAGTTCAGCCCTCAATGCACAAGTGAGCGCGCTTGACGTACTGAAATCTGCAGTGGGGGTGGCCAGCGCCGGCCACGCGGTCACGCTCGATCTTGGCCTGACCAACCTGCTGGGTTTGGCCACCGTGACTGCAAAAGTGGGTGTGGTGGAACCACCCTCGGTCGCTTTTGGTGCGGTTGGCGTTTCGGCTTACACCGCCCAGGTCCGCAGCTATGTTCGTCTCCAAACCACAAGTGGCCTACTGGGCACTTTGCTGTCGCCGTTGGTCTCGATGGATTTGCCTATAGTGGTTGACGTGGTGAGCGGAAAAGGAACTTTGGCCGAATTGTGTACCGCAGGCTTGCGCGACAGCTCGGGCAACGATAGGGCCCGGATCACGGTGGCGTCATCAATTGCGAAGGTATGCGTCGGGACCATTGCCGACGGTGATCTGTTTTCCAAAAGCAACGCCTGCACCGATAACCTGAGCAATCCCACCAATCCTATGCTGAATGTGGCCGGTTTGATCAAGGTGACCAACAAGATCAACTTGGATGCATTGCCGGCCAATGATTCGGTGACCCTTAAAGAAGGTGAAACCCGGAGCACTACCAACAATCTGCAGATCGGTACCACCGTATCCAATTTGGTGACGCAGTTGACCAACCAACTGTTCGGCGCTCAACCGCCCACCACATCGCTCACCAGCACACAATTGGACAACCTGCGCGATCAGATATGGAACGATACAGCCAGCGTTTGCAATGTTGACACACCGGTTTGCCGTGGCAATCGGCTGACCGAGGCCAATAACCGTGTGACCAACAACGTTGGCCAAAGCGGTCTGCTTTCCGGTGTGGTGAATCTGGTCGGTGGTGTGGTGAGTTCCCTGCTCAATTCCTGTACCGGATTGGCTTATTTGGGCGGCAACGAGACAGGCTGCAAGCAGATGCTGCGCAACACTTTGGCGGGTTCCAGCAACACAACGGCTGGCAGCACGGTCAATAATTCCTTGGCCTATCTGACCGGGCTGGTTAAGCCTTTGCTGAATGCGCTCGGCAGTTCCGTATTGACGCCTTTGCTGCAAAACGTGCTGGGCATCAACCTCGGCGTGACCGATGTCCACCTGATCAAGCTGAATTGCAGCGGCGAGCCGCGGTTGGTGTATTGAGTGAGGGCTCGGAATACTGGCGAGGAAAAGATCTCCGCTTTGGTGACCGTTCCGGTGTTTCCCCGATTTTCCCTCTGTGTGTCTGTGGCCGCGGTGGCCAGTCCGCTGCTGCTCATCCCGCTGTTGCCCGATGCCAGTCGGTACGACAACCAGCGTGTTCTGGAGTTGTTGTGCGTATTGGCGGCAGGCTTGTTGTGGCTCAGCCATGCCTTGCGTGGGCGGTTGCCGTGCCCGCCGATTTCACGCCCTCTGGCGTTGTTGCTCGGCGGGCTTTTCGGGCTGGGCCTTGTGTCTTCGGTGCTTGGTTTGTCGCCCCGTCATGCGTTGCTCGAATGGGGCAATTTGTTGTTGTTGCTCGGAGCTGCGAGTCTGGTGGCCGGCGAGATCCGGCGGGGTGGCGACGACGCGCTCGACAAGGTCTTGACGGCCTGCGTGGTCGGTTGTGCGGCGTATTTGTTGGGCGTGGCCTGGTTGTTTGCGGTGGCGTTGAAGGCGGGAGGGCAGTCTGATGCCACAGAGCTGGTGCTCGGTTTCGACAACTATCGCTTCCTCAATCATGTGCAGACAGTGTCCATACCGCTGCTGGCCTTGTTCGCCTGTCGGTGTCGTGTCGAACACCGTCGCTTGGTGTGGCTGGTGACCGCGGCATGGTGGAGCTTGCTGTTTCTGGCAGCAGGTCGTGGCACCTTGCTGGGGCTGTCGGCGGGTTGTCTGGCGGCAGGACGGCTGCTGCGCGGCCGGGCTTGGCCTTGGCTGCGTGCATTCGTTCTTTCCGGCCTGGCGGGGCTGGTGGTTTATCTGGTGGTGTTTGTGCTTGTTCCCGTTGCTTTCGGAATGCAGCCGTTTGGCATGCTTTTTGGAACCTTGGAGCGGTCGATCGCCACACCGACCAGCGGTCGCGCCGAACTGTGGGCGCTTGGACTGCGGATGATTGAGGCGCACCCGTGGCTGGGCGCGGGCCCCATGCATTTTGCGCACGAAGCCTGGGCGCCACAGTTGCCCGCCCACCCGCACAGTTGGCCGATTCAATTCGCCAGCGAATGGGGCGTGCCCGCCATGCTGCTCGCGGCTGCCGCCATGGTTCTGTCCATCTGGAAGCTCGCTTGTCGCGACGTTGCTGGGCGCCTGTCCGACCCTCGGGAAAATGCAACAAACACCGCGCTCCTGGTGGCTTGTACAGCGGCGCTGACCGACGGCCTGGTGTCTGGCCTTCTGGTCATTCCAACGAGTCAACTGTGGCTGGTGTTGTTGGTGGGGTGCGCCTGGGGATGGCGTTCAAACGCCTTCGGCAAGGCGCCGGTGTCCGAGGGCGTTTTGCAGTGGCCTTCCAGGGTCGCTGTTGCATCTGCGGCGTTGGCGGCGGTTGTGTTCGTGGCGGGCGGCGCGTGGCCAGACCTGTTCCGTCTGGCGGCTTTGCGGGCGGACAACCTTCCCGCCAACGCTAAAGCCGTGGATGCACCGTTGCATCCACGGTTCTGGCACGGTGGACATTTCTGATGGCGGATCACGCAACGACGACCGTTAAAGGGGCCAGCCCGTCAACCCTCGCCTCTATCCGGTCCCCCTTAACCACCGCCCCCACACCCTCCGGCGTGCCCGTGTAGATGAGGTCTCCGGGCTGCAGCGTCCACGCAGCCGAGAGGTGTTCGATCACCTCGCCGATGGTCCAGATCAACTGATCCACGCGGCTGCTCTGGCGGGGCTGGCCGTTGACGGTGAGTGCAATGGCGGCTTGCTCGATGGTGCCGGCCTCGGTCGCGCGGGTGATGGCGCCGATGGGGGCGGAGTGGTCGAATCCCTTGCCGATGCACCACGGCCGGCCCTGCTTCTTCATGTCGTTCTGCAGGTCGCGCCGGGTCATGTCCAGGCCCACGGCGTAGCCGAAGATGTGTTCGTGGGCCCGTGCGGCGGGAATCGATGCGCCGCCAGTGCCGATCGCCACCACCAGTTCGACTTCATGGTGCAGGTTCGACGTGAGCGTGGCATAGGGAATCGTCACCGCACCGCCTGCCCCCGCCGGCACCACGGCGTCGGCCGGCTTCATGAAGAAGAAGGGCGGTTCGCGGCCGGTGAACCCCATTTCTTTGGCGTGCTCGGCGTAGTTCCGGCCCACGCAGTAGATGCGGTGCACCGGAAAGCGGGCGTCGGTGCCGACAACGGCCACGGTGGGAACGGCGGGCGCTTCAAAGACGAGGTTCATGGTTTGTTCCAGAAAGAGATTGGGGCGGCGGGGTGTTGGCGGGTGTGTCGAACCCGAGCAGTGTCACGTCGGCGGCCTCGTTGCGCAAAGGGATCAGGGCTTGGTACGCTTCGGAGCCATGCCATGCCGACACCGCCGCCACATCGGGAAACCGGATCACCACGGTGTTCGCGTGCGCGTGGTCGCCATGGAACACCTGCCGCAAAACGCCCCTGAACACCACTTCCCCGCCGAAGGGCCGCAGCGTGGCCGGCACGCCGGAGCAGTATTCCTGCCATTTGGCCGGGTCTCGCACGGTGATGTGGCCGATGGCATAGCCGGGGGGGCGGCTGGTGGCGGGCTGGTCGGTCATGGCGTTTGCGGGAGTGGGGTGGAGAAAAAAAGTGTAGACCAGCGCGGCGGCGCCGGTGGAAAGGCCCGCCGGTGACGCGGTTGCCCATGCGGCCAACCCATGCGCCGCACGATTGGCTGGTGCCCGACTGGCCGGCTCCGGCCGGCGTGCGCGCTGTGTGCACCACGCGGCTGGGCGGCGTTTCGGCCGGGCCGTATGCCAGCTTGAACCTCGGCGACCACGTCGGCGACGATGCCCGCCATGTGCGCGCCAACCGCGACACCTTCGCCCACGCCATCGGCGCGCGGCCGGTTTTTCTGAAGCAGGTGCACGGCGCCCGGGTTCAGCCGCTGGATGGCTCCAGCCTGGCCGGCTGCGAGGCCGACGCCGTGGTCACGGGCCAGCGCCTGCTGGCCTGCACCATCATGGTGGCGGACTGCCTGCCGCTGCTGCTGGCCGATTCCGACGGCCGCGTGGTCGCCGCCGCCCATGCCGGTTGGCGCGGGCTGGCGAGCGGTGTTTTTGAGTCGGTTTTCAAGGAATTTCAGCGTCAGGTCAGCGCCAATCAACAAGACTTCGCTATGAAAAGAGAAGCAACCGGGGTGTTGGCCTGGCTGGGGCCGTGCATCGGCCCTGAGGCGTTCGAGGTGGGAACGGAGGTTCGCAACGCCTTCCTGGAGCGCAATGCGATGGCCGGCCGGCATTTCCGGCCGCACGGCGACGGGCGCTACCTGGCCGACCTTGCCGGCCTGGCCCGGCAGACGCTGCAGACGCTGGGCGTGCACCACACCTTCGGCAACGACTCCAGCGCCGCCTGGTGCACCGTCAGCAACCCGTCACGTTTCTTTTCGCACCGGCGCGACCGCGTCAGCGGCCGATTCGCCGCCGCGATCTGGCGGGTCTGACGGCGGTGTTTCACCTGCGGCGTGGGCAGCGGCCTGCTCGGCCGCCTCTCGTGCGCGGCGCGCCTTGCGGCGCATCGGGGTGGCCATCAAATAGGCCACGATCGCGATGGGCACCGCGCCATAGAGTACAAACGTGGCCAGGGCCCCCAGCAGCGTGCCGTCGGCATGCGTCGCCTCGGCCACTGCCATCATCAGCGCTACGTAAAACCACGCAATGACAACCAGGTACATGCTCAGGGAAAATAAGGGTTGACGAACAAAGAAAAACGGCGCTCATTTTGTCAGGTTCGTGATGGACTGCACTGACATACTGGCCGCGCAAAACGAGACACGGCCGCTGCCGGCCGCATAAAACCGGAGACAAGTGCATGAACGTGAACCCGAGCGAGTTCTGGAAAACGGCCTCACAACAGGCCCAGCAGAGTTTCGGCGAGAGCTGGTCCAAGGCCATGCAATCGTTCCAGGCGCTGGACCTGGCCAGTGTCAATCCGGCCAAGATGCCGGGCCTCGCCGCGCCTCCCCAGCTGAAGTTTTCCACCGCCAAGATGCAGGAGCTGCAGCAGCAGTATCTCAAGGAAGCGGCCGAGTTGTGGAACAAGGGCCTGGGCGGCGGCGCAGCCGACCTGAAAGACCGCCGCTTCGCCGGTGACGGGTGGAGCAGCAACCCCACCGCCGCGTTTTCCGCCGCCGCCTACCTGCTGAACGCCCGCACCTTGTTGGGCCTGGCCGACGCGATCGAGGCCGACGAGAAAACCCGCGCCCGGGTGCGTTTCGCGGTGGAGCAATGGATGGCGGCCTCCGCGCCCAGCAACTTCCTGGCCTGCAACGCCGAGGCGCAGAAGAAGGCCATCGAGACCAAGGGCGAAAGCATCGCCAAGGGCATCAACAACCTGCTGCACGACATGCGCCAGGGCCATGTGTCGATGACCGACGAGAGCCAGTTCGAGGTGGGCCGCAACGTGGCCACGACCGAGGGCGCGGTGGTGTTCGAGAACGAGCTGTTCCAGCTGGTCGAATACAAGCCGCTCACCGCCAAGGTGCATGAGCGGCCCTTCCTCATGGTGCCGCCCTGCATCAACAAGTTCTACATCCTCGACCTGCAGCCCGAGAATTCTCTGATCCGCCACGCCGTGGCCGAAGGCCACCGCACCTTCGTCGTGAGCTGGCGCAACCCCGACGAGTCGCTCGGCAGCAAGACCTGGGACGACTACATCGAAGACGCCGCCATCAAGGCCATCGCCACGGTGCAAGACATCACCGGCGCCCAGCAGATCAACGCCTTGGGCTTCTGCGTTGGCGGCACCATCCTCGGCACCGCGCTGGCCGTGCTGGCCGCGCGCGGTGAAAAGCCGGTGGCCAGCGCCACCTTCCTGACCACGCTGCTCGACTTCAGCGACACCGGCATCCTCGACGTCTTCATCGACGAAGCCTTCGTCAAGTTCCGTGAAATGCAGATGGGGCAGGGCGGCCTGCTGAAGGGCCAGGAGCTGGCCACCACCTTCAGCTTCCTCCGCCCGAACGATCTGGTCTGGAACTACGTGGTGGGCAACTACCTCAAGGGCGAAACCCCGCCGCCGTTCGACCTGTTGTACTGGAACAGCGACTCCACCAACCTGCCGGGCCCGTTCTACGCCTGGTACCTGCGCAACACCTACCTCGAGAACCGGCTGGTCAAGGCCGGCGGTGTGACGGTGTGCGGCGAGAAGGTGGATTTCGGCAAGGTCGACCTGCCGGTCTATCTGTATGGCTCGCGCGAAGACCACATCGTGCCGATCGGCGGCGCCTACGCCTCCACGCAGGTGTTCCCGGGCAAGAAGCGCTTCGTGATGGGTGCCTCGGGCCACATCGCCGGCGTGATCAACCCGCCCGCCAAGGGCAAGCGCAGCCACTGGATCGGCAGCGACACCAAGTTCCCGAAGCAGGTCGAGCAGTGGATCGGCGCCGCCAAGGAACACCCCGGTAGCTGGTGGACCGACTGGTCCAAGTGGCTGGCCAGCCACGCCGGCAAGCAGGTCGCCGCGCCCAAGGCCTACGGCAACGGCAAGGCCTACAAGGCCCTTGAGCCGGCGCCGGGCCGCTACGTCAAGGCCAAGGCCTGACCATTCCGCTTATGCTGTCGCTGTGACGCTGCCTGCAAGGGCGTCTCGGCGATCCTCTGTCGCCCCTGTGATTTTTTGGAGAAGAGACAAAATGGAAGACATCGTCATCGTTTCGGCTGCCCGCACCGCGGTTGGCAAGTTCGGCGGCTCGCTCGCCAAGATTCCCGCGACGGAGCTTGGCTCCATCGTGATCCGCGAGGCCATCGCCCGTGCGAAGCTCGAGGCCGCCCAGGTCGGTGAGGTCATCATGGGCCAGGTGCTGGCCGCTGGTGCCGGCCAGAACCCGGCGCGCCAGGCGCTGATGAAGGCCGGTGTGCCGAAGGAAGTGCCGGGCCTGACCATCAACGCCGTTTGCGGCTCCGGCCTGAAGGCCGTGATGCTGGCCGCCCAGGCCGTGGCTTGGGGCGACAGCGAGATCGTGGTGGCCGGCGGCCAGGAAAACATGAGCGCCAGCCCGCACGTGCTGCCCAATTCGCGCGACGGCCAGCGCATGGGCGACTGGAAGATGATCGACACCATGATCGTCGACGGCCTGTGGGACGTCTACAACCAGTACCACATGGGCATCACCGCCGAGAACGTGGCCAAGGCCAACGGCATCAGCCGCGACGACCAGGACAAGCTGGCGCTGGGCAGCCAGCAGAAGGCCTCTGCCGCGCAGGACGCCGGCAAGTTCAAGGACGAGATCGTCGGCGTGACCATCCCGCAGAAGAAGGGTGACCCGCTGGTGTTCAACACCGACGAGTTCATCAACAAGAAGACCAACGCCGAAGCGCTGGCCGGCCTGCGCCCCGCGTTCGACAAGGCGGGCAGCGTGACGGCGGGCAATGCCTCCGGCATCAACGACGGCGGCGCCGCGGTGGTGGTCATGACGGCCAAGAAGGCCGCAGCCCTCGGCCTCACGCCGCTGGCACGCATTGCCTCGTTCGCCACCACGGGCCTCGACCCGGCAACCATGGGCATGGGCCCCGTGTCGGCGTCGCGCAAGGCGCTGGAGCGCGCCGGCTGGAAGGCCGCCGACGTCGACCTGTTCGAATTGAACGAAGCCTTCGCGGCCCAGGCCTGCGCCGTGAACAAGGCGCTGGAAATCGACCCGGCCCGCGTGAACGTGAACGGCGGGGCCATCGCGATCGGCCACCCGATCGGCGCGTCCGGCTGCCGTATTCTGGTGACGCTGCTGCACGAAATGCAGCGCAGCAACGCCAAAAAGGGCCTGGCGGCTCTGTGCATTGGCGGCGGCATGGGCGTGTCGCTCGCGCTGGAACGCTGATTTTCGGATAAATTCACCCGGTAGCCACCGCCAATACTGGTGATCGTGCTACCGGTTTCATAGCAAGAAGACAAGGGAGACGAAGATGAGTCAGAAAGTTGCATACGTCACGGGCGGCATGGGTGGCATCGGTACCGCCATTTGCCAGCGCCTGCACAAGGACGGTTTCAAGGTCATCGCCGGCTGCGGCCCGACCCGTGACCACGCCAAATGGGTGGCCGAGCAGAAGGCGCTGGGCTACACGTTCTACGCGTCGGCCGGCAACGTCGGCAACTGGGATTCCACGGTCGAGGCCTTCACCAAGACCAAGGCCGAGCACGGCACCATTGACGTGCTGGTGAACAACGCCGGCATCACCAAGGACCGCATGTTCCTGAAGATGACGCGCGAAGACTGGGACGCCGTCATCGAAACCAACCTCAACTCCATGTTCAACGTGACCAAGCAGGTCGTTGGCGACATGGTGGAAAAGGGCTGGGGCCGCATCGTCAACATCTCGTCGGTCAACGGCGAGAAGGGCCAAGCCGGCCAGACGAACTACTCGGCCGCCAAGGCCGGCATGCACGGCTTCACGATGGCGCTGGCGCAGGAGCTGGCGGCCAAGGGCGTGACGGTCAACACCGTGAGCCCGGGCTACATCGGCACCGACATGGTTAAGGCGATCCGCCAGGACGTGCTCGACAAGATCGTCGGCGGCATTCCGGTCAAGCGTCTCGGCGCACCGGAAGAAATCGCCTCCATCATCGCCTGGCTGGCGTCCGATGAAGGCGGCTACTCGACCGGCGCCGACTTCTCGGTGAACGGTGGTCTGCACATGGGTTGAGGCTTTGCCTCCACGCTGCGAAAGAACCCGCCACGGCGGGTTTTTTCGTTTTCCGGCCCAATCGACGCACTCCGTTACAGTTGTCCGATGCCCCACAGCGTATCCCTCATCAGCACCATCGCCGCGGGCCTCGGCCTTGCGCTCGTCCTCGGTTTCGTCGCCACCCGGCTGAGGCTGCCGTCACTGGTCGGGTACCTGCTGGCCGGCGTGGTCATTGGGCCGTTCACGCCGGGTTTCGTGGCCGACGCGGCCATCGCCAGCCAGCTCGCCGAAATCGGCGTGATGCTGCTGATGTTCGGCGTGGGCCTGCATTTCTCGCTCGACGACCTGCTGGCGGTGCGCAAGATCGCGGTGCCCGGCGCGGTGGTGCAGATGGGCGTGGCGACCGGCCTGGGCATGGCGCTGGCGCACTGGTGGGGCTGGAACCTGGGTGGCGCGCTGGTGTTCGGGCTGGCGCTGTCGGTGGCCAGCACGGTGGTGCTACTGCGCGCGCTGGAGACGCGCGGCGTGCTCGATTCCTTCAACGGCCGCATCGCCGTTGGCTGGCTGGTGGTGGAAGACCTGGCCATGGTGCTGGTGCTGGTGCTGCTGCCGCCGCTGGGCGGCTGGCTGGCCGGCAAGGCGACCGGTGACATCAACGAGCTGTGGCTCACGCTGGGCAAGACGCTGCTGCAGGTGGGCGGTTTCGTGGTGCTGATGCTGGTGGTGGGCCGGCGCTTTTTCCCCTGGGTGCTGTGGCAGGTGCAGCGCACCGGCTCGCGCGAGCTGTTCACGCTGTGCGTGGTGGCGGCGGCGGTCAGCATCGCCTTTGGTGCCACCGCGCTGTTCGGCGTGTCGTTCGCGCTGGGCGCCTTCTTCGCCGGCATGGTGATGCGCGAATCGGAATTCAGCCACCGCGCAGCCGAGGAATCGCTGCCGCTGCGCGACGCTTTCGCGGTGCTGTTCTTCGTGTCGGTCGGCATGCTGTTCGACCCCTGGGTGGTGTTGGAGCGGCCGCTGCAGGTGCTGGCCGTGGTGGCCATCATCGTGGTTGGCAAGTCGCTGGCGGCGGGGGTGCTGGTGATGGCCTTCCGCTACCCGCTCAACACTGCGCTCACGGTGTCGGCCAGCCTGGCGCAGATCGGTGAGTTCTCGTTCATCTTGGTGGGCCTGGGTGCCTCGCTCGGCTTGCTGCCGCCCGAAGGCCAGAGCCTGGTGCTGGCCGGCGCGCTGATCTCGATCGCGGTGAACCAGGCGCTGTTCACCGGCGTGGAGCCGTTCCAGCGCTGGATCCTGGCGCGCTCGGCCTTGGCCCGCAAGCTGGAGGCGCGCGACGACCCCATGGCCGAACTGCCGATGACGACCGAAGCGCGCTATTTGTCGCAGCAGGTGGTGCTGGTGGGCTACGGCCGGGTCGGCCGGCGCATCGCCGAGCAGATGACGGCGCACGGCATTCCGTTCGTGGTGGCGGAGCAGAACCGCGAGACGGTGGAGCGGCTGCGCGAGCAGGGCATTGCGGCGGTGTCGGGCGACGCGTCCGAGCCGGCGGTGCTGGTGCAGGCGCACATCGCGCGGGCGCGCATGCTGGTCATTGCCACGCCGGACACGCTGGATGTGCGACAGATGATCGCGGTGGCGCGCTCCCTGAACCCGAGCATCGAGACCGTGGTGCGCACGCACAACGAGACCGAGGCGCGGCTGCTGCAGGAAGAGGACGCCGGCACGGTGTTCCTCGGCGAACGCGAGCTGGCGCAGTCGATGTCGCGCCACGTGGTGGACCGCGCCGGTAGGGCGCCCAGCGGCACCGCCCACGCCTGACGGTGCGGCGGCTCCTGCCGCCAGCCGGCCCGCGCGGGCCGGTGGAGTCATGACTGTAGTTTCCACAATGCGGGGCGCAAGGGCGAGGTCTACAGTGCGGCTTTCCCAGTGACAGCGTGAGGAGACCCGCATGACGCCCACCGTGCAACCCGCCGCCCCCGCGGCCAAGAAACCCCTTTACAAGTCGCTCTACGTCCAGGTGCTGTTCGCCGTGGTCGTGGGCGTGCTGCTCGGCCACTTCTACCCGGCGCTCGGCGCCGACATGAAACCGCTGGGCGACGGCTTCATCAAGCTGATCAAGATGATCATCGCGCCCATCATCTTCTGCACCGTGGTCATCGGCATTGCCGGCATGGAAGACATGAAGAAGGTCGGCAAGACAGGCGGCCTGGCGCTGATCTACTTCGAGGTGGTCAGCACGCTGGCGCTGATCGTGGGGCTGGTCATCGTGAACGTGCTGCAACCCGGCGCCGGCATGAACATCGACCCCACCACGCTGGACACCAAGGGCATCGCCGCCTACACCGGCCCCGGCAAGATGACCGGCACGGTGGAGTTCCTCCTGAACGTGATTCCCACCACCGTGTTCGACGCCTTCGCCAAGGGCGAGATCCTGCAGGTGCTCTTGTTCGCGGTGCTGTTCGGCTTCGCGCTGCACAAGTTCGGTGGCCGCGGCACGCTGGTGTTCGACTTCATCGAGAAAACCTCGCATGTGCTGTTCGACATCGTCGGCATCATCATGAAGGTGGCCCCGATCGGCGCGTTCGGCGCAATGGCCTTCACCATCGGCAAGTATGGCGTCGGCTCGCTCGCCTCGCTCGGCAAGCTGATGGGCTCGTTCTACCTGACCTGCCTGATCTTCATCTTCGTGGTGCTCGGCCTGATCGCGCGTTTCCACGGCTTCAGCATCTGGAAGTTCATCAAGTACATCAAGGAAGAGCTGCTGATCGTGCTGGGCACGTCCTCTTCTGAATCGGTGCTGCCGCGCATGATGCAGAAGATGGAAAACCTGGGCGCGAAGAAGACCACGGTCGGCCTGGTCATTCCCACCGGCTATTCGTTCAACCTCGACGGCACCTCGATCTATCTGACGATGGCGGCGGTGTTCATCGCACAGGCCACCAACACGCCGCTCACGCTGACGCAGGAACTGACGCTGCTCGCGGTGCTGCTGCTGACCTCCAAGGGCGCGGCCGGCATCACCGGCAGCGGCTTCATCGTGCTGGCGGCCACGCTGTCGGCGGTGCCCACCGTGCCGGTGGCCGGGCTGGCGCTGATTCTCGGCATCGACCGCTTCATGTCTGAAGCCCGCGCACTCACCAACCTGGTGGGCAACGGGGTGGCCACAGTGGTCGTGGCGAAGTGGGTCGGCGAGCTGGACACCGAGAAGCTGCAGGCCCGCCTCAACAACGCATCGCCGGACGAGGCCGATGCACCGGAAGTGCTGCTCGACCGGAAGACCGAGCACATGGCGGGCGCGAAAGCCTGAGCCTTCACCTTCCCGCAATACGCGCAGGCCGGCGGGAGCGCCGGCCTGCGCGCGGTCATGTGGCGCGGTGGCCGTCTCCGCGCACGCTGGCTGCGGTTTGGCCGAACAGGGCCCTGCGGGCTTCTTCCGTCAGGGCCGGCGCGCGCAATTCCTTGGCAAGATCCAGCCCGCGCGCCACGGCCGGCCGCTCGAGCAGAGCCTCGTACCAGCGCTGCACATGCGGAAAGTCTTCCAGCGGCACCTGCTGGGCCTTGTGCGTGCGGATCCACGGCAGGATGGCCATGTCGGCAATGGTGTAGTCGGCGCCGGCCACGTTGGCCCCGGTGCGCGCGAGCTGGCCGTCGAGCACGCCGTAGAGCCGGTTCACCTCGTTGCCGTACCGCGCGATCGCGTAAGGCACCTTCTCCGGCGCGTACAGCACGAAATGGCCGTTCTGCCCGGCCATCGGCCCCAGGCCGCCCATCTGCCACATGAGCCACTGCACGGTGGCCTGGCGGCCGCGCAGGTCGGTGGGCAGGAAGCGGCCGGTCTTCTCGGCGAGGTAGAGCAGGATGGCGCCGCTCTCGAACAGCGACAGCGGCGGGCCGCCGTCGGCCGGTGCGTGGTCGACGATGGCCGGCATGCGGTTGTTGGGGCTGATCGCAAGGAAGCCGGGCGCGAATTGCTCGCCCTTGCCGATGTTGACCGGCAGCAGTCGGTACGGCAGCCCGCACTCCTCCAGCATGATGGAAATCTTCCACCCGTTGGGGGTGGGCCAGTAGTGCAGGTCGATCATGGAATGGGCTCGAGCTTGAAGCCGGGGTCGGCCACGACGCGGCTGACCATGGGCAGCGCGGTGACGATGCGGCGGTTGTAGAAGCTGTCGGGCGAGTCGGGCTCCAGCGCCGCCAGCACCAGGTTGCCGCGCGGCTGCGCCAGGGGCACGTAATAGCTGTTGGCCGGCACCTCTGCCGGGCCACTCACCAGGTCGATGTCGAGGGGCGGGGGCGCCAGGGCGTCTGCCGGGCGGCCGCGGTTCTCGGGCCGCCTGTCGGTGGTGGGCGCGTGTTCGCGGTACTGCTCCAGCGGCACCGCGCTGGCCGGCTGCGACAGCCGCTGGACGGACACCCCCAGCAGCCGCAGCTTCTGCACCACGAGCGTGGCCGACGGCTGCAACAGGTAGCCGCAAGGCCGCGGGCGCACCTTGACCTTGCGCAGCGCCAGGGCCGAGTTCCAGTCCACGCTGAGCGTGCGCTCGGCGCCGGTCTGCGCGTTGAGCAGGGTGAGGTCGTACTGAACCGGGGTGGTCGCGGCCTCGACGACGCTTTCTCCCCGGCAGGCCTGCGCGCTCACCTCGCGGTCCACGTAGGAGCGCAGCTGCACCAGCTCCGACGCCTTGCCGGCGGTGCTGCGCAGGATGCTGCCGCCCGCCACCACCAGGCTGTGGACGCGGCGCTGGATGTGCAGCCGGTCCAGCCCCACGCCACGGCTCTGAACCTGCAGGCTGACGCTGTTCTTCAGCCCATTGACGTTGCGGCTCGTGTCGGCGCTGGTGCCGCCCATAGACACCGCCGGCTCGCGCGGGTCGCTGCTGGCGGTGTGAACCCATTCGCTGCTGAGTTTCTGCGCCTTCAGCGCCGCCACCACAGGCCGGCGGAACCATTCTTCAGCCGCGCGGGCCAGGAACTCGGGCTGGTTCGCGGGGCTGGCCTGCTGCACCAGCACGTCGAACCTGCCGATGCCATTGAAGCGGGTTTGCCACGGCACCAGCGGCGAGTATTCGCCGAAATCGGCCACCACCAGCGGCCGGTAGTCGCGTGCCAGTTGCGCCAGCGCCTGCGCCTCGGGCGTGGCCAGCGCCAGGTGGTCGCGCGCCAGATCGGTGCCATTGGCCGTGGCCGACAGCGCCGCCGCGCTTCCGTCGGGGTTGGCGCGCGGCACGATGATGACGTTGATGCGGTCCAGCAGGCCTTTCAGGCTGCCCTGCGCCAGCTCGCGCGAGAGCGCCAGCAGCGCCTCGGCCGGGGCCGGCTCGTCGCCGTGCTGCTGGCCGATCAGCAGCACCGTGGGCCGGTTGGCGGCCAGCACGCTGGCGGCGTCGGTGGCGGGGCCGCGCAGCAGGATGAGCGCGTCGATCGTTTCACCGCGCTGCGACGGCCCCAGCGCCAGCATGCGCACCGTGGGGCCGCCCGGTGTGGCGGCGGCAGTGGCCGCCAATTCCCGGAAAGCGCCGCGCACCTCGGCCGGGCTGCTGTAGCGCCCGGCCCGCAGGCCTGGTGTGGCATGCGCCACCGGCGGGTCCGGGAAACGCAGGGCGACTGCCGGCGTGTAGGGTGCCCCGGCTGGTGGTGAGCCAGCCGCCGAGGGCGGTGGCAGCGGGGCGGCCGGCAGCGGTGTGGCTGCCGCCGGTGCGTTGGGAAAACCGATCACGGGACGCACCGCCTGCCCGGCCGGCGGCTGGCGCGGCTGAACGGCGCAGCCCGCCACCAGCGCGACCCCCAGCAGCGTGGCGGCGGTGGCGCCGCGGCGCGAGAAAACGGAAACGGGAGCCGGTTGCCGCGTCATGGAAGCTCGATCTTTCGTCGTTCGGTGGGTCTGCCTCGGGCGCCGGCCGGCGCTGGCCGCCGGCGGTTCTCTTCGGATGTCTGGCTGCCATCCTACCCGCAGCCCGTGGCGCAAGGGGCTGGGATAATCCGGACCATGCTCCGCGAACGTGCTTCCCCCGCTGCCGACCGTTTTCCGCCGCCGGAACGCTGGCGGCTGTCGGTGGCGCCGATGATGGATTGGACGGACCGCCATTGCCGCCACCTGCACCGCCTGCTGAGCCGCCATGCGCTGCTGTACACCGAGATGGTGACCACCGGCGCGCTGGTTCATGGCGACGTGTCGCGGCACCTGCGTTTCGGCGAGACCGAGCACCCGGTGGCGCTGCAGCTCGGCGGCAGCGAGCCGGCCGACCTGGCGCACTGCGCCAAGCTCGGCGAGCAATGGGGCTACGACGAGATCAACCTGAATTGCGGCTGCCCCAGCGACCGGGTGCAGCGCGGCGCCTTCGGCGCCTGCCTGATGGCCGACCCGAAGCTGGTGGCCGACGGCGTGAAGGCCATGGTGGACGTGGTGTCGGTGCCGGTCACGGTGAAGCACCGCATCGGCATCGACCGCACCGAGAGCTACGGCTTCGTCCGCGACTTCGTGGGCACGGTGGCTGAGGCCGGCTGCCGCGTGTTCATCGTCCACGCGCGCAATGCCTGGCTGCAGGGCCTCAGCCCCAAGGAAAACCGCGAGGTGCCGCCGCTGCGCTATGAGATCGTGCACCAGCTCAAGCAGGAATTTCCGCACCTGGTAATTGCCATCAACGGGGGCTTCACCGCCGAGGCAGAGGTGGCGGAGCAACTGGCAGTGCTCGACGGCGTGATGGTGGGCCGCGAGGCGTACCACAACCCCTGGTGGCTGAGCCGCTGGGACGCCGCCTTTTACGGCGAAGACGCCCCAACCGATTTGACGCGCGAAGCGGTCGAGGCCCGCATGGTCGACTACATGCGGCACGAAGCCGCCGAACACGGCACCCACTGGTACAGCATTGCCCGCCACATGCTGGGCCTGCGCAACGGGCTGCCCGGTGCACGACGGTGGCGGCAGGTCTGGAGCGACCACCGCCTGAAGGGCCTGGACCCGGGCGATGTGATGGCGCTGGCGCACGAGGCGGTGCAAGCTGTCGCCTGAGGTGATTTCGATCTGAATTGGCACGGAGTCAGCGCCAGATATGGGACAGGCGCTACTAAAATGGTAGCTACCGCGCGAACTAGAATGGCCGCATGAGCACCGATCCCCAACCCGCGAACCTGGTGGCTGACTACGGCTGGACGACGAGCCAGGGCACCGATGCCGCCGGCTATCTGACGCCGCACGTGCTGGCGACGCTGAAGCGCCTGGGTGTGCACCGCGTGGCCGACCTTGGCGCTGGTAACGGCGCGTTGTGTGGGGCGTTGGCGGCGGCAGGTTTCGACGCAACCGGCATTGAATACGACCGCCAAGGCGTGGAGATCGCGCGGCGTGCGCACCCGGCGCTGCGTTTCCACAACTTCGGCGTGCAGGACGATCCTGCCGAGCTGCTCAAAAGCGAGGCGCCGTTCGACGCCGTGGTGTCGACGGAGGTGATCGAGCACCTGTTCTCGCCGCATCTGCTGCCGCGCTTCGCGGCGGGGGTGCTGAAGCCGGGCGGGTGGCTGATCATCAGCACGCCGTATCACGGCTACCTGAAGAATCTGGCGCTGTCGCTGGTCGACAAATGGGACGACCACCACACGCCGCTGTGGCACGGCGGGCACATCAAGTTCTGGAGCCGCGCCACGCTGAGCCGGCTGCTTGAAGAAAACGGCTTCGTCGTGCAGGGATTTTCCGGTGTGGGGCGGCTGCCCTGGCTCTGGAAAAGCATGGTGCTGGTCGCGCGCAAGGCCTGAACGGCCGGCGCGGCGCGGGGTTCAACCCGCCGCTTCCAACCCGTTCCTGAAGTGCGCCTGCATGCGGGCCATGGCCTGCTGCGCGTTGCGCGCGTTCAGCGCGGCCATGATGGCGCGGTGTTCTTCGAGCGATTCCTCGATGCGGCCCGACTTCAGCAGCGAATGGTGGCGGTTGAGCTTCATCATCTTGCGCAGGTCGGCCACCATCTGGTCGCGCCAGCGGTTGTGCGCGATCTCCAGCAGCCGCTTGTGGAAACGCTCATTGACCTCGAAGAAGCGCTCGCGGTCGGGCTGGCCGGGGCGGGCCGCCGCTTCCAGCTCGTCGTGCAGCGCCTGCAGGCTCTGCAGCTCGGCCTCGGTCGCTCGGCCGGCCACCACGCCGGCAGCGTCGCTTTCCAGCAGCGCCAGCAAATGAAAGACGTCGGCCAGGTCGGACTCCGACACCTCTGTGACGTAGGCGCCGCGCCGCACCTTCATGGTGATGAGGCCTTCGGCCGCCAGCACCTTCAGCGCCTCGCGCAGGGGCGTGCGGCTGATGCCGTATTCCTCGGCGATCTTCAGCTCGTCGATCCAGCTCCCCGGCTCCAGTTCGCGCGCGAAAATGCGCTGGCGCAGCAGTTCGGCAACCTCTTCATAGAGCGCGCGGGGGGTCAGGGTGAGGGCAGACATGGTCGGGCGCATTGTAGCCGAGGCGATATTTTGCATCAATAATTATGAATGATGTAGACTCGACATCTCGCAAACCCCAGTGCCGAGGCCGCCGCATGAGCTCCCAGACCCCCCCTGAATTCACACCCGCCACGCTGAGCGACTGGCACAAGGCCGCCGCCAAGTCGGCGCCGGGCGGCGACGTGTCGGCGCTGAACTGGGTGACGCCGGACGGCATCGCGGTCAAGCCGCTGTACACGGCGGCCGACACCGCCGGCCTGCCTCACGCCGACACGCTGCCGGGCTTCGAGCCCTTTCTGCGCGGCCCGCAGGCCACGATGTACGCCGTGCGGCCCTGGACCATCCGCCAGTACGCCGGCTTTTCCACCGCCGAGGAGTCGAACGCGTTCTACCGCAAGGCGCTGGCTGCCGGCGGCCAGGGCGTGAGCGTGGCCTTCGACCTGGCGACCCACCGCGGCTACGACAGCGACCACCCGCGCGTGACCGGCGACGTGGGCAAGGCCGGCGTGGCGATCGACTCGGTGGAGGACATGAAGATTCTGTTCAACGAGATTCCGCTCGACAAGGTGAGCGTCTCGATGACGATGAACGGCGCGGTGTTGCCGGTGCTGGCGGGCTATGTGGTCGCCGCTGAAGAGCAGGGCGTGGCGCAGGACCAGTTGAGCGGAACCATCCAGAACGACATCCTGAAGGAGTTCATGGTCCGCAACACCTACATCTACCCGCCGGCGCCGAGCATGAAGATCATCGGCGACATCATCGGCTACACGGCGAAGAACATGCCGAAGTTCAACTCGATCAGCATCTCGGGCTACCACATGCAGGAGGCCGGCGCCAACCAGGCGCTGGAGCTGGCCTTCACGCTGGCCGACGGCAAGGAGTACGTGAAGACGGCGGTGAATTCCGGCATGAACGTCGACGAGTTCGCCGGCCGCCTCAGCTTCTTCTGGGCGATCGGCATGAACTTCTACCTGGAAGTGGCCAAGATGCGCGCCGCGCGGCTGCTGTGGTGCCGCATCATGAAGGGCTTCGGTGCGACCAAGCCCAAGAGCCTGATGCTGCGCACGCATTGCCAGACCAGCGGCTGGAGCCTGACCGAGCAGGACCCGTACAACAACGTGGTGCGCACCACGGTGGAGGCGATGGCGGCGGTGTTCGGCGGCACGCAGAGCCTGCACACCAACGCGCTGGACGAAGCCATTGCGCTGCCCACCGAATTCAGCTCGCGCATCGCCCGCAACACCCAGCTCATCATCCAGGAAGAGACGCACATCACCAGCGTGATCGACCCCTGGGCCGGCTCCTACATGATGGAAAAGCTCACCCAGGACATGGCCGATGCCGCCTGGGCCATCATCGAGGAAGTGGAGGCGATGGGCGGCATGACCAAGGCGGTCGATTCCGGCTGGGCCAAGCTGAAGATCGAGGCGGCTGCTGCCGAGAAGCAGGCCCGCATCGACTCCGGAAAAGACGTCATCGTCGGCGTGAACAAGTACAAGCTGAAGAAGGAAGACCCGGTCGACATCCTCGACATCGACAACGTGAAGGTGCGCGACGGCCAGGTCGCACGGCTAGAGAAAATCCGCGCCACGCGCGACGCCAAGGCCGTGACCGCCGCGCTCGCCGCGCTGACCGACGCCGCGGACTCCGGCCAGGGCAACCTGCTGGACTTGAGCATCCAAGCGATCCGCCTGCGCGCCACGGTGGGCGAAGTGTCTGACGCGCTGGAAAAGGTTTTTGGGCGCCACCGCGCCGATACTCAGAAGGTGACCGGTGTGTACGCTGCTGCTTACGATTCCGCCGAAGGCTGGGACAAACTCAAGGACGAGATCACGGCCTTCGCCGACGAGCAGGGCCGCCGCCCGCGCGTGATGATCTCCAAGCTCGGCCAGGACGGCCACGACCGCGGCGCCAAGGTGGTGGCCACCGCCTTCGCCGACCTCGGCTTCGACGTCGACATGGGCCCGCTGTTCCAGACGCCGGAAGAATGCGCCCGCCAGGCGATCGAGAACGACGTTCACGCGGTCGGCGTCAGCACGCTGGCGGCCGGCCACAAGACGCTGGTGCCGGCCATCATCGCCGAGCTGAAGAAGCAGGGCGCCGGCGACATCATCGTCTTCGTCGGCGGCGTGATTCCGCGGCAGGACTACGACATGCTGTACGAAGCCGGCGTGAAAGGCATCTACGGCCCCGGCACGCCCATTCCGGCCAGCGCCAAGGACGTGCTGGAACAGATCCGGAAGGCGATCGCGTGACACCTGCGGCGCTGGCCGGTGCAGTGCTGGCGGGCGAAGGCCCGGCGCAGCGCCGCGCGATCGCCAAGACCATCACGCTGCTGGAGTCCACCCGCGCCGACCACCGCGCCGCCGCCGACGGGCTGCTGGCCGAGTTGCTGCCGCATGCCGGGCGGGCCCGGCGCATCGGCATCAGCGGTGTGCCGGGTGTGGGTAAAAGCACCTTCATCGAGGCGCTGGGTCTGCACCTCATCGCGCAGGGGCACCGTGTGGCGGTGTTGACCATCGACCCGTCGTCCACCGTGTCGGGCGGCTCCATCCTGGGCGACAAGACGCGCATGGAGCAGTTGTCGGTGCACGACAAGGCCTACATCCGGCCCAGCCCGTCGGGCGGCACGCTGGGCGGCGTGGCCGAGAAAACGCGCGAGGCCATGCTGGTCTGCGAGGCGGCGGGCTATGACGTGGTGATCGTCGAGACGGTTGGCGTGGGCCAGTCTGAGACGGCGGTGGCGGCCATGACCGATCTGTTCGTGCTCATGCAATTGCCCAACGCCGGCGACGATCTGCAGGCCATCAAGAAGGGCGTGATGGAGCTGGCCGACCTGGTGCTGATCAACAAGGCCGACATCGACCGCGACGCCGCCACCCGCGCGCAGGCGCAGATCACGTCCGCGCTGCGGCTGTTCGGCCAGCATGGCCACCCCGGCCGCGCCGCGCACGACGGCGCCGGCCACACCGCACAATGGCAGCCGCAGGTGATGCAGCTCAGCGCGCTGAAGAGCGACGGCATCGACCGTTTCTGGGCCGCCGTGACGCAATTCTTCGAGCTGCAGAAGGCGGGCGGCAAACTGGCCGAGCGGCGCCGCAAGCAGGCCTTGAACTGGATGTGGGAACGCATCGAGGCCGGCTTGAAGCAGGCTTTCAGGAGCGACCCCGGCGTGAAGGCGCGGCTGCCGCTGCTGGCGGCCGAGGTGGCGGCCGGGAGTGCCGTGCCGTCGGCCGCGGCGCGCGAGCTGCTGGCCGCCCTGCTGCACGCGCGCGACCAGCGCGAGGCCGCCGGATGACGCTTCGAATGCTATTGATTAAAGAGCATGAAAGCGCCATTTGGCGCTGACTTGCAGCCGATTTGACCTGAATTTTCCGGAGACAACGCTTCATGCACGACATCCTCGAACAACTCGACAAGAAACGCGCGGCGGCCCGCCAGGGCGGCGGCCAGAAGCGCATCGACGCGCAGCACAAGAAGGGCAAGCTGACGGCGCGCGAGCGCATCGAGCTGCTGCTGGACGACGGCACCTTCGAGGAATGGGACATGTTCGTCGAGCACCGCTGCGTGGACTTCGGCATGCAGGACAACAAGGTGCCGGGCGACGGCGTGGTGACCGGCTACGGCATGATCAACGGCCGCCTGGTCTTCGTCTTCAGCCAGGACTTCACCGTTTTCGGCGGCGCGCTTTCAGAGGCGCACGCCGAGAAGATCTGCAAGGTGATGGACCAGGCGATGAAGGTCGGCGCGCCGGTCATCGGCCTCAACGACTCGGGCGGTGCCCGCATCCAGGAGGGCGTGGCCTCGCTCGGCGGTTATGCCGACGTGTTCCAGCGCAACGTGATGGCCAGCGGCGTGATCCCGCAGATCAGCATGATCATGGGCCCGTGCGCCGGCGGCGCGGTGTACTCGCCGGCCATGACCGACTTCATCTTCATGGTGAAGGACAGCAGCTACATGTTCGTCACCGGCCCCGAGGTGGTGAAGACCGTGACGCACGAGGAAATCTCGGCCGAGGAGCTGGGCGGCGGCCTCACCCACACCACCAAGAGCGGCGTGGCCGACCTCGCGTTCGAGAACGATGTGGAGGCGCTGATGATGCTGCGCCGGCTCTACAACTACCTGCCGCTGAACAACCGCGAGAAGCCGCCGGTGCGGCCCAGCAACGACCCGGCCGACCGCATGGACGCCAGCCTCGACACGCTGGTGCCGGACAACCCGAACAAGCCCTACGACATGAAGGAGCTGATCACCAAGACGGTGGACGACGGCGACTTCTTCGAGATCCAGCCCGAGTACGCGAAGAACATCGTGGTCGGCTTCGCCCGCATGGAGGGCCAGCCGGTTGGCATCGTCGCCAACCAGCCGCTGGTGCTGGCGGGCTGCCTGGACATCAAGAGCAGCATCAAGGCCGCGCGCTTCGTGCGCTTCTGCGACGCCTTCAACATCCCGGTGGTGACCTTCGTCGATGTGCCGGGCTTCATGCCGGGCACCAGCCAGGAGTACGGCGGCATCATCAAGCACGGCGCCAAGCTGCTCTACGCGTATGCCGAATGCACGGTGCCCAAGATCACCGTCATCACCCGCAAGGCCTATGGCGGCGCGTATGACGTGATGTCGTCCAAGCACCTGCGCGGCGACGTCAACTTCGCCTGGCCGAACGCCGAGATCGCGGTGATGGGGGCCAAGGGCGCGGTGGAAATCATCTTCCGCGAAGACAAGAACGACCCCGCCAAGCTGGCCGCGAAAGAGGCTGAGTACAAGGCCCGTTTCGCCAACCCCTTCGTGGCCGGTGCCCGCGGCTTCATCGACGACGTGATCCAGCCGCACGAAACCCGCAAGCGCATCTGCCGCTCGCTGGTGATGCTGAAGGACAAGAAGCTTGAGAACCCGTGGCGCAAGCACGGGAACATTCCGCTCTGACAGATGCGTCCGATGGCAGCATCTTTGCGTTTTGTGTCCCGGGTGGATGGCTGGCTGATGGCCGTATTGCTGGCTGCCGTGATGGCCAGCCTGTATGCCATTGCCTCCATCGCCAACCAGGGGGCCGCGCAGTTGGCGTGGATCGGTCTGCTGGTCGGCCTGCCCGGCGTCGCGTTGCCGCTCTGGCTGCTGGCCGACACGTCGTATGTGTTGACGGATGACAGCTTGCGTGTGCGCAGCGGCCCCTTTCGCTGGCGTGTTCCGCTGCGCGAGATACGGGCTGTTGCACCGAGCCGCAGCCTGCTGTCGGGGCCCGCGCTTTCTCTTGACCGGTTGCGCATCGACCACGGCCGTGCGCGCAGCCTTCTCATTTCTCCCAAGGACCGCGAGCGGTTCCTGTCTGAGTTGAACCATAGGCGCGCCAAGACAGTGCCCGCCCATTCCTGATCGAAGACTGTCCATGTTCACCCCCAATCCTGATTGCCGACCGTGGCGACCAACGGCGAAGCGGCACAGCAGCAAAGTCCGATTGCCTGGTGCGCGCCGCGCATGCCAGCGATTCATCCCGATGGAGACAAGCCATGTTTAAAAAAATCCTGATCGCCAACCGCGGCGAAATCGCCTGCCGCGTCATCAAGACGGCCCGCAAGATGGGCATCGCGACTGTTGCCGTGTATTCCGACGCCGACAAGGACGCGCGCCATGTGGAACTGGCCGACGAGGCCGTCAACATCGGGCCGGCGCCCAGCCGCGAGAGCTATCTGGTGGCCGACAAGATCATTGCCGCCTGCAAGCAGACCGGCGCGCAGGCGGTGCATCCCGGCTACGGCTTTCTGAGCGAGAACGCCGAGTTCTCGAAACGCTGCGAGGAAGAGGGCATCACCTTCATCGGCCCCAAGCACCATTCGATCGGCGCGATGGGCGACAAGATCGAGTCGAAGAAGCTGGCGGGCTCGGCAGGGGTGAACTGCATTCCCGGCGTGAACGACGCAATCGAGACGGCCGAAAAGGCGGTGGAGATCGCCAAGGGCATTGGCTACCCGGTGATGATCAAGGCGTCGGCCGGCGGTGGCGGCAAGGGCCTGCGGGTGGCGTTCAACGACAAGGAAGCGTTCGAGGGATTCACCTCGTGCCGCAACGAGGCGCGCAACAGCTTCGGCGACGACAGGGTGTTCATCGAGAAATTCGTCGAGGAGCCGCGCCACATCGAGATTCAACTGATCGGCGACAGCCATGGCAACGTGGTGTACCTGAACGAGCGCGAATGCTCCATCCAGCGGCGCCACCAGAAGGTGATTGAAGAGGCGCCGTCGCCGTTCATCAGCGAAGCGACCCGCAAGGCGATGGGCGAGCAGGCGGTGGCGCTGGCCAAGGCGGTGAAGTACCAGAGCGCGGGCACGGTGGAGTTCGTGGTCGGCAAGGACCAGAGCTTCTACTTCCTCGAGATGAACACCCGGCTGCAGGTGGAGCACCCGGTGACGGAATGCATCACCGGGCTGGACCTGGTGGAGCTGATGATCCGCGTGGCGGCCGGCGAGAAGCTGCCGCTGACGCAGGCCGACGTGAAGCGCGAGGGCTGGGCGATCGAGTGCCGCATCAACGCCGAAGACCCGTTCCGCAACTTCCTGCCCAGCACCGGCCGGCTGGTGCGCTTTCAGCCGCCGCAGGAAACGCTGTTCGCGGCGGAGCCTGGCACCGGCCACGGCACGCGCGTGGATACGGGCGTGGCCGACGGTGGCGAGATCCCGATGTATTACGACTCGATGATCGCCAAGCTCATCGTGCACGGCAGCGACCGCAACGACGCCATCGCGCGGATGCGCGAAGCGCTCAACGGCTTTGTCATTCGCGGCATTTCCAGCAACATCCCGTTCCAGGCGGCGCTGCTGGCGCACCCGAAGTTCGTGTCGGGTGACTTCAACACCGGCTTCATCGCCGAGCACTACGGCAGCGGTTTCCGCGCCGAGGACGTGCCGCACGGCGACCCGGCCTTCCTCGTGGCGCTGGCGGCCTACGTGAACCGCCGCACATTGACGCGCGCCAGCGGCATCAGCGGCCAGTTGCCGGGCCACGGCGCCAAGGTGGGCCAGACGTTCGTGGTGGTCGCGCTCGGCGCGGGAGGAGAGCACGCCTACCACGACGTGCTCATCAGCGACTTCTCGGCCGAGGCCGGCACCGCCACCATCGAGACCGGTGGCCAGCGCTATGAGCTGGCCAGCCACTGGCACCTGGGCGGCGCGCGCATCCGCGGCACCGTCAATGGCCGGCATTTCGTGGCCCAGGTCGAGCGCGGCCTGCCCAAGAACCCGCTGGCCATCCGCATCGCGCACAACGGCACCCGGCTCGACACGCTGGTACTGTCGCCGCGCGGCGCCGAGCTGTACCGGCTGATGCCGTACAAGGCGCCGCCGGACATGAGCCGCTTCGTGCTGTCGCCGATGCCGGGCCTGCTGGTCGAGGTGGCGGTGGAGCCGGGCCAGAAGGTGCAGGCCGGCGAACGCGTCGCGGTGATCGAGGCGATGAAGATGGAGAACGTGCTGTTCGCCACCGCCGACGGCGTGGTGGGCAAGATCCTCGCCAACAAGGGCGAGAGCCTGACGGTGGACCAGCCCATCGTCGAATTCGCATAAGGAGAGCCCGCCATGAGCAGCAGCATCAACCGCCCGTTCAAGGTTCTCGGCATCCAGCAGATCGCGATCGGCGGGCGCGACAAGCTCAAGCTGCAGCGGCTGTGGGTCGATATGCTGGGGCTGGAAGTGACCGGCACCTACCGCAGCGAGCGCGAGAACGTCGATGAAGACATCTGCGCGATCGGCGACGGCCCGTTCAAGGTCGAGGTCGATCTGATGGAGCCGATCGACCCCGACGGCAAGCCGGCCGTTCACGCCACGCCGCTCAACCACGTCGGCCTGTGGATCGACGACCTGAAGGCGGCGGTGGAGTGGCTCGCGGCCCACGGCGTGCGCTTCGCGCCGGGCGGCATCCGCCGTGGCGCGGCGGGTTTCGACATCTGCTTTCTGCACCCCAAGGGCAACGACGAGTCGCCGATCAGCGGCGAGGGCGTGCTGGTGGAGCTGGTGCAGGCGCCGCCCGAGGTGGTGGACGCCTTCGCGCGGCTGGCGGCCGCCAACGCGCTGCCGCTGGCGGCCTGAGCCGCAGCGGGCTGTTTCAGCCGGGCCGGCCGCCGCGTGCGCGGGCCCGAGCCAGCGCGGCCGCTATCACCGCCGAGCGGGGCGAGCTGGTAGAGGGCGCTGCTGCGGCAACGTCAGCCTCTACGGCCTCTTCTTGCGGTATTTTCGGCCCGGAGTCAGCGCCAATGCTGGTTCTTTCGCTATGAATTGCGTAGCGATGCAATGCCGTGTCGGCCTGTTGCTGCGACCAGGCAGCCCAGCCCGTTTCAGGACCCACCGGCTCCAGACCGATGCAATCGACCGGGCAGGCCGGCAGGCACAGTTCGCAGCCGGTGCACCAGGCCTCGATGACGGTGTGCATGCGCTTGTTGCCGCCGACGATGGCGTCGGTCGGGCAGGCCTTCAGACACAGCGTGCAGCCGATGCACCACGCCTCGTCGATGAAGGCCATCTGGCGCGGGGCTTCCACGCCGTTGTCGGGGTTGAGGGAGCGCACCGGGCGGCCGGTGAGGGCAGCCAGCCGTGCCACCCCTTCGGCGCCGCCGGGCGGGCATTTGTTGATGTCGGCCTGGTTCGCCGCGATGGCCTCGGCATAGGCCGCGCAATCGGGGTAGCCGCAACGCGTGCACTGCGTTTGCGGCAGCGCCGCGTGCAGGCGGGCCGCCAGGGGCGCCAGGGCCATCGGGCTCAGTTCGCCGGAATGGAAATGACGCGCTCGCCGTTCGGCATGGTCTGCACGGCCACCGGTTTGGCAACGACGGCGTTCTTGCCGGACTGCACCGGAATGGCCAGCGCCTCGGTCATGTTGCGCGAGCGCAGGAACACATTGACGTAGTAGATGCCGTCGGTGCTGCGCGGCATCACGCCCAACTGGTAGCTGGCGGTGGCGGTCGTTTGCACCGCGCTGCCGCCGGGCAGGCCGGTGGGCATGGCCAGGCCGGCGTCGGGCGTCAGCTCGACGGTCAGGGGCTCGGCGGTGTCGGCGCGGCGCACCGTGAGTTGGATCGGCCAGACACCACCGGTGGCGGATGGCGCGGTGACGGTGTAGTCGATGGTCACGCCAAGGCGCGACTTCTGCGTGCGCAACTGGCCCTTGGTGACGGTTTTGCCGGCGACCTTGCTGGCCACGGGTTTCGTGGGCGTCGGCGCCACGGCGGCGTCGGTGGCCTGGGCAGCCATGGGCAGCAGGGCGGCGGTGGTGAGCAGGGAAAGGGTCTTGAGGATGGTCATGAAGAACTCCTGAGGCTCACCGGATATTCAGCGTGAAGCACGAACTGCTGTTGCCGATGCTGGACACCAACCCGTAGTCGGTGATGGCCAGCACGTAGTTGCCGCTGGACAGGGTGAGGGTCGCGGTTTCGCTGCGCGCGACGTTGCTTTCTGCCTGCTGGATCTGCCCGGTGCTGTCGTACACCGTGAAGTCCGGGTCGCTGTTGCCGCTGCTGCTGGACGACTGGCTCACGGTGATCGTGCGGCTTTGCGCCGTGCCAGCAGGAATGCTGAAGCGCACATATCGGTGTTCACCAGCCTTGTTGCCGACCTTGGCCGTGTCGGTCGCGTTGCTCACGCAAATGCTGCCGAGCGTGGAGTTCAGCGCGCCGTAGCTCAGGTAGATTGGGTTGAGGTTGGCGATGGCCGGGTTGCCGAAGTTGGTCTCGTTGCTGCCGTACGCGTCGCTGGGCAGTGCGATGTTCTGCGCCGTGAGAATGGTCTGTACGGCGGTGCCCGGGGCGCCGCCCGAATTGACCAGCGCGCTCGTGAAGGAGTGGATGCCGGTGAGCGCAGGCGTGGTCTTCATGAAATTCTTCATGGTGTTCCAGACCCGCGCGAAGCCGATGGTGGTGTTGGGTGTGGTGGCGGTGATCTGGCTGAAGTCCCAGAACATCTTCTCCACACTGGCTTCCTTGAAGAAACCCGGGTTGGTGGTTTCGCCGGTCGACACGTTGAAGCTTGCACCCTGTGCCTGCTGGGTCCCGGATGTGTCCGCATAGACGGGGTTGGCCAGCGCAATGCCGGACCAGCCGTTGCCCCAGCCTTCCGAGAAGGCGACGCGCATGTCGAGCCGGTCGTCCAGCCCGCCGTGGGCGCCGCCGATGGTGTCGTCGCGCGAGAACACGTCTTGCAGATAGTGGCCGAACTCGTGCGCGATCACGTGGTCGTCGTATTCGTCGGTGTCGTTGTCCTGACGGCCGAGGATGTACAGGTTGCGCGAAGGAACCCCGTTGACGGACGCGTTGGTGTAGAACGAGGTGCCGATCTGCCCGTTTGCCAGCGTGCCGTTGGTGGCAATGTTGTTCGGGCTCCAGTTGATGCGCAGCGTCGGGAACTGCACGCTGGCATCCACGGAAACGATCTTCTGCGTGGCCAGGTAAATGGTGTCGAGGATGGCGAACGGGCCGGCGGCACGGGCGCCGTCGTTGTAGGCGCTGCCGGTCCAGCCCGAACCGGCGTTGAGGTTCTTGGTGGGCGCGGCGGCGTCGCTGCAGAACGCGGCGGTGTCGGTGGCCCATTGGGCGCCGCCGTTGGTGTTGTCGATGACGGCGATGTCGGCGGTGTTCGCGCCACTCGACGTCATCTTGGCCTTCGCGCGAACGAAGACGCTGCGTCCCCCGGCGATGGCCGACAGCTGGTAAACGCCGCTCGCGTTGGTGGAGGCCGTGGCGAGCACCTGCTGGCTGCTGGAATCGATCACTTCCACCACCACGGATCGGGCGGGGCGCTGCACGACCGAGGAATAGTTCAGGCGGCTCGACCCGTTGCCACTCACGGAGATCGGGACATAGTCGAAGGTGACGGCGCCCGTGAGCGCGACATTGGCCCCGCTGCCGGAACAGGTGACCGGCGCAGGCGCCGGTGTGGGTGCCGGCGCAGGGCTGCCGCCGTTCGAGCCTCCACCACCGCCACAGGCCGCCAAGCTGGCGCACAGTGCGAACACGCCGGTCAGTTTGTGCATCGAATGTCTCCTATGTGAGTGACCGGGACACCGTCCTCGGTTCGGGGCCGGACGCTGCGCTGACGCTTGGAGCCGCGCCCTTGCCCTGAGTTCAACCGCCGCCCGGACACTCAACGCGCCGGGCAGGCAGGTCGACTACGCCGTCTTGCCTTTGGCCGACCGGCCGCGGGGGGCTGAGGCGGCCTTGACTGGCGCCGCGCGGCGGGTGGCGGCCGGCTTTTGGGTGGGGGCCGGCTCATCCACCGTGTTGTGGGTGTGAATGAATGCCTTGACCACAGGGTAGACCTCGTCGCGCCAGCGGCGGCCGGAGAAAATGCCGTAGTGGCCGGCGCCCTTGGCCTCCAGGTGTTCCTGCTGATTCGCCGGGATGCCGGTGCACAGGTCGTGGGCGGCCTTGGTCTGGCCGGCGCCAGAGATGTCGTCCAGCTCGCCCTCGATGGTCAGCAGCGCCGTGGTCGTGATGTCTTGCGGGCGCACGCGCTCAGGGTTGCCTTCTTCCGACCGGACGTCCCAGGTGCCGTTGACCAGCTTGAAGTCCTGGAACACGGTCTGGATGGTCTCCAGGTAATAGTCGGCGTCCATGTCGAGCACGGCGTTGTACTCGTCGTAGAACTTGCGGTGGGCCTCGGTGCTGGCGTCGTCGCCCTTGATGAGGTCCTTGAAGTAGTCGTAGTGGCTCTTCAGGTGGCGGTCCGGGTTCATCGCGACGAAACCGGTGTGCTGCATGAAACCGGGGTAGACGCGGCGGCCAGCGCCCGGGAAGTTGTCCGGGACGCGGTAGATCACGTTGTTCTCGAACCACTCGTAGCTCTTGTTCATCGCCAGGTTGTTCACGGCGGTGGGCGACTTGCGGGCATCGATGGGGCCACCCATCATGGTCATCGACAGCGGGGTGAGTTCGCCGCGCGAGGCCATCAGCGAGACGGCGGCCAGCACCGGAACGGTGGGCTGGCAGACACTGATGACGTGGCAGTTGCCGTAAATGCCCTGCAGGTGGCGGATGAACTCCTGCACGTAGTTGACGTAGTCGTCGAGGTGGAACTCACCCTCCGACAGCGGCACGGTGCGGGCGTTCTTCCAGTCGGTGATGTAGACCTTGTGGTCGCGCAGCATGGCCTTGACGGTGTCGCGCAGCAGCGTGGCGTAGTGGCCCGACAGCGGCGCCACGATGAGCACCGCCGGCTGGCCCTTCAGGGTTTCCAGCGTCTCGGCGTCGTCGCTGAAGCGCTTGAAGCGCAGCAGTTCGCAGAAAGGCTTGTCGAGTTCGACCCGCTCATGCACCACGATGTCGGCGCCGTTGCCGGTCTCGATCGACTTCAGGTTGAAGGCCGGCTTCTCGTAATCCTTGCCCAGCCGGTACAGCAGGTCATAGCTGGCCGACAGGCGCTGCGAGAACGGGTTCTTGCCGAACGGGTTCAGCGGGTTGCCGTACATCTTGGCGGCGGCTTGCGCGAAATCCGCGAACGGTTCCATCAAGGAACGCTGGGCTTCATAGATCTGGTAGAGCATAGGTGTTTTGCCTTGAACCTTATTGCACCGCAATATATCAGTAGTCGGCTGCCTTGGAGTGGGGCAAGCGCCCCAGTCCAGTGAACGGCACCGCGGGTTGTGCGCCGTTGCACCGCAATGGTGCGACGGGCTGAAAAAAACCGGCCGTCACAGGAAGCGAGGGCCGGTTCATCGGGGGTGTGCCAGAGGGGCTCAGACCACCTTGGCGATCGACGCGCAGACGTGGTCGATGTTCTTGCTGTTCAGCGCGGCCACACACATGCGGCCGGTGTCGGTGCCATACACGCCGAACTCGTTGCGCAGGCGGACCATCTGGTCCTTGGTCAGGCCGGAGTAGCTGAACATGCCGACCTGGCTGGTGATGAAGCTCATGTCCTGCTTCACGCCGGCCTCGGCCAGCTTCTTCACCAGCGCGGCGCGCATGACCTTGATGCGCGAACGCATTTCGCCGAGCTCCTTTTCCCAGAGCGCGCGCAGCGTCGGGTCGCTCAGCACCGCCGCCACCACCGCGCCGCCGTGCGTGGGCGGGTTGCTGTAGTTGGTGCGGATGACGATCTTGAGCTGGCTCAGCACGCGGTCGGCCTCTTCCTTGGACTGGCACAGCACGCTCAGGCCGCCCACGCGTTCGCCGTACAGGCTGAAGCTCTTGGAGAAGCTGGTGGACACAAAAATGTCCAGGCCGGCGGCCACGAACTTGCCGATGACGGCGCCGTCTTCGGCGATGCCGGAGCCGAAGCCCTGGTAGGCCATGTCCAGGAAGGGCACGAGTTTTTTGCTCTTCACCACCGCGATCACCTGGTCCCACTGGGCGGGCGTCAGGTCGTAGCCGGTCGGGTTGTGGCAGCAGGCGTGCAGCACGACGATGGTGCCGGCGACAGCGGCCTCGAGGCCGGCCAGCATGCCTTCCACGTCGATGCCGCGGCGGGCGGCGTCGTAGTAGGCATAGGTCGCGACCGGGAAGCCGGCGCTGCTGAACAGCGCGCGGTGGTTTTCCCAGCTGGGGTCGCTGATCAGCACGGTGGCGTTGGGGTTGATCTTCTTCAGGAAGTCGGCGCCGATCTTCAGGCCGCCAGTGCCGCCGATGGCCTGGATGGTGGCCACCCGGCCGGTGACCACGGGTTCGCTCTGCGCGCCGAAGACCAGGCTCTTCACGGCCGCGTCATAGGCCACGATGCCGTCGATCGGCAGATAGCCGCGCGGCTTCGGGGTGGCCATCATTGCCTTCTCGGCCGCCTGCACGCACTCCAGCAGCGGCAGCTTGCCGTTGTCGTCGTAATAGACGCCCACGCCGAGGTTGACCTTGGCCGGGTTGGGGTCGGCGTTGAACTGCTCGTTGAGACCCAGAATGGGGTCGCGCGGGGCCATTTCGACGGCGGTGAAAAGTGACATGAAGATCCTCTGGACGTTGGCAGGGCCAGAACCGTTCTGGCGGAAAAATCGAAGCTGGGTTAGGCTTTCGGGTTATCCCTGATTTTACCTGTGGCCACCCGCCCCGCAGCTCGTTTGCCGATGTCCAACGTTCCAGACACCCCGGTTGTTGACCCCGAAGCCGCGCCCGAGGGCCGCTTTCTGACCTTTCCCGACTCCCCCTTCGAGCTGTACCAGCCGTATCCGCCAGCCGGTGACCAGCCGGCCGCGATCGACAAGCTGGTGGAGGGTGTGCGCGACGGCGAGGTGTTCCAGACGCTGCTCGGCGTGACCGGTTCCGGCAAGACCTTCACCATGGCCAACGTGATCGCCCGGCTGGGCCGGCCCGCCATCGTGTTCGCGCACAACAAGACGCTGGCCGCGCAGCTCTACAGCGAGTTTCGCGAGTTCTTTCCGAAGAACGCGGTCGAGTACTTCGTCAGCTACTACGACTACTACCAGCCCGAGGCCTACGTGCCGCAGCGCGACCTGTTCATCGAGAAGGACAGCGCGATCAACGAGCACATCGAGCAGATGCGGCTGTCGGCCACCAAGAGCCTGCTGGAGCGGCGCGACGTGGTCATCGTGGCCAGCGTGTCGGCCATCTACGGCATAGGCAAGCCCGAGGACTACCTGGAAATGCGGCTGATCCTGAAGGCCGGCGCCAAGCTCGGCCAGCGCGACCTGATCGCGCAGCTGATCCGCATGCAGTACACCCGCAACGACACCGATTTCTCGCGCGGCACCTTCCGGGTGCGCGGCGACACCATCGACGTCTTCCCGGCCGAACATTCCGAGCTGGCGGTGCGCATCGAGCTGTTCGACGACGAGATCGAAACCCTCAGCCTGTTCGACCCGCTGACCGGCCGCATCCGGCAGAAGGTGCCGCGTTTCGTGGTCTACCCGTCGAGCCATTACGTCACGCCGCGCGGCCAGGTGATGCGGGCCATCGACACCATCAAGGAAGAGCTGCGGCTGCGGCTGGCCGAGTTCGTCGAGCAGGGCAAGCTTGTCGAGGCGCAGCGCATCGAGCAGCGCACCCGCTTCGACCTGGAGATGCTGCAGGAGATCGGCCACTGCAAGGGCATCGAAAACTACACCCGCCACCTGAGCGGCGCGCCACCGGGGCATCCGCCGCCGACGCTGGTCGACTATCTGCCGTCCGACGCGCTGATGTTCCTCGACGAATCGCATGTGCTGATCGGCCAGTTCGGCGGCATGTACAACGGCGACCGGGCACGCAAGCAGACGCTGGTCGACTACGGTTTTCGCCTGCCCAGCGCCATGGACAACCGGCCGCTGAAGTTCGAGGAATTCGAAGGCAAGATGCGACAGGTGATGTTCGTCTCGGCCACGCCGGCGAACTACGAGAAGGAACACACCGGCCAAGTCGTCGAGCAGCTGGTGCGGCCGACCGGGCTGGTCGACCCGATCGTCGAGGTGCGGCCGGCTACGAGCCAGGTCGACGACGTGCTGCAAGAGATCCGCACCCGGGTGGAGTTGAGCGAGCGGGTGCTGATCACCACGCTGACCAAGCGCATGGCCGAGCAGCTCACCGACTACCTTGCCGACAACGGCGTGAAGGTGCGCTACCTGCACTCCGACATCGACACCGTGGAGCGGGTCGAGATCCTGCGCGACCTGCGTCTGGGCGCGTTCGACGTGCTGGTCGGCATCAACCTGCTGCGCGAGGGGCTGGACATTCCCGAGGTGTCGCTGGTGGCCATTCTGGACGCCGACAAGGAAGGTTTCCTGCGCTCCGAGCGTTCGCTGATCCAGACCATCGGCCGCGCGGCGCGCAACCTGAACGGCCGCGCCATCCTGTACGCCGACGCGGTGACCGATTCGATGAAGCTGGCAATCGGCGAGAGCGAGCGCCGCCGCGCGCGGCAGATCGCGTTCAACACCGAACATGGCATCACGCCGCGCAGCATCAAGAAGCAGGTGCGCGACCTGATCGACGGCGTCTACAGCGAGAAGGCGGGCCGCGATGCGGTCAAGCTGGAGCAGGAGGCGATGCAGCGTGCCCGCCTCGAAGACATGAGCGAGAAGGACGTGGCGCGCGAGATCAAGCGGTTGGAAAAGCTGATGTTCGAGCATGCCCGCAACCTCGAGTTCGAGAAGGCCGCCCGGGTGCGCGACCAGCTTGCGGTGCTGAAGGAGCAGGCCTTTGGTGCGCCGGGCAGCGACAACGTGGTGCCGCTGGTGCCGAAGAAGGCGGCCTGAGCACCCGGGTCACCACGCGGCTCGGCCACAATCGGACGATGTCTTCCCGCGACCCGAGCCCGCTGCCGCTGCGGGTGTTGATGATCTGCACCGGCAACATCTGCAGAAGCCCGACCGCCGAAGGCGTGTTCCGGGCCGCCGTGGAGGCGGCGGGCCTTGGTGCCCGCTTCGTCATCGACTCGGCCGGCACCCATGGCTACCACGTCGGCGAGCCGCCGGACCCGCGCAGCCAGCGCCACGCGGCCAGGCGCGGCATCGATCTGTCGGCCCAACGGGCCCGCCAGGTGGCAGACGGCGACTTCGCGGGGTTCAACCTCCTGATCGCCATGGACCGTGAGAACCTGGCCGAACTTGAGCGGCGGTGCCCGCCGGAGCACCGGCACAAATTGGTGCTGTTCATGGCTTACGCACCCCAGGCCCACAGCCGCGTGGTGCCAGACCCGTATTACGGCGCCGCCGACGGCTTCGAAGAGGTGCTGGACCTGGTGGAGCTTGCTTCTGCAGGGCTGTTGGCGCATTTGCGCGCGCAGATCGGTGGCGCCGGGTAGTTGACTGTTTTGTTCGGCTTTTCTGCTATACTTGAGTCAATTACTCAACAACGTGAGTGAATCCATAAAAAGCCCGGCGCCGGTAACGGTTGAAACGGGTCGCCAGCCAGCGTGAGGACGCGGCGGCAAAGGGGCGGGGGACGGTGCTTCGGCATGAGCCGAGGCTGTTCAATTTGCACAAGCCAAGACAACAAAAGGAGCTTGCAATGCGTCTCACAACCAAGGGCCGGTTCGCGGTCACCGCCATGATCGACCTGGCCTTGCGCCAGAACGCCGGGCCCGTCACGCTGGCGGCCATCAGCCAGCGCCAACAGATCTCGCTCTCCTACCTCGAACAGCTGTTCGGCAAGCTGCGCCGCCACGAACTCGTCGAATCCACCCGGGGCCCGGGCGGCGGCTACACGCTGGGCCGCAAGGCGACCGACATCACCGTGGCCGACATCATCGTCTCGGTCGATGAGCCGATCGACGCCACCCAGTGCGGCGGCAAGGAAAACTGCCTCGGCGAGGGTGGCCGCTGCATGACCCACGAGCTGTGGGCGGCGCTGAACACCCGCATGGTCGAGTTCCTCGACTCGGTCACGCTGCAGAAACTGGTGGACGACCAGCTGGCAAAGGGCATCCAGATCGAAGACAAGCCCACCGTCAAGCGCGCGATTTCCGCCGTGCCGGTGGTCAAGCCGATCCGCGTCAATGCGCCGAACTCGGTGTTCGCGCTGGGAAACATGTTCGCGAAGCCCTGACGACGTCCGACGAGGCTCACCCGCGGGCGGGATGGACGCCAGACCCCGCGCGCAGTCGGCCCCGGCCGACCCTGAACGACCGATAACAACAGCACCCACTGCTCCGCTCTGAACGAACGCCATGGAAACACCGCATTTCCCCATTTACATGGACTACAGCGCCACCAACCCGTGCGACCCGCGCGTGGTGGACGCCATGATCCCCTGGTTGCGCGAACATTTCGGCAACCCCGCATCGCGCAGCCACGCCTGGGGCTGGGAGGCCGAGGCCGCAGTGGAGAAGGCGCGCGAACAGGTGGCCGCGCTGATCAACGCCGACCCGCGCGAGATTGTCTGGACTTCCGGCGCGACCGAGTCGAACAACCTCGCCCTGAAAGGCGCGGCCAATTTCTACAAGAGCAAGGGCAAGCACATCATCACGGTGAAGACCGAGCACAAGGCCGTGCTCGACACCTGCCGTGAGTTGGAGCGCCAGAGCTTCAGCGTGACCTACCTCGACGTGCAGGCCGACGGCCTGGTCGATCTGGACGCGTTCAAGGCCGCGATCCGGCCCGACACCATTCTGGCGAGCGTGATGTTCGTCAACAACGAGATCGGCGTCATTCAGGACATCGCCGCGATCGGTGCGATCTGCCGTGAGAAGGGCGTGATCTTCCATGTGGACGCCGCGCAGGCCACCGGCCGCGTCGACGTCGACGTCACCAAGCTGCCGGTCGACCTGATGAGCCTCACCTCGCACAAGACCTACGGCCCCAAGGGCATCGGCGCGCTGTTCGTGCGCCGCAAGCCGCGTGTGCGCCTGGAAGCCCAGATGCACGGCGGTGGCCATGAACGCGGCATGCGCTCCGGCACGCTGCCCACGCACCAGTGCGTCGGCATGGGCGAGGCCTACCGCATCGCCAAGGAAGAGATGGCCGAAGAGAACGTGCGCATCCGCGCGCTGCACCAACGCCTGCTGGACGGCCTGAAGGACATCGACCAGGTGTTCATCAACGGCCATGAGACGCAACGCGTGCCGCACAACCTGAACATGAGCTTCAACTTCGTCGAGGGCGAGTCGTTGATCATGGGCATCAAGGGGTTGGCGGTGTCGAGCGGCTCGGCCTGCACCTCGGCCAGCCTGGAGCCCAGCTACGTGCTGCGCGCGCTGGGCCGCAGCGACGAACTGGCGCACAGCAGCCTGCGCATGACCATCGGCCGCTGGACGACCGAGGAAGAGATCGACTACGCGATCGAGACGATCAAGAAGAACGTCGCCAAGCTGCGCGACCTCAGCCCGCTGTGGGAGATGCACCAGGACGGCATCGACCTGAGCACCATCCAATGGGCTGCCCACTGATTCTGGAGAATTGACATGGCTTATTCCGAAAAGGTCGTTGACCACTACGAAAACCCCCGCAACGTCGGCTCTTTCGACAAGGGCGACGAGTCTGTGGGCACCGGCATGGTCGGTGCACCGGCCTGCGGCGACGTGATGAAGCTGCAGATCAAGGTGAACCCGGAAACCGGCGTCATCGAGGACGCGCGCTTCAAGACCTACGGCTGCGGCTCGGCGATCGCGTCGAGCTCGCTGGTGACCGAATGGGTGAAGGGCAAGACGCTGGACGAAGCGGCCGCGCTGCGCAACAGCCAGATTGCCGAGGAACTGGCGCTGCCGCCGGTGAAGATCCACTGCTCCATCCTGGCCGAAGACGCGATCAAGGCCGCGGTCGACGACTACAAGAAAAAGCACATGCAATGAGCGCGTGGCGCCGTTTGAAGGCGCCCGCGGCAACCCACCCATGGCCGTTACCCTGACCGAAGCCGCTGCGCGGCATGTGAACCGCTACCTGACCAAACGGGGCAAAGGCCTGGGCGTGCGCCTGGGCGTGAAGACCACCGGCTGCTCCGGCATGGCCTACAAGCTCGAATACGTCGATTCGGCCGAGCCCGAAGACGTGGTTTTCGAGGGCCACGGCGTGAAGGTGCTGGTGGACCCCAAGAGCCTGGCCTACATCGACGGCACCGAACTCGATTTCGTGCGCGAAGGCCTGAACGAAGGTTTCCGCTTCAACAACCCCAATGAGCGCGACCGCTGCGGTTGCGGCGAAAGCTTCCGCATCTAGGCCCCCGCCTTCCTGCCAGCCCACAGCCGCCACCCGCGAACGGTCTGGCGGCTTTTTTCAGCCAGACATGGACCTGCAATCCACCGATTTTGAGTTGTTCGGCGTGCCGGCGCAGTTCGCACAGGACCCGGCGGCGCTCGACGCGCGCTGGAAGCAACTGCAGCGCGAGGTTCACCCCGACCGTTTCGCGGCGCAGGGCGCGGCGGCGCAGCGGGTGGCCATGCAGTGGTCGGCCCGCATCAACGAGGCCTACCGCCGCCTGAAAGACCCGCTGAAGCGCGCCGCCTACCTGTGCGAGCTCAACGGCGCGCCCATCGAGGCAGAGAACAACACCGCGATGCCGGCCGCCTTCCTGATGCAGCAGATGGAATGGCGCGAGGCGCTCGACGAGGCCGGCGACGCAGCGGCGCTCGATGCGCTGAACGACGCCGTGCAGCAGGCCCGCCGCAGCGCGCTGTCGGCCTTCGACTGGCTGATCGACGAAAAGGGCGACCACGCCGCCGCCGCCCAGCAGGTGAGGGCGCTGATGTTCATCGAACGCTTTGCCCAGGACATCGAAGCCCGGTTCGAGCGGATGGACAACGCCGGCGGCGGACAATAGCGCCCCACAAGAACAGCACCCATGGCACTCCTCCAGATTTCAGAACCCGGCCAGGCGCCGGACCCGCACCAGCGGCGCATCGCGCTGGGCATCGACCTCGGCACCACGCATTCGCTGGTGGCCTCGGTGCGCCACGGCGTGGCCGAATGCCTGCCCGACGCCGACGGCGCCGTCATCCTGCCGTCTGTCGTGCGCTACTTGGAAAACGGCGGCCGGCAGATCGGCGCGGCCGCGCAGGCCGCACTGGCCGACGACCCCGAGAACACCATCGCGTCGGTCAAGCGCTTCATGGGCCGCGGCCTGAACGACATCGCCGGCCGCGAGAAGCTGCCCTACCGCTTCGTCGAGACCGGCGACGCCAAGGGCATGGTGCGCCTGGCCACGCGGGCGGGCGAAAAGTCGCCGGTGGAGGTGAGCGCCGAGATTCTGGCCACGCTGCGCTTTCGCGCCGAAGACACCTTCACCGAAGACATCCACGGCGCGGTCATCACCGTGCCGGCCTATTTCGACGATGCCCAGCGCCAGGCCACGAAAGACGCCGCGCAGCTCGCCGGCCTCAACGTGCTGCGCCTCATCAACGAACCGACCGCCGCGGCGATCGCCTACGGCCTGGACAACGCCAGCGAGGGCGTCTACGCGGTCTACGACCTCGGCGGCGGCACCTTCGACATCTCCATCCTGCGGCTCGCCAAGGGGGTGTTCGAGGTCATCGCCACCGGCGGCGACTCCGCCCTGGGCGGCGACGACTACGACCGCGCGCTGGCCGACTGGGTGGTGGCGCAGACCGGCGCCCACGTCAGCGGCCCGGCCGACAAGGCCGCGCTCAAGGTCGCGGCCCGGCGTTGCAAGGAGGCGTTGTCTGCTACTGATTTGGTAGCGTTCGAGGTCCAATTGGCGCTGACTTCCGTGCAATTCGACGTCAGAAAATCCGATTTCGAGGCCGCCACGGCCGCGCTGACCGAACGCACCATGGCGGCGGTGCGCAAGGCGCTGCGCGACGCCAAGCTGAGCAAGGACGACGTCAAAGGCGTGGTCATGGTCGGCGGCTCCACCCGCATGCCGCAGGTGCAGCGTGCCGTGGCCGACTTCTTCGGCCGCCCGCCGCTGACCAACCTGAACCCCGACGAGGTGGTGGCGCTGGGCGCTGCCATCCAGGCCAACCAGCTCGCCGGCAACGCCGGCAGCGACGACCTGCTGCTGCTCGACGTGATTCCGCTGTCGCTGGGCATCGAGACCATGGGCGGGCTGGTCGAGCGCATCGTGCCGCGCAACCAGACCATCCCGACCGCAATGGCGCAGGACTTCACCACCTACCAAGACGGCCAGACCGCGCTGGCGCTGCACGTGGTGCAGGGCGAGCGCGACCTGGTCGCCGACTGCCGCAGCCTGGCCCGCTTCACGCTGCGCGGCATTCCGCCCATGGTGGCCGGCGCCGCCCGCATCCGCGTGACCTTCACGGTCGATGCCGACGGCCTGCTGCAGGTCGCCGCCAAGGAGCAAGTCAGCGGCGTCGAAGCGAAGATCGACGTCAAGCCGTCCTATGGCCTGAGCGATGACCAGATCGCGCAGATGCTGAAGGACAGCTTCGCCACCGCCGAGGCCGACATGCAGGCCCGCGCGCTGGCCGAAGCCCGGTTGGAAGCCGACCGCATGCTGCTGGCTACCGCCACCGCGCTGGCCGCCGACGGCGCCCTGCTGCAACCGGCCGAACGCGCCGCCATCGACGCGCTGAGCGAAGCGGTGCGCTCCGCCAAGCCGCTGACCGACCCCAAGGCCGTGGAAGCTGCCACCGAGGCGCTGGCCAAGGGCACCGAGGCCTTCGCCGCGCTGCGCATGAACCAGGGCATCCAGAAGGCCCTGGCCGGCAAGAACATCGATACTGTGTAGCCATGCCCACCATCAAGATCCTGCCGCACCCCGAATACTGCCCGGAAGGCGCGCAGATCAGCGCGCCCACCGGCACCTCGATCTGCGAGGCGCTGCTCGACAACCACATCGCCATCGAGCACGCTTGCGACATGAGCTGCGCCTGCACCACCTGCCACGTCATCGTGCGCGAGGGCTTCAACTCGCTGAACGAACTCGACGAGAACGAAGAAGACCTGCTCGACCGCGCCTGGGGCCTCGAGCCGAACTCGCGCCTGAGCTGCCAGGCTTTCCTCGCGCAGCAGGATGTCACCGTGGAAATTCCCCGCTACTCGATCAACCACGCAAAAGAAAACCACTGATGACGCGGCAGATCGTCCTCGACACAGAAACCACCGGCCTGTCGGCCGAGGGCGGTGACCGCATCGTCGAGATCGGGTGTGTGGAGCTGGTGAACCGGCGGCTGACGCGCAACAACCTGCATTTCTATCTCAACCCCGAGCGCGACAGCCACGAGGGCGCGCTGGCGGTGCACGGCCTCACCACCGAATTCCTCAGCGACAAGCCGAAGTTCGCGGCGGTGGCCGACGAGCTGGTGGCTTACCTGCGCGGGGCCGAGGTCATCATCCACAACGCGGCCTTCGACGTCGGGTTTCTCAACAACGAATTCAAGCTGCTGGGCCGAACAGAAACCATCCGCGGCATCGCCGGCGAGGTGACCGACACGCTGGCTATGGCCAAGGAGCTGTACCCTGGCAAGCGCAACTCGCTCGACGCGCTGTGCGACCGGCTGGGCGTTGACAACTCCACCCGCACGCTGCACGGCGCGCTGCTCGACGCCGAACTGCTGGCCGACGTCTACATCCAGCTCACGCGTGGCCAGGAGGCCTTGCTGATCGACCTCGGCGGCAGCGAACCGGGCGTGGCGGTGCAGGCCATCGACCTCGCGGCCATCGTGCTGCCGGTGCTGGCCGCCAGCGAGAGCGAACTGGCGGCGCACGACGCCATTCTGGGCCAGCTCGACAAGGCCAGCGGCGGCAAGACCGTCTGGCGCACCGTGGCGCATTGAGCCCGGCGCGCGCCGGCTGGCGCACAATCGGCGCATGCCCGTTCTGAAACGCCGGCCCGGCACCACGCCGCTGGTGCTGGACTCGCCGCACAGCGGCACCGACTACCCGGACGATTTCCGCTTCGCCTGCGACGCGGAGCTGCTGCGGCGCGCCGAAGACACCCACGTCGAGAAGCTCTATGACTTCGCGCCCGCGCTTGGCGCCGCCTGGGTCGAGGCGCTGTTCCCGCGCAGCTACCTCGACGTCAACCGCAACACCGACGAGATCGACCCCGCGCTGTTCGACGCGCCCTGGCCCGGCCCCATGGCCGGCGGCAGCAAGGTCGAACTGGGCAAGGGCCTGATCTGGCGCCTCACCGACGAAGGCGAGCCCATCTACGACCGCAAGCTCACCGTGGCCGAAGGGCAGTCGCGCATCGCCGAATGCTGGCTGCCGTACCACGCGGCGGTGGCCGAGGCCATCCACGCCGCGCATGCGAGGCACGGCTACAGCATCCACCTGAACTGCCACTCCATGCCGTCGGTGGCCGGCAGCCACGCCACGCTGTTTCCCGGCGAGGCCCATGCGGACTTCGTCATCGGCAACCGCGACGGCAGCACATCGGGTGGCGGGGTGGCGGAAGCCATCGTCGATTTCCTCGCCGCCCGTGGCCATTCGGTGACGCTGAACCACCCGTACAAGGGCGTGGAGCTGGTGCGCCGCCACGGCCGGCCGCAGGAACAGCGCCACAGCGTCCAGGTGGAAATCAACCGGCGGCTCTACATGAACGAAGCCACGCTGGCCCTGCACGACGGCTTCGCGCCGCTGCAGGCCACGTTGAAGGCGCTGGTCGAACACCTGCTGACGTTCGACCCGGTTGCTCTCAAAACGAGAGCGTGATATGCAGCTTTGGCGCTGACTAGCGGCTGTTTTTTATCGCCAAAGCCGCCTCGCGGACGAGCGCGGGGCCACGGTAGATGAGCCCGGTGTAGATCTGCACCACGTCGGCCCCGGCGACGATCTTCAGGGCCGCGTCGGCGCCCGACAGAATGCCGCCCACGCCGATGATCGGAAAACCCTTGCCCAGCGCCGCGCGCAACTGGGCGATCACCCGGTTGCTGGCTTCCAGCACCGGCGCGCCGCTCAGGCCGCCGGCCTCCTCGGCGTGCGGCAACCCTTGCACCGCGTCGCGCGCCAGCGTGGTGTTGGTGGCCACCACGCCGTCCATGCCGTGGCGCTGCAGCGTGGCGGCGATCACCGCCACCTGAGCCTCGTCGAGGTCGGGTGCGATCTTCACGAACAGCGGCACACGGCGGCCGTGTTGCGCGGCGAGCTGCTCGCGCCGTTCGGCCAGCGCGCCGAGCAGAGCGTCCAGTGCGGCGTCGGACTGCAGCGCCCGCAAATTCTTGGTGTTGGGGCTGGAGATGTTGACGGTGACGTAGTCGGCGTGCGGGTACACGCCGGCCAGCCCGATCAGGTAGTCGCTGGTCGCGTCCTCGATCGCGGTGCTCGCGTTCTTGCCGATGTTGAGGCCCAGGATGCGCCCGTGTTCGCGGAAGCGCGCGCGCTGCACGTTGGCGACGAAGGCGTCCAGCCCGTCGTTGTTGAAGCCCAGCCGGTTGATCAGCGCCTGCCGCTGCGGCAGCCGGAACATGCGCGGCTTGGGGTTGCCCGGCTGCGCCTTGGGCGTGACCGTGCCCACCTCGACGAAGCCGAAGCCCATTGCGCCCAGGCCGTCGATGCAGCGGGCGTTCTTGTCCAGCCCGGCGGCCAGGCCGACCCGGTTCGGAAACGTCAGGCCCGCCAGCGTGACCGGGTCATCGACGAAGCCGGCGCAGAAGGCCGCCGTCAGTGGCGTGCGCTGCGCGCGGGCCAGCGTGGCCATGGTCAGGTCGTGGGCGGCTTCGGGGTCGAGGCCGAAGAGGAAAGGGCGGGCGAGGGCGTAGGGAAGGAGAGGCATCGGCGGGGCGGGATAATCCGAAGATTGTCGCAAAAGGCTCCCATGACCCAGGACGAACTCAAGACGCTGGTCGGCCAGGCCGCCGTTGCCCATGTGCCCGAAGGCGGCATCGTGGGTGTTGGCACCGGCTCGACCGTCAACCAATTCATCATCGCGCTGGCCGCCATCAAGGACCGCATCCAGGGCGCGGTCAGCAGCTCGGAAGCATCGACCGAGAAGCTGAAGGCGCTCGGCATTCCGGTGTTCGACAGCAACGCGGTCGATGAACTCGCGGTCTACATCGACGGCGCCGACGAGATCGACCACGCCGGCCACATGATCAAGGGCGGCGGCGCGGCGCTCACGCGCGAGAAGATCGTCGCCGCGCAATCGAAGCGCTTCATCTGCATCGCCGACGAGAGCAAGCTGGTGCACCGGCTCGGCGCGTTTCCGCTGCCGGTCGAGGTGATTCCCATGGCCACGCACCGCGTGATCCGCCAGTTCGCGGGCCTCGGCGGCACGGCGGTGGTGCGGCAGAAGAACGGCGCGCCGCTGGTCACCGACAACGGCCAGCACATCGTCGACGTGACCGGCCTGCGCATCACCGATCCGCTGGCTTTCGAGTCCGACGTCAACCAGTGGCCGGGCGTGGTCACGGTCGGCGTGTTCGCCCACCAGAAGGCCGCGATCTGCCTGCTCGGCACCGCCAGCGGCGTGAAGACACTGACGTTCTGACGGCGCCTTCCACGCCGCACGGGCGGCCGGCCCGCCAATCGGCCCGCCGGCCCAGAGGACAAGCGGCAAACGGCGGCCGTGCCCAGGCGGCGCGGCGTAGTATGCGTGTCACCTGGACACACTGCGGCGGCATTGCCGGAACACCATGAACCACAAGGGCTCCGTCTTCCATTCCATCCTGGCATCGTGGTCGGTGGTGTGGCCGCTGCTCGGTCTGGCCGCCATCGCCTTCGGCCTGGCCGGCAAGGGCGCGATAGGGGCCACGGCCGCCGCAGTGGTGCTGATCGGCACCGTGCTGTCGGCGGTGCACCACGCCGAGGTGGTGGCCCACCGGGTGGGCGAGCCCTTCGGCACGCTGGTGCTGGCCGTTGCCGTCACCGTGATCGAGGTGTCGCTGATCGTCAGCCTGATGCTGTCGGGCACCGGTGACGTGGCCGGCCTGGCGCGCGACACCGTGTTCGCTGCGGTCATGATCATTCTCAACGGCATCGTCGGCGTCTGCCTGCTGGCGGGCGGCCTGCGGCATGTGGAGCAGCGCTTCACGCTGCGCGGCGTGAGCGCGGCGCTCAGCGTGCTGGCCGCGATGGCGGTGCTGTCGCTGGTGCTGCCCAACTACGTGTCCAGCGCGCCGGGGCCGGCCTATGCCGCCTCGCAGCTGCTGTTCGTCGCCGTCATCTCGCTGATCCTCTACCTCACCTTCGTGCTGGTGCAGACCGTGCGGCACCGCGACTACTTCCTCCCCGACGACGACCAGGCCGCAGACGCCCACGCCCATCCGCCGACGGCGGCCACCGCGTGGCTGTCCTTCGCGCTGCTGTTGGTGGCGCTGGTCGGCGTGGTGCTGCTGGCCAAGGGCCTGTCGTCGTTGATCGAATCGGCCATCGTGGCCGCAGGGCTGCCGCTGGCGGTGGTCGGCGTGGTGATCGCCACCCTGGTGCTGGCGCCCGAAGGCCTGGCGGCGTGGCGCGCGGCGCGGCGCGACCGCCTGCAGACCAGCCTGAACCTGGCGCTGGGTTCTGCGCTGGCCACGATCGGCCTCACCATTCCGGTGGTCGCGGTGGTTTCTTTGGTGCTGGGCCTGCCGCTGGCAATGGGCATCGAACCCAAGAGCATCACGCTGCTGGCGCTGTCGCTCTTCACCATCATCCTCACGCTCGGCACCGGGCGCACCACCATCCTCGGCGGAGCGGTGCACCTGGTGATCTTCGCCGCCTACCTGTTCACCACGGTCGTGCCCTAGCGCGGCGCGCCTTCCTCAGTGCAGATGGCCGCCGCCCGGCGGCGGGATGCGGAAGAAGCCCGGCCCGGCGCTGCCGCGGCCCACTTCCTCCTCGGTCGCCTCGCGGATCGCATGGATCTTCAGCGACACGCGAAGGGCGATGCCGGCCAGCGGGTGGTTGGCGTCCAGCACCAGATGGTCCGGGTAGACCTCGGTCACCACGAACAGCTTGTCTTTCGGTGCGTCGGGGTTGGAGCCCAGTGGCAGTCCCTCGAAGGCCATGCCTTCGGCGGTGTCGGCCGGGAACAGCTTGCGCGGCTCCAGGAACACCAGGTGCTCGTCGTAGTCGCCGAAGGCGTCCTGCGGCTCCAGGTGCAGCTGCAGCGTGTCGCCAACGGCGTGGCCCTGCAGTGCTTCGGTGAGGCGGGGCAGCAGGTCGTCACCGCCCACGAGGAATTCGACCGGGTCGTCCAGCACGTCGAGCTCTTCGCCCAGCGTGTCCTTCAGCACCCAGGTCAGCGCGACCACGCATTGGTCTCTGACGGTTTCAGGCATGTCCATGGTGGAGAATTGTCCCATGGACGTGTCTCTCCCCCTCGCGCTGCTCGGTGGCCTGTCGCCGCAGCGTTTCATGCAGCGCCACTGGCAGAAAAAACCGCTGCTGGTGCGCCAGGCCGTGCCCGGCCTGCAACCGCTGCTCGACCGCTCGGAACTGTTCGGCCTGGCCAGCCGCGACGGCGTGCAGTCGCGCCTCATCATCCAGGACGGCGAACGCTGGCGGCTGCGCAACGGGCCCTTCGCACGCCGTGCCTTGCCGGCACTGACGCAGCGCCAGTGGACGCTGCTGGTGCAGGGCGTCGATCTGCACGACGACCGCGCGCACGACCTGCTGTCCCGGTTTCGCTTCGTGCCCGACGCGCGGCTCGACGATCTGATGATCAGCTTTGCGACCGATGGCGGCGGGGTCGGTCCACATTTCGACAGCTACGACGTGTTTTTGCTGCAGGTGCACGGCAGGCGCCGCTGGCGCATCGGCCGGCAGAAAGACCTGTCGCTGCGCGACGACCTGCCGCTGAAAATCCTCGAACACTTCGAGCCCGAAGAGGAGTGGCTGCTGGAACCCGGCGACATGCTGTACCTGCCGCCGCGCTGGGCACACGACGGCATCGCCGAGGGCGAGTGCATGACCTGTTCCATCGGCTTCCGCGCACCGGCCCAGGGCGAGCTGGCGCGCGAACTGCTGCAGCGCATCGCCGACGACATCGAGGCGCCCGCGCTGTACCGCGACCCGTCGCAGCCCGCCACCGACCGGCCGGCGCAGTTGCCCGCCGACCTGACCGCCTTCGCCGCCGACGCGGTGCGCGCCGAGGTCGAGCGCGCGCTGAAGGGCGACGCGCTGGCGCTGGCGCTCGGCGAGTACCTGACCGAGCCCAAGGCCGACACCTGGTTCGACGAGAACGATGGCGCCGAACTGGCGGCCGGGCGGGGCTTGCGGCTGGACCGCCGCACCCGCGCCGCCTACGACGCGCGCCACGTTTTCATCAATGGCGAGGGCCTGCGCGCCGGTGGCCGCGACGCGAAGCTGATGCAGCGCCTCGCCGACGCGCGCGGGCTGTCCGCCCGCGAACTGGCCGGTGCCAGCGACGCAGCGCGCGATCTGCTGGCCGATTGGCTGCATGCCGGCTGGCTGCATGGCGCGGACTGAAGCGCCCCTGTCGCTTCAGTCCGAAGGCAGCTTCGCCGGCCGGGAAGATTTCCTGGCGCGCGTGCGTGTCAGCCTGGCGCAAGCCGCAGAGCAGCAGTGGTCCGAACTGGTGTTGTGCGACCCCGATTTCGAAGATTGGCCGCTGGGCGAGCGTGGCGTGGCCGATGCGCTGAACGCCTGGGCCGTTCACGGGCAGCGGCTGCGCGTGCTGGCCACCGGTTTCCAGTTGCTGCAACGCCGGCACGACCGTTTCATGAATTTCCGGCGGCAGTGGTCGCACAAGATCGAATGCCGCACGGTCGGCGGCGACGATCCGCCCAGCCTGCTGCTCGGGCCGCGCTGGCTGCTGCAGCGCCTCGACCGCGAAAGCTGCACCGGTTTGGGGAGCTTAGACGCGGGTCGTGTGCTGCGGGCCCGCGAACGGTTTGAAGAACGGTGGGGCACAGGGCGGGCCGGCCTTCATGGCAGCGTTCTGGGGCTCTGAACCGCACGGGCTAAGGGTTTGCCCGGAAATGAGAAAAGTTCCCGCTATAATCGTCAGGCGAGTGAAAAGGGGACTGAGTGCTTTTTACTCACGTCTCGTCCGGGGCCGTCTGAGGCGGCATTCGGCGATTTTTCCGACAATCTTCTAAATCCTTCGAAGGAACATCAAATGAACAAACTGCTCGTTCTGGCGACCCTGGTTGGCGCCGTTGCCCTGTCCGCTTGCGGCAAGAAGGCCGAAGCCCCGGCTCCCGCTCCGGCTCCCGCCGCTGCTCCGGCTCCCGCTCCGGCCCCCGCTGACGCTGCTTCGGCTCCCGCCGCTGCCGCTCCGGCCGACGCTGCTTCCGCCGCTGCCAGCGCCGCCAAGTAAGCAGACCGTTCGCTTGAACGCAAAAAGCCACCTTCGGGTGGCTTTTTTGTTGTCCGCATCCCACAGGCGCGAAAGAATTCGTTCAGATTTGTAACCAAGCCGTGCCGCCGACGGGCGCGGCAACGAGGATTTCTTCCTCGGTGGTGTTGAGCGCTTCGGCCAGCGCCCGGCGCGCCAGTTCGGGCCGGTTGTTCTGCTGGCTCAGGTGGGCGGCCACCACATGCCGCAGCCCGGCATGCGCAATGGCCGCCAGCAGCTCGGCCGACTGGCTGTTGGCCAGATGCCCCAGCGGGCCGGCAATGCGCTTCTGCAGGAAATAGGGATAGCTCGAACAGGCCAGCAGTTCGGCGTCGTGGTTGCACTCCAGCAGCAACGCGGCGCAGCCCTGCAACTGCGAGACGACATGCGGCGTGGCGTGCCCGAGATCGGTCAGGATGCCGAGCGCCACTGCGCCATCGCTGCACACCAGTTGCAGCGGCTCCCGCGCGTCGTGCGGCACCGTGAAGGGCCGCACCTGCAGCGCGCCGATGGCGATGATTTCTTCGTTGCGTGCTTCATGAATCCAGCAGTCATCCGGTGGCAAGGCACCCATGCCCAGGCGGGTGCCATGGCTCATCCAGACCGGGATGCCGTCGCGCTGCGCGAGCCGCTGCACGCAGCCGATGTGGTCGGCGTGTTCGTGGGTGATGAAGACGGCGTCGAGGTCGGTCGTGGCGAGGCCGGCGGCGGCCAGCTGTTTCTCAAGCTGGCGGATGCCCAGGCCGCAGTCGATCAGCAGCCGGCTGGTGGTGAGGCCGTCGCTGGCCTCGACCAGCGTGGCGTTGCCGGTGCTGCCGCTGCCAAGGCTGCGGAAGCGCATCATGGCGCGGGGAGGCGGCGCACGGCGGCGCCGCGGGGCTCAACGCAGGTCGTCTGCGATGACCTGGACGATGCGCTGGGCATTCGCCGAGGTTTCCGGCTGGCCGGCAGCGGTTTGCACCGACACCGTGGTGGTCTCACCCTGGCCGTCGACCTTGACGCGGTACTTCTGCGGCGCGGCTTCGGTTTTGCTGCTGCCGAAGGTCAGCAGCTTGGCGAAGAAGCCGGGGTCTTTCTTGTCGGCGTTGGGCGGCACGTAGCGCACGAAGTAGGTGCCTTGCGAGCGGTCGCGGTCTTCCACCGTGAAGCCGGTGCGGTCGAGCGCCAAGCCCACGCGGCGCCAGGCGCGCTCGAAGCCCTCGTCGATCTGCACGACCGGCTGGTTGTTGACGTTGGCCACGCGCGAGGTGCTGCGGGCCGTGGCGCCGGCCACCGTGGCCTTGGCCTGGTCGGCGGACACACCGAGCTTGACCATGAGGCGGCGCAGGAATTCGGCTTCGAGTTCGGGGTCGGCCGGGCGCGGCTGCCAGATGGTGCTGTCGGTGCGCTGGGCGGCGTTGCTGGAATAGACCTCGACCATCCCGCGGTGGCTGACGAAGATCTCGCTGCCGCCGGCGGCGTTGCGCTCGATGCGGGTGCGGAACTTGTCGCGCTCGCTGGTGGAGTACAGCGACTCCAGCACCTTGCCGATGGTGTTGCGGATGAAGTCCTGCGGCAGCTTGGCGCGGTTCTCGGCCCAGTCGGTTTCCATGATGCCGAGGTTCTGCTGGTCGATGGCCAGCAGGAAGCCGTTCTCCTGCCAGAAGTCCCGCACCGGGCCCCAGAGCTGGTCGGCCGGACGGTTGACGACCAGCCAGCGCTGCGAGCCGGAGCGTTCGATGCGGACGTCGCCGATGGACACGGCGGCCGTTTGGTTGGCGGGCGCGACCACGGCCTGGCCGGCCTGGTAGCCCGATGCCGAAACCGAGCCGCCAGGCACCACGTAGCGGCTGTCGCGCGACAGCTGCGTCAGGTCGGGCGGCACGTCGAGCGACGGGGCCTTGCCGGCGCTCTTGTAGTCGATCTTGTCGCCCTCGAAGGTCGAGCAGGCCGCGAGGGCCATCACCAGCACCAGGCTGCCAAGTTTCAGGAGTTGCTTCACGTCGGGTCCTTGTTGATCAGAGCAGGCCACACTGGCGCAGCGCGTTTTCCACCACGGAATGGTTGGCCTGCTGCAGCGGCGTCATCGGCAGACGCAGCGTGCCCCCGCACAGGCCCATGCGGGCCATCGCCCACTTGACCGGAATGGGGTTGGCTTCCACGAACAGATGCTTGTGCAGCGGCAGAAGTTTCATCTGCAGCGCCATGGCGGTCTTCACGTCGCCGGCGATGGCGGCCTTGCACAGCTCGTGCATGGCGCGCGGCGCGACGTTGGCGGTGACGCTGATGTTGCCCTGGCCGCCGGCCAGCATCAGCGCGACCGCGGTGGCGTCGTCGCCGGAATAGAGGGCGAAGTGCTCGGGCTTCTCGCGGATGAGCCACTGCGCGCGCTCGATGTTGCCGGTGGCTTCCTTGATGCCGACGATGCCGGGCACCTGGGCTAGGCGCAGCACGGTGTCGTGCGCCATGTCTGCCACCGAGCGGCCGGGCACGTTGTACAGCACCATCGGCAGATCGACGGATTCGGCGATCTTCTTGAAGTGTTGGTACTGGCCTTCCTGCGTGGGCTTGTTGTAGTAGGGCACGACCTGCAGGTGGCAGTCGGCGCCGACCTTCTTGGCGTAGGCGGTGAGTTCGATCGCCTCGCGCGTGGAGTTGGCGCCGCAGCCGGCCATGATGGGCACACGCCCCTTGGCCTGCTCGACCGCCACGCGGATGATTTCCTGGTGCTCCTCGACGTCGACCGTGGGCGACTCACCGGTGGTGCCGACCACGCCGATGCAGTCCGTGCCCTCGGCGATGTGCCAGTCGATGAGTTTGCGCAGGGCAGGATAGTCCACCGCGCCGTCTTCGCGCATGGGGGTGACGATCGCAACGATGCTGCCAGTGATCGGGGTCATGTCCGGAATTCGTGTCAAACAGGCATTCTACCCAGTGACCACCCCTGCCTGGAGGGGGTGGCGGGCGGTGGATTCTTGGGTGGCCGCGGCGCGCACGGCGGCGATGCGCTGGACGAAACGCGCGGGCCCGTCGAGGAAGCCGTCCTCGTAGGCCACCACGCGCAGGTCCGCGCAGGCCGCCAGCAGTTCGCCTGGCGCCAGCAGAAAGTCGGGCCGCGAGGGTTTGCCCACCGTCTCGTTGCCCTGTGCAAAAGTTTCGTAAAGCAGCACGCCGCCCGGCGCCACGCTGTCCACGATGCGCGGCAGCAGCGGCCGCCACAGGTAATTGGTGACGACCACCGCCGCGAAGCGCTGACCTTCGAGCGGCCAGGGGCCGTTCTCGATGTCGGCTTCGATGGCGTCGCCCAGCGCGCGCACCGCGGCCACCGCCTCGGCCGAACGGTCGACACCCGTCACCGGATGCCCGCGTTCGGCGAACCAGCGCATGTGCCGGCCATGGCCGCAGGCCACGTCCAGCACCCGGCCACCGGCCGGCACCAGATGCGACCAGCGGCGCACCCATGCTGAAGCCGGCTCGGCACCGTGGGGCACCGAGCCTGTCACGATGTCTGTCATTTGGAGTGGGCCTTCTTTTCGTGAGACGTTTCGCCGCCGGGCCGCTCCCAAGGCGAAACAGCCCCCTCGGGGGGCAGCAAACCACACGCAGTGGGGAGCGTGGGGGTCGTCATTTGGGTTTGACCTCGTCTTTCAGAGCTGCCAGCGCCATGCGGTCGACCTTGGCCGGCGCGATCAGCTTCAACCAGCGGCCGAGCCTGCCCTTGGCCGTCATCACAACCTCACGCTGGCGGGCGGCCATGCCGTTCAGGATCAGCCGCGCGCAGACCTCGACCGGCATCGCGTCGTCTTCCTTCAGGCCGCTCTGGCCGGCGGCCTGGCCGTCGGCCTTGTAGCCGCGGTAGCGGATCTCGGTGGCGACCACGCCGGGGTAGGCGGTGGTCACGCTGACGCCGCTGGTGGCCAGCTCGGCCCGCAGCGCCTCGAAGAAGCCGGTCATCGCGAACTTGGTCGCGCTGTAGGCGGTGCGGCCCGGCACGCCGATCAGTCCGGCGAGCGACGACACGGCCACGATGCGGCCGCGGCTGGCCTTCAGGTGGGGCAGCGCGGCATGGGTACACCACACGGCGCCCCAGAGGTTGACCGTCATCAGCCGCTCGTACCAGCCGAGGTCGGCTACCTCGGAAAACAGCGCCTGCGCCGACATGCCGGCGTTGTTGACCAGCGCGTCGAGCCGGCCGAAGCGGGTGACAGCGGCGTCGATGAGCGCGCGGCATTGCGCTTCGACCGATACGTCGGTCGGCACCACCAGCACCTGCGCGCCGGCGGCCTGGCAGGCCGTGGCCACGGCGTTCAGCTTGTCGGCGTTGCGGGCGGCCAGCACCAGGCCGCAGGCCGCGCCTTCGCGTGCCGCGAGCTGACGCGCCAGCTCCGCGCCAATGCCGTCCGATGCCCCGGTGATGACTACGATATTCATAGCATGAAATCCAGAGGCGGCGCTGACTGTGGGCCTAAAACGTTCTCAAAAACGTCAGAAGCAGGCCCAGACCTGGTTCGCCACCGTGAAGAAGAAGTCGGGGCGAGTGTAGAGCGAGAAGACGGCCAGCAGCACCACCGCCACGCCGGCGCCAGCCAGGGCGCGCCGCCACCGGCGGCGGTGCCGCTCGGCGGTGGGGCGCAGGGGCTGAAGGGGCGGCATGGGCGGCATGGGCGTCGCTCGCCGTCAGGCCGGCTGCGGCGCGCCGCGCGGAATGGCGGCTTCGCGGATGGGCAGGTTCAGCACGCCGGCCAGGATCCCGAGGGCGATCGTGATCGCCCAGACCATGTCGTAGTTGCCGGTGCGGTCGTACAGCACGCCGCCCAGCCACACGCCAAGGAAAGAGCCGATCTGGTGGCTGAAGAACACGAAGCCGCCCAACATTGACAGGTGCTGCACACCGAAGATCTGCGCGACGATGCCGTTCGTCACCGGCACGGTGGACAGCCACAGCATGCCCATGATGGCCGAGAAGATGTAGACCGACATCGGCGTGAGCGGCGCCAGCAAAAAGATGCCGATCACCACCGCGCGGGTGAAATAGATGAAGGCCAGGATCTTGCGCTTGGCCAGCCGCTGGCCGAGCGAACCCGCGATGTAGGTGCCGAACACGTTGAACAGGCCGATCAGCGCGAGCGAATAGCTCGCCACCTGCGGCGAAAGGCCGTGGTCGCGCAGATAGCTTGGCATGTGCACGCCGATGAACACCACCTGGAAACCGCAGACGAAATAACCCAGTGTCAGCAGCTGGAAGCTGCGGTAGCCGAAGGCTTCGGCCAGCGCCTGGCCAATGGTCTGGTCGCGCTTCAGCGTGCCGCCGCCAGCGAAGCCCGGCTCCCGCAGGCCCCAGGCCAGCGGAATCATCAGCAGCGCCGCGATGCCCAGCAGCTCCAGCGCCTGCTGCCAGCCGAAATGGCCGATGAGAAACCCTTCAGTGGGCACCATCAGGAACTGGCCGAAGGAGCCGGCCGCCGCCGCAATGCCCATCGCCCAGGTGCGCCGCTCGGCCGGCACGTTGCGGCCGATGACGCCGTAGATCACCGCATAGGTGGTGCCGGCCTGCGCGATGCCGATCAAAATGCCGGCGGTGCCGGCGAACAGCAGCGGTGTGGGTGAATGCGCCATGCCCAGCAGGCCCAACCCGTACAGGATGGACCCGGCCACGATGACCCGGAACGCGCCGAAGCGGTCGGCCACCATGCCGGCGAAGATGCCGGCGATGCCCCAGGCCAGGTTTTGCAGCGCCAGCGCGAAGGCGAAGGTCTCGCGCGTCCAGTCCTGCGCCTGCGTGATCGGCTGCAGCCACAGGCCGAAGCCGTGGCGGATGCCCATGGAAAGGGTGACGATGCCGGCGCCGCAAGCCAGCAGCTGAACGGCTGAAAGCGGCCGAGAGGAGGGTGACTGCATGGTCAGGAATGTATCGAAAAGCTGCACGCCCTGCTGTGAATCGTTTTCGACGGATTCATGCGTACCGCGCATCAATCCATGTCGCAGGAGAGACTCAGGACGCGGCACGCCAGAACCCCGTCATGCCCCCGCCCTAAAATTCCGCCTCCCATGGCCACCACCAAACCGCCCAGCGATTACTCCGAAGCCTCGATCCGCGTGCTGAAGGGCCTCGAGCCCGTCAAGCAGCGGCCCGGCATGTACACGCGCACCGACAACCCGCTGCACGTCATCCAGGAGGTGCTCGACAACGCGGCCGACGAAGCGCTCGCCGGCCACGGCAAGAAGATCAAGGTCACGCTGCACGCTGACGGTTCTGTGTCGATCGAAGACGACGGCCGCGGCATCCCGTTCGGCCTGCATCCTGAAGAAAAAGCGCCGGTGATCGAGCTGGTCTACACCCGGCTGCACGCCGGCGGCAAGTTCGACAAGGGCAAGGGCGGCGCCTACAGCTTCTCCGGCGGCCTGCACGGCGTGGGCGTCAGCGTGACCAATGCGCTGGCCAAGCGGCTGGAGGTCAGCACCCACCGCGAAGGCCAGGTCGCCCGGCTGGTGTTCTCGGCCGGCGACGTGATCGAGCCGCTGGCCACCCGCAAACAGGCCGAGGGCGACCGCAAGCAGGGCACCACCGTGCGCGTCTGGCCCGACGCCAAATACTTCGAGTCCGCCGTGTTGCCCGGCACCGAGCTGCAGCACCTGCTGCGCAGCAAGGCGGTGCTGATGCCCGGCGTGACCGTCACGCTGCTCAACGAAAAGACCAAGGACGCGCAGACCTGGCAGTACAAGGGCGGCCTGCGCGACTATTTGATGCAGACGCTGCCGGCCGATCCGGTGATTCCGCTGTTCGAGGGCGAGGGTTTTGCCGACGGTGGCAGCGAGGCCTTCGCCGAGGGCGAGGGCGCCTCATGGTGCGTGGCCTTCACCGAAGACGGTCAGCCGGTGCGCGAGAGCTACGTCAACCTGATTCCCACCAGCGCCGGTGGCACACACGACAGCGGCCTGCGCGACGGCCTGTTCAACGCGGTGAAGAGCTTCATCGAGCTGCACGCGCTGCTGCCCAAGGGCGTGAAGCTGATGCCCGAAGACGTGTTTGCCCGCGCCAGCTATGTGCTGAGCGCCAAGGTGCTGGACCCGCAGTTCCAGGGCCAGATCAAGGAGCGCCTGAATTCGCGCGACGCGGTTCGGCTGGTGTCGAGCTTCGTGCGGCCCACGCTGGAGTTGTGGCTGAACCAGCACGTGGAATACGGCCGCAAGCTGGCCGAGCTGGCGATCAAGGCGGCGCAGACCCGGCAGCGCGCCGGCCAGAAGGTCGAGAAACGCAAGGGCTCCGGCGTGGCGGTGCTGCCCGGCAAGCTGACCGATTGCGAGAGCCGCGACCTGGCGCACAACGAGGTGTTTTTGGTGGAGGGCGACTCAGCCGGCGGCAGCGCCAAGATGGGCCGCGACAAGGAATGCCAGGCCATCCTGCCGCTGCGCGGCAAGGTGCTGAACACCTGGGAGGTGGAGCGCGACCGCTTGTTCGCCAACACCGAAATCCACGACATCGCGGTGGCGATCGGCGTCGATCCGCACGGCGCGAACGACACGCCCGACCTGTCGAATCTCAGGTACGGCAAGGTCTGCATCCTCAGCGATGCCGACGTGGACGGCTCCCACATCCAGGTGCTGCTGCTGACGCTGTTCTTCCGCCACTTTCCCAAGCTGATCGAGGCTGGCCATGTGTACGTGGCGCGGCCGCCGCTGTTCCGCGTCGATGCACCGGCGCGCGGCAAGAAGCCGGCCGCCAAGATGTACGCGCTGGACGACGGCGAGCTCACCGCCATCCTCGACAAGCTGCGCAAGGACGGCGTGAAAGAGGGCGCCTGGAGCATCAGCCGCTTCAAGGGCCTGGGTGAAATGAGCGCCGAGCAACTGTGGGACACCACGCTGAACCCCGACACCCGGCGCCTGCTGCCGGTGCAACTCGGCAACGTGGGCTTCGGTGAAACCGAAAGCCGCATCACCAAGCTGATGGGCAAGGGCGAAGCCGCATCGCGCCGCGAACTGATGGAACTGCACGGCGACGCGGTGGAGGTCGACGTCTGATGCGGCGCTGGCGGCCCGCCCGCTGGGGTCACCTGGTGCGCCTGGCCGCGCTCGGCGCGTGCATGACGTGCCCTGCGGCGCATGCCGAGGTCTGGGGCTTCGTCGATGCGCAGGGGGTGCCGCATTTCGCCGTGGAGAAGCGCGACGGCCGTTACGAGCTCTTTTTTCGCGGCCCGGAAGCGCAGTTGCCCGGCCTGGCGGCAGCGCCCGGAGAGTCGGGCTTGCAGATGGTGGCGAACGGATCGTCGCTGCTGATCACCTACTTCGAGATTTCGCCCAGCTTCAAGTCGGTCAAGCACCTGCTGCGCGAGGCCTCGGCCCGGCACGCGATCGACCTGGAGCTGCTGCAGGCCGTGATTGCGACCGAGTCGGGCTTCGATGCCCGCGCGGTGTCGCCGCGGGGCGCCGTGGGCCTGATGCAGGTCATGCCGTCCACGGCGCAGCGCTTCGGTGTCTTTGGCGATGCCGACAACCCGGTGGAGAAAAAGCTGGCCGATCCGCGCACCAACATCCAGGCCGGCTCCCTTTACCTGAGCCACCTGCTCAAGCAGTTTGCCGGCCGGCTGGAACTGGCGCTGGCTGCCTACAACGCCGGTGCCGGCGCCGTGCAGCGTGCCGGCAACAAGGTTCCCGACTACCCCGAAACGCAGCATTACGTGCAAACCGTGATGCAGCTCTATGCCCTGCTGAAGCCCACCGGCGCCGCGTTGCCCGGCCCCGACGCCGGCATGCACATGCGCCGCGCCCTGGCCAGTGGCACCGCGCGGCGCACGCCGCTCGCGGCGCGGCCCGTCGCCGTGAGCCACACGCCTTCTGAATCGCCCGAACCCGACTGACACGCGATGAGTGACCAAGCCACCCTGGATTTCCCGCCAGGCCCTCCGCCTTCGACCCCACCCACAGACCCCCCCGAGGGCGGCGACGACCTGAGCCTTGCCGCCTACGCGCAGCGCGCCTACCTCGAGTACGCGCTGTCCGTGGTCAAGGGCCGGGCGCTGCCCGACGTCTGCGACGGCGCCAAGCCGGTGCAGCGCCGCATCCTCTACAGCATGGCCCGCATGGGCCTGGGCTTTGGCGGCGCCAACAACAACACCGGCGCCAAGCCGGTGAAAAGCGCCCGGGTGGTGGGCGACGTGCTCGGCCGCTTCCACCCGCACGGCGACCAGGCCGCTTACGACGCGCTGGTGCGCATGGCGCAGGATTTCTCGCAGCGTTATCCGCTGATCGACGGCCAGGGCAACTTCGGCAGCCGCGACGGCGACGGCGCCGCCGCGATGCGCTACACCGAGGCGCGGCTGGCCCGCATCACCAGCCTGCTGCTCGACGAGATCGACGAAGGAACGGTCGATTTCGTGCCGAATTACGACGGCTCCACCGAGGAGCCGCGCCAGTTGCCCGCCCGTTTGCCCTTCGTGCTGCTGAACGGCGCCAGCGGTATCGCGGTCGGCCTGGCCACCGAAATCCCCAGCCACAACCTGCGCGAGATCGCCGACGCCTGCGTGGCGCTGGTCAAGTCGCCGGGTTTGTCCGACGAAGAGCTGTTCGCCAAGGTGCCCGGCCCCGACTACCCCGGCGGCGGCCAGATCATCAGCACGCCCGGCGAGATCGCCGAGGCCTACCGCAGCGGCCGTGGTTCGCTGAAGGTGCGGGCCCGCTGGAAGATCGAGGAACTGGCGCGCGGCCAGTGGCAGTTGGTGGTCACCGAGCTGCCGCCCGGCGTCTCCAGCCAGAAGGTGCTGGAGGAGATCGAGGAACTCACCAACCCCAAGATCAAGGCCGGCAAGAAGGCGCTGACGCAGGACCAGAACCAGCTCAAGGCCAGCGTGCTGGCCGTGCTGGACGTGGTGCGCGACGAGTCGAGCAAGGACGCAGCGGTGCGCCTCGTGTTCGAGCCCAAGACCAGCCGCACCCAGCAGGGCGAACTCGCCAACACGCTGCTGGCCCACACCAGCCTCGAGACCACGTCGCCGATCAACCTGACCATGGTCGGCCTGGACGGCCGTCCAGTGCAGAAGTCGCTGCGGCAGATGCTGCTGGAGTGGGTGCAGTTCCGCGCGACGACGATCGAGCGCCGCTCGCGGCACCGGCTGGCCAAGGTGCTGGACCGCATCCACATCCTCGAAGGCCGGCAGCTCGTGCTGCTGAACATCGACGAGGTGATCGCCATCATCCGCACCAGCGACGAGCCCAAGGCTGCGCTGATCGAACGTTTCCGCCTGAGCGACCGCCAGGCCGAGGACATCCTCGACATCCGGCTGCGCCAGCTGGCGCGGCTGGAAGCCATCAAGATCGAGCAGGAGCTGAAGAACCTGCGCGAGGAGCAGGCGAAGCTGGAAGACATCCTCGGCAGCCCGGCCGCGCTGCGCCGGCTGATGGTGAAGGAGATCGAGGCCGACGCCAAGACCTTCTCCGACGAGCGCCGCACACTGATCCAGGCCGACAAGCGCGTCGTCGCCGAGGTCAAGGTGGTGGACGAGCCGGTGACGGTGGTGGTGTCGCAGAAGGGCTGGGTCCGCGCGATGAAGGGCTGGCGCGAGCGCGTCGAGGGCCAGCCGCCGGTGGAGTTCAGCTTCAAGGCCGGCGACAGCCTCTACGGCGCCTTCGAATGCCGCAGCGTCGACACGCTGCTGGCCTTCGGGCACAAGGGGCGCATCTATTCGGTGCCGGTGGCGTCGCTGCCCGGCGCGCGGGGCGACGGCCAGCCGGTGACCACGCTGGTTGACCTGGAGGCCGGCACGCACCTCGCGCATTACTTTGCCGGCCCCCCGGGCGCCACGCTGCTGCTGAGCAGCTCGGGCGGCTACGGCTTCATTGCGACGGTGGAGAACATGAGCTCGCGGCAGAAGGGCGGCAAGGCCTTCATCACCTGCGCCGACGGCGATGTGGTCAATGCGCCGTCGGTGGTCGGCGGCACCGCCGGCAATGCGCCGCCGGCACCGGCCACCCATGTGGCCTGCGTGTCGACCAACGCGCGGCTGCTGACCTTCGAGCTGGGCGAACTGCGGCCTATGGCCAGCGGCGGCCGCGGCCTGATGCTGATGGACCTCGACGCCAAGGAAGCCTTGGCGGGCGCGGCGGCCTACACGCGCAGCGTGCGCGTGGCGGGCACCGGCCGCACGGGCAAGGCGAAGGAAGAGACGCTGGAGATCCGCAGCCTGAACAACGCGCGTGCCGCGCGAGGCCGCAAGGGCAAGGCGGCCGACCTCGGCTTCAACAAGCCCGCCACCGTCACCCGGGTCGAGTGAGCGAAGGGGCGGCCCGGGCCGCCCCACTCACGACAGTTCCAGCTCCTGGTGCTCACCCAGGTTGTGCGGGCGTTCGCCGGTCATGGCGGCCTTGGCCATCTTGAACAGCTGGGTCATCTTGCTTTCCTTCACGTCCCAGTATTCGGCCTTGCCGATGCGCACCGCCAGCAGCGCGAGGTCGGGGTCGGCCGGACCGTTCGGGAACCAGGCCTTGGCCATCGGCGACCACAGGTCGTGCTTGCGCTTCAACTCGTCGATGAAGAAGGCGGTTCCGGCGAGTGAGACGTAGCTGTCGGCGCCGGGGTCGGCGAAGCTGACGTTGACCGCCGGGTCGGCCTGCAGCCGGGCAAAGGGTTCGCCGGTCTTCGAGATGAAGAAATACAGCGTGGCGTCCTGGTCGATGTCGCGGTTCTGCGCGGTGAGCGGCTGGGACAGCAAGGCACCGTCGGGGCCGCGGCTGGTGAGCATGCCGAATCGGATGTCCTTGATCAGCTCCCACAGCTTGGCGTGGGTGTCGGGGTGGGCCATGGGTTCTCCTGTGGAAAAGTGCTCGTCCCACTCTACGCAGCCCGCCACGCCAGGGCTGTCGGCCCGCCGCGCCCCAGCCTGTGGGCGGCGTCCCACATCCGTTTCCGCCCGCCCTGCGTAAGATGGCCAGCATGGGTGCATGGTCGGTTTTTCTGTGGGGTTGGGCGGCGTTGGCCGTGGTGTTCACCGCCGTCTGGGCGGTGCAGCTGCGCACCGGCAACGCCGGCATCGTTGACGCGGTATGGGCCTGGACGCTGGGCGCGCTCGGCCCCTGGTACGCGCTGAACGGTGCCGCGCCCGAGGCGGTGCGCTGGCTGCTGGCGCTGATGCCGCTGGCCTGGGGCCTGCGCCTGGGCACCTACCTGTGGCGCCGCAACCATGGCCACCCCGAAGACGGCCGCTACAGCCAACTGCGCGAGGAGTGGGGAGACAACGCCAACTTCCGCATGTGGGCGTTCTTCCAGGTGCAGGTGTTGTTCTCGATGCTGATCGCGCTCGGCCTGCTGGTGGCGAGCCGCCGCAGCGAGGGGCCGGCTGCCGTCTGGCTGGTGGTGGCTGGGGTGGTCTGGCTGACCGCCATCGTCGGTGAATCGGTGGCCGACGCGCAACTCGCCGCCTTCAAGCGCGACCCGGCGAACAAGGGCCAGGTCTGCCGGCGCGGCCTGTGGCGCTACTCGCGCCACCCCAACTACTTCTTCGAATGCCTGCACTGGGTGGCCTATGTGCCGCTGGCGCTGGGCGCGCCGTGGGGCTGGCTGTCGCTGCTGCCGCCGGCGGTGATGGCCTTTCTGCTGATGAAGCTCTCCGGCATTCCCGCCACCGAGGCGCAGGCCGCCAAGACCCGGCCGGGCTATGCCGAGTACATCCGCACCACGAGCGCGCTGATCCCCTGGCCGCCAAAATCTTCCTCATCTTCCTGACCCGTTCTGTCCATGACCGATACCGCTCTGTCTTCCCAAGCCTTGCCGCGACCGCCGCTGGGTGTGTCGGCCCGCCTCAGCACCGCGCTGATCGACGCCTGCGAGCGCGGCTGGCTGCCCGACGCGCTGGTGCGTGCCGGCATGCGCTCGCTGATGCGGCACCGCCTGCTCGAAGAAGGGCTGGACGACCCGGTGCGCGCAAGCGAGCGCCACGCCGCGCTGGTGGACGAACTGCGCGGCAGCGCCATCGCCCGCGAGACCGACGCCGCCAACGCCCAGCACTACGAGGTGCCGGCCGAGTTCTTCCACGCCCACCTCGGGCCGCGGCTGAAATACTCGTGTGCCTGGTACGCCACCGGCCATGAGACGCTGGCGCAGGCCGAGGAGGCGATGTTCGCGATCTACGCCGAGCGCGCCGGCCTGGCCGACGGCCAGCGCATCCTCGACCTCGGCTGCGGCTGGGGCTCGATGTCGCTGTGGATGGCCGAGCGTTACCCGAACGCGCAGATCGTGGGCCTGTCGAACTCGCATGGCCAGCGCCGCTTCATCGAGGCGCGGGCGCAGGAGCGCGGGCTGAAGAACCTGAAGATTCTCACGGCCAACGTGGTCGAAGCCGAGTTCCCGCTGCAGGGCGTGGCCGCCGGTTTCGAGCGGGTGGTGTCGATCGAGATGTTCGAGCACATGAAGAACTACCAGAGCCTGTTCGCCAAGGTCGCGTCGTGGATGGCACCGGGCGCGCGGCTGTTCACCCACGTGTTCGCGCACCGCAGCCTGGCCTACCACTTCGAGACGCAGGACCGCAGCGACTGGATGACCCAGTATTTCTTCACCGGCGGCATCATGCCCAGCGCCGACCTGTTCCTGAATTTCCAGGACGACCTGAAGGTGCAGCGCCAGTGGTGGGTCGATGGCCGGCACTACGAGCGCACCGCCAACCACTGGCTCGAAGGCATGGACCGCGCGCGCGACACCATCCTGCCGGTGTTCGCCAAGGCCTACGGCGAGGACGAGGCCGCCCGCTGGTTCCAGCGCTGGCGCATGTTCTACATGGCGGTGGCGGAGCTGTTCGGCTTCGACGACGGCCGGCAGTGGGGCGTGGTGCACCACCTGTTCGAGAAGCGCGCATGAAGCGGCGCGACGCCGTCATCGCGCTGCTCGCCGCGCCCGCGCTGGCCGCGCCGGTGTGGGCGCAGCAGACCGTCAAGCAGTTCTCCGGCAAGGCGCTGGATTCCACGAGCGGGCAATGGCTCTACACCGAGCAGCACCGCCAGGTCTGGGATGGCGACCGTTGGCTGTCGGGCACCATCCGCTACGTCACGCCGCAGGGCCAGTTGATGGCCGAGAAATCGCTCGATTTTTCGCAGGACCGCTTCATCCCGCTGACCCGCATGGCGCAGGCGGCGGTCGGCCATGAAGAAGCGATCACGAAGATCACCGCCGACGCGGTGACGATGGAAACCTCCGACGGCGGCCAGCGCAAGACCGATGATGTGAAGCGCTCGTCGCCGATGGCGGCCGACTCCGGCTTCCACAGCTTCGTGGTGGCGAATTTCGACGCGCTGATGGCCGGCAAGACGGTGACGCTGGCCTTTGGCGTGGTCAGCCAACGCACCACCTTCCGCTTCCGCATCAAGAAGACCGACGTGGTGGAGCAGGGCGGCCAGACCCGCGTGTCGCTGCTGGCCGAGCCCGATTCGCTGCTGCGGCTGCTGGCCGCGCCGCTGAAGCTGGTCTACGACGGCAAGACGCGCGACCTGCTGGAGTACGACGGCCTCTCCAATCTCACCGACCCGGCCACCCGCAAGACGCCGTCGGTGCGCATCGTCTACGACTACGCCAAGGGCTGAGGCCTCAGACCTCGACGATCATCTCGATCTCGACGCAGGCACCCAGCGGCAGTTGGGGCACGCCGAAGGCGCTGCGCGCATGGGCGCCGCGCTCGCCGAACAGCTCGCCGATGAGTTCGCTGCAGCCGTTGGTGACCAGGTGCTGCTCGGTGAAGTCTCCGCTGGAATTCACCAGGCTCATCAGCTTGACGATGCGCTTCACGCCGTTCAGGTCGCGGCCGGTGGCCTGCAGCGCCGCGTGCAGCGTGCCAAGCAGGTCGATCGCCACCGAACGGGCGGCGGCCTTGCCTTCTTCGGTGGTCATGGTGGTGCCGAGCTGGCCGCTCCAGACCTTGCCGTCCTTCTTGGCGATGTGGCCGCTGATGAAGATCAGGTTGCCGGTCTGCACGAAGGGCACGTAGGCGGCGGCGGGGGTGGCGACGGGCGGCAGGGTGATGCCGCGCTGTGTCAGGCTGTCGTACAGGCTCATGGGGTGTCTTTCTGAACAAAATCGGCCGCAAGTCAGCGCCGTTGCTGGTGTTGTTGCTCCCTTTTCAGGAGCGCTTCGTCACAGCGGTTTGGCCGTGGGCATCGGCGTCACGGTGACGCGGACCTCGAGTGTATGGTCGGCGCCGCCGCGGATCACGCCGCGCACCGGCGAGACGTCGGCGTAGTCGCGGCCGGTGGCCAGCACCACGTAGTCTTCGCCGGGCGCGCGGTCGTTGGTGGGGTCGAACTCCACCCAGTGGCCGCGGCCGGCGTCGTCGGGCAGCCAGACCGAGGCCCAGGCGTGCGAGGCGTCTGCGCCCACCAGCCGCGGCTGGCCTTCCGGCGGGTGGGTGAGCAGGTACCCGCTGACGTAGCGCGCCGGCAGGCCCAGGCTGCGGCAGCAGGCGACCATGATGTGGGCGAAGTCCTGGCAGACGCCGCGCCGCTGGGCCAGCGCGTCGAGCGCGGGCGTGTTGACCTCGGTGCTGGCGTCGTCATACGCGAAGTCGGCGTGGATGCGGTGCATCAGGTCGGCGGTGGCGGCCAGCATGGCCACGCCGGGCGCGTAGCTGGGCTGCGCGTAGTCGGCGAAGTTCTCGTGGCGCGGCGCCATCGGCGAGGTGAAGCAGAACTCGGCCGCCGGCTCGTAGCGGCCGCCGGCGCGGTAGCGCATGCGCTCGCGCACGTCTTCCCACGGCACGCTGCTGGCCACCGGCTGCGGCTCGTGGGTGGCGACCAGGCTGTCGGCCTGCACCACCAGCTCGCGGTGCGCGTTCTGCAGCGAGAAGAACGCGCGGGCGTTGCCGAAGGCGTCGGTCGATTCCTGCAACTGCTCAGGCTCGGGGGTGGCGCGCAGCGTGTGGCGCAGCACCTTCTGGGTGGCGGTGTCGAGCGGCCGCAGGTGCGTCATGTGCTGCGCCGTCTTCACGGCCGGCGTGTAGTGGTAGTGGGTTTCGTGCAGCACGTGCAGCAGCATGGTTGGCGCCCTCAGATGCCGGTGCTTTGCTTGTCTTCACCGGTGTGGGTGAAGTACTGGCCGCCGATGCGGTCCGACACGCGCCACGCGCGGTCGTTGCAGGTTTCGAGCAGGGCGCGCAGCAGGCCGTACTGGCCGTCGGCGTCCAGGCCGGCGAGGTCGGCCAGGCGCCAGTCGTTGGGATCGGGCACCTCCAGGCTGATGGGGCCGAGTTCGCCGGGAGCGCTGCCATCGAGCCGGGCCAGCCGGCCGCGCAGCGTGGTGGCGACCCAGGCGAGCGAGCGGGGGTTGTCGCGGTCGAGCACCAGCAGCTCGAGCAGCGCGCCGATGTCGTGGCGTTGCTGGTACAGCGCGCGGAAGGTGATGGTGCTGTCGAACAGCGCCACCATGGCCTCGAAGCCGCCGTCGTCGTGCACCGCGCCGGTCTCGAAGCCGGTTTGCAGCGCGGTGGAGAGGAAGTTGAGCCGCTCGATGTGGCGGCCGATGCTGAGCAGCCGCCAGCCGTCGTCGCGCGTCATGCGGTCGGTCTGCGCGCCGGTGATGGCGGCCAGGCTGATGCTGGCCGACTCCAGCAGTTGGAGCACATTGGCCACGCCATAGTCGCCGTGCTGCTTCAGTGCGGCGCAGCGCTGGAACAGCTCGCTCTCGGTCTGCACGATCAGCTTCCACTGCTCCTGCGACAGCCGCTCCCGCACGGCCGACGCGGCGTTTTTCGTGGCGCGCAGGTTGAAGCCCACGCTGCCGGTGCCCTCGGCATCACCGATGCCGGCAATGAGCGAGCGCTCGAACACCCGGCGCCCGCTGGTGGCCGCAGGCGTGCCAGGCGCGACGAGGTGGAAGGTGGCGACCAGCTCGCCCAGCCAGGCCAGCAGCGGCTGCGAGGACTGGTCTTCGCCGCCCAGCGATTCGAGCGCCAGCCGCACCAGGCGGATCATGTTGTCGGTGCGTTCGGTGTAGCGGCCCAGCCAGAACAGGTTCTCGGCGGCGCGGCTGGTCACCAGCCGGCGGCCGTGCGCGCCGGCCGAAAACTGCGGCGGCGGGTGCAGCAGCGACGAGTGGTCGACCTCGCCTTCGGTCATCACCCAGCAGTCGGCGCTGCTGCCACCGCGCTGCATGGAGGCCACGCCGGCGTCGGCGCTGGCGATGCGCACCAGCCCGCCCGGCAGCACCCGCCACGACTTCTCGCCGTCCGACAGCGCATACACCCGCAGCAGCGCCGAACGCGGCGCGATGTGGCCGCCGCTGCCGTGCTCGTCGGCCTTCCAGGTCGGCATCTGCGACAGCGGCAGGTAGGACTGCACGGTGTGCTCCTCGCCCTGGCGCACGATGCGGCCGGCCCATTCGTCGATCTGCCGGCGCGACTGCGAGCGGCCCAGCACCGCGTGGAAGGAGCCGTGCGCGCGGGAGCCCACGTAGGTGGGCTTGATCACGCTGTCGCGCAGCCGCGGCAGCGCTGCTTCCATGGCCGCGCGCTCGCCGCACCACCAGGTGGGCAGGGCCGGCAGCAGCAGCGCCTCGCCGCGCAGGTGCTCGCACAGCGCCGGCAGAAAGCCCAGCAGCGCGGCCGATTCGAGGAAGCCGGAGCCCGGCGCATTGGCCACCAGCACATTGCCGGCGCGCACCGCCTGCAGCAGGCCGGGCACGCCCAGCCGCGAGTCGGGCCGCAGCTCCAGCGGGTCGAGGAAAGGGTCGTCGAGGCGCTTCAGCAGGCCGTGTACCGGCTCCAGGCCGCGCAGCGTTTTCAGGTAGACCTTGTTGTCGCGCACCGCGAGGTCGCTGCCTTCGACCAGCGTCAGGCCGAGGTAGCGGGCCAGGTAGGCGTGCTCGAAATAGGTTTCGTTGTAGGGGCCGGGCGTGAGCAGCGCGATGTGGGCGTCGCGGCCGGCGCCGCTGGCGGCCTTCAGTGCATCGACCAGCCCGCGGTAGGCCGCGGCCAGCCGCTGCACCCGCAGGCTCTCGAAGGCCTGCGGAAACAGCCGCGACACGCTGATGCGGTTCTCCAGCAGGTAGCCCAGGCCGGAAGGCGCCTGCGTGCTCTGCGAGACCACCCACCAGTTGCCGTCGGGCCCGCGCGAGAGGTCGAACGCCGCCACGTGCAAATGCCGGCCGCCGGGCGGCGCCACGCCGCACATCGGCCGCAGGTAGCCGGGGTTGCCCTGCACCAGCGCCGGCGGCAGCAGGCCGCGCGCCAGCAACTGCTGCGGGCCATACACGTCGGCCAGCACGGCTTCGAGCAGGGCGGTGCGCTGCAGCACGCCGGCCTCGATCTGGGCCCATCCTGCGGCGTCGATGATGAGCGGGAACAGGTCAAGAGCCCAGGGCCGCTGCGGGCCGCTGGCGCTGTCGGCGTAGACGTTGTAGGTGACGCCGTTGTCGCGGATCTGGCGCTGCAGTTGCGCCGTGCGCCGGTTCAGGTCGAGAAAGCCGTCGTGCCCGAGTTTGTTGAAGAATTCGCCCCAGGTCGGCGTCAATTCTGGTGTTTGTGCTCTGTTTTTAGGAGCGTCTCCGGTCTGCGCCGCGCCGCGCAGTTCGTCGAAATGGCCGGGCAGGGCGGCCGGGGCGAGCGTGGCCGCCAGCCCGGCCGCGGTTTCGGGCCGTTGTTCGTCGTCGAACAGCGAGTGGTGGGGCGGCTGCGGTTCCATGCGTTGCTTGGCATTGTCACATCGCCACGGCCCAAAGGCAGCGGCGCGGTGGGGCCGGGCGGCGCGGCCGTCGTCAAATGGTCACAAGGCCGCTAGCATGGGCCATGCCCGCCGCGCCTTTCAAGCCCACGCTGCGCTTCAGCGCCACCATCGGCATCCGCGGCATCAACCCCTGTGTGCCGGTCACTGCCGCGCAGGCCGCGAAGCTGGCGCCCGGTTGGCGCAGGGCCATGCCAGTGCGGGTGCGGGTGAACGGCCAGCCCGCCGAGCCGTGGCCCATCAACCTGATGCCGGCCGGAGACGGCGGCTTCTGGCTCTACCTGCACGCCGCCGTGCGGGAGGCGTCTGGCACCGGGGTGGGCGACACGGTGCGGGTCGCGCTGGCCTTCGACGGCGCCTACCGCGGCGGCCCGCCGGACGAACTGCCGCCGTGGTTCGCCGCCGCGCTCAAGGCCAACGCCACCGCCGCCAGGGCCTACGCCGCGCTGCCGCCCAGCCGCCAGAAGGAGCTGGCCCGTCACATGCTGCGGCTCAAGACCGACGCCGCCCGCCAGCGCAACCTGGCGCAGGCGCTGGCCGTGCTGTCGGGCCAGCCCGGCCGCTTCATGGCGCGCGACTGGTTGGGTGGGCGCTAGCGCGGCGGGTGCCGCAGGTCCAGCGTGAACGGGAACTCGCGGCTGCCCGGCACGCCGATGGTGGCGGGCGGCACCTGCAGCGCGCCGGGCGTGTGGCCCATGCGGAAGAAGCGGGCCAGGCGGCGGCTTTCGGCCTCGTAGGCGTTGATGGGGAAGGTGTCGTAGTTGCGGCCGCCGGGGTGGGCCACGTGGTACTGGCAGCCGCCCAGCGAACGGCCGACCCAGGTGTCGACGATGTCGAACACCAGCGGCGCATGCACACCGATGGACGGGTGCAGCGCCGACGGCGGCGCCCAGGCCTTGTAGCGCACGCCCGAGACGTATTCGCCCACCGTGCCGGTGGGCTGCAGCGGCAGCGCGCGGCCGTTGCAGGTGAGGGTGTAGCGGCTCTCGTTGAAGCCGGTCACGCGCACCTCGATGCGCTCCAGCGACGAATCCACATAGCGCACCGTGCCACCGGCCGAGCCTTCCTCGCCCATCACATGCCAGGGCTCCAGCGCGTTGCGCAGCGTGAGTTCCATGCCGCTGGCGCGAACCTCGCCGACCAGCGGGAAGCGGAACTCGACATGCGGCGCGAACCACGATGGGTCGAACGGGTAGCCGGCGGTGTTCATCTCGGCGATGACGTCGTGCAAATCCATCTGCACGAAGGTGGGCAGCAGGAAACGGTCGTGCAGCTCGGTGCCCCAGCGGGTGGCGGGCGCCTCGTACGGCGACTTCCAGAAACGGGCGACCAGCGCGCGCAGCAGCAGTTGCTGCACCACGCTCATGCGGGCGTGCGGCGGCATCTCGAAGGCGCGCAGCTCCAGCAGGCCGAGGCGGCCGGTGGCGCTGTCGGGCGAGTACAGCTTGTCGATGCAGAACTCGCTGCGGTGGGTGTTGCCGGTGACGTCCACCAGGATGTTGCGCAGCGTGCGGTCGACCAGCCACGGCGGCATCTGCTCACCGTGGATCTGCCGCGCCTGGCGGATCTGGCGCAGTGCGATCTCGAGTTCGTAGAGCTGGTCGTTGCGGGCCTCGTCCACGCGCGGGGCCTGGCTGGTGGGGCCGATGAACATGCCGCTGAACAGATAGCTCAGGCTGGGGTGGTTGTGCCAGTACAGCACCAGGCTGGCGAGCAGGTCGGGCCGGCGCAGGAAGGGGCTGTCGGCCGGCGTGGCGCCGCCCATCACGAAGTGGTTGCCACCGCCGGTACCGGTGTGGCGGCCGTCGGTCATGAACTTCTCGGCCGACAGCCGGGTCTGGAAGGCCGCGTCGTACAGGAATTCGGTGTGCGCCACCAGGTCGCGCCAGTTGTGCGCGGGGTGGATGTTGACCTCGATCACGCCGGGGTCGGGCGTGACCTGCAGGATTTTCAGGCGCGGGTCGCGCGGCGGCGGGTAGCCTTCCAGCGTGACCTGCAGGCCCAGCTCTGCGGCGGTGGCCTCGACGGCGGCGAGCAGGTCGAGGTAGTCCTCCAGCCGCGCCAGCGGCGGCATGAACACATAGAGCAGGCCTGAAGCCGTGCCCTGCCGCTCCGCCTTGGGGCCGTTGGCGCGGCGCGGGTCGCGCACCTCCACGCACAGCGCGGTGCGGATCACGTCGCTGGCCGACTGGAAGCGGGCCGGTGCCCGCGCGGCGGCAGAGGCGTCTGCGGCGATGGCGGCGGGGCGGCCAGCCGGGCCGGTGGCGGCATCGCCCGTGGCGCTGCTGGCGCGGCGGTCCTGCAGGTGGCGGGGCGGCTCCTGGCGCGACTCGGCGCTGCCTTGCAGCGCGTAGCGGCCGTGGAGCTGCTGCGGGGTGGGCAGCGGCGCGCTCACGGCGGGGTCGAGCGGGTCGCGCTCGACCATGAAGGGGTAGTCGGCCTCGCGGACCCAGGGCAGGGCGTCGAGCGGCAGGCGGTAGCCCATCGGCGAGTCCCCGGGAATGAGCAGCATGCGCTCGTCGCGGAAAAACCAGGGGCCGCTGCGCCAGCGTGGGCCGGCGAGGGCGGCGCCGCTATCGTCGGCGGTGGCCGCTATTGGCAGCACGTAGCCAATGACGCTGTCGAGCTTCTGGCTGAAGACGCGCATCAGGCGGGCGCGCTCCAGCTCGTCGTCGAGCCGGGCGTCGAAGGGATCGACGTTGACCGGCAGCTTGTGCTCGCGCCACAGGTAGTAAAAAACGTCTTCGTAGCCCGGTTTCACGTGGCCGGGGTTGACGCCCAGCTTGCCGGCCAGCGCGGCGATGAAGCGCTCGGCGTCGGCGCCGGTGTAGTGGGTGGGGTGGCGCTCGTCGGCGAACAGCGCGGGGTTGTGCCAGACCGGCTGGCCGTCGGCGCGCCAGCAGATGCTGAGCGCCCAGCGCGGCAACTGCTCGCCGGGGTACCACTTGCCCTGGCCCATGTGCAGAAAGCCGCCGCGGCCGTACTCGTCGCGCAGGCGGTGGGTGAGTTCGGTGGCGAAGGCGCGCTTGGTGGGGCCGAGCGCGTCGGTGTTCCATTCGGGCGCGTCGCGGTCGGCCACCGCCACGAAGGTTGGCTCGCCGCCCATGGTCAGGCGCACGTCGCCGGCCCGCAGTTCGGCATCGACAGCGTCGCCCAGCGTCAGCACCTGCCGCCACTGGTCGTCGGTGTAGGGTTTGGTGACGCGCGGCGATTCGTAGATGCGGGTCACCGCCATGTGGTGGCTGAACTCGACCTCGGCCTCGTCCATCAGGCCTTCGATCGGCGCCGCGCCGGAGGGCTGCGGCGTGCAGGCCAGCGGAATGTGGCCTTCGCCGGCGAGCAGGCCGGAGGTAGGGTCCAGCCCGATCCAGCCGGCGCCGGGCAAATAGACCTCGCACCAGGCGTGCAGGTCGGTGAAGTCGTGGGTGGTGCCGCTGGGGCCGTCGAGCGCCTTCACGTCGGGCGTCAGCTGGATGAGGTAGCCCGAGACGAAACGCGCGGCCAGGCCGCAGCGGCGCAGCAACTGCACCATCAGCCAGCCAGAGTCGCGGCAGGAGCCGGAGGCCAGCGTCAGCGTTTCCTCGGGCGTCTGCACGCCGGGCTCCATGCGGATCAGGTAACGGATGTCCTGGTTGACCTGCTGGTTGAGGTTGACGAGGAAGTCGATGGTGCGGCAACGCGTGCGGTCGATCTTGTCGAGGTAGGCCTGCAGCCGTGGCGTGACCGGGTCGGTGGCGAGGTAGGGCGAGAGTTCGTGCGTGAGCTCGTCGGTGTAGGCGAAGGGCACGAACTCGGCCGTGGGTTCCAGGAAGAAGTCGAACGGGCTGTAGACCGCCATCTCGACCACCAGGTCCACCGTCACCTTGAATTCGCGCGTGGGCTCCGGGAACACCAGCCGCGCCTGGTAGTTGGCGAAGGGGTCTTGCTGCCAATTGACGAAGTGGTTCGCCGGTTCCACCTTCAGCGAATACGACACCACCGTGCTGCGGCAATGCGGCGCCGGCCGCAGCCGCACCACCTGGGGCCCCAGGTTGACCAGCCGGTCGTAGCGGTAGTGCGTGACGTGGTTCAGGGCGGCGTGGATCGGCATGCGGTGGCGGGTGAAATGGAGCTGAAGGCATCCTAGCAAGTCCCGAGCCACGCCACGATGACAAGGGGCACTAGCATGCGGGCCATGCAGCACCTCGACTCCGCCCCGTCAGCCCGTGGCGAATGGCTGGTGCCGGTGCTGGCGGGCCTGGTCGCCGGCACCGCGCTGCAGTTGCGGCAGCCAGAACTGTGGGAGGCCTCGATTTATGCATGTTTTGCGCTTCTTGTCAGCGCCAGTGCTGGATTTGTAGCTATCAAAAGCAGAGCGCCCTGGCTGCGCGTGGGCATGGCCCTGCTGGCCGGCGCGCTGCTCGGGTTCGGCGCCACCGGGTGGCGGGCGACGGTGTTCGAGGCCGGCGCGCTGCGGCCGGCGCTGGAAGGCATCGACCTGATCGTCGAAGGCACGGTGGCCGCCATGCCGCAGCGTTCCGATGCCGGCCTGCGCTTCGTGTTCGACGTGGACAGTGCGGCGACGCCCGCCGGTGAGCCGGTGGCGCTGCCGCCGCGGCTGTCGGTTGGCTGGTATGGCGCCTTTCCCTTCGGCGCGAGCGGCCGCACCCCGGAGAAGGAGCCGCCCGAGGTTCGCGCGGGCGAGCGCTGGCGGCTGGCGCTGCGCCTGAAGGCGCCGCACGGCGGTGTGAACCCCTTCGGTTTTGACTACGAGCTGTGGCTGTGGGAGCGCGGCATCCAGGCCACCGGCGCGGTGCGCGACGGCCGCGGGGCGCCGCCGTCGGTGCGGCTGGACGACGGCCGCTGGCGGCACCCGGTGGAGCGGGCCCGGCAGGCGGTGCGCGACGCCATCGTGCTGCAGGTGGCCGACCGGCCGCTGGCCGGTGTGATTGCCGGGCTGGTGACTGGCGACCAGAACGCCATCGAGCGGGCCGACTGGGACGTCTACCGCGCCACCGGTGTCGCGCACCTGATGAGCATTTCCGGCCTGCACATCACCATGTTCGCCTGGCTCGCAGCGGCGCTGATCGGCGCACTGTGGCGGCGCAGCGGCTGGCTGTGCCGCCGGCTGCCGTCGCCCACCGCTGCGCTGGCGGGCGGCCTGCTGCTGGCCGGTGCCTATGCGCTGTTCAGCGGCTGGGGCGTGCCGGCCCAGCGCACCATCTGGATGCTGGCCACCGCCGCCGTGCTGCGGCTGGCCGCCCTGCGCTGGCCCTGGTGGGCGACGGCGCTGCTGGCGATGGCGGTGGTGGTCGCGGCCGACCCCTGGGCGCTGCTGCAGGGCGGCTTCTGGCTGAGCTTCGTCGCGGTGTCGGTGCTGTTCCTGGTCGATCCGGGGCGCGAAAAGGACGAGCAGCCAGACGACTCGCGTGCCCGCCGCTTCTGGCGCCGCATCGCCGGGCTGCTGCATGAACAGTGGGTCGTCACGGTGGCCCTGACGCCTCTGTCGCTGCTGCTGTTCAACCAGGTCTCCATCGTCGGGCTGGTCGCCAACCTGCTGGCGATTCCCTGGGTCACGCTGGTCGTCACGCCGCTGGCCATGCTGGGCGTGATTGCTGCCCCGCTGTGGACGGTGGCGGCGCAGGCGGTGCGCGGCCTGGGCTGGTGGCTGCAGTGGCTGGCCGGCCTGCCGCTGGCCACCGTGTCGCTCGCCGCGCCGCCGCTGTGGGCCGGCGTGGCCGGGGTGGCGGGCGGCGTTTTACTGGCCATGCGGCTGCCGTGGCGGGCCCGGCTGCTCGGCCTGCCGCTGCTGCTGCCGGTGCTGCTGTGGCAGGTGCAGCGACCGCTGCCGGGCGAGTTCGACCTGCTGGCCGCCGACATCGGCCAGGGCAACGCGGTGCTGGTGCGCACCGCCACCCACGGCCTGCTGTTCGACGCCGGCCCGCGCTTCTCGGCCGACAGCGACGCCGGCCATCGCGTGCTGCTGCCGCTGCTGCGGGCGCTCGACGAGCGGCTGGATCTGGTCATGCTGAGCCACCGCGACCTCGACCACGTGGGCGGCGCGCCCGCCGTGCTGGCGATGCAGCCGCAGGCCGCGCTGACCAGCTCGGTCGAGCCCTCGCATGCGCTGTGGGCGCAGCGGCCGGGCCGGCGCTGTGAAGCCGGCCAGCGCTGGAGCTGGGACGGCGTGGCCTTCGAGGTGCTGCACCCGGCGCCGGCCGACTACGACCAGCCCGCCCGCAGCAACGCGATGAGCTGCGTGCTGCGCGTCGTCAGTGCCGGCGGCCGCAGCGCCTTGCTCGCCGGTGACCTGGAGGCCGCGCAGGAGGCCAAACTGGTCGCGGCCGGCGCGCCGCTGGCGGCCGACTGGCTGCTGGTGCCGCACCACGGCAGCAAGACCTCGTCGTCCGGGGTGTTCCTCGACGCGGTGAAGCCCGGCCTGGCGGTGGTGCAGGCCGGCTACCGCAACCGCTTCGGCCACCCGGCGCCCGAGGTGCTGACCCGCTATTCGGCGCGCGGCATAGCGGTGGTCGATTCCAGCCACTGCGGGGCGCAGCTCTGGCGCTCCGGAGAACCGGCCCAGGCCATCTGCCAGCGGACCGACGACCTGCGCTATTGGCGACACCGGCCGCCCGGTTGAGGAAGCCCCCATTTGGTGCAGTGGGCCTGGAAATTGCTAAGCTAGCTCACAAGGAAAAATTGGTGGCTCATGCACAAATTCGACGAGATGTATACCGAGTTGCCCTACAAGTTCTTCACCGACGGCGAAGAGATTCGGGACCACTACAAGCTGTACGACGCGTGGCTGGCACGCCAGCCCGGCGACATGATGCGCAAGCGGCGCGAGGAGGCGGAGCTGATCTTCCGCCGCGTCGGCATCACCTTCGCGGTCTACGGCGCGAAGGATGAAGACGGCTCCGGCACCGAACGGCTCATACCGTTCGACCTGATCCCGCGCGTCATCCCGGCCAATGAATGGTCGGAAATGGAGAAAGGCCTGGCCCAGCGGGTCACCGCGCTGAACCGCTTCATCCACGACGTCTACCACGACCAGGACATCATCAAGGCCGGCATCGTGCCGGCCGACATGATCCTGAAGAACGCCCAGTTCCGCCCCGAGATGGTGGGCGTGGACGTGCCCAACAACCTGTACTCGCACATCGCCGGTATCGACATCGTGCGCGCCGGCAACGCGCAGGGCGGTGGCGACTACTACGTGCTGGAAGACAACCTGCGGGTGCCCAGCGGCGTGAGCTACATGCTGGAAAACCGCAAGATGATGATGCGGTTGTTCCCCGACCTGTTCAACCAGCACCGCGTGGCGCCGGTCGCGCACTACCCCGACCTGCTGCTCGAAACGCTGCGCGCCTCGGCGCCGCCCGCCACCGCCGACCCGACCGTGGTCGTGCTCACCCCCGGCATGTACAACAGCGCCTACTTCGAGCACGCCTTCCTCGCCCAGCAGATGGGCGTCGAGCTGGTCGAGGGGCAGGACCTGCTGGTGAAGGACGACTTCGTTTACATGCGCACCACGCGCGGGCCGAAGCGGGTCGACGTGATCTACCGCCGCGTCGACGATGACTTCCTGGACCCCACCGTGTTCCGGCCCACCTCCACGCTGGGCTGCGCCGGGCTGGTGAACGCCTACCGCGCCGGCAACGTGACGATCTGCAACGCGATCGGCACCGGCATCGCCGACGACAAGTCGATCTACCCCTACGTGCCGAAGATGATCGACTTCTACCTCGGCGAGAAGCCGTTGTTGAACAACGTGCCGACCTACATCTGCCGCAACGCGGAAGACCTCAACTACACGCTGGCCAACCTGAAGGACCTGGTGGTCAAGGAGGTGCACGGCGCCGGCGGCTACGGCATGCTGGTGGGGCCGGCGTCGACCACCGCCGAGATCGAGGAATTCCGCAAGGCGCTGCTGGCCAACCCGGCCGGCTACATCGCGCAGCCCACGCTCAGCCTGTCGAGCTGCCCCACCTTCGTGGAGAGCGGCATCGCGCCGCGCCACATCGACCTGCGGCCTTTCGTGCTGTCCGGCAAGGAGGTGCAGATGGTGCCCGGCGGCCTCACCCGCGTGGCGCTGAAGGACGGCTCGCTGGTGGTGAATTCGTCGCAGGGCGGCGGCACCAAGGACACCTGGATTCTGGAAACGCCCGGCCACCCCACGCCGGTGCCGGGCCAGAGCCAGTCGCAATCTCGCAGCAAGGAGGACTGAGCATGTTGTCGAGAACAGCCGACCATCTTTTCTGGATGTCCCGCTACACCGAGCGCGCGGAGAATACGGCGCGCATGCTGGACGTCAACTACCAGACCTCGCTGCTGCCGCAGTCGGCCGCCGTGGCCCAGTTCGGCTGGCAGGGCCTGCTGAGCATCAGCGAGCTGCTGCCCGCCTACACGGCCAGGCACGGCGAGATCCGGCCTGCCAGCGTCATGGAATTCATGGTGCGCGACGAGAGCAACCCGTCGAGCATCATTTCCTGCGTGCGTGCGGCCCGCGAGAACGCGCGCGCGGTGCGTGGCACGCTGACCACCGAGGTCTGGGAAACCCAGAACCAGACCTGGCTGGAACTGAACCGCATGCTGCGCTCCGGCGAGTTCGAGGCCGACCCGGCGCAGTTCTTCGAGTGGGTCAAGTTCCGCTCGCACCTGTCGCGCGGCGTCACGGTGGGCACCATGTTGATGGACGAGGCGCTGTATTTCATGCGCCTGGGCACCTTTCTGGAGCGTGCCGACAACACCGCCCGGCTGGTGGACGTGAAATTCCATGCGCTGCAGAGCGACTTTTTCGGCGCCGCCAGCGCCAAGGACCAGGAGTACGACTTCTACCACTGGAGCGCCATCCTGCGCAGCGTGTCCGGCTTCGAGATCTACCGCAAGGTCTACCGCGACGTCATCAAGCCGGAACGGGTGGCCGAGCTGCTCATCTTGCGCCCCGACATGCCGCGTTCGCTGCACGCCAGCCTCAACGAGGTGCTCAACAACCTGGCCATGGTGGCCGGGGAGAGCGCCAGCGAGACGCTGCGGCGTGCCGGCAAGCTGCGGGCCGAACTGCAGTACGGCAAGATCGACGAAATCCTCGCCACCGGCCTGCACGCCTTCCTGACCCAGTTCCTGGACCGGGTGAACGAGCTGGGCAGCTTCGTCAGCAAGGATTTCCTGCTGCCGTCGGCCGGCTGACTGGGCGGCCGGCACGGAGCGCCGCTGCCCGGGTTGCGTTGCAACATGGGGGCGAACGCGCTACAATGAGGGCTTCACGACCAAACGGGCGGGTAATCACCGCCCGTTTTTTTTGGTCGTTTGTTTTTTGAATTCGCAATTTCGGGGTACGACCGGCCAGTGGCGCTGCAGCAAACCGTTGAAAACACCGTGACCGGCCTCGGTTACGACCTGATCGAGATCGAGAAATCGGCCGGGGGATTGCTGCGCATCACGATCGATCTGCCCTGGGAGCCGGGCGCCGCCGAGGAGCAGTTCCTCAACGTCGAGGATTGCGAGAAGGTGACGCGCCAGCTGCAGTTCGCGCTGGAGGTGGAGGGGGCCGATTACCGCCGCCTGGAAGTGTCGTCGCCGGGCATCGACCGGCCTCTGCGGCACGAGCGCGATTTCGAGCGTTTCCAGGGCGAGCTGATCGACCTGACGCTGAAGGCCCCGATGGGCGCCGCCGCGCAGGGGCAGGTGGCGGCCAACCGCAAGAAGTTTCGTGGCCGGCTCGAGAAGGCGGCCACCGGCTGGCAGATCGTCTGGAGCGACGAGCCGCCGGCAAAGCCGGGCCAGAAGGTCGGCAAGAACAACAAGAGACAGGCCGCACCGTTGCAGGTGCTGGGTTTTTCGCTGGACGAGCTGCGCGACGCGCGGCTCGCCGCTATCGTGGATTTCAAGGGGCGCAAGCCGCGGGACGCGGCGCGCCCCGGACCGTTGACAGGAGAGCAGGAATGAATCGCGAAATGCTGATGCTGGTGGATGCCATCTCGCGCGAGAAGAACGTCGAGCGCGACGTGGTGTTCGCGGCCGTGGAGTCGGCGCTGGCCCAGGCCACCAAGAAGCTGTACCCCGGCGAGGTCGACATCCGCGTGGCGATCGACCGCGACAGCGGCGCCTACGAAACCTTCCGCCGCTGGCTGGTGGTGCCGGACGACGCCGGCCTGCAGAACCCGGACGCCGAAGAACTGCTCATGGACGCCCGCGAGCGCATCGCCGACGTCGAAGAGGGCGAGTACATCGAGGAAGGCGTCGAGTCCGTGCCGATCGGCCGCATCGGCGCCATGGCGGCCAAGCAGGTCATCCTGCAGAAGATCCGCGACGCCGAGCGCGAGATGCTGCTGAACGACTTCATGTCGCGCGGCGACAAGATCTTCGTCGGCACCGTCAAGCGCATGGACAAGGGCGACCTGATCGTCGAGAGCGGCCGCGTCGAGGGCCGGCTGAAGCGGGGCGAGATGATCCCCAAGGAAAACCTGCGCACCGGCGACCGCGTGCGGGCCATGATCATGTCGGTCGATCTCACCTTGCGTGGTGCGCCCATCCTGCTGTCGCGCAGCGCGCCTGAGTTCATGATCGAGCTGTTCAGCCAGGAAGTGCCGGAAATCGAGCAGGGCCTGCTGGAGATCAAGAGCTGCGCCCGCGACCCGGGCTCGCGCGCCAAGATCGCGGTGCTGAGCCACGACAAGCGGGTCGATCCCATCGGCACCTGCGTCGGCGTGCGCGGCACCCGTGTGAACGCCGTCACCAATGAGCTGGCCGGCGAACGCGTGGACATCGTGCTGTGGTCGGAAGACCCGGCGCAGTTCGTCATTGGCGCGCTGGCGCCGGCCAACGTGTCGTCGATCGTGGTCGACGAGGAAAAACACGCGATGGACGTGGTGGTGGACGAGGAAAACCTCGCCATCGCGATCGGCCGCGGCGGCCAGAACGTGCGCCTGGCGTCCGATCTGACCGGCTGGAAGATCAACATCATGGACGCCGCCGAATCGGCGCAGAAGGCGGCCGACGAAACGTCTGTCATCCGCGAGCTGTTCATGGAAAAGCTGGATGTCGACCAGGAAGTGGCCGACATCCTGATTTCGGAAGGTTTCACCAGCCTCGAGGAAGTGGCCTATGTGCCGCTGCAGGAAATGCTGGAGATCGAGAGCTTCGACGAGGACACCGTCAACGAGCTGCGCACCCGCGCCAAGGGCGCGCTGCTGACGATGGAGATCGCCCGGGAAGAAAGCGCCGAGGGTGTGTCGCAGGAGCTGCGCGACGTCGAGGGCATCACGCCCGAGATCGTTGAGCAGCTCAAGGCCGCCGGCGTGAGCACCCGCGACGATCTGGCCGACCTGGCCACCGACGAACTCACGGAGATCACCGGCCAGACGGCAGAGGATGCCACCGCTTTGATCATGACGGCACGCGCGCACTGGTTCACCAGCGACGCCGCGCAAGAGTCGTGATCATGAAGGCCCCATCGAGGAACGCACAGAATGTCCAGTACCACAGTCGCCGAGTTCGCCACCGAGCTCAAGAAATCCGCTGAGACGCTGCTCGACCAGCTGCGCGCAGCCGGCGTCAGCAAGTCCACCCGCGACGACGCCCTGACCGATGCCGACAAGCAGAAGCTGCTCGGCTTTTTGCAGGCCAGCCATGGCACCGCGTCGGCCGACCGCAAGAAGATCACGCTGGTGAAAAAGCAGACCAGCGAGATCAAGCAGGCCGACGCCACCGGCCGCGCCCGCACCATCCAGGTCGAGGTCCGTAAGAAGCGCACCTTCATCAAGCGGGACGACGAGGTCGAGGCGGGTGCGCCCGAGCCGGTTGCCGAGGCACCGGCCGTGCCCGCTGCCCCGGTGATCGACGACGCTGAACTGGCCCGCCGCGAGGAAGAAGCGCGCCGCCAGGCGGAGCTGCTGCGCCGCCAGGAAGAGGAGCTTGCCGAGCGCCGCGCCCAGCGCGAAGCCGAGGAGCGCGCCGCCGCCGAAGCGGCCGAGCGCCAGCGGGCGCAGGCGCAGGAGCAGGCCCGCGCCGAGCAGGCCGCTGCCGCGTCGGCCGATGCCGACGCCGAAAAGGCACGCCGCGAAGCCGACGCCAAGGCCGCCGCCGAGGAAGCGCGCCGCGCGGCTGAAGCCGCGTCCAAGGCCCGCGCCGCCGACGAGGCCGCACGCGCCGCCGACCTGCAGGAACGCCGCCGCAAGGCCGAGGCCGAAGCCGCCGGCATCCGCGCGATGATGGCCACGCCCAAGAAGGTGCTGATCGCCAAGAAGCCGGAAGAAGTGAAGCCGGTTGCCAAGGCCGACCCCAACAAGCCCGGCATGAAGGGCACGCTGCACAAGCCGGCCACCACGGCGCGCCCGGGTGCGCCGGCCGCTCCAGCCGACGGCGCCAACAAGGAAGTCAAGTCGGCGAAGCTCTCGTCGAGCTGGGCCGGCGATCCGGCCAAGAAGAAGGAAATCAAGACCCGCGGCGATTCGAGTGGCGGCGTTGGCCGTGGCTCGTGGCGCGGTGGCCCGCGCGGCCGCCGCACCGGGAACGACCGCCACGACCGCTCCGATGCCGGTCAGGCCGTTCAGACCGAGATGCGGGTGCTCGAGGTGCATGTGCCCGAAACCATCACCGTGGCCGAGCTGGCGCACAAGATGGCGGTCAAGGCCTCGGAAGTGATCAAGACGCTGATGAAGATGGGCCAGATGGTCACCATCAACCAGCCGCTGGACCAGGACACCGCGATGATCATCGTGGAGGAAATGGGCCACAAGGCGGTGGTGGCGGCGCTGGACGACCCGGAAGCCTTCACCGACGAGGACGTGCAGGCGCACGACGCCGAGTCGCTGCCGCGCGCGCCGGTCGTCACCGTGATGGGCCACGTCGACCACGGCAAGACCTCGCTGCTGGACTACATCCGCCGCGCCAAGGTGGCGGCGGGCGAAGCCGGCGGCATCACGCAGCACATCGGGGCGTACCACGTGGAAACCCCGCGCGGCATGGTCTCGTTCCTCGACACGCCGGGCCACGAGGCGTTCACCGCCATGCGGGCGCGCGGCGCGAAGGCGACCGACATCGTGATCCTGGTGGTGGCCGCCGACGACGGCGTCATGCCGCAGACCAAAGAGGCCATCAAGCACGCGAAGGCGGCGGGCGTGCCCATCGTGGTCGCGATCAACAAGATCGACAAGCCCGATGGCAACACCGACCGCGTGAAGCAGGAACTGGTGGCCGAGGAAGTGGTGCCGGAAGAGTACGGCGGCGAGTCGCCGTTCGTGCCGGTGTCGGCCAAGACCGGCCAGGGCATCGACGACCTGCTGGAACAGGTGCTGCTGCAGGCCGAGGTGCTGGAGCTGAAGGCGCCGGTCGATGCCGCCGCCAAGGGCCTGGTCATCGAAGCGCAGCTCGACAAGGGCCGCGGCCCGGTCGCCACCGTGCTGGTGCAGTCCGGCACGCTCAAGACCGGAGACGTGGTGCTGGCCGGCCAGACCTATGGCCGCGTGCGCGCCATGCTGGACGAGAACGGCAAGCCGATCAAGACCGCCGGCCCGTCCATCCCGGTGGAAATCCAGGGCCTGACCGAAGTGCCGCAGGCCGGCGACGAGTTCATGGTGATGACCGACGAACGCCGCGCCCGCGAGATCGCGACCTACCGTGCCGGCAAGTTCCGCAACACCAAGCTGGCCAAGCAGCAGGCCGCCAAGCTGGAGAACATGTTCTCCGACATGACGGCGGGCGAAGTCAAGACGGTGCCGATCATCGTCAAGGCCGACGTGCAGGGTTCGCAGGAAGCGTTGGCCGCCTCGCTGCTCAAGCTGTCGACCGACGAGGTCAAGGTGCAGATGGTCTACACGGCCGTCGGCGGCATCAGCGAGTCCGACGTGAACCTGGCGATCGCGTCCAAGGCCGTCATCATCGGCTTCAACACGCGGGCCGACGCCGGCGCGCGCAAGCTGGCCGAGAGCAACGGCGTGGACATCCGCTACTACAGCATCATCTACGACGCGGTGGACGAGCTGAAGGTCGCGATGTCGGGCATGCTGGCGCCGGAGAAGCGCGAAGAGGTCATCGGCACGGCCGAGATCCGCACGGTGTTCGTGGCGTCGAAGATCGGCACGGTGGCGGGCTGTATGGTCACCTCCGGCCAGGTCACGCGCAACGCCCACTTCCGCCTGCTGCGCGAGAACGTGGTGGTCTACACCGGCGAACTCGACTCGCTGAAGCGCATGAAGGACGACGTGCGCGAAGTCAAGGAAGGCTTCGAGTGCGGTATCAAGCTCAAGAACTACAACGACATCAAGGAAGGTGATCAGCTGGAGTTCTTCGAGATCAAGGAAATCGCGCGGACGCTGTAAGCCATGCCGGCGAAGAAGAGCAGCAAGCCCAACCGTTCGTACCAGGTCGCGGACCAGATCCAGCGCGACCTGGCCGAACTGGTGCGCGAGGTCAAGGACCCGCGGCTGGGCATGGTCACGCTCAACGCCGTCGAGGTGACGCCCGACTATGCGCACGCCAAGGTGTTCTTCAGCGTGCTGGTCGGCGACCCGCAGGAATGCGAGGAGGCGCTCAACCACGCCGCCGGCTTCCTGCGCAACGGCCTGTTCAAGCGCCTGCACATCCACACCGTGCCCACGCTGCATTTCCAGTTCGACCGCACCACCGAGCGTGCGTCCGACATGAACGCGCTGATCGCCCGCGCGGTCGCGTCGCGTTCCAAAGACGACGAGTAGAACGATGAACGCACCACGAGCACGGGTCGTGAGGCGCCCCGTGCATGGGGTGCTGTTGCTGGACAAGCCGCTGGGCCTGTCGAGCAATGACGCGCTGCAGAAGGCCAAGTGGCTGCTGCGCGCGGAGAAGGCCGGCCACACCGGCACGCTGGACCCGCTGGCCACCGGCGTGTTGCCGCTGTGTTTTGGCGCCGCCACCAAGTTCAGCCAACTGCAGCTCGACGCGGTGAAGCGCTACGTGGCGGTCGCCGAGCTGGGCGTGACCACCACCACCGGCGACGCCGAGGGCGAGGTGCTGTTGCGCCGGCCGGTGGCGGTGGATGCCGCCGCCCTGGCAGCGGTGACCGAACGTTTCACCGGCGCCATCGAGCAGGTGCCGCCGATGCACAGCGCGCTGAAGAAGGACGGCAAGGCTCTCTACGAATACGCGCGCGCCGGCATCGAGGTGGAGCGGGCGCCGCGGCCGGTGGAGATCCATGCGCTGACCATGCGCTTTCTGCCGCCATTTTCAGAACAAAACCGTCCGCTTACCAGCGTGGAATCTGGCGTTGTTGCTATCGAAATTGAAGTGACCTGCAGCAAGGGTACCTACATCCGCACGCTGGCCGAAGACATTGGCGAGGCGCTGGGCTGTGGCGCCCACCTGCGGGCGCTGCGCCGCACCGGCACCGGCGGCTTCGGGCTGGAGGGCTGCGTGACGCTGGCCGAGCTGGAGGCGCTGCCGGAAGACGAGCGGGCGCTGCGCCTGTCGCCGGTCGAGTCGCTGCTCGACGGACACACCCGCGTCACGCTCGACGCCGACAATGCCGGCCGGTTCCTGAGCGGCCTGCGCCGCCGGGTGCGGCTGCCTGACGCGCCGCAGGTCGCCGTGTTCGGCGAACAGCCCGACGCGCTGCTGGGCACGGCCTGGATCCGTGCCGGCGAACTGATTCCGGGGCGCCTGCTGAGCCCCACCGACATCCAGCAAATCCTCGACGCAACCCAGCGGCAACCGGCCTGAGCCAACCGCACGAGAACGACCGACACCATGACCAAACAGATCCGCAACATCGCCATCATCGCCCACGTCGACCACGGCAAGACCACCATGGTCGACCAGCTGCTGCGCCAGTCCGGCACCTTCGCCGACCACGAAAAAGTGGTTGACACCGTGATGGACAACAACGCCATCGAACGCGAGCGTGGCATCACCATCCTCGCCAAGAACTGCGCGGTGAGCTGGAAGGGCACCCACATCAACATCGTCGACACCCCCGGCCACGCGGACTTCGGCGGCGAGGTGGAGCGCGCGCTGTCCATGGTCGACGGCGTGGTGCTGCTGATCGACGCGCAGGAAGGCCCGATGCCGCAGACCCGCTTCGTCACCAAGAAGGCGCTTGCGCTGGGCCTGCGCCCCATTCTGGTGGTGAACAAGGTCGACAAGCCGGGTGCTCGCCCGCAGCACGTGGTGAACGCCGCCTTCGACCTGTTCGACAAGCTCGGCGCTACTGACGACCAGCTCGATTTCCCGGTGGTCTACGCCTCCGGCATCAACGGCTGGACCTCGATGGACGAAGGCGCGCCGGGCGAGCAGTGGGGCCCCGACATGGCCGCTCTGTTCGACACCGTGCTGCAGCATGTGCCGTCGCAGAAGGGTGACCCCGCCGCGCCGCTGCAACTGCAGATTTCCGCGCTCGACTTCTCCACCTTCGTCGGCCGCATCGGCGTGGGGCGCATCAGCGCCGGCACGCTGAAGCCGATGACCGACGTGCTGGTGATGGAAGGCCCGGACGGCAAGCAGATCAAGGGCCGCATCAACCAGGTGCTGACCTTCCAGGGCCTCGAGCGCGTGCAGGCCACCGAAGCCGGTCCCGGCGACATCGTGCTGATCAACGGCATTGCTGACATCGGCATCGGCGTCACCGTGACCGACCCGCTGAACCCTGCGCCGCTGCCCATGCTGAAGGTGGACGAGCCCACGCTGACGATGAATTTCTGCGTCAACACCAGCCCGCTGGCCGGCCGCGAAGGCAAGTACGTGACGAGCCGCCAGATCTGGGACCGCCTGCAGAAGGAGTTGCAGCACAACGTGGCGCTGCGCGTGAACGAGACCGACGAAGAAGGCGTGTTCGAGGTGATGGGCCGCGGCGAACTGCACCTGACCATCCTCTTGGAAAACATGCGCCGAGAAGGCTACGAGATGGCCGTCTCCAAGCCGCGCGTGGTGTTCAAGGACGTGGGCGGCGTGCGCCATGAACCGATCGAGCTGGTGACGGCCGACATCGAAGACCAGCACCAGGGCGGCGTGATGCAGGCGCTGGGCGAGCGCAAGGGCGAACTGGTCAACATGGAGCCGGACGGCCGTGGCCGCGTGCGCCTCGAGTACCGCATTCCGGCGCGGGGCCTGATCGGTTTCTCCAACGAGTTCCTGAACCTGACGCGCGGCTCCGGCCTCATCTCCAACATCTTCGACGGCTACGAGCCGCACAAGGGCGAGATCGGCGGCCGCAAGAACGGCGTGCTGATCTCGATGGACGACGGTGAAATCTTCACCTACGCGCTCGGCAAGCTCGACGACCGCGGCCGCATGTTCGTGCGCGCCAACGACCCGGTGTACGAAGGCATGATCGTCGGCATCCACAGCCGCGACAACGACCTCGTGGTCAACGCCACCCGCACCAAGCAGCTCACCAACTTCCGCGTGTCCGGCAAGGAAGACGCAATCAAGATCACGCCGCCGATCGAGCTGACGCTGGAATACGGCGTCGAGTTCATCGACGACGACGAGCTGGTCGAGATCACGCCCAAGAGCGTGCGCCTGCGCAAGCGCCACCTCAAGGAACACGAACGCAAGCGCGCCAGCCGCGACGTCGCGGCCTGAGGCCGCTGCAGCCGCGCGACGGGCGATGAAGATCGGCCACGCGCAGGCGGTCTGGCTGATGGTGGCGGTGACCGCGATGTGGTCCATCGCCGGCGTCGTCGCACGCCAGCTCGAATCGGCGCGCGGCTTCGAGGTGACCTTCTGGCGCAGCGCCTTCACCTTGCTGTCGCTGATCGTCATCCTGCCCGCCATTCAAGGCGGCAGGCGCTTGCTGCACGACCTCAGAAGCGGCGGCTTGCCGCTGTGGCTCTCCGGCGTCTGCTGGAGCGTGATGTTCACCGCCTTCATGCTGGCCCTCACGCTGACGCGGGTGGCCAACGTGCTCGTCACCATGGCTGCCGCGCCGCTGCTCACCGCGCTGGTGGCCCGCGTCTTCCTCGGCGACCGGATCGGCGGGCGCACCTGGGCGGCGATCGCGGTGGCCGGCATCGGCATCGTCGCCATCTTCGCGGCCGAACTCTCGGGCGGGGCCTGGCTGGGCAGCCTGGTGGCCTTCGGCGTTCCGGTGGCCGCCGCCATCAACTGGACGGTGGTGCAGCGCGCTCAGGCGGGTGGCCGGGCGGTCTCGCTGGTGCCGGCGGTGCTGGTCGGCGCCGCGCTGTCGGCGCTCGCCACCTTGCCGCTGGCCTTGCCCTTCGAGGCCTCCGCGCACGACCTGGGCTGGCTCGCGCTGCTGGGCCTGGTGCAACTCGCCATTCCGTGCTGCCTCGCGGTGCTGTGTGCCGCCGTGCTGAAGGCGCCCGAGGTCGCACTGCTGGCGTTGCTGGAGGTGGTTTTCGGCATCGCGCTGGCCTGGCTGGGCGCCGGCGAAACGCCGGGGCCGGCCACGCTGGTTGGTGGTGTGCTGGTGATCGGTGCGCTCGTCGCCAACGAGTGGTGGGCCTGGCGCGGCGGCCGTTGAAGGTCCGGCCACCATGGGGCCGCGAACCACACGCCGTGGGGAGCGTGGGGGCTACCTGTTCCGGGTTTTCATCGCGCGCTCGACTTCGCGCTTGCCTTCGCGGTCCTTGATGGTGTCGCGCTTGTCGTGTTCGGCCTTGCCCTTGGCCAGCGCGATCTCGCACTTCACGCGGCCTTCCTTCCAGTGCAGGTTGAGCGGCACCAGCGTGTAGCCCTTCTGCTCCACCTTGCCGATCAGCCGGCGGATCTGCTCCTTGTGCATCAGCAGCTTCTTGGTGCGCACCGCGTCGGGGTTGACGTGGGTGGACGCGGTCTTCAGCGGGTTGATCTGGCAACCCAGCACGAACAGTTCGCCGTTGCGGATCACCACATAGCCGTCGGTCAACTGCACTTTTCCCTCGCGCAGCGCCTTCACTTCCCAACCTTCCAGCACCATGCCGGCCTCGAAGCGTTCTTCGAAGAAATAGTTGTACGCCGCCTTCTTGTTGTCGGCGATGCGGGATTGGGTGTCGGAGGGGGAGGTCTTGCTGGACATGGGCGCGCGCGGCGGATCGGTCTTTCTACAATTGGGGCCGCCTACGCTCCAATTCTAGGGCTGCGCCCGCACCCCTTGCTTTTCCCGCATGAAGACCGTCAAGAAATCCGTGCTGATCTGGTACAGCCCCGAGCAGATGTTCGAGCTGGTGGCCGACGTGCCGCGTTACCCGCAGTTCCTGCCGTGGTGCGACAAGGCACGGGTGCTGGAAACCCACGACGACGGCGTGACGGCCGAGGTGGGCATCAGCATTGGCGGGTTGCACCAGAGCTTCACCACGCGCAACCGCCACCAGCCGGGCCGGCAGGTCGATCTGCAACTGGTCAGCGGGCCGTTTTCGCAGCTCGAGGGCCAGTGGCGCTTCGTGCCTCTGGAGGCACCCGCAGGCGGCGGCGATGCGCCCACGGGGTGCCGGGTGGAGCTGTCGCTGCACTACGGTTTCGACAGCGCGGCGCTGTCGGCCATCGTCGGCCCCGTGTTCGACAAGATCGCCGGCAGCCTGGTCGACGCCTTCGTCAAGCGCGCCGAGCAGGTCTATGGCTGATGCAGCGCGCATCGCCGTCACGCTGAGTTGGTCGCCCGGCCCGCGCGAGGTGCGGGAGCATGCGCTGCAACTGGAGGCCGGCTGCACCGTGTCGCAGGCCCTGCTGGCCGCGCGCGGGCTGCTGCCCCCCGGCTTCGCGCCGGGCGAGGGCGACGTGGGCATCTGGGGCCGCGCTGTGCCGCCCGAGCAGGTGTTGGCCGACGGCGACCGGCTGGAGCTTTACCGGCCGCTGCGGGTCGATCCCAAGGTGGCGCGGCGCGAGCGCTTCCGGCAGCAGGGCAGCCGCGGCGCCGGCCTGTTCGCGCGCAAGCCGAAATAGGCTGTTCTGCGCCAGAATCGGGCCATGCTGATCAACTGCGTGGCTTACCAGGACGGCAAGAAGCTGGCCGACATCGACATCGGGCACATCAGCGACTACGTTGGCCGTCAAGACTGTTTCGTGTGGGTCGCGCTGCGCGACGCCAGCGAGGACGAGCTGGCGAAGATGGGCGAAGAATTCGGCCTGCACGAACTGGCGCTGGAAGACGCCAGCCACGGCCACCAGCGCCCCAAGATCGAGGAGTACGGCGAGATGGTGTTCGCCGTGATCCAGACGGTCGAATTCACGCCGTCGGACGGCCTGCTGGTGGGCGAGCTCGACATCTTCGTCGGCCCCAACTTCGTGCTGTCGGTGCGCAACCGCTGCCAGCAGGACCTGCTGGGCGTGCGCCGCCGCGCCGAGGGCGAGCCACACCTGCTGAGCCACGGCTCGGGCTTCGTGTTCTACGCGCTGATGGACGCGGTGGTCGACCGCTACTTTCCGGTGATCGACGCGCTGGAGGGGGAGCTGGAGGCGATCGAGGGGCAAATCTTCGTGCCCGGAGCTGCGCGCGGCAACATCGAGCGGCTGTACGAACTGAAGCGCAAGGCCACGCAGGTGAAGCACGCCGTGGCGCCGCTGATGGAAGCGACCGGCCGGCTCATCAGCGGCCGGGTGCCGCGCGTCTGCGAAGCCAGCCGCGCCTATTTCCGCGACGTGTACGACCACTTGACCCGCATCAACGCCGGGCTGGACAGCCTGCGCGACACGATAGGCACCGCGATTCAGGTGAACCTGGCGATGGTGACCATCGAAGAGGCCGAGACCACCAAGCGTCTGGCCGCCTGGGCCGGCATTTTTGCGCTGGCCACCTTCTTCGTGGGCGTCTGGGGCATGAACTTCGAGCACATGCCGGAGCTGAAGTGGCAGTACGGCTACCCGGCGGCGCTGGCCTTCATCGCGGTGTGCTGCGGTGTGCTGTACCGCTTTTTCCGCAAGGCGAAGTGGCTCTAGGCGCGCTTCTCTTCTTGTAGCAAACAATCGAGCATTGGCGCTGACAAGAGGCCGATTTTGTTCAAAAGTTGGCCGTTTTGGCCGGCCCGCGCCTATTTCTTGGCGCAATCCTTGTCGATGACGCCCTGCACACGTTTCAGCTCGGCCTCGCGGCCCGCGTCGTCGAGGATTTCGCGTTCACCCTGGGCGTTGGTGCGGGCGATGCGCACGCCGGACTCATAGGTCGTCTTGGCCTGCGTGGCCCGCAGGCAGTTCTCGGCGCGGTCCTTGGCGAGCTGGTCGGCGGCCGCCTTTTTGCGCGCGGTGTCGGCGGCCTCGGCCTGGCGGCGCCGCTCGTCGAGTTCTTTTTCCGACGGGCCGTTCGGCCCGGCCGGTCGGGCAGCAGCAGCCGGAGCACCGGGCGCAGGCTTCAGCGCGTCGGTGGCCAGCGGTTGCAGCGCACCGGCACCGGCGCTGCCGTCGGGTTTGCGCAGGATGTCTTTGTCTGGCACCGAAGCCGGGGGCGGCTGGTCGCTGAAGACGCGGTTGCCGTCCTTGTCGCGCCAGGCCCATTGCGCCTGCGCGGCGGTGCAGCCCAGGGTAAGCAGCAGAGCGGGCAGCAGGGCTTTGGCGGCGTTCATGGCGGCAGTGTAGTCCGGGGCCGCCGAGAGGGCTTGTAACACGAGGGTACAATCGTTTTTTTGGAGCTTTTCATGCGCCTCTTAGGAAAAGCGCTCACCTTCGACGATGTGTTGCTGGTGCCCGCGTTCTCCCAGGTCCTGCCCAAGGACACGTCCCTCGCGACGCGCCTCTCCCGCAACATCACCCTGAACCTGCCGCTGGTGTCCGCCGCCATGGACACCGTGACCGAAGCGCGTCTGGCCATTGCCATGGCGCAGGAGGGCGGGCTGGGCATCGTCCACAAAAACCTCACCGCCAAGCAGCAGGCCGCCGAAGTGGCGCGCGTGAAGCGCTATGAATCGGGCGTGCTGCGCGATCCGGTCGTGATCACGCCCACGCACACGGTGCGCCAGGTGCTCGACCTGTCGCAACAGCTCGGCGTGAGCGGCTTCCCGGTGTGCGACGGCGGCAAGGTGGTCGGCATCGTCACCAACCGCGACCTCCGCTTCGAGACCCGCTACGACGTGCCGGTGCGCGACATCATGACCCCGCGCGAGAAGCTCGTTACCGTGCGTGAAGGCGTCACGCCCGTAGAGGCGCGCGCGCTGCTCAACAAGAGCAAGCTGGAGCGCCTGCTGGTGGTGAACGACGCCTTCGAGCTGAAGGGCCTGATCACGGTGAAAGACATCACCAAGCAGACCAGCTTTCCCAATGCCGCGCGCGACGCCGCCGGCCGCCTGCGCGTGGGCGCGGCGGTGGGCGTGGGCGAGGGCACCGAAGAGCGCGTGGAGCTGCTGGTGAAGGCCGGCGTTGACGCCATCGTGGTCGACACCGCCCACGGCCACAGCCAGGGCGTGATCGACCGCGTGAAGTGGGTCAAACAGAACTACCCCTCGGTCGACGTGATCGGCGGCAACATCGCCACCGGCGCCGCCGCCCGCGCGCTGGCCGACGTGGGCGCCGACGCGGTCAAGGTCGGCATCGGCCCCGGCTCCATCTGCACCACCCGCATCGTGGCCGGCGTGGGCGTGCCGCAGATCATGGCCATCGACAGCGTGGCCACCGCGCTGCTGGGCAGCGACGTGCCCCTCATCGCCGACGGCGGCATCCGCTACTCGGGCGACATCGCCAAGGCCATCGCCGCCGGTGCCAGCACCGTGATGATGGGCGGCATGTTCGCCGGCACCGAAGAGGCGCCGGGCGAGATCGTGCTGTACCAGGGCCGCAGCTACAAGAGCTACCGCGGCATGGGCTCCATCGGCGCCATGCAGCAGGGCAGCGCCGACCGCTACTTCCAGGAAGTCAACACCGGCAACCCCAATGCCGACAAGCTGGTGCCCGAAGGCATTGAAGGCCGCGTGCCGTACAAGGGCTCGATGGTCTCCATCGTGTTCCAGATGGCCGGCGGCCTGCGCGCGGCCATGGGCTATTGCGGCTGCGCCAGCGTGGACGAGATGAAGGCCCGCGCCGAGTTCGTCGAGATCACCACCGCCGGCATCCGCGAAAGCCACGTGCACGACGTGCAGATCACCAAGGAAGCGCCGAACTACCGAGCCGAGTGATCGGTCGACCACCACAGGGGCAGCTTTCGGGCCGCCCCTTTTTCTTTTGGCAGACGCCATGCAACACCAGAAAATCCTCATCCTCGACTTCGGCTCCCAGGTCACCCAGCTCATCGCCCGCCGCGTGCGCGAAGCGCATGTGCTGAGCGAAGTCCATCCCTGCGACGTGACCGACGAGTGGGTACGCCAGTACGCCGCCGACGGCACGCTGAAGGGCGTGATCCTGTCGGGCAGCCATGCCAGCGTCTACGAGGAAACCACCGACAAGGCGCCGCAAGCGGTCTTTGAGCTGGGCGTGCCGGTGCTGGGCATTTGCTACGGCATGCAAACCATGGCGCACCAACTGGGCGGCAAGGTCGAGGGCGGCCACAAGCGCGAGTTCGGCTTTGCCGCGGTGCGCGCGCGGGGCCACACCGCGCTGCTGAAGGACATCGCCGACTTCACCGCCGCCGACGGCCACGGCATGCTCAACGTCTGGATGAGCCACGGCGACAAGGTCACCGAATTGCCGCCCGGCTTCAAGCTGATGGCCTCTACCGAGAGCTGCCCCATCGCCGGCATGGCCGACGAGGAGCGCCGCTTCTACGCGCTGCAGTTCCACCCCGAGGTCACGCACACCGCGCAGGGCCACGCCATCATCGAGCGCTTCGTCACCGGCATCTGCGGCGCCCGGCCCGACTGGGTCATGAAGGACCACATCGCTGAGGCGGTGGAGGCGATCAAGCAGCAGGTGGGCGACGAAGAGGTCATCCTCGGCCTGTCGGGCGGCGTCGATTCCAGCGTGGCGGCCGCGCTGATCCACCGCGCCATCGGGGACCAACTCACCTGCGTTTTCGTCGACCACGGCCTGCTGCGCCTGAACGAAGGCGATATGGTGATGGACATGTTCGCCGGCAAGCTGCACGCCAAGGTCATCCGCGTGGACGCGAGCGAGCTGTTCCTTGGGCAATTGGCCGGCGTGGCCGACCCGGAGAAAAAGCGCAAGATCATCGGCGGCCTGTTCGTCGATGTGTTCAAGGCCGAAGCTGGCAAGCTCAAGGGCGACGGCGCCAAGGGCGCCAAATGGCTGGCGCAGGGCACCATCTACCCCGACGTCATCGAGTCCGGTGGCGCCAAGAGCAAAAAGGCCGTCACCATCAAGAGCCACCACAACGTCGGTGGCCTGCCCGAACAGCTCGGCCTCAAGCTGCTCGAGCCGCTGCGCGACCTGTTCAAGGACGAGGTCCGCGAACTCGGCGTGGCGCTCGGCCTGCCGCCCGAGATGGTCTACCGCCACCCCTTCCCCGGCCCCGGCCTGGGTGTGCGCATCCTCGGCGAGGTGAAGAAGGAATTCGCCGATCTGCTGCGCCGCGCCGACGCGATCTTCATCGAAGAGCTGCGCAACTTCACCGACCCCGCCACCGGCAAGACCTGGTACGACCTCACCAGCCAGGCTTTCACCGTCTTCCTGCCGGTCAAGAGCGTCGGCGTCATGGGCGACGGCCGCACCTACGACTACGTCGTCGCGCTGCGCGCCGTGCAGACCAGCGACTTCATGACCGCCGACTGGGCCGAACTGCCGCACGCGCTGCTGAAGAAGGTGTCGGGCCGCATCATCAACGAGGTGCGCGGCATCAACCGCGTCACCTACGACGTGAGCAGCAAGCCGCCGGCGACGATTGAGTGGGAATGAAAGTTGAAAAATTCCCTTTAAAATCAATAACTTACGAAAACCGTCAAAGATAATTCATTGGCAACTTCCCTCTCGTAAGTTGTTGATTTCAAAGGATTCTTCCCCAGAACCTCGTGTCCATCAGGGGCTGCCAGAAGAAGACTTTGACGGTATGGCTGGCGGTACGAATGAGCTCTTTCCGCTAGGGGCCACGCTGGACCGAAACTGGGTCGCTAGGCGATACCGTCGGTGACGGTAAAAATTGATCTCAAAAGCTAGGTTTCATGCGGGTTCGCAGGCATCTGCACACCTCTTGATTGGTGACGGCGTTTGGCCGTCGAAATCAGGAGAAAAATCTAGATGCTCACAGACCTCGCCCTTCGGAATCTCAAGCCTCGCGCGACCCTTTACAAGGTCGCTGACCGCGACGGCATGTACGCAGCCATCGCGCCGACGGGGTCCATTTCCTTTCGTTTTGACTACCGCATCAATGGCCGGCGCGAGACGCTGACCATCGGTCGCTACGGTTATGGCGGAATCTCGCTCGCCGCTGCGCGTGAAAAGCTCTTGGAGGCCAGGCGGCTGTTGCGCGATGGCGTTTCGCCGGCCCTGCAGAAACAGAGAGAAAAAGCTCGCGGTCCTGCAATCAAGACCTTTGGTGACCATGCAACCCAGTGGCTCTACGGAGCCACCATGGCTGAATCGACGCGGGTGGTGCGCAAGAGCGTGCTGAACCGCGACATCCTGCCGGACTTCAGCAAGCGCCTTTTGAGCGAGGTTCGCGCGGAAGATCTGCGTGCGCTGTGCATGCGCGTGAAGGAGCGCGGGGCTCCGGCGACCGCGATTCATGTTCGGGAGGTCGTCAAGCAGATCTATAGCTACGCCAACCTGCATGGAGAAAAGGTAGCCAATCCTGCGGACGAGGTCGGCGCAGCGTCCATCGCCAAGCTCGTGCCTAAGGATCGAGCGCTGTCTCCCGCTGAAATCCAGTTGATGTGCAGGCAGCTTGACCTGGTGGCGACAGATGCCGCGATTCGGCTCGCCTTGCGTTTGATCTTGCTGACCCTGGTGCGCAAGAGTGAATTGATCGAGGCGACTTGGGACGAGGTGGACTTCAATACAGCGATATGGACCATTCCGAAGGCCCGAATGAAGGGGAGGAGGGCGCACAACGTGTACTTGTCTTCCCAAGCGCTCGATACCATGATCGCGCTGCATACTTATGCCGCCGGATCGAGGTATGTGCTGCCTTCTCGCTATGACGCGGCTCGATGCATGTCGAAGGGCACACTGAACCGCGTTACGAGCCTCATCGTCGAGCGGGCGAAAGCAGCAGGGCTTCCGCTGGAATCGTTCACGGTTCATGACCTGAGACGGACCGGGTCTACCTTGCTCAACGAGGCCGGCTTCAATGGCGACTGGATCGAAAAGTGTCTCGCACACGAAAGCGGACATTCGTCGCGGTCGGTCTACAACAAAGCGGAATATGCCGAGCCGCGCAGGCACATGCTCCAGGAATGGGCGAACATGGTTGATGCATGGGCTGCCGGTGAAACGTACACGCCTGTTTTATCTCCGACAGCAACAATCCCCAGGCCCGGTCGTGGAGAACGAAGTGAGGTGGCAACCGCGGAATGTTGCGTGGCGTAGCCATAGGGCTGGGGGCGCTGAGTTCGACTTCCGTCCACTCCGCCAAGTCTCATGTGGTTCCATGTAGTCTCATGGGGTCCCAATTTGACCGAAAAAGGGCCACTGCAAATCTGCAGCGGCCCTTTTTCTTTTCGGCCCACCAAGTCTCATGCTGTCCCATCGAATCCCGGGGGTTGGGACACCAGTTCTACTCCCAACTTCTCCGCCAACACGTCGGCTAAGTTGTTGATCTAGAAGAGATGCTTAGGCAACCGTCCGAATAGACCCCCGACTGCAATTGGATTTCTCTGGAGACGTGTTCGTTTCCGACCCCCGGCAGACTGCTCGAGGACGCCAAGACCAGCGTATGGAAGAGGTCGAACTTCGTTAAGAACTGCACATGACGGTGAAGGGAATCTCGTAGGTGTCGGAGAGAAACCGTTCCGTAACCGCCAGCAGCATCAATTGCCCGTGCGAGGCTTGTACTTTCGACAGACCAGGTTGCACGACGTAGACCTTGAGCTTCACATCCGACCGTCTGCTCATCTCCCGGATCTGCAAGAGCAACTCCTCTGTTCCCCGTTCGAAACGCGTCGGAGCGCCACGCTGCACGCGTTGGTCATTTCGACTGAGCAGGTGAGTAAACAGATCGGTCCGTCTCCCATGATTGGCAAGCCACGAGGTGCTGCGCTGGGCTTGGCCGCACACGACGTAGAGGTCTTCCAACCGTCTGCCTGGTTCACCACCGGCGTACTTCAGGTGGTACAGCTCGACCTCAATCCGTGGGACTGTCGGCGTGCTCCGATCGACCGTGATGGCCACAACGTCGGCCGCCTCGTTCGATCCGTCATCGTCGAAGATCACGTCGTACGTAGGGTTGCGTTGCAAGCGTTCGATGACGTTGTGCTGGATGGTGCCAGCACGCCGCGCTTCGCCCTGTGACTCGGCACGAATGTCGACGCCGGACCAATCCAGGGCCTGGAGGCGGTCTGCGTCATACGGTTGCAGGTCATCCGTCGGGAGGAGAGTGAACTCGCAGCCTTCAAGCGATGACCCATCGGCGAACCAAATGATCGGCGGATTGTTGGTGAAGAACTCGGCGAGACTCTCAGTCTTCGTGCCCAAGCTGAGGTTGAGGATGATGCCTCGGACATGCACAAACCGGAAATCGAAACTGTCGTCGATCGGCACGAGTTCCAGACGCAGGACGCTCTCCCATCTGTCCGAGAACACGCGGATCAGCAGCGGATCGGCGGGTTCGCGCGCCAACACCTCGATGTCAACATTCGTCGAGGGCTCCTCAGCGATCCCGGGTCCCGAGAAGCGGCAACCTGTCTCGGGACGCTCGAGTACCTCCTTGGGCCAATCAATCGCGACAACGGTTACGGCCGGCACCGTGCCCACGGGTTCAGGCTTCAGCGTTCCAGCTAGCACAGTGTTCGGGTCGATGGTCTCATCTGCGATCTTCGCGCCAACGGCACGCGCCCATGCCGCAAAGGTGTCGACGCGTAGCCGTAGGTTGGACCACACGCGACCGCGCTTGGCCGCACCGACGGACACCATCGCGCCGTGTTCGAACCCTCCGCCCGCCATTACAGCGCGCTTGGCACCCCGCCGCGCCGCGTGACCGATTCGCGATTCCACGTCTGACCCCATCCGCCCGGTGTACCGGACCTGACGACCCAGATGCTCGTTCAACCCGACATTGTTCAGGACCAGGCGCTTGACCCCGTGAAAGCAGCGAAACACCTGCGGCGCGACGATCAGCTGCACGTCCTGGCCGCACAACGCCTTCGCGATCTCTTTGTACTCTCCGTTCAGCCCTGAACCGTGTAGATAGAGAAGCGCGCGTTCGCGATCCCAGACTGCGATGAATAACTCCCAGACGGTTTCGCGAATGGACTCGACGTCACTCCAGCGCACGCCCTGTTCCGTCGCCGTCAGAACCACCAGGGTGTTCTGAACTTCGTTGAGCGTGTGGAACACTTTGTCGCGAGACGTCAGACCGCGCATGCCTCGTCTGAAAAACTTTGGTGTCCAGTTCGCGCAATTCGTTTTGTAGACGACCATGCTGGCCGCGGGCCGTAGGTCGTTCAGCGGTACCTCATCCAGGAAAACGCCAAAGCCTCGGAAGAACTCCTGCGAGGTTTGCTCGGCTTCAATCGCTGCCGTGCTCAGCTCAGGCAGCAACACATTCCAGTCAGGATCCTGGCTGTACAGCTTGCGCAGCTCGTCGCGGACGTCGACGAGCGCTATGTTCGCGATGAAGACCGGATCGCCCAAGTCGGGACGCGCACGCGTGAATCGGCCGGCCAACTGCAGTGTGACAGCAAGGCTCTTTCGAATGTCGTGGAACGCCGCAATCTTCAACTCCGGCAGATCGAAGCCCTCGCCGAGCATGTCCACGCAGACCACCACCCGTGCCGACCCATCGAACAGCTGTCGCTTCGCGGCCTGTTGTTCCTTTAGTGACATGCCCGAGTGAATCGCCACTGCCTGATGGCGGGCGAACGATTGGTACAGCGCCAGGATAGTCGCCGCGCGGTGGGTGTCGCCTACCCGGGCCATCACGATGTGCTTGCCGGTGGTGTCGGCATCCAACTCGTCCAGGGCGGCCATCGCGATCTTGCGGTCGCCGCTCGTTGCGTTGAATTCGCGCACCGCGTGAAAGCGAATAGGCCTGAAATACCCTTCCTGCTGCGCCTTGCGGAGAGGGTAGACGTAGACGAGCTTGCCGTCCATTGCTTGGCCGTCCTCGCGAAATGGTGTCGCCGTGAACTGCAGGACCAGCTTGTCGCCGAAGCGCTCGCGGAATGTCTTCCACGTCGGCGCTTCCGCATGGTGGGCTTCGTCGATGAAGAGATGCGTGCACAGCGCGGCCATGCGGTCCTGGACGTCGGCCTCGCACAACCCCACCAGGTGGCTGGTCGCGACCAACACGTTGCAGCTGAGGAAGATGCTGTCCACCTCCTCGATGGTTTTCGGCTTGGAGGTGAGGGTGCCCACGACCGGGCGCAGCGCCTGCTCTGCCAACACGGCGTTGCCGGGTACCTTCAGTAGGCCAAGCGTCTCGAATTTCTCCGCGATCTGCGAGCGCAAAGCATCGGTTGGGACGACGACCAGGACCCGCTCACAACAGGCTGACGTCAGGATAGCCAGCATCGTTTCCGTCTTACCGGTGCCGGTAGGCATGACCACAGTGGCACTCTCTCCACTCGTCGACCAGTGTGCGTGAATCGCGTGCAGCGCGCCGGTTTGTGGCTTGCGCAGGCCGACCACGCCGTTGCCCGGATCCTCCTCAGCAAACTGGAAGGCGCGAGGCCATGATTTGCGTGCGGCGGTGGCCACCTCCGCGGCTGTCGACGGTTCGGCTTCCAGGGCTGGATGCGTGATCCAGGTACCCTCGGTCAGATCAAGTTCGTCCACGTCGATGGACACATCCTTTGCGACCAGCACAGGTGCGTCGCTTGGCAGCGGCGTCGTCTTGGGACGGGTTGGGAAAAGATACAGCAGGTTCGCGCCGGAGGTGTTTTGGAAAACATGGCCGATCGACTTGGCCAGCGTGTACTTCACTGAGCGGCAGTCGATCGTGGTCGGCGGGACGGCAATCTGGCGAACCCGGCCCAGACGCGATTTGATATCGACGCCGAGGACAGCGGGCAACTTGACCTGCATGTGTGTCTACCCCCTAGTTCATGGTGTCCACACGATCTTGAGAACGTTCTCGAGTCCCATCGTTAGTCCTCCTAGCCACCAGAAAGATCTGCGGCTTCATCGGCGGCGGTTCGCGGAGCGAGATGCCGAATCTGCCAACCACGAGCCATCAATTTCGCCGTATTCGTCGCGATGTCCTTCTTCGTGCCAAGCGAACTGCTTCGCAAAGCTAGGCACAGCAGGTGAGTAGGTCGGGTCATCGCCACGTAGGCCTGCAGTAGCCGTTGCATCGCCTTGTCGCTGGCGCACTTTGCGCCATTCTGGTGTTGGCCCAAGAGCCACGGCATCAGCCCATGCAGGAAGTGCGTTTGGTTGAAAGTCTCCAGAAGGAGCGTAGCCGAATGGGTCTGGCCCTTTGCCATGTGGATGGAGCCGAGCCGGATATCGACACTGGTGTTCCCGTGGATGTAGCGGTAACTGTTCGCTGGCACGGACTGAGCTTGATTCAGAGTGGCGGGCAGCGTGGGGGGCTCAGTAGTTGGCCAGGCCATGAAGTCGTTGGCGGCAGGCGCGTTAGCAATACACCCGGCCAAAGCGGCCGCAAGTTTCCGGATTTCGGGGCAGAGCTGTGCCCAACGTGCCGCATCAAGTGGCTCTCGATCGACTACGAATCGGGCGAGCAAGCCACGATACACGGTCCGCATTTCATCGGCATCCGTGAGGCGCTTTTCTATCTGCAAGTGTTGCCGGCTGCTTGACCGCATTTGCGTCGTTCCTGCCAGCAAGTTGGCGAGGTGAGCGATTGCTGAAGCGACGCTGTCCACGCATTGATGGAGAGGGCCACCACTCGATGCAAGCACCTGCGCCGCGAGGAGGTTCTCAACGAGGGTGCGTGGCCGATAGGTCGGACGGCCGGCACCTGGCTGATATCCCGCCCAGTAGTGCGGGACGGTCTTGGGGTATTGCTTGTGGCCGGGTTCCACGTCGGGGAAGGGCTTGTGAACCGCGCCGACCGCAGTGACCGCCGACGAGGCTATCAGGGGCGCAGGCAACGTGGCGAGCACGTGATGGCCGAAGGCGTCCAGAACGCCGGAAGGATCGTTGTCGGGAAAGACAAAGATGGTGTGGGGTAGCCCCTGACCTGCCACCGCGGTCGGCCGCACACCCTTCAAACCGCTGGGTTGAACAGGGAGGTAAGCGAAGGGATTGGCAAGCGCCCCGATCGACGCGTCGAAGCGGAAGGAGTCGGCAATATTGACGCACCGTATGTTGTCGGGAAATGCATCGGCGACTGGCTTGACCCCACCCTCGAAGATGGCCTGGTTCGGATCACCGACGCGCTGGATGCAGACCGCAGGCACGTCACGCGGGAAGAGCCGCCGCAGGAATGCGTTCTGCTGTTCGGAGGTGTCCTGCATCTCGTCGACTAGGACGAAGGGGAACCGGTTCTGGAGAATAGAGGGAAGACTAGGCTGCTGCGCCAGCAAGGCTTCACCGAGAAGGAAGATCTCGTCGTAGCAGAAGTAGCCCTGTACAGCCGCATGCTGCAGCGCGGATGCCGCGAGCTGGTACATCTTGGTGTGAGTACCGCTGGGAAAACTCGTGTTCGCCAAAGGTGTTGCAAAGTTGGCGCTGCCGAGGCGCAGGCTGTCGAAGCTGATAAATTTCTTCTCGAGGTAACCGTTCAGGGTGAAATAGTCTCCTGGGCTGAGATGGCGACGGCGCACCCTTGTAGTCAGATCGTTGTCGATCGCGGCGACGCGGTAGCCCGCCGACAGCAACCATGGGTTGGCCAGAAAACGATTCACGAATCCGTGAATGGTGTCGATGAAGTGCGGATAGCCAAGCAGGCGCTGGCCGACATCCGTGTTGCCCAAGCGATGCGCGATCTCCTCGCGCGCTACGTTGGTGTGAGAGAGGACGCAGATGCCGCGGGTCGTGCTTTTCCACTTGCGCGCGAGAATCGCCAGCTTCGCTACGACGAGCGTGGTTTTGCCGCTGCCGGGGCAGGCCGAGACGTCTAGCGTGGTCAACGACTTCAGGAAGGATCGCCGCTGCGCATCGAGGGTCTGCAGCTTGAGCAATCCGCGAGCCCACTCGATGTCGTCATCGGTGATGGGGCCGATCAGGTCAGACGGCGCAATCATGCCGCCAGCGCCAGGGCTGCTACGGCAGGCGTCGGCGGGGTGGTGGCGAAGGCGATGGCTTCCCGGATATAGGCCGGAAGGCGTGCCGACAGCCAGGCACCATCGATCTCGCCTGTCCTCGCGTGCTCGCTCAGCAGGTCAGCCAGATGTTGTGCCGCAATGGACTTGGAGGCCCGCTTGCTCGAGAACATCTCATAGACATGGGAGCACAACACCTCGCGATCGCCGGCGGCCTGGACCACCAGCGCGGCGTAGTCCAGCTTCGCGGCCGCCTTGACGTCCGCATGCGTCTTCTTGTCGTTGTTCAAGGGGTCGTCGTTGGCTGCGAGGACGGCGGCAATGTAGACCTCTTCGGCGAGGCCGGCGAATGCCAGGTCGTACTCCAGCGTCCATTCATTGGCGACGAAGGTCTTGATGTTCTGCCCATCGCCTTCGCTGAGCCGGGTCCGCTTAGCCTCGAGTCCGGCTTGCCGTTCGGAAGGGGTTGCGCCGAACTCGCGTTTGACCCGCCATTTGCGACGCGGACTGCTCCACTTCGGGTCCACATCGTCTGCGACCAACTCCAGGATGCGGGGTGCGCAGTCCGGCATCACATCCATGTCGGCCAGGCAGGCCGTCGGAATCGCAAAGACGCCCTTGGCGGGATCCTGGCGTTGAAGGATTCGTGCATAGCGTCGCAAGCCGGTGCCTCCCACATTCACGATCGACACGCCGTGCTGGGTCAAGTCACGGCCGATCAGCCGAGCGAGCGTCGGTACCAGGAGGGCCTCGCCGTCGCCCTCCACCACGATCAGGCCGCGCGCAAAGAACAGGTTGGCCTTGGTCACGTCGAGGAAGCGCTGTAGGAACCTGTAGTCGCTCTTGCTCAGGTGCGTGTGGCCTTCGGCCATCGAGTAGGCGCCTTGCCGATGTAGCAGCACCAGGTTCTGCAACGGGATCTTCGACGTCAGGTTGGGGCTGTGGCTGGTGACAATGACTTGCACTTGGCGTCGAGTGCTTCCCACCAAGGGCTTGGCGGCGGCTTCCAGGAACTCCATCAAGCGTAACTGCCGTTGCGGATGCAAGTGCGCTTCCGGCTCCTCGATCAGCAGCAGGGGGAGGCCATCGGGTTCCTTGCCCAGCAACAGCAGCTCGCAGGCCATGAACAGCAGGTTGTTGGAACCCAGGCCGTACGTGCCGCGGGACCGACCATCCGGACCTGCGAGCAGGTCCAACTCCAGGCGTTCGAGGATCTGCCGTAGCCGAGCTGCATCGGTGCCGCCTTCTGCGAAACTGATGCGCCCGTGCAGCGCCTCGCCGGCAAGCGACAGGCGGGCCAGGTAATCGGTATTGATAGCCTTCTGCGCACCCCCGATGCCTTCATGCTGGTCGACCAAGTGCCGCAAGTAGTCGGACAGCCCGGACAGACTCAAGTTGGCCGCCTGCGCCGCGTCGGCCGGCGGCGAGGCCGCGTCGAACGGCTGCCCCTTCTTGATCTCCGGGAAATTGTTCAGGATCTGCGACAGACGGGAGCCGCGTCCCGGCGACATCTCGCGCTCGGCATCGCGCAAGGGACGCAGGTAGGCAGTCGCAAGCAGCTGCCGGACCGTCGCGTCGAAGGGAGGGCCCTCGCCCGCAGGGCCGCTGCGCACCGCGATGTCGACCCATCGCCGGCTGCCGGGTGTCTCGCTCAGACGGCGCGCAGACCAGTGCACATAGAGGGCGACCTCCGCACCCTCGTACGTCAGGTATTCGGCGAACGCGCCTTTCTCGCTGTCTGTTAGCCCGGACAACCGGGCCCGGATCGTGATCTCCGCCGCTTGCTGCCCATCGGTTCGGATGTGGAAGTCCTCGGGTTGCACGCGCATGAATTCCATGTCACGGGTCGTCAGCGCATGCCGGATCGCGTCGATGACGGCCGTCTTGCCTGCATCGTTTTCACCGACGAGTGCCGTGACGCCTTCGCGAAACTCGATGGAAAACACCGGGTCACCAGCACCAAATTGCCGGAAATTCTTGATCGTGAGCTGTGACAGAAACATGGAATCTCCAAGCGATCGCTAGGCTGGCAACAGTCTTCGTACGCCGTCGCTCGATTGGCTGGTCCCGCTGCAATCCAGCACGCTGCATATTTCAGGCATCAGCACGAGGTTTTCGCTTATCTAGTTGGACTAAACGATCAAACGGCAATCCGCGCTGCAGTCCCCGCATGCTCACGCAAGAGATACAGTAGCCCGCCGCCATCAATCAGTTCAATGGGCTTGTCTTTGGAAAAGTTGTACGCATCAGGCCCATAGCCACTGGTGCAGACCAGGATGCCCTTGTTGGCCCCTTCATTGAGCATGGTTCCGTACAGATCCCGAACGGCACTCACTCCCACCGTGTCGCGATAGCGCTTGGCTTGGATCACCACCTTGCCGCCGAGCACCGGGCGGGTGTCGAAGGCAACAGCATCCACGCCGCCATCGCGTGAACTACGCGTGAGCTTGGTATCAAGCCCCATCTTGCTGAAGAGATTGGAGACGAGTACCTCGAAGTCTGCCGGCGTCAGGTCCATCAGATTCGGGCGCGTTTCAAGCCCTGACAAGGCATCCCCCTGCTCAATGAAGCGCTTGTCGACCATGTCGAATTCGATGATTGGCTTGACCGCTTGCAACTCGTCCGGGCGGTTGGATACCTGGGCGCCGAGATTTCGCAGGCAGGCCACCTTGTCGACTTTCTCCAGCCGTAGGCCCAAGAATTCCATCTTAGGTGCCCGGACCGACACAACCGGCACCCGCACTTCGCGCCCACTGGCCGGATCGTGGGTGTCCACCATGCCATTGAAGGTAACCAGCGCGAGCGCATCAGCCTGATCGGCTTCAAACAGCTCGTGCAAGGTACGCAGCGTGATCGAGGCGACGATGTCCTGGTAGAGCTGCTTGATCTCAGCCGGCTTTCTGGCCTTGGACTCAATGACATCCTTGGTCTTGACGTAGCGGTACTCTGCCTCCTTCGGGATTACCTGTACTTCCGGCAGGTCGTACTCAACGATCAGTTCCGATGAATCGGGGCTGTAGGCGATGCGGAATTTCTGCGGGAACCCTTCCGTGGGGTACTCCGACCGGGCCAGCACCATCTCGTTGTAGGCCACTACAGCATCTGGTTCCTTCGCGTGGTAGGCCGTCTGGAATTCATCAACCTCGGCGTTACGGCGCTTGACCTCCCTCTCGAACTGGCTCTTGCTCTGGTCGTAGTCCGCCTTGAGCTTGGCAAACTGCTCGCGCTTGGTGGCCTCGGCCTGGTTGAAGCGCACGACGTCCGACTGATGGTCGCTGGCTGCTCTGGACAGCGCGGCAGCATGCTTTTTGGCAGCTCCCGGAATCAATTTGCGCAGGCCTGAGGGTGGGGAGATCTGTGGCGCGCGTGGGGCGCGGCCCGGTGCGAGTTCCGGTGGTGGTTTGAAGGCTTCGAAATCCGCGGCCGGCCGCAGTGCATCAAAGTCGATTCGGTCATCCAGCGACAACGTATGCGCCAGGATGCCTTGCAGTTCTTCAAGTCGATCATGCAGTTCGGCGTTCAGGTCATCGGCTTCGCCCTGCCGGTCGGCCAAGTACTGCGCCTTGGCGAGTTTCTGCGCGGCACGGTCGTCACGGTTCTGCTGTGCCAGCGCCATGCGTTGATGGCGCTCGATCTGCCGCGCCTGGGTCAGTTGCGCACGGACGCCGCGCTGACGCTCACGCTCCGCGGCGGCCACTGCCCGCGCCGTGGCGCGCAGGAATCCCTCAAATCCGCTTCTTCGCCCCATCTCTTCTCCTTCTTCTTTTCGGTATCGCCATCAGGCGCTCTGGATCTCACGCGTGCCTCGGCATCCTTCAGAAAACGCTGAGCATCCCCAGAAAGCTTTGCCCGCTGCGGCGCCTCGCTTCGCCACGCGCCGCGCCATCGGCTTCCCGCATCGGGGGCAGGACGGTTCTTCGGCAGGCGCTGTCGGCTCCAAGGCTTCGGTCATCCCTGTCGCCTCGATGTGTCTGTCGGGCGACGCCACACCTTGCGGAGTAATTAAATTGGAAGCCAATGGACGGTCCTCACCCTTGTCGCGCGCTTCCCGCAGCAGTTTCATGAGGGCAGGACCATCGATCAATTGGATGTTGCGACCGTTGGCGAATGTCGAAGCCTCTTGCGTAAAGCGCCCAGAGGTCACAACGAAGCCGCCCGCAGCACCGTGCGCGGCCATCACGCCATACAGTTCCCGCACGGTGGAGACGCCCACCTTGAAGGCCTTCCACTGCTTGCATTGCACGAAAGTCTTCTCACCAGCCTTGGTGAGCACTAAGTCCACGCCGCCGTCGGCGCCACCACCGCCAATCTCTTTGACTACATAGCCCCGGCGCCGGAAACCTTCACCAACCAGCAGTTCAAACTGCTGCCAGGACATGCCCTGAAGTGCATCGGCGCTGCTGCTTGCCGAGGTGGTATCGAACAGGGCGCGACGTTGCCGGCGACGTACCGCCGACATGACGGCCCCGAAGAGGCAGATCATCGGCAATAGATACTGGCCTCCCGTGGCGAGGCCTTGCCAAATGGCCGTCGTAGCCATCTGGCCGATTTGCTGAGCTGACTGTGCAGCAGGCAGGGGACGTGTCGCAACGGCATGCAGCAGCCAGTAGCTGACAAGGGCCAGACCAACACCTGCCCACCAAGGTAGCAAGGCGACCAGATCCATGAGATCTTCGGCCGCGCTGGACTTTCTTCGTCTCGCCATTGATTCCCCGTTGAAACCACGATCTGCAAATTGATAAACATTCTGCAACAAGTTTCGAGGCGATTTGCCCGTGAGTCGGAGGGAATGCCCTCATTCGGTGCATCACCAAATGCGTGTCGCAAAATGGCGATGGAGTGGTGATTCGCGGGAAAGAGTGGATAGCTTGCCCGCCACCTGATCTTGGCGCCCAGCGATACCTTCACTTCGCACATTCGCAGTGCAGCGCGAATGAGGTGCAGGCCCTGCGCTTGCACTGCACGTAGGCGAACGCCGTGTCGCCCGGCACCACGGTGCGGCGCGAACTGGCAGTCTCGAGCGGTGCGAGATCTTCCGGTCTGTGAGCGCTGGCGGCGGTCCCACGAAGCCAGCCGTGGCGCTTGGGTCAACAGGGGTTGAGCGGGAAGCGGTGGAGCCTGGCTGGCCAAACGTAGCCCGCAGGCTTGGATAACAAAGATTTGCACGATAACAATCATGATGTTATCGTGCTGAAGTCTTGTTGCTTTAAAGTCAGCCGTGCCCCGTCTCACCACCGACATCCAACTGTACCTTCATGAGGTACTGGGCATCGCCATGCCTGGCGTGAAAGCCTGGGCAGGTGCCGACGCGTTGCCGTACTTCCTGCGCGATGCCTTCGAATTCAGCGAAATCGAACTGCTGGGGCAGCCGATTGTGCTGGCGGAAGGCCGTGCCGATTCGGCCACGCCGCTGAGCGACATCCGAGCCTGGATGACCAAGGTCAGCGCCACGGCTGGCCGGCCGGCGGTCTATGTGACTGACGCCCTGGCCTCCTATGAGCGTAAGCGCCTGATCGCTAACAAGCTCCCGTTCATCGTGCCGGGCAACCAACTCTATCTGCCTGACCTCGGCCTCGACCTGCGGGAGTACTTTCGCCAGCGCACACCTGCCGTCGATGTGCTCAGCCCCTCGGCGCAAGCCATGCTCGTCTTCGCGCTCCTGCGCCAGCCGTGGGACGCCGACTGGCAGCCCGCTGAGACCGCCAGGACCCTCGGCTACACCACCATGACCCTGTCGCGTGCGGTCAAGGAGTTCACGGCGGCCGGCCTCGCCACCGTGCGTGTCGCCGGCCGCGCGCGCGTGCTGCGCATGGAAGGCACGCCTGATGAGGTGTGGGAACGGGCGAAGCCGCTGCTGCGCACGCCGGTACGCAGCACGGTCTGGGTCGATGGCCGCACGCTAGCCAACCCGATCGGGCGGCTGGCCGGCCTGAGCGCGCTGGCACGTCTCTCGATGCTGGCCGAGCCACGCTGGCCGATCTACGCGCTCACCAGCGCCGACTGGAAGGCTGCGAGCGAAGCCGGCGTCCGAGAATTGCCAGAGCCCGCGCCCGGCGCCCAAGAATGGCAGGTCTGGTGCTACAGCCCGGCGCTGGCACCGCAGGCTACCACCGTGGACCCATTGTCGTTGACGCTGAGCCTGCAGGACAGCGCCGATGAGCGGGTCCAGAGCGCGCTCGACGAGTTGAAAGGGCACTTCCCATGGTGAGGGGGCTGGATGTTTTTCGGAAATCGTTCGCGGCCTATACGGACCAGTACGTCCTGATCGGTGGCACCGCAGCAACCTTGACCATGGAAGACGCTGGCTTGGCCTTCAGGGCAACGAAGGACCTGGACGTCGTCCTGCACGTCGAGGCCCTGACACCGGCCTTCGGCGAAGCGTTCTGGAGATTTATCGACGCGGGAGGCTACGAGATCCGCCAGGCCAGCGAAGCGACGAAGCCGAACTTCTATCGCTTTATCAAGCCTGCCGACGAGCGCTACCCGGTCATGATCGAACTGTTCGCCCGCGCGCCCGACGGCTTGAAGCCAGCCGAGGGCAGCAAGCTCACGCCTATCCCGCTGGACGAGGCGGTCGCCAGCCTGTCTGCCATCCTGTTGGACGAGACCTACTACGCGTTCATCATGGGTGGCCGCCGCGAAGCTGACGGCCTACCCTGGGTCGGCGAGGACCGGTTGATCCCGCTCAAGGCAGTTGCCTGGCTTGAGCTCAGCGCGCGCAAAGAGCGCGGAGAACCAGTGGATGCGAAAGACGTGCGCAAGCACCTCAACGACGTGCTGCGCCTCTCTCAGCTGTTAGCGGCCAACACGCGAATCGAACTCGACGCAAGGATCGCGGGTGACCTCACCAAATTCTTGGCAGCAGTGGCCGCTGACCCCAGCATCAACCCCGGCGCCTTGCAACTGGGCAGGGTGACGGTCGCCGAACTCGTCGCCCGGATCGCCCGGGCCTATGGCATCGAGTTGTCGGCGTCCTGAGAGGGAGGGACAGATGGCCCTGCTCAAAAGCTGGTGCAACGGTACCCAGGAGAAAGCGAAGAAGACTTGCCGCACCTACACCGAGAAGTCCGGCAGTCGCGCGAAGGTCCTAGCGCGGCTGGGCAAGATCGTCCGCTCCCACTACGACCAAGCGGGCTGCATTGCCGACGATATTGCGCGGCTTGGGTATGCGGGCGACGCTGCAGCAATCCAAGCGTGCGTGGCGGCGACTTCGGGCGGGGGAGCCATGCGGTGGGACGATGACAGAACGATCACGATGCTGCGACCCGACGCAGTGACTATCGATGACATCTCCTGAACTCGTCGGGGGTACCGGATTCACCTACGAAGATGCTGTCGGGGCCCACTATCTTGCGGCCCTGCTCGGCGGCACAACTGCGGCTGGGCTCGGTTCGAGGATTGTGAACCGAGTGACCCAGCAGCAAGCCAGCTTCGGCGAGCCGCTTGATGACGTGATCGTCGATGCCGTCGCCCCCGCCGACAGCTCCGTGATGCGGCTGTCGCTGCAGGTCAAGCGGGCGCTCACGATTTCCGATGCGCCGAGCAACACCGACTTCCGCGAAGTGATCCAGCGCAGTTGGCAGACCCTGCAGAAGCTAGGCTTTCGCGACCAGGTGGACAGGGTCGGCGCTGCCACCGACATGATCTCGGCGGATGCGTTCAGGGACTTCACGACCGTGTGCGAGTGGGCGAGGGCGTCGGCCACGCCGGCCGCCTTCATGAAACGGTTCGTCGACGGCGGCAACGGGTCGCTGGCGCACCGCGCGGTGGTGAGCGCCGTCCGCAAGGTCATGGAGGACGCCCTGGCAGGGCCCTTCCCTGACGGCAGCTTGCACCGCTTGTTCCAGCATCTGACGCTCATCCGGTTCGATTTCCTGCACGAAGGCTCGGCCCAGGAGGCGGATGTCTTGGCCGGCCTGCAGCGGTCCCTGGCGGCGAACCAGGTCGGCCGCGCCGGCGAGTTGTGGAACCTGTTGCGTCTGGCGGCGCGCGATGGCGCCGGCCGCAGTGCCGAGCACACCCGAGCTTTGCTGCTCCGCGGCTTGGGGGGCGGTTGGCGGTTCAGCGGAACGCCGGCGCTCGCCGCCGACATGCAGCTTCTGCGCGAAGGCACGCGCCATTGGTTGGCGCAGCAAGCCGACGACATCGGCGGCATGCATCTCGACCGCCAGGGCTTGCGTGATCAACTGGTCGCGCAACTGGCCGCGCACCGCTTGACGCTGGTCAAGGGCCTGCCGGGGGCAGGCAAAACCGTTCTGCTGCGTGACCTGCTGCAAGCGCAGGCGGTTAACGGGACGACCTTGCTGCTCACGGCCAACCGCTTGTCAGGACGGAGTTGGACCGAGCAGGCTCGCGCGCTGGGGCTGTCGGCCACCGCGATCGAGCCGCTCTTGGTGGAGGTCGCCGCCACCGGGCACCCTGTCCTGTTCATCGACGGCATCGACCGGGTGGCGCCGGAGCACCGACCCATCATCACCGACCTTCTGGGTCAACTGCTCGCCAGCCCCGCGCTGGCCGACTGGCGTGTCGTGGCGACAGCTCGTGACGCCGGCATCGAACCCCTGCGCAATTGGGTTCCTGCAGCGTTGTGGTCAGGGGCCGGCGTGGGCTACGTCGATGTTGACAACCTGTCGGACGACGAAGCCGCAGTTCTCGCCGACAAGCTGCCCGCGTTGCGGCCGTTGCTGACCGGCGGCAATGAGCGCGTGCAGACTTTGGCGCGCCGACCTTTCTTTGCGGCAGTCCTGGCCCGCGGGCTCTCGCGCGCGGCGTACCCGGCCGAGTTCGCGCCGCAGACCGAAGTCGAGCTGGTGGATGCCTGGTGGACGCGGGGCGGCTACGACGCGCAGGCGCCCCAGGCCTTGGCGCGGCAGCGGGCCTTGATCGAGCTGGCGCAGCGTAGCGCCCCCGACCTCGGCCGCAACCTGCGCATCCGCGACCTGTCCGCGACGACACAGGCGGTATTGCCCGCGCTAGAAGAGGACGGTCTACTGCAACAGGTGCGACAGGGACACACGGCTCAGTTCAGCCACGACATCTTCTTCGAATGGGCGTTCTTCCATTTGATGGTTGACCAGGGTGCGGACTGGATCGCCGTCTTAGCGGCCGCTGGGGAGCCGCCAGCGCTGGCTCGCGTCGTCGAGTTGCTGTCTCAGTCCACCTATACGGACCCAGAGCAGTGGTCCCGTGAGCTCGCTGCCCTCGAATGGGCGCAGGTACGGCCACAGTGGCTGCGGGCCTGGCTGATCGCGCCGGTTTTCAGCCCGCGCTTTGCCGAACATGCGGAGATGTACGGCACTTCCCTGGCGGCCAACGATCACCGCCTGCTTCGCAAGCTGCTGGTGTGGATGCAGGCCGAGAAGACCACGCCCAACCCCATGGTGCTGTCGGGCTTGCTTGGAAGCGAAAGCATGCTGCCGGCCGCCCGCATCCGCCTGGCCGATTCCCTGGGATGGCCCTCCGATTTCGCGGCCTGGCGACGGCTTCTCTCGTGGCTGCTCCAGCGTTTGGCATTGCTTCCCGACCGCTGCCTACCGGATCTGGTCACGCTGTTCGAGACCTGGCAGGTCGCGTACGCGGACCACCCGAATCAACTGTCGCAGCGCATCGTCACCCAATGCGCAGCCTGGCTGGATGCCATCGAAGGCCAGCGCTATTCCTGGCGTGCGCGCCGTACGCTCCCGACCGGAGAAGGCGCTTCACCGCCGCGCGCTCCGTCGAACCTGCAAACCGAGCTGCGCAACTTGGTCCTTCGCGCCGGGCGCGCCTATCCGGACATTGTCAGCACCTACCTTTCGAAGATCGAAAGGATTGCGCGTTGGCAGGATAAGGGATATCGAGAGGTCATGGCTTATGCGCCGCTGTTGGCGCAGACGCATCCCGCCTTGCTGGCGCAGGTCGCGCGGCGTTGGTTCTTGCAGGAGCTGCCGGACGACAGCATGGCTCGCTGGCACAGGGAGGACCACGAACAGGAGGAGATGCTCAAGCGGGTGGCGGCGATCCCGCCGGAACAGCGGACCTGGTCCGACAACATGACGCTGGATAGCCCGAACATCGGGCGGGCCTCCTTCTCGAACCACGACTGGGATCGGCTGTCGATTGGCGCCGACCATCACGGCTACTTTCCTGCCTCGCCGCTGCGCGAACCGTTCGACGCGCTGTTCCAACACGATCCCGCAGCGGCCTTGGCCCTCGTCCGCGACATCGTCAATCACGCCATGACCGCATGGCGGCAACTCCATCAGTATGGGGGGTATGGGGGCCGCAGGGGCACGCCACTGCCGCTCGTGCTGGCGTTTCCCTGGGCGTCTCAGGAGTTCTGGGGCGCCGACCGGCACTACGTCTGGTTCCGCGGGCATGGCGGGCCGCAGGTGGTGGAGTGCGCGCTGATGGCGCTGGAACGCTGGGCAATGGCGCAACAGGATGCGGGTCGGTCCCTGGAGGATCTGCTGAAGCAAATGCTGGAAGGGCATGCGAGCATCAGCGCGCTCGGTATCGCCGTTCACCTCGCTCTTCGGGCGAAGGAGGTGTCGGCAACGAGCCTCACGTTGCTCGGAAGCCTGAGACTCTGCGACCTTGACCTGCAGCGGATGGTCCAGGAATCGCAGCTCGTGAGCGCCGGCCTGATCGGCTTCAACCCGGGGCGCGGCGATGACGCGCAGCGCCAAGCCATCGTGGACAACGGCCAGCTGGCCTCGCGCCGCCTGGAACTGCGTAACTTGGTGCCACTCTTCGTGCTCGGAGGCGACGCAGCGATGCGGGACGCCTGTCGGGTGACGCTCGACAACTTCCCGAATCGGCTGGAGTTCGCCTATCAGGAGGAGGCCGACGATCCAGACCATGTCGCCGAGTTGCGTCGTAAGGCGGAGCTCTGGTCCGAGCTGGGCCACGTTGAGAACTACCGGACGACGGCGGTACCGGGAAGAGACGACGTGGTGCAGGTTTCGGTGAGCAGCGCGCGGCACGAGGCGCCCGAGGTGCAGGCAACACTGCAGCGGCACGCCCACGTCACCCGCGAGACCGAACTCTGGCTTTGGGTGGACAAGTGCTTTTCTTCATGGTCTTGGGCGCCCGTGTTCTCACCGGATGAGGCGGTGGCGCGCGCGATGGAGCTCGCCGAGGCAGACCCCTCGGCATCGTTGATGCCGGGCAGCGGCATCTCGGAAGCCGCGATCGTCGGTACGGCCGCCGCCCTGATTTGCTTTGCGGAAGCGACAGAACACCGAGACTGGGCAGACGCCACCATCGCGCAATACGGTGGGGAACCGGACGCGGCTGCCGATGACACATTCACTGGAGCCGTGATTCCGTGGCATCCCAAGATCTTCGTGGCACGCGCGTTGGCGGCCCGGCTGAGGGCCAGCGCCGAGGTAGCAGGTGATCGCGAGGCGCTGTACCAGCTGGTGGCGCACCCGATGGAGGTCGTGTCCTTTGCCGCGCTGTCAGGGGTCGCCGCTTGCTGGGAGCGCGACCTCCGGTTCGCCTGGTGCGGCCTGAATCTCGGCCTGCGGCTGGCGCAACTCTGGCACCGGCCGGACGCCTTTCGAATGGACGCCCAGGCGCGGCGGCTGGCGGAACAAGCGCATCGCGATGCCGTCTTGGCCGCGGCGCTGGAGGAGTATCAGCGGGGAGGGGACCTTCCCCCGTGGGTCAGGCCATTGCCGTCGTGGACGCCCGTTGCGCCCGGTGCGTCCCAGCGCCGACGAGGTTCCGATGGGCCGGAGGGGTGGCAGCGCTCGTCCGACTTGTGGCATAGCCAGTACGCGGCCAAAGTCCTGCAGCAGGTTCCCGTCGCCGCGGTCATGGCCAGCCCGGCCCGTACCCTCTATGTCAATGCCCTCGAAGGGCTGGTGGAGTGGACGCTGGACACCCTGAACCCGACGTGGCGAACCGATGAGCGGCACGGGCGCGAACATGACGGTGCCAGCCTCTTCGAGTGGGAGCATCAGCTTGGCCGGTCTCTGGCAAGCGTCGCTGAGCACCTGCCTGCTACCGAGGTGCAAGAGCGGCTGCTCGCGCCCATCGTGGCGCAGTCCGATGAAACCGCCATGCGCTGCCTCGGACCGTTTGCGGAGGTACTATTTCTTGACGTGCTGACCGCTGGCACAGTCGACAACCGCAGCATCCAGTTGCTGCAATCCGTGCTGGAGCGCACCTTGGACCAGCGAGACCTGCGCCGTTCGCCCTACAACGACGATGACGGCCGAATCGGTGGGTTTGATCTGCCCGATCTGATCAAGTGCCTGATGTTCGTCCGTATCGAACGTGCCGACGATGCGGCGCGATTCGCGAATGGGCGCTGGGAAGACTTGCCGCAGATCATGCCCCTGGTGGATCGCATGGTTCGGGCGGCGGGCTGGGAGCCGCATGTCGCGCGCCAGTTCGTCACATTGTGCGAGCGCGCGGGCGCGGCATATCCCCCCGACACGTTCGCCGAGCAGGTGCTGGCGTTGATCGCCGACGGCAACCTGCCTGCAGCGTGGAAGGGGACGAGCGTTCCAGCATCAATCGCCGCCCTAGTCCAGGAACACGCGGACCGGCAGCACCCCTTGCCGCCGGCGTTGGCCCGCAAGCTCCTGCATGTACTCGATGCCCTGGTCGACCTCGGTGACCGCCGCAGCGCCGCCTTGCAGCAGAGCGAGTCCTTTCGCGGCGTGCGCTTGGCCGCGCCAGTCTGATGTGGGCTGCATGCGCAGCGCACTCATCATTCACGAGAGGCGCGCCGCTGCAATTGTCATGATCAAGAAAAAACGAAGGCTGAGTTGATGAAGAAGAAATCCAAGAAGGTCGCTAAACGCTCGCTGAAGCCTCGCGGCCCTGATGATTTTTTTTCCGTGGGCCCCTTGAACGTTGCGCGCTTTGGCAAGAACGTCGTTTGGAAGGCGGACTGGGCCGAAGGTGAGTTTGCGCTGATGCAGCAGCGTTTGGCGGCGAGTCACGACGACGTCGTTCGGAGGATAGATGAGTCCGTCCGCCTGATCGCCGAATTGGTAGCGGGCCTGCCGCCGCTGAAGATGCTGCACCGCGCTTGGTGGGAACGTTCAGCCGCAACCCTGGGCATTGACAACGAGTTCGACGTCAAGTCAGAACACGTGCATGCAAGTCGCATGCTCGATTTTGTGCAAAGTGTCGTAGCAGCTGTGATGCCCGTTGGAGACGTGAAGGAGGCGTTGCCTGATGAAGACTGGAGGAAGCTGCAGGTCGAGGTGGAGAAGCTGTTTGATACCTTGAACCGGGAGTACTTCATGGTAGCTACGGCGAAACGGAAACTCGAGAACTCGCAACTGGACATGGACTTTGAGGAGTTTCAGTTCAAGTCCCAGGCCTACTGGGCAAACGTAACCGGCGAGCGGTACCAAGTGCACCAAGTACAGGCGCTGCGCGATCTGCTCGAGCCCCAGAGTGCAGTCATTGAGCAGATGTATGGGCTTTCGGCGGAACTTCTCTGCGATGAACTTGAGAAGATCTGGCAGTCACTCACGTTTGGAGTGACCGATTCCTTCGAAGCCATGCATACATTCCGCGACAAGGCCTTGGCGGCAGCCGAGGCGGATCTCATCTCCGGCATTGCGGTGGTCGAGGGGGATCCAGGGGAGTTTTTGAGGCAAGCGGTCGTTCGAAATGGGCTGCAAGAAGAGCAGGAAAGAGCGGTCGGACTGTTCATGCTGTACGACCTTTTTGATCTCCAAAAGATCACACACCTCCCGGAGACCTTTCTTCGAGACTTTGCCTGGGCGCCAGGTGAAGACAAGGACTTCTTCGCTGAAGGATCATTTCGCGGCTGGCCTTTGCGGGTATGGCCAACTTTTAAGCGCCCGTTCCTGAGGCTGGATGACCGGTACTACTGCTTCGATCTATCCACGCTCTTTGACCACTTCTACAGGCAATTTGAAAAGCGGGTTTTCGTGCAGCAACAGGAGCTCAAGCAACAGTGGATCACCAAGCGCAAGGACGTTACTGAGACGTTACCGTTCAAGTACCTGGAGCGAATCCTCCCGGGGTCACGGTGCATTCGCGAGGCGTACTATTGGATTGCTGACGGTAGCTCATCCAAGCGGTTCGAGACCGACGGCTTGGTGATTTTCGACGATCACCTTTTCATCATCGAAGTAAAGGCAGGAGCGTTCACCTACACCTCTCCGGCTACAGATGTCGATGCGCACGTGCAGTCCCTCAAGAACCTGGTGTCCAGTCCGGCCGAGCAAGGGCTCCGATTCCTAGGCTACCTGAAGTCTGCAGAAGAGGTGCCGGTGTTCGACGCTGCCCGCAACGAGATCACACGCTTGCGATTTGGCGACTTCCGACATGTGAGCGTATGCGCGGTGACACTGGATCCCTTTACCGAACTGGCCGCGCAGATTCAGCATCTGCGAAACGTTGGCGTTGATGTAGGTGCCACAGCTGTTTGGTCCATGGCGATTGATGACCTGAGGGTCTATGCCGACGTGTTCCTAAATCCGTTTGAATTCTTGCACTATGTTGAACAGCGGAAAGAGGCGTTCGGTTCGACCGTCTTGCAGTTAGATGACGAACTCGATCACCTTGGCCTGTACTTTAAGCACAACCACTATGCCAAACACGCTGCCGGGCTGATCACCAATCGCCAGGCGCACCTGCAATTTGTTGGCTATCGAGTCGACATCGACAGATACTTTGGCGCGCGACTCGCGAAGGAGGTGGACGTTCCCTATCTTCGCCAGGACATGCCAAAGGGTTTGACCGAGGTCCTTGATCTCCTACGCCGAAATGTGAAGGCGGGGGCTTCTGTACTTGCGTCGTACTTGTTGGATATCAGCGGAGAGTGGCGTATCAAGGTGTTTGATGGCGTGTCCTCTGAAGTCGCTGCAGCCGCGCAGAAACAGCCCCGGCCAATGTCAACGCATGGGGAGGTGCGAATCACGATTTTTCCGTGGTCAACATTGGCGAGTGATCGGGATGAATCCGTGGCAGAGGACCATGCAAAGGCTCTGCTGCTACTGAACAGCGAGAGTGATCGAATGCTGCTCGAACTGAGGTACGGCGATGATGGCCGATTGCTCGATGCCGAATGGCGGACTCTCAGGCGGATCGATATTACCGAGGACGAACTACCTCGTTTGGCGGGTATGGCGGCCCGACTGCGCGCCAAACGCATCGAGAAGGCGAGTAGCGGCGGGTCAAAAATCGGCCGCAACGAATCTTGTCCGTGTGGAAGTGGCCAGAAGTTCAAGAAATGCTGCTTGCTCGAGTCTTGATGGACATCGAAGAACTAGCGCTCGCAGTGTCTAAGGCGCCAGGACTGCGGCCTTGTTGCATCAAAAACCCGAGAGGAACACCGTGGGCTTCCAACATCTTCCGATCCCTGCTCATTGGAACTACTTCTTCGCGCTCGAAGACGCTGTGCAGCGGTAGCGTCCCACCGCGCTCACACAGTATGCCCGCTGGCGGTGGCTGGCGGTAGCTTTGACAAACTGTTGAACGGCCTCAGGGGCCAATTCGATTTACGACATCCGGAACCGTCCTGAACTAAGGTCTGGCCGCTGGCAAGACGGGCCTTAGCACTTCCCGCTCGGCAGAACAGGCCCAGGACTGACGCACCGCGCGCAGGACGTTCTCTAGCCGACCGAGATGGCCATGTCCGGGCTCCTCCTCGATCTTGGACGTCACCAGGTAGTCGCTCAGCATGCGGGAAACCAACTTGGCCTGCAGCTTACGCCGCTCGAATTCATCGGACTCGTCCGACGTCTCCAGATGGCGCTCGCACAAGGACACGAACAGCAAGGGGTCCAAGGTGCGCATCATGGCCATGCGACCCGTGCGCCCGATGACGACTTGCTCGAACTTCGGCGCGTGCTCCAGGACATCGAGTAAATCTTCTACCGACGGTGGCGTTGATTCGAAGCCTTTGCAGTGCACCGCCAGGAGGTCTGCCGCAGCAGGCAGCGCATGGTGCCAGGCCTCACGGGAGACGAGTTGCTCCCGGGGCGAGCGAACCTCGTGCTTACCGTAGCGCACGTCAAGGGCGACTTTGCTGCAAGAGGGCAGGGGCAGCGGCGTGATGGCAGCGCTCTTGACCGCATGCCGAACCTTGTCGATCTTGCGCGTCTCAGATGGACTGGCATCGATCAGCACCAGCAGGTGATGTCGGCGTTCTTCCGCGACGCTCATTGTGTCGCCGGGTGCCTTGATGGCATCCACGCGTAAGCCTGACCGCTGTCCGTACGCATAGAGGGCTTGACTGCCCACGACCAAGGAACTGTTGCCTAACCCGGCTTCATCCAGCGCGCATAGCACGTCCACCACCGGCTGCGGCACGAAGCCGGCGCGCACGGCCTTGTTGATGCGCTGGTATGTGTCGACGGTCTCCTTCAGTGTCTTCAGGCGCGACTCGAGCTTGCGCTTGTGGGACACAAAGTCTCCGAACTTGGCTTCTGTCTCGGCGTCGCGGGCACCCAAGTAAGTCTGCTTGCCCGCTTTCTTGTGGATCAGATACTCGTACTGATAGACCTTCTTCCAGTGCACGCTGCCCTCGAACTCTTTGAGGGCTGCCCGGACTCGTTGGAACTCCTTGAATGCCTTGGCAGCGTCCACGGTGTGCCGGGCGGCTGCGTCCGAGACTCGCGGCAGTTCAGTTTGCTCTAGCAGCATGAGCAATAAGAAAGAAGAATATATCCAGTGGAATCAAGGTCTTACGACCAATTGATGTCCTCATGGAGGCGGTTGGGACTTCCGTATGATAGTTGAGATTTTTGGGGTAAACCGATAAAAATCAATGACTTACCTTGTCCGGCTCTGCCGTGTCAGACCGGTCGGGCGGTGAAGGGTTCGAGCCACAGGGCTGCAGCCGATTCCGTTGACGCCGACCTAAGCTTCTTGACGCATAACCAAAAGAAGGGCGCAACCGCGTGGCGCTAGCCCGATCCGCGTCGCTGAGGGAGAAGTAGGACTCAGCCACGAATCGTTTCTTCGCCGATCGCCCTGGCCATCCAAGAGGGCAGGCTGGCACGTCCCGATGTCAGCGCCTGCCATTCCGAGGACGGAAGCGTTCGCCGCAAGGTGGCCAGCGATTCGCGCACATGCGACGGTCCCATCCACGCCAGCGCCCGCACGGCTGCGCCGGCCGGGCCGACGCCCAGAGCCAACATCCAGCGGGGAGCATGTTTGACCGTCACCTCGGAGCGACCCAGCTTCAGCTTGCGGCTGCGCCCCGAGGTCAGATAGACCTCGCGAATCGACACCTGCTGTGTCAGACCCAGCGCGTTGGCCGCGTTGGCGCCGTGCGGTGTGACCACCTCACCGCTGTGGGCGGCCAGGGACTGCACGACCTTTTCAGGAGCCGGCGCGCGCGTCCCGAATCGGCTCGACACAGGCGTGACGTAGGTGCCGCGCGCCACCCGAAGCAACTTGCCTTCCTTGGCAAGTCTCGAGAACGCCTGATCAACCGCGGCTCGGCTCCCGAGGTGCAGAAACTCCTTGGGCGACACCACGCCACCCTCGGGCAGGGATTGGGTGTGCGACAGGATGGAACGGGGGAGCGTGCTCATGGCTGGATCTCTGAAGTCAGAATTTCATCGTAGTTTCTGACATTTTTCTTTGTCACTGGCCGATGCAAGGCATCGCAGGTTGACGAACTGAGAGTTAGCCGAGTGACACCGCGTTGGATCGTCGGTAGCCGTGTATGCCGGGGTGACACTCCACTGACATTCCATTGAACTGATCAAGCTGATCAACTCGTTCGAGCCGCTGGCACAAACATGAGGAACCCAGGGCGTTGGGAGACCGCGCTGTGGAGGTTGCGATTCCATCTATTCATTCGCGATCACTAACAGTTCCGATCATCGCTGGGTGCTTCACAACATCCCATGCAGTCCTGCCAAGCCGATCAGATCGGCGTTGTCTCACAAACCTTCCAGGCAAGATGGTGCATTTGAAAAGGCTGTGGCATCATTGACGCGAGTGGGCCCAATTGCAGAGTGTGGCGCGTTCATCGGAATCGATATGAACGGTCTGATGCAGTCTCAAGCAAGCCCACTGGTTTTGACGGTATTCATGACGGTACAGAGGTCTCATCGAACCCAGCTTTCCCCAATGAAATCAAGGGGAAGAGGGTCCAATGAATAACCGAGTGGGAATGAGGCGGTAGCCGCACCGGCAGTTCCTCGTGACACCGACGCTCCAACTCCTCATCGACCTCGCCGGCACCTTCGTTTTCGCGCTCAGCGGCGCGATGGCGGGGGTGAAGCACCGGCTCGATTTGTTCGGGGTGCTGGTGTTGTCGTTCGCGGCGGCAAATTCGGGGGGCATCGCGCGTGATTTGCTGATCGGTGCGGTGCCGCCGGGCGCGATCAGCGACTGGCGTTTTCTCGGCGTGTCGCTGCTGGCGGGCGTGGCCGGCTTCTGCTTTCCTTCGGCGGTGACGCGGCGCTGGTCGTCGGTGTTGTGGCTGGACGCCGCTGGGCTGGCGCTGTTCGCGGTGGCCGGCGCGCAGAAGGCGCTCGCCGCCGGCCTCGATCCCGTCATGGCCACGCTGCTGGGCATGTTGACCGGCATCGGCGGTGGCATCGCGCGCGACGTGTTGCTGGCGCAGATTCCCACCGTGCTGCGCTCGGAGCTGTACGCGGTGGCCGCGCTGGCCGGTGCCGCCATCGTCGTACTGGCCGACGTGTTGCAGCTCCCGGCAGGCCCGGCAGCGCTGGTGGGGGCGGCGCTGTGCTTCGGCCTGCGGGTGATGGCGATCCGGCATGGCTGGCAGTTGCCGGTGGCGGGTGGCAAAGACCGACCGGACGATCCACCCGCGACATAGCGCGGTGGCGCTCAGGCGCCGGAAGACCCTCCGTAAGGCGTGAACCGGGTTTCGTTTTCGTCGATGTCGAGCGCGCGGCCCACGAAGGGGAAGGCGCGCTGCGGGCAGTTCTCGCGTTCGCAGACCTTGCAGCCCATGCCGATCGGCGTGGCGGCCTGAGGGTCGAGCAGATTCAGGCCTTTGGCATACACCAACCGTGGCGCATGGCGGATGTCGCAGCCCAGGCCGATGGAGAAGGTCTTGCGCGGAGCGCCGTGGCCAGGTGGGCCGCCAGACACGGCGCGAGCGATCCACAGGTAGGCGCGGCCGTCGGGCAAGCGTGCCACCTGCGGCAGGATGCGGCCGGGCTGGCCGAACGCCTCGTACACATTCCACAGCGGGCAGGTGCCGCCGGTTCGGCTGAAGTGGAAGTGCGTGGCCGACTGTCGCTTGGAGATGTTGCCCGCGCGGTCGACACGGATGAAAAAGAAGGGCACGCCGGGCGCATCGGGCCGCTGCAGGGTGCTGAGCCGGTGGCAGATGGTTTCGAAGCCGACATCGAAGCGCCGCTGCAGCAACTCGATGTCGTAGCGCAGTGATTCGGCCGCGCGCAGAAACTCGCCGTAAGGGAGCAGCAGGGCGCCGGCGAAATAGTTGGCCAAGCCGACCCGCGCGAGCCTGCCGGAGGCGGGATCGTTGGTGAACGGCGGGCCGCTCACCAGGGCATTGATCTCGGCGCTGGCTTCCAGCAGCGCGAGTTGTGTGGCGAGCTGGAACGCGAGCTGCGACGGCTTCAGGGCGGACGACACGCGCAGCACCTTGGCGTCGGGATCGAAGCGGCGCTTGTCGTCATGGCCCTGGCGGTCCAGTATCACCTGCACACCGTGCTCGGTCTGGAGCCGGTCGCCGAGCCAGTCGGTCAGCGGGCCACCGCGTTCGCGCGCTTTTGTGGCGAGCGCCTCGGCGGCGCGGTCGAGTGGCTCGAAGTGGTTCTGGTGGCTGAAGAAGAAGTCACGCACCACTTCGAAGGGCATGGCCCGCACCGGTGCCAAGCCCGAGCGGTCGTCGCCGAGCTTGAGCGCCATCATCTCCAGCCGCTCAGCGGCTTCCAGGCTGCGCCGGTGCAGGGCGATCAGCGCACGGCCCAGCGCCGGCATCTGTGAGGCCACCTCCTTCAGCTCAGGCAGCGTGATGGCCTCTGGCGAATCGGCCAGGGCCTCGTGCATGCCAGCGACCAGCCGCGCCTCCTCGTCCTCGGAGAACTCCTGGATGTCGACACCCAATGTGCGGTTGATCTTGAGCAGCACCGCGACCGTCAGCGGGCGCTGGTTCTGTTCCAACTGGTTCAGGTAGCTGGGCGACAGGCCGAGTGCCTGCGCCATCGCGATCTGCGACATCTGGCGTTCCGCTCGCAGCCGCCGCAGGCGCACGCCCATGAAAAGCTTGCTCATGCCACCCTCTCAAGAATTCGCAATATTTGCAAATTCGCCAAATTTTGTTTGCACCCATTCGCCATTTCAGTCATTCCTTCAGATGCGTATTGTGCGTAAAGTGCGAATCATGGCAACACCCCACGGCACCGTCGAGCTGCAGGAACTGGTTCTCCCGAGCCTTGCCAACCACCGCCACACGCTGTTCGCGGGGCAGGGCTTGCAGCTCATGGCCAAGGCCGCCTTTCTGGCGGCGCGCAGCCTCGCCCACCGCGAGGTGGTGATGGCCGCGGTGACCGGCGTTGAGTTTCTCGAACCGGTGCCGGTGGGCCGCGCGCTGACCTTGCGCGCCTGGGTCAGCCGGGTGGGCCGCAGTTCGATGACGGTGTGCGTGACAGGCCTGGCCGGCGCACCCGGCATTCCCACCGAACCCGTGTTGAAGGGTGTGTTCGAGCTGGTGGCGGTCGACGCTGCCGGCCGGCCCACCGCCATCGACCGCCAAACATTGAACCAGGAGACCGTTGAATGACCACCGCCACCGCCAGCCGCCCCGCAGAAACTGCGGCGCCGGCGTTCAAAGGCAAGAAATCGGTCGCGCTCTCCGGCGTGACGGCCGGCAACACCGCGCTGTGCACGGTGGGCCGCACCGGCAACGACCTGCATTACCGCGGCTACGACATCCTCGACATCGCCGAGGTCTGCGAATTCGAGGAAATCGCCCACCTGCTGGTTCACGGCAAGCTGCCGACCCAGCCCGAGCTGAAGGCCTACAAAACGCGCCTGAAGGCGCTGCGCGGCCTGCCGGCCAGCGTGAAGCGCGCACTGGAAGAGCTGCCGGCCGGCGCGCACCCCATGGACGTGCTGCGCACCGGTGTGTCAGCGCTGGGCTGCGTGCTGCCGGAGAAGGACGACCACAACCCGCCGGGCGCGCGCGACGTGGCCGACCGGCTCATGGCCTCGCTGGGCTCCATGCTGCTGTACTGGTACCACTGGAGCACGCAGGGCAAACGCATCGCCGTGGAAACCGACGACGACTCGATCGGCGGCCATTTCCTGCACCTGCTGCACGGAGAAAAACCATCCGCAGAATGGGTGCGGGCCATGCACACGTCGCTGAACTTGTACGCCGAGCATGAGTTCAACGCCTCGACCTTCACCGCACGCGTGATTGCCGGTACCGGCAGCGACATGCACTCGGCCATCGCCGGCGCCATCGGCGCGCTGCGCGGCCCCAAACACGGCGGCGCCAACGAGGTGGCCTTCGAAATCCAGAAGCGCTACGACAGCCCGGACCAAGCCGAGGCCGACGTGCGCGCCCGGGTGGAGCGCAAGGAGGTCGTCATCGGCTTCGGCCACCCGGTCTACACGGTCAGCGATCCGCGCAACGTGGTCATCAAGGGGGTGGCGAAACAACTCTCCACCACAGCCGGCTCGACCAAGATGTACGACATCGCCGAGCGGCTGGAATCGGTGATGTGGGAGGTCAAGCAGATGTTTCCCAACCTCGACTGGTTCAGCGCGGTGAGTTACCACATGATGGGCGTGCCCACGGCGATGTTCACGCCGCTGTTCGTCATTGCGCGCACCAGCGGCTGGGCGGCGCACGTGATCGAGCAGCGCATCGACAACAAGATCATCCGACCGAGCGCCAACTACACCGGCCCGGAAGACCTGGCCTTCGTGCCGATTGCCGATCGCCGTTGAAAGCCGTTCCGAGAAAATGAACGCCACGTTTCGCCAACGCCTGCCGGGCACCGACCTGGACTATTTCGACGCGCGCGCCGCGGTTGAAGCGCTCCGTGCCGGTGCCTGGGACCGGCTCTCTTACACCGCGCGCGTACACGCCGAAAACCTGGTGCGCCGTTGCGAGCCGGCGATCCTGAACGACTGCCTGCTGCAGCTCATCGACCGCCGCCGCGACCGCGACTTTCCCTGGTACCCGGTGCGGGTGGTCTGCCACGACATTTTGGGCCAGACCGCGCTGGTCGATCTGGCGGGCCTGCGCGACGCGATCGCCGCCGAGGGCGGGGACCCGGCCGCCATCAACCCGGTGGTGCCGGTGCAGCTGATCGTCGACCATTCGCTGGCGGTGGAGTGCGGCGGCTTCGATCCGGATGCATTCCAAAAGAACCGGGCCATCGAAGACCGGCGCAACGAAGACCGTTTCCACTTCATCGAGTGGACAAAGAAGGCCTTCGCCAACGTCGACGTGATCCCCGCGGGCAACGGGATCATGCACCAGATCAACCTGGAGAAGATGTCGCCGGTGGTCTACGTGCAGGACGGCGTGGCTTTCCCCGACACCTGCGTGGGCACCGACAGCCACACGCCCCACGTCGACGCGCTGGGCGTCATTGCGATCGGCGTGGGCGGGCTGGAGGCCGAGAACGTCATGCTGGGCCGTGCGTCCTGGATGCGGCTGCCAGAAATCGTCGGCGTGGAGCTCAGCGGCCGGCCACCCCCCGGCATCACCGCCACCGACGTGGTGCTGGCGCTGACCGAGTTCCTGCGGCAGCAGAAGGTGGTCGGTGCCTACCTGGAATTCTTCGGCGAGGGCGCACGCAGCCTGACCATTGGCGACCGTGCAACCATCGCCAATATGTGCCCGGAGTACGGCGCCACCGCCGCGCTGTTCCACATCGACGAGCAGACGCTGGCCTACCTGCGGCTCACCGGCCGCGACGAGTCACAGGTGCAACTCGTCGAGACTTATGCGAAGACCGCCGGCTTCTGGGCCGAAGCGCTGGAAGCCGCCTTCTACGAGCGGGTGCTGAAGTTTGACCTGTCGGGCGTGGTGCGCAACATGGCCGGGCCTTCGAATCCGCACCGCCGTCTGCCCACCTCGGCGCTGGCCGAGCGCGGCATCGCCACCGGAATGGCGCAGGCCCATGCGCAGGAAGCCGCAGGCCTGATGCCCGACGGCGCGGTGATCATCGCCGCCATCACGAGTTGCACCAACACCAGCAACCCGCGCAACGTGATCGCCGCCGGCCTGTTGGCGCGCAACGCCAACCGGCTTGGGCTGTTGCGCAAGCCCTGGGTCAAGAGTTCGCTCGCCCCGGGTTCCAAGACGGTGGAGCTGTACCTGAACGAGGCCGGCCTGCTGACCGAGCTGGAGAAGCTGGGCTTCGGCATCGTGGCCTTTGCCTGCACCACCTGCAACGGCATGAGCGGCGCGCTGGACCCGAAAATTCAGGAAGAGATCGTCGAGCGCGACCTGTACACCACCGCGGTGCTGTCGGGCAACCGCAACTTCGACGGCCGCATCCACCCCTACGCCAGGCAGGCCTTCCTCGCGTCGCCGCCGCTGGTGGTGGCCTATGCCATCGCCGGCACGGTGCGTTTCGACATCGAGCGCGACGTGCTGGGCGTGGTGGACGGCCGCGAGATCCGGCTGGCCGACCTGTGGCCGGCCGACGAGGAGATCGACGCCATTGTGCGCGCCAGCGTGAAGCCGGCGATGTTCCGACAGGTCTACGAGCCGATGTTCGCGCTGCGCGTGGACGACGACGAGCGTGTGGCGCCTCAGTACGACTGGCGTTCCATGTCCACCTACATCCGCCGCCCGCCGTATTGGGATACGGAAGGCGTGGGCGCATTGGCCGCTTTCCCACGCACGCTCAAGGGCATGCGGCCGCTGGCGCTGCTGCCCGACAACATCACGACCGATCACTTGTCGCCGTCGAACGCCATCCTGGCCGACAGCGCGGCGGGTGAATACCTCGCGCGCATGGGCCTGCCGGAAGAAGACTTCAACTCTTACGCCACGCACCGAGGCGACCACCTCACCGCCATGCGCGCCACCTTCGCCAACCCGACGCTGAAGAACGAGATGGTGCGCGATGGCAATGGCGAGGTCATCGCCGGCTCGCTGGCGCGGCTGGAGCCGGAGGGCAAGGTTTTGCGGATGTGGGAGGCGATGGAAACCTACCTCGACCGTCGCCAGCCGTTGATCATCGTGGCCGGTGCCGACTATGGTCAGGGCTCGTCGCGCGACTGGGCCGCCAAGGGCGTGCGCCTGGCCGGCGTGGAGACGGTGGTGGCGGAGGGATTCGAGCGCATCCACCGCACCAACCTCATCGGCATGGGTGTGCTGCCGCTGGAATTCAAACCGGGTACCAGCCGCCTGACGCTGTCGCTGGACGGCACCGAAACCTATGATGTGACCGGCGAGCGCACGCCGCGCGCCGACCTGACGCTGGTGGTTCGCCGCCGCCACGGCGAGACGCTGCAGGTGCCGGTGACGTGCCGGCTGGACACCGCCGAGGAAGTGTCGGTCTACGAAGCGGGCGGCGTGCTGCAGCGCTTCGCGCAGGACTTTCTTGCACAGAACCAGGAAGCCTGAAATGGCCGCACCACAAATCAAGATTCCGGCCACCTACATGCGTGGCGGCACCAGCAAAGGCGTGTTCTTCCGTTTGCAGGATCTGCCGCAAGCCGCGCAGGTTGCTGGCCCCGCGCGCGACCGGTTGCTGCTGCGCGTGATCGGCAGCCCCGACCCCTACGCCAAGCAGATCGACGGCATGGGCGGCGCCACCTCGTCCACCTCCAAGACGGTGATCGTCGCGCCCTCGACGCAGCCGGGCCACGATGTGGACTATCTGTTCGGCCAAGTGGCCATCGACGGCGCCTTTGTCGACTGGTCGGGCAACTGCGGCAACCTGTCGGCGGCGGTGGGGCCGTTTGCCATCGCCCAGGGCTTTCTGCCGGCCGGGCGCATCCCGGAGAACGGCGTTTGCACGGTGCGCATCTGGCAGGCCAACATCCGCAAGACCATCGTCGCCCATGTGCCCATCGCGAACGGCCAAGTGCAGGAAACCGGTGACTTCGAACTCGATGGCGTGGCCTTTCCGGCCGCCGAGATCGCCCTTGAGTTTGTCGATCCCGCCGACGACGGCGAAGGCGAGGGCGGTGGTTCCATGTTCCCCACCGGCCGTGTCGTCGACACGCTGGACGTGCCCGGCGTGGGCCGCTTCCCGGCCACGCTGATCAACGCCGGCATTCCGACCCTTTTTCTCAACGCCGCCGACGTCGGCTGCACCGGCACCGAGTTGCAGGACGCGCTCAATGGCGACCCGCAGGCGCTGGCGCGCTTCGAGGCCATCCGCGCGCATGGCGCGCTGCGCATGGGGCTGATCGGCAGCGTGGCCGAAGCGGCGCAGCGCCAGCACACGCCCAAGATCGCTTTCGTCGCGCCGCCCACCGACTACGTGGCGTCGAATGGCAAGACGGTGCGCGCCGCCGAGGTCGATCTGCTGGTGCGGGCGCTGTCCATGGGCAAGCTGCACCACGCGATGATGGGCACGGCGGCGGTGGCGGTCGGCGCGGCGGCGGCGGTGCCCGGCACGCTGGTCAACCTGGCGGCCGGCGGCGGTGCGCGGGAAGTGGTCCGCTTCGGGCACCCGTCGGGCACGCTGCGTGTCGGTGCGCGGGCGGAGCAGGTCAACGGCCAATGGACGGTGACCCAAGCGGTGATGAGCCGCAGCGCCCGCGTGTTGATGGAAGGCTGGGTCCGAGTGCCCGGCGACAGTTTCTGAACCCGAACTCCTCCATGTCGACCCGTCAACTCCTCAAATCCCTGGCTGCGGCCCGCCGCGGCGTGCTGGTGCCCGGCGCCTTCAACGCGCTGTCGGCCAAAGTCATCGAAGACCTCGGCTTCGAGGCCCTCTACGTCACCGGCGCCGGTGTCACCAACATGTGGTTCGGCATGCCGGACCAGGGCTTCATGGGTCTGGCCGAAATCGCCGACCACACGGCCCGCATCCGAGACGCGGTGAGCCTGCCGCTCATCGTTGATGCCGACACCGGCTTCGGCAACGCGCTCAACGTGCGCCACACGGTGCGCACGCTCGAACGCGCGGGCGCCGACTGCATCCAGTTCGAGGACCAGGTCGCGCCCAAGCGCTGCGGCCATTTCTCGGGCAAGGAGGTCATCTCCACCGAAGAGGCGGTGAGCAAGATCAAGGCCGCGGTCGACGCGCGCCGCGACCCCGACCTGATGATCATGGCCCGCACCGACGCGGCGGCCGTACACGGCTTCGAGGCGGCCGTGGAGCGTGCCCAGCGGTTCGCCGAGGCGGGCGCCGACATCCTGTTCGTCGAGGCCGTGACCACCGCCGAGCAGATCCGTGCGCTGCCCACGCGGCTGGCGACGCCGCAGTTGATGAACATGGTGATCGGCGGCAGGACGCCGATCTTCAACGCCGCCGAACTCGGCGACATGGGCTACGGCATCGTGCTGTACGCCAATGCTGCGCTGCAGGGTGCGCTGTCCGGCATGCAAAAGGCGCTGACCGTGTTGCGCGATGCGAGGGAGGTGCAGGAGTCCAGCGGCCTCGTCACGCCGTTTGCCGAACGCCAGCGGCTGGTCGGCAAACCGGAGTGGGATGCGCTGGAGCAGCGCTACGGCTGATCGGCGGCGGCCGGCGGAGGCCGGCGTGCGAGATCGATGAAGGCGCGCAGGTAGTCGACCTGCAGATCGGCCTCGCGCGCGCCGAGAAAGATCTGCTTGTGGATGCCGCGCGGCCCCAGCCGCACCGGCAGCACATCGACCTTGCCGGCGTATTCCTGCACCAGCCAGCGCGGCAGCGCCGCCACGCCCCGGCCGCTGGCCACCATCTGCAACATGATGTCGGTGGTCTCGATGGTCTTGTGGCGTTTGGGCGTGATGCCGGCCGGCAGCAGGAACTGGTTGTAGATGTCCAGCCGCTCCAGCGCGACGGGGTAGGTGATCAACACCTCTTGCGTGAGCTGCTGCGGTTTCACCTGGGCGGCATTCGCCAGCGGGTGGCTCCGCGCCACCACCAGCACCTGTTCGTAGTCGAACACCGGCTCGAAGACCAGCCCGGGTTTGTGCAGCGGGTCGGGCGTGACCAGCAGGTCGATTTCATAGCCGAACAGCGCGCCGATGCCGCCGAACTGGAATTTCTGCTTCACGTCCACATCCACATCGGGCCAGGCCGCCAGGTAAGGCGACACGACCTTCAGCAGCCACTGGTAGCAGGGATGGCATTCCATGCCGATGCGCAGCGTGCCGCGCTCGCCCTGCGCGAACTGGCCCAGCCTTTCCTCGGCCAGCGCCAGCTGCGGCAGCACCCGGTTGGCCACCGCCAGCAGGTACTGGCCGGCCTGGGTGAGCCGCAGGCGGCGGCCTTCGCGCAGCCAGACGTCGGTGCCCATCTGCTGCTCCAGCTTCTTCATGCTGTGGCTCAGCGCCGATTGGGTGACACACAACACATCGGCGGCGGCGGTGAGCGAACCCCGGGCCTCGACTTCCCGGATCACCGCGAGGTGGATGCGCTCCAGCATTTAGTGAGCCATATTCATTGATGTGTGAGATAAGACCATTTTACTTCATGATTTGCCATCCCTACCATCCGCCGATTCGCACTTGAAAGAGAACGGCCATGACCACCACCCACAACCTCGGCTTTCCCCGCATCGGCGCTCGGCGCGAGCTGAAATTCGCGCTCGAGTCCTACTGGAAGGGCGATTCCCCGCGCCAGAACTTGCTGGCCCTGGGCGCCGAGCTGCGCCAGCGCCACTGGCAACAGCAGGCCGGGCTGGACCTGGTGCCGGTCGGTGACTTTTCGTTCTACGACCAGGTGCTCGACATGAGCTTCACGCTCGGCAACCTGCCGGAGCGGGTGCGCGGCTTCCACGGCGAAGCGCTGGACAACTACTTCCGTGTGGCGCGTGGCCGCTCGGCGCAGACCGCAGAGGCCCACGGCGGCTGCTGCGGTGGCGTGGCCGCCGGCGAGATGACCAAGTGGTTCGACACCAACTACCACTACATCGTGCCCGAGTTCACGGCCGACACGGTTTTCCAGCTCGACGCCTCGCGCCTGCTCGAACAACTGGCCGAAGCGCGTGCGCAGGGGGTGAGGGCCAAGCCGGTCATCGTCGGCCCCGTCACCTACCTGGCGATCGGCAAGGCCAAGGACGACTCCGACCGCCTGGCCCTGCTGCCGCGCCTGCTGGCCGCTTACGCCGAACTGCTGGAAGCGCTGGCCGCGCAGGGTGTGGAATGGGTGCAGGTCGATGAACCGCTGCTGGTGACCGAGCTGGACAAGGACTGGAGCCACGCCTTCAACCTGGCCTATCACCAGCTCAAGAGCTGCCGCGTCAAGCTGCTGCTGGCAACCTATTTTGGCCAGTTGCACGACAACCAGTACCTCGCCGCCAACCTGCCGGTCGCCGGCCTGCACATCGATGCCGTCAATGGCCGCGACGACGTGCTGCCGCTCATCAACCTGCTGCCCGCGCACAAGGTGCTGTCGCTCGGCGTCATCAACGGCCGCAACATCTGGAAGACCGACCTCGCCGCCGTGCTCGACTGGCTGGAACCCCTGGCGCAGCGCCTGGGCGACCGCCTGTGGATCGCGCCCTCGTGCTCGCTGCTGCATGTGCCGGTGGACCTGAACAGCGAGCAGCAGCTCGATGCCGACGTGAAGTCCTGGCTGGCCTACGCACTGCAGAAGCTCGACGAACTGCAGGTGCTGGCCACCGCGCTGCGCCAGGGCCGTGCCGCTGCGGCCGATGCGCTGGAGGCCAACCGCGCCGCGCTGGCTGCCCGCCGTGCGTCACCCCGCGTGAACAACCCGGCGGTGCAGGCCGCCGTGAAGGCCATCACGGCCGATCTGGGCCGCCGCGAGAGCGCCTATGCCCGCCGCGCCACCCGGCAATCGGCGCTGCTGAAGCTGCCCACCTACCCCACGACGACGATCGGCTCCTTTCCCCAGACCGCCGAGATCCGCCACGCCCGCAGCGAATTCAAGGCCGGCCGCCTCGACCCGGCCGCCTATGAAGCCGCGATGAAGGCCGAGATCGCGCGCAGCGTGCGCGAGCAGGAGACGCTGGGGCTGGACGTGCTGGTGCACGGCGAGGCCGAGCGCAACGACATGGTCGAGTACTTCGGCGAGCAGCTCGACGGCTACGCCTTCAGCCAGTTCGGCTGGGTGCAAAGCTACGGCTCGCGCTGCGTGAAGCCACCGATCCTGTTCGGCGACATCAGCCGCCCGCGGCCGATGACTGTCGCGTGGACCACCTACGCGCAGTCGCTCACCACCAAACCCATGAAAGGCATGCTGACCGGTCCGGTCACCATCCTGAACTGGTCCTTCGTGCGCGACGACCAGCCGCGCGCCGTGTCCTGCCAGCAGCTTGCGCTGGCGATCCGGCAGGAGGTGCTGGACCTGGAGGCCGCCGGCGTGCGCGTGATCCAGATCGACGAGGCCGCGCTGCGCGAGGGCCTGCCGCTGCGCAAGGCGCAATGGCAGCACTACCTCGATTGGGCGGTGGAGTCCTTCCGCATCACCGCCAACGGCGTGCGCGACGAAACGCAGATCCACACGCACATGTGCTATTCGGAGTTCAACGACATCATCGGCTCCATCGCCGAGATGGACGCCGACGTGATCACCATCGAGACCTCGCGCTCCGACATGGAACTGCTCGACGCCTTCGAGGGTTTCCAGTACCCCAACGAGATCGGGCCGGGTGTGTACGACATCCATTCGCCCAACATCCCGACGCGCGAGCACATCGTGGAACTGATGAAGAAGGCCGCCGAGCGCATTCCGGCCGGGCGGCTCTGGGTCAACCCCGACTGCGGGCTGAAGACGCGCCAATGGGCAGAAGTGCTGCCGGCGCTGGCCAACATGGTTGATGCCGCGAAGGCGCTGCGCGGGTTGCAGGCCGAGGTGGCCTGAGCCAGCGACTCAGCGGTACATCGGAATGACCAACGGCGGCTCGCTGCCGGCCATCGGCGCACTGGCGCCGGCGGCGGCGGCGGGCTTGGGCAGGGTGAGCGGCGTGGCGGTGCCGTTGCGGTAGCCGGGCGGCAGCGTGATGCTGCGGTCGTAGCCGGCAGCGTCCAGGTATTCGGCCCAGGTCGCGCTGCTGTAGCCCTTCAGCGGCTTGGGGCCGATGGTGGCGAAGGGCAGGCGGCCTTCGCCGCTGAGGCTTTGCAGCGCGCCGATGTCGTCGTTGGTGCTCACCGTGCGTTCGGCATAGGGCACGCCGCGGCCGCTCAGCAGGGCGCGGGCGGCGTCGCAGGGCGGGCAGTCTTTGCCGGTGTACAGGGTCACAGGGTAGCGCTCCACCGTCTGGCGCAGTGCGTAGGGCAGGCCGTCGCTCAGCCTGCCGGGCGCAGCGGCGGTGTTGCCGCTGCCGGCTACGGGGGGCGGCGCGCCGACGGGCGGCAGGTCGGAGTAAACGGTGCGGCCGTCTGGCCCCACCGATTTGTAGACCACTTGCGCAAATCCGATGCCAAAATGGCCGCATGCCAGCGCCAGTGCTGCGAAGTTAGCTATTAAATAGTGAGCATTCGCGGGCATGGCGGTGGGCGATGCGTGTGTCAGCCGGCCATGCCCTGGTGGCGCAGCAGGGCGTCCAGCGTGGGCTCGCGGCCGCGGAAGGCGCGGAAGGACTCCATGGCCGGTCGGCTGCCGCCGGCCTCCAGGATCTGCTTGCGGTACTCGCGGCCGGTTTCCACGCCGGGCTTGCCGGCGGCCGTGCCTTCCTCGAAGGCAGCGTAGGCGTCGGCGCTGAGCACCTCGGCCCACTTGTAGCTGTAGTAGCCGGCCGCGTAGCCGCCGGCGAAGATGTGGCTGAAGGTGTGGGCCGTGCGGCTGTAGGCCGGCGGCTGGATCACCGCGACTTCGGCGCGCACCTCGCGCTGCAGGTCCATGAAGTCCTGCGCGCGCGCGGGCTCGGTGTGCAGCCGCATGTCGAACAGCGCGAACTCGATCTGCCGCAGCGTGGCCAGACCGCTCTGGAAGTTCTTGGCGGCCAGCATCTTGTCGAACAGCGCGCGCGGCAGCGGCTCGCCGGTGTCCACATGGCCGGTCATGTGCTTGAGCACGTCCCACTCCCAGCAGAAGTTTTCCATGAACTGGCTGGGCAGTTCCACCGCGTCCCATTCCACGCCGCTGATGCCGGACACGTCGCGCTCGTTCACCTGCGTGAGCATGTGGTGCAGGCCGTGGCCGAACTCGTGGAACAGCGTGGTCACGTCGTCGTGCGTGAGCAGCGGCGGCTGGCCGTCCACGCCGTCGGCGAAGTTGCAGACCAGTTGGGCGACCGGGGTCTGCAGCTTTCCGGTGTCGGGGCGCAGCCAGCGGGCGCGCACGTCGTCCATCCAGGCGCCGCCGCGTTTGCCGGTGCGGGCGGTGGGATCAAGGTAGAACTGGCCGACCAATTGGCCGGCGCGCTCGATGCGATAAAACTTGACGGACGGGTGCCAGATCGGCGCCTGGTCCTCGCGCAGCGCCACCTCGAACAGCGTCTCGATGATCTTGAACAGGCCGCCCAGCACCTTGGGCGCGGTGAAGTAGGGCTTGACCTCCTGCTCGCTGAAGGCGTAGCGCGATTCCTTCAGCTTCTCGCCGATGTAGGCCCAGTCCCAGGCCTGCGGGTCGTTCAGTTGCAGGTGTTGAGCGGCGAATTCGCGCAGGTCGGCCAGGTCTTGCTTGGCGTAGGGGCGGGCGCGGCCGGCGAGGTCGCGCAGGAAGTCGATGACCTGCTTGGGCGACTCGGCCATCTTGGGCACGATGGACAGTTCACCGAAATTCTTGAAACCCAGCAGCTCCGACTCTTCCTGGCGCAGCGCCATGATTTCGGTGATGAGTTTCGAGTTGTCGAGCGCCGGGTCGCCCAGCTCGCTGGCGCGGGTGACGTAGGCCTTGTAGAGCCGCTGGCGCAGCGCGCCGGAATCGGCGAACTGCATCACCGGCAAATAGCACGGCATCTTGAGCGTGAGCTTGTAGAGGCCGTCCTTGCCGTCGGCCTTGGCGGCTGCGGCCGCGGCGCGCTTCACGTCATTGGGCAGGCCGGCCACTTCGTCTTCGGTCGCGTAGTCGGCAAAGGCGTCGGTGGCGTCGAGCGCGTGTTCGCTGAACTGCTGGCTGAGTTCGGCCTGGCGCTCCTGGATGGCGGCGAAACGCTCCTTGGCCGCACCCTGCAGTTCGGCGCCGCTCAGCACGAAGTTGCGCACCGCCAGCTTGTGGGCCTGGCGCTGCTCGGGGTTGAGCCTGGCGGCGTCGATGGTCTTGTACTTGGTGTACAGCCGTTCGTCGGCGCCCAGGCGGGTCCAGAACTCGGTGACGCGGGGCAGGGCGGCGGTGTAGGCGGCGCGCAGGGCGGGCGTGTCGGCCACCGCGTTGAGGTGGCTGACGGCGCCCCAGGCGCGGCCGAGGCGTTCGGTGGCCACGTCGAGCACCTGGGCAATGCCGGTCCAGTCGGCGGGAAAGCCGGGCGCGGTCACTGCCTCGAGTGCGGCGTTGGCGTCTTTCAGCAGCGCGTCAACGGCAGGGGCGACGTGCTCGGGCTGGATGCGGTCGAACAGCGGCAGGTCGCTGTCGGCCAACAGGGGGTTGTTGTTCGAGTGGTCCATCGCCCTGATTTTGCCCCTGAAAGGGGCGGTTTCAAGGCTCGGGGCAATTGCTGTGCGCTATGCCGGCAATAAAGCCGGCCCGAGCGGGAAAACTGCCTAGTGCGCGCCGCGTTCGGCGGCCTCCAGCGTGTTCACCAGCAGCATGGTGATGGTCATCGGGCCCACGCCGCCCGGCACCGGGGTGATGTGGCTGGCCACGGCCTTGACGCCGTCGAAATCGACATCGCCGCAGAGCTTGCCCTCGTCGTTGCGGTTCATGCCGACGTCGATCACCACCGCGCCGGGCTTGACCATGTCGGCCGTGAGCACATTGCGCTTGCCGACGGCGGCCACGATCACGTCGGCCTGCAGGGTCTGTGCCTTCAGGTCCTGGGTGGCGCTGTGGCAGATGGTGACGGTGGCGTTCTGGCCCAGCAGCATGAGTGCCATGGGCTTGCCGACGATGTTGCTGCGGCCAATGACCACCGCATGCTTGCCCTTCAGGTCGTAGCCGATGCTTTCCAGCATCTTCATGCAGCCGTAGGGCGTGCAGGGCCAGAAGCCGGGCATGCCGGTCATCAGCGCGCCGGCGCTGGCGATGTGGAAGCCGTCCACGTCCTTGGCGGGCGAGATGGCCTCGATGACCTTCTGCGCGTCGATGTGTTTCGGCAGCGGCAGCTGCACCAGGATGCCGTGGATGGCGGGGTCGTTGTTCAGCGCCTCCACACGGGCCAGCAGGGCCGCTTCGCTCAGCGAGGCGTCGTGCTTTTCCAGCACCGAGTGCAGGCCGCAGTCTTCGCAGGCCTTGACCTTGTTGCGCACGTACACCTGGCTGGCCGGGTTGTCGCCCACCAGCACCACCGCCAGGCCCGGCGTGACGCCGCGCGCCTTCAGCGCGGCCGTGCGTTCGGTGACCTGCTGGCGCAGTTGGCGGGAGAGGGCGTTGCCGTCGATGAGTTGGGCGGTCATGTTGTGTTTTCTGAATGAAAAACGCCCGCAGTCAGCGACCAGCGGGCGTTTGTTGCTATTGAAGATGTAGCGTCAGCCGGCTTTTGGCGCGGTGGATCCGAGCGCGATCTTGAGCAGGTCGGCCACCGTGTTGGCGTTGAGTTTTTCCATGATGTTGGCGCGGTGCGCCTCCACCGTCTTGATGCTGATGCCGAGGTCGTCGGCGATCTGCTTGTTCAGGCGGCCGGCCACGATGCGCTCCAGCACCTGGGCCTCGCGCCCGGTGAGCTTGCCGAGCAGCGCGTCGCGGCTGGCGGAATGCTGGTGGTCGCTGAAGGTGCTCTTGGCGTGCTCCAGCATGCGCTCCACGAGGTTGACCAGCTCGTCTTCGTTGAAGGGCTTCTGGATGAAGTCCATCGCGCCCTTCTTCATGGTGTTCACCGCCATGGGTACGTCGCCGTGGCCGGTGATGAAGACGATGGGCAGCGGCGAGCGGCGCTCCATGAGCCGGTCTTGCAGCTCCAGGCCGCTCATGCCGCTCATGCGGATGTCGACGATCAGGCAGGCGACCTCGCGGGCGTCGTAGCGGCTGAGGAACGATTCGGCGGAGTCGAAGCAGCGGACGCGGTAGTCCTTGCCCTCGAGCAGCCATTGAAGGGAATCGCGCACCGCTTCGTCGTCGTCGACGACGTAGACCGTGCCTTTCTTGGGAATCAGACTCATCCTTGCGGCCTCTTTCGGCTTTACTCGGTGGCCGCAACGTTGCGTTGCGGCGGCAGGCTGGCGGTGCTTTCGACCGGAATCCAGAACGTGAAACGGCAGCCCGACACCTCGCTGCCATTGTAGATGTTGTCGGCCTGTATGCGCCCGTGGTGGCTTTCAACGATGGAGCGGCACAGGGACAATCCGATGCCCATGCCGTCCGATTTGGTGGAATAGAACGCCTCGAACAGACGGGTCTTCACGTCGTTCGACAGGCCGTCGCCGCTGTCGCTCACCGCGAACTCGATCACGCGGCCGTTCTCGGTTTCGCGCGGCACCACCCGCATCTCGACGTGGCGCTGCTGCGGCGGCCGCTTGGCGGCATCGACCGCCTCGGCCGCGTTCTTCAGCAGGTTGACCATCACCTGCTCGATCAGGATCGGGTCGACCTTGAGCTTGGGCAGGCGCGCGGCCACGTAGTGGCTGAGCCGCACGTGGCGCCGCCGCAGCTCGATCTCGGCCAGCTCCACCGCCTCGCTCACCATCTGCGGCACGTCGGCCAGGCTGCGGTTGGGTTCGCTGCGCTTCACGAAGGAGCGGATGCGCTGGATGATCTGCCCGGCGCGCTGGGCCTGCTTGGCCGTCTTTTCCAGCGCGCTCAGCAGGTCGTCGTTGCTGATCTGCTGGCTGCGCAGGCGCGACACCATGCCGTTGCAGTAGTTGTTGATGGCCGTCAGCGGCTGGTTCAGCTCGTGCGCCACGCTCGAAGCCATCTCGCCCATGGTGATGAGCCGGCTGGCGGTCTGCGCGCGCTCGGCCTGCGTGGCGGCCTGTTCCTGCGCGTTGTGGCGGGCGGTGATGTCGGTGGCAATGACCATCTGCGCCAGCCGGCCATCGACCCAGTTCAGGTAGCGCGAGCGCACCTCGATCCACTTGTTCAGCTCGGGCACGAAGATCTCGGCGTTCTCGGTCTGCGCGTCGGTCAGCGGGTCGGTGGGCAGGCCGGCGAAGGAATCGACGTCGTCGAGCAGTTCGGAGTCGGGCGACGGGGCGCCGGCAGGGCCGTCCGGCTGGCCCACCTGGCCGGCCAGCGCAACGTGGCCGCCGGCCGCACCGCCAAACCACTGGCGGTACAGCCGGTTGGCGAACAGCACCTCTTCGCTGCCCAGCGGCGCCACGGAAACGGCGGCGTCCAGCGCCTCCAACACCGTGGTGAAGCGCTCGTAAGAGGCGGACAGCTGCTCGCGGATGCGGTTGGGCTCGGTGATGTCGGTCATCGACGTCATCCAGCCGGTCTGCTGGCCGTGCGCGTCGATCAGCGGCGACACGTAGAGCCGGGCGTCGAAGATGGTGGCGTCCTTGCGCTTCACGCGCACCATGAAGCCGCCGGGTGGCGTGCGGCCGTTGATCTCGTCGTCGAGCCGCTGCGCCAGCAGCTCATGGTCTTCCTCCGGCCAATACACGAAAGGCGGGTCGCGGTTGACGATGTCGGTCTCGCTCCAGCCGGTCATGGCGGTGAAGGCGGGGTTGATGTAGGTGATGCGGCCCTGCAGGTCGAGCACGCGCATGCCGGTCAGCATGGAGTTCTCCATGGCGCGGCGGAAGTTGGTCTCGGCGATCAGCGCGTTCTGCGCCTGGATGCGCCGCCGCGTGTGCTGCCAGGTGCCGATCAGCATCCAGGCCGTCAGCGCGCTCAGCGCAATGACCAGCCAGAACAGCCCGCTGCCGATGACGCCCAGCGAGGTGCGGTAGGCCTGCCCGCGCAGCAGCAGGCTGTTGCCCACCGGCGTGACCGGCGCCTCGTATTCGGTGCCGGGGTCGGCCCACGGCAGAAAGCGGGCGGCGGCCGGGCGCGGCGGCGTGTTGCTGCCGGCCAGCACGGCGGCCTGGTCGTCGAGCAGCGCCACCGCGTACTTGGCGGTGGTCTCCGCCGGAATGCCGAAGCGCAGCAGCCCGTCGACCGCGTACTCGCCGAGGATGACGCCGTTGAAGCGGCCCTGCTCGGACAGCGGCACATGGAGCTGCAGCGTGGTGATGGTGTTGGGCGCGGCGATGGGCCGCGAATAGACCGGCTGGCGCAGGTCGCGCGCGAGGTCGAACGCGCCGCCCGGCTCGCCGGGCTTGAGCACGTCGTTGGCGCTGCGCAGTTGGCTGGCCAGCACGTTGGCCGAGGTGTAGTTGACGCGGATGTGGCGTGTGGCGTCGATCCAGCTCACCGACATCAGCTCCGGGTAGCGGGTGACCAGCGCCTCGGCCTGGTCGACGAAAGACTCGTCGTCCACGTCGTGGTTGCCCACGTCGCGGGCCAGCCGCATGAACTGCTCCTGCTGCTCGATCAGCCGCAGCCGCAGCCGCTGCTGCGCGTACTCCACGTCGCGCTTCACGGTTTCCTGCTCGCGCTCCAGTTCCTCCAGCCGCAGGTAGGAAAACGCCGAGACGATGGCCGCCATGAAGATCAGCACCGCCGCCAGCGGCGCCAGCAGCGCGATGCGGTCTTGTTGGGCCGGGCTTTGCTTGCGCCACCAGCGGCGCCACCACGAGACGTGCTTGCCCACGGGCGGCACGGTGGAACGGGGAGACTTCTGCAGCATGGGTGCCCCGAGTGTAGTTTTCTTCACCTTCTCCATTCACGAATCGTGCCCGCAGGTGACAGTACGCAATATCCACAATATAAAAATCATAATCATGATTTGAAATATCACTGCGGCTGTGCGACACTGCCGCATCGCATAAATTCACTCAAACCGGGCCACAAGCCCGCCACACGAGGAGACACCGCATGGCCGCCCAACCCGACAACCTGCTCGGTCGCCAAGACGACCCCGACGCCCTCGAAACCCGCGAATGGACGGACGCGCTCAGCGCCGTCATCGACGCGCAGGGCCCCGAACGGGCGCACTTTCTGCTCGAACAACTGCTGGAACATGCGCGCCAGCACAGCATCGACATGCCGTTCTCGGCCAACACCGGCTATGTGAACACCATCGAGCCCGATCAGGAGGCGCATTGCCCCGGCAACATCGCCATCGAGAAGCGTCTGCGCGCCTACATGCGCTGGAACGCGATGGCCATGGTGGTGCGCGCCAACCGGCTGAACCCGGCCGACGGCGGCGACCTGGGCGGCCACATCGGCTCGTTCGCCTCGGTGGCCAGCATGTTCGGCGCCGGCTTCAACCATTTCTGGCACGCCGAGAGCGAAGGCCACGGCGGCGACTGCCTCTACATCCAGGGCCACAGCGCGCCCGGCATCTACGCCCGCGCCTTCCTCGAAGGCCGGCTCACCGAAGAGCAGCTCGACAACTTCCGCCAAGAGGTCGACGGCAAGGGCCTCTCCAGCTACCCGCACCCCAAGCTGATGCCCGCCTTCTGGCAGTTCCCCACGGTGAGCATGGGCCTGGGGCCGCTGATGGCCATTTACCAGGCGCGTTTTCTCAAATACCTGCACGCCCGCGGCATTGCCAACACCGAAAACCGCCGCGTCTGGGTGTTCTGCGGCGACGGTGAAATGGACGAACCGGAAAGCCTGGGCGCCATTGGCCTGGCCGCGCGCGAGAAGCTCGACAACCTGGTCTTCGTCATCAACTGCAACCTGCAGCGGCTCGACGGCCCGGTGCGCGGCAACGGCAAGATCGTGCAGGAACTGGAAGGCGAATTCCGTGGCGCCGGCTGGAACGTCGTCAAGCTGCTGTGGGGCAGCGGCTGGGACGCGCTGCTGGCGCGCGACAAGTCCGGCAAGCTCAAGCAGCTCATGATGGAAACGCTGGACGGCGACTACCAGGCCATGAAGGCGAACGACGGCGCCTTCGTGCGCAAGAACTTCTTCGGCAAGTACCCGGAGACGGCCAAGCTGGTGGAACACATGACCGACGAGGAGGTCTTCGAGCTGCGCCGCGGCGGGCACGACCCGAACAAGGTCTACGCCGCCTTCCACGCCGCGCACAACCACAAGGGGCAGCCCACCGTGCTGCTGGTGAAGACGGTGAAGGGCTACGGCATGGGCAAGGCCGGCGAGGGCAAGAACACCGTGCACCAGACCAAGAAGCTGAGCGACGAAGACATCCGCTACATCCGCGACCGCTTCAACGTGCCCATTCCAGACAGCGAGCTGGCGAAGATTCCCTACTACAAGCCGGCCGACGACACGCCGGAAATGAAGTACCTGCACGAGCGGCGCAAGGCGCTGGGCGGCTACCTGCCCAACCGCCGCGCGAAATCGGACGAGAGCTTCACCATTCCGTCGCTCGACACCTTCAAGGCGGTGCTGGAGCCCACGGCCGAGGGCCGCGAGATCAGCACCACGCAGGCCTACGTGCGCTTTCTCACGCAGCTGCTGCGCGACAAGGCGCTGGGCCCGCGCGTGGTGCCCATCCTGGTGGACGAGGCGCGCACCTTCGGCATGGAAGGGCTGTTCCGCCAGATCGGCATCTACAACCCCGAGGGGCAGAAGTACACGCCGGTCGACAAGGACCAGGTGATGTACTACCGCGAAGACAAGGCCGGCCAGATTCTGCAGGAGGGCATCAACGAGCCCGGCGGCATGAGCAGCTGGATCGCCGCGGCCACCAGCTACAGCACCAGCAACCGCATCATGGTGCCGTTCTACGTCTATTACTCGATGTTCGGCTTCCAGCGCATCGGCGACCTGGCCTGGGCCGCCGGCGACATGCAGGCCCGCGGCTTCCTGCTGGGCGGCACCAGCGGCCGCACCACGCTGAACGGCGAAGGCCTGCAGCACGAAGACGGCCACAGCCACATCCTGGCCGGCACCATTCCCAATTGCGTGAGCTACGACCCCACGTTCGCGCACGAGGTTGGCGTCATCCTGCACCACGGCCTCAAACGCATGGTCGAGAAGCAGGACAACGTCTTCTACTACCTGACGCTGCTCAACGAGAACTACGCGATGCCCGGCCTGCAACCCGGCACCGAGGAACAGATCATCAAGGGCATGTACCTGTGCCGCTCGGCACCGGCCATCGAGGGCCGCGAATCGGCGCCCAGCGTGCAGCTGCTCGGCAGCGGCACCATCCTGCGCGAGGCCATCGCCGCGCAGGAGCTGCTGCAGAAGGACTGGGGCGTGTCGGCGGGTGTGTGGAGCTGCCCCAGCTTCAACGAGCTGGCACGCGACGGCCAGGACACCGAGCGCTGGAACCTGCTGCACCCTACGGAGGAGCCGCGCCAGAGCTTCGTGGCGCAGCAACTGTCGGCCACCGCAGGCCCGGTGATCGCCTCGACCGACTACATCAAGGCCTACACCGAGCAGATCCGCCCGTTCATCCCGAACAACGCCGACGGCTCTGGCCGCCCCTACAAGACGCTGGGCACCGACGGCTTCGGCCGCAGCGACTTCCGCACCCGGCTGCGCCAGCACTTCGAGGTGAACCGCCACTACATCGTGGTGGCCGCGCTGAAGGGCCTGAGCGAACAGGGCTCGCTGCCCGCGAGCAAGGTCGCCGACGCGATCCAGCAGTACGGCCTCGACGCCGACAAGATCAACCCGCTGTACGCCTGAGCCCGCCATGAGCACGATCGAAATCAACGTGCCGGACATCGGCGATTTCAAGGACGTGGCCGTCATCGAGCTGCTGGTGAAGCCCGGCGACACGGTCAAGCCCGAGCAAAGCCTCATCACGGTGGAGAGCGACAAGGCCTCGATGGAGATTCCGTCGTCGGCCGGCGGCGTGTTGAAGGAACTGAAGGTCAAGGTCGGCGACACGGTGAACCAGGGCACGCTCATTGCGGTCCTGGAGGCCGGTAGCGGTGAGGCTGCCGCAGCGGCCCCCGCACCGGAAAAAACGCCAAAATCAGAACAAAAAGCGGCTGAAGTCAGCACCGGTGCTGGCGATGTTGCTCCCGAATCAGGAGCAACCGAAATCAAGGTGCCCGACATCGGCGACTTCGACGAGGTCGCCGTGATCGAGCTGCTGGTGAAGCCGGGCGACGCAGTGAAGGCCGAGCAGGGCCTGATCACCGTGGAGAGCGACAAGGCCTCGATGGAAATCCCGTCGCCCGCCGCCGGCACGGTGCAGGAGCTGAAGGTGAAGCTCGGCGACAAGGTCAGGCAGGGCACGCTGATCGCGCTGCTGGCCGGTTCGGGCGGCGGCGCCGCCAAGCCTGCGGCCCAGCCTGCAGCAGCAGCACCCGCCGAGGCGAAGTCGGCATCGCCCGCACCGGCGCCTGCTGGCGACACGCCCACCGCGATGCCGCCGCATGAGCCCGGCACGGCGGCCGCCGGCAAGCTGCCGCACGCCTCGCCGTCCATCCGCAAGGCGGCGCGCGAGCTGGGCATTCCGCTCGACGAGATTCCGGGCAGCGGGCCCAAGGGCCGCATCACCATCGAAGACCTGCAGCAGTTCAGCCGTGCCGTGATGGCGGGCGCCACCGCGACCCGCGCGCAGGCGGCGAAAGCGCCGGTCGGCGCCGCCGCAACAGGCGGTGGCGGCGAGGCGCTGGGCCTGCTGCCGTGGCCCAAGGTGGATTTCGCCAAGTTCGGCGAGATCGAGCGCAAGGACAGGCCGCGCATCAAGAAGATCAGCGCGGCCAACCTGCACCGCAACTGGGTGCTGATTCCCCACGTCACCAACCACGACGATGCCGACATCACCGAGCTGGAGGCCTTCCGCGTGGCCACCAACAAGGAGAACGAGAAGTCGGGCGTGAAGGTCACGATGCTGGCCTTTCTGATCAAGGCCTGCGTTGCCGCGCTGAAGAAATTCCCCGAATTCAACAGCAGCCTCGACGGCGAGCAGTTGGTGATGAAGCACTACTGGCACATCGGCTTCGCGGCCGACACGCCGCAGGGCCTGATGGTGCCGGTCATCAAGAACGCCGACCAGAAGGGCGTGCTGGCCATCAGCAAGGAAATGGGCGAGCTGGCCGGCAAGGCGCGCGAGGGCAAGCTGGCCCCCGGCGACATGCAGGGCGCCACCTTCACCATCAGCTCGCTCGGCGGCATCGGTGGGCGCTACTTCACACCCATCATCAACGCGCCGGAGGTGGCCATCCTCGGCGTCTGCAAGAGCCAGACCGAGCCGGTGTGGGACGGCAAGCAGTTCGCGCCGCGGCTGATGCTGCCGCTGAGCCTGAGCTGGGACCACCGCGTGATCGACGGCGCGGCGGCGGCGCGGTTCAACGCGTACCTCGGGCAGATATTGGCCGACTTCCGGAGGGTGCTGCTGTGAGCACGGTCGACGTGAAGGTGCCGGACATCGGCGATTTCAAGGACGTGGCCGTGATCGAGCTGCTGGTGAAGCCGGGCGACGCGGTGAAGGCCGAGCAAAGCCTGGTCACGGTGGAGAGCGACAAGGCGTCGATGGAGATCCCGTCGTCAGCGGCCGGTGTGGTGAAGGAGCTGAAGGTCAAGATCGGCGACACGGTGAACCAGGGGTCGGTGCTGCTGACGCTGGAGGCCGACGCCGCAGCCGCTCCCGCGCCGGCCAGCACACCAAAACCTGAACAAAAACCGGCTGAAGTCAGCGCCAAATCTGGTGTTTCAGCTCCTGAAACTGTAGCGATTGCAGCGGTGCCCGAAGACGGCAGCCCGAGCGACGTGCAGTGCGACGTGGTGGTGCTCGGCGCCGGCCCCGGCGGCTATTCGGCGGCCTTCCGCGCGGCCGACCTGGGTTTGAAGGTGGTGCTGGTTGAGCGCTACGCCACGCTGGGCGGTGTCTGCCTGAACGTGGGCTGCATCCCGAGCAAGGCGCTGCTGCATGTGGCCTCGGTCATCGACGAGGTGAAGCATTTCGACGCGCTGGGCGTGAGCTTCGGCGCACCGGCCATCGACCGCGCCAAGCTGCTCGCGCACAAGAACAAGGTGGTCGGCAAACTCACCGGCGGCCTCGCGGCGATGGCCAAGATGCGCAAGGTCACGGTGCTGCGCGGCACCGGCCAGTTCACCAGCCCGTGGCGGCTGAGCGTGGCCGGCGGCGACGGCAAGGCCCAGGTCGTCGCGTTCAAGGCCGCCATCGTCGCGGCCGGCTCGCAGGCGGTGCGGCTGCCCTTCATGCCGGAAGACCCGCGCGTGGTCGATTCCACCGGCGCGCTCGAGATGGCGACCGACCCCCAGCGCATGCTCATTCTGGGCGGCGGCATCATCGGCCTGGAAATGGGTACCGTCTACAGCACGCTGGGCGCGCGGCTCGACGTGGTGGAAATGCTCGATGGCCTCATGCCCGGCGCCGACCGCGACCTGGTGAAGGTCTGGCAGAAGATGAACGCGCCGCGTTTCGACCATGTGATGCTGAAGACCAGGACCGTTGGCGCCAAGGCCACCAAGGCCGGCATCGAGGTCACGTTCGAGGGCGAGCAGGCACCCAAGGAGCCGCAGGTCTACGACCTGGTGCTGCAGGCGGTGGGCCGCAGCCCCAACGGCAAGAAGATTGGCGCGGAGAAGGCCGGCGTGGCGGTGGGCGAGCGCGGCTTCATTCCGGTCGACATCCAGATGCGCACCAACGTGCGCCACATCTTCGCCATCGGCGACATCGTCGGCCAGCCCATGCTGGCGCACAAGGCGGTGCACGAGGCGCATGTGGCGGCCGAAGTCATCGCCGGTGAACTGCAGGGCGACAAGGCGCTGGCCGCCAGCGCTTTCAACGCCCGCGTGATCCCCAGCGTGGCCTACACCGACCCCGAGATCGCCTGGGTCGGCCTCACCGAAGACCAGGCCAAGGCCCAGGGCATCAAGGTGAAAAAGGGCCTGTTCCCGTGGAGCGCGTCGGGCCGCGCGATTGCCAACGGCCGCGACGAAGGCTTCACCAAGCTGCTGTTCGACGACTCGCCCGAGGCACACGGCCACGGCCGCATTCTGGGCGGCGGCATCGTCGGCACCCACGCCGGCGACATGATCGGCGAGGTGGCTCTGGCCATCGAGATGGGCGCCGACGCGGTCGACATCGGCAAGACCATCCACCCGCACCCCACGCTCGGCGAAAGCCTGGGCATGGCGGCCGAGGTGGCGCACGGGTCGTGCACGGATTTGCCGCCCGCCAAGCGCTGAATCGGCGCTAGGTTGTGTCCGCCGTGCGGCGCAGAAAGACGTGCGTCGCCCGTTCCCCGGCCACCTGCCGCTCGCAGGTGTAGCCCAGCGCGGGCAGATCGAGGCCCTGGAACAGCGGCTCGCCCGCGCCCAGCAGCACCGGCCGCACCGCCAGGTGCAGTTCGTCGATGAGGCCGGCGCGCAGGCCTTCCCGGACGGTGGCCGCGCCGCCGCCGATGCGCACGTCTTGGCCACCGGCTGCGGCGCGGGCCTGCGCGAGGGCCGACGCCAGACCGTCGGTGACGAAGTGGAAGGTGGTGCCGCCTTTCATTTCCAGCGGCGGGCGCGGGTGGTGCGTCAGCACGAAGACCGGCACGTGGTAGGGTGGCTCGTCGCCCCACCAGCCTTGCCAGCTTTCGTCCGGCCAGGGGCCGCGCACCGGGCCGAACATGTTGCGGCCCAGCACCCAGGCGCCGAAGCCGCGCATGCCTTCTTCGGCGAAACCGTTGTCGATGCCGGTCTCGCCCCCGTCCATGCCCTGCATCGCGCGCCAGGTGCGGGTGGGGAAGAACCACTGCATCAGTTCCGGCCCGCGCAGGCCGAGGGGGTTCTGCAGGCTCTGATCGGGCCCGGCGGCGAAACCGTCGAGCGACACACCGAAGCTTTTGACGAGGATGCGGGTCATGGTGGGGTGGCGGTGGTGGGGGCGCGGCGCAACTGCGCCTTCAGCGTCTCGTGGTGGATGGGGGCTGAGCTGTGCTCGTGCACGATGCGCCAGCCGCCGCCTTCCGTGGGGCGGGCGGCAACGGTCAGGCGGCTGTCGAGCGAGCGCAGCAGCTCGCCGGTGGCCGACAGCGCGGTGAAGGTGAGGGTGGCGTGGCCCACCAGGAGGCCGTCGCTGGCGGTGGCGTGCGCACCGGACGAAGTGACCCTCAACTGCTCGTCGCCCAGCGACGCGAACCAGCCGGCCGCCATCGCGCGCCAGGCCGCGATGCCGCTCAGCTCCCACGGCCCCCACAGGTCGAACACCCGCAGGTCGTCGGCGTAGAGCGCGACGAAGGCGTCGACGTCCTTGGCGGCCACGGCGGCGGCGTAGCGCTGCAGCAGGTCGTTGAAGGCGGTGGTGGCGGCGGTCATGGCGAGCGATGCGGCGCAGTGGCTCAGGCGCCGGTTTCGATGGCCTGCGCCACGTTGTCCACCACCACCGGTGTGTGGAAGTAGGTGATGGCCGGTTCGGTGCCGTATTTCTCGCGCACGAAAGCCCGCCAAGCGTCGGTGTACAGCGCTTCCGCGTCCTCGCGCGACTCCCACAGGTAGACCCCGCCGGCGGTTCGCCCGTCTTCCGACAGCACATAGTGCTTGCGGATCAGGCCTCTGACGCCCAGGTATTTCGGCGCGGTGCTGCGGAAGATCTGGCCTGCCTCGTCGGGCGTGATCGGCTTCGGCAGGGCGAAGGTGGTGAGGGTGGTGATCATGGGGCGGCTCCGGTGGTGCGCGGCCATTGTGCAGCCTGTTCACGAGCCAGCGCAGCAGAGGGCCTTGGCAGAATGGCGGCCATGCCCGTTGCCGCCCCGTTCCCCGCACGCCACGACCGCATCGACGCCCTGCGCGGCGCGGCCATGGTCTGGATGACCGTTTTCCATTTCTGCTTCGACCTCGCGCATTTCCGCCTCACGCAGCAGAACTTCTACATGGACCCGTTCTGGACCGTGCAGCGCACGGCCATCGTGTCGCTGTTCCTGTTCTGCGCCGGGCTGGGCCAGGCGGTCGCGGTGGCCCAGGGGCAGGGCTGGCCGCGTTTCTGGCGGCGCTGGGCGCAGGTGGTGGGCGCGGCGCTGCTGGTCACGGCCGGGTCGGTCGTGATGTTTCCGTTGAGCTACATCACCTTCGGCGTGCTGCACGGCATTGCGGTGATGCTGGTGATCGTGCGGCTCAGCGCCGGGTGGGGCGGCTGGCTGTGGCCGGCGGGGCTGGCCGCCATCGTGCTGCCGGAGCTGGTGACGCCGCTGTTGCAGCAGCAGGGCTGGGGTCTGCTGATCGACAGCCGCTGGTTGAACTGGCTGGGTTTCGTCACCGGCAAGCCGCCGACCGAGGACTACGTGCCGCTGCTGCCGTGGCTGGGCGTGGTGTGGTGGGGCTTGGCCGCAGGCCAGTGGCTGCTGGCGCGGCACCCGGGCGTGGTGCAGGCGCCGGTGGGCGCGCCGGGGCGGGCGCTGGCGCGGCTGGGCCGCTGGAGCCTCACCTACTACCTGGCGCACCAGCCGGTGATGATCGGCCTGCTGAGCGCCTGGCTGGCCCTGCGGCGCTGACTGAGCCAAAAGAAAACGCGGCCGAAGCCGCGTTGTCCGCTGTGCGAGAGCCGGGTCTTATTCGACCTTGGCCTTGGCGCGCAGGTCGGCCTGGTAGGCCGACAGCTTCTGCTGCTGGAGCTGCTGCACGACCTGCGGCTTGACCTGCTCGAACGGCGGCAGCTTGGCGTCGCGCACTTCGTCCAGGCGGATGATGTGGTAGCCGAACTGGGTCTTCACCGGGGTTTCGGTGATCTGGCCCTTCTTCAGCGCCACCAGCGCGTCGGAGAACTCCTTCACGTAGTTGGCCGGGTTGGCAAAGCCGAGGTCGCCGCCCTGCTGGCCGGAGCCCGGGTCCTTGGACTGCTTCTTGGCGATGTCTTCGAACTTGCCGCCCTTCTTGAGCTGGGCGATGATGGCCTTGGCCTCGTCTTCCTTTTCCACCAGGATGTGGTGGGCGTGGTATTCCTTGCCGCCGGCTGCGGCCACGTACTTGTCGTACTCGGCCTTGGCTTCGGCGTCGGTCACCGGGTTCTTCTTCTGCCAGTCGGCGAACAGCTCACGGATCAGCAGGCCCTGGCGGGCCAGTTCCATCTGCACCTTGAAGTCTTCGGAGCCGGCCAGGCCGCGCTTCTCGGCTTCCTGCACGAAGACTTCGCGGGCAATGACTTCTTCCTTGAGCTGGCTCTGCATGTCCGGCGTGGCCGGGCGGCCGGCCTTGGCCATCTGCGCCTGCAGCTGGTCGATGCGGCTCTTGGGAATCGGCTTGCCGTTGACCACGGCCAGGTTTTGAGCGAACGCAGATTGCGCCGCCAGCGTCACCACACACGACGCCACGAGCGTCATCAGCATTTGCTTTTTCATCCAGTCGTTCCTTGCAGTTGGTAAATCGAGATCGAACAAAAAGGGAATGTCGCCAGCGCCAGGACGGGCGGCGAAGGGGAGAAACCTCAAAACGTTTCTATCGCCAGGGCGTGGACACCCTGCTCCAGAAAATCGCGCAGGGCATCATACACAAGGCGGTGCCGTGCCACGCGGCTGCGGCCGCCGAACGCCGGGGCGTCGATGCGCACACGGAAATGGGTGCCGAAACCGCTGCCGTTCACGCCGGCATGGCCCGCATGGGCGGCGCTTTCGTCAATGACCTCCAGCCGCGACGGTTGCAGCCGCTCGCGCAGCCGGGCTTCGATGCGGGCGGCCGCGCCCATCGGGTCTTCGTCGGAGAACGTGGTGCCGCTCATCAGGTTTCCGAGGTGCCGCCGGTCTTGAGGTGGCGGGCGATGTACAGGCCCTGGCCAACGATGAAGAGCAGCGGGAATGCGTAGCCCCACAGCTTGAAATTCACCCAGGTTTCGGTGCTGTAGAACGCCGCCACGTAGCCGTTGAGCGCCGACATGAAGCCGCAGTAGACGATCCACGCCAGGTTGAGACGGGTCCACACCGGCTCGGGCAATTCGAGCTGGCTGCCCAGCAGCAGCTTGAGGAAGTTCTTGCGCAGCACCCACAGCGAGAACGCCAGGCCGATGGCCATGGCCGCATACAGCACGGTGGGCTTCCATTTGATGAAGCGCTCATCGTGCAGCAGAAGGGTGAGCGTGCCGAAGGCGAGGATGAGCGCCAGCGTGACCTTGTGCATGGTGCTGAGCTTGCGGTCGATCAGCCACAGCGTGGCCATCTGCAGCACGGTGGCGCCCATCAGCACCGCGGTGGCGGTGTAGATGTCGTACAGCTTGTACGCGCCGAAGAACAGCGCGATCGGCAGGAAGTCGAGGATGATTTTCATGGCTGGGGTGCGCGTGCCGCGCCGTCGGCCGCCGGTGGGCGGCTGGGGTTGGCGGGGATTATCGCGGCTTGAAATCGAGCGACGCGGAGTTCATGCAGTAGCGCAGGCCGGTGGGCGCCGGGCCGTCGTCGAACACATGGCCCAGGTGCGCGCCGCAGTCGGCGCAGTGCACCTCGGTGCGCTTCATGAACAGCTTGCCGTCGGTCTTGGTCTCCACCGTGTCGGCCGACAGCGGCTGGTAGTAGCTGGGCCAGCCGGAGCCGGAGTCGTATTTGGTGTCGGAGTCGAACAGCGGCTTGCCGCAGCAGACGCAGGCGTAGGTGCCGGCGTCCTTGTTGTCGGCGTACTTGCCGGTGAAGGCGCGCTCGGTGCCCTCGTGGCGGGTGATTTCGAATGCGCCGGGTTCCGCGCCTTTTTCGCGCAGCAGTTCCTTCCATTCGGCGTCGGTCTTCTCGATCTTGTGGCTCATGGCTGATTCCTTGGTGGGTGAGGGCGGCAGCGGCTCAGGACGAGCAACTGATCTCGATGCCGGCCGCCCAGTCGGGTGGCAGCGCGGCGTGCGCTTCGTGGCCGGGATGTTCGTCGAACGGGGTTTCGAGCAGCGTCAACAGGGTATGGACTTCGGAAAAGTCCTTTAGTTTCGCGGCCCGTATCGCGGTTTCGGCCAAATGGTTGCGCAGCACGAAGCGGGGGTTGTGTTTGTGCATCAAATCGGCCGCAAGTCGGCGTGGTTGCTCGCTTGTTCGCTCTGAATAAGTGAGCATCCAACGGTCGAAAGCGTCGCGGTCGATGAACAGGTCGCGCACCGGGTCAACCGGCCCGCCGGCCATGTGGCGGCTGAGTTCGTGCCAGAACAGCGTGTAGTCGGTGCGTTCGTTGGCCAGCAGCCGGAAGGTGGCCTGGATGAAGTCGCGGTCGCCTGCGCGCTCGCTGGCCAGGCCGAGCTTGCCGCGCATGCGGCCCTCGAACTCGGCCGGGTAGGCCCCGGGGTAGGCCTTCAGCGCGGCCTGCGTGCGTTCTTCGTCGCCGATCAGCGGCAGCAGCGCCTGGCCCAGGCAGAACAGGTTCCAGTAGGCGATGTTGGGCTGCTGGTTGTAGGCGTAGCGGCCCTGCGAGTCGCTGTGGTTGCAGATGTGGTTGGGGTTGAAGCCGTCGAGGAACTGGAAGGGGCCGTAGTCGATGGTGAGCCCGAGGATGCTCATGTTGTCGGTGTTCATCACGCCGTGGCAGAAGCCCACCGCCTGCCACCCGGCCAGCAGCGCGGCGGTGCGGCGCGCCACTGCGGCCAGGAAGGCGGCGACCGGGTCTTGCGCCTCCCGGCAGTCGGGGTAATGGTGGTCGATGACGTGGTCGGTCAGTGCGCGCAATTCCTCCAACTGGTTGCGCGACGAGAAGTGTTCGAAATGGCCGAAGCGGATGAAGCTGGGCGCCACCCGGGTGACCACGGCGGAGGTTTCTGTTTCTTCACGCCGCACGGGGGCGTCGGAGCCGGTGACGGCCAGCGCCCGGGTGGTGGGAATGCCAAGGCCGTGCATCGCCTCGCTGCACAGGAACTCGCGGATGCTGGAGCGCAGCACCGCGCGGCCGTCGCCCATGCGGGAGTAGGGCGTCAGGCCGGCGCCCTTGAGCTGGATTTCCTGGCCGCCAGCGGTTTCGCCCAGCAGCAGCGCCCGGCCGTCGCCCAACTGGCCGGCCCACATGCCGAACTGGTGGCCGCTGTAGACGGTGGCGAGGGGCCGGCTGCCTTCGAGGAGGCGGTTGCCGGTGAGGGCCTGCAGCGCGTCGTCGCTGTCCAGCCAGGCGTCGTCCACCCCCAATTCCCGCGCCAGGCCTCGGCTGCGGCCGACCCAGTAGGGTGCGGGGAGCGGCCGGGGCGGCAGCTCGGTGTAGAACGCGGGGCCCAGTGCGGCAAAACCCGGCCGCCAGCGCCAGGGCGCCGGAACGGGCGGCGGCAAGCCGTCCGCCCCCGGAAGGGGGGTGTTGGAAAGGGGGGCGGAAACCGCGTCGTCGTCCAGGGCCATGGCCGATTGTCCCGCAGTGGAGTGGGCCGGGTGGCGGCGCGGTCTTGGCGCGTCGCGCGCGCTACACCTGCTCACCGTGTGGCGGGTAATTTGCTGCTAAGCTTTTTTTCTGCATGTCTGGCCCCTCCTGGCGGCCACCCACCACAAGAGACAAGCCCGCTTCGACGGGCACAAGAAAGGATTCCCATGCTCGGATTGATGCAGGACCAGCCGCTGCTGATCTCCCAACTCCTCGAATTTGCCGACAGGCACCACCGCGACGGCGAAATCGTCTCGCGCCGGGTCGAGGGCGACATCCACCGCTACACCTACAAAGACCTCGCCGTGCGGGCCCGCAAGGTGGCCAACGCGCTGGACGCCATGAAGCTGCAGTTCAGCGACCGCGTCGCCACGCTGGCTTGGAACGGCTACCGCCACCTGGAGCTGTACTACGGCGTCAGCGGTTCCGGCCGGGTGCTGCACACGCTGAACCCGCGCCTGCACCCCGACCAGGTGGTCTGGATCGCCAACCACGCCGAAGACCAGGTGCTGTGCTTCGACATGACCTTCCTGCCCATCGTGCAGGCGGTGCACGCCCGCTGCCCGACGATCAAGCATTTCATCGCGCTGTGCGACGCCGACAAGCTGCCCCAAGACACGGGCATTCCCAACCTGACGAGCTACGAAGACTGGATCGGCGGCGCGTCGTCCGACTACGTCTGGCCGCGTTTCGACGAGAACTCGGCCTCCAGCATGTGCTACACCAGCGGCACCACGGGCAACCCCAAGGCCGCGCTGTACAGCCACCGCTCCTCCACGCTGCACGCCTACGCCGCCGCGCTGCCCGACGTGATGTGCCTGAGCGCCCGCGACTCGGTGCTGCCGGTGGTGCCGATGTTCCACGTCAACGCCTGGGGCATTCCGTATTCGGCGCTGATGGTGGGCTGCAAGCTGGTCTTCCCCGGCCCCGCGCTGGACGGCAAATCGGTCTACGAACTGATGGAAAGCGAGGGCGTGACCTTCGCCGCCGGCGTGCCCACGGTCTGGCAGATGCTGCTGGGCCACATGAAGCCGGCCGGCCTGCGGTTCAGCTCGCTCACGCGAACCGTCATCGGCGGCTCGGCCTGCCCGCCGGCCATGATCAACGCCTTCCGCGACGACTATGGGGTGGACGTGCTGCACGCCTGGGGCATGACCGAGATGAGCCCGCTGGGCACGCTGTGCACGCTGAAGAACAAGCACCTGACGCTGCGCGAAGACCTGCAGATGGCGATCCGCCTGAAGCAGGGCCGGGCGATCTTCGGCGTCGACATGAAGATCGTCGACGAAAACGGCCAGGAGCTGCCGTGGGACGGCAAGGCCTTTGGCGACGTGCTGGTGAAGGGGCCGTGGATCGTGGCCTCGTACTTCAAGGGCGAGGGCGGCGACCCGCTGGTGAAGGACAGCAACGGCATTGGCTGGTTCCCGACAGGCGATGTGGCCACCATCGACGAAGACGGCTACCTGCAGATCACCGACCGCAGCAAGGACGTGATCAAGTCCGGCGGCGAATGGATCAGCTCCATCGACATCGAGAACATCGCGGTGGCGCACCCGGCCGTGGCCATGGCGGCCTGCATCGGCGTGAAGCACCCCAAGTGGGACGAGCGGCCCATCGTCGCGGTGGTGAAGAAGCCCGGCGCCGAGGTGACGCGCGACGAACTGATTGCGTTCTACGAGGGCAAGACCGCCAAGTGGCAGATCCCGGATGACGTGGTGTTCGTCGAGGCCATCCCGCTCGGCGCCACCGGCAAGATGCTCAAGACCAAGCTGCGCGAGCAACTGAAAGACTACAAGCTGCCCAACGCCTGACGCGACGCTGCCGGCAACCGGGCCCGGCGGACGGCCATGTCCGCTGGGGGACACGCGCTGCCACGGCCGCGCCATGGAATGGTTCTAGAATAAAAAAGAACGATCGTTCGTTTTTGAACCCGTATCCCCTTTGAGGAGCCCCCGCATGACGGCTGAGACCACCCTTCACGGCGACGTTGCCGTGATCACCCTCAACAACCCGCCGGTCAATGGCCTTGGCCATGCGACCCGCGTCGGCATCACCGATGGCCTCGCCCTGGCCGCGGCCGATCCCAATGTGAAGGCCATCGTCATCACCGGCGCCGGCAAGGCGTTCTCCGGCGGTGCCGACATCAGGGAGTTCGGCACGGCCAAGGCCTTGGCCGAACCCAATTTGCTGTCGGTCATTCTGGCGGTGGAGCAGTCGCCCAAGCCGGTCGTTGCCGCCATCCACTCGGTGGTGATGGGCGGTGGCCTGGAACTGGCGCTGGGCTGCCATTACCGCGTGGTGGCCCCCGGCTGCAACGTGGCGCTGCCCGAGGTGAAGCTGGGCCTGATTCCCGGCGCCGGCGGCACGCAGCGGCTGCCGCGCGTGGTCGGTGTGGAGACCGGCCTGAACATGATCGTCAGCGGCGAGCCGGTGAAGAGCGAACTGCTGGCGTCGCTGCCGGGCCAGAAGCTGTTCGACGAGGTGGTGGGCTCGCCCGAAACGCTGCTGCAGGACGCGCTGGCCTTTGCCCGCAAGATCGCCGACGTGCGGCCGCTGCCGCTGGTGCGCAACCTCAAGGCCGCCCATCCGCAAGGTGACGCCTACTTCCAGTTCGCCCGCAACATGGTGAAGGGCATGGCCAAGAACCTGCCGGCGCCGCTGAAGTGCGTGGACGCGGTCGAGGCGGCCACCAAGAAGAAGTTCGACGAGGGCATGGCCTTTGAGCGCGAGATCTTCACCAACCTGATGTTCACGCCGGAAAGCCGGGCGCTGCGCCACCTGTTCATGGCCGAGCGCGCCGCCTCCAAGATTCCCGACGTGCCGGACGACACGCCCAAGCGCGAGATCAAGTCGGTCGGCATCATCGGCGCCGGCACCATGGGCGGCGGCATCGCGATGAATTTCCTGAATGCCGGCCTGCCGGTCAAGATGCTGGAGATGAAGCAGGAGGCGCTGGACCGTGGCGTCGCCACCATCCGCAAGAACTACGAGGCCCAGGTCAAGAAGGGCAAGCTCAAGCAGGACAAGTACGACCAGCGCATGGCGCTGCTGAGCACCACGCTGAGCTACGACGACCTGAAGGACGTCGACATCGTCATCGAGGCGGTGTTCGAGGAACTGGGCGTGAAGGAGAAGGTGTTCAAGGAACTGGACCGCGTGTGCAAGCCGGGCGCCATCCTCGCCAGCAACACCTCCACGCTCGATGTGAACCTCATAGCCAACTTCACAAAGCGTCCGCAAGATGTTGTCGGGACTCACTTTTTCAGCCCCGCCAATGTGATGAAGCTGCTGGAGGTGGTGCGCGGCGCGGCCACCGCCAAGGACGTGCTGGCCACCATCATGGCGCTGGCCAAGAAGATCAAGAAGACGGCCGTGGTGTCCGGCGTCTGCGACGGCTTCATCGGCAATCGCATGATCGAGCAGTACAGCCGCCAGGCCGGGTTCCTGCTGGAAGAAGGCTGCACGCCTGCCCAGGTGGACAAGGCGGTCGAGAAATTTGGCTTCGCGATGGGGCCGTTCCGCATGGGCGACCTGGCCGGCAACGACATCGGCTGGGCCATCCGCAAGCGCCGCTACGTGGAAAAGCCGGACCTCAAGTACAGCAAGACCGCCGACCTGCTGTGCGAAATGGGCCGCTACGGCCAGAAGACCGGCGCCGGCTGGTACGACTACCAGGCCGGCAAGCGCGACGCGATTCCGTCCAAGGCGGTGACCGACATGATCGAGCAGCACCGCAAGGACCGCGGCATCACGCCGCGCCAGGTGAGCGACGACGAGATCGTGCAGCGTCTGGTGTATTCGCTGGTCAACGAGGCCGCCCACATCCTGCAGGAGGGCATCGCCAGCAAGGCAGGCGACATCGACATGGTCTACATCACCGGCTACGGCTTCCCGTTCTGGCGCGGTGGCCCCATGCTGTACGCCGACGAGGTCGGTTTGTTCAACGTCGTGCAGGCCATGAAGCGCTTCGCGCTGAACCCGCTCGACGACGCCGCGTTCTGGCAGCCGGCCCCGCTGTTGGCCAAGCTCGCCGCCGAAGGCAAGACCTTTAACTGAATTCAAGGACGCACATGACTTCCGCTGTCATCGTTTCCACCGCCCGCACGCCCCTGGCCAAGAGCTGGAAGGGCGCCTTCAACATGACCCACGGCGCCACGCTCGGCGGCCACGCGGTGCAGCACGCCATCCAGCGCGCCGGCATTGATGCCGCCGAGGTCGAGGACGTCATCATGGGCTGCGCCAACCCCGAAGGTGCGACCGGCGCCAACATCGCGCGCCAGATCGCGCTGATGGCCGGCGCGCCGGTCTCGGTGTCGGGCGTCACCGTCAACCGCTTCTGCTCGTCGGGCCTGCAGACCATCGCGCTGGCCGCGCAGCGAATCATCGCTGGCGAAGGCGAGGTCTACGTGGCCGGCGGCGTGGAGAGCATTTCCTGCGTGCAGCAGGAAATGAACCAGCACATGCTGCGCGACCTGGCGCTGGCCAAGAAGAAGCCCGAGATCTACTGGAACATGCTGCAGACCGCCGAGCAGGTCTCCAAGCGCTACAACATCGGCCGCGACGCGATGGACGAGTACGGCGCGCAGAGCCAGCAGCGTGCCAGCGCCGCGCTGGCCGCTGGCCTGTTCGAAGCCGAGATCGCGCCGATCACCGTCACCGCCGGCGTCGCCGACCCGGTGATGGGCCTGCGCGCCAAGGAAGTCACCGTCAGCAAAGATGAGGGCATCCGCGAAGGCACCACCAAAGAGGGCATCAGCGGCATCAAGCCCGCCATTCCCGGTGGTGTGGTCGCGGCCGGCAACGCCAGCCAGTTCTCCGACGGTGCCGGCGCCTGCGTGGTCGTCAGCGAAACCTATGCCCAGCAGAAGGGCCTGAAGCCGCTCGGCCGCTTCCTCGGCTTCGCGGTGGCCGGCTGCGAGCCCGACGAAATGGGCATCGGCCCGGTCTACGCGGTGCCCAAGGTGCTGAAGCGGCTTGGCCTGACGGTCGCCGACATCGACCTGTGGGAGCTGAACGAAGCTTTCGCCGTGCAGGTGCTGTACTGCCGCGACAAGCTCGGCATCCCGGCCGACAAACTGAACGTGAATGGCGGCGCGATCGCGGTGGGCCACCCCTACGGCGTCAGCGGTCAGCGCCTGACCGGCCACGCGCTGATCGAAGGCAAGCGCCGCGGCGCCAAGCGCGTCGCGGTCACGATGTGCATCGGTGGCGGCATGGGCGCCGCCGGCATCTTCGAGGTGCTGTGAGCGACGGCCCGTCGCCGGGCCGCTCCCAAGGCGGGCCAGCCCCCTCGGGGGGCAGCGAAGCACACGAAGTGGCGAGCGTGGAGGCCAAGAACGGTCCGCCGCCGGTCGAAGTTTCCGCCGAAACCTTTCTGAAAATGGGCCAGCAGGTGCTGGCCCAGCAACCGTTCAGCGTGCTGATCGACGCCGAACTGCTGGCGCTGGCCCCCGGCCGTTGCGAGCTGGCCGTGCCGCTAGCCGAGAAAGTGTTGCAGCAGCACGGCTTCGCACACGGCGGCGTGGTCAGCTACGCCGCCGACAACGCGCTGACCTATGCCGGCGGCACCGCGCTGCGGGTGCCGGTGGTGACCAGCGAATTCAAGATCAACTACCTGCGCCCGGCGGTCGGCGAACGGCTGATCGCAAGGGCGGAGGCCGTGCACGCCGGCAAGAGCCAGGCGGTCTGCCGCTGCGACGTGTTCGTGGTGAAAGACGGCGCCGAGAAGCTGTGCGCGGTCGCGCAGGGCACGATCGCCGCGCTGCCGAAAAAGGATTGAGCCATGTCCGTTCGCGCCACCGTCGATTTCCTGCTGCACGACTGGTTGCGGGTCGGCACGCTGACCGACCGTGAGCGCTTCGCCGACCATTCCCGCGAAACCTTCGATGCGGTGCTCGACACCTGCGAACGCATCGCCCGCGAGAAATACGCGCCGCACAACCGCACCGTCGACACCGAGGAGCCGCGTTTCGACGGCGAGAAGGTCATCCTGCCGCGCGCCACCCACGAGGCGCAGCAGGCTTACGCCGCGTCCGGCATGCTGAGCGCGGCGCAGGACTACGACATCGGCGGCATGCAGTTGCCGTACACGGTGGAGGCCGCGGCCAACGCCTTCTTTGCCATGGCCTCGGTCAGCATCGGCTCTGGCATGCTGACCACTGGCAACGCCAACCTGCTGATGGCGCACGGCACGGCGCTGCAAAAGCAGGTCTTTGCGCTGAACGAATTCGCCGGCCGCTGGTCGGGCACGATGTGTTTGAGCGAACCGCAGGCCGGGTCCAGTCTGAGCGACGTCGCGACGCGCGCGGTGCCCGACGGCGCCGATTTCGAGGCCGATCCACTCGGCCCTCGTTTTCGACTTACCGGCAACAAGATGTGGATCTCGGCCGGCGAACACGAGCTGACCGAGAACATCGTGCACCTGGTGCTGGCCAAGATTCCCGCGCCCGACGGCAAGCCCTTGCCCGGCGTGAAAGGCATTTCGCTGTTCATCGTGCCCAAGCACCTGGTGGATGCGCAAGGCCGGCTGACCGGCGTGCGCAACGACGTGGCGCTGGCCGGCCTGAACCACAAGTGCGGCTGGCGCGGCACCACCAACACGCTGCTGAACTTCGGCGAAGGCAGGTTCCCGGTGAACGGCAAGCCCGGTGCGGTGGGCTACCTCGTCGGCAAGCCCGGCGAAGGCCTGCGGGCGATGTTCCACATGATGAACGAGGCGCGCATCGGCGTCGGCATGGCGGCGACCATGCTGGGCATGGCGGGTTATGTCGCCAGTCTGGATTACGCCAGAAACCGGCCGCAAGGCAGACCGATCGGGGTCGGTGGCAAGGACGCGGCCGCGCCGCAGGTCCGCATCATCGAACACGCCGACGTGAAGCGCATGTTGCTCGCGCAGAAGGCGTATTGCGAGGGCGCGCTGGCACTGGAGCTGTATTGCGCGCGGCTGGTCGACGAGCACCACACCGGCGAGCCGGCCGACGCCGAACTGGCGCGCCAGTTGCTGGAGGTGCTGACGCCCATCGCCAAGAGCTGGCCGAGCGAATGGTGCCTCGAAGCCAATTCGCTGGCCATTCAGATCCACGGCGGCTATGGCTACACGCGCGATTTCCCGGTCGAGCAGTACTGGCGCGACAACCGGCTGAACATGATCCACGAGGGCACCCATGGCATCCAGGCGCTCGACCTGCTCGGCCGCAAGGTCGTGCAGGGCGGCGGCAGCGGCCTGAAGCTGCTGGCCGGCCGCGTAAACGAGACGGTGCAGCGCGCCATCCAGCAGCCCGCACTCGCCGAGCACGCGAACGCGCTGGCGCGTGCGTTGCAGCGCATCGGCGCGGCCACCAAGGCGGCCTGGGCCACCGGCCAGCCGGCCGAGGCACTGGCCAACGCCGTGCCCTACATGCAGGCCTTCGGCCACACGGTGCTTGCCTGGATCTGGCTCGACGTGGCGCTCGCCGCCGGCGCCGCTCAACTGCCTGCCGCCCAGCGCGACGGCAAGCTTGCCGCCTGCCGCTTTTTCTTTCGCTACGAATTGCCGAAAATCGAGGCTTGGCTCGGTGTGGTCGAATCCCGCGACCTGACCTGCGCCCAACTCGACGAAGAGGCATTCTGATGGCATCTCCCCTTGCGCTCGCGCGCCTGCACCGTTTGATCTGGGTGCTGATCTACGGCGGCCTGCTCGGCATCACCACCGGCATCGCAACGCGTCGCACCGACGACGGCCTGGGCCTGGTCGTGCTCGGTATTGGCGCGGCCATGGTGGCCGGTGGCATTGTGCTGATCGTGCTGCGATCGAAGCTCAAGGCCGACGGCGCGCCACCGGCGCCGCCGCCACGCGGCTGACCCCACACGGTTTTATCGCCCCTGTGACAGCCGGGGTGAGGGGCGGCCCGGACAATGGGCCGCCACACGAGGAGACAACCGACATGAGCATCCGCACCGTCCAGCAACTGTTCGATCTGACCGGCAAGACGGCACTCGTCACCGGCGGTTCTCGCGGCCTCGGCCTGCAACTCGCGCAGGCGCTCGGCGAGGCCGGCGCGCGCATCGTGCTGAGTTCTCGCAAAACGTCCGATCTGGAAGAGGCCGCGGCCGAACTGCAGGCCGCCGGCATCGACACCCGTTGGATCGCCGCCGACTGCGCCGACGAGAACGACATTCACCGCCTGGCCGACGAGGCGCTGCAGCGGCTGGGCCACGTCGACATTCTGGTGAACAACGCCGGCGCCGCCTGGGGCGCGCCCGCCGAAGACCACCCGATCGAGGCCTGGGACAAGGTGATGGACCTCAACGTGCGCGGCTATTTCGTGCTCAGCCAGCGCATCGCCAAGCTCAGCATGATTCCGCGCAAGAGCGGCCGCATCATCAACGTCGCGTCCATCGCCGGTCTTGGCGGCAACCCCACCGACATGACCACCATCGCCTACAACACGTCCAAGGGCGCGGTCATCAATTTCACCCGCGCGCTGGGCTGCGAATGGGGCCGCTACGGCATCACCGTCAACGCGATCTGCCCTGGTTTCTTCCCCAGCAAGATGACGGCCGGCACGCTGGCCCGCCTGGGCGAAGAAAAGCTCGCCGCCCACGCGCCGTTGCGCCGCTTGGGAGACGACGAGGATTTGAAGGGCTTGTGCCTGCTGTACGCGTCCGACGCCGGCAAACACATCACCGGGCAGTGGCTCGCGGTCGACGGCGGCGTGTCGGTCATCACAGGCGGCTGAACATGGAGTTCGGCGTCGACATCCCCTTCGTCCACCACCTCGGTTTCACGCTGGAGCGGTTCGACGGCGGGTTCTCGACGATCGGCTTCACGCCGAAGCCTGAGCACATGAACTCCTTCGGCGTAGTGCACGGCGGCGCCTGCATGACGGTGCTCGACGTCGCGATGGCGGTGGCCGCGCGCAGTGTGAACAAGGAGTCGGGCATCGTCACCATCGAGATGAAGACCAGTTTCATGCAGCCGGCCCGTGGGCCGCTGCAGGGCCTCGGTTCGCTGAAGCACCGCACCGCGACCATGGCCTTCGTCGAGGCCACGCTGGTCGATGCCGAAGGCCGGCCCTGCGCCCACGCGACCGGCACCTTCAAGTACGTGAAGCGGCTGCCGACCGGCCCGCGCAGCGTCAACGCGCTGAACGTCATTTCCACGGATTAGAGCCATGGCCGCCACGCACGAGGTGCTGAACCAGCCCCAGCCGCTTGCCGGCTACAACCTGCTGGCGGGCAACCGGCCGCTGCGGGACGCGCTGAAGTTGAACGCGCCGTCGCTCGATCTTTCGGAGCTGTCCGCGCTCGGCGCCACACTGGGCAGCCCCGAGATGCAGACCCACGCGCGGCTGGCGAATGTGCACACGCCGCAGCTCAAGACGCACGACCGCTACGGCCACCGCATCGACGCCGTCGAATTCCACCCGAGCTACCACGCGCTGATGACCGCCGCCGTTGGGGCCGGCCTGCACGCCAGTCCCTGGGCCGGTGCGCAGGGCGCGCCGAACCATGTTCGACGAGCGGCCGGCTTCATGCTGTTCACGGAGCTGGAGCCGTCGGTGCTGTGCCCCATCTCGATGAGCTACGCCGTCACACCGGCGCTGCGCGGCAACCCCGCCGTGTTCGCCGACTGGCAGGCTGGCCTCACCAGCCGCGCCTACGACCCCCGGCTCACGCTGTGGCGTGACAAGACCGGCCTGACCATGGGCATGGGCATGACCGAGAAGCAGGGCGGCTCCGACGTGCGGGCCAACACCACCCGCGCCGAGGCCGATGGCCGCGACGCCTGGGGCGAGCGCTTCAGCGTCACCGGCCACAAGTGGTTCTTCTCGGCGCCGATGTGCGACGCCTTCCTGATCCTCGCGCAGACCGCGTCGGGCCTGAGCTGCTTGTTCCTGCCGCGGGTGCTGCCCGACGGTTCGCTGAACGGCCTGCGCATCCAGCGGCTGAAGGACAAGCTGGGCAACAAGGCCAACGCCAGCTCCGAGGTCGAGTTCGTCGGCGCCACCGCCTGGCTGGTCGGCGACGAAGGCCGCGGCATCCCGCAGATCCTCGAAATGGGCACCATGACCCGGCTCGACTGCGCCCTGGGCACCAGCGGGCTGATGCGGCAGGCACTGTCGTTGGCGCTCGACCACACGGCGCAGCGCCAGGCCTTCGGCAAGCCGCTGATCGAACAGCCGCTGATGAAGGCGGTGCTGGCCGACCTGGCGCTGGAAAGCGAGGCCGCCACCGCGCTGGCCATTCGCCTCGCCCGCGCCTTCGACCACCCCGACGACCCACACGAGCAGGCGATGGCGCGGCTGCTGACGCCGGTGGCCAAATTCTGGATCTGCAAACGCGGCAGCCCCTTCGCGCAAGAGGCAATGGAGTGCTTGGGCGGCAACGGCTACGTGGAGGAGGGCGGCGAAGGCGTGATGGCCCGCGTCTACCGCGAGATGCCGCTGAACTCGATCTGGGAGGGCGCCGGCAACATCATGGCGCTCGACCTGTTGCGTGCCTTGCGCAAGGGCGACAGCGCCGCCGCGCTGGTCCACGAACTGGCACCCGCGCGCGGCGCCAACGCCACGCTGGACCGCGCGATCGCCGCGCTGCCCACGCGCACCGAACAGATGGCCACCGAGACCGAAGCCCGCCGTCTCGCGCAGGAAGTGGCGCTGACCGTGCAGGCCGCGCTGCTGGCCCGCACCGCGCCCGCCGCCGTGAGCGACGCCTTCTGCGCCTCGCGCCTGGGCGGCGACTGGGGCCCGGCCTTCGGCACGCTGCCGGCCGGCGCCGACCTCGACGCCATCGTGGCAAGGGCCATGCCGCGCTGAACGCATACCGCCGGCCATGACCCTCATCGAAAGGAAAAACCGTGCCTGACATCCTGCTGCACCAGTACGCCACCTCGCCGTTCTGCGAAAAGCTGCGCCTCATCCTGGGCCACAAGCGGCTGGCCTGGGGGTCTGTCGAGGTGCCGCCCATCATGCCCAAGCCCGACGCGGTGGCGCTGACGGGTGGTTACCGCCGCACCCCCTTCCTGCAGATCGGCGCCGACATCTATTGCGACACCGCGCTGATCTGCGACGTGCTGGAACACCGCCAGCCGGAGCCCACGCTGTACCCGCAGGGCCTCAAGGGCAGCGCGCGCATCATCGCCCAATGGGCCGACAGCACGCTGTTCTGGGCCGCGATGGCCTACAACTTCCAACCCAAGGGTGCCGCCGAGGCTTTGGGCACGATGCGCCCCGAGGTCGCCAAGTCCTTCGGCGAAGACCGCGCCAGGATGAGCGCCGGCAACATGACGCGGCTGCGCCCGGCCGACGCCGCCGCTGCGTACAAGAGCTATTTGCGCCGCATCGCCAAGATGCTGGAAGACGGCCCCTTCCTGCAGGGTGCGCTACCCAGCCTGGCCGACTTCGCCTGTTACCACCCGCTGTGGTTCACCCGCGTTCGCACGCCGGGCCTGGCCGCCATCCTGGAGACGGCACCCGGCATCCTCGAATGGATGGACCGCATGGCGGCCATCGGCCACGGCAACCCGGCCAGTGTCTCGCCGGCCGACGCGATCGACATCGCCGCCGCGTCCACGCCCGCACCGGTCGACGACAGCACCTTTCAGGACGAACACGGCATTCCGCTGGGCAGCCGCGTCGTCGTCCATGCCGAAACCTTCGGCCTGGAACAGACCGAGGGCGAATTGCTCGCCGCCACCCGCATGCACTACACGCTGCGCCGCACCGACCCGCGCGCCGGCACCGTGCACGTCCATTTCCCCCGCATCGGCTTCGCGCTGAAGAAGGCCGATCCGGCCACCCCCGCACCATGATCCAGGACTTCCACGGCAAGACCGCCTTCCTCACCGGCGCAGGCTCGGGCTTCGGCCTCGAGGTGGCGCGCCTCGCCGCCCGGCGCGGCATGAACCTCGTCCTCGTCGACGTGCAGCAGGACGCGCTCGACGCCGCCCAGGCCGAATTGGAGGCCGCCGGCGCCGCCGTGCTGGCGCGGCGCTGCGACGTCTCCAACGCCGGGCAGATGGAGGCGCTGGCCACCGACGCCTTGCTGCGTTTCGGCGCGCCCCACCTGGTCTTCAACAACGCCGGTGTCGGCGCGGCCGGGCTGATCTGGGAAAACTCGGTGCGCGACTGGGAATGGGTGATGGGTGTCAACCTGATGGGCGTGGTGCACGGCACCCGGCTGTTCACGCCGATGATGCTGGCCGCCGCCGAACGCGACCCGGCGTGGCGCGGCCACATCGTCAACACCGCCAGCATGGCCGGCCTGCTGGCGCCGCCCAACATGGGCATCTACAACGTCAGCAAACACGCGGTGGTGAGCTTCAGCGAGACGCTGTACCAAGACCTGAAGCTGGTGACCGACCAGATCGGCGCCAGCGTGTTGTGCCCCTACTTTGTGCCCACCGGCATCGGCCAGAGCCACCGCAACCGGCCCGGCGAGCTGGCTGCCGACAGACCCACCCGCAGCCAGCGCGTCGGCCAGCTGATGACCGACAAGGCGGTGGGCAGCGGCAAGGTCACGGCCGCGCAGGTCGCGCAACTGGTGTTCGACGCGGTCGAGGCCGACCGTTTCTACATCTACAGCCACCCGCAGGCGCTCGGCGCGGTGCAGGTGCGGCTGGATGACGTGGTGCAGGGCCGCAACCCGACCGACCCCTTCGCGCACAAGCCCGAACTCGGCGTGGAGCTGCGCAGGGCGCTGCGCGGCGGTCCGGCGAAAGACTGAGACGGCGCGCGGCGTGTACATCGACTTCACCGGTCTGCCCGCCCGCCAGGCCTATTTCTGGCTGGCGTCCACCGTCACGCCGCGGCCGGTGGCATGGGTTTCCACCGTGTCGGCGTCGGGCCAGCCCAACCTCGCGCCGTTCAGCTTCTTCCAGGTCGTCACCCACACGCCGCCGACGCTGATGATCTGCCCGCTCGCCAACAGCGACGGCAGCATGAAGGACACGCCCGCCAACATCGAGGCCACCGGCGAATTCGTGGTGAACCTGGTACCGCATGCGCTGGTGCAGCAGATGAATCAGACCTCGTTCGGTTTCGAGCGCGGCGTCAGCGAGTGGGAAAAGGCGGGCCTCAGCGGCCTGACCAGTCAGAAGGTGGCGCCGCGCCGCGTGTTGGGCGCGCCGGTGGCGTTTGAGTGCCGCAAGGTCGGCGTGACGCCGTACCCGGCCGACAAACCGTCGTGCTGGATCGTGCTCGGCGAAGTGGTCGCCGCGCATGTCGACCCCGCCATCCTGGCACCCGACCACCAGGTCGATCCCGACAGGCTCGACCTCGTCTCCCGCATGGGGGCCGACTGGTATGGCCGCACGAAGTCGGATCTGAACTTCGAACTGCCGCGGCCCGAGGGCTGGGCGCGCTGACGGTCAGGCGTCTGTGGTGCGCGCCTCCAGCGCCCGCAGCACCGCCACCATGTCGAGCGGGCCGTGGCCCAGCGCGTCGGTTTCGCCGAACAGGCGGTGGCAGGCATCGAGCAGCGGCGTGGGCAGGGCCGACGCCCTGGCCTGTGCGGCGATCAGCGCGTTGTTCTTCAGCACGTCGGTGATGGTGGCCTGCGCGGTGAAGTCCTGGTCGAGCAGCTTGGGCAGCTTCATGGCCAGCACGCCGCTGCCCATGGGCCCGGCTTCCAGGATGGCGCGGAACAGCGGCAGATAGACGCCGTTGCCGCGGGCGAAATGGAAGGCTTCGACCAGGCCGGTCGCCAGCGTGATCAGCACCAGATTGACCGAGAGCTTCATCAGCAGCGCCGCAGGCACCGCGCCGCACGCGAACACGTTGGCGCACATCGGCGCCAGCAGCGGCCGCGCGGCGGCCACCACATCGGCCTCACCGGCCAACATGCCCACCAGGCGGCCCGCTTCGGCGGGCACGCGGGAGCCTGACACCGGTGCCTCCACGTAACGGCCGCCGGCCCGTCGCACGTCGGCTTCGAGCGCCTGCGAGAAAGCGGCGGATGTGGTGCCCATGTGGACGAGGGTGCGGCCGGCCACGAGGGATTCGAACGCCGGCGTATGGCGCTGCAGCAGCATGTTGACCGTTGCTTCGGTGTCCAGCATCAGCATCACCGTGTCGGCCTTGCGGAAGACTTCCGCCACGTCGGCGGCCACGTCTGCGCCCAGCGCGCGCAGGGCCTCGGCGGCGGCGGGCGAGCGGTTCCACACCACCAGCGGCCAGCCGGCGCGGGCGAGGTGGCTGGCCATGGGGCGGCCCATCACGCCGAGGCCGATGAACCCGACTGTTGTGTCGCTCATGGGTGCCTCAAGTGTTGCCGTAGGGGCTGTTGTCCTTGTGCAGGAAGCGCCAGACACCGGCAACCTGCACGGCCTGCAAGTCGTCGTCGGGGTAGCGCCCCTCATCGCCAGCGCTGCGGTCGCCGATTTCCAGGTACAGCACGTCTGACGGAGTGGCGTTCACGAGGTGGTGGGCGTTGCCGGTGCCGGCGGCAAAGCCGGCGCACATGCCCGGTGTCAGCGGCGTGGGGCCTGCGTCGGTGTGCAGCGTGGGGTGGCCTTCCAGGATGTAGACGAACTCGTCCTGCAGGCTGTGGCTGTGCCGCAGGGCCGATTGGGCGCCGGGCGCCAGCCGGGTCAGGTTGACTCCGAAGTTGCGCAGGCCGAACAGGCCGCCGAGCGGCTTTTTCTCGCGGCCCGCCATGCGGCTGGCAAAGGGCTCGGGGTAGTTGGAGGGTTTCGTGCGGCTCGGCGCCTGCTGTGCGGTCAGGGCGATGGGGCGGTTGGCGGCTTCGGTCATGGCGATTCCCGTGGGCATGGCGTTGGGGGTTGAAGGGCGGTTGTGCCATGGGGCCATTACACGCGCTGGCGCGATGTGCTTCAATCGATTCTTTTCGAACATGACATGCGCCATGGGAATGCCATTGCCTCTTTTGAAGCTGCCGCCGCTGGACCTGATCCGGGGCTTCGTCGCGGTCGGCCGGCGCATGAGCATCACGCTGGCCGCGCAGGACCTGTGCCTGACGCAGTCGGCGGTGAGCCGGCAGGTGCATGCGCTGGAGGAGCAGGTCGGCACGCCGCTGCTGTTGCGCGGCTACCGCTCCATCCGTTTCACGCCCGCCGGCGAGCGCCTGTTCCGCAGTGCCGACGGAGCGGTGCAGCAGTTGCAGGACGTGCTGGGCGAACTGCGGGCCGACGACACACCGCAGCCGGTCACGCTGAGCGCGACCATCGGCGTGACCGGCCTGTGGCTGCTGCCGCGGTTGAGCCGCTTCCAGCAGCAACACCCCGGCGTGGACCTGCGGGTGTCGGCCAACAACCAGTTGGCGGACCTGCGGCACGACGGTATCGACCTGGCGATCCGCTACACCACATCGGCGGCCGTGCCACCGGGCTCGTCGTGGTTGTTTGGCGAATCGGTGGCGCCGGTGGCGCATCCGCAGGTCGCGGCGGCGCTGGCAGCGGCAGGTGGTGAGCGGCCGGCCCTGCTGGAGTTGGACGACACCGGCCACCCCTGGCTGCGGTGGACGGGCTGGCGCGACTGGCTGGATGCGCTGGGTCGTCCCGCGAAACGCGGCGCCGGCGTGCTGCACTTCAACCAGTACGACCAGGTGATCCAGGCCGCGCTGGACGGCCAGGGCCTGGCGCTGGGGCGCATGGGCCTGATCCAACCGCTGCTGGCGGCGGGCCGGCTGCAGTTGCTGGCTCCGCCGCGCCAGATGTCGGAAGCCGAACACGCCTACTGGCTGGTGTGCGCCAGCGAGCGCCCGCGCGCCGAGGTGACGCGCGTGGCGGAATGGATCGTGGCAGAGGCGCGGCTGGCGGCGCCGGCCTAGACGGCGTGGGCGCAGCGGTTCAGCGCGTCGTCGAGCCGGTCGTTGCCCCAGAACATTTCGTCGCCGACGAAGAAGGTCGGCGCGCCGAACAGCCGGCGGGCCACCGCGCGTTCGCCCTGTTCGCGCAGCCGCTGCTTGTGCGCGTCGGAGCGGGCCTGTTCCAGCAGTTCGGCCGCGGGCAGGCCCAGGCCTTCCAGCGCGGAGGCCACGACCTCGGCGTCGTCGATGTCGCGGTCTTCCACGAAGTTGATCTCCATGATGCGGCGGCTGTAGGCCGGCAGCCAGTCCTGCCCGAGGCCGAGGAGCGCCACCCGCGCCGGCAGCAGTGCGCTGCGCGGGAAGGTCGTGGGCCGGGTCCACGGCAGGCCGTGTTTGGCGCATTCGCGGACCATGTCGGCCCAGACGTAGTCGCCCTTGTCGGGGTTGAGCACGAAGGGCGAGTTGGTCCAGCCCAGCTTCTGGAAGATGGGGCCGAGCAGGAAGGGCTGCCAGATGACGGGGATGTCGCGTGCGGCGGCGGCCTGCTCGATGCGCATGACGCTGAGGTAGCTGTAGTTGCTGCCGAATTCGTACCAGAACTCGATCGGGGTGGGTTTGAGGCGGATGTTCATGGTGTGTTCAGTCGTCGGTGTCGTGGATGACCAGGCAGCGCAGCTCGATGCTTTCGCGCGGCGGCGTGCCGGGGGGCGGGTGGGGCAGGTCGAAGGCGGCGTGCGGGGTGAAGCGCGCCGGCCCGCTCAATTGGGAGTCGTACTGCTTGAAGACCAGCGCCTCGTCGCGGGCCATGCGGGGGTAGTAGTACCAGCGGTGCCGGGGCGAATGGCGCAGCAGGTAGATGTGGCCGGTGCGGCGCGGGTAGCGCACCTCGGCTTCGACGAGATCGGCCGCGCCCACCGTGCGGGCGTCGCAGACGGCCAGCGGTGTGTCTTGTTCGGGGCCGGTCAGCGCCCGCCAGACGTTGACGATGGAGAAGCGCCGCACCCGGCGGGCGAGCGCACCGTCGCCCAGCACGCGCTCCAGCCGCAGCAGGCCCGAGGCTTCGGTGTAGTCGTTGTGGATGCGGCCGTTGGCGGCGGCTCGGCCGGCGCTGGCGCCGCGGCCGAAGCTGAGCGGCGTGGCGCGGTCGTCGCGCCGGCGCACCAGGTGGTCGAACACATGCGCCTCGCAGCCGCCGGTCAACTGCAGCGCCAGCGCGGCGGCCTCGGGGTAGTAAGTGTGGCGCACGGCGGCTTCGTCGTCGAAGTCGCGCACCGCGGTCGGTGCGTGTCGCAGCTCGAAGCCTTCGATGGCGAGCGACGGTGGGCGCAGCAGGCCGCGCGCGTCGGTGATGGCCACCGCGTGCGACTCGTAGCGCCCGCTTTCCCACGGCGTGCCGGGTGGCGGGGTGTGGGTGTAGCTCCACGGCCGGCCGACGGTGTCGGCGGCGAGGTAGCTCATGTCGGCCGCAACGGCCGCTGGTGTGGTCGCGGCGGGCGCCGCGACGAGGTGGGACAAGGCATGCATGGGGGCTCCTGATTCCCGCCCCACCGGTCGGTGAGGCGTTGCCCCGATTGCAGCCGCTCAGGCCAATCCGCTCAACCGAGTTTTGCGCGCAGTGACATGCGCCATGAGAATGCCAAAGCTCAGCAGCCGACCGACAGTGCCTGTACCGTCTTGCCATTGGCGGGGTCGAACACCACCAGGTTCACCTGCCGCTCGTGGCCGGGGGTGGCGGCGATACTGCGGACGTTCAGCGTTCTGGCGCGGCCGGTGTCGCTGGCGTAGTCGCCGGCCGGCACGTACTGGCGCACGACGAAGTCGTGCTTCAACGTTTCGCCGTTGTTCTCGCCGGCACTCACGCGCGACGTGTGGCCGTGTTCGGTCACCGTCCAGTAGGCGGACCAGCGGGCGGGTGCGCCGGCGTCGGGCGTGACCTGCGCCTCCCACTGGTCGGGCGAGAGCTGGCGCAGCGCGATGCTGGCGTGCGCCGTCGAGCCCGCCGCCAGCGGGTCGCCATTGCCACCGACGCCGAACAACCCACCCGGTCGCCAGTCGGCGCCGTTGAGCACCAACTGCGGTGTGTAGATGCTGCGCAGGTTGTTCCAACCGCTCACCTGTCTCTGGCGTGAGGTGTGGGCGGGCGTGGCGAAACGGTCCACCCAGCCGATGTAGTCCCAGTAACCGACGTGAAAGGCCTCGACCACCGCGTGGCCGCTGGCCGCCCGTTCCCGCAGGCCGGACAGGTAGCGGTCGGCGGGCGGGCAGGAACTGCAGCCTTCGCTGGTATACAGCTCGAGCACCGGCGTGACGGTGGCGCCGGATTGCGCCCGGCATTGACCGCCGGGCGTGGCGGCGAGGGCGGCGGATGCCGCAAGGCTGGTGAGGACGGCAGCGGCGGTGCGGGTGTGGCGGGGCATGGTGATTCTCCGGGTGGGATGCCATGGGTCGGCCGAGCCCGGCCCATTCTTACCGTCGCGCGGCGGCGCCCGCCACCAACCTGCGCGACGCCAGCGTTGCGCGGCTGCGACGTTCTGGTGGGGGCATCGCCCGGCGGCAGTCGCGGCCGCCGGGGGTGATTTCAGAGAAAAATCGGCCGCCAGTCAGCGCCAATTGGAACTTTAGTGCTATCGAAATAGAAGCGAATGTCGTCCTGCGATGAGCTGCTTATGAGCTCATCGCCATTGCTTCGTTGGCCCGCAAGGTGCTGCTCCTGACACTGGGCCGCACAACCACAACCCTTGCAGGACAGACCTTCATGACCCGTCGTTTTCCCCATTCCCTCGTGGCCCTCGCTGTTGTGCTGGCCGCCGCGCCGGCCGGCGCCACCAACGGTTATTTCGCCCACGGCTACGGCACCAAGTCCGAAGGCATCGCCGGCATCGGCATCGCGCTGCCGCAAGACGGCCTGGCCGGCGCCACCAACCCCGCCGGCCTGACGGAAGTGGGCAACCGGTTCGACGTGGGTGCCCAGGTGTTCAAGCCGCAGCGCCGGGCCAGCATCGTCGGCAACGCCTTCGGCCCCAACCAGACCTACGACGGCGACGGCAAATCCATTTTCCTGATCCCCAACTTCGGCTACAGCCAGCAGGTGCGGCCCGACCTTGCCGTTGGCGTGGCGGTGTTCGGCAACGGCGGCCAGAACACCGACTACAAGGACGCCAACCCCTACGCCCGCTTCGGCTCCACCGGCCGGGCCGGCGTGAACCTGGAGCAGTTGTTCATTGCTCCCACCGTGGCGTTCAAGGTGGCGCCGGGGCAGAGCGTGGGCGCTGCGCTGAACATCGGCTACCAGCGGTTTCGCGCCAGTGGCCTGTCGGCCTTCCGCAACTTCTCCGCCAGCCCCAACAACGTCACCGACAACGGCAACGACTCGGCCACCGGCGCCGGCGTGCGCCTGGGCTACCTCGGCAAGGTGAACGATGCCGTCAGCGTGGGCGCCACCTGGCAGAGCAAGACGCGCTTCGGCAAGTTCGACAAATACAGCGGCCTGTTCCCCGACCAGGGCCGCTTCGACGTGCCTCCCACCTACGGCGTGGGCGCGGCGGTGAAGGCGACCCAGGCCTTGACGCTGGCGGCCGACGTGCAGCGCATCCAGCACAGCAAGGTGGCGGCCATCGGCAACAGCAGCGCGGCGCTGCTGCAGGGCGTGCCGCTGGGCGCCAGCAACGGCCCGGGCTTCGGCTGGAAAGACATCACGGTGGTGAAGATCGGCGCCGAATACGTGGTGAGCCCGCAGCTCACAGTGCGCGGCGGCATCAGCCGCACGCAGCAGCCCATCCCGAAGGACCAGACCTTCTTCAACATCCTGGCGCCGGGCGTGGTGCGCACCAACCTCACGGCGGGCGCCACCTGGGCGGTGGACAAGGAGAACGAGCTGACCGTCTCCTTCCTGCACGCGCCGAAGAAGACGGTGAGCGGCCAGAACTCGATTCCGCCGGGCAACCCGCCGGCCGGCTTTGGCGGCGGCGAGGCCAACATCAGCCTGAAGGAAACCGCCGTGGGTGTGTCGTGGGGCCGCCGTTTCTGAGACGATGGGCGCATGTTGATCCTGAATGACATCCTGCGCGCGCTGGCCGGCGGCGCCCTCATCGGCCTGGCCACAGCGTTGCTGCTGCTGGGCAGCGGCCGCATCGCCGGTGTGAGCGGCGTGTTCGGCTGGCTGGTGCTGGGCGAGGCGGGGCCGGCCCGCTGGCGGCTGGCCTTCGTGGCGGGGCTGGTGCTGGCGGCGGTGGCGGCCCGCGCGGCCGGGCTGGCCAGCCCGGTGGAGCTGGGCGGCGGCTTCGCACTGCTGCTGGCGGCGGGCGCCATCACCGGGCTGGGCGCAGGGCTGGCCAACGGCTGCACCAGCGGCCACGGCGTCTGCGGGCTGTCCAACCTGTCGCTGCGCTCGCTGGTGGCGGTGGGCACCTTCATGGCCACGGCGGCGCTCACGGTGTTCGTCGTGCGGCACGGAGGGCTGTGAGATGGACGCGGTGATCGCTCTCGTGGCCGGGCTGCTGTTCGGTGCCGGCCTGCTGCTGTCGGGCATGGCCAACCCGGCCAATGTGCTGGGCTTCCTGGATGTGGCCGACGCCTGGAACCCGGCGCTGGCCTTCGTGATGGCGGGCGCCATCGGGGTCGCGCTGCCGGCCTTCGCCTGGGCGCGGCGCCTCCCGAAGGCGCTGAACGGCCAGCCGATCGACCTGCCGCCGCGCGCCGCGCTCACCGCGGTGACGCCGCGGCTGGTGGCGGGCAGCGTGGTGTTCGGCGTGGGCTGGGGCCTGGTTGGGCTGTGCCCGGGCCCGGCGCTGGTGCTGCTGGGACTGGGTGGCGGGGGTTGGCGCGAGGCGGCAACCTTCGTGCTGGCAATGGCAGGCGGCCTGCTGGTGGGGCTGCGCTGGGGCCGCGGCGGCCTCGGGTCAAGCGGGGCAGGCCCTGTGGAGCGGGGTGCCGGCTTGGGGTGACAATGGGGGTTTGGACACCAGCAGCCGCCGGCAGCGTATCGTGCAGACCCCCATGTACACCGAGTTCTTCGGGCTGAAGGAAAGCCCGTTTTCGATCGCGCCCGATCCGCGCTACCTGTTCATGAGCGAGCGCCACCGCGAGGCGCTGGCGCATCTGCTGTACGGGCTGGGCGGTGGCGGCGGCTTCGTGCTGCTCACCGGCGAGATCGGCGCTGGCAAGACCACGGTCTGCCGCGCCTTTCTGGAGCAGATTCCGGAGAACTGCAACGTCGCCTACATCTTCAACCCGAAGCTGACGGTGATCGAGCTGCTGCGCTCCATTTGCGACGAGTTCCACGTCAAGTACGCGCACCGCCGTACCGCCAACGCCACGGTGACCGACTACGTCGAGCCGCTCAACGCCTTCCTGCTGCAGGCCCACGCCGAGGGCCGCAACAACGTGCTCATCATCGACGAGGCGCAGAACCTGGCGCCCGACGTGATCGAGCAGTTGCGGCTGCTGACCAACCTGGAAACGGCCGAGCGCAAGCTGCTGCAGATCGTGCTGATCGGCCAGCCGGAATTGCGCGCACTGCTGGCCCGGCCCGACATGGAGCAACTGGCGCAACGCGTCATCGCGCGGTTCCATCTGCCGGCGCTGTCGGAGGTGGAAACCGCGCACTACATCAGCCACCGGCTGGCGGTGGCGGGGCGCGTCGGCGGCGTGCCGTTCGACGCCAAGGCCATTGCGCGCGTCCACAAGCTGTCGCGCGGGGTGCCGCGCCGCATCAATCTGCTGTGCGACCGGGCGCTGCTCGGCGCCTACGCCACCGGCAAGGTGGCGATTGGCCGCGAGATCGTCGACAAGGCCGGCCGCGAGGTGTTCGACGACGATGTGCCGAATGTGTCGCCAACGCCGCGCGACGAAGGCGCGGCCAAGGTCGCGGGGCCGCTGGCTGCCCGCGTGGCGGCGCTGAACCCGTTCGCGGTGCTGGGCATTGGCGTGGCCGCCGGGCTGGGCCTGTTCGGCCTGGCGTGGCTCGCGTTGCATGGGGGCGCCGCTTCTCCCACCACATTGGCGGCGGCGAGCAGCCCCGCCGCAAAGGCCTCTCAGCCGGCCGACAGCGGCTCGCCCACCTACACGCCGCCGCCGCTGCCGCCGCCCACCGTGGGCGGCGCGCCGGCCACGCTGGGCACGCTGCCGTCGGGGTCGCCGCAGATGCCGTTGCCGGCCGCCGGTACGGGCGGCGCGCAGGTGGCCGCGCGCAACCCGCCGCCGCCGGCTGCACCGGCGGCTGCCTCGGCCGAACCGGCGGGCGGTGGCACGCTGACGACCGCGCACCGCACCGAGAACGACGCCTGGCGCGAGCTGGCCACGCTGTGGAAGCTGCAGTTGCCGGCGGGCGACCCCTGCGCCGCCTCGGCGAAGCAGGGCGTGGAGTGTTTCGAGTCCAAGGGCACGCTGACCACCGTGCAGCAGCTCGACCGGCCGGCCGTGCTGACGCTGTACGACGGCAGCAAGAAGCCGGTCTACGCGCTGCTGAACGGCATCGGCCCCAAGACGGCCACGCTGCTGGTCGGCGGCAGCTCGCAGACGCTGCCGCTGAACACGCTGCTGGGCCTGTGGCGCGGCGAATTCGGCACGCTGTGGAAGGCGCCGGCCAACTGGGGCGGCAAGCTCAAGGTGGGCGCCAGCGGCCCGCCGGTCGATTTCCTCGGCTCGCGGCTGGCGCTGCTGCAGGGCGGCACCCAGCCCGCAGAGGGCCGCAAGTTCGACGCGGTGCTGAAGTCGCAGGTCGCGGCCTTCCAGCTCTCCAGCGGCCTGAAGGCCGACGGCACCGCCGGCGCCGAGACTTTCATGCAGCTGAACCGCGCGATCGGCGTGTCGGAACCCCGGCTGCTGGCCGAGAAATAACGTGTCGCGCACGCTCGACGCACTCAAGCGCGCGCAGGCCCAGCGCTTTGCCCAGCCCGCGCTGCCGGTGGCCGCCGCCGACGAGCCGCTCGCCCCGCAGCGGCCGCGCGCCGGCCTGGCGGCGGGCGCCGAGCGGCTGGTGTGGATCGCCGTGGGCGTGCTCGCCTGTGTGGCGGTGCTGACCGGCTGGTGGGCTTTCGGGCCTAGCCTGGTGGTGAAGGTGGGTGCCGGTGCTGCTGCCGCCACGCGCACCGCCTGATCTTTTTTCCTTTTCCCTTTCGTTTCCTTTCTCCGTTTCATGTCTTTGCTGAATTCGCGCATCGAAGCGCAGATCGCGCAGGAGCTGCGCATCAACCTGTCGCAGGTGCGGGCCACCGTCGAGCTGATCGACGGCGGCGCCACCGTGCCTTTCATCGCCCGCTACCGCAAGGAAGTGACTGGCGGCCTCGACGACGTGCAACTGCGCGAGCTCGACTACCGCCTGGGCTATTTGCGCGAGCTGGAAGAACGCCGCGCCGCCGTGCTGAAAAGCATTGATGAGCAGGGCAAGCTCACGCCCGAGTTGCAGGCCGCGATTGCCGCCGCGCCCACCAAGCAGGAGCTTGAAGACCTCTACCTGCCCTACAAGCCCAAGCGCCGCACCAAGGGCATGATCGCCCGCGAGGCCGGCATAGCCCCGCTGGCCGACCGGCTGTGGGCCGACCCCACGCTCGACCCGCTGGCCGAAGCGGCCGCCTTCACGTCGCCGGCCGGCACGGTGGAGGGCGCCGATTTCAGCAACCCGCTGGCCGTGCTCGACGGCGTGCGCGACATCCTCAGCGAACGCTGGGCTGAAGACGCTTCGCTGGTGCAGGCGCTGCGCGAATGGCTGTGGACCGAGGGCCTGTTCCAGAGCAAACTGGCCAGCGGCAAGAACGAGGCCGACGCCGACATCGCCAAGTTCCGCGACTATTTCGACTACGACGAGCCGATCGGCCGGGTGCCGTCGCACCGCGCGCTGGCGGTGTTCCGCGGCCGTGCGCTGGAGATCCTGGACGCCAAGCTGGTGGTGCCCGAACCTGAACCGCCTGCGAGCGCGGCGGGCACCAAGCCTGCCGCCGTGCCCAGCCTTGCCGAAGGCCGCATCGCCTTGCACCTCGGCTGGCGCCACCAGGCCCGCAAGGCCGACGACCTGCTGCGCAAGTGCGTGGCCTGGACCTGGCGCGTCAAGCTCAGCCTGAGCACCGAGCGCGACCTGTTCACCCGCCTGCGCGAAGACGCCGAGAAGGTCGCCATCAAGGTCTTCGGCGACAACCTGCGCGACCTGCTGCTGGCTGCGCCCGCCGGCCCGCGCGTGGTGATGGGGCTGGACCCGGGCATCCGCACCGGCGTGAAGGTGGCGGTGGTCGACGCCACCGGCAAGCTGGTCGACACCGCCACCGTGTTCCCGCACGAGCCGCGGCGCGACTGGGACGGCGCGCTGCACACGCTGGCCAAGCTGAGCGCCAAGCACGGCGTGAACCTGATCGCCATTGGCAACGGCACCGCCAGCCGCGAAACCGACAAACTGGCGGCCGACCTCATAAAATTGGTACAAAAAGCGGCTGAAGTCATCGCCGAATCTGGTGTTTCTGCTATCGAAAAAGTAGTGGTCAGCGAGGCCGGCGCGTCGGTCTATTCCGCCAGTGAGTTCGCCAGCCAGGAGATGCCCGACGTGGACGTGAGCCTGCGCGGCGCCGCCAGCATCGCGCGGCGGCTGCAGGACCCGCTGGCCGAGCTGGTGAAGATCGACCCCAAGAGCATCGGCGTGGGCCAGTACCAGCACGACGTGAACCAGGGCGAGCTGGCGCGCACGCTGGAGGCGGTGGTGGAAGACTGCGTGAACGCGGTGGGCGTGGACCTGAACACCGCCAGCGTGCCGCTGCTGAGCCGCGTGTCGGGCCTGAGCGGCGCGGTGGCGCGCTCGGTGGTGCGCTGGCGCGAGGCCAACGGCGCCTTCCGCAGCCGCAAGCAGCTCATGGACGTGAGCGGCCTGGGTGCCAAGACCTTCGAGCAGAGCGCGGGCTTTCTGCGCATTCGCGGCGGCGACAACCCGCTCGACATGACCGGCGTTCACCCCGAAACCTACCCGGTGGTGGAAGGCATCATCCAGAAAACCGGCAAGCCGGTGGCCGAGCTGATGGGCCGCGCCGAGCTGCTGAAGACGCTGCGGCCCGAGCTGTTCGCCAACGAGACGTTCGGCGTCATCACGGTGAAAGACATCCTCGGCGAGCTGGAAAAACCCGGCCGCGACCCGCGCCCCGACTTCAAGGTGGCGCGCTTCAACGACGGCGTGGACGACATCAAGGATCTGCGCGAAGGCATGGTGCTGGAGGGCACCGTCAGCAACGTGGCGCAGTTCGGCGCCTTCATCGATCTGGGCGTGCACCAGGACGGGCTGGTGCACGTGAGCCAGCTCGCCCACAAGTTCGTGAAGGACGCGCGCGAGGTGGTGAAGACCGGCGACATCGTCAAGGTGCGCGTCACCGAGGTCGACGTGGCGCGCAAGCGCATCGGCCTGACGATGAAGCTCGACGCCCCGCCGCAGCAGCGCCAGGGCGGCCCGCGCGAGAACCGTTTCGAGCAGGCGGGCCGCTCGTCGGGTGGTGGCGGCGGCTACCGCCAGCCGGCCGCGCCGCAGGGTGGCTCGGCCATGCAGTCGGCCTTCGCCAAGCTGCAGGGGTTGCGCAAGCCGTGAACCCGGGAGCCGCCCGATGACGATCGCCTGGACGCTGACGTTCACCTGCCTCGCGTTCGTCGCCGCGCTGGTGCTGGCCGACCGCCGCGAGTCGGCGCTGGGCCGCATCGTCTTCAAGCTCGGCGCCAGCAGCTCTTTCGTGGCGCTGGCGTGGGTGCTGGGCGCGCTGGAGTCGCGCTACGGCCAGTTCGTGCTGACCGCGCTGGTGCTGGGCTGGCTGGGCGACGCGGCGCTGCTGGGCAAACACCCGAACGCCTTCCTCGGCGGCTTGGCGGCCTTTCTGCTGTCGCACCTCGCCTTCGCGGCGGCGTTTCTGCTGGGGCCGGTGTCGCTCACCGTCGTGGCGCTGGCTGTTGTGGCGGTGGCCGTCGTCGGCTTCGCCGTGTTGCGCTGGCTGCTGCCGCATGTGCCGCCGGACTTCAAGCTGCCGGTGCTGGCCTATGTGGTCGTCATCCTCGCGATGTGCCTGACCGCCGCCGGCCATTCCGCCGCCACCGGCCGCTGGAATGTGCTGACCGGCGCCGTGCTGTTCGCCGCGTCCGACATCTCGGTGGCGCGCGACCGTTTCGTGGCGCCAGGCCCCGTCAACCGGCTGTGGGGCTGGCCGACCTATTTCGCCGCGCAACTCGTGCTGGCGTGGTCGGTGCTGGGCTGAGCGCCGTCAGTTTTTCGCCGGTGCGCCGGCCTGCTTGAACGGGTCGGCCCGGTCGAAGGCTTCGATGGCGTCGCAGCGGGCGACGATGCGGTCGATGGTGGGCGTGTTCTCGGTGGTGATCTTGAACACCCGCATCACCGCGACGATGCTGGCCAGGCAGATGTCGGCCATCGTCACCGTGTCGCCGTGGCAGAAGTCGCCGGTGCCCGGCTCGCTGGTCAGGCGTTGCTCCAGCGCCGCCAGGCCGGTGCGGAACCACTGGGTCTGCCAGGCTTTCCACTGCGCGTCGTTCAGGCCATGCTCGGCCTGCAGGTATTTCTTCACCCTCGGCGTGACCAGCGGGTGGGTGTCGGCCGCCAGCATGCCGACGATGGAGCGCACCCGCGCCCGGCCGTGCAGGTCGCGCGGCAGCAGCGGCGGCTCGGGTTGCAGTTCCTCCAGGAATTCCAGAATGGCCACCGACTGCGTGAGCGGCGGATGCCCGGCTTCGACCAGCGCGGGCAGGGCGCCCATCGGGTTGATCTTCAGGAAGGCCTCGCCGCGGTGCTCGCCCGCGTCGACGTTGATGAACTTCTCGTTCGGCGAGATGCCCTTCAGCGCCATCGCCACGCGCACGCGGAAGGTGGCCGAGGTGCGCCAGTAGCCGTAGAGATCGAAGGTGGGTGTGGTCATGGTGGACAAGCTTAGCGCGGCCTGGCCCTGCGTGCCGGCCGACTTCGTGCTACATTGAAGTATCCATTCGTTTATCCATTCATAAATCCATTCAAATTTCATGGCGTCGCACGTCGAATCGCTTCGCCTGCAACTGGCTTCCGGGCCGGCCTTGCCACGCAGACTGATGGCTGCGCTGGGCATCAGCCAGCCCACGCTGTCCCGCGCGCTGGCGGAAATGGGCGGCGACGTGGTGCGCATCGGCGCGGCACGATCCATTCAGTATGCGCTGCGCGACAACGCCCGCGGCCTGCCCGACGTCACCATCCACCGCGTCGATGACGAGGGCCGGCTCAGTGTCCTCGGCCAACTCCTGCCCGTGCGCCCGGACGGGTTCGTGATGCTGCAGGCCGGCGGCGGCACCGCGCACAGCGCCGGCCTGCCGTGGTGGCTGCTCGACATGCGACCCCAGGGCTTCATGGGCCGGGCGTTCGCGTCCAGGCTTGCCGGCGCCCTCGGCTTGCCACCCAGGCTCTCCGAATGGACCGACAGCCACGTCCTGCGTGCGCTGGTGCAACAGGGGCAGGACGCGGTCGGCAACCTGGTGCTGGGCGACGCCGCACGCGAGCGGCTGCTCGACGCACCGCTGCCTCAACCCATCGCCGAAACCGACAAGGCCACCGCCTATGTGCGGCTGGCACACGAGGCAGCGAGCGGCGAGCTGCCCGACTCGTCGGCTGGCGGTGAGCAGCCGAAGTTCGCGGCCTTTGCCGAAACGCCCGACGGGCCGCGCCATGTGCTCGTCAAGTTCACGCTGCCCGAGAGCAACCCGGTGACCGAACGCTGGCGCGACCTGCTGCTGGCCGAACACCATGCGCTTGACACCCTGGCCGCCGCCGGTGTTGCCGCCGCGCGCACCCGCGTGGTCGATGCAGCGAACGGCCAGCGCTTCCTGGAAGTGGAACGCTTCGACCGGGTGGGCCTGCACGGCCGGCGCGCCGTGTTCTCGCTCGCCTCGCTCGACGCCGAATTCGTCGGCAACGCCCGGGCGCCGTGGCCGGAGATCACCGCGTCGCTCGCGGCTCAGGGCCACGCCACCGCCGGGTCGGTCGATGCCGCCGCGCTGCTGCACGCGTTCGGCACGCTGATCGGCAACACCGACATGCACAACGGCAACCTCTCGTTCACGCTCGACGAACGCCAGCGCTGTGTGCCGACACCCGCCTACGACATGCTGCCCATGGGTTTTGCGCCGCAGTCCAGCGGGGGGCTTCCCGAGACGCTGGCGCCGGCCCGTTTGCACCCGTCCGTCTCGGTGGGCGCATGGCGGCGCGCGGCGGCCCTCGCGGAAGTGTTCATGGGTCGGCTGCGCGCCGAGACCCGGTTCTCGGAGCGCTTTCAGCCCTGCGTTGCGGCCCTTGAAGCTCACGCCGCTGACGCGGCCGCGAAGATCGCCCGGCTGGGTGCTTGAAACACATGGTCTCACCCTTGCCGCGCATCGACCTCGTCATTCCCTCCCGCGCCCAGCCGCGCCAGCGCGAATTTCTGGAGGCTGCGCTGGCGTCGGTGCGCGCCCAAACCGTGGCGGGGCAGGTCGAGGTGCGCTGCATCGTCGGGGTGGACCATGGTCAGCCCCTGCCGCACGGTCTTGCCGGATCGCTCGGCCTGACGGTTGCCGAAAGCGGTGGCCGCACCCAGGCGGAAGCGTTGAATGCGGCGTTTGCGCAGGTCGGGAACCCCGATTTCGTCGCGCTTCTGGAGGACGACGACCAATGGATGCCGCGCTACCTGGAGATGGCGCTGCAGGCGGTGGCGGGTTTCGATTTCGTGTCGTCCACGCAGGCCGAGGTGAACGACGCCGGCCAGTTGCTGCGCGTGAACGATTTCCCCACGCCGTCGGGCTGGTTCATGCCGGCGGCCACGCTGCGGCGGGTGGGCGGGTTCGACCCTTCGTACCGCTGGCACCTCGACAACGACTGGCTGGGCCGGCTCTCCGCCACCGGCGCGAGGCGGCTGCATTTGGTGGAGTCGACCGCGCCCATCGTGGCCGAACTGGCGCGCCCGGTGCGGCCGTGGCTGGGCCGGGTGCTGGACCAGTCGCGCGGCACCTGCCGGCTCGGCCGCCACCCGTGGCCGGAACCGCTGGTGCGGCGGCTGGTGCATGCCGGTTCCGGTCTGTCGCGCATCGCGGCCGATCCGGTGCTGCGGGCGGCCTCGGAGGCCGAGCAGCACCGCTTGATCGCGCGCCACGGCCATCTGCCCTGGTAGCCAGATCGCTTCATTTTTGGTAGCAAACAATCCAGCAGTGGCGCTGACTTGTGCCCAATTTATCTCGTATCGGGTTGCAGGGTGCGCCAGAAGCCGCTCACCAGCGCCGGCGCCGCGCATCGCCGACAATCGCTGGCTTGCGCTGTCGCCGCTGCCGTGTCGGCGTTTCACTTCTCCGTTCCCGTTTCCATGACCTCCTCCTTCTTCGGCCTCGCGGTCGTGCTCGGCCTGCTGTCGGCCATCGGCCCGTTCGCCATCGACATGTATTTGCCGGCGCTGCCGTCCATCGGCCAGACGCTGAACGCCTCGATGGGCGCGGTGCAGGGCAGCCTGATGGCTTTTTTCATCTCGCTGGGCATCGGCCAGATCGTCTATGGCCCGGTGTCCGACATGCTGGGCCGCAAGGCGCCGCTGTACTTCGGGTTGGGCCTGTTCGCGCTGGCCAGCATCGGCTGCGCGCTGGCGCCGGACGTGCACACGCTGATCGTGCTGCGCTTCTTCCAGGGCCTGGGCGCCTGCGCCGGCATGGTTGTGCCACGGGCGGTGGTGCGTGACCTGCACACCGGCCACGAGGCGGCGCGGCTGATGTCGTTGCTGATGCTGGTGTTCAGCGTGTCGCCCATTCTGGCGCCGCTGACCGGCAGTTTCCTGATCGAGGCCTTCGGCTGGCGCAGCGTGTTCTGGGCGGTGCTGGTGGCGGCGCTGCTGGGCCTTGTGCTGCTGGCCACCCGGCTGCCGGAAACGCGGCCGCCGGCCGACCGGCTGGGCAGCAGCGTGGCCGGCGCGCTGCAGGCCTACCGCACGCTGCTGAAAGACCGCCACTACCTCGGGCTGGTGTTCATCGGCGCGTTCGGCATGGCCAGCTTCTTCGCCTACCTCGCCAACTCGTCGTTCGTGCTGATCGACCACTACGGCCTCACCCCGCGCCAGTACAGCCTGGCCTTCGCGGCGAATGCGGCGTCGTTCATCGGCGTGTCGCAGTTCACCGGCCTGCTGGGCCAACGCTTCGGGCTGGTGCGGCTGGTGAAGGGCGCGGTGGCGGGCTATGCGCTGATGATGGGGCTGCTGCTGGCGCTGAACCTGGCCGGCATCGACCGGCTGGACGTGATGATCGCGGTGCTGTTCCTCGGCTACGGCTTCCTCGGCCTGGTGGTGCCGACCGCCGCTGTGCTGGCGCTGGAGGAGCACGGCGCCATTGCCGGCACCGCGTCGGCGCTGATGGGCACGCTGCAGTTCGTGACCGGCGCGGTGGTGATGGCCGTCACCGGCGTGTTCGCCGACGGCAGCGCGCGGCCCATGGTGGCCGGCATCGCAGCGGCGGCGGCCACCGCGTTCGTGGTCGCGCGCCTGACGCTGGCGGGCCACAAGCCCGTGGCGATGCAGCCGCGGTAGCGGCGTTCAGCCCAGCGCCAAGCCGTCGAGTGCGGCGTAGCTGTTGCGCAGCCAGGTCTTCACGCGCTGGCGCTCCAGCAGGCCCAGCGCGTCGGCGCCGCCCGTGGCGTTGACCGCCGCCCAGAAGCTGGCGTTCTGCCGGTCGATCTTGCGCATGCTGGCCTCGTGCAGTTGCGGCAGCGTGATGACGCTGGCGCCCTGTTCGCGGGCCTTGGCCATGGCCGGCGAGGCGTCGAGCTGCGAAAAGTCGCTGCCCCGGCCCAGGTTGCGCACCACCACGTAGCGCGGGCCGTCGCCGTGAGCGTCGAGCAGGCGGCCGAGCAGGTCGACCGAGTCCTGGCCGGCGTCGGCCACATGCCAGAAATAAACGGTCACGCCCAGGTCGGCCATCAGCGCAACCAGGTCGGAGTCGTGCATCCAGCGGGCCAGCGGGGCAGCGGTCTGCGCGGCCAGATCGACGATGGCGTTGCGGGGCCCTTCGTCTTCAAAGCTGCCGGCAATGGCGTCGAGGCCTTCGTAGCTGTCCACCACCACGGGCGAGGCGTAGCCGGCGTAGAAGCGGGTGAAGGAATGGTGCGAGCGGTCGGTGTCGAAACCCGTGAAGGGCACACCCTTGTCGATGAAATACTGAGCCAGCAGGCGGGCGACGACGGACTTGCCGACCCCGCCTTTCTCGCCGCCGATGAAGTGCAGACTGCGCATGGAAGATCCGTGTGTGAAGGATTGGGAAAGGCGCAGCAAGAATCAGGCCCCTGCTGTGGCGCGCCGCCGCCGCAGGAGTTGCAACACCAGGTACACCACCAGGAACACGTTGCCCGCCAGCACCGCTGCGCCCACCAGCGAGGGCTTGTGCATCAGGTGCGTGACCTCGAACGGCACGTAGAGCCCGCCCGACAGCGCGCCCAGCAGCTCGCCCCAGGCCTTGTCGTTCCACAGTCCGTAGGCTTCGCCGAGGCGGATGGCGATGTAGGCCACGCCCAGCGCCAGCACATGGTGGAGGTTGGCCTCGGGCAGGCGGTCGGCGTAGTGCAGCAGCAGCGAGGGAAAACGGGCGTCGGGGTCCAGCCCGAAGCGGCCGATCAGCTCGACCGCGAGGCGCCGCACGTCGTGGTGCATCAGGTCCAGCAGGCCGCCCAGCGCGGCGAAGGCGGCCACGCCTTTGGCGGCCTCGAACAGCGCGATGGCGCGCAGCGCGCGGCGGCGGGTGGCGGCGCCTGCCGATTCAGGGGAGGGGGTGTCGGCGTTCAATGCGGTCGATTCTGGCATGGTCCAATCGGGGCATGGACACGCATGCCGTCGAACAGCGCCTCATCGACCTCGAGATCAAGGCCAGCTTCACCGAAGACCTGGTTGAGCAGCTCAACCAGGTCATCATCCGCCAGCAGCAACAGATCGACCTGTTGATCGCCGAGATCGGCCGGCTGCGCGAGGCCAGCCGCGCGCAGCCGGGGGATTCGGCACCCCGCAACCTGCGCGACGAGCTGCCGCCGCACTACTGATTTCTCAAGGTTTCACCGGCAGCGCGAACACCAGCAGCGCGTCGCCCTGCTTGTAGCCGAACAGCTGGTTGCCGCCGGCCGCCACCGCCACGTACTGCCGGCCGTTCACCGAATAGGTGATGGCGGGCGCGTTGACGCCGGCCTCGGCGGTGTGGCTCCACAGCGGCTGGCCGTTCTCGGCGTCGAGGGCGCTGAAGCGGCCGTTGCCTTCGCCGGCAAACACCAGCCCGCCGGCGGTGGCCAGCACGCCGCCGATCATCGGCTGCGGCGTGGGGTGCTGCCAGGCCACCTGGCCGGTGGTCAGGTCGATGGCCGACACGTTGCCCGAGCGCGGGCTTTCCACCGGCTCCAGCGAAGAAAACCGGATGGCGGGCTTGCCGTCCTTGGCGGGAATCTCGTCGGTCTTGTAGCGCACCGGCCAGTCGATGGCGGCCATGTAGGCGCGCTGCGCCCTGGCGTCCACCGCGGCGGGCGACCAGTTCACGCCGCCGGTCACGCCCGGGGTGATGAGCACGCCCTCCTTGGTGGCGCGCGCGTACGGGTTGCTGCGCGGCACGAAAGAGTCGCTCTTCAGCAGCAGTTCGCCGGTGGCGCGGTCGTGCACGAAGAAATAACCGATCTTGCTGGCCTGGCCGACCGCCGGCGTGGTCTTGCCGTCTTTCACGTAGTCGAACAGCATGGGCGGGCTGGCCACGTCGTAGCCCCAGCGGTCGTGCGGCACCTGCTGGTAGTGCCAGCGGATCTGCCCGGTGTTCACGTCCAGCGCCACCAGCGAGACGGTGTAGAGGTTGTCGCCCGGCCGCGAGGTGTCGTCCATCTGCGGCGACGGGTTGCCGGTGCCGAAGTAGAGCAGGCCCAGTTTCGGGTCGATGGCCGGCGTGCTCCAGGCCGAGCCGCCGCCGAACTTCGCGGCGTCGGGGTTCTGCGCCAGCGTGGCCTTCTCGCGCTCGATGTCGCGGTTGAGGTTTTCGCCGTCCGGCGTGGTGGCGCGGAACTGGCCTTCCCAGCCGGTGGCCGCGACGGTGTCGAACTGCCACACGCGCTGGCCAGTCTTGACGTCGAAGGCGGCCAGGAAACCGGCCCGGCCGTAGTTGCCTTGCACGCCCACCACCGCGCCCAGTGGCGCGCCGTCGCGCGGTTCATCGAGGTGCAGGCCGTAGCCCACGCCGGTGATGCCGACGATGACCTTGCCCTGGTACACGATGGGCGCCATCGAAATACCGACGCCGGTGGTACCGGTCTGCACGCTGGTGCGGCCGGCGAGGGCCGAGCCTTTCAGCAGGTCGGCCTGTTCGGCGGGCGGTGCCGCCTGGTCTTCGGCGATGGCCTTGTCCCAGACCACCTTGCCGGTCTTGGCGTCGAGCGCGACCAGCCGGGCGTCGACGGTGCCGATGTACACCGTGCCGTCGGCCACCGCCACGCCCCGGTTGGCGGGGCCGCAGCACAGCGGGTAGCCCTTGCGCCGCAGGTGGTCGTAACGCCACAGGGGTTTGCCGGTCACCGCGTCGAGCGCGGCCACGCTGCTGTAGGGCAGCGAGAGGTACATGACGCCGCCGGTGACGATGGGCGTGGCCTGGAAGGTGGCCTTCACGCCGCTCCGGTACTGCCAGGCGGGCTTCAGGTTGCCCACGTTGGTGCGGTCGATCTGCGCCAGCGGCGAAAAGCGCTGGTTGCTCAGGTCGAGCCCGTAGGTGGGCCAGTCGGCGCCGGGGGTATCCGGCGTGCCGAGCGGTGGCGGCGGGGCGCTGGCGCAGGCGGCCAGCAGGGCCGACAGCACGAGCAAGGTGGACGAGACGGAAGCGAGGCGGCCGATGCTTCGGCCAGCGGGACGCGGCATGTGTTTCTCCCCGGCGTTGTGTGCGGCGACTATACGGCCGCCACCGCAGCGGCGGCGCCGCCGGGGCAATATCGGGAAAAATTCAGAGCGGCGGGGGTTCGCGCGACAGCAGGTGGGCGGCGATGCGGTCGTCCACCGCGCGGTCGATGATCACCTGGCGGTCTGTATGGCCGCGGTTGGCGCGCACCAGCGCGACCAGTTCCTGGACGTTCTCGTGCGTGCAATGGTCGCGCAGCCAACGGTAGCGGGCGGCGTCACACGCCTCGTGGGCGTTGTCGTCGTCCAGCCGGCGGAGGGAGTCGGCCGGCGGTCGGCCCAGGATGGGGGCCGGATCGATGTGCATGGAAGCCTTTCGTCAGGCGTCCACTATGCGCTCATTTGTCCACACTGGCCGGTCTTTCGAATACCCGGCCAGTCTCGAAGGGTATGGCGGGCCGTGCCGCCGCGGTTACATCGAGCTTGCCAGAAGTTGCTCGTAGTCGTCGGCGCTGGCGATGCGGGGGTTGGTCTTGTGGCAGTGGTCGGCCAGCGCGCCGGTGACCACGCGGCCGTGCCAGCCGGCCAACACCCCCATCTCGGCCAGGCCTTTCGGCAGGCCGAGCCGGGCGTTCATGTCGCGGATGGCCTCCGGGATGTCGCCGGCCGAGGCCAGCCCCATGGCGTGGGCCATGCGGCCCAGCCGGTCTTCCCGGCGCACCGATTCGGCCTGCGCGTTGAAGGCCACCACCGCCGGCAGGAACATCGCGTTCAGCGTGCCGTGGTGCAAACGGGGGTCCACGCCGCCCAGGCTGTGGCTCAGCGAATGCACGGCGCCCAGGCCTTTCTGGAAGGCCATCGCGCCCTGCATCGACGCGCTCATCAAATTGAAGCGCGCCTCGCGGTCGCTGCCGTCGCGGGTCGCGCGTTCGATGTGTGCCCAGGCGCGGCGCAGGCCGTCGAGCGCGATGCCGTCGGCCGGCGGGTTGAAGGCCGGCGCCATGAAGGTTTCCATGCAGTGCGCGACCGCGTCCATGCCGGTGGCGGCGGTGAGCTTGGGCGGCAGGCCCAGCGTCAGTTCGGGGTCGCAAATCGCGGCCTTGGGCAGCAGGTTCCACGAGTGGAAGCCGAGCTTGCGGTGGTCGTTGACGATGATGATGGCGCCGCGCGCCACCTCGCTGCCGGTGCCGCTGGTGGTGGGCACCGCGATCAGCGGCGCGGCGCGCTCGGTGATGCGCGGGGAGCCGCCTTCGATGGTGGCGTAGTGTGTCAGCGGGCCGTCGTGCGTGGCGGCGATGGCCACGCCCTTGGCGCAGTCGATCGCCGAGCCGCCGCCCACCGCGATGAGGCCGTCGCAGCCGTGTTGCTTGTAGAGATCGGCCGCCGCGCGCACGGCGGCTTCCGTGGGGTTGCTCGGCGTCTGGTCGAACACGGTCACGGCCAGGCCAGGCAGGGCGTCGAGCGCCTTCTGCAGAATGCCGGCCGCTTTCACGCCGGGGTCGGTGACGATCATCGGTTTCGTGATGCCGACCCGTTCGCATTCGCCCTTCAACAGCGCGATCGCGCCGTGGTCGAACTGGATGTGGGTGAGGTAGTAGATGAAGGCCATGGCAGTGGTTTACGATGCTCCGGACCACTGTAGCGCGAGGAGGCACCCATGAAAAACACGCAAACCCTCGTCGGCGTCGCGTTGGCGATAGCCGCCTCGCTGGCCGGTGCCGAGTGCCTGAGCGACGCGCAGGTGGCCGACCTGGTGGCGGCCTGGAAAGCCCGCACACCCGCCGCCAACCCAGAGGGGCAGCGCGAGGCCGACGCCGCCTGCAGCCGAGCCAAGTTCACCGCCGCGCTGGGCCACGGCCGCGTCATTGGCTACAAGGCCGGCCTCACCAACCCGGCGGTGCAGAAACGCTTCAACGCCAGCGGCCCGGTCTGGGGGACGCTGTTCGAGGGCATGGTGCTGAAAGACGGCGCCACCGTGGAGGCCGCGTTCGGCGCCCGGCCGCTGTTCGAAGCCGACCTGCTGGTGCGGGTGAGGAGCGAGGCCATCAACGAAGCCCGCACACCCATGGAGGTGCTGCTGCTGGTCGACCAGGTCATTCCTTTCATCGAGCTGCCCGACCTGGTGGTGCAGGCGCCGGCCAGGCTCGACGGCCCCGCGATTTCCGCCATCAACGTCGGCGCGCGGCTCGGCGTGGCCGGCCAGCCCATCCCGGTGCCCGCCACCCGCGGCGAGCTGTACGCGCTGCTCGACGGCCTGCAGAACATGACCATCACGCTGGCCGACGCCGGCAGCGGCACCACGCTGGGCCAGGGCAGGGGCAGCGACGTTCTCGGCCATCCGCTGAACGCGGTGGTCTATCTCGCGCAGGCGCTGAAGCAGGAGGGCCTGAAGATGCGCGCCGGCGATCTCATCAGCCTCGGTTCTTTCTCTCCGCTGCTGCCACCCAAGGCCGGGCAGAAGGTCAGCGTGACCTACACCGGCCTGCCCGGCGCGCAGCCGGTGTCGGTGTCGTTCCGCTGATGGCGGCGGCCGACCCCCGGGCGCGGTTGACGCCCGCCATGCGCGACGTGCTGGCGCGCATGGCGCGGGCCAACCGGCCGTCGCTCGAGACGCTGTCCGCCACCGCGGCCCGCGCCGCCTATGCGGCCGGCGCCGGGGTGCTGGAGGTGCCGGCCCCGCCCATGGCCCGGGTGGAAGACTCGTTCGTGCCAGCCGCCGACGGCCACCGCATTCCGGTGCGCCTGGTCGCGCCCTCGCACGAGAGGCTGCCGCTGCTGGTCTACTTTCATGGCGGCGGCTTCACCGTCGGCAGCATTGCCACCCACGACACGCTGTGCCGGGTGCTGGCGGCCGAGGCCGGCTGCGCGGTGCTCTCGGTGGACTACCGGCTGGCGCCAGAGCATCCGTTCCCGATTGCGGTATCGGATTGCTGGGAAGTCAGCGCCAGTATTGAAAAGTTTGCTATTGATTCAGGAGTAGATGCGTCGCGTGTCGCGGTCGGTGGCGACAGCGCCGGCGGCACGCTGGCGGCGGTGTGCGCCATCCTCGCGCGCGACGCCGGCCTGAAGCTGGCGCTGCAACTGCTCATCTACCCCGGCACCACCGCGCGGCAGCACACGCCGTCGCACGCCACTTTCGCCAACGGCTTCGTGCTGACGAAGGCGCACATCGACTGGTTCTTCGGCCAATACATTGCCGACAGCCAGCGTGACGACTGGCGCTTCGCGCCGCTGAACGCGCCCGACCTGGAGGGCGTGGCGCCGGCCTGGATCGGGCTGGCGGAGTGCGACCCGCTGGTGGACGAAGGGGTGTTGTACGGCGACGCCTTGCGCGCGGCCGGCGTGCCGGTGGACCTGGAGATCTACCGCGGTGTCACGCACGAATTCGTCAAGATGGGCCGGGCGATCCCGGAGGCGCGCCAGGCCCATGCCGACATGGGCGCGGCCTTGCGCCGCGCCTTCTCCGCAGGCTGAAATCAGCCGGCGGCGTCGAGCACCTGCGCCGCCGCGTTGACCACGGCCGCGATGCGGCCGATGTCGCGCAGCTGCTGGGTGCTCAGTCCCTCGGCCTTCAGCAGGTCGTGGTGGCTCTTCACGCAGAAGTGGCACTTGCCCACGATGCTGGCGGCCAGGGCATAGCTCTCGAACTTGGCCTTGCTCACGCCGCCGTGGCTGGCGTAGGCGTTCATCCGCAGCTCGGGCCGCACCGTCTTCAAATCGGCGTCGTCCGCCATCTCGACGAACGGGTACCAGACGTTGTTCATGCCCATCAGCGCGGCGGCCGTCAGCGCGGCGTTGCGCTCGGCCTCCGGCGCCGCGTCGCGGAACACGGCCACCAGCGGCTGCGAGCGCGCCGCGAAGGCCGCCGCCAGCGCGACGCCCAGCGCGTCTTCCGGCGCCAGCGACGAGCGGGCGATGGTGCTGTCGAGGTTGAGGCGGATGTCCTTGGCGAAGTCCGGAATGCGGTCCTTCAGCGCCTGCAGGAACTCCATGGCCCGTGCCTCAGAGCGTGGCGCCGCCGGCCGGGCGGTTGCACGGGCACAGCTCGTCGGTCTGCAGACCGTCGAGGAGGCGCAGCACTTCTTCCGGGTTGCGGCCGACGTTCAGGTTGTTCACGCTGACGTGCTGGATGGTGTTGTCGGGGTCGACGATGAAGGTCGCGCGCAGGGCCACGCCTTCTGACTTGTCGCGCACGCCCAGCATGTCGACCAGCGAGCCCTTGGCGTCGCCGAAGCTGTAGTGGCCCAGCTTGTTCAGGTCCTTATGGTCACGGCGCCAGCCGAGCTTGCTGAATTCGTTGTCGGTGCTGCCACCCAGCAGGATCGCGTCGCGGTCGGCGAAATCGCGGGCCAGCTTGTCGAAACCGGTGATTTCGGTCGGGCAGACGAAGGTGAAGTCCTTCGGCCAGAAGTAGATGACCTTCCACTTGCCCGGGAAGCTCTTCTCGGTGATTTCCTCGAACGCCGACTGGCCGTTTTCTTCGTGGTGGTTGAAGCCGGGCTTGACGCCGGTGACGGAGAACGCGTCGAGTTTGTCGCCGATGGTTTTCATGGAAAGGGTTCCTCTGGAAGGTTGGGGTAAACCCACAGTATCGATGCTGCGGCGCAGCACCCCGGCCCGGACCGATAGAAATTTCCAAAAACACCGATAGGGCGCTTATCGCGCGTGCCGGCGCTGCCACGATTCGTGGTGACAATCGGGCGCCATGGACAAGTCTGTTTTCCGCGCCTTCCACCGCCTGCGGGTGCGCTGGGCCGAGGTCGACATGCAGAAGATCGTGTTCAACGGCCACTATCTGATGTACTTCGACACCGCCGTGGGCGACTACTGGCGCGCGCTGGCGCTGCCCTACGAGGCCACGATGCAGGGCCTGGGCGGCGACCTGTACGTGAAGAAGTCCGGGCTGGAGTACCAGGCGTCGGCCCGGTACGACGACCGGCTGGACGTCGGCATGCGCTGCGCCCGCATCGGCACGTCGTCCATGCTGTTCGAAGGCGGCGTGTTCCGTGGCCATGAGCTGCTGGTCAAGGGCGAACTGCTGTACGTCTACGCCAACCCGGCCACCCAGCGCGCCCAGCCGGTGCCCGACGACTTGCGCGCGGCGCTGTCCGCGTTCGAGGCCGGCGAGGCCATGGCGCAGATCGACACCGGCGACTGGGCCACGCTGAAAGACGCCGCCGGCCCGCTGCGCCGCGCCGTGTTCATCGACGAGCAGGGCGTGCCCGAGGCGATGGAATGGGACGACGACGACGTCCGTGCGCTGCACGCCGTCTGCCGCAACCGGCTCGGCCTGGCGCTGGCCACCGGCCGGCTGCTGCCGGCCGGCGCCGGCGGCGTCTCGCGCCTGGGCCGCATGGCCGTGCGCCGCGACATCCGCGGCAGCGGCCACGGCGAGCAGGTGCTGGGCGCGCTGGTCGGCGCGGCCCGGCAGCGCGGCGACCTGGCCATCGAGATCCATGCCCAGCGCTCCGCCGAGGCGTTCTACAGCCGCGCCGGCTTCGTGGCGGAAGGCCCCACGTTCGACGAAGCCGGCATGCCGCACGTCGCCATGCGGTTGTCGCTGGCAGGCTGAAAGCCGTGGGCCGCCGAAAACCGCGCCACGCCGCGCCAAGCGCCTCGGCACCCGGCCACCCGACTGGTGCGGCCGGTGCGGCTGCCGCCCCATTCGGGTGGGTGGTGTTTGCGCTGGCTCTGACGGTGCTGGCGGCGGCCGCCCTCGGCGTTCCGCACGAGGAAATGCTGCAGGACACGCTGAAGTCCATGCTGGTCGCGCACGGCGCGGTGCTGGCCACCTTTCTGTATTGCTGGCAGCAGCGCGAGCGGATGGCCCCGCTGCAGGTGCACGGCCTGCTGCTGTTCCCGCTGCTGCTGATGGCCTATGCGCTGGGCAGCATGGCCTGGTCGCACACATTCCTGGGCGGCGTCGAGGCGGTGCGCTGGTTCGTCTTCGCGCTGCTGCTGGCAGTGGGCCTGCAGACCTTCGAGCGAGACCTGGTGCCCAAGCTGGCCTTCGGCATCCAGGCCGGGGCGGTCATGGCCAGCCTGTGGGGCATGGCGCAGTTCTGGTTCGACCTGGGGCTTTTTCCGCAGGGGCCGCAGCCCGCGTCCACCTTCGTGAACCGCAACTTCGCGGCCGAATTCATCGTCACCGCGCTGCCGTGCTCGGCGTTCCTGCTGGCACGGGCGCGGCGCCTGCCGGTGGCGCTGGGCCATGCGCTGGCGCTGGCCTTCTGCGTCATCTTCGTGCTGTCCAGCGGCACCCGTTCCGCGCTGGTGGCCATGCTGGTGCTGGGCCTCCTGCTGCCCGTGGCGGGCTGGCGGTTTCGGGACCAATGGGCCCTGCGCGACTGGAGCCGCGACCAGCGCTGGGCGGTCGGCGGCCTGCTGGTGGCGGTGCTGCTGGTGCTGGGCAGCGTGGGCAGCGGCAACAAGGAAGTGATCAGCGAGCACGAGGCCAACGGCCGCGGCCTGACGCCCCTGACGCGCGGCATGACGCGGCTGTCCTCGGTGGCGCAGCGCGACGAATACACCAACCGCTCGTTTTCCATCCGCTTCAAGATGTGGAAGGCCACCGGCCGGCTGATCGCGGCCCATCCGCTGGCGGGTGTGGGCGCCGGGGCCTGGGAAGTCGAGGTGCCGCTGTACCAGGGGGACGACACCCAGCTCGAAACCGACTACTACGCGCACAACGAAATCCTGCAGCTCATCGCCGAGTACGGCCTGGTCGGGTGGGTCGCGCTGCTGGGCCTGCTGGCCACGCTGGCCCGGGTGTCCTGGCGCACGCTGCGCGATCGCTCCGAGGCCGCTGAACGCGAGGGGCCGGTGCGCTGCCTTGCGCTGTTGGGCCTGGTGGCCTTGCTGCTGGTCAGCAACGCCGGGTTTCCGTGGCGGCTGGCCGGCACCGGCGCCTTGTTCGCGCTCTACCTCGCGGTGCTGGCCGCGTCGGATCTGCGCCTGCCGCCCATGCGGTGGAGCGGCGCCCGCAATTGGGCCTGGCGGCCGGGCTGGTCGGTGGGTGGCATGGCCGCCTGTACCGCGCTGCTGGCGCTGACGGCCTATGTGAGCCAGCAGGCCGCGGTGGCCGAGCGCTCGCTGGTGCGCGCCGTCAAGCTCGCCCTGACCATCTCGCAGTCCGACAAGCCCGACGACCCGCGGTGGGCGCCGGTGAAGGTGGAAATCGTGCAGTTGCTGGAGCGCGGCGTCGCCATCAACCGCCACTACCGGAAGATCACGCCGATGGCCGGCGACGAACTCGCGCATTGGGGCGACTGGCGCCATGCGGTCTGGGTCTACGAGTCGGTGGCGGCGTCGCGTCCCCATGTGCTGGCGCTGACGCTCAACCTCGCGCGCGGCTATGCGCAACTGGGCGACATGGCGCGTGCCGGCTACTGGCTGGCGCGCAGCCGCCAGTTGCAACCGGGCTCGCCGGCCCTGGCCTCGGTGGAAGTCGTGCTGCTGGACAAGCAGGGGCTCTACGCCGAAGCGGCCGCCAAGGCGCGCGCCTTCTTCGCCAGCGGCGTGCGGGACCCCGACCTGGTGAATGCCGCCTATGCCATGGCTGCCCGCGCCAAAGACTGGCCGCTGGCGATCGAGGCGATGCAGGAGCGGCTCCGGCTGCCGGGCGACGACCCCCGGCGGGCCGCCGAAAGTTGGCTGCGCATCGGCCGCATCGAGGGGGTCGAGCGGCACGACGACGAGCGGGCGATGGCGGCCTTTCGCAACGCCGTGGCCGCCGCGCCGGATGGCGAGCAGGCCATCGTCCGCGGGCTCGTACCCCAGCCCTACCAGGGTAGGCTGTAGTCGGTCCGGCCCGGCGCGCCGCCCGCGGCCGGGTGCACCACCTCGGTGAGTGCCAGCGCGCCACGGCTGTCCAGCGCCACCACGGTGCTGCACCGGGTGCCGTAGCCGGCGTCCGCCATGTCCACGAAGGCCGCCGACAGCGCCGATTCGGCTTCCGCCGAAACGCCTGTCTGGGGCAATTCGGCGGCCGGCGCCCGCTCGCGGTCAGCCAGCGCGGCGAGCAGCCGCTGCTGCAGCGCCGGCAGATCGGCGCCGCTTTGCAACGCGTCGCCCAGGCGCTGCCTGAGGCGGACGGTCTTGGGCCAGGGCACGTCGAGCGCCGCGTTCGACAGGCCGTAGAGGCCGGGCGGCAGTTCACGCCGCACCAGCGCGCCGGGCCGCAGGCCGGCGCCGGCGTTGCTGACGTAATGCCAGCGGCCGGCGGCGTGGTCGCCCAGCAGCAGGTTGAAGCCGCCATAGGCCTCGGGGTCGATCGTGGCGGTGAAGGCATCGATGCCCTGCTTGCCGCCCAACCAGGCCAGCGCAAGGTCGCCACGGCTCAGCGCGCCACGGGCGCTGGCGCCGCGCCGCACGTTGGTCACCGCCGCCAGCCTGCCTTGCGGCGTGACGCCCAGCCAGGTGCCGCCGGCCAGCAGGTCACGGCCGGAAATGACGGTGGCGCCGCCGGGCGTGGTCCAGCGTGCCAGCGGCGCCGTGGGGCGGGCGAAGAATTCGTCGCGGTTGGAGGCCAGCACCAGCGGCCAGCGCTCGCTGGCACCGAGGGCGAGGGCGATCAGGCACATCGGCCGCGTTCCGTGGCAGGGCTCAGATGTCTTCGAGCAGCGGGTAGGGCAGTGGCAGCAGGCCCAGCGCCGGCCCGCCGGCCGCGCCCAGATGCAGCTCGCCCGATGTGGCGGCGGCGGTCTGCATGGAGACGATGCCGTCGAAGCCGCCCAGCGGAGACGGCGCCGCCAGCGCCACGGTGCCGCAGGGCTGATTGGCGTCGCCGGTGTGGAAGATTTCCTGGCCGGGTGCCATGGCCTCGTCGCCATGCACCAGGTAGCCGCGCCGCTTCAGCGTGCCGCGGAACTGGCTGCGCGCGACCACCTCTTGCCCGGGGTAGCACCCCTTCTTGAAATTGACGCCGCCGACCGATTCGTAGTTCAGCATCTGCGGCACGAAGGCCTCGACGGTGGGCGTGGTGATGGGCGCGATGCCGCTGTGCACGTTGCCCCACAGCCAGAGTTCGGCCGAAAGCACCGGGCCTGCCGGTGCCGGCTCGGCCGCGTCGGTGACCCACAGCGCCCGGGGCACCGCGCCGGCCGGCGCCAGAAACACCAGGCTGGCGGGGCCGACGTCGATCTTCAGCGAGGTCGAACCGAGTTGCGCCACCAAGGCCTGCAGCGTGGGCCCGGCGATGCCATAGACCGGCAACGCCTCGCTGGCGTCGCTCAGCTTGACCTTGGCGCGCATCACGAACATCTGCAGCCGCTTCAGCGTGGGCGCCAGGATGTCGCGGCTGCACACCAGCAGCACCTCTTGCGGGCCGCGCCGGAACATCATGAAGCTGGCCAGCATGCGGCCCTTGGCGGTGCAGAAGGCGGCGAGCCGGGCGTCGCTGTCGCCCATCAGCGCGACGTCCTGCGTGAGCTGGCCCTGCAGGAACTTCACCGCCTCCTCGCCAACGGCGCGGATCACGCCCAGCGTGTCGAGGCGGACCACGCCGTCGAGGTGTTGCGAGAGGGATTGCTGCAGGGTGAGGCTCATAGGCGGTGAATTATCATCGGCGCTGCTCATACCTATTGGGAACGCTGTTTTGCTGAAGTGGTGCTGGCGCCTGTTCCAGATCCTGTTCCTGGCTGCGCTGGTCACCGCCGGTGGCGTGGCCTGGTGGCTGAACGACCCCGTCGTGCGCAGCGTGCAGCCGGTCGACCTTGCGATCGAGGCCGGCACCACGCCGCGCGGCATCGCCAAGCTGGCGGTCGACAGCGGCATCCAGGTGAACCCGACGCTGCTGTACTGGTGGTTCCGGCTGTCGGGCCAGAGCCGGTTGATCAAGGCGGGCAGCTACGAAATCGCCCGCGACACCACCCCCTACACCCTGCTGGCCAAGCTGGTGCGCGGCGAGGAGTCGCTGCGCGCGGTGACGCTGGTGGAAGGCTGGAACATCCGCCAGGTGCGGGCCGCCCTGGCCAAGGCCGATTCGCTGAAGCCCGAGAGCCAGGCGATGAGCGACCAGGACCTCATGCAGCAGCTCGGCAAGCCCGGCCAGGCCGCCGAGGGCCGTTTCTTTCCCGACACCTACACCTATGCCAAAGGCAGCGGCGACATCGCGCTGCTGAAGCGGGCGGCCCGGGCGATGGACAAAAAGCTCGAAGCCGCCTGGGCGCTGCGCCAGCCGCAAACGCCGCTGAAAAGCGCCGACGAGCTGCTCATTCTCGCCAGCATCGTCGAGAAAGAAACCGGCCAGGCCGCCGACCGCTCGCTGATCTCGGCCGTGTTCACCAACCGGCTCAGGCAGGGCATGCTGCTGCAGACCGACCCCACCGTCATCTACGGGCTGGGCGAGGCCTTCGACGGCAACCTGCGCAAGGCCGATCTGCTGGCCGACGGCCCCTACAACACCTACCTGCGCGCCGGCCTGCCGCCGACCCCGATCTCCATGCCCGGCAAGGCCGCGCTGCTGGCCGCCGCCCAGCCGGCCGACACGCCGGCGCTGTACTTCGTCGCCCGGGGCGACGGCTCCAGCCAGTTCAGCAACAACCTGCAGGACCACAACCGCGCGGTCAACAAGTTCCAGCGCGGCCAGTGAGCACCCCTGTGAGCCACAACCCCCACGGCCTGTTCATCAGCTTCGAAGGCATCGACGGCGCCGGCAAGTCCAGCCACGTCGAGGCGCTGGCCGAGGCCTTCCGCGCCACTGGCCGCGAGGTGGTGCTGACGCGCGAACCCGGCGGCACGCCGCTGGCCGAGAAGCTGCGCGCGCTGGTGCTGAACGACGCCATGGACCCGCTGGCCGAGGCGCTGCTGCTGTTCGCCGCCCGGCGCGACCACATCGGCCAGGTCATCGTGCCGGCGCTGGACCGTGGCGCGGTGGTTTTGTGCGACCGGTTCACCGACGCCAGCTTCGCCTACCAGGGCGGCGGGCGCGGCTTCGACTGGCAGGTGCTATCAACTTTAGAGCAATGGGTTCAGCAGCGGTGCTGGCCTGAGGCCGATTTTGTTCTCAATCCGGCCCTGACGCTGTGGTTTGACCTCGACCCGGCCGTTGCCGCCGCCCGGCTCGCCGGTGCCCGCGTGCCCGACCGTTTCGAGGCCCAGCCCGCCGCTTTCTTCGAACGGGTCGCCGCCGGCTACCAGCGCCGCCTGCAAGCCGATCCCCTGCGCTTCGCCCGCATCGCCGCCGACCAGCCGCTGGAGGCGGTGCGCCGCGACGTGCTGGCCGCCGTGACCGGCCGGGGCTGGCTGCCATGAGCGAGGGTCTGGCGCCCTGGCTGGCCGCGCAGCAGGCCACGCTGCTGGCCCAGCGCGGCCACGCCTGGCTGCTGCAGGGGCCGTCCGGCCTCGGCCAGTACGACCTCGCTCTGGCGCTGGCCACCGCCTGGCTGTGTGAAACGCCGGTCGGCGGTGAGGGCGGTGCGGCCTGCGGCAACTGCGCCAGTTGCCATCTCGTTTCCGCACAGACCCACCCCGACCTCGCGCTGCTGCTGCCCGAGACCGACATGATCGCCCGTGGCTGGGCGCTGGACGAAAAGGCCCAGAAAGAGATCGACGACAAGAAACGTAAGCCCAGCCAGCAGATCCGCGTCGAGGCGATGCAGCATGTGGTGCAGTTCGCCCAGCGCACGGCGGCGCGGGGCCGTGGCAAGGCGGTGCTGGTCTACCCGGCCGAACGCATGAACGCGGTGACCGCCAACGCGCTGCTCAAAACGCTCGAAGAGCCGCCCGGCGACCTGCGCTTCGTGCTGGCCAGCGAGGCCGCGCACCAGCTGCTGCCCACCATCCGCAGCCGCTGCCTCGGCCACACCATGGCCTGGCCCGACGCGCCCAGCGCAGAAGCCTGGCTGGTGGAGCAGGGCCTGGAAGCGGCCGCCGCCCGCGGCTGGCTGCGCGCCGCCGGGGGCCGGCCGCAGGCCGCACTGGCGATGTCCGCCTCCGGTCTGGCGCTGTCCGCCTGGCACGCCTTGCCGCGCGCGGTGGCCGCCGGTGATGCGAGCAAGCTCTCGGACTGGTCGCCGCCCCGGTTGGTGGACGCGCTGCAGAAGCTGTGCCACGACCTGCTGGCCGCGCGCCAGGGCGCCGAGCCGCGTTTCTTCGAGCCGGCCGACCTGCCCGCGCCGCCGCCCATGGGCGCGCTGGCCCGCTGGAGCAAGGCCCTCACCGCCACCGCCCGCACGGTGGATCACCCGTTCAACCCCGGCCTGATGCTGGAGGCGCTTGTGAGCGAGGCGCGCCAGGTCCTACACTCCCGGGCATGAGCACCGCCACGCCGCGCCCGAGCGTCATCCAGCTCGCGATCAAGGAGAAGGCCGCGCTGTACGCCGCCTACATTCCGCTGTTCGCAACCGGCGGCATCTTCATCCCCACCACCCGCGACTACCGGCTTGGCGACGACGTGTACGTGCTGCTGTCGCTGCCGGAAGACGCGCAACGCTACCCGGTGGCCGGCAAGGTGGCCTGGGTCACGCCGGCACGGGCCGCCAACAACCGCACCCAGGGCGTTGGCATCCGCTTCCCCGCCGACGAGAAGTCGCGGCAGTTGAAGTGCAAGATCGAAGACATCCTCGGCGCGCACCTCGCGTCCGAGCGCCCCACCCAGACCATCTGAGCGCCGGGCGCCCCTCTGGGCGGCGCGGTGCATGGCTTTCCGTTACCGTACACGCTTCATGTTCGTCGATTCCCACTGCCACCTGACTTTTCCTGAACTGCAGAGCGAGCTGCCGGCCATCCGCGCCGCCATGGCCGCCGCCCAGGTCGACCGCGCGCTGTGCATCTGCACCACGCTGGAAGAATTCGACGCCGTCCATGCGCTGGCCATGGCGCACGACAACTTCTGGTGCACGGTCGGCGTTCACCCCGACAACGAGGACGTGGCCGAGGCCACCGCCGCCGGCCTGATCGAACGGGCGGCCCGGCCGCGGGTGGTGGGCATCGGCGAGACCGGGCTGGACTATTACCGGCTGAACGGCCGCAGCGTGGCCGACATGGGCTGGCAGCGCGACCGCTTCCGCGCCCACATCGCAGCCGGGCAGGCCACCGGCAAGCCGCTGGTCATCCATACCCGCAGCGCGTCTGACGACACGCTGGCCATTTTGCGGGAGCAGGGCGAAGACGGCCGGGCCGGCTCGGCCGGCGGCGTGTTCCACTGCTTCACCGAAACCGCCGAGGTGGCCCGCGCCGCGCTCGACCTCGGTTTCTACATCTCGTTCTCCGGCATCGTCACCTTCAAGAACGCGCAGGACCTGCGCGACGTGGCCGCCTTCGTGCCCGGCGACCGCCTGCTGATCGAGACCGACAGCCCCTACCTAGCACCCGTGCCTTACCGGGGCAAGACCAACAACCCGTCTTACGTGCCGCACGTGGCCCGTCAGATTGCCGAGGTGCGCGGCGTGCCGGTGGAAACCGTCGCGGCACAGACCACCGCCAATTTCGAGCGCCTGTTCCGTGGCGTGAACGAGGTTTCATGATGTTAAGAAATCACTTCAATAAAGCGCTTTTCAGCATTGTTTTGTTTGGATTTTCAGGCGCCAATGCCGGGTCGTTCGACGACTTCTTCCAGGCCATCCGGCAAGACAACGCCGGCGCCATCGAGCGGTTGCTGAAACGCGGGTTCGACGTCAACACCAAGGACGAAAAGGGACAGCCGCCGCTGGTTTTCGCGATCAAGGAGGGCACTGACCGCGCCATCGCCGTGCTGCTCGACTGGCCCAAGACCAACCTCAACCTGAAGAGCGAGGTGGGTGAAACCGCGCTGATGATGGCCGCCATCAAGGGCCGTGACGACCTGGTGGCGAAACTGGTGAAGAAGGGCGCCGACGTCAACCAGAAGGGCTGGACGCCGCTGCACTACGCGGCCTCGGGCGGCACGCTGGCCACCATGAAGCTGCTGCTCGAGAACAACGCCTACATCGACGCCGAGTCCCCCAACGGCACCACGCCGCTGATGATGGCCGCGCGCTACGGTTCGTCCGACGGCGTGCGGCTGCTGCTGCAGGAGGGCGCCGACCCCACGCTGCGCAGCCAGCGCAACCTCACCGCGCTGGACTTTGCCCACACCGCCGACCGGGCCGACGTGATCCGCATGGTTGCCGACGCCCAGCGCAGCTGGTCCCCCAAGGCCAGCGGCTGGCCGAAGGGCGCGGCGGCGTCGGCCCCCGCCCGCTGACGGTGCGGGCGGCTCAGAGCTCGCCGGCGTTGTAGAGCGTTTCGAACGAGCGCTTGGCGCGGATGTAGTGGTTGGCGCATTCCACCAGCGCCGCACCCTCGGCCTTGTCGCAGCCCGCTGGCCGTTGGTAGAACTTGCGCCACGCGGCATCCTTGCGGCGCGCCTCGGCCTGGCGTTCGGCCCGTTCCTCGGGCGACAGGTCGGCGCCCGAACCGCCTTCGGGCACGTTGGTCAGCAGCTTCGTGCCGCCCGAACGGATCACCAGAATGTCGCCCCGCACGGAACGCCGTGGGCCGTCTTTCGCCTCGACGGCCGGGTTGGCTTGCGCGCCGGCCTCCGGCAAGGCGCCATTTGGTGTGGCTTCCGGTGCCGGTGCCCTGGCCGTGGCTGCGCCGGCGGCCGGCGGCGCCTGTCGTGCGGGCACCGGCTTGACGGGGTAGGCGGGCACCGCCTTGTTCAGGTCGCCTACCAGGTGTTGCAGCCCGTACTGCTGGACACCGAAGGCGATCGCCAGGGCCAGCAGCACGCCGATGGCGGTGGCCGTCACGGTTTTCCAGAAGGCGCGGTCCATGGCGTTGGGCGGGGAAGGGCGGCCGGCTAGCGGATAACCCGGCCGTCGCTGGCGATGCTGACCAGATCGATGCTCCGCGCCGGGTCCCGCACGCCGGTGCGCAGGTTCACGCTGAAGCCGCCCACGTCGTAGTCGGTCATCGAACTCATGGCGCGTTGCAGGCCGGCCCGGTCGAGGCCCCGGCCCGCGCGGCGCACCGCCTCGGCGATGGTTTTCGCCGCGATGAAACCCTCCAGGCTTTCATAGGAGGGCGCCTGGTCGGAGTTCTCGATGGCGGCCAGATACTCCCGCACGATGGGGATGGTGGTGCTGCGCGGAGACGGCACCACCTGCGACACGACCACGCCCGAAATGTCCTTGCCCAACGCGACGAACAGGGGGTCGATGCCGACCACCGAGAAATTCATGAAGCTGCCGGCATAGCCGCTCTTGCGCATCGCGCGGATGAACGCGGCGGTGGTGTTGAACAGCGCGGCTTGGATGACCACATGCGGCTGCGCTTTCCCGAGGCTGGCCACCGCTGCGTCGACCTGCGTGGTGTTGGGCTCGACGAAGGCCACGCCCACCGGGGGCTGCAGACCGAGTTCCTTCATGGCGGCCTCGACGGCGCGGCGGCCGGCTTGGCCCATCGCGTCGTTTTCGGCGAGCACCGCGATCCGGTTCTGGCCCAGGGTGGCGCAGTGCCGCACCATCTTGTGTGCTTCGGCTGTCAGGCTTGGCCGCAGGTTGAACACGGTGGGAAATTTATCGGCCTCGTGCAGCGCGTCCGATGCCGCGAAGGGCGCGAAGAAGAGCGCTTTCTGCTGCTGCGCCACGGCGGCTGCGGCGTCGGCGCTGGCGGTGCCCACGAACCCGAACAGCAGGTCTGCGCCGCCGCTCAGCAGCTTGCGCGCGTTGGCGGCGGCGTCGTTGGGGCGGTAACCGTCGTCGAGCTGGCGCAGGTCGAACGTCCAGCCGGGGTTGGGCTTGCGCTCGTTGAAGGCATTCACGTAAAGCCGCGCGCCGGCCGCGAAGGCCAGGCCGATCTCGCTGGCGGGGCCGGTGAGCGGCACGGATTGGCCCAGCACGATGCTGCGGGGTTTGTGGGCGGTCTGCGCCCCAGCGGAAACGGCCCAGAGGCTCCCGCCGGCAAGCCCGGCGAATGTCAGATTACGGCGTGAAATCGTCATGGCGGGCAAGTGTGCTCCCGCGCCAACCGACTTTCAAATGGCACAAACCCCATCGCAGGCACGCATCAGCCCGGCAGCACCGCGCCGGCGTTGTGCCGCCCGGCTGGCGCCCAGGTGGCCTGGGGAGCGCCCGCGTAAGGCGTGGTCATGATCCGCGCCTGCACCGCCGGTGCCAGCAGGTAGTCGACCAGGCGGCGCGCGCCTTCGGCATTCACCCCTGGCACGCGCGTTGGGTTGACGGGCACGGCCACCATCAGGCGTTGCAGCAGGGGGTCGGCGGTGACGAGCGAATCCATCTGGGGCGCGGCGGCGTCGGCAGCGCTTTGGCGGTCGCGCAGAAACGGCGTCAGCCCCCACAAGGTGTAGCCGCCGCGGGCGGCCGCCTGCCGTACGGCGTCGCCGTTGCGGGCTCCGGTGGTTTCCTTCTCGATCCACCATTCGCCGCGGGTCGGGCTGCCGGCCGCGTGCCACAACATGGCCGACAGGTAGTTCATGCCCATGTTGTGGTTGACGATGAAGGGACTGCCGTGGCCGGCGATGCGGCGCATGGCTTCCACCAGGCTGCCCAGCCCGCGCACGCCGGCGGGATCGGATGCGGGCCCGATCAACGCGGCCTGGTTGCTGAACACCGTGCGGGGCCATAGCCCCAGGCCTTCGGTCACGAAGCGCTCGGTGTCGCGGTGCCCGTAATGGGAAATCACGAGATCGGCCTGTCCGGCGCGTGCCTGGCCGTAGGGGTCGTTGCCGGGAAGCACGCTGCAGGCCACGCCCGTTTCCGCGCCAAAGGCCTCCAGCAAGGGCGGCAGCAGCCCGCCATCGACATCGGTGGCCACGCTGGCGATACGAACCACGCCGGCCCGTTGCACCGAGCGCTCGGCAGCCGGTGCGGCCGCTGCGGTGCCGGCCCAGACTGCGCCCAGGCCCAGCACACTGCGTCGGCGCAGCGGAGGAAGAAAATCAGATGGGGTCATGGTGATGGGCGGAATGGCGGCGTGAGGTGGCGCACAGCATAGCGTTGGACCGGCGCCGTGGTGCTTGCCAGATCCGGATATCGGCGCGCTTGCTTTATTTGATACGATGTATATTATGTTAAATAAAATAAGCGTGTCAGGTAGGAAGCGGACGATCCGGGCTGCTCACCCTGTCTGATGGTGAATGGCCCATCCGGCGCGTAGCGTGTCGGAATGGACCGTTCCGACAGCCTCGTCCGTTACCGCGACAAACGCAACTTCGACAAGACGCCGGAGCCGCGCCACGATGCTGCGGTTTCGGCCACTGCGGGTGCCTTGCAGTTCGTCGTGCAGAAACACTGGGCCAGCCGGCTGCATTACGACTTCCGGCTGGAATGGGACGGCGCGATGAAAAGCTGGGCGGTGCCCAAGGGCCCGAGCTTTGACCCCGCCGACAAACGCATGGCGGTGCAGGTCGAAGACCACCCGATGGCCTACAACCGCTTCGAAGGCCAGATTCCGCCCAAACAATACGGCGCCGGCAAGGTGATCGTCTGGGACAAGGGCTGGTGGGTGCCGGTTGGCGACGCGGCGCGCGGCTTCAGGGACGGCAAGCTCAAATTCGAGCTGCACGGCCACAAGCTGAAGGGCCACTGGACGCTGGTGCGCATGCACGGCAAGGCGTCCGACAAACAGCCGCCGTGGCTGCTGATCAAGGAGCACGACAGCTTCGAGCGCCCCGCCGCCGAATTCAGCGTGACCGACGAAGCACCCGACAGCGTGCAGGCGCTGGACATGCCGCTGGACCCTGTGGCACCACAGGTCGCCCGCGCCAAGCTCGGAACAGCAAAAAAAGACAGCGCCGAGGCGCCGAAGGTCGCCCTCCCCGACACCCTCTCCCCGCAACTCGCCACGCTGGTCGACACGCCGCCGCAGGACACTTCGGACTGGTTGTTCGAGCTGAAATTCGACGGCTACCGGCTGATGGCCCGCGTCGAGCGCGGCAGGGCGCGGCTGTTCACCCGCAACGGCCACGACTGGACCGACCGCATGCCGCAGCTGGCCAAGGCACTGGCTGGTCTGCCGATCACATCGGGCTGGCTTGATGGCGAGGTGCTGATGCTGGACGACGACGGCGTGCCCGACTTCCAGGCGCTGCAGAACGCGTTCGACGGCGACACCACCGGCGACCTGGTGTACACGCTGTTCGACCTGCCCTTCGCCAACGGCCGCGACCTGCGCAGCTTGCCGCTGGTCGAACGACGGGAGCTGCTGCGCGGCATCGTCGGTGCCAAGCAGACCGGGCCGCTGCGCTTCAGCGAGGCTTTCGAGGCGGCGCCGGCCGACCTGGTGGCGTCGGCCTGCCGGCTCGGGTTTGAGGGCGTGATTGGCAAGCGGCGTGACGGGCATTACGCGTCGCGTCGGTCGCCGGACTGGATCAAGCTCAAATGCAGCCAGCGGCAGGAATTCGTTATCGGCGGCTACACCGACCCCAAGGGCTCGCGCACCGGCATCGGCTCGCTGCTGCTGGGCGTGCACGACGGCACCGGCAAAAAGGGCGGGCCGCTGCGCTACTGCGGCAACGTCGGCACCGGTTTCAGCGAACGCACGCTGACGCAGTTGCACGAGAAACTCAACGCCCTCGCCCGCACAGATTCCCCGTTCAACGGTCCCACAGGCACTGGCCGTTCCACGCACTGGGTGGACCCGGCGCTGCTGGCCGAGGTGTCGTTCGCGGAATGGACGAAGGAAGGCCGCGTCCGCCATTCGGTGTTCCATGGCCTGCGCGACGACAAGCCGCCGCGCCGCATCGTCCGTGAGAAGCCCCAACCCGTGGCAACCGGCAAGACCCAGAAAAAGGCGACCGCCCTCCCCGCCACGCTGCGCGTCAGCCACGGCGAGCGTGTCATCGACACCCGCACCGGCCTGACCAAACTCGACTTGGTGCGCTACTGCGCCACCGTGGCGCCGCTGATGATGGAGCACCTGAAGGGCCGGCCAACCTCGCTGGTGCGCGCGCCGGAAGGCGTGGGTGGCGAGCTGTTTTTCCAGAAACACCTCGACAAAGTGCAGATGGACGGCGTGGCGCCGCTCGACAAGGCGCTCGACTCCGGCCACCCGCCGTTGCTGGAAATCGTCGCGCCCAATGGGCTGCTGTCGGCCGGCCAGATGAACGTGCTGGAGTTCCACACCTGGAACGCGCGCAAGGACCGCATCGAGCAGCCCGACCGCATGACCTTCGACCTCGACCCCGGTGAAGGCGTGGCCTGGCCGCAGGTGCAGGAGGCGGCGCATCTGGTCAAGGTGCTGCTCGACGAGCTGGGCCTGCCGGCGTTTCTCAAAACCAGCGGCGGGAAAGGTTTGCACGTGGTGGTGCCGATTCAGCGGCGGCACGGCTGGGACGCGGTGAAGGGCTTCTCGCAGCGCGTGGTGCAGCACCTGGCGGCGACGATTCCCGACCGGTTCGTTGCCAAAAGTGGGCCGCGCAACCGGGTCGGCAAGATCTTCGTCGACTACCTGCGCAATGGCCGTGGCGCGACCACGGTAGCGGCCTGGTCGGCGCGGGCGCGGCCGGGCATGGGCATCTCGGTGCCGGTGACCTGGGCCGACCTGCCCCAGCTCACCGGCGGCGCCCACTGGACGGTCCAGAGCGTGGACGACCGGCTGCGCGAAGGCAATGCGCCGTGGGCGGGTTACGCCAGGGCCGCCGTCTCGCTGACCGCCGCAATGCGGCTGTTGCCCGGATAACCAACGCCATTGACGGCGCGGCTGCGTGCAACAGGCACGCGAAAAAACGGCACCCGAAGGTGCCGTTTCGCTCAAGCACCGGCGCTCGGCCGGCTCGTGAGGTCAGCGCGGGAAGTTCGGCGGTGCGGCGTCGGCGTTGCGCTGGGTGGCGTTGGCCGTGGTTTGTGCGTCGTCTGGCGTGGCGCTGCCCTGGGTGGCGGCGTTGTGCGGCTTCTTGGCCTTGGCGGCCTTGTGTGGGGTGGCGGTTGTGCCGGTGGCCGGGGCCTGGCCGGTCTGGCTGGTGATTTCGGGCTGGTTGTTCGGCGTGCTGTTGGGCTGGCTCACCGTGCCGTTGGCCGTCTTGGGTTCCTGCGCGAGCGCGGGGCCGACGATGAGGGTGGTGCCTGCAACGAGGGTGATGAGGGCGAGGGTTTTCTTCATGGGTTGTTCCTTTCTCGGGAATGAAATGGCCGGTTGCCATGGATGGGTACCGGTGCGGCCCGGTTGGCCGCGTCGTCCATGCCATCGATGGCCAGACACATCCATGGTCCCGCAGGCGGCGGCATGGCGTTATCGGTCCCCCGAACCCTTCTCCGTAGGACATGGCGCCACAGGGCCACCGCACCGTTCCAGTGTGTAAGGCGGGGTAACGTGCGCCGTGTCCGACAGTCGGCACGGCGCGCCTTCAGCACACTGGGTGCATCAGTTCCCAGGAGATCTTTTCCATGACGAGAAACCAGCGCCTTGATACCCCCGATGAAGACCTCGACACCGCGCCGAGTGAGCTGTCGCCCACCGAAGCGTTGCACGTGGCGCGCCGTGGTGCGGTGGCCCGTGTCTCGCAATTCCGCGACGACACGGCAGACCGCATCCGCGACAGGCCGTTCACCTCAGTGGCCTCGGTGTTCACGCTGGCGCTGCTGGCGGGCGGCGTGATCGGCGGCTTGATTGGCGCGCGCTACTTCAACACACCCGCCACGCGGCTGCAGTCGTTCACCAGGCCTTTGACGCGGCTGAAGTTTCCGCTGACGCGCTGAGCTTCAGCCCAGCCGCGTGGCGGCGCCGCGCAGAGCCGCCACCAGCGCATCGACGTCAGCCGTGGCGTGCGCGGCTGAGAGCGTGATGCGCAGCCGCGCCGTGCCCTGCGGCACGGTCGGCGGGCGAATGGCCGGCACCCACAGGCCCTGCTCGCGCAGGTCGGCCATCACGGCCAAAGCGTCGGCGTTGCTGCCGATGATGAGGGGCTGTATCGGCGTGTCGGACGGCAGCGTTTGCCACGGCAATTCCCGCAAGCCATTGCGCAGCCGCGCAATGAGGGCACGCAGGTGGCTGCGCCGCCATTCCTCCTCGGCGATCACCTTCAGGCTCTCGCGCAGCGTGGCGGCGATCATGGCCGGCGCTGCGGTGGCGAAGGTGTAGGTGCGGGCCTTTTGCAGCACCCATTCCACCACCGCCTCGTGGCCGGCCACGAAGGCGCCCGCCACCCCGGCCGACTTGCCCAGCGTGGCCATGTAGACCAGCCGGGGCGAGTCGATGCCGAACAGCGTGGCGGTGCCCCGGCCCTGCGGGCCGAGCAGGCCGAAGCCGTGGGCGTCGTCGATCATCAGCAGCGCGTCGTGGCGTTCGCACAGCGCCAGCAGTTCGGGCAGCGGCGCGACGTCGCCGTCCATGCTGAACACCGCGTCGGTGATGACCAGTTTGCGGCCCTCGCAAGGCTCGGCCAGCAGGCGCTCTAGCGTGGCGAGGTCGTCGTGCGGGTAGGGTTTGATCTGCGCGCGCGACAGCCGGGCGCCGTCGATCAGGCAGGCGTGGTTGAGCGCGTCTGAAAACACCACGTCGCCCTTGCCCGCCAGCGCGGGCACGATGCCGACGTTGGCCGGGTAACCGGCGTAGAAATACAGCGCCTTTTCGCGGCCGACGAAGGCGGCCAGCTCGCGTTCCAGCGCCTCGTGTTCGGCGCTGTGGCCGCTGACCATGGGCGAGGCGCCGGCACCCACGCCGAACGCGGCGGCGCTGGCTTGGGCGGCGGCTACCAGCCGCGGGTGCTGCGACAGGCCGAGGTAGTCGTTGCTGCAGAAGGCGGTGAGCCAGCGGCCGGCGATCTTCAGCCGCGGCCCGTCGACCGCCTCGACCACGCGGCGCACGCGGCGCAGGTCGGCGGCGTCGAGTTCGGCGATGCGGTCGTCGAACCAGGCGAGCAGCAGGTCGTCGTCGGTGGCGGTGCGTTCGGCGAGGGTCATGGGCAGGTCTGAATTCAGGGCAGGCGCAGCGTGACTTTCGCTGGGTCTGGCGCGGCCATGAAAGGCACGTCGGCCAGCGGCGGTGCGCCGAACAGGCGGGTCAGCGTGGCGAGGTTGTCGTCGGCGGCGAGCATGTCGGGATCGACGCGGTTGGCCACCCAGCCGGCCACCGTCAAGCCGCGCGACAAGATGGCCTCGCGCGTCAGCGCCGCATGGTTCAGGCAGCCCAGCCGCAGGCCGACCACGACGACCATGGGCAGGCCCAGCTTCACCGCGAAATCGGCGCTGGTCGCGGTGTCGGACAGCGGCACGATGAAGCCGCCGGCGCCCTCCACCACCACCGCGTCGGTCAGCGTGGCGAGCTGGCGGTAGCGTTCGGCAAGCACGCCGATCTCGACCGTGGCGCCCACCCGAGCGGCGGCGAGGTGCGGCGACAGCGGGTCGGGGAAGCAGTACGGGTTGTCGAGTTCGGGCGGCACCGGCAGGTTGCCGGCGGCGCGCAGCGCGGCCACGTCGTCGTTCAGCCAGGCGCCATCAACGAGATCGGCGCCGGCCGCGACCGGCTTCATGCCGACCACTTTGGCGTGCTGTTTCCGCAGCGCCAGCAGCAGCGCGCAACTGATGAGCGTTTTGCCGACGCCGGTGTCGGTGCCGGTGACGAAATAGCTGGTCGTCATGCGCCGGTGGCCTCGCGCGGCGCGGTGGCTTTGGCGCCCTCGCCCGCCAGCGTGGCGTTCAGTGCGGCCAATGCGCCGCGCGCCAGGTGCTCGATGTCGGCTTCGCCGATGACGTAGGGCGGCATGAAGTACAGCGTGTGGGCCGTGTCGTTGGAAATCGGCCGCAGCAGCAGGCCCTGCTCCAGCGCGGCGCGGTGGTAGCGGCGCGCGAAGAACGGGTCGGGGCTGTCGATGTCGAAGGCCCACAGCATGCCGAGCTGGCGGTGCTGCCGCACGGCGGGGTGTTGCGCCAGCGGCGCGCAGCGTTCGGTGAGCCGGGCGGCGGTGGCGCGGTTGGCCGCCAGCACGTCGCTTTGCTCGAACAGGTCGAGCGTGGCGAGCGCGGCGCGGCAGGCCAGCGGGTTGCCGGTGTAGGAATGCGAATGCAGGAAGCCGCGGGCGGTGCGGTCGTCGTAGAAGGCGGCGTAGACGGCGTCGGTGGTGAGCACCGCCGAGAGCGGCAGAAAACCACCGGTCAGGCCCTTCGACAAGCAGATGAAGTCGGGCCTGATGCCGGCCTGCTGGTGCGCGAACAGCGTGCCGGTGCGGCCGAAACCGACCGCGATTTCGTCGCAGACCAGGTGGACCTGATGGCGGTCGCAGATGGCGCGCAGTTGCCGCAGGTATTCGGCGTCGTGCATGGCGAAACCGGCGGCACACTGCACCAGCGGCTCGACGATGACGGCGGCCACTTCATGGGCGTGTTCGGCCAGGTGGGTGTCGAGCGCGGCGGCGCAGGCGCGGGCGTGGTCGAGCGCCGATACGCCGGGCGGTGCCAGCCGGGCGTCGGGGCTGGGCACCACGGCGCTGAGGCGCACCAGCGGGCCGTAGGCCTCGCGGAACAGCGGGATGTCGGTGACCGACAGCGCGCCGGCCGTCTCGCCGTGGTAGCCGCCGGCCACGCCGATGAAGCGGTGCTTGCCCGTCCGGCCCCTGTTGCGCCAGAAATGCGCGCTCATCTTCAGCGCGATCTCGGTGGCCGAGGCGCCGTCGGAGCCGTAGAACGCATGGCCCAGGCCGGTGAGCCGGCCCAGGCGTTCGGAGAGTTCGACCACCGGCGCATGGGTGCAGCCGGCCAGCATCACGTGTTCCAGCGTGTCGAGCTGGTCTTTCAGCGCGGCCTTGATGGCCGGGTGGCCGTGGCCGAACAGGTTGACCCACCAGGAGCTGATCGCGTCGAGCACGCGGTGGCCGTCCACGTCGATCAGCCAGGCGCCCTCGCCGCGCGCCACCGCCAGCAGCGGCTGCGACTCGTGCAGCTTCATCTGCGTGCAGGGGTGCCAGACGGCGCGCCGGCTGCGCTCGATGAGGGATTGGGCCACTGCCGTCACGGGGCGGTGGCCGGGGGCTGGACCTGCGTCCAGCCGGCGCGGAAGGTTTCCATGACCAGCATCAGCGGGCCTTGCGGCATGGCCACCCGGTAGAGCTTGGCGGCGCCCTCGTCGGGCAGGCCGACCAGCGGCCACAGGCGCTCGGCGATGGCGGTGTCGAGCGGCAGGTCGTCGCGCTGCAGGAAGAGCTGGTCGAGCATGTAGCCGATGGGGGTGTCGCCCTGGTCGAGCTTGGCCAGGAACCAGTCGGGCAGGCGGTCGAGCCGGGTGTAGGAGATGTTGTCGAGCAGCACCGTGCCCCAGGCGTGCAGCGTGGTGGCGCGCTCCAGCCATTCGTTACCGCCCAGCTCGCGCCGCACCACCTCGGGCACGTCTTGGGTGCGCACCTGGTGCTGCAGCACCACCGTGATCTTGCGGCCGCTCAGTGCCTCGCACAGCCGGGTGGCCGAGCCGTCTTGCGCCAGCAGCAGCCGCAGCAGCGCCGCATGGCGGGGCTCGCGCGGGAACAGCTCGCGGCGCAGGGCCGGGGGCACGGGCGGTTCGGACGGGGAAGCGGAAACGGTGGGCACCATGGGCAGGGGCGATGTTCGGGTGGTGGGCAGGCCGGCTTGCTGCTGCGCAACAAACATTGTAGAACCGGCCCGGCGGAGTTGACCGATCGGTCAGTGCGCTATTCAAACAATAGCTGATTCACCAGCGTTGGCGCTGACTTGCGGCATTTTCTTCATCTATTTTGGCACCAGTTCCAGCGCATGGGCGACCGCGCCGGGCTGGCGTTGCAGCGGCCGGTAGCGGCCCTGGGCCCATTCGTCGGCCTGGTCGCGGTAGCGTGGCGACCACACCAGACCGCTCTGCCCGGCCTGGAAGATGAAGACCGAGCGCTCCAGGTCGGCGAGGTCGTACACGGCGCGCAGCGAGGCGGCGTGCCGGTTGGCGAACGGCGCTCTGGCGTCATTCGCCCAGTACTGGCCGACGTTGACGGTGAAGGCGTCTCCGCCGCTGGGCACCTCGATGTTGAACAGCGGCCCCAGCCCGGCCACGTTGCCGAACGGCCGGTGGCTGCTGAGCGCCGGGTGCGCCCTGCCCCAGCGCCAGGCTTCCACGTCGCTGCCGTAGAGCCTGGCCAGCCGGGCCAGCGTGCGCTCGAAGGCGGCGTTGGCCTGGGTGGCGCAGCCGCCGGGTTCTTCGGTGGCGGGGTCTTTGCGGCACCACCAGCCGTCGCCCTCGGTCATGACCGTCTCGACGGTCTGGCGGAAGTTGCGCTTGCCGTACAGCGCGCGGAAGCGCTCGGCGCCGATGCGCGGCTCGATGAGCCCGCGCGTGAGTTCGTCGGCCCACACCGAGAAGATCAGCGCGCCGGCGCTGCCGGCCTCCATGCGGCCGTCGAAGCGGGCCAGTTGCTGCTGCGCTGCGGCGGCCAGCGGGTGTTGGGCCCGGGCGTTTTTCAGCAGCGGCAGCAGCTTGAGCGCGGCGGCAGAAGCAAGGTCTTGCTGCATCGCCTGCATGCTGGCCAGGTCGTGCTGCGGTTTGGCGGCCAGCAGCTCGGCGATGCGGTCGTGGCGGTAGGGCACGACCCACTCCTGGCCGATGAAGAAGGGGTAGCCGGGCGGCGTGGGCCGCTGGTTGGCGGTGGCTATCCAGCCGCGGGCGGCGGTTTCGGCGGGCAGGTCTTGCGGGGCGTCGGCAGGCGCGAGCCAGCCGTCCCAGTCGTACTGCGGCAGCCAGCCGGGCGCGGGCGCCAGGCCCATGATGTCGTTGTCGGGGCGGCGCAGCGGCACCCGGCCCACGGCCTTGTAGCGGATGGCGCCGGAGGTGTCGGCGGCCACGAGGTTCTGCATGGGCGAATGGTGGTCGGCGTAGGCGGCGAGCAGGTCGTCCACCGAGTGGGCGAAGTTGGCCTTCATGCCGGCCAGCACGGTGCGGTTGTCGGCTTCGAGTGCGCTCCAGCGCAGCGCCAGCACATGGCGCTTCACATCGAGCACCGTGGCGTGGCTGGCCTGCGCGTCGCTGATGACCGGGCCGTGGCGGGTGGCGCGCACGGTGAAGGCCACGTCGGGCTGGCCCTTGACCTTGATGGTCTCGGCGCGGGTGGTGAACGGCGCCCAGGCGGGTTGGCCGTCGGCGTCGGGCAGGCGGTAGCGCGCGGGGTCTGTGGGGTCGATCTGCTCGAGGTACAGGTCTTGCACGTCGGGGCCGGTGTTGGTGAAGCTCCAAGCCGCCTGCGCGGTGTGGCCGAGCACCACGAAGGGCAAGCCGGGCAGCGTGGCGCCGATCACGTCGAGCGCGGGCTGGCCGCCGCCGGCGGGCGCCTGCAGGTGCGCGAAGTACCAGATGGCCGGTGCGGTGAGGCCCAGGTGGGGGTCGTTGGCGAGCAGCGGCTTGCCGCTGGTGGTGTGGCTGCCGGCCACGGCCCATGAATTGCTGCCCTTGCCGTCGGGGTTGCCGTCGAACAGGGCATTTTGTGCATCAAAAGTGCCTTCAGTCAGCGCCAATGCTTGATGTGTTGCTGCGTTTTCAGGAGCAAATATGTGCAGGCCGGTGTAGAGGCCATGCAGGTCGGCGCGGGCGGCGGGCGGCTCGCCGGGGTACGGCGGAAAGAGCTGCCACAGCCGGTTGGTTTCCAGCACCTGCGCGGCCGACAGCCGTGCGAACTCGTGGCCCCAGTTGCCGCCAAGATCCAGCGCCAGCATGAGCGCCCAGGCCACGCTGTCGGTCGGTGTCCAGGTGCCGGGCCGTGTGCGCAGCAGCAGGAATTCGGGCGGCAGCGCCTGCGAACTCTCGGTGAAGAAGGCGTTGATGCCGTCGGCATAGGCCTGCAGCGCGGCCTGCGCCTCGGGCGGCAGGCCGGCCAACTGGCGCTGGGCGGCGCGCACGATGCCCAGCGTGCGCAGCAGCTTGTCGGTTTCCAGCGCCGGCTCGCCGAGCAGTTCGGCGAGTTCGCCGTGCATCAGGCGGCGGTTGAATTCGAGCTGCCAGCCACGCTCTTGCGCATGCACCCAGCCCATGGCGCGCCAGGCGTCGAGCGCACTGCGGGCGCGGATGTGGGTGACGTCGGCGGCGTCACGCTCCACCTTGACGGGCGCGGCAAGGCCGGTGAGCGACTGCCGGCCGTCGGTCTGCGGGAAGCTGCGCCAGGCGTAGACGGCGGCCGCCAGGGCCGCCAGCAGCAGCAACGCGGCCAGCGTGTGCAGCACGCGCCGCAGCCAGAGGATGGTCTTGCGTTGCGGGCGGCTGCTCATGGCGTTACCTAGTGGCTGTGGTGGTGGGCATGGTCGTGGCCATGGTCGTGCCCATGGTGGGCGTCGCCGCCGTGGCGGTGTCCCCAGACGATGAAGGCGTCCCGGCCGTCTACGGCCAGCGTGACCCTGGCGCCCACCGGCAGCAGCACCTTGGTGGGCACGTGGCCGAACGGCAGGCCGGTGAGCACCGGCACCTTGAGCTGCGAGCGCAGCCAGGCCACCACGGTGGCGAGCTTGAAGCCCTTGTCGTGCGGCACCAGCTTGTAGTTGGTGAACTGGCCGAGCAGCACCGCCTTCTGCTTCGCCAGCACGCCGGCATGCAGCAGTTGGGTGAGCATGCGCTCGACGCGGTAGGGGTGTTCGTTCACGTCTTCCAGAAACAGCACGCCGCCGGCCACGTTGGGGAAATACGGCGTGCCGAGCAGGCCGACCAGCACCGACAGGTTGCCACCCCACAGCACCGCATCGTCGACTTTTCTGATGCCTTTTTGGCCGCCAGTCAGCGCCAATCCTCGCGTTCCTGCTATCGATTCGATATCAGCCGCGGGCAGGCGCCAGCCGCTGCCTTCGCCGTGGCCGCCGGTCAGGTCGTCGAAGCAGGCCTCCATGATGTCGTCCGGCGCCTCGGCGCCGAAGTCTTCTCCCAGCGCCGGGCCGGCCCAGGTCACGGCACCGGCCTGCGCCAGCAGCGCCGCCTGCAACGCGGTGAAGTCGCTCAGGCCGACGAACTGCGTGCCCTTCTCCACCGCCTTGGCCAGCGCCTTGTATTTCACCTGCGGCAGCAGCCGCGTCAGGCCGTAGCCGCCGCGCGAGATCAGCGCCACGTCGGCACCGCTGGCGGCGGCGCGGTGAATGGCGGCGAGCCGGGTCGCGTCGTCACCGGCGAAGCGCTGCTGGCTGGCCAGCGCGGCTTCGTCGACCTCGACCTCGTGGCCCAGTGCCTTCAAACGCGCCAGCCCGCGCCGGAAAGCGGCCTTGTCGCGCACCGCGCTCGACGGCGAATAGATGTAGATGTGGCTCATGGGCGCGGAGTATCGCCGAGGGTGCCGGCAAACAACGCCAAGGCGCGGCGAACGACGGCGGCGTCCTGCGCCTCGGGGCTGGCGTCGGGCAGCAGCATGTGCTCGACATGCGGGCCGGCCGCGCCAGACCACAGCGGGTTCACCGCCGCCGTGCCGCGCGCAGGGGTGGCGACCAGCGTCTGGCCCCGCCAGCCGTCGCGCCAGAAGCGCTGCGCTTCTGGCGGCAGCGCTTCAGCCGCGTCGGGCAGCAGGCTGGCGAAGGCGCGTGGGGCGGCGCGGTGGCCTTTGTCCGGGAACGGCGCTGCGTCGGCCGCATCTACCGCAGCGCCGGGCGTGCGCTGCCCATTCACCAGCAGGCCGCGGAAGCGTTCAGGCGCGGCCATGGGCAGCAGCAGGCCGGGCCAGCCGCAGCCGTGCAGCCCGAGCACGATGCGCTGCAGATCGAGCCGCTCGACGAGTTCGTGCAGCACCTGCCGGTGCCACGCCAGGCTGTGGGCCGACTCCCGCTTGGGCTTGTCGCTCTTGCCGAAGCCGATCAGGTCGGGCGCCACCACGCGCTGGCCGGCTGCCAGCAGCGGCGGCACCATGTGGCGCCAGAGGTGGCTCCAGGCCGGGCTGCCGTGCAGCAGCAGCCACGGCGGCGCGTCTTTCGGCCCTTCGTCGAGGTAATGCAGCCGCAGCCCGCCGAGCGCCGGCAGGTCGCTCACGTAGTGGGGTGCCCACGGGTAGCCCGGCAGATGCTCGAACCGGGCGTCGGGCGTGCGCAGCGCGTCGTCGCGCAGCGGGTGGCCGGCCTTGTGGCTGGCGCGCTGCGCCTCGCGCTTGCCGCGGAAGAAGTCCTGCATCAAGGCGCGGCAGTCGTCGGCCAGCACGCCGCCGGTGAGTTGCGTCTGGTGGTTGAGCGAGGCGGTGCCGAACAGGTCGATGACGGAGCCGGCGGCACCGGTCTTGGGCTCCGGCGCGCCGAACACCACCCGCTTCAAGCGCGCGTGCAGCATGGCGCCGGCGCACATGGCGCAGGGCTCCAGCGTGACGTACAGCTCGCAGTCGCTGAGCCGGTAGTTGCCCAGCGACCGGGCGGCGGCGTGCAGCGCGGCTATTTCGGCGTGGGCGGTGGGGTCGAGCGTGCCGATGGGGGCGTTGCCGCCGGCGGCCACCACCCGGCCGTCCCGCACGACGATGGCGCCCACCGGCACCTCGCCCCGCGCCTCGGCCGCCCGCGCCTCGGCCATGGCCAGCCGCATGAAGTCTTCGTCGGTCAAGGCGCTACCGGTCGTCGGGCATGGGCCGGGGCGCCTGCATGGCGGCCTCTGCGGCCCGGCGCACCTGCTCCATCTGCTGTTTCGGGGTGAGCGGCGGCGTGCCGTCTGGCGCCACGCTGGGCGCACCACCGGGCGACACCGGCGGCGCGCTCGGCGACAGCGCGCGCTTGGCGGCAATGCCCACGACCAGCGCCGCCAGCACCAGACCCAGCAGGCCGAGACCGCCGCGCATCAGTCGCCCACCCGCTCGGCGCCATCGGCCGGCGCCGCCAGGCCCAGCCGCTCCATCCATTGCACCAGGCCGCGGGCGTTGTCGTCGCCGCCCTGACCCTGCGCGTGCATGGCCGCATGGGCTTCGGGCCGGTGCTGGTTGAGCTTGACCTTGCACTGCAGCGCAGTGACTTCCAGCTCGAACGCGACGATGCCGTTCAGCATCTTGGCGGTGTAGTCGGCCGGCAGGCCGCGCCACTGCGCGGCGTAGGCCGGTTCATGGTCGCCGATGAGCTTTTTCAGCAGCGCGTCTTTCTCGGCGGCCTCTTCGACGATGCGGGCCTGCACCACGCAGTGCACGGCCAGGTAGTTCCAGGTCGGCACGCGCTGCGCGTCGGGGTAGACCGACGGCGACATGTAGGCGTGCGGGCCGAGGAAGACGGCCAGCGCCTGCGGCCGCGTCTTCAGGTAGCGCCAATGCGGGTTGGGCTTGGCCACATGGCCGAGCAGCACCCGGCGCTGGTTGGCGTCGAGCGTGGCGCGCAGGTGCAGCGGCAGGTGCGTCACGAAAGGCAGCCCCTCTTCGTCCACCGAAATCAGGCTGGCGAACGGGTGGCCGGTGAGGATGGCGTCGATCGCCGCGTCGTCGCGCGAGCGGTCGAACTGGGGCGGCAGGTACATGCGGCCATTGTGGCACCGCAGCCCTGCGCGGGAGCGGCCGCTCGGATAGACTTCCACCGCTGTGAGTGCCCCGCCCGTGACCAACGACGCCCCGATCCTGACGATCGCCTGCCTGTGCGCCGAATGGTGCGGCACCTGCCGCGAATACCGTGCCATTTTCGAGACGCTGCAGACCGCGTTGCCCGGCCACCGCTTCCGCTGGCTCGACATTGAAGACGAGGCCGGCATTGCCGGCGACGTCGACATCGAAACCTTTCCCACGCTGCTGGTCGCCCACGGCGCCGACGTGCTGTTTGCCGGCACTGTGCTGCCCAAGTCGGCCGACAGCCTGCGGCTGCTGCAGTCCGTGCTCGAGGGCCGGGCCGCCGGTGACGCCGCTCCGGCCAGCCGCATGCCGGCCGGCGAGCGCGAGGCCTTCGAAGGCGTGGCGGCGGCGCTGGCCCGCGAAGCCGGCTGAGCCGCCGCAGGGTTACCGTGCGTAACCGGTGCGGCGGGTCAATAATCGGTCGACCATAAACCAACAGGGAGAAGCAGATGAACACAACCCCGACCCTCGCGCTGGCCGCCGTGCTGGCGCTGGCCGCCACCGGCAGCGCGCTGGCGCAGAGCCAGGAATACCGCCGCGGCTACGACCAGGGCTACCGCGACGGCGTGACCGCCGCCCGCAACAACGCGGTGGACAACAGCCGCTTCGGCCCGCGCTACCGCATCGACCGCGCGACCTACGGCGTGGGCAACGCGGTGTGCGACGCCACGCCGGCGCTGCGCCAGCGCCTGCCCGCCCCTCCCGGCAGCGCGCTGCTCGTCGACAACGGCCTGTGTGGCGACCCGGCGCCGGGCACGCGCAAGATGCTGGATGTGCAGTACCGCTGCGACAACAACCGGGCGCTGCGCATCAGCCTGCCCGAAAGCGCGCCGATCGAACTGCCCTGCCGCTGAGCGTCAGCGCCCGTGCGGCGCGTCGGTGTCGGGCACGGGCACATAGCCGGGCCCGAATGACACGTCGCCCGGTTTCCAGCCGGCCCGGCGGCGCACCGCGCTCCAGAAGCGGCGCGCCACGTACAACTGCTGGCCGACCAGCCCGAGGTCGTTGTCGGCGTCCACCACCGGGTCGCTCACGCCGGTTTCGCGGACCCGGTCCGGCTCATAGCGGGCGGTGCCCAACAACACGTCCCACACCGAGAACACCTGCCCGTAGTTGCAGTTGTGCAGCGCCGGGTTCTCCGGGTCGCGCTTCATGTGGTGCAGCCGATGGAACAAGGGGCTCACGAAGAGCCGCCCGCCCAGCGTTCCGAAATCCCAGCGCACGTTGGCATGCGAGAGGTTCTGCATGAGTTCGCTGAGCAGCGTCATCCACGCGAACTCCGCCGCGTCCACCCCCATCACCAGGCCCACGCCGGCCAGCACGAACGACTGCAGCACGCCGTCAATGTAGCTGGTGCGGTCGTTGGTCCAGCAACTCATCTGGCGCTGGCTGTGGTGCATGCTGTGCAGCGCCCACCACCAGGGGATGAGGTGCTGCGTGCGGTGCATGAGGTAGTACGCGAGGTCGTACAGCACGTAGTAGAGGCCGAACAGCAGCCAGGGGTGGTCGTTGAACCACGGCACCCACAGCTTGAGGCCGCTCGGCGCGTCGGCGCCCGCCCCCGCGCCTTCGCTGAACAACTGGGCCAGCGGCGTCAGCACCACGAAGCTGAACAGCGGGAACAGGCCCATGATCATCAGGATGGTGTTGAGCCGGTCGACCCGCGTGTGGTGCCGGTCGTTCCAGCGCTCGGCGGGCCACCAGCTTTCCAGCGGCCGCAGCACGCCGCCGATCAGCACCAGGTGCAGCACCGAAATCATCAGCGCCTCGGCCACGTCGGCCGGGTTGCCCAGCCGCTCGGTCAGGCCGAGTGCCGCGCCCGCGGGCTGCACGAGGCCGGTGGAGATGGCCGTCACGCCGGCCTGCCAGGCCTGTGCAACGGCAGAGATCAAGGGGATATCGAGGGTCATCGCGGCGGCCGATCTTAGCGGCGGGCTGTGGAGGAATCGTCGAGAGCGGCGGCAGGTGCCCGGCGGTCGCCCGCCCGTCCGAAAAGTCGAAAACGACAGACAGTGTGGCGGTTTAGATACGAATGGTTCTCATTGAGATGTTACGATTCGGCCTGCCGCCAGCTCCGGGCAAACCCTTTGCCCCGCCAGCCAAAAAACCATGGCCCGTGGGCCTGCTGGCGATGCCTGTCCCTTCTTTCCTTTTTCCTGTCGCAATCGACCGCACGGTCGTGTCCGCCACCCGGTTGGCCAAGGGGCGTCCATGAGCGCGCGCGCCACACCGTCCCTCTGGCGCTGGCCGATCGCGCTGGGTGTGCTGACCGCTTCCGGCCTCGTGTCGGCGCTGCTGTCGGACGACGGCTGGGGCGACTGGTGGTCGTGGGTGGCGCTCGGTGTGCCGGTGGCCGTGATGGCCTGGTTCTCCTGGCGGCGTCCTGCCGCCGAAGCCCCCACCACCCCGCCCTAGTCCCCGCCCTGACCCCCGCCAAGCCCACCGCAGCCCAGCCCCCGAAAGAACACCATGATCACCACCCCCACCCCTGTCGCCCTCGCCGTTGCGCTGCTGCTGGCTGCTCCGGCCGCCGTCTGGGCCCAGTCGGCGCCGGCCGCTACCGCCGCCGACGCCGACAAGACGCTGAAGACCGTCACGGTGAACGCCAGCGCGGACGCGTCGGCCCAGGGTTTGTCGCCCAGCTATGCGGGCGGCCAGGTGGCGCGCGGTGGTCGGGCCGGCATTCTGGGCACGCGGGACAACATGGAAACGCCGTTTTCCATCACCGCGTACACCAACGAGCTGATCCAGGACAAGCAGGCCAGGAGCGTCGGCGAGGTGCTGCAGAACGACCCCAGCGTGCGCGTGGCGCGCGGGTTCGGCAATTTCCAGGAGTCGTACTACATCCGCGGCTTCATCCTGAATTCGGACGACGTGGCCTACAACGGCCTTTATAGCCTGCTGCCGCGCCAGTACATCGCCACCGAGCTGTTCGAGCGGGTCGAGGTGCTGCGCGGCGCGTCGGCGTTCCTGACGGGCGCGAACCCGGGTGGCGGCGGCATCGGTGGCGCCATCAACCTGCTGCCCAAGCGCGCACCCAATGAGCCGCTCACGCGGCTGACGGTGGGCACCGGCAGCGGCGGCTACGGCACGGTGGCCGCCGACATTGCGCGCCGCTTCGGCCCCGACAACGCCACGGGTGTGCGGGTGAACGCGGCGGTGCGGGACGGCGGCACCGCCATCGACGACGAAAAGAACAAGCTCGGCCTGCTGGCCGTGGGCCTCGATTGGCACAGCCGCGACGTGCGGCTGTCGGGCGACATCGGTTTCCAGGACAACCGGCTGAAACAGACCCGCACCAACGTCACGCTGACCAGCGCCACCGTCCCGGCCGCACCGGACGCGTCGCAGAACTTCGCGCAGCCCTGGTCGTACTCGAACGAGCGCGACGTGTTCGGCACGCTGCGCGGTGAATGGGACATCAACCCCGGCCTGACCGCCTGGGCCGCCTACGGCCTGCGCCGGGGCAAGGAGGCCAATTCGCTGGCCAACCTCACCGTCAGCAACGCCTCCACCGGCGCGGCCAGCACCTACCGGTTCGACAACACCCGCAAGGACCGGGTCGATACCGGCGAGCTCGGCCTGCGCGGCAAGCTGCGCACGGGCAGCGTGGGCCACGAATGGGTTCTGGCGGCTTCGCAGTTCGAGGCCGAGAAAGACAACGCCTTTGCGTTCGACTTCGCCAACCAGCTGGCCACCAACCTGTTCACCCCGCGTCAGTACGCGTTGCCGGCTTTCAGCGCCGGGGCCGGCTACGGCGGCAGCCTGGCTTCGCCCAATCTGACCGGCCGTACCCGCATGACCAGTTTTGCCATCGGCGACACGCTGTCGCTGCTGGAGGACCGGCTGCTGGTGACGCTGGGCGCACGCCAGCAGCAGTTGAAGGTCGAGACCTTCGCCTACGGAACGGCCGCGCCGCAGGCTGGCTACGACCAGTCGCGCACCAGCCCGGCCGCCGGGCTGGTGTGGAAGGCCGGCAAGCAGTTCTCGGTGTACGCCAACTACATCGAAGGCCTCACGCAGGGCGACACCGCGCCGGCCACCGCCGGTGGCCAGCCGGTGAATAACGTGGGCCAGGCGCTGGCGCCGTACGTGTCCAAGCAGAAGGAAATCGGCCTGAAGTACGACGGCGGCCGCCTGGGCGGCGGCATCGCGCTGTTCTCCACCACCAAGCCGCGCGCGTTCGTGGATGCCTCGCGCATCTTCCAGTCGGGCGGCAAGGACGAGCACACCGGCGTGGAGTTGAGTCTGCAGGGCGAGGCCATGCGCGGCTTGCGTGTGCTGGGCGGCGCCACCTGGCTGGACGCCAAGCAGAAGACCACCGGCGCGGCCACCACCGACGGCAAGCGCGTCATCGGCGTGCCGCGGTTCCAGGCCACCTTCGGGGTGGAATGGGACGTGCCCGGCGTGCCGGGCCTGGCGCTGGACGGCCGCCTGCTCCATACCGGCAGCAGCTATGCCGACGCCGCCAACACCCTCAACGTGCCGGGCTGGACGCGGCTGGACCTGGGCGTGCGCTACCTCACGGAAATCAGCGGCCGTGCCGTCACCTTCCGCCTGCGCATGGAGAACGCGACCGACCGCAACTACTGGGCGTCGGTCGGCGGCTATCCCGGGTCGGGCTACCTCGTGGTGGGCGGCCCGCGCGCGGTCGGCCTGAGCGCATCGGTCGATTTCTGAGCGGCGGACCGTGGCAAGCGCCCGTTCCCTGCGAGTGTGGGCCTGGTTGCACAAGTGGTGCAGCCTGGTCTGCACGGTCTTCATGCTGCTGCTGTGCCTGACCGGCTTGCCGCTGATCTTTCACCACGAGATCGGCCATCTGCTGGGCACCGAGGTGGAGTCGCCGCCGATGCCGGCCGGCACGCCGCACGCCAGCCTGGACCGCATCATGGCGGCGGCCCGGGCCACCCACCCCGACCGCATCGTGCAGTTCGCCTCGCAGTCGGACGACGACGAGAACGTCTGGTTCTTCACGCTGACCAAGACGCCGGCGCCAACCGACGACTTCCGCTCCGTCGCGGTCGATGCCCGCACGGCAAAGGTGCTGGCCCAGCCGCGTTTCGACGAAGGCTTCATGTACGTGATGTTCAAGCTGCACGTCGACCTGTTCGCAGGGCTGCCCGGCAAGCTTTTCCTGGGCTTCATGGGCCTGCTGCTGCTGGTGGCCATCGTCTCCGGCGTGGTGCTGTACGCGCCCTTCATGCGCAAGCTGGATTTCGGCGAGGTGCGGCGCGACAAGTCGCCGCGCATCAAGTGGCTGGACCTGCACAACCTGCTGGGCATCGTGACGCTGACCTGGGCCTTCGTGGTCGGCACCACCGGCATGATCAACACCTGGGCCGACCTGCTCATCAAGTATTGGCAGTACGACCAGCTCAGCGTGCTGCTCGCGCCGTATGCCGGCCAGCCCATCGTGGCCGAGGCCGAGCGGGGTTCCATGCAACGCCAGCTCGAGGTGGCGCAGGCCCGCACGCCAGACAAGAAATTCTCGTTCGTGGCCTTTCCGGGCACGGCCTTCTCCAGCCCGCACCACCACACCTTCTTCATGCGCGGCAAGGAGCCGCTCACCTCCAAGCTGCTGCAGCCGGTGCTGGTCGACGCCAAGACGGCCGAAATCACCGCCGCGCCGAAATTGCCGTGGTACCTCACCGCGCTGCTCGTCTCGCAGCCGCTGCATTTCGGCGACTACGGCGGCATGCCGATGCAAATCATCTGGGCGCTGCTCGACATCGCAACCATCGTCGTGCTCGGCAGCGGCCTGTATCTGTGGCTCAAGCGCAAGCAGCCGAAGTCGCTGGCCGACGAGGCGGGGGTCAGGCTTCCGGCGCCCACCGCGCCGTCTGCCGGTCGCTGACGGCAAGCCCGTTGGGTGCGTTTGCCGCACCCGAGCCAAGACACGCCTTCCTTACCCATTTTTATTACTGGAACCACCATGCAAGCACACCCCAGCCGCGCCAAGGCCTGGCCCGACGCCACATCTTTTCAACGACGCAACCCGCCGCGCGCGGTGGCCGTGGCTTGCGTCGCGCTGCTGGTCGGCATTGCCGCGCAGGCGCAAACGCTGCCCGAAGTGAAAGTCACCGCCGACGCTCCCACTGAAAAAGCCGGCGGCCCGGTGAACGGCTACGTGGCCAAGCGCAGCGCCACCGGCACGAAGACCGACACGCCCCTGCTGGAAACGCCGCAGTCCATCACCGTCGTCACGCGCGACCAGATGGAAGCGCAGGCCGCCGACTCGCTCGATCAGGCCTTCAACTACTCGGTGGGCATCGTGCCGCTGACCGGCGGTGCCCAGCGCCGCACCGGCACCGCCTTCGTGGTGCGCGGCTTCAACGTGACCGGCGCCCAGCCGCTGTACCTCAACGGCAGCAAATTCCCGATCAACTCGCTGAGCGGCACCATCGAGCCCTACGGCTACGAGCGCGTCGAGCTGCTCAAGGGCCCGGCCTCCATCCTGTACGGGCAGGCCGCGCCCGGCGGCGTGATCAACCTGGTGAGCAAGCGGCCCACCGCCGAGCCGCTGCACGACATCGAAGTGCAACTGGGCAGTTGGGACCGACGGCAGGTTGCGGCCGACTTCGCCGGCCCGCTGAACGCCGACGGCAGCCTGAGCTACCGGGTGACGGGCCTGCTGCGCGACAGCCAGACCCAGATCGCCAAGATCCCCGATGACCGCGCCGTGCTGAATGGCGCGCTGGACTGGAAGATTTCGGCCGACACCAGCCTCGCGCTGCTGAGCACCTACAACCGCGACATCGGCATCTACGACTACGGCAAGCCGCTCGACGGCACGCTGCTGCCCAACCGCAACGGCCCGGCGCCGCGCGACGTGTTCGACGGCGAGCCCGGCTTCGACAAGTTCAACACCAAGGGCCAGACGCTGGGCTACCTGTTCGACCACCGCTTCAACGACACCTGGCAGTTCCGGCAGAACCTTCTGGGCTTCAGCTACGAAAGCGACTACAACTTCCTCACCGTCAACTCCCGCACCGACACGGCGACGATGCGCACCTTCGTGCGGTCGGCCTCCAGCCGTTTCGACACCGACAAGGGCCTGAGCCTCGACAACCAGCTCGTGGGCAAATGGAAGAGCGGCGCCTTCGAGCAGATGCTGCTGGTGGGCCTGGACTGGAGCAAGCGCGACTTCACACGCAGCCAGCGCGTGGGCACCGCGCTGCCGCTCGACATGTACAACCCCGTCTATGGCACGCCCGTGACGCTGGGCGCCGCCACCGGTTCCATCTCCGGCAGCCGGCAGGTCGGCCTCTACGTGCAGGACCAGATCAAGTACGACAAGCATTGGATCGCGCTGATCGGCGGCCGCTACGACAAGGCCACCAACAACAGCCTGGCCATCGCCGCCAACGGCGCGACCACGCCGTCGGGCTTGAACTCCCACGCGTTCACCCCGCGCGCCGGGCTGATGTACGTCTCCGACAGCGGCTTCGCGCCCTACTACAGCTACACCCGTTCGTTCCAGCCCGTTGCCGGGACCGACTTCTTCCTGCGGCCCTTCGTTCCCAACCGGGGCACGCAGCACGAGGTGGGGCTGAAGTACGAGCCGCCCGGCGCCAATGTGTCGGCCTCTGTTGCCGTGTACGAGCTGACGCAGCAGAACGTCAGCACCACCGACCTCGCCCACCCGGGCTTCTCGGTGCAAACCGGCGAGCAGCGCGCCCGCGGCATTGAAATCGAAGGCCGGGCCAGCATCAACCGCCAGCTCGACCTCGTGGGCGGCATTGCCACCACCGACGCCCGGGTCACCAAGAGCAACACCGCCAGCCTGGTGGGCAGTCGCCCCACGTCCGTGCCGCGCAACCAAAGCTCGTTGTGGGCCGACTACCGCGTGGGAGAAGCCTTCCCCGGCCTCAGCATCGGGCTGGGCGTGCGCCACATCGGCCCCGCCGAAGTCAGCCTGATGCCCGTTCCCGGCTTCACCGTCTGGGATGCCGCGCTGCACTACCAGGTGGACCGCTGGCGCTTCGCGCTCAATGTGAAGAACCTCACCAACAAGACCTATCTCGCGTCCTGCACCTTCGCCTGTTTCTACGGCGACGAACGTAACGCTACGCTGACGGCGCGCTACAGCTGGTGATGGAGGCCCGGCATGGAAAAAATGGCGGATAATTCACTTGAAGTCAGCGCCAATGCTGGATTTGTAGCTATTAAAATGGTAGCTGAATGGGCGCCTTCCTCGCGCCGTTGGTGTGGTTCGGGCGCACGACATCGTGATTTGCACGGCGCGTTGAAAGCCGCACGCCGGCCCTCCCCCGCCATCGAAAGGAACTGCGGATGAACAAGCCCACCCCGCATCAGGCTGAATCGGCGGCCAGGCCGCCGGCCGGCGCGCTCGCCACACAATGGGCCGTTGCCGGCCGCGTGCTCGCCGCGCTGCTGGGCGGCTACGCCTTCTGCTGGGGTTTCATCGCCCTGGGCATTGCAGCGCTGTTCGCCGTGGGCATGGAGTTCCACGACGCCGAGCACCTCGCCAGCATGCTGGCCTTCCTGCTCTACGTCGGCGTGTTCTTGTGGGCCATCGCGGCGCGCAGCCTGGCGCGGGTGTGGCTGGTGCTGCTCGGTGGCGGCGCCACCATGGCGGCGCTGGCGTCCGTGTGGCAACTGTTTCTCGTTCCCTGAATCCGGAGGTTCCCATGTTCCAGAACTTTCGCCTCGCCATGGCCTGGCTGCACACCTGGTTCGGCCTGGTGCTGGGCTTCGTGTTGATGGCCTGCTTCTTCTTCGGCTCGCTGTCGGTGTTCGACCGCGAAATCGACCGCTGGTCCATCCCGTCGTCGCGCTTCGAGCCGCAGCCCATGCCCTCGTTCGACAAGATCCTGCGGCCCATCTTCCAAACCATGCAGCCCACGCCGGAGCGCATCCGCACGCTGCGCGACAAGGTCAACGGCCCGTTGCCGGAGCGCTTCGACACCCCGGTGCGCTGGGGCGCCTACACCACCCACCGCGACCCGGTGCTGACCATGTTCGCCGGCTATGACGTGCCCAACGCCAGGAAGCCGGAAACGCTGATCTTCGCCAACCGCACCATCGACCCGCGCGATGGCTCGGCGCTGTCCGACGACCGGCTGAAGATCGGCAGCCGGTTCTTCTACCCGTTGCACTACAGCCTGAACTTCCGCTGGATGGACCTGGGCTACTGGATCGTGGGCCTGGCCGCGCTGATGATGCTGGCCGCGCTGGTCAGCGGCGTCGTCATGCACCGCAAGATCTTCCGCGAGTTCTTCACGTTCCGGCCGAAGAAAACCACGCAGCGCAGCACGCTCGACCTGCACAACATGACGGGTGTGCTGGCGCTGCCCTTCCACTTCTTCTTCGCGTTCACCGGCCTGGTCATCTTCGCCGGCATCTATTTCCCGGTGTCTCACACGCAGTTGGAGCCCATGCACGAACTGCACGAGAAGCTGGAGGCCGAAGAAACCGGCTTGCCGCACGACCGCGCCGGCACGCCGGCCGCCATCGCGTCGGTCGACAAGATGGTGGCCGAGGCGCAGCGGCGCTGGGCCGCCGCCGGCAAGGCCGGCGACGTCGGTTTTCTGGCCGTGCAGCATCCGCTCGACGCCAATGGCTACGTCAGCGTCTACCGCGCCGGCACCGACCGCATCGCGCTGGTGGGCGACGGCATTCACTTCAAGGCGGCCACCGGCGAGGTGCTGCGGGAAGACCCGCCGCGCACCGCCGTCGACAGCACCTACACCTTTCTGCGCGGGCTGCATCTGCAGCACTTCCGCCACTGGATGCTGCGCTGGCTCTACGTGTTCGGCGGCCTGATGGGTTGTGTCTGCATCGCCACGGGCTTCATCTTCTTTGTCGAGAAGCGGAAGAAACAGCACGCCAAGGCCGGCAGCCAGGGCAGCCGCGCGGTGGACGCACTGGGCGTGACCACCGTGACCGGCATGATGCTGGCGGCGCTGGGCATCCTCATCGCCAACCGGTTGCTGCCCGAGGTGCTGCCCAAGGGTTGGCCGCCGCGAGGAGACCTGGAGCAATACATCTTCTGGGCGGTCTGGGTGCTGGCCATGGCCCACGCTTTCGTGCGCAGCGCGCCTGTGGCCCGGGGGCTGGTGAACCCGGCCTGGCGCGAGCAGTGCCGGGCGGTGGCCGTCGGTGCGGTGCTGGCCGTGGTGCTGAACGGCGTGACCACCGGCGACCATCTGCTCAAAACCCTGGGCGAGCACTACTGGCCGGTGGCTGGGGTCGATCTGTTCCTGCTTGCCGGTGCCGCACTGGCCTGGCTGGCGGCGCGCAAGCTCAAGGAGCGCACCGAGGCCGCGCCGCGCCTCAAGGCGGAGGTCGCACATGCCTGACGCCCTGATCCTGAGCTTCGCCGCGCTGGCCAGCCTGGCCGGCATGGCCTGGCTGGCGCTGGCCATGGACGTGCATTGGGGGCAGGTCCGCCACCACGCGCAGCCGCGCGGCGCCGCCCGGCGGTTGCGCGCGCTCGGCGTGCTGGCCCTGGCCGGCTCGCTGGCCCTGTGCCTGCGGGTGGACCACGCGTCGATGGCGTCGCTGGTGTGGGTGATGACGCTGGCCGGATCGGCGCTCGCCGTGGCGCTCACGCTCACCTGGCAACCCGCCTGGCTGCGCCCGCTGGCGTGGGTGGGAGAAGCCGGCCGCTGAGCGACCTGCAAGCGCCGCCGCCAACACGCCCCGGGGCCCCGCCACCGGGGCTTTTTTTCGCTTGAACGCCGGCCCATGCGCACGCGTCGACCTCCTCACAACCCCAAAAGTAGGACTTGACGATACTACTTAGTGCTTCTATCCTCCGGTCCGATGCAAATGGCTCTCATCGATTGAACCGAACAACCCGTGAACTTCGAGACCCACAACAGCAACGAATCCGCCCTGCACCGCATGCTCGCTTCGGGCAAGAAGGTGACGATGGGCCGTGTCGCGGTGCTGGAATACTTTCTTGAGCGGCCCAGTGCCTGGCTGTGCGCCCGCGAGATGGCATCCGACCTTGTCACCGACAAGCCCTATCTCAGCCCTGGCGGCATTTTCAAAAGCCTGGCCTATCTGGAAAAAGAGGGGCTGGTGGAGCGCGTGCGGCGGCTGAAGGGTCCCAGCCTGTATGGCGTGGGGGACAACCTGCCCCGCTCGCCCGACGGCGCGGTGCCGCAGCTCAATTAATTCAGGGTTCGATGAAAAGTCTGGCGCGGCCCGTGCGCGCCGCGCGGCGCTCAGCGGTCGGCCTTGGTGCTGCGCACGCCGGCGATTTGCCCGCGCACCACCTTCCAGAAATTCTGCGTGCCATCCACCAGCCGCCACGCCGCCGAGCGGTGCGACAGAACCCCGGTTTCCGGCAGCACGTCGCGCAGTTGCTTGATGCCCAGGATGCGGGTGTACTTGCGCACGGTGGTGGGGCTGTGGATCAGCAGCAGCACCCGCCAGCCGTATTGCCGGCCGATCATCAGCATGCCGACAGCGCTTTCCAGCTCGTCGAGGTTGCCGTTGAACTGGTCGACCGCGCGGTCGATCACCGCAAGCAATTCCTGATCTGTCACCACTGCGCTTTCTTCATTGTCGAACTGCGGTTTACATCCGTTTACATCGGCACAATATACTCAAAAAATGCAGCCCGGCCGCATCTGAAACGCCCATGTTGGACGCTGCATTCATTGTCTTGCGCGAATTGTTCCTGATCGTGCTGGCCCTGGCCCGCTGCACGGCGGAGCAGCAGCAGAACAACCTGCTGCGTTTTGCCGGCGCCGGGCTGATTGTCGGGCTGTTGGCCGCCGCAGCCGGCATCGGATTCGTATCCAGAGATTTCACGCCGCCCTACTTCAAGGCAGGCGTCACCATCTTCATCGGCCTGGTGTCGCTGGCGCTGGCGCTGTCCATCCTGTTCTCGCGCGACTCCATCCAGAGCCACGTCGATTCGGTGCTGTCCCATCTGCTCAGCAGCCCGGCCTCGCGGCTGTACGTGGCGGTGTTCTGCGCGGTGGCTGCTGCCCGCGAGAGCTTCGAGGTGGGCATTTTCTTCCTGTCGTCGAGCGCCGCACCGGACGATTTGGCGGCCGGCGCCGCGTTGGGCGCCTCCCTCGCCGTGCTCATCATGCTGGGCTGCCGGTCGCTGGCGCACCACGGCCGGCTGATGGCACTGTACCGGTGGTCCACCCTGCTGCTGTGCTTCCTGTCGGTCAAGCTCATCCTGGGTGGGGTGGCGGAGCTGTTCGCGCTGCTCTTTTCGCCAGGTGACGCCAGCGCGGCGCACCACCCGGTCATCGGCGCGATGGGCACCAACAGCGTTGCCTTTCTGTTCACGCTGTGGCCCGCGCTGATCTACCTGCGCCGCTGGTGGCGCGAAGCCGCGTCGTCCTGACGCAACAGCTCGACTGATCTTTTTGCGGCGTGCGCTCCGCCTGCGCGGCGGGGTCGTGGGCCGCACCAACCCCCTCGTTTTCCCCCTGAAGCCCCGTGGACGGGCGACGCCCCGCCGCCGTTCCTGCCTGCGCAGCGTCGATGCGATTGCGAATAGTTGTCATTGACAGTACTACTCGTTACACACTACAGTGAACCACTCGTGACGGGCCTGCCCGGTGCGGACCCACCCGGGTCCGGCCGCCGGAGGGGCCACCCCGCCTCCCGCCCGCACGGACCCGTACAGCCAGCCTGCCGCCCCTCGCGGCCCGCCAGCCACTTCAAGACCCATCACACATCACATTCGGCGGAGGCCACTTGGCTAAGAAACACGCGCGCGCCCAGCAACGCGCATCCATCAAGACGACCCGACAACCCCTGTGCGCCACGGCGGCCGCGGCTTCGGGCACACCCGCGCACCTGCTGCCGGTCGGCGCGCTGATGCTGGCCGCCTCGGTGAGCGGCTGGGCGCAAACGGCCCCCACGGGCGGCGACAAGTCGCTGGCGCCGGTGACGGTGAAGGAAAAGGCCGAGGCCCAGCAGGGCAAGGACTCGGTGCAGACAAAGCGCAGCACGATCGGCAAGGGCGAGCAGGACATCCGCGACATTCCGCAGTCGGTCACCGTCATGACCGAAAAGCTGATCGACGACGTCAAGCTCGACACGCTGCGCGAGGCGCTGCACTACACCGCCGGCATCACCTTCGCTGCGACCGAAAACGGCACCGATCAGGACATCCGCCTGCGCGGCTTCCCCATTGCCACCACCGGCGACCTGCTGCTCGACGGCATGCGCGACCCTTCGCAATACGACCGCGACACCTTCAACCTCGACCGCATCGAAGTGATGCGCGGCTCGGCGTCGATGCTGTTCGGCCGTGGCTCCACCGGCGGCGTGGTGAACCAGGTGACGAAGAAACCCATTCTGGTCGACCAGACCGACGTGGTGGGCACCATGGGCACCGAAGGCTACTTCCGCACCACGGCCGACTTCAACATCCGCACCGGCGAGACCACGGCGCTGCGCATCAACGCCATGTACAACAAGGCCGACAACGGTGGCGCCAAGATCGACAAGCACGGCATTGCGCCGAGCTTCGCCTGGGGCCTGGGCACCGACGGCGAATTCACCGTTGGCCTGTTCTATCTGAACAACGACAACCGCCCGCCGTCGGCCATCCGCTACCTGAACGGCACGCTCGCGCCCGTCAAGGCGGGTTCGTACTACGGCACCACGGCCGACATCTCCGACGGGGAAGCCACCTACGCCCTGGCCAGCTGGAAGCACACCTTCGCCAACGGCGGCGTGCTGCGCAGCCAACTGCGCAGCGGCGTGTTCGACCGCACCACCTGGGGCACCTCGGCCGGGGCCTGCGGCGCCACGCCCACTGCCACGGGCACCTGCCCGGCGAACACACCGGCGGTCACCTCCTTCACGCCCGACACCTTCCTCACACGCAGCGGCCTCACCCCGCGCAAGGACCGCTACAAGGGCACCTACTTCCAGAGCGACTACAGCAACAGCTTCGTGCTCGGCGGCATGAAGCACGACCTGCTGGCAGGCGTGGATGCCGCGCGCGAAGAGGCCAACCGCTTCCAGAACAACGGCACCACCCTGGGTACCCGGCCGGCCACGCGTGTCGGCACGCCCGACGACGGCGCCGGCCTGATCGGCACCGGCATCTCGCCGCAGTGGCGCAACTCCAGCAACTACAGCGCCAAGGCGGTCGGCGCCTACGTGCAAGACCTGGTGCAGGTGGCGCCGGCGTGGAAGGTGCTGGGCGGCGTGCGCTACGATAACTTCTCGGGCGACTTCGAGCAGTTGGCCTATGCCACCGGCGCCAACGGCGCGCTGACCAGCATCACCCGCACCCACCTGTCGAACTCGCCCTGGAGCTACCGCGCCGGCGTGCTGTTCCAGCCGACGTCCACCCAGTCGTACCACCTCTCCTACGGCACCTCGTTCAACACCTCGGCCGACACCTACCAGTACGTCACGCCGCAGAACGCGAACACCCCGCCGGAGAAGAGCCGCAACATCGAACTGGGGGCCAAGCTCGACTGGCTCGACGGCCAGCTCTCGACCCGCGGCGCGATCTTCCGCACCGAGAAGTACAACGAACGCACGACCGACGCCGACTTCGCCAACACGGTGTTCCTGCTGTCCGGCAAGCGCCACTCGTCCGGCATCGAGCTCGACGTGGTGGGCCGCATCACACCGAAGTGGGAGGTCTATGCGTCGTACAGCTGGCTGGGCACCGCGAAGATCGACCAGGCCGGCAGCGCGCAGGCCAACGTGGTGGGGCAGCGCGTCGGCCTGACGCCGAAGAACTCGGGCGCCATCTTCACGAGCTACCAGGTCACGCCGCAGCTGCGCCTGGGCGCCGGCATCCGCGGCGCCAGCGAGAACCGCCCGCTCTCGGGCACCACAGGCGCCGCGTCCACGACGGCCAAGGTACCGGGCTATGGCGTGGTCGATCTGCTGGCGGAGTACAAGTTCACGCAGGACGTGTACTTCCAGCTCAACGTGAACAACGCCACCGACAAGGCCTACGGCGACCAGCTCTACCCGGGCTTCACCGTGCTGGGCCCCAAGCGCCAGGTGCTGGCCACGGTGGGCATCCGCTACTGACCTGACGGCGCGCATGCTGCTGCACATCGACGGCGTCCTCTCGCCCGACGAGCTGCGGCAGGCCCGCGCCATCCTGGCCGCCGCCCCCTGGGGCGACGGCCGGGCCACCGCGGGCGCCCAGTCGGCCCTTGCCAAGAACAACCAGCAGCTCACCGAGCACTGCGACGAAACCCGGCAACTGCAGCAACTGCTGCTGCGCGGGCTGGAGCGCCACGCCGGCTTTTTCTCGGCCGCGCTGCCCAAGCAGATATCGCCACCGCTCTTCAACCGCTACGGCGGCGCGGCCAACAGCTTCGGCAACCACGTCGACAGCGCCGTGCGCTACCTGGCCAACGGTGCCGGCCGCGTCCGGACCGATATTTCCTGCACCCTGTTCCTGTCGGCGCCCGACGAGTACGACGGCGGCGAACTGGTGATCGAAGACACCTACGGCCACCAGCGCGTCAAGCTGGCGGCCGGCGACATGGTGCTGTACCCCGGCACCAGCGTGCACCGCGTGGAGCCGGTGACGCGCGGCAACCGGCTGGCCAGCTATTTCTGGATTCAAAGCATGGTGCGCTGCGACCAGCAGCGCCGCCTGCTCTACGACATGGACAACCACCTTCGCCACCTGCGCAGCAGCCCCGGCGGCGAAGCCAACCCGGCCGTGATCGGCCTCACCAGCACCTACCACAACCTCTTGCGGATGTGGATCGACATCTGACCCAAGGACCTTCTCACATGACCCCCTTCAAGACCCTCATCGCCGCGGCCGCCATGGCCCTGCCCGGCCTCGCGCTGGCCCACGGCGAATTCAAATGCGACGTGCCCCAGGCCGAATGGAAACCCCAGATGGAGCTGCAGAAGAAGCTGCTGGCCGACGGCTGGAAAAAAGTCCGCCAGGTGAAGGTGTTCCAGGGCTGCTACGAGGTCTACGGCTTCGACGAAAAAGACGCCCGCGCCGAGAAGTTCTACAACCCCAAGACCTTCGAGCTGATCGGGGAAGTGAAGAACTGAGCCTGGGCGGCGTTGGCGGGCGCCGGGCCGCCAAAACGCGAATTTTCAGTACCTTTCCGGCCTCTTGTCATCGCCGTTGCTGATATGTAGCTATCAAAAAAGTAGCATCCTTCAGCCCGGCAGGCGCTGCATCGCGATGCGCCAGGGCTGATCCGGTGGCGACACCAGCACGTCGCCGCCGAAGGCGATGCCAAAGCCCACGGCGAGCGACATCGGCATTGCGGCGCCAGGCAGTTCCAAGCTCAGTTGCGGCACGGTGAGAGCCGCGAGGTGCGCCTCCAAGGCCTCCAGCGTGGTGCCGGGAAACAGCACGGCAAAGTCGCCTGAGCCAATGACCGACAGCGCGGCCGCCTCGGGCAGTCGGTCCTGCAGCGCCCGCGCCACCGCCTGCTGCCAGCGCGCCCATTCGGTCGGCGCGCTGAGGTCGAACAGATCCAGCCCGGCCACCCTCGCCACGCACAGCGCCATCACCAGGCGCCGCTCCTGCGCATCGCGCGCAGACCAGGCCGCCAACTCGGCGAAATGGGCGGTGGGCAGGCAGCCCGGCGGGAGGGAATCGGCGGTCATTTCACGCGCATTGTCGCGCGGCCGGCATACGCCAGAGGGCGTATGGGTGGGTGGCCTGCCATCGGCGACACTGAGGCACCAAAGCGGTGCTGAATCGGGGTGCCGCCGCCGGTCGCCGCTGGCCTATATTCAGGCCTCCGCGACGACACCACGAGCCCGCCTTGAACGCCTTCACCCCCCACGCCCTGTTGTCCGCGCCGCCGCACGGCTGGCAGGCCTCGCTGGACCTGCGGGTGGAGCGGCGTGGCGGGCGCAGCGCCCTGACGCGCCGGCAGCACCAGGGGCCGCTGCGGGTGCAGAAGGCGCTCTACCCGGAGGGCGACGGCGTGTGCCAGGTGCTGTTGCTGCACCCGCCGGCCGGCATCGCCGGCGGCGACGAACTGCGCATCACCCTTGCGGTGGGCCGCGGCGCCCACGCGCAGATCACCACCCCCGGCGCCGGCAAGTGGTACCGCAGCGACGGCGCCACCGCTCACCAGACCATTCACCTCGACGTGGCCGACGGCGCGGTGCTGGAGTGGCTGCCGCAGGAGGCCATCGTGTTCGACCGCGCGCTGGCGCTCACCACCACCACCGTGACACTGGCGCCGGGCGGCAAGGCGATCGGCTGGGACATCGTGTGCCTCGGCCGCACCGCGCGCGGCGAGCGGTTCGACACCGGCCGTTTCCGGCAGCGCCTGCGGCTGCAGCGGCCGGGCGGCGCGCCGCTGTGGCGCGAGTCGCTGGATCTGCAAGGCGCCGACGCGGCGATGGCCTCGGCGGTCGGCCTGGGCGGCCACACGGTGTTCGGCACGTTGTGGATCGCCGGCCGCCAGCCCGACGCCGCGTTGAACGAGGCGCTGCGCGACATCGCCTGTGACGACGGCCTGACCAGCGGCGTCACCGCCCTGCCCGACGCCACCGTCGTGCGGGTGCTGGCCCACTCCACGCAGGCCGCGCGCCGCCACCTGGAGGCGGCCTGGGCCACGGCCCGCCGCCATCTGCTCGGCCTGAGCGCCCTCACCCCCCGCATTTGGAGCACCTGAACACATGGAACTGACCCCGCGCGAAAAAGACAAGCTGCTGATCTTCACCGCCAGCCTGCTGGCCGAGCGGCGCAAGGCGCGCGGCCTGAAGCTGAACTACCCGGAGGCCGTGGCCTACATCAGCGCCGCCATCCTTGAAGGCGCGCGCGACGGCCGCAGCGTGGCCGAGCTGATGGCCTACGGCACCACGCTGCTGAGCCGCGACGACGTGATGGACGGCATCGCCGAGCTCATTCCGGACATCCAGGTCGAAGCCACCTTCCCCGACGGCACCAAGCTGGTCACCGTTCACCACCCCATCATCTGAGGACCGCCATGCGCCACACCCTTCTCGCCCTGCTGTTGCTGCCATTCGCCGCGCTGGCCCACACCGGCGCCGACGCGGGCGCGCACCACGGCACCGCCTTCGTGGCGTCGCTGCTGCACCCCTTCACCGGCATCGACCACCTCGCGGCGATGCTGGCGGTGGGCTTCTGGAGCGCGCTGGTGTTCCACGGCTCGCCGCGGGCGCTGTGGGCCGCGCCGGCCGCCTTCGCCGCGCTGCTGGTGGCGGGCGCGGTGGCGGGTTTCGCCGGACACACGTTGCCGCAGGTCGAGCCCATGGTGGCAGCTTCGCTGCTGGTGCTGGGCGTGCTGGTTGCCACGCAGGCGCGGCTGCACCCGGCGGTGGGTGCGGCGCTGGTCGGTTTCTTCGCGGTCTTCCACGGTCTGGCGCATGGCGCTGAACTGCCGGCGCAGCAGGCGCTGGCCGCGCTCGCCGGCATGCTGCTGGGCACGGTGGCGCTGCACCTGGCTGGCATGGCGCTCGGCCGCCTCGTGGCGGGCCGCGCCGTGTGGCTGCCGCGGCTGGCCGGTACCGGCGTGGCGCTGCTGGGCGCCGGGCTGCTGGCCGGCGCGGTCTGAGGAGCGCCCCGATGATTCCCGGCGAACTCCTCACCGAAGACGGCGACATCGAACTCAACCCTGGCCGGCGCACGCTGAGCCTGGACGTGGCCAACACCGGCGACCGGCCGATACAGGTCGGCTCGCACTACCACTTCGCCGAGACCAATGCCGCTTTGCGCTTCGACCGGGCCGCCGCGCGCGGCATGCGGCTGAAAATCGCGAGCGGTACGGCGGTGCGTTTCGAGCCCGGCCAGAGCCGCACGGTGGAGCTGGTCGACTACGCTGGCGACCGCGCGGTATACGGCTTTCGCGGTCTGGTGCAGGGGGCGCTCGAATGACGAAGATTTCAAAGCGCGCCTACGCCGAGATGTTCGGCCCCACCACCGGCGACCGCGTCCGGCTGGCCGACACCGACCTCATCATCGAGGTCGAAAAGGATTTCACGTTGTACGGTGAAGAGGTGAAATTCGGTGGCGGCAAGGTGATCCGCGACGGCATGGGCCAGAGCCAGCGGCCCGCCGCCGAGGTGGCCGACACCGTGATCACCAACGCGCTGATCCTCGACCACTGGGGCATCGTCAAGGCCGACATCGGCATCAAGGGCGGCTACATCAGCGGCATCGGGAAGGCCGGCAACCCCGACGTACAGCCCGGGGTCACCATTCCCATCGGCGCGGCCACCGAAGTGATCGCCGGCGAAGGCATGATCGTCACGGCCGGCGGCATCGACACGCACATCCACTTCATCTGCCCGCAGCAGATCGAGGAGGCACTGATGTCCGGCGTGACGACGATGATCGGCGGCGGCACCGGACCGGCCACCGGCACCTACGCCACCACCTGCACACCGGGGCCGTGGCACATCGCGCGCATGCTGCAGGCCGCCGACGCCTTCCCGATGAACCTGGGCTTTCTCGGCAAGGGCAACGCCAGCCTGCCGCTGCCGCTGCGCGAGCAGATCGACGCCGGCGTGATCGGCCTGAAGCTGCACGAGGATTGGGGCACCACGCCGCAGGCCATCGACACCTGCCTGGGCGTGGCGGAAGAAACCGACACCCAGGTCGCGATCCACTGCGACACGCTGAACGAATCCGGCTTCGTCGAAGACACCGCCGCCGCGTTCAAGGGCCGCACCATCCACACCTTCCACACCGAAGGCGCAGGCGGGGGCCATGCACCCGACATCGTGCGGCTGGCCGGCATGGCCAACGTGCTGCCCTCTTCCACCAACCCGACCCGGCCCTACACCGTCAACACCATCGACGAACACCTCGACATGCTGATGGTCTGCCACCACCTCGACCCCGCCATCGCGGAAGACGTGGCCTTCGCCGAATCGCGCATCCGCCGCGAGACGATCGCGGCGGAAGACATCCTGCACGACATCGGCGCGATCTCGATGTTCTCGTCGGACTCGCAGGCCATGGGCCGTGTCGGCGAGGTCATCATCCGCACCTGGCAGACCGCCCACAAGATGCGGCAGCAGCGCGGCCCGCTGGCCGAAGATTCGGCCCGGCACAGCAACTTCCGCGCGAAACGCTACATCGCGAAGTACACCCTCAACCCGGCCATCGCGCACGGCATTTCGCATGTGGTCGGTTCCGTCGAGGTCGGCAAGCTGGCCGATCTGGTGCTGTGGCGGCCGGCGTTTTTCGGCGTGAAACCCACCACCATTCTGAAAGGCGGCATGATCGCCGCCGCCGCCATGGGCGACGCCAACGCCTCCATCCCCACGCCGCAGCCGGTGCACTACCGGCCGATGTTCGGCGCGTTCGGCGGCGGTTTGAACACGTCGCTGACCTTCGTTTCGCAGGCCTCGCTGGCCAAGGGCACGCTGGAAGGCCTGAACCTGCGCAAGCCGCTGGTCGCGGTGAAGAACATCCGCGGCGTGCGCAAGACCGACATGGTGCACAACGGCTGGTGCGGCACCATCGCGGTCGATCCCGAAACCTACGAGGTGCGGGCCGACGGCGAACTCCTGACCTGCGAGCCCGCCACGTCGCTGCCCATGGCCCAACGCTACTTCCTTTTCTGACCGCCATGATGCTCATCGACATGCGCCACAAGGGCGGCCAGCCCGCCACCGAGCAACTGGTGCTCGACTTCAACGGCCGCACCAAAAGCCGGCTGCGCACCCGGCTCGCGTCGGGCGAGGAGATCGGCCTCTTCCTGCCGCGCGGCACCATCCTGCGCGGCGGCGATCTGCTGGAGATCAGCGACGGCCGCATCGCGCAGGTGGTGTCGGCGCCGGAAGACCTGCTGGAAGCCCGCTGCGCCAACCCGCTCGGGCTGGCCCGCGCGGCCTACCACCTGGGCAACCGCCATGTGGCCGTGCAGGTCGGCCGTGACGACCGTGGCGACTGGCTGCGCATCCAGGCCGATCATGTGCTCGAGACCATGCTGGCGGGCCTGGGCGCTGAGGTGCGCGCGCTGTCGGCCGCCTTCGAGCCGGAAGCCGGCGCCTACGCACCCGGCCACCACCATGCCGAGCGCGGCGCCACCGAAGCCAAGATCCATGTGATGGGCGACGGCCACGCCCACTGAGCCGGCCGTGAACCCCCAGTTGATCCGCCTGCTGCACCTCGCCAGCCCGGCCCTGCCGGTCGGCGCGTTCTCGTATTCGCAGGGCCTGGAATGGGCGGTGGAGAGCGGCGCCGTCACCACCGAAGCCGCAGCCGGGCGATGGATCGCCGACGCGCTGCACCTCGCGTTGGCGCGCTGCGAAGTGCCGGCGCTGGTGGGGTTGATGCGCGCCTGGCGTGACGGTGACGCGGCAGCGGTCGCGTCGCTGAACGCCGAGTTCATCGCCACCCGCGAGACCGCCGAGATCCGGGCCGAAACGCTGCAGATGGGTTTTTCGCTGGCCCGCCTGCTGCGCGACCTGCCCGAGATGCCGGACGCGTTGCGCGCCACATTCGCCGGCCTCGGAGAAACCGCCTTTCCCACCGCCTGGGCCGCCGCTGCCGCGCATTGGCAACTGGCCGAGCACGAGGCCGCCACCGCCTATCTGTGGGCCTGGCTGGAGAACCAGGTGATGGCCGCCGTCAAGCTGGTGCCGCTCGGCCAGACCGCCGGCCAACGCCTGCTGGCCACGCTGGCCAGCGATTTGCCGGCGCTGGCCACCGCCGCCATCGCGCGGGCCGACGCCGGCACCGACGCCTGGGACAACTTCACCCCCGGTATGACGCTGTCGAGCTGCCGTCACGAAACCCAATACACCCGCTTGTTCCGATCGTGAGCACCATGAACACCCCACCTTCTTCCAACGGCCCCCTGCGCGTCGGCATCGGCGGCCCGGTCGGCTCCGGCAAGACCGCGCTGACGCTGGCGCTGTGCCTGGCGCTGCGCGACAAATACAACATCGCCGTGGTCACCAACGACATCTACACCGCCGAAGACGCGCAGTTCCTGGTGCGCCACGAGGCGCTGGCGCCCGACCGCATACTGGGGGTGGAGACCGGCGGCTGCCCGCACACCGCGATCCGAGAGGACGCGTCGATCAACCTGGAGGCGGTGGACCGCCTGAACCGGGCCTTCCCGGGGCTGGAAATCATCTTCGTCGAGTCGGGCGGCGACAACCTGGCCGCCACCTTCTCGCCCGAGCTGTCGGACCTGACGCTCTACGTGATCGACGTGTCGGCCGGCGACAAGATTCCCCGCAAGGGCGGGCCCGGCATCACCAAGAGCGACCTGCTGGTGATCAACAAGATCGACCTCGCGCCGCTGGTCGGCGCCTCGCTGGAGGTGATGGACCGCGACGCCAAGAAAATGCGCGGCGCCAAGCCCTTCACCTTCAGCAACCTCAAGACCGGCCAGGGCCTGCCGGAGATCATCGGCTTCATCGAACGCCAGGGGTTGATGCAGGAGGCCTGACCGCCCCCCCCCGGTTCAGCCCAGCGCCCAGCGCGCCAGCGGCCGGTGCAGGGTCTTGCCGACCAGGCTTTCGATCAGCACGAACTCGGTGGCCGCCCACCGCACCGGAGCCGCCGGCTCCGCTGGCCAGATCACCGGGTCGTAGCGCAGCGTCATGTGCGGCGTGAAGCCGGTGCGCGGAAACTGGATGCCGGCGCGCACCACGGCGTCCACCAGATCGGCCTGAAAGGCCTGCACCGCCGGCGCGCCGTCGGACGCAACCATCACGAAGGGGTGGCCGCCGCTCTTCTTGCGGAAGCTCATCGTGCGGTCGAAGCTGACCTCGAAAGCAGCACGTTTCAGGTTGCGGGCCGCGAGGCATGCGGCATCGACCACCTCGCTGGGCAGCCGCCCCGCGAAATCGCCCAGATGCAGCAGCGTGACGTGCAGCCGGTCGGCCCGTACGGGGCGACCCTCGGCCTTGTGGCCGATCGCCCACTGCTGGCTCTGCCGCGTGGCGTCGTCGGCCACTTCGGGCGGCGGCATCAGCGCGAAGAACAAGCGGTGCAGGTCGCCGGCAGGCCGTGTGCCGATGGCTTCTTGGGGCGACGAATCGAACAGGGAGGTCTGGACCGGGGGCTGGCTGGGCGGCATGTTCGAAAACAAGGGTGTCTCCTGGCATCTTAGTCGGGGTGGTTCAGAACAGATCGGCCTGTCCGGCCAGCGCGGCCGGACGGAACCGCGTGGCGTCGAGGCCGTCGCGCTCGCGGTTGAAGCCCAGCCGCGCGCAGGCTTTCTCGAAACGCTGGTGGATGAGCTGGGCCCAGGGGCCGGTGCCGGTCATGCGCTGGCCGAAGGTGGCGTCGTAGTCTTTGCCGCCGCGCATGTCGGCGATGCGGGCCATGACGCGGGCCGCGCGCTGGGGGTGGTGCACCTCCAGCCACTCACGGAACAACGGCGCCACTTCCCAGGGCAGGCGCACCACGGTGTAGAAGGCCCGCCGCGCGCCCGACTGCCAGGCGGCTTCCAGCACCTGTTCCATGTCGTCGTTGATGAACGGGATCTGCGGCGCGAGGCTCACGCCGACCGGCACGCCGGCCTCGGCCAGCGTCTGGATGGTGCGCAGCCGGCGCTGCGGCGAGGCGGCGCGGGGCTCCAGCTTGCGGGCCAGTTCGCCATTCAGCGTGCAGAGGCTCACCACCACCGTGGTGAGGCGCTGCGCCGCCATCGGTGCCAGCAGATCGAGGTCGCGCTCCACACCGCTGCTCTTGGTGACGATGGAGAACGGGTGGTGGCAGCGGTGCAGCAGCTCCACCGCCCGCCGCGTGAGGCGCAGCTCGCGTTCGATGGGTTGGTAGCCGTCCGTCGCGGTGCCCAGTGCGATGGCGTGCGGCACGTATTTCGGCGCACCCAGCTCACGGCCCAGTTGTTCGGCGAGGTTGCGCTTGGCGACGATGCGGGTTTCGAAATCAAGGCCCGGCGACAGGTTGAGGTAGCTGTGCGTGGGCCGCGCGAAGCAATAGATGCAGCCGTGCTCGCAGCCACGGTACGGGTTGAGGCCGGCCATGAAATACAGGTCGGGTGAGTCGCTGTGGCTCAATGCGGAGCGGCAGTCTTCGAACGTGACCTCGGTCACCAACCGCCGCCCCTCTTTCGCAGCCTGCTCGCCTTCCAATGTTTCCCAGCCGTCGGCGAAGGCCTCGCGGGCGTCGACGCTGAAGCGGTGCGCCAGGTGGGTGGCCGCGCCACGGCCCTTGACCGCTTCGATTGGAATGTGCGCCTCACCCATAACTGTGTATTTATACAGTTATTTGGCCGGGCACGCCACCCCGCCGTGTCTCAATTTTCAGGAATTACTGAAAAAACAGGATAATCGCCCCATGTCGCCCGATTCCCCGCTGCCCGAACTCAGCCGCCAGTTCATCGCCCATTTCGGCGAGATGGGCAGCAAATGGGGCATCAACCGGACGGTGGGGCAGATCTACGCATTGATCTTCATCTCGCAGCGGCCGCTCAACGCCGACGAGATCGCCGAGGCGCTGGCGTTCTCGCGCTCCAACGTCAGCATGGGCCTGAAGGAACTGCAGAGCTGGCGGCTGGTGAACCTGCGCCACCAGGCCGGCGACCGCCGCGAGTACTTCGAGGCACCGGGCGACGTGTGGGAAATTTTTCGCGCGCTGGCGCAGGAGCGCCGCCGCCGCGAGATCGAACCGACGCAGTCGATGCTGCGCATGGCCCTGCTGGAAACGCCGCGCGACGAGGCCGAGCGCCACGCCCAGCAGCGCATGAAGGACATGCACGACCTGATCGAGAAGCTGATGATCTGGTTCGATGACGTGCAGAAGCTGGCGCCGGAGACGGCCAAGCAGCTGATGGGCATGGGTTCGGCGGTGACCAAGGTGCTCGAATTCAAAGACCGCATGACCGGCCGCAAGGCCAACAACACCTCGCAGAAGGACGAATGAGATGGACCCGTTGATCCTGTCGCGCATCCAGTTCGCGGCGAACATGAGCTTCCACATCCTGTTCCCCACGATCACGATCGCGCTGTGCTGGCTGCTGCTGTATTTCCGGCTGCGGCACGCGGCCGCGCGCAATGGCGGCCGACCGGCCGATGCCGATGCCTGGGAACAGGCCTACTACTTCTGGACCAAGGTCTTCGCGCTGACGTTCGCGCTGGGCGTGGTGTCGGGCATCACGATGAGCTTCCAGTTCGGCACCAACTGGCCCGGGTTCATGGAGAAAACCGGCAACATCGCCGGCCCGCTGCTGGGCTACGAGGTGCTGACCGCGTTTTTCCTGGAGGCCACCTTCCTTGGCATCATGCTGTTCGGGCGGGGCCGCGTCTCGGAGCGCACGCACCTGGCCGCGACCTTCCTGGTGGCCTTCGGCACCACGATGTCGGCGTTCTGGATCCTCAGCCTGAACTCCTGGATGCAGACACCGGCCGGCTACGAAATCATTGCCGGCGAGTTTCACGCCAAGGACTGGCTGGCCGTGGTGTTCAACCCCTCGTTCCCGTACCGCCTGGGCCACAAACTGCTGGCCTCGGCACTCACGGCCTCGTTCCTGATGGCCGGTGTCAGCGCGTGGCAGATCCTGCGCAAGACCGACACCGCGGGCACCCACAAGGCGCTGCGCACCGCAGTGGCCGCTGCCGCCATTGCCATTCCGCTGCAGATCTTCATGGGTGACCTGCACGGCCTGAACACGCTGCACCACCAGCCCGCCAAGATCGCCGCCATCGAAGGCATCTGGCACACCGAGAAGAGCGCGCCGCTCACCCTGTTCGGCTGGCCGAGCGAGGCCGAGGGCCGCACGCTGTATGCGCTGCAGATTCCCAAGGCCGCCAGCCTGATCCTCGCGCACGACGCCGAGGCCGAACTGAAGGGCCTGAACGAGTTTCCGGGCGCACACCCACCCGTGGCGCCGGTGTTCTGGGGCTTCCGCGTGATGGTGGGCATGGGCATGCTGATGCTGGCGGTGTCGTGGTTCACCGCCTGGCAGGTGTTCTGGCGCAAGGGCGGCGGTACCCGCGCCCTGCCCCGGCCGCTGCTGTACGGCCTGTCGGCCATGGCGTTTTCCGGCTGGATCGCCACGCTGGCCGGCTGGTACGTGACCGAGATCGGTCGCCAGCCGTGGATCGTCTACGGACTCGTGAAGACCGCCGACGTGGTCGCGCAGCACCCGCCCGCCATGGTGCTGGGCACGCTGATCGCCTACCTGGCGCTGTACGCGCTGCTGCTGGTGTCGTACATCGGCGTGGTCACCTACCTGGCCGAACACCCGGCCAAACCGGCGCCCGAGGCGCCGCAGCCGATCGCCACCACCTCGCCCACCGCCGCCGCAGGAGACGCCGCATGACCTTCGATTCACTGCTGCCGCTGATCTTCATGGGCATCATGGGCTTCGCGCTGATGGTCTACGTGATTTTGGACGGCTACGACCTCGGCGTCGGCATCCTGCTGCCGCTGGCCACAGACGAGGAAAAGGACATCATGGTGTCCAGCATCGGCCCCTTCTGGGACGCCAACGAAACCTGGCTGGTGCTGGGCATCGGCGTGCTGCTGGTGGCGTTCCCGAAGGCGCACGGCGTGGTGCTGTCGGCGCTCTACCTGCCGGTGGCCGTCATGCTGATCGGCCTGACCTTGCGCGGTGTGTCCTTCGACTTCCGGGTGAAGGCGCGCGACTCGCACAAGGCCTTCTGGAACTGGCTGTTCGCCATCGGCTCGCTGATGGCGACGATGGCGCAGGGCTGGATGCTGGGGCACTACCTGACCGGCTTCGACTACAGCCCGCTGTCGCTGCTGTTCACCGCCGGCATCGCGCTCACGCTGCCCACCGCCTACGCCATGCTGGGCGCCGGCTGGCTCATCATGAAAACCTGGGACGATCTGCAGCTGAAGGCGGTGGCCTGGGCGCGTGCCGTGATCTGGCCGATGGGCGTGGCGCTGGTCGGCATTTCGCTGGTGACGCCGCTGGTCAGCAGCACCATCTTCAACAAGTGGTTCAGCCTGCCGGAGTTCATCGGCCTGCTGCCCATTCCGCTGGCCTGCGCGGCCGCCTTCTATGCCGCGCTGCACACGCTGATGAAGCCGAAGATCGTGGCGGCCGGTTACGGCTGGGTGGTGTTCGCCAGCACGGTGCTGATTTTCATCATGGCCTTCCTCGGGCTGGCCTACAGCATCTACCCTGACATCGTCATCAACCGCATGACGGTCTGGCAGGCTGCCTCCGCACCGGACGCGTTGAAAGTGATTCTGGTGGGCACCTCGATCAGCCTGCCGGCGATCGCGGCCTACACGGTGTTCATGTACAAGGTGTTCTGGGGCCGCGCACAGACACTGAGCTACGGCGCGCCGTAGACTGCGCCGTCAGGCGGAGCCGGCCCGCACCAGCAGCAGGTGCTGGTGCACCGCGAAAGCGGTCGGCGTGAGCGCCGGTGCGCGTTGCGGGCCGGTCTTGCGCGGCCGGCCTTCCACCCGCCGGTGCAGCCAGGCACCGGCCGGCAGCGACAGCAGCAGCACCGCCACCATGCCCGCCGCGTTGGCGCCGGCCGAATGCGGCCAGAAACGCGCGACCAAGGCCGACATCGCCAGCACCACCGGGAAATGGATGAGAAAGACCGCGAAGGAAATGTCGCCCAGCTTCAGCAGCGCTCGCGGCCACAGCGAGACATCGCGCGCCCAGGCCTGCCGCGTGGCCCAGACCAGCAGCAGTGCCGTGACCCACGCCACCGCGATGCGGCTGCGGTACTCCAGCGCCAGCGCCAGCGCGCCGATCAGCGCCATCAGCAGTGCGCCCCACTCCGGCCGTTCGGCCCGCGACACCCACCACGCCAGCATGCCGAGGCCGTAGGCACCGGCGAAGTACAGCGCCGTCACGTCCCAGGCGGGCCGCCGGTTCACGACGAACAGCGACAGCAGCACCGCCAGCAGCATCAGCAGCACGCCCGGTCGCGGCAGTTTGCGGGGCCAGCGCCGCTCGGCCGGCCGCGCGGCGGCGAACACCAGCACGGCCAGCGCGAACAACTGGAAATCGATTGCCACATACCAGACGCCGGCCGACAGCGCCTCGTGGCCCAGCAGGTCCTGCAGCAGCAGCGCGTGGGCCAGCAGCTGCATGAGGTGCGGCGCGCCCGGCACCAGGGGTGCGTCCGGCAGCCATGGCCGCACGATGGCCGACACCGCCAGCGTGACCAGCAGCGCGATCAGGTAGGGCTTGGCCAGGCGCACATACCGCTTTGCGAGGGTGGGCAGCACGGCACCGAAGACGGCGTGGCCCTGGGGCGCCAGTGCGCGGGCCGACAGAAAGCCGCCGATGACCAGGAACACCTGCACCGCGAGCCGGCCCTGGCTGTAGAGCCAGTCGAGCAGGCGTGGCGCCACCGCGTGCGCCACGTCCGACATGGGTCCGTAGAACGCGAGGTGGTGGGCGACGATCAGCAGGCAGGCCAGGCCGCGGGCCACGTCGAGCAGCGGCAGGTGGCGGCCGGTGGCATGCGTGCGGGTGGCGGTGGCGTGGCGCGAGCGGCCTGCGCGGGCGGCGATGAGGTCCTGGGTGAGCGTGGGCATCCGTGATGAAGGGCCGGCGATGGAAAAAGACAGAGCAAGCCGCGTGCCGGCGGATGGTTTGTAACCCGGTTCGCGGCCTGGCCGCGAACCTGTAGGAAATTTTTACAGCTTCAGGCGGTCGCGCGCGGCGGCGTATTCTCTCCGCAGGCGGTCCACCAGACCGGCCGCCGGCCCGATGTCCTTCACCGCGCCAATGCCCTGGCCGCAGCCCCAGATTTCCTTCCAGGCCTTGGCCTTGCTGCCCTCGCCGGCGGCGAAGTTCATGGTCTTCGCGTCGCCTTCGGGCAGGTTGTCGGGGTCCATGCCGGCGGCGCGGATGCTGGGCGCCAGGTAGTTGCCGTGAACGCCGGTGAACAGGCTGGAGTAGACGATGTCGTCGCTGCTGCCGTCGACGATGGCCTGCTTGTAGTCGTCCGCGGCGCGGGCTTCCGTCGTGGCGATGAAGGCGGAGCCGATGTAGGCGAAGTCGGCGCCCATGGCCTGAGCGGCCAGCACCGCGTCCCCGGTGGCGATCGCGCCGCTCAAGGCGATCGGGCCATCGAACCACTGGCGAATCTCCTGGACCAGCGCGAACGGGCTTTTCACGCCCGCATGGCCGCCGGCACCGGCCGCCACCGCGATCAGGCCGTCGGCACCCTTCTCGATGGCCTTGCGGGCGAACTTGTTGTTGATGATGTCGTGCAGCACCACGGCGCCGGTGCTGTGGGCGGCGGCGTTGATGTCCTCGCGTGCGCCGAGCGAGGTGATGTACATGGGCACCTTGTACTTCACGCACAGCTCCATGTCGTGCTCGAGCCGGTCGTTGGACTTGTGCACGATCTGGTTGATGGCGAACGGCGCGGCCGGCGATTCAGGGTGGGCCCTGTCCCAGGCGGCCAGGCCTTCGGTGATTTCGGCCAGCCACTCGTCGAGCTGCGACGCCGGGCGTGCGTTCAGCGCCGGCATGGAGCCGATGACGCCGGCGGTGCACTGCGCGATCACCAGCTTGGGGTTGCTGATGATGAACAGCGGCGCGGCAATGACCGGCAGCGAGCGGTTTTGCAACAGGGCGGGCAGACGGGACATGCGAGGGGCTTTCAAAGGGGTTCTGAGCGGCAAATTCTGAATGAAATGTGCCGCAAGTCAGCGTCACGCCTGAGACATGCGCTATCTTTTTGGAAGCAGATCAGAACGCTTCCAGGGCCAGCCCGGTGACGCTTTCGGCGCCGTCGACGATGCTGTCTCGCAGGCCCGGTGCTTTGGTCAGGATGTGGTCGGCGTAGAAGCGCGCGGTGGTGATCTTGGCCTTCATGAAGTCGGCATCGGTGCCCGCCTTCAGTTCGTCTTCAGCCACCAGCAGCGCACGCGCCATCTGCCAGCCGGCCACCAGGTTGCCCGCCAGCATCAGGTACGGCACGCTGCCGGCAAACACCGCGTTCGGGCTGGCCTTGGTGTTGCCGGCGACGAAATCGACGACGTCCAGGAAGGCTTCGCGCGCGGCCTGCAGGCGCTTGTGCACAGCCTTGGCGGCCTCGCTGCCGCGCTGGGCCAGTTCGGCCTCGGTCTTCTCGATCTGCGTGGCGATCGCCTTCGCGGTCTGGCCGCCGTCGCGCGCGGTCTTGCGACCGACGAGGTCGTTGGCCTGAATGGCGGTCGTGCCTTCGTAGATGGTCAGAATCTTCGCGTCGCGGTAGTACTGCGCCGCGCCGGTTTCCTCGATGAAGCCCATGCCGCCGTGCACCTGCACGCCGAGGCTGGTGACTTCCAGGCTCATCTCGGTGCTGTAGCCCTTCACCAGCGGCACCAGGAATTCGTAGAAGGCCTGGTTCTGCTGGCGCGCCTCCGCGTCGGGGTGGGCGTGGGCGGCGTCGTAGGCGGCGGCGGCGGTGATCGCCATCGCGCGGCAGGCCTCGGTGTAGGCGCGCATCGTCATCAGCATGCGGCGCACGTCCGGGTGGTGAATGATGGGGCCGGCCTTGGGCAGCGAACCATCGACCGGGCGGCTCTGCACCCGTTCGCGCGAGAACGCGGCGGCCTTCTGGTAGGCGCGCTCGGCCACCGCGATGCCCTGCACGCCCACCGCGTAGCGGGCCGCGTTCATCATGATGAACATGTACTCCAGGCCACGGTTTTCCTCGCCCACGAGGTAGCCCACCGCGCCGCCGTGGTCGCCGTACTGCAGCACCGCGGTCGGGCTGGCCTTGATGCCCAGCTTGTGTTCGATGCTGACGCAGTGCACGTCGTTGCGCTCGCCCGGCGTGCCGTCTTCCTTCGGCAGGAACTTGGGCACCACGAACAGGCTGATGCCCTTCACCCCTTCCGGCGCTCCGGCCACGCGGGCCAGCACCAGATGCACGATGTTGGCCGACATGTCGTGCTCGCCATAGGTGATGAAGATCTTGGTGCCGGAGATCTTGTAGCTGCCGTCGGGCTGCGGGTCGGCCTTGCTGCGCACGGCGGCCAGGTCGCTGCCGGCCTGCGGCTCGGTCAGGTTCATCGTGCCCGACCATTCGCCGCTGATGAGCTTTTCAAGGTACTGCGCCTTCAGTTCGTCGGAGCCGGCGGTCAGCAGCGCCTCGATGGCGCCGTCGGTCAGCAGCGGGCACAGCGCGAAGCTGAGGTTGGCCGAGTTCAGAATCTCGACGCAGGGACCGCCCACCGTTTTCGGCAGGCCCTGTCCCCCGAAATCGGACGGGTGTTGCAGACCCTGCCAGCCGCCTTCGCTGAACTGCCTGTAGGCGTCCTTGAAGCCCGGCGTGGTCGTGACATGGCCGTCTTTCCAGCTCGACGGGTTCTTGTCGCCGTCCACATTCAGCGGTGCCACCACGCCTTCGTTGAAACGTGCGCACTCTTCCAGCACCGCCTGCGCGGTGTCGAAACCGGCATCTTCGAAGCCGGGCAGCTGCGCCACCTGGTCGATGTTGGCGAGGTGCTTGATGTCGAACAGCATGTCCTTGATCGGCGCGGTGTAGCTCATGGTGGTGTCTCCTCAGGGGTGCGGGCGGAAAAACGCCCGGTCTTGGCCGGGCGCGTTGTTGTGGAATTACAGGCTGTTGGTCAGCTCGGGCACGGCCTGGAACAGGTCGGCCACGAGGCCGTAGTCGGCCACCGAGAAGATCGGCGCCTCCTCGTCCTTGTTGATGGCGACGATGACCTTGCTGTCCTTCATGCCGGCCAGATGCTGGATCGCGCCGGAGATGCCGGCGGCGATGTACAGCTGCGGCGCCACGATCTTGCCGGTCTGGCCGACCTGCAGGTCGTTCGGCGCGTAGCCCGCGTCCACCGCGGCGCGGCTGGCGCCGATGGCGGCACCCAGCTTGTCGGCCAGCGGCGTGATGACCTCGTCGAACTTCTCCGAGCTGCCCAGCGCGCGGCCACCGGAGACGATGATCTTGGCGGCGGTGAGTTCGGGGCGGTCGCTCTTGGCGATCTCGGCGCCCACGAAGCTGGACTTGCCGCTGTCGGCGGTGGCGTTCACGCTGTCCACGGCCGCCGAGCCGCCGGTGGCCGCTGCGGCGTCGAAGCCGGTGGTGCGCACCGTGATGACCTTGACCTTGTCGGCGCTCTGCACGGTGGCGATGGCGTTGCCGGCGTAGATGGGGCGCTCGAAGGTGTCGGGGCTGTCGACCTTGGTGATGTCGGAGATCTGCGCCACGTCGAGCTTGGCGGCCACGCGCGGTGCGATGTTCTTGCCCGACGCGGTGGCCGGGAACAGGATGTGGCTGTAGTCGCCGGCCAGCGCGATGATCTGCGCGGCCACGTTCTCGGCCAGGCCGTGGGCAAAGGCGTCGCCGTCGGCGTGCAGCACCTTGGACACGCCGGCGATCTGCGCGGCGGCCTTGGCGGCTTCGGCGGCGTTGGCGCCGGCCACCAGCACGTGCACGTCACCGCCACAGGCAGCGGCGGCAGTAACGGTGTTGAGGGTGGCGACCTTGACGGTCGCGTTATCGTGTTCGGCAATGACGAGTGCGGTCATGTGTGTTTCTCCCTCAGATCACTTTGGCTTCGGTCTTGAGCTTGCTCACCAGCGTGGCGACGTCGGGCACCTTGATGCCGGCGCTGCGCTTCGGCGGCTCGCTGACCTTGAGCGTCTTCAGGCGCGGCTCGACGTCCACACCCAGGTCTTCCGGCTTCACCGTTTCGAGCGGCTTCTTCTTGGCCTTCATGATGTTGGGCAGCGTCACGTAGCGCGGCTCGTTGAGGCGCAGGTCGGTGGTGACCACCGCCGGCAGCGTGACCGACAGCGTTTCCAGGCCGCCGTCGACCTCGCGCGTGACCTGGGCCTTGCCGTCGGCGAGTTCGACCTTGCTGGCGAAGGTGGCCTGCGGCAGGTCGGCCAAGGCGGCCAGCATCTGGCCGGTCTGATTGCAGTCGTCGTCGATGGCCTGCTTGCCGAGGATGACGAGCTGCGGCTGTTCCTTGTCGACCAGCGCCTTCAGCAGCTTGGCCACGGCCAGCGGCTGCAGTTCGGCGGCGGTCTCGACGAGGATGGCGCGGTCGGCGCCAATGGCCATGGCCGTGCGCAGCGTTTCCTGGCACTGGGCCACGCCGCAGGACACGGCGATGACTTCTGTCGCGCCGCCCTTCTCTTTCAGGCGCACGGCCTCTTCGACGGCGATTTCGTCGAAGGGGTTCATGCTCATCTTGACGTTGGCGATGTCGACGCCAGAGCCGTCGGACTTGACCCGGACCTTGACGTTGTAGTCAACCACGCGCTTGACCGCGACGAGTATCTTCATGGGGACTGCTCCTGTGAGTTGTGGTTCTTACGGAAAACTGTCAAATTGTATTGTTTGCGAAAAGCCATTTCGACGACATTTCAAGGTGGCTTTTCCACTGGGCCGAGGGCCCGATCCGCCGCACCGATCGTGACCGTTTTCGCAAAAAAGAACGATCGTGCTTTTTCTGATTATACGGTCAATCCGCGGCCATGGGGCGATCGGCCGGCAATGGCGCCAGGGCCGGTGCGTTCTGCACGTGCAGCACCCGTTGCGGGTAGGGAATGTCGATGTCGGCCGCCTTCAGCGCCTTCAGCATCGCGAAGTTCAGGTCCGAGCGCACCCCCAGCGTGCCGTTCTGCGGATCGCTGATCCAGAACCAGAGCTGGAATTCCAGCCCGTCGGCGCCGAAGTTGACGAGGAAGACCGAGGGCTTCGGGTCTTTCAGCACCCGCGGGTGCGCGGCCACGACCTCCAGCAAGATGCGGCGCACCTGCTCCACGTCGCTCTCGTAGCCCACCGCGATGGAATTGATGACCTGCGTGTTGGCGGTGCCGATGGTGGTGTTCTCCACCCGCTGCGTGATGAACAGCTCGTTCGGCACGATGGACTCGCGGCCGTTGTTGCCGCGCATGAGCGTGTAGCGGGTTTTGATGTCCGTCACCACACCCTCGAAGCCGTCGACCTTCACGTTGTCGCCAATGCGCAGGCTGCGCTCGATGAGGATGACGAAGCCGCTCACGTAGTTGGCCGCCAGCTTCTGCAGGCCAAAACCCAGGCCCACGCCCACCGCGCCGCCCAGCACCGACAGCGCCGTCAGGTCCACCCCCACCGCCGACAGCGCGAACAGAAAGCCGACCAGCAGCAGCAGCGTGCGGATGGCGTTGCCCGCCACCTTGCGCACCGACAGGTCGCTCACGTGCGTGACCAGCAGCTTCTTTTCGATCGTGGCCGAAATCCACAGCGCCACGATCAGCACCAGCAGGCACGACAGCGTGCCTTCGATGATGGTCCGCACCGAGACGTGCGTCTTGCCGAACGACAGCGTGATGCCGTCCAGCTCGGTCAGGATGGGCCCGAGCAGACCCAGGATCCAGAGAATGGCCGTCAGCCACGCCAGCCACGAGAACACCCGCGCGAAGGCCCGCACCGCTGGCGCCTGCGGAAACACCGCCTCCAGCACCAGCGCGATCAGCCTTATGACCGCCAGCGACATGAACACCGGCACCGCCAGGCGCAACACCGCGACCGGCTGGTAATGCGACACCACCACCCGCGCGGCGAACACCAGGCCCAAGGCCAGCAGCGGAAAGAACACGCCGTCGATCGTGTGGCGGCCGAACCAGACCGAGTCCTTGGGTTGCCGCCGGCCGATCAGCCAGCTCGCCGCCCAGGCCACCGCCACGCAGCCCACGATGGTGCCGATCTCCACCCAGACCCGGGCGTTGGCAAGGTCGTCCAGCAGGGCGTTCAGCTCATTCATGGCCGGCACCTCCCGCGCGCCAGGCCGGCGTGCGTTTCTCGGTGAAGGCCAGCACCCCCTCGCGCGCCGCCGCGTCCATCATGTTGACGGCCATGGTCTGGCCCGCCAGTTGGTAGGCCGCCTCGATGCCCAATTCACGCTGCTGGTAGAAGAGTTGCTTGCCCATCGCCACCGCCACGCGCGGCTTGGCCAGGATGCTGGCCACCAGCGCCTCAACCGCGGCGTCGAGTTCTTCCGGCGCCACCACACGGTTCACCAGGCCCTGCTGCAAGGCTTCGTCGGCGCTGATGAAGTCGCCGGTCAGCAGCATCTCCATCGCCTGTTTGGCGCCGACGTTGCGCGACAGCGGCACGCTGGGCGTGGAGCAGAACAGGCCGTAGGCGATGCCGCTGGTGGCGAACCGGGCCTCACGGGCCGCCACCGCCAGGTCGCACTGCGCAACCAGTTGGCAGCCCGCAGCGGTGGCCAGGCCCTGCACCCGCGCGATCACCGGCACCGGCAGCTTCTGCAGGCTCAGCATGAAACGGCTGCAGGTGGCGAACAGCTTCTGGTAGTAGGCCAGCGCCACCGCTTCCGGCTGGGCGATCATTTCCTTCAGGTTGTGGCCGGGGCAGAAGGCCTTGCCATTGGAAGCCAGCACCACCACGCGCAGCGTGTCGTCGGCGGCGGCCGCGTCCAGCGCGGCCTGCAGGGAGGCCAGCATCTCCTCGCTCAGCGCATTGAAGTTGCGCGGCCGGTTCATGGTGAGCGTCAGCACGCCGCGGTCGTCGCGCTGCTGCAGCAGCGGCGCATCGGTGTTCACAGGGGGATTGGTGGTCATGTTCTCTTCCACAAAAAAAACGGATCGCCGCGGCACCCGCCGGCGAAACGGCTGGCTCAGACGTCGGCCAGCACCCGCAGATGCGCCTCGACGCTGCGGCCCAGCGCGCTGAGGTTGTAGCCGCCCTCCAGCGAGCTGACGATGCGCCCCTTGGCATGGCGCAGGGCCACGTCCTTGATGCGCCGGGTGATCCAGCCGTAGTCCTGCTCGGTCAGGCCCATCTGGCCGAGATCGTCTTCGCGGTGCGCGTCGAAGCCGGCGCTGATGAAGACCATCTCGGGCCGGAAGGCGTCCAGCCGCGGGATCCACAGGTCTTCGATCATTTCACGAATCTCCTGCCCCCGCGTGTAGGCGGGAACCGGCACATTCAACAGATTGGCGGCGCTCGGGTGGGCGCCGGTGTGCGGGTAGAACGGGTGCTGGAAGAAGCTCACCATCAGGATGCGCTCGTCACCGGAAACGATGTCTTCGGTGCCGTTGCCGTGGTGCACGTCGAAGTCGACGATCGCCACCCGCTGCAGACCGTGTTTTTCCAGCGCGTACTTGGCCGCCACCGCCACGTTGTTGAAGAAGCAGAAGCCCATGGCGTGGTCGCGGCAGGCGTGGTGGCCGGGCGGACGTACCGCGCAGAACGCGTTCTCGAGTTCCCCCGAGAGCACCGCCTCGGTGGCCGCGACGGCCGCGCCCGCAGCGCGCAAGGCCGCTGGCCAGGTGTTCGCGTTCATGGCGGTGTCGGGGTCGATGTACGACAGCGGCGAGGTTCCCTCACCGAGCCGCTCGCCCAGGCCACGCAGCGCGGCCACGTGGCCGCCGCCATGCGCCAGCTCCAGGGCCGACAGCGGCACGCGGGGCGCCTCGCGCCGTTCCAGCGCGTGGGCGACGCCGGAGATCAGCAGCCTGTCCTCGATGGCGTGCAGCCGCTCCGGGCACTCGGGGTGGCCCAGGCCCATCTCGTGCTTCAGGCAATCGCTGTGTGTGAAGTAACCGGTCGATCCCATCGCTCTGTTTTACGCTATCGTCCACGGGCCATGAACGCCACCACCCCCCCGCATCTTGACGCAAAACCCAGGCTGGCCGCCCTGCTGGACCAGCTTAACACGGTGATCGTGGGGAAAAAGGAGCAGGTTTCCGACTGTGTCGCCTGTCTGCTGGCCGGCGGCCACCTGCTGATCGAAGACGTGCCCGGCGTGGGCAAAACCACGCTGGCCCATGCGCTGGCCCGCGCCTTCGGCCTGCAGTTCTCGCGGGTGCAGTTCACCGCCGACCTGATGCCCAGCGACCTGTCGGGCGTGTCGGTCTACGAGCGCGGCCGCGAGGCCTTCGTCTTCCACCCCGGCCCGCTGTTCGCCCAGGTGCTGCTGGCCGACGAGATCAACCGCGCCAGCCCCAAGACGCAGAGCGCGCTGCTGGAGGCGATGGAGGAAAAGCAGGTGACCATCGAGGGCGCCACGCGGCCGCTGCCGCAGCCCTTCTTCGTCATCGCCACCCAGAACCCGCACGACCAGCTCGGCACCTTCGCGCTGCCCGAGTCGCAGCTCGACCGCTTTTTGATGCGCATCTCGCTCGGCTACCCCGACCGCGCCTCCGAACGCCTGCTGCTGCAGCGCCAGGACCACCGCGAACGCGCCGACACCCTGCCCGCCGTGCTGAACGCCGGCGAACTGGCGGCGCTGCAGAGCCAGGTGCTGGCGGTGCACGCGGCCGACCCGCTGCTGAACTACGTGCAGGACCTGGTGGCCGCCACCCGCTCGGGCCGCTGGTTCCTGCAGGGCCTGTCGCCGCGCGCCGGCATCGCCGTGGTGCGCGCCGCCAAGGCGCAGGCGCTCATCAGCGGCCGCGACTACGTGGCCCCCGACGACGTGCAGGCCATCCTGCCGCAGACCATCGCGCACCGGCTGGTGCCGGTGGGGGATGCGGGGCGTGGCGCGGTCGAGCAGGTGCGGGCCTTGATCGACAGCGTTCCATTGCCGTAGCCATGGCGGCGCAACCGCTCGACGCTGCGAGCTCTGGTCCCGCCGCCGGGCCGCTCCCAAGGCGGGACGGCCCCCTCGGGGGGCAGCGAACCACACGCAGTGGGGAGCGTGGGGGCTTCGTCCGCCAGCGGTTTCGCCGCTGGTGGCAGTCGCGGCTGCCTTTGCGCGACAGCCTGGTGCTGACCCAGCGCAACGTCTACATCCTGCCGACCCGGCCCGGTTTCATGCTGGCGGCCACGCTGCTGGTGCTGCTGGTCGCGTCCATCAACTACCAGCTCAACCTCGGCTACCTGCTGACCTTTCTGCTCGCCGGCAGCGCGGTGGTCGGCATGCACGTCTGCCACGGCACGCTGCGCGGGCTGGCCATGCACCTGGCGCCGCCGGAACCGGCCTTCGCGGGCAGCGCCGCGATGCTGACGGTCACGCTGACCAACGAGAAGCGCCGCGCCCGCCACGGCATCGGCCTGGGTGTGCACGGCAGCGGCCATTTCGCCTGGACCGACATCCCGGCCCAGGGCAGCGCCACCGTGCAGATCGCCAGCGAGGCGGCGAAGCGCGGGCTGCACCTGCTGCCGCCGCTCACGGCCGAAACGCGCTTCCCGCTCGGCACCTTCCGCGTCTGGACGATCTGGCGGCCCGCCGCGCAGTTGCTGGTCTACCCGCAGGCCGAGCAGCGCCCGCCGCCGCTGCCGCCGGGCGAACCGCGCGCCAGCGGCTCCGGCGATGTGCGGGTGCGCTCCAGCGGTGAGTTCGACGGCGTGCGGGCCTACCGGCGCGGCGACCCGCTGAAGCTGGTGGTCTGGAAAAAAGCCGCCAAGACGCTGGAGCATGGCGAGCTGGTCAGCCGCGACAGCGAACAGGCGCAGCGCCACGAGCTGTGGCTGGACTGGCAGGCCACCGCCGGCATGGAAACCGAGGCCCGGCTGGCCCGGCTCTGCGCCTGGGTGCTGCAGGCCGACCGGCTCGGGCTGGACTACGGCCTGCGGCTGCCGGCTGTGGCGATCCAACCCGGCGGCGGCGAAGCGCACAAGCGCCGCTGCCTGGAAATGCTGGCCCTGCAATGACCCCCACGCTCGTCACTGCGTGTACGTCGCTGCCCCCCAAGGGGGCAGCCTTGCTCGGGAGCGGTCCTTCGCTGCGGCTTTCTGCGAGATTCCGTTGATGCGCGCCCTGCTCGACCGCATCAACAGCCTGCCGCGCGACGCGCGGGACACGCTGTTCCTGCTCACCATCATTGCCTGGGTGGTGCTGCCGCAGGTCGGCAACCTGCCGCTGTGGTGTTCGCTGCTGACCGGCGCGGTGCTGCTGTGGCGCGGCTGGCTGGCCTTTGCCGCCAAGCCGCTGCCCGGCCGCTGGTGGCTGCTCGGCCTGCTGGTGCTGACCTTGGCCGCCACCTGGGCCTCGCACCGCACGCTGCTGGGGCGCGACGCCGGCGTCACGCTCACGGTGGTGCTGCTGGCGTTGAAGACGCTGGAGCTGCGCGCCCGGCGCGACGCCTTCGTGGTGTTCTTCCTGGGCTTCTTCACGATGCTCACCAACTTCTTCTTCTCGCAGTCGCTGCTGACCGCCGCCGCGATGCTGGTCGCCCTGCTGGGGTTGCTGACCGCGCTGGTCAATGCCCACATGCCGGTCGGCAAGCCGCCGCTGAAGGAGGCGGCCCGCATCGCCGGTGGCATGGCGCTGCTGGGCGCGCCCATCATGGCGGTGCTGTTCGTGCTGTTTCCACGCATGGCGCCGCTGTGGGGCCTGCCGGGCGACGGCATGACCGGCCGATCGGGCCTGTCCGCGACGATGCGCGTCGGCAACGTGGCGCAACTGGCGCTCGACGACAGCATCGCGATGCGCATCAAGTTCGACGGCGACCGGGAGCCGCCGCGCGAGCAGCTGTATTTCCGCGGGCCGGTGCTCTCCAGCTTCGACGGCCGCGAATGGCTGCCGCACACCACCGCGTTCTCGCGCCGCGCTCAGCCGGAGGCGCAGCTCAAGCCGCTCGGCGCGCCGCTGCGCTACGAGGTCACGCTGGAGCCAACGCAGCGCAACTGGGTGTTCGTGATGGAAGCCGCCGCCCGGCCGCCTGCCCTGCCCGCCGGCTACGACGTCCGCATGACGCCCGACCTGCAATGGCTGGCGAGCCGGCCCCTGACGGACCTGGTGCGCTACAGGGCCGAAAGCTACCCCGACTTCCGCCACGGCCCCACCACGCAGACCGCAGCGCTGCAGGACGACCTGGCGCTGCCGCCCGGCTTCAACCCCCGCACGCTGGCCATGGCCGCCGAGATGCGGCGCGACCCCACGCTGGCCGCTGCCGACGGCCAGCAACTGGCCCTCGCGGCGCTGAACAAGCTGCGCACCGGCGGCTACGGCTACACGCTGGAACCCGGCCTGTACGGCCTGCACGGCGCCGACGAGTTCTGGTTCGACAAGAAAGAAGGCTTCTGCGAACACATCGCGCAGGCCTTCGTGGTGCTGATGCGCGGCCTGGGCGTGCCCGCCCGCATCGTCACCGGCTACCAGGGCGGCGAACGCAACACCCTGGACGGCTACTGGGTGGTGCGCCAGAGCGACGCCCACGCCTGGGCCGAAATCTGGGTGAAAGACCGCGGCTGGCTGCGTGTAGACCCCACCGCCGCCGTGGCGCCGGCGCGCATCGGTGAGCTGCGGCGGCTGCAGGCGCAGCGCGGCGCCATCGCCAGTGCCTTCAACACCACGCTGGGCACGCTCACGCCGGGCCTGGTCGGCGCGCTGCGCGCCGGCTGGGACGCGCTGAACAACGGCTGGAACCAGTGGGTGCTGAACTACACCCAGGGCCGCCAGCTCGATTTGCTGAAGAACATCGGCTTCGAGTCGCCGAGCTGGCAGGACTTGAGCTTTCTGCTGATCGGCGCCATCGTTGCGGCCGCGCTGGTCGGCGCGCTGTGGACGCTGTGGGAACGCAGCCGCCACGACCCCTGGCTGCGGCTGCTGGAGCGCAGCCGGCGCCGCTTGCTGAAGGCCGGGCTGGATCTGCCGCCCACCAGTCCGCCGCGCCGCATCGCCCAGCAGGCGCTGGCCCGCTTCGGCGACGCCGCACGGCCGCTGCACGATTGGCTGCTGGCCCTGGAAGCGTGGCGTTATGCACATGAGCCGCCGGGCCGCCTCGCTACACTGAAGCGCGAATTCCACCACCTGCGCTGGCCCGTGTCATGAGTCTCCGATCGCCCCTGCTGTATGCTGCGTTTTTTGTAGCACTCTCGTCAACAACGGCGCTGGCTTGGGCCGCAAAAGACACCCAAAAACCGGCGGCGGGCGCCCACAAGCCGGCCGCCGCAAAGAAACCGGCGAAAAAGGCCGCCGCCGCACCGGCCGGCGCCCCCAAGAAGCTGGCGAAAAAAACCTCGGCCAAAACCCCGCCCAAGCCCATCGTCGGTCCCTTCTACGCCACCCGGCTGGAGGCGATGGCCTTGGCCGACGACATCGCCACCCGCCGCAACCTCGACCGCACCTGGGTGCGCGAGGCCATAGGCCAGGCCAACTTCCTGCCGCAGGTGCAGCGCCTCATGACGCCCGCGCCCACCGGCGCCGCCAAGAACTGGGCCGCCTACCGCGCGCGCTTCGTCGAGCCGCGCCGCATTGCCGCCGGCGTGGACTTCTGGCAGGCCAACAAGGCCGCGCTCGACAAGGCCGAGCGCGACTTCGGCGTGCCGGCGCAGGTCATCGTCGGCATCATCGGCGTGGAGACGCTGTACGGCGCCCACACCGGCGACTTCCGCACCATGGACGCGCTGACCACGCTGGCCTTCGACTACCCGCCCGACCACCCGCGGCTGGCCGAGCGCAGCGCGTATTTCAAGGGCGAGCTGGAGCAGTTCCTGAGCCAGTGCAACCGCACCAACGTCGACCCGCTGGCGCCGCGCGGCAGCTACGCCGGCGCCTACGGCCTGCCGCAGTTCATGCCGTCCAGCCAGGTGCGCTACGCGATCGACTTCGACGGCGACGGCCGCATCGACCTGCTCAATTCCCCCGCCGACGCGATCGGCTCCGTGGCCAACTACTTCAAGGGCTACGGGTGGGAGCCCGGCCTGCCGACCCACTACCCGGTGGCCTTCGACACCACCCGGCTCGACAAAGACGCGCTCATGGCGCCCGACATTCTGCCCACCTTCACCGTGGCCTCGTTCACCGCCAAGGGCGCGGTGCTGCAAGGCCCGGCGCTGGAGCACCAGGGCCCGCTGGCGCTGATCGAGCTGCAGAACGGCGCCGACGCGCCGAGCTACGTGGCCGGCACGCAGAACTTCTACGCCATCACCCGCTACAACCAGAGCAGCTACTACGCGATGGCGGTGATCGAGCTCGGTGAAACGGTGCGCGCCGCGCTGCTGGCTGAAACCCTCGGTCGCTGAGTTTCACTATCGAAATTGCAGCATAAAAGCGCCATTCGGCGCTGACTTGCGCGGTTTTCTCTTGGAAATCAGGCGGCGCTGCGTTAAGGTGGCGCCATGCCGCGCCGCCGCGTCCTCTGCCTGCTGCCTGCCGTCGCTGCCATGCTGGCGGCGCCGTCGTTCGCGGCGCCCTCCGAACCCGACGCCATCGAGCAGTTGCTGCGCGGCCTCAACGAGCGCCGCCCGGCCAACCTGGCCGCGCCCGCGCCCCAGCCGCCCGACGAGCTGGAGTTGCTGCTGCTCAACCGCGGCCTGCTGAACGCACCCGCCGGCTTCGCGCTGCCGCAGGCGGTGGACAAAACGACCGAAATGGTGGTTGCCGCCATGGGCTTCCTCGGCCGGCCCTACACCTGGGGCGGCAGCGACTGGGAGACCGGCTTCGACTGCAGCGGTTTCGTGCAGGCCATTCACCGCCAGTCGGCCGGTGTGCGGCTGCCGCGCAGCGCCGCCGAGCAGGCGGCCGCCACCCAGCCCATCGACCGCAGCGAACTCAAGCCCGGCGACCTGGTGTTCTTCAACACCTCGCGGCGCGAGTACAGCCACGTGGGCATTTATGTGGGCGACAACCGCTTCATCCACTCGCCCACCTCGGGCAGCGCGATCCGCATGGCCGACATGCGACTGGACTACTGGGAATCTCGCTTCAACGGCGCCCGCCGCGTGACGCAACTGGCCGGCGTACCCGCCACCGTGGCCAACCGCAGCACCACCGCCACCGCCGAACGCTGAGGCGGCGCCGGCAGGGCCGGCCGCGCGTCAGGCGAGCTTGCCGCCCACCCAGCCCGCCACCGACTGCAGCGCACCGGGCAGGCCCGCCGCGTCGGTGCCGCCAGCCATGGCGAAGTCGGGCTTGCCGCCGCCCTTGCCACCGACCTGCTGGGCCACGAAATTCACCAGCTCGCCGGCCTTGACCTTGCCAATGCTGTCGGCCGTCACGCCCGCCGCCAGTTGCACCTTGCCGCCGTCTACCGCGGCCAGCACGATGGCGGCGGTCTTCAGCTTGTCTTTCAGCTTGTCGACCGTGTCGCGCAGCGTCTTGGCGTCGGCGCCGTCGAGGCGGGCCGCCAGCACCTTCAGGCCGTTCACGTCCGCCGCCGCGCTCACCAGCTCGTCGCCCTGCGACGACGCCAGCTTGCCCTTCAATGCCGCCACCTCGCGCTCCAGCGCGCGCACCTGGTCGAGCACCTGCGCGATGCGGCCCTGCAGTTCGGTGGTGGGCGCCTTCAGCGTCTGCGCGGCCTGGCCGACGGCGCTTTCGAGCTGCTGCAGGTAGGCCAGCGCGTTGCGGCCGGTGACGGCCTCGATGCGGCGCACGCCAGCGGCCACACCGCCTTCGGACACGATCTTGAACAGGCCGATGTCGCCGGTGCGCTGCACATGCGTGCCGCCGCAGAGTTCGCGGCTGGAGCCGATGTCCAGCACCCGCACCGTCTCGCCGTACTTCTCGCCGAACAGCATCATCGCGCCGGTCTTCTGCGCCGATTCGATGTCCATCACCCGCGCCTGCGTGGCCGCGTTGGCCAGGATTTCGTCGTTCACGCGGCGCTCGATCTCGGCGATCTGCGCCGGGGTGACCGGGGCGTTGTGCGTGAAGTCGAAGCGCGTCTTGTCGGCGTCGACCAGGCTGCCCTTCTGCTGCACATGGCCGCCCAGCACCTCGCGCAGCGCCTTGTGCATCAAATGTGTGACGGAGTGGTTGCGCATGGTCGATGCGCGGCGCTCGGTGTCCACCTGCGCCTGCACCAGATCGCCCACCTTCAGCGTGCCCTCGGCCAGGCTGCCGTGGTGGCCGAACACGTCGGCGCGCACCTTCTGCGTGTCGGCCACGTCGAAGCGCACGCCCGGCGCGGTGAGCGCGCCCTGGTCGCCGACCTGGCCGCCGCTCTCGGCGTAGAACGGCGTGGTGTCCAGCACCACGACCCCGTTTTGACCGGCTTTCAGCTCGGAAGTCAGCGTGCCTTCTGCATAGAGTGCTATCACTTTTGAAGCACTAGCGAGTTCGTCGTAGCCGCTGAAACGGTTGGCTGCGCCGCTGTATTCCAGCGCCTTGTCCATCTTGAACTTGCCGGCCGCGCGGGCCTGGGCCTTCTGCTTGTCCATCGCGGCATTGAAGCCGTCGGTGTCGACCGCCACGTCGCGCTCGCGGCAGACGTCGTTGGTCAGATCGAGCGGGAAGCCGTAGGTGTCGTGCAGCTTGAAGGCCACGTCGCCGGGCAGCACCTTCTGGCCGCCGGCCAGCGCCGCATCCAGAATGTCCATGCCGGTCGCCAGCGTCTCGAAGAAGCGCTCTTCCTCGGCCTTCAGCACTTCCATGATGCGCTGGCCGTCGGCCTTCAGCTTGGGGTAGGCGTCGCCCATCTGCGCCACCAGGTCGGGCACCAGCTTGTGGAAGAACGGCTTCTTCTGGCCCAGCTTGTAGCCGTGGCGGATGGCGCGGCGCACGATGCGGCGCTGCACGTAGCCGCGGCCCTCATTGCTGGGAATCACGCCGTCGCTCACCAAAAACGAGGTGGCGCGGATGTGGTCGGCAATGACGCGCAGGCTCTTGTGCCCGAGATCGTTCTCGCCGGTCTCACGAGAAGCCGCCTTGATCAGCGCGTCGAACAGGTCGATCTCGTAGTTGCTGTGCACGTGCTGCAGGATGGCGGCCAGCCGCTCCAGGCCCATGCCGGTGTCGACGCAGGGCGCGGGCAGGCGCGAGACCGAGCCGTCTTCGGCCATGTCGAACTGCATGAACACGTTGTTCCAGATCTCGATGAAGCGGTCACCGTCTTCGTCGGGGCTGCCGGGCGGGCCGCCGGGAATGTGGGCGCCGTGGTCGTAGAAGATCTCGCTGCAGGGGCCGCAGGGGCCGGTGTCGGCCATCATCCAGAAGTTGTCGGACTTGTAGCGGCCGCCCTTGTTGTCGCCGATGCGGATCACCCGCTCCGGCGGCAGGCCGATGTCTTTCGTCCAGATGTCGTAGGCCTCGTCGTCTTCGGCGTAGACGGTGGCGGTCAGGCGGTCTTTCGGCAGCTTGTAGACCTCGGTCAGCAGCTCCCAGGCCCACATCAGCGACTCGCGCTTGAAGTAGTCGCCAAAGCTCCAGTTGCCCAGCATCTCGAAGAAGGTGTGGTGGCGCGCGGTGTAGCCCACGTTCTCGAGGTCGTTGTGTTTGCCGCCGGCGCGCAGGCAGGCCTGCACCGAGGCGGCGCGCACGTAGGGCCGCTTGTCGGTGCCGAGGAAGACGTCCTTGAACTGCACCATGCCGGAGTTGGTGAACATCAGCGTGGGGTCGTTGGCCGGCACCAGGCTGCTGGAGGCCACCACCGTGTGTCCGCGCTCGGCGAAAAAGTCGAGGAAAGTCTTGCGGATCTCGGCGACGGTGAAGGGTGCAGTGGACATGGTGGGCGTGTTCAGGGTAGCCCGCGATTATAGGTTTCAGAGGGGGTTTTGCCCTTGGCGACAGCCGTGGCTCTGGCCTCCCGTTAAGCTGGGGCCGACCCCCTTGGAGACAACACCATGGACACGAAAACCTCCCCCCTCGCCCGGCTGAAAGACGGCAGCCTGCTGAAGACCGACGGCCTGATCGACGGCCAGTGGACGGCCGGCGCCAAGCGCTTCGACGTGCTCGACCCCGCCACCGGCCACAAGCTGGCCGATGTGGCCGATCTGGGCGCCGCGGAGGCGCAGCGCGCCATCGCCGCCGCCAACGGGGCCTGGCCTGCCTGGCGCGCCAAGACCAGCAAGCAGCGCCACGCCATCCTGCTGGAATGGTTCCGGCTGCTGATGGCGAACCAGGACGACATCGCCCGCATCCTCACCGCCGAACAGGGCAAGCCCTATGCCGAGGCCAGGGGTGAGATCGCCTACGGCGCCAGCTTCATCGAGTGGTTCGCCGAAGAGGCCAAACGCACCTATGGCGAAACGATTCCCGCCTTCGACAACAACCAGCGGCTGATGGTCATCAAGCAGCCGGTCGGCGTCTGCGCGGCCATCACGCCGTGGAATTTCCCGCTGGCCATGATCACCCGCAAGGTCGCGCCGGCGCTGGCCGCCGGCTGCCCGGTGGTGGTGAAACCGGCCGAGCTGACGCCGCTGACCGCACTGGCCGCCGCCGAGCTGGCGCAGCGCGCCGGCCTTCCGCCCGGCGTGTTGAACATCGTGACCGGTACCGACAGCGCCGGCATCGGCCAGGCGCTGTGCGAAAGCCCGGTGGTGCGGCACCTCAGCTTCACCGGCAGCACCCAAGTGGGCCGCATCCTGATGGGCCAGTGCGCGCCGACCATCAAGAAGCTCTCGCTGGAACTGGGCGGCAACGCACCCTTCATCGTCTTCGACGACGCCGACATCGACCGCGCGGTAGAGGGCGCGATGGCCAGCAAGTACCGCAACACCGGCCAGACCTGCGTCTGCGCCAACCGCCTCTACGTGCAGGAGGGTGTGTACGACGCCTTCGTCGAGAAGCTGGCCGCCAAGGTGGGCGCGATGAAGGTCGGCAACGGGTTCCACGAGGGCGTCACGCAGGGGCCGCTGATCGAGCCGAAGGCCGTGAAGAAGGTCGAGCAGCACATCGCCGACGCGAAAAGCAAAGGCGGTCGCATCGTGACCGGCGGCGAGCCGCTGCAGGGCCAGTTCTACCAGCCCACCGTGATCGCCGACGCCAATGCCGACATGCTGTGCGCCAAGGAAGAAACCTTCGGCCCCGTGGCGCCGGTGTTCCGCTTCAAGACCGACGAGGAAGCGATCAACGCGGCCAACGCCACCGAGTTCGGTCTGGCCGCCTATTTCTACAGCCGCGACATCGGCCGCATCTTTCGCGCGGCCGAGGGGCTGGAGTCGGGCATGGTGGGGGTCAACACCGGCATCATTTCCGCCGAGCACGTGCCCTTCGGCGGTGTGAAGCAATCGGGCCTCGGCCGCGAGGGGGCGCGCCACGGCATCGAGGAATACCTGGAGATCAAGTACCTCTGCCTGGGCGACATCGGGCGCTGAACGTCAGCGGCGGCCGGGCGCTCAGCCCGGATTCTGCGGCGCCGGGCGCGGCTTGGCCACGACGAATCGCGTCGAACCGTCGGGGCCCGGCGACACCGCGCCGTTGTTGGCTTGCTGCTCCTTTGCCGCGATGGTGCCGGCCTCCCGGCGGTGGCGGATCGCGTCGGGGTCGAGCTTGCCCTTGGCCGTGGCCGCAACGTCGGCTTTCTTGCCATCGGTGGGCTTCTCGGCGCCGGCAGCCTTGGAGGTGGCCTGGAGCTCCGGCTTGGCCGGAGTCTGGGCGGCGGGCGGCTGTGGGGTGTTCGTGTTGTCGGCCAGCGCCGGCAAGGCCAGCGCCTGTGCGGCGGCCAGCGTGAGCACGGAGGCGGTGAATCGGTTCATGGTGGTCGCCTTTCTTCAACAGGAGGGTTTCAAAAAGAGCCTGACCCCACGGTGGTGGCCGCAGCCCGTTGGCCGGACGGCGGTTGTGCACCGAATGTTCGGTCAGGCACTGAAGTCCACTGTAGGCAGGCAGACGGGCGGCGGGCATCGGCCCCTGGCCGGGCCGCGCGTAGGACAAGCGGCGGGTGCCGTGCCGGCCGTTGCATGGCGGCAACGGCGGCTTTGCAAACTTTTGTAAACCTCGCCGGCCGCTGGAGGCGCCCCTGGCGCCAAGGGCGTCCGGGAACCGCTCCCTATAATCGCGGCGGGGCATGCGGGTGTAGTTCAATGGCAGAACGGCAGCTTCCCAAGCTTCATACGAGGGTTCGATTCCCTTCACCCGCTCCACGTTACTCCGACCGGTATAAAGTCACGGTTTCTAAAACCCAGAGGAGTTACCCATGCACATCCAAAAACCGGTCAAGACGCTCGCGACTGTTGCCGCTCTGTCTGCCTTGTTCGCACTGGCCGCCTGCAGCAAGCCTGCGGATACCGCTGCCGCCCCCGCCGCCGCTCCGGCTCCCGCCGCCGCCCCGGCACCGGCCCCCGCAGCCGCCGTCGAAGTGCCGGCCGGCTCGGTCAAGATCACCGAACCCGCTGACGGCGCCACCGTGTCGTCGCCGTTCACGGTGAAGTTCGCCGTTGAAGGCGTGAAGGTTGAGCCCGCAGGCGCCGTGGTCGCTGGCGCTGGCCACCACCATCTGCTGATCGACACCGGCCCGATGGCCGTTGGCGAAACCATCCCCGCCGACGAAACCCACATCCACTACGGCAAGGCCCAGACCGAAGCCGAAGTGAAGCTGGCCCCCGGCAAGCACAAGCTGACGGCCCAGTTCGCCAACGGCGCCCACCAGTCCTACGGCGATAAGCTGTCGAACACGATCGAAATCACCGTCAAGTGATCGCGGCCGGTGCGCCCCCGGGCGCACCCCGCACCGCCCTCCCGCCCCAAGGCCGGAGGGCTTTTTTTCGCCCGCGCGCCGCTCAATTCGCGGCGATGGCGCGCGGTTGCCAGACCATGAAGCGGTTCTTGCCCAGCTTCTTCGCGCCGTACATGGCCTCGTCGGCCCTCCGCAACAGGCTGGCCATGTCGTCCTGGCCGGGCATCCACTGCGCGATGCCGATGCTGCAGCCCACGCCCATGTCGGCCGCGTCCAGCGCCTCGATCACCCGGCGGGCGATGGCTTCGGCGGTGGCCACGATGGCATCGGCCGGCGTGCGGATCGCCACCACGAACTCGTCGCCGCCCAAGCGCCCCAGCACGTCGGCCGACCGGCTCACGGTGCGCAGGATGCCCGCCATGCGGCCCAGCAACTGGTCGCCCACCTCGTGGCCCAGCCGGTCGTTGAGGCGCTTGAAATCGTCGAGGTCGACGAACAGCAGCGCCAGCCGCTCAGGGCTGCCGGAGTCCGGCACCAGGCGCTGCGCCTGCTCCAGGAACAGGCCGCGCCGGGCCAGCCCGGTCAGCGAGTCGGTGCGGGCGCGCAGCAGTTGCGCGTCGGACTCCTGCTGCCGCATCTCGGTGTGGCTCAAGGCGGCGCTGATCTGCCGCGCGCGGCGGTCGGCCAGCGTCAGAGAGGCGGCCATGTCGTCGAACTCGGCGATGGGGCTGCGCCGCACCTTGAACGCCCTGCCGCTGATCAGCGCGCGGCTGGTGGCGGCAAGATGCGACGCGTTGCGGGTGACCAGCCCCGACAGCGCGAACCCCGCGGAAAGGCCCAGCGCGGCGAAGGTCAGGCCGGTGGCGACGAGCTCGATCATCGAGCGGCTCAGCGGTTCGTCGAGCACGGCCCTGGGCACGCCGACCACCAGTTTCCAGCCCCACGCCCCGATCGGCGAGATGCTTGCCTTGACCTCGATGCCCTCGGCGCTGACGGCGTTGTCCACCCCGAAATCGTCCCGGGCGATGCGGGCTGCCAGCGTCGAGGAAATGGGGCCGCCGACATACCGCTCGGGGCGGTGCGTGCGCGCCACCAGCGTGCCGTTCTGGTCCACGATGCCCGCCATCCATTCGGGTGGCAGTCGCTGGCGCGCCAGCAACTGGTTGAGGGACTCGCTGGTGACGACCATCAGCAGGCAGTAGGCCACCCTGCCCGATCGGGCCACCGGCACACCGATCGAGATGAGAGACTGTCCGCTCGCCGCGCCGGCGAAGTGGCCGGACACGGCCGGCTGGCCGGTGGCGAACACGCTGGCCGCGGCGCCGGTATGGCGGGCGTCGGCGAATTCGTCGTCGAAGCCGTCAGGGGTGGAAAAGGCCAGGCGAAAGTTGCGATCGACCAGCGCCACACCCACGATGCCGGGGCTGGCGGCGGCCATCCGCTGGGCATGCAGGAAGAGCGCCTGCAGGTTGCCGTTGAGAGCGGCGTCCGAGCTGGCCAAGGTCTGCAGATGGCCGACCAGGCTGTCCAGCCGCTCGCCCACGGCTGCGGTGGTGGATTGGCTGCGCTGGGCCAGATCGTCCACATCGCCCGACACCTTCTCCTGGCGCCCCCGCTGGATCTCCAGAACGGCGTACGCCGAGAAGATGAACAGCGGCACCAGCGCAACGAAGGTCAGCACCAGCAGCCAGGCGTTGATGCCCAGCTGCAGGCGCCGGGGGGCGGCGGCCCCCGGTGGCGATGGCAAGGGCGCCTCCACCGGCTCCCGCGCCGGCGGCATGGCTGCGCCCTTCACGGCAACGGCGTGTGAAATGACATACCCCGGTTGTAGCGGGTCGGCCGCGGGGTAAAACCCTGGTGAGGCCGCTTTTCCTACAGAAACGCCGCAACCGTGAAAAAAGCCCCGCGTGCCGAGTCACCGGGGCTACAGCAACCAGAGGTGTCGGCTCAGATCAGCGGCACGCCGGTCTTTTCCTGCAGCGCTTCGCGGGTGACCTCGGGCGCCAGCTCGACGACCTTCAGGCCTTCGGGCGTGACGTCCATCACCGCGAGGTCGGTGATGATGCGGTCGACCACGCCCACACCGGTCAGCGGCAGCGTGCACTTGGGCAGGATCTTCAGGTCGATGGTGCCGTCTTTCTTCTTGGCGACGTGCTCCATCAGCACGATGACGCGCTTCACGCCGGCCACCAGGTCCATCGCGCCGCCCATGCCCTTGACCATCTTGCCGGGGATCATCCAGTTGGCCAGGTCACCGGCTTGGCTGACCTGCATCGCGCCGAGGATGGACAGGTTGATCTTGCCGCCGCGGATCATCGCAAAGCTCTCGTGGCTGCCGAAGATCGACGAGCCCTTGAGGGTGGTGACGGTCTGCTTGCCGGCATTGATGAGGTCGGCGTCGACCTCCTCTTCCGTCGGGAACGGGCCGATGCCCAGCATGCCGTTTTCGCTCTGCAGCCACACTTCCTTGTCGCCGGTGTGGTTGGCCACCAGCGTCGGGATGCCGATGCCGAGGTTCACGTAGAAACCGTCTTCCAGTTCCTGGGCCGCGCGGGCGGCCATCTGGTCTTGCGTCCAGGGCATCTCAGACTCCTTGCTTGTTCGTGGTGACGGTGCCGGGCGCCGGCACTTCGCTGCCGGCCGCGGCCTGTGCGATCACGGCCTTGGCCTCGGCCTTCGCGGCGGCGGCATCCGTTGGCGCGGCAGCGCGCGTGGTGCGCTTCTCGATGCGCTTCTCAGGGGTCGGGTTGTGCACGATGCGGTGCACGTAGATGCCGGGCAGATGCACCTCGTCGGGCACCATGTCGCCAGTTTCAACAATTTCCTCCACCTCGACGATGCAGACCTTGCCGGCCATCGCGGCGGCCGGGTTGAAGTTGCGCGCTGTCAGGCGGAACTGCAGGTTGCCCGACTTGTCGGCGCGGTGCGCCTTCACCAGCGCGACCTGCGGCACCAGCGAGCGTTCCATCACGTAGGTTTCGCCATCGAACTCGCGCAGCTCCTTGCCGTCGGCCACGATGGTGCCCACGCCGGTCTTCGTGAAGAAGGCCGGAATGCCGGCACCGCCGGCGCGCAGCTTCTCGGCCAGCGTGCCCTGCGGCGTGAATTCCAGCTCCAGCTCACCGGCCAGGTACTGGCGCTCGAACTCCTTGTTCTCGCCGACGTAGCTGGAGATCATCTTCTTGATCTGCCGCGTCTCGAGCAGCTTGCCGAGGCCGAAGCCGTCGACACCGGCGTTGTTCGAGATCACGGTGAGGTCTTTCACGCCGCTGTCGCGCAGCGCGTCGATCAGCGCCTCGGGAATGCCGCACAGGCCGAAGCCGCCAACGGCCATCAGCTGGCCGCTCTCGACCACGCCCTTGAGCGCCTCGGCGGCAGAGGGATAAATCTTGTTCACGGGGTTCGTCTCCGGAGAATGAGGCCTGAACGATACTACGTATTCCGTTACGTAGTATTTCGTAATGGCCGAACCGCCCTGCCCCATGCCCGACATCGACTACCGCCTCGTTTTCGATCTGAACCCGATCGGCCTCGTGCTGTCGGACAACCGCACCATCGTGGATTGCAACCAGCGCGTCTGCGAGATGTTCGGCGCCATGCGCGACCAGCTCGTCGGCAAGTCCTTCCTGGTGCTCTACCCCAGCGCCGCCGAATACGAGCGCACCGGCGCCCGCATCGCGCCCATCATGAACGCCCAGGGCAACTACGCCGACGACCGCATCATGAAACGGCTGGACGGCCGCTTCAAGGGCGAGACCTTCTGGTGCCACGTGACCGGCCGCGCGCTCTCGCGCGACAAGCCGCTGGGCCCCGGCATCTGGACGTTCGAAGACCTCAGCGCCAGCCGGCCGGTGACGGCGGAGCTGTCGCCGCGCGAGCGCGAGGTGGCCGCGCTGCTGCTGGACGGCCAGACATCAAAGGAGATCGGCCGCTCGCTGGGCATCAGCCACCGCACGGTGGAGATCTACCGCGCGCGGCTCATGAAGGCCTACCAGGCCTCGACCACGGCGGAGCTGGTGCACAAGCTGGCGGGCGGCCATCCGCTACCGAATTGATAGCTGGAAAGCGCCATTCGGCGCTGACTTGAGGCCGATTTTGTTCTGAAAATCCGCCTCAGGCGCCGCTCGGAGGCTCCACGACCTCGGCGGCGCTGCGGAAAGCCTCGACCGCGGCCGGGAAGCCGCAGTACACGGTGGCGTGCAGCAGCACCTCCTGAATCTCGGCCACGCTGGCGCCGTTGTTCAGCGCGCCGCGCACGTGGCCCTTCAGCTCGTTCTGGCGGCCCAGCGCGGTCAGCATCGCCACTGTCACCAGGCTGCGGGTCTTGGCGTCCAGCCCGTCGCGCTGCCACACCGTGCCCCAGGCGTTGCGGGTCACGAATTCCTGCAGCGGCTCGGTGAACGGCGTCATGCCGCCGAAGGCCTTGGCAACGAAGGCTTCGCCCATCACCTCGGTGCGTTTGGCCAAGCCGGCGTCGAATTGGGTGTCCTTGTTCATGCGTGTGTGCTCTCGGGAAATGGGCGGATGGAAATGAACGCGCAGGCGGCGGCGCGGTGCCGGCCGAAGGCGTTTCAGCCGCATTGTCGCGCGCGGCCGCACCGGCGCGCCGGTGTGTTGCCGCAGTTACATGAGGGCGTTACACTGCGCCCGTTTCAACTTCGGAGTTCCTCCTGTGGACAGTTCCAGTCGTCGATCTCGCATCGACCGACCACAGGCAAGGTAAACGCGGGTTTTCATCTCGCCACTGCCTTGCCAATTTGGCGGGTGGTGGCACGGGCAGCCGGTTCTCGGCTGCTTTCAGCTGCTTCCCTTTTTGATCGTTCGGGTACCGCCGCGCCTGGGGCGGCACCGTTGCGGCCGCGCCAGTCGTGCGTCGGCCAGGGAGCACTGACGCGTTCGGATGTCACCGCACGCCGGCCTTCACCGAAGCTTCGCCAAGAGCGGGCACCATGTCACGACCATCCCGACGGCCGCCACCCCGATGCTGCGGGACAGTGGCGAAACGGAGAACAACATGAATCTCACGACCCTGAAAGAAATCTTCGCGGCCTTCGTGCGCACCCGCCACGTTGCCCGCCATTTCCGGCGCCTCGCGCTGCTCGACACCCTCACCCAAACCGGCGTGAGCCGGGAGGCGCCCGCGCCTCTGACGCAGACGCTGGTCACTGCCGCGCACACCGACAACGACGCTCTGCTCTCGCAACTCGATACCCACGGCGACGGGCTCTCCGAAGCACGGGCCTCGGCCATTCGGGAGCGGGTGGGGTTCAACGAGGTCGAGCATGAAAAGCCGCTGCCCTGGTGGCTGCACCTGTGGCACTGCTACTGCAACCCGTTCAACCTGTTGCTGACCCTGCTGGCGCTGGTCTCGTATGTCACCGAGGACATGAAGGCCGCACTGGTCATCGCGACCATGGTGGTGCTGTCCACCCTGCTGCGCTTCTGGCAGGAAGGCCGCTCCAACAAGGCCGCAGACGCGCTCAAGGCCATGGTGAGCAACACGGCCACCGTCATGCGCCGCGACGTGTCGGAAGATGCGGCGGCCGACGCGCAGGGCTTCTTCGGCGTGCACCTGAACGTCAAGGCGGCGCAGCGCTTCGAAGTGCCCATCCGGCTGCTGGTGCCGGGCGACGTGGTGGTGCTGTCGGCCGGCGACATGATTCCGGCCGACTGCCGCGTGCTCAGCGCCAAGGACCTGTTCGTCGCGCAGGCCGCCATGACCGGCGAGTCGATGCCGGTCGAGAAATTCATGGTGCAGCGCGACGCCAAGGCAATCAACCCGCTGGAGCTGGACAACATCCTGTTCATGGGAACCAACGTGGTGTCCGGCTCGGCCAAGGCCGTGGTGCTGGCCACGGGCAACAACACCTACTTCGGTGCGCTGGCCAGCCGCGTCACCACCACCGACCGCGCACCGACCTCCTTCCACGCCGGCGTGAACAAGGTGAGCTGGCTGCTGATCCGCTTCATGTTCATCATGTCGCCGCTGGTGCTGTTCATCAACGGCTTCACCAAGGGCGACTGGATGGAAGCGCTGCTGTTCGCGCTGTCCATCGCGGTGGGCCTGACGCCCGAGATGCTGCCGATGATCGTGACATCCACGCTGGCCAAGGGCGCCGTGTTCCTGTCCCGCAAGAAGGTCATCGTCAAGCGACTCGACGCGATCCAGAACTTCGGCGCGATGGACGTGCTGTGCACCGACAAGACGGGCACCCTCACGCAGGACAGGATTTTTCTGGCGCGCCACGTCGACGTGTGGGGCGACGAGTCCGACGACGTGCTGGAGCTGGCCTACCTCAACAGCTACTACCAGACGGGGCTCAAGAACCTGCTGGACGTTGCGGTGCTGGAGCATGCCGAAGTCCACCGCGAACTGGAGCCCGCCAAGAACTACCGCAAGGTCGACGAAATTCCGTTCGACTTCAACCGCCGCCGCATGTCGGTGGTGGTGGCTGAGCAAGACCAGCAGCACCGGCTCATCACCAAGGGCGCGGTGGAAGAAATTCTTGCCGTCTGCTCGCAGGTGCGGCATGGCGACGAAGTCGAGCCGCTGACGCCCGATCTGCTGAGCAAGATCCGCACGGTGACGGCCGACCTCAACGAAGAAGGGTTGCGCGTGGTGGCGGTTGCCGCCAAAGAAGGCCCGGCCACGCAAGACACCTACGGGCTGGCCGACGAGTGCGGCCTGACCCTGATCGGCTATGTGGCGTTTCTCGATCCGCCGAAAGAATCGACGGCACCGGCGCTCAAGGCCCTGGCCGAACACGGCATCGCGGTCAAGGTGCTGACCGGCGACAACGAACTGGTGACGGCCAAGATCTGCCGCGAAGTGGGCCTCGCGCAGCAGGGTGTGCTGCTGGGCGGCGACATCGAGCGCATGGGCGACGAGGCGCTGGCCCAGGCGGTTGAAAGCCACAACGTCTTCGCCAAGCTCACGCCTTCCCACAAGGAGCGCATCGTGCGCACGCTCAAGACCAATGGGCATGTGGTGGGCTTCATGGGCGACGGCATCAACGATGCGCCGGCGCTGCGCGCGGCCGACATCGGCATCTCCGTCGACACCGCGGTGGACATCGCCAAGGAGGCGGCCGACATCATCCTGCTGGAAAAGAGCCTGATGGTGCTGGAGGAAGGCGTGCTGGAAGGCCGCCGCACCTTCGCCAACATGCTGAAGTACATCAAGATGACGGCCAGCTCCAACTTCGGCAACGTCTTCTCGGTGCTGGTGGCCTCTGCCTTCATTCCCTTCCTGCCGATGCTGCCCATGCACCTGCTGGTGCAGAACCTGCTGTACGACATCTCCCAGATCGCCATTCCCTTCGACAACGTGGACGAGGACCTGCTGAAGCAACCGCAGCGTTGGCAGCCCGGCGACATCGGCCGCTTCATGCTGTTCTTCGGCCCGATCAGCTCGGTGTTCGACATCACGACCTTCGCGATGATGTGGTTCGTGTTCGGCGCACAGACGCCCGAGCACCAGACGCTCTTCCAGTCCGGCTGGTTCATCGTGGGCCTGCTGACGCAGACGCTGGTCGTGCACCTGATCCGCACGCCCAAGCTGCCCTTCATCCAGAGCCGCGCCGCGTTGCCGCTGATGGTGATGACGGGCATCATCATGGCGATTGGCATCTTCCTGCCCATGGGGCCGCTGGCGCACTACTTCAAGCTGCAGGCCCTGCCGCCGCTCTACTTCGTGTTCCTGCCGCTGATCCTGCTGGCCTATATGGCGTTGACGCAGGCCATGAAGGGCATCTACCAACGCCGCTACGGCTGGCAATGAGGAACGGCCATGACCGCCATCGACAACATCAACCTGGTTTCACTGCTCGACACGCTGCTCAGCCTGGCCACGGCCTTCATTCTGGGCGGGTTGATCGGGCTTGAGCGGCAGTACCGGCAACGCACGGCCGGTTTGCGCACCAACGTGCTGGTGGCCGTGGGCGCCGCCGTGTTCGTGGACATGGCCAACCGCCTGAGCGGCCATGAAGGGGCGGTGCATGTGGTTGCCTATGTGGTGTCCGGCATCGGCTTTCTGGGCGCCGGGGTCATCATGCGCGAGGAAGGCAACGTCCGCGGGCTGAACACGGCCGCCACGCTGTGGGGGTCTGCCGCCGTGGGCGCGGCGGCGGGCGCCGACCTGATCCTTGAGGCCGCGCTGGCAACGGTGTTCGTGCTGGCGGCCAACACCCTGCTGCGGCCCGTGGTGAACGCCATCAACCGGAAGCCGCTCGACGTGGGCTCTGTGGAGGTGACCAACACGGTCTATCTCATTGCCGAGCGCGCGCACCAAAAGATGGTCATGGCCCAGCTCGAAGAGGAGCTGGAGCGCTGCAGCTACCCGACGCGGGATCTCGGCGTCCACGCGTTCGGGCAGGATGAGGTGGAAATCGAGGCCACGCTGGCAGCCACGTCCGTCGATGGCGACGACCTCGATGCGCTGGTCAAACGGCTCTCCACCCTGCCCGCGGTGAAGCAGGCGTTCTGGAGTCCGAGCACCACCGAATGACCCTTCGCGAACCCGCAGCCACACCGGGGCTGCGGGTTTGCGCCTAGCGCTTCGGCAGGTCGTAGCGGTCGAGGTTCATCACCTTGGTCCAGGCGGCGACGAAGTCCTTCACGAACACGTCCTGCGAATCGCTGCTGGCGTAGAACTCCGACAGCGCCCGCAACTGGGCGTTGGAGCCGAACACGAGGTCGGCCACGGTGCCCGTCCACCTGGCCTGGCCGGTCTTGCGGTCCGTGCCTTCCAGCACGCCGGTGCTTTCGTTCTTCTTCCACTGCGTGCCCATGTCGAGCAGGTTGACGAAGAAGTCGTTGGTCAGCACACCGGGCTTGTCGGTGAAGGCGCCATGGGCAGGGTGGCCCTTGGTGGCGTTCAGCACCCGCAGGCCGCCCAGCAGCACCGTCATCTCGGGCGCGCTCAGCGTGAGCAATTGGGCCTTGTCGATCAACAGGCCGGGAATGGACGGCTCGTAGCCCTTGCGCACGTAGTTACGGAAAGCGTCGGCCACCGGCTCCAGGGGCGCGAAGGAGTCGGCGTCGGTCTGCGCCTGCGACGCGTCGGTGCGGCCCGGCGAGAACGGCACCTTGACCGAATGGCCGCCCTGCCTGGCGGCCTCTTCCACCGCGGCACCGCCGGCCAGCACGATCAGGTCGGCCAGCGAGACCTTCTTGCCGCCGGAAGCCGAGCTGTTGAAGTCCTTCTGGACGGCTTCGAGCTTGGCCAGCACCTTGGCCAGTTCGGCAGGCTGGTTCACTTCCCAGTCCTTCTGCGGCGCCAGCCGAATGCGGGCGCCGTTGGCGCCGCCGCGCTTGTCGCCGCCCCGGAAGGTGGAGGCCGACGCCCAGGCGGTGCTGACGAGCTGCGGAATGGTGAGGCCCGAGGCCAGCACCCGGGCCTTCAGGTCGGCCTGGTCCTTGTCGTCGATCAAGGGGTGGTCGACGGCCGGCACCGGGTCCTGCCAGATCAATTCTTCCTTGGGCACCAGCTTGCCGAGGTAGCGCGGCAGCGGGCCCATGTCGCGGTGGGTCAGCTTGTACCAGGCGCGGGCGAAGGCGTCGGCGAACTCGGCCGGGTTGGCCTGAAAGCGGCGCGAGATCTTCTCGTAGGCCGGATCGAAGCGCAGCGCCAGGTCGGCGGTGGACATCATCGGCTGGTGGCGTTTGTTGGGGTCGTGGGCGTCCACCACGTCGTTCGCGCCGGCGCCGTTCTTCGGCCGCCACTGCTTGGCACCGGCCGGGCTTTCGGTCACTTCCCAGTCGTACTGGAACAGCGTCTTGAAATAGCCGTCGTCCCAGGTGGTGGGGTTCGGCTTCCACGCGCCTTCCAGGCCGCTGGTGATGGTGTGGCCGGCGATGCCGCTCTCGAAGCTGTTCTTCCAGCCCAGGCCCAGTTCCTCGATCGCCGCGCCCTCCGGCTCGCGGCCGACGTGGGAGTCGGGGCCGGCGCCGTGGGCCTTGCCGAAGGTGTGGCCGCCGGCGACCAGCGCCACGGTTTCCTCGTCGTTCATCGCCATGCGGGCGAAGGTTTCGCGGATGTCGCGGCCCGAGGCCACCGGGTCGGGCTTGCCGTCCGGGCCCTGCGGGTTGACGTAGATCAGGCCCATCTGCACGGCGGCCAGCGGGTTGGCCAGTTCGCGGTCGCCGGAGTAACGGCTCTTGGGCTTGTCGCTGGTGGCGAGCCATTCGATCTCGTCGCCCCAGTTCACGTCGGACGGCTCCCAGACGTCTTCACGGCCACCGGCGAAACCGAAGGTCTTGAAGCCCATGGATTCCAGCGCCACGTTGCCGGTGAGCACGATCAGGTCGGCCCACGACAGCTTGTTGCCGTACTTCTGCTTGATCGGCCACAGCAGGCGGCGGGCCTTGTCGAGGTTGCCGTTGTCGGGCCAGCTGTTGAGCGGCGCGAACCGCTGCTCGCCGGAGCCTGCGCCGCCACGGCCGTCAGCGATGCGGTAGGTGCCGGCGCTGTGCCAGGCCATGCGGATGAACAGCGGGCCGTAGTGCCCGTAGTCGGCCGGCCACCAGTCTTGAGAATCGGTCATCAGCGCGGTCAGGTCCTGGATGACGGCGTCGAGGTCGAGGCTCTTGAAGGCCTCGGCGTAGTTGAACTTGCCGTCCTGCGGGTTGGCTTCGGCCGAGTGCTGGTGAAGCACACCGAGGTTGAGCTGGTCTGGCCACCAGTCGGAGTTCTTGCGGGCGCTCGCGGCAAACTTGGCGGCGCCGTGGGGAAAGGGGCACTTGGCTTCTGTCGTCAAGGGAATCTCCTTCGTTGGTTTCAGTGAAAGCGGCCGTTCAGTTTAGGAAACGGGTGCGGGCCTCTCAAGGCAGTTTTGGCAATGGCGCCGATAGCCATTTCCCGCTCGGGTGACGCCAGGGTGTCGGCCTCGATGAATTCCGCCCGCTACGATGGGTCGTCGGCCACCGCGACCCTACGCCGAACACAGAACCAGCGTGAAACGGACGGACATCCGGTCTGCCGCGAAGCGCCCCTTCCCCCGGAGATGCCATGAGCCGCTACCCCTTCCCCGACCTGAACAGCCTGCCCGACGACCTGAAAACCCGCATTCTGGAGGTGCAGGAAAAGGCTGGCTTCGTGCCGAACGTCTTCCTGGCGCTTGCGCGCCGCCCGGCCGAGTGGCGCGCGTTCTTCGACTACCACGACGCGCTGATGCTGCGCGAGGACAGCTCGCTCACCAAAGGCGACCGCGAGATGATCGTCACCGCCACCAGCGCGGCCAACCATTGCCTGTACTGCGTGGTCGCGCACGGTGCGCTGCTGCGCATCTATGAAAAGAAGCCGCTGGTGGCGGACCAGGTGGCGGTGAACTGGCGCAAGGCCGACATCACGCCCCGCCAGCGCGCCATGCTCACGTTCGCGATGAAGGTCTGCGAGCGCTCCAGCGAGATCGACGACGGCGACCACGAGGCTTTGCATACCCATGGTTTCTCCGACGAAGACATCTGGGACATCGCCGGCATCACCGCCTTCTTCGGCATGTCCAACCGCATCGCCAGCTTCAGCGGAATGATGCCCAACCCCGAGTTCTACCTGATGGGCCGGGTGCCCAAGCAGAAATGACTTCGCCCGCCTGGGCTCTGCCGGCCGCCGTGGCGGCCGCCCTCGTGGCCGGCGCGGCGGAGGCCGGACAACCGCCGGGGCCATGCGCCGCCGACTTTCCCGGGTTCATCGCCCGTTTCACCGCCAGCCCGAAGTTCCAGCGTCAGCACACGCACTTTCCGCTGCGCTACACCCATGTCGGCGCCGATGCGGCTCCCGATGCGCCGGGCACCGCCGTGGCCATCAAGCGCATCCTCGCCGATAAATACCCCAGCCTGCAGTTCCCGCCGTCCGTCAGCAGCGGTGCGCCGCCGCTGCGGCGCATCGACAAGGCCACCGATGGCCCGGCGCCTGTCGTGCGGTTCGAGCGTGCAGCACCCGACGCCTACGCGACCGAGTTCCGCTTTCGCCGCACCGCCCGCTGCTGGGAACTGGCCGAGTTGTACAACCGCTGGTATTGATCCTCCCCCGGCGTGCTGGACAGCCGCCGCCCCGGCGGCGCATGATGCGCGACCAGAAAACCAAGTGGAGACCCCATGACCCCCGCACTCAAGACGCTTGTCTGGATGACGCTGTTCACCTGGGCCGTCATCATGATGGCCAGCCTGTGCCGTGCCCGCGCCTGGACGTGGCGCGGCATGGGCCTGGCCATGGGCAACCGCGACGACATGCCGATGACCTCGCAGGCCACGTCACGCCTCAGCCGCGCTGCCGCCAACACCATCGAGAACTACCTGCTCTTTGCCGTGCTCGTGCTGGTGGCCCACGCGGCCGGCGCCGATCAGGCCCGCGTGGCGCTCGGGGCCACGGTGTTCTTCTGGGCGCGCGTGGCGTATGTGTTCGTTTATTGGGCCGGAATTCCGTTGGTTCGAACGGGTGTGTGGGGCGTGGCCGTCTGCGGCCTCGGCATCATCGTCTCGGCGCTGATCTGACCTGGCCCGGGGTGCGCCACGCACGGTCACAGGCGCGGCGCGCCTCGATTTCGCCCTCAGGCGGCCAGCGCGCGCAGATGGTCCGGCAAGGTCCGCGCTTTCTGCTGCGCGAGGTCGATCCAGATCATCGTGGCGCCGCCTTCGGCGCAGATTTCGCCCGGGCGGTCGGTACGCTCCATGGTGCCCCAGGTCTCGATCGTCGTGCGGCCGGGATCGCTGAGGTACATCTTCACCCGCACGTCGCCGGGGTACTCGAGCTGGCGGTAGAAGTTGCAGAAGGCGTTGGCAATGACCCAGCCTTCGGGCGCATGCGCGTCGGGCACGCAACCGGCCCGGGTCATCCAGTCGATGCGGGCGGTCTCAAGGTAGCGGAAGTAGTTGGTGTTGTTGACATGGTTCATCGCGTCCATGTCACCCCAACGGATGGGCACGACCATGTCGTGGACCAGCTTCTTGGCCTCGGGCAGAACGAAGCGCATCGGTTCAGCTCGCGAAGCCGTCGTCGGCGGCGATCACCGCGCCGTTGACGAAATGGCTCTGGCCGCTGGCCAGCATGACCAGCACCGCATCAAGGTCCGCCGGCTGGCCGACGCGTTTGCGCGGCAGCATCTGCACCAGCTTTTGGCCCTGCTCGGTCTTCCAGTGGTGGTGGTTGATCTCGGTGTCGATGTAGCCGGGGCAGATGGCATTCACATTGATGCCGAATTTCCCCCACTCCAGGGCCATTGCCTTGGTCATCTGCACCACCGCCGCCTTGCTCATGCAGTACACGCCGATCTGCGGCAGCACCTTGAGGCCGGCCATGCTGGCGATGTTGATGATGCGCCCGCCGGTGTAGCTGCCGGGCGCCGCGCCGCGGGCCCGCGCCAGCATGCGCTTGCCGACCTCCTGGCCCACGAAGAAGGCGCCGCGCACGTTGGTGCCGAAGATGAAGTCGAAGTCGTCTTCCGTCACGTCCTGCAGCCGCTGCGTGGTGCTGACGCCGGAGTTGTTGACCAGGATGTCGATGGAGCCGACCTCGGTCTCGGCGTGCGCGACGGCCGCGGCGATGCTGTCACGGTCGGTCACGTCCAGCTCGACGACGTGGGCGTCACCGCCCTCGCCTTCGATCTCTGCCCGCAGGTGCTTGAGTTTTTCCAGCCGGCGGCTGGCCAGCACCACCGCCGCGCCGCTGCGCGACAGCACCCGGGCGAACTGCGCGCCCAGGCCGCCCGAGGCGCCGGTGATGAAGGCCACGCGGCCCGCCAGGTCGATGCTGTATGCCATTTAGAGCGCTTCCACAAAACACATCCGACGAAACCGGACGGGAAGCGATCGTCAATAGAATGTTGTCACCCCCCGCCCACTGAACAAGCATTATCCAGGGAGAACAAGCACCATGACGGACGAGGAAATTCTGGCCCAGCACGGCCCACGCGAATCGATGGAGTACGACGTGGTGGTGGTCGGTGGCGGCCCGGCGGGCCTGTCGACGGCGATCCGGCTCAAGCAGCTTGCGGCCGAACACGGCAAGGAGATTTCCGTCGTCGTGCTCGAGAAAGGCTCCGAGCCCGGCGCGCACATCCTGTCCGGCGCCATCATGGACCCGCGCGGCATCACCGAGCTGTTCCCGAAGTGGAAGGAGATGGGCGCACCGCTGAACCAGCCGGTGACCGAAGACATCTTCCTGTTCCTCGGCGAAAAAGGCGCGACCCGCACGCCCAACTTCATGCTGCCCCCGTGTTTCCACAACGAGGGCAACTACATCGTCAGCCTCGGCAACGTCACCCGCTGGCTGGCGCAGCAGGCCGAGAACCTCGGCGTCGAGATCTTCCCCGGCTTCGCGGCTGCCCAGGTGCTCTACAACGACGACGGCTCCGTCAAGGGCGTGGCCACCGGCAACATGGGCATCGGCAAAGACGGCGAGCCCACCGAGAACTTCCAGCTCGGCATGGAACTGCACGGCAAGTACACGGTTTTCGCCGAAGGCTCGCGCGGCCATCTGGGCCGCCAGCTCATTGCCCGCTACAACCTCGACGCCGGCAAGGACCCGCAGGCCTACGGCATCGGCATCAAGGAGCTGTGGGAAATCGACCCGGCCCGCCACCAGCCCGGCCTCGCACTGCACAGCGCCGGCTGGCCGCTCGACTCGGCCACCTACGGCGGCAGCTTCCTGTACCACGCCGAGAACAACCAGGTCATCGTCGGCTTCGTCGTCGGGCTGGACTACCAGAACCCCTGGCTCAGTCCGTTCGAGGAATTCCAGCGCTTCAAGACGCACCCCAACATCCGCTACTACTTCGAAGGCGAAGAGGGCCACAAGCCGGCCAAGCGCATCTCCTACGGCGCCCGCGCGATCACCGCCGGCGGCCTGCTGAGCCTGCCCAAGACCGTGTTCCCGGGCGGCGCGCTGGTCGGCTGCGAGGCGGGCTACCTGAACGCCAGCCGAATCAAGGGCAGCCACGCCGCGATCAAGACCGGCATGCTGGCCGCCGAAGCGGCTTTCGAGGCCGTCACCGCCGGCCGCCAGCACGACGAACTCACGGCCTACCCCGAGGCCTTCGAGAAGAGCTGGCTGCACACCGAGCTGAACAAGGCCCGCAACTTCAAGCAGTGGTTCAAGCTGGGCCGCGCGGTGGGCACCGTGATGACGGGCGTCGAGCAGTTCGTGCTGCGCGGCCACATTCCGTGGACTTTTCACCGCAGCAAACCCGACCACAGCGCGCTCAAGCCCAAGAGCGAGTGCAAGGCCATCACGTACCCGAGGCCCGACAACAAGCTCACCTTCGACCGGCTGGGCTCGGTGTTCATCAGCAACACCAACCACGAGGAAAACCAGCCGGCGCACCTGACACTGAAGGACCCCTCGGTGCCGGTGAACATCAACCTCCCGACCTTCGCCGGGCCGGAGAGCCGCTACTGCCCGGCCGGGGTCTATGAGTTCGTGAAGAAGGAAGACGGCGGCGACCGCCTGCAGATCAACGCGCAGAACTGCGTGCACTGCAAGACCTGCGACATCAAGGACCCGACGCAGAACATCGTCTGGGTCACCCCGGAAGGCGGCGGCGGCCCGAACTATTCGGGCATGTAAGCCGAAAGTGTCATCGGCGTTTCACCGAACGCTGGCACGCTCAGTGCGGTGAACGCTCCCTCTCCCTGCCCGCAGAAGACCGACAAGGGCCGCGCCGAGCTGCAACCCGGCGGCCGCACCCTGGGCCTGCGCGAACGCAGCCTGCTGCTGATGGCGGACGGCCGCAGAACCGCCGCCGACATGGCCTCGGTTTTCGGCGAAGACACCCCGGCGGTGCTGCAACGCCTCATCGACGGCGGCTTTCTGGCGCTGCCTGCTCCGGTGGCTGCGCCGCGCGCCTCCGCCGTGCCGGTGCGCCAGGAGCCGGCGCGGGCCCAACCCGCCACCAACAGCGGCCGCGGTGCCGACACCTTCGACGGCAAACGCTCGCTGGCCACCACCCGCATGTTCCTGTTCGACGTGTGCGAGCGCATGTTCGCGCGGCGCGACCCGGTGTTGGCCGAGCGCATCCGCGAGGCGCTGCGGCAGGCGCGCGACCGCGAGTCCATGCTGTCGGAGTCGCGCTTTCTCATCGAAGAGATCGAGAAGGTGGCCGGGTTCGAGCGTGCCGATTCGATCAGCGAGCGCATCGCCATGCTGCTGCCGCCCGAAGGGGCTGTGGCGGCCTGAAGCGGGCTGCTGGCGGGTGCCTCGGTTACACTCGTCGGCGTCAGGAGAGAACGCTGCCGGCCACAGGGCCAGGCGCGTCGCCGACGGCGCACGGCCCCGATCGCGAGGCCCGAACGCTCAGGCAAAAGGACTGGCAAGGCGCGGCGGCAACGCGGCGCTCACCCCACTGGAGAGAGGCGTGGCCCGCACCGGCGCCGCGCCCACCGAAGGAGCAAGCCCAGGCGCAGGCCGCGGGTGAATCTCTCAGGTAAAGCGGACAGCGGCGGACCCTTCCATGGCGTACCCACGCCATGGCCGACCGACGCCCCAGGAACCGCTCCCGTGACCGAACCCCTCGACACCCCGCTGGCCACCACGCCGCTGCACGCGCTGCACCTGGAACTCGGCGCGCGCATGGTGCCCTTCGCCGGCTACAGCATGCCGGTGCAGTACCCCGCCGGGCTGATCGCCGAGCACCGCCACACCCGCAGCGCCGCCGGGCTGTTCGACGTCTCCCACATGGGCCAGCTCACGCTGGCAGGCCCCGACGCCGCTGCCGCGTTCGAGTCGCTGATGCCGGTGGACGTGATCGACCTCGCACCCGGCCGCCAGCGCTACGGCCTGCTGCTGAACGACGACGGCGGCATCCTCGACGACCTGATGTTCCTGAAGCGCGCCGGAGACATCTTCGTCGTGGTGAATGGGGCCTGCAAGGCGGCGGACATCGCGCACATCCAGAGCCGCATCGGCCAGCGCTGCACCGTCACGCCACGCCCCGACCTCGCGCTGCTGGCGCTGCAGGGGCCTCAGGCCGCCGTCGCGCTGCAGCGCCTCGTGCCGGGCGTCGACACGCTCGTCTTCATGACCGGCGGCACCTTCGAGTGGAACGGCGCGCCGCTCACCATCACCCGCAGCGGCTACACCGGCGAGGACGGCTTCGAGATCTCGGTGCCGGGCGACCGCGCGGAAGCGCTGGCCCGCGCGCTGCTGGCCCAGCCCGAGGTGGCGCCGGTCGGCCTGGGTGCGCGCAACTCGCTGCGGCTGGAAGCCGGCCTGTGCCTCTACGGCAACGACATCGACACCACGACGACGCCGGTCGAGGCGGCGCTGAGCTGGGCCATCCAGAAGGTGCGGCGCAGCGGCGGCGCACGCGAGGGCGGATTTCCGGGCGCTTCAAAAATAATAGCGCAGTTGCCAGATTTGGCGCTGACTGGCGGCGGAAAAGTAGCTCGAAAACGTGTTGGACTGGTGGCTTTGGAGCGGATTCCGGTGCGCGAGCACACCCCGCTGCACAACGCCGCTGGCGAGCTGGTCGGCGAGGTCACCAGCGGGCTGCTCGGCCCCACCACCGGCCGGCCGATCGCAATGGCCTATGTGCAGGCAGAATGCTCGGGCCTCGGCACCCGGCTGAACGCCATCGTGCGTGGCAAGCCGGTGACGATGGAAGTGACGGCCATGCCTTTCGTGCCGCCGCGCTACCACCGGGGCTGAGACCCATCCCCCCTTTTTTACGAACACAACGGAGAAAAACCATGACGCTGAAGTACACCCGGGACCACGAATGGCTGGAGGCCTCTGGCAACGTTGCCACGGTCGGCATCACCCAGCACGCGCAGGAAGCGCTGGGCGACGTGGTCTTCATCGAGCTGCCCGAGGTGGGCAGCACCATGGCCGCCGGGGATGTGGCCGGTGTCGTCGAGTCGGTGAAGGCCGCTGCCGACGTCTTCATGCCGGTTGACGGCGAGATCGTCGAGGTGAACGAGGATCTGAGCCAGGAACCCTCGATGGTCAACACGGACCCGCTGGGCGACGGCTGGCTCTTCAGGGTCAAGCTGTCCAACCCCGCCCAGCTCGACGCGCTGATGGACGAAACCACCTACACCGCGTTCGCGAAGGACGCCTGACCGCATGCCCGACGCCCTGACCGAACTCGAGAACCCCGGCGAATTCATCGCCCGCCACATCGGCATCACGCCGGACGACGAGGCGCGCATGCTGGCCGTGGTCGGCAACGCCTCGCGCGCCGAGCTGATCGCCGGCATCGTGCCGCCGGCCATCGCGCGCCGGTTGCCGATGGCGATTCCGCCGGCCGTCACCGAGGCCGCCGCGCTGGCCGAGCTGAAGGCGATCGCGGCGAAGAACCAGGTGTTCAAGAGCTTCATCGGCATGGGCTACCACGGCACCCACACGCCGGGCGTGATCCAGCGCAACATTCTGGAGAACCCGGCCTGGTACACCGCCTACACGCCCTACCAGGCCGAGATCTCGCAGGGCCGCATGGAGGCGCTGCTGAACTTCCAGACCATGGTCTGCGACCTCACCGGCATGGCGATCGCCAACGCGTCCATGCTCGACGAAGCCACCGCCGCCGCCGAGGCGATGACGCTGGCCAAACGCAGCGTGAAGAGCAAGAGCAATGTCTTCATCGTCGCCGGCGACTGCCACCCGCAGACCATCGAGGTGGTGCAGACCCGCGCGCGGCCGCTCGGCATCCAGGTCAAGGTCAGTTCGGCCACCGAGACGGTGCCGCAGCTGATGGCCGGCGGCGACTTCTTCGGCGTGCTGGCGCAGTACCCCGGCACCACCGGCACCATCCACGACCTGCGGCCGCTGGCCGGCCACGCCCACGCAATGGACGCCGCGCTGTGCGTGGCGGCCGACCTGCTGGCGCTGACGCTGCTGCTGCCGCCCGGCGAGTTCGACGCCGACATCGTGCTCGGCTCCACCCAGCGCTTCGGCGTGGCCATGGGCAACGGCGGCCCGCACGCCGCCTACCTGGCCTGCCGCGACGCCTTCAAACGCTCGCTGCCGGGCCGGCTGGTCGGCGTCAGCGTCGATGCCGCCGGCCAACCGGCCTACCGGCTCGCGCTGCAGACCCGCGAGCAGCACATCCGCCGCGAGAAGGCCACCTCCAACATCTGCACCGCGCAGGTGCTGCCGGCCGTGCTGGCCAGCATGTACGCGGTCTACCACGGCCCGCAGGGGCTGACCCGCATCGCCACACGCGTCGCCACCTTCACCGCCATCCTGGCGCGGGGTCTGGAGCAGATGGGCTACGCGCTGAGCAACGGCACCGCCTTCGATTCGGTGACGGTGCGCACCGGAGCGGCCACCGACGGCATCGTGCAGCGCGCGCTGAGCGCCCGCGTCAACCTGCGGCGCAGGCTGAACCACCACGTCGGCGTCTCGCTCGACGAGACCACGACCCGCGGCGACATCGAGATGCTGTGGTCCTTCTTCGCCAAGCCCGGCGAGGCGATGCCGCGCTGGCGCGAGCTCGAAGCTGGCGCCGACACGCTGATCCCCGCGGAACTGCGGCGCGCCAGCGCCTTCCTGACCCACCCGGTGTTCAACACCCACCACAGCGAAACCGCGATGCTGCGCTACATCCGCAGCCTGAGCGACAAGGACCTCGCGCTCGACCGCAGCATGATCCCGCTCGGCAGCTGCACGATGAAGCTGAACGCCACCAGCGAGATGGTGCCCGTCACCTGGCCGGGCTTCGCCCACATCCACCCGTTCGCGCCGGCCGACCAGCTGCAGGGCTATGCCGAACTCGACCGCCAGCTGCGCGAATGGCTGTGCCAGGCCACCGGCTACGCGGCGATCAGCCTGCAGCCCAACGCCGGCTCGCAGGGCGAATACGCGGGGCTGCTGGTCATCAAGGCCTGGCACGCGTCGCGCGGCGAGGCGCACCGCGATGTCTGCCTCATCCCGAGCAGCGCCCACGGCACCAACCCGGCCAGCGCGCAGATGGTCGGCATGACGGTGGTGGTGACGGCCTGCGACGCCCAGGGCAACGTCGACCTCGACGACCTGCGCGCCAAATGCGAGCAGCACAGCGAGCGCCTGGCCGCCGCGATGATCACCTACCCCAGCACCCACGGCGTGTTCGAGTCGCGGGTCAGCGAGCTGTGCGGCATCGTGCACCAGCACGGCGGCCGGGTCTATGTGGACGGCGCCAACATGAACGCGCTGGTCGGTGTGGCCGCGCCCGGCGAATTCGGCGGCGACGTGAGCCACCTGAACCTGCACAAGACCTTCTGCATCCCGCACGGCGGCGGCGGCCCCGGCGTGGGCCCGGTCTGCGTGGTGGCGGACCTCGCCCCTTTCCTGCCCGGCCACGCCACGGCCGCCAGCACGACCGCCACCGCCACGCAGATGCCGGTGGTCGGCGCGGTGTCGGCCGCACCGCTGGGCAATGCCTCTGTGCTGCCGATCTCGTGGATGTACTGCCGCATGATGGGCGCCGACGGCCTGCGGCTGGCCACCGAAACCGCCATCCTCAGCGCCAACTACGTCAGCGCCCGGCTGAAGGACCACTACCCCACGCTGTACGCCAGCGCCAACGGGCATGTGGCGCACGAGTGCATCCTGGACCTGCGGCCCCTGAAAGACACCAGCGGCGTGACCGCCGAAGACGTGGCCAAGCGGCTGATGGACTACGGCTTTCACGCGCCCACGCTGAGCTTCCCGGTGCCCGGCACGCTGATGGTGGAACCCACCGAAAGCGAGACGCTGGCCGAACTCGACCGCTTCATCGACGCGATGGTGGCCATCCGCGGCGAGATCGCCGCCATCGAGGCCGGCGAATGGCCGCGCGACGACAACCCGCTGAAGCACGCACCTCACACCGCCGCCCAGGTGATTGCCGGTGAATGGACGCGACCCTACAGCCGCGAGGTCGGTGCGCTGCCGCTGCCAGCCTTGCGCGCCGCCAAGTACTGGCCGCCGGTCGGCCGCATCGACAACGTGCACGGCGACCGCAACCTGTTCTGCAGCTGCGTGCCGGTCGAGGCCTACGCCCCGGCCTGAGCGGCCTCAGCCGTTCTTCGGCACGGCCAGCGTCTTCAGCCGTTCGCGGGCAGAGGCGCTGGCTTCCGCGCGCGGGTGGGCACGCAGCAGGTCTTCCAGTGTCTGCCGCGCCGCCACCGGGTCGTTCAGCTCGATCTCGCAGTTCGCCGCTGCGAGCTTGGCGTCGGGCACGCGCGGGCTGTCGGGGGCCGACGTCAGAAACTGCCGCAGGCTGGGCAAGGCCTCCTTGCAGCGCTGCAGGCCGTACAGCGCCTGCCCGTTCCAGAACAGGGTGGGTGTGCGGTAGCCGCTCTGCGGATACAGCCGCAACAGGTCGGCGAACGACTGCTGCGCCGCGGCCAAGTCGTTCTGGCGGACGGCGGCAATCGCGGTGTCGTAGAGCCGGCGCTCGGTCGGCTCGGCCACGAACTCGCGGCCGTCGACGTTCACCTTCACCGGCTCCAGCCGCTTCAGGCGGTCGTCCAGCGCCAGTTGCTGCTCGCGCTGCTGGCGCTGGGCTTCGGCCGCCGCCTTGGCGCCCTGCTCCGCCTGCGCGGTGACCCGTGCCTGCTCGCCGCGCACCGCCTGCAACTGGCTCTCCAGGTCCAGCACCCGGCCCTGTGCGCTGGCCGCCGCCTGCTGGCTTTTCTGCAGGTCGGCCACCAGCCGCGCCTGGCTGGCCTGCACGGCCTCCATCCGGGTACGCAGCTCGACGATGGCGCGGCGCGCCTCGATGTCGTCGAAAGGTCCGGCCAGTGCCGCGGTGGCGCCGGTCAGGGCGGCCACCGCCAGCAGGCGCCGGGCGAAGCGTGGAAGCGTGATCTTTTTCATTGTTGTCTCCTCAGTCATGGCGGGCGGTCACAGCTGCGGGTGCAGCAGGCCCAACAGGCCGCCCAGCCCGTGTTCGGCGCCGGAGGGTGCCAGCGTGGACAGCGGCGCCAGCGTGGAAGCCACGAGCGTGTGCTCGGCTCCAGACGATGTGCCCAGGCCACCCAGCAGGCCGCCGTCTGAACCGAGCAGACCGCCCAGCAGCGTTTCCACCGGCTGCAGCACCGTGCCCAGCCCGTTGCCCGCCGAACCGCCCAGCACCTGCGACACCTGATCCACCAGGTGGCTGGCCGAGGCACTGTCGGTGGAGGCGGCCGCCGTGGCCCCGCCCAAACCGCCCAGCAGCCCACCGCCGGTGAGCCCGCCCAACAGACCGTTGGCGCCCAGCACGCCGTCGAGAGGCCCGCCCGTGGCGTCGGCGCCACCGGTCAGTCCACCCAGCAGGCCGCCGAGCAGCCCGCCCTGGCCATCGCCGGTCAGTCCGCCGAGAAGGTGGTTGACGCCATCGGTCAGAAAGTCCACCTGCGTGTTCACGTCGGCGATGAGCGACTGGGTGGCGCCCTGGCCCAGCAGCGGGTCGAGCAGCCCGCTGGCCAACTGGCCGACGGGGGTTGTGACGCTCGATACGAGGTGGTCCACCGGGTCCAGCGCGTTGGGCGAATCCGGCGTGAAACCGGCGCCCAGCAGGGGCGCGAGCAGGTGGTCGGCGGCGTTGGTGACGGTGGCGACCACGCTGTCGACCGGTTTCAGCACACCCCCCAGCCCCAGGCCGGTGAGAAGGCCGCTGTCGAGCGCGCCCGTCACGCTGCCTACCAGATGGGTGGCCGGGTCCAGCAACTGGCTGGAGCCGGGTGCCGCCGCCGCCGGCTGGCCGAACACACCGGCAAGCACGCCGGCCAGGCCGTCCACCAGGCCGCTGCTGCCCGCGCCGGTGCCCAGCAGCGACTGCACCGCGCCCCCGCTGCCCAGCAGATGGTCCACGGCGTCGGTGAGAAAGTCCACCTGGGTGTTCAACGGCGCAATCAGGGTCTGCGTGGCGCCGGTGCCCAGCAACGGGTCGAGCACACCGCCCAGCACGCCGCCCACGGCGCCCGTGACCGTGCCGACCAGGTTGTCGACCGGGTCCAGCGCGTTGGGGTTGTCGGCCTTGAAGTTGCCACCGGTCAGCGGCGCCAGCACGGCGTTGCCGGTGTCGGTGACGGCACTGACCACGCCGTCGAGCGGCTGCAGGACGGCGCCCAGACCGGTGGCCGCGAGCGGGCCGCTGGCGACCGCATGGGTCAGGTTTTGCACCGCGGTGGCGGTCGGGTCCAGCAGGCCCGTGCCTTGCGCCGATGGTGGCGGCGGTGGGGGCGGAGGTGGAGGCGGAGGTGGAGGCGGCGGAGGGGGTGGTGGTGGCGGCGGATTGGTGCCGCCTCCCCCGTCGCCGTCACCGCCGCCGCTGTTGGCCAACGCGGCGCCAGCGGCCAGACCACCGAGCAGTGCCAGCCAGCCGGCGTCGAACAGGCCCGCGCCGGCGGTGGCGGGCTTGCGCACCGCCAGCGTGGTGGCGCGGCTCGGGTTTTCGGCGCTGTCGATCACCATGTCGCCTGCGGCGAGGTCGACCACCACCTGTTCCGCCTCACCGGGCGCGGTGGCTTTCAGGCCCACCACCGCCTCGCTGCCGCCCACCAGCTTGCCGCTGAGCGGCATTTCGTTGGGCTGGCGGCCGGGAAACACGACGTCGGCGGTCGCGTTGGAGGGCACCACGATGCGGTCGCCGGCCAGCACCGCCATCTGCTGGCCCTTGACGGGCAGATGCTCGCCGTTGCGGACGATTTCCACGCCCGGCCCCGCCTGCGTGATGACGCCCAGCCCGGACGCTTCGCGCGCCGTGGTGCTGAGGTTGTCGAGCGATTCCTTGCGATCGAAGGGTTGGCTGACCGCGGCCGAGGTCAGCAACGCTTCGTCGCTCATTTCATATTGGCCTTCCACTTGTCATTTCCTTCCGTGATTTTTTTCACATACGGTGGAAATGATAGAAATTCCAACAATTCAATACAAATGAGGCATCACGCTTACCCCTTGAAAATCATTGAAGACTAAAAACTCCTTTGATCGGAATTTCCTGCGCAGATGTAATACTTTCCATGTCATCCAACGGAGGTAATCCCGCCGCCCTACGCCGCACGTTCGGTGATTTCACTCCGCCATTGCCAGCGGCGTAACGCTATTCCATCCGTTCTGGCCGCCATCACCCAGCTCAGCATGGTCGATGAAAAATATCTGGCACAACATCGGCGTTGGGATGGCGCAACATTCCATCATTCAATTCTTTTCGAAGAGTGAGAAATATGTCACGATTTGAAAGAAAGCGTGAATTAATTCCACTCGCGCTCGCTTGATCCACCGGCTGCTGAAAATGAATGTTTTGGTTTTCATTTTGGCTGGTGAATTTGAATTTTGAATGATTTGGTTTACACAATGACGGACGGTGCGGAGGGGGGCTTGCGGATAGGCCTGTGGGGATTTGAAGAACCCGACGTCGAGGCGCTGCGGCGCCTGGCGGCTGCGGTGGTGCCCGGCACCGTGTGCCTGGCCCACCAGGGCGGCAGCCCGGTGTGCGATGGCTGGCTGGTCGCGTCCAGCGCCAAAACGCCCCGCCCGGCGCCGCGCGGCTTGCGCCCGACGCCGCTGTGCCGCATCGCCTCCCCCATTTCCACCGCAGATGGCGAATGCCCAGAGCCCCTGAAGACCGAGCTGACGGCCTGGCTGCAGCGGCTGCGAACGCCGCCGTCTGCCGCGCCATCGAAGGCCAGCGTGCTGTCGCCCCGCGAATGCGAGGTGCTGGAGCTGTTGAGCCAGGGGCTGTCGAACGACGCGATTGCGGTGCGGCTGTCGATCCGCGTGTCGACCGTGAAAACCTATCTGCGGCGCGTGTTCGCAAGAACCGGCGCCACCAACCGGACGCACGCCGTCGCCCTCTACCTCGCACGTTAGCTCTGCGCAGGTGATCGGCGCCGGAGCGGTTGGGCCTTGCGGCCGCCAGCCCCGGCGCCTTTCCCTTCCTTAACGCACTTTTTCACGGTGCCACGGCGGCTCCAAGGCCTCTGCGCGGGCCCGGCGGGCGCGCCGTGTGCCCATTTATACGGCCGCCATCCGGTGGCGTGAAGGGCATCGCCGGCCCTTCGGTATCAAGGCGTAACGCTTGCCGCCGCGGGCGGCAGCACGAAAGCGTCCATGGCCAGCAGGCCGTACATCACTTCGCGGCTCAGGTAGTGTGGCGCCACGCCTGCGCCCTCGCCCCAGTCGGAGGCGCCGAGCGCGAAGAAAAGAGGCAGAAAGTGGTCATCCTCCGGGTGCGCGCGCGCGGCGTGGGGGGCGCGCTGGCGGTAGTCGAACAAGGCCTCGGCGTCGTGGCGAACGACGGCGTCTTCCACCCAGCGGGCGAAGGCGGTGACATAGGGCTGGGGCGGCGCGTCGATCGGGGGAATGCCGCCGAAGAATTCGCGCAGGTTGTGGGTCATGCTGCCGGTGGACATGAGCAGCACGCCGTCGTCGCGCAGGCCGCGCAGCGCACGGCCGATGGCGAACACGTCTTTCGGCCCTGCGTGCTGCGGCAACGCCACCTGCACCAGCGGCACGTCGGCCTGCGGCAGCAGGTGCAGCAGCGGCACCCAGGCGCCATGGTCGAACGGGCGTTGCGCGTCGAGGGCGGTGGGAATGCCGGCCTGCCGCAGCCGCGCCGCGATGTCTTGGGCCAGCGCGGGCTCGCCGGGCGCCGGGTATTGCAACTGGTACAGCGCGGGCGGGAAGCCGCCGAAGTCGTGCCAGGTGGCGGGCCGCGGCCCGGACATGACGGCGGCCTGCGGCGCCGTCCAGTGCGGTGACATCAGCACCACGGCGCGCGGCTTGCGCTGCGCGAGCAGCTCCGCGCCCCACTGCGTGAGCGCGGGGCCGCTGGTGCCGGCGTCGATGGCGAAGAGCGGCGCGCCGTGGGAAACGAACAGGGCCGGCAAGCCGTGGGTGGGAACAGGAGCGTGTTGCATACGAAAGTAGTCGTTACGTGAATCGGATCTCGTCACAGTCGCAACCGGCTGACAGGCCAGCGCGGTGCCGCAGGCGGCGTGCGCCAGAGAAAAAAACCGGCGATGGCAATTGGTTACAGATATTGCAAACCCCACGGGTTTTCAAGGGGCGGGCTGTCTACGATGCGCTCTCATTTTTGAAGGAGAGACACCGTGGCCCTGCCGACCCCATTCTTCAACAACAAGCGCGAATCCGACGGTTATGGATTGCGCAACGCCACCGCTGGCCACACCGGCCAGACGGCGGGCACCGCGCCACTGGCGACGGCCGCCTCCAGCGCCCAGGCGCAAGCCGCCAACGCACAGGCCAGCGCCGATTCGGCGCAGCCGGCCGAGGGCGGCAGCAAGCTGACCGTCGGGCCCAACATCAAGCTCAAGGGCGTGGAAATCACCGACTGCGACACGCTGGTGGTGGAAGGCACCGTGGAGGCGACCATGGATTCGCGCGTGATCCGCATCGCCGAAACCGGCGCTTTCAAGGGCTCTGCGGAGATCGATTTCGCGGAGATCCGCGGCGCTTTCGACGGCAACCTGACGGTGCGCCAGAAGCTGATGATCCACGCCACCGGGCGGGTGAACGGCAAGATCCATTACGGCAAGCTCGTGATCGAAGAAGGCGGCCAGTTGACCGGGCAGATCGAAGTCGGCACGGCCGGGGCGCGCAGCGCCACGGTGGCCAAGCCGCAGGTGGTGGCCGGCGGCCGGCCGTCGCCGCAGGCCACGGCAGCGGCCTGAAGCGGCCAAACGCGGGCTGCCCGTTCAGCCTGCCGTGGTGGCGGGCCGGGCGGCGGCCTGCGCCACCTGCCGAATGGCCTGCGCGTAGGTTTCGGCGGACTGGGCGCCGCTCAGCAGATGGCGCTGGTTGAGCACCACCGCCGGCACCGCGTGTATGCCGGCCTGTTGCCAGAGGGCTTGCGCCGCGCGCACCTCGTCGGCGAACGCGCCGCTGGCCAGCACCTCGCGGGCGGCGCCGGCATCGAGGCCGGCTTTCCGGGCGGCGGCGAGCAGCACCTCGTGCGACGAGGGGTCTTGACCGTCGGTGAAATAGGCGGCCAGCAGCGCCATTTTCAGCGCCACCTGCCGGCCTTCGCCCTGCCCCTCGGCCCAGTGCAGCAGCCGGTGCGCGTCGAAGGTGTTGTAGATGCGGCCCCGCCCTTCGGGTCTGAAGGTGAAACCCTCGGCCGCGCCGCGCTGCCGGATGGTTTCGCGGATCTGCGCCTGCTGGGCGGGCGTGCTGCCGTACTTGCCGGTCAGGTGCTCGGTGATGTCTTGGCCGCCGGGGCCCATCTGCGGGTTCAACTCGAACGGCTGCAGGTGCAGGTCCACCGCCACGTCGCCGGCCGTCTGTTCGACGGCACGCAGCAGTGCCGACAGCCCCACCGCGCACCAGGGGCACGAAACGTCGGACACCACGTCGATTCGGAGAGAGGGTTCTTCGGTCATGCGGCGATGCTAGTGCGGGCGCCAAATCCGCATCGGCGGCGTGGCCGGGCTCGCCGCCTGATCCGAGAGCTGCCGGTCGCTCTTATTTCAGGAGCTACAACACCAGCATTGGCGCTGACTTGGGGCCGATTTCATGCCGAAATTCGGCAGAATCCGGCTGTCAATCGCCCAACGGGCGTCGGTTCTGCTTGGTGGCCGACCGCTGGCGCTTGTCGTCGAGCCGGCGCTGGCGCGACGCCCGGGTGGGTCGCGTCGGCCGGCGCACCCTCGGCGGCGTCGCGACCGACTGCACCATCGCATTCAGCCGCTCCAGCGCCTCCTGCCGGTTCATGTCCTGGCTGCGGTGCTGCTGCGCCTTCAGCACGACCTCGCCGGCGTCGGTGATGCGGTGGTCGCGCAGCGCGAGCAGGCGCGCCTTCACGTCGTCCGGCAGCGAGGAGCGGGCGACGTCGAAGCGCAAATGCACCGCGCTCGACACCTTGTTCACGTTCTGGCCGCCCGCCCCCTGCGCGCGGACCGCCTTCCACTCGCACTCGCGCTCGTCGATGACCGGAGGCCGGTCAGACATCAGGCGATGGCCGCGAGCCCGGCGATGGCGAGCGCGTAGCCCTGCACACCGAAGCCGGCCATCACGGCGCGCGCCACCGGCGAGATGTAGGAGTGGTGGCGGAAGGCCTCGCGGGCGTGAACGTTGGAGATGTGCAGCTCGATGACGCGCACCGCCGCGCCCTTGATCGCGTCGTGCAGCGCCACGCTGGTGTGGGTGTAGGCGCCGGCGTTGAAGACCACGCCGGCCAGCGTGCCGGCGGCCTGCGCGCGGCCGGCCTCGTGCAGCCAGCCGACCAGTTCGCCCTCGTGGTTGCTCTGGCGGAAATCGAGCGTGAAGCCATGCTGCGCGCAGGCCTGCGCGCAGAGCTTTTCCACGTCGGCCAGCGTGGTCGCGCCGTAGACCTCGGGCTCGCGGGTGCCGAGCAGGTTGAGGTTGGGGCCGTTGAGGACGAGGACGGTGGACATGGAGGAAAGCCTTGGATGGACAGTCGCGAGGGTAACAAATTGGCGGCTCGCGGCGGTGGAACAACCCGCATTTTCGGTTCAAATCGGCGCGGTGAAAGCGCGCCATTTCCTCCAGCTGCTGATGCTCTCCGCGCTGTGGGGCGCGTCCTTCATGTTCATCCGCATCGCCAGCCCGGTGCTGGGGCCGCTGGTGCTGGCGCTGCTGCGCATCGGCATGGCCACCGCCACGCTGGCGCTGCTGATGGCGGTGATGCGCGAGGCCTGGGCACTGCACGCCTGGCGCCGCATGCTGCCGCTGGCCGCGCTGTCGGTCGCCGTGCCCTTCCTGCTCTACGCCTGGGCCGGGCTGCGGCTGCCGGCCGGCTACAGCGCGCTATTGAACTGCACGGCGGTGCTGTTCGGCTACCTGTTCTCGGTGGTGCTGAAGGAAGACCAGCTCACCCCCACCAAGCTGGCCGGCTGCGCGGTCGGCATGGCCGGCGTGGCGATGGTGGTGCGGCTCGGCCCGGTGGCGCCGACGCCCGACGTGGTGCTGGCGGCTTCGGCCTGCGTCGTCGCCGCCGCCTGCTACGGCGTCTGTACGCCGCTGATGAAGCGGCTGACCCGCAGCATCAACCCGCTGGCGCTGGCAGCGGGCATCCATGTGCTGGGACTGATGCTGGTGGTGCCGGGAGGCATCGTCGGCTGGCCCCGTGCCACCTTCACACCGATGGCGCTGTTCGCCACCGCGATGCTGGGCGTGGTGGCCTCCGGCATCGCCTACTGGGTGCATCTGCGGCTGATCAGCCATTTGTCGCCGGTGGCGGCGCTGAGCCCGGCCTTTCTGGTGCCGGTGTTCGGCGTGACCTGGGGCGCGGTGTTCCTGAACGAGCCGCTCGGCGCCGGCATCTACCTGGGCGGCGCGCTGGTGCTGCTGGCCTGCGCGCTGGTCTGCGGGGTCGACTTGCGGCGCCGGCCGCTGAAACCTTAGCCCGCCGAAGCCGGGATCGCCGCCAGCGGCGCGGCCACGTCGCCGCACTGCGCGCGGTGGCGCAGCGCGTGTTCCATCACCACCAGCGCCAGCATGGCCTCGGCGATTGGCGTCGCGCGGATGCCGACGCAGGGGTCGTGGCGGCCCTTGGTGATGACTTCGGTGCTCTCGCCGTTGATGTTGATGCTTTCGCGCGGCGTGAGGATGGAGCTGGTCGGCTTGATTGCGATCTGCACCTCCAGGTCCTGCCCGGTGCTGATGCCGCCCAGCACGCCGCCCGCGTTGTTGCCGCGGAAGCCGTCGGGCGACAGCGAGTCGCCGTGCGTGCTGCCGCGCTGCGAGACGCTGGCGAAGCCGGCGCCGATCTCCACGCCCTTCACCGCATTGATGCCCATCATCGCGAAGGCGATGTCGGCGTCGAGCTTGTCGAACAGCGGCTGGCCCAGGCCCACCGGCATCTGGCTGGCGGTGACGCGGATGCGCGCGCCGCAGGAGTCGCCGCCCTTGCGCAGCGCCTCCATGTAGGCCTCGATGGCCGACACATCGGCCATCGGCGCGAAGAAGGGGTTGTTCGGCACATGCGACCAGTCCTCGAACGGAATCTGCAGCTCGCCGACCTGCGTCATGCAGCCGCGGAAGGTGGTGCCGAATTGCGCCTGCAGCCACTTCTTGGCCACCGCGCCGGCCGCCACCATGGGCGCGGTCAGCCGGGCCGACGAACGGCCGCCGCCGCGCGGGTCGCGCAGGCCGTATTTCTGCAAATAGGTGTAGTCGGCATGGCCGGGGCGGAAGGTCTGCAGGATGTCGCCGTAGTCCTTGCTGCGCTGGTCGGTGTTGCGGATCAGCAGGCAGATCGGCGTGCCGGTGGTCTGGCCCTGGTAGACGCCCGACAGAATCTCGACCTGGTCGGGCTCGTTGCGCTGGGTCACGAACTTGCTGGTGCCGGGCCGGCGGCGGTCCAGGTCGGGCTGGATGTCGGCCTCGGTCAGGTCCATGCCGGGCGGGCAGCCGTCGATCACGCAGCCGATGGCCGGGCCGTGCGATTCGCCGAAGTTGGTGACTGCGAAAAGGTTGCCGAAGGTGTTGCCGCTCATGCGGCGAATTATCCCAGACGGCCGCGCAGCCTCAGGCCTGCGATGCCGTGTCTTCGGCCGGCCAGTCGCGGATATAGGCCTTCAGCATGCGGTTCTCGAAGTTCTGGCTGTCCACCACCGCCTTGGCGACGTCGTAGAAGCTGATGACGCCCATCAGCATCTTGCGGTTCATCACCGGCATGTAGCGGGCGTGGCGCTCCAGCATCATGCGGCGCACCTCGTCGAGTTCGGTTTCGAGGGTGCAGGTCACGGGCGCGTCGTCCATCACCGAACGCACCGTGGCATTGCCGAGCGCGCCGTTGTTGCGGGCGACCAGATGAATGACCTCACGGAACGTCAGCATGCCGACCAGGTCGCCATGCTCCATCACCGCGAGCGAACCGATGTCGAACTGCGACATGGTCTGCACCGCCTGCGACAGGCTTTCCTCGGGGTTGATGGTGTAGAGCGTGCCGCCCTTCACACGCATGATGTCCGAAACTTTCATGATCTTGCTCCCTTTTGTCTCTGTTCTGGCCTTGACGCGTACAGGACGCCTCCCCGTGCCAATATAGCCCACAATCTTCGAGATTCAACGCCTGTCCGGGGCACCGGTCAAGCGGCAGACACATTCGTTTTCAATCCGGAGACCTCCCGCCCATGCCCGGCCATTCCGACCCCGGCTTCGACACGCTGGCGCTGCACGCCGGCGCCAAACCCGACCCCGCCACCGGCGCCCGCGCCGTGCCCATCCACCTGAGCACGTCCTTCGTGTTCGAGTCGAGCGACCATGCGGCGGCGCTGTTCAACCTGGAGCGCTCCGGCCATGTCTACAGCCGCATCAGCAACCCGACCAACGCGGTGCTGGAGCAGCGCGTCGCCGCGCTCGACGGCGGCATCGGCGCCATCACCACCGCCAGCGGCCAGGCCGCACTGCACCTGGCCGTCGCCACGCTGATGGGCGCTGGCGGCCACATCGTTGCCAGCACCGCGCTGTACGGCGGCTCGCAGAACCTGCTGCACTACACGATGCGGCGCTTCGGCATCGCCACCACCTTCGTCAAGCCGGGCGACCTCGACGGCTGGCGCGGCGCGATCCGGCCCGAAACCCGGCTGCTGTTCGGCGAGACGGTGGGCAACCCGGGTCTGGACGTGCTCGACATCCCCAACGTGAGCGCCATCGCCCACGAGGCTGGCGTGCCGCTGCTGGTCGATTCCACCTTCACCACGCCGTGGCTGATGAAGCCGCTGGAGCTGGGCGCCGACCTGGTCTTCCACTCCGCCACCAAGTTCCTCAGTGGCCACGGCACCGTGATCGGCGGCGTGCTGGTCGATGGCGGCAGCTTCGACTGGGGCGGCCCGAAAGCGGCCGGCAAATTCGGCGAACTGACCGCGCCTTACGACGGCTTCCACGACATGGTGTTCGACGAGGAATCGACCGTTGGCGCCTTTCTGCTGCGTGCCCGCCGCGAAGGCCTGCGCGACTTCGGCGCCTGCATGAGCCCGCACACGGCCTGGCTCATTCTTCAGGGCGTGGAGACGCTGCCGCTGCGCATGGCGCGACACATGGAGAACACCGCCAAGGTGGTCGAATTCCTTGCGGCCCACCCTTTCGTGGCGCGCGTCGGCCACCCGCTGCTCGAATCGCACCCCAGCCACGCGCTGGCCAGGAAACTGCTGCCGCGCGGTGCCGGCTCGGTGTTCAGCTTCGACATCAAGGGCAACCGCGAACAGGGCAAGCGTTTCATCGAGACGCTCAAGCTGTTCAGCCACCTCGCCAATGTGGGCGACTGCCGCAGCTTGGTCATTCACCCCGCCAGCACCACGCACTTCCGCATGAGCGACGAGGCGCTGGCGGCCGGCGGCATTTCGCAAGGCACGATCCGGCTCTCCATCGGCCTGGAAGACCCGGCCGATTTGATCGACGACCTGAAGCGCGCGCTGAAGGCGGCGGAAAAGGCGGGCGCCTGATGCTCATCGACCTGAACGGCGCCACCATCTACGCCTACACCGGCGGCAAGGCCTTCGACGCCGCCAAGCCCACGCTGATTCTTGTGCATGGCGTGCTGAACGACCACAGCGTCTGGATCCTGCAGAGCCGCTACATCGCCCACCACGGGTGGAACGTGCTGGCCATCGACCAGCCCGGCCTCGGCCGCAGCGGCGGCGAGCCCCTGCGCTCGGTGGAAGAAGGCGCCGACTTCGTGCTGGCGCTGATGGACGCGCTGAAGCTGGAGCGCGCGGCACTGGCCGGCCACAGCTTCGGCTCACTGATCGCGCTGGAGGCCGCCGCCCGCGCGCCGCACCGCGTCAGCCACCTGGGGCTGGTCGGCACCGCGTTCCCGATGCGGGTGTCGCCGGCGCTGCTGGAGAACTCGGTGAAGGCGCCGATGCAGGCCATCGACATGGTGAACGCGTTCTCGCATTCCACGCTGGCGCCGCCGCCCTCCTCGCTTGGCCCCGGCACCTGGCTGTACGGCGGCTCGCGGGCGCTGATGCGGCGGGTGCTGGCCAGCAACACGAAGGAAAACGTGTTCCACGCCGGCTTCAAGGCCTGCGACGACTACCGGGGCGGCGAAGCGGCGATGGAAAAAGTGGCCTGCCCGACCGCCTTCATCCTTGGCGCGGCCGACCAGATGACGCCGCCCAAGGCCGCGCAGGCGCTGGTCTCGCGCGCCCGACACGCTACGGTGACGCAGCTCGACGCCGGCCACGCGGTGATGAGCGAGGCGCCGGACGGCACCTTGCGGGGCTTGATGGACCTGTTGCGGCGCTGACACCCCGGCGCTGCGGCCTTGGGGTTCCGGCCTTCCTAGGCGTCTTGCGCGATGCGGGCGCCAGCCGCTATCCACGGCACCAGTTCGGCCATGGGCAGGGGCTTGCTGAACCAGTAACCCTGGCCCAGGTCGCAGCCGCGCGCCAGCAGGTAGTCGTGCTGCTCGCGGGTTTCAATGCCTTCGGCGATCACCATCATGCCCAGCCCGTGCGCAATGGAGATGATGGCGGTGGTGACGACCGACGCATTGCGGCCATGCGGCAGGTCGTGCACGAAGGACTGGTCGATCTTGATCCAGTCCACCGTGAAACGGGTCAGGTACGACAGGCTGGAATAGCCGGTGCCGAAGTCGTCGATCGAGACGGCCACGCCCATCGCGCGGATGGTGTTGAGCGTCTGGATGGTGAGTTCGGCTTCCATCACGAACACGCCCTCCGTGATCTCCAGCTCCAGCATGTTGGGCTCGAGGCCGCTGTCTTCCAGCGCCGAGCGCACCAGCTCGGGCAGGTCGGGCTGGGCGAACTGCGCGGGGCTGAGGTTCACCGCCAGGCCCAGCCGGCAGCCCAGCTCGGCCTGCATCCGCGCAGACTCCTGGCAGGCGGTGCGCAGCACCCAGCGACCAATGGCCTGGATGAGTTCGGGTTCGTCTTCGGCCACCGGTATGAATTCGGCCGGGGGCACCACCCCGAATTCGCGGCTGTTCCAGCGCAGCAGGGCCTCGATGCCCATGATCTCCCTGGTTTCCAGATCGAACTGGGGCTGGTACACGAGGTGGAATTCGCCACGGGCGATGGCGCGGTGCAGCGCGTCGGCCATGCCGGGGCGCTGCGTGCGCGTGGCGGAGTCGCCCCGGGGTGAGAACTGCCCCGGGCGGCGGCCGGAGCCTCTGGGCGGGTGGGAAGCTGGCGTGCCCGGGCCGAGGTTGAAAACCGCGGGCGAAGAAGAATCGCCAGCGCTGCGCGGGGGCTGGAAAAGCATGGGTTCTAGGATAGTGCGCCGCCGTTTCCGTCAAGCCCGGAGATGGCGGGATTTGACGGGGTTATTTTCAGGAGAACGCGGCCGGAACCCGGTTGGCGCTATCAAAATTCATAGCACCTCAGCCAGGCGCAGCGCCGACATGCGGCTATTTTTCCATAGATTCCCGACCGAATCTGTCTCAGGAAGCAACAGTTCCGACACCAGCGGCGCGACGGCGGTGGTGTCGGGGTTGGCCAGCATCACGTAGCGGCAATCGGGCGACTGGCCGGCACTGTCGAGCTGGCCGATCCAGTCGAGCCGGGTCAGCACCGCCAGCACCGGCTCCAGCTCCAGCCCGTCCACCCGGATGGCCTCGACCAGGCTGGGCATGGTCAGCCCCTTGGCGGGGGTGTCGCGCGCCGCGCGCAGCTTCTGCAGCACCTCGATGGCCAACTGGAATTCCCAGCCGTTGGCATGGGGCCGCCGCACCACCCCGCTCAGCAGCACCGGCAGATACGCGGCGATCACGGCGCCCAGCAGCACGATGACCCAACCCACGTAGATCCAGACCAGCAGGATGGGCAGCGTGGCGAAGGCGCCGTAGACCATGGAATAGGTCGGCACGAAGGCGATGTACAGGCCGAGCAGCTTCTTGGCTATTTCGATGCCGACCGACACGAACAGCCCGCCGGCGAAGGCATGGCCCCATTTGACGCTGGTGTTGGGCACGTAGCGGTACATCGCCGCCATGCCGCCGGCCAGCAGGAAGAACTCCACCGTGTCGAGCACGAAGCGCAGGCCGCCCGGCATGCCGCCGACCAGGCCCTGCGACACGGACACGGCGTACGAGGTGGTGGCCAGGCTGGCGCCGAGGATCAGCGGGCCCAGCGTGATCGTGGCCCAGTAGATGAGCACCCGCTGCCCGAGGGGCCGCTCGTGGCGCACCCGCCAGATCGCGTTCAGCGTGCGGTCGATGGTCAGCGTGAGCGCCAGCGCGGTGAAGAACAGCACGCCGAAACCCACCACGCCCAGCCGGCTGGCCTTGCCGGCGAACTGCGTCAGGTAGCCCAGCACCTGCTTGGCGATGTTGTCGGGAATGAGGCTGTCGACCAGCCAGGTCTGCAGCGCGACCTGCAGCTTGGCAAAGATGGGGAAGGCGGTGAACAGCGCCAGCGCCACCGTGAAGAACGGCACCATCGCGATGCTGGTGGTGAAGGTCAGGCTGCTGGCGCTCAGGCCCAGGTGGTCTTCCCGGAAGCGTTCGCGCAGTGTGAGCAGCGTGTTCTTCCAGGGAAAGCGCGTCAGCTCGTCGAGCAGGCTTTGGGTCTTGGTCACGGGGGCTATGATGCCACCGCCATGAAAGAAGCCCCCCTGTCCGTCGCCGCCACCCGCCACCTGGCCGTGGGCTGCCTGGTGGCGCTGATCGCGCTCGGCCTCGCCTGGGAGCTGTGGCTGGCGCCGCTGCGGCCCGGCGGCTCGCTGCTGGCGCTGAAGGTGCTGCCGCTGTGCATTCCGCTGGCCGGCCTGCTGAAGAACCGCATGTACACCTACCGCTGGCTCAGCCTGTTGGTCTGGCTGTATTTCATCGAAGGCACGGTGCGCGCCGCCAGCGACACCGGCCCCAGCCGCTGGTACGCGCTGGCCGAGTTGGTGCTGTGCCTGCTGCTGTTCGTGGCCTGCGCGCTGCACGTGCGCATCCGGCTGAAGGCCGCGGCCGCACCAGCGGCCGGTTGAGCCGGGAGCGCTCTGCGCGATGGCCGAGCTGATTCCCCTGCTGCGCGCCATCGTCGGTGACGCCCATGTGCTGGCGCGCGGCCAGGCACCCGCCACCGACCTGGCCCCGTTCGAAACCGACTGGCGCAAGCGTTACAAGGGCATAGCCAGCGCCGTTGTTAGGCCCGGCGCTACGAAAGAGGTAGCAGAGGTGGTGCGGGCCTGCGCCGCGGCGGGCGTGGCCATCGTGCCGCAGGGCGGCAACACGGGGCTGGTCGGCGGTGCCACGCCCGACCCGAGCGGCACGCAGGTGGTGTTGAGCCTCACGCGGCTGAACCGCATCCGCGCCGTCGATGCCGACAACCTCACACTGACCGCCGAAGCCGGCTGTGTGCTGCAGCAGGTGCAGCAGGCGGCCGACGGCGCCGGCCTGCTGTTCCCGCTCAGCCTGGCCGCCGAGGGCAGTTGCACCATCGGCGGCAACCTCGCCACCAACGCCGGCGGCACCCAGGTGCTGCGCTACGGCAATGCGCGCGACCTCTGCCTGGGGCTGGAGGTGGTCACCGCGGCGGGCGAGGTGTGGAGCGGCCTGAGCGGCCTGCGCAAGGACAACACCGGCTACGACCTGCGGCAGCTCTTCATTGGCAGCGAAGGCACGCTGGGCATCATCACCGCCGCCACACTGAAGCTCTTCGCCAAGCCAGCGGCGCGGCTGACCGCCTGGGTTGCGGTGAACGGCGTGGCCGACGCGGTGCGGCTGCTCGGCCTGGCGCAGCGGCGGCTGGGCGCCGAGCTGACCGGCTTCGAGCTGATGAACGCCGAGGCGCTGGCGCTCGTGGGCCGCCACCACCCGCAACTGGCTGTGCCGCTGGCCGGCAGCTCGCGCCACGCGGTGCTGCTGGAGAGCAGCGACGCCGAATCCGAAGCCCACGCGCGCCAGCGGCTGGAGGGGCTGCTGGCCGACGCGATCGGCGCCGGCTGCGCGCAGGACGCGGTGGTCGCCGAAAGCCTGTCCCAGGCCGCCACGCTCTGGCAGATCCGCGAAAGCATCCCGCTGGCGCAGGCGGCCGAGGGGTTGAACATCAAACACGACATCGCCCTGCCCGCCTCGGCCATCGCCGCGTTCTGCGACGAAGCCGCCGCCCTGCTGGCGCACACCGTGCCCGGCGCGCGGCTGGTGAACTTCGGCCACCTCGGCGACGGCAACCTGCACTTCAACGTGCAGGCGCCGGCCGGTACCGATGCCGCCACCTTCCTTCGCCAGCATGAAGCGGCCGTCAACCACGCGGTCTACGAGGCGGTGGCCCGGCACGGCGGCGCCTTCTCGGCCGAGCACGGCGTCGGCCAGCTCAAGACCCAGGAATTGGCGCGCTACGAACCACCGGTGGCGCTGGCCATGATGCGCGCGGTCAAGGCCGCGCTCGACCCGCACAACCTGCTCAACCCCGGCCGGGTGCTGGGCCCGGCGCCTAAAATCGGCCCGACCTGACCGGCCCTTTCTTTCTCGATGACCACCCGCCCCGTCCGATCGCAGTACGAAGACTTCATGCGCCATGTGAACGAGCATGGCGTCTCCAAGGCCGACCGCACCGGCACCGGCACCAAGAGCGTGTTCGGCCACCAGATGCGCTTCGATCTGAACGAGGGCTTTCCGCTGGTCACCACCAAGAAGGTGCACCTGAAGTCCATCATCGTCGAGCTGCTGTGGTTCCTCACCGGCTCCAGCAACAACAACTGGCTGCGCGAGCGCGGCGTGACGATCTGGGACGAATGGGCGCGGCCCGACGGCGACCTCGGCCCGGTCTACGGCGTGCAGTGGCGCAGTTGGCCGAAACCCGGCGGCGGCCATGTGGACCAGATCGCCGAGGTGGTCAAGACGCTGAAGGCCAACCCCGATTCGCGCCGCATCATCGTGAGCGCCTGGAACGTGGCCGAGCTGGACCAGATGGCGCTGATGCCCTGCCACGCCTTCTTCCAGTTCTACGTGGCAGACGGCAAGCTCAGCTGCCAGCTCTACCAGCGCAGTGCCGACATCTTTCTCGGCGTGCCCTTCAACATCGCCAGCTACGCGCTGCTCACCCACATGCTGGCGCAGCAGTGCGACCTGCAGGTCGGTGACTTCGTCTGGACCGGCGGCGACTGCCACATCTACAGCAACCACGCCGAACAGGTCGCGCTGCAGTTGAGCCGCGCGCCCTTCCCTTACCCCACGCTGCACATCAAGCGCCGGCCCGACTCGATCTTCGACTACCGCTACGACGACTTCGAGGTGCTCGACTACCAATGCCACCCTGCCATCAAGGCGCCGGTGGCGGTGTGACCGGCGTGGGCAGCGTCAACCTGATCTTCGCGCGGGCCCGCAACGGCGTCATCGGCAAGGCCGGTGGCCTGCCGTGGCACCTGCCGGAAGACATGGCCTTCTTCAAGCGCGCCACCGCCGGCGGCACCGTCGTCATGGGCCGCAAGACCTGGGACTCGATCCCGCCGAAATTCCGGCCCCTGCCCGGCCGCACCAACATCGTCGTGACCCGGCAGGCCGGCTGGCGGGCCGAGGGCGCCATCCGTGCCGGCTCGCTGGCCGAAGCACTGGCACTGGCGCCGACCGAAAGAGACGTGTGGGTCATCGGCGGCGCCGACATCTACGCGCAGGCCGAGCCGCTCGCCCACCGCGCGCTGGTCACCGAGATCGACGCCGATTTCGACGGCGACGCCTTCGCGCCGCGTTTTGGCCCCGGCTGGCGCGAAATCGCCAGCGAGGCCCATGTGGCGGCCAGCGGCCTGCCCTACCGCTTCATCACACTCGAACAACAACACACCCACATCAAGGAAAACTGACCATGTCCGGAGGCGGCTTTCACGTGCACGGCCCGCACGACCACGAACTCGAACACGCGGCGCAGCATGCGGCCAACGGCCATGGTGACGAAGGCAGCAGCAAGATGGTCAACCAGATCGCGATGTTCACCGCCATCATCGCCACCGTGGGCGCGCTGTTCGCCTACATGGGCGGGGCCACGCAGGCCAATGCCGGCCTCTACAAGAACAACGCCGCGCTGAAGAAGACCGAGGCGTCCAACCAGTGGAATTACTTCCAGGCCAAGAGCACCAAGCAGTCGCTGGTCGAGCTGGCGCGTGACCTGGCGCCGGAAGACAAGAAGGCCGGCTACATCACCCGCGCCGAGCGCTACGAGAAGGAAAAGAACGAGATCAAGCTCGCCGCCGAGAAGCTCGAGGCCGAAGCCACCCAATGGGACAAGCAAAGCGACGAGCAGATGCACCTGCACCACCGCTGGGCCCAGGCCACCACCGCGCTGCAGGTGTCGATCGCCTTCGCCGCCATCGCACTCTTGACCAAGAAGAAGTGGCTGGAAGTTGCGATGTTCAGCGTGGCCGGTGTCGGCGTGGCCGTTGGCGGACTGGCATTGCTCCATATTTAGGAGCAACAAATCGAGTAACGGCGCTGACTGGAGGCCTGAAACAATGAAAATTGCGACCTGGAACGTGAATTCGCTGACCGCGCGGCTCGCCCACGTGCAGAACTGGCTGGCCGCCAACCCGGTCGACGTCTTGTGCCTCCAAGAGCTGAAGCTCACCGACGACAAGTTTCCGGCGGCCGAACTGAAGGCCGCCGGCTACGAAGCGGTGGCCTTCGGCCAGAAGACCTACAACGGTGTCGCCATCCTGAGCCGCACGCCCGTGCGCGACGTGGTGCGCAACGTGCCCGGCTCTGCCGACGAGCAGGCCCGTGTGATCGCCGCCACGGTCGATTCACCGCACGGCGACATCCGCGTGGTCAACGGCTATTTCGTCAACGGCCAGGCGCCCGGCTCCGAGAAATTCACCTATAAGATGGGCTGGCTGACCGCGCTGCACGACTGGCTGCGCGAAGAGATGAAGGCCCACCCCCGGCTGGTGCTGCTGGGCGACTTCAACATCGTGCCGGAAGACCGCGATTCGTTCGACCCAGTCGGGCTGAAAGACACCATCCACCACACGGTGGAAGAGCGGCACCACTTCGGTGCGCTGGTCGGCCTGGGCCTGCACGACGCCTTCCGGCTGTTCGAGCAGCCCGAGAAAAGCTACTCGTGGTGGGACTACCGCATGCTGGGCTACCAGAAGAACCGCGGCCTGCGCATCGACCACATCCTGGTCAGCCAACCGCTGAAAGACGCTGTGAAGTCCTGCGTGATCGACCGCGTGCCGCGCAAGTGGGAAAAGCCCAGCGACCACGCACCGGTGATCGCCGAGCTCTAGCCGGAGCGGCTTGGCGCCGGGCCGCTCCCGAGCCAAGCCCGCCCCCTCAGCGGGCGGGGAGCTACACGCAGTAAGCGAACGTGGGGGCCTTTACTCCAACCCCAACTCTTGAATCTTGCGGGTGATCGTGTTGCGGCCGATGCCGAGCTTCTGCGCGGCCTCGATGCGGCGGCCCCGCGTGTTGGCCAGCGCGGTCAGGATCAGCTTGGACTCGAAGCGCCGCGTCAGCTCGTCCCAGACGTCGTGACGGCCGCCGGCCAGCAACTCCAGCGCTTCGGCCTCCAGCCCCGACTCCCAGGCCGCCGCAGCAGCGCCACCAACGGCCATCGGAGCGGCCGGGGCTGGCACGGCGGCGTCTACCCGCGCGCCAACCGCTTCCTGCGGCAGCGCCGGTGGCCACGGCGCGGGCTCAACGCCCTCGCCCGCGGGCCGGCCGGCGGGCGCTGCCGTTTCCGGCGCCAGCAACTGGATTTCGGGCGGCAGGTCCTTGCGTTCGATGACTTGGGCAGGCGCCATCACGGTCAGCCAGTGGCAGATGTTCTCGAGCTGGCGCACGTTGCCGGGAAAACCGAAGCCGGCAATCTGGGCCAGCGCGGGGTCTGAAATGCGCTTGGGCTCCACGCCGAGCTGCTTGGCGCTCTGCTGCAGGAAATGGCGCGTCAGCATCGGCACGTCTTCACGGCGCTCGCGCAGCGCCGGCAGCCGCAGGCGGATCACGTTGAGGCGGTGGAACAGGTCTTCGCGGAACACGCCTTCCTTGACGCGCTGCTCCAGGTCCTGGTGGGTGGCGGCGATGACGCGCACATTGGCCTTCACCGCGTTGTGGCCGCCCACGCGGTAGAAATGGCCGTCGCTCAGCACCCGCAGCAGCCGGGTCTGCAGGTCGAACGGCATGTCGCCGATTTCGTCGAGGAACAGCGTGCCGCCCTCGGCCTGCTCGAAGCGGCCACGGCGCATGGTCTGCGCGCCGGTGAAGGCGCCGCGTTCGTGGCCGAACAGCTCGCTCTCCAGCAGGTCTTTCGGAATGGCAGCGGTGTTGATGGCCACGAAAGGCCCGCCCGCCCGCGGCGAATGCTTGTGCAGGGCCCGCGCCACCAGTTCCTTGCCGGTGCCGGACTCGCCGGTGATCATCACCGTGACGTTGCTCTGGCTCAGCCGGCCGATCGCGCGGAACACGTCCTGCATGGCCGGCGCCTGGCCCAGCATCTCGGGCGCGGCGGCCATGCGCTCTTCGGCCACTTCCTCGCGCTGGCTTTCCTCCACGGCGCGGCGGATCAGCTCGATGGCCTTGGGCAGATCGAAGGGCTTGGGCAGGTACTCGAAAGCGCCGCCCTGAAAGGCCGAGACGGCACTGTCGAGGTCGGAGAAGGCCGTCATGATGATGACGGGCAGGCCCGGGTGCCGCTCCTTGACCTTGCCCAACAGTTCGAGGCCGGAGCCGCCGGGCATGCGAATGTCGCTCACCAGCACCTGCGGGCCGAGGTTGTCGGGGTCGTCATCGTGGAGTTCGTCGAGGGCGCTCAGCACCTCGCGGGGGCTGGTGAAGCTGCGGGTCGGCAGGTCTTCGCGCAACAGTGCCTTTTCGAGCACGAAGCGGATGGACTGGTCATCGTCCACGATCCAGATCGGCTTCATCGTTTTTTCGTCACCTCTGGTCAAGCATCTAGGGCAACGGAATCAGCAATTTGAAATCCGTTCGGCCCGGCACACTGTCGCATTCGATCAAGCCATGGTGCTGCTGCACGAAGGTCTGGGCCAACGTGAGCCCCAACCCCGACCCCCCTTCTCGCCCCGACACCAGCGGGTAGAAAATGCGGTCCTTGATCGACTCGGGCACGCCGGGCCCGTTGTCGATGACATGCAATTCCAGTGCCAATCGATAGCGCTGCTTGCCAAAAGTTACCTGCCGCGCGATGCGCGTGCGAAAGATGAGTTGCGCGTCGCCCGCGGCGATCCGATCGGCCAGCGCCTGGCAGGCGTTGTGCGCGATGTTGAGCACCGCCTGGATCAGTTGCTCGCGGTCGCCACGGAACTCGGGAATGGAAATGTCGTAGTCGCGCACGGCTTTCAGGCCGCGCGGAAACTCCGCCGTGATGAGCGAACGCACACGCTCGCAGACCTCGTGGATGTTCACGTCGCCCACCACGTGCGGCCGGCGGTGCGGCGCCAGCAGGCGGTCGACCAGCGTCTGCAGCCGGTCGGCCTCGTGCACGATGACCTGGGTGTACTCCTTCAGGTCGCGCGACTCGATCTCCATCTCGAGCAACTGCGCCGCGCCTCGGATGCCGCCCAGCGGGTTCTTGATCTCGTGCGCCAGGTTGCGGATCAACTCCTTGTTGGCCTGCGCCTGGTCGATCAAACGCTCCTCGCGGTCTTGCTTGGCCTGCGCCTCCAGCGGCAGCAGCTCGACCACGATCTCGCCCGGCCGCTCGGTCTGCGCCACGATGACGTGGACCGGCAGCGGCTCGTGGTGCAGGCGCTTCAGGAAGGCGTCGTAGCGCAAGGCGGCGAACTCGTTGCTGCCGGCGCCCTGCAGCGCGTTCTGCAGCACATGCGGCTCGGTGAAGCAGTCGGGCAGTCGCGAGCCTTCGATGGTGCGGCGCGAGGTACCCAGCGCGTCTTCCAGCGCGGCGTTGGCGAACAGCACCACGCCGTCGCTGCGAACCACCGCCACCAGCGTGGCCAGCAGGTCGAGCGGCAGGAACCAGGAGTGGGGTGTGGCGGCCTTCTTCACCGCGTGTCAGCGGGCAGCGGCGGGCGCACCGAGGCGCGCGATCTCGCGGCGAATGCCGGCGATGTCGCTCTCGTTGCGGGTGATGCTGGCCTTCAGGTCGGCCACGCGGTCGAGGTATTTCTGGTAGTTGCGGGCCTCGCTGCCCTGCTTCTCCGGTTCACCGTTGTTGTACTCGCGCAGCAGTTCGCCCTGGCGCGATTCGGCGCGCCTGAGCTCGGCCTCCAGAATGGCGCGGGAATCGGTGTCGCGGGCGCGCTGCTCGGCCGAATCGACCCGCTGGCCCATCGACGAGCCGCCGACCACCGGCGGCGAGACCGGCCTTGCCATGGCAACGCCAGCCGTGCCGGCCGCGGCACCAGGCTGCTGCACCCGGGTACCCTGGATGATGGTGACGTTGCCGCCGTCCATCACCTTGCAGCCCTTGGCCTTGGCCGCCGCGGCGTTGTTGGTGTATTCATTGCCGCAGCGGTACACCTGCGCATGCGCGGCGCTGACGCAGGTGGCAGCGACGGCCAGGAGAAAAACGGGGTAGCGGAAGTTCATGCGTGGGTAACGCGCGACTCGAGGTCTGGGTGGTCCAGCTGCCAGTCTAAACGCCAAAAAGAAAGGACGGCGGTTGCCGTCCTTTCAGTGGATGTATTGCCGAGGCTTTACAGGCTGTAATACATGTCGAACTCGACCGGATGGGTCGCCATGCGGAAGCGGGTCACTTCCTGCATCTTCAGGTCGATGTAGGCGTCGATCATGGTGTCGGTGAACACGCCGCCCTTGGTCAGGAAGCTGCGGCCCTTGTCGAGGTACTCGAGCGCTTGATCGAGGCTGTGGCAGACGGTCGGCACCTTCGCGTCTTCTTCCGGCGGCAGGTGGTAGAGGTCCTTGGTGGCGGCTTCGCCCGGGTGGATCTTGTTTTCCACGCCATCCAGGCCGGCCATCATGAGCGCCGAGAAGCACAGGTAGGGGTTGCTCAGCGGGTCCGGGAAGCGCGCTTCGATGCGGCGGCCCTTCGGGTTGGCAACGTACGGAATGCGGATCGAGGCCGAGCGGTTCTTGGCCGAGTAGGCCAGCTTCACCGGGGCTTCGAAGCCCGGAACCAGGCGCTTGTAGCTGTTGGTGCCGGGGTTGGTAATGGCGTTCAGCGCACGGGCGTGCTTGATGATGCCGCCGATGTAGTACAGCGCGAATTCGCTCAGGCCGGCGTAGCCGTCACCGGCGAACAGGTTCTTGCCGTCTTTCCAGATCGACTGGTGAACGTGCATGCCGGAACCGTTGTCGCCCACGATGGGCTTGGGCATGAAGGTCGCGGTCTTGCCGTAGGCGTTGGCCACGTTCTGGATCACATACTTCATCAGGATGGTCCAGTCGGCGCGCTGCACCAGCGTGCTGAACTTCGTGCCGATCTCATTCTGGCCGGCGCCGGCCACTTCGTGGTGGAACACTTCGACCGGGATGCCGAGCGATTCCAGCACCTGCGACATTTCAGCGCGCATGTCTTGCGTGCTGTCGACCGGGGGCACCGGGAAGTAGCCGCCCTTGACGGTCGGGCGGTGGCCACGGTTGCCGCCTTCGATCTTGGCGCCGGTGTTCCACGGCGCTTCGTATTCCTCGATCTTGTAGAAGGAACCCGACATGTCGTTGGCCCAACGCACGTCGTCGAAGATGAAGAATTCGGGTTCCGGGCCGAAATAGGCGGTATCGCCCAGGCCGGAGGCCTTCAGATAGGCTTCGGCGCGGCGCGCGATGGAGCGCGGGTCGCGGTCGTAGGCCTTGCCGTCGCCCGGTTCCAGCACGTCGCAGGTCAGGAACATCGTGGTTTCTTCGAAGAAGGGGTCGATGTTGGCCGTGTTCGGATCGGGCATGAGCAACATGTCCGAAGCCTCGATGCCCTTCCAGCCAGCGATGGACGAGCCGTCGAATGCGTGGCCGGACGTGAACTTGTCTTCGTCGAAGTGGGACACAGGCACGGTCACGTGCTGTTCCTTGCCACGGGTGTCGGAGAAGCGGAAGTCGACAAACTTGACTTCGTTTTCCTTCACCAATTTCATCACGTCTGCGACGGTCTTAGCAGCCATCAAGCTCTCCTGGTTGGGGGGTGTAGTTGATAAATTTTGGACAACGCACCGGAATGCAGTTTCTGTGCCACCAAGCACGCAATCGGGGCGCGAATGCAACCGCGTATTGTGCCCGGAGATTTCCCGGTTCCAGGCACCCCCACCGCCATCTTTTCTGGCGTGAAGCACCTTATTGGTGCAATTGGGTGCGCTTCGTTTTGGTGCGTCGCGTCAACGCACCATTTCGGGGCCAATCGCGGCCCCTTGGCGGCTGAGCGCCTCCCGCAGTGCGGCGAATGCCAACCGTGACTCGGCGTCGGGGCCTTTCACGCCGAGCTCGATGTGCCGGCCGTGCTCCGGGTGATCGACGCTGGGCAGGCTGAACACCCGCACCGCCGGATGCTCACGCTCGATGGCTTCCATCAGCGGTGTCAGCGAGGCCTCCAGCGCCTTCCAGACCACGACGGAGCGCTCCACCGCCAGCCGCTGCGCCGGACGGTCGGCCAGCCAGCGGTCGAGTTCGGCCTCGATCATCGGCCAGGCCATCACCGGAAAACCAGGCACGAAACTGATGCGGCCACCGCCCGAGCCGTCGCAGGCGAAGCCCGGGATCTTGTTGTAGGGGTTGGGCACGATCACCGCCCCTTCGGGAAAGAACCCCATCTTCAGGCGCTGCGCCATGTCGGGATGTGCCGCGTCGAAGACCACCCCGCTCTCCTGGGCGACGTCTTGGGCGCGCTCGGTGATCAGGCGCGCGGCCGCGGGATGCAGCGCCAGCGGCACGCCGAGCGCGGCGGCGGCGCATTGGCGGGTGTGGTCGTCTGGCGTGGCGCCGATGCCGCCGCAACAGAACACCCGGTCCCCCGACGCGAAGGCGTCGCGCAGCACCCCGGTGATGCGGGCGCGGTCGTCGCCCACATAGCGGGCCCAGTCCAGCAACAGCCCGCGGGCGCGCAGCAATTCGATGGTCTTGGGCAGGTGTTTGTCGGCCCGTTTGCCGGACAGGATCTCGTCGCCGACGATGATCAGGCCGATCGCCGGCAGCGCGTCAGCCATGCGGCGGCGGGTTCGGCGGGGGTGGCTCGGCCGGCGGCAGCACCTCGACGTGGGGTAGCGGGTCGATGCGCTCGTGCAGTTCAGGTGGTCCGGCCGGTGCCGTAGGCTTGTACGGCGCCATCGGCACGGCGGGCGGGGCTTCTGCAGCGGCGGTTTCGATGCGGAGCTTTTCCAGGGCGGCCAAGCAGAAGTGCGTGAACCACAGCGACGAAAAAGCGAACACCAGCGTGTAGATCCAGATCGCCACCGGCACCAGAATGACGAAGGCGGCCGCCACCAGCGCGCCCGACGCCCAAAGAATGCTCGGCGCGGCGCCCAGATAGCCAGTGACGATGCCCATGGCGAGCAAGGCGCCGCGGTGGCGCTGCAGCAGCGTCCGGCGTTCGTCGGCGCTGGCGTGGTCGGCCAGCGCGTCGAAGGCCATCACGCGGTAGGTCAGCCAGCCCCAGATCAGCGGTGGCAGGATAAGGATGAGCGGCGGCACCAGCCACAGCGGCATCGAGATGATGAGCGCGACCAGCGCCAGCAGCGTGGAGCCGAGCGACCAGAACACCGACACGATCAGCGAACCGCCCCGCTTTTTCTCCAGCGAAGGAAAACGGCGGTCTGATACCAGCGAGATGAGCGCCGGCGTCATCATGGCCGCCACCACCAGCAGCGACAGCAGCACGATCAGCGGTGTGACCGCAAAAATGACGACGAGCGGCGCCAGCGCGGCTTTCAGGTTGCCCAGACCCAGGCCCTGCAGCCAGGCCAGCATGGTGTTGAGCAGCGCCGAGGCGTCCAGCCACTCAGTGACCCACAGCTTGGCGGGTTCCCAGAAGAAATAGCCGAGGCCGAGCGACAGCGTGGCCATCAGCACCAGCGGCAGGAAAGACAGCGCGATGACGCGCGGGTGCAGGCAGTAGGCGGTGGCCCGCCAGAAAGAGTCGAATATCTGGCCCATCAGCGAAGCATAACCCGCCGGTGCGTCATGCGCGGCCACCCAGCCGCTTCAACCCGAGCCACTGCTGGGACCAGAAACCACGGCCGTAGTCGCGGCCCTGCTCCACCTGGTCGCGCACGCCGGTGGCGTCGAAGCGGCATTCGAAGTTGGCGGTGCCGAACAGCATGTCCCAGTACGGCAGCAGCACACCGAAATTGACGCCGCCGAGCCGCGGTTTGCCGTCTGCCGCCGCAGGCGACTCGTGGCCGATGCCAATCGCGTGGTGCACGCGGTGGAAACGCGGGCTGATCCACAGCCGCTCCCCGACCGACCCATACCAGAGCTTCAGGTTGGCGTGCTGGAAGCTCTCGCTGAGCTGCGTGAAGGCCACCAGCGCAACGAACTGGCCGGGCGGCACACCGATGGCCTGGGCGACGACGACGATGAGGGTGTCGTGCAGCAGATCGTCGAGCAGGTGGTTGCGGTTGTCGCTCCACATGGTCATCTGCCGCTGCGAGTGGTGCAGGGAATGCAAGGCCCACCACCAACCCCATTGGTGCTGGGCGCGGTGGATTCCGTACTCGACGAAGTCGAACACCAGCAGGTACAGCAGAAAGCTGACGAGCGCGATGTCGGTCACGCCGGGCCAGAGCTGGTCGAGGTGGAAGGTGGCGATGCCCTGCGTGCGCAGGAAGCCGAACAATTCATCGGCCAGCGGGTCGAGCGTGAAGAACAGCGCCAGCCGGAAGACCCCCAGCCGGTGGATGAGCGTGTACAGAATGTCGGTGCGGATGGCGGCGCGGTCGGTCACCGGCTCGACCGGACGCCAGCGCTGCAGTGGCCCGACCACCGCGACCAGCAGTGCGAGCTGCAGCAGCCCGACGAGCAGCCAGCCGGTGGCATCGAAAGCGTCTTCAACGAGGTTGCCCAGCCCGGCCGCGAACACCACGGGCTGGACCACCGCCTCGAACAGCCACTGTTGCGCGGCGCCGAACGCATCGCCCAGGAAATCCATCATCGCTGCCTCAACGCCGCCGGGGTGCCGTTGGCCGACGCGGCGCCGGTGCCGTACACCGGGTGCTCGCGCAGGGTGGCAAAGCAGAACCCCTTGGCCTTCAGGCCTTCGATGAGCGGCTCCAGCACCGCTGGCGCCCACGGGTCGCGGCGCGACCAGATGCCCAGGTGGGCCAGCAAAATGTCTCCGGGCCGCACCTCGCGCAAGGCCTTCTCGAGCAATTGGGCGTTCGGGTAGCGCTCGCTTGGCAGTTCGTCACCCAGAAACCCGGCTGGCGACCAGCCCACATGCGTGTAGCCGCAGCTTTTCGCAGCGGCCAGCAGGCCGGGCGAGGTCTTGCCACCCGGCGCCCGGAACAGCGGCAACATCTCGGCACCGGTCATGGCCTTCAGACGCGCCGCCGGGCGGTTCAGTTCCGCGCAGTAGTCGGCGGCGGTCCAGGAGACGGTCTGGCCGGCCTGGGGGCCGAAGGTCTGCTGGATGCGCAGCCGGGCCGGCTGGCCGGCTGCGGCCGGCAAGTCGGCGCGCCAGTAGCCGTGGTTCCAGGTATGGGAGCCGAAGGCATGACCCTCGGCCACGCGGTCGCGCCACCACGGCGCCCATTGGTCGTCGAGCGAGGTGCCGCCGGTCTGGGTTGGCTCGTTGGCGATGAAGAAGGTGACCTTGACCTGCTGGCGCTTCAGCACGTCCGCCATCAGCGGTGCAACGCCCATGTGGCCGGTGTCGATCGTGAGGTAGACGGGCTTGTTGCAGGTGGGCGCGGCGGCGGCCGGCACTGCCAGCGCCAGTGCGGCGATCAACCCGGCCGTGCTACTGACGCGGTGCGTGATCGAGTGTCCAGACGCCATGCGGGGATTTGCCCACGGCGATCTGCCGCGTCGGCTTCTTGTTTTCGAGGTCGATGAGCGTCAGCTTGCGGGCCCACCGCGAGGTGACCATGAGCGTCTTGCCGTCGGTGGACACGTCCATGCAGTCCGGGCCGCCCGGCGCGGGCCAGCTTTGCGCGACCTGCAGGTTCTGGTAGTCGATCTTGCTGATGGTGTTGGCCACCCGGTTGCTGACGAACACGTGGCGCCCGTCGCCCGCCGCACGGAAGGCATGGGCGCCGTCGCCGGTCTTGATCTTGCGCAGGAAGACGGGCTCTTTGCCCGAAACGTCGTAGACCTCGACGCCGTCGCCACCGGTCAGGCCGATCAGAACCCAGCGGTCGTCGGGCGTGCCGAACACGTCGGCCGGCATGGGGCCGGTCTTGGTGCGCCACTTGATGGTCTGGGTGGGCAGGTCGATGGCGACGAGTTCGTCGCTGTCCTGCATGGTGGAGTAGATCGTCTTGCTCTTGCTGTCGATCCACAGGTGACTGGGCGTGCGGGCAGTGGACACCCGTTTGGCGAGCTGCATGTTGCTGCCGTCCCAGCGGTAGATGTCGATGTGGTTCAACCGGTTGGCCGCCGTGACGAACCACTTCATGTCGGGCGAAAAGCGCAGCTGGTAGGGATCGACCACGCCGCGCACGACGCGCTGAACCTCTGCCGAGCGGGGGTCGATGAAGGTCAGCGAATCACCGAGCGCGTTGGCGATGATCAGCGACTTCTCGTCCGGCGTCAGGTAGAGGTGGTGCGGCTCCTTGCCGGTGGGAATGCGGCGCGTTTCCTGCCAGGTGGCGGGGTCGATCACGCTGACGGTGGCGTCCAGCGAATTCAGCACGAAAACGGGCGTCGAGTCGGCCGCGCGGGCGCCGGGTGCGAGAGCAGTCAGCAAGACGAGAGCGGCGGCGGCGAGGTGCTTCACGATGGGTTTCCGGAGAACCCGCGAGTGTACCTGCGGGTGCTGTCACAAAGGGTAAACAACGCCCCACCGGGCGGTGTGGCCGACAAGGGACCGCCGCCGTTTATCCGCGAATGGCGGCGAGGTCAGCCGCGGTCAGCCAGCGCCACTGGCCCGGCGCCAGATCGGCCGGAAGCTCCAGCCCGCCGATGCGCGAGCGGTGCAACCCGGTCACCCGGTTGCCCACCGCCGCGACCATGCGCTTGACCTGGTGGTATTTGCCCTCGGTCAGGGTCAGCCGCAGGCTGAAGGCGCCGGTGATCTCGCAGGCTGCCGCCCGCACCGGCTTGGGGTCGTCGTCCAGCACCACGCCGGCGAGCAGCCGTTCGATCTGCCGCGCATCCACCGGATCGGCCGCCACCACCTCATACACCTTGGGCACATGGTGCCTGGGAGAGGCCATGCGGTGGATGAACTGGCCGTCGTCGGTCATCAGCAACAGGCCGGTGGTGTCCTGGTCGAGCCGGCCCACGGCCTGAACGCCCTGCACCGCCCCCTTCTGCGGCCGCTGGCGCAACGGCGGCGGCAGCAGCGTGTAGACCGATGGGTAGGTCGAGGGCTTCTGCGAACACTCGGTTCCGGCCGGCTTGTGCAGCACCACGTAAGCCTTCTCGTGGTACGCCCACGGCACGCCCTTGACGTGGAATTGCAGGCCATCCGCTTCGAAATCCATAGCAGGATCGTCAACAACGGCGCTGACTACCGTCACAAAACCCTGTTGAATAAGGCCCGCACAGATGCGCCGGGTGCCAAAACCCTGGGTGTAGAGAATGTCCTGCAGCTGCATCGACCCACACTCAGGGCCGTGGACAGCCGTCTGTGAGAACTCGCCCGCCGTCGGTGAATTCGTAGACCATGCAGGTCAACGGACGGGCTCCTTCGGCATGTGCTTCCCATGCACTGATCCCGCCTCCGGTCTTGAACACAATCCTGCCGCCGTTGTAGGTCTGACCGTCAAGCTCAAACATGGCATAGCCGTTGTCGACCAGTTTCGGCAAATCGATGGGCAATTGGCGGCTGTGTCCATCCGGGCCTTCGAGCTGCAATTCCGCCACGCCCGGGTTCGTGCGAATGTACGTGCCGATCTGGATGCCAAGACGCTTGAGAGGCCGAAGGCGCCGCTGGGAAGCCCAGTGAAGCGTGATCGCCGATTGGGCCGACAGCATGGGGCTGGGTTTCATCGTGTATTTGAGCTCCGGCAGTTGCCGGGGAACGAGGTAGTACCGTTCCACCACGGCCTGCACCGTCAAGACCGATGACACCAGGAAAAATGCCGGGCCCAGCCAGCGAAAGACCCGCATGGCCCTGACGCCGCCGGGCTCAGCGGTACCGCCCAAGGCATAGGCCACCAGCAGCGCCGGCACCAGGAAGTAGCGGCCCTGAACGCCTTGGATCACCGCCGCAGGATGCGGCGTCCAGCCCACAAGCAACGCCAGGAAAACCAACACAACAGCCGAGAGCGAGCAGAACATCAACAGCGCACGCTCAGGCCAGTCTCGCCGGATCGTACCGATGGAGACCGACAGCACGGCCATCGCAGCGACCATTCCGCCGAGCACGTCATAGATCTCTGGGCTGAACCGCTGATCGATCCAACCCAGCATGCCCAAAAAGGATTCGCGGTAGAATCTGGTGGTGAGCGGGTCGGACAGGGTGTCGCCGAGCACCCCGAAAAAATGCCAGGGTTTGGCTGCGTAATAGCCGATGACGCCGGAGGGGGGTAGCCCGACATTGACCCGCCCGTCGACTGTCGTGCCGATCGCCAGGGCCAGCCATCCCAGCACCAGAACGGACACCACGCCAGTGGCCACGAGGTAGGCCCGGTTTCTGGTGAACCACCACGCCGCCGGCAGCAGCAACAGCATCGGCAGAAGGTGTACGCGGCAAGACACAACCAGCGCCAGGCAGGTGGCCAGACCGGCGAGCAGATAGGGCGGAGCCTTGTTCCGTTCAACAGTGATCCGCATGAAGCAGGCGATCGCCAGTACCGAAAGGGCCGTGGAAACCCCGTCCAAACTCGCGGTGGACAACTGGAACAGCGTCATCGGCAACAGAAGCAGCGTGTACACCAGTGGATTGGGGCGAGCAATCCGGAACGCCGCAAACAACAGCCCCAGCGTGGCTGCCAGCGCGAAGAACCTGGCCAACTGGACCGAGTGCCCCACCGTCATGCCCGTGAGTTCGCCAAGACCCAGCCCGATGGCTTGGGGCAAGTAGCTCAACGGAAAGTAATACCCTGTTCCAGGGGCCGGACTGAAATGCTTCTTGCCTGCCCAGTCGACCGACTCGACAGCATCGAGCTGATCGGCTGAGAGCTTGCGCTCCGTCTTGAAGCGGATGTCCAGATACCCGGCAATGTAGGTTTCCAATCCGTCGTCAATCATTCCCCCCGAGGCATTGCCTTTCGGTGCGTCGAGCAGAATCTGTCCGCGCGTCAGAAAATGGGCGCGCTTGATGTGGTCGAACTCGTCAGGGGACTGAAACGGTGGAATCAGGACAGACAACAAGGTCGCCGCAATGAAAACCGCCAGACAGAAAAGCCCGCCCCGTGGCCAGCGGTAACCCGTGACCTCCACGGCTGTGGTCGATGCAGGCGCCATCATGCCCGCACCGCAATCACGATACCGGCCATGATCAACCCGACGCCAACAAAATACTGCGGCTGGAAACGCTCACCGAAAAACCAGTGGCTGCCCAGCGGCACCAGCACGAAGGCCATGGCCATCAACGGGTAGACACGGCCGAGTTCGATCTTCTGCAACACCCATATCCAGGCCAGCGTGGTCGCACCGTACAGCGACAGCGCGCAGAACAGGACCAGCGCGGTCGATGGGTCGAACAGGCTGCCGGTTTTCTGGAGCGAGGCCGCGCTCATCTTGAACAGAATCTGGCCTGCGGCGATGCAAATCACGCAGGCCACCGCAACGAGGTAGGTCATCATTTCAGCAGCAATGGCGGTGAGGCCTTGTCGTGGATGGGCCGCGTGGGCACGGAAGCGATGTCGTGGCCGACGAAGGCCAGCAACAGTTGCACACCGAGGATGACCGGCATGGCCGACAGCATGACGGTGCCGCTTGATGCGGGCACGCCGGACTGCGCGGCGGCCAGCCAGTGTGTGCCGCCGAAGACCACGCCGAACAGCAGCAAACCGATGCCGGCCGGCAGTTCGAACGAGGCCAGCGACATGTCGCGCAGGTAGTAGTTGTAGAAAATACGCTTGGCGAAGTTGCGTGCGTGCTTGAACATGAATTCACCGATGATCTTGGAAATTCGAAGGTTGCTGACCTCGTCGCCGTAGCGCGCGTCCATTGGCACATCAGCGACCACCGCGCGCAGCGTGTTCAGCCGGAACAGCATGTCGGTCTCGAAGAAATAGCGCCGGCTGATCCGGTCGAACGGAAGCCGCCGCGCCACATCGCGGTGGATCGCGGTATAGCCGTTGGTGGGGTCGAACAGATTCCAGTAACCCGACGACAGCTTGCACATCAGCGACAGCACGGCGTTGCCGAACAGCCGCAGGCCGGGCATCGTCCGCACCGTTTCCAGATCGAAAAACCGGTTGCCCTTGGTGTAGTCGGCCTCGCCCGCCGCTATCGGCGCAACGAAGCGCGAAATCAGAGCGGGGTCCATCTGGCCGTCGCCATCGATCTTGATGATGATCTCGAGGCCGTCGGCGATGGCAGCCCCATATCCCGTCATGACCGCGCCGCCGACACCCTGATTTTGCTCGTGACGCAGCACAACAACCCGTTGGTCGGTGCATTCCGATTGCACCAGTTCACCCGAACGCACCGGGCAACAATCGTCCACGACGTAGATGCGCTCGACTTCCGGGCCGATGCGCGTGATCACGCCAAGCACATGGTCGCGCACCTTGTAACTGGGAATCACAACGGCCATGCGGGGCATGCGCTGCAAGTTGTTGTTGTTCATTCTTGCGCTGAGTCCGGCCGCGCCACCCTAGCGGCGCGGCAGCGGAAAATGATGGTGGAGCTGGGGGGAATTGAACCCCCGTCCGCGAGCCTTCTTCGAGCAGATCTACATGTTTAGCGGTCTGATTTGAGTCTCACTTCCCGGGACGCGCAGCCGCACGCTGCCCGGGACGCCAGCACCCTTGAATCTCGCCCCACACCAAGGTACCCGGTGCGAAGCCAGCCGATGTGAATAACCTTACAGCCGGGAGCTTGCGCCCCTTGCCCAGCCCATCGGCCAACTGTTGTAAGGCTCACTGGTTATTAAGCAGCGAGTGCGAAACGTTCGTCGTTTGCAGTTAGTTTGTTTGAATCTGTTTTACGAGCGCATTCAGCTCGACATGCACCACATCGCGTCCGAACCCACGTCGAAACCGGTGCAGCCCCAAGCCGCCTATTTTAAGGCCGACCGAGCAGTTCCAGGAGCGCGAGGGGCGATTCGATGCAGGCATCGGCCTGCCAGGTGGTGACATCGCCACGCGCGCCGAGGTAACCGTAGGTGGCCGCAACGGTCGGCATGCCGGCCGCCCGGCCGGCCACGATGTCGCGCTCGTCGTCACCCACATAGACACATTGCCGCGGGTCCAGGCCCAGGCGCCGCGCCGCTTCCAGCAGCGGCGCCGGGTGCGGCTTGGCGTGCGGCGTGGTGTCGCCCGCCACCACGCAGCCGGCATTGGCGAACAGCGGCATGGCCCGCGTCAGCGGCAAAGTGAAGCGCTCGGCCTTGTTGGTGACCACGCCCCAGGGCAGGCCGGCACCGTCGAGCGCCGACAGCAGCGCGGCCACACCGTCGAACGCGCGGGTGCGTTCGGTCATCGCCCGTTCGTAGTTCGACAGGAACTCATCGCGCAACGCCAAAAAATCGGGGCTGTCCGGTCCGATGCCGAAAGCCACGCCGACCATGCCGCGCGCGCCGGCACCCGCCATCGGTCGATAGGCCTCGTCGGGCAGCGACGGCAGGCCGCGTGCGGTGCGCATGCGGTCGGCGGCGGCGCCGAGGTCGGGGGCGCTGTCGATCAGCGTGCCGTCCAGGTCAAACAAAACCGCGCGGGCTTCGCGCATCGGTGCGCTCATGCGTCGGCCCGCCGGGTGGCGACGAGGTAATTGACGCTGCTGTCGTCGTCGAGGTGGAAGCGCTGGGTCAGCGGGTTGTATTGCAGGCCGCGCATCTGCTGCACGTCCAGGCCGGCCTCGCGGGCGTGGCGCGACAGCTCGCTGGGCTTGATCAGCTTGGCGTACTCGTGGGTGCCACGCGGCAACAGGCCAAGCACATATTCGGCGCCGACGACGGCCATCGCAAAGGCCTTGGCGTTGCGGTTGATCGTCGAGAAGAACACCCAGCCGCCGGGTTTGACCAGTGTGGCGCAGGCTTTGACGATGGAAGCGGGATCGGGCACATGCTCCAGCATCTCCATGCAGGTCACCACGTCGAAGGATGCCGGCTCCTCGGCCGCCAGCGCCTCGGCGCTGATTTCGCGGTAGCGCACGCCGCTGGTCTGGGCGTCAAGCGCATGCAGTTGTGCCACGCGCAACGCCTTGCCAGCAAGGTCGATGCCCAGCACGTCGGCGCCGCGCCGCGCCATCGAGTCCGACAGGATGCCGCCGCCACAGCCGATGTCGACCACTCGCCGGCCTTTCAGCGTTGCCAGCGACTCGATCCAGGCCACCCGCAGCGGGTTCATCTGGTGCAGCGGCTTGAACTCGCCGTCCAGATCCCACCAGCGGTGGGCCAGATCGGAAAACTTGGCCAGTTCGGCCGGATCGGCATTCGGAAAACTCATGGCCCGATTATCGAGCCCGATCGACGTCCGTCAGAAGTCGTCGCTGGAGGCCAGGCTCTCGAACTTGGTCAGCGGTTTCAGGAAGGCCAGCTTGACGGTGCCAGTCGGCCCGTTCCGCTGCTTGCCGATGATGACCTCGGCCACGCCCGGCTCCTTGCTGTCCTTGTTGTAATAGTCGTCGCGGTAAATGAACATGATGACGTCGGCATCCTGCTCGATCGCGCCGGACTCGCGCAGGTCGCTCATCATCGGCCGCTTGTCGGTGCGCGTTTCCACGCTGCGGTTCAACTGCGACAGCGCGATGACCGGGCACTGCAGCTCCTTGGCCAGCATCTTGAGACCACGCGAAATCTCGCCGAGTTCGGTCGCCCGGTTCTCGTCGCTGCTGCTGGATCCGCTCATCAGCTGCAGGTAGTCGACGACGATCAACCCGAGCTTGCCGCACTGCCGCGCCAGCCGCCGCGCATTGGCGCGCAGCTCGCTCGGCGTGAGGCCGGGCGATTCGTCGATGTGCAGCGACACGTCTCGGAGCTTCTCGATGGTTTCCGACAGCCGCGACCATTCCTCGTCGGTCAGCTTGCCGGTGCGCAAATGGCTCTGGTCGATGCGGCCGATCGAGCCGACCACCCGCACCGCCAGTTGGGCCGCCCCCATTTCCATCGAGAACACCGCCACCGGCAGGCCCTCGTTCAGTGCTACATGTTCGGCGATGTTGATCGCCAGCGCGGTCTTGCCCATCGACGGCCGCGCCGCCAGCACCACCATGTCGCCGGCCTGGAATCCCGAGGTCATGCGGTCGAGGTCGTGGAAGCCGGTCGGCACGCCGGTGATGTCGTTCGGGTTCTCGGCCATCTCCTGCACGCGGTCCAGCAGGTCCACCACCAGCTTGTCCATGCCCTGGAAACCCTGCTTGAGCCGGGAGCCTTCTTCGCCGATGTTGAAGATCTTCTGCTCGGCCTCGTCGAGCACCTTGTCCACCGCCCTGCCCTGCGGGTTGAACGCCGCAGTAGCGATCTCGTCGCTCGCCGTCACCAGCTTGCGCAGGATGGAGCGCTCCCGCACGATCTCGGCGTAGCGCCGGATGTTGCTGGCGCTCGGCACGTACTGCGCCAGCGCGTTCAGGTAGCTCAGGCCGCCAACCTCGTCGGCGTGGCCCTGGTTCTGCAGTTGCTCGTAGACCGTGATCACGTCGGCCGGCTTGCTGGCGTTGGTCAGCGCGCCGATCGCCGCAAAGATCAGCCGGTGTTCGTAACGGTAGAAATGCCCCTCGGTGAGCACGTCGCCCACCCGGTCCCAGGCGGCGTTGTCGAGCAGCAGCCCGCCCAGCACACTGGACTCGGCCTCGATGGAGTGCGGGGGAATGCGCAACTGCGCGATCTGCCGGTCGGCAGGCAGCGCATCATCGGCGCTCGAAAAAACGGCGGACATCGTGCTCCTCGTGGCCCCTGATCGTAGCGACCCGGCGTCGCGCGCTTGGGGATAACGCTGTGGGAATCCCGTTGATTTACAAATTAAACGTGTGGACGGCCCAGGGATGGCCTGTGGACAACAAAAAAGCCGCCCGAAGGCGGCTTTTCAGGGATCGCGTGGGCGCTCAGGCGGTTTCGCCGTAGACGGTCACGTTGATCTCGACGACCACGTCGGTGTGCAGCGCGACGCTGACCGTGCTGTCGCCGACGGTCTTGATCGGACCGTTGGGCATGCGGATCTGCGATTTGCTGACCTTGTAGCCTTGCTTGCCGAGTTCTTCGGCGACGTCGGCGTTGGTGACCGAGCCGAACAGGCGGCCGTCAACGCCGGCCTTCTGCGTCAGCTTGATGGTGCTGCCGCCGAGCTTTTCGCCCTGGGCTTGCGATTCCGCCAGCTTGGCAGCGGCGATCTTTTCGAGTTCGGCGCGCTTCACCTCGAACTCCTTGATCGCGGCGTCGGTGGCGCGGCGGGCGCGGCCGGACGGGATCAGGAAGTTGCGGGCGTAGCCGTCCTTGACCTTGACGATTTCGCCGAGGTTGCCGAGGTTGATGACCTTGTCGAGCAGGATGATTTGCATGGCCGGTCTCCTCAGATGCGGTGCTGGTCGCTGTACGGAACCATGGCGAGGAAGCGGGCGCGCTTGATCGCGGTGTTCAGCTGGCGTTGGTAGATCGCGCGGGTGCCGGTGAGGCGGGCCGGGATGATCTTGCCGTTTTCGGCGATGAAGTCACGCAGCGTGTCGACGTCCTTGTAGTCGATTTCTTCGACGTGGGCGACGGTGAAGCGGCAGAAGCGCTTGCGCTTGAACAGCAGCGATTGCGTGTTGCGCTTGGGACGCTTGTCCTTGTTATTGAAACGTTTCGGTCCGGGCATGTTGGACTCCTGATGAAATTTAAGCTTGCTGAAACTCTTGAATGTGGAACACCGGGTGGCTGCCGCTGCGCGGCGAGGCCAGAAAACCGGTGAACCGCCACGAACTGCCGATGGGCTGTACCGCGATGCTTTCGGCCAGCGCACCGAAGGCCTTGGCCTTCAGCACCAGCCGCACCTGCCGTTCGTCGCCGCTCTCCTGCTGGGTCGATGCATGTTCGAGCATCAAATCCAGCACCGGGAGCCCGGCGGGGTTGTAGCGCAGAGCGGTCTGCTCGGCGATACCGGCGGTGAGCACCACGCGGTTCATGCCTTGCGGCATGGCGCGATCAACCGTTGTTGGCGGCGAACTCGGCCTGCTGGGCCTTGCGGGCCTCTTCGCGCTCGACGGTCTTCATCATCACGGACGGCGACGTGTCGGCCTTCTTGCGCAGGACGGTCAGGTGGCGCAGCACGGCGTCGTTGAACTTGAACGCGTGTTCAAGTTCCAGCATCACGGCCTGTTCGGCTTCGATGTTGATGCACAGGTAGTGCGCCTTGGCGAGCTTGTTGATCTGGTAAGCCAGTTGACGGCGGCCCCAGTCTTCGACGCGGTGGATCTTGCCGCCGCCAGAAGTGATCATCCCCTTGTAGCGCTCGAGCATGGCGGGGACTTGTTCGCTCTGGTCCGGATGGATCAGCAGCACGATTTCATAATGACGCATGGACTCTCCTTCAGGTTGAAGCCGCCCACTGCGTCTGGCGTGGTGCGGCAAGGAAAACCCAGCATTATACCGAATCGGCGGAGCCCCTCGGCCAGGGTGCCCAGCGGGCCGTCAACAGGCTGACGCTCACCACCACCAGCAAGCCCACAGGTACACCGAATACCCCCGCCGACATCGGCTGAATGCCGAACCACAGGCTGGCATTCCCGGCAAGGCCGAGCGCGCCGCGCACCGCTGGCACATTGCTCACCATGTACCAGAGGGTCACGCCCAGGCCGGCCAGCATGCCGGCAGTCGCCCCGAGGCTGTTGGTCCGCCGCCAGAAAATGCCGGCCACCAGCGCAGGCACGAAGGCCGAGGCCGCTAGCGAGAACGATGACGACACCAGGTACAGGATGCCAGCCGGCTTCTGTGCCGCCACGTAGGCCGCTCCCACCGCCACCAGCAGCAGCACGAACTTGGACAGCATCACCCGCCGCAACGGTGCCGCGTTCGGGTTGACCGCCCGAAAGTAAACGTCGTGCGACAGCGCGTTGCCGATGGTCAGCAACAGGCCGTCCGCAGTTGACAGGGCCGCCGCCAGCCCGCCCGCCGCCACCAGTCCGGAAACGAAATACGGCAGCCCCCCCAACTCGGCCGAGGCCAACATCACGATGTCGGCACCGAACCGCAATTCACCGAACTGCAGCACCCCGTCTCCGTTCACATCCGACACCGAGAGCAAGCCGGGATCGACCTTGGCCCACTGGGCAAGCCACGGCGGCAAGGCGTCGAACGGCTGCCCCACCAGGTTCTGCATGACCTCGTACTTCACCATCACCGCCAGTGCCGGCGCGCTCACATACAGAAGCCCGATGAACACCACCGACCATGCCACGGAGGTGCGCGTCTCCGCAACCGAAGGCGTGGTGTAGAACCGCGTCAACAGGTGCGGCAGGCCGGCCGTACCCAGCATCAGGCAGAAAATCAAGGCCAGAAAGTTGCGGCGCGACTCGTCGAAAGTCGCCCGCTCCTCTTCGGAGCCGCTGGGATCGCCGGCGAAAGCCTGGGCGTGGGGCGGCATGGCGGCCAGCGGCTTGGCACGGTCGCGGTTCTCCTGCATCGCGCGGGTCCAGCGCTCGCGAGCGGTGCGAACGTCGCGAGGCAGCATCGCCAGTTCCCGGTTGACCGCGAAGATCTCGACAGGATCGACCGGCTGGGCATTCAAGGCGCGCTGCCGCGCCAACAAGGCCTTTCGCTCCTTCGCGAGTGTGCCCTCCACGTCTTTCAGCTTGGTTTCATACTCCCGGGCCCGCCGCAGGTATTCGGCAATCACCGCCTGTTCCCGCGGATCATTTTGCAGTTCGCGCTCCCGCTCGGTGATGCGGGTGATCTGCTGGCCATAGGCCAGCGGCGCCGCCGCATTGCCCAACTGCTTGTAGGCGAACCAGGACACCGGCACCAGAAAGGCCAACACCAGAATCAGGTATTGCACCACCTGCGTCCAGGTGACCGCCCTCATGCCCCCGAGAAACGAACAGACCAGCACGCCGCCCAGCCCGAGCAGAATGCCGATTTCAAAACGCACGCCGGTCAGCCAGGACGTGATCAGACCCACGCCGTAGATCTGCGCCACCAGGTACATGAAGGAGCACAGCACGGCCGACATCGCAGCGATGAAACGCGGCGCGCGGCCGTGGAAACGCAGGCCGAAAAAATCCGGCACCGTATAAAGATCCAGGCGGCGCAGATAGGGGGCCACCAAGAGCCCGACGATGCAGAAGCCGCCGGTCCAGCCGATGATGTAGGCCAGCCCGCCGGGCTGCTCGGGCGTACCGGAGAACCCCTGCAGATACAGCCCTCCCGCCAGGCTGATGAACGAGGCCGCGCTCATCCAGTCGGCCGCGGTCGCCATGCCGTTGTAGATGGCGGGCACCCGCCGGCCGGCCACATAGTATTCCTCGGGGTCGGTGGTGCGGTTGTAGATGCCGATGGCCGCGTACAGCCCGACGGTGGCAAACAGAAACAACGCGCCGATCCAGGGCTTGGGAAGCCCGCTGCGCTCGGCAAAAGCCATCGCAATCAGAAAGAGCGTGAGGATGGCGACGTACATCGCGAACATGCGGTGCAACCGGCGCTCGTAGCCCCGCTGCGCAGTTCGCATCAGGGGGTCAGGCGGCGTTTCGCGGCGGTTGCCGATCCACGCATTGAGCACGACGATCAGCACGTACAGCGCGATGGCACCCTGCGCGGCAAACCAGAAGTTGATCGGCCAGCCGGCGACCAACCCACCGAGATCGCGGGCGAAATAGGTCAGCCCGAACGTCAGGCCGGCCCACAGAAGCAGCAGCACGATGCGCAGCCCTTTCCAGTGCGCCGCCAGCCGGTCGGCCAGAGGGTGCAGCAGGCGGGTGAGGCCGCTCATCGGTGACATACCGCGGCGGCCCCCATGGTCAGGCGGCCTTGGCCGCGAGGCGCTGCCAGGTGTCGATCACGGAATCCGGGTTCAGCGAGATCGACGCAATGCCCTTCTCTGCCAGCCACAGCGCGAAGTCCGGGTGGTCGCTGGGGCCCTGGCCACAAATGCCGACGTACTTGCCCTGGGCCTGGCAGGCGGCGATGGCGCGCGCCAGCATGGCCTTGACCGCCGGGTCGCGCTCGTCGAAATCGGCGGCCAGCAGTTCGAGGCCGGAATCGCGGTCCAGGCCCAGCGTCAGTTGGGTCAGGTCGTTGGAGCCGATCGAGAAGCCGTCGAAATACTGAAGGAACTCGTCGGCCAAGATGGCGTTGCTCGGCACCTCGCACATCATGATGACCTTCAGCTCGTTCTCGCCGCGCTGCAGGCCGTGCTGCGCCAGCAGGCGCGTGACCTTGTCGGCCTGGCCCAGGGTGCGGACGAACGGCACCATGACCTGCACGTTGGTGAGGCCCATCTCGTCGCGCACGCGCTTGAGCGCCTGGCACTCCATCTCGAAGGCTTCCTGGAAGTCCAGGCTCAGGTAGCGCGCTGCCCCCCGGAAGCCCAGCATCGGGTTCTCTTCTTCCGGCTCGTAGCGCGAACCACCGATCAGCTTGCGGTACTCGTTGCTCTTGAAGTCCGACAGCCGCACGATGACCGGCTTGGGCCAGAACGCCGCAGCGATGGTGGCAACGCCCTCGGTGATCTTGTCGACATAGAAGGCGCGCGGCGACGCATGGCCGCGGGCCACCGACTCCACCGCCTTCTTCAGGTCGGAATCGACATTCGGGTAGTCGAGGATGGCCTTGGGGTGCACGCCGATGTTGTTGTTGATGATGAATTCCAGCCGCGCCAGGCCCACGCCTTCATTGGGCAACTGGGCGAAGTCGAAGGCCAGCTGCGGGTTGCCGACGTTCATCATGATCTTGGTGGCGATCTTCGGCATCTCGCCGCGCTGCACCTCGGTCACCTCGGTTTCAAGCAGGCCGTCGTAGATGTAGCCGGTGTCGCCCTCGGCGCAACTCACCGTGACCAGCGTGCCGTCTTTCAGCCGGTCGGTCGCGTCGCCGCAACCGACCACCGCCGGAATGCCCAGTTCGCGGGCGATGATGGCCGCATGGCAGGTGCGGCCGCCGCGGTTGGTGACGATGGCGCTGGCCCGCTTCATCACCGGCTCCCAGTTGGGGTCGGTCATGTCGGTCACCAGCACGTCGCCGGCCTGCACCTGGTCCATTTCGCTGATGTTCTGCACCAGCCGCACCGGGCCGGTGCCGATCTTCTGACCGATCGCCCGGCCTTCGGCCAGCACGGCGCCCTTGCCCACCAGCTTGAAGCGCTGCTCGGGCATGCCCTTGGACTGGCTCTTCACAGTCTCGGGCCGCGCCTGCAGGATGTAAAGCTGGCCATCAACGCCGTCCTTGCCCCATTCGATGTCCATCGGCCGGCCGTAGTGGGCGTGGATGACCTGGGCGTAGCGGGCGAGTTGCTCGATCTCCGCATCCGTGAGCGAATAGCGGTTGCGCTGTTCGGCCGGCACGTCGACCGTCTTCACCAGCTTGCCGCTGGCCGCCTTCTCGCTGGCGGTGGCAAACACCATCTGCAGCAGCTTGGAGCCGAGGTTGCGGCGGATGACGGCGCGGCGGCCGGCTTCCAGCATGGGCTTGTGGACGTAGAACTCGTCGGGGTTCACCGCGCCCTGCACCACCGTTTCACCGAGGCCATAGCTCGACGTGATGAAGACCACGTCTTCGAAGCCCGATTCGGTGTCGATCGTGAACATCACGCCGGCGGCGCCGAGGTCGGAGCGCACCATGCGCTGCACGCCGGCCGAGAGGGCCACGTCGGCGTGGGCGAAGCCCTTGTGCACGCGGTAGCTGATGGCGCGGTCGTTGTAGAGCGACGCGAACACCTCTTTCATCTTGTGCAGCACGTCGTCGATGCCGACCACGTTCAAGAAGGTTTCCTGCTGGCCCGCGAAGGACGCGTCGGGCAGGTCTTCGGCGGTGGCCGACGAGCGCACGGCGAACGAGGCGCTGGCGTCGCCGCCGCTCAGCGTGGCGAAGGCGTCGCGGATGGCCTTCTGCAGGTCGGCCGGGAACGGCTGGGCCTCGACCATCGCGCGGATTTCGCCGCCGGCCTGGGCCAGCGCGCGCACGTCGTCGGTGTCGAGCGCGTCGAGCCGGGCGTTGATGCGGTCGGCCAGGCCGTCGTGCTGGAGGAACTGGCGGAAGGCGTGCGCGGTGGTGGCGAAGCCGGTAGGCACCCGCACGCCGGTGGGCAGCTGGGAAATCATTTCGCCGAGGCTGGCGTTCTTGCCGCCGACCGACTCGACGTCGGACATCCTCAGTTGTTCAAAAGGCACCACCAGGGCGGTGGCCTCGAAGCGTTGTTGAGACATCGTGAAACTCCAAAGTTGAAATCGGGGGCGCGGCGGCGCTTCAGGAGCGGGCCACGCGGGTGCGACGCGGGACTTTGTGGTTGTTCGAATCGGTCGGCGTCGCAACGGCATTCGGGCATGGCGGTCATTCTAGGCGGCACCGGGCTTCAATTGACGGGGTGTTGGGCGTTCTGGACGGCGCCCACTACACTGCGAGCCGGTTTTCCGAATGGCCCGACCGCCCATGACCGCCCTGCCCAACCGCACCGTCTTCTTCATTTCCGATGGCACCGGCATCACCGCCGAAACCTTCGGCAACGCCATCCTGGCCCAGTTCGAGTTCAAGCCCCGCCACGTGCGCCTGCCGTTCATCGATACGGTGGACAAGGCGCATCAGGCGGTGCGGCAGATCAACCACACCGCGCTGATCGAAGGCCGAAAACCCATCGTGTTCACCACGCTGGTCAGCGGCGAGCTGCTGCAGGTGTTCAACCAGCACTGCCAGGGCATGCTGATGGACATGTTTTCGACCTTCGTCCGGCCGTTGGAGACCGAGCTGGGTCTGACCTCCAACCACCGGGTCGGCCGCTTCAGCGACGTCTCGAAAAGCAAGGAATACCACGACCGGATCGAGGCGATCAACTTCAGCCTGGCCCACGACGACGGCCAGTCGAACCGCGACCTGGAGTCGGCCGACGTCATCCTGGTGGGGGTCAGCCGCAGCGGCAAGACGCCGACCTCGCTGTATTTGGCGATGCAGCATGGCCTGAAGGCGGCCAACTACCCGCTGATTCCCGAAGATTTCGAGCGCCGGCAGCTCCCACCGGCGCTGGTGCCGCATCTGCGCAAGGTGTTCGGCCTGACGATCGACCCCGACCGGCTGCGTGAAGTGCGCAACGAGCGCCGGCCCAACTCCCGCTATGCCAGCATCGAATGCTGCCGGGCCGAAGTGGCCGACGCCGAGGCCATGATGCGCCGATCCGGCATCCGCTGGCTGTCGACCACGACCAAGTCGATCGAAGAGATCGCCACCACCATCCTGCAGGAAATCCGGCCGGAGCGATTGGTTTATTGATCAATTGAATCAATGGACTTTTTTGACTTATTAAAGTAATTTCGATGCTTCCATTCGGCCTTTCCATCCCTTCCACCCTGGACGAGGCCCAGGCCATCGGCCCCACCAACTGGCAGGCCCTGCTGCGCGCCGAGCCCGCCAGTGCCGCCGCCTGGATGGAAGCGGCGGCCGCCCTGGGGCACCGGGAGGCGCAGCTCGTCATGGGGCAGTGGCGGCTCGACGGCCACGGCGCGGCGCGCGACCCAGCCCAGGCGCTGGCCTGGTTCATCAAGGCTGCTCGCCAGGGCGAACCCATGGGCATGAACATGGCGGGCCGTTGCTGCGAGGTGGGCTGGGGCACGCCGGTGAACGCGCAAACGGCCGCCCACTGGTACCAACAGGCGGCGGTGAAGGGCCTGCCCCAGGCCATGTACAACCTGGCCAACCTGCTCGCCAGCGGCATCGGCGTGCCGCAAGACCACGCCGCCGCGCTGACGCTCTACCGCAACGCGGCCGACCTCGGCTACGCCAAAGCCAAAACCAAGATCGGGCGGTATTACGAAGACGGGCTGCTGGTGGAGAAAGACCTCGAGGCCGCCTTCTTCTGCTACCAGGAAGGTGCGGAGGGTGGCGATTTCCGGGGCCAGTTCTGCTACGCCGGCATGCTGGCGGAGCGCGGCCGCCTGGAAGAGGCCGCCGAGTGGCTGCGCAAAGTGCCCCTGACCGCCACGCCGGCATACAAGGAAGAGGCGGGCCGGCTGCTCATGCGCTCGTCTCACCCGGTGTTCCACGAAATCGGCAAGGACATGTTGGCTCAGGTGGGGAACCGATAGAATCGTTCGGCGATCATGTAAATGATTGCCATTCTTATCCGCGCCGCTCGACTACCGTTCTCCGTCCCGATGACCGATGCCTCCGAACGCGCCGACGGCGCCTTTTCCATGCTTGGCCTGGCCGACCGCCAGTCTGCCGTCGTCGCGTCGCTGCTGGCGCCAGCCGGCGAAACGGTCGATCCCGCCGTTCTGCTGCGACTGTCGGAGCTGGGTTTCCTGCCGGGTGAAACCGTGACGGTGTTGCGCCGCGGCCCGGGCGGCCGCGAGCCGATCGCGGTGCAGGTCGGTGACACCGTGTTCGCTTTGCGGGCGCTGGAAGCCGGCTGCGTGCGCGTGGCGGCGTCTGTATGAGCAGCGCCACCCTGACCTCCGGCGACGGCCTGCCGGTCATTGCCCTCGTCGGCAACCCCAACTGCGGCAAGACCGCGCTGTTCAACCTGCTGACCGGCGCCCGGCAGAAGGTCGCCAACTACGCCGGCGTGACGGTGGAGCGCAAGGAAGGCCGTACGCAACTGCCCGACGGCCGCACGGTTTCTGTCATGGACCTGCCCGGCGCCTACAGCCTGCACCCCACCACCGCCGACGAGCAGGTGATGCGCGACGTGGTGCTGGGCACCCGCGAAGGCGAGCGCCAGCCCGACGGCATCATTGCCGTGGTCGACGCCACCAACCTGCGCATGAACCTGCGGCTGGTGCTGCAGTTGCGCGCGCTCGGCCGGCCGATGCTGGTGGCGCTCAACATGATGGACGTGGCCCGCGCCCGCGGCCTGCAGATCGACGTGGCCCGGCTGTCGGCCGAGCTGGGCCTGCCGGTGGTGGAGACGGTGGCGGTACACAACAACCGCCTGGCGAGCTGGTTCGGCCGGCCGTCGGACAACGGCCGCCAACCGCTGCTGGAAACCGCCCAACGGGTGTTTTCCGAGGCTTTTTCAGAGTCAAATCGGCCTCAAGTCAGCGCCAAATCTGGCGTTTCAGCTATTGAATCAGGAGCGCCCGCCGACGCCACGCAGCAGATGCTGGCGCTGCAGGCCGAAGTCAAACGCATCCTGACGGCGGCCGTGGCGAATGCCGCCAGCGTCAAACGGTTCAACCACGGCATCGACGCGGTGGTGATGCACCCGGTGTGGGGCCTCGTGCTGCTGGCGCTGCTGATGTTCCTGATCTTCCAGGCGGTGTTCGCCTGGGCCGCGGTGCCGATGGACTTCATCAAGGAGACCATGGCCGCCGTGGGCGACTGGACCAAAGCCAACATGGCCGAAGGCCTGCTGCAGAGCCTGGTGGTGGACGGCATCATCGCCGGCGTGGGCGGCGTGCTGGTGTTCCTGCCGCAGATCCTGATTTTGTTCTTCTTCATCCTGCTGCTGGAAGATTCCGGCTACCTGCCGCGCGCCGCCTTTTTGCTGGACACGCTGATGGGCAAGGTCGGCCTCTCGGGCCGGGCGTTCATTCCGCTGCTGTCGAGCTTCGCCTGCGCGGTGCCGGGCATCATGGCCACCCGCACCATTCCCAACTGGCGCGACCGGCTGGCCACCATCATGATCGCGCCGCTGATGACCTGTTCCGCCCGGCTGCCGCTGTACGCGCTGCTCATCGCCGCGTTCATCCCCGACGAAACGGTGGGCGGCTTCGCCAACCTGCAGGGCCTGACGCTGTTCGCGCTGTACGTGGCCGGCATCGGCTCGGCGATGGCGGTGGCCTGGGTGCTGAAGCGCACCTGGATCAAGTCCAACTACCAGCCGCTGATGCTGGAGCTGCCGCCCTACCGGCTGCCCAATGGTCCCAACCTGCTGCTGGGCCTGTGGCAGCGGGCATCGATCTTCCTGTCGCGGGTGGGCACCATCATCTTCGCGTTGATGGTGGTGCTGTGGTTCCTGGCCACCTTCCCCTCGCCACCCGACGGCGCCACCGGCCCCGCCATCCAGTACAGCTTCGCCGGCATGATCGGACGGGCGCTCGAAGTGATCTTCTCGCCGATCGGTTTCAACTGGCAGATCAGCATCGCGCTGGTGCCCGGCATGGCGGCGCGCGAAGTCGCGGTCGGCGCGCTCGGCACCGTCTATGCGCTGTCGGCCACCGGCGAGGAAACCGCTAAGGCGCTGGAGCCGCTCATTGCCGGCAGCTGGTCGCTGGCCACCGCCTACTCGTTGCTCGCCTGGTACGTGTTCGCGCCGCAGTGCATCTCGACGCTGGCGGTGGTGAAGCGCGAAACCAACACCTGGCGCTACCCGCTGCTGATGGCGGGCTACCTGTTCGCGCTGGCCTATCTGGCCTCGTTCGTCACCTACCGCGTGGTTCTGGCCATCACGGGCTGACACGGCACGCACTATGTCCGCCACCACCCAGGCCGTCATCGTCTACCTGCTGGTGGCCGGCTGTGCGGCCTACGCGCTGCACAAGTTGCTGCCGCGCGCAGTGAAAACCAGGGTCGCCACCGCCGCCGCCCGCCGCCTGCACGGTGGCGGCTGGCGCGGCCGGCTGGCCCACCGGCTCGACGCCTACGCGGCTGCCGGAACGGGCGGCTGCGGCGGCTGCGACAACTGCGGCACCGGTACCGCCAACTCCCCATCGCCCGGCACCACGCCTGAAGGCCAACCCATCCACTGGGTTCGCAAGCGCGACTCCTGATCCCCCGGCCGCCGCCGCGCGGCAAATCCCCGCTGGAAGTGTTGTAAATGTGCACTTTCGCCCGTCATATGAATGAGAGCGATTCGTATTAACGACGTGTTTACTTTACAATTGTGACAAATTCCTGTCGGCAAGCCACGTCGCACACCCCTGTGCATTAGCCAGCCTCTTTCTCAACCAGGGCCCTCACCCCAACCCATCGGGGGCCCATGCCCGGAGGCCATCGTGGCTCACACAACAGCACAGCAAGAAGAACCATTCCGTCCCTCGACCGTTGCCGCAGCAGCGCGCGCGGCCAGCCGTCCGGTGTCGGAATCCGCCATCCTGCCGCTCGGCATGGTCATGCTGGCGGCCTCTTTCGGCGCCATGGCCCAGTCGCAGGACAAACCCGTCGCCCCCACCCAGAACGACAAGACCCTCGGTTCCGTCACCGTGACCGACAAGGCCGAAGTCAAGGACCGCGACACCACCCGTGCCACCTCGTCGTCCATCGGCAAAGGCAAGCAGGAACTGCGCGACATCCCGCAATCGGTCACCGTCATCACCGAGAAGCTGATCAACGACCGCAACCTCGACACGCTGAAGGAAGTGCTGCACAGCACCGCCGGCGTCACGTTCCAGGCCGCTGAAGGCGGTGAGGAAGACATCCGCCTGCGCGGCTTCTCGCTGGCCACCACGGGCGACATCTTCGTGGACGGCATCCGCGACCCGGCCTTCTACGACCGCGACACGTTCAACCTCGACCGCATCGAACTGTTGCGCGGCTCGGCCTCCATGCTGTTTGGCCGCGGCTCCACCGGCGGCGCCGCCAACCAGGTCACGGCCATGCCGCAACTGGCCGACGAAACCATCATCACCACGACCGTCGGCAGCCACGACTACCGCCGCTTCGTGGGTGACTTCAACCTGCGCACGGGCGAAACCTCGGCGCTGCGCATCCAGGCAATGAAGACGCTCGCCGACAACAACGGCGCCGGCGCCAGCATCAACAAGCAAGGCTTCGCCGGCGGCTACAGCTGGGGCATCGGCACCGCCAACGAATTCAACGTTGGCCTGTACGCCCTTGAGAACCGGAACAACATCAACTACGGCATCCCATGGATCCGCCGTTCCGCGACAGACTCCACCCGGACCACGGTGCCGATCGACCCGACGAACTTCTACGGCCTCACCAGCGACCGCAACTTCGGCGGCGCGCGCTACATCACGCTGGGCAACACCCACCGGTTCGACGGCGGCAGCGAGCTGAAGACCGTTGTGCGCAAGGGCTACTACGACCGCGACCTCCGCTCGGGCACGGTCCGTTTTGCCGGTACCCGCCCCACCAATGGCGGCACCGCCGGCACGCTGTACAACCCGGCCACCGTCACGCTGGACAACCTGAACGCCAACACCGTCATCAACCGCGGCGGCCAGAACAAGATCCAGGACCTTGACACGCTCTACGCACAGAGCGACTTCAGCGGCAAGTTCGAAGGCTTCGGCGGCACCCACAACATCCTCACCGGCATCGACTACGCCAACGAGAAGTTCAACAACTACGCTGCCGGCGCCATCACCAAGCCGCAGACCTTCGTCGGCACCCCCGACGACGGCGCCTCGGTGAACGAAAGCACGCGTGCCCTCACGCTGAACCGCTCGTTCGAAGCACGCGGCATCGGCCTCTATGGCCAGGATCTGCTGCAGATCTCCCCGTTCTGGAAGATCCTTGGCGGCCTGCGTTACGACAACTTCAAGGGCGAATACCGCGCGCCCACCGGCACCGCCACCGCCGCCGCCTACAACACCCGCACCGACTCGCTGTGGAGCAAACGCGTCGGCGCGCTGTTCCAGCCGAACCCGCTGCATTCGTACCACATCTCCTACGGCACGTCGTTCAACACGTCCGGCGACACCTACCAGTACGACAACCAGACCGCCAACACGCCGCCGGAAAGCAGCGAAAACTTCGAGATCGGCGCCAAGCTGGACTCGGCCGACCAGCGCTTCACCACGCGTCTGGCCATCTTCCGCGCGGTCAAGAAGAACGAACGCAACCGCGACCCGGATTCCGCCGCCGTCGCCAACCTGCTGTCGGGCAAGCGCCATGCGGCCGGCTTCGAGGCCGACATCTCCGGCCGCTTGACCCCGCAGTTGGAAGTGTTCGGCTCCTACGCCTGGATTCCGGTCGCCAAGATCGACGTCGGCGCGCCAGGCTCCACGCCGGGCGTTGGCGAAGGCGCGGGCACCCGCTCGTCGCTCACGCCCAAGCACAGCGGCACGATCTTCGCCACCTACCAGCTCACGCCCAAATTCCGCTTCGGCGGCGGCCTGAACTTCCGTGGCGAGCAAACACCCAACCGCAACCCGGTGGGCATCGTGGCCGACAGCTTCGTGACGGCCGACCTGCTTGCCGAGTACAAGTTCACGCCGGACGTGGCGCTGAAGCTCAACGTCACCAACGTCACCAACAAGCTGTACGCCGACTCGCTGTACACCGGCCACTATGTGCCGGGCTTTGGCCGACTGGTGCAAATGACCGTCACCGCCAAGTTCTGACCTTCGTCATCGAGCGAACGGCCTTGCCCTCATCCGGCAGGGCCGTTTTCTTTTGACGGCAGAATCGCCCCATGCTGATCCAATTGCCCCGCGTGCTGTCTCCCGACGAAGTGCGGCACGCCCGCAGCCTGCTTGACCAGGCGCCCTGGCAAAGCGGCCGCTCCAGCGCGGGCAGCCAGGCGGTCGTGGTCAAGAACAACGAACAGTTGCCGCACGACTGCGAGGCCGCGCGGGCGCTGCGCCCCATGGTGCTGGCCGCGCTGGACCGCCAGCCGCTGTTCTTCTCGGCCGCACTGCCCAAGCGGGTGTTTCCTCCGCGCTTCAACCGATACGGTGCCGAGGCCAACCACTACGGCAACCACGTCGACAGCGCCGTTCGCTACGCGCCCGATTCCGGCCAGCGCATTCGCACCGACCTGTCGTGCACGCTGTTCCTCAGCGATGCGCGCGAATACGACGGCGGAGAACTCGTCATCGAGGAACCCCAGGGCGCGCGCCGCGTCAAACTCGACGCGGGCGATCTCGTCTGCTACCCCGGCAACAGCGTGCACCAGGTGACTCCTGTCACCCGGGGCCACCGCGTCGCCTGTTTCTTCTGGATCGAAAGCCTCGTTCGCGGCAGCGAGCAACGCGAATTGCTGTTCAGCATGGACCGTGCGCTCACGGCCCTGCGCACGCGAGACGGCGAGAGCGATGAAGCCGTCGCGTTGACCGGCACTTACCACAACCTCTTGCGGATGTGGGCAGAAACCTGACGCCCGCACCGGCACACCAACCTTTGTCACCCTGTTCCAAGGAGTTTTCATGACCGTTTCCCATCTGTTCCGCTCGCTGCTGGCCGCAGCCGCCCTGGCCGTCACCGGCTCCGCCTTCGCCCACGGCGATTTCAAGTGCGACGTGCCCAAGGCCGAATGGCAGCCGCAAATGGACCTGCAGAAGAAACTGACCGGCGAAGGCTGGAAAGTGCGCCGCGTCAAGATCGACAACGGTTGCTATGAGGTCTATGGGTTCGACGACAAGGGCGCGCGCGCCGAGGTTTATTTCAACCCCAAGACTTTCGAGAAGATCGGCGAAGTGCCGCAGGGCAACTGAAAGTCTTTCGATGCGGGTCTGGGACCGGCTCGTCCGGCTGCTGCACTGGACGCTGGTCGGCAGCATCGCGCTGGCGTGGCTGAGCACGCTGGGGCTGGGCATCGTGAAGTGGCATGAACCAGCCGGCTACGTGGCGCTGGCGGTCGTCGCCAGCCGCATCGCCTGGGGCTTCGCCGGCGGGCACTATGCCCGGTTCACGCAGTTCGTCCGCGGCGCATCGGCCACCGCGCGCTACGCCCGCGAAGTCGCCGCCGGCCACGAACCGCGCTACATCGGCCACAACCCGCTGGGTGGCTGGATGGTCGTGGCGCTGCTGCTGTGCGTGGCCGCCACCGCCACCACCGGCTGGCTCTACACCACCGACATGTTCTGGGGCGAAGAGTGGCTCGACCAGTTGCACCAGGCCTTGGCCTGGGCGGTGCTGGTGCTGGCCTCGGTGCACGTCGGCGGCGTGGTGTTCACCAGCATCAGGCACCAGGAAAACCTGGTCTCGGCGATGTTCACCGGCAACAAGCGGCCGGCCGGCGGCGATGATGTGGCCTGAACCGCCACCGCCATGCCCTCCCTCGAACCCATTCCCCCGCAGGTCGTCACCGTCAACGACCATGAACTGGCCGCACGCACGCGGCTGGACGACAACGCCTGGGCTTATTTCGCCGGAGGCGCGGGCGACGAACTGACGCTGCACGCCAACCGCGCGGCGTGGAATGCGCTGTCACTGGTGCCCCGTGTGCTGCGTCCCCTGACCGGCGGCCACACCCGCGTGGAACTGCTGGGCCGCACCCTGCCCCACCCCATCCTCGTCGCGCCGGTCGCCTTCCAGCGCATGGCCCATGCCGACGGCGAATTGGCCACTGCCTACGCCGCCGCGGCTCAGGGCGCCGGGTTGGTGCTCAGCACGCAGTCCAGCACGCCCATGGAGGATGTGGCCCGCCCCTTTCTGCAAGAGCGTGCGCGTGGGCCCCTGTGGTTCCAGCTCTACTGGCAGCACGACCGCGGCTTCGTCCGATCGCTGGTGCAGCGCGCCGAAGCGGCGGGCTACGAGGCACTGGTGCTGACGGTCGATGCGCCGACCAGTGGTGCACGCGACCGCGAACGGCGTGCCGCCTTCAAGCTGCCGCCAGGCGTGAGCGCCGTACACCTCACCGATCTGGACTCCCCCGCCCATGCACCTTTGCGGGCCGGCGAAAGCGCGCTGTTCGACCGGCTGCTGGCCCATGCCCCCACCTGGGCCGACGTCGAATGGCTGGCCGCGCAGACCCGGCTGCCGGTGCTGCTCAAGGGCGTGCTGCACGCGGGCGACGCGCGGCAAGCCGCCCACCTGGGTTTGGGCGGCATCATCGTGTCCAACCACGGGGGGCGCACGCTGGACACAGCGGTCGCCACCGCGCGAGCGCTGCCGGAGATCGTGGCGGCAACGGAGGGCCGGCTGCCGGTGCTGGTCGATGGCGGCATCCGGCGTGGTACCGACGTGTTGAAGGCCATGGCCCTGGGCGCCAGCGCGGTACTGGTCGGCCGGCCGGTGGTGTTCGGCCTGGCCACGGCCGGCGCGGCCGGCGTCGCCCATGTGTTGCGGCTGCTGCGCGACGAGCTGGAAATCGCGATGGCGCTGTGCGGCGCCACCGACCTGCGGCAGCTCGAACCCGGCCTCGTCCGCCCTGCAAACTGACCGCCACATGGCGGGAGCGCCACGGTCGGTGCATACAAAAGCTCAAATTTCCGGCCTGGTCGTTGCAAATGCAAGCGATTCGCATTTATACTTGGACCATGTTCCGGAAATCTTCCTGACGCACCACCATGATCGTCTGTGTTTGCCGCCGTGTGTCCGACCGCGATATCGCGCGGCATGTCCGCGCCGGCATGGATTTCGATGACATCCAGTTCGAGCTCGGCGTCGCGATGCAATGCGGCCAGTGCGAGAGCTGCGCCCGTTCCGTGGTGGCGCAGTGCAGTGTCTCCGGTCCCGTGGCGGCCCTGCACAATGAAGGCACGGCTCTGGCCGGCGCCTGCGGTCATCTGACCAGCCAGTCCGTCCCCGTCCAGTTGTCCACCCGCATCACGGAGAGCCGCGCATGGAACTCCTCGTCGCACTCGGTGGCAGCCTGATCGTGGTGCTGGCTTCGGTCTGGTGGGTGCTCCACCGCTAACGAAACCTTTGTCCGTCCGCACACCGCCGAGAAGCGGTGCAACCGTCTGTTGTCTGCCGTGCTGAGTCTTCATGTCTGAACCCGTTCCAGAATCCATCTCGCGCCTGACGCCCGCCAACCGCAACCTGATGATCGCCAGCAGCGTCGTCGTGCTGCACGTGGCGTTCATCTGGGCGCTGCAGAGCGGCCTGCTTCGCCGCGCCGCCGAAATCATCGTGCCGGCCGCCATCCTCAGCGAAATCATCGAGCCGCCGCAGCCCAAGGAAGACCCGCCGGCACCGCCGCCGCCCAAGGTTCCGCCGAAAAAGCTGACACCGCCCCCGCCGCCGTTGCTGGCCGCCAAGCCCGACCTGCCGCCGGCACCCGCGGCACCCACAGGCGTCGTCGACCCGCCGCCCCCGCCGCCGGTCGTCGAGCCGCCGCCGCCCGCTCCGCCGGCCCCGGCGCCCGCGCCGCCGGCCCCGCCGAAGATCGAGCTGCCGTCGAGCGACGCCGACTACCTGCAGAACCCCAAGCCGCCGTACCCGCCCATCAGCAAGCGGCTCGGCGAACAGGGCAAGGTCATCGTGCGCGTGCTGATCGGCGTCGACGGCCGTGCCCAACGGGCCGAGATCAAAACCTCCAGCGGCTTCGAGCGGCTGGACCAGTCCGCCCTCACCACGGTGCAGACCTGGCGCTATGTCCCCGGCAAGAAGAACGGCGTGGTCGAAGCCATGTGGTTCAACGTGCCCATCAATTTCGTTCTTGAATAAGCAACCATCCCCGGAGTCAACAACATGGATTCTTCACAACTCGGCCTTTTCAACGTCTGGAGCCAAGGCGACCTGGTCACCAAGACCGTCTTCATCCTGCTTCTGGTGATGTCGCTTTCCTCCTGGATGGTCATCATCGTCAAGGCGCTCGACCTGATGCGCTACAAGAAGCTCAGCGCCCAGGCGCGCGATTTCTGGCACAACCCCGACTTCGCCAGCGGCCTGAAGCACCTCGGCAACGACCCCACCAATCCCTTCCTGAACCTCGCGCTGGAAGGCCGTGAAGCCACCAGCCACCACCGCAACACGCAAGCCCACCTGCACGACAGCCTGGACGTGAGCGACTGGGTGACGCGCTGCCTGCGCAACACGCTGGACGAATTCACCGCCAAGCTGCAGACCGGCCTTGCCGTGCTGGCCTCGGTGGGCTCCACGGCGCCGTTCGTGGGCCTGTTCGGCACGGTCTGGGGCATCTACCACGCGCTGCTGGGCATCGGCGCCGCTGGCCAGGCCACGATCGACAAGGTGGCCGGCCCGATCGGCGAGGCACTGATCATGACGGCGCTCGGCCTCGCGGTCGCCATTCCCGCCGTGCTGGGCTACAACGCCCTGGTGCGCGGCAACAAGTCCATCCTGGTCCAGCTGAACCGCTTCGCGCACGACCTGCACGCCTACTTCGTCACCGGCGCTCGCGTGGCCACCGGCAATGCCGCCAACGTGCTGCCGATGAAGAAGGGAGGCTGAAGCCATGGCCTTCGGTACCCAGGACGAACCCGATGACGTGATGAACGAAATCAACATGACGCCGCTCGTCGACGTGATGCTGGTGCTGCTCATCATCTTCATCATCACCGTGCCGGTGATGAAGCACGCGGTCAACATCGACCTGCCGCGCGCCGACAACCGGCCCCAGGACACCAAGCCCCAGACCATTCTGCTGACCGTCGATTCCGCCGGCAGCTTCTACTGGAACGAGGCCCGCGTGCCCGACGACGATCTGGAACCCAAGCTGGCCGCCGAAGCCGCCAAGCAGCCGCAACCCGAGCTGCACATCCGCGGCGACAAGGCGGTGCGCTACGAACGCGTGGCGCAAGCCATGGCGGCCGCGCAGCGGGCCGGCATGCAGAAGATCGGCTTCATCACCGAGCCCAAGCAGTAGCGTTTCCCCCGGCGGACGGCACCACGCGATGCCGCCCGCCCCTCTCCCCACGTCCCGAGATTCCCGCAAAAAAATTCCGAGAAATCGCTTGACGTGTTGATGAGAATGGTTATCATTAACACACGTTTCGACACCCGATCAGGATTCATCAAATGCACGCCACATCGTCCGCACTTCCTGAAGCCCGCCTGCCGCGCAGCGGCGTCGTCCTGTCCGCCGAAGCCCCGCAGGCCGTTGCCGGCCGCGTGGTGCAGAGCGAGGACATCCTGATGGGCAACCGCGTCGTCGACATCCAGCACAACGGTTCGGTCTACCGCCTGCAGGCCACGCGCCTGGGCAAGTTGATCCTGACCAAATGAGTTCAGTGGAGCGACTTTGAGGATTGAAGGAATCCCAAGGTTTTTGCCAGCCAAAGGGGCGTGAGCCCTCAGGTAGCCAGGCTTTTTTCTCCACCCTGCTTTCGTCTACTCCGGGCTCGTCCCGACCTTCGATCAGCCGCCGCGAACACCGTGTTCCCGGCGGCGTTTTTTCGCCTGCAGCCCGAACGTTTCGCGCCGCAGAGCCCACACGGAAAACGGGTCCGCGCCCTGCCGGTATTGGGCGCATGAAACGAATCGACCTAGAATGAAATCCAACGGGGCGGCGTTGTCCGCCACAGGAGCAAACGAATGAACGACCAACTGCAAACCCTGCCCGGCGGCGCCTATGGCGGCGCGGTTTCGGGCGCCGAGCGCAACCGCGTGCTGCGCAACACCTACTGGCTGCTCGCACTGAGCATGGTGCCCACCGTGCTGGGCGCCTGGCTGGGCGTGGCGACGGGCATCACGGCCAGCCTCACCGGCGGCCTGGGCCTGATCGTGTTTCTGGGCGGCGCCTTCGGCTTCATGTTCGCGATCGAGAAGACCAAGAACTCGGCGGCCGGCGTGCCGGTGCTGCTGGGCTTCACCTTCTTCATGGGGCTGATGCTGTCGCGCCTGATCGCGATGATCCTCGGCTTCAAGAACGGCTCGGAACTGATCATGACCGCCTTTGGCGGCACGGCGGCCGTGTTCTTCTGCATGGCCAGCCTGTCCACCGTCATCAAGCGCGACCTATCGGCCATGGGCAAGTGGCTGTTCGTGGGCGCGGTGGTGCTGATGGTGGGCGCCGCCATCAACGTGTTCGTCGGCTCCACCGCCGGCATGCTGGCGATCTCGGTCGCGGCCATCGGCATTTTCAGCGCGTACATGCTGTACGACCTGAAGCGCATCATCGACGGCGGCGAGACCAACTACATCAGCGCCACGTTGGCCCTGTACCTGGACATCTACAACGTGTTCCAGAGCCTGCTGATCCTGCTGGGCGTGATGGGCGGCGAACGGGACTGAGGCGTTTCAACGTTCAGTCAAAAAGGGGGCCGCCGGCCCCCTTTTTCATTTCACACTGACTTCAGTACCGTAATTCGCTGGACTACGCCGAAGCCAGATACAGCAGGTTTATCAATAACTTAGGCGCGTTCATCATATGCCGGTGCTTTCTGAAACCTGATCCGGCTTCCTGCCTCGTGGCTCCCATGTGGCCCCTGGAAACCGGGTCTTTCCGAGGAGTCATCGTGGCAAAAATCAAGCTCACCAAGTCCGCAGTGGATGCGGCACAACCCCAGGCGCAGGCCGTCGAACTGCGGGACACGCTGGTGCCCGGCTTCCTGTGCAAGATTACACCAGCGGGCCGCAAGGTGTTCATGCTCCAGTACCGCACGAACGCCGGCGAGCGCCGCAAACCCGCTTTGGGCCTGTATGGCGAACTGACCGTCGAGCAGGCCCGCTCGCTGGCCCAGGAATGGCTGGCCCAGGTACGCCGGGGCGGCGACCCGGCCGCCGACAAGGCGGCGGCGCGCAAGGCGCCCACGGTCACGGAACTGTGCGTGAAGTTCATGGAGGATCACTCCAAGCAACGCAACAAGCCCAGCACCCGCCGGGGCTACCAGGGCGTCATCGACCGCTGCATCGTCCCCTTCCTGGGCCGCATCAAGGTTCAGGACGTGAAGCGCCCGGACGTGGCCGGGGCGATGAAGAAGATGGCGCACAAGCCCGCCGAGGCGAACCGCGCTTTCAGCGTCATGCGCAAGATGTTCAACCTGGCCGAGGTCTGGGGTTATCGGCCGGACGGCACCAACCCATGCCGCCACGTCCCGGTGTACCCCGACGGCAAGGCCACCCACCTCATCAGCGACGAGGACATGGGCAAGCTGTTCCGGCACCTTGACGGTATCGAGGCCGAAGGGCTGGAGAACTACGTCATCCCGCTGGCGATCCGCCTGCAATTCGAGTTTGCCGGGCGGCGCTCCGAGATCATCTCGCTGGAATGGGCATGGGTGGATCTGGACAACCGCCGCGTGGTCTGGCCCGATAGCAAGACAGGTGGCATGTCCAAGCCCTTGAGCGAGGAAGCCTACCGGCTGCTGTCCACCGCGCCGCGCCGGGACGGCTGCCCCTACGTGCTGCCGTCGCCGAACGACCCGGCCAAGCATCTCACCGAGGGCGAGTATTACGGTGCCTGGTGCCGCATCCTGAAGGCGGCGGGCGCTACGCACGTGGGCACGCATGGCATCCGCCACCGTTCGGCCACTGACATCGCCAACTCGGGGATTCCGGTGAAGGTGGGCATGGCGCTGACGGCGCACAAGACCGTGGCGATGTTCATGCGGTACGTCCACACGGAGGACGATCCGGTGCGGCAGGCCGCCGAGCTGGTGGCGAACCGGCGCAAGACGATCACCGGGGCGCAACGCACCGAGCAGGCGTCCGCATGAACGGCAAGATGCCGTCGGCTGCGGCAGGCGCGGCGTTGCCAGCCTTTCGTGTCGGAAATCAGGCCCGCCGAATTGTCGCGACGCTGTCGCGACAATTCGAGCGTGGGTCACCAAGCCTTGCAGCAAGGTTGTCACTTGACAACCTTGCGCATCATCCCCATACTGGAGGTCGCTGATGGCCCGTTCCTCTCACCCGAAGAAAGAGGTCGAGGATGCGCTGCGACACGCCGAAGGGCAAGGCTGGCGTGTCGAAGTCGGCGGTAGCCATGCCTGGGGGCGGATGTACTGCCCGTACAACGATGAGGAATGCCGTTGCGGCGAGTTCTGCATTACCAGTGTATGGAGCACGCCGAAGAACCCCGGCAACCATGCCCGCGCCTTACGGCGCGCCGTGGACAACTGCACCATGGACCGCCAGCAGCGCGAGGCGGATGACGATGGCACCCAGGAATAGCGCGATGGAATACACCTTTACCCTCAAATACCAGCTCACCGATGACGACCGCGATTCGCAGACACTGGTCGAGCGCCTGGGTGAAGCCGGCTGCGACGATGCCCTGGTCGGCATCGGGCAGCCGGGGCGGCTGGCGCTGGAATTTACCCGCGAGGCGGTGGATGCAGATGAGGCAGTGCGCAGCGCGCTGGCCGATGTGCGCCGTGCCGCACCCTCGGCCCGGCTGATCGAAGTGGCGCCTGATCTGGTTGGGCTGACCGATGTGGCCGACATCGTGGGCGTGTCGCGGCAGAATATGCGCAAGCTGATGCTGGCCCATCCGGGTAGCTTCCCGGCGCCGGTGCATGAGGGCAGCGCGTCGATCTGGCATCTGGCGGATGTGCTGGGCTGGATGCAGGCCAAGGGCGGTTATGCCCTGGCGCGGGAGGTGCTGGACGTGGCGCGGGCCGCCCTGCAGGTCAACGTGGCCAAGGAAGGCCGGCGCTTGCCGCGCCTGGCGTTCGAGGAACTGGAAGCGCTGGTGGGCTGATGAAAAGCAGACCCCATGACGAAGCGATGGCCGAGCTGTACCGCAGCGACCCGGCGCTCGCGCTCGAAGTCATCAACGGTGTTCTGGAGGACGGCGACCAGGCCGAACTGCCGACTGTGCTGCGCCAGATGGCGCGGACGTTCGGTGCTGACGCTCGATCTTCCGCAGCCGATGAATTCTCGTATCGCTGATACGAGAATTTCGGCTCGGAGGTGCCACCAGCTTCCCATCAGAAAAGGTCGTCCTCGCACGCTTGCGGCGCTGTCGGACGATCCATTGATGGCTTCTTGACCATGGCCTCCAGTGCGTCAAGGGCCGCTTCGCGGAGCTTTCGGACGCGGGGCAGCAAATCGAACAGGGACAGCCCGAGCTGTGGCGACAGCAGTTCGACGATCAGCCGGTAATGCTCGTCCTCCCGCAAAACTTTCGTCTGGAACAACAGCCAAAAGCAGGACTCGCCCAGTTCCTGCCTGGAGGGCAAGTCCTCTATGGACCGCGACTCAGCGGCCTCGATGTAGGTGTCCACGATGGCTTCTGCCTCAAGCCACAATTCCGAAGCCGTCTCGTCATCGACGGGTTCCTTTTCTGCGAGCTCCCTGATATGCGCAAACGCAGCGGCCTCATCGGCCTGCTTGTAGACCTTGCTGCTGGAAATTCCCATTCTGTTCTCCGATCCGTTTCTGTCGCTGCGATGGCGCATCAGATTAGCGTCACGACGGATTGGTGAGTGAAGTGCTTGTTTTTTAGGGGGAGTGTTCAGATAGCCGTCTGCTGGACGCGCCGGCTCAGTGCTTCCGCACTTTCCTTGCGCTCGCTGTAGCGGTCCACGAGGTACGGCGCCGCATCGCGCGTGAGCAGGGTGAACTTCATCAGCTCCTCCATCACGTCCGCGATGCGGTCATAGTAGGCCGAGGGCTTCATGCGCCCGGCCTCGTCGAACTCCTGGTACGCCTTGGCGACCGAGGACTGGTTGGGGATGGTCAGCATCCGCATCCAGCGGCCCAGCACGCGCATCTGGTTGACGGCGTTGAAGGACTGCGAGCCGCCCGAGACCTGCATCACCGCCAGCGTCTTGCCCTGCGTCGGGCGCACTGCGCCGGCCGACAGCGGAATCCAGTCGATCTGCGTCTTCATCAACCCCGTCATGGCCCCATGGCGCTCGGGCGAACTCCACACCATGCCTTCGGCCCACTGGGCCAGCTCGTGCAGTTCCTTGACCTTGGGATGGTCGGCGGGTGCATCGTCCACCAGTGGCAGGCCCGAGGGATTGAACATGCGCGTCTCACCGCCGAGCGCGCGCAGGATGCGAGCCGCTTCCTCAGCGGCCAAGCGACTGAACGAGCGCTCGCGTAGCGAGCCATAGAGCAATAGGAAGCGCGGCGCGTGCGTGGCGCGCTCGGGTGTCAGCAGCCGTTGGGTATCGGGCAGTTGGAATAGCGCGGTGTCGATATTGGGTAGGTCGATTCTGGATTCAGACACGGCGGCCTTCCGCGTCCACGACCGCTTCGCCGTCTTCCTTGTTGAACGCGCCGCGCTGTGATTGCGGCAGGATGTCCAGCACGGCCTCCGAAGGCCGGCACAGCCGCGTGCCCAGCGGCGTCACCACGATAGGGCGGTTGATCAGAATGGGATGCTGGAGCATGCAGTCGATCAACTGCGCATCGCTCCACTTCGGGTCATCGAGGCCGAGTTCCGCGTAGGGCGTGCCCTTCTCGCGCAATACCGCGCGCACCGGCACGCCCATGTCCGTGATCAGGCGTTGCAGGGTTTCGCGGTCGGGCGGTGTCTTCAGGTATTCGATGACCGTGGGTTCCTCGCCGCTGTTGCGGATCAGGGCCAGCACGTTGCGCGACGTGCCGCAGACGGGGTTGTGATATATCGTGATACTGCTCATGGGAAATGCCTTGCTTATCTGCGGGCAGGGTTCGGGCCGCACTCATACCAGCCCTTGCTTTGGTTGACGATCCGAACGACCAGCAGCATCACCGGCACCTCGATCAGCACGCCGACCACGGTGGCCAGCGCCGCGCCGGACTGGAAGCCGAACAGGCTGATGGCGGCCGCTACAGCCAGCTCGAAGAAGTTGGAGGCGCCGATCAACGCCGAGGGGCAAGCGATGCTGTGCTGCTCGCCGGCCTTGCGGCTGAGCCAATAGGCCAGGCCGGAGTTGAAGAACACCTGAATCAGGATCGGCACCGCCAGCATGGCGATGACCAGCGGCTGGCGGATGATGGCCTCGCCCTGGAAGGCGAACAGCAGCACCAGCGTGAGCAGCAGCGCCGCGATCGACAGCGGGCCGATGCGCTCCAGCGCCCGGTCGAAGGCGGCTTGGCCCTTGTTCAGCAGAGCACGGCGCCAGAGCTGGGCCAGGATGACCGGAATCACGATGTACAGGCCGACCGATACCAGCAGCGTGGCCCACGGCACCGTGATGGACGACAGGCCCAGCAGCAGGCCGACAATGGGCGCGAAGGCAAACACCATGATGGTGTCGTTCAGCGCCACCTGCGACAGCGTGAATACCGGATCGCCCCCGGTCAGCCGGCTCCAGACGAACACCATCGCCGTGCAGGGCGCGGCGGCCAGCAGGATGAGGCCGGCAACGTAGCTGTCGAGCTGGTCGGCCGGCAGCCACTGAGCGAAGACCTGGCGGACGAAGATCCAGGCCAGCAGCGCCATCGAGAACGGTTTGACCGCCCAGTTGACGAACAGCGTCACGCCGATGCCGCGCCAGTGCTGCTTGACCTGGCCCAGCGCACCGAAGTCCACCTTCAGCAGCATCGGCACGATCATGATCCAGATCAGCAGACCGACCGGCAGATTAACCTGGGCGATCTCCATGCGGCCAATGGCCTGAAATACGTTGGGTGCGAACTGGCCCAGCGCGATGCCGGCGACGATGCACAGCAGCACCCACACGCTCAGGTAGCGCTCGAAGACGCTCATGGTGGAGGTGGCCGGCACGCGGCCGGCCGTTTGGGTTCCAACACTCATCGCGCAGACCTCACTTCGTACCAATGCTGCGCAGCTCGTGCTGCAGCGACATGGCATCGAGCCGCTGCAATGGCAGCGACAGGAACAGCTCAATGCGCCGGCGCAAGGTCAGCGCCGCATCCGTGAACGCCTTGCGCTTCTGCTCGTCGGTGCCTTCAACGGCTGCAGGATCAGGCACACCCCAATGCGCTGACATCGGGCGCCCAGGCCATACGGGGCAGACCTCGCCGGCGGCGTTGTCGCACACCGTGAAGATGAAATCCAGCTCCGGTGCACCGGGCGCCGCGAACTCGTCCCAGTTCTTGCTGCGGTAGCCGACGATCGGCATATGCAGCCGTTCCAGCGTGGCAAGCGCCAGCGGGTGGACTTCGCCCTTGGGGTGGCTGCCCGCCGAGTAGGCGCGAAAGCGCCCCTGGCCCAATTCATTGAGGATGCCTTCGGCCAGGATGGAGCGGGCCGAGTTACCCGTGCAGATGAACAGGGCGTTGTAGGTCTTGTTGGTGGTCATGGATGTCTCACATCAGCAGCAGGACGAAGCCGGCTTCACCGCAACGCCCACCGGCTTGCCGCGCGCCGGGGCGCAGCAGGCTGCGGCAGAACCCGTTGCAGGCGCCGCTTCGTTGAAGACCGGGATGCTGCCCAGCGTATGAAAGTGTTCCCAGGCCACGCCCTGCGGATCGGTGATCCAGTGCTTCTCGCTGCGCGCGTAGCAGCAGGTGGTGGTGCCTTCGTCGAGCAGCGCCATGTCGGCCGCCTCGGCGCGTGCCTTCAGCACGGCCAATTCCTCCGCATCGTCGGTCTGGATGCCCAGATGGTCGATGCCTGGTTTGTTGCCCCGTGTGGAGATAGCGAAGTTGACCGGCGGGTCTTCGAGCATCCACTTGGCGTAGTCGCCCTCGACACGCGCGGGCTGCGCGGCGAACAGTTGGGAATAGAAGCCGATGCTGCGGTTCAGGTCATCGACGTGCAGGTGAACGTGAAAGCGCTTCATGGGGAGATCCTTTCAGCAGGAAGTACAGGCAGAGGAGGAATCACTGACCTCGCATGTGCTGCCTTGGCAGCAGTGCTCGGTCAGGTAGCCGAGCAGTCCGTTCATCTGGGTGAAGTCGGCGCGGTAGATCAGGTTGCGGCCCTGCTGCTCGATGGTGACCAGGCCGGCATGGGCCAGCTCCTTCAGGTGGAAGGACAGGGAATTGCGGGCCACGTCGAGCTGGTCGGCGAGGGCGCTGGGTGTCAGCCCTTCGGGGCCGGCGACCACCAGGGCGCGGAAAACCCGCAGGCGCTGGGTGTGGGCCAGGGCGCCGAGGGCGGAAACGGCTTGGGTCTCTTTCATATTTCGATAATACAACATTTATTGAATTAATGTGCAAAAGGGCACTATCGCGCCGAATTGTGGCCATCCGGTCTTGATCCCATCGCGCCTCCGGCTCAATACCTTAAATCTGGTTCGCGCGCCGCGCTTGCCTGTCCGCCCCTTCGCCGCGAGGTGAACGGCCGAACTTCTCCGCTCAACAGCAGTGCAATGCCGCGATCAGCGGGCAGGACACATTGCCATGGTGCGCGTCGCATTCACCCACCAATTTCGACAATGCCGCCTCAATCCGTGTGAGGTCCACCAGGCGGGCGCGCACATCGGCCAGCCGCAGCGAGGCCAGCTCCGCCGCCTCATTGCAATGGGTGCCGTCCTCAAGTTTCAGAAGCTGGCCGATTTCATCCAGGCTGAACCCCAGGCGCTGGGCTGACTTCACGAACTTCACCCGCGCCACATCTGCCGGCCCGTAGCGGCGGATGCGGCCGTAGGCCCGCTCCGGCTGGGGCAACAAGCCCTTGAGCTGATAGAACCGGATCGTCTCCACATTGACTGTGGCCGCCTTGGCAAAGGCGCCGATGGTCAGATTGTCCGAGGCGCTTTCCATGACGCTTGACTCCGTAGTTGACTACGGAAGTAACCTTACAGCATCAAGCGAAGTCCCGGAAGGAAAACCATATGTCGGAACCCAAGAGCGGGCGTGGCGCCCTGGCCGCTGGCGGCCTCGCCGCCATTCTTGCGTCGGCCTGTTGCCTCGGCCCCCTCATCTTGGTCTTGCTCGGTTTCTCGGGCGCCTGGATCGCCAACCTGGCCGTGTTGGAACCCTACCGGCCGATTTTCATCGGCGCGGCCCTGATGGCGCTGTTTTTCGCCTGGCGCAGCATCTTCCGGCCGGTTCACGCCTGCAAGCCGGATGAGGTCTGCGCCGTGCCCCGCGTGCGGACGGCCTACAAGATCATTTTCTGGATCGTGGTCGCGCTGGTCTTGATTGCCCTCGCTTTTCCGTACGTCCTGCCGTTGTTCTATTGAGAGGAATCCACCGTGAAGAAACTTGCCACCGCTATTGCCCTGGCCGTTACCCTGGGCGCTCCGGCGTGGGCCGCCACCAAGACCGTCACACTGTCGGTGCCCGATATGACCTGCGCGTCGTGTCCGATCACGGTCAAGATGGCCCTGTTCAAGGTGGCCGGGGTCCAGAAGACCGAGGTCAGCTATGAAAAGCGGGAAGCCGTCGTGACCTTCGACGATGCCAAGACCAACGCCGGGGCCTTGGCCAAGGCCACCGCAAACGCGGGCTACCCCGCCACCGTCAAGCAGTGAGGTTGCCCGCCATGGCCGAAGCGATCGCCTTGCACATCGACGGCATGACCTGCGCGTCGTGCGCCGAGCACGTCAGAGAGGCGCTGGAGAAGGTGCCCGGGGTGCGCTCGGCCTCGGTGTCCTATCCGCGGCGACGGGCCGAGGTCGAGGCGGATGCGGACATGAACCATGGTCCGCTGGTCGCGGCGATGGCCGCGCTCGGTTACCGCGCACGGGTGTCCGACACGCCGAACAAGGCTGCGGGCTTGTTGGGCAAGGCGCTGGGCTGGCTGGGCAGCGAACCGAGTCACGGTGGTGGCGAGCGGGCGCTGCATGTGGCCGTGATCGGCAGTGGCGGCGCGGCGATGGCGGCGGCACTCAAGGCGGTCGAGCGAGGCGCGCGCGTGACGCTAATCGAGCGGAGCACCATCGGCGGCACCTGCGTCAATGTCGGCTGCGTGCCGTCCAAAATCATGATCCGCGCCGCGCACATTGCGCATCTGCGCCGGGAAAGCCCGTTCGATGCCGGCCTGCCGCCCACGCCGCCGTCCATTCTGCGCGAGCGGCTGCTGGCCCAGCAACAAGGCCGCGTCGATGCGCTGCGCCATGCCAAGTACGAAGGCATCCTGCAGAGCACCCCGGCTATCACCGTGCTGCATGGCGAGGCCCGTTTCATGAATGAAAACTGCCTGACCGTGCAACTGGCGGAAGGCGGTGAGCGCACGGTGGCCTTCGACCGCTGTCTCATCGCCACTGGTGCGAGCCCCGCGCTCCCGCCGATTCCTGGCTTGAAGGGCACTCCCTACTGGACCTCCACCGAGGCGCTGGCGAGCGATGCCATTCCCTCGCGGCTGGCCGTGATCGGTTCGTCGGTGGTGGCAGTCGAATTGGCGCAAGCCTTTGCCCGGCTGGGCAGCCAGGTCACGATCCTCGCGCGCAGCACACTGCTCTTTCGCGAAGACCCCGCCGTCGCCGAAGCCGTCACGGCCGCGTTCCGTGCCGAGGGCATCGAGGTGCTGGAGCATGTCCAGGCCAGTCGAGTCGCCCATGCAGAGGAAGAGTTCATCTTGACGACGGATCGCGGCGAGCTGCGCGCCGACAAGCTGCTCATTGCCACGGGGCGCGCGCCGAACACCCGCACGCTGAACCTCGAAGCGGCGGGCATCGAGGTCAATCCCCAGGGGGCCATCCTCGTCAGCCACACCATGCGTACCAGCGCGCCGCACATCTACGCGGCCGGCGACTGCACCGACCAGCCGCAATTCGTCTACGTCGCGGCGGCGGCCGGCACGCGCGCCGCCATCAACATGACCGGCGGCGACGCGACGCTGGACCTGACGGCGATGCCGGCCGTGGTGTTCACCGATCCGCAGGTGGCGACGGTGGGCTACAGCGAGGCGCAAGCGCGCCACGACGGCGTCGAGACCGACAGCCGCACGCTCACGCTCGACAACGTGCCGAGGGCGCTGGCCAACTTCGACACGCGCGGCTTCATCAAGCTGGTTGCCGAGGCCGGCACCGGACGGCTGATCGGCGTGCAGGCGGTCGCGCCGGAAGCGGGCGAACTGATCCAGACGGCGGCGCTGGCGATCCGCAACCGGATGACCGTGCAGGAGCTGGCCGATCAGCTATTCCCCTACCTGACGATGGTCGAGGGCCTGAAGCTCGCGGCGCAGACCTTCAGCAAGGACGTGAAGCAGCTGTCCTGCTGTGCCGGATAGCGTCATCTCTTGCTGAGCGCGATTTTTTCCAGGAGTCACGCTCGGCAGTGACGCCGGCTTGTTTCACGCGGGCCGGGGATTTCGCGCCTTCACGGCGTTCATGGCAAAGCCTGCCAGAGCAACGGCAAGCACCACGGCTTGCGCAATGGCGGTTTCCGCTGACGGATAGATGCCAAGCACTTCGATGCGCGGCCAATGGATCGGGCTGGCGCTCAACCGGCCGGCCTCCTGGAGGCCGGCAACCCCCTTGCCGGCGAGCACGACCGCGAGCACCGCTACCAGGATCGAGCTGAGACTGAAGAATTTGCCGATCGGCATGCGGGCGCTGGTGCGCAGCATGAACCATGCGAGGACGGCCAGAACGGCCACTCCGCCCACCAATCCACCGAGCAGGGCTCCATTGTTGCCGTCGCCGGCCAGGGCCGAATAGAAAAGCACCGTCTCGAAAACTTCGCGGTAGACCGCAATGAACGACAAGGCGAACAATGCCCATGCCGAACGCCGCGTCATGGCTGCGGAGAGTTTTTCCTTCAGGTAGGCCTGCCACTTGCCCGCCGTGCTTTTCTGGTGCATCCAGAGCCCGACGCTCAGCAGCACAACGGCCGCAAACAGGGATGAAACCCCCTCGGTCACCTCACGGCTTGCGCCGCTGATGCTCACGAAGTAGGTGGCCACCGCCCAGGTCAGGCCACCGCAAGCCAGTGCGGCCATCCAGCCGCCATGCACATAGCCCAGCACATCGCGCCGTTCTGCCTTCTTCAGGAAGGCCAGCATGCCCACGACGATCAACAGCGCTTCAACCCCTTCGCGCAGCAGGATGGTGAGGGAGGCGATGAACGTGGTCAGCGGGTCTGCCTTGTCCGCGCCGAGTTCGGCGTCCACCTGGGCAAAGAGATAGTCCAGCTTCTGCGCCGTGGCATCGGCTTGTTCCAGTTTCCCGCCGGCGAGCGCGCCGCGATAGGCCAGCATGGCGTTTTCGACTTCCGTGAGAAGTGTCTGGTTGCGTGCGCGCAATGCCGGCTCCAGAGGCTCAAATCCATCCAGGTAGGCCGACAGGCCCAGGCGCGTTGCGCTGGCCCGGTCGCCCGCGCGCGCCGCGGCAAGGCTCTCCTGAAGGCGTGTGCGGGCCAAGGCCAGTCCGCCCGAGCCGCTCGCGGCAGCGGTGACTTCCGGGTGGCGGCGAACATAGGCGGTGAGGTCGCGGGCTGCGTCCGGGGGCATCCGCTCGGACAAGGCGGCTTCGGTCAAGGTGGCGGCAGCAGCCAGGTCGGGAAAGACAGCCTTGGCGCTGGCGTCTCGCCCCCAGGACTGTTCGCCGCGTGCGCGCATGGCATCGTCATGCGACAGTGTGCCGGCGAAAAATGCCAATGCCCACCGATCCTCGTCGGAGAGCGTGGCGAAGCTGGGCATCGACGTGCTGGTCACGCCTTGAGAAATGACCTGGTACAGCGCGAGCACGCTGCGCGAACGGGCACGATCACGATCGGTGAAGGCGATCGGCGGCGGTTCGAGCTTGGCGCCGAGCGGGCCGTCGCCTGCACCGGTTGCCCCGTGGCATGCCGCGCAGTTGGCTTCAAACAGCACCTTGGCGCGTGCGAGATCCGGCGGCTGGGTCGGCGAGAGCGGAAACGGATAGGCTTTGACCAGCGCTGCGGCCAGCGAATGGGCGCTGTCGGCCACGGCCTTGGCGTCCGCCTTTGCGGCGATGAGGTCTCCGAGCGCTTTGGCCTGCCGCTGCAACTCGGGCAGCGCCGCAGTGCTCGGCAGTGCGGCAAGCTGCTGTGCGGCGGTTGCCGCGAACTCCTTCATCTCCTCGTACTCGCTGGCACTTTGAATCTGGCCGTTGCTCACCGCGCCGCCGTAGTCAACCGCGAGGTAGTCCAGCAATTGCCAGGTCTGCTTGGCCTGGTCGCTGGCGGCAGGGGCGGCAGCCCAGGCGGGAGAAGCCGACCAGAGTGCGAACAACGCGGCTATTGCCAGGAATCGCCTGGCGCAAAGAGAAAGCATTTTCATGATGTATAAATGTTATTGATTCTCATTTTATCGATGACTCGGACCACTGGGCGTTGCACGATGCAGTGCGAGCGAAGGTTCTAAAACGAAGATTTGCCTGTTGCCGGCGAAAAATGATGGGGCTAACTACGCCGCGCACCTTTCGCTGCACGTATGGCCCTGCGCCACGGCCTGTTGTGCAGAAGGCCTTCAACAGCGTCCACATGGGTCGTCGTCATCGCCAGTGAAAGGTTACGTGGCGACCGCTACCAAGATTAGCGTTCCCAGTGCAATGCGATACCACGCAAAAACTCCAAATCCATGTCCGGTCAAATAACGCATCAGAAGGCGTATCGCAAGCAGCGCAAATGCGAAAGAAGCAATGAAACCCATTGCAAAAACGCCGATGTCGTCGCTCGACAATGCGCCCCAGTGCTTGAAGAGGTTGTATACCGAGGCGGCCCCCAAGATTGGAATGCCGAGGAAAAACGAAAACTCCGTCGCAGCCTGCCGCGAAGCCCCGAACCATAGCCCGCCGATAATCGTCGCGCCTGAGCGCGAAGTACCCGGCCAGAGCGCAAGGCACTGCACGAAACCAATCTTCAGTGCGTCGATTCGGCTGATCTGTTCGGCACGCTCAGCCTTCACTTGCACGGGGCGTCGCTCAGCCCACAGGATCGCGATGCCACCGACAACGAGTGCGACGGCCACCGGCCCCGGACTGAAAAGCAGCCTCTGCACATGAGATCCAATCAGCAGTCCGAGCACTGCCGCGGGCATAAATGCAATGGCAAGGTTCACTAAAAACCGGCGGGAGCCTTGGTCGGCATGCGCTGAGACAACAACGCTTGCCAGACGAGCCCTATATTCCCAGATGACCGCGAGCATCGCGCCGAACTGGATGAACACTTCAAAGACGTCGCGCTTCTCTTTCGCAAGGAATGAGAGCGCATTGCCCGCTAGGATCAAATGCCCCGTCGAGGAGACTGGCAAGAATTCCGTGATGCCTTCGACGACGCCCATCATTAGCGTCTTGAGAACGAGTTCAGCGTGCATTTGCAGGCGGCAGTGGTAGCGCCGAGTGGGACATCGGTTTCTCCGAAGCCGTGCTCACGGCTCCGCATGTGTCAATGAAAATCTGGATCATCGTGCTGGCGAATGGGAATCTGCGCCGTTTCGGCCGCGGCCGCGAAACGCGGCGATCAGCAGAAGCCCCGCTCCCAGGGTGATGCCAACGTCGGCTGCATTGAACGCAGGCCAGTGCCAATCGCCCCAATGAAAATCGAGCCAGTCCACCACGGCCCCATGCCGCACTCGATCAAGAACATTGCCGAGCGCGCCGCCGAGAATTGCTGCATAGCCCACGGCCTCAGGTGTTGCAGTCTTCTCGCGGGCAATGAGCCAGGTGAGAAAGGCAGAAGCAGCGACGCCAATAACAATAAAAAAGCCGCGTTGCCACCCACCCGCCTGCGCCAAGAAGCTGAAGGCCGCGCCTGGATTCAGCCAATGCCCGATGTTGAACCATGGCGTGATTTCATGGGAGCCATACAAGGGAATCCACGCGACGATGGCCGCCTTGGTCGCTACGTCGGCGGCAAGCACCGTCACGGCCAACAGGTACATCCGCAAGACAGCCCTATCAATGGCCATGTGGCTTGATGTCCTCAGACGACCGCAGCAAGCGCATCCCATTGAAAACGACCGCCAGACTGGCACCCATGTCGGCCAGAATCGCCAGCCACAGACTTGCATGTCCAGTAAAGGCCAAGGCCATGAACACCGCCTTTGTTCCAAGCGCAAAGACGATGTTGGCCGTCAGGATGCCGGCTACGCGCTGTGACAGCCGGATGAACTCTGGAAGCTTGCGCAGGTTGTCCTGCATCAATGCGACGTCGGCCGTTTCGATTGCCGTGTCGGTGCCAGCTGCGCCCATTGCGAAGCCTATGCTCGACTTGGCCAATGCCGGTGCGTCGTTGACGCCGTCGCCCACCATGCCGACTGGCCCGCGTGAGAGCAGTTCTTCGATTGCCTGCAGCTTGTCCTGCGGCAGCAACTCGCCCTTGGCGCTGGTGATGCCGACCTGGGCAGCCACGGCTTGCGCGGTTTTCGCGTTATCGCCAGTCAACATGACTGGTTCGATTCCCAGCGACTTGAGTTCGGCGATCGCTTGCCGGCTGGTGTCGCGCACTGTGTCGGCCACGGCCAGCAGGGCGAGTACTTGCTGGTCCGTGGCGAGGAGCACAACGGTCTTGGCCTGGTACTCCAACGCATCGAGCTGAGTCTCGACCTCAAGTGTTGAAAGTCCCAGCTCTTTGATCAGCCGGTGGTTGCCGACGTAATAGACATCTCCATCGACGTTGCCTTTGACGCCGCGTCCAGGGATCGCCTCGAACTTGTCCACCTGGGCATGCGGTTGGTTGTAGCCCGCCACGATGGCGGTGGCCACAGGATGCTCCGACAGAGCATCGATGCTCGCTGCAATGCGCAGAACTTCTTCCTTCGGCAGGCCGCGCAGCGATATGACATCGGTCAGTGCGGGGCGCCCATGGGTCAGGGTCCCGGTCTTGTCCAGGGCCACCGATTTCAGGTGCCGCCCTTGTTCGAGGTAAAGACCGCCCTTGACCAGGATGCCTCGGCGTGCGGCAGCTGCCAGGCCGCTGACCACGGTAACCGGCGTGGAGATCACCAATGCGCAGGGGCAGGCAATGACCAGCATCACCAGCGCCTTGTAGACCCATTCGAACCAGGGCTGCCCGAAAGCGAGCGGAGGAATGACCGCCACGGCAAGGGCAAGCGCAAACACCGCGGGTGTATAGATGCCGGCGAACTTGTCCACGAAGCGTTGCGTGGGCGCGCGTTGTCCCTGCGCTTCCTGGACCGATCGTGCAATGCGGTCGAGGGTGGTTTCGCCCTTGCGCGAGGTAACGCGGAACTCCAGCGTGCCGCGCTCGTTGATGGTGCCGGCGAAGACCGTGGCACCGGCGGTCTTCTCCACCGGCATGCTTTCGCCGGTGATCGGCGCCTGGTTCACCGACGACTGTCCCGCGACGACTTCGCCATCCAGTGCGATGCGTTCGCCCGGACGCACCCGCACAACACTTCCGAGTGGCACGGTATCCGCCTTGACCTCGCGCCATTGACCGTCGGGCTGGCGCACCAATGCGTTCTCTGGCGCCAGGTCCATCAGCTTGCGGATGGCATTGCGGGCCCGATCCAGGCTCAAGGCCTCGATCATCTCGGCGATGCCGAAGAGCCAGATGACCACCGCCGCCTCGGGCCACTGGCCGATCAGCGCCGCGCCGATGACGGCGACCGTCATCAACAGGTTCATGTTCAGCGAACGCGTCTTCAGCGCGATCCAGCCCTTCTTGAGGGTCTCGACCCCACCCAGGCCGATGGCCGCGAGGCAAGCAAGAATGATGGGCCAGGAGGCCTCGGGAGCACCCGCGAAGACCATGGCCTCCGCGCCGAGCGCCAGCACGCCGGAGACCGCCATCCGAATCCATTGCCCGCGCGAGATGCCGGTGCCGAACTCACGGGGAGCGGATGGCGCCGGGTCGGAGGCGCTTTGGAGCACTGGAGCCATGCCGAGCCGCTCGATCGCGCTGGTCACCGGAGCCAGATCGACAAGCTCGTGGCTCACGGTCAGCGTGCGGCCCATCAGGTTGAAATCCAGGGCCTTCACCCCAGGCATGCCTTCGAGCGCCTTGCGCAGCAGGCCCTCCTCGGTCGGGCAGTCCATTTTTTCGATCAGGTACACGGCCTGGCCCTGCGGCCCGGTGTCGTCAGCGTGCTCAATGCTGGCCTTCATGCCTACATCGTTCAGGGCCTTGAGGATCGGCGCGGGGTCGGGCAGACGGTGCTGGACATCGAGCCGTCGCCCCATCAGGTCGAAATCCAGCCGTTCGATGCCATCGACCGCACCAAGGCGCTTGCGGATCGTTGCCTCTTCGGTAGGGCAATCCATGTTCGGAATAAGGAAGCGTGTACCGTTCCCTGTCGCCGGTGCCGGGGTTTGCGACGCCGCCGTGCTGGGGATGAGGGCTTCGACAGCGATTGGCATGCTGCCCGCCGTCTTTTCCACCGGCTTCATTCCCAGGCCTTCGATGGTCCTGGCAATCGGGGCTGTATCGGTCAGCGAATGGGTCACCGTCAGCGTGTGGGCCTTCAGATCGAAGTCCACCGCCTGCACGCCCGCCAGTGGCTCCAGCATCGAGCGCAACTGGCGCTCTTCGCTGGGACAGTCCATCTCCTTGATGAAGTAGATGACCTGCTGCGGCGCGGGTTCCACGACCGCCCGCATGCCGATGTCGTGCAGCGCGCGCAGGATGGCGTTCTGTCCAGCTGGTTCGTGTGTGACCTCAAGGCGGCGACGGGTCAAGTCGAAAGCCATATCCCGGACGCCATCGACCTGCGCCAAGCGCTTGCGAATCTGAGCCTCCTCGCTGGGGCAATCCATGTTGGCTATCCCGAAGTGGGTCACGAGTGGCTCAACGGTCGCCGCTGCGCTCATGGCGCTCGCTGAACAGCACGCCGTGGTGCAGGAGGTTTCGGTGTCTGCTTTCATGGATCGATCCGTTCTTCTTCAAGAGTCAGGTGGTGAGACGGGCCAGCTTTGCCAGTCTCCGCGCAGGAGAGCCAAAGCGCAGACGCCGACAGCGTTGCGACAGGTGCCGTTCCCCTTGTGCTTTCATTTACAAGGGCTATTTCACACCTTGGAGTAGCTCCAAGGTCAAGCGGCTACGATGCATGTCCTGACAACATGTGAGTGTTCTGCGATGAAAATTGGCGAGTTGAGCCACGCCACCGGCGTGGACACCGACACGATCCGGTTCTACGAGAGGACGGGGGTGTTGCCGCCGCCAGCTCGGCAGACCAATGGATACCGGGTATACGGGACGGAACACATCGATGGACTGTCCTTTGTCCGCCACTGCCGGGCCTTGGACATTCCTCTGGCCGATGTCAGGCGGCTCCTGAACTTCACATCCCGTCCGGATGAGGATTGCGCGGACATCAACCGGCTGGTCGACGAGCAGATTGCGAGGGTGCGTGCCCGCCTGACCAGCTTGAAAGCACTGGAAAGGCAACTGACGACGCTGCGCGCCCGCTGCTCCGCAGGACATCAAGCGAAAGAGTGCGGCATCCTTGGCGAGCTGGTCTCTGCAGCGCAGCGGGAAGCGTAGTCAAACAGATCTATCGATGGCGCAGGGCAAGACGCCTGTGCGCAAGCACTGGCAGCAGGCGAAGGCTGTGTTGACATGCGCCGGCAAGACCGCCTAAACTACGTACCAAACAACAGACATAGAGTCTTTTCGTCGTTCGATCGCCTGAGCCATTCTTTTCCCCATGCCGACCCATGCATTCACCATACGCAAACTCGCCGACGCGGCAGGCGTTGGCGTGGAGGCGGTGCGCTATTACCAGCGCGGTGGATTGCTGGCTGCGCCGGATCGCGTGGACGGCGGCTTCCGGCAATTCGGAGGACGATGTCCGTCGTCTGCGCTTCATCAAGCGGGCTCAGGCATTGGGGTACTCGCTGGAGGACATCGCCGAACTGATGTCCTTGAGTACCAAGCGTGATCGGCTGCGCGTGCGGGAAATCACCCGCGAACGCATCGCGGAGATCCGGGAGCGCGTGGCCGACCTGCAGTCGATGGCCTCGGCGCTGGAAAATCTGGCCGATTGCTGCGCCAAAGCGCCAGAAGGTTCGGCCTGTTCGATCATCGCCGCGCTGACCGGGGAGCAGGACTTAGATCCGGCCATCGCCGATCCGAGCCTCGTTGCGCAGGCAAGCGTTGCCGGCCGACGCAGATCCGTGCGGCCGGGCGCTGAAGCCTATCACCGCACTGATGGGGTGGCCGCATGACGATGACGCGCATGTTCAGGCGATTCGTCTGCCGGCTGATGCTCGGTGTGCTGGTCTTCGGCCAGTTGGCCATCGCTGCCTACGCCTGCCCCGCACTGTCGGGCATGCCGCAGTCGCTTCCGACGATGGCCCTGAATGCGTCGGCCGCGGCGATGCCCGGTGATGAGGCCGGTGCTGCGATGGCCGTGTCGCCCGACATGGTCGCAACGTCAGACATGGCCGCCATGGCGAGCTGCGACCAAATCGACGACAACGCCGCCAACTTGTGCGTAGAGCACTGCCGTTTCGGCCAGCAAAGCGCCGACCATGCGTCGGCCCCGACCGTACCCGCGGCGCTGCTGACGACCCTCTACACCCTTCCGGTGCAACCCGAGCCTCTCGGGCATGGCTGGCCTTCGGCCGACGTGATATTCCGGCGCGTCGCGGCGTCTCCGCCGCACGCCATCCTGCACTGCTGTTTTCGCATTTGATCTCCTGACGCTGGTGCGGCCGGCCTGAGCCGGCTGAACCAGACCGATCGGTCGCGCTTGCGCGTGTCCGCGAGTTTCCGCTCGCCCCCGCCAAGCTCCATTCGACCTGATGGCATTCGTCAACTGGAGATCCCATGTTCATCGACTCTTTTTCTTTCCGCACGCCGGGCGGCGCTGTGCCATGGCGCAGGCTTGCTGCCGGCATCGTTGCGGCATTCGCCATGGGCGCCGGTGCAGCCCATGCCGCCGACGGCCTGACGCTGGATCAGGCGCTGCGCCTGGCACAAACCCGTTCTCGCGCGCTCGTGGCCCAGGATGCGACGGCATCGGCCGCACGGGACATGGCGGTCGCCGCCGGACAGCGGCCAGACCCCACCCTCAAGCTCGGCATCAACAACCTGCCCGTCAACGGCGCGGATCGGTTCAGCCCGACGCGCGACTTCATGACCATGCGCTCCATCGGCGTGATGCAGGAGTTCACACGCGAAGACAAACTCAAGGCCCGTGCCGGGCGCTACGAGCGCGAGGCCGAAGTCGCCGAGGCCGGGCGCAGCCTGGCGCTCGCCAACCTGCAGCGCGACACCGCCTTGGCCTGGCTGGACCGTCTCTTCCAGGAGCGTGTGCGCGACATGCTGGTGACCCAGCGCGACGAAGCGCGCCTGCAGATCGACGCCGCTGATGCCGCCTACCGGGGCGGGCGCGGCACGCAAGCCGATGTGTTCGCCGCCCGTTCGGCGGTCGCCCAGATCGACGACCGCATCGAGCAGGCCGAGCGCCAGGTCGCCACGGCCCGCACGCAACTGGCGCGCTGGATTGGCTCCGTCGCAAGCGATCCCCTGGGCTCGGTTCCGGCATTGGATACGGTTCGCCTGAGCCCGCAGGATTTGGAAGCCCAGTTGGCCCACCACCCTGAAATCGCCGTGATGCAAAAGCAGGAAGAGGTCGCGCAGGCCGAAGCCGACATCGCGCAAGCCAACAAGAAGACCGATGTGAGCGTCGAGCTGATGTACAGCCAGCGCGGCCCGGCCTACTCGAACATGGTCTCGCTCAATGTTTCGATCCCGCTGCAGTGGGACCAGAAAAACCGCCAGGACCGCGAGCTGGCCGCCAAGCTCGCCAGTGTCGAGCAAAAGCGCGCCGAGCGCGAGGAAGCCACGCGCGCCCATGTGGCCGAGGCACTGGCGATGCTGCAGGAATGGCGCAGCGACCGAGAGCGCCTGGCGCGCTACGACAGCTCGCTGCTGCCACTGGCCACCGAGCGCACGCGCGCCTCGATCGCCGCCTACCGCGGCAACGCGGGCACCTTGACCGCGGTGCTAGAGGCACGCCGCGCCGAGATTGACACGCGCGTCGAACGCTTGCGCCTGGAAATGGGCGCGGCGCGCCTGTGGGCACAACTGAACTACCTGGTGCCGGCTGGTCACGACACGGCCGCACCCCGCCCCTGAGCACAACCGAGAGACCTCCCATGAAAACCAAAAACCTCGTGATGGCCCTCGTCGCCGCCGGCGTGCTGGGCGCCGCCGGCTACGGCCTCTACACCCTCGGCATGCGCCACGGAGCCGACATGCCGGCCACGCCTTCGAATCCCAGTGGCATGGCATCGCCGCAAGCGGCGACTCCCGCTGTTGCTGCGCCTGCCAATGAGTCGGGCGAGGACGCCACGCGGCGGCATATCGCGGCCGGCCTCAAGGCCGGCGACGTCGATCCCGCCAATGGCAAGAAGATCCTGTACTACAACGATCCCATGGTACCGGCGAACAAGTTCGACAAGCCGGGCAAGTCACCCTTCATGGACATGATGATGTCGCCGGTCTATGCCGACGGGGATGCAGATAAGGGAAACGTCACTGTCAGCTCGCGCATCCAGCAGAACCTCGGCGTTCGCACCGCCGAAGTGACCGAAGGCACGCTGTCGCCGCAGGTGTCGGCGGTGGGCAGCATCGCCTTCAACGAGCGTGACCAGGCGATCGTGCAAGCGCGTGCCACCGGGTACGTCGAGCACCTGTACGTGCGTGCCACGCTGGACCCGGTCGCCAAGGGGCAACCGCTGGTCAGCCTCTATGTCCCGGACTGGGTTGCTGCGCAGGAAGAGTTCCTGTCAGTACGGCGCATGAAAGGCACGGACCTGGGTGGGCTGGTCGACGGTGCGCGCCAGCGCATGCGCCAGGTCGGCATGGACGATGCCCAGATCGCGCTGGTCGAGCGCAGCGGCAAGACCCAGCCACGCATCACGCTGAGCGCGCCCATCGGCGGCGTGGTGGTCGAATTGCTGGCGCGTGAAGGCATGACGGTGATGCCGGGCGCGACGCTGTTCCGCATCAACGGCTTGTCCACCGTGTGGGCCAACGCCGAGGTGCCCGAGAGCCAGGCCGCGCTGCTGCGCCCGGGCGCCAAGGTGCAGGCCCGTAGCCCGGCCGCGCCCGGCAGCAGCTTCGATGGCAAGGTGCAGGCGATCCTGCCCGAGGTGAATCCGAGCACGCGCACACTGAAGGCTCGCCTGGAGCTCGCCAATCCTGGCAGCCGGCTGGTACCGGGGATGTTCGTCACGATGAACTTCGTGGACATGCGGCCCGACAAGACGCTGCTCGTGCCCACCGAGGCGGTGATCCAGACCGGCAAACGCACGGTGGTGATCGTGGCCGAAGACAACGGGCGCTTCCGTCCGGTCGATGTCGAGGCGGGCCTGGAGAACAGTGGCCAGACCGAGATCAAGCGCGGCCTGTCGGCGGGGCAGCGCGTCGTCGTGTCCTCGCAGTTCCTGATCGACTCGGAGGCCAGCCTCAAGGGTGTCGAGGCCCGCTTGAACAGCGAGCCGGCCGTGGTTGCCCCAGCTTCGCCTTCGGCCCCGGTGGCCGCCAGCGCGCCACGGCATGTCGGTGAGGCCAAGGTCGTCAGCGTCGGCAAGGACGCGTTGACCCTGTCGCACGGCGCCATTCCCACAATGAAGTGGGGCCCGATGACGATGGACTTCAAACTGCCGCCCGACGGCGCGGCGCGCAACGTGCAGGTCGGTGATCGCGTGCGCTTCGAGTTCTTCATGGGCGCGGACGACCTGCCGCAGCTCACGCACGTCACGCCGATGGCGGCCGGAGGCAAGCCATGATCGCCAAGCTGATCCGCTGGTCCATCGCCAACCGCTTCCTCGTGCTGCTGGCCACCTTGGCACTCAGCGCCTGGGGCATCTATGCGGTACAGCGAACGCCGCTGGACGCGCTGCCCGACCTGTCGGACGTGCAGGTCATCATCCGCACCACCTATCCGGGCCAGGCGCCGCGCATCGTCGAGAACCAGGTCACGTACCCGTTGACGACGACGATGCTCTCGGTGCCGGGCGCAAAGGCGGTGCGCGGCTACTCGTTCTTTGGCGACTCCTTCGTCTACGTGCTGTTCGAGGACGGGACCGACCAATATTGGGCGCGCTCCCGCGTCCTCGAATACCTCAACCAGGTGCAGTCGAGGTTGCCGGCCCAGGCTAAGGCCTCGCTCGGTCCGGACGCTTCCGGCGTGGGCTGGATCTACGAGTACGCACTGGTCGACCGCAGCGGCAAGATGGACATCTCGCAACTGCGCGCCCTGCAGGACTGGTTCCTCAAGTACGAGCTCAAGACCGTGCCCGACGTGGCCGAGGTTGCCTCGGTAGGCGGCATGGTGCGCCAGTACCAGATCGTGCTTGATCCGGACAAGCTCGCGGCCTACGGCATCCCGCACACCAAGGTCGTGGAGGCGATCCAGCGCGCGAACCAGGAGACCGGCGGCTCGGTGCTCGAACTCGGCGAGGCCGAATACATGGTGCGCGCCTCGGGCTACCTGGGGAGTCTTGAGGATTTTAGGAAGGTGCCGCTGATGACGACAGCCGCCGGCGTATCAGTGCGCCTGGGCGACGTGGCCCGGGTGCAGATCGGTCCGGAGATGCGCCGCGGTATCGGCGAACTCAATGGCGAGGGCGAAGCCGTCGGCGGCGTGATCGTCATGCGCTCAGGCAAGAACGCGCTGCAGACCATTGCCGCGGTCAAGGACAAGCTCAAGGGCCTGGCGTCCAGCTTGCCGCGGGGCGTGGAGATCGTGCCGGTGTACGACCGCTCCGGGCTGATCGAACGCGCGGTCGACAACCTCACGCACAAGCTGATCGAGGAGTTCATCGTCGTCGCGGTGGTCTGCTTCATCTTCCTGTTCCACCTGCGCTCGGCGCTGGTCGCGATCATCTCTCTGCCCCTGGGCATCCTGGCGGCGTTCATCGTGATGCACTACCAGGGCGTCAACGCCAACATCATGTCGCTGGGGGGTATCGCGATCGCCATCGGTGCGATGGTCGACGCGGCGGTGGTGATGATCGAGAACGCCCACAAGCATCTGGAGCACTGGAGCCATGAGCACCCCGGCGAGGTGCTCGAAGGGCCGGCCCGGTGGCGGGTCATCGGTGACTCGGCGGCGGAGGTGGGGCCGGCGTTGTTTTTCTCGCTGCTGATCATCACGCTGTCCTTCGTGCCTGTGTTCACGCTGGAAGCGCAGGAGGGACGCCTGTTCTCGCCGCTGGCGTTCACCAAGACCTACGCCATGGCGGCTGCGGCCGGCCTGTCGGTGACCTTGATTCCGGTGCTCATGGGCTACCTGATCCGTGGCCGCATCCCCGATGAGAAAAACAATCCACTCAATCGCCTGTTGATCGCGGTCTACCGGCCGCTGCTCGACAGGGTGCTGCGCGCCCCAAAGCTCACGCTCGTGGTGGCGGTCGTGGTGCTGGCCACCAGCCTGTGGCCGCTGCAGCACATCGGCGGCGAGTTCATGCCGCGGCTGGACGAAGGTGACCTGCTGTACATGCCTTCGGCGCTGCCGGGACTGTCGGCAGGAAAGGCGGGAGAGCTGCTGCAGCAGACCGACCGCCTGATCAAGACGGTGCCGGAGGTCGCGAGCGTCTACGGCAAGGCCGGCCGCGCGGAGAGCGCCACCGACCCCGCTCCGCTGGAGATGTTCGAGACGACGATCCAGTTCAAGCCGCGCGACCAGTGGCGCGCCGGCATGACGACCGACAAGCTGGTCGAGGAACTTGACCGCATCGTCAAGGTGCCGGGCCTGTCCAACATCTGGGTGCCGCCGATCCGCAACCGCATTGACATGCTGGCCACGGGCATCAAGAGCCCTGTGGGGGTTAAGGTCGCGGGCACCGACCTAGCAACCATCGATCGCATCACCGCAGAGATCGAACGCACGCTCAAGGACGTGCCCGGCGTCAGCAGCGCTTTGGCCGAGCGGCTCACGGGTGGGCGCTATGTGGATGTGAACATCCGGCGCGACGATGCGGCCCGCTACGGCCTGAACATCGCCGACGTGCAGTCGGTGGTCTCGTCCGCCGTGGGCGGCGAGAACATCGGCGAGACGGTGGAAGGCCTGCAGCGCTTCCCGATCAACCTGCGCTACCCGCGCGAGATGCGCGATTCGCTGGAAAAACTGCGCTCCCTGCCCGTCGTGACCGAGCGCGGCCAGCGCCTGGTGCTGTCCGACGTGGCCGACATCCGCATTGCCGACGGGCCGCCGATGCTGCGCAGCGAGAACGCGCGCCTGTCGGGCTGGGTGTACGTCGACATCCGGGACCGCGACCTGCGCTCCGCGGTGCAGGACATGCAGCAGGCCGTGGCCAAGCAGGTAAAGCTGCCGCCGGGCTACTCAATCTCCTGGTCGGGACAGTTCGAGTTCCTGGAGCGGGCCACCGCCAAGCTCAAGGTAGTGGTGCCCTTCACGCTGCTCATCATCTTCGTGTTGCTGTACCTGACCTTCGGCGCGTTCGGTGAAGCGCTTCTGATCATGGCTGCGCTCCCATTCGCGCTGGTGGGCGGCATCTGGCTGCTGTACCTGCTGGGCTACAACCTGTCGATCGCGGGTGCGGTGGGCTTCATCGCACTGGCTGGCGTGTCCGCCGAATTCGGCGTGATCATGCTGCTGTACCTCAAGAACGCCTGGCAGGAGCGAGTCGGCCGCGGCACGACCAGCGAGGCCGATCTGCTGAATGCCATTCGCGAGGGCGCCGTGCTGCGCGTGCGGCCCAAAGCGATGACGGTGGCCGTCATCCTGGCCGGCCTGCTGCCGATCATGTGGGGCACGGGCACCGGCTCCGAGGTGATGCAGCGCATCGCCGCGCCGATGGTGGGAGGGATGGTCACGGCCCCGTTGCTGTCGATGTTCGTCATTCCCGCGGCCTACCTGTTGATGCGGCGGCCGCGCGAGCGCAAGGCATCGCGGCGGATGTTCTGGAGGCGTCGTCATGCGGCCACTTGAACGCTCCGGTGGCGGCCGCGCATGGGGTGCGGCGGTGCTTTGCCTGTCGCTGCTGCTGGGCACAGCGACACGCGCTGCCGTTTCCGCCCAGGAGATTCAGCACGCCGGCCCGGTGATGACGGCAATGGTGGCCTCGCGCCCGTTGCCCAGCAGCGCCGACGATTGCCAGGTATGCCCGGCTTGTGCCATCGCACCGGCACCAGCGGCTCACGCATTCACCGGCGAAGGCGAAGCGCGAGAGCAGGCTCCGGTGGCCTGGCTCGCGCTTGCGACGGTGGCGCCGGCGCCGACCTGGTTCTTTGATGCGGGAGGCGGTCGACTGCGATGGCCTGTACGCCTAGCGTTCTGCCGGTGGCTGGATTGATCCGATGAGGCTCCTCTCGGACTTTTTGGATCAACCAACCTTGGAAAACCATCATGAAAAAATCACTGCTCCCCCTCATCGCCGCCCTGGCGCTGGGCGCTTCTCTGCCTGCACTGGCCGGCCCCGACTTCCAGGCCATCGAGAAGGCACGCGCAGCCAAACAGGCGGCAGCAGCATCGCAAACGGCCAGTACCACCCGAGTCGACGGCACCACAGGTCAGCGGGTGAACTGCCCGACCGACCCGCTGGTGCTGCCGCTGGATCACGGCCCGCGTGCCCAAACGACGCCTGGAGAAAACCGGATGCGCAAGGCGCGTTACGAGGCCCAGGTCAAGGCATGCACGAACCCCGGGTCGTGAGCACCAGCCCATGACTCTCCAACGCTGGCCATTCCCAGTGGCCGCGTTCCATCCGGGGCCTGCCAGAAGGCCGGCCCCATTTTTAAAGCTCAGAAAAGGAAATCCATCATGAAACTCGTCTCAACCGCAACGCTGATCGCCGCCTTGGCGTTTTCTGCTGCCACCTTCGCCCAATCCGGCGACATGGGCAGCATGAAGATGGAGGGTAAGGGCATGCAGGAGTGCATGGACATGAAGGGGATGAAGGGCATGGACATGAAGGACATGGATGCCAAGAAGTGCCAGGACATGATGAAAGGCATGGACGCCAAAGGCACCGCCAAGTCCGCGGCCCATGAGGCCGATGCCGTGGTGAAGGAATTTGACGCGGTCCAGGGCAAGGTCACCCTTGCGCATGGCCCCGTCAAGAGCCTGGGGTGGCCCGCGATGACCATGGCGTTTGGCGTCAAGGACAAGGCCCTGTACGACAAACTCGCCGTGGGCGCGAAAGTCCACGTCGGGTTCAAGAAAGAGGGTGACGGCTACGTCGTGACCTCGGTCAAATAACGCGCCGCAGACGATGTGAGCCTGCGACTACGGTGAACGCGCACGCGTTTCGTAGTCGCATCCTTCCTGCAAATTGATCAAGGTGATCAGCATCGTCACCCAAGGCGTTTTTCTGTTTCACCGCAGATGCAGGGCGATCCCGGCCACTGGAGCATGGCCGGCCACGCTGTCGTGCTGCGCATTGAACCCCTGCGGGTTTCGCCCCATGCGGGCTCTCATCGCTGACACCTCCGGCCCAACTTGCTGACCAGGGCCTGCGCGCTGCGCTTGCCAAGACCGGGTGTAGCTGGATGGTGGGGTGTGGCGGCTTGCTGTCTCCCCATGGTGCCACGGCGTTCGCGCCGTAAAGGGCGGCGCGCCATGGGCGCTTGCGGCCTGCGGCCGTCGTGCCCCTTGACGGCTTGCGCTGCGCCGTGACCCGCAGGGGCTGGGCAATTCCGCCCGGCATCCTTTCAGGAGTTCAGCATGAACTACGCATTCATCACCGACGAGCAGCGTGCGCTGCTGCTGGCCAACGGCCGCGCATCCTTGGAGAACCCGGACTTCGATCCGGCGCCCGTAGTCAAGCTGTTCACGCCCGATGCGGGCGCGACCTGGCTGCTGACCGAGATTGATCCCGACGACCACGACCACGTCTTTGGTCTTTGCGACCTGGGCCTGGGGATGCCGGAAATCGGCTGGGTCAGCCTGGGCGAGCTGGCAGCGGTGCGCGGGCGGCTGGGGTTGCCGATCGAGCGTGACCTGTCTTTCCGCGCCGAGAAGCGGTTGAGCGCCTATGCGCGCGATGCGCGCTTGGCCGGGCGGATCGCTGTCTGACCTGGCCTTGGGAGCGCCGCAAGGCGCTCCTTGTGCTTTCTCGACCATCGAAGGAGATCAATGCCATGAGCAGCCATCACGACTACATCATCGAAATCACGGCGCAGCACGATGCGCTCAAGCCGTTCGCGCCGGAGAACGGCCAGCCCTTGCGCTTCAAGATCGGCGACGCGGTGATCTACACCAACGAGTACGGCGCACAGTTCCGGCGCCGCGTCACCGGGTTCTACCAGCCCACCGGGCTGTCGGGTCTGTACGCGCGCGGTGCGCGATACCTGCTGGACTCGTCATCGCCGTGGATGCCGGTTGCGGAATCCAGCCTGCGTCCTGACGACTCGGCATGATGCCTACGCGCCCCTGACGGGGCGCTGCGCGCTTCGCTTGCCTCCAGGGGAAAGCCCTGCGGGCTATCCCCGCCGCGCGATGCTTGGCACCCCTCAAAGACCGCCGAACCGGCTGCGCCGGATCGGCCAGACAACATCAGCCGCAGATCGACGATGCCTCGCGTTTGCTCATCCTGATCCAGTTGTTCATTCCACTTTGAAGGCTGGGCGTCCCCGGCCACCTGGGAGATAGCCGGTCGCGCTGTCGTGCGCGTGGCGCATCGAGCCGCCTGCGGCGTCTCGCCCCTTCGGGCTTCCATCGTTCCCTCGCTCCGCTCGGCTGACGCCTCCGGCCCGGCTTCCAGCTTCGGGCCTGCGCGCTTCGCTTGCCGTGCGGTCGGTGTGTAGGGACGGCCGTTGCCATGTCCAGCCGTCTTCCCTGACTTCATCACCTTCACCGCGACTGTAGCCCGCGGCTGTGTGCCGTCAAGGCGCGCAGGGCCGTGTCCTCGGCTGCGCCTGCGGGCCGCACCAACCCTGCGCTTGTCTCCTTGACGGCCCCCGTCCGCGCGCTCCTGACCGTCGCGGGCGATGAACTCAGGAAGGACGGTGGCAACAGGGCCAACCGGGTTCCTCGTGCCGACCGCACCGAACAGCCGAAAGGCTGGGCTCCGAATCTAGGAATCCGGTGTGCGGTTTTCTTCAACAGCCTTTTTGTTCAGGAGAACGACATGCTTGCAACCCGTTTCGCTTCCCACTCCCCGGCGCTGCGCAGCGGCTACCCGCTGTCCGATGACCAGATTCGCAGGGTGGCCCCGTCCATCTTCGCGGATGCACCGCATGAGAGCCGTTCCGAGCGGTACGCCTATATCCCCACCGCCGCCGTGCTGACCGAACTGCGCAAAGAGGGGTTTCAACCCTTCATGGTGACGCAGACCCGCGTGCGCGATGAAGGCAAGCGCGAGCACACGAAACACATGCTGCGCCTGCGCCATGCCAGCCAGATCAACGGCGCGGAAGCTAACGAAATCGTGCTGCTGAACTCCCATGACGGCACGAGCAGCTACCAGATGCTGGCCGGAATGTTCCGCTTCGTGTGCAGCAATGGGCTGGTGTGCGGTGACACCGTGGCCGATGTGCGCGTACCCCACAAAGGCAACGTGGCCGGGCACGTCATCGAAGGCGCTTATGAGGTGTTGAGCGGCTTCGAGCGGGTGAAGGAATCGCGCGACCTGATGCGCGGCATCACCTTGGACGATGGCGAATCGGAGGTGTTCGCCCGTGCTGCGCTGGCGTTGAAGTACGACGACCCGGACAAGCCAGCGCCTGTCACCGAATCGCAAATTCTGATGCCGCGCCGCTTCGACGACCGCCGCCCGGACTTGTGGAGCGTGTTCAACCGCACTCAAGAAAACCTCACCAAAGGCGGCCTGTCCGGGCGCAGCACCAACGGACGCAGGCAGCAGACCCGCCCCGTGCAGGGCATTGATTCCGACATTCGGCTGAACCGTGCCCTGTGGCTGCTGGCCGATGGTATGCGCCAGCTTAAGGCTTGAACCGTTCCCCCGCCGGAGGGGCGGTTCCCCTCCATTTCCTTGTTTCACTTATTGGAGATTCACCATGAACGCCGTTACCACTACCGAAGCCCGCGCCGTCCACACCGCAGCCAGCAGCGCAGCGAACGTGCTGCAAGCCGCCGACCCGAGCAAGCACATGATTCTGGTTCCGCTGTCGCGGCTGGTGCTGCGCCCCACGGGCCGCAATGTGCGCAAGACCCCGCGCATGTCCATCCCCGAACTGGCCGCGAGCATCCAGCGCGTTGGCCTGCTGCAAAACCTGATCGTGATTCCCGCCGCTGATGGCGAGCATTACGAGGTGGTGGCCGGTGGCCGACGCCTTGCAGCCCTCAAGCTGCTGGCGAAGAAACACCGCATCGCCAAGGATTGGGAGGTGCCTTGCCTGCAGGTGGCCGATGGCACGGCCCGCACGGCCAGCCTCACCGAAAACGTGCAGCGCGAAGCCATGCACCCCGCAGATCAGTTTGAAGCGTTTGCGGCATTGGTGGCCGAGGGCCGGCCCATCGAGGACATTGCGGCGGATTTCTCCGTCACGCCGCTGGTGGTGCAGCGCCGCTTGAAGCTGGCGAATGTCTCGCCCCGCCTGATGGCCGACTATCGCGCCGATGCCGTGACGCTGGATCAGTTGATGGCGCTGTCCATCACCGACGACCACGCCGCGCAGGAGGCCGCGTTCTATGATGCGCCACAGTGGCAGCGCAACCCGTCCAACTTGCGCGAGCGGCTGACCGAGCGCGAGATTGGGGCATCGCATCCGCTGGTGCGCTTTGTCGGGTTGGACACCTACGAGCAGGCAGGCGGAGGCATCCGCCGCGACCTGTTCGCGGAAGGCGATGCGGGCGTGTACCTCAACGATGCCGCTCTGCTGGAAACGCTGGTGCGCCAGAAGCTGGCGAGCATTGCCGACACAATCCGCACCGAGGGCTGGGCATGGGTGGATGCCACGCCGGGCGTGACCCATGCCGACCTGCACGCCTTTCAGCGTGCGCCGAGGGAGCGCCGCGCACCGGGCAAGCGCGACGCACAGCGCATCGAGAAGTTGCAGGCCAAGATGCAGGAAGTGGCCGAAGCCATTGATGCCGCGATGGACGCCGACGACGAGGACAAGGCCGAAGCCTTGCAGGAAGAAGGCGAGCGCCTGGGCGAGCAGTTGCAGGCATTGGAGGATGGCTTGCTGGACTATGCCGCGAGCGTGAAGGCCGCAGCCGGTGCCATCGTCACCATCGACCGCAACGGCGAAGCCGTCATTCATCGCGGGTTGCTGCGCGAAGCCGAGGCCAAGGCGCTGCGCACGCTGGAGAAGCTGCGCCAAGGTTTTAGCGGCGCGGAAATCGAAGGCGACGACGACGGCGAAGATGCCGACGAAGCACCCAAGGCCGCAGCCATGTCCGACCGGCTGGCCCAACGCTTGAGCGCCCACCGCACCGCCGCGCTGCAAACCGAAGTCGCCCGGCATCCGCAGGTGGCGCTGGCGGCGCTGGTGCATGGCATGGTGCAAACCATCTTGCAGGGCAGTCACTACGGCCACGATCTGCCGCTGGGGGTTCGCCTCACGGTGCAGGACAGGCTGGAAGGCATGGCCCCGGACTGGCCGGAATCGCCTGCTGCTGTGGCTCTGCACGAGGCGCAGCAGGCATGGGGCGAGAAGCTGCCCGAGGACAGCGCCGAACTGTTCGCTGCGCTGCTGGCGATGGAGCAAGGCGAACTGGTCAAGCTGCTGGCCGTGTGCGTGGCTTCGACGGTGGACGTGGTGACGCCGCGTGCCACGGTGCAGCAGCCGGGCGCGGAACTAGCGCAGGCCGTGGGGCTGGACATGGCCGCGTGGTGGCAGCCGACTGCCGAGGGGTATTTCCGGCATGTTCCAAAGGCCGTGATTCTGCGAGCCGTGGGCGAGTACGCGCCCGAGCACGTCACCCGGTTGGCAAAGCTGAAGAAAGCCGACATTGCCAGCGAAGCCGAACGACTGGCCGATGGTACGGGCTGGATGCCCGCCATCTTCAAGGCCATAGGCTCGCAGGGAGCTGCGCAGGAGGAAGGCCCGGAACAGGACGCCCCGGAGGATGCCGAGGTAATGGCGGATGAACCCGCCGAGGCGCTGGCTGCTTGACCCGCGCCAATGGCAATCGCCCCGGCCTTGACCGGGGCGCTTCGCTGGAAGGAGAACCGCCCCATGACCCGCACCACGACCAGCCGCCCGCGCATGGAGGCGATCTACGCGCCCGGCACGGTGCGCGCCCGCCGCTGGCGCGGCGATGGCGACGTGTGCGGCTACCTCCCGCCCTCGGGCTGGACGACGCGCGCCGACCTCGCCGACATTCACCCCATCACGGGACGCGCCTTGCCGCGCGCCGTGTGGTGGCTCATCAAAACGAAGGAATAACCGCGATCAGCACCGCGCCCAGGCCGTTCCGTCCTGGGCGCGGTAAAAGCCCAATCCGGGCGCGGCGGTGGCCGCGCCCGGTGTTGAAGGCCCAACAGCTCCATCAGAACGCCGCCGCCTTCGCTGGCACTCAGGCGGCGGCGTTGAAATTGCCGGGCGTCACGCCCGGCAACGCGCTGTCGGGTTTTCCGGCTGCGCCTCATGCCGTCTTTGCTGTTGTTATAATATAGCCCCCTAGACTATATTAATTGTCGGCTGTCATGTCCCATACCTCTCGCCAGAAAGACAAGCTGGTCGCCCGTGTTCGCCGCATCAAAGGGCAGTTGGAAGGCATCGAGCGCGCTTTGGAATCAGACGCGGCGTGCGTGGAAGTGCTACGCCAGATCGCGTCAGTGCGCGGCGCGGTCAATGGCCTGACCGCCGAGGTGATGGAAGACCATTTGCGCGAGCACGTCCTGGAAGTTGAAACGGACAAGGAGCGCCGCCAGGGCGGCGAGGAAATGGTCGAGGTCATCCGAGCCTACATGAAATAAACCCGCCGCCCGCCGGCGACCTTTTCCAGATGACAGGGACTCCCCGATGACAATGACCTATACCCCCTCGGCCTCAGGCCACGACCATTTCTTTCTCGGCAGCGACCACCAGCGCAATGAGCGCAAGGTGTGGCTGGTGATCGCTCTCACGGCCAGCATGATGCTGGTGGAAATCGTGGCCGGTTCGATCTACGGCTCCATGGCGCTGGTGGCCGATGGATGGCATATGTCCACCCATGCGGGCGCGATGCTGATTACCGCGCTGGCCTACCGCTTTGCGCGCCAGCATGTGGGCAATCCGCGCTTTACCTTCGGCACGGGCAAGCTCGGCGATCTGGCCGGCTTCGCCAGCGCGATCGTCCTGGCCTTGATTGCCCTGCTGATCGCTTGGGAAAGTCTGGTACGGCTCACCCAACCCATCCATATCGACTTTAACCAGGCGATCGCCGTGGCTGTCGTGGGCCTGGGCGTCAACCTGGTCTGCGCTTGGCTGCTGAAGGACGACCATGCGCATCACGGTCACAATCATGGACATCACCACCACGATCACGACCATCATGTGCCAGGCAAGAGCCGCGACAACAATCTGCGCGCCGCGTACATCCATGTGTTGGCCGATGCGCTGACATCCGTATTCGCCATCGTCGCGCTGCTGCTCGGCCGCAGCTACGGCTGGCTGTGGGCTGATCCGGTCATGGGTGTGGTGGGCGCGCTGGTGATTGCCCGCTGGTCATGGGGGCTGATCCGGGACTCCGGCAGCGTGTTGCTCGATGCGGCAGTCGAGGGCGAGGAAGTGCGGCAGGAGATTCGGGAGGCCGTGGAGCCGACGGGAAGCGAGGTTACAGATCTGCATGTCTGGCAGGTGGGGCCAGGGCATTTCGCGGCCATCGTCTCACTGGTGGCTCGGGAGCCCCAGGAGCCCGCGCACTACAAGGCACTGCTCGCGCATATTCACGAACTGTCGCATGTCACGATCGAAGTGCAGCGCGGGGCCGCATGAGCATCGGCGTCACCTTGAAGGCTTGGGCCAGGCGGATCAAGCGTGATGGCGTGACGCTGTGGTTTGCCGGCAAGCATCCCGGCACGCCTTGGTATGCCAAGGCGCTGGGGCTGTTCGTGGTGGCCTATGCGCTCAGTCCCATTGACCTGATTCCAGACTTCATTCCGGTGCTGGGTTATGTGGACGATGTGATCTTGTTGCCCGTGCTGATCTGGTTGACTGTGAAGCTGCTGCCATCCGATGTGCTGGCGCAATGCCGTATTCAGGCCGATGAATGGATGCTGGCGGAAGGCGCCAAGCCGCGGAGCCGGTTCGGGGCAGTGATGATCGTGGCGCTGTGGCTGGTGATGGGGGTGGCATTGTGGTTCTGGCTCATGCCGCATCTTTAGTTTTTCCTGAGGGCATATTGAATGGCATGGGCGTGTCGGCGCGAAGCGCCGCCGGGCTTTCGAGCTGCGTCCCGTGCTTCGTGCCGAATTACGGCCATTCGGCTTCAATCCCTCACGCCTTCGCGCCTGCGCTTGCCTCCTGAGGATCGGCGCAAGGCTCATCCCTGCCGCGCGGTGCTTGACGCCCGTCGAATACCGCCGAACCGGCAACGCCGGATCGGCCAAGCCGGCGCCCCCGCCGCGATGGGCGGGGAACTGGCGAATACGCTGGAGCTTGCTGCGGCAGGTTGTACGGATGCGTGCCGTCCCCGACGCTGACGGTTCCTGCCCATCACGTTACGAAGGACGGTTCACGGGCATCCCGCCCGGCATCGCTATGGAGCTTCCATGCCACGCCTCAAGACTGGCGCCGCAAGGTGTGACCGGGGCGTTCTCGCCCGTCATTGGGGTGTTGACCTGGCCCGCGTCTGGGAGCGAGCCAGTGCAGCGTTCGTGCGGGGATGCCGAGTCAGCCCTGTCTCCTTTCGAAGCGGTTCGGCCCAAGGCGTCCTTGTCTTGTTGTGAATCCTGGCGGTGGCACGGCTGCGCCTCGGGCTTTATGGCTGCAACCGTCCGGCGAAAACAATTTCCCCCTGCGCTGCGCGCATTCCTCGCGGGACAAATTCTTTTCGCCTCCCGGTTCTCCACTGCGTTGCGACCGCAAGCGGTGCAGCCAGCCCGTCTCCCGCCGGTCGGATCACAACAAGGACGCGATGGGCGCGAACCTTGTTCAATCGTAAGGAGATTCATCATGGCAACCATCGGCACCTTCACCGCGGACAAAGACGGCTTCACCGGCACGCTGCGCACCCTGACCCTCAACGTCAAGGCCAAGCTGGTTCCCAACGACAAGGGGGACAACGAACACGCCCCCGACTTCCGCGTGCAGGCGGCGGGCTTCGACATCGGCGCGGCGTGGAAGAAAGTCAGCAAGGCCGAACGGCCCTACGTGTCCGTGACCCTCGACGATCCTTCGTTCCCAGCAACGGTCTATGCCCGGCTGATCGAGGAAGAGGACGGCACGCACACGCTGATCTGGTCGCGCAGCAAGCCCCAGGCGGCCTGATGGCCGCCAGCGCCCCGCCCACGCGGCGGGGCGCCGTGCCGCTTTCGCAGAGCTGCATGGAAGCCTGGTCATTGCAGGAGCGTGGCCCATGTTGGGCCGCTTCTGTTGAGGCATGGGGCGAGTCTGCGGCTGCAAGAACGGCCGGGCGTGTCGGTGCCTTGCACCGCCGGGCTTAGCTGGCTGCGCCCCGTGCCGTCTTTGTCGTCACGGCCATTCGGCGCCAATCCCTCACGCCTTCGCGCCTGCGGCGCTGCGCGCGTCGCTTGCTCCAGGGGATCGGCGCAAGGCCCATCCCCGCCGCGCTGCACTTGGCGCCCCTTGAACACCGCCGAACCGGCTTGCGCCGGATCGGCCGGGCCAGCGCCTACGGCGGGGCCGCCGCTGCGAGCTGGCTTTCAGCCTCGCTCATTAGCACTGCCGTGCTGCATTCGAGCGCGCCAGCGATCTTGAAAATGATCGCCAGCGTGGGCATGTGCTCGCCGCGCTCGATCTTCCCCATGTGGGAACGCTCGATGCCGGCCTGGTGTGCCAGCGATTCCTGCGCGATGCCGCGCTCCATCCGCAGAGCACGCACCGCCGCGCCGAAGGCGTGGGCCAGCTCGGCGTCATGGGTGGTGGAGCCGGCCGGTCGGCCGCGCTGGACGGTTCGCTTCTGCATAGACAGAAGCGTCAATTCGCAGCACAATTAAAACCACGTTATCTTTAACTCATTCATTCCGAATCAATCCTTTTTCGTGCTTCTACGTCTTTACAGAAATACGCATTTGCGGTTTTTCACGGAAGCACAAAACCGAATCCGTGCATTTCCTCAAATCCGCCGATACGGCTTTACGCTTTCACGCTTCGGTGGATTTGTTCCAAGAAAGGGCTGCCCATGAACCGACTCATCACCGAGGACGAGCGCAGGCAGTTGCTGGCCCACGGCCAGAATCGCGCCGCTGGCGGCTCCATCGACCCGTTGCCCGTGGTGCGGTTGTTCACGCCGGACGCGCATCTCACTTGGCTGCTGGCCGCGCTCGATCCGGCCGATGGCGATACGGCCTTTGGCCTGATCGACCTGGGGCTGGGAATGCCCGAGCTGGGCACCGTGAAGCTGTCCGATCTGGAATCCATCGTCGGGCCACGCAAGCAGCCCGTGATGCGGGATCGGTATTTTCAGGCGGCACGCCCGCTGTCGGAATATCTGCGGCTGGCCCAGGAGAATGGTTCCATCCTCGATTGAACCGTTCGCACTGCGGCCAAGCGGGGCGTATTGGGACTATTTCAGTCTTATTCCAGACCTGTCCGGTCTGAATCCGCACTCTTGCATTCAACCCGTGCTGGTGTGACCCAATCAGTCACGATCTTTTATGCGGGTACGGGCACGGTGTTTTGTGCCGCATGACGTTGTCGGGTCGGGCGGTCGTCGCATTCGGACGGGATTCGCAATACACCGGAGCCAATCAGTCTTGACACCGCATGTTACATGCTTGAATTGATGCAGATGATGGTTTTGATCTGGATGCGATAGCTTCGTTTTGATCGGCCCGTGGCGACGTTCCTGCTGTTCGACAGGAGCTTTCGTCATGGTCAGCCCTCACCATTTCCCGCACTGGTATCCCACCGCCGCCTACCTCTACGTTCTGCGGCTCGATGCACTCGCACTGGCCTGGGAGTACCTGCGGCGCCATCCCGACTACCGGCTCGACTGGCTGCACCGTCATCGCCGGCCGCAGGCGGCACAGCACGCGGCGCATCGCTGGGGCTTACGCCTGCTGGAAGACCCAGCCTTGGATGCGCGCGACGCGCATCCGGCCTGGCTCCCCGGCCATGCCGGCGTGGTGCAGCTCTACCCCGATGCCGACCCACCGCAGAATGCCACCGCCTTCGCGTTCTGGCGCATCCCTGGTCACAAGCAATTGATCCACGATGGCAAGCGGCTGGTGCTGATCGCGCGCAGCCCTGGCCATTGCCTGCGCTTCGCGCTGGCACCCGGCCTGGAGGACGGCATGGCTGTCGCCTATGCCCATCACGGCGGTGCTGCCGCACCTGCACGCGGCCATGCGCCCGGTGCGGCGCTGGCCAATGCTCGGCCCCGGCCATCGCATTCGGCCTTGCTGGAACTGCACACCTTGCAGGCGCTCGACGCAACCCTGGCGGGTGCGTCCTTGCGCGATGTGGCCGAAGGCTTGTTCGGCGTGGATGCCGCAGCCGGTTGGTACAGCGACGGCGGCCTGCGCTCCAAGGTGCGCCGCCTGACGCGGCGCGGCGATGCGCTGATGCGCGGCGGCTATCGCCGCGTAGCACAGCTTGCGCCGCTTGAGAAGGGTCGTTTTGAAGGCCACGCAAAACGACCCTGAGCAAGAGAGCTTCATTTTCTGAGACTGCCTCCATCCGGTTGCGCTGTGTGGCCGGAGCCCTGCAACCGATGGAGGTTCTCACCATGCGTCCTGCTCCCTTGCGGCCTGCCGCCGCTCCCGCAACCACCTCGGCCGCTGTCGCGCAACCGCAGCGTTATCTCACCAACGACGAAGCCGCCGACTACCTGCGACTGTCACCGCGCACGCTGGAAAAGCAGCGCGTGCTGGGCGGCGGCCCCAAGTTCCGCAAATTCGGCCGCCGCGTCATGTACGCCGTGGCCGATCTCGATGCCTGGGCTTCCGAGCGCAGCTTCGAGAGCACATCCGATCCCGAGTACGCCGAGCAGCATTCGGCGGACAGCCGTGCGCGCTGACCGCTGGCGCGCGGGTGGCTTTCGCCATGTCCAGCCCTGCGCTGCCGTCCCGGCAGCGGCTCGTGCCAGAGCGCGAACAGCTCGACCTGTTCCGTGCCCTGCCGGGCGACATGGCGCCGCGCGACAGCCAGGATTTGATGGCCTTTCCGTTCTTCTCGCTGGCGAAGTCGCGGCGCGTGGCGCCGATCGACTTCCGCGCCAGCGGCATCACGATCCGCGTGGAGGGAACGCAGGAGCATGGCATCGCCACGATTTGGGATGCAGATGTGCTCATTTGGGCGGCTTCGCAGATTGTGGAGGCGCGCGACGCGGGCTTGCGTCCATCGCGGCTCATGCAGGCCACGCCCTACGAGATCCAGCGATTCATTGGGCGCGGTACGTCGCTGCGCGACTACCAGCGCCTCAAGGCGGCCTTGGATCGCCTGCAATCCACGACGGTGGCCACGTCCATTCGGGAGACCACGGGAAGACGGCTGCACCGCTTCTCGTGGATCAACGAATGGAAGGAACTGGCCGATACCAAGGGCACGCCCTTAGGGCTGGAGCTGATCCTGCCGGACTGGTTTTACGCGGGCGTCATGGATGCCGCGCTGGTGCTGACCATCGACCCAGCGTATTTCCGGCTCACGGGCGGCATCGAGCGATGGCTGTACCGGCTGGTGCGCAAACACGGCGGGCGACAGCCGGGTGGTTGGCAATTCGATTTCCGACACCTGTATCGGAAATCGGGCAGTGCCACGCGCTTCTCAGACTTCGCCTACGACCTGCGCGCACTGGTCGCGCGGCAGTCGCTGCCCGGCTACGTCCTAGGCATCGAGCGGATGCCGGACAACAGCGCCGAGCTGCTGACCTTCCGGCCCGTGCCGTTCGCGGCACGGGGATAAACGGTGCGCAGCTTGTGGACGGGCTCGTGCTATCAGGAGTACGAGGTATCGTGCTATCGGGAGTACGACTCTCGTGCTATCAGGAGTACGGATCGGCCGCAAAGCCAATAACGGCGCGGGTTTCGGCCTCCCCTAACTTCCCTAACTTAAAACATCTAACTGGTAGTAGAAGCGCCGCACCTCGGTGGAAAACCGCCACGCGGCGCGAAGCACAGCGGCAACAACCGGGCTTTCCAACAGGGAGGGCCAGGCCATGATCGTCGCGCTGCTCAACCAGAAAGGCGGCGTCGGCAAAACCACGCTGGCTACCCACATCGCTGGCGAGCTGGCGATGCGCGGCCAACACGTCGTGTTGCTGGACGCCGACCCGCAAGGCTCCGCGCTGGACTGGACGCAGCGCCGCAGCCAGCAAGGTTTGCCAAGGCTGTTCAGCGCCGTGGGCCTCGCACGCGAAACGCTGCACCAGGAAGCGCCAGAACTCGCCAGGCGGGCCGATCACGTCGTCATCGACGGGCCGCCGCGCATCGCCGCCTTGGCGCGCTCCTCGCTGCTGGCGGCCGAGCGCGTGCTGATCCCGGTGCAGCCCAGCCCCTACGACCTGTGGGCCAGCGCCGAGATGGTGGCGCTGATCCGCGAGGCGCAGGTGTTTCGGCCTGCGCTGCGCGCGGCCTTCGTCATCAACCGGCGCGTGAGCACCACGGTGATCGGACGCGAAGCACGCGGCGCGCTGGCCGAGCAGCCGCTTCCTGCGCTGCGCGCGGAAGTGCATCAACGCATCGTGTTCGCCGACAGCGTGGCTGCTGGCCGGCTGGCACGCGAGACGGCGCCGGACAGCGTCGCCGCGCGCGAAATCACCGCACTGGTGGACGAACTGCTGCGGTGGCCGACATGAGCAGCCCCGCCAGCAAGCGCACGACAAAGCGCGTCGGCATCGGCGCGCGTCCGCCCGCGAATCCGCACGCCGAGGCGTGGATTCGCCAGGGCGACGCCGATGCGCTGGGCAAGGGCGACCTCTACACCGCACGCCTGACGCTCGACATCACGCCCGCAATGCGGGCGCGCATCAAGGTGTCGGCGTTCACGCAAGGCGTGACGGTGGCCGAACTGCTGCGCGGCCTGCTGGAGCGCGAGTTTCCAGAACAACGCAGGGAGAACACACCATGACCGCATCCGCTTCGTCTGCCCCCGCGCCTGTTGCCTTCGCGGCCACGGCTGCACCGTCGCCGCCACTCCTAGCACACGCGACGGGGCCAACATCAACGCCGCTAACGCGCGTTTCGCTGGCCTTCCTGGAGCACCGTTTCAAGCTCTACCTGCGCTTCGGCGAACCGGCGCGCACGCTGCGGCTCGACCGCTGGCGCAGTCTCGCCGTATTCATGCCGAATGCCATGTTCTGCCGCATTCGCTGGCAGTCCACCGACTACGGCACTGTTCGCTGGCAGCTCATGGTGATGCAGGCTTGCACGCCGCTGGACGCGGCGCAGCGCATCCCCGGTGTGCAGCCGGGCGCACGCCTGCTGCTGCACACCGAGGGCGAGAACCAGGTGCGCGCCGTGCTGGAGCGCATCGACGCCATCGAGGCGCTGGGGATCGCGCCATCCGCCGCTTCACCCGCGTACTGGCGCACGCTCGCCAACCGGCTCGCTGCGCGCCTGCCGCTGCCCGAATACACCGCCGAGCGGCACGCCGGATGGCTCATCGGGAGGGCGCTGCCATGACCGCCGTTTCGACTGTCGGCACCGCGCCGCGTCCTCGCTCACGCCTGCGCGCTCGCATCGTGCTCGCGTGCCTGTCTGCCTGCGGCCTCGCTGCGCTGGCCTGGGCGTCCTTCGTGCATCCGCTGCCGCGCATCATCTACAACCCGTCCGACAGCGTGGCGGTCGGCTGGTATCGCGTGGAACCGCTCCACCAGCGTACCGACTCGCTGCACCAGCCTTTGTCCGTTGGCAGCATCGTCTTGACCACGTTGCCGGCAGACACCGCCGCGCTGGCCGCGCAGCGCCGCTACCTGCCGGCGCGCGTGCCGCTGCTCAAGCGCGTGGGCGCCGTCGCGCCGCAAACGGTGTGCGTGTTTGATGCGCTGGTCTGGATCGACGGCGTGCCGGTGGCCGCCGTGCTGCCCGCCGACCGGCTGGGCCGTCCGCTGCCTTCCTGGCGGCAGTGCCGCCAGCTTCGGCCTGGCGAACTGTTCCTCTTGAGCGTGACCAACCCGGCGTCGTTCGACAGCCGGTATTTCGGGCCGGTCAGCGCATCCGCCGTGATCGGCGTCGCGCATCCGATCTGGCTGGAATCCCGCCCATGATGGCCGTCGATTCGCTGCACGTTGCCATGCATCTCATCGTGCCATCGGGCGTGTCGTCCTGCTGGTCGTCGCCGTGTCGTCGCGCGTGCAGTGCGGGTGCATTCGCACCGCACTTCGCGCTGTCTCCGGCGCAGCCGTCCAACGTGCAGGCGTCTTGCCTCGAACGCGCCCGGCCTGCGGCCGTATCCGCGTTCGCCGGCGCGCTGGCTGCTGGTGCAGCAGCGCCACCGGGCCGCGATTGCCGGGAGCGGATGCGGGAGGCAAATGCGGAAGGCAAGACAAAAGGACGCGGCACCGGGCCGCGTCGAAAGCCTGTCTGCACGTGGGGGCGGCGCGGCACGCAGCGGCTTCGCCGCCGTGCTGCTTGTGGCGCGTGGCCCGCGTCGATATGGGCTTGTCCGCGTGCTTCGCACGACGGACTACGCCCCAGCTTTCAGGGAGAGAAGTCATGATCAACCGCCGCGACGACGATTTCCGCATCCGCCCCAGCGCTCCAAAAAACCGCGGCCAGGGCTTCGTTTCCAAGGTGCTCCAGCAGGCCGGCAAGGCCAGTGGCGGCAAGTCCTCGGTGCGCCGTCCGGCATCGGCCATCGGCGGCAAGGCCACCGGCCAGCGGCCCGGCTCACGCCTGGGGCGCGGCCATACGGCGGCGCGGTTTGCGGGCGCGAAGCTCACGCCCATGTCGCGGCGTGTGACTATCAAAACCTTGCTGGTCAACCAGCAGCGGGCCAGCCCGCAATCGCTCGCCAAGCACCTGCGCTACATCGAGCGCGATGGTGTGGGCCGTGATGGCGAGCCAGGCCGGGCCTATGGGCCGCAGACCGACGAAGCCGATCTGGATGCTTTCAAGGAACGCTGCGCCGACGACCGGCACCATTTCCGCTTCATCGTCTCGCCCGAGGACGGGGCCGAACTGGACGACCTGCGCACCTACACGCGGCATCTGATGAACCGCATGGAAGCTGACTTGGGCACGCGGCTGGATTGGGTGGCGGTGGATCACTGGAACACCGACAACCCCCACACGCATTTGATCGTGCGCGGGCGCGACGACACCGGCAAAGACCTCATCATCGCCGGCGACTACATCGCTGATGGATTCCGCCATCGTGCCGCTGAACTGGCGACCGAATGGCTGGGGCCGCGCACCGAACTGGAGATCCAGCAGACCTTGCAACGCGAGGTGGAGCAGGAGCGGTGGACGAGCCTGGATCGCACGCTGCAACGCGAGGCCGGCGAAGACGGCCGGGTGCAGATCGAACGCTTCAACGAACCGAAGCTGCAACGCCAACGCCTGCTGCTGATCGGCCGCCTGCAACGCTTGCAGCGCCTGGGACTGGCCGACGAGGCGCAGCCGGGCACCTGGGCCGTCCATGCCGATGCCGAGAAGACCTTGCGCGCCCTGGGCGAGCGTGGCGACATCATCCGCACCATGCAGCGTGCCATGCGCGGCGAGCCGCGCGAACTGGCGGTGTTCGAGCCGGGCGACGATAGCCGAACCATTCTCGGCCGCGTGGCCGCGAAGGGGCTGGCCGACGAGCTGCGCGACCGCGGCTATCTGGTCATCGACGGGGTGGACGGCAAGGCCCACTACGTCGCGCTCAACACCCGCGACGAGCTGGCGAACTATCCCACCGGCGCCGTGGTGGAGGTGAAGGGATCGGCCGACGTGCGCGCGGCTGACAAGAACATCGCCGTGCTGGCGAGCGATGGCCTGTACCGCACCGACCACCACCTTGCTATCGCGCAGGGCCAGGCCGTACCGGGCCGCGATCCGCAGGAAGTCGTCGCGGCCCACGTCCGGCGCTTGGAAGCCCTGCGCCGGGCAGGCATCGTGGAGCGCGTGGCCGAAGGGCTATGGAAGGTGCCGGGCGACCTGCCCGATCAGGGCCGTCGCTACGACGCGCAGCGCCTGGGCGGCGTGGCCGTGGAGCTGAAATCGCACCTGCCCATCGAGCGGCAGGCCCGCGTGATCGGGGCCACCTGGCTTGACCAGCAGTTGATCGGCGGTGGCTCTGGCCTGGGCGACCTGGGCTTTGGCGGCGAGGCCAAGCAGGCAATGCAACAGCGCACCGACTTCCTGGCCGAACAGGGGCTGGCCGAGCGGCGCGGCCAACGCGTCATCCTGGCGCGCAATCTGCTGGCAATGCTGCGCAGCCGGGATGTAGCGCATGCCGCGAAGGACTTGGCCGCCGAAACTGGCCTGGAGCACCGGCCCGTGGCCGATGGCCAGCGCGTGGCGGGTATCTACCGCCGCAGCGTCATGCTGGCCAGCGGGCGCTACGCCATGCTCGATGATGGCATGGGGTTCAGCCTGGTGCCATGGAGGCCTGTCATCGAACAACGACTCGGTATGCCGATTTCTGCGCAGGTACATGACGGCCGCGTATCCTGGCAAATCCGACGGCAACAGGGCTTATCTGTTATCTGAAGCCAGCAGCATATCGAGCACCCACTGCAAGGATGCGTCTACAAGCGTTCTCGATGTTGACGACCGGAATGCGCCCGATGCCCATGCCGCGCAGCGCCACCTGTCCGGGGATCAGCACCTGGTCGGCCATGACACCAGCAGCGGCGTTGCCCATGTCGGCGGCCTGCAGCTGGGACGGGGTGATGCCTGCATCGGCAATGGCTTCGCCAATCGCCTCGGCGGCGAGCGATTTGAGACCGCAGTCAATGTGCTTGCCGAAACGGGTCATGCCCGTGCCAGCGACGAAGACGGGCTGCATGGAAAGCGTCTAAGACTGGGCGGATGAGGAATTTGCACGCCTGCGCCAGAGGCTGGTGATCCAGCCGCTCAAGCCATTAGGGGCCAGGAAGACCACCGCGAGCAGTGCGAAGCCGAAGATCATCCACGGCGCGGATTGCGACACGCTCTCGGCCAGGTTGGGCGTGAGCACGATGAAGGCAGCCCCCAGGAAGGCGCCCCACAGGCTGCGCACCCCGCCCACGAAGCTGCCCACCAGCAGGGACACCGAGAGCAGGAAGGGAAAGTTCTCGGGCGCGACGAACTGGCCCGCCACCACGCTCAGGGCACCGGCCAGGCCGGTGAACGCCGCGCTGAGGCCGAACATCTGCGTGCGCAGGGCGGTGATGTCGAGTCCGCCCGCCGCCGCCGCGAGCGGCTGGTCGCGCGAGGCGTCCACCAGGCGGCCGAACTGCGAGCCGAGAATCCGCCGCGCCAGCAGGAAGGCGCAGAGCGCGCAGGCCGCAACGCAGGCCATGATGGCCCAGTCCGCCCGGTCGGCCAGCACCCCTGGGAACACAGGTTTTTCCAGGACGATCCCCGCCACGCCACCGGTCAGCCACTCGATCTTTTTCCACTTGAGCGCCTGCGGTGTCACCACCGCCACCGCGAAGGTGGACAGCGCCAGATAAAGCATGGGCAGCCGCAGCGCCGGGAAGCCGAAGAGGAAACCCGCCACGAAGCACAACAGCGCCGCCACCGGCACGCCCACGTAGAACGGCCAGCCCAGGTGATGCGAGAGCACCGCCGCGGTATAGGCACCGATGGCGAAGAAGGCGCTGTGGCCGAGCGAGATCTGGCCCGTGTAGCCGGTGAGCAGGTTCAGGCCCATGATGGCGATGCCATAGATCAGCACCTGCGTCATCACGTACAACGGATAACTTTGCCAACTAAAGGACCAGGCCAGCAGCGCGAGCCCGACCACCGAGGCCGTCCAGCGCAACCAGGTGGGCGATGCCACCGGGCGGATGTTGAGTGGGGCGCTCATGGTACTCATGCTCACACCCTCACCTGGGCCGTCTTGCCGAAGATACCGGCGGGCCGCAAGACCAGCATCGCGATGATCAACAGCATGATGCAGGTCAGTTTCAGGTCGTTGCCGACCACGTAGGCGCCCAGCAGGTTCTCCAGTACCCCGACGGCGAAGCCCCCGGCCACGGCGCCCACAGGGCTGGCGATGCCGCCCAGCAGCGCGCCCGCCAGTGCGTAGATCAGCGGCCCCATCATCATCGACGGCTCCAGGAACACGATGGGCGCGGCCATCAGCCCCGCCACGGCACCGGCCACCGCTGCAAGACCCCAGCCCACGGCCAGCACCTTGTTGGTGCTGATGCCCGACAGTTCCGCCGACGGCGCGTTCACCGCCACCGCACGCATCGCCAGGCCGAACCGGGTGAAGCGGAAGAACGCGAATACCGCCGCCAGTTCGGCCAGGGTGACGAGCAGAACGCCGACCTCGTGGGCCGACAGATAGGGTTCGGCACGGCTGAGGACTCCACCGAACGGCGTGGCGAACTCCAGCATCTCATGCCCGAACAGCCAGCCGACCAGGCTGTTCAAGATGATGAGCAGCGCGATGCTGGCCGCCACGACCGAGAGCACCGGCTTGTGCCGCAGGGGCTGGAAGATGACCCGCTCCAGCGCCAGCCCGAGCAGGAAGGAACCCACGACCACAACGGCGAAGGCCACCCACCATGATGCGCCCGCCTGAACCAACGCCCAGCTCATATAGGTGGAGAACATCGCCAGTTCGCCCTGCGCGAAGTTGACGGACGAAGTGCAGCGATAGATGAGCACGAGCGCGATGGCGAGGCTGGCATAGATGCCGCCCGCCGCCAGGCCCGAAGCTATCTGGTGAAGGAATGCTTGCATGGTGATGAACCTCTTTTTGATCAGTGGCCGAGGTAGCTGCGGCGCACGGCGTCGTCTTCGCGCAGCTCGGCTGCGGTGCCCTGGGCAGTGACGCGCCCGCTTTCGAGCACATAGGCCCGGTTGACTAGGTTCAGCGCGACCTGGGCGTTCTGCTCCACGATGAGCGCCGTGAGGTGCTCGGTTTCGCGCAACTGGTGCAGGAGTTCGTAGATCTCCTGCGTCACGCGCGGCGCGATGCCGAACGAAGGCTCGTCCAGCAGCAGCATCTTGGGGCGCATCATCAGCGCGCGCGCGATGGCCAGCATCTGCTGCTCGCCGCCGCTGAGCGTGCCCGCCGCTTGCTTCGCGCGGCTGGACAGCTTGGGAAACAGCGTCTGCATCCGGGCGATGTCCTGCTCGATGCCGTCCTTGTCGCGGCGGTGGATGGCGCCCACGCGCAGGTTCTCCAGCACCGTCAGGTCGCCAAAGGTGCCGCGCCCTTCGGGCACGTGGGCGATGCCCAGCGAGGCGATGGCGGGCGCGGCCATGTCGATGATGTCCTGGCCCTCGAAGCGCAGCGTGCCCTTGGCAGTCACCTGCTGGTGGCTGATGGCGCGCAGGATGGAGGTCTTGCCCGCGCCGTTGGCGCCGAGCAGCGCCACCATCTCGCCGGCCTGCACGTGCAGGTCGATGCCATGCACCACCGCCGTTCGGCCGTAGGCCACCGCGAGGTTGCGGATTTCAAGCCGTTGGGTCACAGCACACCTCCCAGATAGGCATCGAGCACGGCGTCGTTGTTGGCCACTTCCTCGGGCGAGCCCTGGGCGAGCTTGCGGCCAAAGCTCAGTACCGCGAGGTCGGAGCAGGTCTTCATCACGAAGCGCATGTTGTGCTCCACGACCACCATGGTCAGCTTCAATTCCTCGTGCAGGCGCAGCAGCACGTCGCGCAGTTCATCGACCTCGCCAGCGGTGAGGCCAGCGGCGGGCTCGTCGAGCAGCAGCAGCTTGGGCCGCGTCACCAGCGCCCGCGCGATTTCCACGCGGTGCTGGATGCCCACTGGCAGTTCCGCCACGCCCCGGTCGGCATAGTCAGACAGCCGCAGCGTGGCCAGGGCCGCGTCAGCCGAGTGCGCGATTTCTTCCTCGGCGGCACGGACGGCGCGCGAGCGCAGCGCGGCACCCAGCATCGACACCGGCAGCCGCGCGTGCGCACCCACCATCACGTTTTCGCGCACCGTGAGCGAGGGGTAGAGCGCCACGTTCTGGAAGGTGCGGCTCAGACCCAGCCGTGCCACGCCGTGGCGCGGCAGGCGCGTCAACTCGGCCTGGCCGAAGCGCACGCTGCCGTGGGTGGGCCGGTACAGGCCGCTGATGCAGTTGAAGCAGGTCGTCTTGCCAGCGCCGTTCGGCCCGATCAGGCCGAAGATGCAGCCCTCGGGCACGTCCATCGAGAAGGCGTCCAGCGCGACGACACCGCCGAAGCGGATCGTCAGGTCGCGTACGGAAAGAATGGGTTCCATCGCTGCGCTCGCCCCGTCAGGACGGCATCACCTTCCAGCTCGTGCCGTCGAACTGCTGGATGCGCATGTCCGGTATCGGGTGAGGGCGGGCGTCGCTGGTCTTGACACGCAGGCCCGGCAGCATCATGGGCAAATCCATGTCCAGGCGGCGCGACTGCCGCATGATGTTCTCGCGCGAGAGGTCGTTGCCGCACTGCTTGAGCAACTGCACTGTCACTTGCCCAAGGCAGGCACCGAGCACGGTGAGGTATTCCTTGGCCGCGCCTTTGTTGTATTTGTCCATGAAGGCATGCCAGGCCAGGACACCAGGGTCGTTCTTCCAGGTCGGATCGCTCGGATCCTTGAGGAACGCGGCGCTCATGATGCCCTTGACCTTGTCCAGCCCCACCGGAGTCAGCACCGCGGGCACCGAAGATGCGCTCGGGTTGATGTAGATGGCCGGGCGCCAGCCGATGTCGTGGGTCTTGCGCAGCGACTGGAGGGTGGCTTTGGGCGAACCCCACGCCACCAGCACGTCCGCGCCCGAGGCATGCATGGAGACGATCTGCGAGTCCACCGTCGGATCCGACACCTCATGCGACTCTTCGCTGATGAGCTTCTTCCCGGCGGCAGCCAGAACCTCCTTCACGCCACGCAGCACATCCTTGCCGGCGTCGTCGTTCTGGTAGAACATGGCGATCTTCGCGTTGGGCCGCGTCTGCAGGATGTGCCTGGCCAGGATGCGCCCTTCGTCGGTGTACAGGGGCAGCCAGCCCATGCTCCAGGGGAACTTAGCCGCATCATCCAGCCACGTGGCGGAGCCGGACGAAACGAAGAGTTGCGGTACTTTGGCGTTGTTGAGATAGCTGCGCGACGCCAGCCCAGTGGACGAGCCTATCTGCGCCGCGAGAAAAGCCACCTGATCGCGCTCCACCAGGCGGCGCGATTGCTCCAGGGTTTTCGGCGGGCTGTAGCCATCGTCGGCCAGCACCAGCTTGAGCTGGCGCCCATTCACGCCGCCCTCGGCGTTGACCAGGTCAAACCATGCAGACATGGTCTTGCCGACGATGCCATAGCCTGCGGCCGGGCCGCTGAGCGGTCCGGTCGAGCCGATCTTGATCTCGCGATCCGTCACGCCCGGGGTGCCCGCGCCCTGCGCGCGGACCAGGCCAGAAACGCCGGTCAGCATGGCGCCGGAAAGCATGGTGATGAATTGTCTTTTTTGCATGGTGTCTCCTGTGGTGGTGGTGAGATGAATGGATGGATGGGTGAACCCTGGCCTGCGGCATCAGGCCGCCTTCCCTTGCAAGCGCAGCACGGCTTCGCGGATCAGCGGCATGCGGTCGTTGCCGAAATACATGTCCGTCTTGTCCACGAAGATGGTCGGTGAGCCAAAGCCGCCGCGCGCGACCACCTCATCGGTGTTGGCCCTGAGCTGGTCTTTGATCGCCTGCTCGCCGATGCCTGCAAAGAATTGGGCGGGCTCGATGCCAACGCGCTGGCACACCTGCGCCAGCACCGCGTCCTGCGAGATGTCCTGGTCGTCGCCCCAATAGGCTTCAAATATGGCGCGGGCAAACGGCGCCATGTCGTTGCCGAGCCAGATGCAGCCGCGCATCGCCTTCACGCTGTTGACGGGAAACACCGTCGGCGGCATCTTGATCGCAAGCCCCGTCGAGCGGGCCCAATCCGCTAGGTCCTTTTTCAGGTAGCGGGCCTTCTGCGGCACCGGCGTCTCGCGCGAGGCATAGACGGTGGGATTGATGGTGTTGAAGATGCCGCCGACCAGGATCGGCCGCCATGTGATCTCAACGTCAAGCTCCTTGGCGAGCGGCTGGATGTTATGAAAGGCGAGATAAGTCCAGGGGCTGGAGCAGTCGAAGAAGAATTCGATCATGGTGTTTCCTGTGTTTTTGGGGCGTCACTGGATTCCGGAATCGCGCTACTCGCGCCCCGGAATGGCGCTCCGTTCCGCCAGCTCCCTGGCCTTGTGGCCGAACATGTTCTTTCTCGCTTCGTCGTCCAGCGGCTCTTGCTCGAATTTGCCGACCGCCAGCCCCGCTTGCACCTGGGGCCGGCCGCGCACGCTGGCGTACCAGCGCTTGAGGTGGGGAAAGTCGTCGAGCGTGAAGCCTTGGGCCTTGTGGGTCATGGTCCAGGGAAAGCAAGCGATGTCGGCGATGCCGTACTCGGTGCCAGCGACATAGGCGCCGGTCTTGCCGAGCTGGGTATCGAGCACGCGATACAGCCGTGCCGCTTCGTCGCGGTAACGCTCAATCGCGTAGGCGATCTTTTCCTGCGCATACAGCGCAAAGTGACCATGCTGGCCGAGCATGGGCCCCAGTCCGCTCACCTGCCACATCACCCATTGCATGGTTTGGGTGAAGCCGCGCAGATCCGTGGGCAGGAAGCGGTTGGTTTTCTGGGCCAGATAGACCAGGATGGCGCCGGTCTCGAACACCGAAAGCGGGCCGCCGCCGTCGAGCGGCGCATGGTCCACTATGGCCGGAATGCGGTTGTTCGGGCTGATCGCCAGAAATTCCGGCCTGAATTGCTCGCCAGCGCGGATGTTGACCGGAGTCACCGTATAGGGAAGTCCGAGTTCCTCCAGCAGGATGGAGATCTTCCAGCCGTTGGGTGTCGGTGCGTAATGCAGGTCAATCATGGCGAATGACGCTCCTGCCGAGCTGCGGATCGACATCACGCCATGACTTGCAGGCACCCGTGGCCGACCCCCTGACATTCCAGGCTCCCGTTGCGTGGCTTTCTCGGGTTGACGACATCATGCGCAGCTCTTCGAGGGTTCAAGGCGTCAGCGCGGCGCCATGCGGAGGGCCCCATCCACGCGGATGGACTCAGCGTTCATGTAGCCGCAAGTGACCAGAAACTCGACGGCCTGCGCGAATTCATCGGGGTCGCCCAAACGCTTGGGAAAGGGCACGCTGGCCGCCAGCGCCTGCTTGACGTTGTCCGGCAGGGCCAGCAGCAAGGGGGTGCCGAAGATCCCCGGCAGGATGGTGTTGACGCGAACGCCTTCGTCCATCAGGTCGCGTGCGATCGGCAAGGTCATGCCCATGACGGCGGCCTTGCTGGCGGCATAGCTGGCCTGGCCGACCTGGCCGTCCACCGCAGCGGCCGAAGCGGTGTTGACCACGACGCCGCGGTCGCCGTCGGCCAGCGGTTCCAGCGCCAGCATGCCCGCCGTCGATTTGGCAATGCAGCGGAACGTGCCCACCAGGTTGATCTGCACGATGCGGTTGAAGCGATCCACCGCACTCGGGCGGATCTCGCCCGTTTTCCGGTCGCGACTGACGGTCTTGACGGCGTCGGCCGTGCCGGCGCAGTTGACCAGAATGCGTTCCTGCCCGATCGCGGCACGGGCTTTGGCGAAGGCCGCGTCCACCTGCTCCTCGGACGTCACGTCCACGTTGCAGTAAACACCGCCAAGCTCGCTGGCCAACGCCTGGCCGACGGCTTCGTTCATGTCGAAGATGGCGACCTTGACGCCATGGCTGGCCAAACGCCGGGCCGTGGCGGCCCCCAGGCCGGAAGCCCCCCCGGTGATGACGGCAGAAATGTCGGAATTGAGTTGCATGGTTTTTCCTTGAAGATGACAGACAGGCGTTATTGGCCGGTGAATTTGGGGGTGCGCTTGCCCAGGAATGCCGCTTGCCCTTCGAGGTTGTCGGCCGAACGCAAAGCGACAACGAAATTGCGCTTCTCATGCTCCAGGCCCTGCGCGAGCGGGGTTTCAAAGCTGGCCAGGGCCGCATCTTTCGCCAGCGCCACGGCCAGCGGCGAATTGGCCGCAATCCGGCAGGCCATCGCCAGCGCCGTCGGCAGGGCCTGGCCATCAGCCGTCACTTCGGCGACGATGCCAACGTCGCATGCCTTGCGGGCGTCCATGAAATCGCCGGTCAGCAGCAGCGCCATGGCCTTGGACTTGCCGATGGCGTGAACCAGGCGCTGGGTGCCGCCGGCACCGGGAATGGCGCCCAGCTTGACTTCCGGCACGCCGAACTTGGCGGACTCGCCAGCAATCACGATGTCGCAGGCCAGCGCCAGTTCCATGCCGCCGCCCAGCGCGACCTTTTCCACCGCCGCGATGACGGGCTTGGGGAAGCGCCCCAGCGCCGCAAAAAAGTCCCAGCCCGTTGCCGAGCGGTCGCCCAGCAGCGGCGCGGCACGCAGCACTTCAAAGGCCGTGATGTCGGCGCCCGCGCAAAACACGTCCTCGGCGCCGGTGATGATGACGGCTCGCACGGCATCGTCGTCGCGCAGTTGCGCAAGCTGCGCGCGCAGGCCATCGAATACCGCGCGGTTCAGGCTGTTCTTCGCACGCGGGCGGTTGATGGTCAGGGTGACGACGGCGCCGTCACGGCTCACGAGCACTTCACTGGCTTCGCTCATGGTGGCCCCGCTCATGCAAGCCGCTCGATGATGGTGGTGTTGGCCGTGCCCGAAGCCTCGCAGATGGTCTGCAGGCCATAGCGGCCGCCCCGGCGCTCCAGTTCATACAGCAGGTCGGTGAGCATGCGCGCGCCGGTGGAGCCCAGCGGATGGCCGATGGCCATCGAGCCGCCATTGACGTTGAGGCGGTCGTCCGGGATGCCGAACTCCTGCTGGAACATCAGCGGTACGCCGCCGAAAGCCTCGTTGACCTCGAACAGGTCGATGTCGTTGATGGTCAGGCCCGATTCCTTCAGTGCCTTGCGGGTGGAGTCGAGCACGGCGGTGAACTGGATCACCGGGTCGGCGGCGGCCACTGCCGTGCTGACGAAGCGCGCACGCGGCTTCAGGCCATGCTTCTTGGCATAGGCGCGGCTGGCGATCAGCAGCGCGGCGGCACCATCGCTGACCTGCGACGAGTTGCCGGCGGTGGTGGTGCCGTTGGCGGCAAACACGGCTTTCAGCGTGGCCATCTTTTCGGGGTCGGGGTTGGCGCGCACGCCCTCGTCGGCGGCGACGACCGGACTGTTCGGGTCGGCCGGGTCCTCGGTCAGATGCACCAGTTGGTCCTTGATGCGACCGGCCTGAATCGCCTCGGTGGCGCGCTTATGGCTCCGCACTGCGGAGGCATCCAGGGTTTCACGCGTGAGGCCGAAGCGCGTGTTCAGCAACTCCGACGAAACGCCTTGCGGTATCAGCGGGTTGTCCTGGTAGCGCGCCAGTTCGCGCGGGCTGTATTGCGAACCGAGCGGCGCGCCGGGCTTGAACGACGGCGGCAGTGGCGCCTGCGACATCGACTCCACCCCCCCGCCGATGGCCAACTGGTAGGCACCCGCCTGGATGCCATGCACGGCAAAACTCACCGCCTGCTGGCCCGAGCCGCATTGCCGATCGACCGTCACCGCCGGCACGGATTCGGGCAGCCCCGCCGCCAATACGGCATGTCGGCCCAGGTTGCCGTGCTGCTGGTCCCACTGCAGCACGCAGCCGATGATCACGTCGTCCAGATCGGCGGGGTTGACGCCGGACCGCTCGACCAACTGGCGCAGCGTCTCGGCCATCAGATCGACGGGATGCCACTTGTGCAGGCGCCCGCCGCGCTTGCCCACGGGGGTGCGCAGCGCACCGACGATAACGGGTTCATGGTCATTCATCTGGTTCTCCTGTGTAAGAAACTGGGTGTCACGCAAAGTGGCGTTCAGGCGGCGTAGCGCTCTGCCTGCTCGACGCGGATGCGCTTCTTGTCGATCTTGCCGACGCTGGTCTTGGGGATGGTCTCGACGAACAGGATCTGATCCGGCAACTGCCACTTTGCGAAGGCGCTGGTCAGGTGTTCCTGCAATTGCTCCTGGGTCGCCTGCTGGCCGGGCCTCAGCACCACCAGGGCCAGCGGCCGCTCCTGCCACTTCGGATGCGGAACCCCGACCACCGCGGCGTCGCGCACGGCCGGGTGGCCCATGAGCAGGTTTTCCATGTCGATGGAAGAGATCCATTCGCCACCGCTCTTGATCACGTCCTTGATGCGGTCGGTAACCTTGAGGTAGCCGTTCTCGTCCACCGTGCCGACATCGCCCGAGCGCCACCAGCCGCCCTCCAGGAAGCGATCGCCCGAATCGGGCATGTCGTGGTAACTGGTCGTGATCCAGGGGCCGCGCAGGCAAATCTCGCCGGCCGACTGGCCGTCGTGCGGCAGATCCTGGTCGTTGGCATCGAGGATGCGGATGTCCACGCCGGTCAGGACCAGGCCCTGCTTGCGCTTGAGATTCCACCGCTCGTCCTGAGTCAAGCGCTTCCTCAACGTGGGCTTGAGGCGGTTGACGGTCACCAGCGTCGTGGCTTCGGTGGCGCCGTAGCCGTGCACCACCTCGGCACCCGTGAGTTCGTGGAAGCCGATCATCATCGACAGCGGCGGCTCGCTCGCGCCGGACAGCATGCGCATGCGGCTGAAGTCCGGCTTGACCGGCAGCGTCTCGATGTACTGCAGCATCGGTTGGAAGATGGCCGGTGCGCCGTTGGTGATGGTCACGCCCTCGGCAATCATGGTGTCGACCAGCGGCTTGGTGTCCTCGGCAGCGTAGCGTCCCGGCAGCACGATCTTGTCGGCCAGCAGCGTGGCGGCCTGTGGTAAGCCCCAGCACTGCCCGTGGAACATGGGCGTGATGAGCATGACGCAGTCGTCCAGCGTCATGCCCATGTTGGTGGCCATGCCCGTGGAGTGCAGGTAGATGCCGCGGTGCGAGTAGTACACGCCCTTGGGTTTGCCCGTGGTGCCGGTGGTGTAGCAGGCGCTGTAAGCCGAGGTTTCGTCGATCTCGGGCCAGTCGATCTTGGCATCAGCAGCGGCCAGCAGGTCTTCGTAGTGCAGCAGCGGTTTCAGCGTGGTCTTGATCTGGTCCAGCGGCTTGTCGGTCATCACGATCCAGCCCTTGATCTGGGGCGAGTTCGCTGCGACGGATTCGGCGATCGGCAGCAAGGACTCGTCCACGCAAACGTAAGACACCTTGCTGTGGCCGACCACGTAGCCCAGGTCCTCGGCGCCCAGGCGCAGATTCATCTGCAGCATGACCGCGCCCAGGCCGGGGATGGACCAGTACAGCTCGAAGTGGCGCCGGCTGTTCCAGTCCAGCACACCGACGCGGTCGCCCGGCTCGACACCGAGCGCGCGCAGCGCATTGGCGCTGCGGCAGACGCGCGCGTAGCAGTCGGCATAGGTGTAGCGATCCCAGCCGCCATCGGGTGTGCGGTAGACGATCTCCTGGTCCCCGTGGGTGCGCGCGGCGTGCCGGATCAGCGTCGTGGTGTTGAGCTGGCGTTCGTTGCCCGTGGTGGACGGGCAGCCGCGGATGGGCTGGGTGGTGCTGGTCATTTTCTGGTCTCCTAAGTAATTGCGTTGAGTGCCTGGAACCGTGGGGCCGGGGCCGCCTCGATGGCGCCGGAGGGGGTGGTCTGGTAGATACCCCGTGCCGCGTTGTGCGGATGCCGCGCCGCCTCGGCCAGGCTGAGCACGGGCGCGAAGCAGGCGTCGCTGCCTTCGAGCAACGCGCACCAGTGCGCCCTGGGTTGGCTGCGGATGAGGGCCGCAATGCGCTCCTTCAGCGCTGGCCACGTCGTCGTGTCGTACTGGTCGGCAGGGTTCACGTCCGTCAGGCCCAGCTTCGACAGCAGCAGTGCGTGGAACGCGGGCTCCACCACCGCGAGGCTGATGAAGCCGCCGTCGGCACAGGCGTACACGTCATAGAACGGCGAATCGTGAAACGGGCTCGGCTTCGTGCCGTCGATCTGCCCATTGGCGCGAATCCAATGCACCAGCGTGCCCATCATGGCCACGATGTCGATGATGGCGGCATCCACGACCCGGCCGCGGCCACTGCCCCTACCGTTACCGCGCGCATCGACCAGCGCGCAGGCGACACCGAAGGCCATGCCCAGCGCCCCGGCCGCGTCCCCGAGCACCGAGGGCGGCACGATGGGCATCTGCCCCTTGCGGGCCGACAGCGACAGCAGGCCCGTCAGCGCCACGTAGTTCAGGTCGTGGCCAGCGGCCCGGGAGAGCGGGCCGTCCTGGCCCCAGCCCGTCATCCGGCCATAGACCAGCTTGGGGTTGCGCGCCGCGCATTCGGCGGGGCCGAACCCCAGCCGTTCCATCACGCCGGGGCGAAAGCCTTCGATCAGAACGTCGGACTGGCCGATCAGATCCAGGGCGCGCGCCTTGCCGCCGGGCGACTTCAGGTCGGTGATCTCGACCGTCTTGCCCCGGTGCAGCGGGTTGGCCGCCGCCCCGCCCAGCGGCTGCGCCCCGGCGGCCTGCTCGGCCCGTGTCAGCGCAATCACCTCGGCACCCATGTCGGCCAGCATCATGGCGGCCAGCGGGCCCGGCCCGATCCCTTCGAACTCCACCACACGGACGCCGTGCAGTGGCTTTTGCAGCATGTGCGAGGCGTTCACAGCTTCCTCGCAATCAGTTCTTTCATGACCTCGTTCGCGCCGCCGTAGATCTTCTGCACGCGCGAGGTGGTGTACATGCGCGCGATCGGGTATTCGTACATGTAGCCGTAGCCGCCGAACATCTGCAGGCACTCGTCCACCACGCGGCACTGCTGCTCGCTGCACCACCACTTGGCCATGTACGCGGCTTCGGCGTCGAGCTTTCCGTCCAGCAGCCGCTGGATGCAGTCGTTGACGAAGGTGCGCACCACGTGAGCGGTGGTGGCGATCTCGGCCAGCTTGTGGCGCGTGGTCTGCATCTCGAACAGCGGTGCGCCGAAAATCTTGCGCTCCTTCGTGTATTCGACGGTGAGTTCCAGGGCCCGGTCGATGATGGCCGCCGCAGGCACGGCGATGGTCATGCGTTCGTAGGGCAACTGGCCCATCAACTGCTTGAAACCAAGCCCTTCGACGCCCCCCAGGACTTGATCGACCGGCACGCGCACCCCGTCGAAGAAGAGTTCGGCGGTGTCCGACGCATGCAGGCCGATCTTGTCGAGCAGGCGGCCCACGCGGAACCCTGGCAGGTTCTCGGTCTCCACCACGATCAGCGAAAGGCCTCGGCTGCCCGCCTCGCCGGTGCGTGCGACCACAATCAGCAGATTGCAGGTGTAGCCGTTGGTGATGAAGGTCTTGGCACCGTCGATCACGTAGTGGTCGCCATCACGGCGCGCGCGGGTGGCGATGGCCTTGAGGTCCGTCCCGCAGCCGGGTTCGGTCATCGCAATGCCGAGCAGCATCTCGCCGCTGCTCAGCTTGGGCAGCCAGCGCTGCTTCTGCTCCTCGGTGCCGTAGTCCATGATGTAGTGCGCAGCGATGCTGTTCACCTGGACGTTGTTGGGCATTTCCGCTCTGGTCAACTCATCCTGTACCACCAGCTGGTAGGCAATGCTGGCCCCGGTGCCGCCGTAGGCTTCGGGCATTTCGGGCAGCATGAACCCCATCTCGCCGAAGGGCCGCCAGGTCTCGCGCGGGACGTAGCCCTGTTCGCGCCAAGCGGGCAGGTGCGGAGCCATCTCGGCGGCGATGTAGCGGCGCACCTGGTCGCGAAAGGTCTCGATGTCGCTGTCCATCCAGGGTTGACGGTGCAATTGCGGCAGCATGGGAGCGCTCCTCAGAAGGTTTGTACGATGAAGGTTTGAAAACTTGGCCAGCGATGCGGCCCCGGGTCATGCCCGCATACCCACAACGGGGCGGGCGAAGCGTCGAATCTCTGCGTTCTCAGTCTGTCCAGGGCATATGGTCGGCATTCAGCCCGTGCGCGTCTTGCCCGCCAGTGCATGGCAAGTTGACTTTGCGTGTGCAAGGGAAAGCCCGGCTGACTCGACCGGGCCGATGGCGGAGCCGTGAGCAGTCATGCCGCGTGCATCGCTGGGCGACACTCCAAAGCGTTGTTTGAATGCGCGGCAGAAATGGCTGGTGGAGTTGAAGCCCCAGTGAAAGGCGATCGCCGAGACCTGCAGATGCCGGCAGACCGGGTCAACGAGTGTCCGCCAGCACGCTTGCAATCGGCTTTCCAGGATGTGGCCGACCACCGTGGTATCGCCCTGCGCAAACAGCGCATGAAGGTAACGCAGTGAAATACCGTGCGCCGCGGCGATGCGTGCCGGACTCAGGTCATCCTCTTGAAAATGCTGGGCGATGTAGGCAAGTACTCGTTCGCGCAACGCGGCCATGGCCGTGAATCGAGTGGCGCTCTCCGGCTCTGGCAGCGCAATGTCCAGAAGCCCGATCACCGTGCGGCAAAGGGCGACGTGGGCGGAGGGCGGCACGGCGCCGATCTCCTTTGCCAACCCCATCAGGTGTTGGCTGAGCAGTGAGCCCACGCCTGTGTGACTGTCAATGCGGCAGGCTGCGGGCGGCTGCTTGCGGCCCGGTAGATGCTCGCGCATGAGCTGCCAGGGAATCATCAACGACACGCTGTGGGTTCGTTCCAGCACCTCATAGTCTTGCCGCTGATCGGTACGCCAGAGGAACATGTCGCCCTCGCAGATTGGCGTGTCCCACTGCTGCAACTGTACTCGGCCGCTCAGGTTCAGCTGCAGCCCCAGGCAGAACTCATCGTCGAATGACGAATGTCCAGGAGGAGACTGCTCGACGCAAGCACCGGTCACGGTGCATACCAAGGAGGCTCCGGCGAGTTCGTGTCGCCGCAACTTCGCCTGGAATGCAGCAGGCTTCGCCGGGGAGGAAAGACTCCAGCGCTGGAAGGAGTCCTTGAGGATCGCTTCCGTCGCATCTATCCTGCCCTCGATGGGCGCATGGTCGATGGACCATTCCATGGGTGACTGTTGCAGCACTTGTCGTCTCCTGAATCTGCCCCCAGACGCCGCAGCCCATCGGGACCGGAGCGTCGACACCGTGGCGTGCTTTCGTGCGGCGCTCAGGGTACCCAAGGCATACAGGCAATCGTAGGCAGCGGTGCTTGGCGCGGCAATGACGGATGGTCTCGATCAACTGACAAGGCACCTCTTTCGACGGATGGGGGAGCGAGGCAACCCCGCAGCCGAGCGGCCCTGCGCTAACCTCCCGGCATCGACGGCGAACTGAAGATGCAAGGAGACGATGATGGATCTGGGTGCAATGCTGGCAGGCAAGCGGGTGCTGGTCACGGGGGCCTCGTCGGGCCTGGGCGAGAACTTCGCTCGGCTGGCTGCTGGTTGCAAGGCCAAGGTAGTGATTGGGGCGCGGCGCAAGGCGCGGCTCGACAAACTCGCCCAGGAACTCGAAAAGCTCGGTTCGCCTCAGGTCACGGTGCTGGAAATGGATGTGGCTTCCGAGCAGTCCATCGACGACGCCTTCGCCGAGATAGACGCCTCGGGCACCATCCTCGACGTGGTGGTTAACAACGCCGGGGCTTCCAACGACGCCTTGTCGCTCACGCTGCCTGCGTCCGACTTCGACTCGCTGATGGAGACCAACGTGCGCGGCGTGTGGCTGGTGGCCGCGCGTGCCGCGCAGCGCTGGGTGGATGCGGGGCGGGGAGGCTCAGTCATCAACATCGCATCGATCCTGGGCGAACGCGTGATGCCGGGCGCCATGCTGTATGCCACGTCCAAGGCTGCAGTCGTGCACATGACCAAGAGCCTGGCGCTCGAATGGGCGCGCCACGGCATTCGCGTCAATGCCATCGAGCCGGGCTACATCGACACCGAGATGACCGATGCCATGTGGGATACCGACCATGGCAAGGCGCTTATCAAGCGCATCCCGATGCGCCGCCTGGGTAAGCCGGAGGAGCTCAACGGTCTGTTCCTGCTGTTCGCGACCGAGGCCGGGTCGTGGATGACCGGCGCCTGCGTGCCAGTGGATGGCGGGCATCTGTGCTCGTCGCTTTGAGTGCGACCGCGTCGAAGCAGCGCTACGTTTTTTGGGTGCGCGAACGATAGACGCCTGGCGTGCTGCCGGTCCATGACTTGAAGGCCCGCTGGAAGGCGGTGCCGTCGGCGAACCCCAACTCGGCGGCGATGGCGCTCAGCGCGGCATCGGTGCTGGTCAACCGAACGATCGCCATGTCGCGCCGTAACTCGTCCTTCAGCACCTGAAAGGACTTGCCCTCCACGGCCAGATGCCGCTGCAGTGCGCTGACCGACATGTGCAAGCGCTGCGCGGCGACAGTCAGATCGGGCCACTCCGGGCACGCTTGCTGCAATAGCGCGCGCACCCGCGCGCTGGCTGTCCGCTCGATTAGACGCGGGCCGATCAGGTTGCCCGGTGTGGCACGCAAAAAGGTCTGGAGCGCGGCGGTGTCACGGCGCATCGGCTGCGTGAATGCGGATGCCTCGAACCAGACCGCCGACCGCGCCTGCCCGAACCGCAACGTGCCCGAGAAGATTTGGGCATAGTCTGCGGCACGCGGCGGTGGCTCGAAGGCAAAATCGAGCCCTCTGGGCACCAGTCGGCCGCCGTGCAGCCATACCAGCAGACGCCAGAAAACGCGCAACAGCAGCCCGTGCAGGAAGTCTGAATGTTTGCCCAGGGCGTGGCGCACGTCCAGAGCAGCACCCTTGAGCAAGCCATCAGAGACGGGCACAAGCGCCACGTCGTCCTGCAGCAGGGCGAAGGATGCACTCACGCGCTGCAAGGCGGCTGCCAGCGTCTTGGCCCCGAGCGTAGAGCGAGCCATCAGCGCAAAGCTGCCGCAGCGCAACGGCCGACCGTGTAGATGGCCTAGGCATTCGTCGTCCAAGCTGTTCTTCACGGCACTGAAGAGTGCGATGTATTGCTCTATGGTCACACGCGACTGCTCCAGATGCAGCAGCGACTCGGCGATGCGGGCCTGCGCCAGAACGCCATCCAGCCAGGACTCGGTGGCCAGTCCTTTGCTGCGCGCGCCGTCGAGCAGGCCATGCACGGCAAAAACAGGAACAGTGACGACGGGTTTCAACATGGTCAAAGGGAGCAACGATAGCTGGCGCTGAATCCGAAATTACACCAAGAAAACGGCCCGCTAACGATGTAGCGTCCGGCTGCGGTCAACCGGATTTTGCCTTGTGCATACAAAGTCAACTCGCCATGCACTGGCGGGCAAGACGCGTATGTGCCGAGTGCCCAGAATACCGCTTGGTAGCACACCCAGGGACGACCCGTGGACGTTCGGCATCGATGCATTCGCATGAATGCTTCTTCGGCAACGGCATGTCGGTGTGCTCACCCGAATAGCCCAGCAACCAGGAGAGAGTGAATGTCTGTCTGCGCCGTGCCTTTGCGCAACATGCTGATTGATGCGGTGATGCGCGAACGTCGTTCCGTGCGCGCCTTTCTGCCGACCCCGGTGTCGCAAGAAGCGGTGGCCCAGATTCTGTCGGTGGCAGCCAGCGCGCCCAGTGGCACCAACACCCAGCCGTGGCATGTCATTGCCGTGGCGGGCGAGGCGAGGAAGCGCCTATGCGACCGTGTATTGCACGCCTTTCACCATGAAGAGGGAGAGCACCAGTCCGAATACGACATCTACCCGGCCGAGTTCTTCGAGCCCTACCTGACCAGGCGGCGTCGGTGCGGTTTCGCTCTTTATGCCGCAGTCGGAATCTCCAAGGGAGATACGGATGCCATGCGCGCTCAACATGCACGCAACTTTGCCTTCTTCGATGCGCCGGTCGGTTTGATCTTCACCTTGGACCGGCGCATGGTGCAGAGCAGTTGGGTGGACTACGGGATGTTCTTACAGAACATCATGCTGGCGGCCCGCGCACGAGGCCTGGATACCTGTTCGCAGATGGCGTGGACCCTTTACCCGCGCCTTCTGGCTGAAGCCCTGCAAATCCCGGACGGGCAGATGGTCCTGTGCGGCATGGCACTGGGCTATGCCGACCCGGCGGCCGTGGTGAACCGCGTGCGCACCGAGCGTGAGCCGGTCGAGAACTTCACACGCTTCAGCGGCTTCTAGAAATCTTGTCATACCAACTAATCGCGTCGTAAGCCGCCTGAGAAATTCAGCCGCCCTGAAGCGGTTGATCGACCGGGCCTTGTCCTGGTGGGTAGGGTCATGCATGGATGTATGCCCTATGGGGCAGACGGGTTGAACCCACAAAGAGGAGTAAGCAATGTCTACCTACGCCGCGCCCTTGCGCGACATGCTGTTCACGATGAAGGAAGTCGGAGGCCTGGATGCGATCTGTGCCCAGCCGGGCCATGAAGAAACCACGCCCGACCTGGTCGAGGCCATCCTGCAGGAGGCTGCCCACTACGCCACCGGCGTGCTTGATCCGCTGAACCGCACCGGCGACGTGCAGGGCGCGCGCTGGCACGACGGCCAGGTCACGCCAGCCGATGGCTTTCGCGAAGCCTGGGCCAGCTTCTGCGAGAACGGCTGGAACGGCATGCCCGCTGCCACCGAATGGGGCGGCCAGGGCCTGCCCACGCTGGTGTCCACAGCCGTGCTGGAGATGTGGAAGTCGTCCAACCTCGCGTTCAGCCTGTGCCAGATGCTCACGCTGGGCGCGGTGGAAGCCATTGCGCACCATGGCAGCGACGCACTCAAGCGCCGCTTCCTGGAGCCCATGGTCGCGGGCCGCTGGACCGGCACCATGAACCTCACCGAGCCCCAAGCAGGCTCCGACTTGGCCGCGCTGCGCAGTCGCGCCGTGCCCGAAGGCGACCATTACCGCGTCAGCGGAAACAAGATCTTCATCACCTGGGGCGAGCACGACATGGCCGAGAACATCGTCCACCTCGTGCTGGCGCGCCTGCCCGATGCACCGCCCGGCGTGAAAGGCATCTCGCTGTTCCTGTGCCCGAAGTACCTGGTCAACGACGACGGCTCCCTGGGCGAACGCAACGACCTGGCCTGCACCTCCATCGAGCACAAGATGGGCATCCACGGCAGCCCCACGGCGTCGATGAGCTTTGGCGACTGCGGGGGCGCGATCGGCTACCTGGTCGGCGAGCCGAACCAGGGGCTGGCCTGCATGTTCACGATGATGAACCATGCGCGGCTGAACGTCGGCCTTGAAGGCGTGGGCATCGCCGAGCGCGCCTACCAGCGCGCACGCGCCTACGCGCTGGAGCGGGTGCAGGGCAAGCCACTGCTCAGCGGCAGCACCACCATCGCCGGCCACCCGGACGTGCGGCGCATGCTGATGGACATGAAGGCCCGCACCGAGGCCATGCGCGCATTGGCCTATTTCTGCGCCGGCCAGATGGACCGCGCCGCAGGCCACGCCGACGCGCAAGAGCGCGAGCAGGCGCTGGCCCTGGTCGGCCTGCTGATCCCGGTGGTCAAGGGCTGGTGCACCGACAGCGCACAGGGCATCACGTCCGATGGTGTGCAGGTGCATGGCGGCATGGGTTACGTCGAGGAAACCGGCGCCTCACAGCACTTGCGCGACGCGCGCATCACGACCATCTACGAAGGCACGACGGGCATCCAGGCCAACGACCTGATTGGCCGCAAGCTGGCGCGCGAGGGCGGGCGCACGCTGAAGGCACTGCTGGGCCGCATCGACGGCGATGCGCGCCGGTTGGCCGAGATGCCCGATGCCGCGCTGGCGCAGATCGGCGGCGTGTTAGCGGCTTCGGCGCGTGCGCTGGGGGACGCGGCCGACTGGCTGCTGGCCCACGACGACCAACCCGCGCAGTGCGCGGCGGGCGCCGTGCCCTTCTTGCGGCTGGCGGGCACGGTGATCGGCGGCTGGCTGTCGGCGCGCATGGCCGAAGCCGCCACTGCGCAACTCGCGGCGAGATCTGGCGATGCGGGCTTTCTCGGCGCCAAGCGTGCCACGGCCAGCCACTACGCAGCGCATGTCCTAGTGCAGGCGCCGATGTTGCGCGACATCGTCACGGGCGGCGCCGCCAGCACGCTGGCCCTGGCGGATGATCAACTCTGAATGATCCTGAAAGGAAACCCTCCCATGAAAATCCTGGTTCCCGTCAAGCGGGTGGTTGACTACAACGTCAAGGTCCGCGTCCAGAGCGATGGCAGCGGCGTGGACATCGCCAATGTCAAAATGAGCATGAACCCCTTCGACGAGATTGCCGTCGAAGAGGCTGTGCGGCTCAAGGAGAAAGGCGCGGCAACGGAGATCGTCGCCGTCTCGTGCGGCGTGTCCCAATGCCAGGAGACGCTGCGCACCGCCATGGCCATCGGTGCCGACCGCGGCATCCTGGTCGAGACCAATGAAGAACTGCAGCCGCTGGCCGTGGCTAAGCTGCTCAAGGCCCTGATCGACAATGAACAGCCCGGCCTCGTGATCCTGGGCAAGCAGGCCATCGACGACGACTGCAACCAGACCGGCCAGATGCTGGCGGCGCTGGCCGACCTGCCGCAAGCCACCTTCGCCTCCAAGGTCGAGATCGCCGGCGACAAGGCAGCCGTGACCCGCGAAGTGGACGGCGGCCTGGAAACCCTCAGCCTTACGCTGCCCGCCGTCATCACCGCCGACCTGCGCCTGAACGAGCCGCGCTACGTCACGCTGCCCAACATCATGAAGGCCAAGAAAAAGCCGCTGGACACCGTCAAGCCCGAAGACCTCGGCGTGGACGTGGCCCCGCGCCTGAAGACCTTGAAGGTCAGCGAACCCGCCAAGCGCGGCGCCGGCGTGAAGGTGGCCGACGTGGCCGCCCTGGTCGAGAAACTCAAGAACGAAGCGAAGGTGATCTGACATGACCGTACTCGTAATCGCTGAACACGACAACGCGACCATCAAGGGCGCGACGCTCAACACCGTGACGGCCGCCGCAGCCTGCGGCGGCGACGTGCACGTGCTGGTGGCCGGCCACAACGCCGGCGCTGCCGCACAGCAAGCCAGCCAGATCGCCGGCGTTGCCAAGGTCATCCACGCCGACGGCGCCAGCCTGGCCCACGGCCTCGCCGAGAACGTGGCCGCCCAGGTGCTGGCACTCCATGGCAGTGGTGCCGGCAACTACAGCCACATCCTGTTCCCCGCCACCGCCAGCGGCAAGAACGTGGCCCCGCGCGTGGCTGCCAAGCTCGACGTCGCCCAGATCAGCGACATCACCAAGGTCATCTCCGCCGATACCTTCGAGCGCCCCATCTACGCCGGCAACGCCATCGCCACCGTGCAGTCTGCTGATGCCGTGAAGGTCATCACCGTGCGCACCACCGGCTTTGACGCCGCCGCCGCCACGGGTGGCAGCGCCGCTGTCGAAACCGCTGCTGCGGCCGCCGACGCTGGCAAGAGCAGCTACGTGGGCAGCGAGATCGCCAAGAGCGACCGCCCCGAACTCACCGCCGCCAAGATCATCGTGTCTGGTGGCCGTGCGCTGGGCAGCAAGGAAAAGTTCGACGAAGTCATCACCCCCCTGGCCGACAAGCTGGGCGCTGCCATCGGCGCCAGCCGTGCTGCCGTGGATGCGGGCTACGCCCCCAACGACCTGCAAGTGGGCCAGACGGGCAAGATCGTCGCGCCGCAGTTGTACATTGCCGCCGGCATCTCGGGCGCCATCCAGCACCTGGCCGGCATGAAGGACTCCAAGGTGATCGTGGCGATCAACAAGGACCCCGAGGCCCCGATCTTCAGCGTGGCCGACTACGGGCTGGAGGCGGACCTTTTCGCAGTTGTGCCGGAATTCGTCAAGGCCTTTTAAATTGGATGAGATACACCATGGAGCTTCGGCATTTACGTTGCTTTATAGCGGTGGCCGAAGAACTTCACTTCGGCCGCGCAGCGGAAAAGCTGCACATCGATCAGTCCCCTTTGTCGCGCACCATCAAGGAGATAGAGGAAGAGCTCGGGGCGCAACTGTTCACGCGAACCACGCGAAGCACCCGCCTGACCTTTGCCGGAATGGCATTCCTGGAGCGGGTGCCGCGAATCTTCGAAGCTCTGAAACAGGCGTGTGACGGCGTCAAGTCCGCCGCCAGTGGGTTTCAGCGACAGTTGCGCATCGCTTTGTCCGATGGCATCACGCCCTCGCGAATGCCGACGCTGCTGGCACAGTGCCGAGCGGAAGATCCAGAGATTGATGTTCGGCTATTTGAGGTGCCGTTGGATCAACAGATCAAGGGTCTGCACGATGACCTGTATGACGTCGGCTTTTCGATGGCCGAAGAGGTGGGCGACGGCATTGTGGTCAGGCCTGCATGGGAAGACGAACTGATGGTGGCGGTCCCAGCTCGCCATCCTGTTCTGGCCCACAAGCACGTGCCGTTGGAAGAAGTGTTGCGCTATCCGCTGGCGCTATGCGATCCGGCGATATGCGAAGGCCATGCACGCCAAGTTGATCGCGTTTTGCAGCGCTACGAGCAACAGCCACTGATCGCCCAGCGCGTGGCGTCCTATGAGGTGATGATGACCTTGGTCTCAGCCGGATTGGCGCTCGGTTTGGCGGGCGCCGCGCACATTGCATCCGGCCGTGGGCCAGGTGTTGTGGCCCGGCGCTTGGCGGGCAAGCCGCAGATGCTGGCCACGTATCTGCTGCACCGTGACGTGGAGCCCTCCGAAATGCTGGCCCGGTTCATCGAACGAGTGGCCTCCATTGATTCGGCGGATGGCTCCAGCGCCGCCGAGGACTCCTGATCCACCTGCTGAAAGGACCCAAGCCATGACCCGATTCCTGCCGCTGCTGATGGTTGCCGCACTGACGGGCTGTGGACCATCCCAACCGACGGAAACCGTGGACTTCCTCGTTGCCCATCCCGAGCGCCTCAAAGAAGTCCAGCGCCTGTGCAAGGAAGACCGCGCGAAGGCAGGAGAAGAACTCTGCCGCCGTGCGGCCGAAGCCGCCAACCGGCGTTTCTTCGGCGATCGGCCGGAACAGCAATCCAAATAGCGCCCCGCGCCGTCGCCTGGCCGCGACAGAGTTCTTGCTGTTACCTCATCACGCCGCAGCGCGCTCGCGCATGCGGCATTTTTATTGCCTTCGCCACAGCAAGAAGTCTGGCCATTTTGGCCTGAATCCCCGCTATAACGGTCTTTGACCGACCTGCACGCTCGCCTTGATCCTCGGCACTACGGCATGTCCCTGTGCCGTAGCGGGAGGTTGGCCAATGCAAGGAACGAACGTGCTGTTCGGTCAGATTGCCGTTGTCTTCGGCATCGTGATCGCTGGCGTATGGAGCGCCACGCAATGGACAGCAGCGGCGCTGGGCTACCAGCTACGCCTGGGTTCGCCCTGGTTCGATTTCCTCGGCACGCCGGTCTATCACCCCTGGCGCCTGTTCGAGTGGTGGTTCTTCTTCGACGCCTACGCGCCGCATGTATTCGACGTGGGCGGTGCCATTGCCGCAGGCAGCGGCCTGATCGCGGTGGTGGTTGCCATCGGCATGTCGATCTGGCGCTCGCGCCAGTCCAAGCTGGTCACGACCTACGGCACGGCGCGCTGGGCCAACGCGGAGGACATTCACAAGGCGGGCCTTGACCAGCCTGCAGGCGTGTTCCTCGGCCTGCATCGGCAGCAGTACCTGCGGCACGAGGGCCCGGAACATGTCCTGACCTTCGCGCCCACGCGCTCAGGCAAGGGCGTGGGCCTGGTGGTGCCAACGCTTCTTTCTTGGCCAGCGTCTGCCGTCATCCACGACATCAAGGGCGAGAACTGGAGCATCACCGCAGGTTGGCGTTCGCGCTTCTCGCATTGCCTGCTGTTCAATCCGACGGACAGCAAGTCGGCGGCCTACAACCCGCTGCTGGAAGTCCGGCGCGGCGCGCATGAGGTGCGCGACGTGCAGAACATCGCGGACATCCTGGTCGATCCCGATGGCGCGCTGGAGAAGCGCAACCACTGGGAGAAGACTTCGCACGCATTGCTGGTCGGGGCCATTCTGCATGTGCTCTACGCGGGCGAAGACAAGACGCTGCGCGGTGTCGCCAACTTCCTCAGCGACCCGGCTTGTCCCTTTGAGCTGACGCTGCATCGGATGATGACCACATCGCATCTCGGCGATGGCCCGCATCCGGTCGTTTCCTCGGCGGCGCGCGAAGTGCTCAACAAATCGGACAACGAACGCTCGGGCGTGTTGTCCACGGCCATGTCGTTCCTCGGCCTCTACCGCGACCCGACGGTGGCCGAAGTCACCTCGCGCTGCGACTGGCGCATTGCCGACCTGATCGCGGCCGAGCATCCGGGGTCGCTGTACCTGGTGGTGCCGCCTTCGGACATTTCGCGGACGAAGCCGCTGATCCGCCTGATCCTCAACCAGATCGGCCGGCGCCTCACCGAATCACTCGATGGCAGCGACGGCATCGAGCGTCGTCACAAGCTGCTGCTGATGCTCGATGAGTTTCCGGCACTCGGACGCCTCGACTTCTTCGAGACGGCGTTGGCCTTCATGGCTGGCTATGGCATCCGCAGCTTCCTCATCGCGCAGTCGCTCAACCAGATCGACAAAGCCTACGGCCAGAACCATTCGATCCTGGACAACTGCCATGTGCGCGTGACGTTCGCCACCAACGATGAGCGCACCGCCAAACGGATCTCCGAGACGCTCGGCACTGCGACCGAGCTGCGCGCGCAGCGCAACTACGCGGGCCACCGGCTCGCGCCGTGGCTCGGGCACTTGATGGTGTCGCGCCAGGAAACCGCGCGCCCGCTGTTGACGCCGGGCGAAGTCATGCAGCTTCCGCCCGACGAAGCAGTGGTGATGGTGTCCAGCGTGGCGCCGATCAAGGCCAAGAAGCTGCGCTACTACGCGGACAGCAATTTCAAGCGGCGCGTGTTGCCGCCGCCCGCGCTGGCGAGCGAGCGATACGCCGACGCGCCGCCATCGCGTCCCGACGACTGGAGCGGACTGGCGATTCCCGCCGCACCGGCCGCGGCGTCCGCTGATGGCCTGGAGAACTTGGGTTCGACCGACGACGGTGGTCCGCGCCGTCAGCCCGAGCTTTCCGAAACCGTCGCCTACGACCCCGAGCAGGCCGCACCCGTGGCCGACCTTGGCCTGCTCGATGACGACGACATGCCGCTTCCCCTCCCGCGCCGGTTCGATCCGGCCCTGCAACGCACGGCCCGGCTGGCTTCCCTCGACCCTGACGACGGAATCGACCTATGACCCAGCACCGCCTCAATGTGTTCATTCAGCCGGAGCACAGCAAACGGCTCGACGAACTGGCCGCCACCAAAGGCGTATCGAAGTCCAGCATCGTCGCGGCGGCACTCGCATCGTGGCTGTCGCCCGATGCCGCCGACCAGCGGGAGGCGGCCATTGCCAAACGGTTGGATCGGCTGTCGCGCCACGCCGAGCGCATGGAGCGCGACCAGAACATTCAGATCGAGACGCTGGCGCTGTTCATCCGCTACTTCCTCACGGTCAGCACACCCGTGCCCGAAGCACATCAGGACGCCGCTCGCGCCCAGGGCAAGGCCCGCTTCGAGCAGTTCGTGGAGCAGTTGGGCCGCCACCTGCTGCGTGGGCGCAGTCTGGTGCGCGACGTGGTGGAGGAACTGCATCCCGACCCTTCGCGCATGGGTGAAGTGCAGGAGCGTACGTCATGAGTACCACGCCTTCTTCCTTCACCGCCGTTTCGCTAGATCGCCGCATCCAGATGTTGCGCACAGCGATGGGGCCGCTGATCGCCGCTGCGCTCGAAGACCCGGACGTGGTGGAAATCATGCTCAACCCCGACCGGACGCTCTGGGTGGATCGGCTTTCCACGGGCCGCGCGCCGATGGGCGTGGAGCTGTCCGAAGCGGACGGTGAACGCATTATTCGGCTCGTGGCGGCCCATGTCGGTGCCGAGGTGCATCGGGGCCAGCCGCTGTTGACGGCGGAGCTGCCCGAGACGGGCGAACGCTTCGAGGGCATCTTGCCGCCGGCCGCGCCGGGGCCTGCCTTCGCACTGCGCAAGCGCGCCTTTGGCGTGATCCCGCTGTCGCGCTACATCGAGGATGGAATGATGACCGCCGCGCAGGCGGGCTTGCTGGTGCGTGCAGTGCGCGAGCGCAAGAACATTCTGATCGCAGGTGGCACTAGCACCGGCAAGACCACGCTCGCCAATGCCTTGCTTTCCGAGATCGCCGCCACCGGCGACCGCGTGCTGGTGCTCGAAGACACGGTGGAGCTGCAATGCGCGGCCCGCGACCACGTGCCGCTGCGCACACGCGCGGGCGTGGTGTCCATGACCGAGCTGGTGCGCTCGTCCATGCGCCTTCGGCCGGATCGCGTGATCGTCGGCGAAGTGCGCGGCGCCGAGGCGCTGGATCTCATCAAGGTGTGGGGCACCGGCCATCCGGGCGGCATCGCCACGATCCACGCCGGCTCCGCGCTGGGCGCACTGCTGCGCCTGGAGCAACTGATTCTCGAAGTGGCGGTGAACCCGCCCCGTGCGCTGATCGCGGAAGCGGTCAACGTGGTCATCCACATCGCCGGGCGCGGACGCAAGCGCCGCATCGAGAGCATCGCTCGCGTCGTCGGCTTCGATGGCGTTGGGTATCACCTGGCGGACGCGCTGGAGGCTCCATTCCCGGAGTTGCTGCCGCAGTCCGACTTTTCCCCCCCTGTCCCCTGACCACTCTGGAGAACTGCCATGACGCAGATGATCGTTCCTGCTTTCCGTTTTTCCGCGTATCCGCTTCCTCGGCCACCGCGGCTGGATAGCCTGGCTCGCCCGGCCATGCAGGGCTTGATGCTCGCGGCGCTGATGCTGCTGCTTGCGGGCGCGGCTCAGGCCGCCGGTTCGTCGATGCCGTGGGAAGGCCCGCTGCAATCCATCCTGGAGTCGATCCAGGGACCTGTGGCCCGGATCATCGCGGTCATCATCATCATTGCCACGGGCCTGGCGCTGGCCTTCGGCGATACCTCGGGCGGCTTCCGCAAGCTGATCCAGATCGTCTTTGGCCTATCGATCGCGTTCGCGGCTTCGAGCTTCTTCCTGTCGTTCTTCAGCTTCTCCGGTGGGGCCGTCGTATGAACGGCCCGCACGATGGGATGCCTGGCTTCGAGGTGCCGCTGCATCGGTCTTTGACCGAGCCGATTCTGATGGGCGGTGCCCCGCGCACCGTGGCCATCACCAACGGCACCTTGGCCGCTGCCGTGGGCCTGGGCTTGCAGATGTGGATTCCGGGCGTGGTGCTCTGGATCGTCGGCCATGCGCTGGCGGTCTGGGGCGCTCGTGTCGATCCGCAGTTCATGCAGGTCTTCGCCCGCCACATCAAGCACCGGCCGCTGCTGGACGTGTGAGGTGATGCCATGCTGAACCTTGCCGAATACCGCCAGCGGCCCGCGCTGCTGGCCGACTGGCTACCCTGGGCCGGGCTGATCGCGCCCGGAGTCGTGCTGAACAAGGATGGCTCCTTCCAGCGCACTGCGCGCTTTCGGGGGCCAGACCTCGACAGCGCGACACAGGGCGAACTGATTTCCACGTCGGCGAGGCTGAACAACGCGCTGCGCCGGCTCGGTTCGGGCTGGGCGCTGTTCATCGAGGCCGAACGGCGAGCTGCTGCCGGCTACCCACACTCGGACTTCCCGGAGCCCTTGTCCTGGCTGGTCGATGAAGAACGCCGCGCCGCATTTGAGGACTCGGGCAACCACTTCGAGAGCGGCTACCACCTGACATTGGTGTACCTGCCGCCGGAGGAAGCCCGCGCTCGTGCGGCCGGAATGCTGTACGAGAACCGTCCGACCGAGGGAGTGGACTGGCGTGAGCGCCTGACCGCCTTCGTCGCGGAGACGGATCGGATTTTCGACCTGCTCGATGGCGTGATGCCGGAGATTGCGTGGCTCGATGACAGCCAGACGCTGACCTACCTGCACTCGACCATTTCCCCACGGCGATACCGCGTGGGCGTGCCGGAAGTGCCATTCCACCTCGACGCGCTGCTGGCCGACGCGCCGCTGATCGGTGGTCTGGCGCCGATGCTGGGCGACCAGCACCTGCGCGTGGCGACGGTGCGGGGCTTCCCCACCTCGACCTGGCCGGGGATTCTGGACGACCTCAACCGCCTCAGCTTTGGCTATCGCTGGTCAACCCGGTTCCTTTGCATGGACAAAGCCGATGCGGAAAGAGAGCTTTCTCGCCTGCGCCGCCAATGGTTCGCCAAGCGCAAGAACGTCATCGCGCTATTGCGCGAAACCATCTTCCAGCAGGAATCCCCGCTGGTCGATACCGACGCTAGCAACAAATCGGCCGATGCCGATGCTGCCTTGCAGGAGCTGGGCAGCGACCAGGTGGCCTTTGGCTACCTGACGGCAACCGTCATCGTCATGGACGCGGATGCCGCCGTGGCCGACGAGAAGCTGCGCATGGTGGAGCGTGTCATCCAGGGGCGCGGCTTCGTCACCATTCCCGAAACGCTTAATGCGGTGGATGCGTGGTTGTCATCGATTCCGGGTCATGCCTACGCCAATGTCCGCCAGCCCATCGTCTCGACGCTGAACCTGGCGCATCTGGTGCCGGTGTCCGCCGTATGGGCCGGGCCAGAGAAGAACGCGCATCTCGACGGCCCGCCGCTGATCGTGACCCGCACCGAGGGCGCGACGCCGTTCCGGCTGGTCACGCACATCGGCGATGTGGGCCACACGCTGGTGGCCGGCCCCACGGGCATGGGCAAATCGGTGCTGCTCGCCACCTTGGCGATGCAGTTCCGTCGTTATCGCGGATCGCGCGTCTTCGCCTTCGACATGGGGCGCTCGATGCGCGCCACCATCCTGGGCCTGGGCGGTGAGCACTACGACCTCGGGATGGATGGCGAGATCGCCTTCCAGCCCTTGGCCCGTATCGACCGCGAGGGCTACCGCACTTGGGCGGCCGAATGGATCGAAGGCCGGCTACGGCATGAAGGCGTCGCGGTTGGCCCTGACGAGAAGGCAGCGATCTGGTCGGCGCTCGGCAGTCTCGCCGGTGCGCCCGTGGAGCAGCGCACGATGACAGGGCTTTCCGTCCTGCTGCAATCGAACGCACTGCGGCAGGCCCTCGCGCCCTATGTGCTCGGCGGCGCGCACGGCAAGCTGCTGGATGCCGACCATGACCGGCTGGGCATGGCCGACGTGCAGTGCTTCGAGATGGAGGAGCTGATGCACAGCAAGGCCGCCGTCATGGCGGTGCTGCATTACCTCTTTGCGCGCTTCGACGAACGCTTTGACGGCGCCCCCACGCTGCTGATCCTCGACGAGGCGTGGCTGTTCCTTGACGATCCGGTGTTTGCGGCGCGCATCCGCCAGTGGCTCAAGACGCTGCGCAAGAAGAACGTCAGCGTCATCTTCGCCACGCAGAGCCTCGCCGACATCAAGGATTCGAGCATCGCGCCGGCCATCATCGAGAGCTGCGCAAGCCGCATCTTCCTGCCGAACCCGCAGGCGACCGAGCCGCAGATTCGCACGATCTACGAAGGCTTCGGCCTCAACAGCCGCCAGATCGAGATTGTCGCCACCGCGCAGCCCAAGCGCGACTACTACTACCAATCGCGTCTCGGCAATCGCCTGTTTGACCTCGACCTGGGCGCCGCGACGCTGGCCTTCGCGGGTGCTTCCACGCCGCAAGACCAGCGCGACATCGACGCGGTGCTTGCCGCTGCGCATTCCGATTCCTCTCCCTTCGCAGCCGCGTGGCTGCGCCACCGTGGCCTGCATTGGGCCGCCGACCTGCTGTCCTCGTTCCTGTCCACCCACCCCCAGGAGAACCCATCATGAAAAAGCGTCTTCTCGCCGCCGCCGTCGCGGCCATGCTTTGCACCGCTACCGCCGTGCAGGCGCAATGGGTCGTGATCGACCCCACGAACCTCGTGCAGAACACGCTGACCGCGATCCGCACGCTGGAGCAGATCAACAACCAGATCAAGCAGCTCCAGAACGAGGCGCAGATGCTCATCAACCAGGCGCGCAACCTGGCCAGCCTGCCGTCCAGCGTGGTGGGCCAGTTGCGCGCCAATCTGGCGACCACCCAGCGGCTGATCGCGCAAGCCAAGGGCCTGGCCTATGACGTGACGAATCTGGATCGGGAGTTCCAGCGCCTGTATCCCGAGCAATACGCCGCCACCGTGAGCGGCGACCAGATGTACCGCGATACGCAGGAACGCTGGAAGAACACGCTCAATGGTTTGCAGACCACCATGCAGATGCAGGCCCAGGCCTCACAGAACCTGAGCGACGACGAAGGCGTGCTGGCCGACCTCGTGGGCAAGAGCCAATCGGCAGTGGGTGCCTTGCAGGCGATGCAGGCCATGAACCAGCTCTTGGCCCTGCAAGCCAAGCAGTCCATCCAGACGCAGCGCCTGAGCATCACCCAGGATCGCGCTGCGTCGCTGGAACTGGCACGGCAGGCCGCTGCTGTGGAGCGTGGCCGCGAGGTGAATCGGCGCTTCCTGGGCGAAGGCACGCCGTACACACCGCAGTCCGTCGATTTCTACGGCCGGTGACGGGTGCTGTCATGACCCGCGTGCCTGCTCTCTGCGGTTTCGTGCTCCTGCTGGCCGGCTGCGGCCAGCAGGAGGGGCCTTCGGTCGATGCGCTCTCGGCAGATCCGTCGCGGCTGCACTTGCTCAAGGAGCAATGCCGCGCGGGCCAGCTCGACGACGCGTCTTGCGCGCAGGTGGCCCAGGCCGATTTGCGCCGCTTTCTCTCCGGCAAGACCGGGCCAGATGAGTACCAGACGCTGGCCGATCTGCCGCCGATTCCGCCCAGCTTCGATGAACCCGCAGAGGACAGCAATGCGGTGGCCACGGCCTCGCCTGTGCAGGAGGACTCGCCATGAATGACATTTCGGTCATCGACCATTTTCTCGATGTCTTTTCGCGCTACATCGACTCGGGCTTCGGCCTGCTGCACGGCGAGGTCGCATTCCTCACGGCCACGCTGATCGTCATCGACATGACGCTCGCCGGGCTGTTCTGGGCGATGGGGCACGCGACCGGCCAGGGCGAGGACGTGATTGCCAAGCTGATCCGCAAGGTGCTGTACGTCGGTGCCTTCGCCTACATCATCGGCAACTTCAACATGCTGGCCGGTGTCCTGTTCCGCTCCTTCGCGGGTCTTGGCCTGACAGCCAGCGGCTCGACCTTGAGCATGGGCAACTTCTTGCAACCAGGTCGATTGGCCAAGGCCGGCATCGACACAGCGGCGCCGATCCTCGACCAGATCAGGGAGATGGCGGGCTTCCCCGAGGTGTTCATCCACATCGCGCCCATCGTCGTGCTGTTCCTCGCGTGGCTGGTGGTTATCGTTAGCTTCTTCGTGCTGGCGGTGCAGCTCTTCGTCACCCTGATCGAGTTCAAACTGACCACGCTGGCGGGCTTCGTGCTGGTGCCGTTTGCCCTCTGGAACAAGACAGCGTTTATGGCCGAGAAGGTGCTGGGCAACGTGGTGTCCTCGGGCATCAAGGTGCTGGTGCTCGCCGTCATCGTGGGTATCGGCTCGGGGCTATTCGCCGAATTCAGGATACCGCCCGGTTCCGAGCCGTCCATCGACCAGGCGCTGGTCATCATGCTGGCCTCGTTGTCCCTGCTGGCCCTGGGCATCTTTGGGCCGGGCATTGCGACAGGCTTGGTGTCCGGTGGGCCACAGCTCGGCGCGGGCGCGATGGCCGGTGCTGCCATCGGCGCAGCCGGAACCGCCGTGGCGGTCGGTGCCGCGGCTACCGGCGTCGGAAGCGCAGTGGCGGCCGGGGCACGCATGGCACCCGCCGCCGCCCGCTCGATGGCATCGACCGCCAGCAGCGCCAAGTCGGCGTACCAGGCGGGCTCCACTTCGGCCGGTGGCGGCCTGAAGGGTGCCGCCGCCGGCGTGGGCAATGTTGCCAAGACCGGCGCGCAGGCGGCCGGGCAGAAAGTCGCCGATGGGGCGCGGTCGATGAAGGAGCGCATGGCGGCGGCCTTTCGGCCCGATGACGCCGGATCGGCGTCGGGGGGCGGCGCCGCACAGGCCGCAAGCGAGGCTCCCGCCACAGCCCCATCCACCGAGCAACCCGCCTGGGCCAAGCGCCTGCACCGCAGGCAGCAACTCACCCATGCCGCGACGACCGCCGCCCACACGCTGCGCGGCGGCGACGGCGGCAGCTCCAGCCAGGGGCCAAGCCTGCGTGATTCCGATTCCTGATCTTGAAGGAGAACTTCCATGCGATTCAAAAGACCGCAGGTGCGCTATGCCAACACACCGCAGCCTGCTACCCCGTACCAATCCGCTGCCCAGGCCTGGGACGAGCGCATCGGCTCGGCCCGCGCACAGGCGAAGAACTGGCGGCTCATGGCCTTCGGCTGCCTCACTTTGGCCGTACTGATGGCCGGTGGCCTGGTCTGGCGTTCCGCGCAGTCCATCGTCACCCCCTACGTCATCGAGGTGGACAACTCGGGTCAGGTGCGCGCTGTCGGCGAAGCGGCCACGCCGTACCGGCCCAGCGATGCGCAGATTGCTTACCACCTCGGCCGCTTCATCGGTCTGGTGCGCTCGCTGTCCATCGACCCCATCGTGGTGCGGCAGAACTGGCTCGATGCCTATGACTACACGACCGACAAGGGCGCCGTGGTGCTCAACGAGTACGCCCGCGTGAACGATCCGTTCGCGCGCATTGGCAAGGAGTCGGTGACGGTGCAGGTCAGCAGCGTGACTCGCGCGAGCGATACGTCGTTCAACGTGCGCTGGACGGAGACCCGTTTCGTCAACGGTGCGCTGGACCGCACCGAACGCTGGAACGCTGTCGTGTCCATCGTGCAGCAGACGCCGCGCACCGAGCAGCGTGTGCGCAAGAACCCCCTGGGCATCTACGTCAACGGGCTGTCGTGGAGCCGCGAACTGGAAGCTAACGAAGGAGCAAAACCATGAATGATCTTTTCCGTAAATCCGTCTTGCCGATCATGCTGCTTGCCCTCGCGGGCTGCGCCACGCAGGGCAAGCCGCCGCCGTCCATTTCGCTCGACGAGCCGGTACAGGCGCAGCCGCTACCGGAGCCGCCTGCGCCGGTGGAGGTGGTGGCCATGCCGCAAGTGCTGCCGATGCCGGCTCAGATGAAGCCTGTGCCGGATGCCAAGCCCGCAGCAGAACCTGCCGATGAAACCGTGCGTGTGTCCCGCGCCAACGCCGAGGCGCGTATCGCGCCCACGCGCGAGGGGTACGTCAACGCGATTCAGGTGTGGCCTTTCACCGATGGCGCGCTGTATCAGGTCTATGCGGCCGTGGGTCGCGTGACGGTGATCGCGCTCCAGCCCGGTGAGGAACTGGTAACGGTGGCCGCCGGCGATACCGTGCGCTGGATCGTGGGCGATACATCGAGCGGCAGCGGCGATGCGCTGCGCGTCAATGTGATGGTCAAGCCGATCCGCTCGGGCCTCAAGACCAATCTGGTCATCACGACCAGCCGGCGCACGTACCTGATTGAACTGACTTCGACTGAGAAGACGTGGATGGCGTCGGTGTCCTGGGAGTATCCGAAGGACAAGATGCTGGCCTTGCAGCGCCAGGCGCAGGCGGCCAGCGCCGCCGCGCCGGTCGATGCTGGCCTGTCGCTGGAGAAGATCCGCTTTCGCTATGCGGTCAGTGGCAGCAATCCGCCGTGGAAGCCGCTGCGCGCTTTCGACGATGGCGAGAAGGTCTACATCCAGTTCCCGCCGGGCATCGCGCAGGGCGAGCTGCCGCCGCTGTTCGTGATCGGCGCGCAGGGCGATGGGCAACTGGTGAACTACCGATTCCGTGCGCCGTACTACATCGTGGATCGCCTGTTCGGTGCGGCCGAACTGCGCCTGGGCGGAGACAAGGGCGATGTGGTGCGGATCGAGCGCACCGATGGCGTTTCCGGTGGCACGCGGAGGAACTGACCATGAGCCAGGACGACACTCGCGATCTTGGCACGCCACAGGCGGGCAAGGTCGCGCCCGAGGCGGTGGCGCTGCGCGCCCAGCCGCGCCCGGTCACACGTCTGAATCGGCGCACCTTGGCCATGCTCACGGGCGGCCTGTCGGTCGCCGTGCTAGGGGCCACGATCTGGTCATTGCAGCCACATCGGCGCGGCGCAGGCGAGCAGACCGAGCTTTACAACGTGGATCGAGTCTCGAAGTCCGAGGGGCTGGATGGCCTGCCTTCGGATTACTCCAAGCTGCCGAAGGTGCCGGAGCTGGGGCCGCCGCTGCCGGGCGATCTCGGCCCTGCCATCGTGAAGGCGCAGCAGCCGGTGACACCCACGTATGCGCCACCGGGCCACGACCCGGAGGACGCTCGGCGCAAGGAAGCCGAAGCGGCAGCGGCTTCCTCGGTGTTCTTCCGTTCTGGTACGCCCGGCAAGACCGCAGCGCCAGCGAATGCGCAAGCGGCTGGCCCGGCATCGACCTTGGCGGGCTTCGACCCGCTGGCCGCTGGGCCGGCCTCGACGGCTGCCCTGCCTGCCGACCCGACCGCCGTGCAGAACCGGCAAGACCAGAAAGAGGCTTTCCTGAAAGGCGGTTCTACGGAAACCCGCAATTCCGGCAATCTGCAAATGCCGACCTCGCCGTACCAGGTGATGGCCGGGACGGTGATCGCCGGGGCGCTGGTGACAGGCATCAAGTCTGACCTGCCGGGCGACGTGATTGGCACGGTGACGGAGTCGGTCTACGACTCGGCCACCGGCAAGTTTCTGTTGATCCCTCAGGGCTCGCGCCTCATGGGCAAGTACAACAGCCAGGTGAGCTATGGGCAGAGCCGCGTGCAGTTGGTGTGGAACCGCATCATCTTGCCGGACACGTCTTCGCTGAAGCTCGACAACCTCGCGGGCACCGACCCGGCCGGCTACTCCGGCCTGGAGGATGGCGTCGATTGGCACTGGGATCGCGTCTTTGCCGGTGCGGCGCTGACGACACTGCTGGGCGTGGGCGCGGAGCTGGCCGCGCCGGAGAACCGGCAGAACGGCAACCGCATCGTGATTGCCGGGCGCGACAGCGCGCAGGACAGCATCAATCAGGTCGGCCAGGAGATGACCCGGCGCAACATGAACATTCAGCCGACCTTGACGGGGCGGCCGGGCCTGCCGGTGCGGATCATCGTCAACCGTGACCTGATGCTGCGACCGTACCAGCCGCTTTTCGTCCAGAGAGGAGCGGCGAAATGAACACCTCCAAGAAATTGCGGCTTGGGCCGCTACCCAAGACCGAGAGCACGAAGCTCACGTTTTTGTGCCCGGTCAGCCTAAAAGCTGATCTCGACCGCTATGCCGTGGCGCACTCGCAGGCGTATGGCGAGGCAGTCGATGCCACTACGTTGATTCCTCTTATGCTGGAGGCGTTCATGGCCGGCGACCGGGGATTCAGGAAGGGTGGCGGGAGCAAGGCCATACCCTGAAGTAGGGTTGACGATGTGGACGCATCCGCTACCCCTTCACGATGAAAGCGCAGTCCACTGACTGCGCTTTCGCTTTTGACGGGGCTTGCGGCAGGGCGAGACTATGATGGTGCGATCTTGCCCGCCGCGGCGCCCCCACGCTTACCGCCGCGAAGCGCCTATGCAGCACCTAGCTCGAAAAGCAGCAAGAGCACTCAGCGGCTGAAATCTAGCCTAACCTATTGCCCTGTAAGAGCTTTTTCCCCACTGCATGTCTGAATGAAGGACTTGACAGCGGACATTTTTCATGTCCGCTCGAAGACCGCGATGCTCTCCACATGCGCGGTGTGCGGAAACATGTTGACCACGCCGGCGGCCGTGCAGCGGTAGCCGGCCTGGTGCACGAGCAGGCCAGCGTCGCGTGCCAGCGTGGCGGGGTTGCAACTCACGTAGACGATGCGCTGCGGTGCCTGCCAGCCGCCGGGATGCGGCGAGCCGGTGTCCAGCGTGCGCTGGTGCAGGTCGGCCAGCGCCTTGCTGAGCGCGAAGGCGCCTTCGCGCGGCGGATCGACCAGCCAACGGTCGGCGCGGCCATCGGCCAGCAACTGCTCCGGCGTCATTTCAAACAGGTTGCGTGCTGCGAATTCAGTAGCACACAATTCAGCATTGGCGCTGACTTGAGCCTGATTTCTCTTCAAATTCTCACGTGAACGGGCGACCAGCGCCTCGCTGCCCTCGATGCCGAGCACCGCGCCGGCGCGGGTGGCCAGCGGCAGCGTGAAATTGCCGAGGCCGCAGAACCAGTCGATCACGCGCTCGCCGCGCTGCACTTCGAGCAGCCGCAGCGCGCGCGACACCAGGACCCGGTTGATGTGCGGGTTGACCTGCGTGAAGTCGGTCGGCTTGAAGGGCATGGTGATGCCGAACTCGGGCAGCGCGTAAGACAGCTCGGGGCCGCCTTCGTCCAGCAGGCGCACGGTGTCGGGGCCCTTGGGTTGCAGCCACCACTGCAGGCCGGGCCGCTCGGCGGCAAAGGCGCGCAGCTTGGCGAGGTCACCGGTGCTGAGCGGTTCCAGGTGGCGCAGCACCAGCGCGGTGACATCGTCGCCGCAGGCCAGTTCGATCTGCGGACAGGTCTCGATCGCGTCGAGCGAGCCGATCAACGCGCGCAGCGGCATCAGCATCGCGTTCACATGCGGCGGCAGCACATGGCATTCGCCCATGTCGGCCACGTAGCGGCTCTTGCGCTCGTGAAAACCGACCAGCACCGTCTCTTTCTTGCGCACATGCCGCACCGACAGCCGGGCGCGGAAGCGGTAGCCCCAGGCGGGCCCCTCGATCGGGCGCAGCAGCATTTCGGCCTTCACCTTGCCCAGGTGCCAGAGGTTGTCTTCCAGCACCCGCTGCTTGATGGCAACCTGGGCGGCCGGGTGCAGGTGCTGCATCTTGCAGCCGCCGCAGGCGCCGGCATGCAGGCCGAAGTGCGGGCAACCCGGCTTCACGCGCTGGGCCGATTCGCGGTGCAGCGCGGTGAGCGTGGCCTGTTCCCAGTTGTTCTTCGTGCGGTTCACATGGGCGCTGACCAGCTCGGTCGGCAGCGCGCCGTCGATGAACACCACCTTGCCGTCGGCGCGGCGGGCCACGCCCTGCGCCTCGATGTCCAGCGCATCCACCGCCAGCCAGCCCTCGGGCAGCGCGCTGGCAAGGGCCGTGGCGCCCGCGTTGTTTTCTTCGTGTGTCGTCTCAACCGTCATGCCCCGATTGTCTCAGGGCGCCGGGCGGGCTCAGTCCCAGGCGGCGAGGTACTCCTGCCAATGCGCCTCGGCGGGCGCCAGGTTGCCCAGCGTGGTCTTCACCAGGTCGATCTCCTGGTCGTATTCGGCTTCGGTCAGGCCGCCGCGCATTTTCTGGAAGCGGCAGTAGACCAGGTAGGTGTTCATGACGTCGGTCTCGCAGTAGCGGCGGATGTCGTCGAGCTGGCCGTCCTTGTAGCCGGCGTAGACCATGGAGCCGTCCATGCCGAGCTTGCCGGGAAAGCCGCAGAGCTTGGCCATGGCGTCGAGCGGCGCGTTGTTCTTGGGCTGGTAGAGGGCCAGCAGGTCCATCAGGTCGAGATGCCGCAGGTGGTAGCGGCTGATGTAGTTGTTCCACTTGAACTCGCGGTCGTCGTCACCCATGTCCCAGTACTTGTCGGCCACCACACCGTGCTTCAGGCCGCGGTAATGCAGCACCGGCAAATCAAAGCCGCCGCCGTTCCAGCTGACCAGTTGCGGCGTGTGCTTTTCCAGGGTGTTGAAGAAGGTCTGGATGACCTTGCCCTCGCTCCGGTCGTCGCGGTCGACGAAGGAGTGGATCTTGATGCCGTCGGCGTTGCGGAAGACGCAGCTGATGACGAGGATGCGCTGCAGGTGCAGCGGCGCGAAATCGCTCTGCCCCTTGTCCTTGCGCTCGGCCAGCCAGGCGGCGTAGACCGCGTCGTCGCTGTCGCTGGCGGGCGCGCCGCGCAATTGCCGCAGACCGGCGATGTCGGGAATGGATTCGATGTCGAAGACGAGGACAGGCCAGCTCATGCGGCCGATTGTGACCGAGCCGGCGCGGCGGGCGGCGCTACAGCACCGCGTCGCGCGGGATGCCGCGGCGGTCGATCTGGCGCTTGAGCTTGTGCAACGCCTCGTTCTGGATCTGTCGCACCCGCTCGCGGGTCAGGTTGAGCCGCTCGCTCAGAATTTCCAGTGTCTCGGGCTCGTGGCTGCCCAGGCCGTAGCGCCCTTCCAGCACCTCCTGCTCGCGCTCGCTCAGGCCGTCCAGCCACTGCTGCAGCAGGTGCTCGACCTCGTGGGCCTGGGTGGCCGTGGCGGGATCGGGGGTGCTGTCGTCGGCCAGCGCGTCCGCGAGCGAAAAACCGCCGTCGTCGTGGCGGTCGAGCGCGGCGTCGAGCGAGCGCGGGATTTCGGCCAACGCGAGCAGATCGGCCACTTCCTGCACGTCCCGGCCGAGCAAGGCAGCGATGTCGTCGGTGCGCACGGGCGATTCGCTGCCGCCGCCACCGCCCCGCTCGGCCAGCGCCGGGTCGGCCTCCAGCGTTCGGCGCGCGCGCAGCACCTGCCGCAGTTCGCGCACCACATGCACCGGCAGCCGCACGGCGCGGCCCTGCTGAACCACCGCACGCTCGACGGACTGGCGGATCCACCAGGTGGCGTAGGTGGAGAAGCGGAAGCCACGCTCGGGGTCGAATTTGGTGGTGGCGTGCATCAGGCCGAGGTTGCCCTCTTCGATCAGGTCGGCCAGCGGCACGCCGCGGCCGAGGTAGCCTTTGGCGATGCTGATGACCAGCCGCAGGTTGCGCTCGATCATGGCCTGGCGGGCGGCGAAGTCGCCGTCGCGGGCGCGGCGGGCGGTGTGCAGTTCTTCCTCGGGCGTCAGCAGCTCGGTGCGGCGGACGTCGCGCAGGTACAGCGTGAGCACGTCGCCGGATTCGGCGGCGGCCTCAGCCGGCAGCGCGTCCGGTGCGGCCTTCGCTGAAGGGTGCGGCGCATCGGCCGGTTCGGCTGGGTTAGCCTGACCGCTGCGCCGCTTCACGGTCACCGCCCGGGCAGGTAGCGCGCGGGATCGACCGGCTTGCCCTGTCGCCGCACCTCGAAGTGCAGCTTCACGCGGTCGGCGTCGCTGTTGCCCATTTCGGCGATCTTCTGGCCGCGGCGCACGGTCTGGTCTTCCTTGACCAGCAGCACCTGGTTGTGGGCGTAGGCGGTGAGGTAGGTGTTGTTGTGCTTCAGGATGACCAGGTTGCCGTAGCCGCGCAGGCCGGCACCGGCATAGACCACCCGGCCGTCGGCGGCGGCCAGCACCGGGTCGCCGGCAGCACCGGCGAAATCGAGGCCCTTGTTCTTGACCTCGTCGTAACCGGCGATGACGGTGCCGTTGGTGGGCCACAGCCAGTTCACGTCGTCGTCGTTGGTGTTGGTGGCGTGGCTGCCCCCGCCCGCCGAGGCGGCGGTGGCGGGCGCGGCGGCCACCGGTGCGGTCGCAGCAGGCTCGGCACCCGCCGACGACGCGGCGGGCGGCGTGGCCTGTGGCGGCGTGGTGGGCGTCAGCACGGTGGGCGGCGCGATCGGGCGGGTGACGGCAACCGGCGGCTCGTTGGGCGGCGGCTGGATGCGCAGCACCTGGCCGACTTCCAGCACGTTGGGGTTGGCCAGGCTGTTCCAGCGGGCGATGTCGCGCCAGCTCTGGCCCTGGTCGAGCGCAATGCGGTTCAGCGTGTCGCCGGGGCGCACGGTGTAGTAGCCGGGTTTGCCGGCGTTTTCGGCGCCCGGCATGGGCCGCACCGATGATCCCGTGCGGTCTTCCACGGGCGCGCGGTTGGGCGCGCGGTTGAACGAACAGGCCGACACCAGCAGCAACGCCACCGACACTGCAGCCAGCAAGGCTGGCCGTTGGGAAAACACCACGCGATCACCTCCGCTCATGCAAGACCTGATTTTAGGGGCACAAAGTGAACCGCCTCCAGCGTGGAGGACACAAGCCCGCGAGGGGTTTTGTCCAGCACCAGCAGGCGCTGCGGGCCGGCGCCACCGGCCACGGGCGCCACGATGCGGCCGCCCACCGCCAACTGGTCGATCCAGGCCTGCGGCACCGCCTCGCCGCCGGCCGCCGACACGATGGCCGCATACGGCGCGCCCTTGGCAAAACCCAGCATGCCATCGCCCAGCAGCAGGTGGATGTTGGGAATGCGCAGCGGCCGCAGGTTCTCGCGGGCCTTGTCGTGCAGGCCGCGCAGGCGCTCAATGCTGTAGACCTCGGTGGAGATGCGGCTCAGCAGCGCAGCCTGGTAGGCGCAGCCGGTGCCGATCTCCAGCACCCGGCCGAGCAGCTTGCCGTCGTTCTGCAGCGGCAGCCGCAGCAGTTCCAGCATGCGGGCCACCACGCTGGGCTTGCTGATGGTCTGGCCGAGGCCGATCGGCAGGCTGGTGTCTTCATAGGCCTGGTTGGCCAGCGCGGTGTCCACGAAGCGGTGGCGCTCGATCAGGCCCATCGCCGCCAGCACCAGCGGGTCGCGCACGCCCTCTTGCACGATGCGGGTGACCATGCGAGCACGTGCGGCGCCGGAATCGAGGCCCATGCCAGAGCCGCTCAGCGCGGCAGAAACTGCCGTTTTGATGCCAAATGGGGCCACAGTCAGCGTCGGTGCTGGATTTGCTGCTATCTTTTTCGATGCAACCTTGGCCGCGACGACCGGGCCGCCGGTGTCCAGCCGGGCTGGAAAACCGGGGCGCTTGGCGGCGCTCACCGCCCTGCCTTCGACGGCGGGGCCGCAGCGTCGGCCTCGAAGCGGCTGACCGACTGCGCCCAGTAATGCAGCCGCTCGTGGTCGGTCAAATCGACCTGCAGCGGCGTGAGTGCGACGTGGCCCTGGAAGGTGGCGTGGAAGTCGGTGCCATCGGCGTCGTCCTTGGCTTTTCCGGCCGCGCCGATCCAGTACATGGTTTCGCCGCGCGGGCTGGTCTGCGTGATGACCTTCTCGGCAATGTGGCGGCGGCCCAGCCGGCAGATGCGCATCGGCTTGATCTGCTCCAGCGGCAGCGACGGGATGTTGACGTTGAGCAGCCAGGGCGCGTCGGCCGCGAGTTGGTGCTGCAGCAGCTGGCTCACCAGCTCGCGCGCCTTCGCGGCGGCGGCGTCGAGGTGTTTCCAGCCCTTCTCGGTCTGCGAGAAGGCGATGGCCGGCACGCCGAACAGGTAGCCCTCCATCGCCGCGCCCACGGTACCGGAATAGATGGTGTCGTCGCCCATGTTGGCGCCGTCGTTGATGCCGGAGACCACCAGGTCGGGTCGGTAGCCGAGCAGGCCGGTCAGCGCGATGTGCACGCAGTCGGCCGGCGTGCCATTGACGTAGCGGAAGCCGTTGCTGGCCTGCTTGATGTACAGCGGCGAATGCAGCGTGAGCGCGTTGGACTTGGCGCTGTTGTTGTGCTCGGGCGCGACGACCTCGACCTCACCGAGATCCTTCAGCGCGTCGTAGAGGGCGACGATGCCGGGCGCCTGGAAGCCGTCGTCGTTGGAAATCAGGATCTTCATGGGGTCTCGCGGTGCCCCCGGATTGTAGGTCTCGGCAGCGACAGGCGGCGCCGCACCGGCCCCTATGATGCGGCCGTCACCAGAGGAGAACGCGATGAAGGCATGGCTGTGCGAAACCCCCACCGGCGTGGATGCGCTGGGCTGGCGCGAGGTGCCAACGCCGCAGCCCGGCCCGGGCGAGGTGCTGGTCGAGATCAAGGCCGCCAGCCTGAACTTCCCCGACCTGCTCATCGTGCAGAACAAGTACCAGTTCAAGCCCGCCCTGCCCTTCGTGCCCGGCTCCGAATTCGCCGGCGTGGTGACCGCGCTGGGCGAAGGCGTGACGAACGTCAAGCTCGGCCAGCACGTCGCCTGCATGCCGGGCACCGGCGGCTTCGCCACCCACGCGCTGGCCCCCGCTGCACTGTGCCTGCCGTTGCCGCCCGAATTTCCGTTCGTCGATGCGGCGGCCTTCGTGCTGGTTTACGGCACCTCGCACCATGCGCTGGTCGACCGCGCACAACTGAAGGCCGGCGAGACGGTGCTGGTGCTGGGCGCGGCCGGCGGCGTGGGCACCTCGGCGATCCAGATCGCCAAGGCGATGGGCGCGCGGGTCATCGCGGCCGCATCGAACGAAGAGAAGTGCGAGACCTGCCGGCAGATCGGCGCCGACGCCACCATCAACTACGGCAAAGACACGCTGGCCACCACCTTCCGCGACGCGGTCAAGGCGGCCACCGGCGGCAAGGGCCCCGACGTCATCTACGACCCGGTGGGCGGCGAGTTCGCCGAGCCCGCCTTCCGCTCCATCGCCTGGCGCGGCCGCTACTTGGTGATCGGCTTCGCGTCGGGGCCCATCCCCTCGCTGCCGCTGAACCTGACGCTGCTGAAAGGCGCGTCCATCGTGGGTGTGTTCTGGGGCGATTTCGCCAAGCGCGAGGCGAAAGCCAACGCCGCCGCGCTGACCGAAATGGCCGGCTGGTATGCCCAGGGCAAGATCAAGCCGGTCATCGACAGTGAGGTGCCGATGGCCGACCTGAAAGCCGCCTATGCGCGCATGAACGCCCGCGCGATCAAGGGCAAGCTGGTGCTGGTGAACTGAGCGCTCAGAGCTTGGCGCGGGCCGCCGCGAGCTGCTGCTCCAGCTCGGCGACCAGCGCCCTCGCCTCGTCGGCTTCCGGAATCGGCTTGCCGCTGTCGCGCCACTGCACGGCGGCCTTGAAGCCTTCGGCCTCCGCATAGCGGCGAAACCACATGCCCTCGGGGTTGTGGCGGGTCATGCCGTCGAAGAGGGTCGCGAACATCTGGGTCTGTTCCAGGCCCATCGACAGCTGCACCTGGTTCACCACCAGCTTGTGCATCATCAAATGCCCGCGCGGCACGCCGGCGATGCGCTCCGCCAGCTTCAGCGTGGCCGCGTCCAGCTCGGCCGCCGGCACCGACAGGTTGGCCAGGCCCCATTCGGCCGCCTGCGAGCCGGGAATGGTGTCGCCAGTGAACATCATCTGCTTGGCCCGCATCGCGCCCAAGCGGTAGGTCCACATCGCGGTGGTCGGGCAGCCCCACACGCGCGTCGGCATGTAGCCGATGCGAGCGTCGTCGGCCATCACCAGCAAGTCGCAGCAGAGCGCGATGTCGCTGCCGCCGGCCACCGCGTAGCCATGCACCTTGGCGATGGTCGGCTTGCGGCAGCGCCACAGCGCCATGAAGTCCTCGGTGTGCTGCTTCATCTCGGCATAGTCCACCATCGGGTCCCACGGCGTCTTTTCCTGGCGGCAGGGGTGGTCGCGCCCGGGATCGATGCCCTCGCCCTCGGCGTATTCGTTCAGGTCGTACCCCGCGCAGAAGGCCCGGCCGGCGCCCTCCACCACGATGACGTGCACCTCGTCCTCCTTTTCCGCCCACTGCACCGCCTGCCGGATGTCGCCCGGCGTGCTCGACGCGATCGCGTTGAGTTTCTCGGGCCGGTTGAGCAGCAGCCGGGCGATGCGCCGGTTACCAGGATCGAAGTCGATGCGGACGGTGCCGAATGCGGGCATGGGTGCAGGTCTCCTGTATCTGTCGAATCAGTTTAGGTCGCCCCGCCGTGTCCCGCTGTCCGTTGCAAGACATCCAACATCTGCCCGCACACGCCCCCCGCAACAGCACCCGATTCGCCGACCTGCAGTGACTAGAATGCGAGCGGCGCCGCCATCCGTTCGTCACGGTTGCGGCGTATTCGCGGTGCCCGAATCCCGGTCGGACATTCAGACTCCGGAAAAGAAATGAACGCGTCGCAATCTTCAGTATTTGCCGTAACAAGCGGCCCGGTTGATGCCTCTGGCATTCAACAACATATAGGGGGTTACGGCAGCACTTTCGGGGGGGCGTTGTCAGAGGTCCCCGATGTCACGACCGAGGCTTACGCGGCCTGCCAGGAAAGCGGCAATGCCGACAAGACGGTGCGCTACCTGTTGCCGCTGGCGCAGAAGATGGAAGCGAGCCGCATTCTTGACGTCGGATGCGGTGTGGGCGCTATGGTCCGCACCTTTCTGGATGCGGGATACGACGCGTATGGTGTCGATCTGCCAGGGCTCCACAAGCATTGGCGTCGGCTCGACATGCCCAGCGACCGGATGTTCATTGTCGACTCCGGTCATCTCCATCTGCCGTTCTCGGACGGTAGTTTTGACTTCATCTACACGCTGGGTGTCATCGAACACGTTGGCACTTCAGACGGCCATTCAGACCGCCTCCCAGACTACCAACTGCGCCGTCGCCAATGGCTCAACGAACTGTTTCGGGTGCTACGGCCCGGCGGAGCCATGTTGATCGCCGGGCCCAACAGGAAATTTCCTGTCGACGCGGCGCACGACCTGGACTCGAAAGCGTCGGGCATCGAGCGTTGGCTGTCCCGCATTGCCAAAATTTCCATCCACAAGACGTGGGGAGAGAACTTTCTCTGGTCATATGACGATGTGCGGCAGCACCTCCGAGATCAGCCGTTCCAACTCGAAGCGTTGCCGGTTGCAGGCTTTCTGGGCTGTTCCCGGGTACCCCGAGTGGTCCGTCCCTTGGTGCAGGCTTACGTGGACCACCTTCCAGGTCGTCTACTGGAAAGCGCCTTCAATCCCTGGGTCATGGCCATGGTTCACAAGCGGCCGGTGCCGATCGAGTGAGATTGCCGGGGGCTGCCATGCCCCGCCAACTTGTCGCCTCTCGATAGGCTTGATATTTGCTAACAAAAAGCAATGTCAAAGGCCATCCGCAATCCATGATTGTTACAATCGGTCACCTTCGCTCGCTCGGCAATTCGGCTAACGCCGGTAGCCAATGGCGAGGGTTCGGAAACCAGTGGGAACATCCGATGGATTGGCAGATTTATCGGGGAGCTGGCAGTTGAAGCGCAGGACAGTGGTGCTAGGCGGCGGTGCATCAGCGGCCCTGTGTGCGGCCACCGCTATTCGCTGCGCAAACCTGCCTGGCGCGCGCCCCCTGACCCCTCAGGAGTGGGGAGCCGACCCTCATTTCGGCGCACCGGGCGTTTTCAAGTCGACGTTGCGGATACATCCAGATCGCCCACTACTTGCCGCGAACCCGCACCTCTGTGGCACAAACATTCAGTGGGTCGATGGCGGCGACGGGCTGCTGAATGCAGAGTCCCTGGATTTCAACCCCCAAGCCCTTCGCGCAGTCGCACAACTGGCGCCGAGCATGATCCGGTACCCCGGGGGAGCGCAGGCGGACGTCTATCACTGGCGCACGGGAATCGGGCCCATCCAGGCACGTGGCTTCAGCGAACATTTTCACCGCCGGGAAAAGCAGCAGGTGCGAATGGGAACGGCAGAGTTTTTGTCGCTCTGCCAAAGCACCGGCGCTGAACCGGTCATCACGGTGAATACCGCGACTGGCTCGGCCGCGGAAGCGGCGGAATGGCTCGAGTGGGTCAATGTGCGCGGCGTCAAATCATCGACAGGGTCCCGTCTGCCCAAAGTGAAGTTCTGGGAAATTGGAAACGAACCCTATCTGCACGAGGCGCAGCGTCAGGAACTCTGGCAAAGCGCCGAATCTTTTGCCGGGCGTGCACAGAACTTCTTGGCTTCGATGCGTGCGGTAGATCCGTCGGTGCATTTGGGCCTTCCATTGCGCAGCGACCGGTTCAGCAGCGGCGTGCCCGGTACTCCCCTGCCTGGATTCAATGAGACGGTATTGAGCCAGGTGTCGGAACGTTTCGATTTCGTTTCAGTCCACAACGCGTACCTGCCGCTGGCCCTGGATCGCATTCCCGATGAACAAACGCTTTATGCGTCGATGATGTCCGCGACGGAAACCGTGCGTGACGATCTAAACGCCACGCGGGCGCAGCTGGACCGACACAGTCGCTCGAGCGGACTCCCAATGGCGCTGACTGAATACAGCCCGCTGGTCGCCATCGGAACCGCGTGGGACGAGCACCTGGCGACACCTGCCGGCGCCTTGTACGTGGCTGATCTTCTTTGTTTGCTGGCCACGCGGCAAGACATTCTCATGGCGCAACATTGGTCACTGATCGGCAACTGGTTCTTCGGGGCAGTTGACAGTGCGATGCGCCCGCGACCCGTGTTCGATGTTCTACGGGTCATGAAGGAACTGCTCAAGGGGCAGATCGTCGCAGTTGAATGCCAGACATCGCGGTCTTTCGCGGTCTCGAGAGTGGGGGTCGCCCGAGGCACGTCCGCGGTCTCGCCGCTGACCGCGCTTGCGTCCAGAGCGAACGGGAAACTCCGAATATTGGTGATCAACAAGGCGCCTCACGCCGAGACCGAACTGGTGATCGAAACCGGTGAATCCAACCCTTCGCGGGTCGATGTCAGGAGGCTAGCCGCACGCGCGGCGTTCGCTACCCAATCGCAACAAGGTCTGGAAGCCTGGTTGCCGCAACCCGAGCCAGCGCCAGAAGTGACCTTCGGTTCGACCACGCTCAAGGTGCACCTGCCACCCGTTTCCCTGACCCTGCTGACGGTGCCCGAAACCACGGGGAGGACAACGGTTTGAGCAGCGCATTGTCACGCGCGCAGGAACTCGTGAGCCTGTGGTTGGGCGGACTCGGCAGAGCACGCGTCCTAGAAGCGGGCTGTGGATCGACCAGCCACCTGGTGTTGCCGACAACGCACCAATTGGTAGGAATCGACATCTCTCAGCGTCAACTCGACAACCACAGGGGGCTGCACGAGAAAATCCTTGGGAACCTGGAAACCCATCGGTGGACGCGCGGAGAGTTCGATCTCGTGGTGTGCTGGGATGTGATCGAGCACTTGAATCACCCCACGAAGGCACTGAACAACCTTTTCGAGGCAGTCGGCACGGGCGGCCTGCTGGTGCTCGCGTTCCCCAATATCTGGTCACTCAAAGGCTTGGTCACCAAGCTCACCCCGTTCTGGTTCCACGCCTGGTTTTATAGGCACATCATTGGGGATCGACGTCCGTGTACCGAGCTTGACCAGTTTCCGACACCGTTTCGGATGGAAATTGCACCTCGACAGGTTCTTGCCAGCGCGCGACGGGCGGGTTTGGAACCCGTTCAAAACGAGTGTTACGAAGGACCCGTGCAAACGCATTTGCGGCAGCGAAGCCGACTGGCTCGCATTGCTCTCAATGTGGTCGGCCTGGGTTCACGCATCCTGTCGATCAACCAACTTGATCTGACGCGCTCCGACTGCATGCTGGTACTTCGGCGGCCAGGCTCCACGGGTTCACGGGCCGACGAAGCTTTCGCCAGCAAGCCTGACGCTCGCCGCCTGTCCATTCTCGGCTCGCGTGGAATTCCCGCCCGCCATGGCGGCTTTGAAACCTTCGCCGAACGGCTCGCACTGCACATGGCAAGCCGAGGCTGGAGCGTTACCGTCTATTGCCAAGAACCGACGGGCGAAATTCGCAAGGAAACAGCTTGGCGAGGGATCCGACGCGTGCACATTCCGCAAGTCGTCAACGGGCCGGCCGGCACCGTGATCTTCGACTGGCAGGCGGTCCGCCATGCCGCCGCCGAGAGGCCGCTGATCCTGACTCTGGGCTACAACACGGCAGTATTGCTGGCCATTTTCCGTCGTCTCGGCATCACAAACTTGATCAATATGGATGGCATCGAGTGGCAACGCCGCAAGTGGGGCCTCGTGGCACGAGGGTGGTTGCGGTTCAACGAACGGATTTCTCACTGGTTTGCAGATCATCTCATTGCCGACAATCCAGAAATCAAGCATCACCTCCTGAAGTGGGTGCCTGAGGCGCGTATTTCGATGATCCCCTATGGGGCGCCAGCGGTGTTCGCTGGAGCGCCGGATGTGCTGGCTCGTTATGGCCTGACAGCGGGAAAGTATGCGCTGGTGGTTGCCCGCCCGGAGCCTGAGAATTCGATTCTAGAAATCGTTGAAGCCTTCAAGGCACGTCCCCGTGGCATGCCATTGATCATTTTGGGTACTTACCATCCACGCAAATTGCCCTATCACCGAAGAGTGTTGGCACTTGCGGCTTCCTGCCCCGACATACGCTTTCTCGGCGGTATCTATGAGGAGGACGCCATGCAGTCTCTCCGATCGCACGCCGCACTTTATATTCACGGGCATCAGGTTGGCGGCACCAATCCATCGCTGGTCGAAGCGCTTGGAGCCGGCACACCCTGCCTCGCTCACGACAATGCCTTCAACCGCTGGGTAGCAGGTGATGCCGCCGCCTACTTCAATAGTGCATCGCACTGCGCAGACCTCTTGGATGAGCTCCTGAAGGATGTGCGCCGACGAGAGGTCATGGGAGCGAATGCAAGAACCATTCACCGTGAGCGCTTTCAATGGGACACCGTTTTATCTGCCTATGAAACGCTTATTTCCACCTGGGCCGGCGAAGCCGCCATCAATCTCACCGGAAAAAGGGGCGTCTGAACATCCCATGGAAAACGTATTCACTGTGACTGCAATGACCAGTCTTACCCGATGGATCGGAGCGGCGATGGTGCTCGCGCTCTCCAGTGGCTGCGCCGCACCGCCGCCAGAGTCGATAACACGCAGCGAACCAATCGTGGCGGTGGCGCCATCGGCAGCGGCCTCGGCGCCATCGCTCATCCCAACAGGCAAGCCATTCACCCGCCCGACCTATCTGCTGAACGCAGGCGACGAAATCGAGATCCGTTTTTCGGGGCGGTCTGATCTGAACCAGATTGTGCGCGTTGGGCCGGATGGCCGGGTCACACTGCCCTCTCCACTAAGACCGATCACGGTGCTCGGACTCAGCATGGATGAAGTCGACAAAGCGCTCGCGGGCGCCATCCACGAGATGACCGCCGGCAGCGACGGCAAGGTTGAGTATTTGCTGCTTGAAGGTGACGAGATAGACATCCGGTTCACCACCAATACGTCACTGAATCAATCCGCTCGTGTGCGGCCCGACGGATATGTGTCGCTGCCCATCATCAAGGCGGTCAAGGCTGCTGGCCGGACAACGGATGATCTGGAGCGGGAATTGATCCAGCGCTATTCAGAATATGTCCGCCAATCCGATCTGACGGTCGTATTGCGGAATTTTGACGCCACACGGGCCCGCATCCTTGTCAACGGCGTCCTCATGCCGCCAGGCTTGCAGGACTCTCATCCATCGGCTTCCCTTCGCAACTTCTCGGCCCCTCAAATCTTCATCGCGGGCGAAGTCCCGAAACCGGGCATCCTGGCTTATCGGAACGGTCTGACCTTGCTCCAGGCGATCATCGAGGCAGGTGGCACCAAGGCGACCAGCGAGATGAGGAGCGTGGTCGTGCTTCGGAAATCGGATCGGGACGAATCCATGGTGATTCGTCGCAATTTGTTGGCCGACCTGACGTCGGCCGAAACGCACGATATAGAACTCAACCCGTCAGACATCGTCATCGTGCCAAAAACCTCGATCGCAGGGGTTAACGAGTTGGTCGACCAATATGTTTATCAACTCATCGCTCCACTCAAAAACAGTTCCTTCGGATTCATCTACAACCTTCGCAGCACGACGGTGACCTATCCATGACACCTGCCAACCAATGTCCGCCAATCGACGCTCAGGGCAAGGCCGCTTTTCACCTGTTTGCGGGTACCGGATCGCCGTCTCCAGAGCCATCCCGTGGCTTGTCATGGCTGTTCTACAACCACTACTTGACCATTCTGATCGTCTGGGCGACTCTGACCACACTTGCGATCCTGGCGCTATGGACATTCCCGTCGTCCTATGTCGCGGATGCAAAGCTTCTTGTTCGTACGGAACAGCAGGGACGGCCTTCATTGCTGTCGGGAGTGGCTGCCTATAAAGAATCCCAAATTTCCGACACGTCGAGCCGGCGGCTGGAAACGGAGATGGAACTTATCACGTCGAAACCTCTGATCGAGAAAGTGGTCCAGCGTCATGACTTGACCGACGATCAGATGTATCACCCACCTTTGGAGTTCTTCGTGACACCGATCGTGGACTTCGTGAACCGGCATAAATGGTGGGGTGTCCGAAAACCTCCGGAGGATCGCAACGCACTGACCAAGGTTGCGTCGACCCTACAAAAAAACATCGTGGTTCAACCGGCGAAAAGTCGCAGTGGCGAATCCAGCCCCAACGTCATTGAGGTTCATGTCCGTACCAGTGACCCCCTGATTTCGGCCGAAGCTCTGAACGAATTGTTGAGCCAGTACCGACAATTCGCCCTTAGCCTTGACCAATCGGACGCGGAACAGGCGTACCGGGACATCGCAGCCCAGAGCCTCAAGGCGGAAGAGCGCCTGAAATTGGCCCAGCGCCGAGTCGAAGCCCTGCTGTCTGCCACATCTGCGGTCAACACCTCGACGATGGGCAGAAGCCCACGTTCGGCCAGCATCGACCCCGCCGCTACCGCTGCGCCCTCACAGGGTGCCGGACCACTTCCCGAAACCACCGCCGGGCAGTTACGCCAGCGGTTGACTCAACTCGAGTTGGAATTGATAGAGCAGGAGCAAATCTTCACGCCCAAGATGGCATCGGTGATTACGCTCAAGGCCAACATTTCAGATGTACGGGCCAAGCTCATGCGCGAATTGGAAAAGTCTGCGCGCGAGGGCAATCAACTGACGACCGCTCAACGCGAACTGACACTGGCCGAGAACAGCTATTTCGAACTGGAGAGGAAACTCACGCAGATTGGCGTGCTCTTGAAATTGAAGCCGGAAGAAGATTCCACCCGGCTGGTGGTAGAGGCCGCACAAGCGCCCTCCAGCTCAGAATGGAAAAAGGTGGTTCTGCTGGGTGTTCTTTGCGTAATTGGTGCCTTCTTGCTGGGGCTACTCGCGGCCGGCACGCTGGAGTTGCTGGATCACCGACTGCGAAACGAGTTCGAAGTCGGCCGCTATCTGGGCTTGCCTGTTCTAGGCTCTCTGGACATCATCCCTTCCGAGCATCTCGCGGCCATTCGAGGCGATTGCACCAACTGCTCCACGTCATGAACCTACGCAATACATACGGCCTCGGTAAACACCAACGTGCCAGCTCCTCGGTTGGCCCCGTGCAACATCTCAGCGCTCGGATGGATGAGTTAGCGAGCAGGATCCTGTCTCGCTGCCCTGTCTTGGAGGGCAGGGTTCCTTTGATTCTCATAACCAGCGCCAATCCAGACGAGGGGAAAACGACCATCGCCGCAGCTTTAGGCCAAAGCATGGCCAGGCTCTCGGCTACGCCGGTGCTGTTGACAGATGCCAACGCCTACGCACCAAGGCTTCGTCAGCTTTTCGGTATCGATCCGGGTCACGGCATCAGTGATTTCTTACGAGGACATCTCCCACTGAAAGAAGTGGCGTTAGCGGCACCCGGTTCGAATCTGCGAATCGCTCCCATTGGTCGATCTCCTGATCCAGCCCTTATGCTGAACGGCGAGTCGATGGATCGGCTGCGCCTCGCCGCCAGCGAGTTTCGATGCTTACTCTTAGATGGCGGCAGCGTCGAATATGGAGGCAGGGGAATTGGGGCCCATGTCGACGGCGTGGTGATGGTGGTTGACGCGTCCTGCACAAAGCGTGAACAAGCACAGCAGGCATTGAGCGCGATGAACCTTCCGCCGGAACGGTATATCGGCGTCATCCTGAATAAGCGGCGTCCATGAGGGCCTTGCGCGCTCCATGGCGGCAGGTGCCTTCGTTGTCAACGAACCCGCATCGGCTGCTGGCTCTCCTGGTCGGCAGCTTTGCCGTGACAGCCGGAGCATTAGGGGCGTTGATGCTGATGGACGCCTCGCCGGCTTGGCAGGTACTCAGCTTGTTGGCTCTGTTGTTGTGCGCGGTTTTGGCAATCAATCAGCACCGAGTGCAAATCTTGTTCGCGTGCTATGTCGCAACGTTGCCCATTGGCATCGCCAAGGGCCTCGTGGCAGGCAGCCATCCCTACTATCCCGCGCTGTCGATCACATTGTCAGACATTTTTTTGCTCCTGCTCATATTGGAGCGGGCTCTTGCGGCGCCATCGGAGGAGGCCCATCGGATAGCGCCTCACCGCGTGCTGTTGGCGGCAAGTTTATGGCTGGGATGGCAATGGTGTTGCGCAGTCATGTCGCCCAACCTACTCGACGGCTTGCTGGCTGCCATGACACAGACCAAATATCTCATTGCCATGTGGCTGGGATTTGGCTACCTGAGAAGGCCAGGGTTTTGGCGCGCCTTGGTCTATGGCTTGGCTGCTGCCGTGATCCTGAATGTCACGGTTTCTGCACTTCAGATTGCATCGGGCGGCAGTTTCGAAATCCAGGGAATCGCCGGATCGAAGGAACGGGCTCTCAGTTTTGCCGACGCAGGCATTCTGAATCTCGTGCGCCCGTCCGGCTTGATGTCGCACCCGAACGAGCTGGCCGGCATCTTGGTTCTCGCATTGCCGGGGCTACTGGGCGCACTCTTGTTGACAGATGCGGTACCCGCCAAGGCGAGGCGTGCTTGCTGGCTTTTTGCCGGATTAGCCTCCACCATGCTGATCATGACGCTGTCGCGAGGCGGCTGGATAGCCCTTGCGGTTGGAGTTATCGTATTTGCCACGGCAGGATGGCTGAACGGCGCAATCCAAACGCGAAGAATTCGAAAAGGAATTATCGGATTCACCATGATCGTGCTTCTTTCGGTAGTGGCGTTTCCGGTGATCTATCTGCGCCTGACCGAGAGCGACAACCGATCAACACAATCACGTTTGCTGTTGCTTCAACAGGCCGTTGCAGTCGTGGAGAGCGCGCCTGTGATCGGCGTGGGATTGTCGGGTTATTCGTGGGCCGCCAAGCACCATCTTCCTCCCGCTCTCAGTGCTTTCGATGATGAATACCGAAGAATTCTGTCACGCAGCCTTGTCCATAACAAATATCTTTTGGTCACCGCCGAATGCGGCCTGATCGGTCTCATCCTGTTCTTGAATGTGTTTCGAGTTGCTATCCACACGGCGCTTAAAACACGTTATTCGAATGACCCAACACGGCAGGTTGTCGCATTGAGTTTGCTCGGAGGGCTGGCCGCCCTTTTAACGGTTTTTCTAGCTGAACCGTCTGACAGGGGCGCTTCTATTGAATGCACCTGGCTCCTGATGGGCGCAATCGCCGCTTTGAGCGTGAATCGATTTCCGCCTAGACAACCTAAAAGCGGAACGCCATCGATCCTGTAAGCCAGATGATCCGCAATTTTTTCTCGATGTCTTTCATGCGGATTGCCAGTGCGGCCATGACATTGCTCATGGTGATCAGCATTGCACGGGTTTGGGGATTGGAGTTGCTGGGTGGCTTCTCTCTGTTGCTGGCCACTTTCTTGTCTTTCCAACTGCTGCCCCTTTTGGGCTTGAACCTGTATCTGATCCGCGAGGTTGCCGCACGTCCATCATGTGCCCACGAACATGCGGCAACTGCGGCAGCTGTTTCAAGCTGTGTGTCCCTGGCGCTTTTCGTGGCTATTGGATGGGGCGGAGGGCAACTCTATCCGGAGCGGCCGGAATTGGAAAATGCATTCTGGATCACGGCAGCCTGTTTGCTGCCGACAGCAATGATCGTGGTGGCCGAGTCAATCCTCCTAGCAAGACAATTGATGCCGCTGGTTGCGCGAGTCAACATTGTCGAGAGCATGGTGCGAACGATTGCCACCATCGTGATCGTTCATATTGGAGGCAGCATTTCGCACGTGATGCTGGTCTTCCTGCTGTGCCGAGTCGGCGCCATGGGGACCTATCTGTGCCATCCCGAGGTACCGCCACTGATCGCCCCGCGTAAGGTCTCATGTCAGATGGCCCGTCGGTATGTTGCCGTCTTGCCCACATTTTTCGGCATCGCTATCTGCTCGGCTTTGGCACCACGCCTCGACGTATTGGTTCTAAGCAAGCTGGCTCGTCCAATCGAGCTCGGCCTGTACGCATCCCCCGTTAGATTGTTCGAATTGGCGCAGATGGTGCCTCAAATCTTGATGGTAGTGGCGCTGCCTCGTATCGTCGTCCTTTGGAAGTCTCGGCCCGATGATGTACCGTGGCTCGCGGCAGGATTGGTAGCGGGCCCTCTCATGGTTCTCGCGCCAGGGCTCATCTTGGCTTGTGCGCACTCCGAAACCTTGCTAGCGATGTTCGGTGCAGAGGCGACCCTTGGTGCACCTGCTCTGATGTGGCTGCTTCCGGGTGTCCTCTTCGTTGGCATGGGTCAAATTCTGGCCGCTTGCATGTTGGCAGCCGACCGCAGCGATCTTGATCTTCGCGCTCTCGCAGTCTCCTGCGGCTTATCACTCATTGGCCTGCTGGTGGCGATTCCGCGCTGGGGAGCAACCGGAGCCGCGGCAGTCACTTTCACGGTCATTGTGTTGTCTGTATTGCTGAGGCTGGCCTTGTTGCGAGACCATATGGATCTGCGTCCAATTGTGGGCACATGGTTGTGGGGATGGGTGCCCGTGGTGGGAATGGGAGCCACCCTTTGGGCCACGCCCAATGCGGGGCCTGTCGTATCCACGGGAGTTTCCCTCATGGTCTTCACTGCACTCTTTGCGTTGGTTCTACATTTTCAACGCGCCCGCTGGCGCCAGGTTTTTACCGCCCTATTTGGTGCCGGCAACCCTTCGGTGCGGATACCCGTTCTCCGCCCATCGGCATCGGCGTCAACTGCTGGAACGGGGACATCGCCAACTCCATGAACCTACCCCTTCGTCGACCTGATGATCAATGCATGCAAGATACCGTGGCGCAATCACCTTGCAAAATCTCGTTACGTCAGACCCTGTCTCGGATTGCAGAGGATCATCGTCGAAGCTGTGAGATGTTGGGAGGAACCCATTCCTTTTCTAGACGCTTGTTCTGGGCTCTGTCGCCAAGCATCATTTCACTCGCGCTCTATCGACTGTCGCACTACTTGTACACGCATGGGATGCGCCCGCTGGCATGGCCGTTGTATCTGTTGAACGTCTACTGGACTGGAGCCGACATTCCCCCCAGCTCCGTCATCGGCAGAAACTGCTTCATTGGCCACGCCGTGGGCACCATCATCTGCGGCACGGTGGGAGACAACGCGATCTTGTATGCAAGAGTCGGAATAGGCGGGGGCATTGCTCACGAGGGTGATAGCGGCCGAGAAGCTTATGGCCTCCCGGTCATTGGCCACAATGTTGCCATTGGTGCGGGGGCGCTTGTCCTTGGTTCAATAACCATTGGTGATGGTGCATCCGTAGGTGCAGGGGCTGTCGTGACCAAAGACATCCCCCCTGGCTTCACCGCCATTTCCCGGGCGGCAGGCACTATCGTCAGGCCTAAACGCCAGACGACAGATGCATCGCTTGATGAAAGCCAAGCACCATGAGCGCCGCAGATGTAGCCGTCATCATCGTTAACTGGAAGGTGAGGGAACTGCTCAGATCGTGCATTGAATCAATTCACGAAGCGAGCGGTCTGCTGGCAGGATCCACTCAAATCATCGTTGTCGACAACGATTCTGGCGATGGGAGCTCGGAGATGGTCCGGGCTCAATTTCCAGACGTCATGTTGATCTCGAATCGCGAAAATGTGGGGTTCGGTCAAGCAAACAATCAAGCACTTGCACTCACGGAAGCAAGTACTTTGATCTTGTTGAATCCGGATACCTTAGTTCAGATCGGTGCCTTGGCGGGCATGGTGTCGTCACTCTACAGTGACCCGACCGTTGGTTTGGTCGGATGTCGTCTGTTGAACAAAGACGGATCGCTCCAGAGGTGGACGGCTGGAGCTTTCCCCCGGCTATCCAATGTGCTTTCGCACTATTTCTTCATCGATCGCATCTTGCCTCGCTCGTTAAGACCTGCGCCACTGTATCTGGACCGAGACATCTCGGAACCCATTGATGTCGATTGGGTGTCTGGTGCATGCATGGCTATACGTCGTGATGCGCTTCAAGGGCAGTTGTTCGATCCTCGTTTTTTCATGTATGCGGAAGACATGGAACTCTGCCACCGACTCCGCCACACCGGCTGGCGCGTTCGCTACGATCCGCGGATCAGCGTCGTGCATTTCCAAGGAGAAAGTCTGCGACAGCAAAAAACCGACGTGATGCTGTCGTCTCTGGAAAGTCCGCGCCACTTTTTCGAAATGACACGGGGCAAAACGGCCGCGCGGGTGTTCGACATCATCGTACTGGCAGGTTTCGCGCTGCGATGGATGCTCTATGGCCTTGCAGTGAAGGTAGTTGCTCGTCCGGAATTTTCCCAGAGGTTTCGCTCAAGTAGGTGCTACCTCGGGTTGGCTTGGCGCATCTTGAAAAAGAACTTGGTCGTGCGTACCACGGCTGCCCAATAGGGCCGCGCTCGCGTTTCATGGACAGCCCCAATCACCGCGCCCGAATCGGAGTGGATTTCCATACGGCAGGTGGAATCTTTCAAGGAAGCCGCAGTTACCTTCTGGGCATCTATCGGGAGGCAATCGTCCTCGCGCCCGATATCGATTTCATTTTCTACGTTGCTGAACCCGCCGTATTCCTCAGAGAGCAGCCTGAGTTCAAGCGCCCCAATGTGCAGATTGTGCGTTTGCGCCAGCTTTCTCCTGTTCTGCGGCTCGCCTTTCAGTTGGCCTGGCGACAGTGGCGAGATCAACTTGATCTATTGCATGTCCAGTATCGGTTGCCGTTTTTGAGGGTCGGCGCGTGTGCCTGCACCATCCACGACGTGCTGTTCGAAACACACCCGCAGTTCTTTTCAACGCAATTTGCCAGAATGGCCAAACTGACAAGCAGGATGGCCGTTCGAAACGCCGACTTGCTCTTCGCGGCAAGTGATTATTCTCGTGCTGAAATCGAAAGAATTTACAACCTGCCTCCCAACCGGATTCGCGTGACCCATGGAGCTGCGGATCTGACAAGGTTCTATCCAGGTAACCGTGGCGCCGAAGTCGCCTCACGATACCGACTCACGGCGGGAGAATACATCTGCATCGTCGGTCGAATTGAGCCCCGGAAAAATCATCTCGGCCTGATCTTGGCCTATGCGAACCTACCTGAGCCGCGTCCGACACTCGTCGTCATCGGTCAGCGCGATTTCGGTTTTCATCGGGTATTTGAAGAAATTCAGAGGTTAGGACTCGACCCGGAAATTCGAGTACTGGATACCGTCGATGATCAGGATCTTCCAGCATTGATCCGTCATGCCCGCCTTTTTGTCTATCCCTCATTTGCAGAGGGTTTCGGTATCCCCGTATTGGAGGCCATGGCAAGCGGCGTACCCGTCATCACGTCCAATACAACCTCATTACCTGAAGTCGCTGGAGACGCTGCACGCCTTGTTGACCCAGAGGATATTGATGCGCTCACGGCTGCCATGGCCGAAGAACTTGAGGCCGGTGCGGAAAAGCGCGCCTCCCGCATCGCCGCAGGAATTGATCAAGCCCGTCGATTTTCTTGGCACAAGAGCGCCAGCGCCTTGGTGGAAGGCTTCCGTGAATGGCTCAAGGGCACCTCATGAAGCGACATTCAGAGCTTCCGACGCCGATGATCTCGGTCATCATCCCAACATTCAATCGAGCCAATATCCTCCTGCGTACCCTGACGGCTCTGTGCGAACAGGACATGCCGCTCGATCAGTATGAAGTTGTAGTAGCCGACGACGGATCGAGCGATGCAACACAACGCGTCGTCGAAGAATTCAGCAACGGGGCGCCCGTCCGAATCGAATATTCCTGGGACTCCAATCAAGGAGCCAATGCCGCGCGAAATCGGGCCATCGCGCGCGCCAGAGGACATATTCTGGTGATCATCAATGACGACACCGTGCCGATTCAGACATTTCTGTCATGTCACGCTGCTCTTCATCACCGGTATCCGCAACAGGAGGTGGCTGCGCTGGGGCGCATGACGATCTCGCCTGAAGTTCCCTATTCGCTTTTCACCGAGTGCCATCTGGATGCGTGGTTCGCCCAGTTCACGAACAAACAAGAACTCGGCTGGAAAGGGTTTGTCACCTGCAATCTGTCGGTCAAAAGGACTTTCCTGGAAGCTTTCGGCATGTTCGAAGAGGGCTTGCGGTGGCATGAGGACATCGAGCTTGGGGAACGACTTTCACGGCATGGCCTTCGCGTGTTCTATCTTCCGGAGGCGTTGGGTTACCACCTGCACCATCTCAGAGAAAAAGATTTTCTAGGCGTTGCGGAGCGCGAGGGTCGAGCGCTGGCGGATTGGTACTTCAAGGCACCATCGCTGGCCAGCAAAATGGCTCAAGTTGGCTTGCATACCCACGCGAGCGCGTCGAAGCGGCTGCTGTACAGGGTTGCGGATGCCATGCTGAATGCTTGGACATTCCCTTATTGCGTTCAGGTCGCACGCATCCTCACCTACGCGAAGCCGGAAACAGCGAGGATGATCTACCTCAAGTTGTACCAATCCAGAAAACGACGCGCTACGCGGGCCAGACTTGGCGAACTTGGCATGCCGTCGCGGACATAAGGCCTGAGCCTCTCGACCAAAGAATGATCGGAAGCGAAGCAGAAAGACAAAACCCGGATCACCTTTCGGCGATCCGGGTTTCATGCTTGGCGGAGACGAAGGGATTCGAACCCTTGATGAGGCTCTACACCCCATACTCCCTTAGCAGGGGAGCACCTTCGGCCACTCGGTCACGTCTCCAATGGCTCAAATTATCGCACGACTTGGGGGCTCAACCGCCTGCGCCCTGATCGAGTTCGAAGGCCTTGTGCAGTGCGCGCACGGCCAGTTCCATGTACTTCTCGTCGAGCACGACGGAAGTCTTGATTTCGCTGGTGGAGATCATCTGGATGTTGATGCCCTCTTCGCTCAGCGCGCGGAACATCTTGCTGGCCACGCCGACGTGGCTGCGCATGCCGATGCCGACGACGCTGACCTTGCAGGTCTTGTTGTCACCGACGACTTCGGTGGCGCCGAGCGCCGGCACGACCTTGCTCTTCAGCAGGTCGATGGTCTTGGCGTAGTCGTTTCGGTGAACGGTGAAGCTGAAGTCGGTTTTGCCGTCCTTCGAGATGTTCTGGATGATGACGTCGACCTCGATGTTGGCGTCGGCCACGGCGCCGAGGATCTGGTACGCGATGCCGGGCTTGTCGGGCACGCCCAGGATGGAGATCTTGGCTTCGTCGCGGTTGAAGGCAATGCCGGAAACGACGGCTTGTTCCATTTTTTCGTCTTCCTCAAAAGTGATGAGCGTGCCGGACTTCGATTCTTCTGCGAGGTCGATGTCCCACGGGGTGAAGCTGCTGAGCACGCGCAGCGGCACGCGGTATTTGCCGGCGAATTCGACCGAGCGGATCTGCAGCACCTTGGAGCCCATGGAGGCCATTTCGAGCATTTCCTCGAAGCTCACGGTGTGCAGGCGGCGTGCTTCGGGCACGACGCGCGGGTCGGTGGTGTAGACGCCGTCGACGTCGGTGTAAATGAGGCACTCGTCGGCTTTCATCGCGGCCGCCACGGCCACGGCCGAGGTGTCGGAGCCGCCACGGCCGAGCGTGGTGATGTGGCCTGCCTCGTCGATGCCCTGGAAGCCGGTGACAATGACCACCTTGCCGGCAGCCAGGTCGCCGCGCACGCGGGCGTCGTCGATGCTCTCGATGCGGGCCTTGGTGTAGGCGCTGTTGGTGCGGATGGGCACCTGCCAGCCGGCGTAGCTCACCGAGCCCATGCCCTCGGCCTGCAGCGCGATGGCCAGCAAGGCGGAAGACGCCTGCTCGCCGGTCGAGGCCAGCATGTCGAGTTCGCGGTTGTAGGCGTCGTCGGCCTTGGCCGGAGCCAGTTCCCTGGCAAGGCCAAGCAAACGGTTGGTTTCGCCGCTCATGGCGCTGGGCACGACCACCATCTGGTGGCCGGCGCGCGCCCATTTGGCGACGCGTTTGGCGACGTTGCGGATGCGCTCGGTGGAGCCCATCGACGTGCCGCCGTATTTGTGAACGATCAATGCCATCGGAAAAATCGGGGGGTGTGGCGCGCTGCAAAAGCGGTTCTGGTGCGCCAGCGGCCTTTCACTGCCCGCGGTGGGGCATCTGGCCGTCCAAAACCTTTGGATTGTACCAAGCGAGCACCCCACCCCGCCGCTCGGCAAAGCCGTCCCCCACCTTGAGGTGGATGCGGTGGCCACGCGTGGCGCAGGCCGCGATCTGGGCCTGCAGCGCCTCGAGCTGCGCGCTGCTGGGCATCACGCCGTGGCGCGCCTTCAGCCAGTGGCGCAGCAGGTTGGCTTGCCGGTCACCCGACAGTGCGCGCAGGGCCGCGATGGCGGGAGGATCGCCAACGGCAGCCAAATCGGCAAGGGCCAGTTCGTCGAGCAGCGACTGGGCCTGCGCCACATGGCCGGCCGAACGCGCGAACGTCTCTCGGAAGTGCGGAAACGCAGCCTGCAGCGCGGGCAACAATTGCAGGCGAATGCGGTTGCGGGTGTAGCCGGTGTCGGCGTTGGTCGGGTCTTCAACCCAGCTCTCACCTTGCGCCACCAGCCAGTCGCGGATGGCGGCACCGGGCAGCGCCAGCCAGGGCCGGGTGAAGCGGGTGCCGTGTCGCTCGAATCGCGCGGGCATCGACGCAAGGCCAGGCAAGCCAGCGCCGCGGCTCAACGCGAGCAGCAGTGTTTCAGCTTGGTCGTCGGCGTGCTGGGCGAGCAGCACTTCCGCCGCACCGCAGGCCTGGGCGAGTTCGGCCAGGGCGGCGTAGCGAGCGTTGCGGGCGGTGGCTTCGGGGCTGTCGCCGGGTGGGTGGCGGGCGTCGATGCGGGCAACGTGCAGCGGCACACCGAGCCGCGCACAGAGCGCTTGTACATGGGTGACGAAACCGTCGGCCGCCGGTTGCAGCCCGTGGTGAATGTGCAGCCCGACGACGCGGCCGGGCCAGCGGGCCTGAGCGGCGATGAGCAAGGCGGTGGAATCTGCGCCGCCACTGCAGGCGACGGCCAAGGTGCCGTCAGATGCCTCGTGGCCAGCAAGGGCCTCGGCGGGTGTCGTCACGGCAGCCCGCCGGTGCGCTGGCGGCTCAGCGCGTCAGCGCGCCTCTGCCTTGGTGTCGGTGAAACGGCCGTAGCTCTGCAGGCGCTCGTAGCGGCGCTCCAGCAGTTCCTTGGGCTTGAGATCGCTGACCTGGCGATAAGCGTCGGCCAGCGCCCGCTTCAGGAAGGCGGCCATCTGCTTGTGGTCGCGGTGCGCGCCGCCGACCGGCTCGTTGACGATCTTGTCGACGAGGCCCAGCGCCTTGAGCCGGTGCGCGGTGATGCCCAGCGCGTCAGCGGCGTCTTGCGCCTTGTCGGACGTTTTCCAGAGAATGGACGCGCAGCCTTCGGGGCTGATGACCGAGTAGATCGAGTACTGCAGCATGACGACCTGGTCGCCAACCGAAATGGCCAGCGCGCCGCCGGAGCCGCCTTCACCGATGATGGTGACGATGACCGGCACCTCGAGCTGCGCCATCTCGTAGATGTTGCGGCCGATCGCCTCGGACTGGCCGCGCTCCTCGGCGTCGATGCCGGGGTAGGCGCCGGGCGTGTCGACGAAGGTGAACACTGGCAGCTTGAACTTCTCGGCGGTCTTCATTAGGCGCAGCGCCTTGCGGTAGCCCTCGGGCTTGCTCATGCCGAAGTTGCGCGCGGCACGCTCCTTGGTGTCGCGGCCCTTCTGGTGGCCGATGACCATGCACGGCGTGCCGTTGAAGCGGGCCAAACCACCGACGATGCTGAGGTCGTCGGAGAAATGGCGGTCGCCATGCAGCTCGACGAAATCGGTGAAGATTTCGTTCACGTAGTCGAGTGTGTACGGCCGCTCGGCGTGGCGAGCGATCTTGGTGATCTGCCACGGCGAGAGTTCGGCGTAGATGCTCTTGGTGAGCTGCAGGCTTTTCTTGCTCAGCTGGTCGATCTCTTCCGAGATGTCGACCGCCGATTCGGTCTGCACGTAGCGCAGTTCCTCGATCTTGCTTTCGAGCTCTGCGATGGGTTGCTCGAAGTCGAGAAAGCTTCTTTTGGCCAAGTCGTACTCCAGTTCTCAATAGGCAACCGGAACCGGGTCCAGTGAACGCCAAATATACCAAGTCGCCACGCTGCAATACGGGCTCCAGGCGGCCGCCACCTCGCGCGCGTCGCTGCGGCTGACCGGGTCGCCCGAGAAGTAGTTGCTGCTGATGCCGCTGAGCAGGCCGACGTCGTCGAGCGGCAGCACATTGGGCCGCAGCAGGTGGAACATCAGGAACATCTCGGCCGTCCAGCGGCCGATGCCGCGGATGGCCACCAGGTCGGCAATGATGGCTTCGTCGTCCATCGCGGACCAGGCGGCGACGTCGATCGCGCCGGAATCGAAATGCAGCGCCAGGTCGACCAGGTACTCGACCTTGCGCGACGACAGCCCGGCGGCCCGCATGTCGTCCACCTTCAGGCGCAGCACCTTGCCGGCGTTCAGGCCGGGCAACCCGCCGGCCGGCTTGCGCGGCTTGTCGGCCAGCAGCACGAAACGGTCCCACACGCTCTGCGCGGCCTTCACCGAAATCTGCTGCCCGACGATGCTGCGCGCCAGCGTGGTGAAGGCGTCGCCGCGCGATTCCAGCCGCGCGTCGCCGAACTGCGGAATCAGCCGTTTCATGACGCGGTCCTTGCGCGCCAGATGCCTGCAGGCGTCGGCCCAGTAGTCGGGCGTGACGACCACCGGGGTGCTGGCTGTCGCTATCTTATTGGTAGCAACCATTTCAATGCTGACGCTGACTACAGGCCAATTTGATCCTCAATTTTGGCAAACGGGCCGTCAGGCGGCCGCTTCCCAGGTGGTGCCGCCGGCACCGTCTTTCAGCACGATACCCCGTTCCAGCAGCTCGCGCCGGATGCGGTCGGCCTCGGCAAAATCGCGTGCGGCTTTGGCGGCGGTGCGCTGCGCGATGGCGGCCTCGATGGCCGCCACGTCCACCGTGGTGCCCGCACGCAGGAAAGCCTGCGGTTCGCCCTGCAGCAGGCCCAGGCAACCGCCGAGCGCCTTCAGCAGACCAGCGGTCTCGGCCGACTGCGAGCGGTTGGCCTCGCTCGCCAATTCGAACAGCACGGCCACCGCCTCGGGCGTACCGAAGTCTTCGTCCATCGCGGCCTTGAAGCGCGCGGCTTGCGGCTGCGACCAATCGATGGCCGCGACGCTGGCCGGCTTCACGGCGTCGAGCGCGGTGTAGAGGCGCTTGAGCGCATTGCGGGCGTCGTCCAGATGGGCGTCGCTGTAATTCAATGCGCTGCGGTAATGGGTGCGCACGATGAAGAAGCGCACCGTTTCAGCGTCGTACTTGGCCAGCACGTCGCGGATCATGAAGAAGTTGCCGAGCGACTTCGACATTTTCACGTTGTCGATCTGCACGAATCCGTTGTGCATCCAGAAGCGCGCCAAGGGCTGGCCGGACGCGCCTTCACTCTGGGCGATTTCGTTCTCGTGGTGCGGAAACTCGAGGTCGACACCACCGCCGTGGATGTCGAAGCTCTCGCCCAGCATGGCGCAGCTCATGGCCGAGCACTCGATGTGCCAGCCGGGCCGGCCGCTGCCGTAGTCGCGCTCGCCGCTGAGGCCGCTCCATTTGGCGTCGTCGGGTTCGGTGGGCTTGGCCGCTTTCCACAGCACGAAGTCGAGCGGGTCGTCTTTGCCGGCCTCCACCGCCACCCGCTCGCCGGCGCGCAGTTCGTCGAGCGACTTGCCGCTGAGCTTGCCGTAGCCGCCGAACTTGCGCACCGCGTAGTTCACGTCGCCGTTGGCCGCACGGTAGGCCAGGCCCTTGTCTTCCAGGCGCGACACCAGCGACAGCATGCCGGGCACATGGTCGGTGGCGCGGGGTTCATGCGTGGGCCGGGTGATGCCCAGCGCGTCGGCGTCTTCGTGCAGCGCGTCGATCATGCGGTCGGTCAGCGCGCGGATGGTTTCGCCATTTTTCACCGCACGCTGGATGATCTTGTCGTCGATGTCGGTGACGTTGCGCACGTAGGTCACGCGGTAGCCGCTGGCGCGCAGCCAGCGCAGCACCACGTCGAACGCCATCATCGAGCGTGCATGGCCGAGGTGGCAGTAGTCGTACACCGTCATGCCGCACACGTACATGCGCACATGGCCGGGTTCGATCGGCGAAAAGGCTTCAAGGCCACGCGTGAGCGTGTTGTGGATGCGCAGGCTCATCGGACGAAAAAAGGGGGCGCGGAGGCGGTGTCGCGAAGGGCGCGGAACGACCCGGCGCCACTCGGCAGAATTCAGGGTTTTCGGCAGAAGAAGGTGCCGCAGGAGGCGGGGCCCCTCGGCTACAATCCGCCGCAGTATAGCCCTCTGTCAGGGCTGGCCCGCGCATTTCCAAGAGGCTTTATGCACCACGCCCGTCCCTTTTTCTCCCGCCCTTTCCAGCTCGCCGCCCTCGCCGCCGCCCTCGCCTTTTCCGCTCTGCCGGCCCATGCCGACGAGTACGGTGACGTCAACGCGCTGCTCAAGGCCGGCAAGCTGCAGGAAGCCACGGCCAAGGCGGACCAATACCTGGCCGGCAAGCCGCGCGACCCGCAGATGCGCTTCCTCAAGGGCGTGATCCAGAGCGAGGCCGGCCGCACCAGCGAAGCCATCGGCACCTTCACCAAGCTCACCGAAGACTTCCCCGAGCTGCCCGAGCCCTACAACAACCTCGCCGTGCTGTACGCCGGCCAGAGCCAGTTCGACAAGGCCCGCGCCGCACTCGAAATGGCGATCCGCACCAACCCCAGCTACGCCACCGCGCACGAGAACCTGGGCGATGTGTACGCCAAGCTGGCCAGCCAGGCCTACAGCAAGGCGCTGCAGCTCGACGGCAGCAACACCGCCGTGCAGCCCAAGCTCAACCTGATCCGCGACCTGTTCACGCCCAAGGGCAAGCCCGGCACCAAGACCGCCGCCGCAACGCCGGCGCCCGCCACGGCCACCCCGGTGCCGGCGCAGGGCGCCACCGCCGCGCCGCTGCCGGCCGGCAGCGACAACAGCGCCGCCGCCAGTGACGGCAACGGCGAGGTCGAGGCGGCCGTGCGCGCCTGGGCCGCCGCCTGGTCTGCAAAAGACATGAACGGCTACCTGACCGCCTACGGCAAGGACTTCGCGCCCCCGGGCGGCCAGTCCCGCAAGGCCTGGGAAGAAGAACGCCGCAGCCGCATCGTGGGCAAATCGACCATCAGCGTGAAGATCGACAAGCTCCAGGTCAGCGTGCAGGGCAACACCGCCACCGCCCGTTTCAACCAGGACTACAAGGCCGACGCCCTCGCCGTGTCCGGCCGCAAGACGCTGACACTGAACAAGGTGGGCGACCGCTGGGTCATCGTCAAGGAAGTCACGGGCGGCTGAACGGCCGGCCTTCGCGTTCCCGCCGTTGCGCTGGCCGTTTCCGGTAGTACCGCTCCCGACTGACCCGATGCCGGCCCTGATTCCGTTGGCCAGGTGGCTCGCCTTGCCGGCCGCCCCCCTGCTGGCGCTGGCCCTGCTGGGCGCCGGCACGGCCGAAGCCCGCAGCAAACCGCAACACCATGCCGAGCCGGCGGCTAAAACCGGCGCCGCGAAAGACAAGCAGCAGCAGCGCAACCCCGACGCGGACGGCGTGGCCGAGGCGCGGCTCATCGCCATCTACAAACTGATCGGCCAGGGCAAGCACCGGCAGGCGCTAGCCGACGCCGAAACGCTGGTCAAACGCTACCCCAATTTCCAGCTCGCGCAACTGGTCTACGGCGACCTGCTGTCGGCCCAGACCCGCGCCGTGCGCACCATGGGGGATGCGCCGGAAGCCATGGTGCGTGCTGCCGGGCCGGCGCTGGGCGAGCTGCGCGAAGAGTCTGCGCTGCGGCTCAAGGCGCTGCGAGAACGCCCGCCGGAAGGCACGGTCCCGTCGCAATTGCTGGCGCTCTCCCAGCGCAACAGACACGTCATTGCGGTCGATGCGTCTCGCGCGCGGCTCTACCTGTTCGAGAACACGCCGCAGCACGAGCTGAAGCTGGTGGCGGACTACTACATTTCGGTCGGGAAGTCGGGCATCGAGAAGGCTGCCGAGGGTGACCTGCGCACGCCGCTGGGTGTGTACTTCATCACCAGCCAGCTCAACCGCCGCTCGCTGAAGGAGTTCTACGGGTCCGGCGCACTGCCGATCAACTACCCCAACCCCTACGACACGATTCGCGGCAAAACCGGCAGCGGCATCTGGCTGCATGGCACGCCGCCCAACCAGTTCTCGCGCGCGCCCAAGGCCACCGACGGCTGCGTGGTGCTGGCCAACCCCGACCTGGAGCATTTGATCCGCACGGTCGAGGTGCAGTCCACGCCGGTGGTCATCGCGCCGTCGCTGCAATGGGTCAACCCCGCCACGCTGAAGGCCTCGCGCACCGCCTTCGAGCAAACGCTCTCGGCCTGGCAGCAGGCCCGCATCAGCGGCAACCTCTCGAAAGTGGTGGCCTTCTACACCGCCGACTTCACCAGCAACGGCAAGAGCTTCGACCAATGGCTGCCGACGCTGGAGCGCGACGTGATGGCCATCGGCGGGAAACCGCTGCAGACCAAGGACCTGTCGGTGCTGCATTGGAAGGACATCGCCGAGACCATGGTGGTGACCTTCGCCGAACTGCCGGCCAACGCCCGCACCGGCCCCACGCGCCGCCAGTACTGGATCAAGGTCAATGGCCAATGGAAAATATTCTTTGAAGGAGTGATCAGCTGATGTTCCGCCCCCTCTCCGCCACCCGCCGCGTGTGGGTCGCTCTGCTCGCCACCACGCTGCTGGCCGGCTACTCGCTGGCCCAGGGCAGCCACCCGCGCGTGAAGCTGGCCACCACGGCCGGCGACATCATCATCGAGCTGTACCCCGACAAGGCGCCGAAAACGGTCGAGAACTTCCTGCAGTACGTGCGCGACAAGCACTACGACGGCCTGATCTTCCACCGTGTCATCGACAACTTCATGATCCAGGGTGGCGGCTTCGACACGCACTTCCGCCAGAAGATGACACGTTCGCCCATCGCGCTCGAAGCCTCGGAATCGCTGGCCAGAGGCGGCCCGGGCAACACCATCGCCACGGTGGCGATGGCGCGCACCAACGACCCCGATTCCGCCACGTCGCAGTTCTTCATCAACATTCGCGACAACGACAACCTCGACCCCAACCCCCGCTCGCCCGGATACACCGTGTTCGGCAAGGTGGTCGGTGGCTTCGAGACCGTCGGCAAGATCAAGAGCACGCCGACCGGCCCCGGCGGCCCGTTCCCGCGCGACGTGCCGCAAACGCCCGTCGTGATCAATTCGGCCACCATCGTCAAATAAGCAGTCCCACCATGTCCCATCCGCAAGTCGAACTCCATATTGCCGGCCGCGGCGTGATCACCGTTGAACTCGACGCCGAGCACGCGCCCGCCTCCACCGCGAACTTCCTGAAGTACGTGAACGAGGGCCACTACAACAACACCGTGTTCCACCGCGTGATCCCTGGCTTCATGGTCCAGGGCGGCGGCTTCGAGCCCGGCATGCGCCAGAAGGAAGTCGGCACGCCGATCGACAACGAGGCGAACAACGGCCTGAAGAACGACAAGTACACCCTGGCGATGGCCCGCACCAGCGACCCGCACTCCGCCACCGCGCAGTTCTTCATCAATGCCACCGACAACGGCTTCCTGAACCACACCTCGCCCACCAGCCACGGCTGGGGTTACGCGGTGTTCGGCAAGGTCGTGAAGGGCACGGAGATCGTCGACCAGATCGAGGGCGTGGCCACCGGCCGCCGTGGCTACCACGACGATGTGCCGAAGGAAGACGTCGTGCTCGAGCGCGCCGTCGCCCTCTGACGCCAGCCGCTCCCTTCGGCTGCCTGCCGTGACCACAGCGCCGCCGCCGTTCGAGCTGCGCGCGCCGGCCGGCTGGCGCCACATCGACTTCATCTCCGACCTGCACCTGCAGGCCGGCGATGCGGCCACCTTCAAGGCCTGGCGCCGCTATCTCGCCGCCACGCCCGCCGATGCCGTCTTTCTGCTCGGCGACCTCTTCGAAGTCTGGACCGGCGACGACATCCTCGATGCCGGCGAAGCGGGCACCTTCGAGACCGCCTGCGCCGAGGTGCTGGCCGGCGCCGCCCGCAGCCGCGCCCTCTTCTTCATGCACGGCAACCGCGACTTCCTCGTGGGCGCCGGTTTCGCCCAGCGTTGCGGCCTGACGCTGCTGCCCGACCCCACCGCCCTCATCTTCGCCGGCCGCCGCTGGCTGCTCAGCCACGGCGACGCGCTGTGCCTGGACGACACCGACTACCTCGCCTTTCGCGCGCAGGTGCGCACGCCGGAATGGACCAACGCCTTTCTCGCCAAGCCGCTGGCAGAACGCCAGGCCATCGCCCGAGCGATACGGGGCCAGAGCGAAGCCCGCAAGCGAAGCGGCGAAGGGTATGCCGAGGCCGACGCCGCCGAGGCCGCCCGCTGGCTGCGCCGCGCCGACGCGCCGGTGCTGATCCACGGCCACACCCACCGCCCGGCCGACCACGACCTGGGCGATGGCCTGACCCGTGTGGTGCTGAGCGACTGGGACCTGGCCGACACCCCGCCGCGCGCCCAGGTGCTGCGGCTCGACACCAGCGGCCAGCACCACCGGCTGCCAGTCGCATGAATGTCTGGGGCCGCCTTCGCCAATGGACGCGCCTCGGGGCGCCGGCCATTCCCGCGCTTCGCGCGCTGACCCGGCCCGAGCTGTCGGACGCGCTGTGGCAGCACACCTTGGACCGTTACCCGTTTCTCACCCACCGGCCCGCCGACGCGGTGGCACGGCTGCGCGCGCTGACGGAACGCTTTTTGTCGCAGAAGGAATTCTTTGGCGCCAACGAGCTGGTCATCACCGACGAGATCGCGGTTGCCATCGCCGCGCAGGCCTGCCTGCCGGTGCTGGACCTGCGCCACAACTGGAAGCAGCTCGCCTGGTACGACGATTTCGTCGGCATCGTGGTGCACCCCGGTGAGGTGGTGGCCAAACGCGAGGTGACCGACGAAGCCGGTGTGGTGCACCACTACGACGAGGTCATCACCGGCGAGGCCATGCACCGCGGCCCGGTCACGCTGAGCTGGCAGGACGTGGCGATGGCCGGCCGCTCCGCCGAGCAAGGCTACAACGTCGTCATCCACGAGTTCGTCCACAAGCTCGACATGCGCGGCGGCGCGCCCGACGGCTGCCCCCCGCTGCCGCACGGCTTCATGGGCCACCCGGCCAGCGCCATCGCCCGCACCGCCTGGCTGGGCACCTGGATGACCGCCTACGAGGGCTTCCGCGAGCAGGTGATCATGGCCGAGCGTTTCGGCGGCGAAAAACCCTGGCTCAACGACTACGCCGCGCAATCCATCATCGAATTCTTCGCGGTGGCCTGCGAAGGCTACTTCGTGAATCGGCCGCGCTTCGCGGCCGATTTCCCCACGCTGGTGCCGCTGCTCGACGCCTTCTTCACGCCGCAGCTCTAGCCGCTCAGCGCTTCAGCAGCACCTTCAGCGCGTTCTGCACGCGGCGTGCCTCGTCGGCCTGGAAAGGCGTGGCCAGCACGCTGGCCACGTCGTGTGCCCAGGTCTCAGTGGGCGATGGGTCGTTGCGGCGGGTCAGCAGCTGCAGTTGCAGCGCGCGGCGGGCGTCGAGGTGGGCGGCAGGCGTGGGCAGCTCGGCCGCCATTTCCAGCCGCAGCACGGCGGGCTGCGCGTCACCCGATGCCGCAGCACCAATCGCTTGCGTCCACGCGCCCCGCGCCGACGCGCTCACGCGGCTGCCCAGCTCTTGCGCCGGCGGAATGGCCGCCGCGTCGCGCTGCTCCCACGCCGTCATCAGGCGGCTCAGCACCTCGCCGTGCGCCTGCGCGGCCAGCTTGCGCAGCGCACCCTGGGCGTGCTCGATCGCGTCGCGTTGCGCGCGGAAGGCCGCATCACCCAGGCGGGGACCGCGCTCTTCACGCGGCGGGCGGCCGAAGCGGTCGCCGCCGCGCGGGTCGAATCGGTCGCCACCACGGTCGCCGCCCGGCCGGCCTGCACCGGGTCCACGGCCATCGCGGCGGTCGCCCGGGCGCCCCGGGCGGCCGTCACGGCCTGCCGGCGCCGGCTCTGCCTTCTTCATGCCGGGGCGGTCGTCGCCGCGCACCGCCACGACCGGGCGAGCCGGCTTCGGCGCGGGTGCCGGAGCGGCTCCCCCCTCACCGGTGGGCACCGGCGTTGCTTCACTTTCAGGAGCAACATCGCCAGATTCGGCGCTGACTTCAGGCGCTTTTTCCTCTGATTTTGCCGCCGCAACCTCGGTTTCGGCCTGGCGGCGGCCCTGCATCGCCGCTTCCAGTGCCTGCACGGCGCTGCGGATCTGCTGGGCGTCGCCGCTGGCGGTGGCGGCATCAACGGCCTTGGCCGCCTCCAGCACCGCGCGGTCGTGTTCGCTCGTGGCGGCGGCCGCCTTCTCGCGCTCGTCGGTCTTGCGCTGGAAGGCGTCGTCAATCGGCTTGCGGAAGGCGTCCCACAGTTTCTGCTCGTGCTTGCGGTCGAGCGGCACATGCTGCGCCTCGGCCTGCCAGCGCTGCTGCAGAGCCTTGACGGCGTCGATGCGCATCTGCGGCGCATTGCCCAGCACGGTGGCTTCCTCGATCATCGCGTGCCGGCGCTGGCTGCTGGCCTTCTGCTCGGCATCGAGCGGCGCACCGGCCTCGTGCAACGCAGCCTTCCATTGCGGCTGCAATTCCGCGAAGGCTTTCTCGCTGATGTGCCCGCCCTCGCGCCAGCGCTCGGAAAACTGGTGCAGGATGCGGTTGAAGCCCTTCCAGTCGCCGTCCTTCGCGGTGCGGTTGTCGGCGGCCCAGGCCTTCACCTCCTCGATGAGGGCCAGGCGCTGGGCGCGGTGCGCGGCGGCCTCGCTCTTGATTTTTTCGAGCCAGACTTCGACCTGCTTGTAGGCCTTGTTGCAGGCCTCGTCGAAGCGTTTCCACAGCGCATGGTTGGGCACGCCGCCCTGATCGGTTTCCTTCCACTGCTCCCGCAGCGTGCGCAGCTGTTCCTGCAGCTTGCGGCCGCCGAGCGCCTGGCCTTCGGGCCGGTTCAGCAGGCCTTCGGCCTTGGCGACGAGTTCCTCGCGCAGCTGGTCGGCGCGCCAGCGCTGCCAGCCTTCAAGTTCGCCGGCGGCCACGAGCGCGCCGTGAACTTCGGCTTCGAGTTCGTTGTCGACGTGGCGGCCATGCTCGCGCAGCACCGCGCGCAGCGCTCCGGCGGCACCCGCGCTGGCGCGGCCGTGGCCTTCTGCGGTTTCCTGTTGCAGCTTGGCCAGGGCTTCGCGCACAGCGGTGCTGGCCTTGGCGCGCTGCTCGGCGAGCACGGCAGGGTCGACCTTGGGCTTGGCGGGTTTAGCGCCGGCTTCCGGCGTGGCGGCGCCTGCGGCTTCACCGCGCGCGGCACGCAGCTCGTCGGCCCAGACGGCCACCGGCGGCAATGCGGCAGTGGCGTCGTCGGCGGCGGCGATGGTCTGCGCCAACGCGGCCTGGAAGGCCTCCCAGACCACCAGCAGTTGCGCCTTGGAGGTGTCGAGCTGCGGCGGAAACTTGGCATCGACGCTCGACCAGTTCGGGTCGGCAGTGATCTGCTCGGCCTGCTGCTGCCATTGCGCCACGTCGGTCACCAGTGGCTCGAGCGCGGCCTGCGCGTCTTTCCAGCTCTTGGTGGACAGCACCTCGATGCGCTGCGCCAGCAGCACGGCGGCCTCGCGCTGCACGTGCACACGATGCTGAAGGTCTTCGATGATGCGCACCCGCTCGGCCAGCTCCACCTTGACCGAAGCCAGCGGCTCACGGCTCAGCGGCGCCCCCGCTTTGGCAGCGTCGCGTTGCCAGGCGAGCGCGTCGGCGATGTTCAGCTTGGACAACCCGAGCAGCGTCTGCGCCTTCTCGGCCCATTCTGCAACGGTGGCCTCTTGCTCCTTGGCGCGGCGAAGGTCGTCGAGCTTCTCGCGCAGCGGCCGCGCGGCGCCCTTGTCGCGCGCGCTGAGTTCGCGGAACACCTCCTGCAGCTGCTCGAGCGGCGGGTCGGAAGCCAGCCATTCGCGCACGCGCGCGGCGCGCTCGCCGGAGGTGGGCGCAGTGAAGGCGCCGCCCGTCAGCGAGTCGAGCGAGGAAAGATCAAGGGTTTTGCCGGAAGCTTGCGTCATGGGCGGGGAAACAGGGTGTCGGGGCGCTCACCCGGAACGGGATGGCACGGAAACCGCTATTGTCGCCGCTTCGCGAGGGACCCAGCCGTTTCAGTGTGTTGCCGGCCGACGCCGACGCGCACCACCCCATGCACGGGCCAGCCAGGTGAAGGGCCGCACGACAGCGTAGAGGAAGAACAAGCTGCGCGGCAGCCGGAACCTGCGCACGTCGTCGAGGCTGATCAGGCGGCTTTCCAAGTAGGCCAGCTTGTAGCGCCAGTCGGCTGACAGATTGAGCTGGTACCACCAGTAGCGCAGCACGAAACCGGCCGGCCGGCGCTCGTCGCCGCCGGGCCACCAGCCATCGGGCGAGTTCAATGCGTCGGCGACCATGCGCAGGTCAGAGGGACGCACGCAGTCGGTGGCAAAACGAGCTTCAGGCGGCAAGGCCACTCCGAGCCAGCGTTCGGCAATCGCCAGCCCGATGCCGAGCACTTTGACGGCGTTGCCGGCTTCAGCCCGCTCGCGCAGCAGCGTCCAGTCGATGTTCTGCGTCTCCAGCAACTGGGGGAGATCGGCCACCCATTTGGCCCGGTACCAGACAGTGGCGCAACCGTGCACACAGAGGTAGATCAGCAAATCTTCGGTCGACAGCGTGCGCACGGTCCGTGGACCGATCTCGGCATCGCGTCCTCGCGCCCACAGCGCCTCGAGCGCATGCCCGAACAGTGCCGGGTTGCGGGTCAGGCGCCAATGCAGGTCGACCACTTGCAGGCTGGGCTGGTACCGAATGAATTCGACGTCTTTGTGCTGCCGCATCACCCAGCGGCGCCGGCCATCGTCGAGCGCGTCGAAGCGGAGCGCGTCCCCGAATCCCCGGGCCGCGACGATCGCGTGGGCCGGCAGCACATGATCGGCATCGACCATCAGATCGATGTCGCCCTGCTGCCGCAACGCCGGGTCGCCGTACAGCGTGCGGGCCAAAGTGACGCCCTTCAGCGCCATCGAGCGGATGCCCCGGGCCGCGAAGGCGTCTTGCAACAGGAGCTGATCGCGGCTGTTCGACAGCACGCGCAGCGCGTTGGCGACGTACCAAGGCTTCAGTGCGTCGACAAAGGCCTGCGTCAGGTCGTTCGCCGGCAGTTGGCGTAGGTTGTGCCACAACAGCTGCGCCACGCGGTGCTTGTTGGCGGCGGCCAGCACCCGTGACACGTCGAGCAGGGCCAGCAGTTCGAGCTGGCGCTTATGGTCCTGCGGCCGTGGCCTGGCGCGCAAGGCGCTCAGCAGCAATCGAAGTTCGGCCGGAAAGACGGTCGAGGGGGCCGCAGCCCGATCCGTGTTCATCCAGCGGCGCCGGGCTGCGCGGCCCGATCGGCCGCCACAAGTTGCCGGAACAAGGGTTGGGCAGCGAGCAATTCGTCCCAAGACCCGGTGCCGACGATGCCGCCCGCCTCCATCAAGACGATCTGATCGGCATCGGCCACGGTGCTGAGGCGATGCGCGATGAGCAGAATGGTCATGCTTCCGGCGACTCGGCGCAGCGCCCGCCGGATCGCCTGTTCGCTCTCGGCGTCGAGGTGGCTGGTGGCCTCGTCGAGCACGAGCAGTTGCGGCCGGCGCAGGAAGGCGCGCGCCAGCATCAACCGTTGCCGTTCTCCCCCGGACAGGCCCGCGCCGTGTTCACCCAGCACCGTGTCCAGCCCCTGTGGCAGGCGGCGAACGAAGGTGGCGGCTTGGGCCAGTTCCAGCGCGTCCCAGATCGCTTGGTCATCGTGCGTGGCGCCGTCCCAGACCAGGTTCTGTCGCACCGTGGTCGGCAAGAGCAAGGTGTCCTGCGGCACGTAGGCGATCGCGGCCTGCCAGCTATCCCGGGGAATGTCAGCGAGCGGCGCGCCGTCGACCTGGACGCTGCCCGCGGTCGGCGTGAGCAGGCCCAGCACGAGATCGGCAAGCGTGGTCTTGCCGGTGCCGGACGGACCCACCAGCGCGGTCGTGCGGCGGGCCGGAATCACGAGGCCCACCCCGGCCAGCGCATCGAGGTCGCTGTTGGTGTGGCGAACCACCACATCCGCCAGTTCGACGGCGTGCCGCAGGTCGAAGGGCGCCACATCCGCCGCCGGCTTCGGCGCCGGCGCGTCCGGCTGCGCCAGTTCGCTTTCGAGGTGGCGGAACGACGCCCAGGCCGGCAGCATGTGCGTCGCCATCTGCGTCAGCGATGCCGACTGGCTGATCAGGGGCACAAGGCGGGACAGCAGGTACAGCGACAGCAGCAGCGTCGGCAACGCCACTGTCATCATCTGCGTCGCGTAGAACAGCAGGCCGCCGATCAGCACCAGCCCGCCCAGCTCCAGCAGGCTGCGGCGGTTGACCTGGTAGCGATTGAACGCGTCGTGCTCGTCGTCGAGGCTGCGGCCCATACGCTCGAACCGATCGAGCAGCGCCGGTTCACCGCCTTGGGCCTTCACCAGCTTGAGCAGGGCCAGAAAATCGGAAGCGTTGGCCACAAAATCGCGGTGCGCGTCCGTCAGACGGTCGCCCAACCGCCAGGTGCGCTGTGTTTGACCGAGCAGAATCAGCGAAAGAAACGCCCCGGCGATGACCGCTGGAATCGCCAGAGCCGGGCTGACGTAGAAGGCAACTCCCAGAGTGACCACCCCTACGGCCACCGTGACCACGCCTTGCACGACCGCATAGGTACCGGCGTTGATGCGGTCCAGGTCGCTCATCAGCACGCTCAGCACATTGGCATGCCGCATCCGCGCGATCACTGGCCAAGGCGCGGCGGTTATCGCTCCGTACAGCCGATTGCGCAGAGCGTTCAGGCAGTCGAGCCGGAGTTTCAGCAACGCGATATCGCGGAAACGCACCACGGCGATGCGGCCCAGCGCCACCGCCGCGAACAAGCCCAGAGGCTCACCGATGCCAACCGCCCCAGCCGACAGTTTCCGCAACAGCGCCGCCAGCGCCAGCCAACTGCCGCTTTCCAGCACGATGCCAACCAGGAGCAGGCCGAACACGCCGAGCAGGCGCCGCCCACCGATGATACGCCCGCAGGCGCCCAGGTAGTCGGCCAGCAGCCGCCCGCGCGCCGCCCGATCAGGCAAAGACGGCGATGACACGGTAGTCCGCTTCGTTGCAGAAGCCGGTGATCATGTGGTCACCCACGCGTACCCATGCGTGGGCCGCCAGCGGATCGGTCGCTGCGTTGGTGGCCGCCATGCCCAGATAGCAGGTCGAAGCGATGCCCCGGCGCCGCAACATGCGTTGTGCCGCCACGGCTTGCATCAAACAGGTTGAGGTCCATGGCAATCGCCGACTAACTGCGTGGATGGCGCGTGACACGCGATGAGCCTCGGGCCAACGTCCAGCCGGGTCAATCGGCTCAACGGCGAGATCAAGTTGCCCCAGTTGTCGCACGGTTGCGGAAAACGGCCGCCGCCGAACCATGTGCCACGCTACCGCCAGTTCCTTCAATGCTTCGATCATCGCGGCCCACGGTACCGTCATGGCGAAAACATAACTTGCGCGATTCACAACTAAATGACTGCCCCGGCCCAATGCGCTTTCAACAAGCAAACAATTTCGCTCGTTGTATCCCGATCAGAGGGCCGTGTGAGGCGATAAACGGGCAGGCGTTCCGCGATTTTTGTTAACCACAGAATATGCACGCCGCGCAGTCCAAATCTGGTCATCAAGGTGTTGCCGGCGGTATGGCGATCCAGTGCGGCAATTTTCTCCAATCCCTTCAACTCGCAAAAGGTGAGCGCAGAATCATTTCCCTTGACGAGTTCAACGATTTCGCGGATCGGCTTCCGCCCCCCTGACGCATTCTCTGGAGGTGGCACCACGTATTTCCCGGCCTTATGAAGGACAGGCCGCAATCCAATGCTCTCAATACCAAACCTCTCAAGGGTATCGACCAATAATTTGGAATGAGAGAGCCCTTCCTCAAGAAACAGTTTGTCGCCATCAATGGACACGGCGGAAATGTCGTCTGACAGTTTTGGATGCCCACACCGGTCAAGCGCATAGCTCATCGTTGACTTTCCGGCCCCGGACAAGCCACACAGTAGGGTAGCCCCATCCGACTGATTCTGAACTGCGGCAGCATGGATCGCCGGCGTATGACGAAGCATGAGAACGAGAGGCAGGGCCCAATCCGTTAACAGATGACCCAGATCATTGCTTCTGGTGTTCAGCGACCGCTCGTATACGACCTGCGTCGCGGAAATGGCGAGTCTGGCTTGAGGTGAAAAGTCGAGAACCAGCGTGAGCGGGTCTTGGGATAGCAGATGTGCTCCCCACTGCCCGAAGGCTCGCACTGGCCCTGCCAGGATTTCCAAGCCACAAAAAAAATCGCCGCTTGGTTCAAGCGGCGAACATGGCAACGGACAATCAGATCGGATCTGAAGTCCAAAAATTTGATATTCGATCGATGCCGCCTCAATCGAGGTTGATTTTACGCAGCAACTTGAACTCAAAGAGCGCAAAGGCTATTCACGCTGAGCAGGCCCCGAGGAGCCAAACCATCTGAGCACAGTTGGCCCAAGGCAAGCGTAGCGGTAGCCACTGACGCCGTGCGGAGTTCAGGAATCGACCAAGCTTGCCGGGTGCATTGAGCAGCAATCTCAAGGGGCGCTTCGTCACGAGGAGCGAGTTGAACCTGATCCATTTGCGATTCCTCCAAACTAGATTCTCGAAATATTTTCAGCGAAGAGCATGACGCTCAGCGCGGGCACCATATGGCTCGATAGTACCTCATAAGTTGAAAAACTTTGCTTTTGTTGCAATTCCTGATGACACTTTCGTAGTAACTTTACATCAACCCAATTGATTTGTCGTGCTTCGAAACGATCGATCAACTCATCAATGGCCTGTGAATCCAGCCGCGCCTTTGCAATCAAATCGGCCGACTGCGCGCCCCTTGTCGGATTGCGCAGAATTGAATGTGGCAGCAAGCCTTTCAAACCCTCCCGAATCAGCATGCGCTGCGAGGCATCACCCCAGAAGTGTTCATCGGCCAAGCGCCAGCAAAATTCGACCACCCGTTTGTCCCGGGTCGGATCGCGAACCGATAGGCCATAGGCATTGCCGAGATCGAGCCAGCGGGACGCTACCTGCCCGCCAGGCGACATATTCCGACGCAATGTTTGAATCTGCTGAGGACTGAAAGGAAAGTCCAAAGCCACATCGTGGCGAACTTCTCTCATGCGCTCCTGCAACTGCATACGATGTGCAAGATCCGGGTGAACAAAGGAATATTCTCCCCAGTCAATTGGAGGCTGCGGCAGCCCACGCTGGTACAAGCGCCACCGTTGTCGAAGTGGGCTGAGCAATTGAAGTCGGACGGCGCGCGCCAGCGGCAATTTGCTCCGGCGCAACTGGCCTATGGCCTTACCCCACCTCCCCCGCCGAATCAATGGCCAGAGGTTGCCAGAACCCGTCCAGGACACGGTCCCGTTACCTCCCTGCCCGGTCAAAAGGACGCCGCAGCCATCACGGCAAGCCGTTCTGAGCAATTGATCCAACCAATGGAAATTGCCGGCGCTCATCGGCTGAGCATGAAGCATGAGCGATTGCGCCAAACTATCGATAAACGACAAGCCGCCGCCTCGCAGTCCAACGACGTCAACCCCACCCACAAAGGCCGCCGCTTCAGCGGCAAGGTCGAATTCGTCGTGAATCAAACCCCTCGTGAGCTCGGCAGGAGCGAACGTCGGTCGATGAACATAGCCGCGCAATCGCTCTCCCCGGCGGGCAAGCTCCGGCGAAGCCAGTGCCATCACCGAATTGGAATCCAGGCCAGAACTAAGGGCAATGCCCTTTCCGACTCCCGTCGGCGCCCGGAGAGAGTCGCGCACCGCATCCCGATACAGCGCCACGAATGCCTCGTTACACTCGGCATCGCTCTTGAATCGCAACTCTGGCCCATCCGGATTCCACCAACATTCCCGTATGAGGTCATGCCCCCGGAATCTCATCACGGCGCCTGCCTGCAAGGTTTTAACGTCCCTGTAGCAGGTGGACTCCTCAAGCTCCGGATCGTCAAAAACCGTCAGAAGCCCTGCGATCACACGCTCATCTGGTGTATTGGATACGCGAGGATGCGCGAGAACCGCACCAAGGTGGTTTCCGAAAACCACCGAGCCGCGCTCATGCCACCAAAACATGCCCGACGTTCCAGTCGCATCCCTCGCCAGCACCAGTTCACGGTTCCGGGCATCCCATAGCGCAAAGCTCCAGTCGCCTTCTAGGTGATGAACGCATTGCCAACCCCATCTGACATAGGCGGCGGCAACTATGGCCAGATCCGATCGTTCGCTAGATTGGCTCAGGCCCAGTCTGCTTTGGAGTTCGCTACGGTTCGTTAAGCTGACGGCGCCCACCGCAATGGCATCTTGAGGCGCCCTTTCAACAACACACTGACCCGGCCAAAGTGACCGCCCGGCAACTGCAATGGGCGGCAGCACAGTGATCTGTAGCGGTTGCAGTGGCAAGGCATTGGTCGCCCCAGCCATACGACTCAGGTCGACCGCAGGGTCTTCCGACGCGAAGCAGCCAAAGAATGCTGTCATCCGATTTGAACTAAACCTTCTTCACAAAGCCTCATGAGAAAGGCTTGCGCGTCCCGTCGCAGCACCTCTGCTGGAGCGTCATATTCACGCTCAAGGGCCTGAACCAGGTGCCCCACAGTTTTCGGTTGATCCAGTAGTTCCCAGATCCGCCGCGCCGTGTTGACCATGCCGAAATAATGGCCGAGATCAATGCTCATCAGCACCAGTTCCCCGTCCAGCTCAGTGGCCAATACGTCGGATTTGCGCGTAATCAGGCTATCAATATTCATACAGGTGACCAGAGTATCGCATTGGCCGCCCAGCATATGAACCGAACAAAATGGCCCGGCGGTGGCCTGTAGCCGATCCGCCGGGCCCGGTGGGCGCGCACGCGATCCACCTGATTCGCGACGGAGAGTTGGATGTCTCCGCCGCTACGGAAGCAAGAGATTGCCTCCATGAAGCGCCGAAGCAATTGCTTCGGCAAGTGCCTCCCATTGGGAGACGAGTCCACTTTAGCCTTTGCGCTCGCAAAGTTCAATTGCTGCCTTCACTTTTCCAAGAAGCGCGACACCTCCGATGGCGATGTAGGCTCGGGTAAACCCTGGAAAATAGTGACGCCAGCCTACAGGAAGGTGCTAAAAACACGCCGAAATAGACTAAATGGATATATAAAACCACATTTATATTCTTGACTCGATATTAAAAACCCCACAGAATCGCGCCAACAGTTCATAGCAACAGTTGTGGAATCCGCCGGAAACGGCCTGATTCCCAGGACCGGCAGCCTGCCGGCCTGCATAACCTGTGACGGCAGCCCCTCCCAAGCATGGGAAATTTCTGGGCTCCAGCCGTCCAAGAAAAAGGACCAAGCGATGACAGCATCGACCCGTTGGACGGGTGCTCTGAAAGCGGCTCCGGCCAGTATCGTGCAGTGGCTATTCAAATTGGGACACCAGAGTTTTGCGCTGGCCGGATTTGCTCTGGCTTTTTGTGCGCTGGCACTGACCACCCAGCCGGACCTCCGGCAAACGCTGGAAAACCGTGTGACTTCGTGGCTGCAGGGGCGTCAATTGGACCTGCTCGGCATGGAAGTGCGCCCCGACGCCGTTGAACGTGCCACAGCCATCAACCCGAAGGATCTGCCCAAACCGCAGGCAGCGGTCGCCTATTGGCTGGCCGAGCGCTACCGTGTGGCGCCTGAGCCGCTGGGTGCACTGGTTGCAGAGGCCTATCAGATCGGCAACAAGACCAAGGTGGAGCCCACCTTGCTCCTGGCCATCATGGCCATTGAATCGGGGTTCAACCCGTTCGCGCAAAGTCCGGTGGGCGCGCAGGGGCTGATGCAGGTGATGACCCGGGTTCACACCGAAAAATACGAGAACTTTGGCGGCATTCATGCGGCATTCGATCCGGTGACCAACCTGCGCGTCGGCGCCAAGGTGCTGCGGGACTGCGTGGCGCGGGCGGGCTCTCTGGAGGGCGGCCTGAAGCAGTACGTTGGTGCCGCGAACAGCGGCAACGATGGCGGTTACGTGATCAAGGTGATGGCCGAATTCGGCCGCCTGCAGCAAGTCGCGGACGGCAAGACGGTACCGGTTTTCCAGACCCAGCAGGTGGCCGTGGTGTCGATCCCCGCCGCGCTGGCGAGCCCCATGTTGATGACGGCTGAATCCGCAAACGTCAACGCCACCCTGCCGCCCCCTGCAGTGCGTCCGAAAGGTGCCACGCCCCATGTGAAGACGCAATTGCCGCTACCCACGGTTTTGCCGGGCCAGAACAAATCGACGCGCGACGACAAATTGGCCGCCAACTTCTGAAGCGCTGGTGTCGTTTGGCCGCCGCCGACACCTTACAATAGACGTGCGCGCGACTGGCGATAGGCCGAAATGGCTGACGTGGTGCACCACTGGGAAGCGCGCCGCATGATCCTGAGAGGTGATTGCGTTCCGCCGTTCGCCTGGGCAGTCCTTGAACCTCGGTTCAGGGGCCACGTTCTGCAAGGACTGCCTTATGTACGACCGCAACCATCTCGTCGCCCAAGCCGACCCTGAAGTCTGGGCCGCCATCCAGGCCGAAAACGCGCGCCAGGAACACCACATCGAGCTGATCGCCAGCGAAAACTACGCTTCGCCGGCGGTCATGGCCGCACAGGGCACCCAGCTCACCAACAAATACGCGGAAGGCTATCCCGGCAAGCGCTACTACGGCGGCTGCGAGCACGTCGACGTGGCCGAGCAACTGGCCATCGACCGCGTGAAGCAGTTGTTCGGCGCCGATGCCGCCAACGTGCAGGCGCACTGCGGCGCCTCCGCCAACGAAGCGGTTTTCCTCGCCTTCCTGAAGCCCGGCGACACCATCATGGGCATGAGCCTGGCCGAGGGTGGCCATTTGACGCACGGCATGCCACTGAACATGAGCGGCAAGTGGTTCAACGTCGTGTCTTACGGCTTGAACGCTGAGGAAGCGATCGACTACGACGCGATGGAGCGCAAGGCCCACGAAAGCAAGCCAAAACTCATCGTTGCCGGCGCCAGTGCTTATTCTCTTGCTATTGATTTTGAACGGTTCGCCAAGGTCGCGAAAGACGTCGGGGCCATCTTCATGGTCGACATGGCGCATTACGCCGGCCTGATCGCCGCGGGCGTGTACCCCAACCCGGTGCCGCATGCCGACGTGGTGACCTCGACCACCCACAAGAGCCTGCGCGGCCCGCGCGGTGGCATCATCCTGATGAAGGCGCAGCACGAGAAGGCCATCAACAGCGCGATCTTCCCGGGTCTGCAGGGCGGCCCGCTGATGCACGTGATCGCGGCCAAGGCCGTGGCCTTCAAGGAAGCGCTGTCGCCTGAATTCAAGACTTACCAGCAGCAGGTGGTGCGCAACGCGAAGATCGTCGCCGAGACGTTGACGCAACGCGGCCTGCGCATCGTCAGCGGCCGCACGGAAAGCCACGTCATGCTGGTCGACCTGCGCGCCAAGGGCATCACCGGCAAGGAAGCCGAGGCTGTGCTGGGCAGCGCCCACATGACCATCAACAAGAACGCGATTCCCAACGACCCTGAAAAACCGATGGTGACCAGTGGTGTGCGCATCGGCACGCCGGCCATGACCACCCGTGGCTTCAAGGACGAAGAAGCGCGCCTCACGGCCAACCTGATCGCCGACGTGCTGGACAATCCCCGTGACGCGGCAAACATCGAAGCGGTGCGGGCCAAGGTCAATGCCTTGACGGCCCGCTTCCCGGTTTACCGCTAACCCCTCGCCGAGCGGAACCACGATGAAGTGCCCGTTCTGCAGCCATCCGGACACCCAGGTCGTGGAGACCCGGGAGTCCGAAGACGGGGACTTCATCCGCCGGCGCCGGCGCTGCGGGGAATGCGAGAAGCGTTTCACCACCTACGAGCGGCCCGACGTCACCTTCCCGGCGGTCGTTAAAAAAGATGGTCGGCGCATCGACTACGAGCGTGCCAAGCTGCAGGGTTCGATGAATCTGGCGCTGCGCAAACGCCCCGTCAGCACCGAGCAAATCGACTCGGCGATCGAGCGCATCGAAGAAAAGCTGCTGAACCTTGGCCAGCGGGAAACGCCGTCGAGCCGAATCGGAGAGTTGGTCATGCGCGAGCTGAAGAAGCTCGACAAGGTGGCCTACGTGCGCTTTGCCAGCGTCTACCGCAGCTTCGAGGACATCGACGAATTCAAAACGCTGGTGGACGAGGTCCGGCGGTAGACGGCATCAATTGGTGCTGCAAGTGGTGGCCGTGCCGGGATCGTAAATGCGCGCCCTCCCCGATAGCCCGACCACCACAGCCCGCTTTCGTCCGGTAGCAGACGCCTCCATCCACAGGCAACCGTTCGGCGTGCCGGAATAGCGCGCGGAATTGACCGCGGCGAATCCGGCGGGAGAAAACATGAAAAAGGGCTTCCCCTGTGCGAAAGGCCCTGACGTTTTGCCCGTTCCCGCCACGACGGCCACCATGCCCTGAAGATCGGTTTTTTTGGTGCAGTTGATCAGGGTCGAGGTTGCGCTGTTGTAGGTCGCGTTGCGGTCTTCATCGACGAACACACACCAGCCATCGAGCCAGCTGTAGCTGGACGCCGTGGGGCCGCCCACCTCTTGAGCCGCCACCACCATCACGGGCTTGCCCAGCCGCACAGCTTCGGAACGGGCCTGCAGCAGGCTGGACAGCAGGTCGCTGGCCGCAGTGCTCAGTTGCTGGTTGATCATGAAGCTGCGAAAAGATGGCGCAGCGATGCTGGCCAGCACCACCACGAGGGAAATGGTGACCAAGAGTTCAATCAGGGTCACGCCACGAAGCGTGGCCTTCATCGCCGTCCGCGGTGCTACTTCCAGCATTTCGTCTGGTCGGTTCCGGTGCAGCCCTTGACGCCGTCGCTCTGCAGCGTGATCACGTTGACGGCTGGATCGGTGTAGTTCGGCGCGCCCTTCATCACCACGCAAGCCGTGAGGGCGACGGTCGACGTGCACTGCGCCGCCGTGATGTTGCAGGCGCTGGTGTTCGCTTTATCGCCCGAAAATGTTTTCATGTTCGGCGCGCTGGCTGCGGAGCTGTAGGCCAGATAGGCGTTCTGCTGGGTGTAATAGCGTTCCTGCTGCTGCATGGTCTGCATCAGGGCTGCCCGGCATTCGGCCCGCTTTCCCTTCACGACATAGCTGACATACGACGGGTACCCGATCGCCGCCACTGTGGCCACGATGGCCACGGTGATCATCAATTCGATCAGCGAAAACCCGCCACTCACACTCATATTGGAACGCCGCTTCATGGTGCTCACTGGAAGTTGGTGATTTCACGCCAGCTCATTCGGCCCGTGACCTTGCGCACCGGCGTGTTGGCGTTCGACAACCCGTTGACGTTGCCGCTCATCGTACTGGCCGAGTCGGTGTAGACATAGCGTCCGGTGCTGTCGCGGCTGCTCCAGGTGGGGTCGCCCAGGTTGAAACCGGTGGGACTTCCCAGATAGCCGGCGCCCAGCACGTTGGTGTTGGAGGATGTCGACAGGTTGCTGATCGTGGTGTTGGCAAAGGATTTCCCTGACAGCGCATCGAAGCGGAACTGATTCGCGGAACCCGTCCCGGAACACGGGTCCCCGCCGGGGATCGTGGAATTCGCCGCCGTGACCACGTCGATCTGGGTGGGGTCCACCACCAGCCGCTCGTAGGTGCTGAGAAAATCGGCGAACCATCCCCGGTAGTTGATCGAAGGATTGGCCTGCGACGTGCCATAGACGAAGCCCGCGCCAGACAGCGTGGCCACGGACGCGGTGGTGGCCGCTGCGATCGTGCGGGTGTACAAGCCATTCGTGGTTCCATTGCGGCTTCGCCGCACTGTGCGGCTATCTCCCGCATCCCAAACGCCATAAAGACTTTGCTGGGACGCCGCTGCCGCCAGCGCGTCACTGGGCTCCAAGAATTTCCCTGTGCCGAACACAACCTGGTTGCCGCCCAATGGATGGCGCAGCACCAATGGCACGACCGTGATCGGTTGCTTGTTGCCGGCCGCATCGGCGGCCAGAAACAGCACCGTGGCGCTCGACGAACCCGTCCAGGTGGTTGCCCCGCCCGTCAGATCGAATTTCCAGAGATTGCCTTGCAGATCTCCTGCATAGGCGATGTCCACCGCTCCGGCGGAGGTGGTCGACACACCCGGCATGCCCATTCCGGTTGCCAGCGTGGTGGATGAAAACGCCGTGTCGTTGGCGTAGATCTTGTAGTAGTTGGTACCCAGCGCCCACGCGGCGCCGGGCGCTTTTTCCAACGACAGCAGGAACAGGGCCTGCTTGCCATCGGCGCTCTGGCTGCCATCAACCTTGTAGTTGTTGAAGCCGCTGGTCACCAGCACAAACCATTTGTAGGTTGGCGTCGTCGCAGCCGTACCGTTCACGGCAAGTTTCACGATGCGCGGTTCGGCCACGAGGTTGCCCATGTCGGCATCGTCCGTATCCGTGAACTCCCACAACACACTGGAGGTTCCGGCCGACGTCGGATCGGTGACATCCAGAGCAAACACCCCTTGTGCGCCGCCGCCCATGCCGCCCGCAAGCACCGTGGCCCAACCGAGCGCGCCGGTCGATGGGCGGTAGATCTTGGCCTCATCGACCACCAGAGATCCGTCGACGTAGGCGTCTTTCGAGTAGTTGGGATCGGTGAGTTTGTTCAGCTTGCCCGAAACCGCCCGGGGCACGAAGGCGAAAAGCTCCTGCCCGTTGGTTGTTTCCGTCCTGGAATCGGCCGCCCGGAATGCATGCAACATGCCGTCGTTCGCACCGACATACAGTGTCGGTGTACGCGACTTGTTGGCGCTGTAGAAGGTCTGGTAGCCGGTGTCCTGAATCGCGGTGGTGGGGGCTCCCTTAAGCACAGGAGCCGAGTTGATGATGTCGCCCATCACCAGATTGCGAGACCGGTAGGTTGGTTCATTGGACCGGTCGCCACGGATGTAGTTGAGCCGGTTCTGACCCGCCGTGTCCGACTCCACCACCGCTGTCGACGGGTTGGTTTTGAGCGCGGTCTGGACGCTGGCATCGATGTTCGCCCAGGTGAAGGTGGCGCCCGCCATCGACGTGCGGCTGAAGGTGAAGATCTTGCGGTTGGCCGGGGTTGGAAACGGCGCCAGTGTGGTGGTTGACGCCTGGATGCCGGTGAGAATGTTCGCCGCGTCCCAGGTCGGGGTGGCAGCGGCGGTGATGAGGCCGGTGGCGGTGTTGTAGGTCAGATCGGTGCGCACGATGGTGCCCGACGAATCGGTGATGCTCGGCAATGCGCGGTAAACGGCAGCCGTCGTTTGCGCGCTGTTCACGCGGGTGACGTTCAGCGAAACCCCTGACAAATTGCCGCTGGGTTTGCTGGCCTCAGCAAAAATCTTCTTGATGGCCGCAATCAAGCGATCCGGCTGGCTCGCCAGGAAATAGCCCGACGGCGACGTGGACCCGTCGTTGGCCAGCCACTCGACGCTGCTGGAGGACAAGGTGCCATTGACGTAGGTGCGGAATGGATTGCCTTCGCCCGTGGCGTAACTGCCGTCGCCCCCCAGGTCGGCGAAGCCGCCGTATTTGCCCGCCAGGTACAGATGGCGGGAACGGTCCAAGGTGCCATTGCCCCCTTCGTCCACGTCGATCACGAAGGTCCGTAGGCGAGCCAGAGGTTTGTCCGGCCGTATCGATTGGGTGTTGGCCCAGTAGGTGGCACCGACATACAGGTGACCGCCGCCACTGCCATTCGTCTGGGTGGCCAATGCGTTGTAGGGCGCGCCGCTCTGTACCCCGGTGGCGCCGGTGCCATTGCCATTCGCGACGCGCGACACGCCCTGGGAATCCACATAGCCCACAGTACCGTTCGTCTCGAAACTGCTGACCACTTTCGCCCACGTATCGGCGTTGAAGGTGACCGACTTGGAGGTTCCATCGGGCGCGGTGCGGCTAAAGGTATCGACTGCTCGCGTGCCATCCCCCTGATCGCTGACCGTGCCACCCGGCAGGTAGGTGTCCTGGTTGGTGTTGTTATCCGCGATGATCATCGCGTAGTTGCGCTGGCAGCTGGTCTGCATCGGATCCGACCAGGTGGCATACAGCGGGTAGCCGGCCAACAGTGTCGTGGTGGTGCCCGACACCGCGGTGGGAGTCGGCTGCTGCCCCTGGAAATACCGCAGCGACTCGTAGAACAACTCGCCCACCGGGTCCCGCCGCTTGTAGATGTCGGTTCCGCTGACGAGCCGGCCGAAGCGGTTGATGTAGTTGATGACGCCGGTATAGGTATAACCGGTCTCGTTGGTGGTGCTGATGGGCTTGGCAACGAAGACGCCGCTGGTGGCGTCCCATTCGTTCTGACCATTCGCCGACACGATGCCGTTCGCGGACTTCTGGTTCGGTCCGGCAAATTTCATCGGCGCACGAAGGACACCGCCGTACCGGGTGTTTTCGTTGCTCGTCTGCCAGTCTGCCGAATCGATCAGATAGCCGAATGCCGCCACCCTCACTTTGTCGGCATTCAGCTGAATCTGCCCCACCGGCTTGTAGCGGCCGCTGGGCTGCAACTGGCACAGATCGGGCCGGCTGGGCCCTTCGGCCCCACTGCAGACCTGTACGCGGGCCTTGAAGGTTCCGGTGACGGTGGTGCCGGCCGGGTTGTTGGTCTTCGGCTGTGAGAGGTTGGCGTTGGTGCCGGGCGATGCACAGGAGCCCGCGGCTGCGTTGCCAAAGTAGATTTCGTCCTTGCAGGCCTTGACCACCACCTGGGTGCTGGAGCCGAACGGCGTCAAGGCGGCCGTGAGCGTGCCGGAGGCGAGGGTCAGTTTGTCCCAGTTCTTGTTGCCGCTGTCGTAACCCGTATCGCCGTCGTAGAAGTTGGTGTTGCGGGCGCCGGTGGTGTCGGAGGGCAAGATGGCACGCTGGAGCACGGTACGCGGTTCGGTCTGGCCCGTGGCCGTCGTCGCCTCGTCGAGATAGCGGTCGCCACCGGTCAGCGCCAGGCGCATGATGTCGACCGCAGACGTGTTCACGAAATTGAGCAGGTTGCCGCTGAAGCCGGCTCCGGTGCCACTCTGGTTGCACAGGTAGTTGGCATTGGTCGCCCCACTCGGCTGGAAGTACCCGTCGGTGGAACTGCCGTTGTAGACGTAGCAGGTCGAGGAGTCGTAGTAACCGGTGTATTTGGTTCCCTGCACATAGCCGGACGACCGGTTGCGGTAAGCGGCGCCCACGGTGGGAAATTCCACCGACAGCACCAACGCCAGGTTCGACACATCGCTGGAATTGACCAAAGGCCCCGTCTTCAGATCGATCGTCGTTCGTGTGGACTGGGCCGACGAACCCACGATGACGGCGACCGCGCCGACAGCAACCGCGCACGACAACAACCTTCTGGCCCACTTCACGACGTACACCCCGACCCGACTTTATTGACCGCCTTGTAGACGATGGTCTGCAGCATGACCTGCGTTTCCGCGCGCACGCCGAAGCCCACGGCCGTGACCACATAAGCGGCTTGCGGCTTCGACGGATCGACGGCGGCAGCCGTCAGGGAGCCGTCGCTCTGCACCACGATGGGTGTGGCAGGCGTCCACTCGACGGTGTAGCGGGGCGGTCGCGCGGCTAGGCCGCTGGAACCGTTGACCCAGCTTCTCCCGGTGAACTGACCGAACTGCGCGGTCTGGTTGCTGGAGCTGCTCGAGCCCGTTTCGCTGGAATAGTTTGCCTTCACGCTGCGCCACGCCTCCCCGATCTGCCCCGATGAAAAACACAGCCCCGTGTTCGTTCCCGTGCCGCAGCCCACTGCAAAATCCGCCGGGACCGAGGTGGCCGTGAACTTGCACACGCGGGAACCGGTCGCGGTGTTGGGGCCCATGATGTCGACCTCGGCGTCCAGCAACGCCGCTTCGGCGCTCTCGAACGCCACCTGGCGGTCCCGGTCATTGCGGGCAGACCGCTCGCTGAACAGCGAGAGCCGTGCCGACAAAACCGCGATGGAGAAAACCACCGTGAGCATGATCATCACCACGACGAGGCTGGCACCACCCTGCCGCCCCCGGACGACGCCGCACATCCGTGCCATCACAGCGAACTCCGGATGGCGTTGCGCAGGCTCACCGTGAACGAGACCACCCGGCGCAGACGGCCATCGTCGGTGGTCACGGAGAATGTCGAGCCCGTGTCTGCAGTGCCATTGGTGTAAGCCGCTCCAAGCGGCTGATAGCTCGCCACCGCGGTCGCCAGATTGGTGCGCACCGCGGACCGTATGACCATGCCCACCCGCACCGAACGCACCCGGCCCCAGGCTTTGACGGCGTCGGCGTCGAGGTTGTCGACCTGCTTGGCGGTCAGCCATTGATCGACAAAGGTGTCGCCATCGGTGTCCACGCCATACATGAACTGCAGCGTCTCGACACCCCGCACGATCACCTGGCTGTCGAAGCCGCTGCTTCCGTTGTACTTGCAACGGAGCTCGGGCTCTCCTGACGACAGCCGGACTTCAAAGATGCTGTAGAGCCGGTCGTTGGTGCTGGTGGTGGCGGCTTGGGGCCGGCCAAGGCAATCGATCATGGAACCGTCGGCATTGCCCGACGCATCGCTCGACCCCTGAAAGCGCACCACCAGGGTATCGCTGTTGTTCACCCGATTGGTCGCGCAGGTGCCGGTGCAGTCGTGCGCGCCGTTGTTCAGATCGGTTCCGGCCGACGAGTTGTTGTAGCCGCGCAGGTCAGGCTCGCCATCGGCCGGCGCCACGGCTTCGCGCAACAGCGCACGGCCAGACACGTAGTTCTGATAGCCCGCCTGCTCCAGCGTCTTGGTGATGATGTCGGTGGCGAACCTCGCGCTGTCCTGCAGTTGCGCGGCCACGTCCTGGGAATCGCGGCTTGTGCTGGAGCCGACGTAAAACGCGGTGGTGGCAAGAACGATCAGGGTCGACAGCACGAGCGACACCATCAGTTCGACCAGCGTGAGGCCGCGTGCCCTTGCCCGGCCGGGCGCATGGACGAGCCGCATGGTCACAGCCCCGACAGCCCCGTGTAGCCGATGGTGATCAGCTGGGGATTGAGGGGCGTGGCCGTCAGGGTGGTGGTCCCCCGCTCCACGTTTTCGCGCCTGTCCGTCCAGCCGATCTTGACGGTCACGAAGGTGCCGGTGTTGTTGCAGCTCCACGTGTAGCTGCCATCCCCGTTGCGCGGGGCGGTGTCGCGGCACACCACCGCTCTGCCACCGGGCAATTGGCCCTGAACCCGCGTCGCCCAGTCTTTGACCTGGAGCGTGGCAAGGTTGGCGGTGGTGCACGTGGCGGTGACACAGTTGACCGTGGATGCCGTGAGCGAGCTGCTGTCGAACAGGTACGGGTTGACGCCTGCCGTCGTGGTCACGATGTTGGACACGGTGGGGTTGCTGCGCATGATTTCCGTGTACTCGCGTGCGAGCGTCGCGGCCGTGGAGAAGTTGCCCGACATCTGGTTGCTGCGAAGGGCCGCCAGCTGCAAACCGCCCATGCCCAGAAGGCCGAATGACAGCACGATGATGGAAATCATCACCTCCATCATCGAAAAGCCCGCTGCCCGGAGGCGCCGGCTTACGGAGAATGGGCGGAAAATCACCATCCAGCCAGCTTATCGGGCGCACGCCGGAATGACCACCGCCGCCCGAAGGCCGGCGCCATGCGCCCGACGAACGGCAGCCCCAGGACAATCGCCCCATGCCCTCCCCAGCAGCAAACGACCTCGACTTTCCCTGGCGCCTCTGCCATGACCTGGCGGTACACGCCCGGCGCATATGCCCGCCGAACCCCGCCGTGGGCGCCGTCCTCGTGGATGGGCAGGGAGAAATTCTCGGCACGGGCCACACACAGCGGCGCGGCGGGCCGCATGCGGAGGTGATGGCGCTGCGCGACGCCGCCGCCAAGGGCCATGACGTCCGGGGTGCGACGCTCTACGTCACGCTGGAGCCCTGCGCCCACCACGGCCGTACGCCGCCGTGTTGCGACGCCGTGATTGCGGCGGGCATTTCGCGCGTGGTTGCCTCCCTTGAAGACCCGAACCCGCTGGTTGCCGGCCAGGGTTTCGAGCGCTTGCGCGCGGCGGGCGTTGCGGTGGAGGTGGGGCCCGGAGCGGCGGCTTCGCGGGCGCTGAACATCGGCTTCTTTTCCCGGATGGTGAGGCGCCTGCCATGGGTACGCATGAAGGTGGCGGCATCGCTCGACGGCAAGACCGCCCTGCCCGACGGCACCAGCCAGTGGATCACCGGCGAGGCGGCGCGCGCCGACGGCCACGCCTGGCGGGCGCAGGCCTGCGCCGTGCTGACCGGCGTGGGCACCGTGCTGGAAGACGATCCGCGTCTCGACGTGCGGCTGGTGGAAAGGCCGCGCCAGCCGCAACTGGTGGTGGTCGACAGCCGGCTCGACACGCCGGTCGACGCGCGGCTGTTCGAACCCGATCGTCCGGTGCTGATCTACGCCGCCGTGCGCGACGAGGCGCGGCAGCGGGCGCTGGAAACCCGCGGCGCCACCCTCGTGTTCCTGCCGGGACCGGGCGACAAGGTCGATCTGGCCGCGATGCTGCGCGACTTGGCCCAGCGCGAGGTCAACGAACTGCACGTGGAGGCCGGCCACAAATTGAACGGCTCGCTGATCCGCGCCGGGCTGGTTGACGAATTCCTGATCTACCTCGCGCCCCGGCTACTCGGCCCGGGCCTGGACATGGCCAACCTGCCGGTGCTTCAGGCGCTGGACGGCTCGCTGGACCTCGCCTTCCATTCGGTGGACCGGGTGGGCGACGACCTGCGGCTGATCCTGCGGCCACCCGGGCGCGACCGGTTTTGACACGCCGCCCCAGAGCCGGGGCGATTTCCCTGCGAAAATAGCCGGATGTTCACCGGAATCGTCACCGGCGTGGGGCGCATCGTCGCCGTTCACGACCTCGGAAGCTCTTTGCAACACGGCAAGCGACTCGTCATCGAGACGCCGGCCGGTTACCTCGACGACGTTTCCCTCGGTGACAGCATCGCCCTGAACGGTGCCTGCATGACGGTCACCACGCTGGCCACGGCCGAGCAGCGCTTCACCATCGACATCTCCGCCGAATCGCTGGCCCGCACCACCGGGCTGGCGCAGCAGGCACCGGTCAACCTGGAAAAGGCGCTGCGGGCGCACGACCGGCTGGGCGGCCACATCGTGTCCGGCCACGTCGACGGCATCGGCACCGTGCGGCATTTCGCGCCAGTGGGCGAAAGCTGGGAGCTGCGGGTGCTGGCGCCGCGGGAGCTGGGCCGCTACCTTGCCTACAAAGGCTCGATCACGGTCAACGGGGTCAGCCTCACCGTCAACCGCATAGCCGACCAGGCCGAGGGTACCGAGATCAGCATCAACCTGATCCCGCACACCGTCACCCACACCGCGTTGCACGTGCTGGCCGAAGGCAGCGCGGTCAACCTCGAAATCGACCTGATCGCCCGCTACGTCGAGCGCATGCTCAAGGACAAGCCCTGATGACTGCAGCAGTTTCCCCCGCGCCCATCTCGTCGGTCGACGAGATCGTGGCCGAAATGAAAGCCGGCCGCATGGTCATCCTCGTCGACGAGGAAGACCGCGAGAACGAAGGCGACCTGGTGCTCGCCTCCGACCACGTGACGGCCGACGCGATCAACTTCATGGCCCGCTACGGCCGCGGCCTGATCTGCCTGACGCTGACGCGCGACCGCTGCGAGCGGCTCAACCTGCCGCCCATGGTCACCCGCAACGGCACCAAACACGCGACCGCATTCACCGTCAGCATCGAGGCCGCCGTCGGTGTCACCACCGGCATTTCGGCCGCCGACCGCGCCCGCACCGTGCAGGCCGCCGTGGCACCGAACGCCCGCGCCGAAGACCTGGTGCAGCCCGGCCACATCTTCCCCTTGCAAGCGGTCGATGGCGGCGTGCTGATGCGGGCCGGCCACACCGAGGCCGGCTGCGACCTGGCAGTGATGGCCGGCTGCTCGCCATCGGCCGTGATCTGCGAGGTCATGAAAGACGACGGCACCATGGCCCGCCTGCCCGACCTGCAGGTTTTCGCCGCCGAGCACGGCCTGAAAATCGGGACCATCGCGGCGCTGATCGAATACCGTAGCCGCCACGAAAGCCTGGTGGAACCCATTGGCCGGCGCCCCATCACCACCGCCTATGGCGAGTTCACCGCCCACGCCTTCACCGACAAGACCGCCGGCGGCCTGCACTTGGCGCTGGTCAAGGGCAGTTGGGCGCCCGAGGACAGCGTGCCGGTGCGGGTGCACGAGCCGCTGTCGGTGCTGGACGCGCTGGAGGTTGGACGCGCCATGCACTCCTGGAGCCTCGACCTGGCGCTGGCCCGCGTGGCCGCCGACGGCAAGGGCGTGGTGGTGCTGCTGAACTGCGGCGAAAGCGCGGCCCAGTTGATCGCGCAGTTCGAAGGCACGGCCAAGGCCAGCCAGGCGCCGGAGCGCGGCCGCGTCGATCTGCGGACCTACGGCGTCGGCGCGCAGATCCTGCGCGAATGCGGCGTGCACCGCATGACGCTGATGGGCAACCCGCGCCGCATGCCCAGCATGACCGGCTACGGCCTCGAGATCACCGGCTACCTCACCCCTTCCTGACCCCTCTCCACCGCACGAAAGACCGCACCGATGTTTGGCGCAGAAAAAGGCGAATCGAACCTGACCGATGGCAGCGACCTGTACATCGGCATCGTGCAGGCGCGCTTCAACGAGAGCATCACCAACGCGCTGGCCGACGCCTGCCGCGCCGAACTCGCCGCGCTGGGCGTGGCCGACAAACACATCACCCACATCAAGGTGCCCGGCGCGCTGGAGGTGCCGGTGGCGCTGCAGGCGCTGGCCGAGCAGAACCGCTTCGACGCGCTCATCGCGCTGGGCTGCATCATCCGCGGCGAAACCTACCACTTCGAGCTGGTTGCCAACGAATCGGGCGCCAGCGTCAGCCGCATCGCCCTCGACTACCAAGTCCCGGTGGCCAACGCCATCCTCACCACTGAAAACCTCGAGCAGGCGGTGGCCCGCCAGACCGACAAGGGCCGCGACGCGGCCCGCGTGGCGGTCGAGATGGCCAACCTCCTCGCCGACCTCTCATGACCGCTTCCGAACCCACCGCGCCCAAGCCGCGCGCCGCCCGCAACCTCTCCAGCACCGGCACCCGCAAGACAGCCAACAAGCCGGCACGCAGCCGCGCCCGCGAGTTTGCGCTGCAGGGCCTGTACCAGCACCTGGTCGGCCGCAACGAGGCCGAGGCCATCGACCGCTTCACCCGCGACCTCGCCGGCTTCCACAAGGCCGACTCCGCCCACTACGATGCGCTGCTGCACGGCTGCATCGCCGAGTGCGACGACCTCGACGCCGCCATCGTGCCGCTGCTCGACCGCAAGCTGGCCGAGATCTCGCCCATCGAACGCGCCGCGATGTGGATGGGCGCCTACGAACTGATCCACTGCCCCGACGTGCCGTGGCGCGCGGTACTCAACGAGTACATCGAACTGGCCAAGGCCTTCGGCGGAACCGATGGCCACAAATACGTGAACGGCGTGCTGAACAAACTCGCCCCCGCGTTGCGGCCGGCCGAGGTGCGGGCCGACCCGCCGCGCGCCACCGACGCCGCATGAAAATCTCCACAAGGGCGGCGAGGATAGAGCCCTTCTATGTGATGGAAGTCGCCAAGGCGGCCCACCGGCTGGCCGACGCCGCCGCGCCGGGCGATCCGGCCATGCTGTACCTGAACATCGGCGAGCCCGACTTCACCGCCCCGCCGCTGGTGCGCGATGCCGCCGAACGCGCGATTCGGGACGGCCGCACCCGCTACACCCACGCCACCGGCCTGCCGGCGCTGCGCGAACGCATCAGCGGCTGGTACGCCGAACGCTTCGGCGTCAGTGTGCCGGCGCACCGCATCGTGGTGACCGCAGGCGCTTCGGCCGCGCTGCAACTGGCCTGCCTGGCGTTGATCGAGCGCGGCGACGAAATCCTGATGCCGGACCCCAGCTACGCCTGCAACCGGCATTTCGTCAGCGCCGCCGACGGCACCGCCACGCTGATCCCGGTGGACGCCGCCGAGCGCTTCCAGCTCAGCGCCGCCAAGGTCGAGCAGCACTGGACGGCCGCCACCCGTGGCGTGCTGCTGGCGTCGCCCTCCAACCCCACCGGCACCTCGATCGACCCCGACGAGCTGGGCCGCATCCACCGCTTCGTGTCCGAACGCGGTGGCATCACGCTGGTCGATGAAATCTACCTGGGCCTCAGCTACGAGGCGCGCTTCGGCCGCACCGCGCTGGCCCTCGATGATCAGGTCATCAGCATCAACAGCTTCAGCAAATACTTCAACATGACCGGCTGGCGGCTGGGTTGGCTGGTGGTGCCGGAAGACCTGGTGCCGGCGGTCGAGCGGCTGGCGCAGAACCTGTTCATCTGCCCGAGCACCATCGCGCAGCACGCGGCTCTGGCCTGCTTCGAGCCCGACAGCCTGGCCGAATACGAACGCCGCCGCGCCGAGTTCAAGGCCCGGCGCGACGTGTTCATCCCGGCGCTGGAGCGCATCGGCCTCAGTGTGCCGGTGATGCCCGACGGCGCTTTCTACGCCTGGGCCGACTGTGCCGCCTGGTGCGCCCGCACCGGCCTGGCCGACAGCTGGGGCCTGGCCTTCGACATCCTGGAGAAGGCGCGCGTGGCCATCACGCCGGGCCGCGATTTCGGCACCGCCAGCGCGCACCGCTTCGTGCGCTTTTCAACCGCGTCCTCGATGGCACAGCTCGACGAGGCGTTGGAGCGGCTGGGCCGTTACATCGGAGGCCACCGTGGCGTTTGAGCATCCGATACGGGTGTACTGGGAAGACACCGACGCCGGCGGCATCGTGTTCTATGCCAACTACCTCAAGTTCTTCGAGCGGGCGCGGACCGAGTGGCTGCGCTCGCTCGGAATCGAGCAGCAGGCCCTGCGCGCCGCTACGGGCGGCATGTTCGTGGTGGCCGAAACGAGCGTGAAATACCACCGCCCAGCACGCCTGGACGACCGCCTCACCGCAACCGCAAATCTGATCGAAAAAGGCCGCTCGTCGCTGTCAATCCAGCAGAGCGTGCTATTGAATTCAGAGCAAGGCGGTGTGGTATTGTTGTGCGAAGGCCGCATCCGCATCGGCTGGGTAGACGCCACCACCCTGCGGCCTGCGAGAATACCGGAACCTCTTTTGGAAGCGCTGTAAATCAAATGAACCAGGACATGTCCATCATCACCCTGATCGCCCACGCCAGCTGGGTGGTCCAACTCGTCATGCTGCTGCTCGCGGTGGTTTCGGTGGCGAGCTGGGCGGCGATCTTCACCAAGGTGTTCTCGCTGCGGCGCATTCGCTCGGCCAACGTCGAGTTCGAGCGCAGCTTCTGGTCGGGCACCAGCCTCAATGACCTGTTCACAGCCGCCGCGCAGGCCGGCAAGAACGCCAGCCCCATGGAACGCATCTTCGCCAGCGGCATGCGCGAGTACCAGAAGCTGCGCGAGCGCCGCATCACCGACGCGCAGGCCCTGCTTGAAGGCGCACGCCGCGCCATGCGCGCCAGCTACCAGCGCGAACTCGACGTGGCCGAGACCAGCCTGCCCTTCCTGGCCACCGTCGGTTCGGTCTCGCCGTACATCGGCCTGTTCGGCACGGTGTGGGGGATCATGCACGCCTTCACCGGCCTGGCCGCTCTGGAAAGCGTGACGCTGGCCGCCGTGGCGCCCGGCATTGCCGAAGCGCTGGTCGCCACCGCGATCGGCCTGTTCGCCGCCATTCCGGCCGTGATCGCCTACAACCGCTTCTCGCACGATGTGGACCGCGTGGCCAACACCCTGGAGACCTTCATGGAAGAGTTCTCCAACATCCTGCACCGCAACCTCGGCGGCCAGACCGCCACCCACTGACGCGCGCCGCGCAAGGAAACGCTCCCCATGCCCGCCGTAGCAAAACGTGGTCGCGGAAGGCGCACCATCGCCGAAATCAACATGGTGCCCTTCATCGACGTGATGCTGGTGCTGCTGATCATCTTCATGGTCACCGCTCCCCTCATCACGCCCAGCCTGATCGACCTGCCCAGCGTGGGCAAGGCCAACAAGCAGCCCGATCAGGTGATCCAGGTCATCATCGACAAGAACGAGGCGATCGAGATCAAGGTCAAGGAAAAATCGACCTCGGTCACGGTCAAGGACCTTGCGTCTGCCGTCAAGTCGGCCCAGGGCGGCAACCCCGCCACGCCGGTCGTCATCAGCGGCGACAGAAACGTCAAGTACGAGAACGTCGTCAAGGTGATGGACACGTTGCAGCGCGCCGGCATCCAGCGCGTCGGCCTGTCCGTGAAACTGACGAACTGAGCGAGCGCACCCGCCCATGTCCGCCGTCGTCGTCGACCGGGTCGATTTCTTCCCGCCTGCCGAACACCGCACCGCGAAGGCCTACGTGCTCGCGCTGCTGGCCCATGCGCTGCTGCTGGCCGCGCTGACCTGGGGCGTCAACTGGCGCCGCCAGCCCGAACTGCAAACCGTCGAGGCCGAGCTGTGGGCCAATGTGCCGCAGCAGGCCGCGCCCAAGCTGCAGGAACCTCCACCGCCGCCCCCGCCGCCGCCCAAGCCCGAGGTGAAGCCGCCACCGCCGCCGCCCCCGGCGCCCAAGGTGGAGGCGCGCAAGCCCGAACCGGTCGCGCCCGACCCGCAGATCGCCATCGAGAAGGAGCGCAAGCGCCTCGAAAAGCTCGAGCAGGAAAAGGAAAAGAAGGAACGCGAGGAACTGCGCAAGCAGGAAATCGCCGAGCAAAAACGCCTCGAGAAGGAACGCAAGGAACTGGAACGGCAGGAGCGCGAGAAGAAGCTGGCCGAGGAAAAGGCCGAGAAGGAGCGCCTGCGCCAGGAAGAGATCGCCCGCGAGAAGGCACGCCAGGAAGCCATCGCCAAGGCCCAGGCCGAGGCGCAGCGCCAGGCCAACATCTCGCGCATGGCCGGTCTGGCCAACGCCACCGGCGGCCCCACCTCGGTGGGCACCGCGCAGCAGTCGTCGGGCCCGTCGGCCGGCTACGGCGCCAAGATCCGCGCGCTGCTGCGGCCGAAAATCGTGTTCCCGGACAACCTGGCGGGCAACCCTGCGGCCGAGGTCGAGGTGCGCACCTCACCCGACGGCAGCGTGGCCAGCCGGCGCCTGATCCGCTCCAGCGGCGTGCCGTCGTGGGACGACGCGGTGCTGAAGGCCATCGACAAGACCGACCGCTTCCCGCCCGACACCGACGGCGACGGCAAGGTGCCGCCCGTCCTGCAGCTGACCTTCCGACCGAAGGACTTCTGATCCCTCAAAAAAAACGCGGCCCCGGCCGCGTTTTTTCATGGGCAGGACAGGCTACTCGTAGACCACAACCGCCTGCCCCTGCTCGGCCTGCGCCGTCCAGCTGGCCAAGGCCGCATCGGTCGGGAAGAAGCGCGCCGAGTCGCCGAGCTGGATCTCGGCGCTCACGCTGTCGCGCCGCACCGCGAGGCGCACAGGCAGGCCGTGCACCACGTCGCCAACCTCGGTGGCCTCGCGCCGCGCCGGATGGTCGCGCACGATGCGCCCCACGTCGGGCGCCTGGCCGTTCACCGCCACCCGCAAGAACTTGCCGAAGCGGCACCGCGCCGACGCCAGGTCCCAGACCTGGTTCACCGACAGCCGGTAGCCGCCGGAAAAACGGTCGGGCTGCAGCCGGCCCTGGATCACCACCAGCTCGTCTTCCTTCAGCAGGTTGCGCGCGGCGTTGATGACTTTCTCTTCGGCGGTCGCCTCGATGACGCCGGACTTGTCGTCGAGCCGGAACAGCGCGAGCTTGCCGCGCTGGCCGTTGATGACGCGGAAGTCGCTGATGATGCCGGCCAGCAGCTGAGGCTCGCGGCTGTCGACCAGGTCGTCGATCGCGCGGCGCACGAACTGCCGCACCTCGCGCGCCGATTCGTCGAACAGATGGCCCGACAGGTAGAAGCCCACCGCCGTCTTCTCCAGGCTGAGCCGCTCCTTCACGCCCCAGGGCATCGCATCGACCAGCTCCGGCTCCTGCGTGCTGGCGGCGTGGGAGTCGCCCATGTCGAACAGGCCGCCTTGATTGGCGTTGGCCTCCTGCGCGGCAGCGAAGTCGAAGGCGCGGTCGACCGAAGCCAGCAGCGACGCCCGGTTGAGCTGCAGCGCGTCGAAGGCACCGGCCTTGATCAGCGCCTCGACGGTGCGTTTGTTGATGCGGCCACGGTCCACGCGGGCGCAGAAATCGTAGAGGCTCTTGAACGGGCCGGTGGTGTCGCCCATCGGCCCGGCGCCCTGCCCTTCGCGCGCGGCGACGATGGCCTCGATCGCCTGCTGGCCGGTGCCCTTCACGGCGCCGAGGCCGTAGCGGATCACGGTGTCGGTGACCGGCTCGAAGCGGTAGACGCCGCGGTTCACGTCCGGCGGCTCGAAGCGCAGGCCCATCTTCTGAGCGTCCTCGAACAACACCTTGAGCTTGTCGGTGTCGTCCATTTCCACGGTCATGTTGGCGCAGAAGAACTCGGCCGTGTAATGCACCTTCAGCCAGCCGGTGTGGTACGCCAGCAGCGAATAGGCGGCGGCGTGCGACTTGTTGAAGCCGTAGCCGGCGAACTTCTCCATCAGGTCGAAGATCTCGTCGGCCTTGTCTTGGCCGATGCCGTTCTTGGAGGCGCCGGCGCGGAAGATCTCGCGGTGCTGCGCCATCTCCTCGGCCTTCTTCTTGCCCATGGCGCGGCGCAAGAGGTCGGCACCGCCCAGGCTGTAGCCGCCAAGAATCTGGGCGGTCTGCATCACCTGCTCCTGGTAGACCATGATGCCGTAGGTCTCGCTCAGCATCTCGGCCACCAGCGGGTGCGGGTACTCCACCGGCTCGCGGCCGTGCTTGCGCGCGACGAAGCTGGGAATCAGGTCCATCGGGCCCGGCCGGTACAGTGCGTTCAGCGCGATCAGGTCTTCCAGCCGGGTGGGCCGGGCGTCGCGCAGCATGCCCTGCATGCCGCGGCTTTCGAACTGGAACACCGCCTCGGTCTTGCCGTCGGCGAACAGCTTGTAGGTGCGGGCGTCGTCGAGCGGGATGTTCTCGAACGCGAAGGCCTCCTCGCCCTTGTGGCGGGCGCGGATGAACTCCCGCGCGATCTCCAGGATGGTCAGCGTGGCCAAACCCAGAAAGTCGAACTTGACCAGGCCGACCGCCTCCACGTCGTCCTTGTCGTACTGGCTCACGGCCGAGGCGCTGCCGGGCTGCTGGTACAGCGGCGTGAAATCGGTCAGCTTGCCCGGCGCGATCAGCACGCCGCCAGCGTGCATGCCGACGTTGCGGGTCATGCCTTCCAGCCTCTGCGCCAGCGCCAGCAGCGTCTTGACCTCGTCTTCCTTCTCCAGCCGCTCGGCCAGAATGGGCTCGGCCTTGATGGCGCCGGCGATCGTGATGTGCTGGCCCGGCTTGTTCGGAATGAGCTTGCTGACACCGTCGCAGAAGGTGTAGCTCATGTCCAGCACCCGGCCGACGTCGCGGATGGCGGCGCGCGCCGCCATGGTGCCGAAGGTGGCGATCTGGCTGACCGCGTTCTTGCCGTACTTGTCCTTCACGTACTCGATGACGCGGTCGCGGTTGCCCTGGCAGAAGTCGATGTCGAAGTCGGGCATCGACACCCGCTCCGGGTTCAGGAAGCGCTCGAACAGCAGCTTGTATTCCAGCGGGTCGAGGTCGGTGATCTTCAGCGCATAGGCCACCAGCGAGCCGGCGCCGGAGCCGCGGCCCGGCCCCACCGGGCAGCCGTTGTTCTTGGCCCAGTTGATGAAGTCGCCCACGATCAGGAAGTAGCCCGGGAACCCCATCTTCAGGATGGTGTTGATCTCGAACTCCAGCCGCTCCACGTAGCGCGGCCGCTCCCGGTCGCGCCGCGCGGCGTCCCGGTACAAATGGGCCAGCCGCTCTTCCAGCCCCTCGAACGAGACGTGGCGGAAGTACTCTTCCACGCTGAAGCTGCGTCCCTCGACCTCGGGGATGGGGAAGTCCGGCAGCATGGGCTTGCCGAGCGTCAGCGTGAGGTTGCAGCGGCGGGCGATTTCCACGCTGTTGGCCAGCGCCGACGGCACATCGGCGAACAGCGCGGCCATCTGCGCCTGCGGCTTGAAATACTGCTCACGGGTGAAGCGCCGCACCCGGCGCGGGTTGCCAAGGATCTCGCCTTCCGAGATGCAGACCCGCGCTTCGTGCGCCTCGTGTTCGTCGGCCTGGGTGAACTGCACCGGGTGCGTGGCCACCACCGGCAGGCCCAGCCGCCCGGCGAGCTTGACGGTGGCCACCACATGCGGCTCGTCGTCGGGCCGGCCGGCGCGCTGCAGCTCCAGGTAGAAGCGGTGCGGGAACACGCCGGCGAGCTGCAGCGCCACGTCGCTGGCGCGGGCCTCGTCGCCCTGCAGCAGCGCCTGCCCCACCGGGCCGGCCTGCGCGCCGGACAGCAGCAGCAGGCCGCCGTTGAGCTCCTGCAGCCAGGCCAGCCTGACCACCGCCTGCGCCTTCACGACGTTCTGCGTCCAGGCGCGGGCCAGCAGCTCACAGAGGTTGAGGTAACCCTCGTGGCTCTGCGACAGCAGCAGCACGCGGGACAACGCCGCGGCGTCCTTGCCGAGGCCTTCCAGGAACACTTCGGCGCCGACCAACGGCTTCACGCCGGCGCCGCGCGCGGCCTTGTAGAACTTGACCGCGCCGAACAGGTTGGAGAGGTCGGTGATGGCCAGCGCAGGCTGGCCATCGGCGGCGGCGGCGCGCACGAGGTCGTCGATGCGGTTGGTGCCATCGACCACCGAGAATTCGGTGTGAACGCGCAGGTGAACAAACATCGGTTCATTGTAGGGAACCGGGTACCCCTGGCCACTTCCTAAAATCCCGCCCGTGACCCTGAACGTTCTGAACATTTCCGCTTACAAATTCGTCGAGATTGACGACCCCGCCGCGCTGCGCGAGCTGCTGGCCGCTCGCGCCGACGCGGCCGGGCTGCGCGGCACGGTGCTCATTGCCACCGAAGGCATCAACCTGTTCCTGGCCGGGCCGGCCGAGGCGGTGCGCGGCTGGGTGGCGGCGCTGCACCAAGACGCGCGTTTCACTGACCTGGAACCCAAGGAAAGCTGGTCGGCCGAGGTGCCGTTCCGCAAGATGCGGGTGAAGGTGAAGCGCGAGATCATCCGCATGAACCACCCGGCGATCCGGCCGGAAGGCGGGCGCGCACCGGCGGTCGACGCGCCGACGCTCAAGCGCTGGCTGGACCAGGGCCACGACGACGCCGGCCGCCCGCTGGCGCTGCTCGACACCCGCAACGCCTTCGAGGTCGACCACGGCGCCTTCGAGCACGCGGTGGACTGGCGCATCGGCAAGTTCAGCGACTTCCCGGCCGCGCTGGCCGAACACGCCGGCGAGCTGAAGGGCCGCACCGTGGTGAGCTACTGCACCGGCGGCATCCGCTGCGAGAAGGCGGCGCTGCTGATGCGCGAGGCCGGGCTGGACGACGTGTACCAGCTCGACGGCGGCATCCTGAAGTATTTCGAGCTGGCCGGGGGCGCGCACTTCACCGGCGCCTGCTTCGTGTTCGATGAACGCGAAGCCCTGGACGACGCCCTTTCAGCTACGAAATAAAGAGCAAACAATTCATATCTGGCGCTGACAAGAGCCAGATTTCATTCATATTTTTCCCGGAACCGACTCCTGGCTGGCCTGTGGCGGCGCGGCGGGCAGCGGCCGGTCTTCGGGCAGCGGGATGAACTCGCTGTCGTCACCGGGAATAGCGGCGAAGCGGCGGTTGCGCCAGTCGTCCGCCGCCTGCACGATGCGCTCGCGCCGGCTGGAGACGAAGTTCCACCAGAGAAAGCGCGGGCCGTCGAGCGCGTCGCCGCCAACCACCGCGATGCGGGTGGGCCGCTCAGCCGTCAGCGTCGCGCCTTGGCCCGGCGCGATGACCGCCAGCTCGTGTTTCGGCACCGCCGTGCCGTCGATGGCCACGTCGCCGTCGATCGGATACACGCCCATCTCCTGCGCCAGCGCCGGCAGCTCGAAGGCCTCGCCGGGTGCCAGCGTCACGTCGAGGTAGACGATGTTGGAGAACGCCTTCACCGGCGAGCGCGCGCCGAAAGCCTCGCCCACCAGCACCCGCACCGCATGGCCGCCCCGGCTGAACGACGGGATCGCGTCGGCGGCGGTGTGCTCGAAGGCCGGCTCGCACTCTTCCAGCGCTTTCGGCAGCGCCACCCAGAGCTGCAGGCCGTGGTTGGTCAACGTGGTGTTCTCCAGCGCGTCGGGCCGGCGTTCGGAGTGCACGATGCCGCGGCCGGCGGTCATCCAGTTGATGGCGCCGGGCGAAATCTGCTGCCCGGAGCCGAGCGAGTCGCGGTGGTGGATGGCGCCGTCGAACAGGTAGGTGACGGTGGCCAGGCCGATGTGCGGGTGCGGCCGCACGTCGTGCCGCTCGCCGGGCGCCACCGTGACCGGGCCGAAATGGTCGAAGAACACGAAGGGCCCGACCGACCGCTGCCGCGCCTGGGGCAGCAGCCGGCGCACCGTGAAACCGCCGCCCAGGTCTTTGGGCTGGCCTTGCAGCAGGGTGGGTTGAGCGGCCATGGTCACTTGGCCAGACGAGCGGCCACCGCTGCAATGCGCTCGCCGTACAGGCGAGCGGTTTCGAAATCGCCGGCGAACATCTCGGCCGGGCTGGCGTCGGACGGCGACTGCGCCATCGCGCCGGCGAAGGAGCCGAGCCAGTTCACGTCGTCACGGGCCGACGACTTCTTGTTGGCCGGCAACTGGTTGGTGCCGGCCCAGATGCCGCCGTGCTGCATGGCCAGGGTGATGAAGTAGTGCAGCGTGGACAGCTTGTCGCCGTTGTTCGACGCGCTGTTGGTGAAGCCGCCAAACACCTTGTCGGCCCAGTCGCGGCTGTACCAGGGCTTGCTGGACGCGTCGGCGAATTTCTTGAACTGCCAGCTCGGCGCGCCCATGTAGGTGGGCGAGCCGAACACGATGGCGTCGGCCGCCTTCAGTTGCTCCCAGCCGCCTTCGGGCAGGTTGCCGTCGGCGTCGATGGCCAGCAGCGTGCCGTTGGCACCGTCGGCCACGGCCTGCGCGACGCGCTGGGTGTGGCCGTAGCCGGAGTGGTAGACGATGATGGTGGAAATTGTCTTGTCAGTCATGGTTCTTTTCTCTGTTCTTAAAGTGTTGGGTGATGTATTTCAGGTGCGGCGGGCGTCCAGGCTCCAGGCGCCCGCACCCCAGGCGGCGATGGTCAGCAGGCCACCGGCGACGGCGATGTTCTTGATGAACATCAACTGCTGCACCATGGCCTGGTCGGCCGGAACCGCCCAGAAGTTGTGGAAGAACACGCTGGCAGCCAGCGTGAACGCGGCCAGCACCAGCGCGGCCAGACGGGTGTGCCAGCCCAGCAGGAAGGCCAGGCCGATGCCGACCTCGACCACGATGGCGATCACCGCGCCCAGTTCCGGCAGCGGCAGCCCCTTGCTGGCGATGTAGCCCACGGTGCCGGCAAAGCCGGTCAGCTTGCCGATGCCGGCCGGAATGAACAGCGCCGCAATCAGCAGCCGGCCGATGAAGGCCAGGCCCGGGTTGGCATAGGTCTGGGTGGTGGGAATGGTGGTCATGGCTCGGTCCTCGTCGAAGTTGTTGGATGGATGGGGAAACAGGTTATCGGTGATCGAAATGCCCTGCGGGCGGGCGGCCCGCAGGGGATTGGGTTCACGGCGCCAGGTCGAAGACCAGCACCTCGGCGTCGCGGCCATGCGCCAGCTCCACGCCGGCCTCGCCTTCCAGCCGCAGCGCGTCACCGGCGGCCAGCGGCTGGCCGTTCACGTCAACGCTGCCGCGCACCACGTGAACGTAAGCCTTGCGGGCCGGATCCAGCGCCAGTGCGGCCTGCTCGTCGCCGTCGAACAGCCCGGCGTAGAGCGTGGCGTCGGCGTGGATGGTCACCGCGCCGTCGCGGCCGTCCTTCGCCGCCACCGCCTGCAGGCGCCCGCGCTTGGCTTCGGTGGCGAAGCGCTTCTGCTCGTAGCCGGGCGCGATGCCGCGCTGGTCGGGCTCGATCCAGATCTGCAGGAAGTGCGTGGTCTGGTCGCTGGCGTGGTTGAACTCGCTGTGCAGCACGCCGGTGCCCGCGCTCATGCGCTGCACGTCGCCGGGCGGGATGACGCCCGACTGGCCACCGGCCGAGCCGTTGCCCATGTTGTCCTTGTGCGCCAGCTCGCCGCTCAGCACGTAGCTGATGATCTCCATGTCGCGGTGGCCGTGCGTGCCGAAGCCGCGGCCAGGCGCTACCTTGTCTTCGTTGATGACCCGCAGGTTGCCCCAGCCCATGTGGTCGGGGTCGTAGTAGCCGGCGAAGCTGAAGCTGTGGAAGGACTTCAGCCAGCCGTGGTCGGCGAAGCCGCGTTCCTGGGCCTTGCGCAGTGTGATCATGGTGTCCTCCTGTTCGTTCCGGGTTGCTGATGGGCTCAACTGTAGGCGGCCATCGTTCACGGATGGTGCAATGGGTTTGATGGCATCATTCAAAAATATTCAATAATCGAAGAATGACTTCTGCCCGCGACGCCCTCACCCCCGACACGCTGGCGCTGCTGCAGCAGATCGCCCGCAGCGGCAGTTTTGCGGCGGCCGCGCGCGAGGCCGGCGTGGTGCCGAGCGCCCTGACCTACCGCGTGCGGCAGATCGAGGACGCGCTCGACGTGCTGCTGTTCGACCGCAGCTCCCGCAACGCCCGCCTCACCGCCGCCGGCGCCGAGCTGCTGCGTGAGGGCGAACGCCTGCTGGGCGAGATCGACGCGGTGGCCAACCGCGTGAAGCGGGTGGCCACCGGCTGGGAGGCGCAGCTCACGCTGTCGCTCGACGGCATCATTTGCCGCACCACCGTGCTGGAACTGTGCGAAGCCTTCTTCGAGCTGAACCCGCCCACCCGCGTGAAGCTGCGCGAGGAAACGCTGTCGGGCACGCTGGAGGCACTGACCTCCGGCCAGGCCGACCTGGCGCTGGGCGTGGCGCTGGAGGCCGGCAACATCGCCGGCCTGCAGACGCAGCCGATGGGCAGCGTGCGCTTCGTCTTCGCGGTGGCGCCGCACCACCCGCTGGCCGCAGCGCCGGAGCCGCTGAACGACGCGCTGATCCAGCAGCACCGGGCGGTGGCGGTGGCCGACTCGGTCTCGCGCGGGGGCGGCGTGACGATCGGCCTGCTCGGCGGGCAGGAGGTGTTCACCGTGGCCACCATGTCGGCCAAGCTGGAGGCGCAACTGCGCGGGCTGGGCGCCGGCTTTCTGCCCGAAGGGCTGGTCAAGCCCCACATCGACGCCGGCCGGCTGGTGGTGAAGCAGGTGGCGCGGCCCTCGCGGCTGGTGCGGGTGAGCTACGCGTGGCGCACACCGCCGCGCGGCGCCGCGCCGGGCCGTGCGCTGGCCTGGTGGCTGGAGCGGCTGGAGCATGCGTCGGTGCGCACCGCGCTGCTGGAGCGGCAGGCCACGTTCTGAGCCGGCGGAGCGTGTACAGTCGATCGCCATGGCCCCTGCTCGCACCGCTCCTCTCCACATCGCCGTGATCGGCGCCGGCATTGCCGGCATCGCCTGCGCCCGCACGCTGAAACAGGCCGGCCATTCGGTGGCCGTGTTCGAGAAGGCCACGGCGGTGGGCGGCCGCACCGCCACGCACGACACGCCCTTCGGCGCATTCGACGTCGGCGCCCAGTACTTCACCGTGCGCGACGCCCGCTTCCAGGCCGCGCTGGCCACGGTGCCGGGCGTTGCCAAGCCCTGGAGCGCCAACGCGGTGCGGGTGCTCGATGCCTTCGGCCGCGTCGCCGCCGCCAGCCTGCCGACCCGCGAATCGCACTGGGTCGCCACGCCCGGCATGAACGGCCTGGCCACCGCCTGGGCCGCCCCGCTGGTGGCCGACGGCGCCATCCGTTTCGACGCCCGCATCACCCGCATCGAGCCCGACGCGCTCGACGCCTCCCGCTGGCAACTGCGCGCCGAAGGGGCCGACGGCGCCCAGCCGGTGCACGGCGGCTTCGACGCGGTGCTGCTTGCCATTCCCGCGCCACCGGCGCACGACCTGCTGCGCGCCAGCGGCGTGGCGAACAAGCTGCGCGACGCGCTGCGGCCGGTCGAGATCGCGCCGTGCTGGACGCTGATGGCCGCCTTCCCGCAGGCCAGCCAGCCCACGCTGGCCTACCTCGGCCCGCAATGGAACGCCGCCCGCAGCACCCACCACCGCATCGCCTGGCTGGCGCGCGAAGGCTCCAAGCCGCGGCGCGGCGGCGTGGAGCGCTGGGTGGCCCAGGCCAGCGCCGAATGGTCGGCCGAACATCTGGAAGACGACGCCGCGCGGGTGCAAGGCAAGCTGCTGCGCGCCTTCTCCGAAATCACCGGCATCCGCGCCGAACCGGCCTTCGCCGCCGTGCACCGCTGGCGCTTCGCCAAGACCACGAAACCGCTTGGCGACACGCATCTGTGGGACGCCAAGGCCCGCATCGGGCTGGTGGGCGACTGGTGCATCGGCCACCGGGTGGAAGACGCGTTCGTGTCGGGGCTGTCGCTGGCGCTCGACGTTGGATAAGCGCCGCTGGTTGGCGACATGAGCGCCGCCGGGCCGCTCCCAAGGCGCGAAGGCCCCCTCGGGGGGCAGCGAACCACACGCAGTGGGGAGCGTGGGGGCTATGTCGGACGCTTCGCCCCCTCCCCGACCGGCCCACTGCATGCGGGTTCATTGGTCGCTGCGCTCGCCAGTTGGCTCGACGCGCGTTCCCACCACGGCCGCTGGCTGGTCCGCATTGAAGACGTCGACACGCCGCGCTGCCTGCCCGGCATGGACGCGATCATCCTGCGCCAGCTCGCCGACTGCGGCCTGCTGCCCGACGAACCGCCCGTCTGGCAGACCCGGCGCGCGCCGCTCTACGAGGCCGCGCTGCAGCGGCTGGTGGCGGCCGGCGCAGCCTACCCCTGCGCCTGCTCGCGAAAAGACATCGAGGCCGCACGGGCCGAGCGCGGCGAAAGCCGGGAGCGCTTCGGCGAGCTGGTCTACCCCGGCACCTGCCGCGGCGGCCTGCGGGGCCGCCCGGCGCGGGCCTGGCGCTTCGACACCCGTTTTTCAGAACAAAATCGGCCGCAAGTCAGCACGGAATCTGGCGTTTCAGCTATTGAATCAGGAGCAAACGGGGTGATTCGCTGGGCCGACCGGCGGCTCGGCCCGCAGGCGCAAGACGTGGAGCAGGCGGTGGGCGACTTCGTGCTGAAGCGCGCCGACGGCCTCTGGGCCTACCAGCTCGCGGTGGTGGTGGACGACGCCGACCAGCGCATCACCCACGTCGTGCGCGGCGAAGACCTGGCCGACAACACCGCCCGGCAGATCGCGCTGCAGCGCGCGCTGGGCGTGGCCACGCCCGCCTACCTGCACACGCCGCTGGTGCGCGCGGCCGACGGCCACAAGCTCTCCAAACAGAACGGCGCCGCCGCGGCCGACACCGCCTCGCCCCCGCAGGCCCTCGCCGCGCTGAACGCCGCCGCCGGGGCGCTGGGCCTGCCGCCGCAGCCCGGGCCCTTGCCCGCCGCGCTGGCCGCCTGGGTGGCCGCCTGGCGCGCGCCAACCGCCTGACGCGGTTTACGATCCGGCCTCCTCATCCGCCATTCGCAACCGCACCGCCATGTCACGCCTGTTCGACTGCTTCTGCTACTTCAACGAAGACATGCTGCTGGAACTGCGGCTGCAAACACTGTGGGACCAGGTGGACGTGTTCGTCATTTCAGAGGCCAGCTTCTCCCACCGCGGCCAGGACCGCGACACGCTGTTCGCGCCGGAGCGCTTCGCCAAGTACAGCAGCAAGATCCGCTACCTCAAGCTCGACCGCCGGCCGCCCGGACCCAACGATTTCTGGAAGAACGAGAACGCCATCCGCAACCACCTCTCGGCCGGCCTGGACGACGCCGCGCCGGACGACCGCATCCTGGTTTCCGACCTCGACGAAATTCCCGAGCCGTCCACCATCGCCCGCTACAACCCGCGCTTCCTGCGCGGCGACTTCGAGCAGGCCTACTACGGCTACTTCCTGAACAACCGGTGCTACGAACGCGGCCAGCCGCTGCGCTGGCAGGGCTCCAAGATCACGACCACGCAGCACTTCCGCGAGTTCTTCGGCAGCAACGCGACCAGCGTGCGCTCGTACAAGTCGTCCGGCCCGCTGCGCAGCCTCAAGCGCGCGTGGTTCCGCCAGTTCCAGGTGCATCCCATCGCCAACGGCGGCTGGCACTTCACCTGGGTGCTGTCGATGGAAGACATCGTCCGCAAGATCGAGAACACGGCCCACCAGGAATTCAACACGCCGGAGCTGAAGAACCCGCGCCACATCGAAGCCATGATCCGCGCCGGCCGCGACTTCCACAAGCCCGACACGCACTACGTGGCCGAGCCGGTCGGGCCGCAATTTCCCGCGCCGCTGGCCAGCCACCCCGAGCGCTACGCCGAATGGCTGCTGCCGCCCGGCACCGCGTAGACCGGGCGGCCGCTCTCTACAATCCGGCCCCGTGAACGACCTGCCCGACACCCCGCCCGCCACCGGCACCGCCCCCGACGGCGTGGCCTTTCCGCGCGCCATCAAGAGCTACGTGCGCCGCGCCGGCCGCACCACCACCGGCCAGGCCCGCGCCTTCGAGGAATTCGGGCCGCGTTTCATCGTGCCCTACCGCGCCGAGCCGCTCGACCTGACGGCCACCTTCGGCCGCGACGCGCCGGCGGTGCTGGAAATCGGCTTCGGCATGGGCGAAACCACCGCCCACATCGCCGCGCTGAAACCCGACGTGAACTTCCTCTGCTGCGAGGTGCACGAACCCGGCGTCGGCGCGCTGCTCAAGCGCATCGGCGAGATGGGCCTGAGCAACATCCGCATCGTCTCGCACGACGCGGTCGAGGTGCTGGACCACATGCTGCAACCCGGCCAGCTCGACGGCATCCATCTCTTCTTCCCGGACCCCTGGCACAAGCTGCGCCACCACAAGCGCCGGCTGGTGCAGCCGCCGCTGGTGCACTGCCTCGCCGGCCGCCTCAAGCCCGGCGGCTACCTGCACTGCGCGACCGACTGGCAGCCCTATGCCGAGCAGATGCTGGCCGTCATCGGCGCCGAGCCGCTGCTGGCCAACACCGCGCCCGACTACGCGCCCCGGCCCGACTACCGGCCGGTGACCAAATTCGAGAAACGCGGCGTGAAGCTGGGCCACGGCGTCTGGGACCTGGTGTTCCGCAAGCTCTGACCGGGCCCGCCGCCATGCGCCGACCGCGCCCGCCCAGCCGCGACGGCGTCGCCGCCAGCGTGGTCTGGGTACCAGCCGGCCACTGGGCCTCGGTGCTCGACTTCCTGGCCGAGCGGCTGCCCGCCGTCCCGCGAGCCGGCTGGGCCACCCGGCTGGCCGCCGGCGAGGTGCTCGACGCTTCCGGCCAGCCGCTCACCGACGCGCCATTGACCGGCCCCTGCCACCTGCACTACTTCCGCGCGGTCGACGGCGAGCCCGATCCGCCCGAGGCGGAAGACATCCTGTTCCAGGACGATCACCTGCTGGTCATCGACAAACCCGCCTTCATGCCGGTGATGCCCACCGGCCGCTTCGTGCAGCAAAGCCTGCTGGTGCGGCTGCGCCGGCGCACCGGCATCGACGACCTCGCGCCGCTGCACCGGCTGGACCGCGAAACCGCCGGCCTGGTGCTCTTCTCGCTGAACCCGGCCTCGCGCGGCCGCTACGTGGCGCTGTTCCGCGAGCGCACCATCACCAAGGTCTACGAGGCCATCGCCCCGCTGCCGCCGGCCAGCCTGGGTTTTCCACTGCGGCGCCAGAGCCGGCTGGAGCGCGACGACACCCGCTTCTTTCTGCAGCACGAGGTGCCCGGCGAGCCGAACGCCACGGTCGACATCGACTGCCTCCAGCGCGGCCCGCGCCACGCGCTGTACCGGCTGCAGCCCGAAACCGGCCGGCTGCACCAGTTGCGGGTGCAGTTGCTGGGCCTGCTGGGCGGCCCCATCGTGAACGACCAGTTCTACCCCGTGCCCCGGCCGCCCGGCGACGACGACTTCACACGGCCGCTGCAACTTCTGGCCCGCTCGCTGGCTTTCAATGACCCGCTGACCGGCCAACCCCGCTCGTTCACCAGCCGTCGCGCGCTCGACCTGTCGCTGCTGCGCGCCGAAACCCGCCCCACGCCCTGAGCACCGCGGCCGGCTTCGCGGCGGCGGGCCTTCGTAAAATCAGCCATGGCCATCCCCCAGTCGTTCATCCAGGAGCTGCTCGCGCGGGTGGACGTGGTGGAGGTGGTGGGCCGCCATGTGCAACTCAAAAAGGCCGGCGCCAACTACTCGGGCCTGTGCCCCTTCCACGGCGAGAAAACGCCCTCCTTCACCGTCAGCCCCAGCAAGCAGTTCTTCCATTGCTTCGGCTGCGGCAAGAACGGCAACGCGATCGGCTTTTTGATGGAGCACGCCGGCATGGGCTTCATCGACGCGGTGAAAGACCTGTCGCAGCAGGTCGGCCTGCAGGTGCCGGACGACGACCTCAGCCCGCAGGACAAAGCCCGCGCCGCCGAGCGCCGCGAGAAGGAAGCCACGCTGACCGACGTGCTGGAAAAGGCCGGCGCCGACTGGCGGCGCTGCCTGAAGGACGCGCCCCGCGCCATCGAATACCTCAAAGGCCGCGGCCTCTCGGGCGAGGTGGCCCGGCGCTTCGGCCTGGGCTACGCGCCGGAAGGCTGGCGGCATCTGGCCAGCGTGTTCCCGCGTTACGACGACCCGCTGCTGGCCGAAAGCGGTCTGGTCATCCACGCCCAGGAAGACGGCGAAGAAGAAAAACGCTACGACCGCTTCCGCGACCGCGTGATGTTCCCCATCCGCAACGTCAAGGGCGAGTGCATCGGCTTCGGCGGCCGGGTGCTGGGCGACGGCACCCCCAAGTACCTGAACTCGCCGGAAACGCCGGTTTTCAGCAAGGGCCGCGAGCTGTACGGCCTGTTCGAGGCGCGCGCCGCGCTGCGCGACGCCGGCTACGTGCTGGTGACCGAGGGCTACATGGACGTGGTGGCGCTGGCCCAGCTCGGTTTCCCCAATGCGGTGGCCACGCTGGGCACCGCCTGCACCACCGAGCATGTGCACAAGCTGTTCCGCTTCACCGACGCGGTGGTCTTCAGCTTCGACGGCGACGGCGCCGGCCGGCGCGCGGCCCGCAAGGCGCTCGACGGCGCGCTGCCCTACGCCACCGACACCCGCAGCGTGAAGTTCCTGTTCCTGCCGGCCGAGCACGACCCCGACAGCTTCATCCGCGAACACGGCAAAGACGCCTTCGCCCGCTGCGTGGGCGACGCGGTGCCGCTCTCCCGCTTTCTGGTCGATTCCGCGCGCGAGGGCTGCGACCTGTCCACCGTCGAGGGCCGTGCCAAGCTGGCCAGCCAGGCACGGCCGCTGTGGGCGCCGCTGCCCGACGGCGCGATGAAACGCCAGCTGCTCGGCGAACTGGCCGAGCTGGTGCAGTTGCCTACCCGCGAGCTGACCGAGGTCTGGGCGCTGGCCGACAGCAAATCGCACCCGCCGGCGCCGCCGGTTGATCGCTATCAAAATCAGAGCGAAGAACCCAGCAACGGCGCTGACTACCCGCCAAAAAACTTCTCAAAGCCGTTCCGCAAGGACCGCCCGGCGCCACGCCAGGGTTTCGGCCCGACCGGCGTGCGCGGCCGAACCGCGCCGCCCCGCCGCGAGGACCGGGCGCTGCAGTTGCTGTTCACCGAGCCGGGTGCCTGGGACGCGCTGTCCAACGCCGAGCACGCGCTGCTGTGCGGGCTGCCGGCGCCGCACGGCCCGCTGTTCGCCTGGCTCGACAGCCAGCACCAGGAGCACGGCCCCCAGCCCTGGCCGGCCCTGCGCGGCGCCCTGCCCGGCCACCCGGACGAGGACTGGGCGCTTCGGCTGGTCGCGCAGACGCCGGAGCAGATCCAGAACGACGCCGACGAGCTGCGTTCGGTGCTGCGCGAGCTGACCATCGAGGGCATGGAAAGCGAACTGCGGCGGCTCGCCACACTGGCACCGTCAGACCCCGGCGCCTACGAGCGCTACCGTGCGCTGGACGCCGAATACCGCGCGGTGCGGGCCGGTTCGGCGGCGCGCTGAGGCCCGGCGCGGCGCCACGCCGCACGGTATAATCCTTTTCACTCCCGCAAGAGCGACAGCAACACCTCCGGCCCCGACCGCCCACCTCGGTTTTCACCACGGGTTTCCAGGTCAACTCCCGCAAGGGTTGCACACCAAATGATCGCCCTCACATCTTGCACTGGGTGTTACCCGTCTTGAGTCCTGCGCCGGGATGCCAGCGGCGCTGCCTGTTTTTTCGTTCGTCTTTTTGTTTTGAGGTTGTTTGATGCCCGCACAAAAGTCTGTCGCCAAGCCAGTCAAGTCCGCTGCCACGCCCGCCGCTCCGTCCAAGACGGCTCAGAAGGCCGCTGCCAGCAAGCCGGCGGCCCAACCTCCCGTGAAAGCGGCCGCCACTGCGGCGGCGGGCAAGGCGTCGGCAAAGCCGGCGGCCAAGCCCGAGCCCAAGGCCGCCGCCAAGACCGCAACGAAAGCCAACGTGCCAGCAGCAAAAAGCGCCAAGACGCCCGCCGATGAACTGAAACCCGCAGCCGAAGCCGCCAAGAAAAAGCCCGGCCGCCCGCCGAAGGCCGCCGCCGCCGAGTCCGAGGCACCGCCCAAGGGCGCCGCTGCCAAGCGCGGCCGCAAGGCCAAGGCCGGCGCCGACGCAGAACCCGAAGAAGACCTGGGCGACATCGAGGCCGACCTCGCCGGTGAACCCGAGCCGGCGACGGCGACCGAGGAAAAGGTCAAGCCGCTGCGCATGAAGATCAGCAAGGCCAAGGAACGGGCCCTGATGAAAGAATTCGGCCTCGACGAGACCGTGCTCTCCGAAGAGGACATGGCCAAGCGCCGCCAGCGCCTGAAGACCCTCATCACGCTGGGCAAGACGCGCGGCTACCTGACGCACGGCGAAATCTCCGACCACCTGCCCGACAAGCTGATCGACGCCGAAACGCTCGAGGTCGTGGTCAACATGCTCAACGACATGGGCGTGGCGGTCTACGAACACACGCCCGACGCCGAAACCCTGCTGCTGAACAACACCGTTCCCACCGCCACCACGGTGGAAGAGGCCGAGGAAGAAGCCGAAGCCGCGCTCTCCACGGTGGACAGCGAATTCGGCCGCACCACCGACCCGGTGCGCATGTACATGCGCGAGATGGGCACGGTGGAACTGCTCACGCGCGAAGGCGAAATCGAAATCGCCAAGCGCATCGAGGGCGGCCTGATGCGCATGATGGAAGCCATCAGCGCCAGCCCGGCCACCATCGCCGAGCTGTTCCGCATGGCCGACGAGATCCGTGAGGGCAAGGTCGTCATCTCGACCATCGTCGACGGCTTCTCCAACCCGAACGAAGCCGACGACTACGTGGCCGAAGAAGACTTCGACGAGTTCGACGAAGAAGACGACGACGACGGCAACGGCGGCTCCAAGGCCCTGACCAAGAAGCTCGAAGAGCTGAAGAACGAGGCGCTGCGCCGCTTCGACAAGCTGCGCGAGATGTTCGAGAAGGTCCACAAGATCTACGACAAGGAAGGCTACGGCACGCCGGCCTATGCCAAGGCGCAGAAGACGCTCAGCGACGAGCTGATGACGATCCGCTTCACCGCCAAGACCATCGAGAAGCTGTGCGACATGCTGCGCACGCAGGTGGACGACGTGCGCAAGAAGGAGCGCGAGCTGCGCCGCATCATCGTGGACAAGTGCGGCATGCCGCAGGAAACCTTCATCAAGGAATTCCCGCCGCAGCTGCTCAACCTGAAGTGGGTCGAGAAGCAGGCCGCCGCCGGCAAGCCGTGGAGCGTGGTGATGGCCCGCAACATCCCGCCCATTCAGGAATTGCAGCAGAAACTGACCGACCTGCAGTCGCGCGTGGTGGTGCCGCTGACCGAGCTGAAGGACATCAACAAGCGCATGAACGAGGGCGAGGCCTCGTCGCGCCACGCCAAGAAGGAAATGATCGAGGCCAATCTGCGCCTCGTGATTTCCATCGCGAAGAAGTACACCAACCGCGGCCTGCAGTTCCTCGACCTCATCCAGGAAGGCAACATCGGCCTGATGAAGGCGGTGGACAAGTTCGAATACCGCCGCGGCTACAAGTTCTCGACCTACGCCACCTGGTGGATCCGCCAGGCCATCACCCGCTCGATCGCCGACCAGGCGCGCACCATCCGCATCCCGGTGCACATGATCGAGACCATCAACAAGATGAACCGCATCTCGCGCCAGCACTTGCAGGAGTTTGGCTTCGAGCCCGACGCCTCCATCCTGGCCGAGAAGATGGAGATTCCTGAAGACAAGATCCGCAAGATCATGAAGATCGCGAAAGAGCCGATCTCCATGGAAACGCCGATCGGCGACGACGACGACAGCCACCTGGGCGACTTCATCGAAGACAGCGCCAACACGGCGCCCATCGAAGCGGCGATGCAGGCCGGCCTGCGCGACGTGGTGAAGGACATCCTCGACGGCCTGACGCCGCGCGAAGCCAAGGTGCTGCGCATGCGCTTCGGCATCGAGATGAGCACCGACCACACGCTGGAAGAAGTCGGCAAGCAGTTCGACGTGACCCGCGAACGCATCCGCCAGATCGAGGCCAAGGCGCTGCGCAAATTGAAGCACCCCAGCCGCAGCGACAAGCTGCGCAGCTTCATCGACACGCTGTAACCGCCTTTCTGCGGCTCACCCAAGCGCCCGCCCCGGCCAATGCTGGGGCGGGCGCTCCTGCTTTTGGAGCGCGCTGCACCGTTTCGGCCAGCAGGACGGGGGCTTTACAAGGCAGCAATCCAATGTGTGACGCATTGCGACAAAATCCTCCACGGTCCCCAAGCGGGGCCTGTTCACACGACCACGAACAACAAAAGGACAGGTGATGGATCCCCAAGCCGACGACACCCGCAGTGCAGCCCCATCGGCCCAGACACCGGCAACCCGCCCCACCCCGCCCGTCCGCTCCGCGGCACGCGGCGGCCTGAGCCGGCGCGCCACATGGATCGGCGGCATCGCTGCCGTTCTGGTGCTGGGCGGCCTCGGCTGGCTGGCCTGGCACCTGACCCACAACGACGATAGCGCGGCCGGCGGGCCGGGTGGCGGCGGTCCCGGCGGCCGGCGCGGCCCCCTGGCCACCACGGTGGGTGTGGCCACCGTGGCCAAGGCCGACATCCCGGTCACGCTCGAAGCGCTGGGCACCGTGACCCCGACCGCCACCGTGCGCGTCGCCGCGCAGGTGGGCGGCACGCTGAAGGAACTGATGTTCCGCGAGGGCCAGATGGTGAAGAAGGGCCAGTTGATCGCGCAGATCGACCCCCGGCCTTACGAGATGTCGCTGCTGCAAGCCACCGGCCAGCGACAGCGCGACGAGGCGCAGCTCGAAAACGCAAGGCTCACGCTGAAGCGCTACCAGACGCTCTGGACGCAGGACTCGATCGCCCGCCAGGACCTCGACACCCAGGCGGCGCTGGTCAAGCAACTCGAAGGCACGGTCAACACCGATCGTGCGGCCGAGGGCACGGCCCGTATCAACCTGGGCTACACCCGCGTGGTGGCGCCGATTGCCGGCCGGGTGGGCCTGCGCACCGTGGACGTCGGCAACGTGGTCAACCAGGGCGACGCCAACGGCCTCGTCACCATCACCGCGATCGCGCCGATCGACGTGGAATTCGCGGTGCCACAAGACCGTGTGACCGACCTCGCCGGCAGCCAGCCGGGCGCCGACATGGCCGCCACCGCGCTCGATCGAACCCGCACCGACACGCTGGCCACCGGCCGCTTCCTGTCGCTGGACAACCAGGTCGACGTGCAGACCGGCACCGTGCGCGCCAAGGCCCGTTTCGACAACACCGACAACAAGCTCTTTCCCAGCCAGTTCGTCAACCTGCGCCTGCTGGTGCGCACGATCAGGGACGCCACCGTGGTGCCGCTGACAGCCGTGCGTTTCGGCAACGGCGGCGACTACGTCTACGTGTTGAACGCGGCCGAGCGCACGGTTTCGACCCGCAGCATCAAGAAGGGCATGGCGACCGCCGACAAGGTCGTCGTGCTGTCCGGCGTGCAGCCGGGCGAGCGCGTCATCACCGAAGGCGCCGACCGCCTGAAGGACGGCGCCAAGGTGGTGCTGCCGGGCGATCCGGTTCCGTCTGCCGGCGGCCGTGGCCGCCGCGGCAATCGGCCGGCCGACGGCGCCTCGGCACCGGCATCCGGCGCGGCCTCGGGCGGTGACGGCGGTTGGCGCCACAGCCGGCGAGAAGGCGCCTCGGCAGCCGAAGCGCCCGCAACGCCCTCCAGCGCGGCACCCGCCCCCGCCCCTGCGGCAGCCACCCCGGCGGCGCAACCCCCTGCCGCCGGCGCGGCACTGCCCACCGCCGAACAGCGCCAGCGCATGCTCGACTCGGCCAAGGACGACCCGGCACAGCTCGAGCGCCGCAAGAAGTTCCTCGAAGCGCTCGACAAGGGTGACCCCGAAGCGCTGGCCCGCTGGCAACAGATGCGCGAGCGCCGCCAACGCGGCGAAAGCGCGCAATGAGCCGCGCGCGGGCCACTCCCAAGGCGAAACGGGCCCCTCGGGGGGCAGCGACTCACATGCACTTGGGAAGCGTGGAGGCCAGGTTCCGCCGCCGGGCCGCTCCCAAGGCGGAACAACCCCCTCGGGGGGCAGCGACCCACACGCAGTGGGGGAGCGTGGGGGCCACGCTTCGCCGCCGGGCCGCCCCAAGGCGAAGCAGCCCCCTCGGGGGACAGCGACCACACGCAGTGGGGAGCGTGGGGGCCCTATCCTCATGAGTCCGTCCCGTCCCTTCATCATGCGGCCGGTGGCCACCGCGCTGCTGATGGTCGCCATCGTGCTGGCCGGCCTGGTGGGTTTCAGGTTCCTGCCGCTGTCGGCGCTGCCGCAGGTCGATTACCCGACCATCCAGGTGCAGACGCTGTACCCCGGTGCCAGCCCGGAGGTGATGAGCCAGACCGTCACCGCGCCGCTGGAACGCCAGTTCGGCCAGATGTCCGGCCTGTCGCGCATGAGTTCCACCAGCGCGGCCGGCGTGTCCATCGTCACGCTGCAGTTCGGGCTGGGCCTGACGCTGGACGTGGCCGAGCAGGAGGTGCAGGCCGCCATCAACGCCGGCGGCTCGCTGCTGCCGGCCGACCTGCCGGCGCCGCCGGTGTATGCCAAGGTGAACCCGGCCGACGCGCCGGTCCTGACACTCGCCATCTCGTCGGACGAGATGCCGCTGACCGACGTGCAGAACATCGTCAACACGCAGCTCGCGCTGAAGATCAGCCAGGTCAATGGCGTGGGCCTGGTGAGCCTGAGCGGCGGCCAGCGGCCGGCCGTGCGCATCCAGGCCGACACACAGGCGCTGGCCTCCTACGGTCTGGCGCTGGACACGCTGCGCACCGCCATCACCGCGGCCAATGCCAACGGCGCCAAGGGCAGTTTCGACGGCCCCAGCCGCGCGTACACGATCAATGCCAACGACCAGCTCGTCACCGCCGACGACTACAAGAACCTGATCGTCGCCTACCGCAACGGCGCGCCGGTGCGCCTGAAGGAAGTGGCGCAGGTGGTCGACAGCGCCGAGAACACCCGGCTCGGTGCCTGGGCCGGCGTGGGCGGCCAGCTGAAGCCGGCCATCGTGCTCGACGTGCAGCGCCAGCCGGGCGCCAACGTGATCGCCACGGTGGACGCCATCAAGGCCCGGCTGCCGGAGCTGCAGTCTGGCCTGCCGGCCTCGCTGAAGGTCGACGTGCTGAGCGACCGCACCACCGGCATCCGCGCGTCGGTGGAGCACGTGCAGATGGAGCTGGTGCTGGCGGTGGTGCTGGTGGTGCTGGTGATCTTCGCCTTCCTGCACAGCCTGCGGGCCACCGTCATCGCCAGCATCGCGGTGCCGATCTCGCTGGTGGGCACCTTCGGCGCCATGTACCTGCTGGGCTACAGCCTGAACAACCTGAGCCTGATGGCGCTCACCATCGCGACCGGCTTCGTGGTGGACGACGCGATCGTGATGATCGAGAACATCGCCCGCCACATCGAGGAAGGCGAGCCGCCGCTGCAGGCCGCGCTGAAAGGTGCCAGCGAGATCGGCTTCACCATCATCTCGCTGACGGTGTCGCTGATCGCGGTGCTGATTCCGCTGCTGTTCATGGGCGACGTGGTCGGCCGGCTGTTCCGCGAGTTCGCGGTGACGCTGGCCATCACCATCCTCATCTCTGCCGTGGTCTCGCTGACGCTGGTGCCGATGATGTCGGCGCGCTGGCTGAAACCCGAGGGCGACGAGCCACAGAGCCGTTTCGGCCGCTGGTTCCAGCACGTCTTCGACCGCGTGATCGCCCGCTACGACACCTCGCTGAACTGGGTGCTGGCGCGCCAGGGCCTGACGCTGGTGGTGGCACTGGCCACGCTGGTGCTGACCGCCCTGCTCTACGTCTTCATCTCCAAGGGCCTGTTTCCCACACAAGACACCGGCCAGTTGCAGGCGCGCATCGAAACCGCGCAATCGGTTTCCTATGCGCGCATGGCGCAGTTGCAGCAGACGGCAGCGAAGGCCGTGCTGGACGACCCCGATGTGGAAAGCATCAGCTCCTTCATCGGCGTCGACGCGGCCAACAACACCATGCTGCACACCGGCAAGATGCTGATCAACCTCAAGCGCGGGCACGACAACCAGCAGGACATCATGACCCGGCTGCGCGACCGCATGCGCGAGGAAGTGGCGGGCGTCACCATCTATCTGCAACCCACGCAAGACCTGACGATCGACGCAGAGAGCGGACCCACGCAGTTCCGCGTGTCGCTCGAAGGCGCCAGCGCGGCGGTGGTGGCGGAATGGGCCGGCAAGCTCGTGGCGCAGCTCCAGAACGTGAGCCAGGTTCGCAACGTGGTGTCCGACGCCGGCTCCATGGGCACGGCGGCCTACGTCAACATCGACCGCGACAGCGCATCCCGGCTGTCCATCTCGGCGGCATCCATCGACGAGGCGCTGTACAGCGCCTTCGGCCAGCGCATCATCTCGACCATCTTCACCGAGACCAACCAGTACCGCGTCATCCTGGAGGCGCGGCCCGACCTGCTGACCACGCCGGAATCGCTGGGCCTGCTGCACCTCAAGACCGGCTCTGGCGCGGCCACGCCGCTGTCGGCGGTGGCCACCATCACCGAGCAGCCCGCGCCGCTGCAGATCACCCACGTGGCGCAGTACCCCGCCACCACGCTGGGCTTCGACACCGCGCCGGGCGTGTCGCTCGGCCGCTCGGTCGACGCGATCAAGCAGGCGGCGAAAGACATCGCGCTGCCGCCCAGCGTGACCATGACCTTCCTCGGCGCGGCCGGCGCCTACCAGTCGTCGCTGAACAACCAGCTGTGGCTCATCCTGGCGGCGGTGATCTGCGTGTACATCGTGCTGGGTGTTCTGTACGAAAGCTACATCCACCCGCTGACCATCCTGTCCACGCTGCCGTCGGCGGGCGTGGGCGCGCTGCTGGCGCTGATGGTGACCGGCAACGACCTCGGCGTGATCGGCATTATCGGCATCATCCTGCTGATCGGCATCGTGAAGAAGAACGCGATCATGATGATCGACTTCGCGATCGACGCCGAGCGCAGCGAAGGCAAAAGCCCGCGCGAGGCCATTCATCAGGCGGCGCTGCTGCGGCTGCGGCCCATCCTGATGACCACCGCCGCCGCGCTGTTCGCCGCGGTGCCGCTGATGTTCGGCTGGGGTGAAGGCGCCGAGCTGCGCCGCCCGTTGGGCCTGTCCATCTTCGGCGGGCTGATCGTCAGCCAGGTGCTGACGCTCTTCACCACGCCGGTCATCTACCTCGCCTTCGACCGCCTCGGCCGCCGTTTCGGCGGCAGCAAGCCCGACGACACCGCCACCCGCGTGCCGCCAGAGGCCACGCTCACGCACGACCCGGCCGCCCGTCCGGCCTCGCCCGACGGAGGCGCGGCGTGAACCTGTCCGGCCCGTTCGTCAAGCGGCCGGTCGGCACCGTGCTGCTGACGATCGGCCTGGCGCTGGCCGGCATCGCGGCCTTCTTCGTGCTGCCGGTGTCGCCGCTGCCGCAGGTCGATTACCCCGCCATCTCGGTCAGCGCCCGGCTGCCGGGCGCCAGCCCCGAGACCATGGCCACCAGCGTGGCCACGCCGCTGGAGCGGCGGCTGGGCGTGATTGCCGGCGTCAATGAAATGACGTCGAACAGCGGCAACGGCTCCACCCGCATCAGCCTGCAGTTCGACCTGAACCGCAAGATCGACGCCGCCGCCCGCGAGGTACAGGCCGCCATCAACGCGTCGCGTGCCGATCTGCCGTCCACGCTGCGCAGCAACCCCACCTACCGCAAGTCCAACCCCGCGGATTCGCCGGTCATCATCCTGGCGCTCACCTCCAAGACACGCTCGCCCGGCGAGATCTACGACGAGGTCTCCAATACCGTGCAGCAGAAGCTGGCGCAGGCGCAGGGCGTGGGCGACGTGGAACTGGGCGGCGGCTCGCTGCCGGCGGTGCGCATCGAGCTGCTGCCGTTCGCGCTGAACAACTACGGCGTCAGCATGGAAGACGTGCGCGCCGCCATACAGGCCGCCAACGCCAACCGGCCCAAGGGCGCGATCGAGGGCGACGGCCGCCGGCTGCAGATCTACACCGGCTCCAACACCGCTTCGGGCGGGCGCAAGGCGGCCGACTACGTGGGCCTGGTGGTGGCCTGGCGCGACGGCGCGGCCGTCCGCCTGGGCGACGTGGCCGAGGTGGTCGATGGCGTGGAAGACATCCGCACGCTGGGCCTGTTCAATGGCGAGCCGGCCGTCATCGTGCTGGTCACCATGCAGCCCGGCGCCAACGTCATCCAGACGGTCGACGGGGTGCGCGCGCTGCTGCCGGAGCTGCAGGCGCAACTGCCGTCCGACGTGAAGCTGCAGGTGGCCTCGGACCGCACCAACTCCATCCGCTCGGCGCTGCACGAGATCGAGCTGACGCTGCTCATCTCCATCGTGCTGGTGGTGCTGGTGGTCAGCGCCTTCCTGCGCAGCGCGCGGGCCACCATCATTCCGGCGGTCGCCACCATCGTCTCGCTGCTCGGCACCTTCGGGGTGATGTACTTCCTGGGTTTCAGCCTGAACAACCTGAGCCTGATGGCGCTCACGGTGGCGACCGGCTTCGTGGTGGACGACGCCATCGTGGTGCTGGAAAACACCGCCCGCCACATCGAGGCCGGCATGGACCGCTTCACCGCCGCGCTGCTGGGCGCCCGCGAAGTGGGCTTCACGGTGCTGTCGATCAGCCTCTCTCTGGTGGCGGTGTTCATTCCACTGCTGTTCATGGGCGGCCAGGTTGGCCGGCTGTTCCGCGAGTTCGCGGTCACGCTGTCGGCGGCGGTGATGATCTCGCTGCTCATTTCGCTGACCACCACGCCAATGATGTGCGCCTGGCTGCTGAAGCCCGGCACCGGGCACAAGCCGCCGGGCCGCATCGGCCGCTGGTTCCAGCGCGGTTTCGAGCGGCTGCACCGCGGCTACGAAGTCAGCCTGGACTGGGCCCTGCACGCGCGCTGGATCGTGCTGGCCAGCCTGGTCGTGGTGGTGGCGCTCAACGCCTTCCTGTTCGTGAAGATTCCCAAGGGCTTCTTCCCGCAGCAGGACACCGGCCAGATCAGCGGCGGCATGCGGGCCGACCAGAGCATTTCCTTCCAGGCCATGCAAGGCAAGCTGCGGCAGCTGGTGAACATCATCCAGCGCGACCCGGCGGTGGACACGGTGGTGGGCTTCACCGGCGGCTCGCGGGCTGGCGGCGGCTTCATGTTCATCAACCTGAAGCCGGCCTCGGAACGCAGCGACAGCGGCCAGGCGGTGATCGCACGGCTGCGTCCGCAACTGGCCCGTGTCACCGGCGTCAGCCTCTTCCTGAACCCGGTGCAAGACCTTCGCATGGGCGGCCGCTCCACCAACTCGACCTACCAGTACACGCTGAAGAGCGACAACGTGGCCGACCTCAAGACCTGGGCCAACAAGCTCGCCGAGCAGATGAAGCGCGAGGAAGACATCACCGACATCGACACCGACCAGCAGGACAACGCGGTTGAGACCTACGTCACCATCGACCGCGACAGCGCGGCCCGGCTGGGGCTGAGCTCGAAAGACGTGGACAACGCGCTCTACAACAGCTTCGGCCAGCGCCAGGTGGCCAACGTCTACGACGAACTCAACCAATACCACGTGGTGATGGAGGTGGCGCCGCAGTACCGGCAAACGCCGGAGACGCTGCGCGACGTCTACGTGCCGGCCAAGGGCGCGGTCAGCACCGGCTCCACGGCGGCCGCTGCCGCAGCCACCGCGGCCTCTGGCACCGCCGGCGTGGCGGCCGGCAGCTCCACCGCCATCGCGGCGGTCAATCCCGGCTCGCGCGACCCGGCCACCGGCAGCGCCGTCAGCACCGCCGCCACGCGCATGGTGCCGCTGTCGGCCTTCACCAAGGTGTCGGAGCAATCGGCCGCCAGCTCCATCAACCACCAGGACGCCGAACTCGCCACCACCGTCTCGTACAACCTGGCCGAAGGCGCGACGCTGGCCGACGGCCAGAACGCCGTGAAACGGGCCGAGGCCGCCATCGGCATGCCGAAGAACGTGCGCGGCAGCTTCCAGGGCAGCGCCCGCAGCGCGGAAGACTCGCAGAAGGAGCAGCCCTTCCTGATCGCCGCCGCCATCGTGGTGATCTACATCGTGCTGGGCATCCTCTACGAGAGCCTGGTGCACCCCGTTACCGTGCTCTCCACGCTGCCGTCGGCCGGCGTCGGCGCGGTGCTGGCGCTGATGCTGTTCGGCATGGACTTTTCCATCATCGCGCTGATCGGCGTGTTCCTGCTGATCGGCATCGTGAAGAAGAACGCCATTTTGATCATCGACTTCGCCATCGAGGCCGAGCGTTCGCGCGGCCTGAGCGCGGTGGAGGCCGTGCGCGAGGCCTGCCTGCTGCGCTTCCGCCCCATTCTCATGACCACGCTGGCCGCCGCGCTCGGCGCGCTGCCGCTGGCGATCGGTTTCGGCGAGGGCTCCGAGCTGCGCCAGCCGCTGGGCATCGCCATCATCGGCGGGCTGGTCGCCAGCCAGTTGCTGACGCTGCTGACCACGCCGGTGGTCTACGTCATGCTCGACAAGCTGCGCCGCCGCGGCGCCGACGAGCGCCACCTCAGCCGCGCCGCCGACGCGCCCGAGCTGCGACCTTCCGCCACCCTGCCCTGACACACCCCGCAGGCCCCGCCATGAACCACTTCCCTTCTCTCCTCCGGCCCACCCTGCTGGCGCTGTGCGCGGCTTTCGCCGTGGCCGGCTGCGCGGTCGGCCCCGATTACGTGCGGCCCGCCGTGAACACGCCGGCCGCCTTCAAGGAAGCGCCTGCCGGCTGGGTGAATGCGGCACCGGCCGACCTGCTGGACCGCGGCCCCTGGTGGAACCTGTTCGACGACCCGGTGCTGAACGACCTGCTGCCGCAGGTCGAGGTGTCCAACCAGAACGTCGCCGCCGCCGTGGCCGCCTATGCGCAGGCCCGGGCGCTGGTGCGCGAGCAGCGCGCAGGCTTGTTCCCGGTGGTCAACCTCGACGGTGGCGCCACCCGCTCCGGCGGCGGCAGCGGCACTTCCAGCACGGGCAGCAGCCGCAGCGGCACCAACTACCAGATCGGCCTCGGCGCGACCTGGGAGCCCGACGTCTGGGGCCGGCTGGGCCGCGCGGTCGAGGGCGCGCGCGCCAGCGCCCAGGCCAGCGCCGCCGACCTCGCGGCGGCCAAGCTGTCGGCCCAGGGCGAACTGGTCACCAACTACCTATCGCTGCGGCTGGCCGACGCGCAGCTCGCCTCGCTGACCACCACGGTGGCGGGCTACCAGCGGGTGCTGCAGATCACGCAGAACCGCTACACCGCCGGCGTTGCCGCCAAGACCGACCTGCTGCAGGCCCAGACCCAGCTCGCCAACGCGCAGGCCGACCTGCTGACGCAGACCCGCCAGCGCGCGGTGCTGGAACACGCGATTGCGGTGCTGCTGGGCAAGGCGCCGGCGGAATTCACGCAGCCGTCGCGGCCCGAGTGGAAGGTGGTGGTGCCCGAGGTGCCGGTGGGCGTTCCCTCCACGCTGCTGCAGCGCCGCCCGGACATCGCCGCCGCCGAGCGCCGCGTGGCGGCGGCCAATGAGCAGATCGGCATCGCGCAGGCGGGCTACTACCCCAACCTCAGCCTGAGCGCGTCCTACGGCTTCGGCGCCAGCAAGCTGGGCGAGCTGCTCCGGGCCTCCAGCAACACCTGGTCGCTCGGGTTGTCGGCCGCACAAACACTGTTCAACGCCGGACTCACCGGCGCCCGCGTCGAGGGTGCCGAGGCGGCGCAGCAGGAAGCGGTGGCCCGCTACCGTCAGACCGTGCTGACGGCTTTCCAGGGCGTGGAAGACCAGCTCACCGCGATCCGCATCCTGGCGCAGCAACAGGAACTGCGCCAGCAGGCGTCGGCCGCGGCCGACCTGGTGGAGCAGCAGGTGCTGAACCGCTACAACGCCGGCCAGATCGGCTTTTCAGACGTGGTGACGGCCCAGGTCACGGCGCAGAACGCGCGCCGCGCGCTGCTGCAGGTGCAGGCTGACCGGCAGACCGCAGCGGTCGCGCTGATCCAGGCGCTGGGTGGCGGCTGGCAGGGCGCCGACACCGCAGCGACCGCTGCGCGCTGAGCCGGCCGCAGAGGCCCTGCGCGGCCTCTGCCCCGATTTTCACAACGAAATCGCCGTCAAGCCAGCGCCGATGCTGGCTTTGTAGCTCCCGAAAACATAGCAACCGGGTGGGGCTCCCGGGCATAGGCTGCCGCCTCTACCCGCCGGCCGGGCGGCTGGCCACAATGCGCCATCACCCCCTGCTGCCGGTCTCGCCGCCGGCCTTGTGAACGCGATGAACAAGCCCACCCTGCGCGCCGCTGGCGCCACACCCCCTCAACACGTCCGGCTGTCGGACGTGCAAGGACTGGCCCGGCTCGCGGTCGATGGCGTGCAGCAGGTCACGCACGTGGCCGAGGGCCTGCACGCGCAGATCCTGCGCGGCATGGGCCTGGGCGGCGGCACGCCGGACGACGGCCGCGCCGGCGGCCTCACCGGCGCCATCTACGGCGCCATCCGCGGCACCACCGGCCTCATCGGCCGCGGCGTCGATTCCGCGCTGACCGCGCTGCAGCCCCGGCTGGCGTTGGTCAACGGCGAATCGTCGGCCGCCCGCGACGCGGTGGTGTCGGCGCTCAACGGCGTGCTCGGCGACAAGCTCGCCGACAGCCGCAACCCGCTGGCCACCCCCATGTCGCTGTGCCAGGACGGCCGGCCGATCTCGCCCGCCGCCGTGCCCGACGCCCGCCGCAAGGTGCTGCTGCTGGTGCACGGCCTGTGCATGAACGACCGCCAGTGGCAACATGGCGGCCCCGGCGGCGGCCACGGCCAGGTGTTGGCCGAGTCGCTGGGCTACACCGCCGTCTACCTGCGCTACAACACCGGCCGCCCCATCGCCGCCAACGGCCGCGAGCTGGCACGCCGCCTCGAACAGTGGCTGGCCGAATGGCCGGTGCCGGTGGATGAACTCGTGGTGGTCGCCCACAGCATGGGCGGCCTGGTGACCCGCAGCGCCTGCCATTTCGCCGCGCAGGACCAGCGCGCTTGGCTGGGCAAGCTGCGCAGCATCGTCTTCCTGGGCACGCCGCACCACGGCGCGCCGCTTGAGCAGGCCGGCTACTTCGTCGAGCGGCTGCTCGGCCGCACCGCGTACTCCGCCCCCTTCGGCCGGCTGGCCCGCCTGCGCAGCGCCGGCATCACCGACCTGCGCCGCGGCCAGGTGCTGGAGCAAGACGGCCCGGTGCCGCTGCCGGCCGGCGTGTGCTGCTACACGGTGGCCGCCACCACCGCCCGCAGCCGAGGGCCGCTGGCCGACCATGTGGTGGGCGACGGCCTGGTGCCTCTGGCCAGCGCGCTGGGCGACTGCGACGACCCGGCCTTCGCGCTCGGCATTCCCGACGAGCGCCGCTGGATCGCCCACGGCATGGGCCACCTGGCCCTGCTGGCCCGGCCGGAAGTTACAGATCGGCTGCGACTGTGGCTCGCCACCAACGCGGCACCGGCGCCCACACCGGGAAAAATTTGAACTAAAGTACACTCCAGACCACGCCAGATGGGGCCTCGGGGCTATCAAACCTGTAGCTCGCTCCACCTGTGCTACAGTTTAGATAGCGCCCGAAGTTGTAACTTCAGTGACGCCAAACAGCGAGGAGGAGGTCGCGATGAGTACAAAAGAAAATGCCGCCGTCAGCCAGCTCATGGCCCTGCTCGAGACCCGCTACGCGCTGCGCGTGCTGTGGGCGCTGCGGGACGGCCATGCCCAGACCTTCCGCCTGCTGCAAGACAGCGTGGGCGGTGTCACGCCCAACACATTGAACACCCGCATCAAGGAACTGCGCGAGGCCGGCCTGCTGACGCACGGCAGCGACGGCTATGCGGTCACCGCCGGCGGTGCCGACCTGCTGAAGCGCCTCAACGACCTGCAGGCCTTCGCCACCAAGTGGCAATCGGGCCTGGCCAAGAAGGCCAAGTGAGCCGGGCCGGGGGCACCCGGCTGGCATAATTCCAAGCTTCCCAGGCCGCAGTTGTGCGGCTTTTTCCTTTCAGACCACAGGAACGCTTGCCATGATCACCCTGCCCTCCGGCCTGCAATACGAAGACGTCGTCAGCAACGAGCCGCCCGCCGAGGCGCAAACCGGCCAGAAGGTCACCGTGCACTACACCGGCTGGCTCTACGAGAACGGCCAACAGGGCACCAAGTTCGACTCCAGCAAAGACCGTGGCGAACCCTTCAGCTTCAAGCTGGGCGCCGGCCGCGTCATCAAGGGCTGGGACGAAGGCGTGGCCGGCATGAAGGTGGGCGGCAAGCGCACGCTGATCATCCCGCCCGCACTCGGCTACGGCGAACGCGGCGCCGGCGGCGTGATCCCGCCGAACGCCACGCTGAAGTTCGACGTCGAGCTGCTCGCGCTGTCCTGATTCCGCCGGTGCCGGCTCCCGGCACCCTCAGCCGCCGCGCTGTAGGCAAATCTGCCCCGAAAACGGCCTTGAAAAGGCCGTGGGCGCCCCAAATTCCCCGGTTTGTGACCGTTTTCCCCGAAGAACCATCCATGCCCAACGATTCCAGCCAGATCCGGCGCGAGCCGACTTTTGACGAAGACATCGGCACGCCGGCCCCCACCGACCCCGCTTTCGCCGAACTCGCCGAACAGGTGGCTCAGGCCCAGGTCGAGCAGATCCAGGCAACCGCCGAAGCCGACGTGGCCAACGCCGCCGCACTGGCCGCCGCGTTGCAGGTGAAGGACGACGAGATCGCCGCGTTGAACGCCAAGGCGACCGAACTGAACGACCAGTACCTGCGCGGCCAGGCCGAGGTGCAGAATGCCCGCCGCCGCGCCGACGAAGAAGTGGCCAAGGCCCGCAAGTTCGCGCTGGAATCCTTCGCCGACAGCCTGCTGCCGGTGCTCGACAGCCTGGAGGCCGGCCTGGGCATCAAGGAAGCCACCGCCGAGCAGGTGCGCGAAGGCGCTGAAGCCACGCTGCGCCAGCTCAAGAGCGCGCTGGAGCGCAACAAGGTGATCGCGATCGATCCCGCGCCGGCTGCCAAGTTCGACCCCCACCAGCACCAGGCCATCAGCATGGTGCCCGCACCGGAAGGCTCCGATCAGGAAGCCAACACCATCGTCACGGTGCTGCAGAAGGGCTACCTCATCTCCGACCGTGTGCTGCGGCCCGCGCTGGTCACGGTGACGGCCCCGAAATAACGGCCGCCGGACTTGAATCCGCACAACTTATCCACACGTTGGTAACAACCTATCCGATTCACTCCGGGCGGAAGCAGCCGATAACGGCCTGAGCCCACACACATTGAGACACAGAAGGACAAGACCATGGGAAAAATCATCGGCATCGACCTGGGCACCACCAACAGCTGCGTGGCGATCATGGAGGGCAACACCACCAAGGTGATCGAGAACAGCGAAGGCGCGCGCACCACGCCGTCGATCATTGCCTACCAGGAAGACGGTGAGGTGCTGGTCGGCGCTTCCGGCAAGCGCCAGGCCGTGACCAACCCCCGCAACACGCTGTACGCGGTGAAGCGCCTGATCGGCCGCAAGTTCACCGAGAAGGAAGTTCAGAAGGACATCGACCTGATGCCCTACACCATCGCCGCCGCCGACAACGGCGACGCCTGGGTGGAAGTGCGCGGCAAGAAGCTGGCGCCGCCGCAGGTCAGCGCCGAGGTGCTGCGCAAGATGAAGAAGACCGCCGAAGACTACCTCGGCGAGCCGGTGACGGAAGCCGTGATCACGGTGCCGGCCTACTTCAACGACGCCCAGCGCCAGGCCACCAAGGACGCCGGCCGCATCGCCGGCCTGGACGTCAAGCGCATCATCAACGAACCGACCGCGGCCGCGCTGGCCTTCGGCCTCGACAAGCAGGACAAGGGCGACCGCAAGATCGCGGTGTATGACTTGGGCGGCGGCACCTTCGACGTGTCCATCATCGAGATCGCCGACGTGGACGGCGAGAAGCAGTTCGAGGTGCTCTCCACCAACGGCGACACCTTCCTCGGCGGGGAAGACTTCGACCAGCGCATCATCGACTACATCATTGGCGAGTTCAAGAAGGAACAGGGCGTCGACCTCAGCAAGGACGTGCTCGCGCTGCAGCGCCTGAAGGAAGCGGCCGAGAAGGCGAAGATCGAGCTGTCGTCGTCGTCGGCGACCGACATCAACCTGCCCTACATCACCGCCGACGCGTCCGGCCCCAAGCACCTCAACATCAAGATGAGCCGTGCCAAGCTGGAGTCGCTGGTCGACGAGCTGATCGAGCGCACCATCGCGCCGTGCCGCACCGCCATCAAGGACGCTGGCGTCAGCGTGTCGGACATCCACGACGTCATTCTGGTCGGCGGCATGACCCGCATGCCCAAGGTGCAGGACAAGGTCAAGGAATTCTTCGGCCAGGAACCGCGCAAGGACGTGAACCCCGACGAGGCGGTGGCCGTTGGCGCCGCCATCCAGGGCCAGGTGCTCAGCGGCGACCGCAAGGACGTGCTGCTGCTCGACGTGACCCCGCTGAGCCTGGGCATCGAGACCATGGGCGGCGTGATGACCAAGATGATCGGCAAGAACACGACCATTCCGACCAAGTTCGCGCAGACCTTCTCCACCGCCGACGACAACCAGCCGGCCGTGACCATCAAGGTCTTCCAGGGCGAGCGTGAGATCGCCGCCGGCAACAAGGCGCTCGGCGAATTCAACCTTGAAGGCATCCCGCCGGCACCGCGCGGCACGCCGCAGATCGAGGTCAGCTTCGACATCGACGCCAACGGCATCCTGCACGTCGGCGCCAAGGACAAGGGCACCGGCAAGGAAAACAAGATCACGATCAAGGCCAACTCCGGCCTGTCGGAAGCCGAGATCCAGCAGATGGTCAAGGACGCCGAGATCAACGCCGCCGACGACCGCAAGAAGCTCGAGATCGTGCAGGCCCGCAACGCCGCCGAGGCGTCGGTCCACAGCGTGAAGAAGAGCCTGGCCGAACACGGCGACAAGCTCGACGCCGGCGAGAAGGAAAAGATCGAGGCCGCACTGAAGGAAGCCGAAGAGGCGATCAAGGGCGAAGACAAGGCCTTGATCGAGGAAAAGGGCAACGCCCTCATGACCGCCAGCCAGAAGCTCGGCGAGAAGATCTACGCTCAGATGCAGGCCGACCAGGGCGCCGAAGCAGCGGCTGCGGCAGCAGGCGGCGCGGCACCCGGCGGCAACGCCGGCGGTGCGGCCCAGCAGCCGGCTGACGACAACGTCGTCGACGCCGAGGTCAAGGAAGTGAAGAAGGGCTGATGACCCTGCAGCGATGACGCGGCACGGCGGGCCAGCGGCGAAAGCCACCGGCCCGTTTGCCGTTTTCTGCCCTGCAACCGCCACCTGAACCTGCACGCCCATGGCCAAACGAGACTATTACGAAACGCTAGGCGTTCCCAAGAACGCCAGCGACGACGAGATCAAGAAGGCGTATCGCAAGCTGGCGATGAAGCACCACCCTGACCGCAACCAGGGTGACGCGGCCAAGCCCGCCGAAGAGAAATTCAAGGAGGCCAAGGAGGCCTACGAGATGCTGTCGGACCCGCAGAAACGCGCGGCCTACGACCAGCACGGCCATGCGGGGGTCGATCCCAACATGCGCGGCGGCCCCGGCGCGGAAGGCTTCGGCGGCTTTGCCGAAGCCTTTGGCGACATCTTCGGTGACATCTTCGGCGGCCAGCGCGGCGGCCCCGGCGGCGCGCAGCAGCGCGGTGGCCGGCAGATCTTCCGCGGCGCCGACCTCAGCTACGCGATGGAGATTTCGCTGGAAGACGCCGCCAACGGCAAGAACGCGCAGATCCGCATCCCCACCTGGGACAACTGCACCACCTGCAGCGGCACCGGCGCCAAACCCGGCACCAGCGCCAAGACCTGCACCACCTGCCACGGCAGCGGCTCGGTGCAGATGCGCCAGGGCTTCTTCAGCGTACAGCAGACCTGCCCGCACTGCCGCGGCACCGGCAAGATCATCCCCGACCCGTGCAACACCTGCCACGGCCAGGGCAAGATCAAGAACAACAAGACGCTGGAAGTGAAGATTCCCGCCGGCATCGACGACGGCATGCGCATCCGCTCCGCCGGCAACGGCGAGCCGGGCAGCAACGGCGGCCCGCCGGGCGACCTGTACATCGAGATCCGCCTGAAGAAGCACGACATCTTCGAGCGCGACGGCGACGACCTGCACTGCAGCGTGCCGGTCAGCATGCCGCGCGCCGCACTCGGCGGCGAGATCGACGTGCCCACGCTGGGCGGCAAGGCCAGCATCGACATCCCCGAGGGCACACAGCACGGCAAGACCTTCCGCCTGCGCGGCAAGGGCATCAAGGGCGTGCGCGCGAGCTATCCCGGTGACCTGTACTGCCACATCGCCATCGAAACGCCGGTCAAGCTCACCGAACAGCAGCGCAAGCTGCTGCAGGACCTCGACGAGTCGCTGAAAAGCGGCGGCATGAAGCACAGCCCCAACGAAAAGGGCTGGTTCGACAAGGCCAAGGAATTCTTCCGCTGACCTGAATTGCTACGCTTTCAATAGCAACGCCACCAGATTCCGCGCTGACTGGTGGCGTTTTTTCTTTTGAAGAATTGATCTCAGGCCGTTGCAGGGCAGCGCGGCGCCCAAACGCGGCCCCGTCAGGACTTGCCGGTGGAGCCGTAACCGCCCTCGCCGCGCACGGACGCTTCGGCGAAAGCCTCGACCACGTTGAACTGCGCCTGCACCACCGGCACCACCACCAGTTGCGCCAGCCGCTCCATGGGCTGCAGCGTGAAGGCCACGTCGCTCCGGTTCCAGGCGCTCACCATCAGTTGGCCCTGGTAGTCGGAGTCGATCAGGCCGACCAGATTGCCCAGCACGATGCCGTGTTTGTGGCCCAGCCCGGAGCGCGGCAGGATCAACGCGGCATAGCCCGGGTCTGCGATGTGGATCGCGATGCCGGTCGGCACCAGTTGCCAGGCGTTGGGCGCGAGTTCGAGCGGCGCGTCGAGGCAGGCCCGCAGGTCCAGGCCGGCGCTGCCGGGGGTGGCGTAGGCGGGCAGTTGCGCGGCCATGCGCGCGTCGAGAATCTTGACGTCGATGTTCACTTGCGTTGTTGCCGGGCGGCTTCGGCCGCCGCCCGTTCCAGTTGGGTTTTCCACTGCGCCAGGGCTTCCGGCCGCAGGTTGTTCTTGATCTTGAAGAAGAGCCAGATCCCGCCGCCGATCACGGCCACCGGAACCAGCCCCTCCAGTTCGGGCATGAAGCTCGACGCAATGCCCAGCCCGAACCAGACGGCCACCATCCACACCACCGCCTTCACGATGCCCTCGCCGTCGTTCAGGCCCGACAGCAGGCCGGCTGGGTTGAACGGTGCGGGCATCGCACCCGGCGCGTCTGCCGCGTCGGGCGCGGCACTGGGCGGCGGCGCGCGGTAAGTGGCCGGCACCGCCCCTGTCGCTGGAGGCTTGCGGCTGGCATTCACCCGCGTCGGTGCGGTGGCCGGCCCGCGCGGCGGTGCGCCGGCGGGCGCCGTGCGCGGCGCGGCCTGGCCGACCGGCTGCATGGTACCGACACGGCTGACCAAAGCCGACTCGGCCATCAACCGCTCGACGTATGTGACGTAGTCGCCGTTCGGCGGCGTGTCGTTCGTGAGTTTCATCGCGCCACCCCCTCTGCGTGAGGCCGGTCGAGCCGCGCCGCGATATCGGCGACGAGTTGCCGCGCGAGCGCGAGCTTGGAGGCGCGCGGCAGTTCGCGGCTGCCGTGCGCGTCGACCAGCACCAGCGCATTGTCGTCCTGGCCGAAGGTATCTGGGCCGATGTTCCCCACCAGCAGCGGGACTTTCTTGCGCGCGCGCTTGGCCTGCGCATGGGCCAGCAGATCATGGCTCTCGGCCGCGAAGCCGACGCAGTACAGCTCGCCTTGCACGGCCTGCGGCGTGGCCGCGACGGTGGCAAGGATGTCTGGGTTCTCCACGAATTCGAGTTGCGGCAAGGCGCCGTCGTCCTGCTTCTTGATCTTCTCGGTCTTCACCTCGGCCGGCCGCCAGTCGGCCACCGCCGCCGTGGCGACGAACACGCCACGCGCCGGCAGATGCGCCTGCGTCGCGTCCAGCATCTCGCGGGCCGAGCGCACGTCGACACGGGTCACGCCGCGCGGCGTCGGCAGGGCCACCGGCCCGGCCACCAGCGTCACCGCAGCGCCCGCCTCGCGCGCCGCCCGGGCAATCGCGAAACCCATCTTGCCGCTGGAGCGGTTGGTGAGTCCGCGCACCGGGTCGATTGCCTCGAAAGTGGGGCCGGCGGTGACCAGCACCTGCCGGCCGGCCAGCGGCTTGGGCTGGAAAAAGGCGATCAAATCGTCGAGCAGTTCCGGCGGCTCCAGCATGCGGCCGTCGCCGGTTTCACCGCAAGCCTGGAAGCCGGACCCGACGCCGAGGATGGTGGCCCCGTCAGCCGCGAGCTGCGCCATGTTGCGCTGAGTGGCCGGATGCGCCCACATCTCGCGGTTCATCGCCGGCGCCAACAGCAGCGGCACCGTGGCGATCGGCCGCGCCAGGCACATGAGGCTCAGCAGGTCGTCCGCCCGTCCGTGCAGCAGCTTGGCCATGAAGTCGGCGCTGCACGGCGCGACGACGATTGCGTCCGCTTCGCGCGACAGGTTGATGTGCGGCATGCCGTTGGCCTCGCGCGCGTCGAAACCCGACACATCGTGCGAGCCGTACACCGTGCGGTTCGACAGCGCCTGCATCGTCACCGGCGTGATGAACTGTTCGGCCGCCGCCGTCATCACCACCTGTACCGTCGCCCCCTCGCGGGTCATCGCCCGGCACAGCTCCGCTGCCTTGTAACAGGCGATGCCGCCCGAAAGCCCGAGGACGATGTGTTTGCCGACGAGATCACTCATGCGCGGGAATGTATCAGGCCCGACCTTTATAATCTCCGTTTACCACCTCCACGGGATTGCCTCCCTAGCCTGACATGACCAAATTCGTCTTCGTCACCGGCGGTGTGGTGTCCTCCCTGGGCAAGGGAATCGCCTCTGCCTCGCTGGCCGCCATCCTCGAATCGCGCGGCCTCAAAGTCACCCTCATCAAGCTCGACCCGTACATCAACGTCGATCCGGGCACGATGTCGCCGTTCCAGCACGGCGAAGTCTTCGTGACCGACGACGGGGCCGAGACCGACCTCGACCTCGGCCACTACGAACGCTTCGTCACCACGCGGATGAAGAAGGCCAACAACTTCACCACCGGCCAAATCTACAAGTCGGTGCTGGAGAAGGAGCGCCGCGGCGACTACCTCGGCAAGACGGTGCAGGTCATTCCGCACGTCACCAACGAGATCCAGGACTTCGTGCAGCGCGGCGCGGCCGGCGTCGACGTGGCCATCGTCGAGATCGGCGGCACGGTGGGCGACATCGAATCGCTGCCCTTCCTCGAAGCCGTGCGCCAGATGAGCCTGCGCATGGGCCCGAACAACTCGGCCTTCGTGCACCTGAGCTATGTGCCGTGGATCGCGGCCGCCGGTGAACTGAAGACCAAGCCGACGCAGCACACCGCCAAGGAGCTGCGCGCGATCGGCATCCAGGCCGACGCGCTGCTGTGCCGCGCCGACCGCCGCATTCCCGACGACGAGCGCGGCAAGATCTCGCTGTTCTCCAACGTGCCCGAATGGGGCGTGATCAGCATGTGGGACGTCGACACCATCTACAAGGTGCCGCGCATGCTGCACGAGCAGGGCCTGGACGGCCTGATCTGCGACAAGCTGCGCCTGAACACGCCGCCGGCCAGCCTGAAGCGCTGGGACGACCTGGTCTACGAAACCGAGCACCCGCAGGCCGAGGTGTCCATCGCCATGGTCGGCAAGTACGTCGACCTCAGCGACAGCTACAAGTCGCTGAACGAGGCGCTGCGCCACGCCGGCATGAAGAACCACGCGCGTGTGGCCATCGACTACGTCGATTCCGAAACCATCACGCCCGAGAACGTCTCGCGCCTGGCCAAGTTCGACGCGGTGCTGGTGCCCGGCGGCTTCGGCAAGCGCGGCATCGAAGGCAAGATCTGCGCGGCCCGTTTCGCGCGCGAAAGCAAGATTCCGTACCTCGGCATCTGCCTGGGCATGCAGGTCGCCACCATCGAATTCGCCCGCCATGTGGCCGGCCTCGCCGACGCCAACAGCACCGAGTTCGAACCCGAGACGCCGCACCCGGTGATCGCGCTGATCACCGAGTGGAAAGACGCCGACGGCAGCATCCAGACCCGCCACGCGGCCTCCGACCTCGGTGGCACGATGCGCCTCGGCGCGCAAAGCTCCGACGTGTCGACCGGCACGCTGGCACACAAGATTTATGGCGACGTCGTCACCGAACGGCACCGCCACCGCTTCGAGGCCAACGTCAACTACCTCGACGCGCTGCGCAAGGCCGGCCTGGTCATTTCAGCGCTGACGCAGCGCGAGCAGTTGACCGAGATCGTCGAGCTGCCGCAGAACGTGCACCCGTGGTTCGTCGGCGTGCAGTTCCACCCCGAGTTCAAATCGACGCCGTGGGACGGTCACCCGCTGTTCAACGCCTTCATCAAGGCCGCGCTGCACCACAAGGGCGCGGGCACGCTGAAGGCGGTGGCCTGATGAAGCTCTGCGGCTTCGAGATCGGCCTCGACCAACCGTTTTTCCTCATCGCGGGCCCTTGCGTCGTCGAGTCCGAGCAGTTGCAGCTCGACACCGCCGGCACCTTGAAGGAAATCACGGCCGAGCTCGGCATTCCGTTCATCTTCAAGAGCAGCTTCGACAAGGCCAACCGCTCGTCGGGCACCAGTTTCCGCGGTCCCGGCCGTGAGAACGGCCTGGCGGTGTTGGCCAAGGTCAAGCGCGAGCTGGGCCTGCCGGTGCTGACCGACGTGCACACCGAAGACGACATCACCGAGGCCGCCAAGGTGGTCGATGTGCTGCAGACACCCGCCTTTCTGTGCCGCCAGACCGACTTCATCCGCGCCGTTGCGCAGTCGGGCAAGCCGGTCAACATCAAGAAGGGCCAGTTCCTCGCCCCCGGCGACATGAAGAACGTGATCGACAAGGCCCGCGCCGCCGCGCGCGAGAAGGGCCTGCCCGACGACGTTTTCATGGCCTGCGAACGCGGCGCCAGCTTTGGCTACAACAACCTCGTGTCCGACATGCGCAGCCTTGCGATCATGCGCGAAACCGGCGCGCCGGTGGTGTTCGACGCCACCCACAGCGTGCAATTGCCCGGCGGCCAGGGCACCAGCTCCGGCGGCCAGCGCGAGATGGTGCCGGTGCTGGCGCGCGCGGCGGTGGCGGTGGGCGTGGCCGGCCTGTTCATGGAAACCCACCCGGACCCGAAGAACGCGCTGAGCGACGGCCCCAACGCGGTGCCGCTGAAACACATGAAGGCGCTGCTCGAGACACTGCTCACACTCGACGCGGTGACCAAAAAGAACGGCTACCTGGAAACGGCCTTTCAAGCCTGACGCGCGGAACGAGGAGCGCCCGACACATGCCCAGTGGATACGTCATCATCAACGTCACCGTGACCAACGCGGCGCAGTACGACGAGTACAAGAAGTGGTCCAGCCTGGCGATGCAGGCGCACGGCGCAGAGGTCTGCGTGCGCGGCGGCCCGCTCGAGGTGATCGAGGGCGACTGGTTTCCAGACCGCATGGTGGTGCTCAAGTTCCCCTCCTACGGCGCGGCCATCGCGTTCGCGTCGTCTCCCGAATACGAACGCGCCCGCCAATCGCGGCAGGGCGCGGCCATCATGCGCATGGTGGCGGTCGAAGGCCTCTGAGCCGCCGCCACGGCACACACAAGAATTTTCAATCCAGCAGACAGGAAACCAGCAATGAGTGCAATCGTTGACATCGTCGCACGCGAGATTCTCGACTCGCGCGGCAACCCCACCGTCGAGTGCGACGTGCTGCTCGAATCGGGCACCATGGGCCGCGCCTCGGTGCCGTCGGGTGCCTCGACCGGCTCGCGCGAGGCGATCGAACTGCGCGACGGTGACAAGGCCCGTTATCTGGGCAAGGGCGTGCTGAAGGCCGTCAACTTCATCAACACCGAAATCTCCGAGGCCATTCTGGGCCTGGACGCGAGCGAGCAGGCCTTCCTCGACAAGACGCTGATCGACCTCGACGGCACCGAGAACAAGTCGCGCATCGGCGCCAACGCCACCCTGGCCGTGTCCATGGCGGTGGCCCGCGCTGCGGCAGAAGAATCCGGCCTGCCGCTGTACCGCTACTTCGGCGGCTCTGGCGGCATGCAGATGCCGGTGCCGATGATGAACGTTATCAACGGCGGGGCCCATGCCAACAACGGCCTGGACCTGCAGGAATTCATGATCATCCCGGTGGGCGCACCGAGCTTCCGCGAAGCGCTGCGCTACGGCGCCGAGGTGTTCCACGCGCTGAAGAAGCTGATCCACGACGCCGGCATGAGCGTGGCGGTGGGCGACGAAGGTGGCTTCGCACCCAGCATCCCGTCGCACGAACACGCGCTGCAGCTCATTCTGGAAGCCATCGAGGCTGCGGGCTTTGTGGCCGGCGAGCAGATCGCCCTCGGCCTGGACTGCGCGTCGAGCGAATTCTTCAAGAACGGCCGCTACGAGCTGCGCGGCGAGAAGCTGTCGCTGAACTCCGAAGAGTGGGCCACCATGCTGGCGACCTGGGTCGACAGCTACCCCATCATCAGCATCGAAGACGGCATGGCCGAAGGCGACTGGGACGGCTGGAAGATCCTCACCGACAAGCTCGCCAGCAAGGTGCAACTGGTCGGTGACGACCTGTTCGTCACCAACACCAGGATCCTGAAGGAAGGCATCGACAAGAAGATCGCCAATTCCATCCTGATCAAGATCAACCAGATCGGCACGCTGACCGAAACTTTTGCCGCCATCGAGATGGCCAAGCGCGCCGGCTACACCTCGGTGATCAGCCACCGCTCGGGCGAAACCGAAGACTCGACCATTGCCGACATCGCGGTGGGCACCAATGCCGGCCAGATCAAGACCGGCAGCCTGAGCCGCTCCGACCGCATGGCCAAGTACAACCAGCTGCTGCGCATCGAGGAAGACCTGGGCGACACCGCCAGCTACCCGGGCCGCGACGCGTTCTACAACCTGCGCTGACCCGACCGCCCTCGCCCCTCGCATGAACCCGCGTATCGTTCCTGCGGTGCTGCTGGTTCTGCTGGTGGTGCTGCACGTTCAGTTGTGGTGGGGGCGCGGCAGCGTCACCCACGTCAGCGACCTGCAGCAGCGAATCGAAACGCAGAAGGAAAAGAACGCCGAAGCCAAGCTCGCCAACGAGCGGTTGGCTTCCGAGGTGCGCGACCTGAAGGAAGGGCTGGAGATGGTCGAGGAAAAGGCCCGCCTCGAATTGGGCATGGTCAAGCCCAACGAGATCTACGTGCAGATCTCGAAATGAGGCCCCACGCTTCCCACTGCGTGTGGTTCGCTGCCCCCCCAAGGGGGCTGTTCCGCCTTGGGAGCGGCCCGGCGGCGGAACGGTCGGCTGATTGACGTTACCTGATTCGCTGTTCGCCGAAGCCTTCACGCTGTGGGGCGCGCCGACCACCTGGCTGGAAGTGGTGGCTTTCGTGCTGGCGTTGTGGATGGTGTTCTTCAACATCCGGGAGCGGCATTGGGGCTGGCCGCTGGCCATTGCCAGTTCCGTCCTTTACGGCCTGCTGTTCTGGCGCAACCGCCTGTACGGCGATGCGGCGCTGCAGGCGTTCTTCGTCGTGGTGGCCGCGTGGGGCTGGGCCCAGTGGCTGCGTGGCGTGCGCGGCGACGGCGAGCCGTTGCGGGTGGCGCGGCTCGACGCGCGGGGCCGTCTGGCCACACTCGCCGCCTGCGCGCTGCTGTGGCCGCTCACCGGCCTCTTCCTGAAAACCTTCACCGACACAGACGTGCCCTGGTGGGACGCCTTCCCCACCGCCGTCAGCGTGGTCGGGCAGTTTCTGCTGGGCCGCAAATACCTCGAGAACTGGCTGGCCTGGCTTGCGGTGAACGTGGTCAGCGTGGGCCTGTTCGCCTACAAAGGGCTGTGGCTGACGGTGCTGCTGTATGCGCTGTTCGTCGTGCTCAGTGGGGTCGGCTGGCGGGCCTGGCGGCGCAAGCTCGCCGCGGCATGAGCGCCCCGCCCTTCCGCGTCGCGCTGCTCGGCGCCGAAAGCACCGGCAAGACCGCGCTGGCAGCCTCGCTGGCGGCCGCCTGGCGGTCGGCCGGTGGCACGGCGGCGGTGGTTCACGAGGTGCTGCGCCACTGGTGCCATGAACGCGGCCGGGTGCCACGACCTGACGAACAGGTCGGCATCGCCACCGCGCAGGCCACCCAGGTGGAAGCCGCCGGCGGCGTGGAGCTGGTGATTGCCGACACCACGCCGTTGATGGTCGCCATCTACAGCGACCTGCTGTTCAACGACCGTTCGCTCTACCCCGCCGCGCTGGCCCACCACCGCATCTACGGCGCCACGCTGCTGATGGCGCTCGACCTGCCCTGGGTGGCCGACGGCTTCATCCGCGACGGCGCCCATGTGCGCGCGCCGGTCGACGCCCGCATCCGCGCCGCGCTCGACGGGGCCGGCGTTGCCTATTCGGTGGTGTTCGGCCAGGGCGACGCGCGCACGGAGCGGGCGCTGGCCACCGTGCGGCGGGCCATGCAGGGCCCCGCGACGGGCGACGGCATGGCCGCCTGGACCTGCGCGGAATGCGGCGACGCCGGCTGCGAGCACCGGCTGTTCAGCCGGCTCCTGAAAAGCCGCGCCACCTAGCTACTGCACGACCGACGAGCCCGGCGGCAGCTCGCTGCGGCCGGCGAAGATCTGCGCCGCATCCACTGCGTCGAAGCGGTACTGGCGGCCGCAGAACTCGCAGCCCACCTCGATGTGGCCGCGCTCCTCAAGAATGCTTTCAGCCTCCTCCACACCCAGCCCGCGGATCATGCCGCGCACCCGCTCGGCGCTGCAGCTGCAATGGAAGCGCGGGCCGTCGGCCCCGTCCAGCGTCTGCAGGCGCTGCACCTTTTCCTGCCAGAACAGGCGCCGCAGGATGGTGTCGACGTCGAGCGTCAGCAGTTCCTCGCGCTTCAGGCTGGCGGCCAGCAGCGAGATGCGGTTGTAGTCCTCGTCGTGGCCGATCTGGTCTTCGTTGGCGCGGCTGACCATGCTGCCGGCCAGATTGCCCTCGCCCTCCACAGGCAGCCGCTGGATCAGCAGGCCGGCCGCCACCTTGTCGTCGGCGGCCAGCACCAGCGTGGTGTCGAGCTGTTCGCTCTGCAGCATGTAGTGGCCCAGCACGTCGCTCAGGCGCTCCAGCTTCTCGCGCTGGTCGCCGTACAGCGGCACCATGCTCTGGTAGGGCTGCTGGCCGGGGAAGCGGGTCTTGGGGTCCAGCGTGATCGTGCAACGGCCCTGGTTGTGCACGTTGAGCATCTCGCTCAACGAGGCAGCTTCTGCCACCTCGCCCACCACCTTGGCGGTGGCGCGCAGCGCGAGGTCGTGCTGCACCTCGACCACCGCCAGCTTCACCGGGCCGTCGCCGAAGACCTGCAGCACCAGCGCGCCGTTGAACTTGATGCTGGCCTGCATCAGCGTGGCGGCGGCCGTCATCTCGCCCAGCAAGTCGCGCACCGCCTCCGGGTAGACGTTGGCGCCATCTTCGCCGGCACGGCGTCGCAGGATCTCCTGCCACGCGTCGGTCAGGCGCACGACCATGCCGCGAACCGGCAGGCCTTCGAAAAGAAACTTGTGCAATTCAGCCATCATGCTGCGGCGTGCGGCGCCGCGCTCTCCCATCAACTCAGCTTGTTCAGGCCCGCGCGAAAGCGGCGGGCATTCTCGACGTAGTGGCGCGCACTCCCGCGCAGGCCGTCCATCTGCTCCGGCGTGAGCTGGCGCACGGCCTTGGCCGGGCTGCCGATGATCATCGAGCCGTCGGGGAATTCCTTGCCTTCGGTCACCAGCGCGCCGGCGCCGACCAGGCAGTTCCGGCCGATCTTCGCGCCGTTCAGCACCACCGCGCCAATGCCGATCAGCGACTCGTCACCGATCGTGCAGCCGTGCAGCATCACCTGGTGGCCCACCGTCACGTGGTCGCCCACCACCACCGGCTTGCCCTCGTCGGCGTGGATCACCGACAGGTCCTGGATGTTGCTGCCGCGCCCGATGGAAATGGATTCGGTGTCGCCCCGAATCACCGCGCCGAACCAGACGCTGGCCTCCTCGGCCAACTTCACCCGGCCCATCACCTGTGCGCTGTCGGCCACCCAGGCCGATGCGGCCATGTCCGGCGCAACGCCGTCGAGTTCGTAGACTGCCATGCACCGATTGTAGGGAGCGTGCCATGGCCGCGCCGCCGCCAGTGGGACAATCGCAGGCGCCATGTCCGCCACCGAACTGCGCCACGCCGCGCTGCAGGCGCTCCAGACCGCCGATCCAGAACAAAAATCGGCTCTTGTCAGCGCCATTGCTGGCTCTATAGCTACTATTTCAATAGCAAAAGACGCCCCGCTGGCAGCCACCGACCTGCCCGGCCGACCGGCCCGCCCCTTGCTCATTGCACCCGCCGACGTGCCCAGGCGCTCGCCCTTCACCCCCGAAGGCCTGGCCGCGCTGGTGCACGCCATCGCGCACATCGAGTTCAACGCCATCAACCTCGCGCTCGACGCGATCTGGCGTTTCCCCGGCCTGCCCGATGCCTACTACCTCGACTGGCTCTCGGTGGCCGGTGAAGAAGCCCTGCATTTCCGCCTGCTCGCCGAACAGCTCGACCGGCTCGGCCACGCCTACGGCGACTTCGAGGCGCATGACGGCCTGTGGACCATGTGCGAGCGCACCGCGCACGACGTGGTAGCCCGCATGGCGCTGGTGCCGCGCACGCTGGAGGCGCGCGGCCTGGACGCCTCGCCGCAGATCCAGGCCCGGCTGCGCAAGGTCGGCACGCCCGAGGCGCTGCGCACCGTGGGCATCCTCGACATCATCCTGCGCGACGAGGTGGGCCATGTGGCCATTGGCAACCACTGGTACCGCTGGCTCTGCGGGCGCGACGGGCTGGACCCTGTTGCCCACTGGCGCGAGCTGGCGGTGCGCCATGCCGCCCCCCGGCCCCGCCCGCCGCTCAACCACGAGGCCCGGCGCCGCGCCGGCTTCACCGACGCGGAAATCGCCGAGATGCTGGCCACCGGCTGACGGCCGGCTCCCGTGCGGAGCGGTCAGGCTCAAATTGAGCCGGAATCCGTGACCAATTCACCGCTTGGCTGTCGCGTTCTGTCTCCAGAATCGGGATGTCCCCCAAAACCCCCCGCATGTTCAGAACATCCGTCGCCGCCGAGCCCGATCCCGTCGAAGAGGTCGACCGCGAAGCACCCGACCCGCAGTCGGCCTTCGCGCGCCAGGCCATCGTCGATGCGGACCGGAACGTGTTCGGCTACGAGCTGCTGCACCGCAACCGCCCGGGCGACATGCACACCTTTGCCATCGACACCGCCCTGCTGCTGCACGCCGGTGGCCGTGGCGCCCCTTCCGGCGATGCGGCGGTGTTCCTCAACTGCACGCACGACGTGCCGTGGGCGAGCCGGTTCGACCTGATCGACCCCACGCGCGTGGTGCTGCAGGTGCCGCCGCTGCCCCTGCAGTTGCTGCCCGACATGCCGGCCCGCACCCGCGCATTGGCCGACCTGCAGCGCCGCGGCTTCCGCCTGGCCGTCAACCACACGGCGCTCACGCCGGCCTACGCCGCCTGGCTGCCCCTGGCGTCGTTCATCAAGCTCGACCTGCTCTCGCTGGAACACAGCGTGTTCGAGCGCTTCGCCTGTGCCGCGCAAACCTACTCCGCCGCCCGCCTCATTGCGGAAAAGGTCGAAACCGCCCAGCAGTTCGACCAGGTCGTCGCCTATGGCATCGACCTGTTCCAGGGCGGCTGGCTGGGCACGCCGGAACGGCTCAGATTGGGGCGCGCAGGGTAAACGGGCGCCGCACGCCGGCCTAACCGCGCGGGTGGTGCGCGGCGTGCAGCGACTTCAGCCGCTCCCGTGCAACGTGGGTGTAGATCGTTGTCGTGGAGATGTCGGCATGGCCCAGCAGCATCTGCACCGCCCGCAGGTCGGCCCCGTGGTTCAGCAGGTGCGTGGCAAAGGCGTGGCGCAGCGTGTGCGGCGACAGCGGCGCGGTGATGCCGGCCCTGGCCGACATGCGCTTGACCGTCACCCAGAACATCGTTCGCGTCATGGCGGTGCCGGGCGTGCGGCCGGCCCGCGTGACGAACAGGTCTTCCGTCGTCCGGCCGCGCAGCAGCGCCGGCCGCGCTTCGGCGAGGTAGCGCTGCAACCAGTCGCGCGCCACCTCGCCAAACGGCACCAGCCGCTCCTTGTTGCCCTTGCCGGTGACGCGCAGCACCCCTTCGTTGAGGCCCACGTGAAAGGTCTTCAGCCCCACCAGCTCGCTGACCCGCAGGCCGCTGGCGTACATCAGCTCGATCATCGTGCGGTCGCGCAGGCCCAGCGGTGTGGCCGTGTCCGGCGCGGCCAGCAGGGCTTCCACCTGGGCTTCCGTCAGCGTCTTGGGCACCCGCAGCGGCTGCTTGGCCGGCTGCAGCTTCAGCGTGGGGTCTTGCTGGATGCGGCGCTCGCGCAGGCCCCAGCGGTAGAAGCGCTTCAGCACCGTCAGCCGCCGGTTGGCCGAGGTGGCGCGGGTGCTGGCGTGGCGGGCCGCGAAATAGGCCTGCAGATCGGCTTCTTCGGCCTGCAGCAGCGCACGCCCATGCTCGTCGTGCAGCCACTGCGCGAACAGCGTCAGGTCGCGCCGGTAGGCGGCCAGCGTGTTCTTCGCCAGCCCCTCTTCCAGCCACAGCGCGTCGATGAAGGCGTCGACCGACGCCAGGCTGTTGTCCACGCGCGCGGCTGCTCCCGGGGCCTCAGTCGAGCGTGAGCTTGGCGCTCTGCACGACCTTCTTGTAGACCTCGTACTCGGCCGCGATCTGCGCCGAGAACTCGGCCGGCGAATTGCCGACGATGATGGAGCCGCTGTCCTCGATGCGCTTGCGCACCGCCGGGTCTTCCAGCACCTTGCGCACGCCGGCATTCACCTTGTCGACCACGTCCTTCGGCAGGCCCTTGGGGCCCAGAATGCCGTAGTACGCCATGCGGTTCACCGGCTCCAGGCCCAGTTCCTTGAAGGTGGGCACGTCGGGTAGCACGGCCAGCCGCGTGGGCGCCGCCACGGCGATGGCGACCAGCCGCCCCTGCTTGATGAACTGCAACGCCGACGGCAGGTTGTCGAAGATGATGGGCACCTGGCCAGCCACCGTGTCGTTCAGCGCCGGGCCGGCGCCGCGGTACGGGATGTGCGTGATGAAGGTGTGCGTCAGGCTCTTGAACAGCTCGGTCTGCAGATGGCCGATGCCGCCGGTGCCCGACGACGCATAGGAGTACTTGCCCGGCGATTTCTTGATTTCGGCGATGAACTCCTTGTAGTTCTTCGCCGGAAAGCTGGGGTGCACCGCGATCACGTTGGGCGTGGCCGCCACGTTGATGATGGGTGTGAAGTCGGTGATCGGGTTGTAGGCGATCTTGCTGTTGATGGCCGGGTTGGCCGCCGTGGTGGACACCGTGGCGATGCCCAGTGAATAACCGTCGGGCGCGGCGCGCGCGGTTTCGGTGGCGCCCACCACACCGCCGCCGCCGGCCTTGTTGTCGACCACCACCGGCTGGCCCAGCAGCTTGCCCAGCGGGTCGGCCACCACGCGCGCCACCAGGTCGGTGGTGCCGCCCGGCGCGAACGGCACCTGCAGCTTGACGGGCTTGCTCGGGTAGGTGTCGGCGAAGGCGGCGCCGGACAGCAGCGCCAGCGGCACCAGGGTGGAGGCGGTCAGCCAGTGACGGCGTTGGAATGGCATGGCGGAATTCTCCTTCGGATGGGCAACGCAGGGTTCGACAAGGGTCTCGGCCATCGTAAGGGCTGCCGCCGCAGGCCGCGTGCGGGTCATCCCCGAAGCCGTGTCGCGCGATTGTCAGCAAAGCACCCCAAGCCCCGTTGGCAGCAAGGAAACCGCATCCGGCAGGCGCTATTCTCGGCTGGTGAATTACGCCCAGCTGCTGTTCCCCGACTTCTCCCTCATCGTCTGCGGCTTTCTGGTCTGCCGCTACACCGCGTTGAACCGCACCGTCTGGGTGCAGGTGGAAAGCCTGGTGTACTACTTCCTGTTCCCGGTGCTGCTGTTCCATTCCATCGTGCGCTCGCCGCTGGACCTGGGCGCCGCGTCGGGCCTGATCGCCTCGGGGCTGGCGGTGATCGCCGCCGGCATAGCGCTCAGCTATGCGCTGGCGTGGCTGCCGGGGGTGAACGCACGCGACCACGCCTCGGCGGCGCAGGTGTCGTTCCGCTTCAACTCGTTCATCGCGCTGGCCATCACCGAGCGGCTGGCCGGCCCGCCGGGCCTGCTGCTGATCGCGGTGCTGATCGGCGTCTGCGTGCCGCTGTGCAACGTGGCGGCGGTGTGGCCGATGGCGCGGCACTCGGGCAAGGGGTTCATCGGCGAGCTGGCGCGCAACCCGCTCATTCTGGCCACGCTGACCGGGCTGGTTGCCAACCTGGCCGGCTTCCGCATTCCCGAATGGGCGGAGCCCACCGTGAGCCGCATCGGCGCCGCCTCGCTGGCGCTGGGCCTGATGGCGGCCGGCGCCGGCATGCAGATCGGCCAGCTTGGCGCGGCGAAGACGGTGGCCGTTGGCGTGCTGGCGATCCGCCACCTGCTGTTGCCGATGGTGGCCTGGACCATGGTGCGGCTGTTCGCGCTGGACGCGATGCAGGCCACCGTGCTGTTCGCCTTCAGCGCGCTGCCCACCGCCTCGAGCTGCTACGTGCTGGCGGCCCGCATGGGCTACAACGGGCCGTTCGTGGCCGCGCTGGTGACCGCCTCGACGCTGCTGGGCATGCTGAGCCTGCCGCTGGCGCTGGGGGTGCTGCGCGCCCTGTGAACGCGCCGCCTGCGGGCGGCGGCCTCAGGTGACCGGCACCGCGCGGCCGATGAACTGGATAGGCCCGGTGGGCTTGCCGGTGGGCGAGCCGCCCGGCGGCTCCAGCGTGAGTTCGAACAACTGGTTGGGCTGCACCGGCGGCAACTGGCCGGGCGCGATGTCGACCCGCTGGCCCGGCCGCACCAGGCCCAGCGAGAGCGGTGCGCTCCAGCCGTCGGCCTTGGTCCAGAACTGCAACGCCTTGCCGTCCGGCAGCGCCGCCACACCCAGGGGCACCAGCGACAGCGCCTTGCGCGCGTCGGCCTGGATGACCCAGCCCGGCGCCTTGTCCTGCGGCGCGACCAGCACCACGAGGTACTGCGGCCCGGGCTGCGGCAGGCCGTGCTGGCGCACCAGCACGGCGGCGAGGATGGCGGCGGTGGCAAAACCGGTGAGCGTCAGGCCACGCCACAGCGCGAGGTTGCGCCACCAGCCGCCCTGCGCCGGCGGCGTGTTCGTTTCAGCCGCGCTGAGGCTGGCGGTCACGCGCTGCCACAGCGCGTCGGGCAGCGGCAACGGCTCCACCGCGCCGGTCAAAGGCTCCAGCCGCGCTTCCCAGTCGGCCACCGCGGCCATCAGCACCGGCTCGTGCGGCAGGCGGCGCTCGACGTCGCGGCGCGCGTCGGCGCCCAGCGTGCCCAGCACGTATTCGCCGGCCAGGCCGTCGAGGTCGTCGTGCTCGGCGGGCGTCATGCCATGCACTCCCGCAGCGAGGCCAGGCTGCGGCGGATCCAGGCCTTCACGGTGCCCAGCGGCGCGCCCACGCGCTGGGCGATCTCGCCGTGCGAGCAGCCGTCTACATAGGCGTGCAGCACGCAGTCGCGCCGCGCCGGGTCCAGCCGCTCCAGGCAATTGAGCAGCCGGCTGCGGTCGAGCCGGGCGATCAGCGTGTCGGCGGCGTCGCGGTGGCGCACCAGCGCATCGCGCTGGTCCATCGCGGAGGTGGTGGCGTCGTCGGCCGGCACCTCGCGGGCGCCGTCGCGCACCGCGTTCAGCGCCAGATGCCGCACCACGCTGTAGATCCAGCCGCGGCCCGAGCCACGCGCGGGCTCGAAGCTGGCCGCGCGGGTCCAGATGTTCAGGCAGGCGTCGTGCACGATGTCCTCGGCGCGGCCGTGGTCGCGCACGATGCGCAGCGCCACCGCCAGCATGCGGCCGCCCTCGCGGGCATAGATCGCCTGCAGCGCGCGGCGGTCGCCACGGCCCACCGCGGCCAGTTGGCCGTCGTAGTCGAATGCGGTCGGATCGGATTCTGACAAGCTGAACGTGCTCCGGAAGGCGGATCAGGTGGCTGGCGATGAACCCGGGCACGCGGCCGGGTCCGGCTGTTGGCGTCGATCATAGAGGAGCCACCGCGCGCCACCGTCGGGCCGAAGCCATGTTCGGCCCGACGCGTGGGCTTATTGCGCCTTCCAGAAGATGTAGTCGGCCTTGTAGGCCACCGTTTCACGCTGGCCCTTGCCGGCTGGCGTGCACGGGGTGGCCGGTGCGACACCGCCTTGAAGCGCCACGCGCTGGATGTGGCTGATGCCGGTCATCGCGCCGGAACCGACGGCCGGATTCGCTTTGACGAGCTGATAGGGCAGATTGCCGGCTCCAGAGGGCGCCACGGCGAGCTGCGTACCGGTCAGCTTGGAGCCATCGGCCGCTTCCCAGGTGGCCGGCGGGCCGTAGTACTTGCCGATGGCCTTGCCGCTGCGGTCCGACAGCGTGGCGGCCGGGCCGACGAACACCCATTCGGTCACGTCGGCGGCGCCCGCCTTCTCGCGGCATTCGTAGACGATGGTGCCCACGCCCACGGTCTCCAGCGCCACGCGGTGGCCGGCCGGCACCTTCACGGCGTCGGGCAGGCCGTCCTGGGTGTAGGTCGGGGCTGATGCGCAGGCGGCCAGCAGCGAAACGGCGCCGGCCACGGCCAGCACAGAAAGGAAACGGGATTGCGTCATATCAAGGATCTCCGGATGTTGAACAAACCGGGCGCGTGTTCGCGCCCAGCCTTCACTACCCGGTGCGAGCCCGATTGGATGCACGCGGTTTGGATTTTTGTGTGCAGCCCTTGCGTGACGCGGCCGCACCGAACTGCGGCGTGCAACGGCATGGCGCCCCAATAACCCTGTTTTCTGGCGCAGTTCTTGCGCCAATGTGGGAACCATCCATCACCTATTTGGGCATTCCGGCCTGGAATGCACCACAACGAGGACTCAGCACATGTCATATCTCGCGCCATCGGAATTTGTCACCAAAATGGTGGACGCTGGTGAATCCAAAATCTTCATGTCGGCACGCGACACGCTGATACGGGCCTACATGGCTGGCGCCATCCTGGCATTGGCCGCCGTGTTCGCCGTCACCATCAATGTGCAGACCGGGCAGCCCATCATTGGCGCGGTGCTGTTTCCAGTGGGCTTCTGCATCTTGTATCTGCTGGGTTTCGACCTGCTGACCGGCGTCTTCGTGTTGACGCCGCTGGCGCTGCTCGACAAGCGCCCCGGAGTGACCGTCGGCGGTGTGCTGCGCAACTGGGGGCTGGTGTTCACCGGCAACTTCGCCGGGGCCTTCACCGTGGCGGTGCTGATGTCCATTGTCTTCACCTACGGCTTTTCGACACCGCCCGACAAGGTGGGCCAGGTCATCGGCCACATTGGCGAAGGCCGCACGCTGGGTTACGCGCAGTATGGGGCGGCGGGCATGCTGACGCTGTTCGTGCGGGGCATGCTGTGCAACTGGATGGTGTCGACGGGCGTGGTCGGGGCGATGATTTCCACCACCGTCACTGGCAAGGTGGTGGCGATGTGGATGCCGATCATGGTGTTCTTCTACATGGTGTTCGAGCATTCGGTGGTGAACATGTTCCTGTTCCCCTCGGGTTTGCTGCTGGGCGCCAAGTTCTCGTTCATGGACTACCTGATCTGGAACGAAATCCCCACGGTGCTGGGCAACCTCGTGGGCGGCCTGTCGTTCACGGGCCTCACGCTCTACGCCACGCATCTGCGCACGGCACCGCGGCGCAACCTGGCCGGCCGCGCACAATAGGCCATGGGCGACGCACTGCGGGTCTCGATCGGCCAGCATTCAGACAGGGGGCGCAAGCCGGTCAACCAGGATTTCCACGGTGCCACGGTGCCGCCGGAGCCTCTGCTCGGCGCCAAGGGCGTGGCGGTTGCGCTGGCGGACGGCATCGGCAGCAGCGATGTGAGCCAGATCGCCAGCGAATTCGCGGTGATGGGTTTTCTCGACGACTACTACTGCACGTCGGAAACCTGGTCGGTGAAGAAGTCGGCGGAACGGGTGGTGGCCGCCAGCAACTCGTGGCTGCATTCGCGCAGCCGCCAGGGCGAGCACCGTTACGACCGCGACAAGGGCTACGTCTGCACACTGAGCGCGCTGGTGGTCAAGTCGGCCACCGCGCACCTGTTCCATGTCGGTGATTCCCGCATACACCGGTTGCAGGGCGGCACGCTGGAACTGCTCACGCGCGACCACCGGGTGAGCGTTTCCGAAAACACCAGCTATTTGAGCCGGGCGGTGGGTTTCAACCCGCAGGTTGAAATCGACTACCTGGCGCTGCCGGTCGAACCGGGCGACGTGTTCGTGCTGACCACCGACGGCGTGCACGAGCACGTGACGCCAGGCTTCGTGGCCCAAGCCATTTCGCGCGACACCGACGACCTGGACGCCGCGGCGCGCGCCATCGTGGCAGAAGCGCTGGGCCGCGGCAGCCCCGACAACCTGACGGTGCAGATCGTGCGCATCGACGCGGTGCCGCTGCGGCAGGCCGGCGAGATCCACCAGCAGTTGGCCCAGTTGCCGCTGCCGCCGCTGCTGGAAGCGCGGGCCGTGATCGACGGCTACCGCATCGTGCGTGAGCTGCACGGCAGCAGCCGAAGCCACATCTACCTCGCGGTCGACACCGCCACGGAAAGTCTGGTGGTGCTGAAAACACCGTCGATCGACCTCGGCGGCGATGCCGCCTACCTCGAACGTTTCATGCTGGAGGAATGGGTCGCGCGCCGGATCGACAGCGCGCACGTGCTCAAGCCGCAACCCCGATCGCGCGAACGCCGCCACCTCTACGTGGTGACCGAATACATCGAGGGCCAGACGCTCGCGCAATGGATGATCGACCACCCCGCGCCCGACCTGGAAACCGTGCGCGGCATCGTGGAGCAGATCGCGCGAGGCCTCCAGGCGTTCCATCGGCTCGAGATGCTGCACCAGGACCTGAGGCCGCAGAACGTCATGATCGACCGCACCGACACCGTCAAGATCATTGACTTCGGCGCCACCCACGTGGCCGGCGTGGCGGAAATGTCGCCAGGCCACGCGCCGGCGCCCATCCTCGGCACCGTTCAATACACCGCGCCTGAATATTTCCTCGGCGAGCCGGGATCGGAACGCTCGGATCTGTTTTCGCTTGGCGTCATGACTTACCAGATGTTGTCAGGCACGCTGCCCTACGGCACCGGCGTGGCGCAGGCGCGCTCGCGATTGGCCCAGTCGAGGCTGCGTTACCGGTCGGTGCTCGACGCGCGGCGCGACACGCCCCAGTGGATCGACCGGGTGCTGCAGAAGGCCACCCAGCCCAACCCGCAGAAGCGCCACGAAACGCTGTCGGAATTCGTTCACGACCTGCGACAGCCGGGCGCGGCCTTCCTGCGCGACGCCCGGCCGGCGCTGATCGAACGCCACCCGGTGCTGTTCTGGAAGAGCCTCGCGCTGCTGCTCGCAGCCACATGCCTGGCCCTCGCCTTTTTGCGCTTTGGGCGGGGCTGACGCCCCCGGTTCCTCGGTGCCGGCACGGGGGCTGCATGCACGTCAGTACACGTCGCGGAGGTAGCGTTTGTCCTGGGCCATGCGAGCCACGTAGGCGGCCGCATCGTCGGCGCCCATGGCGCCGTGCGTCTGCACGATCTGCCGCAGCGTTGCGTCGACGTCACGGGCCATGCGGCTGGCATCACCGCACACGTAGAAACCTGCGCCGTCCTGTAGCCAAGCCCACAATTCGCTTCCGGCTTCCCGCATGCGATCCTGGACATAGATCTTCTGCTCCTGGTCTCGCGAGAACGCCAGGCTGAGCCGCGTCAGGAATCCATCGGCATGCATGGCATGCAGCTCGTCGCGGTAATAGAAGTCGGTGGCGGCATGCTGTTCGCCGAAGAACAGCCAGTTGCGCCCGGTGTCGCCACGCGCACGGCGCTCGTGGAGAAACCCCCGGAATGGCGCGATGCCCGTGCCCGGACCGACCATGATCATCGGTGCGTCCTTGCCAGCCGGGGGCCGGAAATGGGCCGACTTCTGGAGGAAGATCGGCACCTCGGTCTCGCCCGCCCGATCGGCGAGGAATGTGGAGCACACGCCACGCCGCGGCTTGCCGTTGTGGCCGTAGCGCACGGCCGCCACGGTGAGATGCACCTCGTCGGTCTGCACCTTGGGGCTGGAGGAAATGGAATACAGGCGCGGCTGCAGCCGCTTGAGAACCGCCACCCACTCCTGCGCCGTGGCGCGAATCGGGAATTCTTCCAGCAGATCCACGATCTGCCGGCCCCACAACCAGTTGCGGAGGTCTTGCGCCCGCTCGGGCTTGAGCAGTTCAGCCAGGGTGTCGTTGCCGGAGCGGCTCTGGATGAAGCCCAGCACCTCCGACGTGATCTTCGCGATGTCCTGGTGGCGCAGGAGCGCCTGCGCGATCGGGACGTCGCCCACATCCTTGATGGAAACCGGCGCGGCTGCCGGCAGTTTCAGGGCCGTCAGCATGTCCGCCACCAGTTCGGGGCAATTGGTGGGCCACACGCCCAGCGCATCGCCCGCTTCGTAGCTGAAGCCGGTACCGCCGAGAGCGAACGCAAATTGACGCGTTTCCCGGGACGCTCCCGGGGCGTTGAGAATCCGGTTTGCCACCAGGCGGGTGCGAAGAGGCGTGTGCCGGCCGAAGGTGCCCCGCTGCCCTTGCGGCTCGGCAGCACGGGGTTCGGCCATGCCACCGCCGCCACCCCCCATTTCCGCCAGCGCGGGGCTCGCAACCGGCGTTGGTGCACGTGCCGGTGACGCTGCCTTCAGCGCCAGCCCGACAGAAGCCAGCCAGTCCAACGCGGCCGGCTGGGCGTCGGGCTCGCAATCGATTCGGGGCGCCAGCCGCGAGGCACCCAGCGCCTCCAGGCGCGCGTCGAGCTTGCGGCCGAACCCGCAGAACTGGTCGTAGCTGGAATCACCGAACGCCAGCACGGAAAAGCCCACGCCCTCGAGCCGTCGTGCGGCATCCCCCTGCAATGCCTGCCAGAAACCGGCGCCGTTGTCGGGCGGGTCACCATCGCCGAACGTGCTGGCGATCAGCAGCAGATGTTCATCGGGAGAAATGTCGTCGAGCCTGCAGCCGTCCATTCCGCCGAGTGCGACCACACAGCCGTCTTGCCGAAGCCGCTCGGCGCATGTCACCGCGAAGGCTTCCGCGTTGCCGGTCTGGGATGCCCACAGCACGCGCACCCGGGTCTGTACGGGCGGCTTCATCGTGCCAGAGGGATCGGAAACGGCCTGCGACCCGTCGATTGGCCCGCGATCAGACGGCGCGCCCGAGGGCAGCCAGGTGCGCGAGAACAGGCCCGCGAGCATTCCGTCCACCAGCGCCCTTTTGGGGGGTGCCAGCGGCGCCGTGGGAGGCAGCGACGGAACGCCTCCCACCTGGCGGGCCTCTTCGCTGTTCAGGCCGCTCAAAAAACCCTGGAGATACCACTGCTCCTGGGGCTCCAGAACGGGAACGGGTGCGGCTTCTATGCCCAGCAGCCGGGCCAGTGCATTGATCTGCATGGTGTGGTGTTCTCTGGCATGAATGGCCGCAATGGCCGCGTCGTCGCGCGGGCCGGTGGTGGCCGCCAGCGAACCGTTCAACTGCGCGGTTCCGGCGCCGCTCGCCACGGCCAGATGTTCGTCGGGGGAAGCGGTTTCCGGCGCAAGGCGGCACAACGCCACCGCGCTGAACTTGAACTCCGGCTGCTGGGACAACGGATCGACCGCATCGCTGGTCACGGCATTGATGGCGAGGTTCTCGCCGTACACATCGTTCCAGTGAAACGGCGCAAAGCAATTGCCCGCACGCACGCGGTCGGTCACGACGGCCGGCAAGACGGCACGACCACGCCGCGAACGGATCTCGACGCGGTCCTTGTCTTGAATGCCCAGCGCTGCCGCATCCTCGGGGTGGATTTCGATGAACGGGCCCGGATTGAGCTTCACCAGCGCCGGGATCTTGCCGGTCTTGGTCATCGTGTGCCATTGGTGCTGCAAGCGGCCGGTGTTCAACACCATCGGGAAGTCGGCATCGGGCATTTCGCCCGCGTCGCCGTGCGGCCGCGCGAAGAAAACCCCTTTTCCACTGGCCGTGGCAAAGGCAATGCGGGGCCTGGAACCGTCGTCCAGCACCTTGAGTTTCTGGCTGATCCCGTCGTTCAGGTAGCGGATGGGGTGGCGGTCTTCGCGGTCGTCCGGAGGGCAAGGCCACTGAAGGGGCGTTTCGCGCAGCCGGGCGTGGGTCGCTCCGCGGATGTCGTAGCCCGTCTTCGGGTTCCAGAACTGCCTGATCTCCTCGAAAACCTCCTCGGCGCTGCTGTAGCCGAAAGCATCCGCGTAGCCCATTTCGCAGGCCACGCGGGCAATGATTTGCCAGTCTGGCAACGCCTGCCCGGGTGGATCGACGGCTTTGCGCATGAGCGTGAGGTTGCGCTCGGAATTGATCATTACGCCCTCGGCCTCGGCCCAGAGGGCGGCGGGCAGCAGTATGTCCGCGTAACGGTTGGTCTCGGTATCGACGAAAGCGTCTTGCGTGATAACCAGTTCGGCGGCCTGCAGCCCGGCGATCACGTTCTTGCGGTTGGGAACGGTGGCGACGGGGTTGGTGCAGATGACCCAGCAGGCCTTGATGTCACCGGCGGCCATGCGCTCGAACAGGGCCACCGTGCCGCCCACCAGCCGTGTGTGGAGCGTGCCGGGCGGCACGCCCCATGCCTGCTCGACGAAATGCCGGTCGTCATCGGCGAGCACGGTTCTCTGGCCAGGCAGGCCGGGACCCATGTAGCCCATCTCGCGCCCACCCATGGCGTTCGGCTGGCCGGTGAGAGAGAAAGGGCCACTGCCGGGTGTGCAGATCGCTCCGGTGGCCAAGTGCAGGTTGCAGATGGCATTGGTGTTCCAGGTGCCATGGGTGCTCTGGTTCAGGCCCATGGTCCAGCAACTCATCCAGGCGCCGGCCTCCCCGATCATCTGCGCGGTCCGCCGGATGTCGGCCTCTGGAATGCCCGTGACAGCGCTCACCCGATCGGGCGAGTAGTCCGCCAGGAAGTCCGGCATGGCTTCCCAGCCCTCGGTGTAGCGGGCGATGAAGTCGGCGTCCGTGTGGCCGCCCGCATGCAGCAGGTGCAGCAGGCCATTGAGCAGGGCCAGGTCTGTTCCAGGCCTGATCTGCAGGAACAGATGCGCCTTGTCGGCCGTGGCGTTGCGGCGCGGATCGACCACCACCAGCCTGGCCCCGGCCTTCACCCGGTCCATCATCCGCAGGAACAGGATGGGATGGCAGTCGGCCATGTTGGCGCCGATCACGAAGAACAGGTCGGCCCGATCGAAGTCCTGGTACGAACCGGGTGGCCCGTCAGACCCCAGCGACAGCTTGTACCCGCTGCCCGCGCTGGCCATGCACAGGCGCGAGTTGGACTCGATCTGATTGGTCCCGATGTAGCCCTTGCACAGCTTGTTGGCGAGGTACTGCGCCTCCAGCGACATCTGGCCAGACACATACAACGAAATCGCGTCGGGGCCATGTTCATCCAGGATGGCCTTCAGCCGGCTGGCGGTCTGCGAGATGGCGTCGTCCATCCTGGCCTGGACCGGGTCGCGCTGGCGGTCGGCGCGCAGGAAGGCCGACGCCATGCGACCCGACTCCCGCAGCGCCTGGGCGCTGGTCGAGCCCTTGGTGCACAGCCGCCCGAAATTGGTCGGGTGGGTCTTGATGCCGCTCACCTTCACCACCTTGCCGCCGTCAACCTGCAAGGCCATTCCACAGCCCACGCCGCAATAGGGGCAGACACTTTCAACACTGTTCACGGTCATCGGGTTGCCGCTCGGCTGGCGATATAGTCATTCGAATACATCGCCTCCGAAGCAACTTGCGCGCCACGCATGCAACGCCCTCCGTCCACCCTGCAGGTGCGGGTCTGGCAGGATATGCGCACTGTGGCCGTGAGTGCCGCGACCCCAGCGCCCAGCATTGGTGCAGGAGCGACCGATCCACCCTCATGCACAACAACCGCCAATGAAAACCGCCCTCGCCGTCACCCATGTGGCCTTCGAAGATTTGGGAACACTCGAAGACGAATTGCTCCACGCCGGCTACACCATCGAGCGGCTGGACGCCTGCACCGCCGATCTGTCAGGCGTGGACCCTGGCGCGCACGACCTGGTGGTGGTGCTGGGCGGCCCCGTCGGGGCCTATGAGCAGCAGCACTACCCCTTCATTGCCACGGAAATCGCGTGGCTGCGGACGCGGCTTGCCCAGAAGCGCGCAACCCTCGGGATCTGCCTGGGCTCCCAGCTCATGGCCGCCGCGCTGGGGGCCCGGGTCTACCCCGGCCAGCACGGAAAGGAGATCGGCTGGAAGCCCCTGCGGCCGGGCCGGGACGCCGAGGGGCCGGCCGCCACAGATCTGCTCGTTGCCGCCGGGCTGCCGGTACTGCATTGGCACGGCGACACCTTCGATCTGCCGGAAGGGGCTCGCCACCTCGCGTCCACAGACCAGTACGCCCATCAGGCGTTCTCGTTGGGGCGTTTCGCGCTCGGGCTTCAGTTCCACCCCGAAGTGACCGCGCAGGGGCTGGAGCGCTGGTACGTGGGGCACGCGTGCGAACTGGCGCAGGCCCACATCGACGTGGCCACGTTGAGGCAAGCCGGCAAGCGCCACGCGCCTGCCCTGGCGGTTGCTGCCCAGTCTTTTTGGCGGGCGTGGCTGGCCGAGGTGGCGCTCGGCGGCTGTGCCGAGCCTGCCCCCGGACCGGTCAGCGGCTGAACCCGCGAAAGGCTCGCGCCAGCTCTTCGGTGAGCTCGCCCGCCCCCACCGCCTTGCAGCCCCGCGCGTTGGCGCCTGACCACAGCGGTGAGAAGTCGCCGCTGCCGGCGGCTTCGGCCTTGGCGCGCAGCGGGGCGATGGCCGCGGTGGCGAGCGGAAATTCGGGGGCGGCGCCGCTCAGCGGCCCCAGTTCGCGCATCAGCCGGTTGACGATGCCGCGGGCGGGCCGGCCGGTGAACAGGTTGGTGAGCGCGGTGTGGCGGGCCATGGTGGGGTTTTGCAGCGCGGCGCGGTGCAGGGGGCTGGTGGTGGCCTCGTGGCACAGCATGTAGGCGGTGCCGATCTGCACGGCCGCCGCACCCAGCACCCGGGCGGCATTGATGCCGGCCGCGTCGGCAATGCCACCGGCCGCGATCACCGGCACCTTGAGCGCCTGCTCCAGTTGCGGCAGCAGCGCGAACAGGCCTTTCTGGCGCGTCAGGTCGTCGCTCAGGAAATGGCCGCGGTGGCCGCCGGCCTCCAGGCCCTGGGCGATGACGGCGTCGACGCCCCGCGCCTGCAGCCACAGCCCTTCGTCCACCGTGGTGGCCGACGCCAGGATCTTCGCGCCCCAGCCCTTCACCCGCTCGACCAGCTCCGGCGGCGGCAGGCCGAAATGGAAGCTGACGACCGGCGGCGCGAACGGCTCGATGAGGTCGCAGATCTCGGGGCTGAACGGCGCGCGGCCGGGGCCGGGCTGGATGCTGGCGGGGTCTATGCCGTGCTCGGCGAAATACGGCGCCAGCGCCTGCTGCCAGGCGGCTTCGCGCGCGGCGTCTGGCGACGGCGGGTGGTGGCAGAAGAAATTGACGTTGTAGGGTTTGGAGGTGCCGGCGGTGATCGCGTGAAGCTCCTTCTTCAAAGCGTCGGGCGTCAGCATGGCGGCGGGCAGCGAGCCGAGGCCGCCGGCGTTGCTGACGGCAACCGCCATCGCGCTGGTCTGGATGCCGGCCATCGGGGCCTGGATCAACGGGTGCTCCACACCCAGCAGGGATTTCAGGTTGGGCATATATTTACTCCTGAATGAATAGCAGACACACCAGCATCGGCGCTGACTTGCGGCCGATTTCCTTCGAGAAAATGGCCTTCGAGCGCCCACGCGACGTGTTCGCGCACCAGCGCACTCGGCGAGCCGGTTTCGGCCTGCAGCGCGGCGACGATGGCCGCGCGTTCGGCCTGGTCCAGCGCTTCGCTGCGCAGCGCGTTGCCCAGCCCGACCGCCACATTGCGCTGCCAGCGCTCGAAGCCGATGCGGCGGATGGCGCTGCCCTCGGTGTGGCGCAGAAAGTCGGCCTCGCTCCAGGCGAACAGTTGCAGCAGCGTGGGTGCGCGCAGCGGCGCGCGGGCGTCGAAATCGGGCAGGCCGCTGGCGCGGGCGTACTTGTTCCAGGGGCACACGAGCTGGCAGTCGTCGCAGCCGTAGACGCGGTTGCCGATCAGCGGGCGCAGCTCCTCGGGAATCGGCCCGGCGTGTTCGATGGTGAGGTAGGAGATGCAGCGCCGCGCGTCGAGCCGGTACGGTGCCACGATGGCGCCGGTGGGGCACGCGCTGATGCAGGCGCTGCAACTGCCGCAGTGGGCCGAGGCCGGCGCGCTTTCGGGCAAGGCGAGGTCGCAGTAGATCTCGCCCAGGAAAAACATCGAGCCGGCCTCGCGCTGCAGCACCAGCGTGTGCTTGCCGCGCCAGCCCTGGCCGCTGCGGGTGGCCAGCTCCACCTCCAGCACCGGCGCCGAATCGGTGAACACGCGGTGGCCGAACGGCCCCAGCTCGCCCGCGATGCGGTCGGCCAGCTTCTGCAGCCGCTGCCGCAGCACCTTGTGGTAGTCCCGCCCCCGGGCGTAGAGCGAGACCACGGCCTCGCCGGGCTGGCGCTGCCGCGCGAGTTCGCGGTCGGTCCAGTCGGGCGGGGTGTCTGCCGGCAGGTAGGGCATGCGGGCAGTGATGACGCTCAGCGTGCCCGGCACCAGCTCGGCCGGCCGCGCGCGCTTGAGGCCGTGGCGGGCCATGTAGTCCATCTCGCCGTGGAAACCGCGCGACAGCCAGGCCAGCAAACCGGGCTCGGCGGCCGAGAGGTCGATGCCGCTCACGCCGATTTGGGAGAATCCAAGCTCTTGAGCCCAGCCTCCGATCCGGATAAGCAATTGCGTGCTGTCGATCCTCACCCGTCCATTGTAGAAACCACCGCCGTCTGGCGCAGCGAAGACGACACGCGCGCCTTCGCCGCTGCGCTGGCCGCGCAGCCCGCCATCGCCAACGCCTTCGTGGAGCTGCGCGGCGACCTCGGCGCCGGCAAGACCACGCTGGTGCGGCACCTGCTGCGTGCGCTGGGCGTGGCGGGCCGCATCAAGAGCCCCACCTACGCGGTGGTGGAGCCGCACGAGGCCACGCTGCCCGGCGGCGCGCCGCTGGCGGTCTGGCATTTCGACTTCTACCGTTTCGGCGACCCGCGCGAATGGGAAGACGCCGGCTTCCGCGACCTGTTCGCCAGCGCTGGCCTGAAGCTGGCCGAATGGCCGGAGAACGCCGCGCGGCTGCTGCCGGTGCCCGACCTCGTGGTCTCCATCGACACGCTGCCCGCCGAATCCGACACCACCGACGACGACGGCGCCGCGCCCCCAGCCCCACGCCGCGTCACGGTGTCGGCCCACACCCCCGCCGGCCGCACGCTGCTGGCGGCGCTGCCCGCGTGAGCCCCACCAACCGCCGCCGCTTCGTGGCCGGCAGCACGCTGGCCCTGCTGCTGGGCCGCGCGCAGATCGCCTGGGGCGCCAACATCGTCGAGGTGCGGGTCTGGCCGGCGCCCGACTACACCCGCATCACCATCGAGTCCGACGCCTTCCTGCAGGCCAAACCCTTCTTCGTGCCCGAGCCGCCGCGGCTGGCGGTGGACATCACCGGCATCGAGCTGAACCCGGCGTTGCGCGAACTGCTCGGCCGGGTGCGTGCCGACGACCCCTTCATCGCCGGCGTGCGGGTCGGCCAGAACGCGCCCGGCGTGGTGCGCATCGTCATCGACCTGAAGCAGCCCGCCGCGCCGCAGGTCTTCCCGCTGCCGCCCATCGGCCCCTACCAGCACCGGCTGGTGATGGATCTGTTTCCCACGCAGGCGCCCGACCCGTTGGCCGCGCTGATCGAAGAACGGCTGCGTGAACAGCCGGCCACAGACCCGCTCGGCGAACTGATCGCACAGCAATCCGGCAAACCAGGCGCGCCGCCCGCCGTGGCCATCACCGTCACGCCGGCACCGCCACACTCGCCCGGCCTGCCCACCGTGAAGGTGTTGCCCGCACCACCGCCCTCGCCTCCCCCAACCGCCGCCGGCCCGGCGACCGACCGGCTCATCGTCATCGCGCTCGACCCCGGCCATGGCGGCGAAGACCCCGGCGCCATCGGGCCCGGCGGCACGATGGAGAAGGACGTGGTGCTGCGCATCGCCCACCGGCTGCGCGACCGCATCAACGCCACCACCATCAACGGCAACAGCCTGCGCGCCTTCCTCACCCGCGACGCCGACTTTTTCGTGCCGCTCGGCGTGCGCGTGCAGAAGGCCCGCCGCGTGAATGCCGACCTGTTCGTGAGCCTGCACGCCGACGCCTTCTTCACGCCCGAGGCGCGCGGCGCCAGCGTGTTCGCGCTCAGCGAAGGCGGCGCCTCCAGCTCGGCCGCCCGCTGGATGGCCGACAAGGAAAACAAGGCCGACCAGATCGGCGGCCTCAACACCGGCGCCAACCGCGACGCGCAGGTGCAGCGTGCCCTGCTCGACATGAGCACCACCGCGCAGATCAAGGACAGCCTCAAGCTCGGCGGTGCGCTGCTGGGCGCCATCGGCAACGTCGGCAAGTTGCACAAGGCGCGCGTCGAGCAGGCCGGTTTCGCGGTGCTCAAGGCGCCCGACATTCCCAGCGTGCTGGTCGAGACCGCCTTCATCAGCAACCCCGACGAAGAAGCCCTGCTGGCCAGCGAGGCCTACCAGGAACAGCTCGCTGACGCCGTGATGCGCGGCATTCAAACCTATTTCGCGCGCAACCCGCCGCTGGCGCGCAGCCGGCCCTTGTAAAGCCGCGCGCACGCTTGCACTGACGCCACCGCTTTCCGGGTACCGACAGGCCACGACGGCCTTTTCCTACAGACCCTCCGAGGCTCGAAAACTACAGTTGCCTCACAGGCAGCGAGAACTGCTTGCAACCCTCAAACACTCGAAGGTAGACACCATGAAAACCAAATTGTTGATGGCGGCCGCAGCAGCTTCTCTGATGGCCATGACGGGCTGTGCCAGCACCTCCAGCCAGGACCTGGGCCTTGCCACCGGTGCGGTGGTGGGCGGCGTGGCCGGCAACGCGATCGGTGGCGGCAGTGCCCTGGGCACCGTGGGCGGCGCCGTGGCCGGCGGTCTGGTCGGCAACGAACTGGGCCGTCGTCAGGACGAAAACGCCCGTCGCCGCTACTGAACGCGCTGACACAGCGGGGCCGGTCCCCCGATGAGGCTCCAGGCGAACGCGACAACTCGAACAACAGCGCCGCGCCACCGGACCTCCCGATGCCCGATTCGACGCCGCCCAGCGGCCGATGGGGCAGCGCGCAGGGACTCGCCAGATGCTGCACACACACGAACGGCCCTCACGGGCCGTTTGTGTTTTCAGGGCGCCGGCGGCAGGGGCCGGTTGCGGCTGCGCCAGGCCCCGATGAGCACGATCAGGCCCGGTATCAGAATCATCGCCCAGATGATGTGCTGCAGATGCTGTTTCACCAGCGGGATGTTGCCGAACAGATAGCCCACCGTCACCAGGCTGCCCACCCACAGCGCGCCACCCGTTATGTCGTAGAAACTGAACTTCGCGCGGTTCATCTGCGCCACGCCCGCCACGAAGGGCGCGAAGGTGCGCAGGAACGGCATGAAGCGCGCCAACACAATGGTGACGCCGCCGTAGCGCTCGTAGAACGCGTGGGCCTTGTCGAAGGCCCTGCGGTTGAAGAACCTCGAGTTCTCCCACTGGAACACCCGCGGCCCGAAGTGCCGGCCAATCGCGTAGTTGGTCTGGTTGCCCATGACCGCCGCCGCGAGCAGCAGGCCCACGCTCAGCGGGTAGCTCATCAGGCCGATGCCACACATCGCGCCCACCACGAACAGCAGCGAGTCGCCGGGCAGAAACGGCATCACCACAAGCCCCGTCTCGACGAAGATGATGAGGAACAGCAGCGCGTACACCCAGGCGCCGTAGTTCGTGACGAAGGCCTCCAGGTAACGGTCGACGTGGAGGATGAAATCGATCAGGAAGGCGACGAGTTCCATGGGTGGCGGGGTCCGGTTGCGGGCGCGATTATCGACCGGCCGGCAAAGACCCTTGAACGTAGAATCGCCGCCTGATGGAACCCGCCCGCCGCATCCGCGAACTGCCGGACGAACTGGTCAGCCAGATCGCTGCTGGCGAGGTGGTGGAGCGGCCGGCCTCGGTGGTGCGCGAGCTGCTCGACAACGCGCTGGACGCCGGCGCCACCAGCGTGGTGCTGCGGCTGGCTTCCGGCGGCGTGCGGCTGATCTCGGTGGAGGACGACGGCGACGGCATTCCGCAGGACCAGATCGCGCTGGCGCTGAAGCGCCACGCCACGAGCAAGATCGCCAGCCTGACCGATCTGGAGTCGGTCGGCACCATGGGTTTCCGGGGCGAGGCGCTGGCCGCCATCAACTCGGTGGCCGAGGTCTCGGTGCTGACCCGCGCGGCCGACGCCGCTACCGGCTTTCTGCTCGACGGCCGCAGCGGCGAGCTGCGCCCCGCCGCCCGCGCGCGAGGCACCACGGTGGAGGTGAAGGAGCTGTTCTTCGCCACGCCGGCCCGCCGCAAATTCCTCAAGTCCGACCAGACCGAACTCGCGCACTGCCTGGACGCGGTGCGCCGCCATGCGCTGGCGCGGCCCGAGGTGGCGTTCGCGATCTGGCACGAGGGTAAGCTCGTCGAGCAGTGGCGCGCCTGCGCCGGAGAAGACGCCCACGACAAACGCATCGCCGACGTGCTGGGCGATGACTGGCTGGCACAGAGCGTGAAGGTGGAAACGCCGCCGGGCGGCGTGGTGTCGGTGCGCGGCCGCGCGGGCATACCCGACGCCGCCCGCTCGCGCGCCGACCAGCAGTTCGCCTGGGTCAACGGCCGCTTCGTGCGCGACAAGGTGCTGAGCCACGCCGCCCGCAGCGCTTTCGACGACGTGCTGCACGGCCAGCGCCAGCCGGTCTTTGCGCTGCATGTGTCGGTCGACCCGACAAGGGTGGACGTGAACGTGCACCCGACCAAGATCGAGGTGCGCTTCCGCGATTCGCGCGAGGTGCACCAGGCGGTGCGCCGCGCGCTGGAGGCCGCGCTGGCCGCACCGCGCGCCGGCACCGCTGCGGTGGTGCCGCTCGGCGTGGCGCAACCCGGCGGCGTGCCGCAGGCCGAAACCGGCTCCGAGGGCGCATTTTTTGAACAAAATCGGCCGCAAGTCAGCGCCGATTGGCGACAGTCTGCTCTTTATTTAATAGCAGAACGACCCGGCACCACAGCCGGCGCCGCCGCGCCGTGGGCAGTGGCCCAGGCGCCAGAAGCGGCCACGGTGGCTGAACGCCCGGCCGTGTGGGCGCCGTTCGCCGAGCGCCCCGCCGCCGCTGCCGCGTCCTCCCCGGCAATGCCGCCCGCTGAAGAAGACGAATTCCCCCTCGGCCGCGCGCTGGCGCAGTTGCAGGGCATCTATGTGCTGGCCGAAAACCGGCACGGCCTGGTCATCGTCGACATGCACGCGGCGCACGAGCGCATCGTCTACGAGCGGCTCAAGGCGCAGCTCGACGCCACCGGCGACGGCGGCGCTCTGGCCAGCCAGCCGCTGCTGATTCCCGCCACCTTCGCCGCCACGCCGCAGGAAGTGGCCACCGCCGAAGCGGCCCAGGCCACCCTCGCCACGCTGGGCCTGGACGTCGCGCCGTTCAGCGCCCGCACGCTGGCGGTGCGCGCGGTGCCCACCTCGCTGGCGCACGGCGACGCGGTGGAACTCGCGCGCAGCGTGCTGGCCGAGCTGGCCCAGCACGACGCCAGCACCGTCGTCGAACGCGCCCGCAACGAACTGCTCGGCACCATGGCCTGCCACGGCGCGGTGCGCGCCAACCGCAAGCTCACGCTGGAAGAAATGAACGCGCTGCTGCGCGACATGGAACGCACCGAGCGCTCCGACCAATGCAACCACGGCCGCCCGACCTGGCGCCAGCTCTCCATCCGTGAGCTGGACGCGCTGTTCCTGCGCGGCCGCTGAATTACGGATCTTTCGCGCGGTCGCTCACAGCCAAGTAACCGGCGGCTCCGCCGTTCCAATTCATGCTATTGGCGCCACGGTTGCAGCCAGCAGCCGTCGATCACCGCTTTAAAGAGACCAGCAGACCTTTTTTACGTTCTTGGCCCTTGCGGCTTCCAGCTCATCTTTTAGCCGGGTTGCAGACAGCAGGCGGGGGGCCTCATGGGCATGCTCTCTGAGAACCTCGTAGACGACGCGCGTAACACCCTCGTCATCAGAGAAGGTCATCCAGACTATTTCGCCATGGTCCTCGGTACCCCACCGCCGAAGCAAGCTGCGGACTCCTGCATTCAAAGATTCTGTGGCCGTTTTCGCCACGAGTTGATCTGCGGTCGACATCTGCAATTTCCTCTTGAGGAAAAACTCCAATATCTCTCCTGAATTCCTTTTGTCAACAGACACGCAGGCTTTTCAGCGAGGAGGCATCCCACTCGACGTGTACCATTCAAAACTGTGCACGACGCCTCCCTTTCAGCGTGCAATCAAGCCGTATTTCTTCTTCCATCACTAGTCATGTCCCTACCTCTTTTCGACATCCTCGGCATCGGCAACGCCATCGTCGACCGGCTCATCGCCGTCGACGACGCGGTGCTCTCGCGGCACCGGCTCAGCAAGGGCACGATGGCGCTGGTCGACGGCGACACCGCCGCCCGCATGCTGGGCGCGCTGCCCGAGGGGGTGGAATGTTCCGGCGGCTCGGCGGCCAACACGCTGGTGGGGCTGGCCGGCCTGGGCGTGCGCACCGCCTACATCGGCAAGGTCGCGCCGGACCGCCTGGGTGGCGTGTTCTCGTCCGACATGAAGACCATCGGTGTCGCCTTCAACACGCCGCCCGGCACCGAGAACCCGCCCACCGCGCAGTGCGTGGTGCTGGTCACGCCCGACGCCCAGCGCACCATGCTGACCTACCTCGGCGCCTGCGTGGAACTGGGCCCGGACGACGTGCCCGACGAGCTGGTGGCGGCCACCGCCATCACCTACCTCGAGGGCTACCTCTGGGACCGCCCCGCCGCCAAGGACGCCTTCCGCAAGGCGGCCGCGGTGGCCCACGCCGCCGGCCGCCGCGTGGCGCTCACGCTGTCGGACCCGTTCTGCGTGAACCGCCACCGCGACGAGTTCCGCGACCTGGCCGACAACCACGTCGACATCCTGTTCGCCAACGAGGCCGAGATCACCGCGCTGTACGAGGTCGCCACCGTCGAGGAGGCGCTGGCCCTGGTGCCGCGCCACGCCGGCCGCATCACCGTGGTCACGCGCGGCGCGCAGGGCTCCACGGCGATGGACGCCGAACACACCGTCTCGGTGCCCGCCGAGGCCATCGCCCGGGTGGTTGACACCACCGGCGCCGGTGACCTGTATGCCGCCGGCTTTCTGTACGGCGTGGTGCGCGGCGCCAACCTGACCACCTGCGCGCGCATCGGCGGCATCGCCGCGGCCGAGGCGATCTCGCACGTCGGCGCCCGGCCGCAGACCGCGCTGCTGCCGCTGGTGAAGGCGGCAGTCACCACTTGAAGCGGCGGTAAAGGCTTGAACTTCCGGCCGTCCGGCTTCATCTTTTGAAGCGATGAAACGCCGGACCGCCGCTCTCACCGCCCTCGCCCTGTTCCTCGCCGCCGCTTCGCTGATGGCGGGCTGCTCGTCGCTCGACGAGCGCCAGCGCGCGTGGATCTTCCAGCCCAGCGACCGCGCCTGGGGCAACAGCGCCGAGCTGGCCGCCGGCATGGAAGACCGCTGGATCGAATTCCCGTCGAAAGAGACCGGCCAGCCGGCGAAGCTGCACGCGCTGTGGGCGCCGTCGGCCCATGCCCATGCGCCGGTCATGCTGTTCCTGCACGGCGCGCGCTGGAACGTCGAGGGCTCGGCGCCGCGCATCCGCCGCATGCAGGAGCTGGGCTTCTCGGTGCTGGCGGTGGACTACCGCGGTTTCGGCCGCAGCACCGCCGGCCTGCCGTCGGAGGCGATGGCCTACGAAGACGCCCGCGCCGCCTGGGACTGGCTCGCCGCCAAGTACCCGAACCGGCCGCGCTACATCTTCGGCCACTCGCTCGGCGGCGCGATCGCCATCGACCTCGCAGCCCAGGTGGGCGACGAGCGCGGCGTCATCGTCGAGGGCACCTTCACGTCGATTGCCGACGTCATCGCCTCCACCCGCTGGGGCTGGGTGCCGGTCGGCCCGCTGCTGACGCAGCGCTTCGAGACGCTGCAGAAGGTGGGCAGGGTGGGCTCTCCGCTGCTGGTGGTGCACGGCTCGCGCGACAGCCTCGTCCTGCCGTCGCTCGGCAAGAAGCTGTACGAGGCCGCGGCCGAACCCAAGGCCTGGGTGCTGGTCGAAGGCGGCTCGCACCACAACGCCGGTGCGCTCGGGCTGGTGCAATACCGGCAGGCCATCGCCAAGCTGTTCGCCATGGGCTGAAGGCCCGGCGGTGCTCTGTTAGGCTCGCCGGGTGTCCCCCGCCGCGTTGTCTCCCGTCCTGGCCATCGTCGGCCCCACCGCCTCTGGCAAGACCGCCGCCGCGCTGGCGCTGGCCGCGCGCCTCCCGGTGGAGATCATCAGCGTGGACTCGGCGCTGGTCTACCGCGGCATGGACATCGGCACCGCCAAACCCAGCACCGCCGAACAGGCCGCCGCGCCGCACCACCTCATCGACATCCGCGACCCGGCGCAGGCCTACAGCGCCGCCGAATTCGCCACCGACGCCGCCGCGCTGGTCAACGCGATTCGCGCGCGCGGCCGCACGCCGCTGCTGGTCGGCGGCACCATGCTGTACCTGAAAGCGCTGACCGACGGCCTCGCCGCGATGCCCGCCGCCAACGCCGCCGTGCGCGCTGAAATAGAGGCCGAAGCCGCTGCTCTCGGCTGGCCCGCGCTGCACGCCCGGCTGGCGCAGACCGACCCCGCCACCGCTGCCCGGCTGGCCCCGCTCGACGGCCAGCGCATCTCCCGCGCGCTGGAGGTGTGGCGCGTGTCCGGCCGCACGCTGACCGACTGGCACGCTACAAAAAAAGAAGCAAACAATTCAGCGCCGGCGCTGACCACACGTCTGATCAGCCTCGAACCGATGGATCGGGGCTGGCTGCACGAGCGCATCGCCCGCCGCTTCGACGCCATGTTGGCGGAAGGCTTCATCGACGAGGTGACGGCGCTGCGCGCGCGCGGCGACCTGCACGCCGACCTGCCTTCGATGCGCTGCGTGGGCTACCGCCAGGCCTGGCAGGCGCTGGACGGCGACATGCCCCTGGCCGAGCTGCGCGACCGCGGCGTCTTCGCAACCCGCCAACTCGCGCGGCGCCAGCTCACCTGGCTGCGCGGGCTGGACGACCGCGCCGTGGTCGCCGCCGACGCGCCCGACGCGCTGGAACAGGTGCTGCGGCTGGCCGACGGGGTGGTCGCGTGAGCCATCCTATCCTCCAGCTCGAAGGCCTCGCCAAACGCTACGGCGACCAGACCGTGTTCGAGAACGCGTCGCTCCAGGTCGCACCGGGCGAATTCGTCGCCATCGTCGGCGATTCCGGCGTCGGTAAATCGACGCTGCTGAACTGCGCCGCCGGGCTCGACCACTGGGACGCCGGCCGCGTGATGCTGGCCGGCACCGACCTTGCCACACTCAACGACGACGGCCGCGCGCTGCTGCGGCGCCGCGCGGTCGGTTTCGTGTTCCAGGCCTTCCACGTGCTGCCGCACCTCGACGTGGCGCAGAACGTCGCGCTGCCGCTGCTGCTGCTCGGCCGGCAGGACGACGCGCACGTGGCAGCCATGCTCGCCGCCGTCGGCCTCGACGGCCTGGGCCACCGGCTGCCACAGCAGCTCTCTGGCGGCCAGTTGCAGCGCGTGGCCATCGCCCGCGCACTGGTGCACCGGCCGGCGCTGCTGCTGGCCGACGAGCCCACCGGCAACCTCGACCCGCAGACCGCCGCCCGAGTGATGGACGCGCTGGTCGAACAAACCCGTGCCCACGCCGCCGCGCTGGTGCTGGTGACCCACAGCGAGGCCGCCGCCGCGCGGGCCGACCGGGTGCTGCACCTGACGGCGCGGGGTTTTCAGGAAGACCGTTGACCCGAAAATATGTACGTGGTGTGCCAGGCGGTGGCGCAGCTCGCGGTAACCCGCTTCGTCGGACACTATCGCGCGGCCGGGCATTCAGCCGCGACCTGATCGATCTGGCCATGCAAGAGGCCGATCCCCCCAGTTGCGAGCCGCCTGCGCCAAGGCGGAAGACGCCTACGAGGTGCGAAAACCCCTCGCAGCCGCCATCGCGGCGCTCCGCAACCGACCGCACCGCCTGGCGCAATGCATGGAAGCCCTGGCCATCACCACCGTGTCGCGGGCACGGCTGTGGCAGAACGTGCTGCGGCTCGAGCGGGCCTTGGCGGTGGAGGCGGGCTGACGTGAAGGCGCATTGCCTGCACGGCCTTACCATCCCGACCATGCCATTCCAAACCCGCTGGCTGTTGCGCACGCTTCCCCTGGCCATGCTGCTGGGCATTGCACCTTTTGCCACGGCCCAGAAGCCGATCTACCTGTGCGAGGGTGTCTACACCGATGCACCGTGCCGCGGTGGAAAGGAAGTGGACATCCTGCCCTCGCGCGGCGTCACAAGCCTCTCGGGCCGCAAGCGGGAAAGCCTGGAGGCCACCATCGAGAGCACGCAAACCGACATGGTCAAATCCCAACAGCAGGGCATCGCCGAGGCCAGCCGTATGGTGCGTTGCGACGGTCTTCAACGGCAGCGCCAAGCCATCGACGCTTCATCCACGGACTCGGCGTTACGGGAGCGTCGGTTTGCCATCCGTCAGGAACAACACCGGCTCAACTGCCGCAACAACTGAGCCGGGGCATCGGCTCAGGGTGCATCCAGCACCGGCCCACCGCTTTCGTCCTTCAACCGCACCCCGCTCAGGCGGCGCTCGAACGCGGCGGCGATCAGCCAGCACAGGCGCTCCGCCGCTTCGTCATAGCCCAGGCCAGCGGCGCGGATGTTGGAGACGCAGTTGCGGTCGGCGTCGGTTCGCCCGACCTTCGGCGCGAAGGTGAGGTAGGCGCCCAGGCTGTCGGGCGAGCTGAGGCCGGGGCGCTCGCCGATCAGCATCACGCTGAGTGTCGCGTTGAGCCGTTCGCCGATCTCGTCGGCCAGCGCGACGCGGGCCTGGGTGGCGACGACGAGCGGCGCCAGCGTGTAGCGGTCGCCCAGCAAGTCGCGCAGCGCCGCCAGCAGCGGTGCCGCATGGCGCTGCACCGCGAGCGACGACAAACCGTCGCCAATGACGAAGGCGACGTCGGGCGCGCTGTGCGAGAGCCTGGTCAGCGCTTGGGCGCTGTCTTCGGCCAGCCGCCGACCGAGATCGGGCCGCCGCAGATAGGTCTGCCGCGTCGCGTCGTCCTGCGCGGCCTGGCTGGTGACCGCCACGCAGCGCCAGCCACCGAGTTCGGCCACCAGCGCATCGACGTCGAGCTGGGTGTGGATGGCGTCGCGTGCCGCCGCGTGGGCCGCGCCAAAAGCCAGCAGCTCGGCGGTCGGCAGGCTCACGCCGCTGCGGCCCAGCGCGATGCGGGCGGGGGTGTGGCGCCGCCACGCGGTCCAGGGGTCGGGCGGCACCAGTTCGTCGCTCATGCCGTGCCCTGGAAGCCGAGCGATTGCAACCCGCCCAGCATGCGGCTGCCGTCCGGCGGCAGCAGCTCGCCGCGTGCGTCTGTGATGCCCATGCGCGCCAGCCAGGCCTCGAACTCGGGCGCGCGTTGCAGGCCGAGCAGGCGGCGCACGAACAGCGCGTCGTGGAAGGAGGTGCTCTGGTAGTTCAGCATCACGTCGTCGGCGCCGGGCACGCCCATGACGAAGTTCAGCCCCGCGCTGGCCAGCAGCACCAGCAGGCTGTCCATGTCGTCCTGGTCGGCCTCGGCGTGGTTGGTGTAGCAAACGTCGCAGCCCATCGGCAGCCCGAGCAGCTTGCCGCAGAAGTGGTCTTCAAGACCGGCGCGGATGATCTGTTTGCCGTCGTACAAATACTCCGGCCCGATGAAGCCGACCACCGTGTTCACCAGCAGCGGTCGGTAGCGCCGCGCCACCGCATAGGCGCGCGCCTCGCACGTCTGCTGGTCGACGCCGTGGTGCGCGCCGGCCGACAGCGCACTGCCCTGCCCGGTCTCGAAATACATCACGTTGTCGCCCAGCGTGCCGCGTTTCAGATCGAGCGCCATCGCGTGCGCCTCGTCGAGCAGCGCCAGCGAAATGCCGAACGAGGTGTTCGCCCCCTCGGTGCCGGCGATCGACTGGAACACCAGGTCCACCGGCGCGCCGCGCTGCATCGCCGCCATGGTGTTGGTCACATGGGTCAGCACACAGGTCTGCGTGGGAATGGCGAAGTGGCCGACGATGCGGTCGAGCAGCTTCAGCAGCTCGACCAGCGCCGGCAGGTTGTCGGCCACCGGGTTGATGCCGATCACCGCGTCGCCCGCGCCGTACATCAGTCCGTCGAGCATCGAAGCGACGATGCCCTCGGGCTTGTCCGACGGGTGGTTGGGCTGCAGCCGAACCGCCAGCGTGCCCGGCAGCCCCAGCGTGTTGCGGAAACGGGTGACGACGCGGCACTTCTTCGCGACTGCGATCAGGTCCTGGTTGCGCATGAGCTTGCTGACCGCTGCCACCATCTCCGGCGTCAGACCGGGTGCCAACGCCTGCAGCACTTCGGTGGTTGCCGCGTCGGACAGCAGCCAGTCGCGCAAACCACCCACGGTGAGATGCGCCACCGGCGCGAACGCGGCGGCATCGTGGCCGTCGATGATGAGGCGCGTGACCTCGTCAGCCTCGTAGGGCACCAGCGCGTCGTTGAGAAAGGCCTTCAGCGGCAGATCGGCCAGCGCCATGCGGGCGGCGACGCGCTGCTGCGCCGTCTCGGCCGCGATGCCGGCCAGCGCGTCGCCCGAGCGCGCAGGAGAAGCGGCGGCCAGCACCGCCTTCAGGTCGGGGAAGGTGAAGCTTTGGTGGCCAACGCTGGCGCGGTACATGCGGCCATTGTGCGGTCGCCTCGGTGTCCGCGCCATGTCTGGGCCATTCGAGGGGTGCGATGATGGCCGCGATGGCCGCCATTCCCTCACCGCTGCCCGCGCTGCTCGCCCGTTTCTCGTGGCGCGAGTGGCGGCAGCACCCGTGGCGGCATGCGGCGGCGGTGCTGTCGGTGGCGCTCGGCGTGGCGCTGGCCTTCGCGGTGCACCTCATCAATGCGTCGGCGCTCAGCGAGTTTTCGCAGGCGGTGCGCGCGGTTGGCGGCCAGCCCGACCTGGAGGTGCGTGCCGCGCAAGGCGGCTTCGACGAAACGCTGTTTGGCCGGCTGGCGAAACGGCCCGAGGTGGCGCTGGCCAGCCCGGTGCTGGAACTCACCACCTACGCGGCGGGCGGCGGCGGGGCTGACCGGCCCGCCGTGCGGGTGCTGGGGCTGGACGCGCTGGCGGTGGCACCCCTGTCGCCGTCGCTCATGCCCCAGCCCGACGAGGGCGAGCCGCGCTTCGTGCTGTTCGCGCCCGACGCCGCTTTCGTCAACGCCGCCGCCCGCGCGCTGGCAGCCGCACACAGCAACCGCCTCACGCTGCAGGCCGGGCTGACCGGCGCGGTGCCGCTGCGTGTGGCCGGCCATGTGGCCGCCAGCGGGCCGCCGCTGGTGGTGATGGACATTGCCGCCGCGCAGCAGGCCTTCGGCCGGCTCGGCCAACTCACCCGAATCGACCTGCGGCTCGCCGCTGGCGTAAACCGCGACACCTTCGCCGCCGCACTGCGCGCCGAAAAAGACTGGCCGGCCGGCGTGCTGCTCGCCGCACCGGGCGACGACGCACAGCGGGTCAGCGCCCTCTCGCGCGCCTACCGCGTCAACCTGACGGTGCTGGCGCTGGTGGCGCTGTTCACCGGCGCCTTCCTGGTGTTCTCGGTGCTGTCGCTCGGCGTGGCGCGGCGCAGCCGGCAGTTCGCGCTGCTCGCCACGCTGGGCCTCACCGCACGCGAGCGGCTGCTGCTGGTGCTGGCCGAAACGGCGCTGCTCGGCACGCTGGGCAGCGCCCTTGGCGTTGCGCTCGGCGGCGGGCTGGCGGCGCTGGCGCTGCGGCTGCTGGGCGGCGACCTGGGCGGCGGCTATTTCCCCGGCGTCACGCCCGTGCTGCTGTGGGACGGCGGCGCGGCGCTCGGCTACGGCGCGCTGGGGGTGGCGGCGGCGCTGGTCGGTGGTTGGTGGCCGGCACGCGCCGCACAACGCCTGCCGCCGGCGCAGGCCTTGAAGGGGCTGGGCGCGGCGGGGCCGGCGCAGCGCCGCATCGGCGCCGGTCTGCTGCTGGTAGCCGCCGCGCTGGCGCTGGCCTGCGTGCCGCCGGTCGGTGGCATCGCGCTGGCGGCCTATGGCGCGGTGGCGCTGCTGCTGGTCGGTGGCATCGCGCTGCTGCCGCCGCTGCTGGAGCGGCTGCTCGACGCGGTTGCGCCGCTTCTGGCCCGCCGGCCCCTGGCGCTGCTGGCGGTGGAGCGGGCGCGCCGGGTGCCGGGCACCGCGGCGGTGGCGGTGGGCGGTGTGGTGGCCTCGCTCAGCCTGGCGGTGGCGCTGACGGTGATGGTGGCGAGCTTCCGCGACTCGGTCGCCAACTGGCTGGCGGTGGTGCTGCCGGCCGATCTGTATGCCCGCGCGGCGAGCAGCGCCGCAGCCGGAGACACCGTGTTCTTCGGCCCCGAGGTGGTGGCCGCCGCCGCCCGCATGCCGGGGGTGGCCCGGCTCACGCCGCAGCGGGTGCGCTCGCTGCAGTTGAACACGCGGCAACCGGCGGTGGCGCTGGTGGCCCGCCGCATCGACGACCCGGCGCACGACTTCGCGCTGGTGGGCGCTGCGCTGCCGGTGCCACCGGGGCGCACGCCGATCTGGGTGAGCGAGGCGATCATTGATCTCTACGGTGTGCGCCCGGGCGGCGATTTTCCGGCATTTTCAGAGGTTTTTCGGCCGCTTGCCATCGCCAATGCTGGTGATTCAGCTCCTTTTTTTGTAGCTGGCGTGTTGCGCGACTACGCCCGCCAGTTCGGCGCGGTGGCCATCGACGACCGCGCCTACGCCGCCCTCACCGGCGACCGCAACGCCAACGACCTCGCCTTCACGCTCGCCCCTGGCGCCGACGCGGCCGCCGTGCAGCAGGCGCTGCGCGACCTCGCCGACCGGGCGTCACCGGGCGCCGGCGCGCGCATCGAGTTCGCGTCGGCCGCGCAGATCCGTGCGGCCTCGCTGCGCATCTTCGACCGCAGCTTTGCCGTCACCTACTGGCTGCAGGCGGTGGCCATCGGCATCGGCCTGTTCGGCGTGGCGGCGAGTTTCTCGGCGCAGGTGCTGGCGCGGCGCAAGGAGTTCGGGCTGCTGGCCCACCTGGGGCTGACGCGCCGGCAGATTCTGGCCGTGGTGGCCGGCGAAGGCGCGGCGTTCTCGGCGGCCGGCGCGCTGGCCGGGCTGGCGCTGGGCTTGGGTGTGGCGCTGGTGCTGGTGTTCGTGGTGAACCCACAGAGCTTCCACTGGAGCATGGACCTCGCGCTGCCGCCGCTGCGGCTGGCCGCGCTGGGCGCCGCCGTGGTGCTGGCGGGCACCGCCACCGCCTGGCTCTCCGGCCGTGCGGCGGCGGGCGCCGACGCGGTGCTGGCGGTGCGGGAAGACTGGTAGCCATGCACGGCCCCCTTCCCTTGTCGAGGCGCCAACTGCTGCTGGCCGGCGCCGCGCTGGGCTGGCCGCCCGCCCAGACCGCTGCTCACGCCGCTGCCCCGGCCGCGCGCACGCCGCTGCCGCCGCTGCGTTTCCCGCGCGACCACGGCAGCCACCCCGGCCATCGCACCGAGTGGTGGTACGTCACCGGCCATGCGCAGGCGGCGGGCGGCGGCGGCCGCGCATTCGGTTTCCAGGTCACCTTCTTCCGCTCGCGGGTCGAGGGCACACAAGGCCTCACATCCCGTTTCGCCGCCAGGCAACTGGTCTTCGCGCACGCCGCGCTCACCGACGTGGCCGGCAAGACGCTGCTGCACGACCAGCGCATCGCCCGCTCGTCGGGCGACGTGGCGCTCGACCAGGGCCATGCGGCCGAGGCCGACACCGCCGTCACGCTGCGCGACTGGTCACTGAAGCGCGACGCGGCGTCTGGCCGCTACGACGCGCGGGTCGCCGCCCACGATTTCGCGCTGGCGCTGGCCTTCATGCCCACGCAGCCGCTGCTGCTGCAGGGCGAGGCCGGCTGGTCGCGCAAGGGGCCTGACCCGCAACAGGCGAGCTGGTACTACAGCCAGCCGCAGCTTGCCGCCAGCGGCCGCCTCACGCTGCGCGGCCAGCCCTTCGACGTGACCGGCACCGCCTGGCTCGACCACGAATGGAGCAACGAGCTGCTGGCGCCCAATGCGGTGGGCTGGGACTGGATCGGCATGAACCTGTTCGACGGCTCGGCCCTGACGGCCTTCCAGTTGCGCGACGCCCAGGGCCGGCCGGTCTGGGACGGCGGCTCCTACCGCCACCCCACGGCCGGCACCTTCATCGCGCGGCCGGGCGAAACGCAGTTCCAGCCCGGCGCCACTTGGAAAAGCCCGCTGACGCAGGCGGTCTACCCCGTGGAGTGGACGGTGCGCACGCCGGCCGATTTCTACACCGTCAAGGCGGTGCTGCCGGCGCAGGAGCTGGACAGCCGCAGCTCCACCGGCGCGGTGTACTGGGAAGGCCTGAGCGACCTGTTCGACAGCAACCGCCGCCATGTGGGCCGCGGCTACCTGGAGATGACCGGCTACGCCCGGCCGCTGCAGCTCTGACCGGCCGGGCCATGCCCGGTGTCGTGCGGGCGCCATCGGCCGCCGCTACACTGCGCCCGATGGTCGCCCCCACCTCCGCCGCCGCACCGGCCGCAATGCCCGCTCCGCCCACCAAGGGCTCGCCGCGCTCGCTGTCCGGGCTGCGGCCCTTTCTTGCACCCTACGCCGGCCGCATCGCGCTGGCGCTGGCCTTTCTCGTGCTGGCCGCCATGGCCACGCTGGTGTTCCCCATCGCGCTGCGCAGCCTGATCGATGGCGGCCTGATCGCCGCCGACCCCGGCCAGCGCATGCTGGCGCTGCAGGAGCATTTCGCCGGGCTGTTCGGCGTGGCGATCGCGCTGGGCATCTTCTCGGCCTTCCGCTATTACATGGTGAGCTGGCTGGGCGAGCGCGTGACGGCCGACCTGCGCAACGCCGTGTATGCCCATGTGCTGAACCAGAGCCCGGAATTCTTCGAGAGCACGCAGACAGGCGAGGTGCTGTCGCGCCTCACCACCGACACCACGCTGGTGCAAACCGTGGTCGGCTCCTCGCTGAGCATCGGCCTGCGCAACGCCGTGATGGGCCTGGGCGCCATGGCCATGCTGGTCTGGACCAACCCGCGCGTGATGCTGCAGGTGATGGGCGTGCTGGTACTCGTGGTGCTCCCCAGCGTGTGGTTCGGCCGGCGGGTGCGCCGCCTGTCGCGCGCCAGCCAGGACCGGGTGGCCGACTCCAGCGCCATCGCCGCCGAGGTGCTGAACGCCATTCCGGTGGTGCAGAGCTACACCGCCGAGGCGCGCGAGGCGGCCCGCTTCGACGCCTCCACCGAAGACGCCTTCGTCACCGCCGTGCGCCGCACCCGCGCGCGGGCGGTGCTGATCGCCTTCATCATCATCGCCACCTCGGCCGCGCTGCTGTGGGGCCTGTACCTCGGCACGCAGGCGGTGATGCGCGGCGACATCACCGCCGGGCACCTGGGCCAGACCGTCATCTACGTGATCATCCTGGCCGGCGCCACCGCGGTGCTGGGCGAGGTCTATGGCGACCTGCTGCGCGCCGCCGGCGCCACCGAGCGGCTCATGGAGCTGCTGGACAGCCGCTCACCGGTGTTTTCACCAGAAAATCCGGTGCCAGTCAGCGCCGTTGCTGGTGGTAGCGCTATACATTTCGAAGCAATCACCTTTCACTACCCGTCGCGGCCGGCGCAGGCCGCGCTTGGCGACTTCACGCTGGATGTGCGGCCCGGCGAGACGGTGGCGCTGGTGGGCCCCAGCGGCGCCGGCAAGAGCACCGTGTTCCAGTTGCTGCTGCGCTTCTACGACCCCGACGCCCGCCACGCGCTGCGCACCGGCAGCGGCACCATCACGCTCGACGGCGTGCCCACCCGCGACATGGCGCTGCACACGCTGCGCGAACGCATCGGCATCGTGCCGCAGGAGGCCGTCATCTTTTCCGCCAGCGCGATGGAGAACATCCGCTACGGCAAACCCGGCGCCAGCGACGACGAGGTGCGCGCCGCCGCCGAAGCGGCCTTCGCGCACGGCTTCATCAGCGCCCTGCCCGAGAGCTACGACACCTTCCTGGGTGAGCGCGGCGTGCGGCTGTCGGGCGGGCAGAAGCAGCGCATCGCCATCGCGCGGGCCATGCTGAAGAACCCGCCGCTGCTGCTGCTCGACGAGGCCACCAGCGCGCTCGACGCCGAAAGCGAACGCATGGTGCAGGCCGCGCTGGAATCGGCCATGGCGGGCCGCACCACGCTGGTCATCGCCCACCGGCTGGCCACCGTGCAGAAGGCCGACCGCATCGTGGTGCTCGACCACGGCCGCATCGTGGAACAGGGCACGCACGACTCGTTGGTGGCCCTGGGCGGCATGTACGCGCAACTGGCGGCGCTGCAGTTCAACCTGTAGGCGCCGCGGGCCTGCGGGCCGCGCTTACTGCAGCGGCCCCTCGAACGCCGCAGGCAGCAGCAGGGGCGCGACGGGTATGCCCTCTTCCGCGAGCGCTTCGGCCTGCTGGCGTGTGGCCTGGCCGCGAATGGCCCGCTCCGGTGTTTCGCCGTAATGCATGCGACGGGCTTCGTCGGCGAACCGGGTACCGACGTCGTCGGTCTGGGCAATGACCTGACGTGCCGCAGCCAGCCAGGCGAGCTGGAGTTGCTGCCGCACGGCGTCCGTCGTCATGGCGGTGTCGGGCGAGGACTTTGCCGGGGCGGCGGCCGGTGGCTCAGCCGGCGCCACCGCACCGAGGTTGAGGCGCGGCGCGCTGAGCCGTTTGTGGATGTCGGTCTGCCCGCAGAACGGGCATTCGATGCGGCCGGCGCCGAGCTGCGACTGGAAGTCGTCTTCCGAGCCGAACCAGCCTTCGAAACCGTGGCCGCTGCCGCAGCGCAGGTCGAGCACCTTCATGGCACAGCGGGCTGCCAGCTCAGCGGCCAACGGCCGGCCTGCCAGTTCTGCAGCCACAGCATGCCGATCAGCGTCTTCGAGTCGGTGATGGTGCCGTCCTGGCACCACGCCAGCACCTCGTCGGGGGTGGCGGTGAAGACCTCCAGGAACTCCTCGGCGTCGAGCTGGCGCTTGCCGGCGGTGAGGCCGCGCGCGAACCAGATGTCGATGTGTTCGGTGGAGTACGAAATGACCGGGTGCAGCGTGCCGGCACGTGCCCATTCGGCGGCGCGGTAGCCGGTTTCTTCCCACAGCTCGCGCTGCGCGCAGGCCAGGGAGTCTTCGCCCGGGTCCAGCTTGCCGGCTGGGAATTCGGTCATGACGCGGTGCATGGGGTAGCGGTACTGGCGCTCCATCAGCAAACGGCCATCGTCGAGCAGGCCCACCACCATCACCGCGCCGGGGTGGACGATGAATTCACGCGTCGCGTGGCTGCCGTCGGGCAGTTCCACGGTGTCGCGGAACGCGTGCAGGAAGTGGCCCTTCAGGATCTCGACGCTGTCGGTCTGCCGCTCTTCCAGCGGATCGCGTTCCGGCCCGCTCACGGGGTTGCCTTGTCCGGGTGCTTGAGCAGGTAGCGGTAGACGAAGCCGGGAAACGCCAGCGTGACGAACAGCGCGCCGTTCACGGCATAGAACTCCCAGCCCTGCGGCGAAATCTGGCCCAGCCGCCGCTCCAGCAGCAGGCCGATGCCGCCGACCACGAAGTACAGCAGCACCAGTTCTGCCAGCCGCCAGGCCAGATTCTTGTCCGGCCGGACGGGGCCAGCCAGCAGCAGCCGCTGGCTCAGGAACGGCAGATTGGCCGCCACGAAAGCGAGCGCAATGACCAGCCAGATCGACGTGGTTTGAGACATCGAATGGGGGCGCCCCGGCGTTCAGGTGGCCAGGGTTTTCACGATGGCCTGCGCGCACAGCGTCATCAGGCCGCCGGGCACGATGCCGAGCACCAGCACCAGCAGGCCGTTGAGCGTGAGCACCGCACGGGCGTCGGCCGAGCTGCCGATCGGCGCGGTGATGACCGGCTCGTCGAAGTACATGACCTTGATGACGCGCAGGTAGTAGAACGCGCCGATCAGCGACATCACCACCGCGAACACGGCCAGCGCGATGTAGGCGGCGGAACCGGACGCCACAAGCGCCTGCAGCACCGCGAGCTTGGCGTAGAAGCCCACCAGCGGCGGGATGCCGGCCAGCGAGAACAGACACACCGACATGACGCCGGCATACAGCGGGCTGCGCTGGTTGAGGCCGGCAAGATCGGTGATCTCCTCGCTCTCGAAACCCTCGCGCGACAGCAGCATGATGATGCCGAAGGTGGCCAGCGTGGTCATCACATAGGTCACGGTGTAGAACATGGCCGAGCTGAGCGCGTTCTTGGCCAGCGTGAGGTCGGTGTCGACCACCACGGCAACGAAGCCGAGCAGCATGAAGCCGACCTGGCCGATCGTCGAGAACGCCAGCATGCGCTTGAGGTTGCTCTGCGCGATGGCGGCCAGGTTGCCGACCAGCAGCGACGCGATCGACATGAAGGCCAGCATTTGGTGCCAGTCGACCGACAACGGGATCAGGCCTTCCACCAGCAGCCGGATCATCATCGCGAAGGCGGCCAGCTTGGGCGCGGCACCGACCAGCAGCGTGACCGAGGTCGGCGCGCCCTGGTAGACGTCAGGAATCCACATGTGGAAGGGCACGGCGCCCAGCTTGAACGCGAGGCCGGCGACGATGAAGACCAGGCCGAACACCATGACCTGGTGCTTGACGTAACCCGAAGCCACCGCGCGCAGCACCTCCTGCAGATCGAGCGAGCCGGTGGCGCCGTACAGCATCGACAGGCCGTACAGCAAAAAGCCGGATGCCAGCGCGCCGAGCACGAAGTACTTCATTGCGGCTTCGGTGGCTACGGCGTTGTCGCGGCGCAGCGCGACCAGCGCATAGCTCGACAGCGTGAGCAGTTCCAGACCGAGGTAGATCACGAGGAAGTTGTTGCCCGAGATCATCACGAAGATGCCGAGCAGCGCGAACATCGCGAGCGTGAACAGCTCGCCGCCGCGCAGCATGCCGCGCGGCGCGGCGTAAGGCCGGCCGTAGACCAGGCTGACCATGGTGGCCAGCGTGGCGAAGCACTTGAGCCAGTTGCCCATGACGTCGCTGACGATCATGTTGCCGAAGCCGTAGACGGTGTCGCCCTTGTCGGCGTACCAGGCCTGCAGGCCGGCCACGACGGCCAGCGTGATGAGCGTCAGCACATAGGTGACGGTGCGCTTCTCGTCCTTCACGCCGAGGTCGACCAGCGCGATGACGCAGGCCATGCCGAGCAGGATGAGTTCGGGGTAGACGGTGAGCCAGCTGAGGTTGTCGATCATGTTGGGTTTCCGCTCAGTTCAGCTTGGACACGGCAAGGTGCTGGATCAGTTGGGCAACCGAGGCGTCCATCACGTCGGTGAAGGGCTTGGGGTGAACGCCCATCCACAGCACCGCGATCGCCAGCAGCGACAGCATCAGGAATTCACGGGCGTTGATGTCGGTCAGGCCGCGCACGTCGTCGTTGGCGATCTCGCCGAGGTAGACCCGCTTGAACATCCACAGCGTGTAGGCGGCGCCGAAGATCAGCGCGCTGGCGGCGGCGAAGCCGAGCCAGAAGTTGGCCTTGACGGCGCCGAGGATGACCATCCATTCGCCGACGAAGCCGGCCGTGGCGGGCAGGCCGCAGTTGGCCATGGAGAACAGCAGCGCGAATGCCGCGAACTTGGGCATGGTGTTGACCACACCCCCGTAGCTCGCGATCTGGCGCGAATGCACGCGGTCGTACAGCACGCCGATGCACAGGAACATGGCACCCGAGACAAAGCCGTGGGCGATCATCTGCACCAGGCCACCGGCGATGCCGAGGTCGTTGAAGATGAAGAAGCCCAGCGTGACGAAGCCCATGTGCGCCACCGACGAGTAGGCGACCAGCTTCTTCATGTCCTGCTGCACCATCGCGACCAGGCCGACGTAGATCACGGCGATCAAGGACAGCGCGATGATCAGCCAGGCCCATTCGCGCGCGGCGTCGGGGGCGATCGGCATGGCGAAGCGCAGGAAGCCGTAGGCGCCCAGCTTCAGCATGATGGCGGCCAGCACGGCAGAGCCGCCGGTGGGGGCCTCGACGTGCACGTCGGGCAGCCAGGTGTGGACCGGCCACATCGGCACCTTCACCGCGAACGCTGCGAAGAAGGCGAAGAACAGCAGCGTCTGCGCGGTGGCCGGCAGCGGCAGCTGGTGCCAGGCCGCAATGTCGAAGCTGCCACCGGCCTTGGTGTACAGGTAGATCAGCGCGACCAGCATCAGCAGCGAGCCGAGCAGTGTGTACAGGAAGAACTTGAACGCCGCGTAGATCTTGTTCGGGCCGCCCCAGATGCCGATGATGAGGTACATCGGGATCAGCGTGGCCTCGAAGAACACGTAGAACAGCATGCCGTCGAGGGCGCAGAACACGCCGATCATCAGGCCGCTCAAGATCAGGAAGGCCGCCATGTACTGGTTGACGCGCTCGGTGATCGCTTCCCACGCGGCGATCACGACGATCACGGTGATGAAGGCGGTCAGCAGCACGAACCACAGCGAGATGCCGTCGACACCGAGGTGGTAATTGACGTTGAAGCGCTCGATCCAGGCGCCCTTCTCCACAAACTGCATCTGCGCCGTGCCGAGCTTGAAGCCGGTGTACAGCGGGATGGTCACGAGGAAGCTGATCAGCGAGCCGACGAGGGCCAGCCAGCGCACCGCGCGGGCCTGGTCGTCGCGGCCGAACATCAGCAGCACGAGGCCGAAGGCGATCGGCGTCCAGATCGCCAGGCTCAGGTAGCCGAATTGGTAACCCATTTTTGTTCTTCTCCTCCGTGCCTTACTTGTTGAGCCAGACGAAGTAGCTCATCAGCGCGAACACGCCGAGAATCATCACCAGCGCGTAGTGGTAGATGTAGCCGGTCTGCAGCGTGCGCACTACCGCGGCGATGCGCTGCACCAGCTTCCACGAACCGTTGACCAGCGCACCGTCGATCACGGCCTGGTCGCCCCCCTTCCACAGACCAGTGCCCAACGCCCGGGCGCCGCGCGCCAGGATGTTTTCGTTGATCCAGTCGAGGTAGTACTTGTTCTCGAGCAGCTTGTAGAGGGGCATCACACGGGCCTTGATGCCGGCCGGCAGCGCCGGGTTGATCATGTACATGTACCAGGACACCACCACGCCAGACAGCGCCAGCCAGAACGGGGCGGTGGTCAGGCCGTGAATGGCCATGGCCAGGGCGCCGTGGAAGCCTTCCTTCAGTTCTTCCATGGCACCGTGCGCCTCGTGGTTCACGAAGATCGCGTCCTTGAAGAAGCCACCGAACAGCATCGGCTCGATCGTGAAGTAGCCGATCAGCACCGACGGGATGGCCAGCAGCACCAGCGGCAGCGTGACGACCCAGGGCGACTCGTGCGGGCCGTGGTCGTGGCCATGGTGGTCGTCGTGGCCGTGCGCATCGTGGGCATGGTCGTCGTGGTGATGGGCGTCGGGGTTCTGGTCGTAACGCTCCTTGCCGTGGAACACCAGGAAGTACATGCGGAACGAGTAGAACGCGGTGACGAAGACACCGGCCATCACGGCGAAGTGCGCGAAGTGAGCGGCCGGCAGGTGGCTGGCGTGCACCGCTTCGATGATGCTGTCCTTGGAGTAGAAGCCGGCGAACAGCGGCGTGCCGATCAGTGCTAGCGAACCCAGCAGCGAGGTGATCCAGGTGATCGGCATGTACTTGCGCACGCCGCCCATCCAGCGGATGTCCTGGTTGTGGTGCATGCCCATGATGACGGAGCCGGCCGCGAGGAACAGCAGCGCCTTGAAGAAGGCGTGGGTCATCAGGTGGAACACCGCGACCGAGTAGGCCGACGCACCCAGCGCCACCGTCATGTAGCCGAGCTGCGACAACGTGGAATAGGCGACGACGCGCTTGATGTCGTTCTGGATGATGCCGAGAAAACCCATGAACAGCGCGGTGATGGCACCGACCACGAGGATCAGGTTCAGCGCGGTGTCGGACAGCTCGAACAGCGGCGACATGCGCGCAACCATGAAGATGCCGGCCGTCACCATGGTGGCGGCGTGGATCAGCGCGGAGATGGGCGTCGGGCCTTCCATCGAGTCGGGCAGCCAGACGTGCAGCGGAAATTGCGCGCTCTTGCCCATCGCGCCGACGAACAGGCAGATGCAGGCCACGGTGAGCAGCATCCAGTCGGTGCCGGGGAAAGTCAGTTGGGCCAGCTCACCCGCCTTGGCGAAGGTCTCGGCGTAGTTCAGCGTGCCGGCGAAGGCGGCCAGCAGGCCGATACCGAGAATGAAGCCGAAGTCGCCGACCCGGTTCACCAGGAAGGCCTTCATGTTCGCGAAGATCGCGGTCGGCCGGTTGTACCAGAAGCCGATCAGCAGATAGCTCACCAGACCCACCGCCTCCCAGCCGAAGAACAGCTGCAGCATGTTGTTGCTCATCACGAGCATCAGCATGGAGAAGGTGAACAGCGAGATGTAGGCGAAGAAGCGGTTGTAGCCGGCGTCTTCCTCCATGTAGCCGATGGTGTAGATGTGCACCATCAGCGAGACGAAGGTCACGACGACCATCATCATCGCGGTCAGGCCGTCGATCAGAAAGCCGACCTCCATCTTCAGCGCACCCACCGACATCCAGGTGTAGAGGGTTTGGTTGAAGCGGGCGCCGTCGATGGCGACGTCCTTCAGCGTCATCGCCGAAATGACGAACGCGACGAACACGCCGAGGATGGTCAGGCTGTGGCTGAGCTTGCGACCGATGCGGTTGCCGCCGAAGGCGGTGCCGAACACGCCGGCCAGCGCGGAGCCGACCAGCGGGGCCAGCGGCACGGCCAGCAGCGTGGCAGCGGAGAGGGTTTGACTCATGTTGTTGTCTTCTTGTGAAGCCGCCGGCTCATCCCTTGAGCTCGTTGAGCTCGTCCACGTTGATGCTGGACTTGTTGCGGAACAGCAGCACGAGGATGGCCAGACCGATCGCCGATTCGGCGGCCGCGACCGTCAGGATGAAGAACACGAAGACCTGGCCATGCAGGTCGCGCAGGTAGTACGAGAACGCGACGAAGTTCATGTTGACGGCGAGCAGCATCAGCTCGATCGCCATCAGCAGCACGATCAGGTTCTTGCGGTTCAGGAAGATGCCGACCACCGACAGCGCGAACAGGATCGCGCCCAGCGACAGATAGTGAGCAAGCGTGAGGGTCATGACGGCTTCTTCTCCGCGGCGTTGGCCGGTGCGGCTTCAGGCGCCGGCTGCACCGGCGCCGGGGCGCGCGTCGGCGCGAGCTTGACGATGGTCACGCGGTCGCGGGCGCGAACGCGCACCTGGTCGGCCGGGTTGACGTATTTGCTGTCCTTGCGGCTGCGCAGCGTCAGGGCAATCGCCGCGATGATGGCCACCAGCAGGATCACCGCCGCCACTTCAAGCGGGTAGAGGTACTGGGTGTACAGCAGCTTGCCCAACTCCTTGGTATTGGAGAACTGCTCGACCGCGGCCTGACCGGCGCCCTGCACCACCGGGCGCGTTTCTTCGGTCACGCGGAAGCCGCCAAACAGCAGGTAGCCCATCTCCAGCGCGATGAAAGCGCCGACCAGCCCGGCCAGCGGCGCGTGTTTCCAGAAGCCCTGCCGCAGGCTGTCGACGTTGATGTCCAGCATCATCACGACGAACAGGAACAGCACCATCACCGCGCCCACGTAGACGAGGACCAGCGAGATCGCGAGGAATTCGGCTTTCAGCAGCAGCCAGATGGCCGATGCCTGGAAGAACGCCAGCACCAGGTAAAGCGCGGCGTACACCGGGTTGCGGGCCGTGATGACGCGGAAGGCCGCAAACAGCAGCACCGCGGAGAACACGTAGAAAAGGCCTGTCTTGACGTCCATGATGGGGCGTTCTTTGTCGGTTGTCGGTCGTCCGCTCAGCGGTACGGGGCGTCGGCCGCCTTGGCCGCGGCGATCTCGTTCTCGTAACGGTCACCGACCGCCAGCAGCATGTCCTTGGTGAAGTACAGGTCGCCACGCTTTTCGCCGTGGTATTCGAAGATGTGCGTCTCGACGATCGAGTCGACCGGGCAGCTCTCTTCGCAGAAGCCGCAGAAGATGCACTTGGTCAAGTCGATGTCGTAGCGCGTCGTGCGGCGCGAGCCGTCGGCGCGGACGTCGGATTCGATCGTGATGGCCAGCGCGGGGCAGACGGCCTCGCACAGCTTGCAGGCGATGCAGCGCTCTTCGCCGTTCTCGTAACGGCGCAGCGCGTGCAGGCCGCGGAAGCGCGGCGACATCGGCGTCTTCTCTTCCGGGAACTGGATCGTGATCTTGCGAGCGAAGAAGTACTTGCCCGTGATGCGCAGGCCCTTGAACAGCTCCCACAGCATGAAGCTGGAGAGAAAGTCCTTCAGCGAGAAGGCGGACGGGGTGGAAACGGCGGTAGTCATGGCTTATTTCCAGATGTTCCAGGGCGTCTGCATCCAGGCGCCGACAACGACCAGCCAGACCAGCGTGACCGGAATGAAGATCTTCCAGCCCAGACGCATGATCTGGTCGTAACGGAAGCGCGGGAAGGTCGAGCGCACCCACAGGAAGAGCGTGACCACGCAGAAGGTCTTGATGCCCAGCCAGAGCCAGCCCGGGATGAAGGCCAGGAAGTCAAACGGGGGCAGCCAGCCGCCGAGGAACAGGATGACGGTCAGGATGGAGACCAGCCACATGTTGGCGTATTCGGCCAGGAAGAACATGGCGAACGACATGCCCGAGTACTCGATCATGTGGCCGGCGACGATTTCGGATTCACCTTCGACCACGTCGAACGGGTGGCGGTTGGTTTCGGCCAGGCCCGAGATGAAGTACACGAAGAAGATCGGCAGCAGCGGCAGCCAGTTCCACGACAGGAAGCCCACGCCCATATCGGCGAACTGGCCCTTGCCCTGGCTCAGCACCACGTCGCTCATGTTCAGGCTGCCGGCGACCATCAGCACCACGACGAAGCAGAAGCCCATCGCGATCTCGTAGCTCACCATCTGGGCCGACGCGCGCAGCGCGCCGAGGAAGGCGTATTTCGAGTTGGAAGCCCAGCCGGCGATGATGACGCCGTAGACCTCGAGCGAGGTGATCGCCATCACGAACAGCAGGCCGGCGTTGATGTTGGCCAGCGCGACCTCGGGGCCGAACGGAATCACCGCCCAAGCCGCCAGCGCCGGCATGATGGTCATGATGGGGCCGAGGAAGAACAGCCCCTTGTTGGCCACCGTGGGCGCGATGATTTCCTTGGTCAGCAGCTTGAGCGCATCGGCGATCGGCTGCAGAAGGCCCAGCGGGCCGATGCGGTTGGGGCCGACGCGGATCTGCGTGAAGCCGATCGCCTTGCGTTCCCACAGCGTCAGGTAGGCGACCGCCCCCATGAGCGGCAGCACGACCAGGATGATCTTGATCAGGTTCCAGACCACCGGCCAGGCCAGATCGGTCCACCATGGTGCGGCCAGCAAGCCCTGACCGGCATTGAAGAACTGGTCGATCATGCCGTCACCTCTTCGCCTGCGGCGGCGCGGGCATCGGCCGTGAGTTGCAGCGCCGTGGCGCGGCGCGTGAGACCGTCGAGCTGGTAGATGGCGGCGACGCAGGGTTCACCCGCGGCCGCACCGACCACAATCGACGCGTCGGTGGCGTTGGACAGTTTCGCGGCGATGTCGGCCGGCAACGCTGCGGCGCGCACCTCCTCCACCGTCTCGAAGCCGAAGCCCGGCAGGTCCAGCAAGGAACCGAGAACGCGCAGCACCTTCCAGGCCGGCCGTGTTTCGGCCAGCGGCCGCACCACGCCGTGGAAAGACTGGGCGCGGCCTTCGGCATTGACGAAGGTGCCGGCTGTTTCGCTGAACGGCGAAATCGGCAGCAGCACGTCGCTGAATGCGAGGTTGGTCTTGAAGGGGCTGAGCGTGACGACCATCTGCGCGCCCTGCAGCGCGGCAGCGGCCTTGGCGCCAGCAGCGGAATCGTGCTCCGGTTCGTTGTTCAGCAGCAGCACCGCCTTCAGGCCGCCGGCCAGCATCTGGCCCGCGTTCTGGCCACCACTGCCCGGCTGTGCGCCGACGAGTTGCGCGCCGACCGTGTTGGCGGCCTCCGTCAGGTAGCCGAACGACGCACCGGTGTGGTTGGCCAACCATTGCGCCAACGCCAGCAGGCTGGCGGCATGGGCGTGGTGAGCCGCGCCGTTGCCCAGCAGGATGGCCTTGCGCTCACCCGACAGCAGCGACTTGGCGATCGCCTTGGCCGCATCGGTCACGTTGCCGCCCTGCACGGGTGCCGAAACGTTGCTCTCTGCAGCCACGGCGGCTGCCACGTCGGCCAGCGCCTGCGCCCAGCCGGCAGCCGGCGACACGACGGTGTGCGCCACCGGCATCGCCCAGTCGTCCTGAGACGAATGGATCACCGAAACCTGCGCACCCTTCTTCACCGCCTGGCGGACGCGCTGTGCGAACAGCGGATGGTCCTTGCGCAGGTTGGAGCCGACGACCAGCACGCGCTGCAGCGCCGACAGCGACGCCACCGGCAGGCCCAGCCAGCGCACGCCGCCGGTGCTGCCGAATTCGGCGTGACGCAGGCGGTGGTCGATGTTCTCGCTGCCCAGACCACGCACCAGCGTGGCGGCCAGGTGCAGTTCCTCGACGGTGCTGTGCGGGCTGACCAACGCGCCGATGGCCGAAGCGCCGTGGTCGGCCTTGATCTGCTTCAGGCCGTTGGCCACGTATTCGAGCGCGGTCTGCCAGTCGACCGTCTGCCACTGGCCGCCCTGCTTCAGCATGGGCGCGGTCAGGCGATCGGCGCCGTTCAGCGCCTCGTAGGAGAAACGGTCGCGGTCGGCGATCCAGCACTCGTTGACGGCGTCGTTCTCGAAGGGCACGACGCGCATCACCTTGTGGTTCTTGACCTGCACGATCAGGTTGGCACCGGTGGAGTCGTGCGGGCTGACCGACTTGCGGCGCGACAGCTCCCAGGTGCGGGCGCTGTAACGGAAGGGCTTGCTGGTGAGCGCGCCGACCGGGCAGATGTCGATCATGTTGCCCGACAGCTCGGAGTCGATCGTGTCGCCCACGATGGTCGTGATCTCGGAGTGCTCGCCGCGGTGGATCATGCCCAGCTCCATCACGCCGGCCACTTCCTGGCCGAAACGCACACAGCGGGTGCAATGGATGCAGCGACTCATCTCTTCCATCGAGATCAGCGGACCCACGTCCTTGTGGAAGACCACGCGTTTTTCTTCCTCGTAGCGCGAGGAAGAGCCGCCGTAGCCCACCGCCAGATCCTGCAGCTGGCATTCACCGCCCTGGTCGCAGATCGGGCAGTCCAGCGGATGGTTGATGAGCAGGAACTCCATCACCGACTGCTGGGCCTTCACGGCCTTCTCGCTCTGGGTGCGGACGATCATGCCCTGGGTGACGGGGGTGGCACAGGCCGGCATCGGCTTGGGCGCCTTTTCCACCTCGACCAGACACATGCGGCAGTTGGCCGCGATGCTGAGTTTCTTGTGGTAGCAGAAGTGCGGAATGTAGGTGCCGGCCTTGTCGGCCGCATGCATCACCATGCTGCCTTCGGCGACTTCGACCTTCTTGCCGTCGAGTTCGATTTCAACCATATCTGTTGTCCGGCCTCAGGCTTGCGCGGCGGCTTGTTGTGCCGACGGCTGCTGGATCATTGCCTCGAATTCGTGGCGGAAGTGCTTGATCATGGCGCGCACCGGCATTGCGGCGGCGTCGCCCAATGCGCAGATCGTACGGCCTTGGATGTTGTCGGCGATCGAGTTCAGCAGGTCCATGTCGCTGGACTTGCCCACGCCGCGGTGCACCTTGTCCACCAGGCGCCACAGCCACCCCGTGCCTTCGCGGCACGGCGTGCACTGGCCGCAGGACTCGTGCATGTAGAAGTAGGACAGCCGCTTCAGCGACTCCACCATGCAGCGCGAATCGTCCATCACGATCACCGCGCCAGAACCCAGCATGGAGCCGGCCTTGGCGATGGAGTCGTAGTCCATCGTGCACTGCATCATGATGGCCGCCGGCAGCACCGGTGCCGAAGAACCACCGGGAATCACCGCCTTCAGCTGGCGGCCCTTGCGCACGCCACCGGCCAGCTCGAGCAGCTTGCTGAACGGCGTGCCCATCGGCACCTCGTAGTTGCCGGGCAGCTCGACGTCACCGCTGACCGAATAGATCTTGGTGCCGCCGTTGTTGGGCTTGCCGCATTCGAGGTAGGCCTGGCCGCCGTTGCGGATGATCCACGGCACGGCCGCGAAGGTCTCGGTGTTGTTGATCGTGGTCGGCTTGCCGTACAGGCCGAAGCTGGCCGGGAACGGCGGCTTGAAGCGCGGCTGGCCCTTCTTGCCTTCGAGCGATTCGAGCAGCGCGGTCTCTTCGCCGCAGATGTAGGCACCGAAACCGTGGAAGGCGTGCAGCTGGAAGTTGAAGCTGCTGCCCAGCAGCTTGTCGCCCAAGTAGCCGGCCGCCCTCGCCTCCTCGAGCGCTTCCTCGAAGCGGTCGTAGGTGTCAAAGATCTCGCCGTGGATATAGTTGTAGCCGACCGAGATGCCCATCGCGTAGGCGGCGATGGCCATGCCTTCGATGACGATGTGCGGGTTGAACTGCAGGATGTCGCGGTCCTTGCAGGTGCCCGGCTCGCCTTCGTCGGAGTTGCAGACGAGGTATTTCTGGCCCGGGAACTGGCGCGGCATGAAGCTCCACTTCAGGCCGGTGGGGAAGCCGGCGCCGCCGCGGCCGCGCAGCGCCGATTCCTTGACGGTGGCGATCACCTGGTCGGGCGTGATGCCCTCACTCAGGATTTTCTTCAGCGCCTGGTAGCCGCCGCGGGCTTCGTAGTCTTTCAGGCGCCAGTTGGTGCCGTCGAGGTCCTTGTAGATCTGCGGCTCGATGTGGCGGCCGTGGAAACAGGTCTGGACGCCGGTGGCCTGGAACTGGGCGAGCACTTGTTGCGCGTTCATTTCAGGCCTCGGCTTTCTTCAGGCCGTCGATCAGCTGGTCGAGCTTGTCGTCGCTCATGAAGCTGCACATGGTGCGGTCGTTGACCAGCATCACCGGCGAGTCGGCGCAGGCGCCCAGGCATTCGCTCTGCTGCAGCGTGAACAGGCCGTCGGCCGTGGTCTCGCCCATGTGGATGCCCAGCTTCTTCTCAAGGTGGTGCAGCGCATGCTGGCCGTCGCGCAGCTGGCACGGCAGGTTGGTGCAGACGTTGAGCTTGTACTTGCCCACCGGCTGCTGGTTGTACATGTTGTAGAAGGTCGTGACCTCATGCACCGCGATGGGCGCCATGCCGAGGTGCTCGGCGATGGCGTGCTCGCTGTCCAGGCTCACAAAGCCCAGCTCCTGTTGCACGATGGCCAGGCAGGCCATGACGGCCGACTGCTTCTGGTCGGGCGGGTACTTCGCAACTTCGCGGTCGAAACGCGCGAGCGTTGCCGCCGGCAGCGGCGCCGAGGGCGCGCGGGTGGCTTCGGAAATCATCGGTCGATTTCTCCAAACACAATGTCCATGGTGCCGATGATCGCGACGGCGTCGGCGATCATGTGGCCGCGGCCCATCTCGTCCAGCGCGGCGAGGTGCGGGAAACCCGGCGCGCGGATCTTCAGGCGGTAGGGCTTGTTGGCACCGTCGCTGACGAGGTAGATGCCGAATTCGCCCTTCGGGTGTTCCACGCCGGCGTAGGCCTCGCCTTCCGGCACGTGGAAGCCTTCGGTGAAGAGCTTGAAATGGTGGATCAGCTCTTCCATGTTGGACTTCATGGATTCGCGGGCGGGCGCGGCGATCTTGTGGTTGTCGGTGATCACCGGGCCGGGGTTGGCGCGCAGCCAGGCCACGCACTGCTGGATGATGCGGTTGGCCTGGCGCATTTCCTCGACGCGGACCAGGTAGCGGTCGTAGCAGTCGCCGGTCTTGCCGATCGCGATGTCGAAGTCCATGCGGTCGTAGACGTCGTAGGGCTGCTGCTTGCGCAGGTCCCAGGCGATGCCGGAGCCGCGCAGCATGGGGCCGGAAAAGCCCAGGTTCAACGCGCGCTCGGGACTCACGACACCGATGCCCACCGTGCGCTGCTTCCAGATGCGGTTGTCGGTGAGCAGCGTCTCGTATTCGTCGACGTAGCCGGGGAAACGCTTGGTGAAGTCTTCGATGAAGTCGAGCAGCGAGCCCTGGCGGTTCTCGTTGAGGTCCTTGATCGCCTTGGCGTTGCGGATCTTGCTGGCCTTGTACTGCGGCATCGTGTCCGGCAGGTCGCGGTAGACGCCGCCCGGACGGAAGTAGGCGGCGTGCATGCGCGCGCCCGACACCGCTTCGTACATGTCGAACAGGTCTTCCCGCTCGCGGAAGCAGTAGATCAGCATGTTCATCGCGCCGCAGTCCAGCCCGTGGCAACCCAGCCACAGCAGGTGGTTCAGCAGGCGGGTGATCTCGGCGAACATCACGCGGATGTACTGCGCGCGCTCCGGCACTTCAAGGCCCAGCAGCTTTTCGATGGCCAGGCAGTAGGCGTGCTCGTTGGACATCATCGACACGTAGTCGAGGCGGTCCATGTAGGGCAGCGATTGGATGTAGGTGCGGGTTTCAGCGAGCTTCTCGGTCGCGCGGTGCAGCAGGCCGATGTGCGGATCGGCACGCTGGATGACCTCGCCGTCGAGCTCCAGCACGAGGCGCAGCACACCGTGCGCGGCCGGATGCTGTGGCCCGAAGTTCAGCGTGTAGTTCTTGATCTCGGCCATCAGTGGACCTTCCCGGCATAGTTGTCTTCGCGGATCACCCTCGGCGTGATTTCGCGCGGCTCGATCGTGACCGGCTGGTAGACGACGCGCTTCTGTTCGGCGTCGTAGCGCATCTCGACGTGGCCGGTCACCGGGAAGTCCTTGCGGAACGGGTGGCCGATGAAGCCGTAGTCGGTCAGGATGCGGCGCAGGTCGGCATGCCCTTCGAAGACGATGCCATAGAGGTCGAAGGCCTCGCGCTCGAACCAGTTGGCCGCGCTCCAGATGCCGTTCAGCGACGGCACGACCGGCAGGTCGTCGTCGGGCGCGAACACCTTCAGGCGCAAGCGCTGATTCAGGCTGACAGACAGCAGGTGCGAGACCACGCCGTAGCGCAGGCCGTCCCAGGCGCCGTCGCCGTAGCTGGAATAGTCGACACCGCAAACATCGATCAATTGCTCGAAGCGGCAGGCGGCATGGTCGCGGAGCTGCTCGGCGGCCCACAGGTAGTCGGCGGCGGCCACGGTGACGGTCACCTCGCCGAGGCGGGAGACGATCTGTTTGGCCTTGGAACCCAGGGCCAGCACCACGGCGTCGTGGATGGCCTCGGGCGTGACGGAAACGGCGGTCATGTCGGCGGCCTTCTGGTCAGGAACGGGCGATGGTCTGGGTGCGGCGGATCTTCTGCTGCAGCTGGATGATCCCGTACAGCAGCGCCTCGGCGGTGGGCGGGCAACCCGGCACGTAGACGTCGACCGGCACGATGCGGTCGCAACCGCGCACCACCGAGTAGCTGTAGTGGTAGTAGCCGCCGCCATTCGCGCAGGAGCCCATGCTGATCACCCAGCGCGGTTCCGGCATCTGGTCGTAGACCTTGCGCAGCGCCGGCGCCATCTTGTTGCACAGCGTGCCGGCCACGATCATCAGATCGGACTGGCGTGGACTGGGCCGGAACAACATGCCGAAGCGGTCGATGTCGTAGCGGGCGGCGCCCGCGTGCATCATCTCGACCGCGCAGCACGCGAGGCCGAAGGTCATCGGCCACAGCGAGCCGGTCTTGGCCCAGTTCACCACCGAGTCGTAGCTCGTGGTGATGAAGCCTTCCTTGAAAACGCCGTCAATTGCCATTCGTCATCACTCCCAATCCAGCGCGCCTTTTTTCCACTCGTAGGCGAAGCCCACAACGAGGATGCCGAGGAAAACCATCATGGCCCAGAAGCCGGTGGCGCCAATGTCCTTCAACGAGATCGCCCACGGAAAGAGGAACGCGATCTCGAGGTCGAACAGGATGAACAGGATGGCCACGAGGTAGTACCGCACGTCGAACTTCATGCGGGCGTCTTCGAAGGCCTCGAAGCCGCACTCGTAGGGGGAATTCTTTTCGCTGTCGGGCCGGTTCGGGCCGAGCAGCCAGCCGAGCAGTTGGGGTGCGACCCCTACCCCGACCCCGACCAGAATGAACAGCAGGACGGGAAGGTATTGATCGAGGTTCATCTTGGGGTGCCCAACACAGCCCCCCGCAAGAGGGGTTTTGTCTGGTGCCGTCGGCGAGACTCGAACTCGCACAGCTTTCGCCACTACCCCCTCAAGATAGCGTGTCTACCAATTTCACCACGACGGCGGTTTTTCGTGCCCGGATTGCTTGAGGTGCCTGGCGCACCGCGGGTCTCGCGGTGCCTGGGTATTTTGCTCTCCGGACAGCCCTAGAGTTTACCCTGAAAATGAGCCGCTCTCCAGCGGTCCCAGGGTGTTTTGCGCTATTTGCTGGCCGGTTTGGCGGGCGCCGCCGAGGCAGCCGGAGCCGGCGCCTTGCTGGCTGCCGCGGCAGCCGCCGGCGCGGCGTCGGGGATCAAGGCGGCGGCGCCCGTGGCAGCCGGTGCCGAAGCGGCCGGCGCCGGTGCAACCACGCCTTGCAACACGCTGCTGCCGACCGGCGCACCGCGCAGATTGCCGAAGTAGGCCAGGAACAGCGTGCTCACGAAAAAGACGCCGGCCAGCACCGCAGTGGAGCGCGACAGGAAATTGGCGCTGCCGCTGGCGCCGAAGAGGCTGCCCGAGGAGCCGCTGCCAAAGGCCGCGCCCATGTCGGCGCCCTTGCCGTGCTGCAGCAGGATCAGCACGACCATCACGATCGCCGACAGCATCTGCGCGCCGAGCACCAAATTCATCACGATGTTCATTTTCGAATACTCCAGGAAAGCTAAATGTCTGTGCCGACCGCTCAGCGGGCGGCGGCGATGATGGACAGGAAATCGGGCACCTTCAGCGAAGCGCCGCCGATCAGCCCGCCGTCGATGTCGGGTTGGGCCAGCAGGTCCTTGGCGTTGGCCGCGTTCATGCTGCCGCCATAGACGATGCGCACGCGGTCGGCGTGTTCGCTCGCGGCCGACAGCTGCTGGCGCAGCACGGCGTGCACGGCCTGCGCCTGCTCCGGCGTGGCGGTCTTGCCGGTGCCGATAGCCCAGACCGGCTCGTAGGCGACGACGATCTCGCTGATGCAGTGGCCATTGACGTGGATGACGGCGGCCAGCTGGCGCTTCACCACCTCCTCGGTGTGGCCGGCTTCGCGCTCGGCCAGCGTCTCGCCGACGCAGACGATGGGCGTGATGCCGGCGCCAAGCGCCCGCTGGGCCTTGGCGGCCACCGCGGCGTCGCTTTCGGCGTGGTACTGGCGGCGCTCCGAATGGCCGACGATGGCGTAGCGCACCCGGAAATCCTGCAGCATGGCGGCCGACACCTCGCCGGTGTAGGCGCCCGATTCGTGGGCCGACACGTCCTGCGCGCCGAGCGTCACCTCGGGCTGGCCGTGCAGCATGGCCGAGAGCTGCAGCAGGTAGGGCGACGGCGCGCACACCGCGATGTCGCAGCCCGACTGCGCCTGGCGCGACAGCCCGTACATCAGTTCGTTGATCAGCGACTGGTTGAACTGCATGTTGCCGTTCATCTTCCAGTTGCCGGCCACGAGCTTCTTGATCTTGGGAGCGTTCATGGGGAACTCCAGGTCAAAACGATCTTGCCGACGTGTCCGCCGGACTCCATCAGCGCGTGGGCCCTGGCCGCGTCGCCGGGCGCGAACACCGCATGCACCACCGGGCGGATGCGGCGCGCGGCCAGCAGCGGCCAGACGCGCTCGCGCAGGGCCTTGGCCACCGCGCTCTTGAAAGCCACGCTGCGCGGACGCAGCGTGGAGCCGGTCACCGTCAGCCGCTTGCGCAGCAACAGGCCGGTGTTGATCTCGCTCTTGCTGCCACCCTGCACCGCGATGACCGCGATGCGGCCGTCTTCGGCCAGGCATTCCAGCTCGCGGGCCACGTAAGGGCCGCCCACCATGTCTAGCACCACGTCCACGCCGCGGCCGCCCGTGAGTGCGCGGGATGCCTCGACGAAGTCTTGCGATTTGTAGTTGATCGCGTGGTCGGCGCCGAGCTCGCGGCAGGCCGCGCATTTGTCGTCGCTGCCCGCTGTGGCCAGCACGGTGGCGCCGAGCGCCTTGCCGAGCTGGATCGCGGTGGTGCCGATGCCGCTCGAGCCCCCCTGCACCAGCAGCGTCTCGCCGGCCTTGAGCTGCGCGCGGTCCACCACGTTGCTCCAGACGGTGAAAAAGGTCTCGGGCAGCGAGGCGGCTTCCACGTCGGTCCAGCCGTCGGGCACCGGCAGGCACTGGCCGACCGGCGCCACGCACCACTCGGCATAGCCGCCGCCGGCCACCAGGGCGCAGACGCGGTCGCCCACCTTCAGGCCGGCTGCGGCGAGCGCGGCGGCGTCGCCGGCCTCGATGCGGCCGGCGACTTCCAGGCCGGGGATGTCCGACGCGCCGGGCGGCACCGGGTAGTGGCCGGTGCGCTGCAGCACGTCGGGGCGGTTGATGCCGCTGGCGGACACGCGGATCAGCACCTCGCCCACAGCAGGCGCCGGCACCGGCCGTTCGGCCAGGCGCAACACCTCGGCCGGGCCGAACGCGCTGATTTCAACGACTTTCATGAGCTTTTCAGGCCGCAGTCAGCGCCGGATGGGCGCTTCTTGCTATTGAAAAGAGAGCTACCGCGATCAGGCCGACTGGTCGGCCGGGTGCGGCTCGCGGGCCGGACGGTCGAGCAGCGCCTTCATGGACAGCTTGACGCGACCCTTCTCGTCGGTCTCGAGCACCTTGACCTTCACGATCTGGCCTTCGCTCAGGTAGTCGGTGACCTTCTCGACGCGCTCGTGCGCGATCTGGCTGATGTGCAGCAGGCCGTCCTTGCCGGGCAGCAGGTTGATCAGCGCGCCGAAGTCCAGGATCTTGGTGACCGGGCCTTCGTAGACCTTGCCGACCTCGACTTCCGCCGTGATCTGCTCGATGCGGCGCTTGGCCTCGTCGGCCTTGGCGCCGTCGGTCGAGGCGATGGTGATGGTGCCGTCTTCGGCGATGTCGATCTGCGTGCCGGTTTCTTCGGTCAGCGCGCGGATCACGGCGCCGCCCTTGCCGATCACGTCGCGGATCTTCTCCGGGTTGATCTTCATCGTGTACAGCTTGGGCGCGAACGAGCTGACCTCGGTCTTGGCCTCGCCCATCGCGTCCTGCATCTTGCCCAGGATGTGCAGGCGCGCTTCCTTGGCCTGCGCCAGCGCGACCTGCATGATTTCCTTGGTAATGCCCTGGATCTTGATGTCCATCTGCAGCGCGGTGATGCCGTTCGTGGTGCCGGCCACCTTGAAGTCCATGTCGCCCAGATGATCTTCGTCGCCCAGGATGTCGGTCAGCACCGCGAAGCGGTTGTCTTCCTTGATGAGGCCCATCGCGATGCCGGCCACATGCGCCTTCATGGGCACGCCGGCGTCCATCATGGACAGGCAGCCGCCGCAGACCGAGGCCATCGACGAGGAGCCGTTGGATTCGGTGATTTCAGAGACCACGCGCACCGTGTACGGAAACTCTTCCTTCGTGGGCAGCACCGCGACCAGCGCGCGCTTGGCGAGGCGGCCGTGGCCGACTTCGCGGCGCTTGGTCGAGCCCATGCGGCCGACTTCACCGGTGGCGAAGGGGGGCATGTTGTAGTGGAACAGGAAGCGGTCTTCGAACTCGCCGGCCAGCGCGTCGATGCGCTGCGCGTCGCGCTCGGTGCCCAGCGTGGTCACCACCAGCGCCTGCGTCTCGCCGCGCGTGAACAGCGCCGAGCCGTGGGTGCGCGGCAGCACGCTGTTGCGAATTTCGATGGGGCGCACGGTGCGGGTGTCGCGGCCGTCGATGCGCGGCTCGCCCGACAAGATTTGGCTGCGCACGATCTTGGATTCGATCGCGAACAGCAGGTCGCTGACCTTGCCGCTGTCGAATTCGGTGCCGTCGGCCTTCAGGGCTTCCAGCACGCTGGCGTTGGCTTCACGCAGCGCCTGGGTGCGGGCCTGCTTGCTGCGGATCTGGTAGACCGCGCGCAGCTTGTCTTCGGCCAGGCCCTTGACCTTGGCGACGAAAGCTTCGTCTTCGGCCGGGGCCTTCCAGTCCCAGACCGGCTTGCCGGCGTCGCGCACCAGTTCGTGGATGGCGTTGATCGCGACCTTGCCCTGTTCGTGGCCGAACACCACGGCGCCCAGCATCAGCTCTTCGGTCAGCTGCTGCGCTTCGGACTCGACCATCAGCACGGCCGCTTCGGTGCCGGCGACGACCAGGTCCATCTGGCTGTCCTTGCGCTGGGTCTGGCCCGGGTTCAGCACGTATTCGCCGTTGATGTAGCCCACGCGCGCGGCGCCGATCGGGCCGTTGAACGGGATGCCGGAGATCGACAGCGCGGCGCTGACGCCGATCATGGCGGCGATGTCGGCGTCGACTTCGGGGTTGAGCGAGACGGTGTGGATGACCACATGGACTTCGTTCAGGAAGCCTTCGGGGAACAGCGGGCGGATCGGGCGGTCGATCAGGCGGCTGGTGAGCGTTTCATGTTCGCTGGGCTTGGCTTCGCGCTTGAAGAAGCTGCCGGGAATCTTGCCGGCGGCGTAGGTCTTCTCGATGTAGTCGACCGTCAGCGGGAAGAAGTCCTGGCCGGGCTTGGCGTTCTTGGAACCGACCACGGTGGCCAGCACCACGGTGCCTTCGATGCTCACCAGCACGGCGCCGGTGGCCTGGCGGGCGATTTCGCCCGTTTCCAGCGTGACGGTGTGCTGGCCCCATTGGAAGGTCTTGGAAACTTTGTTGAAAAGGCTCATGAGGAATGCTCCTGGTTGTGGCGGCGCATCAGGCTGCGCCGTGGGCCCGGAGCACATTCGGAACACGATGCCATTCCACAAAAAGCCGGTCGGCCCTCTTGTGGAATGACACAGCGCGCGTTCGTCCTGTCGTCTCCGGAGAAGTAAAAAACGCCTGAGTCAGCGGACCAACCCAGGCGTTTTTTGCGTGATTCGTGCTTACTTGCGCAGGCCCAGCTTGGCGATCAGCGCGGTGTAACGGTCGGCGTCCTTGGACTTCAGGTAATCCAGCAGCTTGCGGCGGCGGCTCACCATGCGCAGCAGGCCGCGGCGACCGTGGTGGTCTTTGGCGTGTTGCTTGAAGTGGGGGGTCAGTTCGTTGATGCGGGCGGTCAGCAGAGCGACCTGGACTTCCGGGCTGCCGGTGTCGGTGGCGCTGCGGGCGTTGGCCTTGACGACGTCGGCCTTGATGATGGCGGTCATGTGTTTCCTAAAGGGGTTTCAGACTTGCGCGTGGCTCGGGAAAAACTTGCCAGCGTGTGCCCTGCGGGATGCAGAGCCTCGGGATTATAGCCGACCTGGCCCGCCGGGCACCCTGCCCCGCTGCCGGCACGGCCGGCTGGGCCGGCGCCGCGCCAACCGGGGCACATCGCGGCGGCGCTGCGCTTTTCAAGGGCAGGAGCGCCACATTTAATTGCCGCGAAAAAACCTTGAAACGGCCCAGCCACCGCCCAACTGCGAGCCATGCGGCAATCGATGTGAACGCCGCGCTGAAACCCCACCCTTGGAGATTTCCCCATGTTCTTCGCCCCCACCGTCGTCCGCCGCAACGCCTACGTGTCGCCCCGCGCCCTGGACCGCACGCTCGAGCGCTTGCTCGACACCGCCTTCACCAGCGCCCGCAACCCCGCCAGCCTGGCACAGGACGACACCACCTACACCCTCACGCTGGACCTGCCCGGCGTTGACAAGGCCCAACTGGCGATCCAGATCGAAGACCAGTTCGTCCGCATCAACACCACCGCCGAAGCCCCGCGCCCGTTCAAGGCCGCGTATGAGCTGCCCACCGAGATCGACGCCGCCGCCAGCCAGGCCAAGCTGGAAAACGGCGTGCTCACGCTCACGCTCGGCAAGAAAGTGCCGGTCAGCCACGCCACCACGCTGGCGATCAATTGAGGGCAGCCCTCGGGATTGCTACCAATTCAATAGCTGACATCGCCTATCTGGCGCTGACTTCCGGCCGATTTCATTCAAAAATCGCCGCTCACCGACGAAAAAGCCGCCCAAGGGCGGCTTTTTCATTTCAGGCAGGCCGGCTCAGGGGAACAGGCTGTTGTTGGTGATCGGGAATGGCACGCTGTCGCTGCTGCCGTAATTGGCGGTGTTGCGGATGCGGGCGATGAAGGCCGCCAGATCGCTGATGTCGCGCGAGCCCGTGTAGAGCACGTTGTCCCCCGGGAAGCTGATGGACGCATTGGCCCCCGTCAGTTCGGCCGGAATCACCCCGGCCGCCGCGCCGCCGACGTTGATCGCCGCGATGAAGCGGTCGACCGTGATGGCGCCCGCCGCAGTGGCGGTCAGGCCGGTGATGCTGCCCTGGAAGGCATAGACCGTCTCGGCCGTCTGGCTGATGCCGCCACCGGCGCCCATCACGGTGCCGGTGTTGGCCACCGGCGTGGTGCTGTCGGGCTGAATGGTGACGATGGTGCCAACGGCCATGTCGGTGCTGGCGGTCCACACGTAAGCGGCCTCGCCACTGGCCGGGAATCCGGTGGCGGTCAGATCGCGGTCGGTGAAGCCGATCTGGGTGCCGGCAGTGATCGCCTTCAACAGCACGAAAGCAAAAGCGTCGGGGCTGTCGGCATTGGCGCCGATGAAAGCGATGTCCCCCGCCGTCAGCAGCGTGGCCGGCGCGGCGGCGGTGGTGAAGTTCAGCGTGGTCGCGCTGGTGATGCCGGCGTAGGCATTGCCCGCCACGTCGCGGATCACGCCACTGGCCATTTGCACGTTGTAGGCGGTGTTGGCGCGCAGCGGCGTGGTGGGCGTGACCGTGACGGTGCTGCCGCTGATGGAGACCTGCGCCGTGTCGGTCACGGCGATGGTGCGGGTATCGGCGCTGCTGCCGATGACGATGTTGCCGGTGCCGGCGACCACCGCCTCGTTGAAATCCAGGCGGATCGGGCCAACCGGCACGTTCACAGCGTCGTCGGCCGGGTTGCTGCCGCCCAGCAGCGGCGCGCTGGTGTCGGACGAGCCCACCACCTTGAAGCGCAAGGCGGCCGCGTCGCTCACGGCCGCAGCGCCGTTGCCGGCGCTGTCGCGCACCACGCCGGCGGCGTAGGTGATGCTGTAGGTGCCGCCGGCCAGCAGGTCGGCCGTGGGATTGAGGGTGAGTGTCGAGCCGCTGATGCGGACCTGGCTGGCGTCGGTGACGGCGATGGTGCGGGTGTCGCCCGCGCCATTGCTGATCGTGAGGTTGCCGGTGCCGGCGCTGATGGCCTGGCTGAAGTTGAGGTAGAGGTTGCTCGCCGGGCCCACCGCATTGGCGCTGGTGGTGGGCGCATAGACCAGCATCTCGGGCTTGCCGGTGCCGCCGCCGATCTCGCTCACCACGTACAGAGACCGCTGGCTGTCCATCACCATGCCCTCGTTCTGCGCGGTGGCGCCAACGTTCAGCGTGCTGACGACGCGGCCGGTGCGGTCGACCTGCACCACCTTGCCGTCAGGCGCGCTCAGCACCAGCAACTGGCCGTAGTCGGTGGAGCCGGTGGGCAGCACGTTGGAGAGCGCGAACACATCGTTGAGCGCAGTCAGGCCGAGCAGCGCGGGGTCGAACAGGTTGGTGGAATTCTCGGTCGTGGCCGAACCGTTGGAGGCCGTGCCGGCCGCGAAGTCCACCGTGGTCTGGAAGATGCCCGAAGGCCCCGACTCCTTCACCGCGACGAAACCGCCGGTCTGCGCGTCGAACCCCACGCCCTCGATGCCGATGTTGCCGATCGTCGTGCCCAGCTTCACACGGCGAATGGCGGCGGGCAGCAGCGTGCCGCCAGCCACGTAGCTGAATTCATTGAGCTGCCGCAGCCGCTCTTCCACCACGACGAACTTGCCGCCGCCGATGTAGGCGATGCCTTCGGGGTCGTTGATGGCAGGGTCGCCGGAGGTGGTGGCGCCGAACACCATCGAATTGACCAACACACCCTGCTTGCTCACCTGCACAACCGCGGTGCCGCCATCACCCACGACGAACAGCGTGTCCGTGTCCTTGTTGTAGGTGATGCCGGAAGCCTCTTCGGCCAGGCGGTTGGTCGCCACGGTGCCCACCGGCAGGCTGTATCGGCCGGTCAACACGTAGTTGGCCACCTCAACGGTCTGGCCGGGCGCGGTGAAAGCCAGCGTGGGCGCGGCCAGCACCGGTGCAGGAGAGGCGCTGTCGCCGCCGCCCCCGCCGCCACCACAGGCGGTCAGGGCAACCGCCACCACGGCGGCGGCGGATACGGACAGGAATCGGGGCAGGGAATGGGCCATTGGAGGGTTCGGGGTTGAAGACAAACCCCGCAATGTGCGCGGCGCACATGGCAATTCCGTGACATGGCCCCGCAGCGCGCGGGCCCGTCGGGGCTCAGACCGGCGCGGCGGACAGGCTGTCGATGGCCCAGCGCGGTTTCACGTCGAACGCATAGCAGGTGCTGGCGTCTTCGGCGCCGGCCTGCAAACGCATCGCGGCGGCCATGGCGATCATGGCGCCGTTGTCGGTGCACAGGTGCAGCTCGGGGTAGTGCACGCGCACGCCGGCCTTGGCGCAGGCGGCGTTCAGCCGTTCGCGCAAATGCCGGTTGGCGCCGACGCCGCCGGCCACCACCAGCCGTTTCATGCCAGCCTGCTTCAGCGCGCTCATGCTCTTGGCGACCAGCACGTCGACGATGGCGGCCTGGGTGCTGGCGGCGAGGTCGGCCTTGCGGGCGTCCAGTTCGTCGCCGAGCTTCCTGGCCTGCGTCAGCACGGCCGTCTTGAGGCCGGCGAAGGAGAAGTCGAGGTCGCCGCTGTGCAGCAGCGGGCGCGGCAGCTTGAAGGCCGCGCCGTCGCCCTGCTCTGCCAGCTTGGAGAGCGCGGGGCCGCCGGGGTAGCCCAGGCCCATGAGCTTGGCCGATTTGTCGAAGGCTTCGCCGGCCGCGTCGTCGATGGACTCGCCCAGCAGCTCGTAAGAGCCCACCTCGCGCACCGCCATCAACTGCGTGTGGCCGCCGGACACCAGCAGCGCGACGAAAGGAAACTGCGGCGGGTCGGCACTGAGAAAGGGCGACAGCACATGCCCTTCGAGGTGGTGCACGCCCAGCACCGGCTTGGCCAGCGCCGCGCCGAGCGCGCAGGCCACACCGGCGCCGACCAGCAGCGCGCCGGCCAGGCCGGGCCCGCGGGTGTAGGCGACGACGTCGACCGCATCCAGCGTCTCGCCGGCCTCGGCCAGCACCGTTTCAGCCAGCGGCAGCACGCGGCGGATGTGGTCGCGGCTGGCCAGTTCGGGCACCACGCCGCCATAGGCCTGGTGCATGCTGATCTGCGTGTGCAGCGCATGGGCCAGCAGGCGGGGCACTTCACCGGCGCGCGCGCGCACCAGCGCAACGCCGGTCTCGTCGCACGAGGATTCGATGCCCAGCACCGTGAAGTCGGTCCACATAGGGGCGCAAGTGTAGGGGACAGGCATGGGCACTGGACACATCAAGCCGCCGCGCCGAGCCGCCCCAAGCAAAGGCAGTCCCCTCGGGGGGGCAGCGACCCACACGCAGCGGGGGAGCGTGGGGGCATCACTCTGGCGTGAATCTTGCGCTGTTCGGGGCATGAAGGAAGCCTTGCGCATCGTGGTGGTGGCACCGGACCTCGTCGTCGATCCGGCGGACGAGGACGCGCTGGCCCAGGCCGAGCGCTCCCGCAGCCTGCGCATCGGCCTGCTGGAAGGCGGCTTCAACCTCATCGCCATCCTGCCGGCCGACACCTTCCTGACCGAGCGCCTGAGCCAGCTCCAGCCCGACATGGTCATCGTCGACGCCGAAAGCGCCGCGCGCGACGCGCTGGAGCATGTGGTGGTGGCCACCCGCGACGAGCGCCGCCCCATCGTCATGTTCACCAATGACCACGACACGCTGCTGGCCCGCGAGGCGGTGGCGGCGGGCGTGTCGGCCTATGTGGTGGCCGGCCTGTCCACCGAGCGCATCCGCCCGATCCTCGACGTGGCGATGGCGCGCTTCCAGCACGAGCAGTCGCTGCGGCAGGAGCTGGCCGACGCCCGCTCGGAGCTGTCGGGCCGAAAGCTGATCGACCGCGCCAAGGGCCTGCTGATGCAGCGCCAGGGCCTCAGCGAACAAGAGGCCTACGACAAGCTGCGCAAGGCCGCCATGAACAAGGGCCTGAAGCTGCATGAAGTGGCGCAGCGCATGCTCGACATGGCCGACCTGCTGGCCTGACATCTCGGTTTTGGTGCACCGCACAAATCCGGTGCGCTTCACCTCCCCGCACAACCCGCGCCTGCCCGAAAAAACCCGCCATACGGCTGGCACGGCGGTTGCTTAACCCTCTGCAAGACTGAACAAGTCGCAGGCGAACCACCCAACGGCGGGCGGCGGACCTGAACCGGACAAAGGCGTCCCCATGCGTTGCCGCGAGCCCATGCGCTTGCAGCAACGCGATGTGGACGCCTTTTTGTTTTTGCGATTTTCTTTTTGGCAACTCTTGGAGGTTTCATGACCGATCTCTTGCAACACAAACTGAGCCGCCGCACCGTGCTGCAGGCCGCCGCCGTGGGGGCCGTGGGCATCAACCCCGCGCTGCGCGCCGCGGTGTACGCGCAGGGCAGCGACAAGCCCGAGAAGGAAGAGGTCAAGATCGGCTTCATTCCCCTGACCGACTGCGCCAGCGTGGTGATGGCTTCGGTGATGGGCTTCGACAAAAAATACGGCGTGAAGATCGTGCCCAGCAAGGAAGCCTCGTGGGCCGGCGTGCGCGACAAGCTGGTCAGCGGCGAGCTGGACATGGCCCACGTGCTGTACGGCCTGATCTACGGCGTGCATATGGGCACCGCCGGCCCGAAGAAAGACATGGCGGTGCTGATGAGCCTGAACAACAACGGCCAGGCCATCACGCTGTCGAAGGCGCTGGCCGACAAGGGCGCCGTCGACGGGCCCTCGCTGGCCAAGGTGATGGCCGCCAACAAGCGCGAGTACACCTTTGCCGGCACCTTCCCCACCGGCACCCACGCGATGTGGATGCACTACTGGCTGGCGGCATCCGGCATCAACCCGGTCAGCGACGCCAAGCTCATCACCGTGCCGCCGCCGCAGATGGTGGCAAACATGCGCGTGGGCAACATGGACGGCTTCTGCGTGGGCGAGCCGTGGAACCACCGCGCCATCATCGACGGCATCGGCGTGACCGCCATCACCACGCAGGACATCTGGAAAGACCACCCGGAAAAAACGCTGGGCACCACGGCCGATTTCGTCAAGAAGCACCCCAACACCTGCCGCGCCGTGATGGCCGCCATTCTGGAGGCCGGCCGCTGGATCGACGCCAGCCTGCAGAACAAGAACAAGATGGCCGAGACGGTGGCCGAGAAGTCCTACATCAACACCGGCGTGGACGCCATCAACCAGCGCATCCTGGGCCGCTACCAGAACGGCATGGGCAAGACCTGGGACGACCCCAACCACATGAAGTTCTTCAACGACGGCGCGGTGAACTTCCCCTACCTCAGCGACGGCATGTGGTTCATCACGCAGCACAAGCGCTGGGGCCTCATCAAGGAACACCCGGACTACCTGGGCGTGGCCAAGCAGGTGAACCAGATCGAGCTGTACAAGCAGGCCGCCTCCATGGCCAAGGTCAGCGTGCCAAAGGACGTGATGCGCAGCAGCAAGCTGATGGACGGCGTGGTCTGGGACGGCAAGGACCCGAAGAAGTACGCCGACGGTTTCAAGATCAAGGCCTGACAGGGCAAAGGAGTACCCACCATGGTTGCCGCTGTTTTCCACGAGTTGCCGCCCGAGAGCGGCGCGCCCTCGCCCGCCGCCATCGTGCGCAAGGCCGAGACCACGGTGGTCGGCGCCAAGCCGGCCGCCAACGACGCCACCGCACCGGCCACCGCACCGGCCACCGCACCGGCCACCGCACCGGCCACCGCACCGGCCGCCGCGCCGGTGCCGCGCAAGCCCACGTTCGACTGGTCGGCCCTGCTGCTGCGGGTGCTGCCGCCGCTCTTCGGGCTCGGCCTGCTGGTGGGGGTGTGGGCGCTGGTGTCCATCACCACCAAGGGCAGCATCCCGTCGCCGGCCGAGACGCTGCAGCAGGCCATCACGGTCTTCAGCGACCCGTTCTACAGGAAGGGGCCGAACGACCAGGGCGTGGGCTGGAACGTGCTGCTCTCGCTGCAGCGCGTGGGCATGGGCTTCGGCCTGGCCGCGCTGGTGGGCATTCCGCTGGGTTTCATGATCGGCCGCTTCACCTTCCTGAGCCGCATGTTCAACCCGCTGATCAGCCTGCTGCGGCCGGTGTCGCCGCTGGCCTGGCTGCCGATCGGCCTGCTGGTGTTCAAGGGCGCCAACCCGGCCGCCATCTGGACCATCTTCATCTGCTCGATCTGGCCCATGATCATCAACACCGCGGTGGGCGTGCAGCGCGTGCCGCAGGACTACATGAACGTGGCCCGCGTGCTCAACCTGAGCGAATGGAAGATCGTCTCCAAGATCCTGTTCCCCGCCGTGCTGCCCTACACGCTCACCGGCGTGCGCCTGGCGGTGGGCACCGCCTGGCTGGTGATCGTGGCGGCCGAGATGCTGACCGGCGGCGTGGGCATCGGCTTCTGGATCTGGGACGAGTGGAACAACCTCAACGTGAAAAACATCATCGTGGCGATCTTCGTGATCGGCGGCGTCGGCCTGCTGCTGGAGTTCGCGCTGATCAAGCTGGCCACGGCATTTACTTTTGAAGAGGTGAAATCATGAGCGACAACCTGACCACCAGGTACATCGAAATCCAAGGCGTCGAACAGAGCTTCAAGACGGCCAAGGGCCCGTTCTGCGCGCTGCAGGACGTGAGCCTCACGGTCGCCAAGGGCGAGTTCGTCACGCTGATCGGCCACTCGGGCTGCGGCAAGTCCACGCTGCTGAACCTGATCGCCGGGCTCACCAAGCCGACCCACGGCAACCTGATCTGCGCCAACCGCGAGATCAGCGGCCCCGGCCCGGAACGCGCGGTGGTGTTCCAGAACCATTCGCTGCTGCCGTGGCTGACCTGCTTCGACAACGTCTACCTCGCGGTGGAACGGGTGTTCGGCGCCTCCAGCCTCGTCACCGGCAAGACGCCGGAAGGCAAGGCCAGGCTGAAGGAACGCACCGACGCGGCGCTGGCGCTGGTCGGCCTGACGCACGCAGCGCACAAGCGGCCCGGCGAAATCTCGGGCGGCATGAAGCAGCGCGTCGGCATTGCCCGCGCGCTGAGCATGGAGCCCAAGGTGCTGCTGATGGACGAGCCCTTCGGCGCGCTCGACGCGCTGACCCGCGCCAAGCTGCAGGACGAGCTGCTGGCCATCGTGGCGGCCACGCAGAGCACGGTGGTGATGGTGACGCACGACGTGGACGAGGCCGTGCTGCTCTCCGATCGCATCGTGATGATGACCAACGGCCCGGCCGCCACCATCGGCGAGGTGCTGAAGGTCGAGCTGGCCCGGCCGCGCTCGCGGGTGGAACTGGCGGAAAACACCGCCTACCTGCACTACCGCAAGGCCGTCATCGACTTCCTGTACACGCGCCAGTCGCACGTCGAGAAGATGGCGGCCTGAGCGGGCGGCGGGCCGGGCCGCAAGCGGGCTGGTGGCACAATCAAACGGCGAAACGGCGCGCCCGGCCACGGCCGGCGCGCCTTGTGTGAACCCAGCCGAAAGCCCCGTATGCCCATCCTGTCCGCCCACGCCTCCCCGCTGCGTTTCCTGAGCCTGCTGGCCACTGCCTCGCTGGCCGTTGCCCTGGTGGGCTGCGGCTCGGCGCGCACCAGCCTGGGCGGCGGCGGCAGCCCGCGCGAGCAGGGCGAGGCCCGGCTCAATGCCTGGGTGGGCCGCTCGATCGCCAACACCTTCCTCGAAACCGATCCGCTGATCCAGAAGCAGGACTACGACGTGGCCCGCACGCAGTACGTCATGCCCGACCAGAGCGGCTGCACCATCGGTTTCCTCGTCAACAAGCAGACCAAGATTCTGATGTCGTGGTCTTACCTGCGCGAGAAGGACCGCTGCTGGAACAGCGCCTCGTCGTCGTTCCAGTAAGCCCCGCACCGCCCTCGCGCACAGCTTGGTGCGCGGCACGCACCGGCCCGGCCCATGCGGCCTCCATGCTGGTGCGCCACCTGCCCTGATCCCTTGGTTCACCCGCGCCAATCGCTGGCACGGGATTCGCATTGGTGCATGCGTTCACCAAAACAACAAGGGTTCGCACCATGGCGGGATTCCGCAACTTCCTCAACAGCGGGCATTCGCCCACGCTCTTCGCCGCTTTTCTCTATTTCGCCTTTTCCTGCTGCATCTGGGTATTGAACGGCGCGATGGCGCCCTTCATCAGCGAGACCTTCGGCCTCACGCCGGCCCAGAAGGGGCTGATGCTGTCGGTCCCCATCATCGCGGGCGCGCTGATGCGCTTTCCGCTCGGCGTGCTGTCGCAGTACATCGGCCGCAAGAAGGCCACGCTGGTGGAAATGGGTCTGATCGGCGTGGCGATGCTGTTCGGCTTCTTTTTCGTGCACACCTTCAGCGACCTGCTGGCCATGGGTGTGCTGCTGGGTATTGCCGGCGCCAGCTTCGGCGTGGCGCTGTCGCTGGGTTCTGGCTCCTTCCCGCCGCGCCACAAGGGCCTGGCGATGGGGCTGGTGGGCGCCGGCAACATCGGCACCGCCGTGTCCGTGCTGGTGGCGCCACCGCTGGCGCAGGCTTTCGGCTGGACCACCGTCTACGGGCTGGCGGCCTGCGCCATCCTGATCCCGATGGTGGTGATGGTGGTCTTCGCGCAGGAGCCGCCTGACCGCGACGCGCACGCCAGCTTCCGCGAGCACATCGCCTGCCTGTTCGAGAAGGACGGCTGGGCCTTCAGCCTGATCTACGCGGTCACCTTCGGCGGCTTCATCGGCCTGACCACCTTCCTGCCGACCTACTACTACGACCAGTTCGGCGTCAGCAAGGTGCAGGCCGGCCAATTGACGATGCTGGCCGCCTTCATGGGTGCGGCGCTGCGCATCTTCGGCGGCTGGATCTCCGACCGCTGGGGCGGCGTCAACACGCTCACCGTGGTGCTGCTCACCGTGGCCGCCACGCTGGTGGCCTGCGGTTTCGCCAGCGGCTCGCTGGTGGCGACCACGCTGCTGATGCTGGTGTGCTTCGCCGCCTTAGGCGCCGGCAACGGCGCGCTGTTCCAGTTGGTGCCGCTGCGCTGGCCGCTGGCCACGGCCGTGGCCGGTTCCATGATCGGCGAGCTCGGCGCCCTCGGCGGCGGCCTGGTGCCGAACGCGATGGGCCTTTCCAAGCAATACCTCGGCAGCTACGCCTGGGGCTTCGTGCTGTTCGCCGGCCTGGCGGTGCTGATGCTGGGCATGCTGCGGGTGATGCAGATCCGCTGGACGCGGACCTGGGCTGAAAAGGGCGGCCGCGCGCGGAGCGCGTGACCCGCGCAGCGGGTTGGCGCGCAGCGCCGAGCCGGACTTTCAGCGAAGGCTGACTTTGCTCCGGCAAAGTCAAGCGAAGCGTGCCGAAGCTAAAAAAGAGGCCGGGCCCGCGCGGCCTGACGCTCCACTTTCGATAGCAAAAGGCCGCCAATCCACGCTGACTGTCGGCCTGTTTCGCTTCAAAACCGCTCAGCTCGGGCGTCGCACCGCGCGGACCTTGCCGCTGGGCCCGCCGCCGCAGTAGAACAGGCCGGCGCCGTCGGATTCCAGGCCGCTGATGCCGGTGCCTTCGGGCATCGCCAGCCGGGCCAGCACGTCGCCGCTGTCAGGGTCGATGCGGCGCAGCTCGCTCTCGTCACCCTCCCAGGTGCCGTGCCACATTTCACCGTCGACGAAGGTGACACCGGTGACGAAGCGGTTCGACTCGATGGTGCGGCGGATCGCGCCGGTGGCGGGGTCGATCTGGTGGATCTTGCGGTCACGGTACTGGCCGACCCACAGGCTGCCCTCGGCCCAGGTCAGGCCGGAGTCGGCGCCCTTGCCCGGCGCGGGAATCGACGACACCACCTGGCCGGTGGTCGGGTCGATCTTGTGGATGCGCGACTCGGCGATCTGGTAGAAGTGGCGGCCGTCGAACGCGGTGCCGGCGTCGCAGGCCACGTTCAGGCTGTCGGTCGGCTCGCCGCTGGCGGGCTCGATCGCAATGAGCCGCGTGCCGCCGGTGGCGGCCCAGACGCGCTTGCCGTCGAAGGTGACGCCGGCGACCGACGGGCTGCCGTCGAACGGGCCGAATTCGCGCACGATCTCGGCGGCACGCGCCGGGACCAGATGCTCGTTGGAAGAAGACGCGACCGGAAGGTCGAGGGTGGTGGAACAGGCACTCATGGTTTCAACTCCTTGGGCAGGTACCGGACATCGGCGCCATGGGGTGAACTCTAGGCAAACGGCAGCGCAGCAGGGAGTAACAAGATCGTCGTGAAACCGGCGAGCGGCGGTGCCAGCCAGCGCTGCGCGCGGGCCTTGCCGACCGAGCGCACCCGTCCTGCCGCCTCCAGTTCCACCAGCTCGCGCTGCACCGTGCGCTGGCTGGCGTCGAGCGCCAGAGACAGGGCCGAGGTGGACCACGCCGCGCCGTCCGACAGCAGCGCCAGCAGCGCGCCAGAATCGCCAGCGATGGGCGGCGCCAGCACCGCGACCTCGCGCTCCTTGTCGAGCGGCCGCAGCGCGAAACCGCGCGGCGTGGCCTCGATGCGCGCCACCGGTTTCAGCAGCGCGCGCAGGCGGCCGATTTCCACCCGCAGCCGGGCGCGGTGTGTCTCGTCGGGCTCGCGCAGCCGGAAGGTGTCGGCGATCAGCGCGTCGCGGTCGGCGTCGGCCGGCCAGGCCTCGGCGAGCTGACGCGCGAGTGCGAACAGAATCGGGCGGCGGGCCAGCGGCATCCACGCCGAACCGGCGGCGATGCCACGGCGGCAGCCGTCGACCACCAGCGCATCGCCGGCCAACAGCGCAGCCGCGTCGGACAGGTGAAGCGCTTCGTCGCGGCCGTTGCCAACGCGCCGCGCGGCCGGCCGCTGCATCAGCGCCTGCACCTCCGCCACTTCGTTGGCGAGCGCCGGGATGCGCGCATGTTCGGCCGCCCGCTGCGCGCGGGCCAGCGCGGCGGTGGCCGGGCCGATCTGCAGCGAGCGCAGCGCGAGTTCGGCGGTGGTCAGTTCAGCCATGGCCGCAAGCGCCGGGGTCATCGCCTGACCCTGCAGCGGCGCCAGCGCGTCGGCTGCCGGGCCAAGCCGGCCGATCAGCAGCAACTGCCGCGCCGCCACCAGCCGTGCCTGTAGCGCGTTGGCGCGGTCGCCCTTGGCGGCCAGCAGGTCGGCGGCGGTGGCCAGTGTTTTTGGCGAGCCGCTGAAGTCGCGCATCGCCATCGCCACCTCGGCCTCGGCGACCACGCAACGCGCCCGCGCCACCGCCTCGTTCGGCCCGAAGCCGCGCACCGCCCGTTTCAGCAGCTCGCGCGCCCGTGGGTGCTCGCCGAGCTGCGCCATCGCGATGCCGCGCAGCGCGAGCGCCGGCGGGTCGTCGCGCAACGCCACCCGCTTCAGCGCGCCGAGCGGGTCACCGGCGGCCAGCGCGCGGGCGGAAGCGGTGATGAGGGAATCCATGGCGGAAGCCTACACCGGCTTTGCGCTGCTCTTGATTCAATAGCAAGAAATCGCCATTTGGCGCTGACTTCCGGCCGATTTCTCTGCTATTTCGGCAAGAACAGCAGCCAGTACACCATCAGCAGGTTGAACAGCACCGAGACGGCGAGCGCGATCTTCCACACGGCGGTGGGGTCGCGCTGGATCAGCGGGGTGGGCAGCGGCGAGGTGAGGGTCCGGCTGGCGCCGCGTTCGAGCGCGAGCAACAGTTCCTCGGCGGTTTCGAAGCGCTGGCGGCGGTCGCGGGCGATGGCTTTCAGCACGACGTGGTCGAGCCAGATCGGCACCTCGGGGTTGTGGCGGCTGGGCGGCACCGGGTCGCGGTGGTAGCGGCCGAACTGGTGCGGCAGCACCTCGCCGTAGGGCAGCTTGCCGGTCAGAAGCTGGTACAGCGTGACGCCGAGCGCGAACAGGTCGCTGCCGGCGTCGGCCGGCTCGGGCGCGGGGTCGCCGCCGTGCACGCTGTAGCCCCACTGCTCGGGGTTCATGTAGCTGGGCGTGCCGGCGTGCAGGCTGCGCTGCGACGCGGGCTCGCGGCCGCTGAGGGCCACGCCGAGGTCGAGCAGGCGCAGCACGCCGTCGTCGCCCTGGTGCAGGTTGGCGGGCTTGATGTCGCGGTGGATGACGCTTTGCCGGTGCAGCCGGCCCAGCGCGCGCGCCACCTGGGTGGCCACACCCAACACCTGCGGCAGGCTGAAGCGGTGCTTGCGGGCCAGCATCTGCTGCAGCGTCTCGCCGCCGTGCCAGTCGTAGAGCAGGTAGAAGGCGCTGGGGCTCTCGCCATTCGGCAGCCGCTCGTGCAGCGTGACCAGCATGTCGGCGGCGCGCGAAGACGCCATGCGGTGCGCCAGCCAGGCTTCATGGGCCAGCATGGCGCGCTCCTGCGCGTCGTGCGCGCGGCCGGGGTGCAGGGCCTTCAGCGCATAGAGCTTCTGGCTGGCGAGGTCGCGCACCTGGTAGAGCACGTTGACGCCGGTGTCGGCCACCGCGGCGGTGACGGTGAAGCCGTCGACGATGTCGCCGGGCCGCAGCCTGGGCGGCGTGGGCAGCGCGTGGGCGGCGCGGGTGGCGTCGTGCAGGTTGGGGCCTTGCAGGCCGAGCACGCGCACGACGAGCGCGGTGGCGTTGTCGGGGCTGCCGGCGGCGAGCGCCGCATTCACCAGCACCTCGCTGATGCCCTGGGCGCCGGTGGTGGCGCCGCTACCCCGGGCCATGGCGCCGAGCTTTGCGTCGTCGAGCAGGTTGTGCACGCCGTCGGAGAGCAGCAGGAAGACGTCGCCCACCATGAGTTCGCCCTGCTGGTAATCGACCAGCAGCCGGTCTTCGGCGCCCACGCAGCGCAGCAGTTGGTGGCGAAAGTCGGGGTGGTCCACCACATGGTCTTGCGTGAGGGGCGTGAGCTTGCCGTCGCGCAGCAGGTAGGCGCGGGTGTCGCCGACGTGGGCCACCGCGTAAGACTGGCCGCGCAGCACCAGCGCGGTGAGCGTGGTCAGGCCCATCTGCGGGTGGCGGCGCCGATTGACACCAGCCAGCCACGCGTTCTGCGCGCCGATGATGCGGTCGAGCGCCACCGTGGTGTCCCAGGTTTCGGGCGTGCCGTAGTAGTCGCGCACCAGGCTGGTGACGGTGGTCTGCGCGGCCTCTCGGCCCATCCCGCCGGTGGACACACCGTCGGCAATGGCGGCAATGGCGCCGCGGTGCGGCTGGCCCGGTTCGGGCAGCAGCGCGGCGGCGAAGTCCTCGTTGACGGCCTTGCGGCCGGTGAGCGAGGTGAATCCGATGTCGATCTCGAAGGTCATGGGTGGGCGGCCTGATGGTGCACCAATGCAAAGCAAGTTTGATGCTCATGTTGGTGCGCCACTGCGGGGCGAACCGCCCGAAAGCGCCCCACCGCCAACACAGGCTGACAGGCCTGCGCCGTTTGGCGTACCGGCCCGACGAACATCACGCCCGAACTGACTTGAAAGCTCCTGTTTTCATAGCAAACATGCCAGTTTCCACGCTGACTTGCGGCCTGTTTTGTTCTCGATGTTCTGTTTTGGTGCGGCGCAGCACCCGCATTCACCAAAAGCTGGCATGGGGTTTGCACCTAGACGTTCATCACCGCCAAGGGGCGGCATGGAGTACAGCGATATGAAAAAACTCAAACTGGTGATGGTGGGCAACGGCATGGCCGGCGTCCGCACCATCGAAGAAGTGCTGAAGGTCGCTCCCGACCTGTACGACATCACGGTGTTCGGCGCCGAGCCGCACCCCAACTACAACCGCATCCTGCTGTCGCCGGTGCTGGCCGGCGAGCAGACGCTCGACGAGATCGTGCTGAACTCCTGGGAGTGGTACGAAGAGAACCACATCAAGCTGCACGCCGGCAAGAAGGTGGTCGAGGTGGACCGCATCAAGCGCATCGTGCGCGCCGAAGACGGCACCGAGGAAAGCTACGACCGGCTGCTGCTGTGCACCGGCTCCAACCCCTTCATCCTGCCGGTTCCCGGCAAGGATTTGAAGGGCGTGATCGCCTACCGCGACATCGCCGACACCAACGCGATGATCGATGCGTCCAAGCAATACAAGAAGGCGGTCGTCATCGGCGGCGGCCTGCTGGGCCTGGAAGCCGCCAACGGCCTGATGCTGCGCGGCATGGAGGTCACCGTGGTGCACGTGATGCCCTGGCTGATGGAGCGCCAGCTCGACGACGTGGCGGGCAAGCTGCTGCAGAAGTCGCTGGAAGATCGCGGCCTGAAGTTCGCCATCGGCGCGCAGACGCAGGAGCTGGTGGGCAACGCCGACGGCCGTGTCAGCGCCATCAAGTTCAAGGACGGCACCGAGCTGGCCACCGACCTGGTGGTGATGGCGGTCGGCATCCGCCCCAACACCGAGCTGGCCGAGAAGATGCGGCTGCACTGCAACCGCGGCATCGTGGTCAACGACACGATGCAGACCACCACCGACGCCCGCATCTATTCGGTGGGCGAATGCGCGGCGCACCGGGGCATCGCCTACGGGCTGGTGGCGCCGCTGTTCGAGCAGGCCAAGGTCGCGGCCAACCACCTGGCGCAGATGGGCATTGGCCGCTACGTCGGCTCGCAGACCTCCACCAAGCTGAAGGTCACCGGCATCGACCTGTTCTCGGCCGGTGAATTCATGGGCGGCGAAGGCACGGAGGCCATCGTCATGTCAGACCCGTTCGGCGGCGTCTACAAGAAGCTCATCATCAAGGACGACAAGCTGGTCGGCGCCTGCCTGTACGGCGACACGGTGGACGGCAGCTACTACTTCAAGCTGCTGCGCGAAGGCCGCAGCGTGGCCGACATCCGCGACAGGCTGATGTTTGGCGAGGCCGGCGCCAACATCGGCGACGTCGGCCACGAGGGCCACACCAAGGCCGCCACCATGCCCGACGAGGCCGAGGTCTGCGGCTGCAACGGCGTGAACAAGGGCACCATCTGCAAGGCCATCAAGGAAAAGGGCCTGTTCACGCTGGAAGAGGTGAAGAAGCACACCAAGGCCAGCGCGAGCTGCGGCTCCTGCACCGGCCTGGTCGAGCAGATCTTGATGTTCACGGCCGGCGGCGACTACTCCGCCACGCCCAAGCTCAAGCCCATGTGCGGCTGCACCGAACACGGCCACCAGGCGGTGCGCGACGCCATCAAGACACCGCTGCCCGACGGCCGCAGGCTGCTCAGCATTTCAGACGTGTTCCGCTACATGGACTGGAAGACGCCCAACGGCTGCGCCACCTGCCGCCCGGCCGTCAACTACTACCTCATCAGCACCTGGCCCAAGGAGGCCAAGGACGACCCGCAGAGCCGCTTCATCAACGAGCGCAGCCACGCCAACATCCAGAAGGACGGCACCTACTCCGTCATCCCGCGCATGTGGGGCGGCGAGACCACCGCCGACGAGCTGCGCCGCATCGCCGACGCGGTGGACAAGTACAAGATCCCCACCGTCAAGGTCACCGGCGGCCAGCGCATCGATTTGCTGGGCGTGAAGAAGGAAGACCTGCAGGCGGTGTGGCAGGACATCGGCATGCCCAGCGGCCACGCCTACGCCAAGGCGCTGCGCACCGTGAAGACCTGCGTGGGCAGCGAATGGTGCCGCATGGGCACCCAGGACAGCACCCAGATGGGCAAGGACCTGGAGGTGGCGATGTGGCGCATGTACGCGCCGCACAAAGTCAAGTTCGCGGTGTCGGGCTGCCCGCGCAACTGCGCCGAGGCCGGCATCAAGGACGTCGGCATCATCGGCGTGGACTCAGGCTGGGAGATGTACGTGGCCGGCAACGGCGGCATCAAGACCGAGGTCGCCCACTTCTTCACCAAGCTCAAGACCGCCGAGGAGGTGCTGGAGTACACCGGCGCCTTCATGCAGCTTTACCGCACCGAAGGCTGGTACCTGGAACGCACGGTGCACTACGTGAGCCGCGTTGGCCTGGACTACGTGAAGAAAAAGATCCTCGACGACCACGCCGGCCGCAAGGCCCTGTGGGCCGAACTGCAGGCCGCGCTCGACGGCGAACCCGACCCCTGGTTCGACTTCGACAAGGCCCGGGTCGACACCCGGCAGTTCGACAAGATCGGCGCCATCCCTGTGGTCGCCGCATCCCCCCGTTTCGAAGAGGCAGTGAAGTAAATGAGCGACTGGAAAGTGATCTGCAAGGTCGAGGACATTCCCGTTCTCGGCTCCCGCTGCGTGGCCCGCCCCACCGGGCTCGACGTGGCCGTGTTCCGCAACGACAAGGACGAGGTCTTCGCGCTGCTCGACCGCTGCCCGCACAAGGGCGGCCCGCTGAGCCAGGGCATCGTGTTCGGCCAGAGCGTGGCCTGCCCGCTGCACAACTGGACCATCGGCCTCAACGACGGCTGCGCCAAGGCGCCCGACGACGGTTGCGCGCCGCGCTTCACCGTGAAGGTGGAAGATGGCCTGGTCATGCTCGACGCCGGCGAGCTGGCCGGCCACGCCACCGATCTGGTGCGACCGCTGGCGGGGCCCATCCGGCGCGGCATGGCCACCGCCTGACGCGGCATGGCTGAAACCAGGTCCACCTGCCCGTACTGCGGCGTGGGCTGCGGTGTGGTCATCACGCACGACGGTGGGCAGATCACCGGCGTGCGCGGCGATGCGGACCACCCGGCCAACTTCGGCCGGCTCTGCACCAAGGGCTCCACGCTGCACCTCACCGCCAGCGCCGCCGTCACCCGCCAGACCCGGCTGCTGCAGCCGCTCGCGCGCGCCTCGCGCGGCGCTGCCCCGCAGCCGCTGGGCTGGGACGCCGCGCTCAGCCGCACGGCCGCCGAGTTCGACCGCGTCATCCGCACCCACGGGCCCGACGCGGTCGGCTTCTACATCTCAGGCCAGTTGCTGACCGAGGACTACTACGTCTTCAACAAGCTGGCCAAGGGCCTCGTCGGCACCAACAACGTCGACACCAACTCGCGGCTGTGCATGAGCAGCGCGGTGGCCGGCTACAAGCTCACGCTCGGCGCCGACGCGCCGCCGCCCTGCTACGACGACGTGAAACACGCGAGCTGCCTGTTCATCGTCGGCAGCAACACCGCCTACGCGCATCCCATCCTGTTCCGCCGCATCGAGGACGCGAAGCGCGCCAACCCGTCGCTGAAGATCGTCTTCGCCGACCCGCGCCGCACGGACACCGCCGAGATCGCCGACCTGTACCTGCCGCTGCTGCCCGGCACCGACGTCGCGCTGTTCCACGGCATGCTGCACCTGATGCTGCGCGAGGGCTGGACCGACGCCGCCTACATCGCCGCCCACACCAACGGCTTCGACGCGCTGGCCGAGCGGGTGCGCGAGTACACGCCCGAGATGGTGTCGCGCACCTGCGGCATCACCACCGAGGCGCTGCTCGAAGCCACCCGCCTGTTCGCCACCGGCCGCGACGCGCTGCATGCGAACGCCGCCGCGCGCGGCGCCACGCTCAGCCTGTACTGCCAGGGCCTGAACCAGTCGAGCAGCGGCACCGCGAAGAACGCTGCGCTCATCAACCTGCACCTCGCCAGCGGCCAGATCGGCAAACCCGGCGCCGGCCCGTTCTCCCTCACCGGCCAGCCCAACGCGATGGGCGGGCGCGAGGTGGGCGGCCTCGCCAACCTGCTGAGCGCCCACCGCGACATGGCCAACCCCACGCACCGCGCCGAAATCGCCGCGCTGTGGGGCGTGCCCGAGGTGCCGTCCAAGCCCGGCAAGACCGCAGTGGAGATGTTCGAGGCCGCCGCCGACGGCGAGATCAAGGCGCTGTGGATCGCCTGCACCAACCCGGCCCAGTCCATGCCCGACCAGGCCACCGTGCGCCGCGCGCTGGAACGGGCCGAATTCGTCGTGGTGCAGGAGGCCTTTGGCGGCACCGCCACCTGCGCCTACGCCGACCTGCTGCTGCCCGCCACCACCTGGGGCGAGAAAGACGGCACCGTCACCAACAGCGAACGCCGCATCAGCCGCGTGCGCCCGGCGGTGGCGGCGGCCGGCGATGCGCGGCACGACTGGAAGATCGTCGTCGACGTGGCCCGCCGGCTCGAAGCGCTGCAGGGCCGCGCCACCACGCTGTTCCCCTACGACACACCCGAAAGCATCTGGAACGAGCACCGCGAATCGACCCGCAGCCGCGACCTGGACATCACCGGCCTGAGCTACGCGATGCTGGAGCAGCAAGGCCCGCAACAATGGCCGCTGCCCGAGGGAGCCACCACCGGCAAGGTGCGGCTCTACGAAGACGGCGTGTTCCCCACCCCCGATGGCCGCGCCCGCTTCGCCAACGTGGCCTACACGCCGGTCGCCGAGCCGCGCGAATCGCGCTACCCGTTCTCACTGACCACCGGCCGCCTGCGCGACCAGTGGCACGGCATGAGCCGCACCGGCACGCTGGGCCGGCTGTTCGGCCACGTCGCCGAGCCGGCGGTGCAACTGCACGCCGGCGACATGCACCAGTTGAAGCTGAAAGACGGCGACCTGGTGCACGTCACCAGCAAGCGCGGCTCCATCGTGGTGCCGGCGCAGAGCAGCCCCGAGGTCGCGCCGAACCAGGCCTTCATCGCGATGCACTGGGGCCCCGAATACCTGGGCGGCCTGAGCAGCACCGGACACCCGCTGGCCGGCGTGAACGCCATCACCACCTCGGCCTACTGCCCCGGCTCCAAGCAGCCGGAGCTGAAACATGCGGCGGTGAAGGTGTTGAAGGCCGAGCTGCCGTGGTCGCTGCTCGGCGTGGCCTGGCTGCCCGACGACCAGGCGCTGGCCTCGCTGGAAACGCTGCGCGGCCTGATGGCAGCCTTCCCGTTTGCCAGTTGCGTGCCCTTCGCCAACCAGGTGCCGCTGGCCGAAGCCGCCAGCCGGGGCCGCACCGGCGTGCTGTTCCGCGCGGCCGCCCACGAGGCGCCACCCGACGAGCTGCTGGCCCGCATCGAGACCCTGCTCGGCCTGGACGTGGCCGACGTGCTGCGCTACGCCGACCGCCGGCGCGGCCAGCGCCGCGCGGTGCGGCTGCTGCGGGTGGACGGCGACGCCCGGCTCGAAGGCTTCCTGCTGGCCGGCGACACCTCGGCCGAGGCCTGGATCAAGTCGGTGCTGCAGGACGAACGCTCGGCCCAAGCCTACGGCCGGCTGCTGCTGGTGCCGGGCGCCAAGCCGCCGGTGGCGGTGCAGGCGCGCGGCAAACAGGTCTGCACCTGCTTCAACGTGACCGAGGAGGCCATCACCGGCGAGCTGCAGCGCTGCAACGGCACCGACGAGGCCCGCCTCGCCGCGCTGCAGGGCAGCCTGAAATGCGGCACCAACTGCGGCTCCTGCGTGCCCGAGCTGAAGCGGCTGGTGCGGCAGATACAACCGCTGAGACAGGCCGCCTGACCCACGCATCGGTCATTCGCCTTATGGCTTGAAGTCATGAGGCATGGCCGACAATCACCCCATGGGCATCAGCCACTTCATTCGTGAAATCGGCCGCGGCAAGGACGGCGCGCGGGCCCTCGCCCGCGAGCAGGCGGCCGACCTGTTCGGCCAGGTGCTCGACGGCACCGTGACCGACCTGGAAATCGGCGCCTTCTGCCTGGCCATGCGCATCAAGGGCGAAACGGCGGAAGAAGCCGCCGGTTTCCTCGACGCCACCACCGCCCGCCTGAACCGGGTGCCGGCCAGTTCGCGGCCCACCGTCGTGCTGCCCAGCTACAACGGTGCCCGCAAGCTGCCGGTGCTCACCCCGCTGCTGGCGCTGCTGCTGGCGCGCGAAGGCCTGCCGGTGCTGGTGCACGGCACAGCCACCGAAAACACCCGTGTTTTTGCGTCGGATGTGCTCGCAGTCAGCGGTATTGCTGGCGTTACAGCTCCTGAATCAATAGCAGCCGGCAGCGTGTGCTTCGTTCCCACCGAGGCGCTGCACGGCGGCCTGAAGCGGCTGCTCGACGTGCGCCGCGTGGTCGGCCTGCGCAACCCGGCGCACAGCCTGGTCAAGCTGATGAACCCGGTGGCCGGCCCGGCCATCGTGGTGGGCAGCTACACCCACCCGGAATACGCGGTGTCGATGGCCGCGACGTTCGAGCTGGCCGGCGCCAACGCGATGCTGCTGCGCGGCACCGAGGGCGAGCCGGTGGCCGACCCGCGCCGCATTCCGGCCATGACCGGGTTCCTGGCCGGCCGGCGCACCGTGCTGCAGGAGCAGCAGGCCGGCTCGCTGGCGGTGCTGCCCGAACTGCCCAAGGCGATCGACGCCGACAGCACCGCCGCCTACACCCGTGCCGTGCTGGCCGGCGAGCTGCCCGTGCCGGAGCCGATCGCGCGGCAGGTGGAACACATCTTGCGTCTTGACGTCCAACTCAGACAGGCGCAACCGCAACCATGAACGACAACAAGACCAACGCCCCCTTTTCCGCCGGCACGGCGCGCGGCAAGGGCCGCTGCACGCTGGTCGGCGCCGGCCCGGGCGACCCGGAACTGCTGACGCTGAAAGCCGTGAAGGCCATCCAGTCGGCCACGGTGCTGCTGGTCGACGACCTGGTGAGCGACGAGGTCGTGGCCTTCGCACAACCCGGCACCCGCATCGTCTACGTGGGCAAGCGCGGCGGCTGCAAATCGACGCCGCAGGCTTTCATCGAAAAACTGATGCTGATGGCCGTGCTGGAAGGTGAACACGTGGTGCGGCTCAAGGGCGGCGACCCCTTCATCTTCGGCCGCGGCGGCGAGGAGGTAGAGCACCTGCGCGCCGCCGGCGTCGAGGTGGAGGTGGTGAACGGCATCACCGCCGGCCTGGCGGCCGTCACCTCGCTCGGCGTGCCGCTCACCCACCGCGAACACGCGCACGGCGTGGTCTTCGTGACCGGCCATGCCAAACCCGGCGACGCCGGCACCGACTGGCGCGCGCTGGCCGCCACCGCCCGCGACGCCAAGCTCACGCTGGTCATCTACATGGGCGTCTCCGGCGCGGGCCGCATCCAGGCCGAACTGCTGGCCGCCCTGCCCGGCCGCACGCCGGTGGCCGTGGTGCAGCGCGCCAGCCTGCCCGAACAGCGCCATGCGGTCACCACGCTGGCCGACCTGCAAGCCACCATCGAGCGCGAAGGGCTGGCCAGCCCCTCGGTCATCGTCGTCGGTGATGTGATGGGCGGCCTGCTCGCCCTGCAGCAGCCGGCATCCCGCAGCCGCGCGGCCTGAGGCGGCGGCGGGGCGCACGCCCTACACTGCCGCCCCATGCAAGCTTTCGATGTCGCCATCATCGGCGCCGGTGCGGCCGGCCTGTTCTGCGCCGGCGTGGCCGGCCAGCTCGGGCTCAAGGTGCTGCTGGTCGACCACGCCGAGAAGGTGGCCGAAAAAATCCGCATCTCCGGCGGCGGCCGCAGCAACTTCACCAACCGCGACGCCACGCCCGCCAACTTCGTCGGCGACAACCCGCATTTTTGCCGCTCCGCCCTCAGCCGCTACGGCAGCCGCGACTTCATCGCGCTGGTGCAGCGCCACGGCATTCCCTTCCACGAAAAACACAAGGGCCAGCTCTTCTGCGACCGCTCGGCCGAAGACCTGATCGGCATGCTGCTGGCCGAATGCGGCGCCGGCGGCGTCACGCGCTGGCAGCCCTGCCGCATCGGCGCCATCCGCAGCGCGGCCAACGGCGGCTACTGCCTCGACAGCGACCGCGGCGAGATCGCGGCCGGCGCGGTGGTGGTTGCCACCGGCGGCCTGTCCATTCCCAAGATCGGCGCAACCGACTTCGGCTACCGCATCGCCGAGCAGTTCGGCCTGCGGCTCACCGAACGGCGCCCCGCGCTGGTGCCGCTGACCTTCGACGGCGCCGGCTGGGAACCCTATGCCGGCCTTGCCGGCTTGGCGCTGCCGGTGCGGATAGAAACCGGCGCCAAGAAACAAAAGACGGCCTTCGACGAAGACCTTTTGTTCACCCACCGCGGCCTCAGCGGCCCGGCCGTGCTGCAGATTTCCAGCTTCTGGACCGAAGGCAGCGCCATCCGCCTCGACCTGGCGCCCGCCGAAGCCATCGCCGACCGCTTGCTGGACGCCAAGCGCCGCTCCCAGCGGCTGGTGGCCAACGAACTGGCCGCCCTGCTGCCCGCCCGCCTGGCCGACGCCTGGACCGCCCGCGACGCCGCCCTGCAGCGCCCGATCGACCAGGCGCCCGGCAAGGCGCTGGCCCAGCTCGCCGAACGGCTGCAGCGCTGGGAACTGGTGCCCACCGGCACCGAGGGCTACCGCAAGGCCGAGGTCACGCGCGGCGGGGTCGACACCCGCGATCTGTCGTCCCAGACCATGGAGGCCAGCCGGCAGCAGGGTCTGTACTTCATCGGCGAGGTGGTGGACGTGACCGGCTGGCTCGGCGGCTACAACTTCCAATGGGCCTGGTCCAGCGGCCACGCCTGCGCGCAGGCCCTCGCCGCCCGGCCAAAAGCCACGCCGCAGCCGGTTGCCGAGTAGCATGGAACGGCTATAATCCGAGGCTTTGCTGGCAATACCCCGCCTGCCTCAAATCTTTTTGGCGGGGAACCCTTCAGCTCGGGGCCTCGATCTTCCCGGAGCACACATTTGGAATTGATAGCCCCATGACGATGATCCGTGTTAAAGAGAACGAGCCCTTCGACGTTGCGCTGCGCCGCTTCAAGCGCACCATCGAGAAGCTCGGTCTGCTGACCGACCTGCGCGCCCGCGAGTTCTACGAAAAGCCGACCGCCGAGCGCAAGCGCAAGAAGGCCGCCGCCGTGAAGCGCCACTACAAGCGCGTTCGCAGCATGCAGCTCCCCAAGAAGCTGTACTGAACCCGCTGCCGCCGGCTCGCTTCGCCGCGAGCCCGCTCCAAAAACCCGCTGCGCTCAACACCAGCGGGTTTTTTGTTTGTTGACCCCGGAGAACCCACCATGGCCCTGAAGGAACAGATCACCGAAGACATGAAGGCCGCGATGCGCGCCAAGGAGACCGACCGCCTCGGCACCATCCGCCTGCTGCTCGCCGCGATGAAGCAGAAGGAAGTCGATGAACGCGTCACCCTCGACGACGCCGCCGTCATCGCCATCGTCGACAAGCTCATCAAGCAGCGCAAGGACTCCATCGCCGCGTTCGAGCAGGCCCAGCGCCCCGACCTCGCCGAAAAGGAAGCCGCCGAGCTGAAGGTGCTCGCCGCCTACCTGCCCACCCGCATGAGTGGCGAAGAAGTCACCGCCGCCGTGCAGGCCATCGTGGCCCAGCTCGGCGCCAAGGGCCCCGGCGACATGGGCAAGGTCATGGGCGCCGTGAAAACCCAGCTCGCCGGCAAGGCCGACATGGCGCAGGTGTCGGCGGCGGTGAAGGCGGCGCTGGCGGGGTAAGCCGCTGGTTGCAGCGCGTCCAGTGGGCTCAGAACGCCGCGCCCGCCCTTGTTGAGCACATGCGTGAGATCTGCATGGTCTTCACGTCCTGATGGCCCAACGGTTCATGCACCGTGGCGCCGAGACCTGACCTTTCCATCGAATAGACGTCGCAAAGGCCGCTCATGTCCATCGTTAAGCCTCATGACCACTTCTGAAGAACGCCGTGCCACCAACGACGAACGCGTCGCGGCAGACATCAAAAAGTTTGGCTGCCACGTTATCAGTGTTTTTGACCCGGAAGGAAACACCCCTTCGTTTTCGTACTCAGTCGGTATTCAAGCATGCACCGGCGCAGCTGAAGCTATTGTTGTCGGGGTGCGGTCAAGCCTTGGTCACTCAATGGTGAACGCATACAACGACCAAGTTCGCCGTGGCACCCAGTTCAAGCGTGGAGTCCTTTACGAAGGCTTTCTTGAAGGCTTCGCCATCTATGTTGAGCCTGCCAAGCCAACCTTGCTGAAGGAATACACGCTCGGCTGCAATCGCTATTACAAGGCAAGGCCATTTTCGGTTGTCCAGCTCGTCTATCCTTCGACCACTGGCGTCTGGCCTTGGCAGAGCGGCGCCACCGAGTGGTTTAAAGTCAATCAACCAATGTTGGGGCGCAAACTTCCGCATCGCGACTGAGGCCTACCCCTTCCATCGAGCGGCCCGGCCTTCGCAAGCCGCTCATGTCACACGTTAGGTAAAAGCATCGTGTCATCGTCATTCAGCTGTTCAACTTGCGGGCAAGAACACTCCGGTTTGCCGCAGGATTATTCTTTTGAACTTCCAGATGAGGTCTACAAGCTTGACTTCATCGCCGAGTATCTTCATTCAAGAAGCAACTCGGATCTTTGCACTTTAGATGAGTCAAGGTTCTTTCTCCGAGGGGTCATTCCTCTACCTTTCCAAGCGTCGTCGGAAGAATATTGCTGGGGTGTTTGGGTAGAGGTTTCCCGCGAAGATCATGACCAGTACGTGCGTGGCTATAACGAAGATCAGTCCGCCCAGCCATCATTCGTTGGCAAGATTGCGAACATTCCAGGCTACGCCGAAACCTTGGGCATTTCGGTCATAGCCAAGTTCGGTACAAAGGGACAACGCCCAAGCTACTACATGGATGGATCACTTTCACATGGATTGGCCGTTGATCAAAGAGACGGTATTGATTCAACGCGCCATCATGAAATACTTTCGGCAGTCGGTCATTTCAAACGCAAGGACACAGCCTAACCAGTCATTGCAGCCGACGGCTTCGCCGCTGCTCTGAATTCCAATGTGAGAAACCTCATGCAGCAACAAACTTCTTTGGCCAACCTTCTCGGCTGGGCGGAGGGCGCTGCACGTTCGAACGCATTGCCACTCTGGCGTTTGGCGGCCAACTCCAAGATGCAAAGCACTCGTCTTCGGTCTTGTGCGAAGGCTTTCAACCCTTCGCTGCAGCCGACCGCCTTCGGCGGCTGAGCTCAAACGTTAGGCCCTCACCAACCATGCGTCTTTCAACGACGATCCCGAGAATCGCGCTCCCCGCCGAGACCGGGCACGGAGCTTGGGAATGAATTCAATCGTTCGGAAAATCGCGTTGACGCTGGCCCTTCTGATGGCGCAGCAGATCCAGGCGCAAAGCCTGGTGCTCCTCGGCGGTCTGGGAATGACGCCGGATGCCTCGCTGGACCTGACCTACCAGGTCGTCAAGGAGCTCGACGAGAAGGAGAAGGTCGTCGCCGCCTGGTCGGGCGACAAGCTGCTCTACACCGTGTCCTCGGAGCGGCTGCCCGCTGGCTGGACCGACCCCGACGCCTATTTCAAGGGCCTGATGCGCGACCTGCGCAGCACGGGGCGCACGGTCACCACCGGCCGCAGCGGCACCTACACAACCGGCTCACCGCTCACCGGCCACTACCTCGAATACCGGTTGAAAGACGCGGCACAGCCCGAAGAAGCCACCATGGTGGCCCACTTCCTGACCGACGGCAGCACCGCGTTCCTGTCGATCGCCACGCTGATCGATGCCGGCGCGGCGGACCAGATGCTGAACGACACCCAGCGGCTCTTCAAGACCGCGTCCGTCGTCACCGGCGCCGCCGTGCCGCCCGCCGAACCCAGGGCCGAAGCGCCCTATGTGGGAACCTGGACCATGACGAGCGCGGCTGCCGATGACAAGACCACCACGGCCGTCATCGCCCTGCGGGAAGACGGTTCGTTCTCGGTGGACGCGAGGATGCGCGGCAAACCGGTGTTCCGGGGAGTCGGCGCCTGGTGGGTGGCAGGCAACCGGCTGGTGTGGAACTACACCGGCAGCACGCCCGAATTGCCGGTGGCGCAGCGGAAGGAAGAAGACGACATCGTGCGGCTGGAAGGCAACCGCTTGCGGCTGCGCGCGGTGCCCTCAGGCCAGGAGCGGGAACTGGTGCGGGAATGAGGCGGCGGACTCAGCTACCCGCCACCTTCATCCGGTTGAGCAGCACCGAACCGGTGGTCTTGGCGCCGTAGTTGTACGCGTCCGACCCGATGGCCTGGATGCCGAGCAGCATGTCCTTCAAATTGCCGGCAATGGTGATCTCTTCCACCGGAAAGGCGATCTGCCCGTTTTCCACCCAGAAGCCGCTCGCGCCGCGCGAGTAGTCGCCGGTGACCTGGTTCACGCCCTGACCCATGAGTTCGATGACGAACAGGCCGGTGCCGAGTTTCTTCAGCATGGCGTCGAGGTCGTCGCCGCTGCGGGTCTGGCGCGACACCAGGCTGAGGTTGTGCGAACCGCCGGCATTGCCGGTGGTCTTCATGCCGAGCTTGCGGGCGGAGTAGGTGCCGAGGAAATAGCCTTCCACGCGGCCCGCGTCGACCACCTTGCGAGCATGCGTGGCCACGCCTTCGTCGTCGAACGCGGAACTGCCCTTGCCGCGCAGCACGAACGGGTCTTCCAGCACGTCGATGTGCTTCGGAAACACCGTCTTGCCGAGCGAGTCGGTGAGGAAAGAGGTTTTGCGGTACAGCGCCGCGCCGCTGATGGCCTGCACGAAGGCGCCGAGCAGGCCGCTGGCCAGCGGCGCCTCGAACAGCACCGGGCATTCGGTGGTGGCGATCTTGCGGGACTTGAGGCGGCTCAGCGCGCGTTCGGCGGCATAGCGGCCCACGGCCTCGGGCGAGGCCAGCTCGTCGGGGTGGCGCATGGAGCTGAACCAGGCGTCGCGCTGCATGTCGCGGCCCTTGCCCGCAATCGGCGCGACCGACAGCGAATGGCGCGAGCTGGCATAGCCGCCGCGAAAGCCGTGCGTGTGGGCGCTGAAGAAATGGCTTTGCTGCGCCGACACGCCGGCGCCTTCGCTGTTGGTGATCTTCTTGCTGGTGCCGAGTGCGGCAGCCTCGCAGCGCAGCGCCAGCTGGGCCGCTTCCTCGCTGGTGACGGCCCAGGGGTGGAACAGGTCGAGGTCGCGGTGCTCGGTGGCGATCTCGGCCTCGTCGGGCAGGCCGGCCACCGGGTCTTCGGCGGTGAAGCGGGCGATGTCATAAGCCGCCTGCACGGTCTGTTGCACCGCCGCCTCCGAAAAGTCGGAGGTGCTGGCGTTGCCGCGCCGCTGGCCCACATACACGGTCACGCCGAGCGATTTGTCGCGGTTGCGCTCCACGTTCTCCAGGTCGCCCTTGCGGACGGACACACTCAGGCCGCAGCCCTCGGAGGCTTCGGCACCGGCGTCGCTGGCGCCGATTTTCTTGGCGTGGGCCAGGGCCCTGTCGACCAGGTTTTCGAAGAACGCGCGGCTGTAGCTGAAGCCGCTCTGGGGGTCTTGCGCGGAGGTCGTCATATCGGCGGCTATGATACTTGGCGCTGCCCCACGAGGCGCCCGCCGCCCGTCCAACCCTTCCCGCACCGCTGCTGTTTCCCCATGTCCCGAAAACCCAAAAAAGGCTACTACGTGCGGGGACAGTTCGTCGCCGAAGGCAGCGAGCTGGATCTTGAACTCAAACGCGAGCTGCGCGGCGACGTCGACGTCAGCAAGACCGACATGAAGCGCGAGAGCGCCGAGCTGCAGGCGCTGGGCGAGGAACTGCTGACGCTGCGCGCCGACAAGCTGGAGGCGCTGGCGCTGGGCGACAAGCTGACCGACGCGCTGGCCGAAGCCAAGCGCATCACCAATTTCGAGGGCAAGCGCCGGCAGATGCAGTTCATCGGCAAGCTGATGCGCAAGCTGGAAGACGAAACGCTCGAGGCCGCCCGCGCCGCGCTGGCCGAGCAGCACGGCGGCTCGGCCGCCGAGACCGAGCAGTTGCACCAGATCGAACAGTGGCGCGACTCGATGCTGGCCACCGACGAAGCGATCCAGCCGTTCATCGACGCCTTCCCCGACACCGACACCCAGCAGCTGCGCGCGCTGATCCGCCAGGCCCGCAAGGACGCCGCCGCCGCGCCCAAGGAGCCGGCCGGCCAGGCCGCCCGCCACGGCCGCGCGTACCGCGAGATCTTCCAGTTCGTGAAGGAGCAAGTCAGCCGTGAGTGACCCAAACGAGACCGCCCCGCCGCCGGGCCGCTCCCAAGGCGGGACAGCCCCCTCGGGGGGCAGCGAACCACACGCAGTGGGCAGCGTGGGGGTCAAAATAGGCATCGTTTCCATCAGCGACCGGGCCTCCACCGGCGTCTACCAAGACCAGGGCCTGCCCGCGCTGCAAGAGTGGCTGACCCGCGCGCTGAAGAACCCGATCACGTTCGAGCCGCGCCTCATTCCCGACGAGGCCGACCGCATCAGTGCCACGCTGATCGAGCTGGTGGACGCCGGCTGCGCGCTGGTGCTCACCACCGGCGGCACCGGCCCGGCCAAGCGCGACGTGACGCCCGAGGCCACGCTGGCGGTGGCGCACAAGGAAATGCCGGGCTTCGGCGAGCAGATGCGGCAGATCAGCCTGAAGTTCGTGCCGACGGCCATCCTGTCGCGCCAGGTCGCGGTGATCCGCGACAACACGCTCATCATCAACCTGCCCGGCCAGCCGAAGTCCATCGCGGAGACGCTGGAAGGCCTGAAAGACGCCGACGGCAAGCCGCTGGTGCACGGCATTTTCGCGGCGGTGCCCTACTGCATCGACCTGATCGGCGGACCTTACCTCGAAACCCGCGACGAGGTCTGCAAAAGCTTCCGGCCGAAGTCGGCGGTGCGCCCGGCGAAAGGCTGAACCCGCATGCAGCTCACGCCCGTCGTTGCGGTTCATCTCACGGCGGCGCTGGGCGCGCTGGTGGTGGGCCCGGTCGCCATCTGGGCGCGGCTGGCGGCGCGCCAGCGCCCCGTGCTGCACCGGGCGTTCGGCTATGGCTGGATCACGCTGATGGTGGCGGCCTCGGTTTCGGCGCTGTTCATCCGCGACTTCCGGCTGCCCAACGTCGCCGGCTACACGCCCATCCACCTGCTGGTTCTGGTGAGCCTGGGCGGCATCACGCTGGCGCTGTGGTCCCTGTCGCGCGGCAACATTCCGCGCCACAGGCGCTTCATGGTCGGCACCTACCTCGGCGGCTGCGTCACGGCGGGCGCGTTCGCGCTGCTGCCCAGCCGGCTGCTGGGCCAATGGCTCTGGGGCGGCTGAGCCTTAACGGCCCACCAGGCGCGTCAGTTTCTCGGCTTCGAAGCATTCATCGCGCGCGGCATCGGCCGGCACGCAGTCGCCGCCGCTCTTGCCGCGCGAGAGCTTTTCAATGGCTTCCCACAGCATGGTGATCTGGTGCTCCTGGCCGGCGGCGCTGTCAATGAGGCCGCGCATGGCCTGGCTCAGCGGGTCGTCGTTCTGCGTGATGCCGTAGGCCGAAAAACCCATGCGGGCCGACGCTTCTTCGCGCCGCGCGTCGGCCTCGGCCTGGATGATGCGGGCCGGATTGCCCACGGCGGTGGCGCCAGGCGGCACTTCCTTGGTCACCACCGCGTTGGAGCCGACCTTGCCGTTGTCGCCCACCGTGAAGCTGCCCAAAATCTTGGCGCCGGCGCCCACCACCACATTGCGGCCCAGCGTGGGGTGGCGCTTGGCGCCCTTGGTCAGCGAGGTGCCGCCCAGCGTGACGCCCTGGTAGATGGTGCAGCCCTCGCCGATCTCGGCGGTCTCGCCGATGACGATGCCCATGCCGTGGTCGATGAACACGCCGGGCGCGATGGTGGCGCCGGGATGAATTTCAATGCCAGTCATCCAGCGCGACCAGTGGGAAATGAAGCGGCCGAACCATTTCAGCCCGTGCGTCCAGCACCAGTGGGCGCGGCGGTGCAGGAACAGCGCATGCAGGCCGGGGTAGCAGGTCAGCACCTCCCAGGTGCTGCGCGCGGCGGGGTCGCGCTCGCGGATGATGCGGATGTCGGCTTGCAGGCGTTGGAACATGATGGCGCCGAGTCTAGCCTTTGGCAGCGGTGGCCTGCTTCAGCATGGCCTTGGCCACGCCACGCAGGATGTGGATTTCTTCCTCGGTCAGCGCGGCGCGGTTGAACAGTTGGTTGAGGCGCGGCATCAGCTTCTTGGGCGCCTCGGGGTCCAGGAAGCCGATGCCGACCAGCGCCTCTTCCCAGTGCGCCAGCAGACCCGCCACATGGCGGGCGTCGGCCAGACGCGGCGCGGCGGTGGCGGCGGTCACGCCGTAGCCGCCCAGCGCCAGCCGCCATTCGTAGGCGATCACCTGAATGGCCGACGCCAGGTTGAGCGAGCCGAAACCGGGGTTGGTGGGAATGCTCAGCGCGACGTCGCAGCGGTACACGTCGTCGTTCTTCATGCCGAAGCGCTCGGAGCCGAACAGAAACGCGATGCCGTCCGGCCGTTCGCGCAATTTTGGAGCCAAATCGCCTTCTTGCCAGCGTGCTTGCTCGTTTGTTTGCTCTGATTTCAGGAGCATTCCGAAGCACTCGCGCGGCGCCATCGTGGGCGGCCCGAAGTCGCGCGGCGTCATCGCGGTGGCGCAGAGGTGGCTGATGCCGTCGAGCGCCTCGTCCAGCGTCTCGACGATGCGGGCGTTGCCCAGCACGTCCAAGGCGCCGCTGGCGCGCTGGATGGTCTCTTCCCGGCGCAGCACGTTGGCCCAGCGGGGACGCACCAGCACCAGCTCCTCGAAGCCCATGGTTTTCAGCGCGCGGGCGGCGGCGCCCACGTTGCCGGCGTGGCTGGTTTCGATCAGGACGAAGCGGGTTTTCATGGGACGCGAATGCTGCAGCGCGGTAAAATCGGGTCCATTGTCGCCGCACGCATCGCCGTGCCTGGCCGGGCTCCTTCCGGCGCGACGCTCTTCTTCACACGCCAATGTCGACCAATCTGCACCCCATGCTCAACGTGGCCACCAAGGCCGCACGCCTTGCCGGCGCCATCATCAACCGCGCCGCCCTCGACGTCGAGGCCGTGCGCATCTCGCAGAAACAGGTGAACGATTTCGTCACCGAGGTCGACCAGGCCAGCGAGCAGGTCATCATCGACACGCTGCTCACCGCCTACCCCGGCCACGGCATCCTGGCCGAGGAATCGGGCAGCCAGCACGGCGCGAAAGATTCCGAATTCGTCTGGATCATCGACCCGCTCGACGGCACCACCAACTTCATCCACGGCTTTCCGGTCTACTGCGTCAGCATCGCGCTGTCGGTGCGCGGCAAGATCGAACAGGCGGTGGTCTACGACCCCACCCGCAACGACCTGTTCACCGCCACCAAGGGCCGCGGCGCCTACGTGAACGACCGCCGCATCCGCGTCTCCAAGCGCGTGCGCCTGAGCGACTGCCTCATTTCCACCGGCTTCCCCTTCCGCAAGGGCGACAACTTCCGCCAGTACCTGTCCATCATGGCCGACCTGATGCCGCGCACCGCCGGCCTGCGCCGCCCCGGCGCCGCCGCGCTCGACCTCGCCTACGTGGCGGCCGGCTTCAGCGACGGCTTCTTCGAAACCGGCCTGTCGCCCTGGGACGCCGCCGCCGGCTCGCTGCTGGTGCAGGAGGCGGGCGGCCTGGTCGGCAACTTCACCGGCGAGGCCGACTTCCTCGACCACAAGGAATGCCTGGCCGCCAACCCGCGCGTCTATGCCCAGCTGGTGTCGCTGCTGTCGCGCTACAGCAAGTTCGCCGGCGCCGGCGAGAAGGCCACCGCCCGCCAGGCCATCCAGACCCTCACGCAGGGCATCGCCGCCGAAGGACCGGCTGACGCACCGGCCGACGCGCCGAGCCCCGCGCCGGACAACGCACCCGACGCCGCCTGACCAGCGTGATTTTGCTCACGCAAACCCCGCAGCTAGGGGCGCGAACCTAGGCGGCATCAGTAGTTACCCCCAAGGGGCCGGGAAGGGTGTGGCGGTACGATTTGGTACCGAAAAAAGAACGGGCGTTCTTTTTTGATCCACCCTCTTCCTAGGCCCATGAACTACCGCATTTTTTCCTGCATTGCACTGGCCGGTTCGGCCCTGCTCAGCGCCTGTGGCGGCGCCGGTGACCCCGCCGGCGTGAGAACCGAAACCAAGGCGCTGCGGGTGGCCGGCGACGACCAGGGCGACAGTGGCGCCTTCGGCTTCAAGTTCACGGTCCAGGACTCCACCAATCCCAAGGGCTACCCGATCTTCACCGAGCTGGTCGCGGCCAGCCTGAACGCGCCGGCCATCTGCAACTACTACAGCGGCGTGAACGGCAGCGTGATGTTCACCACCAACGCCGGCTGCACCAGCCTGGCCATCACCGGCAGCCGCATCAACTTCCAGCCCACGCTGGCCAACAACCTGCGCGAACTGCCCGTTGTCGGCAGCGTGGTGGGCGGGGTCGCGCCGCCGGGAAGCCCGGCCGACCAGGTGCTGTCGCTGCTGCCGGGCCTGGGCAGCGTGCTGGCCAACATCCCGTCGCTGCCTCTGGTCGGCGGGGTGGTGTCGGGCGTTCTGCAGCAGGTGGCCGACCAGATTCCGGGCGCCACCGCCGCCAACACGCCGCTGCTGATCGACAACCAGTTCAAGGCCATGGCCGCGCAGGGCCTCTCCTCGAGCGACGTGGTTGTCGTCATTGCCGGCAGCAACGACGCCGCCGACGTCGCCACCGCCTACCTGCAGGCCGGCACCGACCAGGGCATCGCCTTCACCACGCTGATGGGTTCGATGGGCGTGAGCAACAGCGACCGCCGCGCCGCCGGCAACGACTACATGACCAAGCTGGCCGACAAGCTCTACGCCGGCATCCAGACCAACCTGCTCGACAAGGGCGCCACCAAGGTCGCCCTGCTGAACATTCCCAACATCACGCAGACGCCCCGGCTGGGCCAGGCCCGCACCACCATCGCCGGCGGCGAGGCCGCCGTGCCCATCTTTGTGGAGTGGGTCGAGACCTACAACAAGCGGCTGGCCGCCAACATCGGCAGCGAGAAACGCATCGTGGCGGTGGACTACCGCAAGCTCGTCAACGACGCCATCACCGACAAGAACCTGCTGGTGTCCAACGTCGACACGCCGGCCTGCCCGTCCAACGGTACCGGCGTGCTCGACCGGCTGCCCACCTACGACCTGAAGTCCTGCACCTCCGGTTCGCTCAGCGCCAACCCGCCGGCCGGGCAGACCGGCAGCGACTGGTGGGTGCACTATTTCTGGGCCGACAGCGTGCACCCCACCCCCTATCTGCACAACCTGCTGGCGCGCGGCGTGAACCTGGAACTGGTGCGCGCCGGCATCCTGTGACGCTAAGAACCCAGAACAACGATTCCGACGGAGACGACAACCCATGACGACCCGATTCACGCTTGCCGCCCCGGCGCTCGCCCTGGCCGCCACCTTTGGCGCCGGCAATGCGCTCGCCCAGTACGAGGGCACGTTCATGATTCGCGGCGGCGCGATGCAGATCAAGCCCAAGGTGCAGAGCGGAGACCTGTCGGGCCCGGCCCCCACCGGCTCCAAGATCGACAACGGCCCCAGCACCAAGGTGGGCGGCGGCATCACCTTGATGCTGACCGATCACATCTCGGTCGATCTGCCCCTGGCCCCCGCCTTCAAGTTCCCCATCACCGGCACGGGCGCCATCCAGGGCGTCGGCAAGCTGGGCGACGTGAAGGCCCTGCCCGCCACGCAGTTCGTGCAGTACCGCATGTTCTCGCCGGAGTCGGCGTTCCGGCCCTATGTGGGCCTGGGCATCACCTACGCCTATTTCTTCCATCCGCGCAGCAGCGCACAGCTCACCTCGCTCACCAACCCGGGTGGCCCGACCACCACCTTCAAGGTCAAGTCCAAGTTCGCGCCCACCATCCAGGTCGGCGCCACCTACATGATCAGCGACCCGTACTACATCGACGTGTGGTACGGCAAGACCTTCCTGAAGACCGTCACCACGCTGTCCACCGGGCAGACCCAGGACGTCACGCTCAACCCCCGGACGCTGCAGATCAGCCTCGGCATGGCGCTCTGACGCCCACCCGGGCCCGCATCTTTCGCAACGCCGCAGAGCCGGCCGGGGCATCCCGGGCCGGCTCTGCTTTTTGGGGCGGGGCACCGCGTGGCTACACTGGCGTTTTCCCCGTGCAGCCTCTTTCTCCGTGACCGGCCAACCCCCTTCCGTCTCCGCGCCCGGCGTGCGCTCGCCCGAGGGCCACACGCCGATGATGCAGCAGTACCTCGGCCTCAAGGCCGGGCATCCGGCCACGCTGCTGTTCTACCGGATGGGCGACTTCTACGAGCTGTTCTGGGAAGACGCCGAGAAGGCCTCGCGGCTGCTCGACATCACGCTCACCCGGCGCGGCCAGTCGGCCGGCGAGCCTGTGACGATGTGCGGCGTGCCCTTCCATGCGCTGGAGAGCTACCTCGGCAAGCTCATCCGGCTGGGTGAATCGGTGGCGATCTGCGAGCAGGTCGGCGAGGTGGGCGGCAAGGGGCCCGTGGAGCGCAAGGTGGTGCGGGTGGTGACGCCCGGCACCGTGACCGACAGCGAATTGCTGGCCGACAAGGCCGAGGCGGTGTTGCTGGCCGTGCACCAGGGGCCGCGCGCGGCGCGGGCCGACGGCTGCGGCCTGGCCTGGTTCAGCCTGACCCAGGGCGTGGTGCACCTGGCCGAATGCGCGGCCGACGACGTGGCGGCGTGGGTGTCCCGCATCGGCCCCAGCGAACTGCTGTACAGCGCGGGCGGCACCGATGCCTTCGAGGCGCTGCTGAAAGGCCTGCGCGGCGCCACCGGCCCCACCCTCACACCGCGCCCCGCCTGGCAGTTCGACGCCACGCTGGGCCAGCGCAAGCTGACCGAATCGCTGGGCGCGGCCAGCCTGGCCGGCTGGGGCGCCGACACGCTGGCACAGGCCCACGCCGCAGCCAGCGCGCTGGTGGCCTTTGCCGAGCACACGCAGGGCCGCGCGCTGACGCATGTGGCGGGCATCCGCGTGGTGCGGCCGAATGAGCTGATCGACCTGCCGCTGACCACCCGGCGCAATCTGGAGCTGGTGCAGACGCTGCGCGGCGAGGCATCGCCGACGGTGCTCTCCCTGCTCGACACCTGCATGACCGGCATGGGCAGCCGCGCGCTGCGCCAGTGGCTGCTGAGCCCCAAACGCGAGCGGCTGGAGGCGGTGCAGCGGCTGGAAGCCATCGACGCGCTGCGCGGCGGCGACGGCCACGGCCCCTGGCGCGCCCTGCGCGAACGGCTCAAGGGCTGCGGTGACGTGGAGCGCATCACGGCCCGCGTGGCGCTGCGCCAGGTGCGGCCGCGCGAACTCGTCGCGCTCGGCTTGACGCTACACAAATGTGAGCAACTTATCGAGCATTCACACCGACTTCCGGCACTTTTGACTCAGATTTCAGCCGATCTGGCACCACCACCCGGCGTGGCGGCGCTGCTGGCCCGCGCGCTGCTGGAAGAACCGGCGGCGCTGGTGCGCGACGGCGGTGTGATCGCCACCGGCTTCGACGCCGAACTGGACGAGCTGCGTGGCATTGCCGAGAACTGCGACGCCTTTCTGCTGGCGCTGGAAACACGCGAGAAGGCGCGCACCGGCATCGCCAACCTGCGGGTGCAGTTCAACCGGGTGCACGGCTTCTTCATCGAAGTCACCACCGGCCAGCTCGACAAGGTGCCCGACGACTACCGCCGCCGCCAGACGATGAAGAACGCCGAGCGTTTCATCACGCCGGAACTGAAGGCCTTCGAAGACAAGGCGCTGTCGGCGCAAGACCGCGCGCTGGCGCGGGAAAAGTGGCTGTACGAGCAGTTGCTCGACGCGCTGCAGCCCTTCGTGCCGCCGCTGGCCCGGCTGGCCGCCGCGCTGGCCTCGCTCGACGCGCTGGCCGCGCTGGCCGAGCGTTCGCTCACGCTCGATTGGTGCGCGCCGCAGTTCGTGCGCGAGCCCTGCATCGAGATCGAGCGGGGCCGCCACCCGGTGGTGGAAGCCCGGCTGGCCGAGACCGGCGGCGGCGCGTTCATTGCCAACGACACGCGGCTCGGTCCCCGGCAGCGCATGCAGGTCATCACCGGCCCCAACATGGGCGGCAAATCGACCTACATGCGGCAGGTGGCACTGATCGTGCTTCTGGCCAGCATGGGCTCTTATGTACCCGCCTCGGCCTGCCGGCTCGGCCCGGTCGACGCCATCCACACCCGCATCGGCGCCGCCGACGACCTGGCCAACGCGCAGTCGACCTTCATGCTGGAAATGACCGAGGCCGCGCAGATCCTGCACGGCGCCACATCGCAGTCGCTCGTGCTGATGGACGAAATCGGCCGCGGCACCTCCACCTTCGACGGCCTGGCGCTGGCCAGCGGCATCGCCGCGCAGTTGCACGACAAGGCCCAGGCCTTCACGCTGTTCGCCACCCACTATTTCGAGCTGACCGAATTCCCGGCGCGCCACCATGCGGCGGTGAACGTGCACGTGAGCGCCACCGAAGCGGGGCACGACATCGTGTTCCTGCACGAGATCCAGCCCGGGCCGGCAAACCGCAGCTACGGCATACAGGTGGCGCGGCTGGCCGGCATGCCGGCGGCGGTGGTCAACCATGCGCGCCACACGCTGGCCGCGCTGGAAGGCCAGCAGGCCGCCGCAAGCGCGCAGGTCGACCTGTTCGCCGCACCGGCCGACACCGCGGCGCCCGAGCCCCACGCCCTAGAATCGGCGCTGGCCCGCATTCAGCCCGACAGCCTGACGCCGCGCGACGCGCTGGACGCGCTGTATGCGCTGAAGAAAATCGCCGCCCAACACCAGCACTGACCCGCGGCGCCCCGCCGCCCTCACCGCGCCCCACCATGACCTACTGCGTCGCCATCAAACTCAACGCCGGCCTGGTGTTCCTGTCGGACTCGCGCACCAACGCGGGGCTGGACAACATCAGCACCTTCCGCAAGATGATCGTCTACGAAAAGGCCGACGACCGCTTCATGGTGCTGCTGTCGGCCGGCAACCTCAGCATCTCGCAATCGGTGCGCGAAATCCTGCAGATCGAGCAGTTGAAGGAGCGCGAGGACGACGGCGAGGAAGCCATCACGATCTGGAACGCCAAGAGCATGTTCGACGCCGCCCGCGTGCTCGGGAATGCGGTGCGCCATGTGTACGACCGCGACGCCGCCGCGCTGAGCAACGCCGGTGTGGAGTTCAATGTGTCGCTGATCTTCGGCGGGCAGATCAAGGGCGAGAAGATGCGGCTCTTCCAGGTGTATTCGGCCGGCAACTTCATCGAAGCCACGCCCGAAACGCCGTATTTCCAGGTCGGCGAGTCCAAGTACGGCAAGCCGGTGCTCGACCGCGTCATCACGCCCGACACCCCGCTCGACGAAGCCGCCAAATGCGCGCTGGTGTCGATGGACTCCACCATGAAATCCAACCTGTCGGTCGGCCTGCCGCTCGACCTGGTGGTCTACGAAGCCAACAGCTTCGCCACAGACCGCATCGCCTGCATCGACCAGGACAACCCCTACTTCCAGATGCTGCACAGCACCTGGGGCCAGAAGCTGCGCGCGGTGTTCGACGAGCTGGAAGACCCGGTCTGGGACGGCAGCCGCACCGACACCCCGCTCAAGCTCACCGCCTCCCGGCACAAGGCGCTGAAGAAAATTTCAGACCCCGGCGAAAAGCTGATCTGAGCGGTGGGGCGCGCCACGCGCCGTTACACAAAACCGCTGGCGACCGTTGCGCATTAACTGTATATTTGTACAGTGAATGTTCAGCGCAAACTCGCCATCCTCGCCGACGCCGCCAAGTACGACGCCTCCTGCGCGTCCAGCGGCACCACGCAGCGCGACTCGCTCGGCGGCAGCGGCATCGGCTCGACCGAAGGCTCGGGCATCTGCCACAGCTATGCGCCCGACGGCCGCTGCATCTCGCTGCTGAAAATCCTGCTGACCAACTTCTGCCAGTACGACTGTCTGTACTGCGTCAACCGCGCCAGCAGCAACGTGCCGCGCGCCCGCTTCACGGTGGAAGAAGTGGTCAACCTCACGCTCGATTTCTACCGGCGCAACTGCATCGAGGGGTTGTTCCTCTCCAGCGGCATTGTCAAAAGCCCCGACCACACGATGGAGCTGGTGGTCGAGGTGGCGCGCCGGCTGCGCGAGGTGCATGACTTCCGCGGCTACATCCACCTCAAGACCATCCCCGACGCATCACCCGAATTGCTGGCCCAGGCCGGCCGCTACGCCGACCGGCTCAGCATCAACATCGAGCTGCCCACGCTGCAGGCACTCGACGAATTGGCGCCTGAAAAAGACGGCGCGGCCATCCGCCGCTCGATGGCACGGCTGAAGACGCACATCGACGACGCCAAAGGCGAGGCGCACGACGCTGCCGCCAAGCCCGTCACCTCGCTGCCGCAAGCCGGCCCCAAACGCGCCCGTCCGCCCCGCTTCGCGCCGGCCGGCCCGAGCACGCAGATGATCGTCGGCGCCGACGCGAGCGACGACCACACCATCCTCGGCACCAGCGCCCGGCTGTACGGCAGCTACGGCCTGCGCCGGGTGTATTACTCGGCCTTCAGCCCCATTCCGGATTCGGCCGCAGCGCTGCCCCTCAAGGCCCCGCCGCTGATGCGCGAGCACAGGCTGTACCAGGCCGACTGGCTCATCCGTTTCTACGGCTACGAGGCCGACGAGATCGTGCCGCCTGAGCACAGCGGCATGCTGGCGCTCGACGTCGATCCCAAGCTGGCCTGGGCGCTGGCCCACCGCGAACGTTTTCCGGTCGACCTCAACACCGCGCCGCGCGCGCTGCTGCTGCGGGTGCCGGGGCTGGGCACCACGGCAGTCGACCGGCTGCTGCGGTCGCGCGCGGTGCGCCGCATCCGCGGGGAAGATGTGAAGCGGCTGCGGGTGCCGCTGGCCAAGGTCATGCCCTTCGTGGTGGCCGACGGGCACCGGCCGCCACAGCAACCACGGGCGCTGGCGCCGCTGCGGCATCTGGCGGTGCAGGAGACGCTGTTTTGAGCGCGTCGCTGGCGCGGCGGGAGCCGGTCAGCGTGGTGCTGGCCGACGAAACCGACTTTGCGGGTTTCCGCCGCGCCGCCCGCGCGCTGGCCGCGCAGGGCGTGCCGCCTGAAGCGGTGATGTGGTTCACCGCCACCGACGCATGCAATGCGCTGTTCGCCACGCAGGCCTCCGTGTTCGCTGAGCCGGGCAAGACCGCCGCCGTCGCCGTGCCCGCCACTTTCGTCGCCCTGTGCGAAACCGTGGTGCAGCACGACGACCCGCAACGCTTCGCGCTGCTGTACCGGCTGCTGTGGCGGCTGCAGCATGAGCCGTCGCTGCGCCACGACCCGCTCGACGCCGACGTGCTGCTGGCCCGCCAGATGGCCCGCGCGGTGCGGCGCGACCAGCACAAGACCACCGCCTTCGTGCGTTTCCGCCCGCTGAACGACGGCAGCGCCGGGCCGCTGCATGTGGCCTGGTTCGAACCTTCGCACCACACGGTGGAGGCGGTCGCGCCCTTTTTCATGCGGCGCTTCGCCAACATCCGCTGGGCCATCCTCACGCCGCGCCGCAGCGTGCGTTGGGAGCCGGCCTCGGCGGCGCTGCCCGAAGGCCGGCTGGTGTTCGGCCCCGGCGCGCGCAAGGAAGACACGCCGTTGGCCGATGCCGGTGAGGCCCTCTGGCTCACCTACTACGCGAACATCTTCAACCCCGCGCGGCTCAAGCTGCGCATGATGGAAAAGGAGATGCCGCGCAAATACTGGCGCAACCTGCCCGAGGCCGAACTGATCGCGCCGCTGGCGGCGGCCGCCACCGAACGCAGCGGCCGCATGGTGGCTGAAGCGCCGACCACGCCACGCCGCAAGGTCGTCACCCTCGCCCGCGCCCCAACGCCCAACGGGCCGGCGCAGACGCTGGAAGCGCTCAACGCCATGGCGCAACGCTGCCGCGAATGCCCGATCGGCGAGCACGCCACGCAGGCGGTGGTGGGCCAAGGGCCGCGCGAGCCGCTGCTGATGTTCGTCGGCGAACAACCGGGCGACCAGGAAGACCTGCGCGGCCAGCCTTTCGTCGGCCCCGCCGGCCAGTTGTTCGACCGCGCGCTGGCTGAACTGGGCGTGGCCCGCGACACGGTGTACGTGGCCAACGCGGTCAAGCACTTCAAATACGAGATGCGAGGCAAACGCCGCATCCACAAGACCCCCGCCCAGCGCGAAGCCGCCGCCTGCGCCCACTGGCTGGAAGACGAGATCCGGCTCGTCAATCCCGCCGCATTGGTGGCGCTGGGCGCCACCGCCGCCCGCTCGCTGATGGGCGAGGCGGTGGCCGTGACCCGCGAGCGCGGCCAGTGGCAGCGGCGGGCCGACGGCCGGCCGGTGCTGGTCACGCTGCACCCGTCGGCCCTGCTGCGCGCTGACCCTGCCGGTCATCAGCAGGCCTGGGCCGATTGGCTGGCCGATCTGCGCTGCGCGCTCGACCCGCCGAAGCTGTTGGTCCGCTCCTAAAAACGAAGCTACAGCGCCTTATTGCACGCTGACTTCAAGCCCATTTCATCCACGACCATCCCATGGACCCGGGCTCAAGCCGCCCAAACCACCACCCCGCTCCACGCCGTCGCCAGCACCACGATGCCGAAGGCGATGCGGTACCAGGCGAAGGGCACGAAGCTGTGGGTGCTGATGTAGCGCAGCAGCCAGCGCACGCAGAACCAGGCGCTCACGAAGGAGAACAGCAGGCCGACGCCGAACAGCGGCAGGTCGGCGGCCGACAGCAGCGCGCGTTCCTTGTAGAGGCTGTACACACCGGCGCCGATCAGCGTGGGAATGGCGAGGTAGAACGAAAAATCGGTGGCGGCCTTGCGGCTCAGGCCGAGCAGCATGCCGCCGATGATGGTGGCGCCGCTGCGGCTGGTGCCGGGGACCATCGCCAGGCACTGCACCAAACCCACCTTGAGCGCGTCGAGCGGGCCCATCTGGTCCACCTCATGGATGCGCGCGGCGGCCTGCGGTCGTTTCTCGGCCCAGAGAATGATGAGGCCGCCAATGATGAAGGTGCTGGCCACCACCACGGGCGTGAACAGGTGCGCCTTGATGGCCTTGCCGAACAGCAGCCCCAGCACCACGGCCGGAATGAAGGCGATGAGCACGTTGAGCGCGAAGCGCTGGGCCTGCCGCTCGGTGGGCAACGCCACCAGCGTCTGCCGGATCTTCTGCCAGTACACGATGATGACGGCGAGGATGGCGCCGGTCTGGATGGCGATGTCGAAGACCTTGGCCTTGTCGTCGTCGAAACCGAGCAGCGCGCCGGCCAGAATCAGATGCCCGGTCGACGAGACCGGCAGGAACTCGGTCAGGCCCTCGACCACGCCCATGACGGCGGCTTTCACCAGCAGCACAACGTCCACAACAGCTCCCCGGATTTTTGCGACGCGGGATTATCGCCCCGCTCCGCTGACCGACCGCTTAAGTGGTTGCGCCGGGGTTAATCCGGGGTTTTCGTGACATTCGTCACGGCACTATCGCACAGCGTTTGGGTGACAATGGCGCAGTCAACGGCTGTAGGTCAAAGGTTCTCATCGTGCCACTCCGCTTCTCTTCTCCGGCCCTGGCGGCCGCGCTGGCCCTGGGCTTCTGTGGCGCCACCGCCCAGGCACAGACCACGGAGTACATCGTGCGTTTCACCGACGCCTCCATGAAGGCCGCCGAGCGCAGCAGCAGCAAGCCCGTCACCGACGACCGCTACGCCACCGAGCCGCGCGCCTGGGGTTACCTCAAGCCCGCCGTGGTGGGCGAGGTGCAGCGGCTGGAAAAGCGCCACGCCTTCAGCGTGAAGCAGGCCTACAGCCACGCACTGAGCGGCTTCTCGGCCGACCTCACCGCCCAGCAGGCCGCCGCGCTGCGCCAGGAGTCCAACATCGACCTCGTGGAAGAAGTCAAGCCGACGCGCGTGGCCGCGCTCGATCTGCTCTCGGGGCTCACCAGCGGCCTGCTGGGCAACCTGCTGGGCGGCGGCCGCACCGCCGCCACGCCGGCCCCTGCCACGCCCACCACGCCGACCCCGGCGAACACCCAGACCGTGCCCTACGGCATCGCGCTGACCGGGGCCACCCGGAGCTGGTCGGTGTCGGGCGACGGCAGCGGCTCGGTCGATGGCCCCACCGTCTACGTGATCGACTCCGGCATCGCCGACAGCACCGACCTCAACCTCGTCTCGCACGTCAACTTCATCAGCGGCGGCAGCAACACCGACTGCAACGGCCACGGCACGCACGTTGCCGGCACCATCGGCGCGCGCGACAACACCGAAGGCGTGGTCGGCATCGCGCCCGGCGTCAAGCTGGTCGGCGTGAAGGCGCTCGGTTGCGACGGCAATGGCACCACCGCGGTCGCCATCAAGGCACTCGACTGGGTGACCGCCAACGCCATGCGCCCCGCCGTGGCCAACCTCAGCTTCACCGCCGCCAGCAGCCAGGCTTTCGACGACGCGCTGCGCCGCTCGGCCGCCGCCGGCATCGTCTACGCGGTGGCCGCCGGCAACAGCGGCAGCGACGCCTGCTACGTCTCGCCGGCGCGCGTGGGCGGCATCACCCCGGGCGTGCTGGTCACCGGCGCCACCGACTCGGCCGATGCGCCCGCCAGCTTCAGCAATGTCGGCAACTGCGTGGACATCTGGGCGCCGGGCGTGGAGGTGGTCTCCACCGGCCTCACCGGCGGCACAGCCACACGCACCGGCACTTCGCAGGCCGCGCCCCACGTGGCCGGCGCGGCCGCGCTCATTCTGGGCCGCTACCCGCAGTCCACCGCCGACGCCGTCTGGCGCCAGTTGAAAGACGGCGCAGCCGACACAGGCCGCACCAGCCGCAGCGGCCAGGCCGTCAAGCGCGTGCGCGCCGACATCCAATAACCACCGGAGCACTCCCGGCGAAAGGCCGGCGGGGTTTTGCGATACTTCAGGCACAAGCTTGTGCCCGAGGTTGAACCATGACGCAGAACAGGACCACCTTCCACCCGTCCGCCATCGCGGTGCCGTTGCTCACCGCCGCCGCGCTGCTCGCCGGTTGCGCCGGCCCCAGCTCGCGGCCCTTCGATCCCTCCACCGCGCCCGAGGCCATCCGGGTGCCGCCGGGCCACCGCATCGCCTACGAGGTGGTGGCGGTGGGCAAGATCGTCTATGAATGCCAGCAAGGCGTGGACGACCCCGACCAGTTCCGCTGGACGGTCATCGGGCCCGACGCCATCCTGAGCGACCGCAACGACCGCATCGTCGGCAAGTACTACGGCCCGCCCGCCACCTGGGACAACCTCGACAGCTCCCGCGTGACCGGCCAGCAGATCGCCACGGCGCCGGCCGGCGCGGGCAACATCCCGTTCCAGCTCGTCAAGGCCGACCCGTCGCGCGGCAAAGGCGCGTTTGAAGACACCGCCTACGTGCAGCGCGTCAACACGAAGAACGGCACCGCGCCCAAAGAGCCGTGCAACGAGTCCACCTCCGGCACGCGGGCCGACGTGCGCTACGGCGCCGATTACGTTTTCTGGAAGGTGCGCTGAGCACCGAGCCCCCAAGGCGTCTCACATCGCCGGACAGCGAGGAGAACACGTGAAACTCCAAACCATTGTTGTCGCCTCGCTTTGCCTCCTGGCAACCCTGGCCCAAGCGCGTGGCGGGCATGGCGGAGGCCATCACTCGGGTGGAAGCCATGCGAGCCACAGCAGCCACAGCGGCTCCCATCGCACTTCGAGCACGGGCAGCGTCAGCAAAAAGAACACTTCACCGCCTGCCGCAAAGCCGGTCGCCGCGAAAACGCCGCCCGTGACGACGAACAAGACGACCTATGTCGTGCAGGTCCGACCAACCACCGGCACGACCAAACCCGCGAGACGTGAGCCCACGTTGAGCGATACGGCTGCGAGCGTCGCGCCAACCGGAACCGCCCGTCCGACCCGAAACAATGGGGTGGCAGACCAAAACCCCAGCGAGCCCCCGTGCAATGGATCGGCGAGCGACAAGCTGGCATCGGCGGGAGAAGTCGTCGACGGCCCTGCACGCGCCTGCCGCTGACAAAAAAAACTCGGGCTGCCCGCTCCCGCAGACAGCCCGTTCGTTTTGCCCCACCGGCGGCGCCGGACGGGCGCCGCCTGGAAGCTCAGCGGTAGTAGCCGCCGTGCGGGTAGTGGCGGTGGTAGTAGCCGGGGCCGCCGTAGTAGACCGGGCGCGGCGCGTAGTACACCGGGGCGGGGGCGTAGTACACCGGGGCCGGGCGGTAGACCGGCGGCGGCGCGTAGTACACCGGCTGGGGCGGGTAATAGACCGGCGCCGGCTGGACGTAGCCATAACCGCCGTAGCCGACATTGCCGACCGAGACACCCACGCCCGGGGCGCCGATGCCGATCGAGAAACCCACGTCGCTGCGCGCCTGCGCGGCGCTGGCGCCGAACAGGGCCGCGGTGGCCACGGCCGCAACGGCGGCGAAAGAGGCGATGGAACGGGACTTCAACATGATGCTTGCTCCTGATGTGCAGGTGTTTTCTGACCTGATGATGCTATTAACGCACCAGCCCCCTGTTTAGATACCACACCCACGGTCAAAGTCGTAGCCAACCGTAACAGCGTGGGCGCTCTCGCTCCTAGAATCGGAACAATGAGCGCCCCCGCAACCCCGACCACCCCCGCCCGCCCCAGCAATTTCCTGCGCCAGATCATCGAAAGCGACATCGCCCAGGGCACCTATGCCCAGCGCCACTGGGGCGGCGGCCCCGGCGACGCCGCGCAGCAGGCCGCAGGCCCGCTCGACCCCGCCGCCATCCGCACCCGCTTTCCGCCCGAACCCAACGGCTACCTGCATGTGGGCCACGCCAAGAGCATCTGCCTGAACTTTGGCCTCGCCCGCGACTACGGCGGCGTGTGCCACATGCGCTTCGACGACACCAACCCCGAAAAGGAAGACACCGAGTACGTCAACAGCATCCTGGACGCCGTGCAGTGGCTGGGCTTCGGCTGGGACGCCAACGGCACCAGCCACCTCTACCAGGCCAGCGACTATTTCGACTTCATGTACCGCGCCGCCGAGCACCTCATCGAGGCCGGTCATGCGTATGTCGACGAACAGACGCCCGAGCAGATGCGCGTGAACCGCGGCGACTTTTCCACGCCCGGCAAAGACAGCCCCTTCCGCGCCCGCACGCCCGCCGAAAACCTGACCCGCTTCAGGGAGATGCGCGACGGCGCCCTGCCCGACGGCGCCGCCGTGCTGCGCGCCAAGATCGACATGGCTAGCCCCAACATCAACCTGCGCGACCCCGCCATCTACCGCATCCGCCGCGCCGAGCACCACCACACCGGCAACCGCTGGTGCATCTACCCCATGTACACCTTCGCGCACCCCATCGAGGACGCGCTGGAGAACATCACACACAGCATCTGCACGCTCGAGTTCGAAGACCAGCGCCCGTTCTACGACTGGCTGCTCGACCGGCTGCGTGAGGGCGGCCTCATCAACGCGCCGCAGCCGCGCCAGTACGAATTCGCCCGCCTCAACCTCACCTACGTGCTCACCAGCAAACGCAAGCTCAAGCAGCTCGTTGATGAAAAGCACGTGAGCGGCTGGGACGACCCCCGCATGCCCACCATCGTCGGCCTGCGCCGGCGCGGCTACACGCCCGAGGCCATCCAGCTCTTCGCCGAACGCATCGGCGTCAGCAAGGCCGACTCCTGGATCGACTACAGCACTCTCGAAGGCTCCCTGCGCGACGACCTCGACCCCAAGGCCGCCCGCGCCATGGCCGTGCTGGACCCGGTGAAGCTCGTCATCGAGAACTGGGACGAGGTCATGGGCGCCGGCGCGCTCGATGCCTGCAGCGCACCCGTCCACCCCCACCAACCCGAACGCGGTCGCCGCGAGTTCAATTTCGGGCGCGAGTTATGGATCGAGCGCACCGACTACGAAGACGTGCCGCCCAAGGGCTACAACCGGCTCTACCCCGGCAACAAGGTGCGGCTGAAATACGGCCATGTCGTCGAGTGCATCGGCGCTACAAAAAATGAAGCAGGAAACGTAGAAGCAGTGCTGGCCAGGCTCATACCCGACACCAAAAGCGGCACCCCCGGCGCCGACAGCGTCAAGGTCAAGGGCGTCATCACCTGGGTCGGCGCCGCAGACGGCGTGCCCGCCGAAGTGCGCCTCTACGACCGTTTGTTCACCGTGCCCCAACCCGGCAGCGGCGACCGCAACTTCCTCGACGAGATCAACCCCGACAGCCTGAAAACCGTCACCGCCATCGTCGAGCCCTCACTCGCCCAGGCCCAGCCCGACGACAAGTTCCAGTTCGAACGCCACGGCTACTTCGTCGCCGACCGCAAGGACCACGCGGCGGGCAAGCCGGTGTTCAACCGGGTGACGGGGATGAAGGACAGCTGGGCGAAATAGCTGCGGTGAGTTGCGCGGCGTCGCTGGGGATTTCACGGCGGCGGGCGCTCAGCGCAGATGCGCCCTCACCTTTTTCTAAAGCCAGCGGCAAGCCGCATCAGACGTAAAACGCCTCCACCTTGCCCTTCAGCGTGATCAGCAGCGGGCGGCCCTTGCGGTCGAGGGTTTTGCCGGCGGGGACTTTGATCCAGCCTTCGCTGAGGCAGTATTCCTCGACGTCCCAGCGGTCTTTGCCGTTGAAGCGGATGCCGATGTCGTGCTCGAAGACGAAGGCGTGGTGGTGCGGGCTGCGGGGATCGACGGCGAGGCGATCCGGCAGCGCGGGCTTGCCGGCGGCGGGGTCTGCTGCGGGGGGGGTGGTTTCCGGGTGGTTGTCGTTTTCGCTCATGACGCGATTTTCCCTTTAATCGATGGCGCTTCGGCCACTGCCCGAAAGCTCCTGATTTGATAGCTAGAAAGCGCCATTCCGCGCTGACTTGCGGCCAGTTTCATGCCTTTTTTCCCTTGCGAAGGGCCTCGCGGGCGTCTTTGCGGGCCTGGCGTTCGGCGTCTTCGGCGGCGGCAGCAGCCACCCAGCCCGCAAATTCTTCGGGCGTTTCCAGCGTGATGCGGCCGAGCGTGGTGGTGCGGAATTCGGTGATGACGATTTCGGCGGCCTTCTGCAGATTGACGCGGCCTTTGCCGAGCAGCGCGCCGCGCTGGCGGCCGATGGTCTCCAGCACTTCCTCGTCGCGCATGGTGGGCACGGCAGCGGCGTCGAGCCGGTAGCGGGCGGCGAGCAAGCCGGGGTAGTGGCCGCGCAGCCGGGCCATCAGCTCCAGCGCCACGTCTTCCTCGTCATAAGCGTTGCGGCCGACCGCGCCGCTGGCGGCCAGGTTGTAGCCGCTCTGCGGCACCGAGATGCGCGGCCACAGCAGGCCGGGCGTGTCCCACAACAGAAAGTCGTCGGCCAGGGCGATGCGCTGCTCCAGCTTGGTCACGCCGGCCTCGTCGCCGGTCTTGGCGTGGCGCTTGTTGGTGAGCGCGTTGATGAGGGTGGATTTGCCGACGTTGGGCACCCCGCCGATCAGCACCCGCATCGGCTTGACCATGCCGCCGCGGCCGGGCGCCAGCGCATGGCAGGCGGCGATGACGGTGGCCTGCACGCCGGCGGTGGCGTTGGCCTGCAGCGCGATGGCCTGGGTGTCGGGCTTGGCGTTGTAGTGGGCCAGCCAGGCGGCGGTGCGCGCGGCATCGGCCATGTCTTCCTTGTTGAGGATCTTCAGCGTGGGCTTGTGGCCGGTGAGCTCGGCCACCAGCGGGTTGGCGCTGGAGCCGGGCAGCCGCGCGTCGAGCACCTCGATGACGACGTCGACTTCCTTCACCCGCTCGGTCATCGCCTTGCGGGTGAGGTGCATGTGCCCGGGAAACCACTGGATGCTGGCCATCTTGTCGTTTTTGTTGTGAAGGTTGCGATGTTAGGGCCTCTGTCTTGCGTTAGGCTTCACGCCTCAACCAGCAGGAGAATCCCATGCCCAAAGGCGAACAGAAGAGCAACAAGATGGCGAAGAAACCCAAGAAGGACACCTCGCCGCCCAAGGACTCGCCGGTGTCGGACCGCCCGGTGCCGCCCATGACGACGGTGATGCCCAAGGGCAAGCTGAAGAACAAGTGAGCGTTCCGCCGAACACGAACTTCGCCAGCCTGCCGCTCAACCCGGCGGTGCTGGCCAACCTGGAGCAGTTGGGCTACCGGCAGATGACGCCGATCCAGGCGGCCAGCCTGCCGGCGGCGCTGCTCGGCAAGGACTTGATCGCGCAGGCCCGCACCGGCAGCGGCAAGACCGCCGCCTTCGGGCTGGCGCTGCTGGCCAACCTGAACCCGCGCCGGTTCGCGGTGCAGGGCCTGGTGCTGTGCCCCACCCGCGAGCTGGCCGACCAGGTGACGGCCGAGCTGCGCCGGCTGGCCCGCGCGGAAGACAACACCAAGATCGTCACGCTGTGCGGCGGCGTGCCGCTGCGCGGCCAGATCGCCACGCTGCAGCACGGCGCCCACGTGGTGGTGGGCACGCCCGGCCGGGTGATGGACCATCTGCAGCGCGGCAGCCTGCTGCTGGACGCGCTGAACACGCTGGTGCTGGACGAAGCCGATCGCATGCTCGACATGGGCTTCCACGACGACATCGCCGCCGTCGCCCGCCAGTGCCCGCCGCAGCGGCAGACGCTGCTGTTCTCGGCGACCTATCCGGAGGGCATCGCCAAGCTGGCCGGCCAGTTCATGCGCGAGCCGCAGACCGTGAAGGTCGACGCCGCGCCTGCTGCCAACACAATCGACCAGCGCTGGTACGAAGTGACCGAGCGCGAGCGGCTGCCCGCCGTGGCCGCCCTGCTCGCCCATTTCAGGCCGGAGAGCACGCTGGCCTTCTGCAACACCAAGGCGCGCTGCCGCGACGTGGTGGCCGCGCTGAACGGCGCCGGCGTGAGCGCGCTGGCGCTCTATGGCGAGCTGGAGCAGCGCGAGCGCGACCAGGTGCTGGTGCGCTTCGCCAACCGCAGCTGCTCGGTGCTGGTGGCCACCGACGTGGCCGCCCGCGGGCTGGACATCGCCAGCCTGGCGGCGGTGGTCAATGTGGACGTCACGCCCGACCCCGAGGTGCACGTCCACCGCATCGGCCGCACCGGCCGCGCCGGCGAAAGCGGGCTGGCGCTCAACCTGGCCAGCCTGGACGAGATGGGCTCGGTCGGCCGCATCCAGTTGCTGCTGGGGCAGGAACCCGCCTGGTCGCCGCTGGCCGGCCTCACGCCGGCCCCTGGCGGCCCGCTGCAGCCGGCCATGGCCACGCTGCACATCCAGGGCGGCCGCAAGGAAAAGATCCGCGCCGGCGACGTGCTGGGCGCCCTCACGGCCGACCTGGGCTACACCCGGGAACAGGTGGGCAAGATCGACGTGAACGAGTTCTCCACCTATGTGGCGCTGGACCGGAGCATCGCCCTGGCGGTGGCGAAACGGCTCAACGCCAACGGCCGCATCAAGGGCAAGAGCGTGAAAGCACGGGTGCTGGAGGACTGAACGGCAAGTAACTTCAGGAAAACCCGTACTTGACATTGATCAATGTCACAGTTAGATTTGCTGCATTCGGTACTTCACGGTACCACCCGGTCCCGGCGGCCGTTTCGCCGGGCTTCCTTTTCTGGAGGGTTCCATGCAGTCCCAAACGATCGATCACCCCATCGTCCCCCGCGAGAAGCTCGACTTCGGCCTCGACGGCGACATCCCCCGCTTCTGGCTCGAGAACGACCCGTTCAAGACGCGTTTCTTCGACGCCATGTCCACCTTCTTCCCCGAAGGCGAGCGCTTCTTCATCACCTGCGTCCGCGACTTCAAGGACCAGATCACCGACCCCAAGCTGCTCGCCGAGGTGAAGGACTTCACCCGCCAGGAAGGCCAGCACGGCATGGTGCACCGCCAGTTCAACGACCGGCTCACCGAGCAAGGCATCCGCGTGGATGCCATCGAGAAGACCACGGTGTGGATGCTGTTCAAGCTGGCCCGCGGCATCCTCTCGCGCAAGACCACGCTGTCCATCACCGCCGCGTTCGAGCACATGACCGCGCTCATGGCCCACGGCTTCGAGGAAGCCAAGGTCATGGAAAAGGCCGACCCGCGCATCCGCGCCATGTACACCTGGCACGCCATGGAAGAGGTGGAGCACAAGGCCGTGGCCTACGACGTGATGCAGAAGGTGGCCAAGGTGGGCTACTTCCAGCGCATCCTGGGCCTGCTGATCACCACCGTCAGCTTTCCGCTGGCGGTGATGATGGTGGTGAACCGCATGTTCAAGGCCGACGGCTTCGGCTTCTTCAAGCGTGCCGGCCTCATGATGGGCGGCATGTGGTGGCTGTACAAGCCGGGCGGCCTGTACATGCCCATCCTGGGCCATTTCCTGGCCTACCTGAAGCCCGGCTTCCACCCCTGGCAAACCGGCCAGATGGACGGCTACGCGGCCTGGCTCGAAACCTTCGACCGCACCCGCGACCCGATCGCCGCCGGCAACGCCGCGCTCATGAACCAGCGCGCCTGAGCGGGCAAGCGGGGCTGCCGGCTCAGCTCTTGAGCCGGTAGCCGGTCTTGAAGATCCAGGCCACGCCGCCCAGGCACAGCGTCAGGAACACCATCGTCATCAGCAGGCTGATGCCGACGCTGACATCGGAGTGGCCGTAGAAGCTCCAGCGGAAGCCGCTCACCAGGTAGACCACCGGGTTGAACAGCGTCACCGTCTGCCAGAACGGCGGCAGCATGTCGATCGAATAGAAACTGCCGCCCAGGAAAGTGAGCGGCGTGATGATCAGCGTGGGAATGAACTGCAGCTTCTCGAAACCGTCGGCCCAGATGCCGATGATGAAGCCGAGCAGGCTGAAGGTCACCGCCGTCAGCACCAGGAACAGCAGCATCACGAACGGGTGCTGGATCTGCAGCGGCACGAACAGCGCCGCCGTGGCCATGATGATCAGCCCCAGCGCGATCGACTTCGTGGCCGCCGCGCCCACGTAGGCCACCACGATCTCCAGCGTGGAGACCGGCGCCGACAGCAGCTCGTAGATGGTGCCCACGAACTTCGGGAAGTAGATGCCGAACGAGGCGTTGGTGATGCTCTGCGTGAGCAGCGACAGCATCACCAGCCCCGGCACGATGAAGGCGCCGTAGCTCACGCCCCCCACCTCGGGTATGCGCGAGCCGATCGCCGAACCGAACACCACGAAATACAGCGCCGTGGACACCACCGGCGACACGATGCTTTGCAGCAGCGTGCGCAGCGTGCGCGCCATCTCGAAGCGGTAGATCGCGCGGATGCCGTGCCAGTTCATCATGCGGCCTCCCGCGCTGTGGCCGCCGCCGCGCGGCTGGCCTGGCTGTCGCTCACCAGATTCACGAATATGTCCTCCAGCGAGCTTTGCCGCGTTTGCAGGTCACGAAACGCCACGCCGGCATGCTCAACCTCGTCGAGCAGCGCGGCAATGCCGGTCTGCTCGCTGTGGCCGTCGTAGGTGTAGGTCAACTCGTTGCCGTTGGCGGTGAGCTCCAACTGCGGCCGGTTGGCCAGCGCGGCCGGCAGTGCGGCGAGCGGCTGCGCTAACTGCAGCGTGAGCTGCTTCTTGCCGAGCTTGCGCATCAGCTCGGTCTTTTCCTCCACCAGCACGATCTCGCCCTTGTTGATGACGCCGATGCGGTCGGCCATCTCCTCGGCCTCGTCGATGTAGTGGGTGGTCAGAATCACCGTCACGCCGCTGGCCCGCAGGTCGCGCACCAGCGCCCACATTTCCTGGCGCAGCGTCACGTCCACCCCGGCGGTCGGCTCGTCGAGGAACAGCACCTGCGGCTCGTGCGACAGCGCCTTGGCAATGAGCACCCGCCGCTTCATGCCGCCCGACAGCGTGCGGATCTGGCTGTTGCGCTTGTCCCACAAGGAGAGCGACTTCAGCACCTTTTCAATGTGCGCCGGGTCCGGCGACTTGCCGAACAGGCCGCGGCTGAAACTCACCGTGCCCCAGACCGTCTCGAAGGCGTCGGTGGTGAGTTCCTGCGGCACCAGGCCGATGAGCGCGCGGGCGGCGCGGTAGTCGGCCACCGTGTCGTGGCCGCCCACGGTCACCCGGCCGCCACTGGCGTTGACGATGCCGCAGATGATGCTGATCAGCGTGGTCTTGCCGGCGCCATTCGGGCCGAGCAGCGCGAAAATCTCGCCCTTGCGGATGCTCAGGCTGGTGGGCTTCAGGGCGCGCAGGCCCGAAGCATAGACCTTCTCCACCTCGTGCACGACCAGCATGGCGCCGTCGTCGGGTGGTGAAGAAACAGGGGTGGGGTTGGCAGCGTTCATGGAGCGCGGAGGTTAGCGGCTTTCCCGCCACCCTGCCCGCGCCGCCGCCAAGCCCCTTCAGCGCTCAGAACGGGTTGATGCGCTTCTGGCGGCTGTAGTTCAGGTAGCCAATGGAGGCACCGGCACGCAGGCCCACGCCGATGCGGATGGGCGCCAGCACCACCTTGCCGCGCTGCTGGTAGTTCACACCAACGCCGCCGACGAAGTAGTAGCTGCCGTCCACGCCGGGGTAGCGCTGGAACAGGCCGTCAACCGTGTTCAGGTTGTAGACCAGCGTGAACACCTTGGAGGCGTTGCCGCCGGCGTCGAAGCCGATCGACGGGCCTTGCCAGAACACCTGGCGCGGCGCGCCGCCCTTGAGCTGCAGCGTGCCTTCGCCGTAGCGCAGGCCCACGGTGAGGGCGCCGCTGGCTTCTTCGCCGCGGATGTAGCCGTTCGGGCGGCCCTTTTCCTTGAACACCTTCTCGATCACGTTGGCCAGGCCTTCGGTGCTGGCACCGAAGAAGTCGTTGGCCGCCTTCAGGATGGAGTCCTGGTCGTAGGTGCGGTCGCCGCCGCTCTGCGCGAGCACGGGCAGCCCCACGGCGCCCAGTGCGGTGCCCGCCAGCACGGTTTTCAGGAAGCGGCGGCTCGAATGGTTGATGGCTTCGTTCGTCAAGGCAATCTCCTTTGCGGAAGTAGGTGTTGCGACGGATTCTGGCACGCGATTCGGTTGCGTGCATGTCAGCCGACACGCCGTCGGGGTGACCGCCGCGCCGCAGGCCTGCCCGCCCGCAGGCCGATGCGGCGTTGGCTGACAGCGGTGCCCCCGCCGAATTGCTGAAATGGAGTGTGTCCCGGAACCAGGAGGTTTTATATGACAGAACAACATGCACTCGTGAAGGGCGACGTTGAATTTCGCGTCGGCGACGGGCCGATGGAGCCGGTGCCGCCCGGTCCGGTGGAAATCCACCGGGAAACCGACAGCGTGGTGCTGGGCTGGACGGAGGAAGACGGCAGCGCCGGCGCCGCCGCCATTCCCATTCCCGACTTCGACCGCTATGTGAAGGAGGGCAAGATCCACCTCCAGCACGCCCGCTGAGCGCCGTGTGGATGCGGTTTGAAACCGTCTTTACAAAGCACCTGCCCCCGCTTCGCGCCGCCGACAAAGGCGGCCTGCATGATCAAGTCTCATCAACACTGAAAGGAGTGAGCACCATGAAATCCAGCAAGGCCATCGTTTCTGCCGTTGCCGCGGCCATCGGGCTGGCGGCTGTCGCTCCCGCGTTCGCGCAGGGCTACGACCGCCGCGGGCCCGACCAGCGCTTCGAGCAGCGCGGACCCGACAACCGCCAGTTCGACCGCCGCGACGACCGCCGCGATTTCCGCGGCGACAACGACCGGCGCGACTTCCGCCGCGGCTACTACAACGCCCGTGGCCCCGAGTTCCAGCGCGGCCACCGCATTCCGACCGAATTCCGCAACCGCCAGTACGTGGTGAACGACTGGCGCGCCCACCGCCTGTCTGCGCCGCCCCGTGGCCAGCAATGGGTGCAGGTCGGCAGCGACTACGCGCTGATCGCCATCGCCACCGGCGTCATCGCCAGCCTGGTGCTGAACAGCAACTGACGCACCGCGCCCCACAGCGCACGCCCCGGGCCGCTTCGCGGTGGCCCGGGGCTTTTTCATTTGCTCCTGAAAACATAGCTGAAACGCCAGCAATGGCGCTGGCACTGGGCCTATTTCTTTCAGAATTTCCGCCGCAGCGCCCCGTTTTACCTTCGCAGGCTATCATCGTGCCGCAGTCCCGCCTCTGCCTTTCCAGGAGCCCTTTCGATGCACGCTTCCATCAAACCCGCGCTGGCCGGTCTGGCGCTCGCCGCCGCTGCCGCAACCGCCCCCGTCGCGCAGGCCAGTTCCACCGCGTCCTCGGCATCGCTCGACAGCCTCACCGCGTCGTCGGGCGGGCTGTCGGACTCGGTGCGCGGCTCCAGCAACTCTTCCTCGCGCGCCACCGGCGTGGCCGAGGGCGACTACAAGGTCATCGAAGTCGCCGCGGGCGACAAGCCCGCCACCGTGCGCATGAAGCTGCAGGCCGTGGCCGGCGACGGTGAATTCTTCCTCCGTGTGCCGCAGCAGGCCTTCGACCGCAGCGGCGTTGCACAGGGCGAACGCGTCGGCGTGAAGCAGCGCCCCTACGGCCTGGAATTCGCCAACGGCCAGACCCGCCAGCCTTTCTTCCTCGCGCTGAACGACGACGCGCTGCGCGAACTGCAGAACCACGCCGTCGCACTGTGACGCGCCGCGCGCGGTGGCGGTGGCGCCCCGCCGCCGTGCTGCTGCTGGCGCTGGCCGCCTCTGCCGCACACGCAATCACCGCGCCGCTCTGCGACCGCGAGACCCCGCTCACCGCGCAACAGCAAGACCGGCTCATGCGCTTCGGCGCGCTGGTGAAAGAGGTGCTCGACACCTCCGGCCAGGCCGTTGCGCTGATCTCCCGTTCCGGCACCAACCTCGAACGCTTTGGCGTGCGCTACTCGCACACCGGCGTCTCGCTCAAGGCCAGCCCCAACACCCCGTGGTCGGTGCGCCAGCTCTACTACGCCTGCGAGGAAGCCCGGGCCAGGCTGTTCGACCAGGGCATGAGCGGCTTCGTGCTGGGTGCCAACAACCCGGGGCTGGGCTATGTCTCGCTGGTGCTGGTGCCCCCGCTGCATGCCGGCGCGCTGGAACAGGCCGCGCTCGACAAGCCGCTCGCGCTGCAACTGCTCGGCCAGCGCTACAGCGCCAACGCCTACCCCTTCAGCACCCGCTACCAGAACTGCAACCAGTGGGTGGCCGAATTGCTGGCCACCGCCTGGGGCGAACTGCCCCGCCTGCCCGGCGGCGAAGAAGCCCGCGCCGCCGCCCAGCGCTGGCTGGCCGAGCAGCACTACGCGCCCACCCTGTTCGAGGCGGCCGACCCGCTCACCTTCGCGCTGAGCGCCTTCGTGCCGCTGCTGCACCGCGACGACCACCCCGCCGAAGACCTCTCGAACTGGCGCTACCAGATCAGCATGCCGCAAGCCATCGAGGCCTTCGTGCAGCGTGCCGTGCCCGACGCCCGGCGCATCGAGCTGTGCCACGCCAACGGGCAGGTGGTGGTGCACGAAGGCTGGACGCCGGTGGCCGAAGGTTGCGTGCCCGCACCGGGCGACCGCGTCGTTTCGCTCGACTGACGCGGCGCGGAGAAGCCGCTCCAGGTCATTTGCCGCTGGATTCGCTAGACAGCCTGCTCTAGCGAATCCAGCCCCGTTAGGTCGCGCTCACTAGTGGGCCGGGACAGAATCGTTCCATTCCCACCAGACAAGGAAACCGAGCCATGACCCAACCGCAACTCTCGTCCGTCACCGTCGACGTGATCGAGTCCTACGGCAACACCGCCAAGAACGTGATCCAGGCCTACCGTGCAGGCGGCGAGCGCCTCGTGGGCTATTTCGGCAAGCGCTGGGAAAGCGCGCTGGACGAGTCGCGTCCGCAGCTCGAAAAGGACGTGGCCAAGAACGCCTCGGCCGCACAGAAGGTGCTGGGTGCCTACACGCTGAAGGGCGTGACCCTGACCGCCGACGGCGCCGACACCGTGGTCGACAGCGTTGTGCGCCTGGCCGGCAAGGGCGTGGCCCAGGTGGCCGCCAACGCCACGCTGTTCGAGGAAAAGACCGGCGTGACCGCGCTGAACACCCTGGCCCAGGCCGCCGTGCCCGCCGCCGTGACGGTGAGCAACCTGTTCGGCCAGATCGAGAAGAAGTCCGCCGCGCTGGCCAGCCGCGCTGCCGGCAAGCCGGTTCGCGCCAAGCGCGCCGCCACGGCCCGCAAGCCGCGCGCCCGCAAGACCGCCGCCGCAGCCTGAACCTGCCCTCTCGAAAACGGCCGCTTGCAGCGGCCGTTTTTTCATGGCGCGGCGGCGACTGAAGCCGCTTCGCCACCGGCGCACCGGGTGGCACAATCCGCCGGACGCCACCCCTTCCATCATCAAGAACCAACACGGGAGACACGACATGGCCATCACCGTCAAGATCGATCTGGGTTATGAATTCAACGTCAAGGCCAAGGCCGCCGACGTGTTCAAGGTGCTGAGCGACGTGCCGGAGTCGGTGTCGCACTTCCCCAAGGTCGAGAGCCTTACCGACATGGGCGACGGCGTGTACAAATGGGAGATGGAAAAGGTCGGCACCGCGCAGGTCAACATCCAGACCATCTACGCCTCCAAGTACGTCAGCAACAAGGCCAAGGGCACCGTGGTCTGGACGCCGGTCAAGGGCGTTGGCAATGCGCTGGTCGGCGGGAGCTGGACCATCACCGACAACAAGACGTCCACCGGCCTGGTGCTGAAGATCGAAGGTTCGGTCGAGGTGCCGCTGCCGGCGCTGATGAAGATGGTGGTGGCGCCGGTGGTCGAGAGCGAGTTCGAGAAGCTGGTCGACAAATACGTCGACAACCTCGTCAAGACCTTTGGCGGCGAGGTGTGATCGCACCGCGCTTGCTACTGATTCAATAGCTAGAAATCCAGCATTGGCGCTGACTTCCGGCTGATTTCATTCTGAATTTGGCCGTCCGGCGCATTTTTCCCGCGTGCACGACACCCTCACCGCCCCGCCCGTCGCCGCCGCGTCGGTGATCCTGTTGCGCGACGGCGCCGCCGGCCTTGAAGTCTTTCTCATGCGCCGGGCCGACAAGTCCGACGTGCTGGGCGGCAACCACGTTTTCCCCGGCGGCAAGATCGACGCCGCCGACGCCGAGCCCGCGTCTGCCGCCTTGCTCGGCGTGGCACCCGGCACCTTGCCCGCCGCGCTCAACGAAAACACCCTCGCCCCGCTGGAAGCCGCTGCACTGTTCGTCGGCGCCGCACGCGAGCTGTTCGAGGAGGCCGGCGTTCTGCTGGCCACGCAGCCCGGCGGTGCCGCCGCATCGGCCGAACAGCACCGCATCGCCACCGAGGCGCTGCGCGCCGGCACCGCTTTCACCGAGCTGCTGAGGCAACAGGGTTTGTCGCTGGACCGCGCCGCGCTGGCCGCCTGGTCGCGGTGGATCACGCCGCGCATGCCCTCGCACGCCATGACGCGCCGCTTCGACACGCGTTTCCTCATCGCCGCCCTGCCCGCCGGCCAGCACGCGCGGCACGACGATTTCGAGACCACCGACAGCGCCTGGCTGGCACCGCGCGAGGCGCTGCACGGCTACTGGGCCCGCACGCTGCTCATGATGCCGCCGCAGATCATGACGCTGGCCCACCTGTCGCGCTTCGGCTCGGTCGCCGAGGTGTTCGCCGCCGCCGCCCGCCAGCCCGCGCCTACCATCGAGCCCGAGCCGTTCGACGAAGACGGCGTGCGCGTCGTCTGCTACCCCGGCGACGCACGGCATCCGCTCGCCACCCGCGCCATGCCCGGCCCCACCCGCCTGGTGCTGCGCGGCAAACGCTTCGAGCCCGAACGCGGCTTCGACGCCCTGTTCGACTGACCGCCGGCGGTCTTTCCGCCAACTATCCCCGCTTCGGGCAGGGTTCCGGCAGGCTCCCGCACCCCGGCACACCCATCTGCGGCACACTGGGTCTCATGCGGCCAACAGAAGGTCGTGGCCGCCCGACCACGGAAACCGGAAAGGAACGACAACGATGCAGATCCAGGTCAACACCGGCAACGGTATCGAGAACAAGGAATCGCTGGAACGCTGGGCCGACACCGAACTGCGCACACGGCTGCAGCACTTCAGCACCGACATCACGCGGGTCGAAATCCACCTCAACAACGGCAACGACGCCAAGAGCGGCAAGGCCGACAAACGCTGCACGATGGAGGCCCGCCTGGTGCATCACCAGCCGGTGGCGGTCGCGCACCACGGCGCGACGCAAGACGAGGCCTTTCGGGGGGCGGCAGAGAAACTGCGGCATTCGCTCGACCATGCGCTGGGTCGGCAGAAGGATCACCGCGACCGCGACTCCATCCGCCGCGGGGCGGATGCGGCGCTCTAGGGCGCCGGGCGGCTAAACACCAAAGGAGAGGCGCGTCAGAACGACGGGCCGCGGCCCGCGATGTGGCGGAACATGATGCGGGCCTTGGTCAGGTCGTAGGGCGACATCTCGACCGACACCTTGTCACCCGCGATCACGCGGATGTGGTTCTTGCGCAGCTTGCCGCCGCTGTAGGCGATCAGCTCGTGGCCGTTGTCCAGCTTCACGCGAAAGCGCGAGTCGGGCAGCACTTCGAGCACCTGCCCCTGCATTTCGATCAGTTCTTCCTTGGCCATCGGCCCAGCTCCATCTTGAAAATTCGTGCCCGCCCCGGCACGAGGCGGCTTGGTTGCACCCGCTCGAGGCAACCCGCCATTGTAGTGTCCAGGTGACACTGGCAGGGCCAAAAACACGGCTTTTGGCGACCGCCGGGGGCCAAACAGCCCGTTTTCAGCCTGTTTTCGCGCCGCCCGGCACTCAAGCCGCTTGCGGCAGGCCCCGTGGCAAGCCGAGCCGGTCCGGAGACAAATACTGGCGCCGGTACTGCTCGAACGGCAGGGTGTCGGCCGCTTCGATCTCGCGCTGCTCCGCCACCGAGCGCTGGGTGAGCGCCATGAAATGCGCCTGCTCGTCGGCCGTGAGCGGTTGCGCCAGCAGCGCGTCACGCGCCGCATGCGCCTGCGCCAGCCCGAAACCGATGAAGGAGCCTTGGTGCTGCTCTGCCACGGCGCGCAGCACCCGGGCCGACGGCAGCTCCGAGGGGTTGTCCAGCGCACGCCGCGCCGCCGCCACCGCATCAGCGTGCTGGCGGCCGCCCAACGATGCGTCCATCTGCGCCGCGATCGGCGCGCAGCCGTCGAGAATCTGCTGGCCCCATTGCCGCAGGCCGATTTCGCGCCCACCCTTTTCCAGCATCAGGCCCGGTTCGCGGCCGCGCGCCGCCGTGCGGTGCTGGTTGCGCGCCAGCGCCGCGATCTCCTGCGGCGAATCGGGCGGGCTGTCGCTCAGCAGGCAGTGCAGCAAAAAAACGTCGAGGAAACGCAGCGTCTCCGCGCGGATGCCGGCCGGCACGAACGGGTCGAGGTCCATCAGCCGCACCTCGACGTACTCCACGCCACGCTCACGCAGCGCATGCAGCGGCCGCTCGCCGGGAAAGATCACCCGTTTGGGGCGGATCGTGCCGTAGAACTCGTTCTCGATCTGCAGCAGCGTGGTGGCAAGCTGGCGGTATTCGCCCCGCGCGTCGAGCACGCCGATCGCCTCGTAGGGCGGGTATGGCCGCGTCAGCGCGTCTTCCAGCGAACGGCCGTAGCCGTCGAGGCAGTTGTAGCTGACCGCCAGCGAGGCCTGCGCGTCGCTCTGGTAGCCCAGCCGGCCCATGCGCAGCGAGGTGGCATGCGGCAGGTGCAGGCCACCGTCGCCGAAAGGCTCCAAGCCATGCGGCTGGTCGGCCACGAAGGTGGAGCAGACCGCCGGCGAGGCGCCGAACAGCACCAGCAGCAGGAAAGCCTGGCGGCGGAAGTTGCGGATCAGGCCGAAATAACCCGCGTTGCCAACGCCCGGCAGCGACCAGTTGTAGTGGATGCCCGAGATGGTTTGCATGCGCCGGCCGTAGCGGTGGCCCAAGCCCGCGCGGTACACGCTCTTGGCGCGGCCCACATTCGACGTGCCGTACTGGCCGATCGGAATTTCGTCGTCGGCCGGCAGCACGCAGGGCATGCTGGACGGCCACATCAGCTCGTCGCCCAGCGCGCCGTAGGTGAAGCGGTGGATGCGTTCCAGCTCGGCGATGCAGCCGTCCGCGCTGGCGTTGACGCCGGTGATCAGCTCAAGCTGGGCTTCGCTGAAGTCAGTGGTGATGTGTGCGTGGGTCAGTGCTGACCCCAGCGCGGCAGGGTGCGGCGTGGTGGCCAGCGCGCCGCCGGCAGCGACTCGCAGGCTTTCCTTTTCAAGCCCGCGCCGCATGCCGCGCAAGCGTTCCGGCGTCAGCGCCTCGAGGCGCTCGCGCGGGTCCGCTCCAGGGAGCGCTTGCAGACTGTTCATGCGGAGAAGCCCCTGTTGCTTTAGCTGGGGCGGAAGGTAACACAGGCCGGACAAGCCTGCAGGCGGCCGGCCAAAGCCGGGCGAACACAGTCTGGGGCCTGCGGGCGGTCAGCGCGTGGCGATGGTCGCGCGCCGGGTGTCTGTGCCGGCGTTGAACAGGTCGCGTGCCGGCCGGGTTTCCGGCAGCACGTAGACCACGCCGCGGCCGCGGCCCAACGTGGGCCGCACCACGTTCTCGTAGAAAGCGACAGGCACCACCACGCAGCCGGCCGACACGCGCTTGTCGTCCGCCGAGGCAGAAGCCAAGCGTTGCAGCCGCTGCAGCTCGGTTTCGCCAGGGCGCACGCGGTGAATGGCGAGCTTGTTCTGGTAGTCGAACCAGACGATGTCTTCGCCGCTCAGGTTGTGGCCGGGCTCCGACGCGAAGCGGCCGGCCGGCGTGGTGCGCTGCGACTGGCGCAGCTCCGACGGCTGCAGCCGCGAAGGGTCGCCGACCACGGAATCGCCTGGCGTCAGGCCCAGCAGCACCGGGCTGGCGCCAACCAACTGGCCTTCGCCGCTGAAAACGAAGATGCGGGCATCGCGCTTGTCGACCACCGCGTAGGGCTGGCGGCGGTTGTCGCCGTTGTCCAGCGCCCACTGGGCCGCGTACTGCACGTCGGCCGACGCATAGGTGGCGCCGAACTCGGTGCGGCGCAGCGGCAGTTCCTGCGCGTGCAGGCAGGCACCAGCCGACACGGCCAGCATGACCACCCCCGCAAGCAATTGTTTGTAGTACCCCATCCTGCCCACCACATGCCGCCAGACGGCACTTGTAAAAGAGCCGCCCTGAAAACAATTTCCGGAGGGCGGCTGCGACAGGGGGAATGCTAGCGTGACAGACCCGCTTGCAGAAGCAAAAACCCGTTACAAATCAAGCTTTACAACAGGCCGGTCGTGACATTTTTCACATCCCGGCGACTGTTACTTTTCGGCCTTCATTCAGCGCTGTTCTGGGCCGTTGCGAGGCGCTGGGCCGTCACCCGCGCAAGGGCATCGTAGGCCGGGAAAACCTCGGTCACAGGCCGGGACTCCGGCAGCACGTAGACGATGCCATAGGTCTTTTCAAAAGCGGGCGCGAGCACACTCTCGAAGAACGGCACCGGCACGTTCACGCAACCGGCCGAGATGCGGTTGTCGTCGGGAGTCGGGGTGTCCAGCCGTTCCTGGCGGCGCTCAGCCGGATTGCTCAGCAGCACCCGGTGCATGGACAGCGCATTTTTGTAATCGATCCACACCACGTTCTCGTGGTGGGCGTTGTGGCCAGGCTCGGCAACGAAGCGGCCGGCCGAGGTGGTGCGCTCATGTGACAGCAGTTCGGTGAGCTTCTTCTGCCCCACCCCTTCCACCGTTTCGTCGCCCGCTTCGGAGCCGAGCAGCACGGGCGACTCGCCGCGCAGGCGGCCGTCGGGATGAAACACATAAACCCGGGCGTCTTTTTTGTCGACGATGACAAAGGGCAGGTTCTTGTTGTCACGCGAATCGGTGACCCAATGGGCAATGTAGGCCACGTCAGGCCGGGCAGCCGCACCGCCGAAATCAGCCAGATGCACGGGGTGCTCCATCGCCGGCATGCGCACAGGCTGGCGGTTGATCGAAGCCACGCCCATCGGCGGCATGACCAGCGCCAGCACGGCGATGCCGATCAGCGCACCGCGCTGCAGGCCTTCGATGATTTCCGCACGATCGGAGTTGTTGGTTCGCTCGTTGACGGGAGATGCAGGATGTTCTGGTTTCGTCATGGGATCACCGTGTTGGGGTTGACCATGAAAAAGCCGGGCGCGAACGCCCGGCTTTCATTGCGGGCCAATCACATTAGCCGCGGTCGGCCTGGGCGGGCTGCTCGCTCTGGAACGAGCTGCTGCTGTCCACGCTGGACGAGCCGGCGGTCGGCGACGAATTGGCATTGTTCATTTGCTGCGCGTCACCGGACTGGCCTTGGTTGCCGGCCGGCGTCACCGTCGATTGGGCGTTCTGATCGCTCATGCCAGACGGCGTGGTGGTGGGCACACCGCCGCTTTGCGCGTACGCGATGCCCAAGGCACCCACGAGGGCGGCAGCAGTGGCGGTGGCGATCAGGGATTTGTTGAGCTTCTTCATGTGTCAGTTTCCTTCAGTTGGCCCCGGGGACGGGGCGGGTTGAGATGGATAGTCGACTTCGTTGCCAACTGAGATCAACTGTAGGCCCGGGCCCGGTGCAAGGCCGTCGGTTCAAAGCAGGCGAAACTGTAGGACGGCGGCCGTTACGCGATGTACGTTCTGTAAGGGGATCTGCGCCTCGGTTTCGGCGTTCATCCGCTTCAGACGCTGACCACCACGGCATCGCAACTGCCGTATTCGACCGGCTGAGTGGCCATCCACCGGTCGATGTCGCGTGGATCGGTGAGTGTGCGAACCGCGTCGTAGGCCGCCTGTGCTTCTGGGAACCGGCGGCGCAACAGATTCAGCCACTGCTTGAGACGGCCATGCTGATGGCGCGGCTCGATCGTGCGGCGCACGAGTTGCCAAAAGGCAGCCACCTGTGGGAACAGTTCCGGCCAATGCAAGCCCTGCGGGGCACGCGCCGGATCGGCATCGAAAGCGCGGATCGCCCCGGCCAGTCCAGGGTCTGCCACCATGCCGCGCCCAAGCATCAGGGCGCTGCAGCCCGACACCGCGCGGCAGCGCAATGCGTCGTCCAGCGTCCAGATCTCGCCATTGGCCACGACGGGCAGCCCGACCGCCGAGCGGATCTCTGCAATGCGCTCCCAATAGGCCGGCGGCCGGTAGCCGTCTGCTTTGGTCCGGGCGTGCACCACCAGTTCGCCTGCTCCGCCGGCCTCCAGCGCCAGCGCGCACTCCACCGCACGCCGGCCGTCGTTGAAACCCAGCCGCATCTTGGCCGACACCGGCATCGCGGCCGGTACCGCGCGCCGGACGGCCGACACGATGGCCAGCAGCACCTCGGGCTCATCCAGCAGAGCGGCACCGCCACCGTGGCGGTTCACCACCTTGGCGGGGCAGCCGAAATTCAGGTCGATGCCGGCAGGCCCCAGTTCCGCCAGGCGGCCGGCGTTGTCGGCAAGGCAAGCCGGATCGGAGCCCAGCAACTGGGCACGCACCGGCACGCCGGCGGGGGTGCGGCCGCCTGCATGCAACTCCGGCACGATGCGGTAGAACACCCGGCTTGGCAGCAGACGGTCCGTGATGCGGATGAACTCCGACACGCACCGGTCCACGCCACCCACACGGGTCAGAATGTCGCGCAGCACGAAGTCGAGCAGGCCTTCCATGGGCGCGAGGATGATCGTCATGCCGGAATGCTACCCAAGCGCGCCGTGGGGTCGTGCATGCCGGCCCCGGATGTAGCATGATGTTGCCAACGTGTCCGCAGGAGAGATCGATGGCGCATATGTGGAAAAAGTGGCTGGCGTGCACCGTGCTCGCGGCGCTGGCCTGGACGGCACACGCCGCACCCGTGCCGAAAGACGTGGAACGCCGCGTGCAGGCCATCGTCCAGGCCCAACTCGACGCCTTTGCCAGGGACGACGCGCCTCTGGCGTTTTCCTATGCATCACCCGACATTAGGAAAGTGTTCGGAACACCGGAGCGTTTCATGGCGATGGTGCGCATGGGCTATCCCGTGGTCCACCGGCCGAGTTCCGTGACATTTCTGAAGCCCGATCTCGTGAAAGGACAGGTCATTCAGCCGGTCCAGATGACCGATGAAAGCGGCCAGACCTGGCTCGCCACCTACGTGATGAAAAGGCAGAAGGACAACAGCTGGCGCATCGGCGGCTGCTCGGTGGAGGAAGACGATCGGCTGTCCACCTGAGGCAAACGCCTCATGCACCCTCGATGTGCCTTCGATCACGTCCAGCCCTATTTGGTATCGTTGGCTTTATTTTCCAAAAACACGCATGAAGCATGTCATTGGCGTGACGGTCGCTGCGGCGATTTCCACCAGCGTCTCAGCGCAACCTCCACTTACCTTGGAATCGGCAAGCGATCAATTCAGACATATCGAGCAAGCCTGCACGGCCGCTTACGCCAAGTCTCCGCGCATCGTGCAGGCCGATACGGGGTTGTGGGTGAGACACCAGTATGTATCGCCTTCGTTGTCGATGGCGGTCAGAAAGAACGATTCCATTGACGCCCCGTACGTGGGCACCATTCAGGTGAAGTATGTTCTTCGCCCCGAGAGTGCGGCCACCAAAGACGCCGTGACCGCTCTGCCGGTCTCCGGCGATATACCCGTTGCCCTGATTTCCGAAACCCTGAACTTCGTTTTCCAGAAGGGCAAATGGGTCGGCGTGGGAATTGACAAGACGGTGCGCTTGAAGATGAAGCCAGACGCCGAACCGGAACCCGCTCGGACAACCAGCCACCTTAAAGACGATCTCATCCGCTTCGCAACGCCCGCCGCAGACTGCTTGGGCGCGGCGGGATGACTCGCAAGCAACACCAGAAAACATAAGGGGCGGCCATGACAGCCGCCCTCTCGATGATTCTGGTAGGACGTGCAGGATTCGAACCTGCGACCAACGGATTAAAAGTCCGCTGCTCTACCAACTGAGCTAACGTCCCGGACGATCAACGCCCAGTTTGAATGGGCGCCATCAGATCAGCCTTCGATTATAGATTCTTTTCTCGTGGCGATCGGGTCGAGAGCCGGTCAAGAACCCAGCCGGCGGCGCACTGGCCGAAGGTGGCGGTAACTGCAACCACAGAGCCATAACCCGCGCAGTTCAATGTGCCGTCGCCGCCGCCATCCATGGCACAAGATGCATCCGGCGGCCCGACGGCCTCGCGGCTGAACACGCAGTTGATGCCGATGCGCTTGCCCTCCCTGGGCGCACCGTGGGTCTTGCGCAACCGGTATCGCAATTGAGCAAGCAAAGGGTCATGCGTGGTGCGAGACAAGTCGTCGATGTCGACCGCATGCGCGAGGCGTTTGCCGCCGGCGGCACCCACGCTGATGAACAGCGGCCCACGTCTCTCTTGCTGCAGCGCCCATGCCGCCATGGCTGTTTTGGCGTGGACCTGATCGCAGGCGTCTATCACCGCGTCGACAGGCCCGCCACCGAGCAATTGGGGCCAGTTGCCGGTGCCCACAAAGTCTTCAACCAGCGAGACTTCGCAACCCGGATGAATGTCACGGATGCGGTCCCGCATCGCGACGACCTTGGCCTGCCCGACGGTGCCGCTCAGCGCATGGATCTGGCGGTTGATGTTGGACTCGGCGATGTGATCCAGGTCAACCAGCGTGAGGCGGCCCACCCCACTGCGGGCCAATGCTTCTGCCGCCCAGGAGCCGACACCTCCGATGCCCACAACAACCACGTGTGCGCCGCGAATGCTCTCGGCCCCGGCCACACCGTAGAGACGTGCAAGACCGCCAAAGCGGCGTTGCAGATCGGCTTCCACCGCGTCTACCCGATCATTCACGCCGACCGCTCCACACGCCAGGCTTGCCAGCGCAATGCCCCGAGTGCACCGACTGCGATGGCGGCGATGGCGACGAAGCTCATGAGGCTCAGAGTGGAGAGGCCGCTCAATCCCTGGCCGATGGTGCAGCCCATCGCAGTGACGCCACCCACACCCATCAGCGTGCCGCCGACGAGGTGGTTGGCGAGGTCTTCCGTCCCACCAAAACCTTCCCAGCGAAACCGACCGGTCAGCAGCGCGACGACGAAGGAGCCAAGCACCACGCCGAACACCGAGACGACTCCGACGGAAAGCACCTTGGCGCGGTCGCTGAAAAATAGCATCCAGTCGAGGGTGTGGGCGACCGGCGCGACAAAGCTGAAAGCTTCGGCACGGCCCGACTGTGTGGCCAACATGGCAGGTTCCAGGGTTTCGGGATGCTCGGCCACATGAGCCAGCGAGCCCGTCACCCACCACATTGCAACGATGATGAGCCCGATGCCGACGCCACCCAAGAGATTGTCGGCACGGCGGAAATCGCGACTGCGCAAAGCCCATGTGCCAAGCGCAAGGCTGAACGCGGCGGCGAGCCACGGTGCCACCGACGAACGCGCAAGGCCGGTCATGACGGCGAGCCCACCCGGGAGGTCCGCGGGTGGTGGCATCGCGGGACCCACGGGGTCCAGCCAATGCGTGCGCAACACGCCAGTTATCCCCTTCAATGTGGCGAAGGCCGCGATACCCATGACAAGCAGCGCGACCAGCGATTTCAAGTTGCCTGCTCCGGCACGCACCAGCAGCTTGCTGCCGCACCCGGAAGCCAGCACCATGCCGAATCCGAACAGGACCCCACCGACCAACGCGGACAGCCAACGCAATCTGGCCGCGGCGTACAGCGTGCGTTGCGGATCGACGGCACCACTGCTCGCCAGCAACGCGAAGCCACCGACAGCAACGGCCAGCGCGAGCGCCCACATGCGCAGCCGGTTCCAGTCACCCATGGTGACGGCATCGCTGATCGCCCCCATCGTGCAGAACCGCGTGCGCTGGACGATGGCACCGAAGAGCACCGCCAAGCCAAAGGCGCATGACAGCACCCTTGCCGCAAGCACCTCAATGCCAGCGGCATCCATCATTGGAGAGGAGCGCTGAAACCGCTCTTACTTCAGCTTGGAGAGGCGTTCGCGAGCCGATCCGGCAGCCTCGGACTGCGGGTACCGGCTGACAACCGTTTCGAAGCTGCGGCGAGCGCCGGCGTTGTCACCCAGCTCGATCAGGCTGTTGCCAATCGCCAGGTTGGCGTCGGCAATCCGGGGATGATCGGGAGCAGCGGCAGCCATCGCGCGCAGGCTGGCCACTGCACCCTTGTAGTCACGATTGGCGTACTGCGCGTTGCCCAGCCAGAACTGCGCAGACGGCATGAAGCCGCTGCTGGGATAACGGCGCGTGAAGTCGAGAAACACAGATTGTGCGGCCGCAAAATCACCGCTGCGGAAAGTGGCGAGAGCGGCCTCGTAGTCGCGCTTCTCATTGGCGTCGGCCAAGAACTCGCGGTTGTCGACCGTGACCTTGAACGGCTCGAGCTTGCGCAGGCGGTCTTCGTACGCGGTGAGGCCTTCACGCTGGCGCTTCTGCGCCTCAGCGAAGTCGCGCTGCACCTGGTCATTCTGGCCGCGCAGACGTGCGATGTCCGCACGCAGCGCTTCCAGTTGGCTCTGCATGTCGAGCACCGTGCCGCGCAACTGCGCAGACTCGTTGCTGCTGCGCTGCACCTCCTCGATCAACCTCGACTGCGCGGCCGTGGACTGGGCGCGTTCGGCGTCCATTCGCTGGCGCAGTTCGAGGATGGCCTTGCGGGCATCACGATCATCGAAGAACTGCGCGTGCGCGCCGAGGCTGGTCAGCGCCAGCAGCGTACCGGCAGCCACGAAGGAAAGGCGGGAGGAGAAGGTGGTCATGTGAATGCTCAGGAGGCCGAATAATCGATGATGGCACGGCGGTTCTTGGCACGGGCGGCTTCATCAACGCCCGATACCGCCGGCTTTTCCTTGCCGTAGCTCACGGTTTCAATTTGCCCGCGGGTCGCACCAGCAGCCACGATGGCCGCGCGAACGGCGTCGGCACGGCGTTGGCCGAGGCCCACGTTGTACTCGGTGCCGCCGGTCTCGTCGGTGTGGCCTTCGATGCGCAGCTTGCGGCGCGAATCGGACTTCAGCTGCTTGGCGAAGGCATCGACCACGTTGGCGAATTCTGGCTTGATGGCGTCGCTGTCGTAATCGAAATAGATGATAGGTTCCACACCGGCCAGCAGCTTGTTGCGCTCGGCTGTCGAGTTGCTGTTGTCCAGGGTGACGCCCTGCACACCGTCGCGTCCGACCCGTCCGGCATCTGCCGCAGAACCACCCGCACCGCCGCTGGCGGCCCCTACTTTGCGGTCTTCAACCGGCACATCCTTCAAGCTGGTGTCTGAGGCGCAACCAGCAAGAAACGAGACAAGCAGACAGGCACAGAGCGCAGAGGCGCCACGGATACGGATTTTGGTCATCGGTCCACGGTGGGTTGTTGAAAAACTTATTTGAGGTACGGGCCCCATGCAGGTTCCCGCAAATCGCCAGGCGCACCTTGCAGACGCGATTTGACGCGGCCATCAAGCGTGGTGGTCATCAGCGAATCCCGGCCACCCGACACACTGGCGTAAATGATGAGGCGGCTGTTGGGCGCGAAGCTGGGGCTTTCGTCGGCGTTGGTGTCGGTCAGCGAGGTGACGTTGCCGGTGCCGAGGTCCATCAGCTTGAGGCGGTAGCCGCCACCTTCGCGCGACACGTAGGACATCCAGCGGCCATCCGGGCTCAGCGCGGGAGAGATGTTGTAGTTGCCCGAGAAAGTGACGCGAGCGATGCCACCACCACCAGCCGACATCTTGTAGATCTGCGGCTGGCCGCTGCGGTCGGACACGAAATAGATGAATTGGCCGTCGGGCGAATAGGTCGCCTCGGTGTCGATGCTGGGCGACTGCACCATGCGGCGCGGCTCACCGCCGGCGGCGTCGATGCTGAACAACTGGGAGCCGCCGTCGCGGCTCAACGTCACGACCAACGATTTGCCGTCGGGTGCCCAGGTCGGTGCGCTGTTGGACCCGCGAAAGCTCGCCAGCAGGCGGCGCTTGCCACTGGCCACGTCGTGCACGTACACGATGGGCTTGCGGGTTTCGAAGGACACGTAGGCCAGCTGATCGCCCGCCGGCGACCAGGCCGGCGAGATGATGGGCTCGGAGCTCGACAGCGCGCTTTGAGCACCCTCGCCGTCGGCGTCGGCCACCCACAGGTTGTAGCGGGCGCCCGAACGGGTGACGTAGGCGATGCGCGTGGAAAACACGCCCTTCTCGCCGGTCAGTTTTTCGTAGATGTAGTCGGAGATGCGGTGGGCCGCCAGCCGCATGTCGATTTCGGCGACCGAGAAGCTCTGGCCACCCAGGTCGTTGCCGCGAACCGCGTCCCAAAGCCGGAAGCGCACGTCGTAGCGGCCATTGTTCAGCTTGCGCACACTGCCCGTGGCGAGCGAGTCGGCGCCCTTCTGGCGCCACACCGCCATGTCGGGGCGGGTCAGCTCATCCAGCACATTGCCGCTGGCGTCGATGCTGCGGAACTGGCCACTGCGCTCCAGGTCTGCCTGCACGATGGCGGCGATCTGCTGCGTTGCACCCTCGTTGCCCTTGAAAGGCGCGATGGCGATCGGCAATTGCGTCAGGCCCACGCCAGACACGTCCACCCGCACCTGCGCGAAACCGATCTGGGCCATCAGCAGGCCCGCGAGCAGGACAAGGCTCCGGAGCACGCTGCCGGAGGCTGCTTTGGATGCAAACATATTCATGGAAAATAGTGGAATGGAAGCTGCTACTTTAACAGTCATCATTGCGGCGCGAAACGAGGGCCATCAAATCCGGGCGTGCGTCGAATCGGTAGCATTTGCCGACGAGATTCTAGTGCTCGACTCGCGCAGCACCGATGACACCGCCGAGCAGGCCCGCAGCGCCGGGGCGATTGTCCACCTGACCGACTGGCCGGGATACGGGCCCCAACAGCAAAGGGGAATTTCGCTGGCCAGCAAAGACTGGGTGCTCTCTTTGGACGCCGACGAGCGCGTCAGCCCGGAACTGCGGGACGAGATCCTGGACGCCATCCGGCATCCGAGGGCCGACGGCTACCGGCTACCCCGCTTCTCCAGCCTCTGCGGCACCTTCATCCAGCACTCCGGCTGGCGGCCCGATTACACGATGCGGTTGGTCAAACGCCCGCTGGCCGGCTTCACCGACCATTTCCTGCATGCCCACATGACAGTGGCCGGCACCGAGGCCAAACTGAACGCCCCGATCATCCATTACAGCTACCGCGACCTGGACGACGTGCTGGAAAAACTCAACCGCTACTCGCGCGGCGCCGCGATCGACCTGCGCACCCGCGGCAAGAACGGATCGCTGGGCAAGGCGCTGCTGAAAGGGGGCTGGGCCTTTCTTCGCACCTACGTGCTGCAGCAGGGTTTCCGCGACGGGCAGATGGGCCTGGTGCTCGCGATCTACAACGCGCAGACCACGTATTACAAATACCTGCGGCTGTGGATGCTGAACCGCACCGCCACCCCGGCCGCCCCGCTTTGAGCGCCACCGAACCGACACCCGGCCGCGACGAGCCGCCGCAGCCCTCGCGGGCCCGCGAATCGTTGCGTGGGCTGAAACGCCTGCTGCCTTATTTCGGCCATGCCCGCTGGGCCTGGGGCGTTGCGGTGCTGGCCACCATCGTCGGCTCGGCGACGGAACCGATGATCCCGGCCCTGCTGCAACCCCTGCTGGACCATGGCTTTCAGCAGCGCGACTTCTCGCTGTGGGTGGTGCCGGCCGCGCTGCTGGGCCTGTTCGGCATTCGCGGTTTTTCCGGCTTTCTCGCGCAGATCGCACTGGCCAAGGTCGCCAACGACGGCATGCTGCGGCTGCGCCAGGCGCTGTTCTCGCGGCTGCTCGATGCCGACATGGCGCTGTTCGGCCGGCAATCCGCCAGCGCGCTGTCGAACACGGTGGTCTATGAGGTGCAGAACGGCTCGTCGCTGCTGGTGGCCTCGTTGCTCAGCCTGGCGCGGGACGCGCTGACGCTGACTGCCCTGCTCGGCTATCTGCTGTACTTGAACTGGAAACTCACGCTGATCGTGGCGCTGCTGTTCCCGGCAGTGGCCTGGGTCATGCGCACGCTGTCGCGCCGCCTGTACCGCATCACCAAGGCCACGCAGACCGCCACCGACAACCTCGCCTACGTGGTCGAGGAAAATGTGCTGGCCCACCGCATGGTGCGGCTGCATGCGGCGCAGGCGGGCCAAGGCGAGCGTTTCCACGGCCTCAGCCAGACCATGCGGCGGCTGGCGATGAAATCGACCGTGGCCTCTTCCGCGATGACGCCGATCACGCAGATGCTGGCCGCCGCCGCGCTGTCGGCGGTGATCGCCGTCGCGCTGTGGCAGAGCAACGCCACGGCGGTCACGGTCGGCAGTTTCGTCGCTTTCGTCACCGCGATGCTGATGCTGGTCGCGCCGATCAAGCATCTGTCGGAAGTGGCCAGCCCCATCACCCGCGGCCTTGCGGCACTGGAGCGCGGCATGGACCTGATCGACCAGACCGCACCTGAAAGCGGCGGCACGTTCTCGCTGCCGCGCGCCGAAGGCCGCATCGCGTTCGATGCGGTGGAGGTGCGGTACGGCGCCGGCCACGAGCCGGCGCTGCGCGGGGTGACGCTGGACATCGAGCCCGGCGAAGTGGTGGCCTTGGTCGGGCCTTCGGGCTCGGGCAAGACCACGTTGGCAAACCTGCTGCCGCGCTTCGTGCTGCCCAGTGGCGGCGCGGTGCGGCTCGACGGCCACAACGTGGCCGACTGGCAGCTCGCCGCGCTGCGCGACCAGTTCGCGCTGGTGAGCCAGGACGTGGTGATGCTGAACGACACGCTGGCCGGCAATGTGGCGCTGGGCCGCGCGATAGACCGCACCCGCGTGCAGCAGTGCCTGAAAGCGGCCAACCTCGGCGAGTTCGTCGTCGGTTTGCCGCACGGCATGGACACCCTGGTGGGCCACAACGCCTCGCACCTGTCGGGCGGCCAGCGGCAGCGGCTGGCGATCGCGCGGGCGCTCTACAAGGACGCGCCGGTGCTGATCCTCGACGAAGCCACCAGCGCGCTGGACACCGAATCGGAACGGCTGGTGCAGGACGCCCTGCAGCGGCTGATGGCCGACCGCACCACGCTGGTCATCGCGCACCGACTCTCCACCATCGAACACGCCGACCGGGTGGTGGTGATGGAGAACGGCGCCATCGTCGAACAGGGCAGCCACGCCGACCTGCTGGCGCTGGGCGGCGTCTACGCCCGCCTGCAGGCGCAGACCTCGCGGGCCGCGACGGCTCAGGCCGTGGTGGCGCAGGCAGCGGCTGATCCGGCCGCCGGCTGAGCAGCCAGCACCGCGTCCACCACCGCGATCACCTGCTCGGGCGGCAGCTCGTCCAGGCAGCGGCTCGCGCTCTGCTGATGACGCTCGCAGCCTTCCAACTGGCACGGCACACACGGCAGCGATTCATTCTGCAGCAGCCAGACGTTGCCGCGCCGCTGCACCGCGCCCACCGCGTCGAACGGTTGCGTGGCCTGCGGCTCGCCGGCGACGACACGGCTGATGGGCCCCCAGATGCGCGGGTCGGTCGGGCCGAACAACGTCACGGTGGGCACGCCGCAACTGGCGGCCAAATGGGTGGTGAAGGTGTCGGGGCCGATGAACAGCCGCGCACCACCGATCAGCGTGGCCGATTCGGCGAAACCCACACCAGCATCGGTGACCAGAATACCGTCCAGCCCGCCGAAGGTCTCGGCCACATAGGCCTTCTCGGGCGCCGAATGGCCACCGCTCAGCACCACCTGCAGGCCCCGCGCCTGCAACGCCCGCACCAGCGTGTGCCAGGCCGCGCGCGGCCAGCGCTTGTAGGGCCAGCGCGGGCACGGGTTCATCACCACGTAGGGCTGGCCGGCGGCGCACAGTGCCTCGCCGGCAGCCCAGGGCGTGACGGCCTGCGGTGGCCGCACGCGGACCGGACCGGCGATGCCGGCCTGCGCGGCGATGCGCGCGCACAGGTCGGAAATCGGCGCGTGTTCCCGCTCCTGCACGCTGAGCGGCGCGGTGCGTTTTTTCCACCAGCCGTGCTTGCGCCGCATCGGCAGCGCGCCGACGCGCACTGGCGCAGCGGCCCACATCACCAGGTGCGGGTAGTCGCCGGAATGGGAGGTGAGCGCGAGGTCGTAGCGGCGCCAGATGTCGCGCAGCAGGCCCAGGCGCTTCTTGGGGTGCGAGCCGACGGGCAGCGTCAACACGCCGTCGACGCAGCCGTTGTTCGCCAGCACGCCCTGCATGCCTTCGTACACCAGGTAATCGACCCGCGCGCCGGGCCAGCGCTGCTTCACGCCGTCGGCCATCAGCGTGCTGATCAGCAGGTCGCCCATGAAGCGCAGCGACACGATCAGCACGCGCCGCGGCGGCGCGGCGCCGAAGTCAGAGCAGGACAATGTCGTACTGCTCCTGGCCCATCGAGCTTTCGGACTGCAGCGAGATGGGCTTGCCGATGAAGTCGCTGAGGCCGGCAAGATGCTGGCTTTCCTCGTCGAGCAGCAGCTCGATGACCTGGGGCGCGGCGACCACGCGGAACTCTCTCGGGCTGAACTGCCTTGCCTCGCGCAAGATTTCGCGCAGGATGTCGTAGGCCACGCTGCGCGGCGTGCGCACGATGCCCTTGCCCTCGCAGGCCGGGCACGGCTCGCACAGCATGTGGGCCAGCGACTCGCGGGTGCGCTTGCGGGTCAGTTCCACCAGGCCCAGCGGCGAGAACACGCCGGCCGAAGTCTTCACCCGGTCGCGCACCAGTTGCTTGCGCAGTTCGGCCAGCACCGCGTCGCGGTGGTCCTCGCGCGTCATGTCGATGAAGTCGACGATGATGATGCCGCCCAGGTTGCGCAGCCGCAGTTGCCGCGCAATGGCCAGCGCCGCCTCCAGATTGGTCTTGAAGATGGTGTCGTCGAAATTCCGCGCGCCCACAAAGCCACCGGTGTTGACGTCGATGGTGGTCAGCGCCTCGGTCTGGTCGACGATGAGGTAGCCGCCCGACTTCAGCACCACCTTGCGGCCCAGCGCCTTGGCGATCTCCTCGTCGATGGCGAACAGATCGAAGATCGGCCGCTCGCCGCGGTACAGCTGCACCTTCTCGACGATGTCGGGCATGAACTCGCGGCCGAAGGCCTGCAGCACCTCGAACTGCTCGCGCGAGTCGATGCGGATGGTCTGGGTGTGTTCGCCGGTGAGGTCGCGCATCACGCGCTGCAGCAGGCTCAGGTCCTGGTGCAGCAGCGTGCGCGGCGGCTGGCGCACGGCAGCGTCCTTGATGCGCGCCCAGGTCTTGCGGAGGTAGGCGATGTCCTGAGCCAGTTCGGCGTCGGTCGCGTCCTCGCCATTGGTGCGCAGAATGAAGCCGCCACCTCGGCCGTTGGCACGGTCGTCGAGCAGCGCCAGCAGGCGTTCGCGCAGCGCGAGCCGCTGCGCCATCGGGATCTTTTGCGAGACGCCCACATGGTCGTCCTGCGGCAGGAACACCAGCAGCCGGCCGGCGATGCTGATTTGTGTGGAAAGCCGGGCACCCTTGGTGCCGATCGGGTCCTTGATGACCTGCACCATCAGCGCCTGGCCCTCGAAGACCTGCCGCTCGATGGGCACCGGCGGCACGATCTGCGCCGGTTTGTCTGCGTTCCTTTCCACCGCCTCGCCGCTGCGCTGGTGCGCCGCGTTGCTGCTGCCGAACAGATCGGCCACATGCAGGAAGGCGGCGCGGTCCAGGCCGATGTCGATGAAGGCCGACTGCATGCCGGGCAGCACGCGCGCCACCTTGCCGAGGTAGATGTTGCCCACCAGCCCACGCTCCAGCGTGCGCTCGACGTGCAGTTCCTGCACCGCGCCGTGCTCGACCAGCGCCACGCGGGTCTCCTGCGGCGACCAGTTGATCAGGATGTCTTGCTGGGGTAAGGCGGCGTTCATCGGGGCAGGATGCCGAAGGCTTTGAGCAATTGTGCCGTTTCGTGCATGGGCAGACCCATGATGCCGGAATAACTGCCCGCCAGCCGGGTGATGAATGCCGCGGCCCTGCCCTGCACCGCATAGGCGCCGGCCTTGCCCATCGGCTCGCCGGTCGCCACATAGGCGCGGACCTCACGCAGCGACAGCGGCGCGAACGTCACCTGCGAGGTGCTCAACACCAGCCGGCGCTTGCGGCCGCGCTGCACCGCCACCGCGGTGAGCACGCGGTGGGTGCGGCCCGACAGCTCGCGCAACATGCGCACCGCGTCGTCGGCGTCGCCGGGTTTGCCGTAGATGGCGCGGCCCAGCGCCACCGTGGTGTCGGAACACAGCACCGGCGCGTCGGGCAGGCCGCGCGCCTTCAGGCGGGCAACGGCGGCGTCGAGCTTGAGGCCGGTGACGCGCTGCACGTAGGTGGCCGGCGCCTCGCGGCCCACCACGGCCTCGATGCTTTCTGCGTCTTCGCCGGGTTCGGGCAGCAGCAGCTCATGCGCCACGCCGAGCTGCTCCAGCAACTGGCGGCGGCGCGGGCTCTGGCTGGCGAGGTAGATCATTGCCGCAGCGCCGGGCCGCCCCCAGCGAGGCAGCCCCCTCGGGGGGCAGTGAGCGACACGCAGTGCGCGAACGTGGGGGTCATTCTCTGTGGTACGGATGGTTGGCGTTGATGGACCAGGCGCGGTACAGCTGCTCGATCAGCAGCACCCGCACCATCGCGTGCGGCAGCGTCAGGTCCGACAGGCGGATGCGTTCGTGCGCGGCCTCGCGAAAGGCCGGCTCCAGGCCATCGGGCCCGCCGATGACCAGCGCCACGTCGTCACCGCCCAGTTGCCACTGCTTCAACCGCTGCGACAGCGCGACGGTGGTCAGGTGGCTGCCCCGCTCGTCGAGCGCGACGATGCGGGTGCCGCGCGGGATGGCGGCTGCGATGCGTTCGCGCTCGGCCGCCAGCAAGGTGTCCAGCGCCTTGGAGGCGCGCGGCTCGGTCTTGACGGCCTTCAGCTCCACCTTCAGCTCCGGCGGAAAACGCTTGGCGTAGTCGTCGTAGGCGGTCTGTGCCCAGTCGGGCACGCGCTGGCCGACGGCCACGATCAGCAGCTTCATGCGAGGGAACGGAAGAGGTTCAGCCTTTGCGCGGCGCGGCGGCCTTCTTGGCGGCCAGCTTGGCCGCGGCCTTTGCGGCGGGTTTCGCCGGGGTCTTGGCCGTCGCCTTCACCGGCGCCTTCGTCGGCGGCTTGGCCGGTGCCTTGGCTGGAACCTTGGCGGCCGCGCGCTTTGCCGGCGCTGCAACGGCCGACTTCTTGGCCGCCGGCTTGCGCTTGGGGGGTGCGGTTTCGGCCTTGGCGGCGCGCTCGGCGGCTTTGATCGCGCTCTTGGCGGCGCTGCTGCGGCGCAGCGACGGGCTGGCCGGCTCTGCCGCCTTCTTCACCGGCGCCTTGACCGGCAGCGCCGGCTTGGCGGCACCGAGCTTGAGGCGCACCGGCGTTTCGCCCCACAACTCTTCCAGGTGGTAATACTGGCGGATCGCCGGCTGCATGATGTGGACCACGGCGGGGCCGCAGTCGACGATGATCCATTCGCCGTTGTCTTCGCCCTCGATGCGCGGCTTGTTGAAGCCCGCCTCCTTCACCGCGTCGCGCACGCTGGCGGCCAGCGCGCGGGTCTGCCGGTTGGAGGTGCCGGACGCCACGACGACGCGTTCGAACAGCGGCGACAGCTTCTCGGTGTTGAAGATCTGGATGTCGTGCGCCTTCACGTCCTCGAGTCCGTCGACGATGGCGCGCTGCAGTTTCTGGGTGTTCTTCTTCGCGGCCGCTTCGGTGGTGGTCGTCGTGTCGGGGGTTGTCGTCATCAGGCGTTCAGGTAGAGGTGGTGTTGGTCAATATAGCGTGCAACGGCGGGCGGGACCAGCGCGTCGACGGGCTGGCCGGCCGCGACGCGGCGGCGGATGTCGGTGGCGCTCAGGGCCGTGGGTGCCACCGGCAGGCGGGAAAACCGCCCTCCAGCCGCAATTTCAGCATCAAATGTGCCGCCAGTCAGCGTGGAATCTGGTCTTTCAGCTATCACAATAGTAGCAATACCGAGAATCTGGCGCCAGCCGTGCCAGTTGGTCAATTGGCGCCCCTGGTCTTCGCCCAGCACCAGCCACAGCAGGGTGTCGGGTTGCTCGGCCTGCAGCTCGTGCAGCGTGTCCAGCGTGTAGCTGGGGCCGCTGCGGCGCAGCTCGCGCGGGTCGACCTCGGTGCGCGGCAGCTCGCCGAAAGCCAGGCGGGTCATGGCCAGCCGGTCTTCGGCGGGGCTCAGGCTGCGGGTCTTGTGCCAGGCCGCGCCGGTCGGCACCACGCGCAGTTCGTCGAGCGCGAGCGCGTCAACTGCCACCCGGGCCAGCGCCACATGGGCATTGTGCGGGGGGTCGAAGGCGCCGCCGAACACGCCGGTGCGGCGGCCAGCCGGGGCGGCGGAACTCAGACCCATGCGCGCGGCACCAGGAAATGCGAGGTCAGCCGGGCCTCGGGCGAATCGGGCGGGTCCTGCCGGTCGTAAGACCAGGCGACCAGCGGCGGCATCGACATCAAGATGGATTCGGTGCGGCCGCCCGACTGCAGGCCGAAGTGCGTGCCGCGGTCCCAGACCAGGTTGAACTCGGCGTAGCGGCCGCGCCGGTACAGCTGAAAGGCGCGTTCGCGCTCGCCGTAGGGCGTGTCCTTGCGGCGCTGGGCGATCGGCAGGTAGGCCGCCAGCAGCGACGAGCCGACCGACTGCATCATGGCCAGCGCATTGCCGAAGCCGCCCTCGGCAAAGTCGTCGAAGAAGATGCCGCCCACGCCGCGCGGCTCTTGCCGGTGCTTCAGGTAGAAGTATTCGTCGCACCAGGCCTTGAAGCGCGGGTATTTGTCGTCGCCGAAAGGCGCGAGCGCCTGCTGGCAGGTGCGGTGAAAGTGTTGCGCGTCTTCGTCGAAGCCGTAGTACGGCGTCAGGTCCATGCCGCCGCCGAACCAGCACACCGGCTCGCGGCCGGCCGGCGTGGCGGCAATCATGCGGACGTTCATGTGCACGGTGGGCACATAGGGGTTGCGCGGGTGGAACACGAGGGAAACGCCCATCGCCTCGAACGGCGCGCCGCCCAGTTCCGGCCGGTGCTGCGTGGCCGACGGCGGCAGCCTGGGCCCGCGCACATGCGAGAAGCCGCAACCGGCCCGCTCGAAAACGTGGCCGCCTTCGAGGATGCAGGTGATTCCCCGGCCCTGCAGCGGCTCGCCCGGCGCCTTTTCCCAGGCGTCGGTTGCAAATGCTTTTCCGTCGAGCGCGCCGACAGCGTCGGTGATTTGCCGCTGCAGGCCCTCCAACCAGCCGCGGACCCCGGCGATGTCCATCACTTGACGGCGCGGTGGCCGATGTCGTGGCGGTACTGCGCGCCGTCGAAATGGATGCCGCGGGCAATGTCGTTGGCCTGCTGCTGCGCGGCCTTGACCGATTCGGCCAGCACCGTCACACACAGCACACGGCCACCCGAGGTGGCGACACCGCCGCCCTCGGTGGGCACCGTGCCGGCGTGGAACACCACGGCCTGTTCGGTGTTCTTCGGCAGGCCGGTGATGGCGTCGCCCTTGCGCGGGCTCATCGGGTAGCCGTGCGCGGCCATGACGACGCCCAGCGCGACGTGGCGGTCCCACTCCAGCTCGAAGTCGTCGAGGCGGCCGTGCGGGCCGGTTTCGGTGGCGGCCCACAGCAGGTCGACCAGATCGGACTTCATCCGCATCATGATGGGCTGCGTCTCGGGGTCGCCCATGCGGCAGTTGAACTCCAGCGTCTTGGGGTGGCCCTGCGCGTCGATCATCAGCCCCGCATACAGGAAGCCGGTGAAGGGAATGCCGTCTTTCTCCATGCCCTTGATGGTGGGCAAAATGATCTCGCGCATGGCGCGGGCGTGCACCTCGGGCGTGACCACCGGCGCCGGCGAATAGGCGCCCATGCCACCGGTGTTGGGGCCCTGGTCGCCGTCGAGCAGGCGCTTGTGGTCCTGGCTGGTGGCCAGCGCGGCCACGTTCTTGCCGTCGCACAGCACGATGAAGCTGGCTTCCTCGCCCTGCAGGAATTCCTCGATCACCACCCGCGCCCCACCCTCGTTGTGCGCCACGCCGAGCTTGTTGTCGAGCAGCATGAAGTCGATGGCCTCGTGGGCCTCGGCGAGGCTCATCGCCACCACCACGCCCTTGCCCGCCGCCAGGCCGTCGGCTTTGACCACGATGGGCGCGCCCTTCCTGTCCACGTAGGCGTGGGCCATCGCGGCGTCGGTGAAGGTCTCGTATTCGGCGGTGGGGATGCCGTGGCGCTGCATGAAGGCCTTGGAGAAGGCCTTGGAGCTTTCCAGCTGCGCGGCGGCCTTGGTGGGGCCGAAGATGCGCAGGCCGTGGTTGCGGAACTCGTCCACCACGCCGGCGGCCAGCGGCTGCTCGGGGCCGACCACCGTGAGCGCGATCTTGTTGTCCTGCGCCCAGACGCGCAGCGCCGTCACGTCGGTCAGCGCGATGTTCTCCAGCCGCGCGTCCTGCGCCGTGCCGCCATTGCCCGGCGCCACATAGACCGCCTGCACCTTCGGGCTCTGGCCGAGCTTCCACGCCAGCGCATGCTCGCGGCCACCGCCGCCGATCACCAATACTTTCATTCTTCCGTTCTCAGTTGTTCTTCACTCGAACCCGCCCCGGCCTGCCGCCGGGCCGCCCGCAAGGCAGGCCAGCACCCTCGGGGGGCAGCGACCACACGCGGTGGGGAGCGTGGGGGTCACTGGATCGCCGCGTTGTGGAAGACGTTCTGCACGTCGTCCAGCTCTTCGATCACGTCCAGCAGTTTCTGCATCCGGGCGCCGTCGTCGCCGCTCAGTTCGATCTCGTTCTCGGCGCGCATCGTCACCTCGGCCACCTCCGGCGTGAGGCCGGCGGCTTCCAGCGCGTTCTTCACCGCCTCGAATTCCGAAGGCGGCGTCAGCACCTCGATGGCGCCGTCTTCCCCGCTCACCACGTCGTCGGCGCCCGACTCCAGCGCGATCTCCATCACCTTGTCCTCGTCCGTGCCCGGCGCGAAGACCAGTTGGCCGCAGTGCTTGAACTGGAACACGACGGAACCGTTGGTGCCCATGCTGCCGCCGTATTTGCTGAAGGCGTGGCGCACCTCGGCCACGGTGCGCACGTGGTTGTCGGTCATCGTGTCGACGATGATGGCCGCCCCGCCGATGCCGTAGCCTTCGTAGCGGATTTCCTCGTAGTGCACGCCCTCGGCGTTGCCGGTGGCCTTGTCGATGTTGTACTTGACGCGTTCGGCCGGCAGGTTGGCGGCCTTGGCCTTGTCGACCGCCAGCCGCAGCCGGGGGTTGGCGCTCAGGTCACCGCCGCCGGCACGGGCCGCCACCGTGATCTCGCGCACGATGCGGGTCCAGATCTTGCCCCGCTTCTCGTCCTGGCGACCCTTGCGGTGCTGAATATTCGCCCATTTGCTGTGTCCGGCCACGGAAACGTTCCTCGGTTTGTTTGACGGCTTGAGGGGGCGATTTTACGTGCCGCATGCCGCCGTCCCGGGCCGGGCGGGTGGCCGGCCCGGCCAACCGCCGCAATTCAACGCCCCGTCTGGCCGACCAGCACCGGTTTGTCGCGGTAGACCTCGGGCATCAACGCCTTCAGGTTGGCGATCTTCGGCAGGTCGAAGGTCGCGATGTAGGGCGAATCCGGGTGCAGCGTGGCGTAGTCCTGGTGATAGGCCTCGGCCGGGTAGAACGCGGCCAGCGGCGCGAGCTGGGTGACGATCTTGCCGCGGAACAGCTTCATCTGGTCCAGTTGCCGCACGTAGTCCTGCGCCACCTGCTTCTGGTGGTCGTTCGTGAAGAAGAGCGCCGAGCGGTACTGGGTGCCGTGGTCGGGGCCCTGGCGGTTCAGCGTGGTCGGGTCGTGAGCCACCGAAAAGTAGATTTGCAGCAGCTTGCCGTAGGAGATCTGCTTCGGGTCGTAGGTGACCTGCACCGACTCGGCATGGCCGGTGCGGCCCGAGCCGATCTGGTCGTAGGTGGCCGTGGCCTTGTCGCCGCCAGCGTAACCCGAGACGGCGTTCAGCACGCCCTTGGTGTGCTGGAACACCGCCTGCACGCCCCAGAAACAGCCGCCCGCGAACACGGCGGTGTCGGTGGACGACGCGGCGGTGGCGGCCTCCCTGTCGGGCGGTGGCAGTTTCACGGCCTCCTCCGCCATGCCGGTGCCCCACACGCCCCAAACCCCCAGCACCACGGCAACTGTGCCGGCGACGATCAACCACGGGTTCATGAGAAGTCCTCCTCAAGCGGCCGTGAAGGCCAGGGCCACGCCGTTCATGCAGTAACGCAGCCCGGTCGGCCGGGGGCCGTCGTCGAACACGTGGCCCAGGTGGCCGCCGCAGCGGTGGCACAGCACTTCGGTGCGGCGCATGCCCAGCGTGGTGTCGGTTTCTTCGTCCACCGCGGTTTTGGCGATCGGTTCGTAGAAGCTCGGCCAGCCGGTTCCGCTCTCGAATTTGGTTTTCGACGAGAAAAGCGGCAGCCCACAGCCCGCGCAGGCAAAGGTACCCACGCGCTTTTCAGCGTTCAGCGGGCTGCTGAAAGGCCGCTCGGTTCCGGCCCTTCGCAGCACCTCGTATTGGGCCGGGCTCAGCTTCTTGCGCCATTCGGCGTCGGCCAGCGTGACCTCGTGAACCCGTGCCGGCCGCGGTTCGGCGGCCAGCAGGCGATTCAGCCCCGCGCAGGCGGCTCCCGCGGCACCCAGCCCGATCAAGGTGTTTCTGCGACTCAGCATCAGACATTCTCCTTATTGGCGATTGAAGACACCGCCAGTAGGTGTGTCGGCTCGGCACCTTGGTTCCTTACAACCCGGGTTCAGCCCCGGCCGGCACATGGGTGCGCGGCCAACGCCGCAAACCGCCACCGGATTGCATTAACCTTGGGACCCGACACACCCGCTTCTTCTTCGAGGACACCTGCCCATGGCCGAACCGCTGCTGATCGCCAAGAACGCCACCACCGAATGCGTGCTGCTGCCAGGGCTGGCGAACCGGCACGGCCTCATCACCGGCGCCACCGGCACCGGCAAGACCGTCACCCTGCAGACGCTGGCCGAGAACTTCAGCAAGATCGGCGTGCCGGTCTTCATGGCCGACGTGAAGGGCGACCTGACCGGCATCAGCCAGGCCGGCAGCATCGGCGAAAAGCTCGCCGGCGTGCTGAAGGAGCGCCACATCGACCTGCCCGAGCCGCTGGCCTGCCCGGCCCAGTTGTGGGACGTGTTCGGCGAACAGGGCCACCCGGTGCGCGCCACCGTGTCCGACATGGGGCCGCTGCTGCTGGCCCGCATGCTCAACCTCAACGAGACGCAGAGCGGCGTGATGAACCTCGTGTTCAAGATCGCCGACGACAGCGGCCTGCTGCTGCTCGACCTGAAAGACCTGCGCGCGATGCTGCAGTACCTGGGCGACAACGCCAGCGAATTCCAGACCCGCTACGGCAACATCAGCGCCGCCAGCGTGGGCGCCATCCAGCGCGGGCTGCTGCAGATCGAGACGCAGGGCGGCGACAGGTTCTTCGGCGAGCCCATGCTGAACATCAGCGACTTCATGCAGACGGTGGACGGCAAAGGCGTCATCAACATCCTGGCGGCCGACAAGCTGCTGCAATCGCCCCGCCTGTATGCCACTTTCCTGCTGTGGATGCTGTCCGACCTGTTCGAGCAGTTGCCCGAAATCGGCGACCCCGACCAACCCAAGCTGGTCTTCTTCTTCGACGAGGCCCATCTGCTCTTCAACGAAGCGCCCAAGGTGCTGGTCGAGCGCATCGAGCTGGTGGTGCGGCTGGTGCGCTCCAAGGGCGTGGGGGTGTATTTCGTCACCCAGAACCCGCTGGACATTCCGGACTCGGTGCTGGCCCAGCTCGGCAACCGCGTGCAACATGCGCTGCGCGCCTTCACGCCGCGCGACCAGAAGGCGGTGAAGGCCACCGCCCAGACCATGCGCCAGAAGGCCGGCCTGAACATCGAGACCGCGATCACCGAACTGGCGGTGGGCGAGGCGCTGGTGAGCTTCCTCGACGCCAAGGGCCGCCCCAGCGAAACCGAACGCGTCTACGTGCTGCCGCCGGGCAGCCAGATCGGCCCGATCACGCCGGCCCAGCGGCAGGCGCTGATGCAGGGTTCGCTGGTCGCCGGCGTGTATGAAAAGGCGATCGACCGTGAATCGGCTTACGAAAAACTCACTGCCCGCGCGCAGGCAGCGCCACAAGCTGGCGCGCCCACCGGCGGCCAGGGCGGTGGGGCGGCAACCGCGCCGGCCGAGGGCGGCGGCATTCTGGGTGGCCTGAGCGACGTGCTGTTCGGCACCACCGGCCCGCGCGGCGGCCGCCACGACGGCCTTGCCACCACCATGGCGAAGTCCGCCGTCCGCACCATGGGCACCACCGTGGGCCGCGAAATCATCCGGGGCGTGCTGGGCAGCATCCTCGGCGGCAAGAAACGCTGACAATCACGGGTTGCACAACGAACAGACGAAGGTCAGGACATCATGGGAGCACAGTGGAAAGCCAAGGGCAAGGCACAGGCCGCGGACGCGCGGGGCAAGCTGTTCGGCCGCCTGGCGAAAGACATCATGGTCGCCGCGCGGTCGGGCGCCGACCCCGCCAGCAACTCCAAGCTGCGGCTGGTGGTGGAGCAGGCCCGCAAGGTCTCGATGCCCAAGGACACGTTGGACCGGGCAATCAAGAAAGGCGCTGGCCTGACCGGTGAAGCGGTGAACTTCGAACACGTCATCTACGAAGGCTTCGCGCCGCACCGCGTGCCGCTGATGGTGGAGTGCCTGACCGACAACGTGAACCGTACCGCGCCGGAAATGCGGGTGCTGTTTCGCAAAGGCCAGCTCGGCACGTCGGGCTCGGTGGCCTGGGACTTCGACCACGTCGGCATGATCGAGGCCGAACCGGCCGCCGCGGGCGCAGACCCCGAGATGGCCGCCATCGAAGCCGGCGCACAAGACCTGGAAGCCGGCGAAGACGAAGGCACCACCCTCTTCCTCACCGACCCGACCGACCTCGACCTGGTCAGCAAGGCGCTGCCGGCGCAGGGCTTCACGGTGCTGTCGGCCAAGCTGGGCTACAAGGCCAAGAACCCGGTCAGCGCGGCCAGCCTCAGCGCCGAGCACCTGGAGGAAGTGGAAGCCTTCCTCGCCGCCATAGACGGCAACGACGACGTGCAGAACGTGTTCGTCGGGCTGGCGGCCTGAGCGCTACGGGGCGCTCAGTTCAGGTGAGCCGCATCCAGCACGCTCAACCGACGTCGCCGTTCGTTCGGCCCAGCATCGCCAGCATGCCAGCCTCGTCGAGCACGGTCACGCCCAGCTCGCGCGCCTTGTCCAGCTTGCTGCCCGCCGCCTCTCCTGCGACGAGGTAGCTGGTCTTCTTGCTGACCGATCCGGCCACCTTGGCGCCGGCGGCTTCCAGCAGGTCTTTCGCCGCGTCGCGGTCGAGCGTGGGCAGCGTGCCGGTGATGACGAAGGTCTGGCCGGCCAGTGGCAGCGTGGCGCGCTCGGCGGGTTCGCCTTCCGCCCAGCTCAGGCCGCAGGCGCGCAGCTGCTCGACCACCTCGCGGTTGTGCGGCTGCTGGAAGAAGGTGTGCAGGCTGTCGGCGACGATGGGGCCCACGTCGGGCACTTCGAGCAGTTGCTCGACCGACGCGTCCATGATGCGGTCCAGCCCGCCGAAATGCCGCGCCAGGTCTTTGGCCGTGGCCTCGCCGACGTGCCGGATGCCCAGCCCGAACAGAAAGCGCGGCAACGTGGTTTGCTTCGATTTTTGTAGCGAACTCACCAGATTCTGCGCTGACTTCTCGGCCATTCTTTCCAGATTCACCAGCGCGGTGAAGCCCAGCCGGTACAGATCGGGCAGCGTGCGGACGATGCCGGCATCGACCATCTGTTCCACCAGCTTGTCGCCCAGCCCTTCGATCTCGACCGCGCGGCGGCCGGCGAAATGCAGGATGGCCTCCTTGCGCTGGGCGCCGCAGAACAGGCCGCCGGTGCAGCGGTAGTCGGCTTCGCCTTCCTCGCGCACCGCGTCGGAGCCGCAGACCGGGCAGTGCCGCGGCATGCTGAACAGCGGCGCGCCCTCGGGCCGTTTCTCGAGCAGCGTGGCGACCACCTCGGGAATGACGTCGCCCGCGCGGCGGATCACCACCGTGTCACCGACCCGCACGTCCTTGCGCCGCACCTCGTCTTCGTTGTGCAGCGTGGCGTTGCTGACCGTGGTCCCGCCGACGAAGACCGGCGCCAGCTTGGCGACGGGCGTCAGCTTGCCGGTGCGGCCGACCTGTACCTCGATCGCCAGCACCGTGGTCTGCTCCTCCTGCGCCGCGTACTTGTGCGCCACCGCCCAGCGCGGCTCGCGGGTGACGAAGCCCAGTTGTTTTTGCAGCGCCAGGCTGTCGACCTTGTAGACCACGCCGTCGATGTCGTAGCCCAGGCCGGGCCGCTCCGCGCCCACCGCGCGGTGGAACGCGACCAACTCGGACGCGCCCACGCAGGTCTGCGTGCGGGATGCGACCGGGAAACCCCATGATTTGAGGGTCAGCAGCGCCTTGAACTGGGTCTGGAAATCGGGGCCGCCCCGCTCGACCGGCGTGACCTCGCCCCAGCCGTAGGCGAAGAAGCTCAGCGGGCGCTGGCGGGAAATGGCGGGGTCGAGCTGGCGCACCGCGCCGGCAGCGGCATTGCGCGGGTTGACGTAGGTTTTCTCGTTCTTCTGGCCGGCCGCGATCTTCTCGCGCTGGCGCTCGTTCAGCGCGTCGAAATCGGCGCGTTTCATGTAGGCCTCGCCGCGCACCTCCAGCACCGGCGGGCAGCCGGCCGGCAAGCGCAGCGGTATCTGGCCGATGCCGCGGATGTTCTGCGTGACGTCTTCGCCCACCTCGCCGTCGCCGCGCGTCGCGGCCTGCACCAGTTGGCCGTTCTCGTAGCGCAGGTTGATCGCCAGGCCGTCGAACTTCAGCTCGGCCGTGTAGGTGACGGGCGCGTCGCCCTCCTTCAGCCCCAGCTCGCGGCGCACCCGGGCGTCGAAGTTGGCGGCGCCGGTGTCTTCCACGTCGGTCTCTGTGCGAATGGACAGCATGGGCACCGCATGGCGCACCTTGGTGAAGCCGTCGAGCACCGCGCCGCCGACGCGCTGGGTCGGCGAATCGGGCGTCAGCAGCGCCGGATGTTCGGCCTCGAGGGCCTGCAGTTCGCGGAAGAGGCGGTCGTATTCGGCGTCCGAGACCTCGGGGTCGTCGAGCACGTAGTAGCGATGGGCGTAGCGGTGCAGCAGCGCGTGCAGCTCATGGGCACGTTCGCCGGGGGACATCATCACGGCGCCCTACGAGAACAAGCGGCGCGCCAGCGGCGAGCCGGCCGACAGCTCGCGGCTGTCGAGCGCGTCGTAGAGCATTTCAAGGTCGGTGCCGATGCCGTCCAGCGCCTCGGGCTGGATGGGGTGGCCGTCGTCGTCGGTCATCGCACCGTCCATCGCAGCGGCAAGGCCGGCGGCGGCCTCGCGCATGCGGGCGAACGGCGCCTCGTTGCGGTCGACGTGCGGCACGTCCAGCGTCAGCGAGACCTGGCGGATCGCCGACTGCGACGGGTCGTCGGACAGTGCGGCCTGGGTGTCGAAGGTCAGCGCCAGCACGGCCGGCGTGCCAGGGCCAGCCGCGCCCAGCACCATGCGGCCCGGGATGGCCCCTGCCACGAAGCCGAGCCGCGCCGCATGCTGCTGCACGTAGCCGGGGCTCCAGGCGGCGTGGCGGGCGCGCAGCGTGAAACTGAGCTGTGCATCGTGCGCGCTGGCAAACTGGTCGAGCTCGCGGCCGCTGGCCACCGCTTCCAGCATGTCGGGAAAATTCGGCATGGCGTTCAGCGCGTCGCAAAAGGCCTGGATCTTGGCGACGAATTCTGAAAACTCGATCTCGTTCAGCGGGCCCGTGCGGTTGGCCAGTTGCACACCGACCTGCAGGGCGGCGTAGCGCTGGCCGGCGGTGGGCGGCTCCCACTGGCGGCTGCGCTCGTTCTGCCCTTCGATGGCGAACGGCTTGGTGCCGGCGCGGCGGGTGGCGGGCAGCGCCGCCAGAATGGCTTCGCCGGAAATCGGCGCTTCGAGCTGCAATGGCGTGATGCAGTCGATCAGTGCGTCCAGGCCGGGGCGCTGCTGCGAATACGCGGGCGCTGCGGCACCCACCGCGGCGCGTGGCATCGGCGCGGCCACGTTGGCGGCGGCAGGAGGCTCCGGCGCGCCGCCCTCCACCGACAGCAGCGGATCGGCCAGCATCTCTTCGGCCGACAACGGCTCGACCGCCGCGCCGTCGAGCGTGGGCTCGATCTGCGGCATCTCTGGCGGCGCATCGTTGCGCGGCGGCGCCTCGGATTCGGGCTGCGCCACGCGCGGTGCGTTGCGGCGGGACGTCCAGGTGCTGTGCGCAATGACGGCCACCAGCAGCAGGCCGCCGAGGATGGCCAACCCCACGGTAAAACCACTCATGCCACCTCCGCCATGCCGACCGCCGACTCCATGTCAACGGCGACGATGCGGGACACGCCCTGCTCCTGCATGGTCACGCCGATCAGCTGTTCGGCCATTTCCATCGCGATCTTGTTGTGGCTGATGAAGAGGAACTGGGTTTCGGTGCTCATGCTGCGGACGAGGCGCGCGTAGCGCTCGGTGTTGGCGTCGTCGAGCGGCGCGTCCACCTCGTCCAGCAGGCAGAACGGCGCCGGGTTGAGCTGGAAGATGGCGAACACGAGGGCGATGGCGGTCAACGCCTTTTCGCCGCCCGACAGCAGGTGGATGGTCTGGTTCTTCTTGCCGGGCGGCTGCGCCATGACCTGCACGCCCGAGTCGAGGATTTCGTCGCCGGTCATCATCAGCTTGGCGTTGCCGCCGCCGAACAGCTCAGGGAACATGCGGCCGAAATGGTCGTTGACCGCGTTGAAGGTGCCCGACAGCAGCTCGCGCGTCTCGGCGTCGATCTTGCGGATCGCGTCTTCCAGCGTGTTCATGGCGTCGGTCAGGTCGGCCGACTGCGCGTCGAGGAACTGCTTGCGTTCGCGCGCGCTGGTGAGTTCGTCGAGCGCGGCGAGGTTGACCGCGCCGAGCGCGGCGATCTCGCGGCCCAGCCGGTCAATCTCGCCCTGCAGGCCCTGCAGCCGCACCTTGCCTTCGGCCACCGTCAGGCGCAGCGCCTCGACATCGACCTGCGCGTCGGCCAGCAGCTGCACGTATTGCTCGAAGCCGAGGCGCGCGGCCTGCTCCTTCAGCTGCAGTTCGTTGATGCGCTGGCGCAGCGGGTCGAGCGCGCGCTCCAGCGTGAGGCGGCGCTCGTCGCTGGCGCGCAAGCGGCTGATGAGGTCGTCGTATTCGCTGCGGCGGGCGCCCAGCGTGGTTTCGCGCTCCAGCTTCAGGGCCAGCGCGTTCTGCAGGCCGGCCTGGGCGGCGGCGTCGGTCAGGCGGCCCAGTTCCTCGCGGTTGTGCGCTTCGTCGGCGGCGATGGCCGTGAGCTGCTGCTCGGCCACCTGCAGCTCGCGCGCCAGCCCGGCGCGGCGTTCCTGCAGGCTGCGCTGCGCGTAGCCGGCTTCCTGCGCCTCGCGCTCCAGGCGGCGCTGCTGCTCGCGGGCGTCGGCCAGCTTGCGCTCGGCGGCCATCACCTGTTCGTCGAGCTGGGCGTGGCGCTCCTGGCTGTCGGCGAGCTGCATGTCCAGCTCTTCGAAGCGGGCCTCGGCAGCCACACGCTTTTCCTGCAGGTCTTCGAGCTGGGCGTCGAGTTCGGCGAGGTCGCCGTCGAGCTGCTGGCTGCGGGCGCGGGCCTGTTCGGCCGCCTGCACCAGCCGCAGCGTTTCCACCTGCAGCGCATGGGCGCGGGCCTGCGAGGCGCTGGCCTCGCGGCGGGCGCCGACCAGCCGCTGCGACACGTCGGCCAGCGCGGCCTCGGCGCGCACCAGCGCGGTCCGCGATTCTTCGGTGATCAGCGCATGGGCCTTGAGCTGCTTTTCGAGGTTCTCGATCTCCTGCGCGCGGGCCAGCAGGCCGGCCTGCTCGGAGTCGGGCGCGTAGAAGCTCACGCCGTGCGCGGTGACCGCATGGCCCGACGGCAGGAAGATGGCTTCGCCGGCGGTCAGTTGCGTGCGGGCGGCGAAGGCGGCCTCGAAACCGTCTGAGGTGTAGCAGCCGTGCAGCCAGTCGGCCAGCAGGCCACGCTGGGCGGCGTCGCCCAGGCGCAGCCAGTCGGCGAGCGGCTTCAAACCGTGGGCCGCGGCGGGCGGTGCAGCGGGCGCTTCGGGCGGGCTGAAGAAGGCGAGCTTGGCGGGCGGCGCGTCGTTGGCGAAGGCGCGCAGCATGTCGAGCCGGCTCACCTCCAGCGCGCCCATGCGTTCGCGCAGCGCGGCTTCCAGCGCGTTCTCCCAGCCGGGCTCCACATGGATGCGGCTCCACAGCGCGGGCAGGCCGTCCAGCCCGTGTTTGGCCAGCCAGGGCTTGAGCTTGCCGTCGGTGCGGACCTTGTCCTGCAGCACCCGCAGCGCCTCGAGCCGGGCCGCCAGTTCGGCGTGCACCCGGGCCTCGTCGTTGGCGGTTTGCTGGCGCTGGCGGCGGTCGTCCTCGAGCTGCGGCAGCGCGTCCTGCAGCTCGTGCTGGCGGGCGTCGGTGGCGGCGGCCTCTTCCTGGGCGGCGGCGAGATCGGCCTGCATGCCGCTCAGACGCAGCTCATCGGGCATGGCCAGCGTCTGGCGGTCGCCCGCGAGGCGTTCGCGGCGGCTGCTGGCCTGGCGGGTCTGGTCGTCGAGGTTGCGCTGGTCGGCGGCCAGCACCTGGATCTGCTGCTGCACCTGCGCAACCGCGCTGCGCTGGGTGTTGGCCTTGCCCTGGGCGGTGCGCAGCGCCTCCTCCACGTCGGGCAGTTGCATGGCCTGTTCCTCGGCCTGCGCGGCCAGCAGCGCGGAGCGCTCGGCGGCGGTTTCGTCTTGCTCGGCCAGCGTGCCGGACTCGGCCAGCGCGTGTTCGCGGCGGCTCGTCCAGTCGGTGGTCTGTTCCTTCAGAATGGCCAGCCGTTGCTCGGCGCGCTGCCGCCCCTCGACGACGAAGCGGATCTCCGACTCCAGCCGGCCGACTTCGGCGCTGGCCTCGTACAGCAGGCCCTGGGCCTGGTTGACCTGGTCGCCAGCGGCGTAGTGCGACTGGCGGATGGTCTCGATCTCGGCTTCCACATGCCGCAGGTCGGCGGTGCGCGATTCGAGGTCGACAGCGGCCTTGTCGGCGTCGGCCTTGACGCGCTGCTGCTCGGCCTCGGCCTCGTTGCCCTTCAGCAGCCACAGCTGGTGCTGGCGCAGCGTGGCGTCGGCCTGCAGCGTGCGATAGGTCTGCGCGACCTCGGCCTGCTTCTCCAGCTTCTCGAGGTTGGCGTTCAGCTCGCGCAGGATGTCCTCGACCCGGGTCAGGTTCTCGCGGGTGTCGGACAGCCGGTTTTCGGTCTCGCGGCGGCGCTCCTTGTACTTGGAGACGCCGGCGGCCTCTTCCAGGAACAGCCGCAGCTCCTCGGGCTTGGATTCGATGATGCGGCTGATGGTGCCCTGGCCGATGATGGCGTAGGCGCGCGGCCCCAGGCCGGTGCCGAGGAACACGTCCTGCACGTCGCGGCGGCGCACCGGCTGGTTGTTGATGTAGTAGCTGCTGGTGCCGTCGCGCGTGAGCACGCGCTTGACGGCGATTTCGGCGAACTGCGCCCACTGGCCGCCGGCCCGGTGGCTGGCGTTGTCGAACACCAGCTCCACGCTGGCCCGGCTGGCCGGCTTGCGCAAATTGGTGCCGTTGAAGATGACGTCCTGCATGGACTCGCCGCGCAGCTCGCTGGCGCGCGACTCGCCCAGCACCCAGCGCACCGCGTCCATGATGTTGGACTTGCCGCAGCCGTTCGGCCCGACCACCCCAACCAGCTGGCCGGGCAGCAGGAAGTTGGTCGGTTCGACGAAGGACTTGAAACCGGAAAGTTTGATCGAATTCAGGCGCACGGGCGGTACCCCGCAACGGGGTGGAAGGCAGGCCGCCGGCGACGGGGCCGGCGGCAATCGCGAGAATGATACCGTGGCCGCCTTCCGGGATAATCACGGCCCATGAATCCCCTGCTCTCCTCGCTGCAGCCCTACCCTTTCGAGCGGCTGAAGCAGCTGTTCGGCAGCGTGGTGCCGTCGGCCGACCACCCGGCGATCAGCCTGGGCATTGGCGAACCCCGCCACGCCACCCCCGAATTCATCAAACAGGCGCTGACCAGCGGCCTGAACGGCCTGGCGAGCTACCCGACGACGATCGGCGACGCGGCGCTGCGCGAGGCCTTCACCGACTGGCTGGAGCGGCGCTATGCGCTGGACCTGAACCCGGCCACCCAGGTGCTGCCGGTCAATGGCTCCCGCGAAGCGCTGTTCGCCTTCGCGCAGACGGTGGTCGATGGCTCGAAGCCGGGCGCCACCGTGGTGTGTCCGAACCCGTTCTATCAAATCTATGAAGGCGCGGCGCTGCTGGCCGGGGCCGAAGTGGTCTATGCGCCCAGCGACCCGGCCCGCAACTTCGCGGTGGACTGGGACAGCGTGCCGGACGAGGTTTGGGCCCGCACCCAGTTGCTCTACGTCTGCTCGCCCGGCAACCCGACCGGCGCGGTGATGCCGCTGGACGAATGGCGCAAGCTGTTCGAGCTGAGCGACCGCCACGGCTTCGTCATCGCGTCGGACGAGTGCTACAGCGAGATCTATTTCCGCGCCGAGCCGCCGCTGGGCGGGCTGGAAGCCGCCGCCAAGCTGGGCCGGGGCGACTTCAAGAACCTGGTGGCGTTCACCAGCCTCTCCAAGCGCAGCAACGTCCCCGGCCTGCGCAGCGGCTTCGTGGCGGGCGACGCGACGCTGATCAAGGCCTTTCTGCTGTACCGCACCTACCACGGCAGCGCGATGGCGCCGGCGGTGCAGGTGGCCAGCCATGCGGCCTGGGGCGATGAGGCCCACGTCGAGGAAAACCGGGCCTTCTACAGAATGAAGTTCGAGCAGGTGCTGCCGGTGCTGCAGCCGGCGCTCGACGTGCAGTTGCCGGACGCCGCCTTCTACCTGTGGGCGCGCATCCCGGAGCACGTGGCCGGCGGCTCCGACACGGTGTTCGCCCGCATGCTGCTGGCTCAATACAATGTGACGGTGCTGCCGGGCAGCTACCTGGCGCGCGAAGCGGTGCCGGGCGACCCGACCTCCAGCCCCGGTTACGGCCGCGTCCGCATGGCGCTGGTGGCGGGCCTGCCGGAATGCCTGGAGGCCGCGCACCGCATCGTGGCCTTCACGAAGCAGTTCCCCGAGTGAGCCTCTTTTCCTTTTCGCTTTCTTCCCCTTCTCTTCACCCATGACCCAACAACTCCAGCAGATCATCGACACCGCGTGGGACGACCGCGCCAACCTCTCGCCCAAGGCCGCGCCCAAGGAAGTGACGGAGGCGGTGGACCACATCATCAGTGAACTCAACGCGGGCCGCCTGCGCGTGGCCACCCGCGAGGCGGTGGGCCAATGGACCACCCACCAGTGGATCAAGAAGGCCGTGCTGCTGAGCTTTCGCCTGAAGGACAACGCCGTCATCAAGGGCGGCGACCTCGGCTTCTACGACAAGGTGCCAACCAAGTTCGCCCACATGGACGAGGCCGAACTGAAGGAGTCCGGCGTGCGCGTGGTGCCGCCGGCGGTGGCACGCCGCGGCAGCTTCATCGCCAAGGGCGCGATCCTGATGCCCAGCTACGTGAACATCGGCGCCTACGTGGACGAAGGCACGATGGTCGACACCTGGGCCACCGTGGGCAGCTGCTGCCAGGTCGGCAAGAACGTGCACCTGTCTGGCGGCGTGGGCCTGGGCGGCGTGCTGGAGCCGCTGCAGGCCAACCCGACCATCATCGAGGACAACTGCTTCATCGGCGCGCGTTCGGAGGTGGTGGAAGGCGTGATCGTCGAGGAGAACTCGGTCATTTCGATGGGCGTGTACATCGGCCAGAGCACCAAGATCTACGACCGCGCGACCGGCACCGTGACCTACGGCCGCATCCCGGCGGGTTCGGTGGTGGTGTCGGGCAACCTGCCCAGCGCCGACGGCAAGTACAGCCTGTACTGCGCGGTGATCGTCAAGCGGGTGGACGCGCAGACGCGCGCCAAGACCAGCCTGAACGACCTGCTGCGCGACTGATCTTCAACCCCCGACGACACCAGGAAGACCGTGAGCACCGTGGGCACGATGGAGCGCATCCTGCGGCTGATGGCCGAGCAGCGCGCGTCCGACGTTTTCCTGTCGGCCAACGCGCCGGCCACCATCAAGATCAAGGGCCGGCACGTCGCGCTCAACCCGCAGATCCTGCCGCCAGACGCACCCCGCGCGCTGCTGGCGGAAATCCTGTCGCCCGTGCAGATGGCGGAGCTGGAGTCGACGGGCGAACTCAACGTGGGCCACGGCCTGCCGGGCGTGGGGCGCTTTCGCATCAGCGCCATGCACCAGCGCGGCACCTGCGCGGCGGTGGTCCGCCTGGTCAGCCCGCACATCCCGCGGCTTGAAGACCTGCAGTTGCCGGAGGTGCTGCGGCAACTCGTCATGCGCAAGCGCGGGCTGATTCTGCTGATCGGCGCAAGCGGCGCCGGCAAGAGCACCACGCTGGCCGCCATGCTCGACCACCGGAACGAGCACGCCGCCGGGCACATGCTCACGCTGGAAGACCCGATCGAATACACCTTCGAGAACAAGCGGTCCATCATCAACCAGCGCGAAATCGGCACCGACACCGCGTCGCTGGCGGTCGGCCTGAAGAACGCGTTGCGGCAGGCGCCCGACGTCATCATGATCGGCGAGATCCGCGACCGCGAAACCATGTCGGCCGCCATTGCCTACGCGCAGTCGGGCCACCTGTGTCTGGCCACGCTGCACGCCAACAACAGCTACCAGGCGCTGAACCGCACGCTGTCGTTCTACCCGGTAGAGGTGCGGCCCACCCTGCTGGGCGACCTGAGCACGGCGCTGCAGGCCATCGTGTCGCAGCGGCTGCTGCGCACGCTGGACGGCGGCCTGACGCCGGCGGCCGAAGTGATGCTGAACACGCAATTGGTGTCTGAACTCATCGAGAAGGGCGATTTCTCCGGGGTGAAGGAAGCCATGGAAAAGTCGCTGGCCGAAGGCTCCCAGACCTTCGAGGAAGACATTGCGCGCCTGATCGGGCAGGGCAAGGTCACCCGCGAGGAGGGCCTGCTGCACGCCGATTCGCCGACCAACCTGATGTGGAAGCTGGAAAACGGCTTCAAAGCCGGGCAGCCGGCACCGGCGGTGGTGCGCGAGGAAGAGCCGCGCTTCTCCGATTTCACGCTGGACGTGACCCCGCGATGACGGCCACCCTGCATTTGGCTGAGGCGCTGATCGCCCGCGACTCGGTCACGCCGGCCGACGGCGGCTGCCAAGACCTCATCGCCGAACGGCTGAAGCCGCTGGGCTTCGTGTGCGAAGACCTCTCCAGCGGACCCGACAGCTTCCGCGTGCGCAACCTGTGGGCCATTTTGAAACAAAATCGGCCGCAAGTCAGCGCCAGTGCTGAATATGTTGCTCCTGAAACCATAGTGTTCGCGGGCCACACCGACGTCGTGCCCACCGGCCCGGTCGATCAATGGACGAGCGACCCCTTCGTGCCCACGCACCGCGGCGGCAAGCTGTACGGCCGAGGCGCGTCGGACATGAAGACCTCGCTGGCGGCCATGGTGGTGGCGGTCGAGGAATTCCTCGCGGCCACGCCGCAGCCGGCCATCAACATCGCCTTCCTGCTGACCAGCGACGAGGAAGGCCCGGCCCACGACGGCACCGTGAAGGTCTGCGAGGCGCTGCAGGCGCGCGGCGAGAAATTGAGCTGGACCATCGTCGGCGAGCCGACCTCGGTGGAGCGCACCGGCGACATGATCAAGAACGGCCGCCGCGGCACCATGAGCGGCAAGCTCACGGTGAAGGGCGTGCAGGGCCACATCGCCTACCCGCAGCTCGCGAAGAACCCCATCCACCTGGTGTCTCCCGCGCTGGCCGAACTGGTGGGTGTGGAATGGGACCGCGGCAACGCCTTTTTCCCGCCCACCACCTGGCAGGTCAGCAACATCCACGGCGGCACCGGCGCCAGCAACGTGATTCCCGGCACGGTGGTGATCGACTTCAACTTCCGTTTCTCCACCGAATCCACGCCCGAGGGCCTGCAGCAGCGCCTGGCCGCCGTGCTGGACCGCCACGGGCTGGACTACGACCTCGCCTGGACCATCGGCGGCCGCCCCTTCATCACGCCGCCCGGCACGCTGGTAACGGCGGTGCAACAGGCCATCTTGGCGGAGACCGGCATCACCACCGAACTCTCCACCACCGGCGGCACCAGCGACGGCCGCTTCATCGCGCAGGTCTGCCCGCAGGTGATCGAACTGGGCCCGCCCAACGCCACCATCCACAAGATCGACGAACACGTCGCGGTGGCCGACATCGAGCCGCTGAAGAACATCTACCGCCGCGTGCTGGACAACCTGCACGCGGGCGCCGCCCACAACAAATGAACGTCCTGGACCTGATCGCCTCGGGCGCCGACCGCCTGACCGAGGCCGGCGTGGCATTCGGCCACGGCACCGACAACGCGCACGACGAGTCGGCCTGGCTGGTGCTGTGGGGCCTCGGCCTGCCGCTGGACGCCGAAGACGACGACCTCGCCGCCCGCGAGGTCGACCACACCGACGAAATGCGGCTCGACGCGCTCTTTCGCGAACGCATCGAGACCCGCAAGCCCGCCGCCTACCTGACGCAGGAAGCCTGGCTGCAGGGCGTGCCCTTCTACGTGGACGAACGCGCCATCGTGCCGCGCAGCTTCATCGCCGAACTCATCACCGACCCGGCCTTCGACACCTGGCTGCGGCCCGGCACCGAACGTGTGCTGGACCTGTGCACCGGCAACGGCAGCCTGGCCGTGCTGGCAGCCAGGGTCTGGCCGGAGGTGCGGGTGGACGCGTCCGACCTGTCCACCGACGCGCTGGCGGTGGCCGCCATCAACCGCGAGCGCCACGAGCTGCAGGGCCGCATCCGCCTGCAGCAGTCTGACGGCCTGGCCAACGTGCCCGGCCCCTACGACCTCATTCTGTGCAACCCGCCCTACGTCAACGCCGCCAGCATGGCCGCGCTGCCGGCCGAGTACCGGGCCGAGCCCGAACTGGCGCTGGCCGGCGGCGCCGACGGCATGGACTTCGTGCGGGCCCTGCTGCGCGACGCGCCGTCGCGCATGAACCCCGGCGCCGTGCTGGTGCTGGAGATCGGCAACGAGCGCCACCATTTCGAGGCCGCATTCCCGCGGCTCGAGGCCATCTGGCTCGACACCAGCGCCGGTGAAGACCAGGTGCTGCTGCTGAGCCGCGAGGCCATCGTCCAAGGACTCTCAGACCAATGATCACCCTGCGCGACGTCACGCTGCGGCGCGGCGTCAAGGTGCTGCTCGACAGCGCCTCCGTCACCCTGAACCCGGCCGAGAAGGTCGGCCTCGTCGGCCGCAACGGCGCCGGCAAATCGACGCTGTTCGCGCTGCTCAACGGCACGCTCCACGAAGACGCCGGCGACTTCTTCGTGCCGCCGCAATGGCGCATGGCGCAGGTCGCTCAAGACATGCCCGAGACCGAACAGGGCGCGACCGACTTCGTCATCGAAGGCGACGTCACGCTGCTGGCCGCCCAGCGCGAGGTGGCCGAGGCCGAGGCCGGCGACGACGGCGACCGCATGGCCCACGCCTACATGGCGCTGCACGACGCCGGCGCCCACGACGCGCCAGCCCGCGCGCAGGCGCTCATCCTCGGCCTGGGCTTCAAGACCAGCGAACTCGACAACCCGGTGAGCAGCTTCTCCGGCGGCTGGCGCATGCGGCTGCAGCTCGCCCGCGCGCTGATGTGCCCCAGCGATCTGCTGCTGCTCGACGAACCGACCAACCACTTGGACCTGGATGCGCTGGTCTGGCTCGAAGCCTGGCTGAAGCGCTACGCCGGCACGCTGCTGGTCATCAGCCACGACCGCGAATTCCTCGACGCCGTGACCGGCGTGACGCTGCACATCGACGCCGGCAAGCTGGTGCGCTACGGCGGCAACTACAGCAAGTTCGAAGACATGCGCGCCGAACAGATGGCGCTGCAGCAGAGCGCCTTCGCGCGCCAGCAGGACAAGATCGCCCACCTGCAGAAGTTCATCGACCGCTTCAAGGCCAAGGCCAGCAAGGCCAAGCAGGCCCAGAGCCGGGTCAAGGCGCTGGAGCGCATGGAGAAGATCGCGCCCATGCTGGCCGACGCCGACTTCAGCTTCGAGTTCAAAGAGCCGGCCAACCTGCCCAACCCCATGCTGGCCATGCACGAGGCCAGCTTCGGCTACCCGGCACCTGAAGACGCACCCGAAGGCACGCCGCCCACCACCATCGTGCGCAACGTGAGCCGATCGGTGCTGGCCGGCCAGCGCATCGGCATTCTCGGCGCCAACGGCCAGGGCAAGTCCACCCTGGTGAAGACCGTAGCCCGCGCGCTGGCGCCGCTCGGCGGCGACGTGACCGAAGGCAAGGGCCTCAACATCGGCTATTTCGCGCAGCAGGAACTCGACGTGCTGCGCCCCGGCGACACGCCGCTGGAGCACATGATCCGGCTGGCCAAGGAGGCCACCGCCGCCGGCCTGAACCACGGCCAGGGCACGCGCGAGCAGGATTTGCGCAGCTTCCTGGGCATGTTCAATTTCAGCGGCGACATGGTCAAGCAGGCCGTGGGCAGCATGAGTGGCGGCGAAAAGGCGCGGCTGGTGCTGTGCATGATCGTCTGGCAGCGCCCCAACCTGCTGCTGCTCGACGAGCCGACCAACCACTTGGACCTCGCCACCCGCGAAGCGCTCAGCGTGGCGCTCAACGAGTTCGAGGGCACCGTCATGCTGGTCAGCCACGACCGCGCGCTGCTGCGCGCCGTCTGCGACGAATTCTGGATGGTCTCGCGCGGCGGCGTGGCGCCCTTCGACGGCGACCTCGACGACTACCAGCGCTACCTGCTCGACGAAGCCAAGCGCCAGCGCGAAGCCGCCAAACAGGCCGCATCAGCTCCTCAAAAGATAGCGACAAAGCCAGTAACGACGGTGGCTGGCAGCCAAAAAACCCTGAAAAAGGAACTGGAGGCGGTGGAGCGCAGCATGGCCGAACTCACCGCCGAACAAGGCCGCATCGAAGACCGGCTGACCCACCCGCTCAACGCCGCCGACATGGCCAGCCTCGGCAAGCGGCTGAAGGCCATCCAGGCCGAGCAGGCGACGCTGGAAGGCCGATGGCTGGAGCTGGGCGAGGCCCTGGAAGCGACCTGAGCCGGCTGTCAGGCCGCTGAGCTCTTGTTGCCGCCGCGCAGCCTGCCCACCAGCGCGACGGCGGCCAGCACCAGGCCGCCGGCCACGATGCCGACCGCGCCATCGCCCAGCGCGCCGGCCACCGAGCCCCAGCCGCCCCATCCGGCGGTGGCGGATTCGATCGCGTGGTGCAGCGGCCCGATGCCATGCGTCAGGATGCCGCCGCCCACCAGGAACATCGCCGCGGTGCCGGCCACCGACAGCAGCTTCATCAGCCATGGCGCGGCAGCCAGAATGCCGCGGCCCAGCGCATGGCGCCAGCCGGCGCCGCCGCCGGTGCGTGCGAGGTAGAGGCCCAGGTCGTCAAGCTTGACGATGCCCGCGACGAACCCGTACACGCCCACCGTCATGATGACGGCGATGCCGGCCAGCACCGTCACCTGCGACAGAAAAGGGCTGTTCTGCACGGTACCCAGCGTGATCGCGATGATCTCGGCCGACAGGATGAAGTCGGTGCGGATCGCGCCCTTGATCTTGTCTTTCTCCAGCGCCACGAGGTCGATCGCCGGGTTGGCCACCGCCAGCGCCAGTTCGTCGTGCTGCGCCTCCTGCTCGGCCGGGCTGTGCAGGAACCTGTGCGCCAGCTTCTCGAAGCCTTCGTAGCAGAGGAAGGCGCCGCCCACCATCAGCAGCGGCGTGACGGCCCACGGCGCGAAGGCGCTGATCGCCAGCGCGGCCGGCACCAGAATGGCCTTGTTGCGCATCGAGCCCTTGGCCACCGCCCAGACCACCGGCAGTTCGCGGTCGGCGCTGACGCCGGACACCTGCTGCGCGTTCAGCGCAAGGTCGTCGCCCAGCACGCCGGCGGTTTTCTTGGCAGCCACCTTGGTGAGCACCGCCACGTCGTCGAGCACGGTCGCGACGTCGTCGATCAAAGCCAGCAGACTGGAAGCCATCGCGTGATCCCGCAAAGCATGAAACAAGGTGCCGATTGTGGCGCGGCCGGCCACGCACCCGGCCGGTGTCGGGGCATCGCCCCCATGACAGGAGCGTGACACGCGGCAAAGGCACAATCGGCCGCAACCGCCATGCCCGATACCGGCCCAGCCACCGTCGTCCCCGCCTTCCAGGCCCGCGTCGAGCCCGCCGGCTGGAGCTTCCCCGCCCCGCCCGGCACGCCGTTGCTGCAGAGTGCGGAGGAAGCCGGCCTGGCACTGCCGTCGTCGTGCCGCAATGGCACCTGCCGCAGCTGCGTGAGCCGGCTGCTGGCCGGTGAGGTCACCTACCGCATCGCATGGCCCGGCCTCAGCGCAGAGGAAAAGGCCGACGGCTGGATATTGCCGTGCGTGGCCCATCCGCTGACCGACGTGGTGCTGGCGCAGCGCGGTGCGAAACCCCGGTTCCCCGAAGCCTGATGGCCGACGCCGGTTTCGACGAAATGACGACCTGGCTGGCCCTGCTGGAGCGGGGCCGCCAGCACCTGGCCGTGGAGCAGGTCTGCACCGCTGAAGGTCGGGGACAGCGCTTCCCGGTACACGCCGCCTCGCTGGGCAGCCAGGACCCGGAGGCACCCGCGGTCGGTTTCTTCGGCGGCATTCATGGCCTGGAACGCATCGGCACGCAGGTGGTGCTGCATTACCTGGCGGCACTGCTGGCCCGGCTGGAATGGGACGAATCGCTGCACCAGCAGCTGCAAACCGTGCGGCTGGTGTTCATGCCCATCGTCAACCCGGTGGGCATGTGGGCCGGCACCCGCAGCAATGGCAACGGCGTGGATCTGATGCGCAATGCGCCGCAGTTGGCGGAATCGCGCGTCCCCTTTCTCGCCGGCGGGCAGCGCGTCGGTTCCTGGCTGCCGTGGTACTGCGGCCAACCCGGCGCGCCGATGGAGGCCGAGAGTGCGGCCATGCTCGGCGTGGTGGCGCGCGAACTGGCGGCCCGACCGTTCAGCCTGGCGCTGGACTGCCACTCCGGCTACGGTTGGGGAGACAGCATCTGGTTCCCCTACGCCAAGACGCACCGGCTCATGCCCCACCTGCCCGAGATGTACGCGCTGAAAACCATGCTGGACCAGTCGCACCCGCACCACGGCTACAGCTTCGAGCCACAAAGCCACCAGTACCTGCTGCACGGCGACCTCTGGGACCACGCCTACGACCTCGCACCGCCGGAGAACACCTTCCTGCCGATGACGCTGGAGCTGGGCTCCTGGCTGTGGATCCGCAAGAACCCGGGCCAGATCTTCTCGCGCCACGGCATCTTCAACCCGATCAAGCAGCACCGCATCAAACGGGTGCTGCGCCGCCACGCCACCCTGCTCGACTTTCTGACCCGCGCGGCCTTCGGGGCGCCGCGGTGGCTGCCGCGCGTCGACCGGCGCGAGCGACTGGCGGGTTACGCGACCGGCTACTGGGCTCGTCCCGCGGCCGCTTCCGCGCGGCGATAATGCCCGGTTAAGGCAACGCGGCCAGGCTGCGCGCCGATGCCGAACACCACCGAGATTCCGCCGCCCGACCGGCGAACCGCACGATCCGTGACCCCCCACATGGCCTCCCACTCTCCCCACCGACCCGGCCTCGTCGGGTGGCTGCAGGCCGCCGGCGTGCTGGGCCACCCCCAGGCCCGCCCGGCCGATGTGCTGCTGGCGGCCGGCCTGCCGCTGTGCTTCCTGTTCTATTTCGTCGTGCGCGGCCACATCACCGGCGCATTGGTGGGCATGTTCCTGCTGTCGGTGGTGGTGCTGGCCTTCGACAGGTCTGCAGACCGGCCGCACGGCCCGGAAACGGCCCGAATGGCGTGCTGGCTGGCCATCGCGCTCGCCCTGCCCTTCGTGGCCGTGGGGCTCACCCAACTGCTGCACAGGGAATGGGTGCCGCGGCATTTCGATCCCATGCTCAGGCTGATGCTCTCGGGCGTGATTTTCCTGTGCCTGTTGAAGCGGCGCATCAACTTCCTGGTGCTGGCGCAATGGTGTCTTCCACTGGCCCTGCTGCTGTGCGCCGCGGCCATCTTCGTGTACCCGCACGCCGCCGACTACTACTGGGACGACGGGCGCCTCGCCACCTACTTCATGGATCCGCTCACGCTGAGCCAGCACGCCGTCATCGTCGGCTTCATGTGCCTGTTCATGGTGAACATGAACGGCCGTGAGCCGGTGCTGCTCAAGGCGCTGCAATATGGCGCCTTTGTGGCCGCCATCGCGATATCGGTCGGCACCAAGTCGCGCAGCGGGTGGATCCTGCTGCCCGTGCTCGGCCTGCTCTGGCTGGTCGGCCTGCGTCGCCACCGCAGGCCGCTGGAACTGGTGTTGGCCCTGAGCGCGGTCGTCGCGCTCTGCCTGGCGCTGTACGGGTGGGTTCCGGTGGTGAGAGACCGCGTCGACCTGGCCGCATTGGAGATCGGCCAGTATTTCCATGGTGGTGACCGCGACACCTCCACCGGCCTGCGCATCTCGATGTGGCGCGCCAACTGGGTGCTGTTCCTGGAGCAGCCGTGGTTCGGCTGGGGCTACACGCGGCCCGCCGATCTGCACGCGGTGCCCGAGATCATGGCCTTCCTCACCCCCATGTTCGAGCTGTGGTACACCAAGCACGGCGGCCACAACGAGTTTCTCAGCAACATGATGCAGACCGGCCTGCCTGGCCTCGTGTCGCGGCTGATGGTTTTTGGCGTGCCCTTCGTGCTGTTCTGTTCGGCCATCCGCTCCGGCACGCCGCGCCGCCGGGTGGCCGGCTACATGGGCCTGGCGCTGGTGCTGGGCTACGCCATTGCCGGCATCAACACCGAGGTGTTCAACCTCGTCTACACCGCATCCTTCTATGGCCTGATGTTGGCCGCGCTGGCCGCCACCGCGCTGTACCCCGAGGCACCCGACCATGACCCAGCCACACCCTGACGTCGCGATCACCTTCGCCTGCTACAACCAGGTGGCGTACACGAAGCTGTGCGTCGACAGCCTGGTGCGCCACGGTTTCGACCTCGGCCGGCTGGTGGTGGTCGACAACGGCTCCACCGACGACACCCGCAGCTACCTGCAGGGGCTGCCGCTCGGCGGGCGCCTCTACAACCGCGAGAACCTCGGCTGCGGCGTGGCCTGGAACCAGGGCGCTCTGGCGCTGCAGGCCGAGTGGACGATCGTGATGAACAACGACGTGCTGGTCTCGGCCGGCTGGATCGAGGGTCTGATCGGCGCGGCCGAGCGTTTCGGCCTGAAGTTCGCCTCGACCTCGCTGGTCGAGGGCGACCACGACTACGACTTCGACGCCTTCGCGGCGGACGCATCGGCGCGCATGGCGAGCGAGGTGCGGCGCGGCGCGCGCCACGGCGTCTGCATGCTGGTGCACCGCTCGGTGTGGACGCAGATCGGCTACTTTCAACCCACCCCCAGCCTCTGGGGCTACGAAGACACGCTGTTCTTCCACCAGCTCGACCGGGCCGGCATTCCCAGCGGCACGGTCGGTGCGTCGTGGCTGCACCACTTCGGCTCGATCACGCAGAAGGCCATGAAGCAGGAGCGCGGCCTGTCGCAGCGCGACGGCCTCGGCGACCGCCACAACCACCGGCTGCTCGGCCAGTCGTTCCTGGCGCGCAAATGGGCCAAATTGCAGCGCGAGCGCCAACGGGCGGCCTGGAACCGCGGCGAAGTGGCACGCCACGGCATCAGCATGCACGGCCTGCGTGAACACGGCCGGTTCGACTGGCGCTACTGAATCAATAGCTGACTATCCAGCATTGGCGCTGACTTCAGGCCAAAAAAGCTCTCAATCAGCGAGCCATATTCGCCACCCGGGCGTTTGAAGCCGCAGAAGCCGCGGCGGCAGGCACTTCGTTGGCCGCAGGCTCTGCCACCTGCCGGCCCGCACCGCGCGGCCGCACCAGGGGGGCGCCGGCCTTGGCCAGCACCTGCACGCAGTTGGCGTCTTCGCCAGGGCCGGGCTCGAAGGTCGCGGCCAGCGCCAGCAGCGGGTTCACGGTGCCCAATGCAATCGCCGCGCCCGCGCGCAGCGCCAAGGCGCCCTTGTCAGGCCCGCCGGTGGGGCTGGCGAAAGTGCCGCCGATGTGGATGGGCGACCGCAGGCTGAGGATGCTGCGGTCCTTGGGTTGCGGCCGCAGCGTGAGGTCCATTTTCTCGGTGGCCAGGCTGACCTGGCCTTCGCCCATGACCACGGTGTCGGTGGTGTCGAGCACCAGGGTGCGGGTGTTCATCAGGCCGTTCTTCACGTCGAATGCGGCGGCCGCGCACCGCATCCGCACATTGCGGTCGCCGCCGACGAGAAACTTGATGATCTCGCCTCCGTCCAGGCCAATGAACTCGAGCAGGATGTTGCTGATCTGGCCGCGCCCGGTGAGCAGCGCCAGGTTGCCGTTGGCCGACGCCAGCACAGCCGCCGTGCTGTTGCCGCGGCCTTCCAGATCGACCTTGCCGGTGATGGTGCCCAGGCCGCTCTTGGTGAGCGCCTCCGCCGGAAACAGCTTGTTCAACTGAAGGCGCCGGGCATCGAGCCGGGTGGCCACCACCGCAGGCGTGGTCGCCGAGTCGATGCGCACGCTGCCGGCCAATGTGCCGCCCGCCACGCCCAGTTCCATCGGGTCCAGCTTCAGCAGGCCCGACTTCAGGTCGATGTGCACCTTGGCGCGCTCCAGCGGCAGCTCTTTCACGTGGCGGATGTCGGCGATGTCGTAGCGCACGTCGGCATTCATTTCCTTCAGCAGGGCGAAGTCCAGCGGCGTGTCGGGCAACACCTTGCCTGGCCGCTGCACCACCTTGTTGGTCTGCGCCGGCTTGTCGCTCGCCTTGGCGCCGATGACGGGCGCGAGGTCGTTGAAATCCAGCGATCGCGTGCGCAGGTTGCCGCTCAGCATCGGCGTGGCGCCGGACTTGTCGAAGGTGAGGTCGCCGGCCACGTCGGAGCTGCCCAGCTTGCCGTTCATGCCGGCAACGCGCCAGACCGCACCCTGCTTGTCGAGCCGGCCGGCCAGCGCGTAGCGCGGCGTGGTCGGCAGCACCACGCCAATGAATTTGTACAGGTCCGACAGGCTGCGGCCACGGATGTCGAAGGTGGCCTGCGTGTTGTCCAGCGTGGCGAGCTGGCCGATGGTCGCGGCGCCCTTCAGTGCGGTAGCGCCCGCCTTGGCGTCGATCTCCAGTGGAAAGGGCTGCTGAGCGCCGCCCATGCTGAGTTGCAGCACGCCGCCGGTGCGGCCCTCTGCCGAGAACGGTTCCTTGTTCCAGGTGCCCTTGGCCTTGTAGCTCAGCGGCAGCGGGTTCGGCGTACCGTCGGCCTTGGTTTCACCTTCGAGCGTGACCTGTGTGGTGATGTCGGCGCCGTAACCGGGCGCCATGAAATTGACGGTACCCCCGTCGATGACGAACGCACCGATCTTCGGCACCGTGCTGGTGTCGCTGGTGTCCTTGCCCAGCGCCCAGGAGCGCCGGCCGTCTTCCTGCAACTGCAATCCCAGCACGGGTTGTGTCAGGCTCACCAGCGGCAATTCCAGCGTGCCCGTCAGCAGCGGCCAGAACCGCACGTCGATCTCGGCCGCTTCGGCCCGCACCAGGTGGGGGTCGCGCGCCCACCCGGGGTTCGCGAACTCGATGCCGTCGGCCAGCACGCGGATGGTGGAGCCCAGCTTCACGTCGAGCCGGCGCGTGATCTCGAAATGGCGGCCGGTGGATTCGCTCACGATGCGGTTCACCGGGCCGCGCAGCACGTCCCACGGAAAGAACAGCACCACCAGCACCAGCACCGCCACCAGCGCCACGAACCCAACCACGATGCGCAGCAGCCAGTGGCGTCTGGTCGGTCGGGGTGGCGTCGTGGCTGGGGTGTGCACGATGTCCATGGGTCGTCGTCAGCGAGCGGGCTTGTCGATCGGTTCCACGAGTGACGTAGCCGCCACCGGCGTCGCGCCCATCACCTGGGGCGTGCGGGTCACCCGCTCCACCGGAAATCCGAGTTCGCGTGCCTTGGCCAGCCACTGGTCGAGCTGGGCCTGCGGCAGGTCGGGCCGGCGGGACAGCACCCACAGGTATTCGCGGTTCGGCGTGCCGACCAGAGCGGACTGGTACTGGGCATCCAGCCCGATGATGGCGTAGTCGCCCCATGCGAACGGCACCCACGAGAGCCAGTTGGGCAGAAAGCGCACCTCCAGGCGACCGGCATCGCCGGTCGGCGCCAGGGTGTCGTTCGAAGCGGTCACCCGGCGCGCCACGCCCTCGCTCTGGATGCGTTCGCCGTCGCCGTCTATGCACTGGTTCACCACCGTGACCTGGCCATCGGCCTTCAGCGCATAGTCGGCGGTGACCCGCGACGCGCACTTGCGCTGAAAGTAATTCGGCAAACGCGCCACTTCATACCAGGTGCCCGCGTAGCGGCTCAGGTCCACGTGCGGCACCACGGGCAACGGCTCCGTAGCGGCCTGCGCGCGGGTGGCGATCGCGGCCAGCGTGGCCAGAGCCAGCGCCACGATCACGACCCCGGCGATGCGGCCCCGGCGCGCCGGGCGCTGCGGCGGTGGCGTGTGCATGCGCCACACCGGCATGGGGGCCGGACGGCGCAGGCCGTCTGCAATCGACCGGCGGGCCGGCGGCGCGACCCCCGTGCCTCGCTCCGATCGGCTCGCTGCCGGAGAAACAGACGACGGTTGTTGCGGGGTCTCCCGAGGGCGAAAGAATGCAGTGGGCATGCCGGTAGTGTGGCGTGCCCCTGGCAGGGCGTTGATCGGCGCCAGCCCCCAGCCGTTGTGGGATTTGTCCTACGCAAACGGCCGCGCGCGGGCAGCGGCTCACAGCTCGGTTGTGCACCAGCGAAAAATTTCAGCGGCGGTTCATCTGACACCCGCAAACAACACATCACGGCCGCCATCGCGAGGTGTAGGCAATGTCCTACAGACATGCGAAGGGCCTGCTGACACGATGAACGTGGCCATTTCGCTACAGTGCGTTGCAGATTCTGGGCATTGCCGCAGGGGCAACACAGATCCTACAAACGGACCGACCAGCCCAGTGCAGCTCAGAACCTACATCGTGGAAGACAACCCGACCATTCGGGAGAATTTGATCAGCACGCTCGAGGAGCTGGCTTCGATCAAACCGGTCGGCACGGCCGAAACAGAAAACGACGGAAAGTCCTGGCTCGTGTCCAACGGCGAACTGTGGGACCTGGCCATCGTCGACCTGTTCCTCAAGCAAGGCAGCGGCCTGGGCGTGATCAGCGCGCTGCGGGGGCGCAAGCCGCATCAGCGCGTGGTGGTGCTCAGCAACTACGCCACGCCCGACATCCGCAAGCGCTGCGCGCAACTCGGTGTCGACGCCGTGTTCGACAAATCCAACGAGATCGACGGCCTGATCGACTACTGCATCAATTACAGCGCGGCCTGAGCCGCCCGGGCTCGCTCCGCGGAGCACCAACACAAAGGGCCGGTCGAACCGGCCCTTTGCGTTGGGGGAAGCCGATCAATCGATCAGCTTGTTCTTCAGCGCGTAATAGGTCAGGTCGCTGTTGGAGCTGAGGTTCATCTTTTCCATCACGCGGGTGCGGTAGGTGCTGACCGTCTTCACGCTCAGCGACAGCGTCTTGGCGATGTCGCCAGCCGTCTCGCCGCGCGCCAGCTTCAGGAACACCTGGAACTCGCGCTCCGACAACTGCTCGTGCGGCTGCTGCGAGTCGTCCTTGCGGTTGAGCTGCTGCGCCAGCAGTTCGGCCACGGCCGGGGTCAGGTGGCGGCGGCCCAGCGAGATGGTGCGGATCGCCTCGACGATCTCCATCGGGTCGCATTCCTTGTTGAGGTAGCCGCTGGCGCCCTGGCGGATCAGGTTCACGGCGTAATGCTCTTCCGGGTAGCCGCTGAGGATGAGGATGCCGAGGTCCGGCGCCTTGGCGCGCAGCTTGGCCAGCACGTCGATGCCGCTCTGACCGGGCATCGACAAATCCATCACGAGCACGTCCATCTCGGTGTTGCGCACCAGGTCGATCGCCTCGCTGCCGCTGCCGGCCTCACCGACGACGCGAAGGTCCACCTGGTCGCCGAAGAACTGCCGCAATCCCGAGCGCACGATCGCGTGGTCGTCCACAATCCCGACTTTGATCATTTCATTATTCCTGTTGGGTCGGGCCAGTCCATGCACAATGCGTTGAACCCGGCCCGTGCGCTGTGTGCGCCTGCCATGTCGTCATGGATTATTCACGAATTCAATTGAACCTGTCTCCGGCGCGCCTGATCGAGCGGCTCACGTCCCACAAGCTGCGCTACAGCCTGCCCTTGGCCGTTCTTGCGGCGGCCGTGCTGATCTTCATCAATGAGGTGAGCTACCACCGTTCGCAGGACGCGGTTGAAAGCACGGCCCACGCGCAGCGCACCCGCGCCGCGCTCAACTCCATCCTGCAGCAGTTGCTCGACGCCGAGACTGGGCAGCGCGGCTACCTGCTGACCGGCGACGTGCAGTACCTGAAGCCCTACGAGATCGCCAACAACGACATCAACCGCCAGCTCGCCACGCTGCGCGAGCTGTATGCGAGCCGGCCCGAAGAACTGGGCACCGTTGAAGAGCTGGCCAGCTTCATCGCCCGCAAGCAGGCCGAGCTCGACCTCACCGTTCGCATGCGCAAGCAGGGCAACGAGGACGCCTGGAAGTTCATCATCATGACCGACGTCGGCCTCGACCAGCTGAACGCCGTCCGCACCCAGGTCAACAAGCTGGTCGACGCCAACACCGCCCGCATGGAGGCCGGCCAGCGCGAGATCACGCGCACCCTGCAGCTCTCGCGCATCGCGATCGCGCTGGTCACGCTGGTGGCGCTGCTCGCCTTCCACCGCTACCTGCAGCAATCCACGGCGCTGAAGACCGTGAGCGAGCGTGAACAGGAGGCCCTGCAAAAGGAACGCGACCAGCTCGAACGCCTGGTGGTGGAGCGCACCGAGCGCCTCGGCGCGCTGGCCACCCACCTACAGCACGTGCGCGAAGAGGAACGGGGCCATCTGGCGCGCGAACTGCACGACGAACTCGGTTCGCTGCTCACCGCCGCCAAGCTCGACGTGACGCGGCTGCGCTCCAAGCTCGACGCCGGCTCGCCCGAGGCGGCCGACCGGCTGCAGCATTTGACCGCCACGCTCAACAGCGGCATCGCGCTGTCGCGCCGCATCATCGAAGACCTGCGGCCTTCGTCGCTGGCCAACCTGGGCCTGGCGCCGTCGCTGGAAATCCTGGCGCGTGAATTCGAAGACCGCTCCGGCCTGCACGTCACCATCGAACAGGAGCCGGCCGAGCTGCCGCCCTCCAGCCAGCTCACCGTCTACCGCCTCATCCAGGAATCGCTGACCAACATCGGCAAGTACGCCGACGCCCAGAACGTCACCATCAACCTGCAGTCGTTCTCGAACTACGTCACCGTGGACGTGAGCGACGATGGCAAGGGCTTCAAGCAGGCCGACGTGCGCCCCACGGCGCATGGGCTCATCGGCATGAAGCACCGGGTGGAGGTGGCGGGCGGCCGGCTGCACATCGTCTCGGTGCCCGGCCAGGGCACCCGTGTGTCGGCGGTGCTGCCCAAGCCCCGCGGCGACGCACCGTCCACCCTCGACGACACCCCCGCCTGAATATTCCGGGCCATGAACCACCGCCCTGCACCGGGTGGTGTGCGGCGTCGCCTGCGCCAAATGCCCGGCGCCGCGTCAGCCCTGTCCTACCCGGCGCCGTCACGGCTGCTTACAGGCGTATCCGCCGCCTGCCGATCACCGCGACCACACCCCGACTCTAAGCTTGCGCCATGGTGATTCGGCCCCGGTGGCCGGTCACATCAACCACCAAAAAACACGGGCAAACACGCCCGACAAGGAGCTTGAACATGCTGCATTACTCGATCGTCTTTTTCATCATCGCGCTGATTGCAGCCGTCTTCGGCTTCGGTGGCATCGCCGCCGGCGCGGTCGAGATCGCGAAGATCCTGTTCTTCATCTTCGCCATCCTGGCCATCGTCGGCTTCATTTCCAGCCTCATCCGCAAGGGTTGACGCGCCCAGGCGCGCTCACCCTCCCTTCCCTTCTTTCTTCAGGAACCCGACCCATGACCCGCACTTCCACCTCCGCCCGCCAGCTTTCCGACGACGTGCTGCAAAGCGCCGCACAAGCCGTTGAAGACACTGGCGACGCTGCCAGCGACGCCCTGGCCCGCGCCGGAGAAAAAATCCGTGACCTGCGCCAGGAAGTGAAGCCGGCGTTGAAAGACCTCGCCGCCCGCGCGCAGGATTCGTTGAACCGCGGCCTCGACACCGCCAACGAAACCCGCTTGCGCGCCCAGCAGTCGCTGCAGCAATACGCCGATGCGACCGGCCGCTACGTGGCCGAACAGCCGGTGAAGTCGGTGTTGATCGCCGCCGCTGCCGGCGCCGCCCTCGCAGCGCTGATCATCGCGGCCCGCCGCCGTTGATGCGCTCCGCCACCCATCTGTTGCCGGCTTGAACCCGCTTCATGTTGCATCCGATCTTTTCGCTGCTGGTCCGCCGGCCGGACCTGGCGGTGGACCATGTGGCCGCCTATGCCTCACTCGTCCAGCAGGAAGCCGCCACCGCCAGCACCTTGTGGCTCAAACGGCTGCTGGCCTGGATCTTGTTCGGGTTGTCGGCCGGCGTGTTCCTCACCTTGGCGGGCGTGGCGGTGATGCTGGGCGTGATGCACAACCAGTTTCATTGGGCGCTCGTCCTCGTGCCAGCCGCCGTGCTGGTGGCCACGCTGATCGCGCTGCAATCCGCGCGTCGGCCCATGCCCGACCAGGCATTCGCCGAAGTGCGCGCCCAATTGGGTGCCGACCTGCAAGCCCTGCAGGCTGCCGGAGGCTCGCCACATGAGCGCTGACACCATGCCTGCCGTCAGCCCGCAGCAGCGGCTGGCCCGCACCCGCCAGGCGATGCTGGCCGAGGTGCGCGGCGGTGCCCGCCGCGTGCCAGCGCGCAGCGCGGCGTCGGGAGAAGACAGCCAGGCTGCTGGCGCCGCCCGCCCTACCGGCGCTGATGGTGATGCCGACCCCTCGGGTTTCAGCATGATCCGCCGCGGCATCGGCGCGTGGTGGCAGGCCCACCCGGCACGCATCGCCGCGCATGTGGCCGAACCCGCGCTTCGGGAACTGGCCCGCGAGCAGCCGCTGAAGCTGGTCGGCATCGCCGCTGGCGTTGGCGCCGCCGCCGCGCTGCTACGGCCCTGGCGGCTGGTCTCGCTGGGCGCCGTTCTGGCCATTGCCTTGCGGCCGGTGAACTGGTCGAGCCTCATTCTCGGAATGATCGCCGGCGATCCGGCCCCACCCCCGCCCGACTCTGAAGGTCGGCGGCCATGACAGTTTTGCGGACCGGACGGCGTGGTGCGGCCGACCGGGACGCGTGTTTCGCCACAGCACCGCCAATTGACAACCTCTTTTATTGGGAGAAAAACATGAACTACGTTCGCGCACTCGCTTTCGCCGCCATGGCCGCTGCCACCGTCGTCACCGCCACCGGCTGCGCCGTGGCACGTGACCAGCAGACCACCGGCGCCTACGTCGACGACGCCGCCATCACGACCAAGGTCAAGGCCAAGATGGTCGAAGACAAGACCGTTGCCGCCTCGTCCATCAGCGTGGAAACGCTGAACGGCACGGTGCAGCTGTCGGGCTTCGCCAAGTCCAGCGCCGAACGCGCCCAGGCCGAGAGCATCGCCCGCTCCGTGGCGCATGTGAAGTCGGTGAAGAACGACATCGTCGTCCGTCCCTGAGCCTGAACATGGCCGCAGCGGTGGCCGACCCTGAGCCCAGCCACCGCTGACGAACTTTTACAAAAACGGATGCCTATCCGCATCCCAGCCGCCGAGCGCCGATGGACTCACACCCCCACCGAACCGCGCCCCACGCCGGACCACCGCCGGCGGCGACCCCCCTATTTCAGCTGGACAGAACCCGACACCGTGACGGTGACGGTGCTCTTGCCGGCTTCGGCCGGAACCGGCGCGTCGGCCGCCTCGCTGCGGGCGGCCATCACCATGAACTTGGGATGAGGCGACACCGGATCGGTGGCGTTGAGCGACACCTCCCGCAGGGTGTAGCCGCCAAAGCCAAACTGCCTGGCCACCTCGCCGGCCTTGGCGCGGAACTGCGCGATGGCGGCGGCTTGCGCCTCAGCCTCCACCTTGCTGCGCTGCTCGCGGCTCAGGTTGAACGCCACGCCCGACAGCGTGAGCGTCTGGATCTTTCCGGCCACGGTGCCAATACGCGCGATGTCGCGCCCCTCGAGCACCAGCTCCGTCGTGCCGACCCAGCCGTTGATCTTGCCGTCCTTGGCGTAGCGCGGCCTGAGGTTGAAGTTGCCGGTGCGCACCTCGAGCTGGCCGGGCTGCGCCGAACGGCGGGCTTCCGTGAGCGCGGCGTCGAGCGCGGCCTTCAGTTGGGCCTGCACGCCGGTGGCGTCGGTGCCGTCGCGAGTGGTGCCGAGCGTGATGGCGATCAGGTCCTGCTGCACCTCGACCGAACTGCTCGCGGAAAGCTGCACCACGTTTTCGGGCACGGGCGGCCACGGCGCGGCCTGGGCCCACGCGGAGCCACTGGCCGCCAGGGCCAGCAGGCCGGCGCCAACCAGGCGGGACACGGATTTCGTCGTCACATCGAACCTTTCTGGGAAATGAAAATGAAAAGGGACGCCGCGATGGGCGTCCCCGCGCGGCCGACGGCGCCGTCGGCCACGGTCAGCGGTACTGCTGGCGCAACTGGTCGCGCAGCGTGGCGCGCTCCTCGGGCGACAGCTGGCGCATGCCGCCGGGCTGATGCGGCGCACCATCCGACGGATCGGCCTGGTTGCGGCCTTGCGCCTTCATCAAAGCCGAACGCAGATCGATGCGGCGCTGGTCGTTCTGCGCCTGCTGCGGCATGTTGCGCGACGGCTGCTGGGCCTGCACCCAGGCCGGCGCCGCCGCGCACGCCAGCACAACACACATCAGCCGAAGCTCTTTGGTTTTCATGCCATTTACCTCTCACCGCCACACAACGTGCGATGCCTCCATTGGTTCACACCATTGTCGCCAAGCGTCTGTCCGATGTCACAAGTTTTGTAACCATGTGTCAGACCCCGGCAACGTTTGGCGAGCCCGCGCGTTTTGCAATTGCGAAATGACTCTGTTACAACTGCGATAAGGCCATGACAACAACAACCACCCCCACCCGCACCGACAAAATCCTCGTCACCGACGACGACACCCGCATCCGCGACCTGCTCCGGCGCTACCTGACGCAGGAGGGTTTCGAGGTCATCCTGGCCGAAGACGGCAAGGCCCTCACCCGCGCGCTGCTGCGCGACTCGGTGGACCTGATCGTGCTCGACCTGATGATGCCCGGCGAAGACGGCCTCTCGATCTGCCGGCGGCTGCGGGCCGCCAACGACAAGACGCCCATCATCATGCTGACGGCCAAGGGCGAGGACGTCGACCGCATCGTGGGGCTGGAGGTTGGCGCAGACGACTATTTGGCCAAGCCCTTCAACCCGCGCGAGCTGCTGGCCCGGGTGCACGCGGTGCTGCGCCGCCGGCCGCCCGCCGAAGTGCCGGGCGCACCGTCGAGCGAAGACGAAACGGTGAATTTCGGCCCCTTCGTGTTCGACATGGGCAAGCGCACGCTGCACAAGAATGGCGAGGAACTGGCACTGACCACCGGTGAGTTCGCGATGCTGAAGGCGCTGGTGCGCCACCCGCGCCAGCCCATGTCGCGCGAAAAGCTCGCGCAACTGGCGCGCGGCCGCGGCTTCGAGCCGTTCGACCGCAGCCTGGACGTGCAGATCTCGCGCCTGCGCAAGATGGTCGAGGCCGACCCGGCCGTGCCGCGCCACATCCAGACGGTGTGGGGCGTGGGCTACGTGTTCGTGCCGGACGGAGCGACCTGAGAAGGTGTCGTCCGCCCCCCTCGGCCGCACGGCCGCGCCTCCGCCAACGGCCGCGAGGCCCACGCGCCAGAAACGTGTGGGCCTCAGCCTTTTCTGGCGCACGTTCTTCATGCTGGCCACGCTGCTGTTCGGCAGCATCTTGATCTGGCAGCAAACCTTCCGCGCGCAGGAGTTCGACCCGCGCGCCGTGCAGAGCGCCCACCAGATCGCCACGCTGGTCAACCTCACCCGGGCGGCGCTGGTCTATGCCGACGCCATTGCCCGGGTCTCGCTCATCAAGACGCTGGCCGACCAGGAAGGCGTGCGCATCACGCCCCGCGAGCCGGGAGACGCCTACACCTCCTACGCCAGCGATTCGCTCTCCGAGCGCATCACCGCCGAACTCACCCGCACGCTCGGCTCGGGCACCGTGGTGGCCAGCAACGTGAACGGGCAGGCCGGCCTGTGGGTGGGTTTCACCATCGACGGCGACGCCTACTGGCTGCTCACAGACCCGGAGCGCATCGGCCCCGTTGGCGGGCGCACCTGGCTGATCTGGCTGGGCAGCGCGGCGCTGCTGTCTCTGCTGGGCGCTGCGCTGATGGCGCGGCTGATCAACCGGCCGCTGCAGCGCCTCTCGTTCGCCGCCAGCCGCGTGCGCGACGGCGATTTCGCCGCCAGCCGGCTCGACGAAGAGGTGGTGACCAGCGAGATCCGCGACGTCAACGTCGGCTTCAACCGCATGGCCGAACAGCTCTCGAAAATCGAGCAGGACCGTGCCGTGATGCTGGCCGGCATCTCGCACGACCTGCGCACGCCGCTGGCCCGGCTGCGGCTGGAAATCGAGCTGAGCGTGCAGGACGCCGACGCCCTCGACCACATGGCGGCCGACATCGCGCAGCTCGACGCCATCATCGGCAAGTTCCTCGAATACGCGCGGCCGGAGCACGTGGAACTGGTGCCCGTGAGCCTGAACGAGGTGCTGGAACGGGCGATCTACGCCGTCAAAGAGTACCCGGACGTGACGCTGGTGCTCGACGTTGCGCCCGGTCTGGTGGTGCAGGCCGATCCCGTGGAGCTGCTGCGCGTGATTTCCAACCTGCTGGAGAACGCGCGGCGCTACGGCCAGAGCGCGGACACCGGCGTCGCGGTGGTTCACATCTCGGCAAGCGAGCGTGACGCGCAGGTGCTGCTGAAGGTGCGCGACGAGGGCCCCGGCGTGCCGCCGGACGTGTTGAAGCGGCTGACCACGCCCTTCTTCCGCGGCAACCCCGCGCGCACCGCCGCCAAGGGCGCGGGGCTGGGGCTGGCCATCGTGGACAAAACCATTGCCCGCATGGACGGCACCTTCGAACTGCTCAACGCACCGGGCGGCGGCCTGGCGGCGCACATCGCGCTGCAGCGGGCCAAAACGGCCAAAAAAGCCGACAAGAAGGCTTGATTCAGAAGAAAATCGGCCGCAAGTCAGCGCCAATACTGAATACTTCGCTATCGATAAAGTAGCGCCGCGGCGCGCGCCTCGATGGCCAGGCCCTGCCCCACCGGGCCGAATTTCTCAGCCGTCTTGGCCTTCACGTTGACCTGCGGCGTCGCCACGCCGAGCGCCGCCGCCAGATTGGCGCACATGCCCGGCACATGGGCGGCCAGCCGCGGGGCCTGCGCGACGATGGTGGCGTCCACGTTGCCAATCTGCCAGCCCGCCGCCCGCACCCGCGCCGCGGCCTCGGTCAGCAGCGCCAGCGAATCGGCGCCGGCGAAGCGCGCGTCGGTGTCGGGGAAATGGCGGCCGATGTCGCCCAGCCCGGCGGCGCCGAGCAGCGCGTCGGTCACCGCATGCAGCAGCGCGTCGGCGTCGGAATGGCCCAGCAGGCCGGCGCTGTGCTCGATGGCCACGCCGCCCAACACCAGCGCGCGGCCCGGCACCAGCGCGTGGATGTCCCAGCCCTCGCCAATGCGGAACGGTGGCGGGGTGTTGGGTGGGGTGCTCATGCGCGGCTCCTCAAAATCGCTTCGGCGAGGTCGAAATCTTCGGGGTAGGTCAGCTTGAAATTCTGCGGGTGGCCGGGCACGAGGCGCGGCGCGCGGCCGGTGAATTCGATGGCGCTGGCCTCGTCTGTCACCGCATCGCCGGCCGCCGCCAGCGCATCGGCGAGGTCGCCCAGGCGGAACATCTGCGGCGTCTGCGCCAGCCACTTGTCGCTGCGGTCCACCGTGGCGGCGACGCGGCCGCCACGCTCGGCCTTCAGCGTGTCGGGCAGGCGGCAGGCCAGCAGCCCCCCCACAGGGTCGGGCAGGCAGGCGTCGATCAGCGCGTCGATCAGTTGGGGCGTGATCAGACAGCGGGCGGCGTCGTGCACCAGCACCCAGTCACCCGGCTTCGCACGGCCTCGCAGCGCCGCCAGGCCGGCGGCCACGCTGGCCGCGCGGGTGGCGCCGCCGCAGCGCACCACGCTGAATGCGGGCTCGTCGGCGGCGCCGTTCCAGAAGGTGTCGTCCGGGCTGGTCACCACCAGCGTGTGCGCGATGCGCGGCACCGCGCGAAAGGCGTCGAGCGTGTGGTGCACCACGGTGCGGCCGGCAACGATGCGGTACTGCTTGGGGCCACCGGCCCCGGCGCGCGACCCGGCGCCGGCGCTCGGTATCAGGGCGAAGCAGCGCGGGGCCATGGGATCTGAATCGGGATTGGGCAAGGTGTTGGGCGCGGGTTGTTGAGACATTCTAAAATCGCGCCTTCCACCCCCCGTTTTGCCGCGGGGGGTGTTTTGCTTTTTCCGAGAAGCCCGTGGACCTTCCCCGCCTCGTACCCGGCAAGCGCTACACGCTGCCCCGCCCCGCCGGCTCTGCCGACGCGCTGCTGCTCGCCCGCTTCGGCGAACGCGAGGCCCAGGCCGGGCACCGCACGCTCATCGTCACCAGCGACGCGACCGACGCGCAGCGCCTGATCGACGAGATGGCGTTCTTCGCGCCCGGGCTGCGCTGCGCGCTGTTCCCCGACTGGGAGACGCTGCCCTACGACAGTTTTTCGCCGCACCAGGACCTGATCAGCGAGCGCCTGGCCACGCTGTGGCGCATCTCGCAGGGCGAAGCCGACGTGGTGCTGGTGCCGGCCACCACCGCGCTGTACCGGGTCGCGCCGCCGTCTTTCCTGGCGGCCTACACCTTCCATTTCAAAGTCAAGCAGAAGCTCGACGAAGCGCGGCTGAAGGCGCAACTCACGCTGGCCGGCTATGAGCACGTGACCCAGGTGGTGAGCCCCGGCGAATACGCGGTGCGCGGCGGGCTGATCGACCTGTTCCCGATGGGCTCGCCGGTGCCCTACCGCGTGGATTTGTTCGACGACGAGATCGACTCGATCCGCACCTTTGACCCCGACAGCCAGCGCAGCCTTTACCCGGTGCCCGAGGTGCGGCTGCTGCCCGGCCGCGAGTTCCCAATGGACGACGCCGCCCGTGCGCGTTTCCGCAGCCGCTGGCGCGAACTGCTCGAAGGCGACCCGACCAAGAGCCGCATGTACAAGGACATCGGCAACGGCGTGGCCACAGCCGGCATCGAGTACTACCTGCCGCTGTTCTTCGAAGACACCGCCACCGTGTTCGACTACCTGGCGCCCGAAGGCCGCGACGACGCCGCCACCGTGGTGCTGCACGGCGACCTGGAGCCCGCCTTCCAGCGCTTCTGGCAGGACACCCGCGACCGCTACCGGCTGGTGCAGAGCGACCCGGAGCGGCCGGTGCTGCCGCCGGAATCGCTGTTCCTGGGCACCGAGGCCTTCTACGCCCGCGCGAACCGCCACGCCCAGTTGGCGGTGCGGCCCGGCGTGGCCGACGTGGAAGACAACGCGCACTTCCTCAAGCTGGAAAATCTCTCGGTGGTGCGCGGCGCCGAAGAGCCGCTGCAGCGGCTGCAGGACCACATCCGCAACACCCGGCAGCGCGTGCTGCTGCTGGCCGAAAGCGCGGGCCGCTTGGCCAGCCTGCTCGACTTTTTACGCGCCGGCGGCGTCTCGCCGCCGGCCTTCGATTCGCTGGCCGAGTTCGAGGCCAGCGACGAGAAGACCGGCATCGCCGTCGCGCCGCTGGCGGTGGGCTTCGGCTGGCTGGAAGCCGGCGTCGACTTCGTCACCGAAACCGAGCTGTTCGCCGCCGGCCCCACCACGCGGCGCCGCCGCAAGCAGGAGCAGGTCAGCGACGTCGAGGCGCTGATCAAGGACCTGAGCGAGCTGAACGTGGGCGACCCTGTGGTGCACAGCGCCCACGGCATCGCCCGCTACCGTGGTCTGGTGAACCTGGACCTGGGCGAGAAGGACGCGAATGGCGAGCCCGCGCTGCAGGAATTCCTGCACCTGGAATACGCCGACAAGGCCACGCTCTACGTGCCGGTGAGCCAGTTGCACCTGATCAGTCGCTACACCGGCGTGAGTGCCGACGAAGCGCCGCTGCACAAGCTGGGCAGCGGCCAGTGGGAAAAGGCCAAGCGCAAGGCCGCCGAACAGGTGCGCGACACCGCGGCCGAGCTGCTCAACATCTACGCCCGCCGCGCCGCACGCGAGGGCTTCGCGTTCCGCTTCGCCGCCAAGGACTACGAGAGCTTCGCCAACGACTTCGGCTTCGACGAAACGGCCGACCAGAACGCTGCGATCCACGCCGTCATCCAGGACATGATCTCGCCGCGGCCCATGGACCGGCTGGTCTGCGGCGACGTCGGCTTTGGCAAGACCGAGGTGGCGCTGCGCGCTGCCTTCATCGCCGTCACCGGTGGCAAGCAGGTGGCCTTGCTCGCGCCCACCACGCTGCTGGCCGAGCAGCACTACCAGACGCTGAAAGACCGCTTCGCGAAGTGGCCGGTGAAGGTGGCGGAGGTCAGCCGCTTCCGCTCCACCAAGGAAGTGAACGCCACCGTGAAGGGGCTGGCCGACGGCACCGTGGACATCGTGGTCGGCACCCACAAGCTGCTGAGCGAATCGACCAAGTTCGCCAACCTGGGCCTGCTCATCATCGACGAGGAGCACCGCTTCGGCGTGCGCCATAAAGAGGCCATGAAGGCGCTGCGCGCCGAGGTCGACGTGCTCACGCTCACCGCCACGCCCATCCCGCGCACGCTGGGCATGGCGCTGGAAGGCCTGCGCGATTTGAGTGTGATCGCCACCGCGCCGCAACGCCGGCTGGCCATCAAGACCTTCGTGCGCAACGAGGGCAACGGCGTGATCCGCGAAGCGGTGCTGCGCGAACTCAAGCGCGGCGGCCAGGTGTACTTCCTGCACAACGAGGTCGAGACCATCGAGAACCGGCGCGCCAAGCTGGAGGAAATCCTCCCCGAAGCGCGCATCGTCGTGGCCCACGGCCAGATGCCGGAACGCGAGCTGGAACGCGTGATGCGCGAGTTCGTCGCGCAGAAGCACAACCTGCTGCTGTGCTCCACCATCATCGAGACGGGCATCGACGTGCCCACGGCCAACACCATCGTCATCAGCCGCGCCGACAAGTTCGGCCTGGCCCAGTTGCACCAACTGCGCGGCCGCGTGGGCCGCAGCCACCACCAGGCCTACGCCTACCTGATGGTGCCCGACAAGGAAGGCCTCACCAAGCAGGCCGCGCAACGGCTAGACGCCATCCAGCAGATGGAAGAACTTGGCTCAGGTTTCTACCTGGCAATGCACGACCTGGAGATTCGTGGCGCAGGCGAAATGCTCGGCGAAAACCAGAGCGGCAACATGCTGGAGGTCGGCTTCCAGCTCTACAACGAGATGCTCTCAGAGGCCGTGCGCGCGCTCAAGGCCGGCCACGAACCCGACCTGCTGAGCCCGCTGCACGTCACCACCGAGATCAACCTGCACGCGCCCGCCCTGCTGCCCAACGACTACTGCGGCGACGTGCATTTGCGGCTGTCGTTCTACAAGAAGCTCGCCACCGCGAAGAACGCCGCGCAGATCGACACGCTGCAAGAAGAAATCGTCGACCGCTTCGGCAAGCTGCCGCCGCAGGCGCAGACACTCATCGACGTGCACCGCCTGCGCGTGCTCGCCCGCCCCTACGGCGTGGTGAAAGTCGACGCCGCGCCCGGCGTCACCCACATCACCTTCCGGCCCAACGCGCCTGTCGAAGCGATGCGCATCATCGCGCTGATCCAGAAGAACCGGCACATCCGGCTGGTCGGCAACGAGAAGCTGCGCATCGAGCGGGAGTTGAAGGAACCGAAGGATCGGGCGCAGATCGTCCGGGATGTGTTGCGCAGTCTGGGAGAGCCGGTCGAGGGGCGAATGAATGCTTAACGTTGGCGCTAAGCGGCAGCCGGAGGACGTCCGCTTGAGCAACGGGTTAGCTGCCATGGTGCTACTCCCGCGAGATAACCCGAACGCCGCCACCGCTGAGCACCCAACCCGTGTGACCACTTGGTGCTTGAACTTTGAGAGTCTCGAAGTCCTTGCCATAGCGAACACGCAGAACCTGTAGTGCCTGCCCAGGCTGCAGCGTTTCGATGGACGGATTGACCTCAGGGTACTCGTGCGGAGGCAATGCGAGCAGCGATTCGGTGCCTACGACAGTTACGACATACCGACGGTCTGCCGCGACATCTGCCAGCCAGAACACTGCGGCAGCAAGCGCAACAGCGGCAATGGCAACGGCGCTTCGTTTCAGCATGCGAGGGGCAGCTAACGCCTGACATCAGCCGCCGCCAAAGGCCGTCGGCTGGAAGGAAATGTTAGGCCTTGGTGCCGGCAGAGCGCGCCAACGATGCTGCATGATCAGCTACCCAATTCGCCACCGAACGCTAGGCCCAATGCCGGGAGCCAGCTTTGCGCAAGCCATTGCTTCGGCGAGAGAAAGGAAAGCTCCGCCACCGGCATTGAAAACTCCCCGCTCACTAGTTGAGCCATATTGAACATAGAACGCTTCTCGATCTTGGTCATTCTGAACTCCAGGCGGATCTTGGTAGTCCCTGCTCCCGTACAGAACCGGGCTTCGAATGACTCGGATGTCGCATTCGATTTCTCCAGCATAGAGAAATGTTCCCACCATCACCACGATTTCGCCCGGTTGGAATTCACTAACACAAGGCCTAACGTTTGACATGAGCTGTGGGTGGAGGCGGGCGAAGCCCGCCGGAAGCCGTCAGATCGATGGAATGGCTAGGCATCACAGGCCAGCGACTGACACGCTTTTTCCCTCGGCTTTAATGGCTTCCAGATCTGAATCGCTGAGATCAAACCACTCACCTTCGAGCCGCTTGGCGTGATACCTCAGATGAAAGCTTCGTTCAGCTTGTGTGTAGTCTTCAAACCAAGCGTAGTGTTCAACAGAGGTATGAAAGGGTAGGCGCACTGCAAATAGCCTAGTTCTGCTTCTGAGATTTACGGTCTTGCCGATCTTGAAGCCGAGTTTCGAACGTATGACGTAAACATATCCCCCTGTCGGCGAAGACGACGGTCTTGACGTGCGGTCAGATGCTGGCGGTTGTACACCAAACTCAAGGTTCGCAAATTCTGGGAAGTGCTCAGCGAACAATACTTCGAGCAGATAGCGCTCGACTACATCTTTGGCATACCCAAAGAATGGTTTGGTCTGTGTCCACCATCTCCGCCCGGCTGGGTTGGGCCGGAATCTGATTTCAACAGGGCGCCAATCGACTTCTGCGGAGGCAAACGAGCGTTCGACTTCTCGAACGACACCGAGAGCTTCGACTCTTCCCAATTGAGATTCCGCATCCCAACTCGCCAAGGTGATACCGTGCCGAGGGCGGATTTTGTGGATCAATTCTCGCGGCAACTCAACCGAGACGGCGGAGTTCAGCGACGCCATCGGAGACGCAGAATTCGCAATAGGCCTTAGTCGCCAAAACTGTTTCGGAGACGGTGACGTCATTTTGTGATACCTAACGTTTGAATTCACCGGCCGCCTGAGGCGGTCCGGTGGAATGATGGGTTAGGCAGTTCAACCATAGTGGACAAACCCTTCGATTTACGAAACTTGCCAAGCTCTCCAGCCCAAACACGGCTCACTTCCAGGAGAGTGAACGCGAGAGGACCAACGCATTCCGGCGTGAAAAATGTGTTCTCGGGTCCAAGGTCTCGGTTGATGAACTCGAAGATATCTCCATGACAAATGTTGTTCCGCTGTCGTACGACTTCAACATCTATGCGATTAGGCTTCGCTGTATTCAGATTTTCCAGGAAATTGGTTTCACCGGGAAATGCTAGTGCCTCCACGGGCATGCCAACTTCTTGGGCGTTGAGAATTAGGTTGTTGCTCAGAACGCGATACGGGGATAGCTCATCAAGCGGCTTCCCTACCGATGCGCCAGACACCTGGGCGATGGTGACGCGTAAGCTGGCCTCGACGCCATTTAGCAATGAGGACACGCCAGGAACGTAGTATTCATTCCGGATCGCGTCTAAACCTTGAACGAAGAACCAGTGGAATTCTGCTGCACAGAGCGTCTCGAAGAAGTGATTGCGCTCCTGTGCCCAAGGAGCATTCTTTACGAAGTGCTCAATGATGTGTTGCGCGTGAGACTTCTCCATCTTGCTGCCTAACGTGTTTTCGCGAACATTTTTCCAATATAACCCCAAACAAGTCATACATCGATGACGCTTCAAACGGCTTCAATGCCTCGTCCAAGCGAATTTTGTGGATTGAACTAAAAAAGCAGTTCAATCGACGCAACCGCCGCCGCCCTCTCCTTGCCTGCTCGATCAGTTGCGTGCGCGGCTGCGGTACCGGCATTACAGCTTGGCCACGGAGAAGCTGTACGTGTATTAGGCGCGATTCTTCGTGCGGCTCCACGGCTCGCGCCATCCCAAGGACATGGGCGGGGCGGAGGTGGAAGCGCTTTTGTCGCATCTGGCCAATGAGCGCCAAGTGGCGCCGTCCACGCACAAGCAGGCGCTGGCCGCCAGCCTGTTTCTCTACAGGGAAGTGCTGCAAATCGATCTGCCGTGGAGGAACGAAATCGGTCGGCCACGCACGCAGCACCGCATCCCGGTGGTTCTGACGGTTCCGGAGGTTCAACAGACGCTGGCGCTGCTGGATGCCGGCCATCTGGTGCATGGCCTGCTGGCGCGGCTGCTGTACGGCACGGGCATGCGCATCATGGAGGCCGGCTGCGCGTGAAGGATGTCGATTTCGATGACGGCGCCACCGTGTTGCGAGAAGACGAGGGTGGCACATCTGCTGCACCGTGGCACCGGCATCCGCACGGTGCAGGCACTGTTAGACCACACCGACGTGCGCACCACTATGCCCCCCCCGTGCGCTGAAGATCGGCGGGGGGGGTGGTGAGCCCGCTCGATGTGCTGATGCCCACGGCGGCCACCGGCGCGCCTTCCCGCGAAGCGCTGGAACACATCAACGCCATGCCGCTCTGAGGCGGCGAGTGCGTACAATTCCATCAAAATCCTGCCTGTCGAGGCCTCAGCCAGCGTCAGATAAGGATCATCCGCTTCTAAATTTGTAGCATTCCGCATGCCCCCCGAAGATCGCTCCCTCCCCGGCCTCGTCATCCAGCGCTTCACACCGCCGCTGCGACTCGCCGATTTCAAATTGATCGCGTTCGACATGGACTCGACGCTGATCAACATCGAGTGCATCGACGAGATCGCCGACGCGGTGGGCAAGAAGGCGGAGGTGGCCGCCATCACCGAGGCGACGATGCGCGGCGAGATCAAGGACTTCAAGGAAAGCCTGCGTCGCCGTGTCGCGCTGTTGCGCGGCGTGCCGACGGCGTCGTTGCAGCAGGTCTACGACGAGCGGCTGCGTCTGAATCCGGGCGCCGACACCCTGGTCGCTGCCGCCAAGGCAGCCGGACTCAAGGTGCTGCTGGTTTCCGGCGGTTTCACCTTTTTCGCCGACCGCGTCGCGGCGCGGCTGGGCATCGACTACGCGCGCTCCAACCTGCTGGGCGAAGCCAATGGACACCTCACCGGTGAGGTGGTGCCGCAAGCCTGGGGCGACATCTGTGACGGCGAGGAAAAGCGCCGCACGCTGCTGGCCACCTGCGCAGAGCTGGGCATCGAAGCGAAACAGGCCATCGCGGTCGGCGACGGCGCGAATGACTTGCCGATGATGGGCGTTGCCGGCCTGTCGGTCGCCTACCACGCCAAACCCAAGGTGCGCGAGCAGGCGATGGTGGCGATCAACGACGGCGGGCTGGACCGCCTGTTGGAAGTCGTGCGGCCCTGACCGCGCTCAGAGCACCTGGCAGGCCTGCTCGAAACTGAGCCGCGGGTTGCGCGGATGGATGTGGGCCGGGTCGGCGTGGCCCAGGTTGCACAGGAAGTTGGCCTGCCAGCGCCCGTCGGGGAAAAATTCGGCGTTGACCTTGTCGGCGTCGAAACCGCCCATGGGGCCGCAGTCCAGGCCCAGCGCCCGCGCGGCCAGCATGAAGTAGGCGCCGCTCAGCGTGCCATTTTTGACCGCGGTGCCCTGCGACGAGGCCGGGTTGGCGGCGAAACGCTCCATCGCGCCCTTGCCGTGCCAGATCTGCGGCATGTGTTCGTAGAAGCGGGTGTCGTGCGCGACGATGACCGTCACCGGCGCTTCCATCGTCTTCTTCAGGTTGCCTTCTGCCAGGGCCGGCCGCAGCCGTTCGCGCGATTCGGCGCTCATCAGGAACACGTAACGCGCGGGCTGCGTGTTCATCGAAGTGGCGCCCATGCGGGCCATCTCGTAGACCTGCTTCAGCAGTTCCACCGGCACGGGGGTATCGAGAAAACCGCTGGGGGTGCGGGCCTCGAGGAACAGTTGGCTCAGCGCGTCGTCGCTCAGTCGGGTCATGCTTCGGGCTTTGAAAGGGGCGCGAGCGGTGGCCGCGCGAAATTGAGGAGCCGTGTCGCCATCAGCGTTTCGGCGAGAAAACACACCAGCGCCAGCAGGAAGCAGCCGACGCCGGCGAGAAAGCTGGCCACGGCGATCCGCAGGATCTGCCATTCGATGGTCTCTCCCAGGAACAGCACGATGATGGTCAACCCGATCATGAAGCCGCACAGGGTCAGCAGCGCGATCGCGCCATTGGCCAGCAACCCGCGCTTGCGCAGCTCAGACAGCTCCCGCCAGGCGGCCTGCTGAGGTTCACCCTCGGGCGCGGTCGCGATGCGGGCCTCGACGATGCGGGCGCGGTCGATGATGCGGGCCAGCCGGCTGGCAACGGTGCCAATCATGCCGGACACGGCGGTCAGCAGGAACACCGGCGCTACCGCCAGCTGGATGCCGTGCGAGATGGCGTCGGTATCGACGGGAAAGGCCATGCGGGTTCGCTCGCTGTCGGGTTTTGGATGGCGCCGCCTGCAGCGGCTGCGGATGTGCATTATGGTCGCTCATGACCGCGTTTTCCGTCCTCGACCTGTCGCCCATCTGCGAGGGCAGCGACGCCGCCCAATCGTTCCGCAACACGCTCGACCTCGCGCAGCACGCCGAGCGCTGGGGCTACCGGCGCTACTGGCTGGCCGAGCACCACGGCATGCCCGGCATTGCCAGCGCCGCAACGTCGGTGCTGATCGCGCATGTGGCGGGTGGCACACAGACGATCCGCGTCGGCGCGGGCGGCATCATGCTGCCCAACCACTCGCCGCTGGTCATCGCCGAGCAGTTCGGCACGCTGGAAGCGCTGTTTCCCGGCCGCATCGACCTGGGCCTGGGTCGCGCGCCCGGCTCCGACCCCGTCACGGCGCGCGCGCTGCGCCGCACGCTGGCCAGCGACGCCGACGAATTTCCTCAGGACGTGGTCGAGCTGATGGATTTCATGGCCAACGCGCCGCGCCAGACCATCCGCGCGGTGCCTGGCCGGGGCGCGAAGGTGCCGGTGTGGATCCTCGGCTCCAGCACCTTCGGCGCGCAGCTCGCGGCCGCGCTCGGTTTGCCGTTCGCGTTCGCGTCGCACTTCGCGCCAGCCCAGTTGATGGACGCGCTGGCCGTGTACCGTGCCCACTTCAAACCTTCCGCGCAGCTCGACAAGCCCTACGTGATGCTCGGCTTCAACGTGTTCGCCGCCGACACCCAGGCCGAGGCACGCCTGCTCGCCACCTCGGCGCAGCAGGCCTTCGTCAACCTGCGCAGCGGCCGGCCGGCGCCGCTGCCGCCGCCGGTGGAAGGTTACCGGGAGAATGCCGGCCCCGCCGCGCAGGCCCTGCTCGACAGCGTGCTGCAGTGTTCGGCCGTTGGCGATGCGGGCCAGGTGCGCGACGGTCTGGCGGCATTCGTCGAGCGCACCGGCGCACAGGAATTGATGATCACCGCTCAAATATTCGACCACGCGGCCCGGCGCCGCTCCTACGAAATCGCCGCCGGCGTGCTGCGCGAAGGCCTCAGTCGCCGGTCGGCGACAGCTTGAATTCCGTCACGCCGGGCTCACCCGCCAGCGCCTGTGCCAGCCGCTCCAGCGGCGCGCGCATGGTGCGCACCATCATGCGGTACTCGAAACCCTCTGCTTCGCTGCCGGCCGCGCCGAAAGCGTAGCTCAGGTTGGCCACGTCGAAACCGTACCGGGCCAGCAACGCACGCAGATCGGCCTCGGCCATCGGCATGTCGGGGCGGAAACGCACGACCAACTGCGCGTAATGGTGGGTCGGCATTCGCAGCTCGATGTGGCGGAACAGCGCCAGTACACCCAGTGTGAGCGCCGTGGCCAGAAAGCCCGCAAAGAAGAAGCCGATGCCCATCAGCACGCCTATGGCCGACGTGATCCAGATCGACGCGGCCGTGGTGAGCCCGCGCACGCTCAGGCCTTCCTTGAAGATCACTCCGGCGCCGAGAAAACCGATGCCGGTCATGATGCCCTGGGCCATGCGCGTCGGGTCCACGCGGACCACTTCGCTGGCGTTGGCGCCGAACCAATACGACTGGTACAGCGTGACCAGCATCAGCAGGCTGGACGCCAGGCACACCAGCGTGTGGGTGCGGAAGCCGGCAGGTCGACCGTGGAAGCTGCGCTCGAACCCGATCAGCCCGCCCGCCAGCAACGCGGCCAACAGGTGCAGCGCGATCTCTCGGTACAGGGACCCATCGGGTGAAAGGGACATGCGCCGATGCTAAGGCCGCCGGGGCCCGCCCTTTCGACCGTTTCGCAATATCCTCATGCCGGCAAGCGGCTCGGGGGTGTGCGCGTGGAACCTGTCGCCCGGTTTTCACCAGGCGCAGGCTCCAGCAGTGTGGCCAGCAGACGGGCCGCCCCGGAGGTCGGTTGCGGGGTGGCCAGATGGCAGACCCGCAACTCGCGGCTGGCCCAGGCGTCGATCAGCGGCAAGACCCGCACATCCGGCCGAAGGCACCGCTGCGCCGCATGCCGCGGCAGCACTGCGGCGCCGACACCTTGCGCCACAACGTCGGCAACCGCCTCGAAGGATTTCACCTGCACCCGGTACCGCAGCGACCGACCAGCCAGCAGCGCCTGCTGGCGCAAAAAGCGGGTCAGGCCCGCGCCATCGGACAACCCCACGACAGGGTGGTCACTCACGTCGGCGAAGGCCACAGCCCGCCGCCGGCCAAAGCGGCTTCCGGGGCCTGCCAGCACCACGAGTTCGTCGGTGCGGAAAGGCTGCGCCACCAGGCCGCTGGGGTCAACGTGGTCGGCCACGATGCCGATGTCGGCGCGCGACAGGTGCAGCGCCTGCAAGACCTCCTGGCTACCCGCCTCCTGAAGGTCGATGTCCAGCCTCGGGTTGGCCGCCAGAAAGCGGCCGATCAGGGGCGGCAGGTACTCGCTGGCGGCCGCTGTGTTGCACCACAGCCGGATGGTGCCGCGCAGCCCGCGCGCATGCGGCGCCATCTCGTCGTGCAGCGCGTCCAGCTCACGCAGCAGGCGGCCGGCGCCACGCAACAGCGTCTGGCCGGCACCCGTCGGCGTCACGCCCCGCTTGGCCCGCTGGAGCAGCGGCGTGCCCATGCCGTGTTCCAGTTGGGTCAGCCGGGCACTCGCCGCCGCCAGCGACAGGCTCACGCTGCGCGCACCGGCGGTGATGCTGCCCTGCCCCACCACCGCCATGAACAGGCGCAGGTCGAACGGGTCTATGCGGTAGGCGCTCGCGCGCAGGGATTGGGCCATGCTCGCCTCCATCCTTCGGAAAATCCGAAGGATAACCGCGCTGGTTTGCGTTCGACACACACCCGCCCGCCGGGCACGATGCCCCCATGGAAAACCCGTTCAGTCACGCATCTGCGGCGATTGCCGCCATCTTTCTGCTCGCCGGCGTCGTGAAGGGCGTCTCGGGCATGGGCCTGCCCACCGTGGCGATGGGGCTGCTGGGCCTGTGGATGCCGCCGCCGGCCGCCGCAGCGCTGCTGGTGCTGCCGTCCTTGCTGACCAATGTGGCGCAGTGCCTGGGGCCAGACGGGCCCGCGCTGTGGCGCCGCCTGTGGCCGCTGTGGCTGACCATGGTGCTGGCCACCCTGGCCAGCCCCCTGCCCGACCTGGGTTCCGCGGGGGCGGCGGCGCGGCTGACGCTGGGCGCCGTGCTGGTGGTGTACGGTGGCTGGGGCCTGATGCGGCCCTCCCTCCCACAACCCGGACGGCACGAGCGCTGGTTGGCACCTGTGGCCGGCCTCGGCACCGGCCTGCTGACGGCGGCGACCGGCGTGTTCGTGGTGCCGGTCGTTCCCTTCCTTCAGGCGCTGCGCCTACCGCGCGAACCCCTGGTGCAGGCGCTGGGCATCACCTTCACGTTGACCACGCTTTCGCTGGCCGCGCGGCTGTGGTGGAGCGGGCAATGGAGCGGAGACGCCGCCGCAGACTGGTGGGTCCAGGCGCTCGCGCTGCTGTCAGCCCTCTTGGGCATGGGGGCCGGTGCACGGCTGCGGCGCCACTTGGCCGGCCCGCGCTTTTCGGCGGTGCTGTTCGGCATGTTCGTGGTGCTGGGCGCGCTGATGCTGGCACGCGGTGGCTGAACCTCACTCCACCCGGCCTTCGACAGCGGGGACTCTGGCAGGCTGGCCAGCGGGTTTCTGTCCGTCGATGGCCGTGGACCTGTCAGGCACTGGCTCCGGCAATGCGGCGGCGTCATTCCGCCCGCCTCCGTCGCGCGCGCCAGCCGTCCTGGGGCCGACGACCACCAGCGAGGTGCCGTTTTCCAGTTTGCGGTTGCTGCCGGCTTCGGGCATGAACACCTCGTACCCCGGCCGGCTACCGCCGCGCGCGCCAGTCCCGCTCCCTTCGGCGGGCACGTTTCGCACCGTTCGCATGCCCGGCTCCGGTGGCGGAGCCGATGGCATGGCGGGCGGGGCGCCGTCGTAGCTTCCGCCGGGTGTCGGGCCGGGCACCGGAATGATCTGCAGGCCGCCACTGCCGTCGGGCGGCAGCGGCTGGCCGCCGGCGTCGGGGGCCGGCGTGACCTGCAAGGCATCGCTTTCCATCGGCGGGGTGGCGCCATCGACCGTTTGCAGCAACTCCGGCTGGTCGGCCAGGCGGGGAGCGGGGAAGCGTTCGTCGCCACGGATGACGCCGCGCTTGAGCCCCTGCTGAAAGAAATCGCCGACGATGAACAGCGCGTTGTGAGCGCCCTGCCCCCAATAGTTGCTGCGCATGGTCACGCGGTTGTCGTTGAAGCCCATCCAGGCGCCGCCCACCACCTGGGGGTGCATCAGGATGAACCAGCCGTCGGTGTTGTTCTGCGTGGTGCCGGTCTTGCCCGCCACGTCGGCCTGGATGCCGAACTGGCTGCGGATGCCGGTGCCGGTGCCCTGGTCGATGACGCCACGCATCACGTCGAGCAGCGTCTGAGCGCTGGCGTTGGACATGGCCGGCTCCGGCGCCTTGGGCGCGAACGTCTCCAGCACTTTGCCGTTGCGGTCAACGATCTGAGTGACCAGCACCGGTTGGATGTAGCTGCCGCCGTTGGCGATGGTGCCGTAGGCAGACACCATTTCCATCAGCGTGACCGGGCTGGTGCCCAGCGCCAGCGACGGCACCTCGTCCAGCTTGCTCTGGCGAATGCCCATGGCGTGCGCCAGCTGCGCCACCTTCGAGGGGCCCACCTGCTGCATCACCTGCGCGGTGATGGTGTTCTTGGAGTACGCCAGGCCCTGGCGCAGGCTCATCTCGCCACCGCTGGGCTGGCCCGCGTCGGTGGGCCGCCACACCGTGTTGCGGCCCCAGCGGATCTCCACCGCCTGGTCGAGGAAGGTGTCGGTCGGGCGAGCGCCTTGCTCGAAGGCCGCGCCGTACACGAAGGGCTTGAAGGTGGAACCCGGCTGGCGCCGCGCCTGCGCGACGTGGTCGAACTGGTCGACGGAGAAGTCGCGGCTGCCCACCCACGCGCGCACCTGGCCGTTCTGCGGGTCCACCGCGAGAAAGCCGGCCTGCAGGCGCGTCTTGTCGTCGATCAGCGCCTTCATGAATTTGGCGTCGCCCATCAAACGCTTCAGTGCGGCAGCGCTGTCCTCGCCTTCGCGGTGCGCCTCCTGAAAGGCCGTCGATTCGCGCACGAAGGTTGCGAGCATGGCCTTGTTGCCGCTGATGCCGGCGCGCGCGCCACCGGCACCGTCGGCCACCTTCTGCAGCTTGTCGGCCTGGCGCTCCACGGCGTCGTTGGCCATTTCCTGCAGGCGCGAATCGATCGTGGTCTGCACGCGCAGGCCGTCGTCGTAAATTGAGTAGCCGTTCTTGTCGGCCCAGTCCACCAGCCAGCGGCGCAGCTGCTGCGTGAAGTGCGGGGCGGCGCCGAGATCGGTGTCCTGCCGCTCGAAGTCGATCTTCATCGCCTTGGCCTGCAGGCCCTTGAGTTTGGCCTCGGGCAGCTTGTTGTGCTTGACCATCTGCGCCAGCACCAGGTTGCGGCGCTGCTTGGCGCGCTCGGGGTTCAGCACCGGGTTGTAGTAGCTGGTGCCCTTCAGCATGCCGATCAGCGTGGCGCTTTCCAGCACGTCCAGCTTGTTGGCGGATTTGTCGAAATAGGTGCGCGCCGCCATCTCGATGCCCTGCGCGTTGTACAGAAAGGGCACCGTGTTCAGGTAGGTCTCGAGGATCTCGTCCTTGGTGTAGACCGACTCGATCTTCAGCGCGGTGATCGCTTCCTTGATCTTGCGCGTCAGCGTCGGCGCGCGGCCGATGTCTTCGGGGTAGAGGTTGCGCGCGAGCTGCTGCGTGATGGTGGAGCCGCCCTGTTGCCGGCCCGCCGCCGTGTGGAACACCGCCGCCGCGGTGCGTTTCAGGTCGATGCCGTGGTGCTGGTAGAAGCGGTGGTCTTCGGTGGCGATCAGCGCGCCCGTCACGCTGGGGGAAATGTCGCTCAGCGCCACCCAGTCGCGGTTGGCGCGGCGGAAGGCCGCCAGTTCCTTGCCGTCGGCCGACAGGATGATGGCCGGCTGCTCGGTCTTGGCCTTGCGGATGTCGCCGATGCCCGGCGTGAACGGCACGAGGATCAGCACGTAGAGCGCCAACAGGGCCGGCACCGCAACCGCGCCCCACAGGCCAGTCTTCCAGGGGTGAGCCTGGGCCCAGAGCCACGCCTTGCGGCCGCGTTCGGCGGCCATGTCTTTCCAGAGCTCGATCGTCGGGTGCATCACCCCTCAGTCTAAGCGGCGGATGGGGTGGCGATGTGTAGGACGGCGGCGCGATGCAGCGCGACGACAATAGCCGCCATGCCGCCCCGCCTCGAACCGCCCTCCGCCGACGCCATCGCGTTGCTCGAACCTTTCGAGCGGCTGCTGATGGACCGCATCACGCTGTGCGCCACCGGCGACCAGGCCCGCCGCGCGCGCGAGGAACTGCTGCGCGCCGGCGCCTGGGGCTTCGACACCGAGTCCAAGCCCACCTTCGTGCGCGACGAAGTCTCCGACGGGCCGCACACGCTGCAGTTGGCCACGCCGGAGCGTGGTTACGTGTTCCAGTTGCACGACGCCGACTGCCGGGCCGAAGCCGGCGCGCTGATGGCCGTGCCGGGCATCGTGAAAGCGGGTTTCGGCCTGGGCGACGATCTGCGGCGCATCGTGCGCAAGCTGGGCGTGGTGCCGGTCGGCGTGCTGGAACTGAACACCGTGTTCCGCGCGCGCGGCTACCGCAGGGACATGGGCGTGAAGGCCGCCGTGGCCGTGCTGTTCAACCAGCGCTTCGCCAAATCGAAAAAGGCCAGCACCTCGAACTGGGCCAGCCCACGGCTCACCGAAAGCCAGCTCGTCTATGCCGCCAACGACGCCTGGGCCGCCTTGCGCGTGTACCAGGCACTGGGAGCACCTCAGCCATGACCGGACGGAACAAGGGCAGCGACTGGGCCGACAAGGTGCTGGCGGTGCTGAAAAGCGGCAACACCAGCGCCGCGATCGCGCAGATCAAGGTAGCGCCCACCGTGAAGGACCTGAAAGCGCTGCAGACCGCGATGGTGCTGGGCAAGCTCACCGGCCGCTGGCGCAACGTGGACGAAGCGGTCACCGACAACCTGGCGCTGCTGTCGGCCCCGCGACTGCACCGGGCCCCCTGAGCGGCATGCAGTGATTAGACTGCCGCCATGCACAACCTCTTCAAGGCGGCCTGCCTCATCGTCTACCTCGCTGCGCTGGTCGGCGCGGTCTGGCCCTTTCCCGGCGCGGCGCTGGTGCAATATCTGGCGCTGGGCCTGATCGCCCTGCACGCGCTGGAACTGGTGGTGGCGCTGCGCGTCATCCGCCAGCAGCCCGGGCCGCTGATCGACGGCGTGACGCTCACGCTGCTGTTCGGCCTGCTGCACTGGGCGCCGCTGGCCAAGAAGCGCTGAGCCGTTTCAGGCGCGCAGCCGGCGGGTGCGGAAGCTGCCCCAGCCGCTGTGCGCGACCGACGCCAGAAAAGCCCACAAGCCGCTCTCGCCCGGGCGCGGCTCCCCGCCGTCGCCGATGCGCTTGAGCTGGCGGGTGTACCACATCACTTCCATCATGGCCGCGCGGTCCACCAAGCCAATGCCGGTGCGGATGGGCTGCACCCGTTGCGGGCTGTCGTGCCCGCCCAGCAGCCTGGCCGGCGCGTCGGGGTCGATGGCGAGCAGGCGGGCGATGCCCACCAGGTCGAGCGCGCCGCTCGCCAGCGCCGCATTCATGCCGGCCGCGCTGCGGAAGCCGCCGGTCACCATCAGCGGCACGTTGACCGTGCTGCGCAGCGTCTCGGCGAAGCTCAGAAAGTAGGCCTCGCGCTCCACGGTCGACGCCTTCTTCGCGGTCACGCCGGTCATGGCCGGCGCCTCGTAGGTGCCGCCGGAGACCTCGATCAGGTCGATGCCCGCATCGGCCAGCGCGCGGATGGTGGCGGCCGACTCCGCCTCGTCCATGCCGCCGCGCTGGAAGTCGGCCGAATTCAGCTTGATGCCGACCGGAAATTCCGGTCCCACCTGCCGGCGGATTTCGGCGTACACCGCCAGCACGAAACGGCGGCGCTTCTCAGGCGTGCCGCCCCAGCCGTCCGTGCGCTGGTTGTGGTGCGGCGACAGGAACTGGCTCACCAGATAACCGTGCGCGCCATGGATCTGCACGCCGCTGAAACCGGCCTTCTTGCAGATCGCCGCGCTGCGGCCGAAGCGCTGGATGACGTCTTCGATCTCGGCTTCTGTGGCCTCGTGCGGGGTCTCGAAGAAATTCGTCAGGTCGGCGCGGAACGGCACCGCCGAGGGCGAGATGTTGCGCGCGTTCAGCCCCTTGGGCGACTGCTTGCCCGGGTGGTTGAGCTGCACCCAGATGGCCGCGCCCTGTTCGGTGGCGGCGCCTGCCCATTGGCGCAGCAGCGGCAGGTCGGACTCGTCTTCGATCACCACGTTGCCCGGCTCGCCCAGCGCGCGCCGGTCGATCATCACGTTCCCGGTCATCAGCAGGCCGATGCCCGACTTCGCCCAGCGCCGGTACAGCGTGACCAGCCGTGGCGTGACGTGGTTGTCGTAGGTGCCGAGCGCCTCGCTCATCGCCGACTTGACGAGCCGGTTGCGCAGCACGGTGCCGTTGGGCAGACGAAGGGGTTGGTTGAGCAGGTGTGGGGACATCGTGCGCATTACAGCACCGCGGTTCCCCTGCCCCTGCGCCCGATGCGACGCGCGGCTAGACGGACGCCTCTAAAGCCGCGCCGCTCCGGCACCCGCAGACGCACCGGCCAGGTCCTCGTAGTAACGGAAGGCGCTGCAACTGGTCGCCCAGTGGCGGCTGGTGGCCTGGCGCGTGCCGACGCCAATCAGCGTGCGGCCGGCGGCCTTGATCTTCTGCGCGACAGGCATGAAGTCGCTGTCGCCGCCAATGATGACCACCGTGCCGATGTGCGGGAAACGCGCGATGTCTTCGGTCGCGTCGAGGCAGAGCTTGATGTCGGCGCCGTTCTTCGCCGCGCCGCCGGGCGGGAACAGCTGCAGCAGCTCGACCGCGTTCTGCAGCAGCGCGTCGCGGTAGCGGCCGAAGAACTGCCAGTTGCAATAGGCGCGGTTGATGGCCACCGGCCCGAACGAGGCCGCCAGTTCGACGATGGCCTGCACGTCGACCAGCGGCTCCTGCGGCTTGAAGCGGTTGTCGGGCCGGCCGTAGCTGCCGGGGTCTTTTTCTTCGCAGAGCCCGGCGTGCAGGTTCTCGAAATCCCAGTACAGCGCGACGGAGCGCAGCTCGTCGTGGTCGGCGCGTGGCATCACAGCGCCCGGCCCAGCCGCGCCACGCCCTCGTCGATCTTCGCGAGGTCGGCGGTGGCGAAACTCAGGCGCAGCGTGGCGCGGTCGGGGTTGGCCGCATAGAACGGCACGCCGGGCACGAAGGCCACGAGCTGCTCGATCGCGCGTTGCGCGAAGGCGGCAGCGTCGGTGGTCTTGCCATTGGCGCCGGTCAGGCGGGCCCAGAAGAACAGGCCGCCCTGCGGCTGGGTGAAGGCGATGGCGTCGCCGAGTTCGCGAGTGAGCGCGGCACCCATCGCCGCCGCGCGTTCGGCGTAGACCCCGCGCACCTTGGCCAGCGTGGCGGGCATGCGGCCGGCCTTGAGGTACTGCGCGGCGGTGGCCTGCGCGAAGGTGCTGGTGTGGGCGTCGCTGAACTGCTTGCACATCGTGGCCTTGGCCAGCAGTTCGGGCGGCGCGATCATCCAGCCCACCCGCAGGCCGGGGCTCAGCACCTTGCTCAGGCTGCCGCAGTGCACCAGCCGCTCGCGGCTGCCCGGCACCTCGGGGCTCAGCGCCAGCAGGCTGGGCGGCGGCGGTTCGGCGCCGAAGTACAGCTCGCCGTAGGGGTCGTCCTCGACCACGACCACGTCGTGCTGCACCGCCAGTTCCAGCACCCGGCGGCGCCGCTCAGCGCTGAGCAGCGCGCCGCTCGGGTTGCCGAAGGTGGGGATCAGGTAGACGAACTTCGGCCTGTGCTGAACGATCAGTTCCTCCAGCCGGTCCGTCTGCACGCCTTGCCCGTCGATGGGGGCGCTGACCAGCTCGGCCCCGTAGAGCCGGAAGCACTGGATGGTGGCGAGGAAGGTCGGCCCTTCGACGATGACCTTGTCGCCCGGGCTGATGAGCGTCTTGCCGATCAGGTCCAGCGCCTGCTGGCTGCCGGTGGTGACGATCAGCCCTTCCGGCGCCACGTCGCGCGCGCCCTTGGCCTGCATGAAGGCCGCGATCTGCTCGCGCAGCGGGCCGTGGCCCTCTGTGGCGCCGTACTGCAGCGCCGCGCCGGGTTCCTCGCGCAGCGCGGCCTCGCTGGCTTCGCGGATGCCGTCAACGTCGAACATGGCGCTGTCGGGGAAGCCGCCGGCAAAACTGATGATGCCGGGCTTGCCGAGCAGCTTGAACAGCTCGCGGATGGCCGAGGTTTCGATGGCGTCGAGGCGGGAGGCGAATTGCATGGCGCTATTTTATTAAGAGCAAACAAACCAGTATCGGCGCTGACTCAAAGCCGATTTCATTCACAAAATGGGCCCCGATGGCCGTGCAGGCCCCGTCAGAGCCGGCAGGAGGGGGCATTGTCCACGCTGGCGGCGCGCGGCCTGGCCGGCACCACCAGCGCAGCCCGGTCGGGCCGCACGATGGGCAGCGGCTGGCCCTCGGCGCTGGACGGCACCGGAATGCCCAGAATGCCGGCCAAGGTGGGCGCGATGTCCACCACCTGCACCGGCGCGTCGATGCGGCCAGCCACCACCCAGCGCGGGCCGTACAGCGCGACGGGCACATTCGTGTCGTAGCTGTGCGGCGAGCCGTGGGTGGCACCGCTGGAGCCCACCATCCAGTTCGGCTTCACGGTGAACTGCACGTCGCCCGACACCTCGGGGTGCCAGGAGCGGCGCATCTGCTGGAAGTACGGCGCGTCGGCACCGCCCGCGTCGGCCGCGCCGGCCAGCAGCTCGCGCGAGGTGTAGGCGGCGGCGATGCCGGGCTCGGCCAGCACCAGTTGGCGTGCGGCCTCGGCCACCTCGCCGGTGGTCAGCGCCCGGCCCTGCGCGGCAACCAATTGGCGGTTCACCAGCAGGCTGGAGCCGGAATAGGCCACCCACTGGCCCGGCCCGAACCTCGCGGCCAGGCCGGCGTTGAGGCGGTCGCGCATCGGTCCCAATGCGATGCGGCCGGTGTCGGTCGCGCCGCGGGCCGCTGCCACTTCCGGCGCGGGCTGGAAGCCGTGGTCGGCGGTGAAGACCACCATGTAGTTGTCGGCGCCCACGAGGTTGTCGAGCGAGCGGAAGAAGGCCTGGAACAGCCGGTCGAGCTGCAGCAGGTGGTCGTGCGACAGCCGCGACTCGGCGCTGAACGCGTGGTTCACGTAGTCGTGGCCTGAGAGGCTGACCGTCAGCACGTCGGTCACGCCGCGCTGGCCGAGCTGTTCGCCGACGATGGCGGCACGCGCGAAGTCCAGCGCCAGCGCGTCGGCGAAGGGGCTGCGCAGCAGCGAGGCGTAGAACGCCGGAGTGGGAGCGGGCTGGTCGGCGTCGGCCATGTCCATGGGCAGGCGGTTCGGCCCCTTGGCGAACCACGGCTGGGCGTCGGGCACGTCGCCGGCATAGGCGGCCTCGGGCAGCAGCGGCAGCCACTGCTGGCGGAAGTAGCGGTCGGCCGGCTTGGCGGCGTTGAAGTCGTTCACCCAGGCCGGGTGCTGCGTCATGTAGGCCGTGCTGGAGGCAAAGCCGCCGCTGGCGCTCATGTACATGTAGGCGGTACCGGTCTTGCCGGCCGGCAGGATGGCGCCGCGGTCCTTGCCCGAAATGCCGATCACCTTGCTCTGCGGGCTGGCGTGCTTCAGCACGTCGCCCACCGTCTCGGCGCGCAGGTTCTTGGGGCTGGTGCCGTCGAGCGGCTTGGTGGCGTGGCCGATGTACCGGGCCGACGTGTCCATCGTGCAGTACACCTCGGCGCCGCTCTCGATGTCTTTCCAGTCGTTGCCGATGATGCCGCTGCGGTGCGGGTAGGCGCCGGTCAGCATGGTCGCATGGCCGGCGGCAGTGACGGTGAAGGCGTGGCCGTAATGGGCCTGCGAGAACCAGGCGCCGCGGTCCAGCAGCCGGGCCAGGCCGTCGGGCGCGAGCTGCGCCCGGTAGTCCACCACCTGGCGCTGCGGCAGGCCGTCGACCACCAGCAGCACCACGAGCTTGGGCTTGGCGCCTGCGGCGTTCCCGACGGCTGGCGGCGTCGCACAGGCCGCCAGCAGGCCGGTGGCCGCCAGCGCACCGGCAGCAAGCAGATGGCGGCGCGAGAAAGACCAGGAGGAGGCGAAAAGGCGGAACGTGAATGGCATGCTGCCTCCGATTGTGCCGGGCCACCGGCGGCCAGCCGCCACCATACCGCATCGATAGAATCGCCGCGATGCCGAGCAAGCCCACGCCAGCCACGGGTGCCCCTGCGGGCCTGATGCCCGCGGCCGACATTCCCCCCTTCTTCGAAACGCTGCGCGCGGCCAACCCCCACCCCACCAGTGAGTTGGCCTACACCACCGTGTTCGAGCTGCTGGCCGCCGTGCTGCTCAGCGCGCAGGCCACCGACGTCGGCGTGAACAAGGCCACCCGCAAGCTGTTCCCCGTGGCCAACACGCCGCAGAAGATCCTCGACCTCGGGCTGGAAGGGCTGGAGGGCTACATCAAGACCATCGGCCTGTACCGCAGCAAGGCGCGGCATTTGATGGAGGCCTGCCGCATGCTGGTGGAGCAGCATGGCGGCGAGGTGCCGCGCACCCGCGAGGCGCTGGAGGCGCTGCCCGGCGTGGGCCGCAAGACCGCCAACGTGGTGCTGAACTCGGCCTTCGGCATGCCGACCTGCGCGGTCGACACCCACATCTTCCGCGTCGGCAACCGCACCGGCCTGGCGCCCGGCAAGACGCCGCTGGCGGTGGAGCAGCAACTGATGCAGCGGGTGCCCGACGCCTACCTCGTGAACGCGCACCACTGGCTCATCCTGCACGGCCGCTACGTCTGCGTCGCGCGCAAGCCGCAGTGCTGGAAGTGCCCGGTGGCCACCTGGTGCCGCTACCAGCCCAAGACGCCACCGCCCTGAGTGGGCGGCGGCGCCGGGCGTGCCCTCACAGGGCGACGTGGCCGTAGCAGAGCTTGAGCTGGGTGTAGTCGTAGTAGTGGCTGGTGGGCGAAATCTTCGCCGAGTCGCAGCCGGCCTTGAAGTCGGTTTCCTTTTCGTTGAACAGCATGCGCACCAGCAGCGTGCCAGCGGCGTTGCGGTAGATGTCCCACTGCATGTTCGACGCCATCGGCGACACGTATTCGCCGCGCCAGGTGTTGTTGTCGTAGCTGTACAGCGTGGCCAGCGGCGCCTGCTGGCGCACCGTCTTGAGGTCCATCGCGGTGGCGAACGGGATCATGATTTCGGCGTGCGTGAAGCGCAGCTTGGCGGCGTGGCCGAGGTCGCCCTTGGCGATCAGATCGACTTCGTTGAAGAAGTCGTCGATCAAAATCTGCGCCATGCGCCAGGTCACGTCGCCCTTCTCGGTGATGCCGGGGCCTTTGCTGTAGAAGTCCGACGCGTCGTTCACGAAAGCAAAGTACTTGGCCTGGTCAGGCGGCAGGTAGGCGGAGAAATCGACGTTGGCTTCGGCCGTCATGGCGGGGGCGATGCTGTACAGCTCGTACAGCAGCGAGCCCGCATCGGCCAGCGACTTGATCGTGGTCTTGCCGTCGCCAGTCAGCGTGCTGGTGAACTGGCCGTCGTCGCTGGTGTAGGTCATCGTGCCGCTGTTAGCGAAGGTGAGCGTGCCGGTGTCGATCTTGTCGACGAAAGCCTTGGTGAACAGCCGCTCCAGGGCCACTCGGCCGGCCGCTTTCGCCGCCGGGTTGGCGACGATGGCGGCCTGCTTGGCGGCCTGGTCGGTGTCGCTGCCGTAGGCCTGGAAGGCCTGGCTGTCCTGGTAGGTCTTGTACAGCGGGTCGGTGTTGTCGACCACCGCGTCGGTGGCGGCCAGCAGCTTGTGGAAGTACAGCAGGAAGTGGTTGGTGCCGGCCGGCTGTGCCACCGGCGCGCTCTTGGGATAGGGCCCCGGTGCGGCAGGCTTGGTGATCAGCGGCGTGAGGTTGGCCTGGTTGCCGGTGAGCGAGCTGACGAAGTAGTTGCCGCTGTCCACCGCGCGGTCCACGCCCGAGGTAACGAACACGATCTGGCGCGGCGCGCTGGTGGCGGTGTCGCCCACCGATTTCCAGTACGCCGGCAGGCGGCCGAGCAGGCGCGCCGCAAGCTGCTGGTGCTCGCGGATGCCGACCTGCGTCTCGTTGCCGTAGCCCGGCTTGGAAATGCCGTTCACGCCGTAGCCCAGCAGGAAGTTGGCCTTCATGATCTTCAGCACGTCAGGGCCGAGCTTGGCGCCGAGGTCGGTCAATGCGCCGTCGGCCGCGGCGCGCTGCCACATGTTGTAGATGGCCAGGTCGTACTTCAGGCTGGAGAGGCCGCGTGAACCGTGCCGCGCCACCAGCTCGGTGTACACCGCCGAATAGCCGGACGGCGGCGCTTCGTAGGTGGCGGCGTCCTGCTGGGGCGCGTAAGGCGTCTTGGTCTGGAAGAACACCGGGGTCGGTGCGGGTGCTGGAGCAGGTGCCGGCGTGGGCGCCGGAGCCGGCGTGGCGGCGGTCGAGGTGTCGCCGCCGGAGCCGCCGCCGCAGGCGGCAAGCAAACTGATCAGGGCAAAGCAGGCGCCCAAGCGCTGCAGGTGTCGGGTGTTCATGCGGGAGGGGTGCGGAGATGGCCGCACCGGATGTGTGGGAATGGCCGGCAGTCTGCGGGCACGCGGTGACGGCCGCGTGACAGCGCCGCCCCCTCAGCCGCGCACCCGACCCCGCACCACGAAGATCGCGTCGAACCAGAACGTCTCGACCTCGACGTCGTCCAGCGCGTCGGCGAGCCGGTCCCAGGGCTGCCGCAGCCCTTCGAGCGAGGTCACCGAATGCAGCGCCGCCCCCAGCACCAGCCAGTTGACCGGCCAGCTCCAGCCACCCGCCCACTTGAGGCCGGTGGCGACCACGGTGGCGCCGGGCCGCAAGTGGGCCAGCACGTGGTCGATGGCGCCGGGCTCGCGCAGGATGTCGTGGGTGAAATGGAAGAAGGCCGCATCGGCGCGGGCCGGCAGGCGCGACAGGTGCACCGGCTGGCACTCCAGCCGCACGTTGCGCCAGCCGCCGTCGTGCACCCGGCTGCGGGCGATGGCGAGCATGTCGGGCGACTGTTCCACGCCGACCACCTGCCCCCGCCCGCCCACCGCCTCGCGCAGCCGGTTGAAACTCAGCCCGGTACCGCAGCCGATGTCGAGCACCGTGTGCCCCTCCTCCAGCGCAAGCCGCTCCACCGCCCGCTCACGGATCGGCTCGAAGGCGGTCAATTCGAAGTCGTAGATGTCGGCGCGGCGCCGGTATTGCTCGAGCGCCTGCGCGCGGCGTGCCGCGAGTGGGTCGGGCAACGGGGAATGTGGGGAATGGGGTGCATGGCCGCGCGAGGCGGCCCGGGTCGTGGCCACCGGAGGTCAGGTGGTGATGGCCACCAGCACGCTGCAGGGGGAATGTTCAATGAGCGACGCCGACACCGAACCCCGCCACCAGCGGGCGGCCCAGCTGTCGAGGTGCTTGTGCCCGACGACGATCAGGTCGGCTTCGATCTTGGTCGCGTAGCGCGCGATCTCGTGCACCGACTCGCCCACCAGCACCTCGCCGGTGGCCTTGTAGCCGCATTCGGCAAGGCGCTTCAGGCCATCGGCCAGCACGCCTTCGTAGCGCTCGTGTTCGCGGTCGGCCAGTGCATGGTCGTACACGCCGCCTTCCACGCTGACGATGCCCATGGTGGCCGGCATCACCGCCACCAGCACCAACTCAGATTGCGCCCAGCCTGCCACCTCGCGGCAGTCGAGCAGCGCCTTCTGGCCGGAGTCCGATCCGTCGTAGGCGAGCAGGATGCGTTTGTACATGGCGTCGTCTCCTCAGAAGGCCGTGAGTCGCGGTTGCGACACCCGATGCGGCGAGGATAGACCGCATTCGTGGCAACGGCAACCGCGCGGGATTAGCCCTTGCTGCCCGCGCGGCCGCGTTCAAAACACGCCGAAAAGCTTCAGCAGAATGATGACGCTGATCGGCACGCCAAGAATCCAGAGAATGATCGATTGCATGAGAGGTCTCCTGAAGTTGATGGGACCACTCTAGGGGCGGCGCAAGGCCCGCACCGTCGGCGCCGCGCCGCACCCCGCGTAGGCGAAGACCCCGAAGAAACCGGGTCAGTTCTTCTGTGAGACGCCGGCCGAATCGAAGCTGGCCATCTCGCGCAGCACCGCGCAGGCCGACACCAGCAGCGGCCAGGCCAGCGCCGCGCCAGAGCCTTCGCCGAGCCGCAGCCCGAGGTCGAGCAGCGGCTGTGCCTGCAGGTGCTGCAGCAGCAGCGCATGGCCACGTTCGCCGGAGCGGTGGGCGAACACGCAGCGTTGCAGCACCCGGGTGTCGAGCGCCTGTGCCAGCAGCACCACCGCGCTGGTGATGAAGCCGTCGACGACGATGACGCGGTTCTCCTCGGCCGCCTGCAGCACCGCGCCCAACATGGTCGCCATCTCGAAGCCGCCGAACGCAGCCAGCACGTCGAGCGGCGCGGTGGCCCCGGCGTGGCGTAGCAGCACTTCGCGCAGCACGGCGGTCTTGCGGGCGATGCCATCGCCGTCGAGCCCGGTGCCGGCGCCGGTGCAATCGGCGATGTCGAGGCCGCACAAGCGCGCCATGACCAGCGAGGCGGCTGAGGTGTTGCCAATGCCCATTTCGCCGGGCAGCAGCACGTTGCCGGGCAGGCGTTGGACCAGATCGCGGCCGTTCTGGATGGCGCGGTCACGTTGTTCGGCCGTCATCGCCGGGCCACTGAACGCGTCGGCGGTGCCGAGGGCGATCTTGGCGTTCACCAGCGCGGGCCTCGGCGCGAAGTCGTGCGCCACGCCGCAGTCGACCACCGTCAGCGCGATGCCGTGCTGGCGCGCCAGCACGCTCACACAGGCGCCGCCGGCAAGGAAGTTCTCGACCATCTGCCACGTCACGTCGCTCGGGTAGGCCGACACACCGCGCGCCGCCAGGCCGTGGTCACCGGCGAACACCACCAGTTGCGGTTCGCGCAGTTCCGGCGTCTCGCTGCCAAGGATGAGGCCAACGCGCAGCGCCAGCGCTTCGAGCTGGCCGAGCGAACCGAGCGGCTTGGTCTTGTGGTCGAGCTTGTGCTGCAGCGCCGCCCGCAGTTCGGGGCGGGCCAGGTCGGCCAGCGTCACCGCGCGTTCAGTGGCAGCCGCAGCCACCGCCGTGGCTGTGGCCCGCCGCCGCAGCGGCCGGTGCCAGGTTTTCCGTCGCCACCGATGCCGCCTCTTCGCCCGGCTTGCGGCCGCGCGGGTACATGCCGAGCTTGCCGAGCAGCGCCACGTCGTCCAGCGTTTCGGGGTTGTCGGTGGTCAGCAGCTTCTCGCCGAAGAAGATGGAGTTGGCGCCAGCCATGAAACACATGGCCTGCACCGCCTCGCCCATCTGGCGCCGGCCGGCCGACAGCCGCACACGCGCCTTGGGCATCGCGATGCGGGCGACCGCGATGGTGCGCACGAATTCCAGCGGGTCCAGGTCTTCCTGGTCGGCCAGCGGCGTCCCCTCGACCTTGACCAGGTGGTTGATCGGCACCGATTCGGGGTACGGATTCAGGTTGGCGAGTTGCGCGATCAGTGCGGCGCGTTGGCGGCGCGTTTCGCCCATGCCGACAATACCGCCGCAGCAGACCTTGACGCCGGCCGTGCGCACATGGCCCAGCGTGTCGAGTCGGTCCTGGTATTCGCGGGTCTTGATGACCTGGCCGTAGAACTCCGGCGCGGTGTCGAGGTTGTGGTTGTAGTAGTCCAGCCCCGCGTCGGCCAGCGCCTGCGCCTGGCCTTCTTCCAGCATGCCCAGCGTGGCGCAGGTCTCCAGACCCAGCGACTTCACGCCGCGCACCAGCTCCGACACCTTTTCGATGTCGCGGTCTTTCGGCGCGCGCCAGGCCGCACCCATGCAGAAGCGGGTGGCGCCGGCGTCTTTCGCGGCGCGGGCAGCGGCCAGCACGTCGTCGGGGCCCATCAGCTTGGTGGCTTCCACGCCGGTGTCGTAGCGAGCGGCCTGCGGGCAGTAGGAGCAGTCTTCCGGGCAGCCGCCGGTCTTCACCGACAGCAGCGTGGCGAACTCGACCTCGCAGGGGTCGAAGTTGGCGCGGTGCACGACCTGGGCACGGTGCATCAGTTCGGGCAGCGGCAGCGCCATCAGCGCGTCCACGGCGGCGACCGTCCACGGCGCGGCGGCGGCGCGTTGTTCGGCATCACGGACGGCGGCCAGCGCCTGACTTTCGGTGGAACCCATCAACTTCTCCAGAGGCAAGAAAACAGCGGTGGCCGGTCAGCGAACCAGCCCCTTCAACACGCCGGGCGCGCAGTGCGCCTCGACAAAATCGGCGAGCCCGTCGAATGTTGCATCGAGCGTCGGCACTTTTGCGGACAGGCCGGGCACATTTGGCGCCAGCCCGCCGGCGAACAGCGCCTGCAAGACCGCGGCATCCTCGAACAGGCCGTGCAGGTAGACACCCAGCACGTTGCCAGCCCCATTTTGCCACGCCAGCCCCTCCGGCATGACCGCGCGGACGGGCGCCATTCCCGGGTGCTGCGCGGTCTGGCCGTGGTGGATTTCATAGCCCTTCGCGACCACGCCGGACAGCGCCTGCCACGGCCCGGTCAGCTCGCCGAACGCGGCCTCGCGGTGCCGCACGGTTTTCTCCGGCGCGAAGGTGGTCACCAGCGGCAGCAGCCCAAGGCCGGGCGCGTTGCCGTCGATGCCGTGCGGGTCGACCAGCGCCTCGCCCAGCACCTGCAGCCCGCCGCAGATGCCGAGCACCGCCCCGCCCTTCGCCGCATGGGCGGCCACCGCGGCGTCCAGCCGCTGCGCGCGCAGCCAGGCCAGGTCGGCGCTGGTGTGTTTGGAGCCGGGCAGGATGAGCCAGTCGGCACGCGCCAGCGCCGCCGGGCCACGCGCCCAGACCAGCCGCACGCCGGGGATGTTCTTCAGCGGCTGGAACTCGTCGAGGTTGCTGATGCGCGGCCACGCGACGACGGCAATGGTCAGGTTCGCCTCCCCCGGCGTGGCGCCCATGTCGAAGACGCCGTCTTCCTCGGGCAGGCCATGCTGCCACAGCATGGGCAGCGTCGCCACGGTCGGTACGCCGGTCATCGCTTCGAGCTGCTGCGGACCAGGCGCCAGCAGCGACGCATCGCCCCGGAACTTGTTCAGCACGAAACCGGCCAGCCGCGCGCGGTCGGCGTCGTCGAGCAGCGCCCAGGTGCCGTAGAGGTGCGCAAAGGCGCCGCCGCGGTCGATGTCGGTCACCAGCAGGCAGCGCGCGTCGGCGTGGTGGGCGCTGCGCATATTGACGATGTCGCTGTCCTTCAAATTGATCTCGGCCGGTGAGCCAGCGCCTTCCATCACGACCACGTCGTTCTCGGCCAGCAGTTCGTCGAGAGCGCCGGCCACCTGCGGCCAGACCGAGGCGCTGCGGCCGCGCCACGCCATCTTCGACAGCCGCTCGTCGACCCGGCCGAGCAGCACGACCTGGCTGCGTGTGTCGGCCTCGGGTTTCAGCAGCAGCGGGTTCATGCGCACGTCGGGCACGGCGCGGGCGGCGAGTGCCTGGAAATACTGCGCGCTGCCGATCTCGCCACCCGCAACGACCCGGGCGTTGTTGCTCATGTTCTGCGCCTTGAACGGCGCGACCTTGTAGCCTTGGCGCGCGTACCAGCGGCACAGCGCGGTGGCGACCCAGCTCTTGCCGGCACCGCTGGTCGTGCCCAGCACCATGACGGCTTTGGCGCGCGTCATGCCATCACCTGTTCAACGGCCAACGCCAGTTCGTCCTGCGCCTCGGGCGGCAGCACCGACAGCCGCACCAAGCCCGGCAGGCCGAACGACGCGCAGTCCCGCAGCTTGATGCCCCGCTCGCGCAGTGCCGACAGCAGCCGCGCCACGCCGCGCGGGCCGTCCACCGGCGGCCGCGCGCAGAAGAAGTTCGCCAGGCTGGGCTCGCAGCGCCAGCCGGCCGATTCGCACCACGCCACCTGCCGCTGTTTCCATGCGGCCAGCGCGACCATGCTGCCCGCCAGCCAGGCCTGCGCGGACAGCGTGGCCCAGGCCGACAGCAGCGCCACGCCATGGGCACCCAGCACCCACGACGGCGCCCGCTGCACCAGCGTGCGCACCGCGTCGTCGGCGCCTTCAGGCGCGATCGCATAAGCGCCGCGCACGCCCGTCAGCCCCATCGCCTTGTTCGGCGACCAGAGCTGCCAAATGGCGTCGAGCTGGTCGGGGGTGTGGGCGATCGGCTCGCCCAGGCGCAGCGGCTCGTAGGCGCGGTCGAGCACGACGGTGGGGCCGCGTCGGATGGTCAGCAGGGCCGGCAGATCGGCATCGCGCTGGCCGAGCGGGCTGGACGGCTCGCAGCACCAGGCCAGCGCGGCCCTCTCTGCGTCGGCGCTGATCCGCAGGCCGTGCGCCATCGCAGCCGCCGCGTAGTCGCCATAGCCGTGCCGCGGCAGCACGACGCCGCCATTGCAGGTGGACGCCACCCAGCCGCTGATGCGAAAGATGAATTCGCTCGCGCTGCCGCCGACGACGATGCGGCCCGGTGCCACACCGTGCCAGTCGGCCAGTTGCTCGCGCAGCGCGGTGTAGGCGGGGTCGGGGTAGGCCGTGGCGTCGGCGGCGGTGACTGCGGCGCGCACGGCCGGGCAAGGGCCGCAGCCGTTGCTGTTGCTGGAGAAATCGAGCCGGGGCACACCAAGCGCGTCGGGGCCGCCGTGCTGACGGGTGGGGTCGTGGGCCATGGTCAGATCCGAAACAGCCACCACGGCGCTATGAAAACAAGAGCTATAAACCCAATCGGGACACTGACCAGCAGTGCATTTGATGCATGAACAAGGGCCTGCACCACATCGGCCGCCCGGGGCTCCCGGCCCGCAGCGTTGAGCACATAGACGCCCGGTTTGCCCAATCGCACGCCGATCAGCAGCGCCATCGCGCCCATCGGCCAGCCGCCGTTGGGCGACGGCGTCAGCCGGGCCTCGGCGCGCAGGCGGCCGAGCGAGAGTTCGCCTGCGCGGTTGGCGCCGATCGCCAGCAGCATCGCGGTGAGGCGGGCCGGCAGCCACGACAACACGTCGTCGGCCCGGGCGGCCCAGCGGCCGGCGTGCGTCCAGTCGCGGCCGTTGCGCTCGCCGCGGTAGCCCCACATCGCGTCGGCGGTGTTGGCGAAGCGGTACAGCACCGCGCCCGGCAGGCCGAGCAACACGAACCAGAACAACGGCGCGACGACCGAGTCGTTGAGGTTCTCGGCCAGCGACTCGATTGCGGTCTCGCGCACCTCGGCCTCGCTGAGGCTGCCCGTGTCGCGGCTGACCAGCCACGCCAGGCGCTCGCGCCCGGCTTCCAGCGATTCGGCCAGCGCAGCATCGACCGCCCGCACCTCGTCCTTCAGCATGCGCCAGGCCAGCATGGGTTTCAGCGCCAGCGCCAGCACCGGCAACGCGAGCCAGAACGGCATGTCGCGGGCCACCGACTGCTGCAGCCACCAAGCGCCGCCGGTGACCAGCGCCGCGCCGAAGCACCAGGCCAGCGCGCCGCCGATAAACGCCGCCGCCGGCGAGCGCCGCGGAATGCGCCGGCCCGCCGCATCCAGGTACAGGCCGAAGCCGACCACCGGGTGCAGCGCGGCCGGCGGCTCACCCCACAGCCGGTCGATCAGCAGCGCCAGCAGCATCACGCCGCCCAGCAGCAGGCCAACTTCGTCCTGCGGGGTCAGGTGGACGGCGGGAAGACCACCGTGGGTCATCAGTCCTCGATGCCGCGCTGAGCCGGAATGCCGGCGTTGAACGCGTGTTTGATCTTGGTCATCTCGGTCACCGTGTCGGCCAGTTCGATGATCTCGGGCGGGCAGCGCCGGCCGGTCAGGCAGACGTGCACGTCCTTGGGCCGCTCGCGCAGCGTGGCCAGCACGTCGTCCAGCGGCAGCCAGCCGTAGATCAGCGGGTAGGTGATTTCGTCGAGCACGACGAGGAAATGTTCACCCCCGAGGATGGTGGCTTTGGCCTTCTGCCAGCCGTCGCGTGCGAGCTGTGCGGAGTGCTCCAGGTCCTGACTTTTCCATGAAAAACCGTCGCCGAGCCCTTCGATCGGCAGGCCGATCTGCTCGAACATGCGGTGCTCGCCGAAACGCGCGCTGGGCACCTTCATGAACTGGTAGATCTTCACCGCCTTGCCGCGGCCGTGGGCACGCAGCGCGAGGCCGAAGGCTGCGGTGCTCTTGCCCTTGCCGTCACCGGTGTTGACGATGACGAGGCCGCGACGCTCGCCCTCGGGCTTCTCATAGGGTTTGGCGGTGGGCGGGGTTTCGATCTGCATGGTGATTCTCAGAATTCGGTCATCGGGGCACGGCCAGCCACTGCTGGCCGATGCGGTGCACCGCGAGGCGCTGGCCGAAGACGGCGCTCAGTGCGGCGTGGGTGGCGGGGTGGTCGCAGGGGCCGTGGTGCAGCACGCGGCCGCCGTCCATCACGACGAGGTCGTGCGCCTGCAGCGCGATCGAGATCTCGTGCAGCACGCTGACCACCGTGCGGCCGGCGGCGGTTTCGGCGCGCACCAGGTCCATCCAGTCGGCCTGGTGTGGCGGGTCGAGGTTGGCGAGCGGTTCGTCCATCAGCAGCAGATCGGCCTGCACCGCCAGCGCGCGGGCCAGCAGCACCCGCTGGCGCTCGCCACCGGAGAGCGCACCGAGCGAGCGAGCGCGCCAGTCCCAGGCCTGAGTGGCGCGCAGCGCCGCCTCCACCGCCGCGCGGTCGGCGGCCGAGGGCGGCGCCAGCCAGGGCTGGTGCGGCAGCCGGCCGAGCATGGCGACGTCGAACACGCTGAGGTCTTCGGCGCCGGTCTCGCCCTGGCCCAGCCACGACATCGCGCGCGCCCGTTCGCGGCCCGGCAGCCCCGTCAGCGGCCGGCCGAACAGCGCGACCTCGCCGCGGTGCGGCAGCAAACCAGCCAGCGCTTTCAGCAGCGTCGATTTGCCGGCGCCGTTGGGGCCGACGATGGCGGTCCATCGGCCGCGCGGCACAGCCACGTCTATGCCATGCAGCACCTCGGTACCGCCGAGCGACGCAGTGAGGCCACGCGCTTCGATCGCCGCGTTCACAGCACACCCCCCTCGCGGCCACGGCGACGGTGCATCAGCCACAGCAGGTAGCTGCCGCCGAGCAGCGCGGTGAGCACCCCCACCGGCAGTTCCTGCGGCGCGATGATCCAGCGGGCCAGCACGTCGGCGGCCACCAGCAGCGTGCCGCCCATCAGCGCGCTCAGCACCACCAGCCGGCCGTGGGTGGTCTTGACGATGGAGCGCACCAGGTGCGGCGCGGCCAAACCCACGAAGGCGATCAGCCCCGTCTGCGCGACCGCTGCGCCGGTCGAGAGCGCCAGCACCGCGACCAGCGCCACGCGCACCGCCGCCAGCGGCAGGCCCAGGCTGGCGGCCGTAGCCTCGCCGAGCGCCAGCCCGTCAAGCGCGCGACCCAGCGCCCAGGCCACCAGCGCAGCCGGCAGCAGCACGGCCACCATCACGCCGCACGAGGCCCAGCCGACGAAACCGGTGCTGCCCAGCATGAAGGCCTGCATGGCCTGCAGGATGTCCGGCGCCGCCAGCGTGACGAGGTCGCGCGCGGCGCCCAGCACCACGCCGACGATGACGCCGGCCAGCAGCAGCCGCAGCGTGTGCTGCGCGCCCTTGGCCAGCGCCAGCGTCAGCAGCACACCGGCCACCGCGCCGGCGAAGGCCGCGCCGGTCAGGCCCAGCCGCACCAGCCACTGCGTGGCGAACGGCGAGGCACCGAACAACGCCAGCGCCAGCGCCACGCCGAGCGCCGCGCCGGTCGCGCTGCCCAGCAGGTAGGGGTCGGCCAGCGGGTTGCGGAACAGGCCTTGCGCCACCGCGCCAGCCAGCCCCAGCAGGCCGCCGGCCACCCAGGCGCCCAGCGTGCGCGGCAGCCGGATCTCCCAGACGATCTGCCACGCCACCGGGTCGTGCCACGCGCGCAGCACGCTCTCGAAACCGGTGCTGCCCACGCCCACGCCCACCGCGAGCACGGCCAGGCCCACCAGCAGCAGGCCAATCGCGAGGGCGGCCGCCCGGCCTGCGCTGCTCATCCGGTCACTTGCCGTCGTGCCACTGTGCGAAGTGCAGCAGCACACCGGCCGGGTCGATCACATGCGTGACCAGCGCGCCGTAAGGCTGCTCGGCCGGCGGGCTGACGCGCGCGCCGGGAAACTCGCCGGTGGCAATGACGCGCTCGGCGAGCGCGTGCCAGGCCATCGCGTCGTCCACCGACAGGTGCAGCATGGTGTTCTCGGCCCACTCCTTCTGGTAGTAGGCCTGCAGGTAGAAACGGGTGTCGCCGCGCTCCAGCAGCGCGAGGTTGGCGTCGGCGTAGCCTTCCGTCCATCCGAGCGCGGCGTAGAAGCGGCGCGACAGCGCGTAGTCTTTCGCGGGCACGAAGGCCCGCAGGTCGGTCGCGTGGGGTTGCGGTTGTGTGTTTGCGGTCATGTCATCCACCTTTCTCGATCAGACATTTCGCCATCAGCCGGGCTGCCTCGGCCATGCGCGGCCCGGGCCGCACCAGCACGTCGGACTCGTCGGCGGTGAACACGCAGACGCGGTCTTCGCGCAGCGCGCGCATGCCGGCCCAGCCGGGGCGCTGCGCCATGCCCTGCACGTTGCGCTGGCCGATCATGATGACGTCGGGGTTGGCGCGCACCACGTATTCGGGGTTGATGCGCGGGAACGGGCCCAGCTCCGGCGTGACGATGTTGCGCGCACCCAGCCGCGCCATCAGCTCGCCGATGAAGGATTGTGGCCCCGCCGCGAAACCGCCGATGCTCACCTCGTAGTACACGCGCAGCGGCGCCGCGCGCCGGGGCATGGCCTGCGCCACCGCCGACACGCCGGCGTCGATCGCTCGCCAGATGCGCCCCGCGTCGCGCACCTCCAGCAGCTCGCCGATGCGGGCCATCACGCGCTGCGCGCCGGCCGCGCTCTTGGGTTCCATGGCCAGCACCTTCAGCCCCAGCGCTTCCAGCCGCTCCACGCCGCGCGAGCTGATGGCGGCCAGCACCACGTCGGGCTTCAGCGCCACCACGGCCTCGATGTTGGGGTCGACACCCCCACCCACCTGCGGCAGCGCCTTCACCGCCGCCGGAAAGTTGGAGTAGCGGTCGACGCCGACGAGGCGCCGGCATTCGCCCAGCTCGCAGACCGTTTCGGTCAGCGACGGCAGCAGCGAGACGATGCGCTGCGGCGGCTGCGCGAAGGTGACGGTGACGCCCCGGTCGTCGGTCACCGTCACCGGCGCAGACCGGGCGGCGGCGGCCAGCGCGGCCAGCGCCACGCACGCGAGCGCTTTTTTCCAGAAACTCATGTCGCGCAGTCCTTCACGGTCAGCGGCAGGCCGGCCACCATCAGCGTCACGCGGGCGCAGGCGGCCGCCACCGCCTGGTTCAGCCGGCCCAGTTCATCGACGAAGCCGCGCACCTCGCGGCCCATTGGAATCACGCCCAGCCCGATCTCGTTGCCGACCAGCACCACCGGGCCCGGCGCGCCCGAGATTGCTCCTGAAAGTGAAGCAAACTCTTCAGCAATGGCGCCGACTTGCGGCCGATTTTTCATGAAATCAGAAGTGTTGGCCGGCATCAGGCGGTGGGTGAGCCAGAGCGTGAGGCAGTCCACCACCACCAGCGTGTCGGCGCGGCTGTTCGCGGTGATGGCCTCGGCCAGAGCCAGCGGCTCCTCCACCGTGGCCAGGCCCGGCACCCGTTCGGCACGGTCGCGCCGGTGACGGGCAATGCGCTCGGCCATCTCGGCGTCACCGGCCTGGGCGGTGGCAATGAGCACCGCGCGGCGCGGCGCGGCGCCGGCCAGCCAGGCCGCAGCCATCGCCTCGGCCCGTCGCGACTTGCCGCTGCGCTGCCCGCCGAGGATCAGTTCCGAGCGGGCGATGGTCACGGTGGGTTCAGGCACGGGTTCGGTCATGTCGGAAGCGGTGGAGCTTGCCACAGGGGCCGAACCCGCGTTGCCTCACTGCGGCTGGAAGCGCAGCGTCAGGTAGAACGCCCGACCCGCCTGGTTGTAGCCATAGGCCGTTTCGTAGGTCCGGTCCGTGGCGTTGTTCACGCGGGCCTGCAGCGTCCACGCCTTGCTCAGCGCGTAGTCGGCGGCGAGGTCCAGCGTGGTGAAGGCGCCGAGCGGCAGGGTGTTGGTGGCGTTGTCGAAGCGGTTGCCCAGGTGCAGCAGCGAGCCGCCGAACTTCCATGCGCCCACGCGGTAGTCGGCACCCAGCGTGGCCTGCTGTTCGGCGCGCCGGGGCAGCAGCTTGCCGGTCAGCTCGTTGCGCGGGTCCAGCGAGTCGAGCGACGCACGCAGTTGCAGGGCGCCGAGGTCGCCCTCGTACGACAGCGTCCACCCCTCGATGCGGGCCTGCGGCACGTTCTGCGGCAGCGTGGTGTTGGTGATGAAGCCGCGGATCTTGTTCTCGAAGCGCACCAGCTTCACGACCTGGCCGGCTGCGCTGTAGCTGATGCCAACGTCGGTGTTGCGTCCGCGCTCGGGCTGCAGGTCGGGGTTGCCGAAGTTGGGAAAATAGAGCTGGTTGAACGAGGGCGCCACGAAGCTGGTGCCGTGCGAGACGTTGAAGCGCCACGCCGGCAGGAACTGGTAGCCGTAGCCGGCGAACCAGGTGTTGGCGCTGCCGAACTGCGAGTTGCGGTCGCGCCGCACATTGACCTGCCAGCTGTGGCTGCCCGCGCTGCCGTTCAGGCCGGCGAACACGGCATCGATGCTGCGCGACTTCAACACGTAGTTGGTGGTGCTGTCCACGTCCTGGTCGCGCCGCTCGATGCCGACCAGCGCCACGCCGAGCGGCGTGTCGATCTCGTTCTGCCACGAGACCTCGTTCTGCTCGGTGTTGAAGCGGCCGGGGCTGGACGCCACCGGGCTGTAGCTCTTGTCGCGGCTGGTGGACGCGCGCAGCTCGGTGCGCCAGATGTCGGAGACCTTGCCCTTCACGCCAAGGCCCAGCACCTGCGTGTTGAGCTTGGTGATGGAGTCGAGGCCCGGGCCGTCGTCGATGTGCGTCAGGCCGTTCGAGAGCAGCAGCGTGCCCGACACCGACCAGTCCTTGTTGACGGCATAGCTGAAAGAGCCATTGACGGCGTCCTGGTCGAAGGGGTCGCGGTCGGCGTTGTAGTTGCCAAACTGCACGTTCGGGTTGGTGGCCGAGAAGCCCTTCTCGCGGGTCTTCTGCAGCCCGATCGCGTAGGTCAATGCCCCCTGGCCACCGGTGGTACCGGCGGCGATCTGGCCGTAGCCCCGGCTGCCCACCGTGGCCGACGCATAGGGGTGCGAGCCGTCGGTGCCGCGGCGCGTGAAGATCTGCACCACGCCGCCCACGCCTTCGCTGCCGTACAGCGCCGAGGCCGGGCCCTTCAGCACCTCGATGCGCTCGATCATCTCGACCGGGATGTTGTCGAGGCTGGGCGTGCCGGCGGTGGCCGAGCCGTAGCGCACGCCGTCGATCAGCAGGATGGTGTGGCGGCTTTCGGTGCCGCGGATGAAGATCGACGAGGTCTTGCCCAGGCCGCCGTTGGCGCTCATCTGCACACCGGCCTGGCGCGTCAGCAGCTCGGAGAGCGTGCGGGCCGTCGAGCTCTCGATCGCCTGGCGGTCGATGACGACGACGTCGCTCACCAGCTCGTCGGTGCGGGTCGCGGTGCGCGTGGCGGTGATCACCGTTTCGGCCAGCGGGCGCTCGCCGGCGGTGGATTGGGCAACGGCCGGGAAAGCCGTGGTGATGGCGATCGCGCATGCGGCGAGCCGGAACGAAGGAACTCGAGTGGTCATTGGAAACGAACGAAGGGACAGTGTCCTCGCCGGCCTCCCCGCCAGCGCATGGACGTGACAGCCCGCCGCAAGGCGCGACGGACCACTGCGTTGGCCGGTATCCGGGCTGACGGACCTGCTCCGACCGCCTTCCCGGCCGCGCATGCGCGCTCGCCAGTGGCTGTTGATCGAAGCCGAACCGGTGTGAGAACCGGTTCGTCCGCTTACCGTTGCGGGGGCAGCGCAGGTTGGTCGGGCACCGTTGCGGCCCCTTCCCCCTGCTTCCCGTTGAACTGCGGGGTGTGAACCACACCGCGAGCACCAACCCTGATATTCTAAGCTCGCCCCCGCACCTACAATCACCGCGACCATGCCGGATTCTTCGCCCATCGACCAGATCGCCGAACGCGTGGACCGTCTGCTGGTGCGCTACGACGAACTGCAGCGCACCAACGCGCTGCTCGCCGCCCGCCTCGACGCGGTCACGCACGAGCGCGATTCGCTGCAGTCGCGCCTGAACGCCGCACGCACCCGCGTCGAAGCGCTGCTGGAGCGCCTGCCCGAGCCGGCCACCCCCAAGGACGGCACCGAATGAACCAACTCGAGGTGCAGATCATGGGCCAGAGCTATCTGCTCGGCTGCCCGGAGGGCGGCGAGGCCCGCCTGCTCGAAGCGGTGGAACGGGTGGACACGCAGATGTGCAAGCTGCGCGACGCCGGCAAGGTGAAGGCACGCGACCGCATCGCGGTGCTGGCGGCGCTGAACCTGGCCTTCGAATCGGTCGCCGCGCCGGCGCCCGTGACGCCCGCGCCGGTGGCCAGCGCCCACGCCGCGCCGCGCGACCCGGAAGAAGCGGCCAAACTCGCCGCTCTGCTGCAGAAGCTCGACGAAGCGCTGGGCGACGACGGCCGCCTGCTCTGAGCGTGCCGCCTCAGACGTAGCGCGTGTCGATGAACTCGCGCACGCGGCGGTACAGATCCACGCGGTTGATCTCCAGCGCCATGGCGTGCGTGCCGCGCGCCAGCATCTCCAACCGCTTGTAGGGCGCGGCCACCAGTTTGGAAAACAGTTCCTGCGCCATGTAGGGCGGCGTGTCCACGTCCCACTCGCCCAGCAGCAGCAGCGTGGGCACGCGGATGTCTTCCGGCACATAGGTCGGCTTGTTCGCGCACCAGCGCTCCATGAGGTCGGCCATCACGCCGTTGGGCGCCCGCACACCGTCGCCGCGCCGGGGCTCGGGTTCCAGCGCGGCCAGCGCGTCCCACCAGCGGTCGTATTCGGCCTTGGGAATCACCTGCTCGGCGGTGGCGGCGTCGAGGCCGCTGACCCAGCGCTGGCGCATCTCGCCACGCGTCACGGTGCGGTAGGCGCTCATGAAGCTGTGGGCACTGGCCGCCAATGGCGCCGCCAGTTGCATCCAGCGCGCCATGGCGGCCGGCGCGCTGCGAATGACCCACAGCGGCGCGAACATCGTGAGGTGGCGCACCTTGTCGTTGTGGAGGGCGGTGTAGCCGCCGCCGATCGCCGTTCCCCACGACCAGCCGATCAGGTTGACGCGCTGCACGCCCGCGCGCTGCCGCACAAACTCGACCACCGCCGCCAGATCGGCCACCGCCTCGGGTGTGCGTGCATAGGGTGCTCGCCGCTGCGGCGTGGCGGAACGCATGGCGGCCGAGCGGGTGGATCTGCCGTAGCCACGCACGTCGAACAAGTAGCTGTCGAAACCGTGGCGGGCCATGTAGTCCATCCACGAGCCGCCGCCGAACATCGGGTGGTCGAACGCCATCGAGCCGGGATAGGTGGCGCCGTGGATGAACACCACCACCTTCTGCTCGTCGAACCGCGCCACGCCTTCCGGCCGCTTGTTGCGGACGTGGATCTCCACGCCCCGCTCGGTGCTCGGAACGCGGAAGTCTTCGCTCACCACCATCAGGACTGCGGGACTTCTTCCAGCACGTAGGAACCCGGAGCCGGCTCGATCGGCTTGTGCTGCGCGTTGCCCAGCGTTTTCGGTGCGGCGACCTTCTTGCCCGCATGGGCGGCGGCCCAGTCGTGCCAGCCGGTCCACCAACTGCCGGCGCGCTTCTCGGCACCGGCCAGCCACGCGTCGGGGTCGGTGGTCTTGGGGCCGTTGACCCAATGGCTCTTCCGCGTCTTGGCCGGGTGGTTGATGATGGTGCCGGAGACGTGGCCGCCTTCGGTCAGCATGAAATCAACCTCGCCCCCCACCAGCTCGAGCGCGGCCAGCGTGGTCTTCCACGGCACGATGTGGTCTTCGGTGGCCGAGACGAAGCACACCGGCATGTCGAGGTTGCCGACATCGACCTTGCGGCCGCGCAGGCTCAAGGCCCCCGGCTCGCGCAGCAGGTTCTTCCAGTACATGTTCTCGACGTAGAACTGGTACAGCTCGCCCGGCACGTTGGCGGTGTCGCTGTTCCAGAACAGCACGTCGAACGGCGGGATGTTGTCGCCCAGCAGGTAGTTGCTGACCCAGAAATTCCAGATCGAGTCGTTGGCGTGCAGCATCGCCATCGCCTTGGCGAGGTCCTGCCCCGGCATCACGCCGCGCGAACGCACGCGGGGCGTGAACGCGCTGATCTGTTGCTGGTCGACAAAGACCTCGACATCTCCCGGGTCGGAGTAATCGACCAGCGTGGTCAGAAAGGTGGCCGACGCGATCTTCTTCTTTTCGGCCGGCGTCATGACCGCCAGCGCCGACACAGACAGCGCGCCGCCGATGCACCAGGCCATCAAATTCAGCCTGGGCGACTTGCCGATGTCGCAGGCGGCATCGACCGCCGCGATCACGCCGTCGAACACATAGTCTTCCCAACCGTGGTCCGTGCTGTTGGCATGCGGGTTGCGCCACGACACCATGAACACGTTGTGGCCCTGCTCCAGCAGCCAGCGCACCATGGACTTGTTTTCGTTCAAGTCGAACGCGTAGAACTTGTTGACGCAGGGCGGCACGATCAGCAGCGGCACCGCGTGCACCTGCGCCGCGCGCGGCGTGTACTGGATCAGCTGGAAGATCTCGTTCTGGAACACCACGCTGCCCGGCGTGTTGGCGAGGTTGCCGCCCACCTTGAAGGTGGCCTTGTCGGTCGAGGCCGGCAGCGCATTGCGCTGAAGGTCCGACAACATGCGCAGCGCGCCGGTCGCCACGCTGTGGCCGCGTGTTTCGGCGGCCTTCTGCAGGGCCTGCGGGTTGGTCCAGAAGAAGTTGGACGGCGCCAGCGCGTCGACCGCGTAGTTCACGTAAAAGTCCCACACCCGCTTCTGGTGAGCCGGCAGGTTGGCCCCCAGCCCGCCCACCTGTGAGGCGATCTTGCCGGCGAGCTGGTACCAGGTCAGCAGCGACTGGCCATACGGCGTGTTGGCCCAGGCCGGGTCCTTGAAGCGGGGGTCTGTGGTGAGCGGGTTGGGCGAAGCCCCCGTGGCGCTCGCCGGCGCGGACCAAGCCTTGACCCATGCATCGAACAGGGATTGCAGGTTGTCGGCCATGGCGTGCGCGCCTTCGTCAGGGTTGGGGGTTGATCAAGCCGATGATGCTCGAGAAGTCGAGGCCACCGTGACCGGCCTTGCTGTGCGAGGCATACAGCTCGCGGGCAAGGCCCCCCAGCGGCACGCAGGCACCGGAGCCCAGCGCGGCTTCGAGTGCCAGACCGACGTCCTTGAGCATCAGGTCGGTACCGAAGCCGCCAGTGTAGCCGCGCGATGCCGGCACACCCTCCATCACCCCAGGGACCGGGTTGTATTTCTCCAGCGTCCAGTTGCCGCCGGAACTGCGGCGCATCACCTCCGACAGCACCTTGGGATCGAGGCCGAGCGACTTGCCCAGCGACAGCGCCTCGGAGGTGCCGATCATCAGAATGGCCAGCAGCATGTTGTTGCACAGCTTGGCGCCCTGCCCGGCCCCATGGCCGCCGGCGTGGAAGATGTTGGCGCCCATGGATTTGATGAGCGGCGTGGCGCGCTCCAGCACCGCCGTGTCGCCGCCGACCATGAAGGTCAGCGTGCCGGCGGCAGCGCCCGCGGTGCCGCCGGACACCGGCGCGTCGAGAAATTCCAGGCCTCTGGCGGTGGCCGCTTCGGCGACCTTGCGCGCGCTGACCGGCGCGATGGTGCTGGAGTCCAGCACCAGCGTGCCCGGCTCCAGCAGCGCCAGCAGGCCCTTGTCGCCGAGGTAGAGGCCTTCGACGTGGCGGCTTGCCGGCAACATCGAGACGACGATCTTCGCGCCCTTGACCGCGTCGGCGGCCGATGCGGCGATGGTGGCGCCGCCTTCGGCGACCTTCTTGCAGGCGTCGGCACTGAGATCGAAGGCCTTCACCGGGTAGCCGGCCTTGGCCAGGTTGATGGCCATCGGGCCACCCATGTTGCCCAGGCCGATGAAGCCCACCGGGGTGCTGTTTGCGTCGCTCATGTTCGATCTCCTGTGTTCGTTGTCGGGTGTCAGACCAGGTCGGCCAGCGGGTGCGGCGCCTGCATGAAACTCTGGATGTAGGCGTCGCTCACGTCGGCTAGGCGGGCGGGCCGCCAGCGCGGGTTGCGGTCCTTGTCGATGATCAGCGCACGGATGCCCTCGGCGAAATCGCCGATGCGCGCGCAGGTCACCGACACGTGGTATTCGAGGCGCAGCACGTCGGCCATCGACAGGTGCAGCACCCGGCGCCACAGCGCGAAGGACAGCGCGGCCGAGGTGGGCGAGCCCTTCACGAAATTGGTGGCAGCGGCGGCAATCCACGCGTCTTCGTGGGTGGTCAGCGCCTGCAGCCGCCCGGCGATGTCCAGCAGGCTGTCGTTGCCGATGGTGGCGTCGAGCAGGTCGTAATGTTTGCGCACCTGCGCTTCGGGCAGGCCCTCGCGCAACGCCAGCCGGTCGAGCGAGCGGCTGAGCTGGTTCCGGTTGTCGGCCGCAGCGTCGGACCAATGCCCGCCGGCGATGCTGGCCAGCACCCTGTCCTTGTCTTCGTGCGCGAGCACGAAGTCGGCCAGCCCCACGAAGCGCGCGTCGGCCGCATTCAGCAGCGCACCGGTCAGCGCCAGAAACAGGCCGCTCTTGCCGGGCGCTCGCCGCAGGAACCAACTGCCACCCACGTCCGGGTACAGGCCCACCGTGATCTCCGGCATCGCCAGCCGGGTGCGCGGCGTGGCCACGCGGTGCGAGGCGCCCGCGAACAGGCCGATGCCGCCGCCCATCACGATGCCGTGCCCCCAGCACAGGATGGGCTTGGGATAGGTGTGGATCAGGTAGTCGAGCCGGTACTCGCGCTCGAAGAACTCGGCGGCACGCCGCGGCACCTCGCCCTCGGGCGTCTCGCGCATCGACGCGTACAGCATCTGCAGGTCGCCGCCGGCGCAGAAGGCCTTGTCGCCCACCGCGTCGAGCACCACGCCAATGACCCGAGGGTCTTTCGCCCATTGGGCGAACTTCGGCTCCAGCAGCTCGATCATGTCGAGCGAGAGCGCGTTGAGCGTGGGCGGGGAATTCAGGGTGGCACGCGCGAAGACACGCCCACAGGCGGTGTCGATCTCGGTGAACAGGACGACGTCTTCGGTCACGCGGTGCGGGTCAAGCATTGCGCCACTCGGGCTTGCGCTTGCCTAGGAAGGCCTGCACGCCTTCGCGCTGATCAGCCGTGTCGAACAAATCGACGAAGGCCTCGCGTTCCGACACCAGCGTGGTGGTGGGCGAGCCGCTGCGGGCGCCCTGGATCAGCTTCTTGCAGGCCGCCACGCTGCTGGGGCTCTGCTTCTCGACCGATTGAGCCAGCGCCAGCGCGCGTTCCAGCGCCTGTCCGCGCGGCACGACCTCCTCGACCAAGCCGATGCGCAGCGCGGTGGCGGCGTCGACGCGCTCGCCGCACAGGATCATGCGTTTGGCCCAGCCTTCGCCGACGTGCCACGACAGCCACTGCGAGCCGCCCGCGCACGGCAGAAGGCCCACAGTGGCTTCGGGCAATGCCATCTGCGCATGTTCTTCGGCCACCCGCAGGTCGCAGGCCAGCGCGCATTCGAGGCCGCCGCCCATCGCGAAACCGTTGATCGCCGCGATGCTGACGCCACGGAAGTTGGACAGCGCCTCGAAGGCTTCGCCGAAACGCCGCGCCATCGCGCGGGCCACCGCCTTGTCGCCGTCGGCGAACAGCTTCAGGTCGGCGCCGGCGGAGAAGAACTTTTCGCCGTCACCGGTGATGACCAGCGTCCAGACGTCGCGGTCGGCGTTCAGGTCACCCACCAGCCGCGTGAGGGCGGCAAGGCTGTCCTGCGTCCAGGTGTGGGCGGGCGGGTTGTGGAGGGTGACGAGCGCGGTGTGGCCGCGCTTCTCGAGTTGGAGTCCGGTGTAGTCGGTCATGGGTGTGGGGAGTGTGCTCAACGGATTCGGTCGAGGGCGTCTTCTTCGAGCATGCGGCGCGAGATGATGACGCGCATGACCTCGTTCGTGCCTTCGAGGATCTGGTGCACGCGGGCGTCGCGCAGCAGGCGTTCCAGCGGGTATTCGCGGATGTAGCCGTAGCCGCCGTGGATCTGCAGCGCCTCGTTGATCACATTGAAGCACAGGTCGGTGGCGAGGCGCTTGGCCATCGCGCAATACACATTGGTGTCGGGGGCCGCGCTGTCGAGCTTGCTGGCGGCCAGCCGGACCATCTGGCGCGCGGCCACCAGTTCGGTGGCCATGTCGGCCAGCTTGAACTGCAGGGCCTGGAACTGGGCCAGCGACTTGCCGAACTGCTTGCGCTCGTGCATGTAGCGCTGCGCCGCGTTGAGCGCGCCCTGGGCCGCGCCGACCGAGCAGGTGGCGATGTTGATGCGCCCGCCGTCCAGCCCCTTCATCGCGATCTTGAAGCCGTCGCCCTCGTTGCCGAGCAGGTTGCCGGCCGGGATGCGCGCGTTCTCGAAGGTGATGCCGCGGGTGGGCTGGCTGTTCCAGCCCATCTTCTGTTCCTTGCGGCCGTAGGTGATGCCCGGCGTGTCGCCCGGCACCGCGAACGCCGAAATGCCGGACGCGCCCGCACCGCCGGTGCGCGCCATCACCACCAGCACGTCGGTCTCGCCGGCGCCGGAAATGAAGGCCTTGGAGCCGTTCAACACGTACTCGGCACCGTCGAGCCTGGCGGTGGTGCGCAGCGAGCCGGCGTCGGAGCCGGCGCCCGGCTCGGTGAGGCAATAGGAGGCCAGTTTCTCGCCGCTGGTCAGCAGCGGGCCCCAATGGGCCGCCACCTCGTCGCGCGCGTTCATCGTCAGCATCCAGGTCGCCATGTTGTGGATGGTGATGAAGGCAGCGGTCGACGGGTCCGCCGCGGCGAGTTCCTCGAACACGATGGCGGCGTCGAGACGTGGCAGGCCCAGCCCGCCCCATTGCTCCGGCGAGTACAGGCCGCAGAAGCCCAGCTCGCCGGCCGCGCGGATGGTGTCCTTGGGGAAGGTGCCGTGCTCGTCCCACCCGGCCGCATGCGGCGCAAGTTCGTTGGCAGCGAAATCCCGCGCGCTGTGCTGGAACGCGCGCTGGTCTTCGGAGAGTTCGAAATCCATCGCGGATGCCCTTCGCCGCTCAGCGCAGGCTGATCGTGGTGTTGATGCCGGTGTTGGTCGCCGCGTCGTCGAACCAGCGCGCCGTGATCGTTTTGGTCTGCGTGTAGAACATGATGACCTGCTTCCCGTAGGGGCCGAGGTCGCCGAGCTTGGAGCCGCGCGAACCGGTGAACGAGAACAGCGGCACCGGCACCGGGATCGGCACGTTGATGCCGACCTGGCCAACGTCGATGTCTTCCTGGAACTTGCGGGCGGCGGCGCCGGACTGCGTGAAGATCGCGGTGCCGTTGCCGTTGGGGTTGCCGTTGATGATCTCGATGGCCTGATCCAGCGTGTCGGCGCCGACCAGCGTCAGCACCGGTCCGAAGATTTCCTGGTCGTAGATCTTCATGCCGGGCTTCACGCCCGAGAAGATGGTCGGGCCGACGAAGTTGCCGTCGTTGGAGCCCACCTTCAGCGACGGCTGGCGGCCGTCGAGTTCGAGTTTGGCGCCCTGCTCCACGCCCGACGCGATCAACCCTTCGACGCGGTCCTTGGCGGCGCAGGAGATCAGCGGACCGACGTCGATGCCGGAGCCGGTGCCCTCCCCCACCGCCATGCCCTTGGCCTTTTCCACCAGCTCGGGAATCCACTTCTGCGCGTCGCCGACCAGCACCGCCACCGACAGCGCCATGCAACGCTGCCCGGCCGCGCCGAACGACGAACCGGCCAGCGCGTTGAGCGCTTGTTCCTTGTGGGCGTCGGGCATGACGATGCAGTGGTTCTTCGCGCCCATCATGCACTGCGCGCGCTTGCCGTTCAGCGTGGCGCGGTTGTAGACGTGGGTGCCGACGTGGGTGGAACCGACGAAGGAGATCGCCTTGATGTCCGGGTGGTCGCAGATGCCGTTGACGATCTGCGGGCCACCGTGCACCACGTTCAGCACGCCGGGCGGGATGCCGGCTTCGAGCGCCAGCTCGACCAGGCGCATCGTCACCATCGGGTCCTGCTCCGACGGCTTCAGCACGAAGGTGTTGCCGGTGGCGATGGCCATCGGGAACATCCACAGCGGGATCATCGCGGGAAAGTTGAACGGCGTGATGCCAGCGCAGACGCCGAGCGGCTGCAGCAGCGTGTAGGTGTCGACACCGCCGGCCACGTTGTTGGCCAGCTCGCCGAGTTGCAGGTTGCCGACGCTGGCGGCGTGCTCCACCACTTCCAGGCCACGGAACACGTCGCCTTCGGCGTCGGCCAGCGTCTTGCCCTGCTCGGCCGTCAGGATGGCCGCGAGTTCCTTCATGTTCTCGCGGATCAGTTGCTGGTACTTCAGGAAGATGCGGGCGCGCACGCCGATCGCGGTCTTGCGCCAGGTCTTGAAGGCTTCCTTCGCGGAGGCCACGGCGGCGTCCAGCTCGTCCTGCGTGGCCATCGGCACGCGGGCCAGCACTTCCTGCGTGGCCGGGTTGACGACGTCGCGCCAGTCGCTGGTCTTGGATTCGATGAACTGGCCGTTGATCAGCAGCTTGACGGTGGCGGTCTTGGTGCGGGTATCCATGGGGGTCTCCTGGGGAAGGTGTTCGGGTGAGGGGCCTGTTCACCCCACAGCATCCGGTTATCCTAGCTTTGCAGTTTTGCCGATACAAGAGGCAAAGCTGCGCCTGAGTTTTGCGAAAATGCAGAACATGGATTGGGACAACCTGCGCTTCTTCCTCGAACTGGCCCGCAGCGGCACCTTGCAGGCCGCCGCGCGGCGGTTGGAGGTGGACCACACCACGGTGGCGCGGCGCATCCGCGCACTGGAGAACGAGGTCGGCTCGCCGCTGTTCGTGCGCGAAGCCGGCGGCCACCGGCTCACCGAAGCAGGGCGCCGGCTCCAGCCGCAGGTGGAGGCGATGGAAGGCGCGTTCCGCAGCGTGGCGCGCACCACGGCCACACCGGAAGAAGGCTTATCCGGGCTGGTGCGGGTCGGCGCGACCGAGGGCTTTGGCACCGTGGTGCTGGCGGCCGAACTGGCCCGCTTCTCGCTCGACCACCCGAGGCTGCTGATCGACCTGCTGGCGATGCCGCGGCAGGTGCATTTGTCGCGGCGCGAAGCGGACATCGTGATCTCGCTGGAGCGGCCAGCACGCGGCCCGGCTGTGATGACCAAACTCACCGACTACAGCCTGCACCTGTACGCTGCGCGCAGCTACCTGAAGGTCCACGCCACGATCCGCACGCGCGACGACCTGCGTGGCCACAGCTTCATCGGCTACGTCGACGACCTGCTGTTCACCAAGGAGCTGCAATACCTCGACGAGCTGCACCGGCCCGAGCGCTTCTCGCTGCGCAGCACCAGCGTGATGGCGCAGTACATGGCGGCAGCGGTGGGCGCGGGCGTGGCGGTGCTGCCGGCCTTCCTGGCCGACCGCGACAAGCGGCTCGCCCGCGTGCTGCCCGCCGAAGCGGGTTTCACCCGCACCTTCTGGATGTCGATGCCGGCCGAGAACAAGCACCTGGCGCGCATGCAGGCGGTGTGGAATTTCCTGCGCCAGACGGCCGAGGCGCAGCGCGGCATCCTGTTGCCATGAGCGAATTTGCGCTGGCAAGACGGATTGCGCCTGGACACACATTATTTCCGTGCACGCGGGCCGAATGAAGGCCTAGAATGAAGGCGTCTGCGGTGCAAACCGGGCTTTATATTTCCTTGAACCAATGCTCTCTGAGCACGGGCTTGGTACATCGCAGGGCTGGTGTGAGCGTCTCGCGTCAGATGAACCCGAAGCCCTGCTGCCCTCGCCCACCTGAACCCTGCGTTCAGGATGACGGTCCGGTGGCACTCGCAGACGCCTTATTCCACGGGCGGCCCAATGGGCCGCCCGCTTTCGTTGTGCCGTCCCAGGTCCCATGCTGCTCGAACCCACGCTGATCCTCGAACTCGCCGCCCTCGGGCTCGGCACCGGCTTCCTCGCCGGCCTGCTCGGCATTGGCGGCGGCATGCTGATGGTGCCCTTCCTCACCATCATCCTGTCGGGCCGTGGCGTGACGCCGGGCCTGTCGGTGAAGATGGCCATTGCCACCTCGATGGCGACCATTCTGTTCACCTCCATCTCCAGCGTGCGCGCGCACCACAAGCGCGGCGCCGTGCGCTGGAACCTGGTGAAGGGTTTGGCGCCGGGCATCGTGCTCGGCGGCTTCATCGCCAGCCTCGGCGTGTTCGCCATCCTGAAGGGCTCCTGGCTGGCCCTGTTCTTCGCCGCCTTCGTCGGTTTCTCGGCCACGCAGATGTTCCTCGACAAGAAGCCGGCGCCCACCCGGCAGATGCCCGGTACCGCCGGCCAGCTCGGCGCGGGCGGCTTCATCGGTTTCCTGTCGGGCCTGGTCGGTGCGGGCGGCGGCTTCATCAGCGTGCCCTTCATGACCTGGTGCAACGTGTCCATCCACAACGCGGTGGCAACCAGCGCGGCGCTGGGCTTTCCGATCGCGCTGGCCAACGTGATCGGCTACGCGATCAGCGGCCAGGGCATCGTCGGTGCGCCGCCGGCCTCGCTCGGCTACATCTGGCTGCCGGCGCTGGGCGTGATCGCCGTGGCCAGCGTGCTGACCGCACCCTTCGGCGCCAGCGCCGCGCACAAGCTGCCCGTGAAAAAGCTCAAGCGCGTGTTCGCGCTGATCCTGTACGTGCTGGCAGCCTACATGCTGGTGCGTGGGCTGACGGCCTGACGGTTTTCAGCCGCTCCGCGGGTTTCTAACCGACACGCCGCCGCCAACGCTGCCGGCACGGCGACGGGCCACCACGTACCAGGCCAGCACCGGCTGCCCGCGCTCCTGGCGCAGCGGCGCGCCGTCCAGTGCCGCGATGTCGAAACCGGTGGCGTCCAGCACCCGCTCCAGATAGCCCCGTGAATGCCGGTAACGGCCATTGACGTCGAGTTCATGGTCGCCCGGCCGGTCTTCGGGCATCTGCTCCACCGTGAAGGCCAGCCAGCCCTGTTCGCGCAGAGCACCTGCGCTGCCCGACAGGAGCTGCAGGAGGTTGCCGAAGTAGATCAACGTGTCGGTGATCCACACCAGGTCGTAGACGCCGTCGTGAGCCTCCAGCCATTGCGTGATCTCGGCCACCTCGAGCCGATCGTATTCGTCGTGCAGGATCGCGTGATCGATCATCCCAGCCGCCAAATCGATGCCGGTCAGCGTGCGGGCAAAGGGCCGCAGCAACGGGCCGCACAGACCAGTGCCGCACCCGGCATCGAAGATGTCGAGGCCGGCCGTGCCTGCGGGCCAGGTGCGGGTCAGCAAGGCCAGCATCTTTTCCGGACCGTGGTAGGCCAGCTTGTCGACGAGGTGTTGGTCGAAGCGCCCGGAGAAGCGCTCGAACAGCGTGCGCACATAGGCATCGCTGGCGCGTTCAGGTGCGGGTCCGTGCCCGAAAGCGGCCAGCATGTGTTCGGCGAATGCGTCGCCCGGCGAACGCTCCAGCAGCAGACGGAAGGCTGCGGCGGCCTCGTCGTAGCGGGCCAGCGTGTACAGCGTCACCGCGAGGTTGCGCACCGGCGCCGGGTCGTCGGGACGGCTGGCGACCGCAAGGCGGAAGCAGGCCACCGCCTCCTCCAACTGTTCGGTGTCCCGGTCAGGTGATTTGGCCAGCAGCATCGCCAGCCGATGGGCGTTGTCGGGGTGGTCGGGGTGCCGTTGCAAGAGGTTGCGCCGCACGGCGATGGCCTGCTCGGCCATCTCGAGCCGCTCCAGCAGATCGGCCAGTGCGGCATAGGCGCGATGGAAATCGGGCGTGTGGTCAATGACGGTGGCATAGGCATCTAGGGCCTCCTGGTCTCGCCCGGCCTGCGCGTGAATGGCGGCGAGATTGAAACGGGCGTCGGCGTAAGCGGGTTGCAGCACCAGCGCGCGTTCGATCAGCGCGACCGCGTCGTCGCCCCGGCCCTGCTGCTGGCGCAGCAGGCCGAGGAAATGCAGCGCATTGGCGTTGGCCGCATCGGCGCGCAGCAGCGCGGTCAGTTCGCGCTCTGCCGCCGCCGCATGACCCTGCTGCAGCAGCTGTACGGCATGGTGCAGGTCGGGCGCGTCGGCGACGGCATTCTCTTCTACCGCCGGCGCGGCACCAGGAGCGAGGTCGGCCGCTGCGGCAGCGCCGGCCTGCGCGACGACGACCAGCCCCGGCACCGGTTGTCCGCCTTCCCAGCGCAGGTGATCGGGCAGGATGCGGGCGGCGCCGAAGCCGGCGTCGCTCAGCACCCTTTGGACGTGGGCGGGCGAGTGGCGGTAGCGCCCGCTGACGCCGATCTCGAAGCCGTCGCCCTCGCACGACTCCAGCGAGAACGCGAACCAGCCGCCGTCGCGCAGCGCGCGGCGCGACGCGGCGACAACCTCGCCGAGGTCACCGAAATACACCAGCGTGTCGGCCGAAACCACGGTGTCGAACGACGCCGAAAACCGCGCGAGGTAGGCGGTCAGCTCGGCGACGTCGAGGCGGTCGTAGCCGCGCCCCTGCGCCTTCTCGACCATGCCGGGCGACAGGTCCACGCCGGCAAGCTGCCGCGCAAATGGCCGCAGCAGCGGCCCGCACAGACCGGTGCCGCAACCGGCGTCGAGGATGTCGAGATCGCCCTTCGCTTTGCCGATGCGTTCGGCCAGTGCCGCCACCAGCGCTTCGGGCGCGCGGTACTTCAGCTGGCCGACCAGCTTGTCGTCGAAGCTGTCGGCGAACTGGTCGAAGACCTGGCGTACATAGTCGTCGTCGGCGCGCGCCGGCGCGTCGGTGAAGCCGAGCGAGGCGAGCCGGTGGCGAGCCACCGCCGCGTCGGGCTGGCGCTGGAGCCAGACCCGGCAGATCTCGGCCGACTCGTCGTTCAGGTCGAGCAAGTAGAGCGCCTCGCTGAGGTCGTGGCAGATGTCGGCGAACAGCCGCGCGTCGTCGCTGCCGATCGCCAGCGCGCGGCGCAACTGGACGACGGCTTCCTCCACCCGTCGACGGCCGCCCTTGGGCCGGTTGACAAGGAACTGGCCGAGCCGCAGCGGCGCTTCCGGCCGTTCCGGGAACGCCTCGATCGCGGCGCGCAACACGGCGTCGGCGTGGTACCAACGCGCCTGCGCCTCGAGCGCCTGCGCCAGATCGAACCGGGTGTCGAGCGAATGAGGGTCGGCCTCTGCCGCTGCGCGAAAAGCCTGCTCGGCCGCCGCATGCTGCCCCTGCGCGCGGCGCAAGCGGCCGAGCGCGAGCAGGATGGCCGCGTCACCCGGCCGCAGCGCCGCGGCCTGCGTGAGGTGAGCGGCAGCGGCGTCGAAGTCACCGGCCCGGTGCGCCGCCACCGCCCGCTGCAGCGAAGCCTGCACCTCGGTGGACGTGTTGGTCATGCGGCCCTCTGGGTGACGATGACCAGGCCGGCGACCGGCTGGCCGTTTTCCTTGCGCAGCACTGCGTTGCTCAACTGCGTGTCGATGAAACCATGCCGCGCCAGTTCGCCGCCGATGTGGGCCCGCGCGTGCTGGTAACGGCCGCTTCGGCCGAGCGCGTGGCCGGCGGCGGGCGGTGCCAGTTCCTCCAGCGTGAAAGCCAGCCAGCCACCCGGTCGCAGAGCCGCGTGGGCGGCCGCGAACACGCCACCGAGGTCACCGAAATAGATCAGCGTGTCGGCCGACAGCACCACGTCCCAGGCGGCGGGCTGCGCTGCCAGATGAGCGGTGAGTTCGGCGACGTCGAGCTGGTCGTAGCCGCCGCGCAGGCGCGCCTTCTCCACCATGCCGTTCGACAGGTCGACGCCGACGAGCCGCCGCGCGATCGGTCGCAGCAGTGGCGCGCACAGGCCGGTGCCGCAACCGGCGTCGAGCACGTCAAGGCCGGTGGCGTTGGCCGGCAGCCGCGCGCGCAGCGCCGCCACCAGCACCTCGGGCGCGCGGTAGGCCAGCGTGTCGACCAAGTGGTGGTCGAAGTCGGCGGCGAACGTGTCGAACAGCTGACGCACATAGGCGTCGTCGGCACGGCCGGGTGTGGGCGTACCACCGGCCGCTGCCAGCAGGTGGCGGGCGATCGGGTCATCGGGGTGGCGCGCGGCCCAGTTGCGGTAGACCTCGCGCGCGCCGGCCACGTCGCCCATGGTGTGCAGCACCTGACCCAGCGCCTCCGACGCGCAGGTGAAGGCGCCGGTTTCGTCGAGCGCGAGGCGCAGGTGGCGCGCCGCCTCGGGCAGCCGCTCCGGAAAGTCGCCGGGGCAGCGCCGCAGAAAGCTGCCGATCGCGAGGTGCAGCGTGGGGTATTGCGGTGCCTCGCGCGCCAGCCGCTGCCACTGGTGCAACGCGTCGTTCCAGCGCTTCTGCGCCTCCAGCGAACGGGCCAGCCCCTCGATCGCCTTGTGGAAGCCGGGCGCGATGCGCAGCGCCTCCCGGTAGGCGGCTTCGGCCTCGGCCGGGCGCTGCATCGCGGTCAGCACCAGGCCGAGGTTGTGGTGTGCATCGACGTAGCCTGGCGAGCGCTTCAGTGCCCGACGGATCAGCGCGACGCCCTCGTCGCTGCGGCCGCGCTGGTGGCACAGCAGGCCGTAGAAATGCAGCAGGTTGGGGTCGCCCGCCTGCCGCAGCATCAGCCGCCGGTAATGCGGCTCGGCGGCCTCGAGCTGGCCGGCATGGTGCATCGCCATCACCTGCTTCAGCGTGGGGGACGCGGTGGCGGTGGCTTTGGCGGTTGTCATGCGCGGCGGGAGGTCAGGTGAACAGCTGCTGGTATTGTTCGCGCAACAGGTTCTTCTGCACCTTGCCCATGCTGTTGCGGGGTAACTCTTCCAAAACGAAGCAGCGCTTGGGAATCTTGAAATTCGCCAACCGCGACTTGAGGTCGGCCAGCAGGGCCTGCGGGTCCGGCACCGCACCGGGCCGCGCAATGACCACCGCCACACCGACTTCACCGAAGTCCGGGTGCGGCACGCCGACGACCGCGCTCTCGGCCACGCCGGGCAGCTCGTTCAGCACGCCCTCGATCTCGGCCGGGTAGACGTTGTAGCCGCCGCTGATGATCAGGTCCTTGCTGCGGCCGACGATGGTGACGTAGCCGTCGCCACTGATACGGCCGACGTCGCCGGTCTTGAAAAAGCCGTCGGCGGTGAACTCCTCGGCGGTCTTCTCGGGCATGCGCCAGTAGCCACTGAAGACGCCGGGGCCCTTCACCTCGATGCCGCCGGCCTCGCCGCCTTCCGCCACCCGCAGCGACACGCCGGGCAGCGGAAAGCCGACCGTGCCGCCGCGCCGTTCGCCGTCGTAGGGGTTGGACGTCAGCATGATGGTCTCCGACATGCCGTAGCGCTCCAGGATGGTGTGGCCGGTGCGGCGCTGCCAGTCGGTGAAAGTTTCGATCAGCAGTGGCGCCGAGCCGGAGATGAACAGCCGCATGTGCTTCACCGCGTCGGCGTTCAGCCCCGCCTCGCCGAGCAGCCGCACGTAGAGCGTGGGCACACCCATGAAGACGGTGGCGCGCGGCAGTGCCTGCAGCACGGCGCGCGGCTCGAACTTGTCGAACCACAGCATGGGGCTGCCGTTCAGCAACGCGCCGTGGATGGCGACGAACAGGCCGTGCACGTGGAAGATGGGCAGCGCGTGCAGCAGCACGTCGCCGGGCTGCCAGTGCCAGTAGTCCTTCAGCACCTGGGCGTTGCTCAGCAGGTTGCCGTGCGACAGCATCGCGCCCTTGCTGCGGCCGGTGGTGCCGCTGGTGTAGACGATGGCGGCCAGGTCGTCGGCGTTGCGGTGCGCCACGGCGTGGGTGTCGGACATGGCGGCGGCGCGTTCCAACAGCGAGCCGGTGCGGTCGTCGTCCAGCGTGAAGACGTGGCGTGTGCCCGACGCGAACGCGATCTGCCCGACCCAGCCGAAGTTGCGGCGGGTGCAGACCACCACTTCCGGCTCGGCGTTGGTGATGAAGTAGCCCATCTCGCCGCTCTGGTAGGCGGTGTTGAGCGGCAAGAAGACATAGCCGGCACGCAGCGTGGCGAGGTACAGCAGCATGGCCTCGACCGACTTTTCCACCTGCACCGCGATGCGGGCGCCGGGCTTCAGGCCCAGCGAGTCGAGCAGGTTGGCCAGCATGGCGCTGGCGCGGTCGATGTCGCGCCACGAGTAGCGCTGGCCGGCGGCGGTTTCAACGGCCAGGCCGTCGAGGTCGGTAGGAAAGGCCGCGCGCAGCGCGGCGAACAGGTTGGCGTTGGGGATGGTGCTCACGCGCCGGAAAATACCAGAGAAAGCGCGGCGAGGTCAGCCACGAAAGTGGGCGGCGCGCTTCTCGAGAAAGGCCGCGATGCCTTCGTGGTGCTCCGGGCTGTCGGCGTAACGGTAGGCGTCCGCCGCCACGGTTGCTATGCAATCAGGAGCATCATCACCAGCATTGGCGCTGGCTTTAAGCCCATTCAATGCTCGAAAAGTCTGTTTGTTGAGGCGTGCGGCCTCTGGCGCCAGCGCCGCGATGCGGTGGGCCAGCGCCTCGACCTCTGCCGCCAGTTCAGCCGCCGGCAGCACGCGGTTCAGGAAGCCACGGGCCTTCATCTCGGCGGCGTCCAGCACGGCGGCGGCCAGCAGCATTTCGCGGGCGGTGAGTTCGCCGGCGGCGCGGGCCACCAGCGCGGCCTCGCGCGGCGCCATCGGGAAGCCCAGCTTGGCGATGGGCGCGCCAAAGGTGGCGCCAGGCGCCGCCAGCCGCACATCGCAGCAGCTCGCCATCTCCACCCCCGCCCCCATGCACACGCCCTCGATGTGCGCCACCAGCGGCACGTCGCACGCCAGCATGGCGGACAGGCCGCCCCACACGTCGTCTTCGTGGAAGGCGCGCAGGCTGTCTTCGGCGAAACGGAAGGACGGGTATTCCGAGATGTCGCCGCCCGCGCAGAAATGCCCGCCCTCACCGCTGACGACGACCACGCGCAGCCCCGCTTCGTGGGCGACCTGCTCGAACACCGCGCGGAGTTCGCGCCACATGGCGCGTGTCATCGCGTTGCGGCGCAGCGGGTTGGCCACGGTCACGCGGCCAACGGCGCCCTCGCGCGCGAACCGGATGTGGCCGGCCGCGCCCATCAGCCGGCCAGCGGCTGCGAGAGCTTCTTGTCGCTCGCGCGGCCCCACAGCCAAGCGCCGAAGGCGATCATCGGCAGGCACAGCCACTGGCCCATGCTCATGCCCAGCGCCAGGGTGCCGAGGAAGGCATCGGGCTCGCGGAAGAACTCGGCGGTGAAGCGGAAGATGCCGTAGCCGATCAGGAAGAACGCCGCCACCCGGCCTTCCGGCCGCGGCTTGCGGGCGTACAGCCACAGCAGCACGAACAACAGAATGCCTTCGAGCAGGAACTGGTAGACCTGCGACGGGTGGCGCGGCAGCGGCGAGCCGCTCTGCGGAAAGACCATGCCCCACGGCAGATCGGCCGGCGCGAAGCGGCCCCACAGCTCGCCATTGATGAAGTTGCCCACACGGCCGCTGGCCAGGCCCAGCGGCACGCAGGGCGCCACGTAGTCGGCCACCTGCCAGAAGCTGCGCTGGCGCGAGCGGGCGAACCAGATCATGGCGCCGATCACGCCGAGCAGGCCGCCGTGAAAGCTCATGCCGCCGGTCCAGATGGCGAAGATCTCGAACGGGTTCTGCAGGTAGTACAGCGGCTTGTAGAACAGGCAGTAGCCGAGCCGGCCACCGAGGATGACGCCGAGGACGCCAAAGAACAGCAGGTCTTCGAGGTCACGCGACGTCCAGGGCCGGGGCGCCTGGGTGGAGGCGAACGGCTCCTGGCGAATGCGCAGCAGGCCAATGCCCATGGCGGACGCGAACGCCACCAGATACGACAGCCCGTACCAGTGAATGGCCACCGGGCCGAGCTGCAACGCGATCGGATTGAATTGGGGGTGGATCAGCATGGCGGCTATTGTGCCCGTGCCGTTTGAACGCTTCTTGTCAGACGGAAGCGCGACCCGGGCGGCCCCGGCGGCGGCTGGGATAATCGGCGCATGGCCCTCTACCCGCACCAGCTCGAGCTGCTGTCGCCCGCGCGCGACGCCGACATCGGCATCGAGGCGGTGAACCACGGCGCCGACGCGGTCTACATCGGTGGGCCGGCGTTCGGCGCCCGTGCCACCGCCGCCAACGACATTCCCGACATCGAGCGGCTGGTGCGCCACGCCCGCCGCTTCCACGCCCGGGTGTTCGTCACGCTGAACACCATCCTGCGCGACGACGAACTCGAAGGCGCGCGCCGGCAGATCATCCGGCTGCACGAGGCGGGGGTCGATGCGCTCATCATCCAGGACATGGGCCTGCTGGAGCTGGACCTGCCGCCCATCCAACTGCACGCCAGCACGCAGACCGACATCCGCACGCCGGAAAAGGCGCGCTTTCTGCAAGACGTGGGCCTGAACCAGATCGTGCTGGCGCGCGAGCTCACGCTGCAGCAGATCGCCGCAATCCGCGCCGCGACCGACCCGGCCCGCTGCACCATCGAGTTCTTCGTGCACGGCGCGCTGTGCGTGGCCTACAGCGGCCAGTGCTACATCAGCCACGCCCACACCGGCCGCAGCGCCAACCGCGGCGACTGCAGCCAGGCCTGCCGCCTGCCCTACCAGGTGGTCGACGACAAGGGCCGCTTCGTCGCGCACGACAAACACGTGCTGAGCATGAAGGACAACAACCAGAGCGCCAACATCGCCGCGCTGGTCGACGCCGGCGTGCGCAGCTTCAAGATCGAGGGCCGCTACAAGGACATGGGCTACGTGAAGAACATCACCGCCCATTACCGGCTGCTGCTCGACGAGCTGATCGAGGCGCGCGAGAGCGGCAAGGACCCGCTCGCCCGCGCCTCCAGCGGCCGCACCACCTTCAGCTTCACGCCCGACCCCGACCAGAACTTCAACCGCGAATTCACCGACTACTTCGTCGGCGGCCGGAAAGACGACATCGGCGCTTTCGACAGCCCCAAGAACCCCGGCCAGGCGATCGGCTGGGTGACCAAAGTCCACCCCGATTCGGTCGAGCTGGAAACCAGCGACCCCGCCACCGTGCTGCACAACGGCGACGGCCTCTGCTACTACGACCTGCAGAAGGAACTGGTCGGCCTGCAGCTCAACCGCGCCGAGCCGGTGACGGGACAGATCGGCCGCTGGCGGGTGTTCCCGAAAGACGCGATGGCCAGCCTGCGCGACCTGCGCAAGGGCACCGAGGTCAACCGCAACCGCGACGTGGCCTGGGTCCGCACGCTGGAGAAAAAATCCAGCGACCGGCGCATCGGCGTGTGGATGGCGCTGGTGCCCACAGCCGGCGGCTTGGCGCTGGAATTGACCGACGAAGACGGCCTCACCGCCCGCGCCGTTGCGGCGGTGCCCGACGAAGCGGCGCAAGACACCGCCCGCAACGCCGAGCAGCAACAGGCCGCGCTCGGCAAACTCGGCACTTCTATTTTCATAGCAAGAAACACAGATACGGCGCTGACCAGCGGCCGATTTGTTCCCGCATCCACCCTGAACGTGCTGCGCCGCGACGCGGTGGCCGCGCTGGAGGCCGCGCGCCAGGCCGCCTGGGTGAAGCCGCAGCGCGCGCCGGCCGTGGAGCCGCCGGTCGCCTTTCCGGAGGACACGCTGACTTATCTCGCCAACGTCTACAACCAGAAGGCCCGTGACTTCTACGCGAAGCACGGCGTCAAGGTGATCGCCGCGGCCTACGAGAGCCACGAGGAAGACGGCGAGGTCAGCCTCATGATCACCAAACACTGCGTGCGCTTCTCGCTGAGCCTGTGCCCCAAGCAGGCCAAGGGCGTAACGGGTGTGCAAGGCACCATCCGCGCCGAGCCGCTGACGCTGGTCAACGGCAAGGAAAAACTCACGCTGCGTTTCGACTGCAAACCCTGCGAGATGCACGTGGTCGGCCGCATGAAGACCGCGGTGAAGGAACAGCGCAAGCTGGAGCTGGCGGAACAGCCGCTGCAGTTCTACCGCACCCGGCCGCTGCCCAAGGCCAAGGGCAGCCTGGCCTAGCTGCCGGTCCGTTCGCGCACGAAATCGACGAAGCGGGCCAGCGCCGGCACCCGGTCGATGTCGCGCCAGACCAGGCTGGTCTCGCACAGCGCCGGCGCCCGGCCCGCCTTCAACGCCTTCACGGCGCGGTAGACCACGCCCGGCCGCTGGAACTGGCGCACGCTGTCCGGCACCCAGGCCACACCCAGCCCGGCCGACACCAGGTTGACGATGGTCTGCATCTGGATCGCCTCTTGCCCCACCTGCGGCAGCCGCCCGGCGCCGTGGTACAGCCCGAACACCGCGTCGTGCAGCGAGGGCGCGATGCGGCGCGGGAAGATCACCAGCGGTTCGTCCAGCACGTCGGCCAGCTTCAGCGATTCGCGCCGCGCCAGCGGGTGGGCCTCGGCCAGCGCCAGCACCAGCGGCTCGGTCGCCAGCGGCAGGTGCGACAGCCCCGCCGGCACGAAACCCGGCGCATGCAGCAGCACACCGGCGTCAACGTCACCGGCCCGCAGCGCCTCGAGCTGCACGTCGCCGGTCGCCTCGATCAGCTCGATCGCCACGCCGGGGTGCCGCGCCCGGAAGTCGCGCACCCAATCGGGCAGCCAGGCGAAACCGGCGGTGGAGACGAAGGCCAGCCGCAACCGGCCCAGCTCGCCCGCCGCCGCCGAACGGGCCAGCGCCGGCAAATCCCGCGCGCGGGCCAGCAGCTCGCGGGCAGCCGGCACCAGCGCGGCGCCGGCGGCGGTGAGCTTGACGCTGCGCTTGGTGCGGTCGAACAGCCGGGCGCCCAGCGTGGCCTCCAGCGCGGCGATGGCCTGGGTCAATGGCGGCTGGGTCATGTGCAGCCGCTCGGCGGCGCGGCCGAAGTGCAGCTCGTCGGCCACCGCCAGGAACTGGCGCCACAAACGGAGTTCGACGAGGGGCTCATTCATATTCTTTGCATATTAATCGATGCCGAAAATCAGATTGGAAAGAATGAACCGGCCGGCGCATACTGCGGGCACTCCGACAACCACTGAAGCACCACCATGGCCGACCAGAAGATCATTCCCATCGTCCCCAACGCCCGCAGCAGCCACATCACCGAAGGCAAGTCGCGCGCGCCCAATCGCTCGATGTACTACGCGATGGGCTACGAGGAAGGCGATTTCAAGAAGCCGATGGTCGGCGTGGCCAACGGCCACAGCACCATCACGCCGTGCAACTCCGGCCTGCAGAAGCTGGCCGACGCGGCGGTCGAAGGCATCGAGGCAGCCGGTGGCAACGCCCAAATCTTCGGCACGCCCACCATTTCCGACGGCATGGCGATGGGCACCGAGGGCATGAAGTACTCGCTGGTCAGCCGCGAGGTCATCAGCGATTGCGTCGAGACCTGCGTGCAGGGCCAGTGGATGGACGGCGTGCTGGTGGTCGGCGGCTGCGACAAGAACATGCCCGGCGGCCTGATGGGCATGCTGCGCGCCAACGTGCCGGCCATCTACGTCTACGGCGGCACGATTCTGCCGGGCCGCTACAAGGGCCAGGACCTGAACATCGTCAGCGTGTTCGAGGCGGTCGGCCAGAACGCCGCCGGCAATTTGAGCGACGAAGACCTGAAGCAGATCGAGCAGCGCGCGATTCCCGGCACCGGCTCCTGCGGCGGCATGTACACCGCCAACACCATGTCCAGCGCCTTCGAGGCGCTCGGCATCAGCCTGCCCTACTCCAGCACCATGGCCAACCCGCACGACGAGAAGAAGAACTCGGCGAAGGAATCGGCCCGCGTGCTGATCGAGGCGATCAAGAAGGACATCAAGCCGCGCGACATCGTCACCAAGAAGGCGATCGAGAACGCGGTGGCCGTCATCATGGCGACCGGCGGCTCCACCAACGCGGTGCTGCACTTTTTGGCCATTGCGCACACCGCCGGCGTGGAATGGACCATCGACGACTTCGAGCGCATCCGCAAGAAGACGCCGGTGCTGTGCGACCTGAAGCCCAGCGGCAAGTACCTCGCGGTCGACCTGCACCAGGCCGGCGGCATCCCGCAGGTCATGAAGATCCTGCTGAAGGCCGGCCTGCTGCACGGCGACTGCCTGACCATCTCCGGCCAGACCGTGGCCGAGACGCTGGCCGACGTGCCCGACGAACCGCGCGCCGACCAGGACGTGATCCGCCCCATCACCAACCCCATGTACGAGCAGGGCCACCTGGCCATCCTGCGCGGCAACCTGTCGCCCGAAGGCTGCGTGGCCAAGATCACCGGCCTGAAGAACCCGGTCATGACCGGCCCGGCCCGCTGCTTCGACGACGAACAGTCGGCGCTGAAAGCCATTCTGGACGGCAAGATCAAGCCCGGCGACGTGATGGTGCTGCGCTACCTCGGCCCCAAGGGCGGCCCCGGCATGCCCGAGATGCTGGCCCCCACCGGCGCGCTGATCGGCGCTGGCCTGGGCGAGTCGGTCGGCCTGATCACCGACGGCCGCTTCTCCGGCGGCACCTGGGGCATGGTGGTCGGCCACGTCGCGCCGGAGGCAGCGGCCGGCGGCACCATCGCCTTCGTGCAGGAAGGCGACAGCATCACCATCGACGCCAACGCGCTGAAGCTGGAGCTGAACGTGCCCGAAGCCGAGATCGCCAAACGCCGCGAAGGCTGGACGGCCCCGGCCCCGCGTTACACCCGCGGCGTGCAGGCCAAGTTCGCCTTCAACGCCGCCAGCGCCAGCCGCGGCGCGGTGCTCGACGATTTCTGAACGCCCGGAAGATGGCGCGCCCTCCCAACATACCGGTCCGCAATCCTTACCCCTTCCAGTTCGTCCGAGGGCCGGACCTGGCCGCTCTGTTTCAGCAGGGCCTGGCCCTCCACCAGCGGGGAGAGTTGGCCAAGGCCAAGGGCATCTACGAATTCGTGCTGGCAAAACTGCCCGGGCATTTCGATGCACTCCACCTCCTTGGTGTCATCGCGGCGCAGGTCGGACGCTTTGAAGAAGCGCTGGCCTGCTACGACAAAACCATCGCCCTCAAACCGGACTTCGCCGGCGCCCACAGCAACCGGGGCAATGCGCTCACCGCACTCAAGCGCTTCGACGAAGCATTGGCCAGCTACGACGAGGCCATAGCCATCCAGCCCGACTACGTCGATGCCCACAACAACCGCGGCAGTGCGCTCAACGCGCTCAAGCGCTTTGACGAGGCCATGGCCAGCTGTGACAGGGCCGTCGCCATCAGGCCCGACTACGCGGACGCCCACAACAACCGGGGCAATGCGCTCAAAGACCTGAAGCGTCTCGACGAAGCGCTTGCCGCCTACGACCAAGCCATCGCGATTAATCCAAACTACGCGGATGCCCACAGCAACCGCGGCAATCTGCTGCTGGATCTCAAGCGCTTCGATGAAGCCCTGACCAGCCACGACAGGGCCATCGCCATCAACCCCAGTCTCGCTGCGGCCCACGGCAACCGAGGCAATGCGCTGAACGCACTTAAACGCTTCGACGAGGCGTTGGCCAGTTACGACAAAGCGATCACCATCCAGCCTGAGTACGCTGACGCCCATAGCAACCGCGGCAATGCACTACTGGACCTCAAGCGGTTCGACGAAGCGCTGGCCAGCTATGACCGGGCCATTGACATCGGTTGCGATTCTGCCGACGTTCACAACAACCGCGGTAGTGCACTCAACGCACTCAAGCGCCTCGAAGAGGCGTTGGCCAGCTTCGACAACGCCATCGCCATTCAACCCGATTTCTTCGATGCTCACAGCAATCGTGGCAATGCACTCCAAGCACTCAAACGCTTCGATGAAGCGTTGCTCAGCCACGACCGCGCCATCGCCATCAAGCCCAACCTCGCCGAAGCCCACAACAACCGTGGCAACGCGCTCATGGAGTTCAGGCGCTTCAACGAAGCTCTGGACAGTTACAACGCTGCCATCACCATCAAACCAGCCCTCTCCGGAGCGCACAGCAACCGCGGCAATGCGCTCAACGCAATGAACCGTTTCGACGATGCGTTGGTCAGTTACGACAAAGCCATCGAAATCGATTCCAGTTTTATCAATGCACACAACAACCGCGGCAATGTCCTCAGAGAACTTCAGCGTCTGGATGAAGCCTTGGTCAGCTACGACGATGCCATCGCCATTGACCCCGATTTCCCCGATGTTTACTGGAACAAGTCGCTGGCGCAATTGTTGGCCGGACGGTTACGCGAAGGTTGGGCCTTGTATGAGTGGCGCTGGAAATGTGACACTTTTACGTCACCCAAGAGGGTTTTTGACCGGCCTTTGTGGCTCGGCGCCGAACCGCTGAACGGCAAGACCATCTTGCTGCACGCAGAGCAAGGGTTGGGCGACAGCATCCAGTTCTGCCGTTACGCCAGCCTGGTTGCCGCCCGGGGCGCCCGGGTTCTGCTTGAAGTTCCCAAGCCCTTGATGAAGCTGCTCGCCGCGCTCGATGGCGTGACTGTGTTGGTCGACGTCGAAGCACCGCTGCCCGCCTTCGACTTTCATTGCCCGTTGCTGTCGCTGCCACTGGCCTTCGGCACCGAACTGGCCACCGTTCCCACCCCCGGGCCGTACCTCACCAGCGATGCCGCCAAGCGTGACGCGTGGCGCGAGCGGCTGGGGCGGCAGCACAAACCGCGCATAGGCATCGCCTGGAGTGGCAGCGCTACACATAAAAACGACCACAACCGCAGCCTGACACTGTCGGAACTGTTGCAGCATCTGCCGGATGGCTTTGAGTACGTGAGCCTGCAAAAAGAGGTGCGCGAGCTGGACCGGGCCGATCTTCAGCACAGCACCGTCCGGCAATGCGCCGAGGAAATTCAAGACTTCACCGACACCGCCGCGTTGTGCGACCTGATGGATGTCGTCGTCAGCGTCGACACCAGCGTGGCCCATCTGGCCAGCGCCCTAGGCAAGGAAACGCTGATCCTGCTGCCCTTCATACCAGATTGGCGCTGGTTGCTGGACAGAACCGACAGCCCCTGGTACCAATCGGTCAGGCTGTACCGCCAAGATCGCGACAGGCTTTGGGCGCCGGTGCTGGCGAAGCTGCGGAGCGATCTGTTGGAACGGCTCTGATCGAAACGGCCCGGCACACCGCGCCGGGCCGTTCCGCCCTTCAACCGCTACAAATCGATCTGCACCACCACGTTGTCGACCGCGTCGGTGGCGTAGAGCTTGCCAGCCACCACCTTCAGGAACGCCGGGCTGTTCAGCGTGGCGGCCGAGAGCAGGCCCGGCACCACGCCAGTTTGCCCGAGCTTGCCCACCAGCGTGGTCACCGCGCCGGTGGCGATCACGATCCTGCGAATCGCCGAGTTCCGGGGTTCGGACACATACAGATTGCCGGCGGTGTCGATCGCAATGCCCAATGGTTCATTGAAGCGGGCGGCTGAGCCGGTGCCATCCACAAATCCGGGCTGGCCGGCGGCGCCGGCCACGGTGGTCACCACGCCGGTCGCCACCACGATCCTGCGGATCGTGTGGTTGTTGCGGTCGCAGACGTAGACGTTGCCGGCGTTGTCGGCGCAGACGCCAGCCGGGCTCGCAAAACTGGCCGTCACCCCGGTGCCGTCGGCCGATCCGGTGGCACCCGCATTGCCCGCCAGGGTGGTCACGGCCATGGTCGCCAACACGATGCGGCGGATCGTTTGGTTGCCCAAGTCCGCCACGAACAGGTTGCCGGCGCCGTCGCTCGCCACGTCGTTCAGGTTGGAGAACGTCGCGGCATTGCCCACTCCATTGGCAAAGCCAGCAGTGGCGGTGGTGCTGCCGGCGAAGGTCGTCACCTCGCCGGTCGCAATCACGATGCGGCGCACCGCCTGGTTGGTGGTGTCGGCCACGTACAGATTGGTGCCGTCTGACCCAACGCCATTGAGCAAGCCGAGGCGCACCGCTGCGCCCGTTCCGTTGACGTTGCCAAACATTCCCGGGCCGCCGGCCAACGTGGTCACGGCGCCGGTGGCGATCGCCACCTTGCGCACCGCGGTATTGTTACGGTCGGCCACGTAGAGGTTGCCGGCGCCATCGCTGCCCAAGCCCGCCGGGGCGCTGAAACGCGCAGCGGTGCCGGTGCCGTTGCTGCTGCCCGGGGCGGCCGCCGGGCCGGCGAAGGTGGTCGCGGTGCCGGTGTCTGTGGTCAACCTGCGGATCGTGTTGTTGTTGGTGTCCGCGAGGTAAAGATTGGCGCTGGTGCCATCGACCACGATGCCTTGGACATAGTTGAAGACCGCAGCGTCACCTATCCCATCTGCAAAACCGATGTTGGTGATCAGGGTCGCGCCTGCCAGCGTGGTCACCTCGGCCGTGGCACCGTTGACGCGCCGCACGATCTGGTTCAGGGTGTCGGCCACGAAAATGTCCCCCGCAGCGTTGCAGGTCAGGCTGAATGGGTTTCTGAAGCGCGCGCCGGTTCCAATGCCGTCGCGGAAGCCCGCCGACGAACCGGCGAACAAAGTCACGGCGCCAGTCGCCACCACGATGCGGCGGACTTGGCTACTGCCGCTGTCGGCCACGTAGAGGAAGCCGCGCGGCGCGTCGCTCGCAAGGCCCTGCGGCGCGTTGAAGCGCGCGGCCGTGCCGGTGCCGTTAGTTGTGCCGATCACCCCCACGGTGCCGGCCAGCGTGCTGACGGTGTTGGTGGCCAGCACGATGCGGCGGATCGTCTGGTTGCCACGGTCGGCCACGAACAGGTTGCCCAGCCCGTCGGCTGCCAGGCCAGTCGGTGCATTGAAGCGCGCCGCCGCGCCCACGCCGTCAGTGGAGCCGGCCATGCCGATGGTGCCGGCGATGGTGCTGACCGCCCCGGTGGCGATGACGATTTTGCGGATCGTGTTGTTGCCCGCGTCCGACACATAGAGGTTGCCTGCGCCGTCGGCGGCGATGCCGGCCGGGCCGCTGAAGCCTGCCGCGACACCGATGCCGTCCCCGAAAGAGAACTGGGCGTTGCCCGCCAGCGTGGTCACGGCCTGCGTTGCGATCACGATCCTGCGGATCAGGTTGTTGCTGGTGTCGGCCACATAGAGGCTGTCACCGTCGCGGGCAATGCCCACTGGCCCCGAGAAACGGGCCGCGAGGGCCACGCCGTCGAGCGCACCAGCCCCGCTGGGCGCGCCGGCCAGCACGGTCAGAAACTTCGGCGTCGCGGGTGGCGGCGGCGGTGGGGGGGGCGTGGGTGTCGGCGCGGGCGCCGGGGTGGGCGCGGGTGCGTCGCCCCCACCGCCGCCGCAGGCGGCCAGCAGCGACATCAGGCTGGCCGAGAGCAGCAGGCGTCGGTTAAACAGGAGGTCGTCGGTGTCCGTATCGGCCGGCTGCGCAGGCTGCGGGACCGGTGCGGTGAAGGGGGTGCGGCTGTCGTCGTTCATGCTGTTTCCTAGCTATTGGTCAGTTGTTGGCGTCGGGTCTGATGCTCTGATCCCGACTAATGAATCTCTGCAAACGACACCGCCACAACGATGTTCATTCGCTTGGGCGGTGCCTGGAACGGCACCGCATCGCGGGCGGCCTGCAGCGCGCTTTCGTCCAGCAGCGCGAAGCCCGAGCTCTTGTAGACCTTGAGGGTGTCGGGCTCTATCCCACCGTTCTCGGTCAGGGTGAAGGCGATGGTCGGCGCGCCGATGGCGCCTGCACCACGCGCACCCTGCGGGTAGACCAGCTTGCGTTGCAAGGCCTTGCTCAGGCCCGCCACGTAGCGGCGAATGGCGGCCTGTTCGTCTTCGGACGTGGCGAGCTTCTGCGCGACCTGCGCTTCGGGCTTTGGGTCGATGCTGGGCGGCGGTGGGGGAGGCGGTACCTCGGCGACTTCGCGCACCTCGGGTTCGGGTGGCAGCTTCACCGTGTCCGGGTCCACCTTGCGGGGCTTGGGCACGGGGCGTGGCTCCCGCTTCTGCTCTGGCGGGCGTTCCTCGGGCGGCGGCGGCTCGGGTGCCTGAGCCTCCACTTGCCGTTCGGTGACCATGCCCACCAACTCCAGCGTCAACTGGGTCTGCGGCCTGGGTTCGGGCAGGCGGTTGGCCAGCCACCACCAGCCCAGCAGCGGCAGCGCGTGGATCAACAGCGACAGGAACCACGCCGGCTGCGGCGCTGGGCGCACGTTCACGACCGCCTGCTTTCGGTTTGCACCGCCACCTTGCCGAAGCCCAGTTGCTTCAACGTGTCGGCCACGTCGATGAAGCGCTGCAACGCCACCGCCTTGTCGGCGCGCAGCAGCACAGCCGTGTCGCGTTTCAGTGCGGCCAACTTCACCTTGAGGGCATCCGGCGTCACCGGTTCGCCCAGGTAATAGGCCACGCCGGCGGCGTCGATGTCGATGGTGGCGGTCTGCTCCCGCTGCTCGGGCTGGGCGCTGGCCTCGGGCAGCTTCACCGGGATGCGGCCGCTGGCGATCAGCGTCGAGGTGGTGAGCACAATGGTCAGCAGCACCAACATGATGTCGATGAACGGCACCATGTTGAGCGAATCAATGGGCTGCTCGTCCACGGGCAATTTCCCACTGCAGCGTCAGGACCTTGGCCTTGCGCAGCAAGGCGTTGTAGAGCGTGACGGCGATCAGCGCCACCACCAGGCCAACGGCGGTGGCCTTGAGCGCCAGCGCCAAGCCGACCATGATCTGCGCGGTATCCACCGCCGCACCCTGCCCCATCTGGTAGAAGGTCAGCATGATGCCGAACACGGTGCCCAGCAGGCCGAGGTAAGGCGCGTTGCTGGCCACGGAGGCGATCACGAACAGCCGGCCGCTCAGCAGCAGCTCCAGGGATTTGGCGTCTTTGACGGTTCGCAGATCAAGACGGCGGTAGTACGCCGTGCGTTCGATGCCAATCGCCACCACGGTGACGCTCAGCAGGGCCAGCAGCCCGATCACGCCGTAGTCGATGGCACTGGCCAGCCAGTGGGTGTTCATCCTGAATGCTTTCTCTTTCTGGGGGTCAGATGACGAAGCCGAGCTGCAGCAGCAGCCGGGTGCGGCCGTAGTCAGGCACAGAAGGCGGCCGTGAGCCGACGATGCGGGCCACCTGGGCGCGGGCGAACCATGTGCGCCAGGCTAGGCTGTAGCCCAGGCCCACGTCGCTCAGGCGCACACCGTCGACGGTGGTGAAGCTGCCGTTGTGCAGGGAGATGCGGCCGGTGTCGAGGAAGGCGCTGACCGATTGCCTGGCCTGCCCGAGCGCGGGCAAGGCGTAGCGCAGCTCTGCGTTGAGCAGGTAGCCATCGTCGCCACTGACGGCGGACTCATAGGCCATCACGCCGCGCGAGCCGGAGATGGAGAGCTGTTCGCTGCTGTCGAGGTTGCGGTTCAACGAGCGCTGGGCGCTGAAGGTGGCGGAGGTGCTGAGCGCCTCGGTCAGGCTGTAGCGGCCGGCCACCGACAGATTGAAGCGGCCATAGTTGCCGACCGAGTTCACGCCGGCCTGGTTGGCGGCGCGCATGGCGGGATCGTCGATGTCCAGACGGCCCCAGGTGATGCTGCCGGTGGCGGTGAAGTAGTAGTCGTGGCCGCCCACGTCGCCGTAGCGCTCCTGGGTCAGGCCCAGGGTGGCGGCGTAGGCCTTCTTGTTGGTGACCTGGCTCACAGAGTTGATTTCGTCGCGCAGCTCGCGGGCCACCAGGCCGAGGGTGGCGTTGAGGTTGTCTGTGCGGCTTCTGCGCAGCGGCAGCGAGAAGTTGGCTTCCACCGAGTCGGCGGTGCCCTTGGCGTCGAGCGGCAGGTAGATGTCGCCCAGCTCGTAGGTGGTGCGGCCAATGGCCAGTTCGCCGCGCAGGCCGGAGCCGCCGAGCGGGATTGAATAGGCGACGCGGCCGTTCAGCAGGTCGGCACCGTTGCTGGCCAGGCCGGAGAAGTCGAGCTTGTCGCCACGGCCGGCGGGCGAGTTGACGCTGGCGCCCAGGCTGAGCCGGTTGCGGCCGGTGAGGCGGGAGCCGTAGTTGTCGGCGAGAACGAAGCCGTTGAAACGCGGGCCGGGTGGAATTTCGACATTGAAGTCGGAGGTTTCGGGTTCGCTGCCGGGTGCGATGTTGACCTTGGGCAATGTGGCGCCGGGCAGGTCGCCCACCAGCAGCATGGCACGTTCGAGTTCTTCGCGGGTCACCGGCTGGCCGGGCTTGAGGTTGCTGAAGTAGGCGGCAATGACGAGGGCGTCGACAAGGGAGCCGTTCTGCAGATTCACCTGCCCGTATTTGCCGGTGACGACGCGGATGGTGAGGGTGCCGCCGCTGGCGTCTTGCCGGGGCACATAGGCACGGGCGACGAGGTAGCCGCGGATGCGGTAGATCTCGGTGATGCGTCCGGCGGCGGCTTCGATCTCGGCCAGAGTCAAGGCCCGGCCCTTGTACTCATTGACGGCACCTTGCAGTTCCACCTCTGGAATGGCGTCGGAGCCTTCGAACCGGAATGCCGTGACGGTGAGGGTCTGGCCGGCGGGCAGCGTGAGCGGCTGGTCTTGCGGCTGCACGACGATGGGCTCGGGTGCGCGCTTGTCGGCAGGTGGCACCGCTGGACGGGTCTGCTGGATGGCCTTGCCGGCATCGACCGGCGGCGGCGTGACCTGCGCGTAGGCGGCGCCGCCCAGCAGGACGGGAACGAGGATGTGGCCGAGGCGGAGGTTCATTGTTTTGATGAAGAAGTGAGTTATGCAGCGCACGCAAGAAAAGCCCTTCATTGCCGGGAGGTAAGGCGGCGATGAAGGGCAAGCAGTGAAGCTCTACAAGGGCGCGTAGCAGTTGTTCGTTAGGTAGGTGTTCCAGTCAGCGGCACCCGCCCCGGTGACTAGCATGTAGTCCTTGAAGTCGGACGCCTTGGTCTTAGCAGCAGGGTCTGTCACATTAAGCAGAATGCCGTCCTGGGCGATCAGGTACTCCTGGTACAGAACGTAGCTGTCCAGCGGGTAGGTGCTGCCGGTGAAGGTGGGGCAAACCTGTCCGTAAGACACGAAACCAGCGGTGACGACGCTGTTGTTGATGGCGGTCAGCGTGGTGTTCACGTTGTTGTATGAGCAGATTTCGCTTGCTGCCGTGCACGTCGTTGCCGTGGCCGTTCCCACGTAGGTGTCGCCCGCCCCCCACTGACCCATGTTGTTAAGGTATGCAGTATCGGCTCCCAGAAGTCGGGACGCCTGCAGGCCATATGGCGCATCTGACGGCTTGGCAATGGCAAGCGTCGAAACGGTCGGGCTGCCGGCTTTCTTCAGTTTGGTCTGGTTGCTGATCGCCGACAGGCTCGAATCAGACCGGGTGGCGGTCGCGCCCGAGCCTTGGCCGGTGCTCAGATAGTTCACTGCCCGGTAAGTGCCGGAAGTCGCGGAATAGGCGTTGGGCGACAGCAGAAAGACCGGGATTCCGTTGGCATAGGTGAACGGATCGTCAGCCGTCAAGGCTGCAGAGTTGGTGCGCAAATCGGCCGGACGATCCGAATCTGCCGACAGGAACAGCGCATATTGCGACGAGTTGCTGGTATTCACGATGTCATCGCGCAACGCCTGGGACGAACCGTCGCAGATCTGTATCTTGTAGGACTTGGGGCCGACCGCCAGAAAACTGGTCGCGATGGATTGCGCGGCCGCCGAGAAATTCGACGCCACCGCGATCTTGAGATCGACGGTGCCGGTGGAACCGATGGTCGTGCAGGCGGCGTGCGACGACATCGACGCAACTGCCAGAGCGGCGGCGCCGGCCACATGCTTGAGCCCGAAGGTTTGTTTCATACTGATTGCTCCAATAAAAAAGAATGGTTCATCAATCAACGCGCGGCTTGGGACGGGGCCGCAAGGCCCGTTCGTAGTGCATCCGGTTTTTGCTGGGTCATTTCTTCTCTTGCGCTTTTTCGCCCCCTTCTTCTTCGATCTGGTACACCTGCCCGTCGACCTCGATCCGGCGCACGTTGGCGGAGAAGGCACGCGGGTTGGCGATGACGATGTTCTGGTCCAGCGCGCGGCCGGGCGCAGTCGAAATTACCGTGGTGGCGAACGATGGCTCGGGCGATGTAAACGTCTGGGCCACAATGCTGCCGGCCGCCTGGGTGGCGGCCTGGCGTGTTGCGGTGGCAGCGGCCACACGCGCGGCTTCCTGAGCAGCCGCAGCCGCGGCGCGGGCCGCTTCCTCGGCCGCCACACGCGCAGCCTCCGCCGCCGCAACGCGGGCCGCTTCTGCAGCGGCCGCCGCGCGGGTGGCCAGAACCTGGCCGATGGAACGATCTACGTAGAACTTGACATCCCCAATCTGGCTGCTCGACAGGCCGGTGGCAGTCTGCCCGGGACTGTTGTTGAAGTTGAGGCCAATTCCCGAGCTGTTGCGGGTGCTGTCGTAGTAAACGTTGGACGTGGAGCTGTTGTTCAACCCACCGGTCAGACCGCCAGCGGCATTGGGGACGCCCAGGATATTGCCGAGAGCAGTCGCAGAACCGGTTGCATACGAATCCCGGATCGAGGAAGCAAACGCGTTGCCGGTCAAGCCGCCCACGAGGCGGTCGCCGGTGACATTGCCGTCGGCATGAACATTGGTCAGCGTGCTGCTGAGCACTATGCCGATCAGGCCACCTGCCCCGCTGTAGCTCTGCCCGGGAACCACCCCCACGTTGACGTTGCCGGTCGCGTAAGAGTTGGTGATGGTGTTGGTGGTAGCGGGCAGACCTGCGGTGGTGGAATACCCGAACGTACCGATCAACCCGCCAACGGCTTGGCCTCCGAGCGGTACTGTGACGTTGCCGGTTGCGAACGCATCGCTGATGGTGGCCCTGCTAATGCCGCTGGGCGGAACGTTCACGCTGACCGCCCCGATCAACCCGCCGACGTACAAGTTAAGCAAGTTAACCGGGTCGTAGATCGCGCTGACGTTGCCCGTGGCATACACGTTGCGGATGACGAGGGTACCGTTGATGCCGGGCCCATCGGCGCTCCCCACTAGACCGCCAACATGCATGCCGCCAACGACATTGCCGGTGGCAAAGGAGTTGGCCAGCAGGCTACCCTGAAAATTGCCAATGAGTCCGCCAACGTTGTCAGCCTGGGTGGCACGGAGCACCGGCGTAATTCCCGGTGCGATGACGCTGACATTGCCGGTGGCATAGGAATCGGTTACCACAGGCCCAGCTTGAAGGGCCAACCCAGCCCCTGTGCCGCTCGTCTGCTCGTTGGTTATCGTGACGGTGATGTTGCCGGTTGCATGGGAGTTGAAAATGCCGCCGGGCACCGTGGCGTTGCCGCTCACAGTACCCGCCAAGCCGGCAGCTCTGCCGCCGCCGTTTGGACCTTGCATGGAAAAGTCCACCGTGGAGAACGATGAACTGATTGAACCGAGCAGTCTCCCCACGATACCAGCAGCGCTGGCCCCCGATACGGTTCCGGTGCTGTACAAGTTTTTCAGGGTGCCGGTGCCCGTGCCCAGAAAGACACCGGAGGCGTCTTGGCCGCCTGACGTATTCGGCCCAAACCCGATCCGAGTGAACTTGATGTTCGTCATACCAAGGTCGCGAATGGCAACGGACCCGTAATCGGTTCCGTTGCCGACAAAGCCGGACGCATACGATGTGTTGTCCATCGTGAAGTTGTTGACCTTGTGGCCCAGCCCGGCTAGCGTGCCGGTGAAGAAATAAACAGGGGCAAGAGAGTAGCTGGTGCCGCCGGCCTCCAAGTCGCGCGCAATGGCGTAGTTGCCGCTGACGACGACGGGGTTGTCGAAATTGATGTTGGAACCGACACCGTCAAGCGCGTCCCACTGGGCCACGCTGTGAATCAACGTGTAAGTCTTTCCGTTGATGACCAGCCCATTGGTGTTGGCGGTGTTTCCGAAGTTGACGCTGCCGTACACCCCGCCGCTGGTGTCCACCTTGGGCACCGGCTTGCCATTGGCGTCCAGCACCGTGCCGCTGTAGCTGGCCGGTGTGCGAATGTTGTAGTCGCCCCCGGTGGTCAACACCAGCTTGCCCGCCGCGCCATTGATGTTGATCGCGTTGTTGATGTTGACGTCGCGCACGGCCGTCAGCGTGAGGGTGTTGCCGCTGGCCCAGGTGACGGCGTCGTTCACGTTGATGTCGCCGTTGCCGTCTTTCGTGCCGGCTACCGACTTCACCTCGTAGTTGCCCTGGGTGTTGAGGTAGCTGCTCAGGAAGGCACCGGTGATGTCACCGCCGGTGGCGGCAATGGTGAAGTCGGTCGGGTCGACCAGCCAGTTGCCGTTGCTGCCCTGCTCGGAGCGGGTCAGGATGCTGGCGCTGTCGGCCACCTTGACGTGGTCGCCCGAGGTTTCAATGAAGCCGCCGTTGCCGGTGCTGGGGGCGCTGGCGTCGAGCGTGCCGTCCACCTGGGTGGTGCCACCGAGCGCGTTGAGTTCGATCTTGCCGGTGAGGTCGCCAATGGTGCGGGCACGGATGATGCCGCTGTTGTTGACCTGGGCGCCAAGCAGTTCGTCGGCGGCCTTGGCGGTGAGGATGACGGTGCCGCCGTCGGCAACCACCGCCTGCTTGTTCTCGACCAGCGCGTTCAGGGTGCCCTGGTCCAGCGTGACGCCGATCAGCGAGTCGCCATTGAAGTTGAGGGTGACCTTGTCGGCCGCGCCCATGACCACGGTGCCTTTGGTGGCCGTGATGACACCCTGGTTCGACACACTGTTGCCCAGCAGCGCCACATAGCCGCCGTCTTTGGCATTGATGGTGCCCAGATTGACGACGGAGCCGGTGCCACCACCCTCGAACACGTAGTTGCCGGCGTTGAAGTTGGCATTGCTGATGTCGCGGGTGCTGGCGACCAGGCCGCCAACGTTCACGTTGCTGCCCTTGCCGAACAGCACGCCAGCCGAATTGACAAGGAAGACCTGGCCGTTGGCGTTGAGCGCGCCATCGATCACGCTGCGCTCGTTGCCGATGACGCGGTTGAGCGTGACGGCGGCGGCGTTGGGCTGGTTGAAGTTGACCGTCTCATTGGCCTGCACCGAAAAGCCCTGCCAATTGATGGCAGCGCGCTGGGTGGACTGGTTGATGTTGGTGACGGCGCCGTTCTGGTTGATGGAGGCCGACCCGCTGGTCACGCTGCCGCCCGTAGGTCCGGAAAACGCCAACACAGGCGCCAGCAACAAGGCTGCCGCCGCCAGCAGGCGCACGCCCCCCTTCCCGCGGCCCCTGGCGGTCTCAGGCACCGCAACCCAAGAGGCCTGTTCGTCGCTCCACACCAGGCGGTAACTGTGGTTCAGCGATGGTCGGTCCATGGAAAGGTCTCCTACGTGATATTTACGTCTATACAGCGAAGGGTTATCGTAGTATTTGGATGTATATAACGACACCCGGGATTTGGCGACTTGTGGGGACAAGCGAAAACGTCTAGGCGTTATGTGCACAGCTTCCTATCTGGTTGGTAACGACCCCTCATGACGCGACAACATCGGTTTATGAATGACGGATCAAACGGCATTGCCGCATGGAGAAAGCCGCCCATTCAACGAGCGCGCGGCGCCGCACTGTTGACGGCGATGCTGACGGTTTCGCTGGTTGCAACCTTCGCGGCATCTGCGTTGTGGCAGCAATACCGCGGCGTTGAGATGGAGGCCGCCGAGCGCGACCGTGTGCGGGCGGCATGGGTCTTGACGGGCGCACTCGATTGGGCGCGGCTGATCCTGCGGGAAGATGCGCGCGTCGGCGGCTCCGACAACCTGTCCGAGCCCTGGGCAGTGCCACTGGCCGAATCTCGAATGTCGGCCTTTCTGGCAGCAGACCGCAACAACAACGCTGACGCAAAAACAGATCCTGCGGAATCGGATGAGGTGTTTCTGTCGGGCCAGATCATCGACGCGCAGTCGCGCATGAACGTGATGAATCTGGTCGACGGCAATGCGCTGTCGCCGGCGGGCCTTCAGGTTTTCAAGCGGCTGTTCGAACTGAAGGGCTTGCAGGAGGATGAAGTGACCGCACTGGCCAAAAACCTGCTGACAGTGCTCAACGGCGGCAACAGCAGCGGCGCGCCATTGCGGCCGCAGCGCGTCGACCAGCTGACTTGGCTGGGCCTGTCGCCAGGCTCACTGGCCAAGCTGCGGCCTTACATCACGCTGCTGCCCATTCGCACGCCGGTGAACCTCAACACGGCCAGCGTGGAAGTGGTCTATGCGGCAATACCGTCACTGTCGATGGCCGAGGCGCGCCAGTTGGTCGATCAGCGCACGAAGAACCCCTTCAAGTCGCTGTCGGAGGTGGGGCTGTTCATGCCGGAAATCGCCGGGCTGCTCACCGAAAGCCAGCAAAGCACGTCGAGCAGGCTGTTCGAGGTGTACGGCCGGCTGCGAATGGACAAGACCATCATCCAGGAAGTCTCGCTGGTGCGGCGCGACTATTTGAATGTGACGACGGTATACAGGGAGCGCACAGCCATGGTGGAGAACGCAAACTGAATGTCGTCCATGCGTCGTGTCGAATGCTTCTCTTTTAAGAGCAGAAACTCAAGGATTGGTGCTGACCAGCGCCGCTTTTCGTTCATTTTCTGCCGCTTTTTCGCAGATGCGGGTGGTTGGCTTCTTTCAGCTTCTGCACCCGGGCGGCTTTGCGTTCTTCCATCTTGCGCATCTCGCGCTTCTTGCTGATGTGGAAAAACGGGTCCAGCACCTCCCAGTACACGAACGCCAGCCCCAGCGGCAGCAGCAGCCACAGCCACGAAACGCCCGCAAAGAACCCCACTTCAAGGTATTTCAGGGCGATGAACAGGAGGCCCAGCAACAGGAAGAACATGCGACCTTTCGGGCCCGGTGGCGTGGCGGGCGAACACTGTTGCCCGGTCAACGCATTGACTACAATTCCGTTGAAGAATACAGCAACTCCACTGAAGGCAACCCGATGAAACGCACCCTCTTCGCCCTCGCCGCGCTTGTCGCGGTGGCTGGCCCCGCGCTGGCCGACCTGAAACTCGCGCAGGAAAAGAACTGCCTGGCCTGCCACGCCGTCGACAAGAAACTGGTCGGCCCCGGCTACCAGGATGTCGCCGCCAAGTACGCCGGCCAGAAAGACGCGGTCGACAAGCTCGCCGCCAAGATCCAGAAGGGTGGCTCCGGCGTCTGGGGCCCGGTGCCGATGCCGGCCAACCCGCAGGTCAACGAGGCCGAAGCCAAGAAATTGGCGGCCTGGGTGCTGTCGCTGAAGAAGTAAGCGACGCTTCCAACCAACAAAAAGCCGCCGGTCGCAAGACCGGCGGCTTTTTTCATGGGCGCGGCGATGCTCAGTGCACGGTCGGCCCGAAGCTGAACTCGCCGGGCTTCTGGATCGGATCGACGTCGACCGGGATCGTGTCCTTGGGCGCGAAGCGGCCTTCCAGCAACAGTTTGGACAGCGGGTTCTCGATCCGCTGTTGAATGGCCCGCTTCAGCGGCCGCGCGCCGAACACCGGGTCGAAACCCACCTTGGCCAGCTCCGCCAGCGCCGCCGGCGACACCTCGAGCTTCAGGTCCAGCTTGCCGAGCCGGTCGGTCAGCGCGCGCAGTTGGATGCCGGCGATCGCCTCGATGTGCTGGGCGTCCAGCCCGTGGAACACCACCGTCTCGTCGATGCGGTTCAGGAATTCCGGCCGGAAGTGGTTCTTCAGCTCGCCCCAGACCGCTTCCTTGATGTCGTCCGCGTCCTGCCCCACCATCGCCTGGATCAGGTGCGAGCCGATGTTGCTCGTCATCACGATCACGGTGTTCTTGAAGTCCACGGTACGGCCCTGGCCGTCGGTCAGGCGGCCGTCGTCCAGCACCTGCAAGAGCACGTTGAACACGTCGGGATGGGCCTTCTCCACCTCGTCGAGCAGCAGCACGCTGTAGGGCTTGCGCCGCACGGCCTCGGTCAGGTAACCGCCTTCGTCGTAGCCCACGTAGCCGGGCGGCGCGCCGATCAGCCGGGCCACCGAATGCTTCTCCATGAACTCGCTCATGTCGATGCGGATCAGGTGGTCCTCGCTGTCGAACAGGAAGTTCGCCAGCGCCTTGCACAGCTCGGTCTTGCCGACGCCGGTGGGGCCGAGGAACAGAAAGCTGCCGGTCGGCCGGTTCGGGTCGCTCAGGCCGGAGCGTGAGCGGCGGATCGCGTTGGCCACGGCCGAGATCGCCTCCTCCTGGCCCACCACGCGTTCGTGCAGCTTGTCTTCCATCTGCAGCAGCTTGTCGCGCTCGCCCTGCATCAACTTGGCGACCGGGATGCCGGTGGCGCGCGCCACCACCTCGGCGATCTCTTCCGCGCCGACCTGGGTGCGCAGCAGCCGGGTGGCGTGCGTGGTGGTGTTGGCTTCGGAGTCCTGCGCCTCCTTCAACCGCTTCTCCAGCTCGGGCAGCTTGCCGTACTGCAACTCCGCCAGCTTGTTGAAGTCGCCCTTGCGGGTGAACTCCTCGATCTGGAAGCGGGTGCGCTCGATCTCTTCCATCACCTGCTTGGAGCCCTGTGCCTGCGCCTTCTCGGCCTGCCAGATCTCGTCGAGATCGGCGATCTCCTTCTGCAGCTTCTTGATCTCGTCCTCGATCAGGCCGAAGCGCTTCTGCGACGACTCGTCTTTCTCGCGGCGCACCGCCTCGCGCTCGATCTGCAGTTGGATCAGCCGGCGGTCCAGCTTGTCCATGACTTCGGGCTTGGAGTCCATCTCGATCTTGATCTTGCTCGCCGCCTCGTCGATCAAATCGATCGCTTTGTCCGGCAGAAAACGGTCGGTGATGTAGCGGGTGCTCAGCTCGGCCGCGGCCACGATGGCGGGGTCGGTGATCTGCACGCCGTGGTGCACCTCGTACTTCTCCTGCAAGCCGCGCAAGATGGCGATGGTGGCCTCCACGCTGGGCTCGCCGACGAGGATCTTCTGGAAGCGGCGCTCCAGCGCGGCGTCTTTCTCGATGTACTTGCGGTATTCGTCCAGCGTGGTGGCGCCCACGCAGTGCAGCTCGCCGCGCGCCAGCGCGGGCTTCAGCATGTTGCCGGCGTCCATCGCGCCCTCGGCCTTGCCGGCGCCGACCATGGTGTGCAGCTCGTCGATGAAGACGATGGTGCGGCCGTCGTCCTTGGCCAGCTCGTTCAGCACGGTCTTGAGCCGTTCCTCGAACTCGCCGCGGAACTTGGCGCCGGCCAGCAGCGCGGCCATGTCCAGGCTCAGCACCCGCTTGTTGCGCAGCGAATCCGGCACCTCGCCAGCGACGATGCGCTGGGCCAGGCCCTCGACGATGGCGGTCTTGCCGACGCCGGGCTCGCCGATCAGCACCGGGTTGTTCTTGGTGCGCCGCTGCAGCACCTGGATGGCGCGGCGGATCTCGTCGTCGCGGCCGATCACAGGGTCGAGCTTGCCGTTGGCGGCCCGCTCGGTCAGGTCCATGCAGTACTTCTTCAGCGCCTCGCGCTGCCCTTCTGCATTGGGGTCGTTCACGTTCTGGCCGCCGCGCACCGCGTCGATCGCGGCTTCCAGCGACTTGCGGGTGAGGCCAGCGCCCTTGGCCGCCTTGGCGAGTTCGATCTTGCTGTCGGCCAGCGCCAGCAGGAACAGCTCGCTGGCCACGAACTGGTCGCCGCGCTTGATGGCCTCCTTCTCGGCGCCCTGCAGCAGCCCGGCGGTGTCGCGGCTGACCTGCACCTGCTCACCGCCCTGCACCTGCGGCAAATGATTCAGCGCCGCTTCGGCGGCCTGCAGCAGCACCGGCACCTGCACGCCGGCCCGTTGCAGCAGGGCCTTGGGGCCATCGTCCTGGCGCAGCATCGCCACCAGCAGATGGGCCGGTTCGATGTAGGCGTTGTCGTGGGTCAAAGCCAGGGTCTGCGCCTCGCTCAGCGCTTCCTGGAACTTGGTGGTCAATTTGTCGAGGCGCACGGGTGAAATCTCCTTGCGGGGCCGGTACGGCCCCCGAACTTCCTGTTACTTGGGGCAGCCGGCGGCGCCTTCAAGGTGCCGCCGCACATCGCCCTGATGGCCGACGGGCCGCCAACCGCCACCCTAGAATGCCGCCATGGACATCCACCAAATGTCGGTCACCTATTCCCGCGAGCAGGACCGCATCCTCGTGCGCATCAACACGACCGCCGACGAGGAATTCCGCATCTGGATCACCCAGCGCCTGATCAAGGGCCTGCTGCCGCACCTGCACCGCGCAGCCGCCAATCTTGAGGCCAGCGAGATCCCGCTGGCAGACAACAGCGAAAAAACCAAACAGCTGTTGTCGGAATTCAAGAAGGAAGAAACCCTGCAACAGTCCGATTTCCGCACGCCCTACAAGACCGAGCCCCACACCTGGCCGCTGGGCGACGCACCGCTGCTGGTCACCGAAGTCAGCATGACGCCGCGCGGCCCCGGCAAGCTGGAAATTGCGTTCGACGAGAAACTGCCCGACCTCGCGCCGCGCGGCTTCAAGATCGCGCTGCGGCCGCAGCTGATGCACGGCCTGGTGCACCTGATCGCACAGGCCATCGTCACCTCCGAATGGCCGATCGACACCACCACCGGCCAGCCGCTGGCGCTGCTCGGCAGCGGCGGCCTGGAACCCGACGGCAGCGGTGACGGCGACGTCCGCCCCAAGTACCTGAACTGAGCGGGCTCAGACGTTGGGCGCGTCGATGCCCCAGCGCTTCAGCGCGGCGTCGTCGCTGGAGCGGGCGTCGACCCAGCGGGCGCCTTCGGGCGTGTCTTCCTTCTTCCAGAACGGCGCCTGGGTCTTCAGGTAGTCCATCAGGAACTCGCAGGCCTGGAAACTCTCGCCGCGGTGCGCCGACGTGACGGCCACCATCACCACCTGGTCGAGCGGCTGCAAGAGGCCGATGCGGTGGATGACGCGGGCGCCGAAGATGTCGAAGCGCTTGAACGCCTCGTCGACCATGGCCTCAATGGCCTTTTCGGTCATGCCGGGGTAATGCTCCAGCTCCATGGTCTTGACCGCGCTGCCGTCGTTGCGGTCGCGCACGGTGCCGACGAAGCTGCACACCGCGCCGACGCGCTTGTCGCTGGCGTGCAGCGCGGCGATCTCGTTGGCGAGGTTGAAATCCCCGGTCTGAATGACCACGCGTGCTGGCGTCATGCTCAGCCCCCCGTCACCGGCGGAAAAAAGGCGACCTCGGCACCGGCCGGCAGCGCGGTGGCCTCGTCGCTCATCACCTGGTTCAGCGCGACGCGCACCGCCTTGCCGCGGGCCAGGCTTTCGGCGTAGCCGCCGCCACGCGCAATGAGTTCGTCGCGCAGCGCGCCCAGCGTGGCCGCGCCGCTGGCGACCGACTCGCTGCCCTGGCCGACCGCCTCGCGGATCGACGCGAAATAGCGCACCTGGATCTGCTGGCTCATCCCATCATCTCCGCAAAGGAATAGAACTTGACCAGGTCGCCCGACGCGATCGCCTGGCTGCCCGGGTTGTCGATCAGGCCGTCACCCCACACCGCCGAGGTCAGCACGCCAGAACTCTGGTTGGGGAACAGCTCCAGCCCGCCGTCGGCCGTGCGGCGGGCGCGCAAAAATTCGCGCCGCTTGTCGGGCCTGGGCCAGTTGAAACGGGCCGGCAGCAGCACCGGCTGCGCGTGCCGCCCGCTGGCGCCCATCAGTTTCAGCAGAAAGGGTTTCACCAGCAGCATGAAGGTCACGAAGCTGGAGACAGGGTTGCCCGGCAGGCCGATGAAATGCGACTGCCCCACCCGGCCATAGGCGAACGGCTTGCCGGGCTTCATCGACACCTGCCACAGCGTCAGATGGCCGAGCGCCTGCACAGAGGGCTTGATGTGGTCTTCTTCACCCACCGACACACCGCCGCTGGTCAAAATCAGGTCGTGCCCGGCGCTGGCGTCGCGCAGCGCGGCGATGGTGGCCTCGCGCTTGTCGGGCACGATGCCGAGGTCGGTCACCTTACAGCCGGCGCGCTGCAGCAGCGCCCGCAGGAAGAAGCGGTTGGAGTTGTAGATGGCGCCGGGGCGCATGGCTTCTGGCGGCACGTCGCCGGGCATCACCAGTTCGTCGCCGGTGGAGAACAGCGCCACGCGCGGCCGCTGCGCGACCTGCAACTGCGCCAGGCCGATGGTGGCGGCCATGCCCAGCTCGGCGGGCGTGAGGCGGCTGCCGCGCGGCAACACCACGGCGCCGCTGGTCACGTCTTCGCCTGCGCGGCGAATCCACTGGCCCGGCTGCGGCTGGGCCTTGATGCGGGCGTAGGGCTGACCGTTCTGCTCGAAGGCCTCGACGTCTTCCTGCATCACGATGGCGTCGGCGCCCTCGGGCACCGGCGCGCCGGTGAAGATGCGGGCCACGGTGCCGCCAGCCAGCGGCGTGCCCGAACTGCCAGCCGGGATGCGCTGCGACACCGGCAGGCCCGCCGAACCATTTGCAGCGGCGGCAGCGAGGTCGGCGCAGCGCACGGCGTAGCCGTCCATGGCCGAGTTGTCGCGCGGCGGCACGGTGAGCGCAGAGACGGCGTCCTGCGCCAGCACGCGGCCGTCGGCTTCGAAGGTGGAAACGGTTTCGATGCGGCCCAGCGGTTCGGCGAAGGCCATCAGCTCGACGAGCATCTCGTCGAGCGGTTTCAAGGGGGCGCGAGCAGGAGGCGGCGTGGACATGGTGCGCGGATTCTCCGTCAGGCACGGTGGCGGCGCATCGGGGGCTGCCCCCGTATGCGCGACCGGTTCAATCGCAGTGGGTGGCGATGAAGGCTTTCACCTTGGCAGCGTCGGCCGGCAACCGCTCGACCCGCTTGGGCAGATTTTCAATGCCCTCGAACTGCGGCGGCCGGTCGGGTTCACGGCCCAGCGCCTCGACGATGGTGGCGGCGAACTTGATCGGCAACGCGGTTTCCAGCACCAGCATCGGCACGTCGGCGCTGCGGTGCTCGCGCGCCACCTTCAGGCCGTCGGCGGTGTGGGTGTCGATCAGGGTGCCGAAGCGCTGCCAGGTGTCGCGGATCGTGTTCAGGCGGTCGGCGTGTGTGCTCTTGCCGCTGACGAAACCGTAGCGGCCGGCGGCCTGCGCGAAGGCGGCGTCGCCGCTCAAATCGAAGCGACCAACACGCGACAGCTCGGCGCCGAACAGCGACTGCGTGCGGGCGGCGTCGCGGCCGACCAGGTCGAACACGAAGCGCTCGAAGTTGCTGGCCTTGGAAATGTCCATCGACGGGCTGGAGGTCTCGTGCGTGTCGGCGCTGCCGCGCACCCGGTAGACACCGGTGCGGAAGAATTCGTCGAGCACGTCGTTCTCGTTGGTGGCGACCACCAGCCGGCGGATCGGCAGGCCCATCATGCGCGCGACGTGGCCGGCGCAGACGTTGCCGAAATTGCCGCTGGGCACCGTGAAATCAACCTGCTGGCTGTCGCTGTCGGTGGCCTGGAAATAACCGGCGAAGTAGTACACCACCTGCGCCAGCAAGCGCGCCCAGTTGATCGAGTTGACGGTGCCGATGCGGTATTTCCGCTTGAAATCCAGGTCGTTGGAGACGGCCTTGACGATGTCCTGGCAGTCGTCGAAGACGCCGTCGATCGCGAGGTTGTGGATGTTGGCGTCCTGCAGGCTGAACATCTGCGCCTGCTGGAAGGGGCTCATGCGGCCGTGCGG
>CAMFIB010000002.1 GCA_945952465.1 uncultured Pseudomonadota bacterium
AAAAAAAGAGAGGCCGAAGCCTCTCTTGAGATTTGAGAGAAGGGTTGCGTGGGCAACCCTTTCTCATTAGATTCCCGAGCCGGTCACAGCGGGGTTGGTCGTCGGCAGCAGGAACGTGCCGTTCAGACCGTTGACAGCGTCTTGCGACAGGCCGCCGTCGATCGTTGCAGCGCGGTTCTGATCCGGAGCCGTGATGGCTTCGAAGTCGACGCCTTGAGCGTTGCTGGTGTCGAGGAAGGTCTCGCCGCCATTCAGCGTCAGGTAGCTCTGAACACGCAGGGTGGAACCGGTCGTCGACACAATGCGCAGACGGTCGGTGCCCGTGCCGGACGTTGCAGCGGTCGACGACGTGTAGGTCGAAGAACCACCGGTGTACGCCGGGTTCGACAGCGTCGAACTGGTGGCCGGGTTGTTCAGGTTGTTGCCGGTGTAGCCCGTGGGGGTCGTTGCCGGGTTGTTGGTCAGGAACGCTTCGAGTTGGGCGTTGCTGAAGTTGCGGGCTTCACGCGGCTTCAGGTCCGGCAGGCGGCCCCACTTGCCGTAGGTGCCGTCGGCGTTGATGATCTGCGCGAAGATGTCGGCGGTCACCGATTCGCTGTTGTTGATGATGCGAACGTTGCTGAAGATCGGGTTCGAGGTGCCGAAGCGGGCTGCGCTGGCGTAGTTGCGAACGTCGATGCGGATGCCGGTACCGACTTGAGCGGTCGTGTTGCAGGCGTTGTCCTGCTCTTGGTAACGGATGGAGCCGGCGACGCCGTTGGTGTGCGACGTGGCAGTCGTGGTGTCCAAGGACTTCAGCAGGCGGGTGGCCACGGAGAAGCTGGAGGTGGGGATCGGCGCGTTGCCGTCAACACCGTAGCAGAGGTTCAGGAAACGCTGGCCGCCGGTGCCGGGCGCGTCCGTGGCCGTGAGGGCCGTGGGGGACACGAGGTTGGCCACGCCAGCATCGCCGGAGGAGAACGTCGGGGCAGTCGTGCCCAGAACATAGTTCACGCCGTTGACGGTGTTTGCGGTGCCGAGCGGTGCGTAGTTGGAGTCCACGCAAGCGCCGGTCGACAGCCAGAGGCGGCCGGTCGAGGCAAAGCGGCCGGTGACCGACACGGCCAAGCGGCCTTCAACCAAGCCCAGGTTGATGCTGTTGGTGTTGGTGGACGTCTTGTTCTGCGGATAAGCAACGTCGTTTGCGACGTCCGGGAAGGTACCCGAGGTGTCCAGCACAGAAGCGGCGCCGCCGGTGCCACCGCCGCCGCCGTAGATTGCCAGCGTGTCGATGTCGTAACCGGTGCCGATGCGCGACCAGCTCAGAACGGCCAGCGTCGTGGTGCGGCTGCCGGTGGCGTTGTTGCCCACACCGTTGACGGTTGCGGTGGGCGTGGAGGTACCCAGCGGTGCGCCGTTGTTGTTGTTGTTGTTCAGGTTCGACTGAGCGAACGCCACGGCCGGCGAGGTGATCGGCGACGTGTTGCTGGACGGCGTGTTGATCGGGTTCGTGTTCGTGTTGAAGTAACGAGCCTGCTGGTTGTAGTTCTGCGAGGTCAGTGCCACAGCGGTGGCGGCGACTTGCAGGTTCTGGCTGAACTGAGCAACGGGGCCGGTGTTCACGGAGGTCAGCGCGCGGTGCTCGGAAGCAGCCACGCTGTCGCTCTCGTTGGCGATGATGCTGGGGTTGATGAAGTTCGGGTACTGGCGAACGTCAGCAAAGATCTGCACGGTGGGCGACAGGCAGGTGGCGGAGGCTTGCGATTGGGCTGCCAGGGCACCGACGGCGTTGGTCTGGCCGTAAACCACGGAGGCCAGGCCGTTCAGACGCAGTTCGTCGCTGTCGTTCAGGGGGTCGGTGCCGAGGAACGGAACGCCAAGAATGGAGTTGGTCTTGGGGGCATTCCAGATCACGCGGACGCTGTCGAGGCGCACGGTGGGCGGCAGGGAGGTCGAGCCGGAGTTGGAGTCGAACGTGGCGACGAGGCGCTTGGGGTTGGACGGGTCGGTCACGCCGTTGGTGCGTGCGATCACGACGCCATTGACGTCAACCAGAGCGACGTTGCCGGGGCCGTTGCCATGGGCGCGCGGCTGCGTGGGGAAGGTGCCAGATTGCAGAATCAGCTGGATCTGGAAGCCTTGGCTTTGCGTCGGGTTGCCGACCGGGTTCTGGAAGCTGTAGCTGATCTGGGGCAGACGCACCGTTTCGACGTCGGTCAGGATGACTTCCTTCGCGATGTTCGTGATGTTGGTCTGGTAGAAACCAGCGTGGGCGGTGCCGACGACGGCAAGGCCCGCACCAACGACGGCCACTGCGGCCGCGACTTTGGACAATTTCATGATTCTCAACCTCTCCACTGTTAATTGGGTTCGCTCAGGTTTCTGCACTGCAAGGCGCTATGCATCAAACCCAAGACGATCGAGCCCTCAACCCTTTGCAAATCGTCACAAAAAAGCTGATGGTTGGCGGATTATAGGCACGAGTCTTTGACAGATGTCCAAAACTTGGTCTGCGCCACGTGGTTTGTGGACAACAGTCGCAAGAATTGATGCAAATGGATATTTTCATAGCGGGAAGGCCTTTGTTTATGCGGAAAATAAGATGAAGTCGAGGCGGAACGGGGTGGGGCGGCGACTTCATTTCCGTGTCTTTTCACGGACATTGCGGTGCCGTTTACATATTTCCCAGGCCGGCCATTGAAATAGTTCAAATTCTCTGGCAGGAAGAAATTACAAATTGTGAGTGACAGCAACCTCGGGCGAGAAACTCAAAGATCGGTCACGGTCTCTGTGGTCAGCCACGGGCATGTAGAAGAACTGAGCCGGTTGCTGCCTCAACTGGCGGAACACTCGGCCCGGCACATCGCGGTGGTGGCGGTCACATTGAATCGGCCGGAGCCCGCCTTGCGGGCTTTTGTTTCGGCGCGGTCCTGGCCGTTCGAGATTCGTGTCGAGGAAAATGAGCGCCCGCTCGGCTTTGGGGAGAACAACAACCGGGCTTTTCTGGCATGTGAGACAACCGCTTTCTGCGTCATCAACCCGGACATCCAGTTGCTCACCGATCCGCTGCCAGCGTTGCTCGACGTCTTGGCCCGGGGGCGCCGGGCCGGCTGTGCCTACCCGCCGCAGCAAACTTCGGGCGGCCGGGCGCAGGACTCACAACGCACGCTGCCCACGCCCGTCCGCGTGTTGTTGCGAGGGCTGTTGCCCATGTTGCGCAGGCCAGCCGGAGATGACGCAGTGGACTGGGTCAATGGGGCCTTCATGCTGTTCGACTCGAAGGCCTTCGCTGCCATCGGGGGATTTGACCCCCGCTATTTCATGTATGGAGAAGACGTGGACATCTGCCTGCGCCTTCAACTGGCCGGTTACGGGTTGGTCAGGGGCGGTTCTGCGGTGGTGCACGACGCCCACCGTGCCAGCCATGCACGGTTCCGCCACCTGATCTGGCATCTTCGCAGCTTGCTGCTGCTCTGGACGTCAGGCCCCTACCGCGAGTACAAGGCATTGCGCCGGGGACAACGCGCCTAGAATTTACCTTCACGATCAGAATGCTTCAGAGAAGGCCCGCTTGATTCCGTTGATGGTTCTCGGCTTCGTGTGCTCTTGCGCACTCACAGCGCTGCTGTGCCGGTATTTTCGGCGGCACGCAACCCGCTATGACACGGCTGCGCCGCAACGGTTCCACGTTGGAAACACGCCGCGGGTCGGCGGCCTGGCCATGTGCGCGGCATTGCTGCTGGCCACGGGCGCGGCGCCGCTGATCGAGTCGACAGGGGTTTCGCTGAATTCGCGGCTGGCCTGGCTCAATGTCCTCGCGTTGATTGCCGTTGTTTTGCCGGCCTTTTCGGCGGGGCTTCTCGAGGATCTCACCCAGCGCTATTCGCCGAACATCCGGCTGCTGGCCACCGCCGGCTCGGGCGCTTTGGCGTGCTGGATGCTCAATTTGAGCATCCCTCGCTCCGACTTGGCGTGGGTGGATTCGTTCTGGACGGTTTGGCCTTGGTGTGGAATTGTGATGGCGTTTGTCGCAATCGCGGGCCTGCCACATGCCTTCAACATCATTGACGGCTACAACGGACTTGCCGGCACGGTGGCAATCGCGATCTGTCTGGCACTGGCCCATGTGGCACTTCAAGTGGGGGACCGGCAGATTGCGGCGATGGTGCTGTGCCTGGCGGCCGTGACGCTGGGGTTTCTCGTATGGAACTGGCCACGGGGCTGGATTTTCGCTGGGGATTGCGGGGCTTATCTGTGGGGCGTCGTGATTGCGGTGAGCGCGATCATGCTGGTGCAGCGGCACCCCGCCGTTTCGCCGTGGTTCCCGATGCTGCTGCTCATCTACCCGGTGTGGGAGACGTTGTTCTCCATATACCGCAAGAGCGTCCGGGGCAGCAGTCCTGACGTGGCGGACGCCCTGCACTTCCACCAGCTCGTGTTCCGCCGAATCGTGCGCAAGGTGTTCGACGATGACGAGTCCCGCCGGGTGTTGATTCGGAACAACCGCACGTCGCCGTATCTGTGGGGGTTCACGATGTTGACGGTGGTGCCGGCATTGCTGTTCTGGAACCGCACGGCCCTGCTGATCTGCTTCTGCTTGCTGTTCATCGTCAGCTACGTTGCGGCCTACCTGGCGATCGTGCGCTTCAAGGTGCCCGGCTGGCTGCGGCACTGACCGGGCTGCGGCACAATTCCGTTTTTCAGCCGCAGCAACAGTTCACTCCATGAGCGATTTCTCCCCCGAGGCCGTGCCCGCCATCGCCCCGCGCGACAAGGCCGAGATCCTGGCGCAGGCCCTGCCCTACATCCGCAAGTTCCACGGCAAGACGCTGGTCATCAAGTACGGTGGCAACGCGATGACCGACCCCGCGCTGCAGGCCGATTTCGCGGAAGACGTGGTGCTGTTGAAACTGGTCGGCATGAACCCGGTGGTGGTGCATGGTGGCGGCCCGCAGATCGAGACCGCGCTGAAGCGGCTGGGCAAGGAAGGCAAGTTCATACAGGGCATGCGCGTGACCGACGCCGAGACCATGGAGGTGGTGGAGTGGGTGCTGGCCGGCGAGGTGCAGCAGGACATCGTCGGCCTGATCAACCAGGCGGGCGGCAAGGCGGTCGGCCTCACGGGGCGTGACGGTGGCCTGATCCGTGCGCGCAAGCTGCGCCTGGTGGACAGCCAGGACCCGAACAAGGAATACGACGTGGGCCAGGTTGGCGACATCGTCGGCATCGATCCCGCCGTGGTGAAGGCGCTGCAGGACGACCAGTTCATCCCGGTGGTGAGCCCGATCGGTTTCGGCGAGGACAACGAGAGCTACAACATCAACGCCGACGTGGTGGCCGCCAAGCTGGCCACGGTGTTGAAGGCCGAGAAGCTGGTCATGCTGACCAACATCAAGGGCGTGCTGAACAAGGCGGGCGAACTCATCACCGAGCTGACGCCGCGCCAAATCGACGACCTCATCATCGACGGCACCATCAGCGGCGGCATGCTGCCCAAGCTGGCCGGCGCGATCGACGCCGCCAAGAGCGGCGTCAACGCGGTGCACGTGGTCGACGGCCGGGTGCCTCATGCGATGCTGCTGGAAATTTTGACCGACCAGGCCTACGGCACGATGATCCGCTCGCATTGAGAGTGGCCCAGCGTGCCTGGGTATTTCGCACGATGATCCGCTCGCATTGAGCGGGCGCGGAAGGAACTCTCAGCCGGTGCGCCGCGGCGTCGCCGCGCAGGCCTTGCACAGGCCGATCGCCAGTTGCTGCAAGGCCAGCCAGGGCTGGGCCGGCCAGCCGGGGCGCGGCAAACCTTTGACGATGCCGTCCACCCCGTGTGCGCCGGCCAGCATGCGGCCCAGCATGGTTGCCGAGAGGCGCGGGAGTACCCGTTCCACCAGTTTCTCCCGCGGCCCCCACACACGTTGCTCGCGCAGCGCCATGGGCAGCGGAGTGCCCGCATCGACGGCCTGGCGCAGCCGCTGCAACACGCGGATGTCTTCGGTCAGCGTCCAGTGCACCAGCACCTCGGCCACGCCCTCGGCCTGCAGGCCGTCGAGCATGCGCTGAACCCGCGCCGGCTGGCCGCCCAGCACCGCTTCGCTGAGCTTGAAGACGTCGTAGCGGGCCACGTCCAGCACCGCCTGCTCGATCTGCTCGAAGCTCAGCTCGCCTGGCGGGTGCAGCAGCGCCAGCTTCTGGATTTCCTGATGCGCGGCGAGCAGGTTGCCCTCCACCCGGTCGGCGAAGAACTGCAGCGCCCGCTGGCCCGCCTCGCCGGCCTGCACCTGTTGGCCCTGGCGCTGCAGGCGCTGCGCGATCCAGGCGGGCAGGGCGGTGCGTTCGATGCTGTCGAGCTGCACGGTCGCGCCGTTCTGCTCCAGCGCGGCGAACCAGGCGCTTTTCTTCGTGGTGAAATCGAGGCGGGGCAGCGTGACCAGCGTCAGCACGCCGTCCTGCCCGGGCGCCTGTTCGGCGATCTGTTGCAGCGCCGCGCTGCCGTCCTTGCCCGGCTTGCCGGTGGGGATGCGGATCTCGACCAACTGCCGGTCGGCGAACAGGCTCATCGACGCGCCGGCCGCGAGCACCCCGCCCCAGTCGAAATGCGCACCGGCCACCGTGAACACATGGCGCTCCGAAAAACCGGCCGCACGGGCAGCGGCGCGGATGGCATCGGCCGCTTCCTGCAGCAGCAGCGGCTCGTCACCGTGCAGGGTGTACAGCGGCCGCAGGCCCTTGCCGAGCTGTGCGGCGAGTTGCGCGGCAGCGAGTTGCATGCGGGTCCGCGCTCAGGCTGGGTTGGCGACCTTGATCGTGGACAGCCGGCGCAGCATCTGGTTGACCACGTCCTTCTCCATGTCGCGGTACAGCAGCAGCTCTTCGGACTCCTTGGCCAGCGCCGCGCCTTCGTTGAAGCTGAGGTCGCGCTGCTGCGTGATCTCGGTGTCGGGAATCAGCACGGTGCCGTCCTTGCGGCGCAGCCTGAACTTGAAGATCAGCCGCAACTGGAACTCGCGCACCTGGCCCGACGCGTTGATGCCCACCACCACCTTCTGCCGCAGGTCCGACACCACGTCGAGCAGCACGTCGGCGTCGTTGATCTGCTTGTTGTCGGTGATGACGACGACCGAGCCGGTGCCGCCCAACGCCCGCCGGAACTGCAGGCCCAGCGAGGAGTTGGGCGAGAAGCCGGAGTACAGCGTCTTGAAATCGTAGGTGGGGGCCTGGCGCAGCTGGAAGCCGCAGGCGCCCAGCAGGGAGGCCGCGGGCAGCAGCAGGAGGGCGGTACGGCGTTGCATGTTGTTGGTTCTCAGATCACCACGTTGACGAGACGGCCGGGCACGACGATGACGCGCTTGGCCGGCGCGCCGTTGGCGAACTGGGTGAAGGCCTCGCTGGCCAGCGCGGTCGCTTCGATCTGCGCCTTGTCGGCGCCAGCGGGCACGGTGATGGCGCCGCGCAGCTTGCCGTTGACCTGCAGCATCAGCTCGATCTCGTCCTGCACCAGCGCGGCGGGGTCGACCTCGGGCCACGGCGCGTCGAGCAGCTCGCCGGCGCCGGCCGTGTAGCCGAGTGCGTGCCACAGCGCCTGGGCGATGTGCGGGGTGGCCGGGTAGAGGCAGCGCAGCAGGATGCCGAAACCCTCGCGCTCGGCGGCGTCAGCCCCTTCGTCGCCCGCGCCGTCGAAGTCTTCCAGCGCGTTCAGCAGCTTCATCGCGCCGGAGACGACGGTGTTGTACTGCATGCGCTGGTAGTCGTAGTCGATCTGGCGCAGCACGTTGTGGATGTCGCGGCGCAAAGCCTTGGATTTCTTGCCAAATGTGCCGCTTGCCAGCGTGTTTTCTGGAGTTGTAGCTCCTGAATCTGTAGCGCTCAGCTTGGCGCCATGGTGCCACACCCGCTTCAGGAAACGGTAGCTGCCTTCCACCGCCGCGTCGTTCCACTCCAGCGTGGCCTCGGGCGGCGCGGTGAACATGGTGTACAGGCGGGCGGTGTCGGCGCCGTATTTCTCGATCAGGTCCTGCGGATCGACACCGTTGTTCTTGCTCTTGCTCATCGTGCCCACGCCCTCGTAGGTCACGGCGGTGCCGGCCGGCAACTGGCCGCTGGCGGCGATCAGTTTCGCGCCGGTCACCTTGCCGGTGTCGTCGGTCACGTTCTCGACTTCGTGCGGCCAGAAGTACTCGACGCCGCCTTTCTCGTTGCGGCGCGAGTAGATGTGGTTCAGCACCATGCCTTGCGTGAGCAGCTTGGTGAAGGGCTCGTCGATCGTGACCAGCCCGAGGTCGCGCATCACCTTGGTCCAGAAGCGGGCGTACAGCAGGTGCAGGATGGCGTGCTCGATGCCGCCGATGTACTGGTCCATGCCGCTGCCGCCGGTGGCCGCGTTCTGGTCGCGCATCCAGTAGGCGGCGCCGTCGGCCACCATGGCGTCGTCGTTCTTCGGGTCGCAGTAGCGCATGAAGTACCACGACGAGTCGACGAAGGTGTCCATCGTGTCGGTCTCGCGGCGCGCCGGCTTGCCGCAGGTGGGGCAGGCAACCTTGAGGAAGCCCTCGCATTTGTTCAGCGGGTTGCCGCTGCCGTCGGGCACCAGGTCTTGCGGCAGCACCACCGGCAGGTCTTTTTCCGGCACCGGCACCGGGCCGCACGACTCGCAGTGGATGATGGGAATGGGCGTGCCCCAGTAGCGCTGGCGGCTGATGCCCCAGTCGCGCAGCCGCCAGGTCACCTTCTTCTCGCCCAGGCCCTTGGCTGCCAGCGTTTCCGCCACCGCCGTGACCGCGTCGCCATGCGACAGGCCGCTGAAGTTGTCGGAGTTGACGGTGACGCCGCGCTGCTTGTCGCCGTACCAGTCCTGCCAGTGCTGGTAGTCGAAGTGCTCGCCGTCGACCAGCACCACCTGGCGGATCTCGATGCCGTATTTCAGCGCGAACGCGAAGTCGCGTTCGTCGTGTGCCGGCACGCCCATCACCGCGCCGTCGCCGTAGCCCATCAGCACGTAGTTGCCGACCCAGACCGGCACCTCGGCGCCGGTCAGCGGGTGGGTGACGACGAGGCCTGTGGGCTCGCCCTTCTTCTCCTGCGTGGCGAGTTCGGCCTCGGTCGTGCCGCCCTTCTTGCAGTCGTCGATGAAGGCGGCCAGCGCCGGGTTGTGTTGGGCCGCATGGGTGGCCAGCGGGTGTTCCGGCGCCACCGCACAGAAGGTCACGCCCATGATGGTGTCGGCGCGCGTCGTGAAGACGTACATCTTGCCGCCGTCGATCAATTCGCCGTCGGCGCCCCGGATGTCATGCGTGAAGGCGAAGCGCACACCCTCGCTCTTGCCGATCCAGTTCTCCTGCATCAACCGCACCCGGTCCGGCCAGCCCGAGAGCGTGGCCTTCTCGTTGCCGATCTGCACGTGGTCGAGCAGCTCCTGCGCGTAGTCGGTGATCTTCAGGTAGTAGCCCGGGATCTCGCGCTTTTCCACGGTGGCGCCGGTGCGCCAGCCCTTGCCGTCGATCACCTGCTCGTTGGCCAGCACGGTCTGGTCGACCGGGTCCCAGTTCACCACCTGCGTCTTGCGGTAGGCAATGCCCTTGTCGAGCATCTTCAGGAACAGCCACTGGTTCCACTTGTAGTAACTCGGGTCGCAGGTCGCGACCTCGCGGCTCCAGTCGATGGCCAGGCCCATGGCCTGCATCTGCCGCTTCATGTAGGCGATGTTGTCGTAGGTCCACTTGGCCGGCGGCACGTTGTTTTTCAGCGCCGCGTTTTCTGCCGGCAGGCCGAAGGCGTCCCAGCCCATCGGCATCAGCACGTTGTGGCCCTTCATCCGCAACTGCCGCGTCAGCATGTCGTTGATGGTGTAGTTGCGCACATGGCCCATGTGCAGCTTGCCGCTGGGGTAGGGCAGCATGGAGCAGGCGTAGAACTTCGGGCGGCCCGCGTCCTCGGTCACGCGGTAGGCATCGTGGCGGGCCCAGTGCGCCTGCGCGCCGGCCTCGACCTCGGAGGGGTTGTATTTGTCGTTCATGGGGATGGTGGGCCGCGCCAGGTCCGGCGCGGCGATTCCCCGATTTTAGGGTGCGGCGTGCGGGTCGGCGACGAAACCGATGCGGTTCAGCCCCGCCTTCTGCGCCACGCCCATCACCGTGACGATGCGGCCGTAGGGCACGGCCTCGTCGGCGCGCAGCTGCACCTCGGTGTCGGGGTTGACGCCGGCCGCCCGGGCCAGCGCGTCGGCCAGTTGATCCAGCGTGACCGGCTTGTCGTTCAGAAAGGCCTGGCCGGTCTTGTCGACCACCAGCGTCACCGCCTGCGGCGCCTCGTTGGGCTTGGCCGCGTCGGTCTTGGGCAGGTCGAGCCGGATGCTGCTGGCCAGCAGCGGCGCGGTCAGCATGAAGATCACCACCAGCACCAGCATCACGTCGACCAGCGGCGTCATGTTGATGTCGCTCATCGGTTTCGGCGGGCTTGTTCGTTCAAGCCTGCCGAAACTCATGACAGCAGCTCCCGCAAGTCCCGCGCGAAGCCCTCCAGATCGGCCTCGATGCGGCCGATGCTGCGGCCCAGCACGTTGTAGGCGAGCACGGCGGGAATGGCCACCGCCAGGCCGGCGGCGGTCATGATCAGCGCCTCGCCCACCGGGCCGGCGATCTTGTCGATGGTGATCTGGCCGGCCGTCGCCATCGCGGTCAGCGCGTGGTAGATGCCCCAGACGGTGCCGAACAGGCCGACGAAGGGTGCCGTGGCGCCGACGGTGGCCAGCAGCACCTGGCCGAACTGCAGCTTGTGCAGCACCGCGTGCAGCGCGTTGCGCAGCGCGCGGGTGAGCCGTTGCGACGTGTGGCCCGCCGAGGCCAGGGTCTGCGACGCTTCGAGCGTCGTCGCGCGGATCAAAGGCAGGACGAGCGCTTCACGGTCGAACAGGCCGACCTGCTGTTCTGCCTCGGCGACCGTCGGAGCCTGCCAGAACGCCGCCAAGCTGCGGGCCGTGTCGCCCGCCGCGCGGTGCAGCAGCCAGCCCTTCCAGAGGATGACGACCCAGCTGGCCACCGACATCGCCAGCAGCAGCACCGCCACCGCACGGCTGATGCCGTCACCAGCGGTCAGCAGCGGCAGCGCCTCCATGCTCAGCGAAGCCCGAGAACGTCGAACATGTCGAACAGGCCGCTCTTCTGCCCGCTCAGGAAACGCACGGCGCGCAGGCTGCCCTGGGCGTAGCCGGCGCGGCTCGACGATTTGTGCGAAATCTCGATGCGCTCGCCGGTGCCGGCGAACAGCACGGTGTGGTCGCCCACGATGTCGCCGCCGCGGATGGTGGCGAAGCCGATGGTCGACGGGTCGCGCTCGCCGGTCACGCCTTCGCGGGCGTAGACCGCGCAGTCCTTCAGGTCGCGGCCAACCGCCTCGGCAATGACCTCACCCATTTTCAGCGCGGTGCCGGAGGGCGCGTCCACCTTGTGGCGGTGGTGCGCCTCGATGATCTCGATGTCGTAGCCGGTGGCCAGCGCCTGGCCCGCCATCTGCAGCAGCTTCAGCGTCACGTTGACGCCCACGCTCATGTTGGGCGCCATGACGATCGCGATGTCTTTCGCGGCGGCGGCGATCTCGGCCTTCTGAGCCTCGCTGAAACCGGTGGTGCCGATCACGAGCTGCACGCCCAGCTCGCGGCAGGCCTTCAGGTGCGCCATCGTGCCTTCCGGCCGGGTGAAGTCGATCAGCGCCTGCGCGCCTTTCAGGCCGGCGGCGATGTCGGCGGTGATCGCCACCCCAGCCGGCTTGCCCATGAACGCGGCGGCGTCCTGGCCCAGGGCCGGGGCTGCGGGAATGTCGAGCGCGCCGGCCAGCATGCAGTCGTCGGCCGCTTGCACGGCCTCGATCAGCATTCGGCCCATGCGGCCCGACGCACCGGCGATCGCGATGCGGTGAGGGGTGCCGGCAGAAGAGGAGGCGGGCGTTGGGCCCGCGCTCATCGGAGCGATCCTTCCAGCGGCGGGTAGCCCAGGCCACCCTGCTCCACCGCCACGGGCGGCGGCGGCTGGTTGGCCGATTTGCCGGTGGCCTTGAATTCGCTCAGCTGTTTTTCGGTGGCCTCCAGCGGCGGCGCGGTGCCGAACTTGCGCTTGCTGGCGAGCGCCTTGACGAATTCGGCTTCGCTCGGCAGGCCCTCGAGGCCGTCGGTGCGCTCCAGCTCATTGCCCTTGAAGAACACCGTGAAGCGGCGCTGCTGCGGCTCGGTGCCGCCGCGGCGCAGCGTGAACACGTAGTCCCAGCGGTCTTCGTGGAACACGCTGGCCATCAGCGGCGTGCCGAGGATGTCGCGCACCTGCGCGCGGTCCATGCCCGGTTTGAGCTGGCCGGCCTGCTCGCTGGAAATGAAGTTGCCCTGGATGACTTCCACCTTGTACGGCGTGACCATGCTGGCCAGGCGGTTGCTCGCGCTGTCGACGCTGCCGCAAGCGGCCAGCGTGACCGCCGCGCAGGCTGTCAGCAAAGGGGCGAGCCAGCGGCCTCGGGAGGGTTGAAAGTGCATGTTGGCAACCGATGCAATATGATCGAATGATTGTACGGCCCCCCCGGATGACCGAGACAATGCCCCGCGACGGCCGTCTGGCCGGCGCCGCCCGGAATGCGCCGCTGGGGCCGCCGGACCGGCCCAAGGCGAATTCCGCAAGAGGTAGATGAGTGAGCAAGATCGACGACCTGAAGAGCACCGGCCTGAAGGCCACCTTGCCGCGCCTGAAGATCCTGGAAATCTTCCAGAAGGGCGCGCAGCGCCACATGACGGCCGAAGACGTGTTCCGGGTGCTGCTCGAGGAGCGTTCTGACGTTGGCCTTGCCACGGTCTACCGGGTGCTCACGCAGTTCGAGCAGGCCGGCATCCTGGATCGCAGCAATTTCGAGTCGGGCAAGGCCATCTACGAGCTCAACGAAGGCAAGCACCACGACCACCTGGTCTGCCTCGACTGCGGCAAGGTCGAGGAGTTCGTCGATCCCGAAATCGAGAAGCGCCAGCAGGCGGTTGCGGAAAGCCGCGGCTTCGCGCTGCAGGAGCATGCGCTCAGCCTCTACGGCAACTGCACCAAGCCCAAGTGCCCCAACCGGCCCGCCAATGGCGGGGCGGGTGGCGGGCGCGGCCACAACCACCATTCTTCCTGAGCGCCATCCAGGCCGCGCCGGCGCGGCCGCCTGATGAGTTGGCGCGGCGCACACCGTGCCCCGCCGCAACTCAGCTGTCGCGCTCCATCGCCAGCCGCTGCCGCTGCACGAACTCCTGGTAGGTGTCGATGCCGCGCAGTTGCAGGATGGCGTTGCGCACCGCAGCTTCCACCAGCACGGCGATGTTGCGCCCGGCCACCACCTGGATGACCACCTTGCGCACCGGCACGCCCAGCACGTTCTGCATCAGCGGCTCGTTGGGCAGGCGTTCGTAGTCGCGCTCCATGGTTTCGCGCCGCACGAGGTGCACGATGAGCTTGAGCCGCATCTTGCGGCGCACGGCTGTTTCGCCAAAGATGGCGCGGATATCGAGCAGGCCGATGCCGCGCACCTCCAGCAGGTTCTGCAGCAGCTCCGGGCAGCGGCCCTCGATGGCCGTCTGGTTGACGCGGTACAGATCGACCGCGTCGTCCGCCACCAGGCCGTTGCCGCGCGAAATGAGTTCCAGCCCGAGTTCGCTCTTGCCGAGGCCGGACTCGCCGGTGATCATCACGCCCAGCCCCAGGATGTCCATGAACACGCCGTGGATGGAGGTGCGGTCGGCGAAATGCTTGGACAGGTAGGCCCGCAGCACGTCGATGACGAAGGCCGACGACTCTTTGGTCGCGAACATCGGAATCTGCGCCCGCTCGCACATCGACAGCAGCGTGTCCGGGGCCACCTGTCCGTCGGCAAGGATGAGCACCGGCGGTTCCAGCGTGACGATGCGGGCGATGCGGCGTTCGCAGTCTTCCGGCGATTCCTTGGTCAGGTAAGCCACCTCGCGCTCGCCGAGAATCTGCACCCGGTAGGGGTGGATGTAGTTCAGGTAGCCCACCAGGTCGGCGCCGGAACTGGCCGCGCGCACCGCGATTTCGTCGAAACGCCGCTCGGAGGCACCAAGGCCGGCAACCCACTCCCAGCGCAGCGTGGCGCGGTGGTTCTCGAACAGCGCATCGGCGCTGACGGCGGTGGGCTTCATGTGGCCCCCGCGCTTGCCATTGCGTGTGCTGCGCTGTCCCCCAGGGGGGCTGATTTCCCTTGGTGCGGCGCGACGAAAAATTGCGGTACCGAGCCGCAGCGAAGGGCCGCCCCGAGCAAGGCAGCCCCCTCGGGGGGCAGAGACCCACACGAAGTGGGGGAACGTGGGGGCATATCAGGCCGGCTGGGTGGACTGCCAGCGGGCGATCATGCCGTGCAGCTCTTCGGCGTTGTCGGAGGTCTTGATCTTCTCGCGCAGTGCCGAGTCGCTGAGCAGCTCGGCAATTTCGGACAGCACTTCCAGGTGCTTTTGCGTGGCGGCTTCCGGTACCAGCAGGAAGATCAGCACCGCCACCGGCTGTTCGTCCGGGGCGTCGAAACCGATGGGTTGGGCGAGCTGGAAAACCGCCGCCATCGGCGACTTGAGGCCTTTGATGCGCCCGTGCGGAATGGCCACGCCGTGGCCCAGGCCGGTGGAACCGAGCCGTTCGCGGGCAAAGAGGCTGTCGGTGATGAGGGCCCGCGAGATGCCGTGCAGGCCTTCAAACAGCAGGCCGGCCTCTTCGAATGCGCGTTTCTTGCTCGTCGCGTCCACGCGGACGAGCACCTGATCAGCGGGCAGGATGGCGGCCAGTCGATTCATAAGCATGTAACCTGCACAAATTATGCACCGACCACGGTGCACTGCAACACGAGTGGAAACCGCGCAACGCCACACAACACCCAACAAAAAGCCGCCGGGATCACCGGCGGCCGTTCGCGGAATGCGGGGCGATATTACATCAGCCGTTTGGGGGCTTCGTGGTGGTGGCTCTGCAGGCGGTCCTTGTGGCGCCCGACCTGTCGGTTGAGTTTGTCGACGAGTTCGTCGACCGCGGCATAGAGGTCTTCGTGGGCGCTTTCCGCGAACATGTCGCCGCCCTTCACGTGGATCGCGCATTCGGCGCGCTGACGGAGCTGCTTCTCCTTGAGCTTCTCGACGGTCAACAAGACCTTCACATCCACCAGTTGGTCAAAGTGCCGGGTGATCCGGTCCAGCTTGCTGGTCACGTAACTGCGCAGGGCAGGGGTGACTTCGAGGTGGTGACCGCTGATCGTCAAATTCATGAACGAACCTCCTTGGCTTCGGGTTGCAATGGTCCATGCCACCGGGGCGGCATGGCGGGGAAATCCACATGCGCTCGGGTTCATGATGCGCCGCTCGGCCGGCGTTGGCAAGTACACCCCGGGTGTTACCGGGGTGTGAAAAATCCGACTTGGCGGTTGGCGTTTTCCGGGCCAGAATGGGGAATCAGCGGGCGGGCGTTGCCGCGCCGGTGTGCAGGTCGAGCCGGCCCACCACCGCCACCGCCGTCAGGCTGGCGGCCGCGCCGACCAGCGCGGCCAGCCAATAGTGCTGCACGAGGCCTTGCGCGTCGCGGCTGATCAACAACCCCCCCACATAAGCTGCGGCGCCCATGGCCGCCGACTGCACCGACGCGTTGAGCGTCATGAAGGTGCCGCGCAGCCGGGGGTCGGCGGCGGAGGTGAGGATGGCCATGCCGGGGATCATGCGGCCGCTCATGCAGACGAAGAACGCGGTCGACACGGCAAGCGCCTGCCACAGCGGCACCCGGCCGAGCAGCGTGATGCCGAGCAGCGGCAGCAGCACCAGCACAGCCAGCAGGCGGAAGGTCTTCACCTTGCCCAATGCGTCCGTCATGCGGCCGAACAGCCGGGCGGTGATCAGCGTGGCGACACCGCCGGCGAGGTACAGCAGCGGAATCTGCGTGACCGCGAGGCCCACGTTGGTCTGCATGTAGATCGTGATGTACGGAATGACCGAAAAGCCGGCGAACATCAGCAGGCCGGAGAACACGAAGGCCCAGCGGTGGTTGGTGTCGGCCAGCACGCGGCCGATGGCGCCGAGCGGCGACGGCCGGTCGGGCTGGCGCAGGTGCTCGTCGAGCACCGGCAGGGTGCGCCAGGCCACCAGCGCGAAGAGCGCCGAGACCGCCGCGATGCCGATGAAGGTGGCGTGCCAGCTGAAGTGCGCGGCCACCAGCAGGCCAAGCGGCACGCCGGCCACGGTGGAGACCGAGAACGAGGTCATGACGATGCCCATGGCGCGGCCGCGCCGCTCGAACGGCACGACGTCGCCGACGATGGTCTGCGACAGCGCCGACAGCACGCCGCCGAACACGCCGGCGGCAATGCGCGCGGCCATCAGCGCGGCATAGGTCGGCGCCAGCCCGCAGGCCAGCGTGGCCAGCGCGAACAGGCCATACAGCACGAGCAGCAGGCGCTTGCGGCCGAAGCGGTCCACGTAGGTCGCGGCCAGCAGCCCGGACACGCCGGCTGCCAGCGTGTAGGCCGACACCAGCAGGCCGAAGGCCGCGTCGGTGATGCCGAAGAGCTGTGTGAACTGCGGGCCCAGCGGCATCATGATCATGAAGTCGAGGATGTGCGTGAACTGGATGCCGGCCAGTGTCAGCAGCAGCCAGAGCTCGCGGCGCGGGGTAGGGGAGGGTTCGGTCATGGGGGCGTGTGGCGGGCGGTTGCGGCGCAAGGTGTAACCGTACACTCTAGCAGCGCGCCATGGCCGTCACGGCGCCAACGCCGCGACCGCACGACCATGGGACTCGACACGCTGATCCACGCCAAGCTCGGCCACGAACCCGCCCTTTCGCGCGGGCTGGTGCTGATGGGCGGCGGCGCCCGCACCGCCTACCAGGCCGGCGTGCTGCAGGCGGTGGCCGAGATGCTGCGCATGAGCGCAACCACCGCGATGCCGGCGTTCCCTTTCCAGGTGCTGGTCGGCACCTCGGCGGGCGCCATCAACGCGGCCTATCTGGCCGGCAGCGCCACCCAGGGGCTGGCCGCCTTCGAAGACCTCGCCCGCTTCTGGCAGCGCACCCGTTCCGACCACGTCTACAAGCTGCACATCTCGCCCATGGCCGGGCTGCTCGGCCGCACCAGCCGCATGGTGGCGGCGTACAACCTGTCGCGCAACGTGCGCAAGCGCGGCGCGCTGCTCGACAACCTGCCGCTGGTCGACACGCTGCACCACGCCATTTCGCTGACCGGCATCGACGACGCGCTACGCACCCGCACCATCGACGCGCTGGCCGTCACCGCGTCGAGCTACACCACCGGCGTGCACTGGACCTTCTGCCACACGCAGCGCGAAGACCTGGCGGTGCCGTGGCAGCGGCCGGGGCGGCATGTGGATTTCCAGCCGGTGACGATCGAGCACCTGATCGCGTCGGCGGCCATTCCGTTCATCTTTCCGGCCACGCCGCTGTGGGTCGATGGCCGGGGCGAGTTCTTCGGCGACGGCTCGATGCGGCAGATCTCGCCGCTCTCGCCGGCGCTGCATCTGGGGGCCAACCGCATTCTGGTGGTCGGCGTCGGGCAGCCGCAGCGCGCGGGTTTTGCCGGGCCGGCCGCGCCGGGCGCGCCCAGCATCGGCGGCATCGCCGGGCATGCCATGGCCAGCGTCTTCCACGACACGCTGGAGGCCGACGTCGAGCAGGCCCTGCGCGTCAACAAGACGCTGGGGCGCATGCCCGAGGGCATGGCAGGCCTGCTGCCGTACAAGGCGCTGGACGTGCTGGCCATCCAGCCCTCGCAATCGCTCGACGCGCTGGCGCAGGCGCATGTGCACGAATTGCCGGACGAATTGCGCCATGCGTTCAGCGGGCTGGGCGCGCTGGACCGCAAGACCGGCGGCGGCGCGGCGCTGGCCAGCTACCTGCTGTTCGAGCCCGGATTCGTGAAGGCGCTGATGGCGTTGGGAAAACAGGACGCCTACGCCAGAAAGGCGGAACTCCTGGCGTTTTTCAGCTAGGGAGAACCCTGTTCCCGCGTATCATTCCGCCACCACCACGAACGGAGTTTTCTCCTTGGAAACCGACCCGAGTCGGTAGCTTCCAGCGCCCGTTGACGGGACGTTGGAAGCCACCACACACCAACCCCGAACGGGCCGCGTCGTTCGACGTGCCCGCCACCCCCTTTTGATGCGAGGGAGCGCGCCATGCTCAACATTTTCACGCTGGCCAACGGCCGGCTGTTCCAGGAAGAAATCGAGTCGCTGGAGGAGCTGAAGCGGTTTCAGCCGATCTGGGTCGACCTGGAATCTCCCACGCCCGAAGAGAAGCGCTGGATCAGCCAGCACTACGGCCTGTCCATTCCCGAGGACGCCATGGCCGAAGACATCGAGGAGTCGGCCCGCTTCTACGAGGAAGACAACGGCGACCGCCACATCCGCAGCGACTTTCTCATCGCCGACGAGCAGGACCCGCGCACGGTGCGGGTGGCCTTCATCCTGAACCTGATGAACGAGGGGCTCAAGAGCAAGGGCGTGCTGTTCTCCATCCACGACGAAGACGTGCCGGTGTTCCGGCTGCTGCGCATGCGCGCGCGGCGCATGCCGGGGCTGATCGAGGATGCGCGCGACGTGCTGCTGGCCATGTTCGACGCCGACGCCGAGTACTGCGCCGACGCGCTGGAGGGCATCCACGACAAGCTGGAGAAAGCCAGCCGCCGCGTGCTTTCCGGCGACCTGACCGACGAGGTGGCCGGCGAGGTGCTGGCCACCATCGCGCGGCAGGAAGACTTGAACGGCCGCATCCGCCGCAACGCCATGGACACCCGCCGCGCGGCCAGCTTCATGATGCGCAGCCGCATGCTCAGCACCGACCAGTTCGACGACGCCCGCCAGCTGCTGCGCGACATCGACTCGCTCGACTCGCACACCGCCTTCCTGTTCGACAAGATCAACTTCCTGATGGACGCGATCGTCGGCTTCATCAACATCAACCAGAACAAGATCATCAAGATCTTCTCGGTGGCCAGTGTCGCGCTGCTGCCGCCCACGCTGGTGGCCAGCATCTACGGCATGAACATCAAGTTCCCCGAGCTGGAATGGCTGGGCTCCGACCTGAGCCACCCGTTCGTGATGCTGCTGATGATCGCCAGCGCGGCGGTGCCCATGTGGTACTTCTCCAAGCGCGGCTGGCTCAAATAGGGCCCTGGCCGCTTTTTTCGAGGTTAAATCGGCCTCAAGTCAGCGCCAGATATGGCTTTGCAGCTATGAATTCGGGAGCATTCTGAGCCAGGCGCCGAGCACCGCGTCGCTGTAGTGGCTGGCCACGTCGCGCACGAAGGCGGGAAAGTCGGTGTGGGCGGCGTCGTCGGCGCGGTCTGAAACGGTCCGCAGGGCCGCGAAGGGCACGCCGTAGTCGAAACACACCTGCGCCACCGCCGCGCCCTCCATTTCCACCGCCAGCGCCTCCGGCAGTTCGGCCTGCAGCGCCCGGCTTTCAGCGCCGGTGGCCACGAAGCGGTCGCCGCTGACGATGAGGCCGTGGTGCAGCGCCGGCGTGGCCAGGCCGTAGCGGGCGCGCAGCCCGGCGTCGAGCCAGCCGTCGGCCTGCGCCAGCGTCTGCCGCGCGGCTTCGGCCAGGCGGCCGCTGAGGTCGGCGTCGGTGGGGAAGCGCGCGCGGCCGTACAGCGGCACCTCGTGGCGCGGGAACAGCGGCGAGGCGTCCAGGTCGTGCTGCAGCAGCTCGCTCGCCACCACGATGTCGCCCACCCGCACGCCCGCGCCCAGCCCGCCCGCCACGCCGGTGAACACGATGCGCGACACGCCGAAGCGCTCGATCAGCGCCGCCGCCGTGGTTGCCGCCGCCACCTTGCCGATGCGCGACAGCGCCAGCACCAGCGTGTGGCCGTGCAGCCGGCCGGTCACGAAGCCGCGGCCCGCGTGCGCCACCCGCTGCGGCGCCTCCAGCCGGTCGAGGAGGTGGCGCTGTTCGTCGATCAGCGCGCTGAGGATGGCCGTTGTCATGCGCCGGTATTGTGCATGGGGGATGCGGCGGCGCACTCCCCAAAAAAAAGGCCGGCGAGGGTGCCGCCGGCCGAGGTTTTTTCAGGCGGGATCGCCGCCTTTGCACTACTGACTAACGCATTCGGGTCATTTCTTGTCGCGGAGTTCCCGGCGCAGGATCTTGCCGACCGGCGTCTTGGGCAGCTCGGTGCGGAACTCCACCACGCGGGGCTGCTTGTAGCCGGTGAGGTTGGCGCGGCAGAACTCCTTGACCTGCTCGGCGGTGAGCGCCGGGTCTTTCTTGACGATGACCAGCTTCACGGCCTCGCCGGTCTTTTCGTCCGGCACGCCGACCACCGCGCATTCCATCACGCCCGGCATGCCGGCCACGACTTCCTCGACCTCGTTCGGGTACACGTTGAAGCCGCTGACCAGCACCATGTCCTTCTTGCGGTCGACGATCTTGTAGAAGCCGCGCTCGTCGACCACGCCGACGTCGCCGGTCTTGAAGTAGCCGTCGGGCGTCATGACCTTGGCGGTTTCGTCCGGGCGCTGCCAGTAGCCCGCCATCACCTGCGGGCCCTTGATGGCGATCTCGCCCGGCTGGCCGGCGGCCACCTCGTTGCCGTCGTCGTCGAGCAGCTTGAAGTACGTGCTGGGAATCGGCACGCCGATGGTGCCGGTGTACTCGGTGCTGGTGGTCGGGTTGCAGCTCGCCGACGGGCTGGTCTCCGAGAGGCCGTAGCCCTCGCAGATCGGGCAGCCGGTTTTCTCCAGCCACAGCTTGGCGACCGCGCCCTGCACGGCCATGCCGCCGCCGACCGAGATCTTCAGGTTGGACCAGTCCACCGTGTTGAAGTCCGGGTGGTTGGCCAGGCCGTTGAACAGCGTGTTGACCGCCGGAAAGCTGTGGAAGGTGTGTTTGCTCAGCTCCTTCAGCACGGCCGGCAGGTCGCGCGGATTGGGAATGAGGATGGTCTTGCCGCCGGTGCGCATGCCCAGCATCATGTTCACGGTGAACGCGAAGATGTGGTACAGCGGCAGCGCGCAGATCGCGGTGGGCTGCTGGCTGGCGGGCACCTTGTCCATCACGGGCTGGTTCCAGGCTTCGGACTGCAGCACGTTGGCGATGACGTTGCGGTGCAGCAGCACCGCGCCCTTGCTGACGCCGGTGGTGCCGCCGGTGTACTGCAGCAGCGCCATGTCGTCGGGCTTGATGTCGGGCTTCTTCAGCGTGAGCCGGGTGCCGCGCGCCACTGCGTCGTTGAAGCGCACGGCGCCGGGCAGGCTGTAGGCCGGCACCATCTTCTTCACGTTGCGCACCACGTAGTTGACGATGCTGCCCTTCACCAGGCCCAGCATGTCGCCCATGGCCGCCAGCACCACGTGCTTCACCGGCGTGGCGGCAATGCACTGCTGCAGCGTGGCCGCGAAATTCTCGATGATGACGATGGCCTGCGAGCCGGAATCCTTGAGCTGGTGCTCCAGCTCGCGCGGCGTGTACAGCGGGTTGACGTTGACGACCACGAAACCCGCGCGGAGCACGGCCGCCACGGCGACCGGGTACTGCGGGCAGTTGGGCATCATGAGGGCGACGCGGTCGCCCTTCTGCAGGCCGATGCTCTGCAGGTAGGCGCCCAGCGCCTGGCTGAGCGAATCGGTCTGGGCATAGGTGGTGTCCTTGCCCATGAAACTGTAGGCAACGGAAGAGGCGTGCTTGTGGAACGCCTCCTCCATCAGACCGACCAGCGACGAATACGCCGATGGGTCGATGTCGGCGGGAACACCGGGGGGGTAAGCGGAAAGCCAGATTCGATCTGTCGTCATTTTGTCTCCATCACATTGTTGTTGGCGCCCGCTCAGGCGCCCCCCGGGCTCCGCGCTTGTGGCTTATTCGATCGCCTTGCCCATATCCTCGACGACCTTCTTCGCGTCGCCGAACACCATCATGGTCTTGTCCATGTAGAACAGCTCGTTGTCCAGGCCGGCATAGCCGGCGGCCATCGAACGCTTGTTGACGATCACGGTCTTGGCCTTGTAGGCCTCGAGGATCGGCATGCCGTAGATCGGGCTGCCCTTGATGTGGGCGGCCGGGTTCACGACGTCGTTGGCGCCGAGGATGATCGCGACGTCGGCCTGGCCGAATTCGCCGTTGATGTCCTCCATCTCGAACACCTGGTCATAAGGCACTTCGGCCTCGGCCAGCAGCACGTTCATGTGGCCCGGCATGCGGCCGGCCACCGGGTGGATGGCGTACTTCACGGTCACGCCCTTCTCGACCAGCTTCTGCGCCAGTTCCTTCACCGCGTGCTGCGCGCGCGCCACCGCCAGGCCGTAGCCGGGGACGATGACCACGGTTTCGGCGTTGCCGAGCACGAAGGCCGCGTCGTCGGCGCTGCCGCTCTTCACGCTGCGCTGCACCGCGCCGCCGGCGGCCGCTGTGGTGGCCTCGCCGCCGAAGCCGCCCAGAATGACGTTGAAGAACGAGCGGTTCATCGCCTTGCACATGATGTACGAGAGGATGGCACCCGACGAACCCACCAGCGAGCCGGCGATGATCAGCATGCTGTTGTTCAGCGAGAAGCCGATGCCCGCCGCCGCCCAGCCGGAGTAGCTGTTCAGCATGGACACCACCACCGGCATGTCGGCCCCGCCGATCGGGATGATGATGAGCACGCCCAGAACGAAGGCCAGCGCCAGCAGCACCAGGAAGTCGACGTTCGACTGGCTGATGGTGTAGCCCGCGATGAAGAACACCGTGGCCAGGCCCAGCACCAGGTTCAGGATGTGCTGGCCCTTGAACTGCACCGGCGCACCCTGGAACAGGCGGAACTTGTACTTGCCGCTCAGCTTGCCGAAGGCGATGACCGAGCCGCTGAAGGTGATGGCGCCGATGGCCGCGCCGAGCGCGAGCTCGACCCGGTTGCCGTACGGAATGCCTTCACCGTGGGCCGCGATGCCGAAGGCCCAGGGCTCGACCGCCGCGGCAACCGCGATGAACACCGCCGCCAGGCCGATCATGCTGTGCATGAACGCCACCAGCTCGGGCATCTTGGTCATCTCGACGCGCTTGGCCATGGTGGCGCCGATGGCGCCGCCCAGGACCAGGCCGGCCAGCACGTAGGCCAGGCCTTCGACCGGGTTCTTGCCGAGGGCTTGCGCCTGGGTGTAGATCAGCCCGACCGTGGTGACGGCCGCAATGGCCATGCCGATCATGCCGAACAGGTTGCCGCGGATCGAGGTCGTCGGGTGGCTCAGGCCTTTCAGGGCCTGGATGAAACAGACCGACGCGATCAGGTACAGCAGCGTGACGAGGTTCATGCTCATTGGGCACCTCCCTCGATGGCCGGTGCGGCCTTCTTTTCCTTCTTCTTGAACATCTCCAGCATGCGGCGCGTCACGAGGAAGCCGCCGAACACGTTGACCGCAGCCAGGGCCACGGCGAGCACGCCCATGGTCTTGCCGACCGTGGTTTCCGTCAGCGCCGCCGCCAGCATGGCGCCGACGATGACGATGGCCGAGATCGCGTTGGTGACCGCCATCAACGGCGTGTGCAGCGCGGGGGTGACCGTCCAGACCACGTGGTAGCCCACGTAGATCGCAAGGACGAAGATGATGAGGTTGGTGAGTGTGTGGGAAACGATTTCCATGTTCTGTTCTCCGTGGCCGCGCGCGTCCGCACGGGCGTGGGCGCGACCGGATGGATTTACTTGCGGCGGACCTCGCCGTTCTGCGTCATCAGGCAGGCTGCCACGATGTCGTCTTCCAGATCGACCTTGATCGCGGCCGCATCCTTCTCGAGCACCAGCTTCAGGAAATCGAGCACGTTGCGCGCGTACAGCGACGACGCATCGGCCGCCACCAGCGCGGGCAGGTTGGTCTCGCCGACCAGCGTGACGCCGTGCTTGACCACGGTTTTTCCGGCTTCGGTCAGCGGGCAGTTGCCGCCCTGCGGCGCGGCCAGATCGACGATCACCGAGCCCGGCTTCATGGCTTTCACCATCTCTTCCGTGACCAGCACCGGCGCGGCGCGGCCGGGAATGAGCGCGGTGGTGATGACGATGTCGGCCTGCGCGACGCGCTTGGCGACCTCGACCTTCTGGCGGTCCAGCCAGCTTTGCGGCATGGCCTTGGCGTAGCCGCCGGAGCCCTGCGCGGCCTCTTTCTCTTCCGGCGTGTCGTAGGAGACGTCGATGAACTTGCCGCCGAGCGACTCGACCTGTTCCTTCACCGAAGGCCGCACGTCGGAGGCTTCGATGACGGCGCCGAGGCGCTTGGCGGTGGCGATGGCCTGCAAGCCGGCAACGCCGACCCCCAGGATCACGACGCGGGCCGCTTTCACGGTGCCGGCGGCGGTCATCAGCATCGGGAAGAAGCGCTGGTAGCGGTCGGCCGCAATCATCACGGCCTTGTAGCCGGCGATGTTGGCCTGGCTGGAGAGCACGTCCATGCTCTGCGCCCGGGTGGTGCGCGGTGCGGCTTCCAGCGCGAAGCCGGTGACGCCCGCGGCGGCCACGCGTTGCAGGCCGGCCGCGTCGAATGGGTTCAGCATGCCGACCAGCGTGCTGCCGGATTTCATCGATCCGGCCTCCGCTTCAGACGGCGCGCGAACCTTCAACACCAGATCGCATCCCCAGGCGCCTGCGGCGTCGGTGATTTCCGCGCCGACGGCGGTGTACGCGTCGTCGGGTGCGCTGGAGGCCACCCCAGCGCCCGATTGCAGGCGGATGGTGTGGCCCTGGGCCTTGAGTTTTTTTGCCGTCTCGGGGGTGACGGCAACACGGGTTTCACCCGCCGTGGTTTCGGCAGGTACGCCAATCAACATGGGCGTCTCCTCTCTGTCTTCTGTTATGTCCCGTGAACGATCCCATTCCGTGCTGCAGACACGGTCTCGGACCGCCTACCGGTAATACTTCGTTACTGACCGCCAGCTTACATGAGTTTTTCGCATCTCCCTGAGGGGAAACGCCTGTTGCAGCCCATCTAGACGCGGCCATCTATGGTAGCCGTTTCTAAGGGTATTCCATAATGGTTCATGGCCAACCGTTGGAAACCGAGCGTCACCGTCGCCGCCGTCATTGAAAAAGGCGGCCGTTATCTGCTGGTCGAGGAGGAAACGCCCGAGGGCTTGAAGCTCAACAACCCGGCCGGCCATCTCGACCCCGGCGAGTCGCCGGCCGACGGCTGCGCCCGCGAAGCGCTGGAAGAAACCACGTACGTTTTCAAGCCGACCGCGCTGGTCGGCGTTTACCTGTCGCGCTTCCAGCGGCCCGCCACCGGCGACGACGTCACCTACCTTCGTTTCGCCTTCACCGGGGAACTCGGCGACGCGGTGCTCGGCCGCACGCTCGACACCGGCATCGTGCGCACCGTCTGGCTGACGCCCGACGAGATTCGCGCCAGCGCCGCCCGCCACCGCAGCCCGCTGCTGCTGCGCTGCGTGGAAGACCACCTGGCCGGCCGCCGCTTTCCGCTGGACCTGGTGTTCACCGACAGCAGCGTGATGCTCCTGAATTTGTAGCAATGCGGCGTTATTCCGCAAGGACTGGGTGCCCGAAAGACCCGGATTTATACTGCGGCGACTCTTTTCATTGCCGCACGAGCCCGCCATGCCCGAAGCCACCGTTGGACCCACCAACACCCACCGCCGCAGCGTCGTGCAGGCCTGCTTGTTAGGGCTGGCCGGCGGCGGCTCGGCCGGGTTGGGCGCGGTGGACGCGTTGGCCGATGGCGTGCGTATCGAGATCACACGGGGCCAGCAGGTCGGCGGCCCGGTGCTGAAGCGCGCCACCGGCGACGCCGTGCCGCCGGCCGCCGAGGCCGTCCCCAGCGCGGCTGCCCGCCGCGCCGTGCTCGCCTGGGACGAGAGGCTGTGGCGGGCAATGCCGGGGTAAGCCAAGATGTTGCAGTTGTTCAAGTGCATCCTGAGCCACCCTCTCAACCGCGGTCGAGGCGCGCGTTCGCTGCTGCGGTATCTGCGGTGGCAGGTGTCGAGTCGGCTCGCTCTTGGCCGAGTCGCTGTGCCCTTCGTCGACGAGATGCATCTGCTCGTGGCGCCAGGCATGACCGGCGCCACGGGCAATATCTACATGGGGTTGCACGAATTCCAAGACATGGCCTTTGTCTTGCACCTGTTGCGGCCCGGTGATCTGTTCGTGGATATCGGGGCCAACATTGGTTCATATACCGTACTTGCAGCCGGCGCGGCACAGGCCGATGCGCTGGCCGTGGAACCCTTGTCATCGACCTATGCTCGTTTGCAGACCAACATACGGCTAAACGGCTTCAACGAACGGGTGCGGACTGTCAACGTCGGTATCGGCAGCAGCGCCGGCTCGCTGCGCTTCACCGCCGGGCTGGACACCGTCAACCATGTCGCTACTGACAACGATGCTGCGCAGCAGCAGATCGAGGTGCCGGTGGTCACGCTCGACGCACTTGTTGGCGACGACCAGCGGCCAAGGCTCATCAAGATAGACGTGGAGGGGTTTGAGCACCACGTGATCGAAGGCGGCAGCGCGGTGCTGGGCAGTCCCGAGACAATGGGCGTCATCATGGAGCTCAACGGCAGCGGCGCACGCTACGGCTTCGATGACGATCGACTGCATCAGTCCATGATCCGGTTCGGCTTCCAGCCGTTTGGCTACGAGCCCGAAACCCGCCAGCTCAAGCTGCTCGATCACCGCAATAGGGTGAGCGGAAACACGCTGTACTTGAAGCAGATCGAAACCGTCCGGCAGCGCGTGCAGTCAAGTCGTCGCTTCCGCATCCGAAATGTCGATCGGGACATCTGACACCGATGGCAGCGCGGGAACGGGTGGTGGTGGGTTTGAGCGGGGGGGTCGATTCGGCCGTGACCGCGCATCTGCTGAAAGAGCAGGGCCACGAGGTCATCGGCATCTTCATGAAGAACTGGGAAGATGACGACGACAGCGAGTACTGCTCGTCCAACGTCGATTTCGTCGATGCCGCCGCGGTGGCCGACGTGCTGGGCATCGAGATCGAGCACGTCAACTTCGCCGCCGAGTACAAAGACCGCGTCTTCGCCGAGTTTCTGCGCGAATACCAGGCCGGCCGCACGCCCAACCCCGACGTGCTGTGCAACGCCGAGATCAAGTTCAAGGCCTTCCTCGACCACGCGATGCGGCTCGGCGCGGAAAAGATCGCCACCGGGCATTACGCTCGCGTTCGGCTGAATACCGCCACCGGCCGCCACGAGTTGCTGAAGGGGCTGGACCCGTCGAAAGACCAGAGCTACTTCCTGCATCGGCTGAACCAGGCGCAGCTCAGCAAGACGCTGTTCCCGGTGGGTGAGCTGCGCAAGAGCGAGGTGCGCCGCATCGCCGACGCGATCGGCCTGCCCAACGCGAAGAAGAAGGACTCCACCGGCATCTGCTTCATCGGCGAGCGGCCCTTCCGCGAATTTCTCAACCGCTACATCGCCGGCGCGCCGGGCCCCATCCAGGACGAGCGCGGCCGCCGCATCGGCGAGCACGTGGGCCTGAGCTTCTACACGCTGGGCCAGCGCCAGGGGCTGGGCATCGGCGGCGTGAAGGGCCGGCCCGAGGAGCCGTGGTACGTGGCGCGCAAGGACGTCGAGGCCAACACCCTAGTGGTGGTGCAGGGCCACGACCACCCGCTGCTGTTGTCCCAAGCACTGGAGGCCGACGATGCGAGCTGGGTCTCCGGCGAGCCGCCCGCGCCCACCGCCGCACTGGGCGCCAAGACCCGCTACCGCCAGGCCGACGCGCCCTGTGCGCTGGCGCCTGCCACCGCCGGCACCGGCTTCGCGCTGCACTTTGCGCAGCCGCAGTGGGCCGTCACGCCGGGGCAGTCTGCCGTGCTGTACGACGGCGAGGTGTGCCTGGGCGGCGGCGTGATTGGAAAAAAGGCCTGATTTCGCAACGAAATCAGGCCTGAGTCAGCGCCGGATGGCGCTGCTGTGCTATCAATTAAGTAGCTGTCTGGCGGTCGCCACCGTTCAGTTCGGCACCGAGAACTCGCTCAGCTTCTTCGTGAACTTGATCAGCCAGAGGCGTTGCGCGCGGTCGGCGTCGCCGGTGCGGGTGACGCGGATGCCGGCGGCCCCGGTGGCGCAGCCGCTGCCGGTGATGTTGCCGTTGGCGTCCACCGTGCAGGCGGTCACGTCGGCGCCGGAGATGGCGTTGCCGGCGCTGTCGAGCACGGCGGTTTTCATGCCGAAGTCGGTGTCGTTGGTCAGCGCCAGCGTGGAATCGTCGACCACCGCAAGGCCTTCGGCCTTCTCGGCCACCCAGCCGGCGGCGTTGAGGTCGAGCAGGCGAGTCTTCTTCAGCGGCACCACGGTGGCGAAGTCGGCGGCGTTCACGGCGGCGCCGGTCATGCTGCTCTTCTCCAGGTCGGAGCCCAGCGCGGCGATGTCGGTGGCGTTGGCCGGAATCTCGATGAGCACCAGGTGGTTGAACACCTTGGCGTCGCTCGCGCGGGCGCCCTGCTCGATGGCGATGAACTTGCCGCCGCCCAGCGACACCACGTCGCCCAGCTTGGCGTTGCCGGTGCGGCCCTTGTCGTACTGGCTGCCGGTGATGGGCAGGGCGTAGAGCTTGGTCTTTTCGGTCGTCGGGTCGAACTCGACCCAGCGCACGAAGCGGGCGAAGTCGCGCACGTTCTCGGACTTGCCGGTGGCGCCGCTGATGGCGGTGGTGGTGTAGTTGGCCTTGCCGTCGTCCAGCGGGCTCTGCAGGAAGCCGTGCAGCTTGCCGGTGGCGGCGTCCAGCGTCAGGCCTTCCATGCCGCGGTTGGCGCGGCGCAGCGCCAGCACGGCGGGCAGGTCGGCCGCGCCGGTGCCGGGCTGGTACTTCTTCGAGATGATGCCGCTGACCGGGTCGATCTTCACGATGAAGGGGCCGTATTCGTCCGACACCCACAGCGCGTTGCGGGCGGTGTCGACCACGACGGATTCGGTGTCGAGGCCGAAGGCGCTGTAGTCGGCCTTGGTGGGCTCGTACTTGGCGGCGTCGGTCAGCGGAATCTCGGCCGAGTTGCCCACGCTGCCCGGCGGCAGCACCAGGCCGGTGGCCTTCTGCGTGGCGCTGAACTTGATGGGCAGGCTGGACTTCAGCACCGCGCCGTCCTTGCCCAGCGCGATCACGCCGATGGCCGGCGCGAAACTCGGCGCGGGGAACAGCTTGGCGCCGCCCGTGCCACTGCCGCCGGGCACCGGGGCGTTGGGGCCGTCGCCATTGGGGCCGCGGTCGGTGATGCCGTAGAACTCCAGCGTGCCGTCGGCCAGCTTGCCCTTGAACGCCAGGCCGGAGCCGTAGGCCGGCAAGAAGCCGTCGGGGAATTCGGCCTTGGTCGCCGCATTCGTGCCCTCGTACGGGAAGTAGAACGACTTGGCGGCCTGCACGTAGTAGCGCGTGATGGCCACGCTCACCGTGCCCACCGGCGTGCTTTGCGTCACGGCCTCGGTCACCGGCGCGCCCAGCTCGGAGGCCAGCGTGTTCTCGAAATGCTCGCGCACCAGCGCGCGGCGGTCGTCGTCCACCGAGCGGGCGCTGTACGGCTTGCCGAACTTGTCGTTCAGCGTGGGCAGCACCGCCTTCAGGGCGGTGTTGAAGGCCGCCGCGTCCAGCGTGAAGTCGAGCGTCTTGCCGGCTAGCGCCGCCTTCACTTCCGGCGTGATGCGGATGCCGTTGGACGGGTCGCCGTCTTCGTCCAGCAACTGCAGGGCCAGCAGGCGGTTCACCACCCGGGCGTCTTTCACGTCGCTGGTGCCGGCCAGGTTCAGCGGCGTCACGCTTGCGCCGCAGGCCGTGCTGCCCAGCGCGATGCCGCCAAGGCTGAACGCCACCGTGTCGCCGGTCAGGCAGGTGTACTGCCCGGCGGCCGTGGTGGCGGCCTTGGCGGCCGTGCCGGCCACGTAGTCCAGGTTTTCGACGGTGCTGTCGCGGAAGGTGCCGGTCACCGAGGCCGGGGCGGGCGCCGGCGTGGGCGCGGCATCACCGCCACCGCCGCCGCAGGCCACGGCGAGAGAGGCGGCCGCAACGGCCGCGAACAGGGCGGGAAGGCGGTGGGAAGATGAAATGGACTTGTGCATGTTCGAGGTTCTGTCGCCGGCCGGCGGCTGGCGGAACCCCGCATTGCACGGGGGCAATGTGAAACGGTGATGACGGCGCGGTCGGCTACAGGCCCTTGTCCAGCAGGCTCTTGTACGGGTACTTCGGCTTGGGCAGGTGCAGCGGCACCACCAGCGACACGTCGGCGGGCTGGCCGTCGATGAGCGGCGGGGCGAACTTCATCTTGCGCATGGCGTGCAGCGAGGCCTCGTCGTGCGCCGGGCTGCCGCAGGTCTGCAGCAACATCACGCGCCGCACCGCGCCTTCGCGGTCGACGTGTGCCTTCAGCACCGCCGGCCGCGTCACGTCGCCGGCGGCGCGAACCCGCGGAACGGCGATCTGCAGGTGCGTCAACGGCTGCAACTCCTCGATTTTTACCAGGCGCTCGGGCCAGTCGTCGTCGGCCCAGGCGCAGAGGCTGAGGCAAACGGCAATGGCGGCGGTGGCGAGACGTTTCATGTGCGGCGTGGCGGGGTGAGGTATCGAGGCCGTGTGGCCCAGGGCGTGCGGGAGATTCTGCAGCACGGCGTCCCACCCGCAGGGCCATGCCCGCGGCGCCGGCGGGGTGATGCCGGGTTCAACGAAAAAGGCCTGCGTCCCCAATGAGGGCGCAGGCCTTCGAGTGGCGGGCGGCCGGATCAGCACGCTTGTGTTGACTAGCCCAGTGTAAACAGCCCAAAAGCTATTTAATTTCAACAGCTTGGGCGGACCGCCGACTCGATCACGTCAACAACCACGAATCCGCGCGGCCTAATCCACTACGCTTTAGGTGCGCTCTGCGTGCAGCAAATCACTGATATCTAGCCCAAGTGCGTTGGCCAGAGCTTCCATATTGTCGACCGCTATATTTCGCTCGCCTCGCTCGACACACTCTCCGATTTGCTGGCACCGCTCGCAAACGCCGAGCTGATTCGGCAGAAGCTCCAACAGGATGCGGACATAGAACGGGCGCGGCGTACGAACACATGGAAGGTAGCCCTGTACGAGGCTTTGGCGAGCTCAGCTTGGTATTGCGAGGGGGTGGCGTGTCCCTTACTAGCCCTCAAGAGGGATTCAATTTAAAAGCATGAGTGTCTGATAACGCTGCACTGCTGCCCCTTGGCTTCGCAAAGTCTGTTCAAGGCTGAACTGAGACATTCACAACCGATGGTACGAATGTCAGCTGCCAGCATCACCGGACATTCGACGGGCTTCAGTCGATTGCCCTGGGCGCAAACTCGTTTCGGCCGGCTCATCGTGATCGGTGCGCCTTCAGGCAGGACATGACACTTAGGATCACAAGAACCAAGGATGCCGCCTCCAAGGGCGTGGGGAAGCGCTGCTCCCACAGCCAGCCGTAGATCAAGGCGAACAGGGTCTCGAACAGGATCATCTGGCCGACCAAAGTGAGCGGCAACAGGCTACTCATCCGGTTCCACAGCGCATTGCCGAAGAAGGACGCCAGCACTGCGACGCCCAGCGAGACAGCGCCCAGGCCCATCCATTCGGACACACCGTGTTGATTGGAGTGCACCAGCAGGGCAGCGGGAATCAGGATGACGCTTTGTGTACCTGTGCTGATGCCCGTCAGCAGATTCCACTCGCTGGGCGTCAACTCGCCCAACCTATGCAGCGCCCGAGCGTTACCCACTGCGTACGCCGTCCAAGACACGAGAGCCCCTACCGCGCAGGCCAGCCCGAACAATTGGGTTCCTAGCGCGCCACCGGCAGGTGCGACGATGGCCTGCCAGCCGATGCACACGGCGCCCGCGCCACAGAAGAGCAGTGATGGCAGAAGTTTGGCGAGAGGTACAGCGCCATGGTCGCGGCTCCCGATGACGGTGACTGCGACCGGCAGAAAGCCGATCACCAGGGACGTCATCGCGATTCCGCCGGCTTGCACCGCCGCCGAGAGCAGCAGGTAGTACAGCGTATTGCCCGCCAGGGCCAGCCAAGCGAGGCTCAGCCACTGCGGCCGAGAGACCCGCGCGACCAGTGAACGCCAGCGCAAGGACACCAGCGTAAGGGCGATCAGGCCGTAGCAGAGGTAGCGGCCAATCGTCAGGTGCAGGGGTCCGAAATCCCCAACCAGCTCGGGCGCAAGGAAGACCAGGCCCCAAAGCGCGCCCGCCCCCATTCCGCAGGCCAGACCGGCGGCCTGCTTTTTCGCATTGAGTGGATCGCTGGAGCAGGCTTTAGAAATCGAAGTCATCAACGCACTTTATTTGCATTCATGCGAGCTTTGCGCTCCAATTTCCGTAATTCAACGCAACAAAAACGCGCCATGCCTCGCAAGCCACGCAGTGATGAGTTCTTCCTGGATCGCCAGGACCGGGCCATTCTTGAAATCCTCCAGCGCGACAACAGAACGCCGCAGCGAAGCATCGCCGACGCCGTCCATCTTTCCGCCGCTGCCGTGCAACGTCGTATCTCTGCCATGGAGGCCGCCGGCGTCATCGCGGCGAATGTGGCGCTGGTCGACGCAGATGCGGTGGGCATCACCATCACCTCCATCGTGGAGGTCCAATTGCACGACGAGAACGCCGCGACGGTCGACCGTGCCCGGGCCTTGTTTCGCGACACGCCCGAAGTTCAGCAGTGCTTCTATGTCACCGGTGGCATCAGCTTTGTGCTGATCATCCTGGCTGCGGACATGCGCAGCTACGAGCGCCTGACTCGCCGGCTGTTCGCGGAGAACGAGTCGGTAAAGAGCTACCGCTCTCTGCTGGCGCTGGATCGCGTGAAGGTGGAGACGCGCATGATCATCCCTTGATGGCGTCTTACGGCGCTGTCGGCTCTTCGCCGGAACGTCCTGGATGTCGACGAGGGGACAGGGATGGGAGCATGACCGCTATAAGGGCCAGCTGTCGTTCAGAACGCCGCGTTGGACGACCGCAACCGCTGCAAGGCGGTCAACAATGGGCGGCTGCTTCAGGCTCAGAGCGGAAGTTCACCAGTCCCAGAGACCCCAGGCCGGCATTGAACGAAACGCCCGATGCTACGCGAAGGGTTCACTCCGCTCGGACGGAGGTTTTGATCAGCCTGAGACGGCCGCAGCCGATCAACGTTGCCCAGCATTGAGCAACTTCACTCCTTTATTGACGGGCCCCGAAAGGTAGCCAGAAACAAGGAAAAGGCGAAAACCTCCGATAACTCCGTAAACAAGAAAAAAGCCCTAAGTTTCAATCACTTAGGGCTCCTTATTTACCGTTTGAGCAAAGGTAAATCCTAGAACGGAATATCGTCGTCCATGTCGTCGAACCCGCTCGACGGCCGGCTGGGTGCCGGTGCGCGGCTCGGGGCCGGGGCTGCGCGCGGGGCGGGTGGCGGGGCGTAGCCGCCGCGGTCGTCGTCGGCCGAGGGCTGGCCCATGCCCTGGCGGCTGCCGAGCATCTGCATCTGGTCGGCGCGGATCTCGGTGGTGTACTTTTCCGCGCCGTCCTTGTCGGTCCATTTGCGGGTGCGCAGGCTGCCCTCGACGTACACCTGCGAGCCCTTGCGCAGGTACTCGCCGGCGATTTCGGCGAGGCGGCCGTTGAAGACCACGCGGTGCCATTCGGTGGCCTCGCGCATCTCGCCGCTCTGCTTGTCTTTCCACTTGTCGGTGGTGGCGATGGTGACGTTGGCCACGCGGTCGCCGCTGGGGAAGCTGCGCATCTCGGGGTCGCGGCCCAGGTTGCCGACGATGATGACTTTGTTGACCGATGCCATGGGGGTGCCTCCGACGGGGTATGGGGTTGAATTATCAGGCGGCCGCGGTTTCGGCGCGGGCGGCCGGGGCCTTCATGGGCCAGGCCACGAGCAGCCACAGCAGCATGGCCGCGGCGCCGGCCGCGAACAGGCCTTGCGGGCCGGTGGCCTTGACGAGCGTGCCGCCCACCGCGCCGCCGGCAAAGAAGCCGAGCGACTGCAGCGTGTTGTAAACGCCCAGCGCGGTGCCGCGCGCGTTCGGCGGGGCCGAGCGCGAGGCGATGCTGGGCTGGCTGGCCTCCAGGATGTTGGAGGCGCAGAAAAAGAGGAACAGCAGCACCGACAGCGCCGCCACGCCGGGCGCGCGGGCGGCCACCAGCAGGCCGACCTGCACCAGCGCGATCAGCGCGATGGCGCCCAGGAACAGCGCGCGCAGGTAGCCGCGGCGCTCCAGCGGAAACAGGGTGCGGGCCATCACGGCGAACGAGGCGAACACGGTGGGCAGGTAGACCCACCAGTGGTGCTCCTTGGGCAGCCCGGCCTGCACCAGCATGGCGGGCACCGCGACCCACATCGACAGCATCACCGCGTGCAGCAGAAAAACGCCGACGTTCAGGCGCAGCATGGGGCCGTGGGTGAGCACGTCCATCAATTTCCCGCGCGGCGCGTCGGCGTGCTGCTTGGGCTCGGCCGGCACCCACCACAGCACCACGGCGATGCCGCCGAGCGCCAGGCCGCCGATCAGCCAGAACAGGCCCGACAGGCCGATCGCCGCGCCCAGCGCCGGCGCGACGACGAGCGACAGCGCGAACATCAGCCCGATGCTGGCGCCCACCAGCGCCATCGCCTTGGTGCGCACCTGCTCGCGGGTCATGTCGGCGAGCAGCGCGGTGACCACGGCCGACACGGCGCCGGCACCCTGCAGCGCGCGGCCGGCGATCAGCCACGACAGGCTGGCCGCCGACGCGGCGACGAAGCTGCCGAGCGCGAAGACCAGCAGGCCGGCGATGATCATCGGCTTGCGGCCCAGCCGGTCTGACGCCATGCCGTAGGGGAGTTGCAGCACGCCCTGGGTGAGGCCGTAGATGCCCATGGCCAGGCCGACCAGTGCCGGGTCGTCGCCGCCCGGGTATTTCTGCGCTTCGAGCAGAAACACCGGCAGCACCAGGAACAGGCCGAGCATGCGCAGCGCGTAGATGGACGCGAGCGAGCCGCTGGCGCGGCGCTCCAGCGGCGTCATGGCCCGCGGATCGGCGGAAGAATGGGTGGCGGTCACGGGGGAATGAACCAGATGGGGCGGGCCGCGGTGTGCGGGCCAATCCGGCATTTTCCCATGATCGCGGCGGCCGTCCCGGCGCCCTGCTGTCCAAACGGGTGTACGGGCCGGCTGGCGGGGTGTGGCCCGGGTTGTCTATCATGGTCGGTTTTGGCGGCGCGCAGCAGCAATTGACCTCCGACTCCGACGACAAGTACCTGGCCCACGCGCTGCGCGGCGGGGCCGATCGCAGCTGCATCAGCATCCGCGGCGCGCGCACGCACAACCTGCGCAACATCGACCTCGACATTCCGCGCAACCGGCTGGTGGTGATCACCGGGTTGAGCGGCTCGGGCAAGTCCAGCCTCGCGTTCGACACGCTGTACGCCGAAGGCCAGCGCCGCTACGTGGAAAGCCTGTCGGCCTATGCGCGGCAGTTTCTGCAGCTCATGGACAAGCCCGACGTGGATCTGATCGAGGGCCTGAGCCCGGCGATCTCCATCGAGCAGAAGGCCACCTCGCACAACCCGCGTTCCACCGTGGGCACGGTGACCGAGATCCACGACTACCTGCGGCTGCTGTTCGCCCGCGCGGGCACGCCGTATTGCCCCGACCACGACCTGCCGCTGCAGGCGCAGACCGTCAGCCAGATGGTTGACGCGGTGCTGGCGCTGCCGGAAGACACCAAGCTGATGATCCTGGCGCCAGTGGCGCGCGACCGCAAGGGCGAGTACGCCGACCTGTTCAGCGAGATGCAGGCCCAGGGCTATGTGCGCTTCCGTGTCGACGGGCAGGTGTACGAGTTCGACGCGCTGCCCAAGCTCAAGAAAACCGGCAAGCACGACGTGGACGTGGTGATCGACCGGCTGCGCGTGCGCCCGGCCGACAACATCCAGCAGCGCCTGGCTGAAAGCTTCGAGGCCGCGATGCGGCTGGCCAACGGCCGCGCGATCGCGCTCGAAACCGACACCGGCACCGAGCATGGCTTCAACGCCAAGTTCGCGTGCCCCGTCTGTGGCCATTCCATTGCCGAGCTGGAGCCGCGGCTGTTCTCGTTCAATTCACCGGTCGGTGCCTGCCCGGCCTGCGACGGCATCGGCACGCAGGAATTCTTCGATCCGGCGCGGGTGGTGGCTTTCCCGTCGCTCAGCCTGGCGAGCGGCGCGGTGAAGGGCTGGGACCGCCGCAACGGCTACTACCACGCCATGCTGGAGAGCGTGGCCAAGCACTACAAGATAGACCTCGACAAGCCGTTCGAGGCGCTGCCGGAACACGCCCGCCAGATCATTCTGTTCGGCTCCGGCGAGGAAGAGATCAAGTTCAGCTACGTGATGGATTCCGGCGCGCAGCAGGGCCGCAAGATCACGCGCAAACACCCGTTCGAGGGCATCGTGCCCAACATGACGCGGCGCTACCGCGAGACCGAATCCGCGCTGGTGCGCGAAGACCTGGCGCGCTACCGCGCCACGCAGCCCTGCACCGCCTGCCACGGCTCCCGGCTGCGGCCCGAGGCGCGCAGCGTGAAGATCGGCGAGGGCGAGCAGGCCCGCGCCATCTACGAGATCAGCCGCGCCACGCTGCGCGAGGCCTTCGGCTATTTCGACACGCTCACCATGCACGGTGCCAAGGGCGAGATCGCGGCCAAGGTGGTGAGCGAAATCGCGGCGCGGCTCAAATTCCTGAACGACGTGGGGCTCAACTACCTGAGCCTGGACCGCAGCGCCGAAACGCTGAGTGGCGGCGAGTCGCAGCGCATCCGGCTGGCCAGCCAGATCGGCTCCGGCCTGACCGGCGTGATGTACGTGCTGGACGAACCCAGCATCGGCCTGCACCAGCGCGACAACGACCGGCTGATCGGCACGCTGCAGCACCTGCGCGACCTCGGCAACAGCGTGCTGGTGGTCGAGCACGACGAGGACATGATCCGCGCGGCCGACCACTGCGTGGACCTGGGGCCCGGCGCCGGCGTGCATGGCGGCCAGGTGATGGCGCAGGGCACGGCGGCCGACATCGAGGCCAGCGCCGCATCGCTCACCGGCCAGTACCTGTCGGGCCGGCAGAAGATCGCGGTGCCCGCCACGCGCCACACGCCCGCCCTCGGCGACGACGGCGAGCCGCAGTTCCTGCGGATCAGCGGCGCCAGCGGCAACAACCTGAAGCGCGTCAGCGCGGCCTTTCCGGTGGGCGTGATGACCTGCGTGACCGGCGTCAGCGGCTCGGGCAAGTCCACGCTGGTGAACGACACGCTGTATGCGGCGGCGGCGCGGCAGATCCACCGCGCGCACGAGGAGCCGGCGCCGCACGAGTCCATCGAGGGGCTGGAGCATTTCGACAAGGTCATCAACGTCGACCAGTCGCCCATCGGCCGCACGCCGCGCAGCAACCCGGCCACCTACACCGGCATGTTCACCGCCATCCGCGAGCTGATGGCCGAGATGAACACCGCCAAGGAGCGGGGCTACGGCCCCGGCCGCTTCAGCTTCAACGTGGCCGGCGGCCGCTGCGAGGCCTGCCAGGGCGACGGCGTGGTGAAGGTCGAGATGCACTTCCTGCCCGACGTGTACGTGGCCTGCGACGTGTGCCGCGGCCAGCGCTACAACCGCGAAACGCTGGAGGTCATGTACAAGGGCAAGAACATCGCGCAGATCCTCGACCTCACGGTGGAGGCAGCGGCCGAGTTCTTCTCGGCCGTGCCGGGCATCGCGCGCAAGCTGCAGACGCTGCTCGACGTGGGGCTCAGCTACATCCGGCTCGGCCAGTCGGCCACCACGCTGTCGGGCGGCGAGGCGCAGCGCGTCAAGCTGGCGCTGGAGCTGAGCAAGCGCGACACCGGCCGCACGCTCTACGTGCTGGACGAGCCCACCACCGGCCTGCACTTCGCCGACATCGCGCTGCTGCTCAAGGTGCTGCACCAGTTGCGCGACGCTGGCAACACCATCGTCGTCATCGAGCACAACCTCGACGTCATCAAGACGGCCGACTGGCTGATCGACATGGGCCCCGAAGGCGGCGCGGGTGGCGGCAGCGTGGTCTGCGCCGGCACGCCGGAAGACGTGGCGGCCTGCGCCGGCAGCCACACCGGCCGCTACCTCAAGCGGCTGCTGGTGTAGCGCGGCGCGGCCGCCGGACGCTGTGCGAGAATCATTTTGAAACCTTTTCGCACCATGTCAGACGACACCGCTGCCGCCGCCACCTCCCACGCCGTCGAGCCTTCCGCCGCCGAAGCGGTTCGCAAACGGCCCAGGCCGGGCGAGCGCCGCGTGCAGATCCTGCAGGCGCTGGCGGAAATGCTGCAGCAGCCCGGCGCCGAGCGCATCACCACCGCCGCGCTGGCGGCCCGGCTCGACGTGAGCGAGGCCGCGCTCTACCGCCACTTCGCCAGCAAGGCGCAAATGTTCGAGGGGCTGATCGAGTTCATCGAGAGCAGCGTCTTCACATTGGTCAACCAGATCACCGAACGGGCCGAGGGCCACGGCCCGCAGCAGGCGCGCCAGCTCGTCACCGTGTTGCTGCAGTTCGCCGAGAAGAATCCCGGCATGACCCGCGTGATGGTGGGCGACGCGCTGGTGTTCGAGCACGAACGCCTGCAGCAGCGCATGAACCAGTTCTTCGACAAGTTCGAGTCGGCCCTGCGGCAGTGCCTGCGACCGGCGGCCGACGCCCACGGCTCCGCCACGCCGACGGTGGACGCGCAGGTCGCGGCCTCGGTGCTCACGGCCTTCTCGGTCGGTCGGCTGCAGCGTTTCGCGCGCTCCGGTTTTCGCCGCGCGCCGTCCGAACAGCTCGAGCGCAGCCTGGCGCTGATGCTCTGAATTTAATAGCTACAAAACGCCATCTGGCGCTGACTTGTGGCCGATTTCATGCTGAAAACAGAGCTGGCGGGCATGCCCCTGGGTCTGCACGCCAGCGGCGCCGCCTGGCTGCCGTCCGAGCGCACCCTGCTGGTGGCCGACGCGCACTTCGGCAAGGCCGCCAGCTTCCGCAAGCTCGGCGTGCCGGTGCCGCACGGCACCACTGCGAAGTCGCTGGAGCGGTTGTCGGAACTGATCGACGAGACCGGCGCCGAGCAGATCGTCTTTCTGGGTGACTTCCTGCATTCGCGCCACGCGCAGGCCTCCGCGTCGCTGGCCGCGCTGCGCCGCTGGCGCGACAGCCGGCGCGGGCTGGCGCTCACGCTGGTGCGCGGCAACCACGACGACCGCGCCGGAGACCCGCCGGCCGAATGGGGCATGTCGGTGGTGGATGGCCCGCTGCCACTGGGCCCGCTGGCGCTGTCGCACTACCCCACGCCCGCCGAGGGCCGCTACGTGCTGGCCGGGCACTGGCACCCCTGCGTCAGTGTGGCCGGCCGTGGCCGCGACCATTTGCGCCTGCCGTGTTTCTGGTTGGGCGATGGCGCCCAGCACCCGGTGGGCGTGCTGCCGGCGTTCGGCCAGCTCACCGGCATGCACCCGATCATCCGCCGCACCAAAGACCGCGTGTTCGCCGCCGCCGGCGACACCGTGCGCGAACTGCCCCCGTGAGGTTGCCATGAGACTCGTCCGCTACGGCCCCGCCGGCCGCGAAAAGCCCGGCCTCCTCGACGCCGACGGCGCGCTGCGCGATCTGAGCGCCGTGCTGCCCGACATCGGCCCCGCGCAGTTGTCCAATGCCGCACTGGAGAAGCTGCGCAAGCGCGACGTGCGCCGCCTGCCCCGGGTGCCGGGCTCGCCGCGCCTGGGCTGCCCGGTCGCCTGCATCGGCAAGTTCATCGGCATCGGCCTCAATTACTCCGACCATGCGGCCGAGGTCGGCGCCGCCGTTCCCAAGGAGCCGATTCTTTTCACCAAGGCCATCAGTTGCATCCAGGGCCCGAACGACGACGTGATGCTGCCGCGCGGATCGGTGAAGAGCGACTGGGAGGTGGAGCTGGGCGTGGTCATCGGCACCCGCGCCCGCTACGTCACGAAGAAGGACGCGCTGGCCCACGTGGCGGGCTACTGCGTCGTCAATGACCTGAGCGAGCGCGAGTTCCAGATGGAGCGCGGCACGCAGTGGGACAAGGGCAAGGGCTGCGACGGCTTCGGTCCCATTGGCCCCTGGCTGGTGACGCGCGACGAGGTGCCGCGCCCGCAGGCCCTCGGCCTCTGGCTCGACCTGAACGGCGAGCGCCGCCAGACCGGCAACACGCGCACGATGATCTTCGGCGTCGCGCAGCTCGTGAGCTACGTGAGCCAGTTCATCACGCTGGATCCGGGCGACGTCATCACCACCGGCACCCCGCCCGGCGTGGGCATGGGCGCCAAGCCGCAGCGCTTCCTGCGTGCGGGCGACGAACTGCGGCTGGGCATTGCCGGCCTGGGCGAACAGCGCCAGCGCGTGGTCGCGTTCAAGCGCTGAGCCGCCGCTTCTCTAAGGGTAAACCCTCGGGCTTGACCGCCCGTTCCTAGGCGGTCGTCTCTAAAACCCGATTTGTCACTCGACGGATCGCGTTTTCCTGCAAAATAGCACGACCGTTCGTTTTGACGCCTCTTCCCACGCCATGACCGCCGACCGCTCCCGCAACACCAAGGCCGATGCCGCATCGGGCGGCCGCGCCCTGCAGAAGGGCCAGCAGACCAAGGCGCTGATTGTCGACGCTGCGCTGGGCCTGGCCACGCAGATCGGGCTGGAAGGCCTGTCGATCGGCGCGCTGGCCGAGGTGATGCAGATGAGCAAGTCCGGCGTGTTCGCGCATTTCGGCTCGCGCGAGGAGCTGCAGATTTCCGTCATCCGCGAGTACCACGCGCGTTTCGAGGACGAGGTCTTCTACCCGGCCATGCAGGCCGAGCGCGGCCTGCCGCGGCTGAAGGCCATGTTCGCCAACTGGATGAAGCGCACCTCGGCCGAGATCGAGGCGGGCTGCATCTACATCAGCGGCGCGGTCGAGTTCGACGACCGGCCCGGCCCGGTGCGCGACGCGCTGGCCGGCTCGGTGCAGACTTGGCTGGCCGCCATCAACCGCGGCGTGCTGCAGGCCAAGGAGGCCGGCCACCTGCGGGCCGACGCCGACCACAAGCAGATGGCCTTCGAGATGCACGGCCTGATCCTGGCGCTGCATTACGAAGCCCGTTTTCTGAAGGTGCCGATGTCGCTCGAACGCGCCCGCACCGGTTTCACCAACATCCTGGCCCGCTACGGCCTGGACGACGCGGCGCCTGCGGGCGCCCGTTCGGCCCGGTCGTCGCTCAAGGCCGTGCCATCCACCCCGTCTGCCCCGACGAAGTCCACCAACAAGGAGTGACACCATGCCCGTCTACAACCCCCCGCTGCGCGACATGCAGTTCCTGCTGCACGAAGTCTTCAAGGTCGCGGACGAATACAAGGCGCTGCCGGCACATGCCGAGACCGACGCCGACACCATCAACGCGGTGCTGGAAGAGGGCGGCAAGTTCGCCGCCGAGGTCACCTTCCCGCTGAACATCAGCGGCGACGAAGAAGGCTGCACGCTCGACAAGGCCACCCACGAGGTGAAGGCGCCCAAGGGCTTCAAGGAAGCCTACGCCCAGTACATCGAAGGCGGCTGGGCCGCGCTCTCGTGCGACACCGAATACGGCGGCCAGGGCCTGCCGTTCACGGTGAACCAGTGCTTCTACGAAATGCTGAACTCGGCCAACCAGGCCTGGGCCATGTACCCCGGCCTGAGCCACGGCGCCTACGAGGCGCTTCACGCGCACGGCACCGACGAGCAGAAGAAGCTCTACCTGCCCAAGCTGACCAGCGGCGAATGGACCGGCACCATGTGCCTGACCGAAGCGCACTGCGGCACCGACCTCGGCATGCTGCGCTCCAAGGCCGAGCCGCAGCCCGACGGCACCTACAAGATCACCGGCAACAAGATTTTCATCAGCGCTGGTGAACACGACATGGCGCCGAACATCGTGCACCTGGTGCTGGCCCGCCTGCCCGACGCGCCGGCCGGCAGCAAAGGCATCAGCCTGTTCGTGGTGCCCAAGTACAAGGTCAACGCCGACGGCTCGCTCGGCGAGCGCAACCCGGTGTTCTGCGGCGGCCTGGAGCACAAGATGGGCATCCACGGCAACGCCACCGCGCAGATCAACCTCGACGGCGCGATCGGCACGCTGGTGGGCCAGCCCAACAAGGGCCTGATGGCGATGTTTGTGATGATGAACGCCGCCCGCCTGGGCGTGGGCAACCAGTCGCTGGGCCTGACCGAAGTGGCCTACCAGAACGCGCTGGCCTACGCGAAAGACCGCATCCAGATGCGCTCGCTCACCGGCCCCAAGGCCAAGGACAAGCCGGCCGATCCGATCATCGTGCACCCCGACGTGCGCAAGATGCTGCTCACCGCCAAGGCCTACGCCGAAGGCGGCCGCGCGCTGGCCATCTTCTGCACGCTGCTGCTCGACAAGGAAATCCATCACCCCGACGAGAAGGTGCGCGCCGAGAGCGCCGACCTGGTGGCGCTGCTGACGCCCATCGTCAAGGCCTTCCTGACCGACAACGGCTACCAGGCCACCACGATGTGCCAGCAGGTCTTCGGTGGCCACGGCTACATCAAGGAATGGGGCATGGAGCAGTTCGTGCGCGACTCGCGCATCAACATGATCTACGAGGGCACGAACACCGTGCAGAGCCTGGACCTGCTGGGCCGCAAGGTGCTGGGCAACAACGGCGCCACACTGAAGAAGTTCGGCAAGCTGATCGCCAAGTTGGTCGAGGAAGAAGGCGTCAACGAGAAGATGGCCGAGTTCATCAACCCGGTGGCCTACCTGGGCGACCAGATGACCAAGTTCACCACCGAGCTGGGCTTCAAGGGCTTCCAGAACGCCGACGAAGTGGGCGCCGCCGCGGTGGACTACCTGCGCGTGGCCGGCCACCTGGTGTTCGGCTACTTCTTCGCCCGCATGGCGCAGGTGGCGCTGCGCGAGATCGCGGCCGGCAACACCGACCCGTTCTATGGCGCCAAGCTGCAGACGGCGCGCTTCTACTTCGCCAAGCTGTTCCCCGAGACCGCGATGCTGATGCGCACCGCGCGCAACGGCAGCAAGGTGCTGATGGACACCGAACTGGCGCTGGCCTGAAAGACAAACCATGTCCCGATTCCAAGTGAAGAAGGTTGCCGTGCTCGGCGCCGGCGTGATGGGTGCGCAGATCGCCGCCCATCTGGTCAACGTCAAGGTGCCGGTCGTGCTGTTCGACCTGCCCGCCAAGGAAGGCCCCAAGAACGGCATCGTCACCAAGGCGGTGGAAGGGCTGAAGAAGCTCAAGCCCTCGCCGCTCGGCGTGACCGACGACGCGGTGCTCATCGGCCAGGCCAACTACGAGGAACACCTCGAGCAGTTGAAGGACTGCGACCTCATCATCGAGGCCATCGCCGAGCGCATGGACTGGAAGCTCGACCTGTACAAGAAGATCGCGCCGCACATCGCGCCGCACGCCATCGTTGCGTCCAACACCTCGGGCCTCAGCATCACCAAACTGAGCGAGGCGCTGCCGGAAGAGATCAAGCCGCGCTTCTGCGGCATCCACTTCTTCAACCCGCCGCGCTACATGTATTTGGTGGAGCTGATCGCGACGCCGACCACGCAGCCGCTCATCCTCGACCAGCTCGAAACCTTCGTCACCAGCACGCTCGGCAAGGGCGTTGTGCGCGCCAAGGACACGCCCAACTTCATCGCCAACCGCGTCGGCATCGCCGGCATGCTGGGCACGATGAAGGAGGTGGAGAATTTCGGCCTGACCTTCGATGTGGTGGACGACCTCACCGGCAAGAAGCTGGGCCGCGCCAGCAGCGGCACCTTCCGCACCGCCGACGTGGTGGGCCTGGACACCATGGCCCACGTGATCAAGACGCTGCAGGACACGCTCTCCGCTGAGACCGACCCGTTCTACAGCAGCTTCGGCACGCCCGAGGTGCTGAAGACGCTGATCGAGATGGGCCACCTCGGCCAGAAGACCAAGGCCGGTTTCTACAAGAAGGTCGGCCGCGACGTGCTGCGCTTCGACCTGGCCAGCAAAGAGTACGTGGCCGGCGGCGAGAAGTCCGACGAGGTCTACGCCCGCATGCTGAAGAAGCCGGCCGGTGAACGCCTCAGGCTGTTGCGCGACAGCGAAGGGCCGCAGGGCCAGTTCCTGTGGGCCATTCTGCGCAACGGTTTCCACTATGCCGCCGTGCACCTGGAAACCATCGCCGAAACCGCGCGCGACGTCGACTTCGCGATGCGCTGGGGCTTCGGCCTGAAGCAGGGCCCGTTCGAGCTGTGGCAGGAAGCCGGCTGGAGCCAGGTCGCGCAGTGGGTGAAGGAAGACATAGCCGCCGGCAAGACGCTCAGCAACGCGCCGCTGCCCGACTGGGTGTTCAACGGCCCGGTGGCCGACGCCGGCGGCGTGCACACCGCCGAAGGTTCATGGAACCCGGCTGCGAAGCAATTCGTGCCGCGCCGCCACCTGCCGGTCTATGACCGCCAGCATTTCCCCGAAAACGTGCTCGGCAGCAACGCGCCCAAGGCCGAGACCAGCGGCCGCACGCTGCACGAGGACGACGCGATCCGCCTGTGGACGCTGGACGATGAGGTGCTCATCGCCAGCATCAAGACCAAGATGCACGCGATCAGCCCCGACGTGGCCGAGGGCCTGGCCCTCGCGGTCGACATGGCCGAGAAGGACTTCAAGGGCGTGGTGATCTGGTCGCCGGACGACGTGTTCTCAGTGGGGGCCGACCTGCAGGCCATGCTGCCGGCCTTCATGGTGGCCGGCGTCAGCGCCATCGAGGGCGCCGAGCAGGAGCTGCAGAACGCGATGCTGAAGCTGCGCTACGCCAACGTGCCGGTGATCTCCGCCATTCGCGGCCTGGCACTGGGCGGCGGCTGCGAGATGGCGGTGTACTCGTCGCGCCGCGTGGTGGCGATGGAAAGCTACATCGGCCTGGTGGAAGTGGGTGTGGGCCTGGTGCCCGGCGCCGGCGGCCTGGCCTACATCGCGCGGCGCGCGGCCGAGAACGCCGCCACGTCGATGAACAAGGACATCCTGCCCTTCCTGACCGAAGGCTTCACCGCCGCGGCCATGGCCAAGGTGGGCACCAGCGCGCTGGAAAGCCGCAAGCTGGGATACGTGCTCGACAGCGACATCATCGTGCCGAACAAGGACGAGCTGCTGTTCGTCGCGCTCAATGAAGCGAAGGCGATGTTCGACGGCGGCTACCGACCGCCGCTGCGCCGCGCCTTCACGGTGGCCGGCCGCAACGGCGTGGCCACCATCAAGGGCCAGCTCGTCAACATGCGCGACGGCGGCTTCATCAGCGAACACGACTTCCACATCGCCAGCCTGATCGCGGGCGTGGTGTGCGGCGGCGACATCGACGCCGGCACGCCGGTGACCGAGGAATACCTGATGGCGCTGGAGCGCCAGGCGTTCTGCTCGCTGCTGACGCACCCCAAAACGCAGGAGCGGATCATGGGAATGATGTCGACCGGCAAGCCGGTTCGCAACTGAAGGACAACACGATGAAACAGATTCAAGACGCCTACATCGTGGCCGCCACGCGCACGCCGATCGGCCGTTCGCACCGGGGCTTTTTCCGCAACACCCGGCCCGACGATTTGCTGGTGCGCGCACTGCAGGCCGCGATGGCGCAGGTGCCGTCGCTCGACGCCAAGGCGGTCGAAGACATCATTTGCGGCTGCGCCATTCCCGAAGGCCCGCAGGGCCTGAACATCGCGCGCATCGGTGCGGTGCTGTCGGGGCTGCCGACCAGCGTCGGCGGCATCACGGTGAACCGCTTCTGCGCATCCGGCGTGTCGGCGGTGCAGATGGCGGCCGACCGCATCCGCGTGGGTGAAGCCGACGTGATGATCGCCGCCGGTGTGGAAAGCATGAGCATGGTGCCGATGAGCGGCAACTCGCCCTCGCTGTCGCCGGCCATGTTCGCCAACGACGAAAACATCGGCATCGCCTACGGCATGGGCCTCACCGCCGAGAAGGTGGCCGCGCAATGGAAAGTCAGCCGCCAGGCACAGGATGAGTTCGCCTACCAGTCGCACATGAAGGCGCTGGCCGCGATGAAGGCTGGCGAGTTCACCGACGAGATCACGCCGGTGGAGGTCACCGACCGCACGCCCGACCTGGACAGCGGCGAGGTCATCACCAAGACCCGCACCGTCAGCCTCGACGAAGGTGCCCGCCCCGACACCACGGTGGAAGGCCTGTCCAAGCTGAAGGCGGTGTTCGCCGCCCGCGGTTCGGTGACGGCGGGCAACAGCTCGCAAACGTCCGACGGCGCCGGTGCGCTGATCCTGGCGAGCGAGGCTGCGATCAAGCGCTTCGGCCTGACGCCGCTGGCGCGCTTCGTCAGCTACGCCAGCAAAGGCGTGCCGCCGCACATCATGGGCATCGGCCCGGTCGAGGCGATTCCCGCCGCGCTGCGTTACGCCGGCCTGAAGCAGGACGACATCGACTGGTTCGAGCTGAACGAAGCCTTCGCCGCGCAATCGCTGGCCGTCATCCACACGCTGGGCCTGGACCCCGCCAAGGTCAACCCGATGGGCGGCGCCATCGCCCTCGGCCACCCGCTCGGTGCCACCGGCGCGATCCGCTCCGCCACCGTGGTGCACGCGCTGAAGCGCCACAACAAGAAGTACGGCATGGTCACCATGTGCGTTGGCATGGGGCAGGGCGCGGCTGGCATCTTCGAACGCGTCTGAGCGGCGTCACCCGCATGACCGCGTGTGCTTCATAAACCCGGCACACTGCGGTCATGAGCGAGACCCCCGACACGACAAACACCGCTGCGGCGGTGCATGCACTGGACGACGCGCTGGTGCTGCACGCCAACGCCGCTGGCGACTACACCGGCACCACCAGCCCGGCCTACTGGAACATGGTGGGGCCGTTCGGCGGCGTGACCGCGGCCACGCTGATGCAGGCGGTGCTGCAGCACCCGCAGCGCCTGGGCGACCCGGTCGCCTTCACCATCAACTACGCCAGCGCCCTCGCAGCCGGGCCCTACCGCGTGATCGCCACGCCGGTGCGCACCAACCGCTCCACCCAGCACTGGACCGTCTCGCTGACGCAGAACGAGAGCGGCGAGCCGGGCGGCGAGGCGGTGGTTTGCACCGCCACCGCGCTGACCGCGCAGCGCCGCAGCACCTGGAGCACCGACGACGTCGCCATGCCCCAGGTGCCGCCACCGGGCGAGGTGGCGCCGGCCGAGCGCTTCAAGGGCGTGGAGTGGATCTCGCGCTATGAGCTGCGCGCCATCGCAGGCGCCATCCCCGCGGTGTGGGACGGCAGCGGCACCGGCAGCCTCACGCAGATGTGGGTGCGCGATGCACCGGCCCGGCCGCTCGATTTCGCGTCATTGACCGCGATGTCGGACATCTTCTTCCCCCGCGTCTGGCTGCGCCGCTCGGTGCAGGTGCCGGTAGGCACCGTGTCGATGACGGTCTATTTCCATGCCGGCCCGGCCGAGTTCGCGGCCACCGGCAGCGGCTACCTGCTCGCGCAGGCCCAGGCCCAGAGTTTTCGCAACGGCTTCTTCGACCACTCGGGCCAGTTGTGGAACGAGGCGGGCACCTTGCTCGTCACGACCCACCAGGTCGTTTACTTCAAGGAATGACGATGGCCCCTACGCTTCCCACCTCGTGTGGTTCGCTGCCCCCTGAGGGTGTGCGTTGCGCCTCAGAGCGGCCCGGCGGCGAAACACCATGAGCGGCAACGGTGTTGCGCTGGTCATCGGCGCCGGCGACGCAACGGGCGGCGCGATCGCGCGGCGCTTCGCGCGCGAAGGCTTCTTCACCTGCGTCACGCGGCGGCACCTCGACAAGCTGGCGCCGCTGGTCGAGCGCATCCGGAGCGAAGGCGGGCAGGCCCAGGGCTACGGCTCCGACGCGCGCAAGGAAGAAGAGGTCATCGCGCTGGTCGAGTCCATCGAGGCCGAGCACGGCCCCATCGAGGTGCTGGTGTTCAACATCGGTGCCAACGCACCCAACCCGGTGCTGGAAGAAACCGCCAAGCGCTACTTCAAGATCTGGGAGATGGCCTGCTTCGCCGGGTTCCTGAACGGCCGGGAAGTGGCCAGGCGCATGGTGGCGCGCGGGCGCGGCACCATCCTGTTCACCGGGGCCACCGCGTCGTTGCGCGGCCGCGCCAATTTCTCGGCCTTCGCCGGCGCCAAACACGCGCTGCGGGCGCTGGCGCAAAGCATGGCGCGCGAACTGGGGCCGCAGGGTGTGCATGTGGCGCATGTGGTGATCGACGGCGCGATCGACACCGAGTTCATTGCCACGCTGTTCCCCGAGACCTACCGGCTGAAAGACCGCGACGGCATTCTGAACCCCGACCACATCGCCGAGAATTTCTGGCAGATCCACCGCCAGCCGCGCAGCGCCTGGACGCACGAGATGGACCTGCGCCCGTGGATGGAAAATTTCTAGGAGACACCAACGCATGGCCGCCCAACACCTCGACTTCTATTACGACTTCGGCAGCCCCGCCGCCTACCTCGCGCACACGCAGATGCAGCGCCTGAAGGCCGACACCGGCGCCAGCGTGACGTTCAAGCCGATGCTGCTCGGCGGGGTATTCCAGTCCACCGGCAACCGCCCGCCGATCGCCTGCGAGGCCAAGGGCCGCTATGTGTTCGACGACTTCATGCGTTTCGCCAAACGCTACGGCGTGCCGCTGGTGCGCAACGACAATTTCCCCATCATCACCACCACGCTGATGCGCGGCGCGGTGGCGCTGCTGCTGAAGAACGACCCGCGCTACGACGACTACCTGAACGTCATCTACAAGGCGATCTGGGTCGACAACCGCAACCTGAACGACCCCGCCGTCGTGGCGCAGGTGCTGGCGGAGAACGGCTTCGACGCCGCTGCGCTGCTGGCCGCCACGCAGGAGCAGCCGGTGAAGGACGAGCTGAAGAAACGCACCGAGGAGGCGGTGGGCCACGGCATCTTCGGCGCGCCCAGCTTCATCGTGAATGGCGAGCTGTTCTGGGGCCAGGACCGGCTCGATTTCGTCCACGAGGCGCTGCGCGCCTGACCCTCCCCTTTCATCCAAGAACCACCATGAGCGAGATCCAGACCCACACCGAAGACGGCGTCACCACGCTGACGCTGAACCGCGTCGACAAGAAGAATTCCCTCACCGCCGCCATGTACGGCGCGATGGCCGACGCGCTGCAGGCCGCGGCCGACGACGCCGCCGTGCGGGTGCTGGTCATTCAGGGCCACGCCACCATCTTCTCGGCGGGCAACGACATCGCCGATTTCCTGAACAACCCGCCCGCCAAGGACGACGCGCCGGTGTTCCGCTTCCTGCGCGGCCTCGCCGGCTTTCCCAAGCCCATCGTCGCGGCGGTGGCCGGGCCGGCCGTCGGTGTCGGCACCACGCTGCTGATGCACTGCGACCTGGTCTACGCCGGTGACAACGCCGCTTTCGCGATGCCCTTCGTCAATCTCGGCCTGGTGCCGGAGGCGGCATCCAGCCTGCTCGCGCCGCGCCTGATGGGGCACCACCGCGCGGCCGAGATGCTGCTGTTGGGCGAACCCATCCAGGCCGAGACGGCGCTGGAGATCGGCCTGGTGAACCGCATCGTGCCGCCGACGGAGGTGAACGCGCTCGCGCAGCAGCAGGCCAGGAAGCTCGCCGCCAAGCCGCTCAGCTCGCTGGTGGAAACCAAGCGGCTGATGAAGAAAGGCCACGCCGCGCTGGTCGGCCAGCAGATGATGGAAGAGGCCGGTGTGTTCGGCCGCATGCTGCGCGAGCCCGCGGCCCGCGAGGCCTTCACCGCGTTCATGGAGAAGCGCAAGCCGGATTTCAGCAAGGTCTGAAGGCCCGGGCCAACGGCGCCGTGGTGCGGCGCCGTCCATGCTTGCCGTGAGCGGCGCAAACCGGCATTCACGGTTCAAATAGGCCGCAAGTCAGCGCCAGCATTGACTTGTTTGCTATTAATTTTGATCTGTCGGAATGCCAATCCGATGCCATGACACGCGAAGGTTGTTTACGCAACTTTACCGGTCGGTGTTGCCAATGATCTTCATTTGTATTCAACAATTGCGGCGCGCCGAGGCAGCCAGCCGCCGCCAGCCAACCTTAGTCGCAAGTCCCTGATCCGTCGTGAAAACGACTTCGAGCTTCTGAGGTTGGTCATGAAAAGAATCTGTCCCGCTGGCCGGCGCACATCCGTCGCGCTGGCGCTGTTGAGTTTGGCTTGCGCGTCTGGTGGCGTGGGTGCCCAGCAGGTCGAGCAACGCGCCGAGCCGAAGGCCGCAGACGCGGCGCCCACGTTGCATGAGGTGCGCATCGAGGCCGATGCCAACGACAAGGATTTCGGCGCGAACCAGTTGTCCCTCGGGCGGCTGCCCTCCGACCTGCGGGATGTTCCCCAATCGGTGACCGTGATCAACCAGCCGTTGATGCAGTCTCAAGGCGCGACCTCGCTTGCCTCTGCGCTTCGCAACGTGCCCGGCCTGACCATCGGCGGCGCCGAAGGCGGGCAGATCGGGAACAACATCAATCTGAACGGCTTTTCCGCGCGCACCGATGTGTTTCTGGATGGCGCGCGCGATCGAGGGCAGTATTACCGCGACACTTTCGCGCTCGATTCCATCGAGGTGCTGATGGGTCCGTCGTCCATGCTGTTTGGCCGAGGCTCCACGGGTGGCGTGATCAATCAGGTCACCAAGAAACCGAGCCTCAAGGCTGCCGATGAGGTGCAGTTGTCGGTCAACAGCACGGGTCTGGTGCGAACCGTTCTCGACCACAACCAGCCGCTTTCCGACACCTCGGCATTTCGTGTGGCCGTGATGGCGCAGGAAGGCGATGCCACCAACCGCGACCAGACAAAACTCCAGGACTTCGGCATTGCGCCCTCGCTCAAGCTGGGCATTGGCACGCCGACCCAGATCACGCTGTCGGCGCTGTTGCAGCACAACCGCGACATGCCCGACTACGGCGTGCCCAATCTCAATGGCGCTCCGGCGGCGGTCGATCGCAAGACGGCCTATGGATTCACCGACGACCGCACGATTTCCGACGTGGTCGCCTTGGAAGCCCTGGTCGAGCACCGGTTGAACACCGACTGGTCGTTGCGCAACCAGACCCAGTTCAACCGCGTGACCACCGACGCGCGTGAAACCGCTCCGCAAGTCATCGGCACCCTGGGTGCGAACGGCGCTTTCTCGCCGCTCAGCACCGGCACCACGGCCAGCCCCGTGGCGGCATCGTCTTCGTTGCCACTCTCCCAGCTCTGGGTGCGCCAGCAGAGCCACGACCGGGTGATCCACGACGAGTCGACGTTCAACCTGACCGAAGTCGACGGCCACTTCACCACCGGCGGCGTCAAGCATGCCCTGCTGGCCGGCGTCGAGCTGGGGCACGATACCTATGGCAACCAGGCCTATTACCGCAATGGCAGTTGCAACGGTGTCGCACTCAACCCGGCGGGTGGGACGAGCGGCTATGCCCAATGCACGCCCTTGCTGGACCCGCCACAGGTGGCCTCTCCGGCCACCGCACCCAGCGTTTCCGGCAACGACGCCACCGGCCGGGCCGACACCGTGGCCGTGTTCGCCAACGACACGCTGGAACTGCTTCCCGGGTTCAAGGTGGTGGCTGGCCTGCGCCATGACCGCTACGACGCTCACATCGGAAACTCCATCCCCACGGCCACCGCGCTGGCCAGCGTGGACCAGACCGTGAACTTCACCAGCGTGCGTGCCGGTGCCATCTGGCAGCCGGCCCCGGCGCAGACGTACTACGTGTCGTACAGCACTTCTTTCAACCCTTCGCTCGAGCAGTTGGTGGCGACCACCGGCGGCACGCAGCCTTTGCCGCCCGAGGAGAACCGCTCCTACGAAGGGGGCGGCAAATGGGACTTGAACGGCGGCAACCTGTCGCTCAGCGCGGCGGCGTTCGAAACCGTCAAGCACAACGCCCGGTCCCAGGACGCGACCGGCGTGTACACGGCCACCGGCACCATCCGGGTCGAAGGGGTGCGCGCCGGCGTTGCCGGCCATGTGACCGATCACCTGCAGTTGTTCGGTGGCTACACCCACCTGGACGCGGTCATCGTCGATGGCATTGCGCCCGCCACGACGGGCAAGGTGCCGGGCAACACGCCCAAGGATTCGGCCAGCCTCTGGAGCACCTACGCCCTCTCGCGCGAATGGGAGATCGGCGGCGGAGCAACCTACAGCGCCAAGCGGTTCGTCAACAACACCGACCTCGTGCAGGTCGGTGCCTATACACGGTGGGACACAACCCTGGCGTACCACCAGCACGACTACGACATCCGCCTGAACCTGTTCAACGTGTTCAACAAGTATTACTACGACGCCCTGATCCAGTCGGACGGTGGCCGCTCCGTGCCGGGGCTTGGACGATCGGCGGCCATCACGCTGGCCCACCGCTTCTGAGCGACGGGGGGCCGAGCCGTGCTGGTTCATCTGCCGCAGGTGCTCGGACCCGCCGAGTTGGACCAGTTGCGCGGGTTGCTCGACCATGCAGGCGACGCCTGGATCGACGGCCGCGCCACGGCCGGCCATCAAGGTGCCGCCGTCAAATTCAACCAGCAGATTGATGAGCACGCCGAAGTGGCGCGCTCATGCCAGTCCATCGTGGCGAGCGCGCTGGAGCGCAACCCGTTGTTCATCAGCGCCGCCCTGCCCAACAGCCTGTACCCGCCCATGTTCAACCGTTATGGAGTGGGCATGGGCTTTGGCGCCCATGTGGACGGCGGCGTCCGTCTGCACCCCCATCACGGCACCAAGTTCCGTACCGATCTGTCGGCCACGCTCTTCCTGTCGGACCCCGCCACCTACGACGGGGGAGATTTGCAGATCGAGGACACCTACGGCACGCACAGCGCCAAGCTGCCTGCCGGTGACATGGTGCTGTACCCGTCCACCAGCCTGCATCAGGTGACGCCCGTCACGCGCGGCGTGCGCCTGGCCTGTTTCACCTGGGTGCAGAGCCTGGTGGCCGACGACGGGGAGAGAACCTTGCTGTTCCAGCTGGACAACGCCGTGCAGCGCCTGAATGAAAGCGGCGCCGACGAAACCGCCCGCCGCACGCTGACCGGCCTGTACCACAACCTCCTGCGCAAGTGGACCCAGATTTGAACCAGGCGCGAAGCACGATGAATACCCTTGCCGACACTTCCCCATTGGCGGGCCAGGCCCAAGGCCGGCCGATGCGCCCTGGCGGTTCCCGCTACGTGCGTTTCATGCGCTGGCTGCGCGTGGCGCACGGTTGGCTTGGTCTGTGGGGAGCCGCCCTCGGGTTGTTGTTCGGCCTGAGCGGCATTTGGCTCAACCACCGTGCCGTGCTCAAGCTGCCGCTGGCGCAGCAGCGTGTCAATGCCCAGCTCGCGCTGCCGGAACCGCCGCCCGGCAGCCCGGCGGAGATGGCCGTTTTCCTGCAGCAGGCCCTCGGGTTGTCCGAGGCCGCGCGCGCCACGCGGGTGGAGTCGGCGCGGCCGGTGCCATGGGCTGACGCGAGCCCGGTCGGGCAGCCCACCGCGCTGCGGCAACCGGAACGTTGGGTGTTCAGTTTCGGCGGTCCGCGCGAGGTGATACAAGCCGACTATTGGCGCGGCAACCGGTCGGTGGGCATCACGACCACCCACAGCGGCTTTCTCGCGACGCTCACCAACCTGCACAAGGGCAACGGCATGCCGGTGGGTTGGATTCTGATGGTCGATTCACTGGCCGGGTGCCTCATCCTGCTGTCGATGTCCGGGGTTCTGCTCTGGATGCAGGTGGACCGGCGCCGCATCGCTGGCGCTGCCATCGTTTCCGTCTCGGCCGCCGTGGCCTTGTTCATGGTGCTGCCCCGCCTCTGAGGCCGCGCCGCTTCAGCGGCGCGGAATGACCTCGACGGTCGCGACCTCCGTGTGGCTGCCGTCCGCGCCATGAATGTGCATGGGGAAGCGGCCGCTCAGCTCGGCTTTCAGCGTGAACCGCAGGGGTTGGTTCTCGGTGAGGGCCATGTCTTCGGTGTAGCCGTGCACCGCCAGCTTGCCGGAGCGTGGCGCCACCACGGTGAAGCTGGCGCTCTCGCCCTGCTGCACCGTGAAAGTCGGCGGGCCTCCCGCAGGCAGCCGGGTGGCGTCCACGCTGAACTCGTTCGCTGCGCCGGCCGGCCTTGCGGCAACAGACGCTGCCGGGCCGGGCGCTTCCAACTGCTGGCCCAGCCGCCGCGCGGCGCCGTAGGCCACGGCCAGCACCGCCACCGTCGCGGCGGCGGCAATCAGGGTGCGTTTGTCGGTCATCGCAAACATCCTTGAAAAGAAAAAGTCAGCCCAGCGGTGCGCCTGAAGCCAGCGGCAGCGACAGGATCCACAGGCCGGCGCCGGTCAGGCCGACCATCAAGAGCAGCATCGGCAACTGGCTCACCCAGGCGCGGCGGTTCGAGCGGAACACCCGCAGCGCGACCACGTGGGCGAGGAACACGCTGACCACGTGGCCCAGCAGGATGAAGCCCACCTGCGTGTGCCAGATCGTGTTGGCGTCCAGAAAAATCGGGCCGCCCATCTTGGCGGTGCCGAACAGATTCCAGCCCCAGCCGAAGGGGTCGGACACCAGCTTCACGATCGCCGCGCCCTGCGACAGCAGCACCGTGTAGTAGTGCGTCAGGTGGTAGACGAAGGCGATCGGCACCAGCGACGTGGCAAAGGCCAGGCCGGTCTCGCGTAGCGACAGCGTGCCTTCACTGAGGCGTTGCGTGAGTTTCAGCGCGCCGAGGTAGAACGCGAGGTAGACGAAGGGCGATGCCACCAGCGCGCCCCATTGCCACCAGTTGAAGACACGCGCGGCCAGCCCATAGGGCTGCTGCGGCGCGGCCAGTTGCACCAGCGGTTCGATCAGCGGGTAGAGGTGGCGCCAGAACAGCAGCGACCAGGGGGCGGATTCGTGCAGCCCGTCGAACGCGGTGCCCGACAGCATGAACAGCACGAACACCGTGAGGCCGGCGTGCGCGGGCTTGGCGTCGAGCAGGCCGACGAAGGGTTTGCGCCAACGGCCGGTCACGGTGCCGTCGGCCGCCACGCTGTGGGCGCGCGGCGCCATCTGGCCGATCAGCCGCAGAAAGACCGCGAAGAATTCGCCGCGCCGGAACCAGGCGTCGATGCCCCAGATGCGTGCGCCGACAAACTGGATGGACGTGTAGGTCAGCAGCGCCCAGGCCAGCGACTTCGGCGTGGTGTGGCCGAACAGCTCCAGCCAGATGAAGGCCATGTAGAGCACGGTGGCCGGCCCGAAGGCCAGCGTGCGGCCATGTGGCGCGGCATGCGGCAGCGCGGCCGGCCAGAGCCGCGCCAGCGCCTCGCACAGCGCGCGCCACGGGTTGACGAAGCGGTAGAAGTCACCGACCAGCGCAGTGAGGTAAGGCACGCCGAGCACGAACACGATCCAGAAGAAGGTCATGTTGAAGTTGGCGAAGGGGTTGGGCGTGCCGAAGAGGCCGGTGGCCACCGCGAGGGCCAGCAACGCGACCGACAGCGCCTGCCCGATGCGCCAGCCGGTGCTGCGCGGCCAGGGCTCCGACGCGGCGTCGTGGGTCGGCGCGACGGTGCGGGTCAGGTCGTCGGCCACCGGCGAGCGCGAGAAGACCGCCACCACCGCAAAGGACAGCACCAGCGCTGCCGTGGCGCCCCAGGCGTACATCCAGAACGGCACCGGCAGCGTGTAGGGCGCGGCGAAGGTGTGGGCGGCGGCCGGGCCGATGGCGGCGGCCAGGGCCAAGGCAGACAGCCAGCGGCGCATCAGTGGTTCACCGCCGCAACCAGCCGCACGGCCTTCCAGCCGCCGGCCTGCTGCTCGGCGACGATGCCGATCTCGTCGTAGGGCGCGTGCCGCAGCTTGGCGACGGCGATGGCGCGGGCCGTGTTGCCGGCGGTGGCCGGCAGCGGGTGGATCACCCACGGCAGCAGCGGCGACGCCACCGGCCCCTGCATCAGCAATGGATAGAACGCCTGCGACAGCTTCTCGTGGCGGGCGTAGGCGCCGGGCCGCGCGGTCAGGCGGTCGAGCGCGCGGCGCTGCGCCGGTGTGAAAGCGCCCGCGTGGGCCAGTTCGGCCACCGCGCCGTGGTCCCGCAGCCGCCACAGCTTGAGCCGGGCCAGCAGATCGCGGCTGGCCGACGGCGCCAGCATTCTTGGCAGGCCGGCGTCGGGCCGGCTGCCGCCCAGCCAGCGGCGAAAGAAATCGTTGTAGAAGGCCAGTGTCTCGGCCGAGATGTCGTGCTGCGGCGAGGTCTCGCGGGTGAGCGGCGGCAGGCGGCGCCCGTCCCAGGGCGTGGGCGCGCCGGCGCTGCCGTCGGGCAGCGAGACGCCGCTCAGGAAGGACGTGTCGGCAATGCCTTGCGAATGGAACCAGTGCGCCTTGTCGCTCTTGCTGATGGCCCGCGCGAAGTTGCCGACCAGCGGCTTCAGCGCGGCCCAGTCGGCGGCCTGGCGTGGCGCGCCGCCGACCGGCGGATATTGCGTCAGCGCGAGGTAGGTGGCTTCTGCCATGGCCAGCGTGTCGGCGCTCCAGGCGTGGGTGTGGTCCGGCTTGTGGCTGTTCCAGCCGCCGCGCGCGGCCGGCGCTGTCCAGGCCAGGTTGGCGTCGCAGGCCAGTGCGGCGTCGCCGAAATCGGGCACGTCGGGCGTGCCCTGGAAAGACCACGAATCCTGGAACACGTTGAGCGCCTGGCCCAGCCGCAGCAGCAGCACGTCGGCCTTGCCCTGTCTGGCCTGGGCCAGGGTGTCGTCCAGCACCTTGCGGGCCGGTGCGCCGCCGGCCACGATGGCGCGCTGCGCGGGCGGCGCGGGCGCCCGGGTGTTGCCGGCGAAGTGGTAGAGCTGGGCCACGCCAGCGGCGTCGGCGTGTTTGCCGAGGCAGGCGTACTCCAGAACCAGCTCCACGCTGTCCATGGTGCCGGCATCGACGCGCTGGTTGCCGGTGGCGATCACCTCGGCCTGCAGGTCGCTGAAGCCGGCCTTCAGCGCCAGCCAGCGGGTGAGGCCAAAGTGCACGTCGGCCTCGAAGGCGTGGGCGCAGGCGCCGCCCATCAACAGCGCCACGCCGAGCAACCTGGTGAACAGATGAAGTCTTGGCGTCATGGCCATGTCGTGAGGAGTCTGGCGGCCATTGTGCAGCGGCAACGGGCGCGTTGGCGGGTGCCGACCCCTCAGTTCAAGGGCCAGACACCGTTGCTGAACTTCAACACGATGAGGCCGTTGTCCTGGCACATGGTGGTCAGCAGGCCCCGGGCCTTGTCGAAATGCACGGACGATGCGCACCAGTCCGGCCCGCCCTGCCGCCACTGGCCCGAGCTGACGTGGTCGGAGCCGGTGGGTGGCAGCGTGGTGCCGGCCGGGTTGAAGTAGGCGATCTCGCGCGGCTGGGCCGGGTTGCGGATGTCGAACACCCGGATGCCGGAGTTGAAGTAGGAACACGCCATCGCGGTGGCGTTCTCTGTGTCGTCGACCGAGCAGTAGTGGCTGCCATAGGTGAAGATGCCGATGCCGGCCAGATCGGGCAGCACCGCGTCGCAGTTCCTGGGGTCGTGCGTTTCCAGCCCGAGCTTGGAGACCAGCACGGGCTTCTTTTCGTCGCTGATGTCGTAGATGCGTGCCATGGGAAACGGCGCCATTCCGGCGAGGCAGGCCGCCTTGACGGACGCCGGGTCCGACACGCCGCCGGAACCACCCTCGTCCACCATGACCAGATGGGGCTTGCCGTTGATCTTGGTGACGATGGTGTGTTGCGCCAGGCTGCCGTCCTTGAATGTGACGGAGCTGATCACCTTCATCGCCGCGCCTGGCTTGCGCTGCTGCACCTCGGAGGTGTCGAGGATGATGAAGCCGTTGGTCGCCGGCACCAGCGGGTTCGCCACATCGGCCGCGGTGGGCGTGGCAACGGCCGTGACGTAGGCGCGGTTGCCGTCGGCGCTCACCGACAGCCCGTGCGGCCCTCGGCCGATCGGGGAATTGGCCAGCATGTCGAAGCTGGCGATCAGGCGCGGCCGCGTCGGGTTGGTGACGTCGATCGCGTGGTAGGCGACGTTGGTCAGATCACCGACGTAGTAGGTCAGCCCGTCCGGCGAAATGGCCCCTTCATGACCGCGTATCGGTTTCGCCAGCGGCAGCAGGCCGGTGGTGGTGAACGACAGCGGTGTGGAGCTCAGCAGCTGCGGAAAGCGGCAGTCGGCCGACAGGTCGTAGATGTCGATTTCCGGTCCGCCCTCTCCCATCACGCCGCCGGCGTCGGCGAACAGCATCTGGCGGCCGGCGTGCACCCGCAGCGACTCCCAGGGGTTCAGCATGGCCGCGGTGGTGAGCGACAGCGTGCGCACCGGCCGGGCGGGGTCGGTGATGTCGATCACCGGCACGCCGGGTGTCTGCCGGTTGGGCCGCACTGAACCGGTCGAGTGGTAGGCGCAGGTGGTGCCGCTGAAATGGCGAAACACCGCGCCCGACCAGTTGCCGCCCTCGCCGGCGAATTGGCCGACCCGTTCCAGGTTGCAGCTGAAGCCCTGGAAGCCGGTGGCCCGCAGCGCTGCCGGCACCTGGCCCTGCAGTGCGCTTTCCGGCACGCTGCCGGCTGCGCACGGGCCGGCTTTCAATGCGTATGCGGCCACGGCGGCGGCGCCCGCTGGCGTGCTGGCGGCGGTTGTTGCCGTGCTTTTGCCGGAACCGCCCAGCGTGAGGCCGCCGCCACCACCGCCGCCGCAGGCCGCGAGCAGCGCCAGAAAGCTGGAAACGGCGGGGAGGAGCAGGCGGGCAGGTGTCTTCATGGCCCACCGGAATCGGCCTGAACCGCCCGAAATTGAGGAATTATTTGGCGCTGGCGTCGGTTGGCCACTCCAGCGTGGCCATCAGCCCGCCCTCGGGCCGGTTGGCCAGGGTGAGCCGTCCGCCGTGGCGTTGTGCCAGTTCGCGGGCGATGTACAGGCCCAGGCCGGCGCCGCCGCTGTGCCGGCTGCGTGAGGCGTCGAGCCGGTGAAAAGGCTCGAACACCGCCGCCAGGTCGGCGGGCGGAATGCCGGGGCCGTCGTCGTTCACGGTCAGCACCAGCGTGCCGTTGCCGGGTTGCAGCGCGATGCGGGCGCCGCCGCCGTAGCGCAGGGCGTTCTGCACCAGGTTGTCGAGCGCGCGCCGCAGCGACTGGGGCGCCAGCGTGGCCACGAGCGGCGGGCCCTCGAAGGTGACGGGGCGGCCCTGTTCGGCCAGGTCGTCGGCCAGCGCCGACACCAGCGCCTGCACGTCGACCGGCTGGCGCGGCTCGGTCTGGTCGAGGTCTCGGAACACCTGCAGCGCGGTGTCGATCAGCGCGTCCATGTCGTGCACGTCGGCGATGCAGCGGCGCGCGGGCTCGCTGCCGCCTTCGGCCAGTTGTTCCAGCCGCAGCCGCATGCGGGTGAGCGGCGTGCGCAGGTCGTGCGAGATCGCGGCCATCATCAGCCCGCGTGCCCGGAACTGGGTCTGCAACTGGGTGGCCATGGTGTTGAAGACGCGGGCGGTTTCGCGCACTTCGACGGTGCCGAGCGTGTCGTCCAGCACCGGCAGGGGCGCCTGCCGCGCCAGGCCGGCGCCCAGCGTGCCGGCCGCGCCGGCCAGCCGCTGCATGGGCCGCGCCAGCCAGGCCGCGCCGAACCAGGCGGCCAGCCCGATCAGCAGCGCCCGCACGCCGTAGTCCAGCAGCAGCGACGCCCAGGGCAGGGCGCCGCCGAACCCGGCCGGGGCGGTGGCCATGGGGCGCGGTGGTGGCGTGGCGTCGGGCCCCGGCGTGGGCATAGGCATCGGCATGGGGCCGGCCCGCTCGGGCGGCGGGCCTCGGTGGCCGGGCGGGCCGCCGGGGCCGTGGGCGTTGCCGGGCGGGGGTGGCATGGGCATGGGCCGTGCGCCGGGCAGCGGGGCTGGGGGCACCTGGGGCACGCCGGGTGTGGGCGGCAGCGACCCGAAGGTGGGCGTGACGCCGCCGCGCCAGCCGGTGACCACGCCGTAGGCGACGAAGTGGCTGGCCACCAGCGCCACCCACATCAGCAGGAAGAGCCGGCGGAACAGCGTGTCGCGCCACCAGCGCGTCATGGCGCCGGCTCGACGGTGGCGTCGAACAGATAGCCCTCGCCGCGCAGCGTGCGGATGAGCCTGGGGTCGCGCGGCGTGTCGCCGAGCTTGTGGCGCAGCCGTGAGACGGCGAGGTCGATGCTGCGGTCGTTCACGTCCACGCCGGGCGCGCGGGTGAGGTCGATGATCTGGTCGCGCGTCAGCGGCCGTCCGGGCCGCTCGACGAAGGCGGTGAGCAGCCGGTACTCGGCCGCCGACAGCGACACCGCCACGCCCTGCGCCGACAGGAGCTGGCGCCGCATGCGGTCGAAGATCCAGTCGCCGAAGCGCACCCGCTGGCCCTCTTCGGGTCCGGCCGGCTGCGCCTCGCGCCCGCGCTGGCTGCGCCGCACGGCGGCGTGGATGCGGGCCACCAGCTCGCGCGGCTCGAAGGGTTTGCCGAGGTAGTCGTCGGCGCCGAGTTCCAGGCCGACGACGCGGCTCATCGGGTCGCCCTGGGCGGTGAGCATGATGATGGCGGCGTCGCTGGTCTTCTGCGCCCACTGGCACAGCACGAGGCCGCTTTCGTCGGGCAGCATCAAATCGAGCACCACCACGTCGAAGCGCTCGGCGGCCATGGCGGCGCGCATGGCCCGGCCGTCGGCGGCCACGCGCACGTCCATCGCGAAACCCTGCAGGTAGTCGCAGACGTCTTCGCGGATGTCGGGGTCGTCGTCGACGACGAGGCAGCGGATCATCGGGGTTGCGTCGGTGGCGGGGGCAACGGCGTCATGGGCGCCGGCCAAGATACCACGGGCCTCGCCGCACGCGGTGAACGGCTGCACCGTCGTCACCCCGCCACGCCCACCACCAGGGTGGCCACGTAGCCGCCGGACAGGTCGCCCGACACGCTGGCGAGCTGGGTCTGGTAGCCGTCGCTGAACACATTGTCCGACGCGAAGCTGATGCGCGCGAAGTTGGTCTTGCTGGTGGCGTAGCCGGTGGCGTTGTTGTAGACCTCGTTGCAGATGTCGATGGGCAGCGCGATCTGCGAGGTCTTGAGCTTGTTGCTGTACGAGGTGGCGGTGGTGGTGCTGCGGTAGACCTCGAAGTGCAGGTGCGGCATGCGGCCCGAATAGCAGCCGGGGAAGATGGTGGTGAAGGTGGCCTTGCCGCCGCTGTCGGTGGCCTGCACGCCGCGCAGGTAGTTCTGGTTGGTCACGCCGGAGGAGTACAGCGAGTAGTTGCCGTCGCGGTCGCAGTGCCACAGGTAGATGGCGTAGCCCGACAGGTCGGCGCAGGCGCTGCCGGTGTTCACCAGCCGCAGCGTGAGCGTCAGCGGCACGCCGGCGGCGGTGCCGCTGAAGCCGGCGAAGCTGGAGCGGATGTCCTGCCGCACCACGCCGCTCTGCACCAGCACGTTGGACACGCTGGAGTTGCTGGCGTTGGAGCCGTCGCCGGGATAGGGACCGGCGGTTTCTTCGGGAATGACGGTGCAGCTCGACACGCTGGTCGAACTGCTGCTGCCGGACGAGATGGATGTGGACGTTGACGTCGCATTGCTCGTCGTGCTGCTGGCCGTGGACGATGTGGCCGTGGCGCTGTCGCCGCCGCCGCCGCAGCCGGGAAATCCCAGCGCGCTGGCCCCGGCGCCGGCCAGCCACAGCATGGCGCGGCGGCGGGCGAACAGGGTGGCGAGATCGTGCTGCAGGCCGTGTGGATGGGGGTGAGAGTGGGAATGGGAATCCGCGTGGGGCGGTTCGCCGGCAACGGCCGGGGTGTTCGGGTGCGGGTTCATGGCGGTGTCCGTGGGGCAGTGGGAGGTGGCCGCATTGAAAAGGCCACGCGTGTCTGGCGTTTGCCCGGTTTGTGTCGGCGCCGATACACAGCCGCCGTGGCCAGCCTGACGCGCCCGCGTCGCGCCGGAGATATTTTCACAGAGCAATTGCTTGCTGAAATTGGATGGCGCTGTTAGGCTGGCGGCCCATGACTGCGCGCAAGCTTTCTCCCGCTGCCGGTGGCGCCGTGGTGGCGCCGCGCCCGCGCGGCCGCCCGCGCAAGACGGCCGACGAGCTGGCCGACGGCAACCGCCGCCGCGAGCTGGTGGCCGCCGCCGGCCGGCTGTTCCGCCAGCAGGGCTTCGACGCCACCAGCACCCGCGACATCGCCGCCGCCACCGGCATGCGCAGCGGCTCGCCGTTCTACCACTTCGACAGCAAGCAGGCGCTGCTCGGCGCGGTGATGGCCGAGGGCATGGCCGCCGCCATCGCGCGCCAGGAGCAGGCGCTGCGCGAGGCCGGCTGCGATCTGATTGTGCTCCTGAAAAAAGAGCATGAAATGCCCAATCCACGCCGACTTCTGGCCATTTTGGTTCGAAATCACTTCGACGTGCTGCTCGGGCCGGGGAGCGACTTCATTCCGGTCATGCTGTACGAATGGCGCTCGCTCACCGACGCGCAGCGGGCCGACCTGGCGCGGCTGCAGCGCGACTACGAAGCGCCGTGGGTGCCGGTGCTGGCCGCGCTGCAGCGTGCCGGCCAACTGCGGGGCGACGTGAAGCTGGCGCGGTTGATGATCTTCGGCGCGCTGAACTGGTCGGTGCAGTGGTACGACCCGGCGCAGGGCGCCTCGCTCGCCGACCTGGCCGACGCCGCGCTGGCGCTGTTCGTGGCGCCGGACGCCGCGTGAGACGGCCGCGCATGAACCCCTCGCATCGCCTGCGGCCGCGCGCCATGCGCCCAGGAGGCTGAGCCGTGCCGGTGTTCCAGAGCGCGTTCAGCCCGCAGGACGAAGCGGCCCGCCAGCGCCGCGAGGCCATGCTGGCGCGCATCGCCGCATGGCGCGCGGTGGAGGCGCGTTCCGCCGCCGCGTCTGCCCGGGCCAAGCCGATGTTCGACAAGCGCGGCCAACTGCTGCCGCGCGAACGCGTCGCGCTGCTGCTCGACGCGAACACGCCGTGGCTGCCGCTGTGCGGCATGGCCGGCTACGGGCAGGACACGCGGGAGCTGGCGGTGTCGGTGCCCGGCGGCGGTGTGATCGCCGGCATCGGCATCGTCAACGGCGTGCGCTGCATGGTGGTGGCGAGCGATTCCGGCATCGACGCCGGTGCCATCCAGGCGATGGGGCTGGACAAGATCCTGCGGGTGCAGGAGATCGCGCTGCAGAACCGGCTGCCGTTCATCCATCTGGTCGAGAGCGCGGGCGCCAACCTGATGCGTTACCGCGTGGAGGGCTTCGTGCACGGCGGCGCGCTGTTCCGCAACCTGGCGCGGCTGTCGGCCGCCGGGCTGCCGGTGGTCACGGTGCAGCACGGCTCCGGCACCGCGGGCGGCGCCTACATGCCGGGGCTGAGCGACGTGGTGGTGATGGTGCGCGGCCGCTCGCGCGCCTTCCTCGCTGGCCCGCCGCTGCTGAAGGCGGCCACCGGCGAGGTCGCGACCGAAGAGGAACTGGGCGGCGCCGAGATGCACTGCACCACCTCGGGCCTCGGTGAATACCTGGCCGAAGACGACCGCCACGCGCTCGGCATCGCCCGCGAGGTGGTCGCCGGTCTCGGCTGGGACCGCGCCACGCCCGCCACGGGCCGGCCCGCCGCCTTCGATGCCGACGAGCTGCTGGCGCTGATGCCGGCGAACCTGCGCGAGCCGGTCGACCTGCGCGAGGTCATGGGCCGCATCGCCGACGCCGGCGAGCTGCTCGAATTCAAGCCCGGCCACGGCGCGGCCACGCTGTGCGTGCAGGCGCGCGTCGGCGGCCATGCGGTGGGCTTCATCGGCAACAACGGCCCCATCGACGTGGCCGGCGCCAACAAGGCCACGCACTTCATCCAGTGGCTGTGCCAGCTCGGCCAGCCCATCGTCTACCTGCAGAACACCACCGGCTACATGGTGGGCACGCAGAGCGAGCAGGCCGGCATGATCAAGCACGGCAGCAAGATGATCCAGGCCGTGACCGGCGCCACGGTGCCGCAGATCACGCTGCAGGTGGGCGCGAGTTTCGGCGCCGGCAACTACGGCATGTGCGGCCGCGCGTTCGCGCCGCGCTTCCTGTTCAGCTGGCCCGGCGCCCGCACCGCGGTGATGGGCGGCGAACAGGCCGCCCGCACCATGCAGATCGTCACCGAGGCCGCGCTCGCCCGCAAAGGCCAGACGCCGGATGCCGCGCAGATGCAGGCCCAGTTCGACACGACGGTGGCGCTGTTCGAAAGCCAGGCCGACGTCTTCCACACCAGCGGCCTGCTGCTCGACGACGGCATCATCGACCCGCGCGACACCCGGGCGGTGCTGATCGAATGCCTGGGCACCTGCGCGGATGCGGCCGCGCGCACGGTGCGGCCGCTGACCTTCGGCGTGGCCAGAATGTAGGAAGCTGCGAACGGACCCGACATGCCCGCTCGTTCCCCCATTTCACGCCCACTCGTCGTTGTCAATGCTCGCCGTGGCGCCGGCCACGTCTCCGCTTTCCGCCTCGATTGGCCGCGAACTGGCGGCCCGCTCGGGCACGCCGAATCCATTCACAGCTTCCGATGGCCGAATCGCTGAAACACCTGCTCCCGGCCGAGTCGGTGGCGCACCTCGCCGACGCGCTGCACCGCGTGTGGCCGCACTTCGACGTGCGCGCCTTCCAGGCCGCCGTGCGGCCGGGCTATGACGAGCTGGGCCTGATGGCGCGTGGCCAGCGCATCGCCGATCAGTTGCACGCCCATTTGCCGAAGGCCTACCCGGAAGCGCTCGCCGCACTGGTCGCCGCGATGGGCCCGCCGGTACCGCTGGACGCCGCTGGCGAGCCGATGGCCGGCGAGCACCGCAGTGCCTTCTACTACCTGCCGCACAGCCTGTTCATCGCCGCGCACGGGCTGGGCCACCTGAACGAATCGCTGGCCGCGCAGCACGCGCTCACGCAGCGCTTCACCGCCGAGTACAGCATCCGCCCCTACCTGCAGCGGCACACCGCCGCCACGCTGAAGCGGCTGGCGGCGTGGGTGGAGGACGACAGCGCCCATGTGCGCCGGCTGGTGAGCGAGGGCACGCGGCCACGGCTGCCCTGGGCCGCGCGCCTGCCGGATTTCGTGGCCGACCCGTCGCCCGTTCTGCCGCTGCTGGAGCGCTTGAAAGACGACCCGTCGAGCTATGTGCGCCGCTCGGTCGCCAACCATTTGAACGACATCGGCAAGGACCACCCCGCGCTGCTGGTCGAGGTGGCGCAACGCTGGCTGAACGGCGCGCCGCCGGCCCGCGAGCGGCTGGTGCGCCATGCGCTGCGCTCGGCGGTGAAGCGCGGCGAGGCGGGTGCGCTGGCGGTGCTCGGCGCCGGCCATGCCGTGGCGCTGGACGTGTCGGCGGTGGCGATCACGCCGGCGTCGCCGCGCATCGGCGGGTCGGTGCGCATCGTCTGCGAGCTGCACAACCGCACGCGCCAGCCGCAGCAGGTGCTGGCCGACCTGCGCGTGTTCTATGCCAAGGCCAACGGCGGCACCGGCGCCAAGGTGTTCAAGCTGAAGACGCTGGACATCGCCGCCGGCGCCAGCGCCGCGCTGGGCAAGACGCTGTCGCTCGCGCAGATGACAACCCGCGTGCACCACCCCGGTGTGCACCGTGTGGAGCTGTTGCTGAACGGCCGCGCCACGCCGCTCGGCGAATTCACGCTGACGTTCTAGCCGGAGACCCCGCCCATGCAGTTCACCCACGAACATCTCGAGGTGCAGAAGACGCTGAAGCGCTTTATTGACGCCGAGATCAACCCGCACGTCGACGAATGGGAAGCGGCCGAGATGATGCCGCTGCACCACCTCTTCAAACGCCTGGGCGACCTCGGCCTGCTGGGCCTGACCAAGCCCGCCGAATACGGCGGCTCGGGGCTGGACTATTCGTATGCGCTGGCGATGACCGAGACGCTGGGCCACATCCACTGCGGCGGCGTGCCGATGGCGATCGGCGTGCAGACCGACATGTGCACGCCCGCGCTGGCCCGCTTCGGCAGCGACGAACTGCGCCGCGAGTTCCTCACCGACGCGATTGCCGGGAACACGGTGGGCTGCATCGGCGTGAGCGAGCCGGGTGCGGGCAGCGACGTGTCGGGCATCAAGAGCGTGGCGCGCAAGGACGGCGACGACTACGTGATCACCGGCCAGAAGATGTGGATCACCAACAGCCTGCAGGCCGACTGGATGTGCATGCTGGTGAACACGGGCGGAGGCCCGAGCGGAGCGGGCAACAACCCTCACAAGAACAAGAGCCTGGTGATGGTGCCGATGCGCGAGAACGGCAGGCTGCGCCCCGGCATCGAGGTGGCGCAGAAGATCCGCAAGATCGGCATGCACGCCAGCGACACCGGCCTGATCTACTTCGACGAGGTGCGCGTGCCGCAGCGCTACCGCATCGGTGCCGAAGGCGCCGGCTTCGTCTACCAGATGCAGCAGTTCCAGGAGGAGCGGCTGTGGTGCGCGGCGAGCTGCATCCAGAGCCTGAGCAACTGCATCGAGTGGACCATCGAGTGGGCGCAGCAGCGCAAGCTGTTCGGCACCGCGCTGGCCGACCAGCAGTGGGTGCAGTTCAAGCTGGCCGAGGCCAAGACCGAGGTTGAGAGCCTGCGCGCGCTCACCTACCGCGCCTGCGAACTCTACGTGGCCGGGCAGGACGTGACCGAACTCGCCTCCATGGCCAAGCTCAAGGCCGGCCGGCTCAACCGCCTCGTGCCCGACACCTGTTTGCAGTTCTGGGGCGGCATGGGCTTCACGCTGGAGAACAAGGTTTCGCGCATGTTCCGCGACGGCCGGCTGGCGTCCATCGGCGGCGGCGCCGACGAGGTGATGCTGCAGATCCTGTCGCGCATCATGGGCATCGCCAAGCGCCCCACGCCGCCATGAAACGGCTGCTGGTTGCGAACCGGGGCGAGATCGCACGGCGCGTCATCCGCACCGCGCAGGCCATGGGCATCTCCACCGTCGCGGTGTATTCGGATGCCGACCGCAACGCGCTGCATGTGCGCGAGGCCACCACAGCCGTTGCGCTGGGCGGTACCGCGTCGGCCGACAGCTACCTGCGCATCGACAAACTCATCGCCGCAGCCCTCACCAGCGGTGCCGACGCGGTGCACCCGGGCTACGGTTTCCTCAGCGAGAACGCCGACTTCGCGCAGGCGGTGCTGGACGCGGGCCTGGTCTGGGTTGGCCCGCCGCCCGCCGCCATCCGTGCGCTCGGCAGCAAACGCGCGGCCAAGCAGCTTGCCCTGGCGCACGGCGTGCCGGTGCTGCCCGGCTACCAGGGCGACGACCAGCGCGACGAGCGCTTCGTGCAAGAGGCGGCGGCGATCGGCTATCCGGTCATGGTCAAGGCCAGCGCCGGTGGCGGCGGCCGTGGCATGCGGCTGGTGCACGAGGCCGCGCAACTGCCGGCCGCGCTGGCCAGCGCCCGCTCGGAGGCGGTGGCGGCGTTCGGCAGCGGCGAACTGCTGATCGAGCGTGCGCTGCTGGACCCGCGCCACGTCGAGGTGCAGATTTTTGCGGACGCGCACGGGCATTGCGTGCACCTCGGCGAGCGCGACTGTTCGGTGCAACGCCGGCATCAGAAGATCATCGAGGAAGCGCCCGGCCCCGCCGTGGGCCCGGCGCTGCGCGAACGGCTCGGTGCCTGCGCGGTGGCGCTGGCGCAGGCCGCGGGTTATGTGGGGGCGGGGACGGTGGAGTTTCTGCTGGAGGGTGACAAGGGCCGCCGCGTCGGGCCGCCCCAAGCAAGGCCGGCCCCCTGGGGGGGCAGCGAACCACGCGAAGCGGGGAGCGTGGGGGCTTTTTACTTGATGGAGATGAACACGCGGTTGCAGGTGGAGCATCCGGTGACGGAGATGATCACCGGGCTGGATCTCGTGGAATGGCAACTGCGCGTGGCGCGCGGCGAGGCGTTGCCGCTGGCGCAAGACGGCATCCGTTTCAGCGGCCACGCGATCGAAGTCCGCCTGTGCGCCGAAGACGAATCCTTCACGCCGCACACCGGCCGCGTGGAGCGTTTCGATCCGCCTTCGGCATGCGAGGGCCTGCGGTTCGACCACGCGATAGAAACCGGCCTCGTCGTCTCGCCGCACTACGACGCGATGCTGGGCAAGCTGATCGCCCATGCGCCCACGCGTGAGGCCGCCATCGACAGCCTCGCCGCCGCGCTCGACCGCCTGGTGCTGCTCGGCCTGCCGAGCAACCGCGCGCTGCTCGCCGCCGTGCTGCGCCACCCGGCCTTTCGCGCGGGCGACGCCACCATCGGCTTCATGGGCGAACATGGCGACGCCATTCGGGAGTTGCTCCTGAAAAGAGAGCTGAAAAGCGCCATCCGGTGCTGGCTTGAGGCCGTTTTGATGCCGAATTCTGCTCCCACGGCGCTGCCGTTCCCCGTGCCACGCCCGGCGCGGCTGCGGCATCGCGGCCGGGTACACGACGTGGCCGCCAGCCCGGGTGAATCCAGCGCCGGCCTCGTGGCGGCCCGCCTGCCCGACGGCCGCGTCCACCTGCTGCACGACGGGGTCGACGCCATCGTGGCCGACGCCTCTTACGACCCACCGGAAACCACGGGCGGCGGCGCGGGCGCCGACCTGCTGCGTGCGCCCTTCAACGGCAAGGTCATCGGCCTGCCGGTCGCGGTGGGGCATCGGGTGCTGCGCGGCCAGCCGCTGGTGGTGGTGGAGTCGATGAAGCTGGAGCACCAGCTCGCCGCGCCGCGAGACGCCACGGTGGCGGCGGTGGAGGTGGCGGCCGGCCAGCAGGTCGCGCCCGGCCAGCCGCTGCTGCGCTTCACACCGCAGGCCGCCGCATGAGTGCCCGCCGTGCATCTGACCCCCAACGCCATTCCCCTGCGTATCCTGACCCCATGACAAGCCGCTCACTGCTCCCCGCCGCCGACGAGACCACGCCCGACGTGGCGTTCGAACCCGAATTCATCGCGCGCGTGCGCCACATGTTCGAGGAGGAGGTGCTTTTCAACAAGACGCTCGGCCTCACGCTGACCGGCTTTCGGCCGGAGGAGGTGACGGCGAGCATCCGGATGCGGCCGGCGCTGGTGGGCAACTTCGCGCACAACCGCATGCACGGCGGCGTGACCAGCAGTTGCCTGGACGTGGCGGGCGGCTTCGCGGTGATGGCGGCGGTCTTCGCCCGCCACATGGACGAGCCCATGGCCGAGCGGCTGAAGCGCTTCGGCAAGCTCGGCACCATCGACCTGCGCATCGACTACCTGCGGCCGGTGCAGGGCGAGCGCTTCGACATCGCCGCGCGGGTGCTGCGCCTGGGCTCGCGCGTGGCCAACACGGTGATGGAGTTCCGCGGCGCAGACGGCAAGCTGCTGTCCACCGGCGCGGCGGCGTACATCGTTTCCTGAGCGGGCACTGGAGGCACCATGAGCGACAAAGCCGTCATCACCTGCGCCATCACCGGCGTGCTGACCGACCCCGGCCAGCACCACGTGCCGGTTACGCCCGAGCAGCTCGCCGCCGAGGCCCGCCGCGCCATGGACGCCGGCGCGGCGGTCGTGCATGTGCATTTCCGCGACCAGCGGCCCGGCAAGGGCCACCTGCCGAGCTGGGACCCGGTGGTGGCCAAGGCCTGCGTGGACGCGATGCGCGCCGCCTGCCCCGGCCTCATCGTGAACCAGACCACCGGCGTCGTCGGCCCCGGCGTTCAAGGCCCGCTCGATTGCCTGCGCGCCACGCGGCCCGAAATGGCCGCCTGCAACGCCGGCTCGCTCAACTACCTGAAGGTGCGCGGCAACGGCCAGTGGGCCTGGCCGCCGATGCTGTTCGACAACCCGCCCGCCAAGGTGCAGGCCTTCCTCGACGTGATGGCCGAGACCGGCACGCTGCCCGAGTTCGAATGCTTCGACGTCGGCATCGTGCGCTGCGTGGAGATGTACCTGCGGACCGGCATGTACACCGGCCCGCTGGAAATCAACTTCGTGATGGGCGTCGCCTCGGGCATGCCAGCCGACCCCGACCTGCTGCCCATCCTGCTGAAGCTCAAGCCCGAAAAGGCCCACTGGCAGACCACGCTGATCGGCCGGCAGGAGATCTGGCCCACGCACCGCCGCACGGCGGAATTGGGCGGCCATTTGCGCAGCGGGCTGGAAGACACCTTCTACCTGCCGGGTGGCGAGAAGGTCACGTCGAACGCGCCGCTCATCGAGCAACTCGCCCGCTGCGCGCGCGAGGCCGGCCGCGAGGTGGCCAGCCCGGCCGAGGCGCGGGCGCTGCTTCAGCTCGCCTGAAGGGCAGGGGCCACCGGGCCGCGCCGCGTGGTGGGCGCCGCCTCGCCGATCTGCAGCAGCAGGAATTTCTTCCAGCCCACGTGGCTGGCGTTGCGGCGGTACAGCGCAGGAAAGTGGTTCTTGATCAACTGGTTCACCTGGTCCCGGCCGGGCAGGCCCAGGTCCACCCACAGGTGGTGGTCTTCGCGCGCCGCGCAGGCAATGGCGGCGGCCACCGCGCGGGTGAGGGCCGAGTCTTCGCCGCGCGAGTCCCACAGCAGCGCAAGCATCTTCAGCGCGCGGGCGTCGGGCGCCGGCGCCTCGGCCGCGTCGGTGGAGGGGCCCAGCACGCTGGCGCCCAGCGCGGCCCGCAGCGCGAGGAATTCGTCCACCGTCAGGCCCAGCGTGGGGGACACGCCGTTGATCGGCGCCTGGTCGCCATAGCCGCGCACGTGGCGGATCACGCGGCGGGCCAGCGGGCCGAAGGCGTGCCCCGCGTCACCGGGCAGCCCGGCAGCGGGTGCGGCAGCCACCCAGCCGAAGCGGGCGCCCTGGTCGGCCGGCACCGGTTCTGGCACGGGTGTGGGCGAAGCGTCGGCCGGGGCCTCCACGGCGGCTGCGCGGCGCGGCCGCCGCGGGCCGCTCTGCTGCGCCAGCACCGGCGCTTCGTCGCCCACCACCACCCAGACGCTCACCGGCGCCGCGCCGTCGCCCGCACGGCGCAACAGCCGCCGCAGCCGGGGGCTGGCGGTGACGGTGATCTGCAGACGGTTGGCGGCGGAAGGGCGAACGGGCATGGGCAAAACGGGGGCGTTATGCACAAAAGTATAGGACGGGGCTCCGGCCGACCATGAGAAAAGCCGCCCGGAGGCGGCTTTTGCCGGAAGCGCGGGGCGGGCGGCGTTCAGTGCACGTAGCCCGACACCACCTTCCATTTGCCGTCCTGGATCTGCGAGAGCCGCGACACCTCGCTGCCCAGGCGCTTCTGCGGGCCGAACTTGGCCTCGGCGCTGCCGAAGATGTCGGGCGGGATGACCATGGTGTCCATGGCCTTGATGAAGGTGTCGGTGGTGAGGTTGGGGCCGGCCTTGGCGGCGGCGCGGGCGAAGGCGTCGATGGCGTTGTAGCCGTAGACCGAGAAGGTGGTCGGGTCTTCGTTGAACTTGGTCTTGTACTTGTTGGCCCAGAAGCGGATGGGCTGGCTGGCTTCGTCGAGGTAGGGGTGCTGCACCGTCATGGTGGCGTACAGGCCGTCCATGGCCTTGCCGCCGAGCTTGTGGATCAGGTCTGTGTAGGCGGCGCTGGAGCCCAGGAAAACCGGGTTGAAGCCGGTCTTGCGGCTCTCGCCGATGGTGCCGATGGTCTCGCGGATGATGGTGCCCAGCGCCACCACCTCGCACCCGGCGGCTTTCATCTTGGCGACCTGCGAGGAGAAGTCGGTGGCGCCGCGCTTGAACGAGGTCTTTTCGGTCAGCTCCATGCCGCTGGCCTTCAGGCCGGCCTCGGCGCCGCGCAGCACCTCCAGGCCGAACTCGTCGTCCTGGTAGATCGCGCAGACCTTGGTGGCGCCCTTGTCCTTCACCAGCTTGGGCAGCGCCACGCGGATCTGGTCGTAGTAGGGCGCGGCGAACGAGTACTTGAGGCGGTGGAAGGGCTCGTACATTTCGCGCGCGGCGGTGATGGGGAAGAAGTTGATGACGTTCTTCTCGAACTGCACCGGCATGGCGGCCAGGTTCTGCGCGGTGCCGATGTGGCCGACCATCGCGAAGATCTTGTCCTGGTTGACCAGCTTCTGCGCGGCGAGCACGGCCTTCTTCGGGTCGTAGCCCGAGTCTTCGATGATGAGCCTGAGCTTGCGGCCGTTGATGCCGCCCTGTTCGTTGATCTCGTCCACCCGCAGCATCATGCCCAGCCGGTCCTGCTTGCCGAAGCCGGCGAGCGGACCCGAGAGGTCCTGGATGGAGCCGAGCACGATTTCGTTCTTGCTCACGCCCTGCGACGTTTGTGCTATTGAAAATGTAGCTGCAGTGGCAAGCGTGGCAATGACCAGAAGGGCTTTTGTCTTCATGTGCAGTCTCCGTTCAAGGGGTGCGGAATTTATAGTCCGTCCGCCCGCGGGGCGGACCGGCACTTACCCTAGCGGGGCCGGCTGGCCGGCGCCGCGCGCGTCGCGCCGGCGACAAAAACCCGGCGGGCGCCGGGTCTTTCGCAGGGCATTCAGCCGCCTGCGTACATGGCGTCGATGCGGGCCGCGTACTTCTGCTGCACCAGCTTGCGCTTGAGCTTCATCGTGGGCGTCAGCTCTTCGTCTTCGGCGGTGAGCTGGGTGTCGAGCAGCCAGAACTTCTTCACCTGCTCGACCCGCGCGAACTTCCTGTTGACGCGGTCGAGCTCGTTCTGAATGAGCGCCTGCACCTCGGCCGCATGCGTGAGGCTGGCGTAGTTGGAGAAGGGCACGTCGTGGTCCTGCGCGTATTTCTCGACGTTCTCGAGGTCGATCATCACGATGACGGTGAGGTAGGGCCGCTTGTCGCCGATCACCACCGCGTCGGTGATGTAAGGCGAGAACTTCAGCTCGTTCTCGATCTCGCTCGGCGTCACGTTCTTGCCGCCGGCGGTGATGATGATGTCTTTCATCCGGTCGGTGATGCGGAAGAACTGGTCGCTGTCGACCAGGCCCACGTCGCCGGTGCGCAGCCAGCCGTCGTCGGTGAAAGTTTCGGCGGCTTTTTCGGGCTGGTTCAAGTAGCCCTTGAACACGTTGGGGCCCTTCACCTGGATCTCGCCGGTCTGCGGGTCGATGCGCACGCCGTTGTACGGGCAGGCCAGGCCGATCATGCCGGGCTTGATGCGCTCCAGCGGCGTGTAGGTGGAGGCGCCGCAGGTCTCGGTCATGCCCCACACCTCCAGCATCGGCAGGCCCAGCGCCAGGTACCAGCGCACCAGGTCCGGCGAAATGGGCGCGGCGCCGGTCAGCAGAAAACGCGCGCGGTGGATGCCGATGAGCTTGCGCACGTTGTTGAGCGCCAGCCAGCGCGCCAGCATGAACTGCGCCTTCAGCGCCACGCCCACCGGCTGGCCCGCCAGCACCTTGTCGGCGATCTTCGCGCCCACGCCGATGCCCCAGGCGTAGGCGGCCTGCTGCAACGTGCTGGCCTCTTTCAGCCCGATCATCACGCCGGAATAGAACTTCTCCCAGACGCGCGGCACCGCCAGGAACAGCGTGGGCGCAATCTCGCGCACGTTCTCGGGCACCGTCTCCGGGTTCTCGACGAAGTTGAGCTTGGCGCCTGTGTAGATCGCGTGGTATTCGCCGCCCAGCCGCTCGGCAATGTGGCACAGCGGCAGGAAGCAGATGCGCTCGTCGCGCTCGTCCTGCAGCGCCACCTGGTTGTAACCGCGCGTGGTGTAGACGATGCCGGCGTGCGTGTGCATCGCGCCCTTGGGCTTGCCGGTGGTGCCGGAGGTGTAGACCAGCATGGCGAGGTCGTCGGGCTTCACGTCGGCCACATGGTCTTGCAGCGCGGTGGGGTGTTGCGCGAGGTGTTCGCGGCCCAGCTGGCGCAGCGCGGCCAGGCCGATGACCATGGGGTCGTCGAGCCCGCGCAGGCCTTCCATGTCGAACACCACGATCTTGCGCAGCAGCGGCAGCTCGCCGCGCACCTCGAGCGCCTTGTCGAGCTGCTCGTCGTCTTCCACGAACAGCACGGTGGTGGCGGAGTCGGCGCACAGGTAGTGCACCTGGCTGGCGGCGTCGGTCGGGTAGATGCCGCTGGAAACGCCACCGCAGCTCAGCACCGCGAGGTCGGCCAGCACCCATTCGATGACGGTGTTCGAGAGGATGGACGCACACTGCCCGGCGTCGAAGCCGATGGCCAGCAGCCCGTGGCCAATCTCGCGCACCGCCACGCCGGTGTCTTCCCAGGTCCACGCGCGCCAGATGCCGAGCTTCTTCTGGCGCATGAACACGCCCTGGCCACGCTTGGCCACCGCGTTCCAGAACACGGCCGGCACGGTCTCGCCGGGCATCACGATCTCGGTCGTGGCCTGCAGCCGGTTTTGATCCCAGAGATTGCTCATGATTCGTGGCCTGTTGGCGCGCTGCGGGCGGTGTGCGCAACGCCACGCCCGCAGTCGCTGGCCGCTGCGCGGCTGCCCTGCGCTGCTCGCGCCAGGCGGGTTCTCGCGGAACTCGCTGCGCTCAGACACCGCGAGCCCTGGTCCGCCTGACGCTGTGCTGCTCGGCAGCGACAGAACGGGCGCGGCGCCGCACACACCGCCCACAGCGAGTGGCGTAAGGGTTGAACGACCCCGAGGCCGGTGCGCGGGGCGGGTCGGGCGATTCGTTCGCGCTCGGCTGAGGAGCGCAGCGTCATGCGGGAAAAAGAGCGCGCATGCTTGAGCGCAGCGAGTTTGCGCGCTCGCCGCATGGCGCGAGCACCGCAAGGCAGTCCGAAGGGCCCGAGCGTGGAATCGCCCGACCTGTCCTGCGTACCGGGCGCTCTCAACGAAGAGAAAGGGTTCAGCGCCATGTCTTCTTCTTCTTCCACCGCCGCTCCCCGCGCACGCCGGTTTCCTTCATGCCGAGGTAGAACTCCTTGATGTCGTCCTTCTCGCGCAGGCGGTCGCAGCGGTCTTCCATGACGATGCGGCCGTTCTCTAGCACGTAGCCGTAGTCGGCGGCGTTGAGCGCCATGTTGGCGTTCTGCTCGACCAGCAGGATGGTGGTGCCGCGTTCGCGGTTGATGCGCACGACGATCTCGAAGATCTCTTTCGTGAGCTTCGGCGAGAGTCCCAGGCTGGGTTCGTCGAGCAGGATCAGCGCGGGTGCGGCCATGATGGCGCGGCTGATCGCCAGCATCTGCTGCTGGCCGCCGGAGAGCAGGCCGGCGTGTTGCGCGGCGCGCTCCTTCAGGATGGGGAAGTAGTGGAACACGGCCTCCATGTCGCGGGCCACGCCGTCGCGGTCCTTGCGGGTGTAGGCGCCCATCAGCAGGTTGTCGCGCACGCTGAGCAGCGCGAACACCTCGCGGCCCTCGGGCACGTGCGAGAGACCGCGCTGCACGATGGCGGCGGGGTCGCGCGCGGTGATGTCCTCGCCCTGGAACTCGATGGCGCCCTTTCGCGGGTCGATGATGCCGGAGATGGTTTTCAGGATCGTCGTCTTGCCCGCGCCGTTGGAGCCGAGCACGGTGGCGATCTCGCCCTTGCGCACCTGCAGGCTCACGCCGCGTATCGCCTTGATGGGGCCGTAGGCGCTCTCGACGTTGAGCAGCCGCAGCACCGGCGCCTGGGGCGTGGGGTGGGCCGTCATCGTCATGCCGGAGCCCTCCGCAGGCTGGACACGTCGTCGACCGTTCCCAGGTAGGCCTCGACCACGCCGGGGTGGGTCTGCACCTCGCGCGGCGTGCCCATGGCCAGCACCTCGCCCTGGTTCATCGCCAGCACCCGGTCGGACACCTTGGACACCAGGCTCATGTCGTGCTCCACCATCAGCACCGTGATGCCCAGCTCGTGCCGGATGTCCTGGATCCAGAAGGCCATGTCGTCGGTCTCTTCCACGTTGAGGCCGGACGAGGGCTCGTCGAGCAGCAGGATGCGCGGCTCGGTGCACAGCGCGCGCGCCAGCTCCACCACCTTGCGCACGCCGTAGGGCAGGCCGGCCACCAGTGAGTCGCGGTGGTGCTGCAGATCGAGGAAGTCGATCACCTCCTCGGCCTTCTCGCGCGCCTTCAGCTCGGCCTCGCGCACCCGCGGTGTAAAGAACAGCTCGCGCCACAGCCCGTTGTGGTGGTGCGTGTGGCGGCCGATGAGCAGGTTGTGCAGCACGCTGGCGTGCTCGAACAGCTCGATGTTCTGGAAGGTGCGCGCAATGCCCAGCCGCGCAATCGTGTGCGGCGACTGGTCGCTGAGGCGCATGGAGGTGCCGCCGGGCAGCGTGTAGTCGATGTGGCCGCTGGTGGGCGTGTAGATGCGGCTGATCAGGTTGAACACCGTGGTCTTGCCGGCGCCGTTGGGGCCGATCAGCGTGAACACCTCGCCGGCCTTCACGTCGAAGCTGACCTTGTTGACCGCCAGCACGCCGCCGAAGCGCACGCTGAGGTCTTTGGCGGAAAGGAGGGTATCCGTCATTTCAGGCGATCGCTCTTCTGGAAGGACTTCTGCCGTTTGAACAGGCCCTTGCGGTAGAACGGGAAGGTCTGCAGGTAGGTGCGCACCTTGAGCCAGCGGCCGTACAGGCCCGTTGGCTCGAACAGCACGAAGGCGATGAGCACCGTGCCGTACACCACGGCCTGCAGGCCGGGCGCCTGGCCGATGGCGTCGGGCAGGTGGTCCTTGGCCAGCGCAATGGCCTGCGGCATCGTGATGAGGAACATCGCGCCCAGGAAGGCGCCGTGCACCGAGCCCAGCCCGCCGATCACCACCATCAGCAGCAGCTCGATCGACTGCGGAAAGCTGAACTGGTCGGGGCTGATGAACTGCAGCTTGTGTGCGTACAGCGCGCCGCCAATGCCGGCCAGCCCGGCCGACAGCGCGAACGACAGCGTTTTGTAGCGCGCCAGGTGGATGCCCATGCTCTGTGCCGAAATCTCGGAATCACGAATCGCGACGAAGGCGCGGCCGGTGGGCGCGCGCAGCAGGTTGAGCATGGCCAACGTGCAGACGGCAGTGATGAGCAGGCACAGGTAGTAGAAGCCTTCGCCGGAATCGATCTTCCAGCCGAACAGGTCGGGCGCGGCGATGTGGGTGCCGGCATTGCCGCCCGTCACCGATTCCCAGCGCGCCAGAACTTCCTCGACGATGTAGCCGAAGGCCAGCGTGGCCATGCCCAGGTAGATGCCTTTCAGGCGCAGCGCCGGCAGGCCCACCACCACGCCCACCAGGGCCGACAGCGCCGCCGCCGCCGCCAGCGCCACCGGAAAGGGCACGCCGTGGTGCGTCAGCACCGCCTGCGTGTACGCCCCCACGCCGAGGAAGGCGGCGTGGCCCAGCGAGAACAGGCCGGTGAAGCCCGACAGCAGCATCAACCCCAGGCCGACCACCGCGTAGATCAGCACGAAGGTGAGCTGCGCCAGCCAATACTCTGGTACCACCGTGGGCGCGGCCAGCAGCCCCACCACCAGCAGGCCGTACCAGAACACGTGGCCGCCGTGCTTGGCGAGCCGGATGTCCTGGTTGTAGTTGGTCTTGAAGATGAAACGCATGGTCGGTCCGGCCCTCACACCTTCTTGCGCAGCTTTTCGCCGAACAGCCCGTTCGGCTTCACCATCAGCATGACCAGCACCACGATGTAGGCGGCCGTGTCCTTGAAGCCGTCGGGCAGGTAGAAGCCCGACAGCGACTCCACCACGCCGATGATGAGCCCACCCACGATGGCGCCGGGCAGGCTGGTGAAGCCGCCCACCACCGCCGCCGGAAACGCCTTCAGGCCGATGAAGCCCATGTTGGCGTGCACGAAGGTGATGGGCGCCAGCAGCAGCCCCGCCACCGCCGCCACGCCGGCCGCCAGCCCCCACACCAGGCCGTTGAGCCGCTGCACCGGAATGCCCATGTAGTAGGCCGCCAACTGGTTCTGCGACGAGGCCTGCATCGCCACGCCCAGCTTGCTGTAGCGGAACAGCACGAACAGCCCGCCGCACAGCAGCGCGGTGGCGGCGATCACCACCACCTGCTCCAGGTTCAGCACCAGCGTGCCCCAGTTGTAGATGACGTCCTTGTACGGCACCGGCAGCGTGTGGGTCTCGGTGCCGATGCCGGGAATCATGGTGACCAGGCCACGCATCACGTAGCCGATGCCGATGGTCAGCATCACGATGGAGAACGCCGGCTGCCCGAGGATGGGCCGGATCACGACGCGTTCCAGCGCGATGCCGAAGAGCGCCATCGCGGCGATGCTGGCGATGACCGCGATCCAGAACGGAAAACCCAGCGAGTTCATCAGCGCCAGCCCGCAGAACGCGCCCAGCATCATCAGCTCGCCCTGGGCGAAGCTCACCGTTTCGGTGGCCTTGTAGATCAGCACGAAACCCAGCGCGATCAGGCCGTAGATGCAGCCCTGCGCGATGCCGCTGATCACCAATTGCGCGAACTGCACCCCGCTTACCTCCGCTGTCGTGCCACGCCGGCGGCACGGTCAACGGGTTATACCGACGCCGCCTGCGCTTGGCCTCAGGGACTACCCCATGCGCGTCGCGTGTGTGCCAGCCGCGGCCGGGCCGCCCCCCTATCCTCGAAGCACCTCACCCCGTTTCAGGAGACCCCCATGCCTGTCACCGTCGAGCGCCACGACCACGTCACGCTCGTCACACTGGACCGTCCCGACGTGCGCAACGCCGTCGACGGCGACACCGCCCGCGCGCTGTTCGAGGCCTTTGCCGCGTTCGACGACGACCCCGCGCAGCGTGTGGCTGTTTTCCATGGCGCCAACGGCCACTTCTGCGCCGGCTGGGACTTGCAGCACGGCGCCCGCCTCGCCGCGCAGAACCCCGACGCTCCCCACGGTGCGCTGGCCAACCTCAATTTCTCGGGAGACGACGGGCGCGCGCTTGGCCCCATGGGCCCGTCGCGCCTGCTGCTGGGCAAGCCGGTGATCGCCGCCGTTGCCGGCGCGGCGGTGGCCGGCGGCATGGAGCTGGCGCTGTGGTGCGACCTGCGAGTGATGGAGGAAGACGCCTACTTCGGCGTGTACTGCCGCCGCTTCGGCGTGCCGCTGATCGACGGCGGTACCGTGCGGCTGCCGCGCCTCGTCGGCATGGGCCACGCGATGGACCTGATACTCACCGGCCGCAAGGTCGAGGCGGCCGAGGCGCTGGCCATGGGGCTGGCCAACCGCGTCGTGCCGCGGGGCGGCGCGAAAGAGGCCGCGCTGGAACTGGCCGCCCAGCTCGCGCGCTTTCCGCAGCCCACCCTGCGGGCCGACCGCATGAGCGCCTACCGGCAGTGGGACCTGCCGCTTCCGCAGGCGCTTCACCAGGAATGGGAGGCCGGAAAAGCCTGCCTGCCCGACGCGTTCGCCGGCGCCGCCCGCTTCAGTGCCGGCGAGGGGCGGCGCGGCAAATTTTGACCTCAATCCACTCAACGAGGTTCTTGGTTGAAAGAGTCTTTCAGATCAAAAAAAGTCGTGGCGCCTTGATATAGGATTGCCCTAGCTAAACATAACAGCGGGAGCCGGCCTTGAGCTGCGGCCAACTTGTGAGGCAAGCATTCGAAACCGGCATACGCGCTGCATGTGAGTTCAAGTTCATCAAGCTGTCTCAAAAGAAAGACGCGACAGATTACAAAGCGCAAGAGCTTCTCACGGGCCTGAAGCAATGGCCTGGATCAGCCAAGGTGCCAAGACCGGTTGGAGTGCGGCGTTACATCGGTTGGAGGATGTGGTGATGAACCGATATTCCTACCCCGGCGCGCCCAACATCCTCGGGCAGGAAGTCTTGGACGCAGTGGATGCCGTAGAGGAATTTTTTTGGAATTGGCGCGGGAAAATGAATAGCGACCAATTGGATGCAGCCGAGCTTTTCGTAAAACTTGACAACTGATACCGGCGAAATCCCATAACTAGAGAATATGCGCACAGCCCAAGACCTGCTTGCCGAACTCAATGCCTCTGACGAATCCCCTCGCATCGAGGCGAAGCGGGGGCGTGAAGTGGGTAAATCCATCATGGAGACGGTGATTGCCTTTGCCAATGAGCCGGGGCTGGGCGGCGGTTATCTGCTGCTGGGGGCGGAGTGGAAAATTGACGCCAGGGGCGATACCCAATATTGGGCTGAGGGCGTGCCCGACCCCGATAAGGCCCAGCGGGACTTGGCCACGCAATGCGCCAGCATGTTGAATGTGGCGCTTCGCCCCGAAATGGCGGCAGAGCGGATAGACGGCAAAACCGTGGTGGTTGTGTTTGTGCCAGAGGCCGACACCAGCCACAAGCCGGTATATCTGCAGGCCACTGGGCTGCCCAAAGGTGCGTTTCGGCGCATAGGGTCTACCGACCAGCGTTGTGTGGATGAAGACTTGTGGGTGCTGCGTGGCGCCAGCCAACCCCAGTTTGGGCCAGACATGGCGCCCGTTGCCGATGCGCGCATGGGGGATTTTGATCCGCAGGCTATTGCCGAATACCGGCGCCTGCGTGCGTTAGTCAATCCGCAAGCCGAGGAGCTGGCCTACAGCAACGATGAGATGCTGGAGGCCCTGTGTGCTGCGCGGCATTTTGGCGGTGAGCTCAAACCTACCTTGGCGGGCCTGGTGCTTTTTGGCAAACAAATCGCGCTGCGCCGCTTGTTCCCGGCCCTTCGCATTGACTATGTACGGGTGGTGGGTACGCAGTGGGTGGATAACCCCGATCAACGCTTTGCGTCGGTGGACATTCGCAAGCCTTTGATGCTGGCGCTGCCGCAGGCAGAAGCCAGTGTGGTGGACGAACTGCCCAAAGGGTTTCGTTTGCCGGAAGGCGAACTGCAAAGCCGCCAGCAGCCCATGCTGCCACGCAAGGTGATACGCGAGGCGCTGGCCAACGCGGTAATGCACCGCAGCTACCAGGATCACAGCCCGACTCAGATCGTGCGATTCAGTAACCGGCTGGAGGTCATCAACCCCGGTTTTTCTTTGAAGGACATGGGCAGCCTGGGCACACCGGGCTCGCGTCTGCGCAATCCGGCCATTGCCGCTGTGTTGCATGAGATCAACTGGGCCGAGACCAAAGGCTCGGGCATACGCACCATGCGCCGCCTGGCAGACGACGCAGGGCTGCCGTTGCCGGACTTTGCGTCTGACCGACAAAAGAACGAGTTCAAGGTCACGCTGTTTTTGCACCATTTGTTGACCGAGGAAGACTACGCATGGCTAAGAGCGCTGGCGGGCGACACCCTTTCGGCCGATGAGGCCAAAGCCTTGATTTACGCGCGGGAGACGGGCGTGGTGGACAACACCGCATGTCGTGATTTTTCGGGCTTGGACACCTTGCAGGCCAGCGGCTTGCTGCGTCGCCTGCGTGACCGGGGCCTGTTGGAAAAACAGGGCGCGGGGAGCCGGACGCATTACACGCTGGTATTGAGCGCGGAGGCGGTTTCCAGAAACCCAGAGCAAGGCTCTTTGCCTTTGGAAGGTGGTAACCAGGTGCCAGAAGGTGGTAAGCGACTAATTGAAGGTGGTAAGCGGGACTTACCACCTTTGCCGTCAGAGTTGACTTCCAAGCTGCCTGTACCTGGCCAGCGCATGAGCGAAACCGCCCTGCGCCGGCTAATCCGTGACCTCTGCAATTGGCAACCTTTGAGGGGTGAAGAGCTTGCCACCTTGCTGAGGAAAGATTTGAAGTACCTGCGCAACAAGCACTTGTCGGCGATGGTTCGGGCGGGAGAGCTGGTTTTCCAGTATCCGGAATCGCCGAACCATGCGCTGCAGGCCTATAAACCGCCGGGCAAAGCCTAAGCGGTAGCCCTGCCCATCCAAGCGCTCATGCTGCTGGCACGGCGTTGGCAATCGGCCGCGGCTTGCCGGTTTCGTCGATCGCCACATAGGTCAGGTTGGCTTCCGTCACCTTGACGAACCGGCCCTGCGACTGGAAGCGCTCGGCGAACACCTCGACGTTCACCGTGATGGAGGTGTTGCCGATGCGCTCCACGTCCGAGTAAAAGCTCAGGATGTCACCCACCCGCACCGGCTGCTTGAAGATGAACTGGTTCACCGCCACGGTGGCCATGCGGCCCCTCACGGCGCGGGCCGCCAGCACAGCGCCGGCCAGGTCGACCTGGGCCATCACCCAGCCGCCGAAGATGTCGCCGTTGGCGTTGCAGTCGGCCGGCATCGGGATGACCTTGAGCACCAGCTCCTTGTCGTCGGGCAGGGGGGCGGGAGCGCTTGAATTGGCGGGCATGGGCACAATCTCTCTCTAAGAAACACATCGGATTGTTACCCATGCGCCGCAGCGGCGAAACCAGCTCCTCCCACCCGCCCGGTCCCGTCGCCGCCGCGCCGGCCCGCTCCGACGGCCAGACCCTGGCCCGCCTGTTCCCTTACCTGTGGCGCTACAAGTGGCGCGTGATCGCGGCGCTGGGCTTCATGATCGGCGCCAAGCTCGCCAACGTCGGCGTGCCCGTGCTGCTGAAGAACCTGGTGGACGCGATGAGCGTCAAGCCCGGCGACGTCTCCGCCGTGCTGGTGGTGCCGGTCGCGCTGATCGTGGCCTACGGCCTGCTGCGGCTGTCCACCTCGCTGTTCGCCGAACTGCGCGAGCTGGTCTTCGCCAAGGCCACCGAGGGCGCCTCGCGCAGCATCGCGCTGGAGACGTTCCGCCACCTGCACGCGCTGAGCCTGCGCTTCCACCTGGAGCGGCAGACCGGCGGCATGACGCGCGACATCGAGCGCGGCGTGCGCGGCGTGCATTCGCTCATCAGCTACTCGCTGTACAGCATCATTCCCACGCTGATCGAGGTCACGCTGGTGCTCACGCTGCTGGCCGTGAAGTTCGACGCCTGGTTCGCGTGGATCACGCTAATCGCGCTGGTGTTCTACGTGGCCTTCACCGTGAGCGTCACCGAGTGGCGCACCCAGTTCCGCAAGCAGATGAACGAGCTGGACTCGTCGGCCCACAGCCGCGCCATCGACTCGCTGCTGAACTACGAAACCGTGAAGTACTTCAACAACGAAGACTTCGAGGCCCGCCGCTACGACGAGAACCTGGAGCGCTACCGCAAGGCCGCCATCAAGAGCCAGACCACGCTGTCGATGCTCAACGCCGGCCAGCAGCTCATCATCGCCATCGGCCTGGTCGCCATGCTGTACCGCGCCACGCTGGGCGTGGTGGGCGGCACCATGACGCTGGGCGACCTGGTCATGGTCAACGCCTTCATGATCCAGCTCTACATCCCGCTCGGTTTTCTGGGTGTGCTGTACCGCGAGATCAAGCAGAGCCTGACCGACCTCGACCGCATGTTCACGTTGCTGGAGAAAGAACGCGAGATTGCCGACGCGCCCGGCGCGCCAGCGCTGGCGCCCGGCGCAGCGCCCGAGGTGCGTTTCGAGCACGTCGATTTTTCCTACGATGCGGCCCGGCCCATCCTGCACGACGTGAGCTTCACCATCCCGGCCGGCAAGACGGTCGCGGTGGTTGGCCCTTCGGGCGCCGGCAAATCGACGTTGGCGAGGCTGCTTTACCGCTTCTATGACGTGAACACATCACCCCCACGCTCCCCCGCTGCGCGTGGGTCGCTGCCCCCCGAGGGGGGCGTTCCGCCTTGGGAGCGGCCCGGCGGCGGAACCAGCGGCGGCCGCATCACCATCGCCGGCCAGGACATCCGCGCCGTCACGCAGTCCAGCCTGCGCCAGGCCATCGGCATCGTGCCGCAGGACACCGTGCTGTTCAACGACACGGTGGCCTACAACATCGCCTACGGCCGGCCCGGCGCCACGCACGAGCAGGTGGTGGAGGCCGCCAGCGCCGCCCGCATCCACGCCTTCATCAGCGCCACGCCGGCGGGCTATGCCACCATGGTCGGCGAGCGCGGGCTGAAGCTGTCGGGTGGCGAGAAGCAGCGCGTGGCCATCGCCCGCACGCTGCTGAAGAACCCGCCGGTGCTGATCTTCGACGAGGCCACCTCGGCGCTCGACTCCGCCAACGAGCGCGCCATCCAGGCCGAGCTGAAGGGCGTGGCGCGCGACCGCACCACGCTGGTCATTGCGCACCGCCTCTCCACCGTGGTCGACGCGCACGAGATTCTGGTCATGGACGGCGGCCGCATCGTCGAGCGCGGCACCCACGCCGCGCTGCTCGCCCTGGGCCGCCGCTACGCCGCGATGTGGGCGCTGCAGCACAACGCCAGCCGCGCGGCCGAGGCGGGCGAGGCCGCCGTCGCCGAGCCCACCGCTGCGTAGGTCTTTTCCGGGCCGCCGTTCGGCGGCGGCTTGCTACACTGGCTGCACCATGCGCCGCTGGCTCGCCATTCTGTTGCTCGTCGTGCTGCCGCACCAGTTTGCCTGGGCGGCGCTGGGCAGCTATTGCCAGCACGAAAGCGGCGCCAGCGCCCAGCATTTCGGCCACCACGCGCACCAGCACCACGCCGGCGCGCAGCCCGCCGACGGCGACCAGGACGCCCCTCACGGTGCGGCCAAGGCCGTGGCCGGCGCGCATGCCGACTGCGCCGGCTGCCACGCCGGTGGTGTTTCGCTGCCGGTCAGCGCGGCGAACCTGTCCGCCGGCCCCGCGCCGCGTGCCGACGCGGCCGACCTGCCGCAACACCTGCCGCCGCCACCGGTCGAGCGGGTCGAACGCCCACAGTGGGCGGCCCTCGCCTGACCGGCGGGGCGTCTTTTTTCCTGATTCCCCTTCGCTGCCCGTGACGGCCCGCGCGCCGGTCGATCGACCGCGCGCGTGAGCCGCCCGCCTGGCGCGTCGCCGGTCTTTCCCCGTGTGCCCCTCACCCACTGGAGAACCGGATGTTCATTTTTTCTTCTGTCGTTGGCCGGCCGCTGGCCGCGCTGCTGCTGGCGTCGGCCGGCGCCGCGCTGGCGCAGCCTCTGACACCACCCCTGACATTGCCCCGCGCGATCGAACTGGCGCTCGGCGCCAACCCCGGCCTCGCTGCCGCCCGCCGCGAGGTCGACGCTGCGCAGGCGCAGGTCGAGCAGGCCGGCACGCGGCCCAACCCCGAGCTGTCCTATCTGCTCGAAGACACGCGGGCCCAGACCCGCACGCAGACGCTGCAGGTCAACCTGCCGCTGGAGCTGGGCGGCAAGCGCGCGGCCCGCATCGGCGCCGCCGAACGCGGGCGCGACGTGGCCGGCACCGAGGCCGCAGAGCGCCGCGCCGAGCTGCGCGCCCAGGTGACCGCCGCCTTCTTCGAGGCGCTGGCCGCCCAGCAGCGGGCCGCGCTGGCGGGCGACAGCGTGCGGCTCGCCCGCCAGGCCACCGACGCGGTGGCCAAGCGGGTGCTGGCCGGCAAGGTGTCGCCGGTCGAGGAAACCAAGGCCCGGGTGGCGGAAGGCAGCGTGCGCATGGAACTGGCGCAGGCCCAGGGCGGCTGGCGGGCCGCCGCCGCCAAACTGGCCGGCCTGCTCGGTGCCGGCCCGCCGGTGATCGAGCAGGTGGAGGGCGAGATCGGCGCGCTGCCCGCCGCGCCCGACGCCGACGCGCTGCGCCGCCGCCTCGCCACCGCGCCGCCCCTGCTGCGCGCCGAGCAGGAGGTGGCCCGGCGCCAGGCACTGATCGAGGTCGAGCGCGGCAAGCAGACGCCGGACGTCACCGTGAGCGTGGGGCTGAAGCGCGCGGCCGAGCTGCAGCGCAACCAGGCGGTGGTGGGCGTGTCGGTGCCGATCCCGCTGTTCGACCGCAACCAGGGCCATCTGCGCGAGGCACTGGTGCGGGCCGAGAAGGCGCGCGACGAACTGGCCGCCACCCGCTTGCGGCTGGAGAGCGAGCTGATGCAGGCGCGCGGCCGGCTCGGCGCCGCGCGCGAGGAGGTGGCGATTCTGAAGGCCGAGGTGCTGCCCGGCGCGCAACGCGCCTACGAGGCGGCCGGCACCGGCTTCCAGTTCGGCAAGTTCGGCTTTCTCGACGTGCTGGACGCCCAGCGCACCTGGTTCGCCGTGCAAGCCCAGTACATCAAGGCCAGCGCCGCCGCGCACCAGGCCGCCAGCGAGATCGACCGCGTCCTCGGAGACGCCCCAGGAGACCAGCCATGACCGTTCCCCAAACCCCCCGCACCCACCGGCTCGCCATCGCGGCCATCGTCGCCGCCGGCCTGCTGCTCGGCACCGCCATCCTCCTCGGTGGCCGTGCGCCCAGCCCGGCCGAGGCCGGCCACGCCGACGAGCCCGCCCATGCCCCGGCCGCGCCGGCGGCGAAGGAGGAGAAGCGGCAGCCGGCGCCCATCGCGCTGACCGACGCGCAGGCCCAGGCGGCCGGCATCGTGCTGGAGACCGCCGGCCCCGGCCGCATCCGCGCCACGCTGGAGCTGCCCGGCGAAATCAGGCTCAACGAAGACCGCACCGCCCATGTGGTGCCGCGCGTCGCGGCGGTGGTGGAGAGCGTGCGCGCGTCGTTGGGCCAGCCGGTGAAGCAGGGCCAGGTGCTGGCGGTGCTGGCCAGCGCCACGGTGTCCGAGCAGCGCAGCGAACTGCAGACCGCGCTGAAGCGGCTGGCGCTGGCCCGCACCAGCCACGAGCGCGAGAAGTCGCTGTGGGAGCAACGCATCTCGGCCGAGCAGGACTACCTGCAGGCGCGCCAGGCGCTGAGCGAGGCCGAGGTGGCGGTGGCCAACGCGCAGCAGAAGCTCGCCGCGCTGGGCCTGGTGGGCGGCGCCGGTGGCGGGTTGAACCGCTTCGAGCTGCGCGCGCCGTTCGACGGCACCGTCATCGAGAAGCACCTGAGCCAGGGCGAGGCGGTGAAGGAGGACACGGCCGCCTTCACGGTGTCGGACCTGTCCCGCGTGTGGGCCGAGATCGCGGTGCCGGCCGGTGCGCTGCAGCGGGTGCGGGTGGGCGAGCCGGTGACGATCCGTGCGGCGGGCCTGGAGGGCGCTGCCAGCGGCACCATCACCTACGTCGGCGCGCTGATCGGCGAGCAGACGCGCACGGCCAAGGCGCGCGTGGTGCTGGCCAACCCGCAGGGCGCCTGGCGGCCCGGCCTGTTCGTGAGTGTGGAAGCGGTGGGTGAGGAAGCGGCCGTGCCGGTGGCGGTGCCGCGCGACGCGGTGCAGACGGTGGACGGCAACCCGGTGGTGTTCGTGCGCGTGGCCGAAGGCTTCGTGCCGCAGCCGGTGCGGCTGGGCCGTGGTGACGCGCAGCGGGTGGAGGTGCTGGAGGGGTTGCAGGCCGGCGCCGTGTTCGCGGCGGCCGGCAGTTTCACGCTGAAGTCGGAGCTGGGCAAGGCCGGCGCCGAGCACGCGCATTGAGCGAAAGGACACGACCATGTTCGACCGCTTCATGCGTTTCGTCATCGCGCAACGGGTGCTGGTGCTGCTGGTGGTGCTGGCCTTCGCCGGCATCGGCGTGTTCAGCTACCAGCGCCTTGCCATCGACGCGGTGCCCGACATCACCAACGTGCAGGTGCAGGTCAACACCGCCGCGCCCGGCTACTCGCCGCTGGAGGTGGAGCAGCGCGTCACCTTGCCCATGGAGGCGGTGCTGGCCGGCCTGCCGGGGCTGGAGCAGACGCGTTCGCTGTCGCGCTACGGGCTGTCGCAGGTGACGGTGGTGTTCAGGGACGGCACCGACGTCTACTTCGCGCGGCAGCTCGTGGGCGAGCGCATCGCCCAGGTGCGCGACAGGCTGCCCGCCGGCGTGGCGGCGGCGCTCGGCCCCATCTCCACCGGCCTCGGCGAAATCTACCTGTGGACGGTGGAGGCGAAAGAGGGCGCGAAGAAGCCCGACGGCACGCCCTACACCCCGACCGACCTGCGCGAGATCCAGGACTGGATCGTGAAGCCGCAGCTGCGGCTGGTGCCCGGCGTGACCGAGATCAACTCGATCGGCGGCTACACCCGCGAGTTCCACGTCGCGCCGCAGCCGGACCGGCTGGCCGCGCACGGCGTGGCGCTGGCCGACCTGGTGGCCGCGCTGGAGCGCAACAACGCCAGCGTGGGCGCCGGCTACATCGAGAAGCGGGGCGAGCAGGTGCTGATCCGCGCGCCCGGCCAGCTCGGCACGGTGGACGACATCCGCCGCGTGGTGCTGGACAGCAGGGGCGGCGTGCCGGTGACGGTGGGCGACGTGGCCGGCGTGTCGCTCGGCCGCGAGCTGCGCACCGGCGCGGCCACCGACAACGGCCGCGAGGTGGTGCTGGGCACGGTGTTCATGCTGATCGGGCAGAACAGCCGTGCCGTCTCGCAGGCGGTGGACGCGAAGATGGCCGAGATCAACCGCAACCTGCCGGCCGGCGTGGTGGCGCTGACGGTGTACGACCGCACGGTGCTGGTCGACAAGGCCATCGCCACCGTCAAGCGCAACCTGCTGGAAGGCGCGGTGCTGGTGATCGCGGTGCTGTTCCTCTTCCTTGGCAACCTGCGGGCGGCGGTGATCACCGCGATGGTGATCCCGCTGGCCATGCTGTTCACCTTCACCGGCATGGTGGGCTACAAGGTCAGCGCCAACCTGCTGAGCCTGGGCGCGCTGGACTTCGGCATCATCGTCGACGGCGCGGTCGTCATCGTGGAGGCCTGCGTGCGGCGGCTCGCCCACGCGCAGGCCCGGCTGGGCCGGCCGCTCACGCTGGCGGAGCGGCTGGAGGAAGTTTTTCTCGCCTCGAAAGAGGCGCGCCGCCCGCTGCTGTTCGGCCAGTTGATCATCATGGTGGTGTACCTGCCCATCTTCGCGCTGACCGGCGTGGAGGCCCGCATGTTCCACCCGATGGCGTTCACCGTGGTCGCGGCGCTGCTGGGCGCCATGCTGCTGTCCGTCACCTTCGTGCCGGCTGCGGTGGCGCTGTTCATCGGCCGGCGCGTTGGCGAGAAGGAGAACGGGCTGATGCAGCGTGCCCGGCGGCTCTACGCGCCGCTGCTGGACCGGGCGATGGGCGCCAGGCCCGTGGTGCTGACGGCCGCCGGCGTGGCGGTGGTGCTGGGCGGGCTGCTGGCCACGCGGCTGGGCAGCGAGTTCGCGCCCAGCCTCAACGAGGGCGACATCGCGCTGCAGGCGCTGCGCATTCCCGGCACCAGCCTGTCGCAGTCGGTCGCGATGCAGCAGCAGCTCGAGACCACGCTGAAGGCGAGGTTCCCCGAGATCGAGCGCGTGTTCGCGCGCACCGGCACCGCCGAGATCGCGTCCGACCCCATGCCGCCCAACATCTCCGACGGCTACATCATGCTCAAGCCGCCGGCGCAGTGGCCTGAGCCGCGCAAGACGCGCGACGAGCTGATCGCGGCCATCAAGCAAACGGTGGAGGCGCTGCCCGGCAGCCAGTACGAGTTCTCGCAGCCCATCCAGCTGCGCTTCAACGAGCTGATTTCCGGCGTGCGCAGCGACGTGGCGGTGAAGGTGTTCGGCGACGACATGGCGGTGCTCAACGCCACGGCCGAACGCATCGCCGACGGGCTGCGCGCGGTGCCCGGCGCGGCCGGGGTCAAGGTGGAGCAGACCACCGGCCTGCCGGTGCTGAACGTGGCCATCGACCGCGGGGCGGCCGCGCGCTTCGGCCTCAACGTCGCCGACATCCAGGAGACGGTGGCGATCGCGCTCGGCGGCCGGCTGGCGGGCGCGGTGTTCGAGGGCGACCGGCGTTTCGACATCGTGGTGCGCCTGCCCGACGGGCTGCGCAGCGACCTCGACGCGCTGCCGCGCCTGCCGGTGGCGCTGCCGCGCGGCGCGGGCGACGCGCCGGTGCGCTTCATCCCGCTGTCGGAGGTGGCGAAGCTCGACCTGCAACCCGGCCCCAACCAGATCAGCCGAGAGAACGGCAAACGCCGCGTCGTCGTCAGCGCCAATGTGTCGGGCCGCGACGTGGGCTCGTTCGTGGCCGAGGCGCAGGCCGCGCTGGCGGGCGTGGCGATTCCGCCGGGCTACTGGACGGGCTGGGGCGGCAGCTTCGAGAACCTGCAGTCGGCCACGCAGCGGCTGAAGCTGGTGGTGCCGGCCGCGCTGGCGCTGGTGTTCATGCTGCTGTTCGCGATGTTCGGCAACCTGCGCGACGGCCTGCTGGTGTTCACCGGCATTCCGTTCGCGCTCACCGGCGGCGTGCTGGCACTGTGGCTGCGCGGCATACCGCTGTCGGTGTCGGCGGCGGTGGGCTTCATCGCGCTGTCGGGCGTGGCGGTGCTGAACGGGCTGGTCATGGTGTCGAGCATCCGCGCGCTGGGCGCGCAGGGGCTGGCGCCGGACGCGGCGATCCGCGAGGGCGCTTTGAGCCGGCTGCGCCCGGTGCTGATGACGGCGCTGGTGGCTTCGCTCGGCTTCGTGCCTATGGCCATCGCCACCGGCACCGGCGCCGAGGTGCAGCGGCCGCTGGCCACCGTGGTGATCGGCGGCATTCTGTCGTCAACGCTGCTGACGCTGGTGGTGCTGCCGGTGCTGGTGCGGCTGGCCGAGCGCTGGGGCGGGGCGAAAGCGGGCTAAACCCGTTGGCGCGCACGGGTTCGCATCGCCGGCAGAATGGGCCGCATGAGCAACAGCAGCACCCCGCCCAGCATCCTGGTGATCGGCGGCACCGGTTTCGTCGGCCGCCACCTCTGCGAGAAGCTGGCGCAGCGCCAGTGGCACATCGACCTGCCCAGCCGCAACGAGGCGCGCGCCCGCCACCTGTGGCCGCTGCCCACGCTCACGGTGCTGCGCGACGACGTGCACGACGATGCCACGCTGGCGCGGCTGGTGCAGGGCCAGACGGCGGTGGTCAACCTGGTCGGCGTGCTGCACGGCTCCAAGGCCGCGGTGGACGCGGCGCACGTCGGGTTGCCGCGCCGCATCGCGCAGGCCTGCGCGGCGGCGGGCGTGAAGCGGCTCATCCACATCAGCGCGCTCGGCGCGGCGCCTGATGCGCCGTCGCTCTACCAGCGCAGCAAGGCGGTCGGCGAGCAGGCGCTGCAGGGCGACGCGCGGCTCAAGCCCACCATCCTGCGGCCCAGCACCGTGTTCGGGCCGGAAGACCGCTTCATCAACCTGTTCGCCGGGCTTCAGCAGAAGTTTCCGGTGCTGCCGCTGGCGCGTGGCGGCACGAAGCTGCAGCCGGTGTGGGTGGAAGACCTGGCCGCCGCCATCGTGGCCTGCATCGCCAACGACGCCACCGCCGGCCGCACCTACGAGATCGCCGGTCCGCAGGTGTTCACGCTGGCCGAACTGGTGCGGCTGTCGGCCAAGCTCAGCGGCCAGGGCGACAGCAAGCCCGTGCTGCCGCTGCCCGACGCCCTGGGCGCGCTGCAGGCGCTGCTGATGGAGCTGGCACCCGGCCAGCCGCTGATGAGCCGCGACAACCTGGCCGCGCTGAAGGTGGACAACCTGCCCAGCGGCCGGCTGCCCGGCCTCGCCGATCTGGGCATCGTGCCCGAGTCGCTGCTGGCCGTGGCGCCGAGCTACCTCGGCCTGCGCGGGCCGCGCAGCCAGTTGATCGTCGCGCGGCGCACGGCGGGCCGGTTCTGAGCGATGGCGCTCAAGCTCTACATCGGCAACAAGAACTACTCGTCGTGGTCGATGCGGCCGTGGGTGCTGATGAAGCAGGCCGGCATTGCCTTCGAGGAGGTGGTGGTGCGCTTCGACTCATTCGACGCCGGCTCCGCCTTCAAGCAGCGCATCGCCAGCGTCAGTCCCACCGGCAAGGTGCCGGTGCTGGCCGACGACGGCCACGGCCTGGTGGTGTGGGACACGCTGGCCATTGCCGAATACCTGGCCGACCTGTTCCCGGACAAGGCGCTGTGGCCGGCCGACGCCCGCACCCGCGCGGTGGCGCGCGCCGTGTGCGCCGAGATGCACGCGGGCTTCGGTGCGCTGCGCCACCACTGCACGCTGAACGTCGAGGCGCGGCTGCCCGAGGTGGGCGCGCGGCTGCTGCAGGAGCACCCGGCGGTGGGTGACGACCTGCGCCGCATCGTGTCGCTGTGGCAGGGGCTGCTGGCGCAGCACGGCGGGCCGCTGCTGTTCGGCGGCTTCACCATTGCCGACGCCTTCTTCGCGCCGGTGTGCTCCCGCATCGTCACCTACGGCCTGCCGGTGCCGGACGACGCGCTGGCCTACATCCAACGCGTGCTGGCGCTGCCCGGCGTTGCCGCGTGGGTGGAAGCCGCGCTGGCCGAGCAGGATTTCGTGGCGTTCGAGGAGCCGTACCGGCAGTCGCGCTGAACGATGGCGACGCCGCAGCGAAGGGCCGCTCCCGAGCAAGGCAGCCCCCTCGGGGGGCAGCGAACCACACGCAGTGGGGAGCGTGGGGGCTAGACTCTCTTCATGAAGATTTATCGGGTCGGAGGTGCCGTGCGCGATGCCTTGCTGGGCTTGCCCGTGCAGGACAACGACTGGGTCGTCGTCGGGGCTACGCCGCAGCAGCTGATCGACGCCGGCTATCTGCCGGTGGGCAAGGACTTTCCGGTGTTTCTGCACCCGATCACCCGCGAGGAATACGCGCTGGCGCGCACCGAGCGCAAGACGGCGCGGGGCTACCACGGCTTTGCGGTGCACAGCGCGCCCGATGTGACGCTGGAGCAAGACCTCGCCCGGCGCGACCTAACTATCAATTCAATAGCGCAAGAGCCAGGCGCCACGCTGACTTCAGGCCTTTTTGATCCCTATTTTGGGCAAAAGGACATCGCCGACCGCGTGCTGCGCCACGTGACGGACGCCTTCCGCGAAGACCCGGTGCGCATCCTGCGCGTGGCGCGCTTCGCCGCGCGGTTCACCGACTTCACCGTGGCGCCGGAAACCATGGACCTGATGCGCCAGATGGTGGCAGACGGCGAGGCCGGCGCACTGGTTGCCGAACGCGTCTGGCAGGAACTGAGCCGTGGCCTGATGGAGCGCCAGCCCTCGCGCATGTTCGCTGTGCTGCGCGACTGCGGCGCGCTGAAGGTGCTGCTGCCCGAGGTCGACCGCCTGTGGGGCGTGCCGCAGCGCGCCGACTACCATCCCGAGATCGACACCGGCGTGCATCTGATGATGGTGCTCGACATGGCGGCCCGGCTGAACGCGCCGCTCACCGTGCGCTACGCCTGCCTGTGCCACGACCTCGGCAAGGGCACCACCCCGGCCGACGTGCTGCCGCGCCACATCGGCCACGAGCAGCGCAGCGCCAAGCTGCTGCGCGGCGTGAGCGAGCGGCTGCGCGCGCCCACCGACTGCCGCGAACTCGCCGACGTGGTGGCCCTGGAGCACGGCAACATCCACCGCAGCGCCGAGTTCAATGCCGCCGCCGTGCTGCGCCTGCTGGAGCGCTGCGACGCGATCCGCAAGCCTGCCCGCTTCGACGAGGCGCTGCTCGCCTGCGAATGCGACGCGCGCGGCCGCGGCGGGCTGTCGGAGCAGCCGTACCCGCAGCGCGAGCGGCTGGCCCTGGCGCGCGATGCGGCCCGCGCCGTGCCCACCGCCGGCCTCGCCGAAGCGGCGCAGGCCGAGGGGCTGAGCGGGCCTGCGGTGGGCGAGCGCATCCGCGCGGCGCGGCTGGCGGCCGTCGCCCACGCGCTCGGCGCGTAGCGCCTTCGTAGGACGGCGCGCCGCCGCGCCGTAGGACAACGCCGCGTGCCCCGGCCACGGGGGCGGCAAGCGGCTGCGGCCTACAGAGTTGTAACCGGATGCGGGTTACGGTGAGCGTCCATGTCCGACGTAGATGCTGCCCCGATGCCCGACCCGCACCGCGCCATGGCGCTGTTTCTCGACTTCGACGGCACCCTCGCCGACATCGCCCCCGACCCCGACGCCGTGGCCCTGCCGCCCGGCGTGGTCGACACGCTGCTGCGCCTGCACGACCGCCTGGGCGGCGCCCTCGCCATCGTGTCGGGCCGGCCGGTCGATGCGCTCGACCGCCTGCTCGCTCCGGCCCGCCTGCCCACCGCCGGCCAGCACGGCGCCGAGCGGCGCGACGCCACCGGCGCGCTGCACCGCCAGCCGCCGCCCGACGTTGGGCTGCTGTTGGCCACGGCCGAATCGCTGGTGGCCGAACATACCGCGCTGCTGCTGGAGCGCAAGCCCAACGGCTTCGCGCTGCACTACCGCCGCGCGCCGGAACTGGGCGATCTGTGCCGCGGCACGCTGGCGCCGCTGCTGCAGGGCCACCCGCAGGTCGAGCTGCTGCTGGGCAAATGCGTGGTGGAGGTGAAGCCCGCCGGCGCCAGCAAAGGCGCGGCGGCCGAGGCCTTCATGGCCGAGGCACCGTTCGCCGGCCGCACGCCCGTGTTCGTGGGCGACGACGTGACCGACGAAACCGGCTTTGCCAGCGTGCGCCGCCTGGGCGGCCATGCCATCAAGGTGGGCGAGGGGCCCAGCCTGGCGCAGTGGCGCTGCGCCAGCCCGCAGGCGCTGCGCGAGTGGCTGGCGGAGGCGGCGGCATGACGGCCCGCGACGCGCAACCCGCCGCCACCCGCGCCGGTTTCTTCGCGCCGCCGCAGCCGGCCTCGCTGGCGATGGGCGTGATCGGCAACTGCGCGATCAGCGCGCTCATCGACAGCCGGGGCCGCCTGGTCTGGTGCTGCCTGCCGCGCTTCGACGGCGACCCGGTCTTCAGCGCGCTGCTGCACGACGGCGAGGGCGCCAGCGACTTCGCCATCGAGATCGAGAACTTCGCCGAGTCGCGCCAGCACTACGAACACAACACGGCGGTCTTGAAAACGGTGCTGACCGACACCGCCGGCCAGAGCCTGGAGATCACCGACTTCGCGCCGCGTTTCCCCAAGCGCGGCCGCTACTTCCGGCCCACCATGGTCGTGCGCCGGGTGCGGCCGATCAGTGGCGCGCCGCGGGTGCGCATCCGCGTGCAACCGCGCTTTCTGTGGGGCCGCGAGAAGCCAGTGCTCACGCACGGCAGCAACCATGTGCGCTTCGTCGGCCCCGAGTCGGTGTTGCGGCTCTACGCCGACGCGCCGATGGCCTATGTGCTCGACAGCCGGCCTTTCGTGCTGACGCAGGAGCACAACTTCCTGCTGGGCCCCGACGAAACGCTGGCCGGCGGCGTGGCCGACACCGCGCGCGAGTTCGAGCAGGAAACCACCAGCTACTGGCGGCTGTGGACGCAGCGGCTGGCGCTGCCGCTGGAGTGGCAGGCCGCAGTGATCCGCGCCGCCATCACGCTGAAGCTCTCGCTGTTCGAAGACACCGGCGCCATCGTCGCCGCCATGACCACCAGCATCCCCGAGGCGCCCCACAGCGGCCGCAACTGGGACTACCGCTACTGCTGGCTGCGCGACGCCTTCTTCGTGGTGCGGGCGCTGAACAGCCTGTCGGAAGTCGGCACCATGGAGGAGTACCTGCGCTGGCTGGTCAACGTGGTGGTGCAGTCGGGCGGCGGCCATGTGCAGCCGCTCTACGGCATCGGGCTGGAGCGCGAGCTGCCCGAGGCGCTGGTCGATCAGCTTTCGGGCTACCGCGGCATGGGGCCGGTGCGCGTGGGCAACCAGGCGCAGGAGCATTTCCAGCACGACGTCTACGGCAACATCGTGCTCGGTGCCGCGCAGGCCTTCCACGACCAGCGGCTGCTGCACCGCGCCGGCCTCGCCGAGTTCGCCCGGCTGGAGCAGGTCGGCGAACAGGCGCTGCGCGTGGTGGACCAGCCCGACGCCGGCATGTGGGAGCTGCGCACCCGCGCCCGCGTGCACACCTCGTCTGCACTCATGGGCTGGGCCGCCTGCGACCGGCTCGCCAAGATCGCGCAGGTGCTGGGCCGGCGCGACCGCGCGGCCTACTGGCGCGGCCATGCCGACGGCATCCAGCAACGCATCCTGGAAGGCAGTTGGAGCGAAGAGCGGCAGGCGTTCGTGGAGAGCTACGGCGGCCGCCACCTCGACGCCAGCGTGCTGCTGATGAGCGAGGTGGGCTTCATCGACGCGCACGACCCGCGCTTCGTCGCCACGCTGAAGGCGCTGGAAACACACCTGAGCGACGGCCCGCACATGCGCCGCTACGAGGCGCCCGACGACTTCGGCAAGCCAGAGACCGCCTTCAACATCTGCACCTTCTGGCGCATCGACGCGCTGGCCCGCACCGGCCGCATCGACGAGGCGCGCGGCATCTTCGAGCACATGCTCGCCGCCCGCAACCACCTGGGCCTGCTGTCCGAAGACACGCACCCCGTCACCGGCGAGATGTGGGGCAACTTTCCGCAGACGTACTCGATGGTGGGCATCATCAACGCGGCGATGCGGCTGTCCGCACCTTGGGACAGCGTGATATGAGCGGCCGCCTCGTCGTCGTTTCCAACCGCATCGCCGACCCGCGCAAGCCAGCGGCCGGCGGGCTCGCCGTGGCGGTGGGCGAAGCGCTCAACCGCACCGGCGGCCTGTGGTTTGGCTGGAGCGGCAACATCGTGGAAGGCGGCACGCCGGGCGAGGGCGCGTTGCGCGTCGAGCAGGCCGGCAAGGTCGAGCTGGCCACGGTGGACCTGAGCCGCGAAGACCACGACGCCTTCTACCTCGGCTACAGCAACAACGTGCTGTGGCCGGTGTTCCATTACCGGCTGGATCTCGCGCGTTTCGACGCCGGCTATTTCCCCGGCTACCGCCGCGCCAACCGCCTGTTCGCGCGCGAGCTGGCCAAGCTGCTGCAGCCCGACGACGTGGTCTGGGTGCACGACTACCACCTGATGCCGCTGGCCCATGAGCTGCGCCAGCTCGGCTGCCGGCAGCGCATGGGCTTCTTCCTGCACATTCCGCTGCCGCCGCCACAAATCCTCGCCGCCATTCCCGAGCACGAGTGGCTGATGCGCACGCTGTTCGCCTACGACCTCGCCGGTTTCCAGAGCGAGGCCGACATGACGCACTTTTCGCGCTATGTGGAAAGCGAGGCGCGGGCGCGGGTGCTGGACGCCCACCACTTCACGCTCGACGGACGCACGCTGCGCGCGCAGGCCTTCCCGATCGGCATCGACGTGGACGAATTCGAAGAGCTGGCCGAGGCCCGCGAGGCGCGGCAGGTGGCTGGCGTGATGCGCCAGCAGTACGCCACGCGGCAACTGCTCATCGGCATCGACCGGCTCGATTACTCCAAGGGCATTCCGCACCGGGTGCGCGCGTTCCGCGAGCTGCTGGCGCAGCACGAGGACATGCGCAACCTGGCCACGCTGATCCAGATCGCGTCGCCGTCGCGCGAAGACCTGAACGCCTACGCCGACATCCGCGCCGAACTCGACCAGCTCTGCGGCGCCATCAACGGCGACTACGGCGATTTCGACTGGATGCCGGTGCGCTACATCCGCCGCGTGGTGGCGCGCAAGCGGGTGCCGGGGCTGTACCGCGCAGCCCGCGTCGGCCTGGTCACGCCGCTACGCGACGGCATGAACCTGGTCGCCAAGGAATTCGTCGTGGCTCAGGAGTACAACGACCCCGGCGTGCTGGTGCTGTCACGTTTCGCGGGGGCGGCCGAGCAGTTGCAGGAGGCGCTGCTGGTGAACCCCTACGACGCCCACGGCACGGCAGAGACCATCTACCGCGCGCTGCAGATGCCGCTGGGCGAGCGGCGCGAGCGGCACCAGGCGCTGCTGGGCCGCATCAAGGAGCACGACGTGCACTGGTGGCGCCAGACCTTCCTGGACGCGCTGGACGAAACCGCTCAGTCGGCCACCAGGGCCAGGGCGGCGTAGTCGCCCACCGCGTCGGCCAGCCCGGCCGGCACCAGTTCCACACCGCCCGTCAGCGCCGGCAGCCGGCCCGCCACCTCGGCGCGCAGCAGCGGCAGCAGGCGCTCGCGGTGGTGCCAGAACACGCTGCCGCCCAGGCTGATGCGCTGCAGGTCCAGCGTGACCGCCAGGTTGTAGAGCATGCGGCCCACCACCCGGCAGACCTCGGCCACCCGGGCCTGCGCGGCGGCGTCGCCGTGCGAGGCGGCCGCCATCAGGGAGGCGGCGTCGATGCCGAAGCGCCGGCCGATCGCGCTGCCCGCCGCGAGGCCCTCCACGTCGCCGTCGTTGCCGCAGCCGCAGACCGCGTGCGGCGCGGTGTCGCTGACGAAGCTGTGGCCCGCGTGGCCGGCGTTGGCGTTCTTGCCGCGCAGCACGCGGCCGTCCACGCACAGGCCGGTGCCCACGCCGGTGCTCCAGGTCACGTAGGCGCAGTGGTCCATGCCCTGCAGCGCGCCCCAGCGCCGCTCGGCGATGAGTGCGGCCACCGCGTCGTTTTCCACCACCAGCTTCGCGCCGGGCAGCGCCGCGCGCAACGGGGCTTCGAGCGGCGCGGTGCGCCAGTGATTCAGCAGGCCGGGCGCCGCGCCCTCCAGCCCGCCGCAGATGTTGGGCGTGGCCAGTTCGATCAACCCGCCGCGCAGCTCGAAAGGCCCGCAACTGGAAATGCCCACGGCGGTCAGTTCGGTGGGCGGGCAGCCGTGCGCGGCGCAGGCCTCGGTGAGCAGCCGCAGCACCTGTTCGGCCACGGCGGTCTCGTCGCCGATCTTGGCGGTGGGTTCGGTGCGGCGGCCGATCAGCGTGCGGTCGTGCCCGTCGTTCAAGCTGACCGCGACCTTGGTGCCGCCGATGTCGACGCAGGCCTTCATCATCAGACGAGTCTGGAAATGCCGCTGGCAATCAGGCTCAGCACCACCGTGGTGGCGAGCGGGATGTACCAGTCGCGGCCAAACGCGCGGAAGCGGAAATCGCCCGGCAGACGGCCGAAGCCGAAGCGGCTCAGGAAGGGCATCAGGCCGTTGATGAGCACCAGCGCGAGCAGCGTGACGATGAGCCAGCGGATCATGGTGTGGGCGTGTGGCAAGGGGCCGAAAAGGCCCCTGCGTCACAGTGTATGCGTCCGGTCGCCGGCCGTGAAACCAAGGGCTTCCCAGGGTTCGCCGGCGCAGAAGGCCAGCACCTTGAACAGCTCGCCCATCTCGTGTTCATTGACCAGCCGCAGCGCCATCGCGCGGTCGACGAGCGAGGCCGCTTCGAGCCGAGGCGCCAGCCCGCTGTTCAGCAGGAAACGGCCCTGCGAGGCGTAGCCCAGCACGTTCAGGCCGGCGTTCTGCGCGGCCAGCGCGATGCCGGTGAAATCGACGTGGGCGGTGATGTCTTTCGCGCCCACGTCCACCAGCGGGTCGTGGTCGGTGCGGTGGCCCTGGTGGCAGACCAGCGTGCCGGTGGCGCGCTGCGGGTGCCAGTACTCGGCCTCTGGAAAACCGTAGTCGATGAAGAAGGCCGCGCCTTTTTTCAGCGCCGCCGCCAGCGTGGCGGTGAAGGCGATCGCCTGCGGGTGAATTTCGGTGAGGTAGTCGTGCCCGCCCGGCACCTCGAGCGGCGGCCGCAGCGGGGTGGGGCGGTCCTGCCAGACGAAGGCGCCCTCGCGCCGCGCCACGCCGCGTTCGTGCCACACGCCGCCCGTGCGCACCAGCAGCTGCACGGGCATCGCGTCCAGCACCTCGTTGCCGACCACCACCGCCTCGATGCTCTGCGGCAGCGCATCAACCCAGCACACCCGCTCGCCGAAAGCCGCCAGCCGCGCCTGCTGGCGCTCGCGCAGGCTGGCCGACAGTTCCACGACCACATAGCGTGTCACCCGGTCACCCAGCGCGTTCAGCAACTGCTCGGCCAGCGCGCCCGAGCCGGCGCCGAACTCCCAGACCTCGGTCGTGCCGGTGTTCTCCAGCGCTTCGGCCACCGAGGCGGCCAGTGTCGCGCCGAACAGCGGCGACATTTCAGGCGCGGTCACGAAGTCGCTGCCCGATTGCGGCATGGCGCCGAACTTGCGGCGGTCGCCCGCGTAATAGCCCAGGCCCGGCGCGTACAGCGCCAGCGCCATGAAGCGGTCGAACGGCAACCAGCCGCCCGCGCTGGCAATGGCAGCGGCCACGGTGGTGCGCAGGGCGCTCGCTACACTGTCGTCGGTCATCGTCGTCATCTGGCCGCGATTGTCCCCCACCATGTCTGCCGACACCGCCCCCCGCCCCGTCGTCCTCGTCACCGGCGCCGCCAAACGGCTGGGCCGCGAGATCGCGCTGGCGCTCGCCGCCGCCGGCTGGCGCGTGGCCGTGCACTACCGCGAATCGGCCGACGATGCTCTTAAAACTGTAGCTGACTGCGCCCATTCCACGCTGGCTTGCGCCGCTTTTCAATGCGATCTGGCCGACGAGGCCGCAACCCGCGCCCTGGTGCCCGCCGTGGTGGCCGACATGGGCCGGCTCGACGCCGTGGTCAACAGCGCCTCCACCTTCGAGTTCGACAGCGCCGCCAGCTTCGGCTATGCCATGCTGGAGCGTCACCTGCGCAGCAACACCGCCGCGCCGGTGCTGCTGGCGCAGGCGCTGCACGAGCACCTGGTTGGCCGTGACGCCACTGGCGCCGTGGTGAACCTGCTCGACCAGAAGCTGTGGAACCAGAACCCCGATTTCTTCAGCTACACGCTCTCCAAGGCCGCGCTGGAGGCCGCCAACACCCTGCTGGCGCTGGCGCTGGCGCCGCGCGTGCGCGTCGTGGGCGTGGCGCCCGGCCTCACGCTCACCAGCCCCATGCTCACGCCCGAGAAATTTGCCGAGCTGCACCGGCAAAGCCCGCTCGGCCGTTCGTCCACCCCCGCCGACGTGGCCGCCGCCGTGCGCTTTGCGCTGGAGAACGGCGCCATCACCGGCACCACGCTGCTGGTCGACGGCGGCCAGCACCTGATGCGTTTCGACCGCGATTTTTCGAAGATGTGAAAACCAGAATGTTCAACGCCAAAGGCCTGCAGATCCTCACCCTCACCGGGCTGCGCTTCGACGCCAACCTCGGCATCCTGCACCACGAGAAAAGCTCGCCCCAGCCTATCCAGGTCGACGCCGAACTCAACCTCGGCACCCAGCCGCTGCTGCCGCGCGACGACGACATCACCCACGTGCTCGACTACCGCAAGGTGCGCCAGATCATCATCGACGAGTGCCGCGCCGAACACGTCAATTTGCTCGAAAGCCTGATCGGCAAGCTCGCCCACCGCCTGATGACGCTGCCCGGCGTGCTCGGCGTGCGCGTGAAGATCGCCAAGCTCGAGATTTTTGAGGATTGCGAAGTCGCGATCCGGGTGGAGACGGGGCAGTGGTAGGGCGCGCCTGACGGGTGGCCCCGGTGAGACAATAGCCCCATGTCTGCCGTCTGGATCGAAGCCGAGGCTTCCGCTGCTGCCAACCCCCTGAAAATCGAGCGCGAAACGCACAAGCTCGAGAAGCGGCTGTGCCGGCTGATGGGGCAGGCCATCGTCGACTTCAACATGATCGAGGAAGGCGACAAGGTCATGGTCTGCCTGTCGGGCGGCAAGGACAGCTACGCGATGCTCGACATCCTGCTGAAGATGCAGGCGCGCGCGCCGATCCGTTTCGACATCGTGGCGGTCAACCTCGATCAGAAGCAGCCCGGCTTTCCGGCGCATGTGTTGCCGGAGTACCTGACGAAGCTGGGCATTCCGTTCCACATCGAGAACCAGGACACCTACTCCATCGTCAAGGACAAGATCGCGCCGGGCAAGACGATGTGCAGCCTGTGTTCGCGGCTGCGGCGCGGCATCCTGTACCGGGTGGCGGACGAGCTGGGTGCCACCAAGGTGGCGCTGGGCCACCACCGCGACGACATGCTGCAGACGCTGTTTTTGAACATGTTCTTCGGCGGCAAGCTCAAGGGCATGCCGCCCAAGCTGGTGAGCGACGACGGCCGCCACATCGTGATCCGGCCGCTGGCCTACGTGGCCGAAAAAGACCTGGCGCGCTGGGCCGAGCACCGGCAATTTCCCATCATCCCGTGCACGCTGTGCGGCAGCCAGGAAAACCTGCAGCGCAAGCAGGTGGCGGCCATGCTGCGCGACTGGGAAAAGAAGTTTCCCGGCCGGGTCGAGAGCCTGTTCACGTCGCTGCAGAACGTGGTGCCGTCGCACCTGATGGACAAGCGCCATTACGGCTTCGAAGGCCTGCAGGTCACGGGGACACCCGACCCCGATGGCGACAAGGCTTTCGACGCCGACGATGATGCGTTCACGGCCGTGGCGCCGGTCGCCGGGCTGCCGTCGGTGCAGGCCATTCCGGTGCTGCGCCGCGATGCCGGAACTTCAACCGCGCTGCCGCCGTCCAACCCGTCATGACCTCCTCGCGCCGCCTTGTCTCGCTCACCCGCATCGGGTTGCCGGGGCTGGTGGCGGTGCTGTTGTCGGCCTGCGGAACGGTGCGGGTCGATTCCGAGGTGAATGCCTTCTCCACGCTGCCGCCGCGTGCCGCGCCGAACGCGCCGGTGCTGGCGGGCGGCTACCGCTTCGAGGCGCTGCCGTCGCAGCAGGCCGACCCGGCCGCGCTGGCGGCGGTGGAGGCCATTGCCCAGCAGTCGCTGCAGCAGGCGGGGCTGCAGCGCGACGACGCCCAGGCGCGCTACTCGGTGTTGGTGAACGTGCGGGTCATGCTGTCGCGCCGCGGCGGCTGGGACGACACCTTCGGCTGGCGGCCCTGGGGCTACGGCTATTGGCCGGCGCGCTACGGCGGCTATTACGGCCACTACGGCTACCCCGGTTACGGTTTCGGGCGCCCTTACGGGCTGTGGGACTACGGCCCCTCGCCGCTGTACCGCCACGAGGTGCAGGTGGTGCTGCGCGACCTGAAGACCCAGCAGGTGGTGTTCGAGAGCAATGCCGTGCACGAGGGGCTGTGGGCCAGCAGCGAGCGGCTGCTGCCGGCGTTGATGGCGGCGGCGCTGCAAGACTTTCCCAACCCGCCACGCGGCGTGCGCCGCGTCAACGTCGAGCTGCCGGGCGCGCCACAGCGTTAGGGGCGGCGCTCCAAGCGCCGCCGGCGCGATGGGAGCAAAATGCTGCTATGCAACAAAGCCTGAGACTGATCGTGGTCCGCCATGGCGAGACCGCCTGGAACGTCGACACCCGCATCCAGGGCCACCTCGACGTGCCGCTCAACACGCGCGGCCTGTGGCAGGCCGACCGGCTGGCCGGCGCGCTGGCCGACGAGCCCGTCGACGCCATCTACAGCAGCAACCTCATCCGCGCCCGCCAGACGGCCGAGGCCATTGGCCGGGTCAGCGGCGTGCCGGTGCAGGTGGAGGCCGGGCTGCGGGAGCGCGGTTTCGGCATTTTCGAAGGGCAGACCTTCGAGCAGATCCACAGCCAGTGGCCGGAGCAGGCCAGCCGCTGGCGCAGGCGCGACCCGGTGTTCGCGCCCGAAGGCGGCGAATCGCTGGAGGCCGTGCGCGACCGGGTGCTGGCCGCCACGCAGACCATCGTCAAACGCCACGTCAACGACCAGCAGGTGGTGCTGGTGGCGCACGGCGGCGTGATGGACGTGCTGTACCGCGCCGCCACCGGCCAGGCGCTGCAGGCGCCGCGCACCTGGGAACTGGGCAACGCGGCCATCAACCGTTTGCTGTCCACCGAGGCCGGCCTCACGCTGGTCGGCTGGTCCGACACCCGCCACCTGGACGAGACCGAACCGCTCGATGAGACCACCGCCTGAGGCTGTGATCGGCCAGGGTGCCGGGGCCATCGACACGCCCGCCCTGGTGATCGACCTCGACGCGATGGACCGCAACATCGCCCGCCTCGCCGCTTTCGCGCGGCAGCACGGCGTGCGCTGGCGGCCGCATGCCAAAACCCACAAGAGCGCCGAGATCGGCCGGTTGCAGATGGCGGCCGGCGCGGCGGGTGTCTGCGTGCAGAAGACCGGCGAGGCCGAGGCATTGGCCGACGGCGGCGTGACCGACATTTTGATCAGCAACGAGGTGGTGGCGCCGGCCAAGCTGGCGCGTGTGGCGGCGCTGGCCGACCGGCTGAACGCGGCCGGCGGGCGGCTGGGCATCGTGGTCGACAGCCTCGACGGCGTGGCCGCGCTGGCCCTTGCGTTCGCCGGGCGGCAGTCGGCGATCGACGTGTTCGTGGAACTCGACGTGGGCCAGGGCCGCTGCGGCGTCTGGCCGGGCGAGCCGGCGCTCGAGCTGGCGCGGGCCGTTGTGGCAGAGCGGGCGCTCACCTTTGCCGGCCTGCAGGCCTACAACGGCAAGGCCCAGCACCAGCGGGCGGCGCAGACGCGGCGCGAGGCCGTGGCCGCCGTGGTGGCCGACGTGCTGCGCACCCGCGCGGTGCTGGAGGCCGCCGGCATCGCGGTGCCGCTGGTCACCGGCGCCGGCACCGGCACTTTTCCGTTCGAGGCGGCGAGCGGCGTGTTCGGCGAGCTGCAGGCCGGCTCCTTCGTGTTCATGGACGTGGACTACGCCCGCAACGAACCCGAGGCGGGCCAGCCGGTGTTCGAGAACGCGCTGTTCGTGAAAACCCAGGTCATGTCGCGCCGCGAGGCCCATGCGGTGTGCGACGCCGGCCTGAAAAGCCACGCCACCGATTCCGGCCTGCCCCGCGTGTGGGGCCGCACCGAGGCCGAGCTGGCCTGCACGCTCGCCAACGACGAGCACACGGTGCTGCGCGGCAGCGCGTTGCCGGCGCTGGGCGACACGCTCTGGCTGGTGCCCGGCCACTGCGACCCCACGGTGAACCTGCACGACCACGCGGTTGGCGTGCGCGGCGGGCTGGCGGGCGGCACGGTGGAGCGCGTCATCCGCATCGACGCGCGCGGCGCCAGCACCTGAGCGGCGCCGGGGTTGCTCCTGAATCAATAGCTGAAAAGTGCCATTCCGCGCTGACTTGCGGCCGATTTCGTTCTGAAAATCGGGCTAGAAGGGCGTGGCGGGCCTGCTGGCAGCCCCGGGCGGGCGCTGCGCGGCGCTGGCCTTCAGCCGGCGGGTGATGGCCTCCAGCTCGGCCTTGGCGGCGGCCGACTGCTGGTCGATCTCGGCCACGTCGGGGTCGCCGCGCGACTTGCGCAACTGCAGCACCATGACGTCGGTCATCAGCAGGTTGTGGCGCTTGAAGTCGGCCAGCCAGGCGCCTTCCTGCGTGGCGGTGGGCAGCGTCAGCGGCTCCAGCAGCCGGTTGTTCAGGCGGTAGGCCGGTATGTGGCGCTGTTCCACCTGCGCCATGAACTGCGCCGCCGGCATCTTGCCTTCGCGCTGCGCCAGCATGTCGCGCTGCAGCGCCTGCTCGGCCGCCTGCAGCCGCGGGCTCAGCCGGGCCAGCTCGGCGCTCACGCGGAAGGTCTGGCGCGGGTTGAAGGCCGGTGCCGGCGTGGTGGCCACCAGCGCCACCACCACCGCCAGCGCGCCGGCCGCACCGGCGGCGTAGCGCTTGTGCCGGCCGGCGGCCGAAACTGGGTCCACCACCTGCGGCAGCAGCGCCGCCAGCAGTCCACCGGCCAGCAGCCCGCCCACATGGGCCGCGTTGTCGATGCCGCGCTGCGTGAAGCCCTGGCTGAGCATGTAGAGCAGAAACAGGCCCTGACTCAGCAGCAGGCTGGTCGCGCGGGACGAAGGGAAACGGCCGCGGTGCCGCCAGATCGTGACCACGAAGGCGCCCAGCACGCCGAACACCGCCCCCGACGCCCCGACCGACACCAACTGCTGCGCCGAGAAATGCAGGCTCAGCCCGCTGCCCACCAGCGCCGCCGCCACATAGACCAGCGCGAAGCCGCCGTTGCCGTACCAGCGGCAGACCTGCCGGCCGGCCTGCCACAGCGCGAACAGATTCAGCGCCAGGTGCAGAAAGCCCGCGTGCAGCAGCGTGGCCGTGAGCAGCCGCCAGTATTCGTGGTCGCGCACCACCGCCCAGGCCGAGTTGGCGCCCCACTGGAACAACTGGGCCGGCAGCGGTTGCGTGGCACTCAGCCCGGCCAGCACCGACACCACCCAGACCAGCGCGTTCAGCCCCACCACCGTGTACAGCGCCCACGGTACCGGCGTGCGGGCGTCGAGTTCGCCCTGCAGCGCCTGGTCGGCCCGCGCCCGCGCCATGCTCGGCGCCTCGCCCAGTCCCTGCGCCCAGCGCCGCTCGGCCAGCCGCGCGTGGATCTCGCCGAACGCGGCCTGCTGGTCTGATGGCCGCAGCGTGGGCATCTTGATGCGCTGTTCGCGCGGGTCGTGGCGCAGCAGAAAGAAGTCGCTCCAGCGCACCGGGTGTGGCTCGCGCAGCCGCAGGTGCAGCGTGCCGTGGCCGCTGGCGTGGCTCAGCTCCACGTCTTCCAGGTCGTCCCAGGCTACCGGCTGGCGCAGCTGCGGCGACTCGATGCCGTCGGCCGTCAATGACAGCACCGGCCCGCGCCGCAGCGCGCGCGGCAGGTAGACCGCCAGGCCGAGCCCCATCAGCGCCAGCAGCCCGACCAGCAGCACCAGCGTGGGCACCGCGCCGGGCTGCAGCGGCCGCATCAAGCCCAGCAGCACGCCGCTGCCGAACAGCAGCACCATCACGCCGAACAGGCCGGCCATCACGGCGGCCGGGCCGCGGCGGTTGGGTTCGAAATGACGCGTGGCCTCCACGGCCTCGAGCACGATCACCGTGTCGTGGTCGTCGAAATCGACCGGCTCGCCGTCGCCGAAACGCCCGCTCGCCACCGCCGCTCAGCCGAACAGTTCGTCGGCGCGGCCCGGAGGCGCGACACCCAGGTGGCGATACGCCGCCTGCGTGGCGATGCGGCCGCGCGGCGTGCGCTGCAGGTAGCCCTGCTGGATGAGGTAGGGCTCGATCACGTCCTCGATCGTGCCCGGCTCCTCGCCGATGCTGGCGGCGATGTTGTCCAGCCCCACCGGCCCGCCGTCGAAGCGGTGGATCACCGCTTCGAGCAACTTGCGGTCCATCACGTCGAAGCCCTGCGGGTCGACGTCGAGCATCGCCAGCGCGCTGCGCGCGATGCCCTGCGTGATGTGGCCGTTGCCCTTCACGTCGGCGTAGTCGCGCACCCGGCGCAGCAGCCGGTTGGCGATGCGCGGCGTGCCCCGCGAGCGCTGCGCGATCTCGGCCGAGCCCTCGGCGTCGATCGGCGCGTTCAGCAGCCCGGCCGAGCGCGTGACGATGCGCGCCAGCTCGGCCGGCGTGTAGAACTCCAGCCGCGCGACGATGCCGAAGCGGTCGCGCAGCGGGTTGGTCAGCATGCCGGCCCGGGTGGTCGCGCCGACCAGCGTGAACGGCTGCAGGTCGAGCTTGATCGAACGCGCCGCCGGGCCCTCGCCGATCATGATGTCGATCTGGTAGTCCTCCAGCGCCGGGTACAGGATCTCCTCGACCACGGGCGAGAGCCGGTGGATCTCGTCGATGAACAGCACGTCGTTCTTCTCGAGGTTGGTCAGCAGCGCCGCCAGGTCCTTGGGCTTCTCCAGCACCGGCCCCGAGGTCTGCCGCAGGTTCACGCCCAGCTCATGCGCCACGATGTGGCTCAGCGTCGTCTTGCCCAGCCCCGGCGGCCCGAACAGCAGCACATGGTCCAGCGCCTCGCCGCGCTTGCGTGCCGCGCCGATGAAGATCTCCAACTGCTCCCGCACCTTCGCCTGGCCCACGTACTCGCCCAACAGCTTGGGTCGCAGCGCCCGCTCCAGCGCCTCCTCGTTCGGCGAGGTGGGGGCGGCCGAGACCATGCGTTTCGCTGGTGCCGGGGCGAAGTCGTCGGTCTGGATCGTCATTTACTTGGCCAACGCCTTCAGCGCCAGCTTGATGCCGTCGCTCACGCCCACGTCGGCCGGCAGCGCTTTCAGGCACAGCGCGGCTTCTTTCTCGCTGTAGCCGAGGGCGATCAGCGCTTGCAGGATGTCATTCTGGTTGTCACTGGCGGGCGCCGCGCCGGGCTGGCCGATGTCGGCGCCGAGCTTGCCTTTCAGCTCCAGCAGCAGGCGTTCGGCGGTCTTCTTGCCGATGCCGGGCACCTTCACCAGCCGGCCGGGCTGCTGCTGCGAGATGGCCTGGGCCAGTTCGGTCACGCTCATGCCCGACAGCACGGCCAGCGCGGTGCGGGGGCCGACGCCGGAGATCTTGATGAGCTGGCGGAAGGTCTCGCGTTCGGCCGCGGTGGCGAAGCCGTAGAGCAGTTGCGCGTCTTCCCGCACGACGAAGTGGGTGAGCAGCTGCACCTTCTCGCCGCTGGCGGGCAGGTTGTAGAAGGTGCTCATCGGCACGTCCACCTCGTAGCCCACGCCGTGGCAGTCCACCAGGACCTGGGGCGGGTTTTTCTCGCCGAGGATGCCGCTCAACTTGCCTATCATGGGGTTCCTTTCTCGGAATTATCGGCTTGATTCTTCGGCACACCTTCTCCCCCCCGAACAACACCCGGCTCGGCCACCTCTGCGGCGCCACGGACGAACACCTGCGCACCATCGAGAACTCGCTGGGCGTGAAGATCGCGCACCGGCACGAGCAGTTCAAGGTCGACGGCCCCAAGGCCAAGGCCACCCGCGCGATGGAGGTGCTGCAGGCCCTCTACGAAATGGCGGGCCGGCCGATTGCGCCGTACACGCTGCAACTGATGCTGTCGGGCGACGCGCCGCTGGTCACCGGCTCGGGCGACGGCCCTGTGCTGGCCACCCGCCGCACCGACCTGCGGCCGCGCACGCCCAACCAGGCGGCGTATCTCGACAACATCGCCGCCAACGACATCACGGTGGGCATCGGCCCGGCCGGCACCGGCAAGACCTACCTGGCGGTGGCCAGCGCGGTCGACGCGCTGGAGCGCAGCGCGGTGCAGCGCATCGTGCTCACGCGGCCGGCGGTGGAGGCGGGCGAGCGGCTCGGTTTTCTGCCCGGCGACATGGCGCAGAAGGTCGATCCCTACCTGCGCCCGCTCTACGACGCGCTCTATGACCTGATGGGTTTCGACAAGGTGCAGAAGGCCTTCGAGCGCCAGCAGCTCGAGATTGCGCCGCTGGCCTTCATGCGCGGCCGCACGCTGAACGGCGCCTTCGTCATCCTCGACGAAGCGCAGAACACCACGCCCGAGCAGATGAAGATGTTCCTGACGCGGCTGGGCTTTGGCGCCAAGGCGGTGGTGACGGGCGACGTGAGCCAGATCGATTTGCCGAAAGACCAGCTCAGCGGCCTGGTCGATGCCGAGCGGGTGCTCAAGCGCGTACAGGGCATCGCCTTCACGCACTTCACCAGCGCCGACGTGGTGCGCCACCCGCTGGTGGCCCGCATCGTGGACGCCTACGACGCCCAGCCGAGGCGTGTGTCGTGAACCGGTCTGCTTCCATATTCATAGCTGCAAAGCCATATTCCACGCTGACTGGAGCATGATTTGGCGCTGAAAAAGCTGTCTTTGTCTCTGCAGTTTGCGCTCGACGGTCCCGCCGCCCGCCACCGCGCCGCGCTGCCCCGCCATGCGGTCGCCCGCTGGATCCGTCATGCGCTCGACAGCGACGCCGAAATCGCGGTGCGCATCGTCGGCGAAGACGAAGGGCGGGCGCTCAACCTCGGCTACCGCAAGAAGGACTACGCCACCAACGTGCTGACCTTCGACTACACGCAAGAGCCCGTGGTCACCGCCGACCTGGTGCTGTGCGCCCCGGTGGTCGCTGCCGAGGCCAAGGCCCAGCGCAAGACGCTGCAGGCGCACTACGCCCACCTGCTGGTGCACGGCGCGCTGCACGCCCAGGGCTGGGACCACGAGACCGGCGAGGCCGACGCCGCCGAGATGGAAGCGCGCGAGATTGAAATCCTCGCGCGGCTGGGCTTCAAGAACCCCTATTGAGCCGCCACCGGCGGCGCGACGCGCAACGGCACCGTCACCGGCCCGTCGTTGACCAGGTGCACCTGCATGTCGGCCGCGAAGATGCCGGTCTGCACCAGCGGGTGCGCGGCCCGCGCCGCGTCCACGAACAGGTCGTAGAGCCGCCGCCCCTCGTCCGGCGGCGCCGCCCCGGCGAAGCTCGGCCGGTTGCCGCCCGAGGTGTCGGCCGCCAGCGTGAACTGGCTCACGATCAGCAGGCCGCCGCCCACGTCGGTCAGGCTGCGGTTCATCTTGCCGGCCTCGTCTGAAAAGACGCGCAGCTTCAGCAGCTTGGCCAGCAGCCTGCGGCCCTCGGCCTCGCCGTCACCACGCTCGGCGCAGACCAGCACCAACAGGCCGTGGGCGATGCGGCCCACCACCTCGCCCGCCACTTCCACCCGCGCCTCGCGCACCCGCTGCAGCAGCGCCAGCATCAGCCCGGCTCCTCGTCGCCGGCGGTGGCGCGCACCTCCACGCCGCTGGGCAGCAGCTGGATGCTGGCGCGCAGGCCCGGCACCGCGTCCAGCAGCGCCTGCTCCACCTCGCCGCGCAGCGCGGCCGCCCGGCCCAGCGACCAGCCGGCTGGCAGGTGCAGATGCAGGTCGATGAAGCGGCGGTTCCCGGCCTGGCGCGACGCGATGTGGTCGAAGCGCACCACCGCCGCCTCGCCGCCGCGGCGCTCGAAGCCTTTCAGCACGCCCTCGATGGTGGCCATCACCTCCGGTTCCAGCGCAGGGTCCATCAGCCCCTGCGAGGCCCGCCAGACCAGCCCGTAACCCTCGCGCAGGATGTTCAGCGCCACCGCGATCGCGATCACCGGGTCCAGCCACAGCCAGCCGGTCCAGGCCACCAGCGCCACGCCGGCCACCACGCCGGCCGTGGTCCAGATGTCGGTCATGAGATGCCGGGCGTCGGCCTCCACCGCGATCGCGCCGCCGCTGCCGCGTGCGCGGTAGCCGCGTGCGGCGCGGAACATCACCCAGGCCAGCACGCCGTTGAGCGCCGAGCTGCCCACCGCCAGCGCCAGGCCCGGCCCCACGGCCTGCAGCGGCTGCGGCGACAGCAGCCGCTCACCCGCCGCCACCACGATGGCCACCGCCGCGCCAACGATCAGCAGGCCCTCGAAGCCGGAGGAGAAGTACTCGGCCTTGTGGTGGCCGTAAGGGTGGCCGTCGTCGGCCGGCCGCGCGGCGATGGTCACCATGGTCAGCGCGAACACCGCGCTGGCCAGGTTCACCAGCGACTCCAGCGCGTCCGACAGCAGGCCGACCGAATCGGTCAGCCGCCAGGCCAGCAGCTTCAGCGCGATGGTGATCACCGCCACGCCGATCGAGGCGCTCAAAAGCAGGCGCGGCGTGAATTGCTGGGCATTCGCGGCGGTCATCGGCGCATTGTGACGGCCAAAGCGGCCTAAAGTGTTCGAGTGTGCGGAGGTGCGTCCGCGCGAGCCCGTTTCTATTGACAACCTCTTCGGCGAACAGTTAAGGTGACGCAAGTGATGAAGAAACCCTTCGCAGCCGCGCTGGCCGCATTCCTGCTCACGGCCAGCGGCCTCCTGGCCGCCCAGACGGCCAACCCGCCCCCCACGGTCGACGACGCCAGCACAGCCGGCACGGTGAAGCTGGTGCAGGGTGACGTGCGCGTGATCGACGCCCGCGGCGAGCGCCCCGTCAGGCCCGGCGACCCTATCGGCGTGGCCGACCGCGTCGTCACCGGTCCCGACGGTTCCGCCAGCATGGTGCTGCGCGACGGCACCACGCTGGTTCTCGGCCCCAAGAGCCGCATGGAACTCAAAGACTTCGCGTTCGACGCGTCCACCCAGAAAGGCAGCATGCTCGTGTCGCTGGTGCAGGGCACGCTGCGCATGATCACCGGCATCATCGCCAAGGTGAACCCCGGCTCCGTCGCCGTCACCACCAAGACCGCCACCATCGGCGTTCGCGGCACCGACTTCATCGTCGAGGCAGAAGAGTAACCGGACCTGATGACGCGGCCTTTGACTCTGGTCTGTGGACGACTCTGCCTCATCCTGCTGCTGGCCGCCGTGGCGGGCGGTTGCGCCACCCGCCAGGTGCCGCCGCCGCCCAAGCGGGGCGTCAAGGTCATTCTGCTGCCGCAGGCCGACGGCTCACCGTCGGCGGTCGTCGTCACCTCCAACGCCGGTGTCCGCACGCTGAGCACGCCCTACCAGGCCGCCGACGCGCGCGTGGGCGACAAGCAGGCGCCCACCGTCACGCAGACCAGCCCGCGCGAGGTCAGCCGGCAGTACGGCACGCTGTTCGCGCAGGCGCCCGCCAAGCCCGCGAAGTACACGCTGTATTTCAGGTCGGGGTCGGCCGAACTCACCGCGGAGTCCCGCGTCACGCTGTTCGACGTGATGCTGGACGCGTTCAACCGCGGCGGCGCTGAAATCCAGCTCGTCGGCCACACCGACAGCGCTGGCATCGAGCGCCTGAACGACCGGCTGGCCGAGCGGCGCGCCCGCACCATCGAGACGATGCTGGTCGAGCGTGGCTTCACCATCACCCGCATCCGTTCCGCCGGCAAGGGCGAGCACGACCCGGCCGTGCCCACCCGCAACGGTGTTGATGAGCCGCGCAACCGCCGCGTCGAAGTGCTGGTGAAGTAGGCGGCGGCCGCCGCCGGTGGCAAGCGCCTTCGGCGCCGCGCGCTCAGTCTGTCAACGTCACCCGCGCGAACTTGCGCTTGCCCACCTGCACCACGTAGCTGCCGGCCGGCAGTTTCAAGCCCTTGTCGCTAACCACCACCGAGTCGACGCGCACACCGCCGCCCTCGATCAGCCGGTTCGCCTCGGAGGACGACGGTGCCAGGCCCGCCTGCTTCAGCAGCGCGCCAATGCCCAGCGACGCGCCAGCCAGCGCCACCTCGGGCAGGTCGTCCGGCACGCCGCCCTTGCTGCGGTTGATGAAGTCCTGCTCGGCCCGGTCGGCCGCCTCGGCCGAATGGAAGCGCGCGGTGATTTCCTTGGCCAACGCCACCTTGGCGTCCTTGGGGTTGCGGCCGCCTTCCACCTCGCGCTTCAGTGCGGCGATGTCGTCGAGCGAGCGGAACGAGAGCAGCGTGTACCAGCGCCACATCAGCTCGTCGCTGACGCTCAGCACCTTGGCGAACATGGTGTTCGCGTCTTCGCTGATGCCGATGTAGTTGTTCTTGCTCTTGGACATCTTGTCCACGCCGTCCAGCCCTTCGAGCAGCGGCATGGTCAGGATGCACTGCGGCTCCTGGCCGTATTCGGCCTGCAGGTGGCGGCCCATCAGCAGGTTGAACTTCTGGTCGGTGCCGCCCAGCTCCAGGTCGCTCTTCAGCGCCACCGAGTCGTAGCCCTGCATCAGCGGGTACAGGAACTCGTGCACGCTGATCGACTGGCCGCCGGTGTAGCGCTTGTGGAAGTCGTCGCGCTCCATCATGCGCGCCACGGTGTAGCGGCTGGCGAGCTGGATCATGCCGCGTGCGCCCAGCGCGTCGCACCATTCGCTGTTGTAGCGCAGCTCGGTTTTGGCGGGGTCGAGGATCTTGTCGGCCTGCGCGCGGTAGGTTTCGGCGTTGAGCTTGATCTGCTCGGCGGTCAGCGGCGGGCGGGTGGTGTTGCGGCCCGACGGGTCGCCGATCATGCTGGTGAAGTCGCCGATCAGGAAGATCACCGTGTGCCCCAGGTCCTGCAACTGGCGCAGCTTGTTCAGCACCACCGTGTGGCCCAGGTGGATGTCCGGCGCGGTCGGGTCCAGCCCCAGCTTGATGCGCAGCGGCTGGCCCGAGGCCTCGGCGCGCACCAGCTTGCGCACCCATTCGGGTTGCGGAATCAGCTCCTCGCAACCACGCAGCGTCACGGCCAGCGCATGGGCGGTCTTTTCACTGAGCGGCGGGGCGGTTTCCGAGGCGGTTTCCATGGGGGAAATCATTAGGGTAAAGGCAGTTGTTTCAGGTGTATCCCCCCGTATACTCGGGGGCGTCGCAAGGCCCGGATTTTAATTGGCACGCTCCATGCGTGCCGTTTCCAACAACAAGCGGCTCCCATCCGCCTTGCAGCCCGGTCAATCTTCGTTGGGGACACTCCATTGCAACATCACGGCTTGATCGCCGCGGGGCGCGCTTTTGGCGCTTTCGTGGTTGACGGAATTCAGCGCCATCCCAAACGTGTCAGCGCCGTTGTGGCGGCCCTCCTGCTCGGAGGCGGTGGCGGTGCGTTCGCCGTGGCCTCTCTCGCCCCTGACGTCTCCAGCCTGCCGGTGCAGGAAGTCGTCGAGGCCGCACGCGAGTTCAAGGTCGAGCCGCAGATGGCCCAGCTCGACGCCTTCAGTTTCAACCTGTACCGCTCCGACGTGACGCGGTCCACCGACTCCGCACAATCCTTGCTGGCCCGGCTCGGCATCGACGACGCGGCGGCCGTGGCCTTCCTGCGTGGCAATGCCGAGGCGCAAAAGAACATCCTGGGCAAAGCCGGTCGCTCCGTCACCGCCGAAGTGGGCGAAGAGAACACGCTCGCCAAGCTCACGGCCCGCTGGAACAGCGACGAAGAAGGCGTGTTCCACCGCCTCGTCGTCGAGAAGGCCGGCCACGGCTTCACCGCCCGCATCGAGGAAGCGCCGCTGACGGCATCGAGCCGCCTCGCCAGTGGCTCCATCAGCACCTCGCTGTTCGCCGCCACCGACGACGCCCGCATCCCCGATTCGGTCGCGGTCAAGCTGGCCGAAATCTTCTCCGGCGACATCGACTTCCACCGCGCCCTGCGCAAAGGCGACCGTTTCTCCGTCGTATACGAAACCCTGGAAGCCGACGGCGAACCGGTGCGAGCCGGCCGCGTGCTGAGCGCCGAGTTCATCAACAACGGCAAGACCTACCAGGCCATGTGGTTCCAGGAGCCTGGCCAGAAGGGCGGCTACTACACGATGGACGGGCAGAGCCTGCGCCGCGCCTACCTGGCGTCGCCCCTGGCGTTCTCGCGCATCAGCAGCGGCTTCAAGATGCGCTTCCACCCGATTCTGCAGACCTGGAAGGCGCATCTGGGTGTCGATTACGCCGCCCCCACCGGAACCAATGTGCGGGTCGTGGGCAACGGCGTTGTCGATTTCGCGGGTGTGCAGAACGGCTTCGGCAAGGTCGTCATCGTCAAGCATGGCAGCGGCCACACAACCGTCTATGCCCACCTGAGCCAGATCAATGTGCGCAAGGGACAGTCGGTCGATCAAGGCCAGTCGATCGGCGCCGTCGGTTCCACGGGCTGGGCCACCGGGCCGCACCTGCATTTCGAATTCCGTGTGAACGGCATGCACAGGGACCCGCTCACCTTGGCCCGCCAGAGCGAGGCCACGCCGGTCAGCGCTGCGGCCCGCCCGTTGTTCGAAAAGGCCGCCGCGGCAATGCGCCCGCAGCTCGCCGCCGCTCGTGTTGCGGCGCTCGCCAGCGTCGAGTAGCCCCAGCTCTGTGCGGCCGCTGCAGGAGCGGTCAACGGCACATTCGAGGGCTTGGGGCAAGCCCTGTCTTCCGGCGCAAAACTTTTGCGTTGGAGCGGGGTCTCAACCGACAATCTTCGATTCCCCAGGAGTGTTTCTCATGGCCCATTCCGTTGTGCTCCGCCCGTCCTGGCGGGTGGTCGTGATCTGCACGCTCGCGCTGGCGGCCGCCTCATTCGCAGTGGCCAATCCGCCCGCCAAGGGCAAGCCGGTGAAAGAGGCCCCGCTCGGTGATGCCGACGTGTTCGTTGACCAGCCCGACAACCTTGCCACCCGCGTGAAGGTGCAGACCGACCGCAAGGGTGAATTCAAGGTGTCCGGCCTGAAGCCCGGCATGTACCGCGTCGTCGTGCAGTTGCCCGGCCCGGCCCGCAAACCCGACGAACCGAAAACGAATGGGGCTTCTGCCGCCACCGGCCCGCTGGGCCTGCGGTACGCGACGCGCTGGGGCGACAAGCGTCCGGAGAATGGCGACATCAACTACGTGACGCTGTACCTCTATCCGTCTGCCGGCTCCGGCGCCACCAGCATGAACCAGAAGCTCATCAACGGGCGCACGATGGGGGTGTTCACCACCGTCTACAAGGCAGGCGAGGTGGTGACGGGCCGGGTGGAGGGATCGCCGTGACATTGCCGAGGTTTGGCGCCGCTTCTTTTCTGCTGGGCATTGGGCTGCAGGGCACCCTTGCGGCAGCGATGGCTTTGGCCAGTTTGTCCGCATGGGCGGTCAGTACGCCGCAGGGTTTGATCGCGGGGCGTGACTGCCTGTCGTGTCATCGCGTGGAGCCGTTCCGGCCGGGAGAAGCCCGCACCCTGGGGCCGGCATTCAGGCTGGTGGCCCAGCGTTACCGTGCGCAAAATGGCGCCGAGGAACGTCTGGTGCGGAAGATTCTCAGCGGTGGCAACGGGCAATGGGGCAAAGACAACATGCCCCCGCAGATCCTGACGGAAGAAGAAGCCCGCACCATCGTGCGTTGGGTGCTCCAGCTGAAATAGCTCATCTGTGTTCCATCCACCCAAGAAAAAACGCAGCCCATGGGCTGCGTTTTTCTTGCCCGAGTGTGTTGCGGGCAAAAAAAAGTGGAGCCCGGAGGCTCCACCTTGCCAATGAGAGTCGGTACGAAACCGGCGCTCAGATCAGTTTGCCCAGCGAGCCATTGGTGATGGCGCCGGCGATCGTCACTTCCTGGACGATGGTCAGCAACGGGGTGATGCTGGAGTAGAACACGTCGCCCACCGGAGCGGCGATGCCCGCGGTGTTGACGCTGCCCAGCAGGCCGCCGAATGCGTGGTCGAACGGCAGTTCGTTGCTCAGCTTGTCGCCACCCAACAGACCGGCCGTCAGATCGTCGACGTACAGGATCTGGTCGGTCACGTTGGTGACCTGATCCAGCGCCGAGTTCAGGTCGTCGCCGTCGAAGATGAAGTTGCCACCAGGAACGTTCACCAACACGGCTTCGAATGCGTTGGCCAGTGAGCCCACGGTGCCGTCGGTCGACACGAAGTTCTGCAGCAGATCTTCCGACAGCAGGCCGCCGCTGTAGGCGCCGATGAAGGCCGTGGTCTGTGCGAACGAGCCGGTGACGATCTCACGGGTGACGTCGTTGACGATCGGGATGCCTTCGGTCAGGGCGACCGGGCGGGTGGCCAGGTCGTAAAGCACCAGTTCATCGCCGTAGCTGTTGCCGCCGATCAGGCCCTGGACGGGGCCGAACAGGGGCGTGCCATACAACTGGGTGAGCACGATGTTCTGGAAGCCGCCGCCTTCAACCTGCGTGCCCAGCGCGCCAGCCACGTTCTGACCCAGGATCGGGATGCCGTAGACCGCGCTTTCGAACTGATGGAAGACCGGGCCGAGCAGGCCGCCGTCGGTGCCGTAAACGGTGCCGTTGCCGCCACCCGAATCGCCACCGAGGCCGGGCAGGCTGGGCAAGCCCGGGAGACCGCCGCCGAGCCCGCCGAGCAGGCCGGTCAAGTCGGTCAGGCCAAGGCCACCGAGGTCGAACCCGGCATTGTTGTCACCGGCGTTGACGTCGCCGTTGATGGGAGGGGTGGTGCCACCCGTCAGGGAGCCAAGGTCGACGGGCAGGCCGCCACCGAGGCCAGGCAGGCTGGGCAGGCCACCGCCCAGAAGGCCGGTGAGGGAATCCAGGCCGGGCAGGCCGCCGCCCAGGGCTGGCAAAGGAAGTGCAAGAGCCATGTTATTTCTCCAAAACTAGGTTAGACGCCGGCTGCATCTTTGATGGCAGCGCGGATCCGCGGGTAGGTACCGCAACGGCACAGGTTGGCCTGCATGGCGGTGGCGATCGAGTCGTCGGTGATCGCGATGCCCCGTTCGAGCAGTTCGTAGGCCGTCATCAGCTGACCGGCTTGGCAGAAGCCGCACTGGGCCACGTCGAACTTTTTCCACGAGGCAATCAGTTTGGCACCGATTGTCGTGTTCTGCAGGCCTTCGATCGTGGTGATCGCGCGGCTGCCGACGTCGCTCACACGCACGTTGCAGGAGCGGAACTTCTTTTTCTGCGTGGTGGGTTGCGTGCCCGAGAAGCGGGCGTTGACATCGTACGGGCTGTTTCCGTTGCCGGCGGCCGCGACGATCGGGGTGTCGGCATGGCAGGTGCAGGCACCGCACACGCCCACGCCGCAGCCGTATTTTGGGCCGGTCAGGTCGAGCTTGTCGCGCAGGATGTACAGCAGGTATTCATTCGGCGCCGCTTCCACCGTGCGGTTCTGGCCGTTGATGTTGAGGGTATAGGAAGCCATGGTGTTTGTTCTCCAGTGGAATTAGGCGTCGGTCAGCGGTGCGCTCGGCGAACCGTAGATGGGGAATTCCGGTGCATAGTGCGTCTTGGCATCCGGGTTCTTGATCTGGTTCAGGTGGCCCCAGGCGTTGGCCACGGCACCGAAGGCCGCTGCAGCGTTCAGTTCACCGGCACCACCGACACGGGTGTCGTTGATGTTCACGAACTTGGTCGGGTGGATCGTGTAGGTGCACTCCCGCATGCGGTTCCAGTAGTAGTTCAGGAAGGTGCTCTGGTCGGCCGCACCATCGGTGAACGTGATCTTGCTGTAGTACACCATCGCGACGGCGTCGGCGACCGGGCCTTCCAGGTTGGCGGCCAGACCCGAGGGGTTGGTCACCTTGCCCACGTCGGCGGAGATCCAGGCGTCACGGACCGTCGGCGGCGTCACGGTGATGTCGGCGCTGCGGGCAATTTCAGAAACCACGATCGTGCAGGCCGCGCTGTTCCACTCTTCGTGGATGCCGAAGCCGATGCCCTTGTAGGTGGTCTTGCTGGCGTCGGCGTTCCAGGCGGCCACGGCGGCTTCCTGGGTCTTCCACACGGCGGTCAGTTCCTTCATGCAGAAGCCGATGCGTTCGGACTTCATGTACTTCAGGCGCAGGTCCCAGCGGTTCTGTTGGGTCTGGCGCGCGACTTCGTCCATGAAGACTTCCTTGCCGCCCTGGCCGCCCACCGAGTACACGGCGCGCATGGCGCCGGTCGGGAACGGGGCCACCACTTCGCGGAACGCTTCGTTGGTCACGAAGCTGTACGGCGACGGCGACGACAGCGGGAAATAGTCGAAGCCGGTTTCATTGGTGGCCGACAGCGCCGCTTCGGTCTGCGTGTTGTCCACGCCGGAGGGCAGTTCGCACAGGATGGAGACGAACTTGTGGTTGCAGCTCAGGATGGTCTTGCCGTCAGAGCCGATGTTGTAGATGTAGCGGCTGTAGGTCGGCGGACGGTACGGGCACATCCGGATGTCGTCGTTGCGCGACCAGTTCAGCTTGATCTTGTTGGTCTTCACGCCGTTCTTGTTCACCAGGCCACCGGCCTTGCGGACAGCGTCACCGATGCGCATGCTTTCGGCGGACGATTCGACCAGCAGGTTGCGGCCGAAGTGGCCGAAGTCGGGGGTGATCTGCAGCACGACCTTGGTCGGCGTCAGATCGAGGCCGATCTGCTGGGCGCAGGCCTGACGGTTGTACTTCGGCACCTGCGAGCCCCACCAGGCCATCGCACCGGTGGCCGGGCCGCTGGCGGGACCGAACACTTCGGCCGAGGCGGTCTGGGTGCCCAGAGTGCCCTGGTGGTGGAAGTTCACCAGCACGCCGCCCTTGATCTGCTTCGCGGCCAGCAGGCGCGCAGCAACCGGGTCGGTGCCAACGGCGTCTTTCAGCTTCTGGTTCAGCATCGGGGTGCTGAAACGCGCTGCCGTGCCGGGGTTCCAGGTGATCAGGTTGCGCTTCATGATCTGGTCGCGCGCATCCAGGCCGTCGCCCATCGTGTCGCACACCAGGCCGACGCCGGTGTAGATGGAGAAGCCGTTCTTCTTGGAGTCGAACGGGATGACCATCTTGACCAACTGCTTGCCTTCGCTGTTCTTCAGCGCCAGGATCGACGCGGTGTCGACGACCTTCGGGGAGCCGCGGGTTTGCAGCGAGTGCATCACCAGGACATTCAACGCATCGTTTTCCACGTCGCAGGTGTAGCGGCGGGTGCCGGTGTAGATCTGGTCGCTGTCTTCGCGCGGGATCAGGTTGGGGTCGCCGATCACGAAGGTGCCGACGTTGCCGGAAATCGTCATGCCGGCGCCATGCAGGCCTTCGTACTTCCAGGGGGCGGCGTAGGGCTTGGAGGCCGGCGTGGCTGCGGCGGCTGCAGCGGCCATTTCAGCGAACGTCTTCTGGCCGCTCGCGGTGTTGACCTTGTTGCCCGGCAGGATGGCGGTGGCACCGGCAGCCTTCAGGCGGGCCTTCAGTTCGGCGGCTGCCGCACGGGTGGGCTCGGTCAGCAGGCGGGTGGAGCCGGATGCGCCAACCAGCGTGGTGGTGAATTCGGTGGCTTCAGCCGTCGACATGCCGCGCACGTCGATGTCCTTGACGTCCACACCCAGTTCCTGCGCAACCAGAATGGCCGACGAGGTGAAGATGCCCTGGCCGGATTCCACGCGGGGAACGGTCAGCAGCAGCTTGTTGGCGGGGGTGATCGACAGGTAAGAGTTGATCTTGGTGGAGCCGGTGACGTGGGAGGAGCCGTCGTAGTTGCCGGAGGCCTGGGCGGAAGGAGCGGTGATCAGGCCGGCGCCGATGGTCAGGGCGGCAGGCCCGGCCACGACCCACGTCATGAAATCCCGGCGGTCCACCTCTGGGGTGACAGCCTCGGATTCGGGGTTTCCGCTTTGCGGAACGAGGAGTTCAGTGTTCATAGTACCTTCTGTAGTGCTAAAGGTTTAGGAAAATCCGAAGCCGAGTTTAGAAACGTGACCTTGAACTTACCGCTAGGGAAAACCACTAACTCGGGTTAACCACTATTAAAACTGTGTGAAATAGTGCGCAAGCGCGACCAATATTGAAATATTGGCGTTAAAAAGGTCACGATCTGACGCCCGCCTGACGTCGCAGTGAATACCTCTGGATTAATACGCGCCGGCAGCCGCCCCTGCGGAGCCGACTCTTTGGTGATTGGGATTACTCAGTCGAGCGGATTAGTACTCCGCGGACGTGGCGCGGCATGGCGCGCTCAACCCTTAGGCTGAGCGGTGCTGCCCTGAGGGCGATGGATGGGGGCGGGAATCAGCGCGCCGGCGGCGCGGCGGGGCTGCGGGTGGGCGTGGCTTCGCCGCGTTGCGGCATGTCCAGCGTGATCGACGGAGGGGCGTCGCCGCCGGACCCCAGCATGGCCTTGCGCGGCGTGACCGCCTGCAGCAGCAGGCCGTCGATGACGGTGCTGCCGATCAGAAACGGCTTGGCGGGCTTGCCGTCCACGGCGATCAGCGCGGCGTCGGCGGCGGTGGCGGAACTGGCAATGACGCCAATGAGCGCCATCCGGCTGGCGGTGGTGGGCGCGACCGACGCGACGGTCGGCGCTTCGACCGCGCCCAGAAGGCGGGCGACCGCAGAAGCGTCAACGGCAGCGGCGTCGGCCGAATTTCCCAGCACGGTGCCGGCGCTGCGCGGTGGATTCAAGAATCGGCCACTCCACTGCAGACCCCACGCCACGGCGCTGCCGGCAGCGAGCGCCCAGATGAGGAAAGCCAGTGCGACCGGCAGAAATCTGCTCTGCATATCGTGCGATTATGATGCAGCGGAACGCCCGCTTTCGGCGCGGCAGTCGACCAGATGGGTGACCGATTGATGAAACCGACACTGAACTCCTTCGCCCGCGCCGTGTCGCGCGGCTTCACGCTGATCGAGCTGATGGTGGTGCTTGTCATCATCGGCGTGCTGGCCGCGCTGATCGTGCCCAACGTGCTCGACCGCGCCGACGACGCCCGGGTGACGGCTGCCCGCACCGACGTCAACAACATCATGCAGGCGCTCAAGCTGTACAAGCTCGACAACCAGCGCTTCCCAACGGCCGAGCAGGGCCTGCAGGCGCTGGTCGCGAGGCCGGCCACCGGGCCGAACCCGCCCAACTGGAAGCCCTACCTGGACAAGCTGCCCAAGGACGCCTGGGGCCAGCCGTATCAATATATGAACCCCGGCCTGCACGCCGAGATCGACGTGTTCTCGTTCGGCGCCGACGGCCAGCCCGGCGGCGAGGGCAAGAACGCCGACATCGGCAGCTGGCAGTAGGCACCGGTTCGTCCGGCGGCGGCATGCGAGTCCGTTGCGCCAGCGCCAGCGGTTTCACGCTGCTGGAACTGCTGGTGGTGGTGGCGCTGATCGCGATCGCCACCGCCGGCGTCAGCTTCTCGATCCGCGATTCGAACGACGCGATGGTCGAGCGCGAGTCGCAACGCCTCGCCGCCCTGCTCGACACCGCCCGCGCCCGCTCCCGCACGCTGGGCGTGCCGGTGTACTGGCGGCCGGTTGCGGGGGGATTCGTCTTTGAAGGCCTGCCCAAGGACGCGCTGCCCTCCACCTGGCTGAACGACACCACGGTGGGTCGCATGACCGGCGTCATGGTGCTGGGCCCCGAACCCATACTGGCGCGGCAGAGCGTGGTCGTCGAACTGCAGGGCAAGGCGCTGCGGGTCGCGTCCGACGGCGTGCGCCCGTTTCTGGTCGAACCGGCGGTGCAATGACCGCCACGCTGGCCCCATCGTGTGCTGCATCGCGCGTCCGGGGTGCTGTGCCTCCCGTGCGTCAACGCGGGTTCACGCTGGTCGAGGTGCTGGTGGCGCTGGGCATCGTGTCGATCGCGTTGCTGTCGGGTGTGCAGGCCAGCAGCGCCTTGACGCGCAACGCGCAGCGCCAGACCGACACGCTGCTGGCGCAGATCTGTGCCGAGAATGAACTGGTCAAGGTGCGGCTGGTCAAGCAGATGCCGGGCGTGGGCGAGAACGCGTTCACCTGCACGCAGGCCGACCGCAGCTTCAACGGCAAGCTCATCGTGGCGACCACACCCAACCCGAGCTTTCTGCGCGTCGACGCGCAGGTGTTCGACGGCGAATACAGCATCCTGCGGCTGACCACCGTGGTGGGGCGGTTCTGATGGCCAGCGCAACCCCTTCTGCCCGCGGCTTCACGCTGGTCGAGCTGCTGATCACGATCAGCATCATGGCGATCATGACCGTGCTGAGCTGGCGCGGCATCGATGGCATGCTGCGGGCGCGCGACCAGATGCAGCTGCGCACCGACGACGTGCTCACGCTGCAGACCGCGCTGACGCAGTGGACGGTGGACCTCGACAACATCAGCGAGACGCAGGTGGTCAACCCGATCGAATTCGACGGCAGCGTGCTGCGCCTGACCCGGCGCGACGCGGTGTCGCCGGCCGAAGGCGTGCGGGTGGTGGCCTGGGCGCGCCGTCAGGCCGGTGACCGCGGTTATTGGGCGCGCTGGCAATCCGGCGACGTGCGCACGCGCGACGACCTGATGGCCGCCTGGCAGAAAGCCGCGCAATGGGGCCGCGAGCCGCGCGCCGAAGACCTGGTGCAGGAGATTCCACTGGCCGGCATCGACCAATGGAACCTCTACTACTTCCGTGACAACGCCTGGACCAACCCGCAGTCCACCGCGGTCACGACCGTTGACCCCAACCTGCCGGCGGCGGCCGGCCAGATGGCGGCCATTCCCGACGGCGTGCGGCTGATCCTGACGCTGTCGCAAGGCCAGGCCTTCACCGGCGACCTGACGCGCGACTGGGTGCGGCCCATCATCGGCGGGGGCAAAGCCTCATGACGCGGCCCCTGCACCGCAACCGCAGGGCGCGCGGCGCCGCGCTGCTGACCGCGATGCTCACGGTCACGCTGGTGGCCACGTTCGCGGCGTCCGCGCTGTGGCAGCAGTACCGCGGCACCGAAGTCGAAAGCGCCGAGCGCGACCGCGTGCAGGCCGCCTGGGTGCTGACCGGCGCGCTGGACTGGGCGCGGCTCATCCTGCGCGAGGACGCCCGCACCGGCGGCTCCGACAACCTCTCGGAGCCCTGGGCGGTGCCGCTGGCCGAGTCCCGCCTGTCGAGCTTCCTGGCGGCCGACCGCAACAACAACGCCGAGGCCCGCACCGACCCGTCCGACCCCAGCGAGGTTTTCCTCTCGGGCCAGATCATCGACGCGCAGTCGCGCATGAACGTGATCAACCTGGTGGACGGCAACGCGCTGTCGCCGGCGGGCCTGCAGGTCTTCAAGCGGCTGTTCGAGCTGGTGGGCCTGCAGGAGTCGGAACTGGCAACGCTGGCCAACAACCTGCGCACCGTGCTGAACGGCGGTACCGGCAGCGGCGCGCCGCTGCGGCCGCAGCGGGTCGACCAGCTCACCTGGCTGGGCCTCTCGCCAGAGTCCCTGGCCAAGCTGCGACCCTACATCACGCTGCTGCCCATCCGCACGCCGGTGAACCTCAACACGGCCAGCGCGGAGGTCATCTTCGCGGCGATTCCCTCGCTGTCGATGGCCGAGGCCCGGCAGCTCGTGGAACAACGTACGAAATCGCCGTTCAAGTCGCTGTCGGAGGTGGGCCTGTTCATGCCGGAAATCGCCGGCCTGCTCACCGAGAGCCAGCAGAGTGTCTCGAGCCGGCTGTTCGAGGTGTACGGCCGGCTGCGGATGGACAAGACCATCATCCAGGAAGTCTCGCTGGTGCGGCGCGACAACCTGGAGGTGACCACCGTGTACCGCGAACGCACCGCGCTGGTGGAGAACCCCAACTGATCCGCCCCGACCCGGCCCTTAGAATCGCGCGACCATGTCTTCGCTGATCGTTGCCCTCAATCCGCCATCGAGCCGAGCGGGCGGTGATTACGCCTATGCGCTGACGTCCGACGGGCAGAGCGTGGCCAGCCACGGCACCGTGTCGCCCGACCTGTTGCCGCAGGCCACCGAGACGGTGGCCGTGGTGCCGGCGCGCATGCTGTCCTGGCACCGCCCGATGGTGCCCAAGGCGCCCAACAACCGCGTTGGCGAGGTGTTGCAGGGTGTGCTGGAAGAGCAGTTGCTCGACGACCCTGCCGCCCTGCATTTCGCGCTGCAACCGCACGCGAAGGCCATGTTGGGCAGCGGTGAGCCCATCTGGGTGGCGGCCTGCGACAAGGGCTGGCTGCGCGGTGCGCTCGAGGCGTTGGAGTCGGCCGGCCGCCGCGTCTCGCGCGTGGTGCCTGAAATGGTGCCTGGCACCGGCCAGTGGTGGGTCTTCGGCACGCCTCAGATGGCCTGGTGCGCGCAATCCGACGACCACGGCGTGGCGGTGCTGCCGCTCGACGCGGTGCACGGCCGCACCACCGGCGCCGTGATGGCAGAGCCGGCGGTGTCGGCGCTGGCTGAAAAGCAGCTGGGCGCCAAGGTCGCGATCCGCCAGCAGGCGCAGCAACTGGTGGCGGCGGCGCAGTCCGACTGGAACCTGGCGCAGTTCGACATGGCGTCGGCCGGCCGCAAGGGTGCGGGCGAGAAGGCGCTGCTCGGCTGGCAGCAGTTCGCGCTGGGGCCGGCCTGGCGGCCGTTGCGCTGGGGCCTGATCGCAGCGGTGCTCATCCAGTTCGTCGCGATCAATGCCTGGGCCTGGAAAGAACAATCACTGATGGCGGCCAAGCGCGCGCAGATCCGCCAGCTCTACGTCGAGGCCTTCCCGGAGCAGAAGCAGATCATCGACCCGATGGCGCAGATGCAGCGCGACACCGCCGCGCTTCAGCAGGCGGTGGGGCAGGTCACGGCGCGCGATTTCGAGGCGATGCTGTCGCAGGTGGCCAATGCGCTGCCCAATGGCAAGGCGCCGGCCGGTGTGGAATTCAGGGTGGGTGAACTCAAGGTGAAGGGGTTGGCGTTGTCTGCGCAGGAATCCAGCACGCTGGCGTCCCGGCTCAAGGAAGCGGGCTACGCGGCGTTCAACCAGCCCGACGGCCTGACCGTCACCCTCGCCCCGACACGGGACCGCCGATGAGCCGCCTCTCAGAATCCGCGCTCGGCGCGTGGTGGAACGACGTGCCCGCGCAGACCCGGCTGATCGCCGGCCTGGGCGTGGGCGCCGTGGTGGTCGTGGCGCTGGTCATGTTCATGCTGGTGCCGGCCGTCAAGACGTTGCGCTACGCGGCGGCCGACCAGCAGGCACTTGACAACCAGCTCGACACCATGCGCAGCCTGGCCGGCCAGGCGCAGGCCATCAAGTCGCAGCCCAAACCCGACCAGGACGAGGCCCGCAAGTTCATTGAAACCTCGGTGAAGCAGCGGCTTGCCTCTACGGCTTCGGTCAGCTTCGCCGGGGACCGCGCCACGCTGTCGCTCAACAACGCCCGGCCCGAGGCGCTGGCCGCCTGGCTGACCGACACCCGCGCCAACGGTCGCCTGCTGCCGGCCGAGGCCAGGCTCACCCGCGGCGAGGCCGGCTGGACGGGCCAGCTCGTGCTCAACCTGCCGGCGGCGAAATGATGGACAGGGCAGCCGTCGCTCACCGCCAGCGCGGCCGCGCGCTGCTGTGGCTGGGTGGCCTGCTGGGCGCCTGCGTCGCGGTGCTGCTGTGGATGCCGGCGGCCTGGCTCACCGGCGCGGTCAACCGGGCGTCGCAGGGGCGGGTGCTGCTGGACGAGCCGCGCGGCACGGTGTGGGGCGGCTCCGCCCGGCTGGTGCTCACGGGCGGCGAGGGCAGCCGCGACGAAACCAGCCTGCCGGGCCGGCTCGAATGGACGCTGCGGCCGATGCTCGACGGCGCGCGCATCGAGGTGCGGCTGCCCTGCTGCTCCGACCAGCCGGTGGCGCTGGCCGCCTACCCCGGCTTCAGCGGCTCGCAGGTGGTGGTGGGCCCGGCACAGATGCGCCTGCCCATGGGCCTGCTCGCTGGCCTGGGCACGCCGTGGAACACCGTGCAGTTGCAGGGCGACCTCAGCATGAGCACGCCGGGCGTCGATCTGAACTGGCAACAGGGCCGCATGACGCCCAAGGGCGACGTGCGGCTGGAGGCGTCCGACGTGGCCTCCCGCCTCTCGACGCTGCGGCCGCTGGGCAGCTACCGCGTGGACTATTCCGCGGCCGGCGCGGGAACCAATCCAACGATCAAGCTCGAAACCATCAAGGGCGACCTGCGGATGAGCGGCCAGGGCCAGTGGACCGGGCCGCGGCTGCATTTCGAGGGCGAAGCCAGCGCGGTCCCGGGCCGCGAGGCGGCGCTGGCCAACCTGCTCAGCATCATCGGCCGCAGACGAGGCGACCGCTCCATCATCACCGTGGGTTAGCTTTCATGAACCACTTTCGATTTGCTACTGTTTATGTAGCTGTACTCACAGGATTGGCGCTGACTCCGGCCGTTTTACATGCCCAAAATGCGGCATCCGGCGCGGCGTCGGCCCCGAAGGCGGCGCCCAAGGCCCGGGCCGCGCAGGCGCGTGCCGGCGACCGCGTCACGCTGGATTTCGCCAACGCCGACATCGAGGCGGTGGCCCGCACCATTGCCACCATCACCGGCCGCAACGTGGTGGTCGACCCGCGGGTGAAGGGCACCGTCAGCCTGAACAGCGACCGCCCGGTGTCGCCGCAGATGGCGTTCAACCAGTTCCTGGCCGCGCTGCGGCTGCAGGGCTTCACGGTGGTGGAAAGCTCGGGCCTGTACAAGGTGGTGCCGGAAGCCGACGCCAAGATCCAGGGCACCACCGTCACCGAAGGCAGCTTCGGCGCCGCGCCGCGGGTGCCGGGCAACCAGATCGTCACGCAGATCTTCAAGCTCAACTACGAGTCGGCCAACAACCTGGTGCCCATCCTGCGGCCGCTCATCAGCCCGAACAACACCATCAACGTCAACCCCGGCAACAACTCGCTGGTCATCACCGACTACGCCGAGAACCTGCAGCGGCTGGGCAAGATCATCGCGTCGATGGACGTGTCGAACGCGACCGACGTGGAGATCATTCCGCTGCGCTACGCCATCGCCGCCGACCTCTCGCCGCTGCTGCTGCGCCTGATCGAGACCGGCGGCACGGCCGGCGCCGCCCAGCCCGGCAACACCGGCCAGACCGACACCTCGTTCCGCACCACCATCGCGGTGGAGGCGCGCAGCAACGCGCTGATCGTGCGGGCCGCCAACCCGTCGCGCATGGCGCTCATCAAGAACCTGGTTGCCAAGTTCGACCAACCCACCACCAACAACCCGGCCGGCAACGTCTACGTGGTGTACCTGAAGAACGCCGACGCGACCAAGGTCGCGGCGATTCTGCGGGCCACCATCAGCGGCGGCAGCGGCGGCTCCGTGAGCACCGCGACGCCCACCGGCAGCGGCGCGGCCAGCACCAGCCCCACGGTGGGCGCGGCGTCGATCTCGCCCACGGCCGGCTCCACCGCCGCCAGCACCGGCACCACGGCCGGCGGCTCGTTCTCGTCGTCGGCCGGCTCGCAACCCAGCACCGGCGGGCAGATCCAGGCCGACCCGTCGCTCAACGCGCTCATCATCACCGCCAGCGAGCCGCAGTACCGCCAACTGCGCGCCGTCATCGACAAGCTCGACGGCCGGCGCGCCCAGGTCTTCGTGGAGAGCCTGATCGTCGAGGTGAACGCCGACAAGGCGGCGCAGTTCGGCGTGCAACTGCAGAACCTGCTGGGCAAGCAGGGCGGCAGCACGCTGGGCTTCACCGGCACCAACTTCACCGCTGCCGGCACCAACATCCTGGCGGCGCAGGCCGCAGCAGCGCAGGGCACGGTCTCGGTCGGCCTGGGCGCCAACATCGCGGCCGCGCGCCGCCTGCCCAACGGCAGCTACGTGCTCACCGCGCTGGCCAACTTCCTGGAAACCTCGGGCGGCGGCAACATCCTGTCCACGCCCAACCTGCTCACACTCGACAACGAGGAAGCCAAGATCATCGTCGGCCAGAACGTGCCCTTCGTGACCGGCTCGTTCACCAACACCGGCTCCACCGGCGGCTCGGTCAGCCCGTTCCAGACGGTGGAGCGCAAGGACGTCGGCCTGACGCTGCGCGTGAAGCCGCAGATCAGCGAAGACGGCACCATCAAGATGCAGATCTTCCAGGAGGTCTCCAGCGTCGATCCGTCGTCCGTCAACTCCGCGCAGGGCCTCACCACCAACAAGCGCTCCATCGAATCCAACGTGGTCGTCAATGACGGCTCGGTGGTGGTGCTGGGCGGGCTGATCACCGACGAGTTCTCGTCCACCAACCAGCAGGTGCCGCTGCTCGGCAACGTGCCCATCATCGGCAACCTGTTCAAGAACCAGAACCGCTCGCGCAAGAAGACCAACCTGATGGTGTTCCTGCGGCCGGTCGTCGTGCGCGACGCCGATTCCACCGAGCGGCTGGCGCTCGACCGCTACGACTACATGCGGCGCCAGGAAATCGACACCCAGCCGCCGCAGAACGTCGTCATCCCGATCAACGACGCGGCCATCCTGCCGGCGCTCAAGCCCGGCACCCGCTTGCCGCTGAGCCCGTCGTCGGCCTCGCCGATCACGTCTCCCAGCAACCGCTGAGGCGCGGCGCATCGAGCCACCCCTGCCCACCCCGCCGTCCAAGAACAACAGCTTTCGCCCCACCACCGGACTCCCGACGTGCGCTACCCGCTCCCTTATGCCTTCGCCCGCACCCACAAGCTGCTGCTGCAGGACGACGGCCGCGACCTGAGCCTGTGCCGCTCCGACGGCACCTCGCCCGCCGCGCTCGGCGAGGTGCTGCGCAAATACGAGGTGCGCGCGGTGCAGAAGCTGGGCAACGACGAGCTGGTGCAGCGCATCAGCGCCGCCTATTCGCAGGGCGAGTCGAGCGCCGCCACGGTGGTGAGCGAGGTCGAGAACGACGCCGACCTCTCGCGCATGATGCAGGAGCTGCCGGCGGTGGAAGACCTGCTGGAATCGGCCGACGACGCGCCCATCATCCGCATGCTGAACGCGCTGCTCACCCAGGCCGCGCGCGACGGCGCGAGCGACATCCACATCGAGCCCTATGAGCGCCATTCCAGCGTGCGTTTCCGCGTGGACGGCACGCTGCGCGAGGTGGTGCAGCCCAACCGGGCGCTGCACGCGGCGCTGATCTCGCGGCTGAAGATCATGGCCGAGCTCGACATCTCCGAGAAGCGGCTGCCGCAGGACGGCCGCATCTCGCTGCGCATCGGCACCCGCGCGGTCGACGTGCGGGTCTCCACGCTGCCCAGCGCCCACGGCGAGCGGGCCGTGCTGCGTCTGCTGGACAAGAGCGAGAGCAAGATCAGCCTGGAAGCGGTCGGCATGGAAGGCGACGTGCTCGGCAAGATCGAAGACCTCATCTCGCAGCCGCACGGCATCATCCTCGTCACCGGCCCCACCGGCTCCGGCAAGACGACCACGCTGTACGCCGCGCTGAGCCGCCTGGACGCCACCCGCAGCAACATCATGACGGTGGAAGACCCGATCGAATACGAGCTGCCCGGCGTCGGCCAGACGCAGGTGAACCCGAAGATCGAACTGACCTTCGCCAAGGCCCTGCGCGCCATCCTGCGCCAGGACCCGGACGTCATCATGATCGGCGAAATCCGCGATTTCGAAACCGCGCAGATCGCCATCCAGGCCTCGCTGACCGGCCACCTGGTGCTGGCCACGCTGCACACGAATGACGCGTCGAGTGCCGTCACGCGCCTGACCGACATGGGCGTCGAGCCCTTCCTGCTCAGCTCCTCGCTGCTCGGTGTGCTGGCGCAGCGCCTCGTGCGCAAGCTGTGCACGCACTGCCACGGCGCCGGCTGCGGCGAATGCGGCCAGTCCGGCTACCAGGGCCGCACCGGCGTGTTCGAGATGCTCATCACCGACGACAACATCCGCGCGCTGATCCACAGCCAGGCCGCCGAGGCCGACATCCGCGCCGCCGGCCTGAAGGCCGGCATGACGCTGATGCGCGACGACGGCGAACGGCTGGTGCGGGCCGGCATCACGACCCGCGAAGAACTCGTCCGCGTGACGAGAGAATCTTCATGAAACCCCCACGCTCCCCACTTCGTGTGGTTCGCTGCCCCCCGTGGGGGCTGGGCCGCCTTGGGAGCGGCCCGGCGGCGTCCCGTTGCATGAACTGAGGTCGCTCACCATGCCCGCCTACACCTTCGAAGCGCTCGACGCCAAGGGCCAGACCCGCAAGGGCGTGCTGGAGGCTGAAAGCGCCAAGGCGGCGCGCGGGGCGCTGCGCTCGCAGGCGCTGGTGCCGCTGGTGGTGGAGCCAGTCAAGGGCGGCGGCGTGCCGGGCGCCAAGGAGTCGCGGGGCAGCGGCCTGAACGTCACGCTCTGGACCAGCCGCATCTTCAGCAACAACACGCTGGCCATCTGGACGCGCCAGCTCGCGGGCCTGGTGTCGTCGGGGCTGCCGCTGGAGCGGGCGCTCACCGCGCTCTCAGAGGAAACGACCGACGAGCGGCAGCGCAACCTGGTGGCGTCGCTGCGCTCCGAGGTCAACAGCGGCTCCACCTTCTCCCGCGCGCTGGGCCAGCACCCGCGCGAGTTCAACGACATTTACACCGGCGTCATCGGCGCCGGCGAGCAGTCGGGCAACCTGGGCCTGGTGCTGGAGCGGCTGGCCGACGACCTGGAGGAGCGCCAGCAGCTCAAGGGCAAGCTCATCGGTGCGGCGCTGTACCCGGCCATCGTGACGCTCATCGCCATTGTCATCGTGATGTTCCTGGTCGGCTACGTCGTGCCGCAGGTCGCCACCGTGTTCGCCGGCAGCAAGCGGGCGCTGCCCCTGCTGACCGTCATCATGCTGAACATCAGCGACGTGGTGCGCGGCTACGGCTGGTTCGCGCTGATCGTGCTGGTGGTGCTGGGCATTGCCGCGCGCATCGCGCTGGCCAATGCCGTGCTCCGTGAGCGCTTCGACGCCTTCTGGCTCAAGCTGCCGCTGGTCGGCAACCTCTCGCGCGGCTACAACGCGGCCCGCTTCACCAGCACGCTGGCCATGCTGGCGGCTGGCGGCGTGCCCATCCTGAAAGCGCTGCAGGCCGCCGCCGAAACGCTGGGCAACACCGCCATGCGCAACGACGCGCTCGACGCGCTGGTGCTGGTGCGCGAAGGCGCTCCGCTGGCTTCGGCCATGGCGCAGAAGAAGCGCTTTCCGGGCCTCGTCAGCATGTTCGCCCGGCTGGGCGAACAGACCGGCCAACTGCCGGTGATGCTCCAGCGCGCGGCCAAGCAGCTCAGCGCCGAGGTGCAGCGCAAGGCCTTCGCGCTGGCGACCATCCTTGAGCCGCTGCTGATCGTCGTGATGGGCGTGATGGTGATGCTGATCGTGCTGGCCGTGCTGCTGCCGATCATCGAACTCAACCAGCTCGCGCGCTGACGCACCACCTCGCATGGGAGTCTCGCTCGACGGCAAGCTGGTGGTGGCCATCTCGTCGCGGGCGCTGTTCGACTTCGAGGCAGAGAACGAAATCTTCGAGCGGGCGCGCGACGACCGCGCCTACATGCAACTGCAGCTCGACCGCGTCGACGTGCCGGCCAAGCCTGGCGTGGCCTTCTCCCTCGTGCGCAAGCTGCTGGCCTTCAACGAGACCGATTCCCAGCGGGTCGAGGTCGTCATCCTGTCGCGCAACGATCCGGTGTCGGGCATGCGGGTGTTCCGCTCGGCGCAGCACTACGGCCTGGCCATCGAACGGGGCACCTTCACGCGCGGCCAGCCGCCGTGGCGCTACCTGCGGCCGCTGCACGCCAACCTGTTCCTGTCGGCGCACCTGAGCGACGTGCGGGCCGCGCTGTCTGCCGGCGTGCCCGCCGCGCAGGTCTACCCGCATTCGGCGCGCGCCAGCGAAGCGCATCCGCACGAAGTGCGGATCGCGTTCGACGGCGACGCGGTGCTGTTCTCCGACGAGGCCGAGCGCGTCTACCAGACGGAGGGCCTGAGCGCTTTTCAGCAGCACGAGAAGAACAAGGCGGCGCAGCCGCTGCCGGGCGGGCCGTTCAAGCCGCTGCTGGCCGCGCTGCACCGGCTGCAGCAGGCCGGCACGCCGGACATGCGCATCCGCACCGCGCTGGTCACGGCCCGCAGCGCGCCGGCGCACGAGCGCGCGATCCGCACCCTGATGGACTGGCACATCGAGGTCGACGAGGCCATGTTCCTCGGCGGCCTGGCCAAGGGCGAGTTCCTGCGCGAGTTCGAGCCCGACTTCTTCTTCGACGACCAGACCCGCCACATCGAATCGGCCGCGCAGCATGTGCCGGCCGGCCACGTGGCCTCCGGCGTGTCGAACCCGCCGGCCACGGAGCCGGGCGCGCAGCCGTTTCCGCCGGCGGTCTGAACTCTGCCGCCGCGCCGGGCTCTCACTGCGGCGCTCTTCCAGAGCAAGAACAAAGGAACGACCTCCATGAGCCAGACACCCGAAGCCGGTGGCGTGCGCGCTACGACGCGCAAGATCGCCCGGCTGGCGTTGCCCTATTTCCGCTCCGACCAGAAGTGGAAGGCGCGCGGCCTGCTGGGCGCGATCATCGGGCTGAACCTGCTGAACGTGTACCTGCTGGTGCTGTACAACGACTGGTACGGCGTTTTCTACGCCGCGCTGGAGTCGCGCAACCAGCCGGTGTTCTGGGAACAGCTCTTCCGCTTCACCTGGATCGCGTTCGCGCTCATCATCACCGCCGTCTACAAGTTCTACCTGACGCAGCTGCTGGAGCTCCGCTGGCGCAACTGGATGACTGGCCACTACCAGGCCCGCTGGCTGGCCAGCCAGGCGTTCTACCGTATGGAGCTTGCGCGGTTCTCCGGGGCCCTGGGCCGCGCGCCGGACAACCCCGACCAGCGCATCCAGGAAGACCTGAACCTGTTCACCACCTACACCGTGTCATTGACGATGGGTGCGTTCAACGCGCTGGTGACGCTGGTGACCTTCGTGGGCATCCTGTGGGGCCTGTCGGGCGCCTTCAGCTTCGACATCGGCGGCAGCACCTGGGTGATTCCCGGCTTCATGGTCTGGGCGGCCGTGCTGTACTGCGCGGTGGGCAGCCTGGTGACGCACCTCATCGGGCGGCCGCAGATTCCGCTGAACTACCAGCAGCAGCGCCTGGAGGCCGACTACCGGCACCACCTGATGCGGGTGCGCGAGTACAGCGAGGCGATCGCGCTGGACCGCGGCGAGGCGGTGGAGCGCGGCCAGCTCGACCTGCGCTTCTCGCGCGTGCTGGCCAACTACCTGGAGCTGCTGCGCAAGCAGAAGAACCTGATCTGGTTCACCAGCTTCTTCGGCCAGGCGGCGGTGGTGTTTCCGTTCATCGTTGCTGCGCCACGGCTGTTCTCCGGCGCCATCAACCTCGGCGGGCTCATGCAGATCGCCACCGCCTTCGGCCGGGTGCAGGACTCGCTGTCGTGGTTCGTCGACAACTACAGCTCGCTCGCCGCCTGGCGCGCCACCACCGACCGCCTGACCGATTTCGAAGACCAACTGGTCGCGCAGTCGGTGCCGCTGCAGGCCGAACAGGTGGGCAGCGAGGCCGGCCTGCGCGCCAGCGGCCTGACGCTGGGCCTGCCCAATGGCGCGGTGCTGCTGGCCGACGCGGCGCTGCAGGTGCGGCCGGGCGAGAGCGTGGTGGTGCGCGGGCCCTCGGGCGGCGGCAAATCCACGCTGCTGCGCGCGTTTGCCGGCATCTGGCCGTTCGCGCAGGGCCGCGTGGAGCGGCCGGCCGACGCGATGTTCATACCCCAGCACCCGTACTTCCCGGAAGGGCGTCTGCGCGATGCGCTGGCCTACCCCGAGCCGGCCGACCGCTACGGCGACGACGCGCTGCGGCAGGCGCTGAACGACGCGCTGCTGCCCGACCTGGCCAGCCGCCTGGACGACGAAGACGCCTGGAGCCAGAAGCTCTCGGGCGGCGAGCGGCAGCGGCTGGCCATTGCGCGGGTGCTGCTGAAGCGGCCGGCTTGGCTGTTCGCCGACGAGGCCACCAGCGCACTCGACGAAGAGGCCGAACAGACGCTCTATGGCCGCCTGAAGGCGCTGGTGGCGGGCCAGGGCGGGGCGATGGTGTCCGTGGCGCACCGCTCGGCGGTGGCGGCCTTCCACGACCGCGAGTGGCGGCTGGCGCCGCAGCCGCCGGGCGCGCCGGCGCGCTTCGGCGTCAGCGAACGCTGAGGCCGGCTCAGGCGAAGCGCGCCAGCAGCTGGCGCGCCAGACCGAGGTCGTCGGGCATCTCGTCGATGTGGTCGAGCAGCAGCGCCGCCGGGTCGGGCCGGCAGGCGCCCACGCGCTCGTGCATGTTGCCGAGCCAGCGGTCGCCATAGGCGCGCCACAGCGCGCAGCCGCGATACAGGTCGGTGTCGAGCAGGCCGTCGAGAAAGGTGCGGGCGTCGGCTTGCAGCAGGCCTTCGACCTTGAGCGCCAGCGGTTCCCGGCCGAGGATGTCGATGGTCTGTCGGCGCAGCACGAAGCGCACGGTGTCCAGCACGTGCACGGCGAAACGCGGGTCGGGGTGCACCGGAGCCGCCGCGTAGTCGAAGCTCAGGAAGGCCAGGTTCCAGCAGGCGGGGTGGTCGGCCAGCGCGCACAGCTGGGCGGGCCCGATGCGGACGCGGCCGACGGTGACGCCGTAGGCGTCTATCGGTTCGGGCGAGTAGCGGAACAGGCGGCGGAGTGGCGGACGGTTCGTCATGGCCCTGTCATGATCGGACAAGCCGCGCCGGAGTTGAAGCGTTATGGCGTGCGGGCGGCCGGTTTGTCCGCATTTCGCCACGCCGCGAAGCCGCGCGCGCGCAGCGCGCAGGCCGGGCAGTCGCCGCAGCCGTAGCCCCAGTCGTGGCGGTGCGTGCGGTCGCCGAGGTAGCAGGTGTGGCTGTGTTCGATGATCAGTTCCACCAGCGCGTCGCCGCCGAGTGTTTGCGCCAGCGCCCAGGTGTCGGCCTTGTCGATCCACATCAGCGGGGTTTCGATCAGGAAGCGCTTGTCCATGCCCAGCGAGAGCGCGAGCTGCATCGCCTTCATGGTGTCGTCTCGGCAGTCGGGGTAGCCGGAAAAGTCGGTCTCGCAGACGCCGGTGACGATGACTTCCAGCCCGCGGCGGTAGGCCAGCGCGGCGGCCAGCGTGAGGAACAGCAGGTTGCGGCCGGGCACGAAGGTGTTGGGCAGGCCGGAGCTTTCCATGCGGAAGGCCATGTCGCGGGTGAGCGAGGTTTCGCTGACCTGGCCCAGCACGCCGAGGTCGAGCTCATGGTCGTCGCCGAGCTTGCCCGCCCACTGCGGAAACCGCTGGCGGATGCCGGCCAGCACCGCGTGGCGGGCCTGCAGTTCCACCGCATGGCGTTGCCGGTAGTCGAACGCGATGGTCTCGACGCGTTCGTAGCGCGCGAGCGCCCACGCCAGGCAGGTGGTGGAGTCCTGCCCGCCGGAGAAGAGGACGAGCGCCGCGCGGTGCATCAGCGGCCCAGCACGCGCAGCAGCCAGCGGTTGATGTCGTCGATCTCTTCGGGCGCCACCGAATGCGGCATGGGGTATTCGTGCCAGTCGGGCTTGTAGCCGAGCTTCACCAGCAGGTCGCGCGAGGCCAGTGCGCGGGCCAGCGGCACCACGGGGTCGACCTTGCCGTGGGCGAGGAAGATCGGCGTGTCCTGGTTGGCGGCATGGCGCTCGGCGGCGGTGGTGTCGGCCAGCGGCAGGTAGCCCGACAGGCCGATGATGCCGCCCAGCCGTTCGGCATGGCGCAGGCCGGTCATCAGCGCCATCGCGCAGCCCTGCGAGAAGCCCATCAGCACGATGCGGTTGGCGGGAATGCCGCGCGCCTTTTCGTTGGCAATGAAGGCCTCCACCAGCTTGACCGAATTCCGCAGGCCGGCTTCGTCTTCGCGCTTGACCAGATCGACGCCGAGGATGTCGTACCAGGCACGCATGACGTAGCCGCCGTTGATGGTGACCGGCATGGTGGGCGCGTGCGGAAAGACGAAGCGCACCGCACCAATCTGGCGCAGGTCGAGTTCGCGGGCAACGGGCACAAAGTCGTTGCCGTCGGCGCCCAGGCCGTGCAGCACGATGATGGTGGCGACCGGCTCGGGGCCGCTCTGCAGTTCGATGGCGTCGAGGGACATGGTGGGGCGATTTTGCCCCAACCCTTCACCGCAGCAGGAACTTGGCGGGGCCATATCTTGCCTGAAAGACACCGGGTGCAAAGGGGTGACTTTGTGGTCGGAGTGTTTTCTTTTGGGACATCCTGTTGTTTGGCAGGCTCCCGACATAAACTGGTCATAACGCAAGCGGCCCCAAAAAGGGGCCAAACAACAACGACGGAAGAGGGCACCATGAGAACCTGGAACGGGGCGGTTCAACCCGCCAACGCGCAATTCGAGGCCAAGCGTCAGGCCATCCTCCGCGAGGCGGCGGCCTGTTTCACCCGCAATGGCTACCACGGCACCTCGCTGACCGAAATCGCCGACACGCTCGGCGTCAGCAAGGCGGCGCTCTACACCTACGTGAAGAGCAAGGACGAGCTGCTGTATTTCTGCCACCGGGCAGCAATGGACGGCGCGCTGGAGATCGTGGCGCGCGAACGGCGCGGCACCGGCACCGGCCTGGACAAGCTGTGCGCCGCGCTGAGCGATTACCTGGGCGCGATGCTGTCCGACCAGAACAACCACGCCATCATCCTGGAGGAGCAGTCGCTGCTGCCGGAGCACGCCAACGTCATCATGGAACTGCGCGACCAGTTCGAGACGCAATTGCGCGATTTCGTGAACGACGGCATCGAAGACGGCAGCATCGTGCGCTGCAACCCCAAGGTGGCGGTGTTCGGCGCCCTGGGCATGTTCAACTGGGTGATGAAGTGGTACGCGCCCAGCGGCACCTGGAGCGGCGAGCAGATTGCCGCCATGCTGGGCACCTACCTGCGCCGCATGCTGTCCACGCAGCCGGCCGCCACGCTGGCACCCGGCGCGCCGCTGACGCCGCCGGTGCAGGTGCCGGCCGAAGCGCCGCAGGCCTGAGCGGCTGGCACCCGCCCGCCCATGAAAAAACGCCGCGTCAGCGGCGTTTTTCTGTTTTTACAAGCCGAATCGGCCGCAAGCCAGCGTGAATAGGCGCTTTTGAGCTATTGAAAATGTAGCGCTTCTGGTTCAGCGCACGCAGGTGGCCCACGGCTCGGACGAGCGCAGCATGGCGTCGCGGCCGAGCTTGATGGACAGCGGCGGGCCCCAGGTGACGTCGTCGCGGCGGTGCTTCACCTCCGTCACCACGTCGGCGTCGGTCGTCGTCCAGACGCCGTTGCGGGTGGTGTAGTTGATGCGCACCACGTCGCGCTTCAGCCGGTTCTCGGGCGCCGCGAGAAGCTGCTGCGCCTCGGCCTGCGTGGCCGCCGTGCCAAAGGCTTCGGTGAGTTCGATGGTCAGCACCGCGGTGTGGGGCGACGAATAGTATTTCTGGTTGATCTCGTACTTCAGCCGCGACTCGGTGTTGAGCTTGCGGACGAACACGCCGCCGGCGTCGGCCGCCACGCCACCGGCCCGGATGTTCTGGTACGTGGCCTTGCAGCTGTTGAAGATGTTGGCGAAGTCGCTCATCGGGTCGGCGTGGGCGGCGCCGGCCAGGCATGCGGCCAGCAGACCGGTGGCCAGGGTGGTGCTTGTTTTCAATCTGTCTCCTTGGCGCTCGAAAAGGCGCACAGCGCTATTAGAGCGCATCGCCCCCGCCGCGCAAGCCATCCGGCCTGCGGCGAGCGGTTGCCGCGTGGCGCGCCGTGCACACCGCGCGTGCCAGTGCGCTCAGGGCGCCGGCACGGCGGGCAGTGGCGCGATCTGGCCGCGCCACTGGCGGGCGTCTTCGCCGGGGCTGGTGCCGAAGGCGCGCTTGAACTCGCGGTTGAACTGCGACACGCTTTCGTAGCCCACCCGCAGCGCGGCGTTGCTGGCGCGCTCGCCCTCGTGCGCCATCAGCAGCCGGGCCTTGTGCAGCCGGATGCTCTTGAGGTACTGCAGCGGCGAGCTGGAGGTGACGGCCTTGAAGTTGTGGTGGAAGCTGGAGACGCTCATGTGGGCGTCGCGCGCCAGTGTGTCGATGTCGAGCGCGCCGGCGTAGTCGGCGTGGATGCGCTTGAGCGCCCGGGCGATCTTGCCGAAGTGGGTGTGCTGGGCGGCCAGCGCCCGCAAGGCGCCGCCGTAGGGGCCTTGCAGCACGCGGAAGACGATTTCGCGCACGAGCTGCGGGCCGAGGATGCGGGCTTCGTCGGGTGAGTCGAGCGCCTGCAGCAGCCGCAGGCTGGCGTCGCGCAACGCGGCGGTGACAGGCGCGGCGCAGATGCCGCGCGGCATCTCGCGGGCGGCGGGGCCGTCGTCGTCGTCCAGCTGCAGCAGCAGCTCCTGGATGAGCGCCGGCTGGATGCCGACCGACAGGCCGAGCAGCGGTGCTGCGGGGCTGGCGTGGGTCTCGCACTCGAAGGGCATGGGCACGGCCAGCACCAGGTAGTGCTCGGGGTCGTAGCGGAACTGTTCGTCGCCCAGGTAGCCCACCTTGTGGCCCTGGCCGATGAGCACGATGCAGGGCTCGTAGACCAGCGGCGCCCGCGGAATGTGCCGGGTCACGCAGAGCAGGTTCACGTCCGGCACGGCCGACGGGTGGATGCCCTCCTGCAGCGGCAGCGTGGCCAGCCGCTCGGCGAACTCGCGGTTGGCGGCGACCAGGCATTCGGCGGTCATCTGGGGGGAGCAGGCGGCGGCGATCATGAAGGGTGCAAGAGTCCGGAAGGGTTGCGGGAGTATGGCACTCGGGTGACAGTTTCGAGCCTGTCTGTGCGGCGGGTTGCAGGATTGTGCAAGTCTTGCGGAGGAATCGGCTTGAGGCGCGTCTCGTGGTTAACCAGAATCCTGACATCCCTCCACAACAACACCCCAGCACCCGCCATGACCACCACCCTCCAGATCAACCGGCAGCGCCAGACGCTGCAAAGCCCGCCCGACACGCCGCTGCTGTGGGCGCTGCGCGATGAAATCGGCCTCACGGGCACCAAGTTCGGCTGCGGCATGGCGCTGTGCGGCGCCTGCACGGTGCACATCAACGGCGTGGCCACCCGCTCCTGCGTCACGCCGATCTCGGCGGTGGGCGACAAGCCGGTGACCACCATCGAACAGGTCGCCACCACCGGCCCGCAGGCCAAGGTGGGCAAGGCCGTGCAGGACGCCTGGGTGAAGCACGACGTGGCCCAGTGCGGCTACTGCCAGAGCGGCCAGGTCATGAGCGCCACCGCGCTGCTCATGAAAAACCGCCAGCCCACCAACGACGACATCGACACCGCCATGGCCGGCAACATCTGCCGCTGCGGCACCTACGCCCGCATCCGCGCCGCCATCCACGACGCCGCCAAGACGCTGGCCTGACAGGAGCACCACCATGTTTTTGGAAAGAAATTTGCCCCAAGTCAGCGCCAATGCTGGCGTTGATGCTATGAATTTTGATTTTGCGCCGGTGGCTGCCGTGCCGCGCCGCAGCTTCCTGAAGATGGCCTCGGCCTCCGGGTTCGCGCTCGGCCTGTTTCCGGCCACCGCCGCGCTGGCGGCCGACGCGCCCTCTGCCGCGCCCGCCAGCGGCCTGAAGCCGACGCAGCAGCCGAGCGCCTTCGTCGCCATTGCGCCGGACGGCACCGTGCTGGTCACCATCAACCGCCTCGACTTCGGCCAGGGCGTGCAGACCGGCCTGCCCATGATCCTGGCGGAAGAGCTCGACGCCGACTGGTCCAAGGTGCGCAGCCAGCACGGCAATGCCAACGCCGCCTACGTGGACCCGGCCTTCGGCATGCACCTGACCGGCGGCTCCAACTCCATCAAGAACTCCTACACCCAGTACCGCGAACTCGGCGCTCGCACCCGCGCCATGCTGGTGAGCGCCGCCGCGCAGAAGTGGAACGTGCCGGCCGACAGCCTGCGCACCGAGAACGGCGTGGTCGTCGGCCCCAAGGGCCAGAAGCTGGGCTACGGCGAACTCGCCAAGTCGGCGATGGACCTGCCGGTGCCGGAACGGGTGGTGCTGAAAGACCCGAAGAACTTCCGCATCATCGGCAAGCCCACCGGCCGCATCGACGCCCGCGCCAAGTCCAGCGGCGGCCAGTCGTACGGCATGGACATGAAGCAGCCCGGCCAGCTCACCGCCGTGGTGGCGCGCCCGCCGGTGTTCGGCGCCCGCGTGACCCGCGTGGACGACGCTGCCGCCAAGCAGGTACCCGGCGTGAAGGCCGTGCTGCGCGTGCCCACCGACCGCGGCGGCGAAGGCGTGGCTGTGCTGGCCACCGGCTACTGGGCCGCCAAGAAGGGCCGCGACGCGCTGAAGCTGGAGTGGGACACCAGCACGGTCGAGAAGGTCGACAGCGCCAAGCAGCTCGCCAGCTACCGCGAACTCGCCAAGACCAAGGGCCTGGTCAAGTACGACGCCGACGTCGCGCCGCTCGCCGCCGCGCCGAAGAAGATCAGCGCCGAATACGTGTTTCCCTACCTCGCCCATGCGCCGATGGAGCCGCTGAACTGCACGGTGGCGCTCAACGGTGACAAGGCGGAGCTGTGGATGGGCACGCAAATGCCCGGCCTCGATGCCGGCGCCGCCGCCAAGACGCTGGGCGTGAAGCCCGACGCGGTGACCATCCACACCCAGATGGCCGGTGGCGGTTTCGGCCGCCGCGCCATTCCCACGAGCGACTACGTGGTGGAGGCCTGCCAGGTCGCCAAGGCGGCGCAGGCCGCCGGGCTGAAGACGCCGGTGCGCACCGTCTGGAGCCGCGAGGACGACATCAAGGGCGGCTACTACCGGCCCATGCACGTTCACCGCGCCGAGATCGGGCTGGACGCCAAGGGCAAGGTGCTGGCCTGGGACCACGTCATCGTCGGCCAGTCCATCGTCAAGGGTTCGCCGTTCGAGGCCTTCATGGTGAAGGACGGCATCGACGCCACCATCGTCGAAGGCATGAAGGAGCCCTACGAGCTGCCGATGCGCCTCAGCGTGCACCACCCGCAGGTCAATGTGCCGGTGCTGTGGTGGCGCAGCGTGGGCTCCACCCACACCGCCTACGTGATGGAAACGCTGATCGATGAGGCCGCCCGCGCCGGCGGCCAAGACCCGGTGGCCTACCGCATGGCGCTCATCGGCGACAAGCACCCGCGCCACAAGGCCGCGCTGCAGCTGGCGGTCGACAAGTCGGGCTACGGCAAGACCAAGCTGCCGGAAGGCCGCGCCTGGGGCGTGGCGGTGCACGAGTCGTTCAGCTCGGTGGTGGCCTACGTGGTGGAAGCGTCGGTCGAGAAGGGCGAGCCGGTGCTGCACAAGGTGACGGCGGGCGTGCACTGCAACCTGGCGGTCAACCCCAGGGGCGTGGAAGCGCAGGTGCAGGGCGCGGCCGTGATGGGCCTCTCCATGTGCCTGCCCGGTGCGGCGGTGACGCTGAAGGACGGCGTGGTCGAGCAGGGCAACTTCCACGAGTTCCAGGTGCCGCGCATCACCGACATGCCGCAGATCGCGGTCTTCATCGTGCCCAGCGCCGACGCGCCCACCGGCATGGGCGAGCCCGGCGTGCCGCCGCTGGCTCCGGCCTTCGGCAACGCCGTCGCGCAGCTCACCGGCAAGACGCCGCGCGAGCTGCCGTTCAAGCTGGCCTGAGTCCCGGCAGGCTCCAGAAGCCGGCGGTGCGACGAGCGCCGCCGGCTTTTTTCGTGGCGCGGCGCGTTACACGGCTTTACGGCGGCTTCACAGATGCGGGTAAACGCGCGGCCAGCGGCCGCCGTTGGTGGATGCAGGTCTGAACGACCTTGCGAACAACCCGAACAACCCGAATCAACTCAAGAGGACCTCACCATGAAAACCACGCAACTCCTGACCGCTCTGCTGCTCACCGTTGGCGCCACCGCCGCCTTCGCACAGACCAACGCCGCCACCACCGTGCAGCGCGACGTCAACCAGCAAAGCCGCATCGAGGCCGGCCTGCAGAACGGCAGCATCACGACCCGCGAGGCAGCCGCCCTGGAAAAAGACGAGAGCCGCGTGGACCGCCTGCAGGCCAATGCGCTGAAAGACGGCAAGCTGAGCGACGCCGAGCGCGCCCGCCTCACCGCCGCGCAGAACAAGACCAGCCGCGACATCGCCACCGCCAAGAACAACGGCGTGAACGGCAATCCGCTGTCGGCCTCGTCGCAGCGCATGCAGGCCGACGTGCAGCGCAACATCAACCAGGAAAAGCGCGTCGAGGCCGGCATCCAGAACGGCTCGGTCACCAACCACGAAGCCGCCAAGCTGGAGCGCGGCCAGGCCCGCGTCGACCACAAGGAAGCGGTTGCCGCCCGCGACGGCCATGTCGGTGCGCACGAACAGGCCGGCGTGCAGCGCGCCGAGAACCGCCAGAGCCGCCGCATCTTCAAGCAGAAGCACGACGCCCAGGTGCGCGGCTGAGCCGCTGGCCTGAACCGTTTCCTTCCGAGTCTCCAACTCAGCGCCGCGCAAGCGGCGCTTTTTTTTGGGCGCGGCCACGGGCATACTGCGCCGCATGAGCCGCTCCCGCTACCGGTATTACGACTTCATCCTGGCCGCGTTCGTCTGCGTGCTGCTGTGCTCCAACTTCATCGGCGCGGCCAAGCAGGCCACGCTGACGCTGCCGCTGGTGGGCACCGTCACCTTCGGCGCCGGCGTGCTGTTCTTTCCCATCTCGTACCTGTTCGGCGACATCCTGACCGAGGTCTACGGCTACGGCCGCGACCGCCGCGCGGTGTGGGCCGGCTTCGGGGCGCTGGCCTTCGCGTCGGTCATGGCGGCGGTGGTGGTCGGCCTGCCGCCGGCCGACACCGACTTCATGCACGGCTACCAGGGCCAGCTCGAAGGGGTGTTCGGCAACGCCTGGCGCATCGCGCTGGCGTCCATGCTCGCGTTCTGGTGCGGCAGTTTCGCCAACAGCTACGTGCTGGCCAAGATGAAGCTGTGGACGCACGGCCGCTGGCTGTGGATGCGCACCATCGGCTCCACGCTGGTGGGCGAGCTGATCGACTCCGGCCTGTTCTACTTCGTCGCCTTCTACGGCGTCTGGACCACGGCCGACATCCTGGCCGTCACGCTCGCCCAATACGTGCTGAAGACGGGCTGGGAGGTGCTGGCCACGCCGCTGACCTACTGGATCGTGAACGGGCTCAAGCGCGCCGAACAGGAAGACTGGTACGACCGCGGCACCGACTTCAACCCCTTCCGCATCGACGACGGCCCGCCGCCCTCGCGCTGACGCGCGGCCCGACCCTGCCACCACCGGGGGCGCGTCGGCCTGGTTGCAATTGAGAATTATTCTCAATAGAATCCGGCCATCACATCGTTCTGCGCCAGCTGATCCCTCACGCCAGCCGAGGAACTGAAGTGCCCACTTCAGGAGTTCAGCATGTCCCAGCAGAAGCCCGGCGAGGGCACCTGCCACCATTTGCCGTTGGCGGAGAGCCCGGTCGGCAGCGTCACCATCTGCCCCGATTGCGGCGTCGTCCAGCTCAACACCGACTGCGTTTCGGTGCGCATGGACCCCGAGGTCTTCGAGGCCGTCACGCAGATGATGCTGACGGCCCGCTGCCGCTACTACGAGATGCGCCGCCTGGCCAACCGCCGCCTGGTGCCGCCGTCCGAGGTGCCGCATGCGTCGGTGCATTGACAGGCTGGCCGCGCTGCTCTTTGCCGCGCCCGAGCCGGTGCCCGAGCGGCAGCCGGTGCGGCCGGCCAAGCTGCTCGCCCGCGCCCGAACCCAGCTCGACCTGTTGCAGCACGAGAACGGCGTGCTGATCCGCGCGCTGGCCGACGCCCAGCGCCGCACCAGCCACTGCGTGCGCGGCCTGCACGGCGAGCTGCAGGACCAGCAGGGCCTGGCCATGCGGCTGCGCGCCGCGCTGGTCGTCAAGGAAACCGAGCTGATGTTCCTGCGCGACGACGTCGCCGCCATGCTCGACGCCAGCCACGACGCGGCCGAACTGGTCATCTGCCAGACCGGCTGCGTCAGCCACGACCACCACTGGCTGGGCGACGACGGCCAGTGCCGCCGCACCGGCCAGGCCTGCGTGCTCAACGGCGCGCCGCAACCCGCCGCGCTCAGGCAGGAGGAGTCGTCATGAGCCTGTCCCCCCGCGACCTGATGCCGCTGGCCCGCTACCGCCAGTTGCGCCCGCAGGTGTGCCGCGCCATGGCCGCCTACCGCCGCCAGTTGGCGCGCGACCTCGGGCCCTGCATGCGCGTGCAGTTCGAGGACCGCCGCACGGTGTGGTTCCAGGTGCAGGAAGCCGCCTGCGCCGAAGGCATCGACGACGACACCGCGCTGTGGCAACTCATCGAGACCTACGCGCACCTGCTGCCCGAACCCGGCCAGCTCAAGGCCACCGTGTCGGTCACGCCGGTCGAAGGCGGCGCGGCGTTGTCCGTCGGTGCGGCCAGCCTGCTCGGCCCTGCCATCGGCCGCATCGCGCTGCAGCCCGCACCCGGCCACGGCTGGACGGGCGCAGCCGTGAATGAAGACGCCGACGACGGCTGGCGCTCGCGCCCCTGCGGCGTGCATGTGCTGCGGTTCTGCACCGGCCCCCTGCGCTACGGCGACGCCGCCACCATCGCCTGCCTCGACCCCGGCTACGCGCACCGCGCCACCGTGGTGCTGCCGGCCATGCCCGCCAGCCCGCCGGCCGTGGTCGTGCCGTTCTCCGGCCGCCCCGCCTGACCGCCCGCGCGGCCCGAGCGCCGCGCACCCGACTTCCCGCCTCGAACAACCCCACCGATGAGCCGCGCCATGCCGCACCTGAACCCCCTGGCCAGCGCCGTGCTGCTGGCCGCCGCCTGCACCACCGCCACCGCGCAGACCCCCGCCGCCGCTCCTGCGGCCGATGGCACGCTGGCGCCCGTCACCGTGCGCGGCGACGCCGAGACCGGCACCGGCCCCGTGCAGGGCTATGTCGCCAAGCGCAGCGCCACCGCCACCAAGACCGACACCCCGCTGCGCGAAACGCCGCAGGCGGTCACGGTGGTGCCGCGCCAGCGCATCGAGGACATGGCCGCCTCCAACCTGCAGGACGCGCTGACCTATGCGGCCGGCGTGCGCTCGGACGCCTTCGGCCTCGACAGCCGCACCGACAGCATCCTGATCCGCGGCACCGAGCCGGCGATCTACCTCGACGGCCTGCGCCAGCAGCTCGGGGGCTACTACACCAGCGTCACCCGCACCGACCCCTACACGCTGGAGCGCATCGAGGTGCTGCGGGGGCCGTCGGGCATGCTGTTCGGGCAGGGCAGCACCGGCGGCCTGATCAACCAGGTCAGCAAGCTGCCGCAGGCGCAGGCGCAGCGCGAGGTGTCCGTGCAGCTCGGCAACTTCAACCGGCGCGAGCTTCAGGCCGACCTGACCGGCCCGCTCACCGCCGACGGCCAGTGGCTGTACCGCATCGTCGCGGTCGCGCGCAAGGCCGACACCCAGGTCGACCATGTGCCCGACGACCGGCTGCTGCTGGCGCCCAGCGTCACCTGGAAACCCGACGCCAGGACCACCCTGACCCTGCAGGGGCTGACCCAGCGCGACCGCACCGGCTCCACCTTGCAGTTCCTGCCGTGGAGCGGCACTGGCGCACCCAACCCGAACGGCCTCATACCCACCAACCGCTTCATCGGCGAACCGGGCGTGGACCATTACGACTCCAACCGCGACACCTTCGGCTGGCTGTTCGAGCACCGTTTCAACGACCAGTGGACGCTGCGCCAGAACCTGCGCTATTCGCGCAACCGCGTGGACTCGCTCACCTTCTATCCCGACTCGTACAGCAACCCCGGCAATTCGTATGTGGACGCCGCCCAGCGGCAGCTCGACCGTTTCCATTTCGGGGGCGACACCCGCATGCGCCAGCTCGCCACCGACCAGCACCTGCAGGGCGACCTGCGCAGCGGCAACGTGCAGCACAAGCTGCTGGTCGGCCTGGACGCGGTGCGCTCCCGGCAGACCGGCATCACCATCACCGACGGGCCCGCGCGCTTCGGCGGCACGCTGCTGCCGATCGACGTCTTCACGCCGGTGTACACCGGTGTCACGCTGCCCGCGCCCACGGTCGACCCCGTCACCACGCAGACCCACGCCGGCCTGTACCTGCAGGACCAGATGAAGTTCGGCGACGACTGGATCCTCGTGGCTGGGCTGCGGCACGACCGCGCCACCAGCGGGCTGGAGAACGCCCCGGACGAAGACAGCCGCGCCACCACCAAGCGCCTGGGCGCCATGCGGCTGCTGCCGGGCGGCTGGTCGCCCTACCTCAGCTACAGCGAGTCGTTCACCCCGGTGGCGGGCGTGAACCTGGCCGGCGTGCGCTACAAGCCGCAGCGCGGCAAACAGGTGGAGGCGGGCGTCAAGCTGCAACCCGACGGCGCCGGCTACAGCTTCAACGCGGCCGTGTTCAAGCTGCGCGAGCAGAACCGCCTGGTGCCCGACCCCGGCAACCCCCTGAACAACGTGCAGGCCGGCCGCACCAACACCCAGGGTCTGGAGCTGGAGTGGGCCGGCGCGCTGACCCCGGCCTTCGAGCTGGCCGCCCACTACAACTACCTGAAGATCGAAGGCAGCCGCGACGACCCCAACCTCACGTTCGGTGGCAATCCGCCGCACCAGGCCGCCGTGTGGGGCAAGTACCGCTTCAGCGTGGCCGGCGTTGCGGGCTGGTCGGCGGCGGCCGGCCTGCGCTACTTCAGCCGCTTCCAGGACGGGCCGGCGCCGGTGGTGCCCGCGCTGCGCCTGCTCGACCTCGCGCTGGGATTCGACAGCGGCGCCTGGCGCTATGCGCTGAACGTGCAGAACGCCACCGACAAGGTCTACAACAGCACCTGTGCGGCGCGCGGCGACTGCTTCTTCGGTGCGCGGCGGACGGTCGTCGCGTCGGTCACCCACCGCTTCTAGCCCGCACCTCCGGCCGGCATGGCCCCGCCTGCCGGGGCGCGACAATGGCCGCATGTCCGCCGTGCCGTCCGCCGCTGCCGCGCTGCGCCGCATCCATGCGCGCCGCCTGCGCGAGGTCTACCGCTCCGCCGGCTGGCCCAGCCAGGACGCGGTGGAGCTGGACCTGCTGGCCGCCGGCCTGCTGGAGCGCCAGCGCGCCGACAGCGGCCATGAAACCGTTCGCCTGACCGCCGCCGGCATCGTCTGGCTGGGCGAGGCCATGGCCGCCAACCGGCGCGCGCTGTCGGCGCACGAGGCGCTGGTGGAGCGCGTGGCCGGGCTGATGCTGCGCCACGGCCGCATCGTCTGGACCGGCCTCGGCCTGCGCGCCCGCCTGCCGGTGCCCGAGGGTGAGCCCAACCGCTGGAAGATCTGCCGGCCCGACGTGTTCTCGATCCGCCACACCACCGTGGCCGGCTACCTGGAACCGGTGGTGCACGAGGTCAAGGTCAGCCGCGCCGACCTGCTCGGTGATCTGAAGCAGACCGACAAGCGCGACGCCTACCTCGACGTCGGCGGCCAGTGCTGGTATGTGCTCGGCACCAACGCGCGCGGCCAGCCCATTGCCGATCCCGACGAGGTGCCGGCGAGCTGCGGCGTGCTGGTGGCGGCGGGTGAACAACTCGCCGTGGCCCGCCATGCGCCCAAGCGGCCGGTGGCTGACCTGCCCTTCGCGCTGTGGATGGCGCTGGCCAGGGCCACGCCCTGGGGTTCGCCGCAGCACCCGAGCGATCCGGGCGACGACCAGGCCCCGCTCGCCGACGGCGGCGGCTGAACCCGGCCATCGGGCTGTGCGCTCCTACCGGGCCGGGGGAGCGCGTCCTACGCCGCCCGGCAGGGCGGCTGCCTAAGCTGAAGGGGTGGTGTGCCGCCCAGCGCATGCCGCTGCTTTCACGCCCACAGGAGACACCGATGCACCCCGACACCCGCCCAACCACTGCCTGTCGTCCACCCGCCGTACGGCGCCGCGCGAACCTGCTGCCGCTGGCCCTTGTGGCGGCGCTTTCGGCCGGGCTGGCTGCAGCCGCCGCAGACGGGTCGGACATTCCGCTGGTCGGCCCGGTGGCCGGCCCGGTCGGCCCCAACCCGCAGTTGCCCGCGCCGCAGAAGAGCCTGATCCCGACCGTGAAGGTGGCGCCCGCCGTGGGCTGGCCGGCGGGCACCTTGCCGCAGGCCGTGGCGGGGGCGTCGGTGCAGGCCTTCGCCAGCCAGCTCGACCACCCGCGCTGGGTCTACGTGCTGCCCAATGGCGACGTGCTGGTGGCCGAAACCAACGCGCCGCCCAAGCCGGAAGACGGAAAGGGCATCAAGGGTTTCGCGATGAAGCTGACGATGAAGAAGGCCGGCGCCGGCACACCCAGCGCCAACCGCATCACGCTGCTGCGCGACACCAACGGCGACGGCGTGGCCGACCTGCGCACCACCTTCGCCGACAAGCTCAACTCACCGTTCGGCATGGTGCTGGTGGGCAACGACCTCTACGTGGCGAATGCCGACGCGCTGGTGAAATTCAAATACACCGCCGGCGCCACCCGGGTGGACGGTGCGCCCACCGTGGTCACGGCGCTGCCCGGAGGGCCGATCAACCACCACTGGACCAAGAACGTCATCGCCAGCGGCGACGGCCAGAAGCTGTACGTGGCGGTTGGCTCCAACAGCAACGTGGCCGAGAACGGCATCGACAAGGAAGAGGGCCGCGCCGCCATCTGGGAGATTGACGCGAAGACCGGCCAGCACAAGGTCTTCGCCAGCGGCCTGCGCAACCCGGTGGGCATGGCCTGGGGCGGTGCCGGCAACAAGGAGCTGTTCGCCGTGGTGAACGAGCGCGACGAGCTCGGCAACGACCTGGTGCCGGATTACCTCACCTCGGTGAAGCCCGGCGCCTTCTACGGCTGGCCCTACAGCTACTACGGCCAGCACGTGGACGAACGCGTCGCGCCGCAGCGGCCCGATCTGGTGAAGGCCGCCGTGCCGCCCGACTACGCGCTCGGCCCGCACGTGGCGGCGCTGGGCCTGGCCTCGGCCACCGGCAACACGGTGGCGCCGCAATTCGCGCAGGGCATGTTCGTCGGCCTGCACGGTTCCTGGAACCGCAAGCCGCTGAACGGTTACCGGGTGGTCTTCGTGCCCTTCGTCAACGGCAGGCCGCAGGGCCAGCCGGTGGACGTGCTGACCGGCTTCGTCAACCGCAAGGGCGAGGCCATGGGCCGGCCAGTGGGCGTGGCGGTGGACCGCAAGGGCTCGCTGCTGGTGGCCGACGACGTGGGCAACACCGTGTGGCGCGTCAATGGCAGCAGCGGCAGCCCATCCACGGCCGCACCTGCGGGCGCGGCCGCGCGCTGACGGAGGGCGATTGGGCCACCGACCTCCGCACAGGCCAGCGCGCCCACCTCACCCGGCCGCGGCCCCAGTGAGCCACTTCGTTTTCACAAGGAGAAGACCATGAAAGACTTCGTGCTCGACCGCAAGATGCTCACCGCCTCCGGCACCTTCTACCCCAAGGGCTACGCCGTCATCCTGTTCCCCAGCGGCGACGCCGCCCGGCGCGTGGCCGACGCGCTGGGCGAGCGCTTCGGCGAGGTGGTGCACCTCGACCCGGAAACCATCCAGGCCGAACTGAACCCGCACGACGACAAGGACGCCGCCCTGCGGCTGCCCAGCGTCGGCACCGAGGGCCAGACCGCGATCCGCTTCGTTGAACTGGCCCGTGAAGGCCACCACGCGCTGATGGTGAAGATGCCCGACGACAAGACCCGCGACGCCATCATGGCGGTGGTGCGGCAAGAGACGTTCTCGTACGCCCAGCGCTACCACAGCCTGGCCATCGAAGACCTGGAGTGAGCACGCCCGCTCAGGCGGCCTTGCGCCGCCGGGCCGGCGAGGGCGCCCGTTTTGCGGCGGCCTTTTTCGCCGCTGGCGCGTGGCCCTTGGCGTTGCCGCGCAGGCTCTGGCGCAGCAGTTCCGTGAGCTGCACCACGTTGTCGGCCTGAGCGGCTTCGGCCGGCGCCTCGGGCTGTTTCACCTGCTCGGTGTCGCCCGCCTTCACGCGGCGCTCGACCAGCGTGCGGATGGCTTCGGCGAAATGGTCGCCGTAGTCGTCCGGCTGCCATTGGGTCTTCATCTGGCCGATCAACTGGCGCGCGATCTTCAGGTCGGCGTCCTTCAGGCCGGCTGCAGCCTTGCCGACGGCCGGAAAGCTCAGGTCGTCCGCGCTGCGCACCTCGCTGGCCCAGCGCAGCGTGTTCAGCACCAGCTGGTCATCGCTGGGCACCACGGCCGCCAGATGCTCCTTGGCATGAAAGACCACCCGCGCGATGCCGATCACGCCTTCCTCCAGCATGGCCTCGCGCAGCAGGGCATAGGCCTTCTGGCCCTTGCCGAGCGGCACCAGAAAATAGGGGCGCTCCAGGAAGTAGAAGGCCACCTGAGCGGCCGGCACGAAGGCCTCGATCTCGATGGTCTGCGTGCTCTTGGGGTAGGCGGCCTTGATCTCGGCGTCGGTGAACACCACGTAGTCGCCGTCGTCCTGCTTCACGCCTTTGACGATGTCGTCGGTGCGCACCTCGCGGCCGGTGCGCTTGTTGATGCGCTTGTAGCCCACCGGGTCCATCGAGCGCTTGTCGAGCCAGTCGAAATCCACCCCTTTTTCCTGCGACGCCGGGTACACCGACACCGGCACATGGACCAGCCCGAAGCTGATGGCGCCTTTCCAGATCACGCGCTGCATGGTGGTTGCTCCCGTGGGGTGAACGGCGACACAGCCGCACGGTCCACTGTGCCGCGCGGGCGCGCCGGGCGGCAGCGGCGGGCGCCGTGTGGCGCCGTGGGCGGCTTCCTACCCTTGTAACAAATTGTGGCCGTTGTCCTACGCCGCATCGGTGGCCCGCCTACAGCGCGCGGGCGGCGCGCGCCCTATCGTGGAGGCCGGTTCCAGCTCTTACCGGATGTCACCATGAACGCGCTTTCTCTCGGCATCTTCGTCCTGACCATGGCGTTGATGGCGGCCATTGCCTGGCGGCTTTGATTGAGTCTCCCGCGCGGAGTCTCCCTCGGGCGCACGGCTTTTTGCCGCCGCGCGAAGATGGGGCTTTTCGGAGAGCAAAACCATGTCCCAACCGATCCGGGTGGCCGTGCTGGTCGGCAGCCTGCGCCGCGATTCATTCAACCGCCAACTCGCCAACGGCCTGGCCCGGCTGGCGCCCGAGGGCGTGACCTTTCAGCAGCTCGAGATCGGCGACCTGCCGCTCTACAACCAGGACGACGACGCCCACCCCGCTGAATCGGTGCAGCGGCTCAAGCGCGAGATCGCAGCGGCCCAGGCGGTGCTGTTCGTCACCCCCGAATACAACCGCTCCGTTCCCGGTGTGCTGAAGAACGCCATCGACCACGCCTCGCGGCCCTACGGCCAGAGCGCGTGGAAGGGCAAGCCGGCGGCGGTGGTGGGCGCGTCGATCGGGGCGATCGGCACCGCGCTCTCGCAGCAGCACCTGCGCAACGTGCTGGCCTACCTGGACATGCCCACGCTGAACCAGCCCGAGGCCTTCATCCATGCGAAAGAAGGCCTGTTCAACGCCGACGGCAGCATCGGCGACGGCAGCCGCAAGTTCCTGCAGGGCTGGATGGACCAGTTCGTGGCCTGGGTGCGCCGCCACGCCGGCTGAGCCGGCGCCGCACGGCCGCGCTCAGGGCACGACGTCGAAGCTCAGCGTGGTGGTGTGCAGCGCCGACTCGTGGACGGTGTCGCCCACCTTGAAGCGGCCGCTGACCTTGGCGCTGATCTCCATCACGTAGCGCGAGGGGAACAGCCTGGGAAACTCCGGGCTGACCAGCGTGACGCTGCCGTCGGCCGCCGGCGAGAGCGTGCGGCGCCAGCCCGAGGAGGTTTCCACCCGCACCTGGTTGGCGGGCACGGCCTTGCCCTTGAAGTACAGCCGGAAGGTGGTGCCGTTGGGCTCGGTGGGCACCAGCTCCAGGTCGAGCTGCGGCGTGGTGTCGGTGCGGCCGTGGCGGGCCAGGTAGAAGACCGGCGCGCCCTGGGCGTCGAGCGCGCGGGCGGTGAAGCGCAGGTCGGGGCCGCCCGCCGTGGGCGTGAACGCCAGCGCGAAGCCGTCGCCCTGGGGCGTGGCGGGCACGGTCTTGTTGCCGGTGGTGGCCCGCACGTCGGCCAGTGCGCCCGTGACCTTGGGCGTGGTGCCGTCCAGCGGCGGCAGCAGCGTGCCGTTCAGCACCTGCGAGCCGCCGGCGGTGGGCTCCAGCCACAGGTAGCCGGGCGCGGCCTGGGCCGTTCCGAAGGTGGATAGCGCTATGAAAAAGAGAGCTACAAAGCGCCATTCGGCGCTGACTTGAGCACGAAAATGCTTGAAAAAAGAGGTGAGCATCAGAAAAACCCGGCAGCCTGAAGAAGAAGCGGCTGGCTGGGCGCGCGTGGGGCGCTGGCTGGCTGTGGCGGGATTCTAGGGGCTGGCCGCCACTGGCGGAAGGGTTTCAGAGCCGGTCGAAAGCGGCCTTGCCGGCAGCCGACGCCACCGCGCTGACGAAGGCGCCCCAGGCCATGTCGATCACCGACAGGCCCACCGGCCAGCCGCGCAGCGTGGCGAGGTTGGTGAAGTCGTAGGTGGCGTAGGCGAAGAAGCCGAACAGCGCGCCGAGCAGCAGCGTGCGGCCCCAGGTGCCGCTGCCGCCGTCGCCGGCCAGCGGCGTCACCGCGAACAGCATCAGCCCCACGATGTAGATCGCATAGAACAGCACCGCCGCGCCCATGCGGAATTCCGCCGCCATCAGGTGGCCGATGCCCTGCTGGTACAGCGGCTTGGCGACCGCGCCCAGCCACACGAGATCGATGGCGACCAGCACGACCAGCGCGGCGGCGTAGGCACCGAGGTATTTCATCAGCATGGGTGGGGCTCCGGTTGCATGGGCCACAGCATACGCGGGCAGCAAAAAGCCGGGCGCGCGGCCCGGCTGTGTTCAGGTGAAGGCGCAGCCCTCACTTCTGCTGCTGGTGGTGCGGGCGCTGGCGCTGCGGGTCCACGTTCTGCTCCACCTGCTGGTGCTGGCCGTGCTGCCCCGGCTGCTGTTGCGGCGTGCTTTGCTGGTGCTGCTGGCCGGGTTTCTTCTGGCCGAACTGGCTGTCGTGGATGCCGGGCTGGTTGTCCTTGTCCTGTTGCCGCGGCTGGGCGTTCGGGTTGGGCTTGCTGGACGACATGGGCGTTGCTCCTTCTGCTAAAACGTGTCGGAGGTCCGGCGCAGTGCCGAGCCGAGGTGGCGGGGCCGCGCGCTGGCGAACCCGTCGATGCCAGTGTGTCCCCGCCGGCCGGCTGCCGGGTGTAGGTTCCACCGGCCGAGCCAGGTAGGCCCCGGCCTACCCCGCAACACCGAGCGGCGACTGTTGCCAAACGATGCGGCTGCGCGCGGAACTTCCGTTGCACCGGCCGCATCTCCAACCCCACAAGGAGCATTCCCATGGCCCACCTGATCTCTCGTTCCCTCCTGGCCGGCGCCGCGCTGCTGGCCGCCTGCGCCGGCGCGAACGCCGCCGCGCTGCATGTGGTCTTCGTGCAGCCCGACACCTACACCGACGCCGGCTACCGCAGCGCACTGCCCAGCGACAAGGAACGCTCGCAGGTGCGGCAAGACCTCGGCGAGCACCTCGCCAAACTCGCCGAGCGCCTGCTGGCGCCCGACCAGACGCTGAAGATCGAGGTGCTCGACATCGACCTCGCCGGCCGCATCGACCCCCGCTCCGACCTGCGGGTGGTGACCGACGTGACGCCGCCGCGCATCCGCCTGCGCTACGCGCTGGCCAGGAACGGCCAGCCGGTGGCCGGCGGCGAGGAGGTGCTGAGCGACCTGAATTTCATGACGCCGGGCAACCGCTATTCCAGCGGCGACCGCCTGCGCTACGAAAAGGCGCTGCTCGACGCGTGGTTCGAGGCGCGCATCGCGCAGCCGCGCTCCTGAGCGGGCGCGGCGCTCAGTCCAGCCGCCAGGCCGGCGGCAGCAGCGCCCGGTAGCGGGCCTGCGTGTAGCGCTCGTCGAGCAGCAGCAGCGTGCCGCTGTCGGTCTCGGTGCGGATGACGCGGCCGGCCGCCTGCACCACCTTCTGCAGGCCGGGGTAGAGGTAGACGTAGTCGTGCCCCCGGCCGGCGCCGAACTGCGCGTCGAAGCGGGCGCGGATCGCCTCGTTGCCGCGGTCGAACTGCGGAAACCCCAGCGTGGCCACGAAGGCGCCGATCAGCCGGCGGCCCGGCAGGTCGATGCCTTCGCCGAACACGCCGCCCAGCACCGCGAAGCCGATGCCGCAGCCGTCTTCATGAAAACGCTCAACGAAGCGCTGCCGCGCCGCCTCGTCCATCGTGCGCTCTTGCGACCACGCCGGCACCTGCGCGTGCCGTTCGGCCAGCCGCTGCCGGGCCGCCAGCGCATAGTCGAAGCTGCTGAAGAAGGCCAGGTAGTTGCCCGGCTCGCGGGCGTACTGCCGCGCCATGGCGTCGACCAGCGGGCCCAGCGTGGCGGTGCGGTGCGCGCGCTGAGTGGAGATGGGGTGCACGCGCACGCGCAGCCGGTCGGCGTCGAAGGGCGAGGGCACGTCGAGTTGCTGCGTGTCGTCGGGCAGGCCGAGCAGGTCGCGGTCGAAATCGGCCGGGTGCTGCGTGGCCGAGAACAGCACCAGCGAATCGGCGACCTTCAGGCGCGGCGCGAGAAAGGGCGCGGGCACCACGTTGCGCAGCGTGAGCCGGCCGCGGGCGGCGTCGGGCTCGGGCAGGTCGATGGCGAGCTGCGCGCTGGCGGGCGGCGTGCCGGCAGCCGGCAGCGCGGCGGTCTCCAGCTCGCACAGCGAATGCTCGCCGAACACCTCGGCCAGCGCGGCGAAGGCCAGCGTGCGGAAGTAGAACGGCAGCAGCGCGCCGTGGGCGTCGGCCGGGTGGTCGTTCAGGTGCTCGGCGATGGTGCTGTTGAGGCGCTGCAGCGCGCGCTGCCAGTCTTCGGGCATCTCGTCCAGCAACTGCCAGTCCACATCCGGCGCGGCGCGGGCCTGCCGCGCGAGCAGCAACTGCCACTGGTTGAGCCAGTCGTCGACCCGCGCGCGGATGGCGGGCGGCACCACAGGCCGCACCGCCAGCGCGTCGGCTTCGCTCAGGTCGGCGCTGTACATCGCGCAGGCGCGGCTGTAGAGGTTGTGCGCCTCGTCCACCAGCACCGACACGCGCCAGCCGAGTTCGGCGGTGAGTGCGTGCAGCACCGCGTGGCGGTCGAACCAGTGGTTGTAGTCGCCGACCACCACGTCGGCCCAGCGCAGCAGGTCGTGGCCGAGGTAGTAGGGGCACACACCGTGGGCCAGCGCCACGTCGCGCAGGCCGCCGCGGTCCAGCCAGGCCACGCCGGCGGCGGCCTGCCGGGCGGCGGGCAGGCGGTCGTAGAAGCCGCGCGCCAGCGGGCAGGCCTCGCCGTGGCAGGCCTTGCCGGGGTGCTCGCAGCTCTTGTCCTTGGCCACCAGTTCCACCACGCGCAGCGGATGGCCGCCGGGGCCGCGCAGCCGCGCCAGCGCGTCGAGCGCCACCTGCCGGCCGGGCGTGCGGGCGGTGAGGTAGAACAGCTTGTCGGTGCCGCGCGCGGGCATGGCCTTCAGCGCCGGGAACAGCGCGGCCAGCGTCTTGCCGATGCCGGTGGGCGCCTGCACCCGCAGCGTGTGCGACTGCGTGGCCGCGCGGTACACCGCGCGGGCCATCTCGCGCTGGCCGGGGCGGAAGGCGGGTTGCGGAAAGGCCAGCGTGTCGAGCGCCGCATCGCGCGCGCGGCGGTGGGCGGCCTCGCGTTCCGCCCACACGGTGTAGCGCTCGCACTGCAGCTCGAAAAACGCGCGCAAGGCCTCGGCGCTGAAGGTTTCGGCCTCGGGGGTTTCGGTCTGCGAGGCGATGTCGAAGTACACCACCGCCACTTCCACGCTGGCCAGCCCGCGCGTGGCGCACAGCAGCCAGCCGTAGACCTTGGCCTGCGCCCAGTGCAGCTCGCGGTGGTTGGGCGCAATGGCGTCGGCGCGGCCGCGGTGGGTCTTGATTTCTTCCAGCCGGTTGGCCTCGGGGTCGTAGCCGTCGGCCCGGCCCGACACGCGCAGCGCGCCGTGCTGGCCTTCCAGCCGCAGTTCGGCCTCGTAGCCCGCGCCCCGGCGGCGGGTGACGGTGAGATGCCCTTCGCGGCCCTGCTGCGCGGTGGGCGCGGGGGTGAAGCGCAGGTCGAGGTCGCCGCGCTTGGCGGTGAAGGCGCAGAGTTCGCGCACCGCCACGCTGTGGGCCAGCGGTGGAGGCGGCAGGTCGCGGTGGCCCATGGCCGGAAAGGGCTCAGTCGGCGCCGGGTGCGTGCGGCGCGAACAGGCGGTTCAGCTCGGCGCCGGGCACGGCGCGCGCCGTGTAGCCACAGGTGCCGGCGTCGCGCAGCTCGGTGGCGGCCCGCAGCAGTTCGCCGTAGGCCGCGCGCGCCAGCGAGCCGCCGACGCTGATGCGGTTGATGCCCAGCCGCCCCAGGTCGCCCGCGTTGAGCGTCATGCCCGGCATGCCCAGCAACACGTTGAGCGGCCGGTCGATTTCGCGGCGCACGGTGGTCACGTCTTGTTCCGTCACCAGGCCGGGCGCATAGAGCACGTCGGCGCCGGCTTCTTGAAAGGCCTGCAGCCGGGCGATGGTGTCGGCCAGGTCGCGCCGGCCGATGAAGAAGTTCTCGGCGCGCGCCGTCAGCGTGAAGCGGAAGGGCAGCGCACGGGCCGCCTCCACCGCCGCGCGCACCCGCTCGGTGGCCAGCGCCAGCGGGTAGGGCGCGTCTTCGGGCCGGCCGCTGTGGTCTTCGATCGAGCCACCGACGATGCCGGTTTCGCCGGCCCGGCGGATCGTGTCGGCCGCGGCCTGCGGCGTGTCGCCGAAGCCGCAGCCGAGGTCGGCGCTGACCGGCAGATCGGTGGCGGCGGCGATGTCGCGCAGATGGGCCAGCAGTTCGTCGCGCGGGATGGTGTTGTCGGGCTGGCCGCGCGAGAACGCGTAGCCCGCGCTGGTGCCGGCCAGCGCCTCGAAGCCGAGGTGCCGCAGCAGCCGCGCGCTGCCCACGTCCCAGGGGTTGGGAATGACGAAGCCGCCCGGCCGCTGGTGCAGCGCGGCGAAGGCGTCGGCTTTCTCGGAAAGGGTGGGGGAAACGGGTGTGTGCACGGGGCCTGGCGGGTGGCGCCGTCGGGCCGACGGCCGGCTGGCCCATTCTCGCAGGGCTGCCCGGTGCGGGTGCGGCACCGCGCAGCCCGCCGCCCGCCGTTCAGCGCGGCCGGGCCTCGCCTTCCGTGGGGCGGACGAGGGACTGGACGACGCGGCGCGTGAGCGGCGCAATCAGCAGCACCACCGGAAAAGCCAGCAGCCAGGCCGTCAGCCAGGCGCCGAGCCAGAGGCTGAGCACGGCCGGCTGGAAGCCGACCGTCTGCAGCGTGCTGACGCCCGACACCAGCAACGACATGAGCCCTGAAAGAATGAACCCGAACAGAAGGGGCGCGTAGCGTGCGGGGAGCATCACACCACCTCCTCGGCTTCGGTTTCGACGCGGGTGAGCACCGTTGCGAAGTTGGCGCCGAATGCCTCGGCGGTTTTCAGGTCGCCCTCGGCCATCGAGGTGTTCGCCGCGGAGTGCCCGCCTTGCGCCATGAGGCCCGTCCAGGATCCGAGGCGGTTCAGCGACTGCTCGTAGGCCACGCCTTCGCGCCGCTCGGGCAGGAAGGGGTTGCCGACCCAGATCATGCCGTGCTGCATCGAGAAGGTCAGCATGGAGATCAGCGTGGTCTGCTTGTCGCCCGAAGGAAGAGACGACACGGTGAATCCCGCGGCGATCTTGCCCTTGAGCTTCTGGGTGCGCCACAGGCCGCCGGTGGCGTCCATGAACGACTTGAACGTTCCGCTCACGCCGCCGAGGTAGGTGGGTGAGCCCCAGATGAACCCGTCGAACGCGAGCAGGCGTTCGGGGTCTGCGGTCAGCTCCTGCGCCGGAATGACCTCCACGGTCACGCCGTCGATGCGGCCGGCCCCGACCGCGACCTGCCGCGCCAGGCGTTCGGTGTTGCCCTGGCCGCTGTGGTAGACGATGGCAATGTTTTTCATGGTGACGACTCCTTGGTGATGACGGTTGGAAAAGGGGCTCAGATCGATGCGATGGCCGACACGGCCAGCGCGGCGGCGTACAGGCCGATGCCGAACGCGGTGTGGTTGGCCAGGCTCTTCACGCAGTTGCGCACCGGCGTGGGCGTGCGGCTGGACGCGATGCCGCTGCCCATGGCCGGTTGCATCACCAGCAGCGGAAGCGCCACCGTGGCCATGCCCGTGAGCACCGCCGGCCGCCATGTGGGCGACGCCAGCCAGCCGGTGCCAACCACCGCCACCAGCAAGGCCGCGAAAGCGATGCCCGTGAGGTAGTGCACGGCCCAGCCCAGCGCCGTTTCCCCGCTGACTGGGCTGGCCTTGGCCATGGCGGCATGGCGCCACTGCCCGCGCGGCATGTGCCCCACCCAGCGGCCGAGCAGCGCGAAATTGAGCGTGGGGATCTTGAAGGCCTTCAACAGCATCAGCCAGGCGTCCATGAACAGCGTGGCGCCAATGCCGATGGCGGCGATGCGGGGCAGGGTTTCAATGAGCGGTGTCATGGCGTTTCCTTTCGATGGGTTGACGGCGCGAGCCGTTGGGTGCACTATGCAAGCTCAAGTCAACTTGAGGTCAAGGCATTTCGTCGACATGGACATTGCAGAGGTCGCCCGGCGCACGGGCATGCCGGCTTCGAAGCTGCGCTACTACGAAGACCGCGGGCTCATCGCCTCGGTCGGCCGCGACGGCCTGCGGCGCCGGTTCGACCCCGAGGTGCTGGAACAACTGGCCCTGGTGTCGCTCGGCCAGGCGGCGGGTTTCACGCTCGACGAGATCGGCCAGATGTTCTCGCCCGAGAAGGGGTTGAACATCGACCGCGCCATGCTGGCGGCCAAGGCCGATCAGGTGGAGTCCACCATCAAGCGCCTGCGCGCCATGCGCAACGGCCTGCGCCACGCGGCCGTGTGCCCCGCGCCCAACCACATGGCCTGCCCGTCGTTCCGCAAGCTGATCAAGGCGGCGGGGGAGGGCAGCTTGTACGGGGGTTGACGGAAGCTGTTCGCGGTCCACCCCACCACCCGCAAAGTCTGATGCGCATGAAATGGCAAAAGAACTGGATTCACGGCCTGCTGATGGCGTTCACCGCAGGAAGTGCGGCCGCATCAAGCCAGACCCTGTGCACTATTGCCGCCGACGCATCCACGGGAAAAGTGCTGGTTCAAGAAGGCGATTGCACGACCCGGGTAACGCCGGCCTCGACATTCAAGATCGCGCTGAGCCTGATGGGGTTCGACTCGGGCATTCTGCAAGACGGCGCATCGCCATCCATGCTCTACAAGGAAGGCTATCCGGATTGGGGCGGCGAACCTTGGCGCCAACCCACCAATCCCGAGCGATGGATGAAGTATTCCGTCGTCTGGTTCTCGCAGCAGATTGCGAGGCAACTGGGTGAGTCCCGTTTTCAGGGTTACACGCACGCGTTCCGGTACGGCAACCAAGATGTGTCGGGTGAGCCGCGAAAGAACAATGGAACGTCTGGCGCCTGGATCATTTCGTCATTGCGGATCTCTCCGCTGGAGCAGGTGCGCTTTCTCGAAAAGGTCGTGAACAGAAGGCTTCCCGTCACAGCGCATGCATACGACATGACCAGCCTCATCACCCGGGTTGATGCAAGCGATACGGGTCTGGAAATCCATGGAAAAACTGGAACGGGCTCCCCAGGCTCAAATGGCCAATACGACCCCGCGCGGGCTTACGGGTGGTTTGTGGGCTGGGCAATCAAAGATTCGCACACCGTGGTCTTTGCCCATTTGATTCAAGACGACCGTCCCACGACCCCCAATGCAGGGCTTCGGGCGCGAGACGATTTGATCAAGTTGCTGCCCTCCTTGATGAAGGGCTCTCTCAGGGAGGAAAGCCTGAAGCATCAATGACGCAGATCGGCGTCGTCCGGTTCGGGGCCGCAGCCTGTAGCCCTGAAAGTCGGATTTTTAGTTGGGAGCCGCAAATCAGAAGGCAGCGAGCCGTTGAATCTCGATGTGTTCTGCGAGGCCAAAAGTCAGCCGACGTCCAGCGTTCAAGCGTTCTAGAAGGGCGCAGAAAAAGACCAGTCGGAAAAATCACATTGGTTATGGCGCAAATGTGACCTTGATGTGTTAGCCCGAACCGTTCGGCCACGTTGTCGTCTTCACCTGGGTTGCCCAACCCCCTGCAATCCAACTCTTGCCGGATGCAGCCAAGATGGTTTGAGAAAAGCCGCTTGGTGCGTAGCCAAGCACGTTCTTGGCTACAACGCTGGCTACCCTGGCAAGCTCCTGATGGGCTTTCTTTGCCTCACTGCGATTGTTCACATTCGCCATAGCGAAACGTACATGAGCTTGCTGGGAGTGCCGCGTGGTGGCGGCCGACGCCGTGCGGCTGGCGGTGCGGCAATTCGGCGAGCCCTGAGCCCAACGCGACCGGCAGATCGGCATTCCGCGCCACGAGACACAGTTTGTGCTGTAGGTGCGGTTTTGCTGGTCAACTTTCTGCCTGAACCCCGCTGTCAGTGTTTGCCGGGAGCTTGAGAGGGCCACACTTTTTCCACGTCGGAAGCCTGCATGCCGTTCTCTTCTTTGCTTCGACGAAGCGCCTGTTTTGTGATGCGTTGATCAGGCCAACGAGGCTAATCGAACACTGTGAAAGTCTGTGGTGGAACCTAGGGAAAACCCGTCACCCGTTGATGCCGGTTCTGGCTAAGCGCAAACGGGGATTGTCCGGATACTTCCCAGCCATCAACACATTCATCACGCATTCATGAAGCTTTACTACAGCCCCGGGTCCTGCGCGTTGGCGCCCCACATCGTCTTGCGCGAAGCCGGTCTTCCCTTCGAGCCTGTCAAGGTCTCGCTCGACGTGCACAAGCTGGACGATGGCAGCGACTACCGCGCCATCAACCCGCTCGGCTATGTGCCAGTTCTCGAGCTCGACGACGGCGCCCGCCTGCGCGAAGGCCTGGCGATCGTTCAGTACATCGCAGACCAGGCCCCCCAGAAGAATCTGGCGCCGGCCAACGGCACGCTGGCGCGTTATCGCCTGCAGGAGTGGCTGGGTTTCATCGCCACCGAAATTCACGCGGTCTTTGTCCCCCTGTTCTCGGACGACACGCCAGAGTCATTCAAGGCGGCCATCCGCACCAAGTTGCGCAGCCGCTTCGAGTGGATCGACGGCCAGCTCGCCGGACACCCACATCTGAATGGTCCGGCTTTCAGCGTGGCCGACGCCTACTTGTTCGCGGTTGCTGCCTGGTCCGACTACGTCCATGTGGACTTGGCCGGTTTGGCGAGCCTGCAGGCCTGGCGGGACCGCGTGGCTGCGCGGCCGGCGGTGCAGCAGGCCCTGCAGTTGGAAGAAAGCTGAGTTCGCCCATCCAGGCAAAAGGAGCGACCCGATGACTTCGCCATGCCAAGGCGGTGGGGTGGTCGGTGTCGTGTTGCCGGTGGAGTTGTTTCCGTCAGAAAGAACCTTCAAGGAAAACCTATGCCCCGTATCGCATTTCTCGTGACCAGTGCGCGCGCCATCGACCTCAAGGAGAGCGCCGCCCACCCCACCGGCTACTGGGCCGAAGAGGCGCTAAAGTCCTACGAGCGCTTCGTGAACGCCGGCTTCAACGTCGTGGTGCTGACCCCGGACGGTCGTCGACCGGTGCCGGACCCTTATGGGTTGGAGGCGATCTTCCATTACCCCGACGTGGACCGCGACTATTTCGCGTCGGTGTACCGGACCTTTCACCGTGACCCGGACGACATCCGCATCACGCTGCACCACTCTACCGAGCAGGAGCTGGTGGCGGCGCGCCGGATCGCCCAACGACTCGTTGCGACCGGCAAGACGGCAAGCGAGGCCCACGATCTGCTCAGCAAGGCTGCCAAGATCGCTTGGCGCCAGAAGCGTTTGCTCAGCGAGGTGATGCTGACCGAAGGCCTGCATGGTGACCTGCCGGCATTGGCGATCCAAGGCGCTGTGCAAGAGCTCAAGCAAGCGGCCCAGGCCTTGGCTGACGAGCGCCGCGCCAAGCTAGAAGCGATCCACGGTTTCAGCCACCCGGTGGCGTTGTCGTCGCTGAGTGACGCGCAAATGGCCGAGTTCGACGCGCTGTTCGTGCCCGGTGGCCACGGGCCGATGGTCGACCTGCCCGACAACCCCGATCTGCGCCGTCTGCTGGGCATCCTTTACAAGCAGGACAAGGTGATTGCGTCGCTGTGCCATGGCCCAGCCATGCTGCTGTCGGCGCCCGACCGCGACGATGGGCAATGGCTGTTCGAGGGCTACCGCTTCACCGCCTACACCAACGACGAAGAAGACCAGAACCGCATCGGCAAGCTGGGCATGTTTTGGTACCTGGCCGATGCGCTGCAGAACGCCGGTGGGATTTTTGACGACGCCCCCTACGCCTGGGCCTCGCATGTGGTGGTCGACCGCAACCTGATCACCGGGCAGAACCCCAATTCGACCGAAGCCACCGCCGATGCCGTCATCAAGGCCCTGAATGCGGTGCGCAGCCCGGTCCGGGCACCCGCGATGGCCTGATCCCCTGATCAGCGAACCAAGGAGCTACCGATGACCCGCAGTGCAGGCCTGGCCTTCGTGGAAACCTTTCTCAGCGTGTTCCGGCTCAAGGATGGGCAAAACAAAACCAAGGAGACAGTTATGACCAGCAGTTCAGGCCAGACGATCGAGGCCTTTCTGAACGCATTCCGACTCAAGGACGTCGACGCCGCCATGGCGAAGATCTCGGATCAGGTGAAGGTCACGATCTTCCCGATGAAGGTCCAAAACGCCGGCAAGACCGTCGTCGCCAGTTTGCTCAATGACATCGTCACCGCCTTCCCCGACCTGTTGATCACAGTCCACCACTTGACCACGGTCGGCAAGGTGGTGGTGGCGGAGTTCAAGCTCGAAGGCACGCAGGCGGCAGACTTCCTCGGCGCCATTAACCAGGAAAAGCACCTAGACCTGGATACCGCCTGGCGCTTCACCGTCGAGGGCGACCAGGTCGTCGCCCTCGAAGCCTACTGGTGTCAGAACCAACTCTACCGTCGCCTCGCCATTAAGCGCCAGGACGAGGTTGCCATCGTTTGACAGGAGGCCCCGACATGAGCATCGCCATCACCCATTCGGCCGTCGAGGTTGTCGCCGAGTTCTTCGACCGCTACCGCGCACACGACGTGCCCGGCATGTCGGACCTGTGTACCGACAACGCCAACTTCGAGTACATCCCCTTCGAGGTCTGGGCCAAGCAGCGCGTCGTGCGCGGCGACGGCAAAGTCCGCACCATCGGCCGCGTCATCTGGAGCGGCCTGATCAATGCCTTCCCCGACCTGGGCAACACCATCTTCCACATCGACGGCAACGACAACGGCGATGTCGTTGTGGCTTGCGACATCACCGGAACCCAGGAAAGTGCTTGGGGATTCATCAGCCCCAAGGACCAGTATTTCGCCGAGCCGCACCTGTTCATCCTGCACGTCAATGACGAGGGCCTGATTGACAGCATCCGGGCCTATTGGGACAACGCGGGTGTCAATCGCCAGCTTGGCCACTTTGAAGTCGACTGAACAACAGCAAAAGGAGACAGGTAAATGACATTGCTCAAGCGCGAAGAGTGGCAGGATTTCGTCCGCGACGTGGATTGGACGCTGTCCTATGTGGACGACGAGGCGGTCTATCCGGACTGGCTGGCCGGCACCGGCAAGGTGCCGCGCGAGGCCTGGCTGAAATGGGAAGAGGGCTACAAGATCAGCTACCCCGAGTACGTGTACACCCAGCGCGAAAAAGAGGCAGCCACCTATGGCGTGAAGGCCGCGCTGCAGCGCACCAAGACCTTCGATCACCTCGACGAAGGCTGGAAGTCCGGCACCAAGATGCATTTTGGCGGTGTGGCCCAGGTGGAATACACCGCGATGCTGGCCGAGCTGAAGATGGCTCGTTTCGGCCTGAACGGGGCATGGCGCAACATGGCGGTGTACGGTCAGCTCGACGAGCTTCGCCACAACGCGCTGACCACTTTCTTCGGCCATGAGCTGGTGGCTAAGGACCCGCAGTTCGACTGGACGCAAAAGACTTACAGCACCAACGACTGGGTGCCAGTGGCGTTGCGCACGCTGTTCGACGGCTTCATGACGACCTCGAACGCGGTGGACTGCGCGCTGATGCTGCCGCTGACCTTCGAGACCGGGTTCACCAACCTGCAGTTCGTGGCGCTGTCGGCGGATGCGCTGGAAGCCGGCGACATTAACTTTGCCAGCATGATCTCCACCATCCAGACCGACGAGGCGCGCCACTCGCAGCAGGGAGTTGCCACGCTGGAGATTCTTCTGGAACATGACCCGCAGCGCGCGCAGTGGGTGATCGACAAGGGATTCTGGGCCAACGCCCGGGCCTTCGCCGCGCTGACCGGCCCGGTGATGGACTACTACACGCCGCTGGAGCATCGCAAGCAGTCCTACCGCGAGTTCATGGAAGAGTGGATCGTCGACCAGTTCGTGCGCACCATCGAGGACTACGGCCTGAAGAAACCCTGGTTCTGGGACGAGTTCATGCGCGGTCTGGACACCTGGCACCACAGCCTTCACATGGGTCTGTGGTGGTGGCGGCCCACGCTGTGGTGGAACCCACGCGCTGGCGTGTCCAAGGACGAGCGCGACTGGCTGCGCGAGAAGTACCCCAACTGGGAGAAGGTCTACGGCGACAAGTGGGATGTCATCATCGACAACGTCAACGCCGGCAACGTCAACGCCACCCTGCCCGAGACGCTGCCTTGGCTGTGCGAGACCTGCCACCTGCCCATGTGCAACCCGACGCAGTCGCGTGACGGCAAGTGGCGTATCCGCGAGCACTCGCTGAAGTACAACGGCAAGATGCTGCACTTCTGCAGCAACGGCTGCCGCCAGATCTGGTGGAAGGACCGCGACAACGTCAACCACAAGACCCTGGTGTCTCGCTTCCTGGCAGGCGACATCCAACCCATGACTGTGCCCGGCATCCTGGAGTACATGGGCCTGACGCCGGACGTGATGGGTAATGAAGTCGACTACAAGGCCTGGACCAAGGACTATGTGGGCCGCGAGGCCAGTGGCCTCATTCAAACCGGAGCATGACCATGTCTGACCAACAAACCGACACCGGCGCGGACAAGCCTGCGCCCCAGTTGGTGCCCCTGAACGCCATCTTCTCCACCGACTTCGTTGCCATCCTGGTACCCGTGACCACGGCCAACACCCTGGACGAGGTGGCAGCCGCGGTTGCCTACCACTCCGAAGGCCGGCGGGTGCGGGCGCAGCCCCACCCCAAGGTCGTCGTTCACAAGGGAAGAAAGCTGCCCGGCCATCTGACGGTGGCGGAATCCGGTATCCAGCCGCTGGACCACATCGCGGTGGAGTACGACATGGCAGGAGGTGCCGCATGAAGAACCCTGTGGGACCGGTCTTTCGCATCGGCGACGAGATTGACAAGATCATTGCCGCCATCGAAGACGACAACCCGGACCGCGAGATCGAGGTCATCGACCGGGGCGCCTATGTGCGCGTGCAGGCCGAGAACAAGCTGGTCCTGACCGAAGCCTCGCTGCAGAACTACCTCGGTTCGGACTACCGCATCCGTTCGCTGGAGGTGGTGCTGTCGTCGTTCGCCGGTCGCGTGGCGACCGGCAGCGACTCCATCACCTGGTACAGCGGCCCTCTGGGGCAAACCCCCGCCGGATCTCTCGAAGGAGTCAAACCATGAGCCAACAGCAACCTGCGCCCAAGCAGCGCAAACTCCGCACGTTCAGCGCATTCGGCGACGTGCGCCGCATGCCCAGTGAGTACGAGATCGTCACCCACGCGCAGAATTGGAACACCCGAGGTCGCGTGCCCGGCCGTAGGAGCGTGTTCGAGCAAAATCCCTCGTCGCCTGGCAACCTGTGGTTTCTGACCTACCGCGAGCATTCGCCCTTCCAGGTCGACGACTGGGATGGCTTCCGTGACCCGGACCAGATCCACTACCGCGCTTATGTGAACCTGCAGGCCACCGAGCAGACCAAGCTCGACGGTGTGCTGGAGCAGTACGGCAGCGCCGGCACGGATGCCACCTTGTCGCCCACCCAGGTCGCCATACTGGCCAAGGCTCTCGCGCCCCAGCGCTACCTGGTCCATGGCTTCCAGCAGGCCGAGGCATACATCGGATTCATCGCGCCGAGCTCTTACGTGACCAGCGCCGCCGGCTACGCCAACGCCGACATGCTGCGCAGGGTGACCACAGTGGCCTACCGCACCCGTGCCCTGCAGATCGCGCACCCCGAGTCGGGCATTGGCACGAACGAGCGTGAACTCTGGGAAAAGCACCCAGCCTGGCAACCCGCCCGGGAAGCCATCGAGCGCGCGCTGATCGCCTACGACTGGGGCGAGGCGTTCACTTCGTTGAACCTGGTGCTTGCGCCCACGCTGGACAACGTACTGGTGCACCAACTCGGCGACACCAGCCGGGCCAACGGAGATGAGCAGGAATGGCTGATCTCTAAGCTGATCGGTGAGGACAGCGCACGACGCGACCGCTGGAGCAGCGCACTGGCCCGCTACGCCATCGAGAAGCGGCCCAGCAACGCCAAAGCCCTGCGCAAATGGATCGACAAATGGTCGGTGATTGCCGACCGCGCGGCCGCCGCTCTGGCGCCGCTGCTGGGTCGTTCGGAGACCGAGGTGGTGGCCACCGCGCAGGTGGCCCGCGAGACGCTCCACAACCATTTCTTTGAAGCGGAAAAAGCCGGGAGCTGAAGAACATGAGCGATTCGTCAACGACCCAAACGTGGCACCAGGTCTTCAGCTATGACGACCTCTGGGAAGGGGAAATGACCGCAGTCGATGTGCAGGGCAAGAAAGTCCTGCTGATCAACAACGACGGCGATGTGCATGCCTACCAGGACCGCTGCCCGCACCAGAACTGGCCGCTGCACAACGGCGACTTCAGCAACGGAGTGCTGACCTGCGTGCAGCACCTGTGGCAATTCGACGTGACGACCGGCAAAGGCGTCAACCCGTCGACCTGTCAGCTGCTGAAGTACCCCTGTAAGGTCGACGGTGACGGCCACATCCACGTGTGTGTCGAATGAAGCGCTTTGTGTTCATTGGTGGCGGCGTGGCTGCAGCCACTGCAGCCAGAGAGCTGCGCAACGGCGGTTTCGACGGCCAGATCGTGTTGGTGTCCGACGAGCCGCACCTCCCCTACGAGCGGCCACCGCTGTCGAAAGATTGGCTCACCGGTCAGTTCGATCGCACGCAGTTCCGCATCAACTCGGCGGAGTGGTATGCCGAGAACCAGGTTGAGGTTCTGCTCAACACCCGGGCCCGCAAGATCGACGTTGCCCGGAACCAGGTCTGGCTTTCCGACGGCAGCGCTCTGAATTACGACGCGCTGGTGCTGGCTACTGGCGTCCGGGCCAAGACCTTGCCCGGCTTCTCCGGTGACCGTGTCCATGTGCTGCGCACGTTGTCGGATTCGGAGCGCCTGCGCGAACGGCTGGTGCCTGGCCGCCACCTGGCGGTGCTAGGTGCTGGCTTTGCCGGCTGCGAGGTCGCGGCGTTTGCCGCCATGCGTGGGCTGCGCGTCACTGTTTTCGATCCCGGCTCGCTGCCGCTGAGTCGGGCCCTGGGGCCAGACATTGGCGGCGCAATGATCGCTATTCACCGCGAGCACGGGGTCGATATGCGCACGGGCGAGATCGCCACCCGAATGGAGGAAACCCCGGACGGCGTCGCGCTGACCACCGGCAACGGTGATGTGGTGCACTGCGACGATGTACTGGTGGCCATCGGCTCGGTGCCCAACATCGAGCTGGCGCTGGATGCCGGCCTCGAGGTCGATGGCGGCATCCTGACCGACGAGTACGGCCGCACCAGTGTGGCCAATGTGTACGCCATCGGCGACGTGGCATCGCGCTTCCATGCCGGCTACGGTCGCATGTGCCGGGTGGAACACCATGACACCGCGATGCGGCACGGCACAAACGTGGCGCACAACCTGCTGGGCCAGGATGAACCATTTGCCGAGCAGCACTTCTTCTGGTCGCAGCAGTACGAGCACAAACTGCAATCGTGCGGCCAGGCGATCGGCGGGGGTGTGCACGTGGTGCGCGGGTCCATCGAGGACCGCTCGTTCTCGGTCTTCTCGCTGGTCGACAAGCGCATTTGCTCGGTGATCTCGCTCGATCGACCGCAAGACATCCTGCAGACGCGCAAGCTGATGGCGGTCGATCACGAAATCACGGCGCAGCAGTTGGCCGACGAGTCCTTCGATCTCAAGAGTCTGCTGCCACGCCAAGTCCCTGCACGCCGACGGGAGGTCATCGGATGAACACCCTCACAGAAGTGGCCGACATCACCGTCAAGGAGCAGCAGCTCCGGGTGGCCCAGTCCGAAGCGGCCGCAGCGCTGCGTGGCGTGCTGAAACAACCGGCGGGCCAGGCCCGGGCCAGGTTGAGGTTCGGGCCAGGGCGCACGTGCGAGGCATTGGCACGCATGCTGGACAAGGCCCTGGTGCAGGCGGAAAACGGTGGCATCGAAGCCGACCAGCTGGTGGTGAGTGGCGGCAGCGTGACCGTGGCCGAACACATCATCCGGGTACGGCGCAAGGCGCATGGCCTGGCCGACTGGATCAGCAGCCCCACCAGCGACGTCACCATCGTGCTGCGACCCAAAGGGCTGGCTGACCTCGTAACGGAGACAGAGGTCGCGCTGCAGCCGGTCGATCCGCCAACGCCGGTGGCGCCATCGGTGGCCGAACCCGAGACCGCCGAGGAAACCGCCGTGCGCAATGCCTTGCGCGCGGTGCTGGACCCTGACCTCGGGGTGAACATCGTCGACATGGGCTTTGTGCGACGCGTCAAGCTGGACACGCCGGGCTTTGCCGCCATCACGATGACCCTGACCTCGCCGGCCTGCCCGCTGGCCAAGGTGATGACGGACCAGATGCGCACCGAGCTGGCCGTGCTCGACACCGACTTCAAGGTGGACTGGGAGTGGAAGCCGAGCTGGCGTCCCGAAGACATCAGCCCAGCTGGCCGCGATCAGCTCACTGCCATTGGCTTCAAAGCGTTCTAGAAGGAGATTTATCCATGAGCCATTCACACCATGTGTCCATCGAGACGCTGGACGCGATCATGGCCGCGTTCAATTCCCATGACCTCGACCGCATCATGGCGTTCTTCGACGAAGACAGCGCTTTCGAAACCTCGGCCGGGCCAGACCCCTGGGGCAAGCGCGTCACCGGCAAGGCCGCCATCCGCGAAGACCTGGCCAGCCGCTTCAAGCAGGTGCCCGACGCCCATTACCAGACCGACCGCCATTGGCTCAAGGACAACCTGGCGGTGTCGGAATGGACGCTCACCGGCACTGCGCCCGATGGGCGCAAGCTGAAGATGCGGGGCTGCGATCTCTGGGAGTTCAGGCACCAGAAGATCGTCCGCAAGGACTCCTACCGGAAAACCGTGATTTCCCCCTAAGACCGCGGGCGGGGCCGTGGCCTTGCGGGGCCGCTGGCCTGCGCCGTATCGGGCCGGCAAGGGGTAGCAGACGCTACGCCCGGCTTGGCCGCGCCCCTGTGGGCGCCTGGGCGCCTGACCGGTTCTGACCCGGTCACCGCCCGCCCTGCTTGCAGGCCATCAAGACGCCAGGATGAAAAAGCGGCCCCCCACCGGGCCTGGGATGAACTCGCCTGTACCGACCTTGAATCCACCGATGCCGCCGGCCACGCCGCGGCTCGGGCCCTCACCGTCACCGCATGCACACGATTCATGGCAACAAACCCTTCAATCCTGCGCCAGCAGGCCTTCATCGATGGGCGCTGGGTGGACGCCGAGAACCGGCAGACCCAGGCCATCCACAACCCGGCCAACGGCGAGCTGATCGGCACCGTGCCGCTAATGGGCTCGGTGGAAACCCGTCAGGCCATCGATGCCGCCAACCGGGCCCTGCCCGGCTGGCGCACGCTGCCGGCCAAGGAGCGCGCAGCCCGGCTGCGCGAGTGGTTTGAGCTGATCCTGCGGCACCAGGACGCGCTGGCCCATCTGATGACCCTTGAGCAGGGCAAACCGTTGGCCGAGGCGCTGGGCGAGATCCGTTATGCCGCGTCCTATGTGGAGTGGTTTGCTGAGGAAGGCAAGCGGGTCTATGGCGACCTGATTCCTTCGCCCCAGCCCGGCAAGCGGCTGCTGGTGATGAAGCAGCCGGTCGGGGTCACAGCCGCCATCACACCATGGAATTTTCCCGCGGCAATGGTCACGCGCAAGGTTGCGCCGGCGCTGGCCGCCGGCTGCACCATGGTGCTAAAGCCGGCGCCACAGACGCCGTTCTCGGCGCTCGCCCTGGCGGCGCTGGCCGAGCAGGCCGGCATCCCGCCGGGGGTGTTCAACGTAGTCACCGGCCTAGCCCAGGAGATCGGCGGGGAGCTGACTGGTAACCCCATTGTTCGCAAGCTGAGCTTCACCGGTTCCACCGCGGTGGGCCGGCTGCTGATGGCGCAGTGTGCACAGGACATCAAGAAACTGTCGCTGGAGCTGGGGGGCAACGCGCCGTTCATCGTCTTCGAGGACGCAGACCTGGACGCCGCGGTGGCGGGCGCCCTGGTCGCCAAATACCGCAACAACGGCCAGACCTGCGTGTGCGCCAACCGCCTGTATGTGCACGACAGCGTCTACGAGGCGTTTGCCCGGAAATTGAAGGCGGCGGTAGCGGATTTCCGAGTCGGCAACGGCCTGGAGAGCGGCGTCACCACGGGGCCGCTGATCGACGCCACCGCGGTCGCGAAGGTGCAAGCCCACATCGCCGATGCCGTGAGCAAGGGCGCCAGCGTCTTCGCGGGAGGCAACCCGCATGCGCTGGGCCGGACCTACTTTGAGCCGACGATCCTGACCAACGTGCCGCACGACGCGCGGGTGGCCAGGGAAGAAACCTTCGGGCCGCTGGCCCCGCTGTTCCGGTTCCGCGACGAGGCCGAGGTGGTGGCGCTGGCCAACGACACGGAGTATGGCCTGGCCGCCTATTTCTACACCCGCGACCTGGCCCGGATCTTCCGCGTGGCCGAGACCTTGGAGTACGGCATGGTCGGCATCAACTCCGGCGCCATCTCGACCGAGGTGGCGCCGTTCGGTGGCATCAAGGCTTCCGGCCTGGGGCGAGAAGGCTCCAAGTACGGCCTCGATGACTACCTTGAAATCAAGTATTTGAACATTGGACTGTAGTTCGGTCAGGCCCGTGTTTGAACCCCACTCTGAACCCCCAACCGAGCCGCAGCGTTGCGATGGGCAATCCCGCCATCGTGGTGCAGCGCCCCGGATCAGAGCCCCCGAAGACAACACCGACACCCACCATGAAGGAGACAAGCAACATGAGGAATTCGAAAATCACATTGGCCACGCTGGCGATTCTGGGCGCCCTGGCCGTCACCGGCGCACGGGCGGATGGCCACTATGTGCCCGGCGTCGAAGGCATCCAGGCGGCGAGCATGCCGCCCCCCGGCAACTACTACGTCGGCTACCTGGTGAACTACAACGTGGACAACTTCCGTGCGCCCGGCGGCAGCACCAACCTGCCTGGCCACAACACGGCCACGGTGTCGGCGCTCGCCAACCGCTTCGTCTGGGTGACCGGGCAGAAGGTGCTGGGCGCCGACTACGGTGTGGAGGCCATCGTGCCGGTGATCCGAACCTCGCTGACGATCAACGCCGCCGGCATCGCTGATTCACGCTCCGGCGTGGGCGATGTCTATGTGGGTCCGCTGATGCTGGGCTGGCATGGCCCGCAATGGGATGCCGCGGCCACGGCCGGCATCTGGTTGGACAACGGCAGCACCAGTAACCCCGCCTCGCCGGGCAAGGGCTTCAAGAGCACCATGCTCACTGGCGGCGCCACCTATTACTTCGACGCGGCCAAGTCCGTGTCGGGCGCAGCACTGATGCGCTACGAGGTCAATGGCAAGACCAGCGCCGGCTTCCGTCCGGGCGACCAGGCAACGCTGGAGTGGAGCCTGGCCAAGGCTTTGGGCGCGGTGACGGCTGGCGTGGTGGGCTACAGCCAGTGGCAGACCAAGAACGACCAGGGCCCGGGTGCCAGCAGCAACCGCGCGTCGCGTCACGCCGTGGGCGCCGAACTGGCGTATCCGGTGCCGGGCGCCGGCCTGTTCCTGAAGGGTGCGTATTACAAGGAAATCAACGCGGAAGCCGGCTCTGGGCCGCAGCCCAAAGGTTCCCTTGTGCGTTTCACGGTGATCAAGGCGTTCTGACGAAGTGAGAGCCGGCGTGGTCACTGTCGTGACCATTCCGCGGTCTCGATGGGCGTCACCCGCCGGTGTGGCGGCCCTCCATTTTTTTAAGGTCTGAGTATGAAGATTCTGATCGTATTGACGTCCCATGACCAACTGGGGGACACGGGCAAGAAAACGGGGTTCTGGTTCGAGGAACTCGCCAGCCCCTACTACCTGTTCCTGGCGGCCGGTGCCGAGGTGAGCTTCGCGTCGCCCCTCGGGGGCCTGGCGCCACTGGACCCCGAGAGCAACGAGCCACACTACCAGAGCGACACCACCCGTCGGTTCGAACGCGATGCGGCGGCGATGAAGCTGCTGGCCAGCACGCGCAAGCTGAGCGATGTCGCCATTAGCGACGTCGATGCGGTGTTTTATCCCGGTGGTTATGGTCCCTTGTGGGATCTGGCAGGCGATACCGACTCGGTGGCGCTGATCGAGGCGGCGATGCAGGCGGGCAAGCCCGTTGGCGCGGTTTGCCACGCCCCCGCCGTGCTGCGCGACGCCAAGGACGGCAACGGCCAACCTCTGGTCCGTGGCAAAGGCGTCACCGGCTTCAGCAATGCCGAGGAGGAAGCGCTGGGGCGCACGCAGCTTGTGCCGTTCCTGGTGGAAAACGCGCTCACCTCCCGCGGGGGCCAGTACTCTAAAGGCGCTGACTGGCAGCCCCATGTAGTGACCGATGGCCTGCTGGTCACCGGCCAAAACCCGGCATCGGCCGAGCCCACGGCCAAAGCTTTGCTGGCTTTGTTGGCCTGAACCTCAGATGTCATTCAACCCCAACCGCAGGAAAACACCATGGCACTTCATGTGATTGCGCATTTTCTGGTGTTACCCGACAAGGCGGAGGCTGCCGGAGCCCTTTTACGGGCTCTTGTAGAGCCGATTCGACGCGATCCCGGTTGTCAGCGTTGCCACCTGGCGGTCGACCACGACAACCCTGCCGCCTTCGTCTACATCGAAGAGTGGCGTGACGAAGCTGCGCTGGCCGCGCACCTGCGGGACGCCGAGGTGTTGCGCCTTGTGGATGCCGTGGCGCCCATGCTCGCGCAGCCCTTCAGCCTGCATCGGTACAGCGAGACCTAAGCCGCCCGGGGCCACGGGGCCAACGCCTCCGGACATGTTGAAAGCCCGCAACATATGTGGGGTAAATCTGAGTTTCGCCAACGGGCAATTGACTTCACTCTTCTGACAAACGATGGCGTAGGATGGGTTCGTCAGGGGCCGTCGCATGTGCAGGCTGATTCGGCGCCGATGCCGTAGCAGTCACCGGACGACAGAGGACAACAGGAGACCGCAATGACCGAAACACTTGTGCGCCCGGAGACCGCCGCTGCACTGCCGGCAACGAGCGTGGTTTCCCGTGTGCGTTGCAACGATGTCATCGAGCAGACCGATGCGCTTCCGTTCTGGCGGCAGGACTACACCCAACTGACGCCGGGCAGCTTCCAGGGGCGCTACTACCGCGACCTGTTCGGTGAACTGCCGTCGGCCACCCTGCAGCGCGACGTCGAGTGACTGCCCCCAAGCGGGACGCTAAGGAGGTCCGGTGCGTCGACGGGTGGCCCACCCGCACAGCAGCGACCCGGTACAGACCATCGCCGCGCCCTGCCAGAACGATGGCGGCAGCGTGGTGTGCAGCACCACGGACGCCAGCACCGCCGACAACACCGGAATGAAATAGGAGGCACCGGCGAGCACCGTCACATTGCCGTGCAGAATGCCGATGTTCCACGCCGCGTAGCCAAAGCCCATGGCTGCTGCGGCCAACACCAGCGAGACTGTGCCAGGCAGACTGAACACCAGAGGGGCGCTGTCGCCGGCCAGATACTTGAACCACAGCGTCACGGCCGTCAGCGTGAAGAACAGCGTCACGCCATTCTGGCCCTGAGCCATCCGGGCTGTCACCGTGCAGTAGGTGGCCCAGATGAGCGAGCCGGCCAGTGCCAGACCGTAGCTCAGGGGGTTGCGCCCGACATTGGCCAGCATGCCGGCGATGTCCAGCCCCTGTTCACCTCCCAGTACCCAGCAGATGCCGGTGATGGCGGTGATGAAGCCCGGCACCACCAGCAGGGTCGAGTGCTGGTGGTTGAAGAGGATGGCGAAGACCATGGTCAGCGCCGGCCACAGGTAGTTGACCATGCCTACCTCGATGGCCTGGCGGCTGGTGTGGGCGTAGCCGATGGACAGCGCCAGGCACAGTTCGTAGGACACGAACAAGCCCGCGCCCCAGAACAGATAGCGTCGGGGCAATCGGCTGAGTTGGCCGGGTCCCACGGTCAGGCTCAGCAGCATTGAGGCCACCGTGTAGATCAGGGCCGCGCCGCCCGTGGCTCCGAAATGCTCGCTGACGCTGCGGATCAGGCCGACCACGGCACTCCACAGCAAGACCGCCACCAGCCCGGTCAGGGTGGCGGTCCGGTGGTCCGGGGGTGACGTGGAGGCCAATGCGCGGGGGTTCCTGTGACTTGAACAAGTGCAGCCGTCCGTGCTGTTGTATATCAGCCCACTCCGACAGACTTTATGGTTTTCTGACGGACTTTATTTGTTCCAGTCAAGTGAAGCCACCCGCTCACTCCACTGTCACGCTCTTCGCCAGGTTCCGTGGCTTGTCCACATCCGTTCCGCGCGCGCAGGCGGTGTGGTAGGCCAGGAGCTGCAGCGGCACGACGTGCAGCAGCGGTGACAACGCGCCGTAGTGTTCGGGCATGCGGATGACGTTGGTGCCTTCGGCGCTGTCGATTCGGGTGTCGGCGTCGGCCAGCACGTAGAGCACGCCGCCGCGGGCGCGCACCTCCTGCAGGTTGCTCTTGAGTTTTTCCAGCAGGCTGTCGTTGGGCGCCACGGTGACGACCGGCATGTCGGCCGTCACCAGCGCCAGCGGGCCGTGCTTGAGTTCACCGGCGGGGTAGGCCTCGGCGTGGATGTAGCTGATCTCCTTGAGCTTCAGCGCGCCTTCCAGCGCAATGGGGTAGTGCAGGCCACGGCCGAGGAACAGCGCGTTGGGCACCTTGGCGAAGTCTTCGGCCCAGCTGATGATTTGCGGCTCCAGCGCCAGCACCGCCTGCAGCGCCACCGGCAGATGCCGCATCGCCTTCAGGTGGCGCGCTTCCTCGCCTTCGCTCAGGCGCCCCTTGGCCTTGGCCAGCGCGAGTGTGAGCAGGAACAGGCCGGCGAGCTGGGTGGTGAAGGCCTTGGTCGAGGCCACGCCGATCTCCACGCCGGCGCGCGTGATGTAGGCCAGCCGGCATTCGCGCACCATGGCCGACGTGGCGACGTTGCAGATGGTCAGCGTGTGCGCCATGCCGAGCGACTGCGCGTGGCGCAGCGCGGCCAGCGTGTCGGCCGTCTCGCCCGACTGCGTGATGGTGACCACCAGCGCGCGCGGGTTGGGCACCGAGGTGCGGTAGCGGTACTCGCTCGCCACTTCCACCTGCGTCGGAATGCCGGCGATGCCCTCCAGCCAGTACTTGGCCGCGCAGCCGCTGTAGTAGCTGGTGCCGCAGGCCAGGATGAGCACCGAGTCGATCGCGTCGAACACGCTGGCGGCGCCGTCGCCGAACAGCTCGGGCACGATGCCTTCCACGCCTTCCAGCGTGTCGCCGATGGCGCGGGGCTGCTCGAAGATTTCCTTCTGCATGTAGTGGCGGTAGGGGCCCAGTTCGGCCGCGCCGCTGTGCGCCAGCACCGTGCGCACCGGCCGCTCCACCGGCTTGTGTTGCTTGTCCACCACCCAGAAGCGGCCGAGCTGCAAATCGGCCACGTCGCCCTCTTCGAGGTAGACGATCTGGTCGGTCACGCCGGCCAGCGCCATCGCGTCGCTCGCCAGAAAGTGCTCGCCGCCCGCGCCCACGCCCAGAATCAGCGGCGAGCCCGCGCGCGCGCCAATCACGCGGTGCGGCTCGTCCTTGCAGAACACCGCGATCGCGTAGGCGCCGCGCAACTGCTTCACCGCCGCCTTCACCGCCTCGAACAAATCGCCGTCGTACAGGCTGTCGATCAGGTGCGCGATGACCTCGGTGTCGGTCTGGCTCTGGAAGACGTAGCCGCGCGCCTGCATCGCCGCGCGCAGGTCGTCGTGGTTCTCGATGATGCCGTTGTGAACCAACGCGATGCGGCCCGGCTTCTCATAGGCGTCGCCGCCCGGCCCGTGGCTGAAATGCGGGTGCGCGTTGTGCTCCTCGGGCGCGCCGTGCGTGGCCCAGCGGGTGTGGGCGATGCCGGTGAAACCCTCCACGTTTTCGCGCTCCACCAGCGCCAGCAGCGCCGCCACCCGCGCCGTGCTGCGGGTGCGCTGCAGGCCGGCCGGTTTGGCCGCGCTGGCCGGCCGGTGAATGGCCACGCCGCAGGAGTCGTAACCCCGGTATTCGAGCCGCTGCAGGCCCTGCACCAGAACCGGAACGATGTTGCGGTTGGAAACCGCGCCGACGATGCCGCACATGACGTTGGAATGACAGAAGTGGAAATTGGGCCGGATGGTACGCGCCGCCGTTTGAAATCGGCAACCAATATGGCCGCCAGATTGACGAAATATTGCGACTTCATGGAGATGCGAAATAAAATTTCATTCCATGACCGATATTGAACTCGACGAAACAGATTGGCAGTTGCTCAGCCTGCTGCAGCGCGACGCCGGCCTGAGCAACCAGGCGTTGGCCGCGCGGGTGGGCGTGTCGCCGGCCACCGGCTTGCGGCGGGTGAAGCGGCTCACCGAGGCCGGCCTCATCCGGGCGCAGGTCGCGCTGCTCGACGCCGACCGCATCGCCGCGCTGCAGGGCCATGGCCTCACCGCCATCGTCGAGGTCTCGCTCGACCGCCAGGGCGACGAGGCGCAGGCCGCCTTCGAGGCCCGCGTGACCACCGACGCCGCCGTGCAGCAGTGCTACCGCGTCTCGCCGGGCCCGGACTTCGTGCTGGTGGTGGCGGTGGCCGACATGCCCGGCTACCTGGCGCTGGCGCAGCGCCTGTTCAGCGCCGACGCCAACGTGCGCAACGTGAAAGCCTACTTCAGCCTGAAGCGGGCCAAATTCGAGCCGACTGTGCCTCTAATGCCCCGCTAGTCAGCGCGGAATATAGAGAGTTTGCTATCGTTTTTTGAGCGGCCGCTGCCAGTTGGGCACGCTCACCGGCTTGCCGCGCGCCACCGTGAGCGCGCCGGGCGCGGTGTTCTTGGTCACGGTGGAGCCGCCACCCACCGTGCCGCCGGCGCCGATGGTGACGGGCGCCACCAGCACGCAGTTGCTGCCCACGTGCACGTCGGCCTCGATCACGGTGCGGTGCTTGTTGGCGCCGTCGTAGTTGGCGGTGATGCTGCCGGCGCCGAAGTTCACGTTCTCGCCCACCGTGGCGTCGCCCAGGTAGGCGAGGTGGTTGGCCTTGGCGCCGTGGGCCAGCGTGCTGTTCTTCACCTCGACGAAGTTGCCGATGTGCACCGCGTCGCCCAGCGCCGCGCCCGGCCGCAGCCGCGCAAAGGGGCCGATGAGGTTGTCGGCGCCCACCGCCACGCCCAGCGTGCCGCCGTCGATGTGGGTGAACGGCTGCACCACCGTGTGGGCGCCGATGGTGGCGTTGGCAATCACGCAGTTGGCGCCCACCGTCACGTTGTCGCCCAGCGCCACGTCGCCCTCGAAGACGCAGTTCACGTCGATCGCCACGTCCTGCCCGCAGGTGAGGCGGCCGCGCTGGTCGAAGCGCGCGGGGTCGGCCAGGCGCACGCCGGCGTCCATCAGCGCGGCGGCCTGGCGCAACTGCCAGGCGCGTTCCAGCTCGGCCAATTGGGCGGGGCTGTTGATGCCGGCCACCTGCAGGCCGTCGTCGATGAGATGTGCCGCCACGCCCACGCCGTCGGCCACCGCGAACTTCACCACGTCGGTCAGGTAGAACTCGTTCTGCGCGTTGCGGTTGTCGAGCCGGGCCAGCCAGTCCTTCAGCTTTTTCGCGGGTGCGGCCATCATGCCGCTGTACACCTCGCGCACGGCGCGCTGCGCCTCGCTGGCGTCCTTGTGCTCGACGATGGCCGTCACCCCGCCCGCCGCGTCGCGCACCAGCCGGCCGTAGCCGGTGGGGTCGGCCAGCGTCATGCCCAGCAGCGCCAGCTTGCTGCCGCCGCTGGCGGCCACCAGGCGGCGCAAAGTGTCCGGCTGGATCAGCGGCACGTCGCCCGACAGCACCAGCACCACGCCGTCGTCGTGCAGTTCGGGCACCGCCTGCTGCACCGCGTGGCCGGTGCCCAGTTGCGGCTCCTGGCGCACGCAGGCCAGCGCGTTTTCTGAGGAAAATGGGCCGCCAGTCACCGCCGTTGCTTGCAGGAATGCTTCAACTTCCATAGCGCCGTGGCCGGTGACGACCACCACCTTGCGGGCGCCCAGCGCGGCGGCGGTGCCCACCACATGGCCCAGCAGCGGGCGGCCGGCCAGCCGGTGCAGCACCTTGGGCAGGCGGCTTTTCATGCGCGTGCCCTTGCCGGCGGCCATCACCACCACATCGACCGGCTGACCGGCGGAACCGGCGTCGGCTGACAGCGTCTGATGGGAACCCGGGCTTATGCTGCTGCTCATGCGTCGTCTTTCAATGCTGGTGCGGATTATCGGTTTGCTGGCGGCGGCATTGGCGCTGGGCGCCTGCACGCCGAGCAAGTTCGCCTACAACAACGCGCCCGAGCTGCTGTACTGGTGGCTGGACGGCTACGTCGATTTCAGCGGCGACCAGCCCGAGCAGGTGCGCGCCGAGCTGGCGCAGTTCCAGCGCTGGCACCGCCGCAACGAGCTGCCGCAATATGCCGACGCGCTCGCCGGCTTTGCCGCGCGCATGAAGGGCGACCTGACGCCCGAGCCCGTCTGCCAGCTCTTCGACGACACCCGCGCCAGCATGGACCGCATGGCGAAACAGATCGAGCCTTCCGCCGTGGCGCTGGTGCAGTCGCTGCAGCCCGAGCAGATCGCCCACATGGAAAAGAAATACGCCCGCAGCAACGCCGACTTCCGCGAGAAGTGGCTGCAGGGTACGCCGGCCGAGCGCGAGAAGCGCCGCCTGAAGCAATTGCAGGACGAGGCCGAGATCGTCTACGGCTCGCTGGGCGATGCGCCGAAAGAGGTGCTGCGCCAGCAGCTTGCGGCCTCCAGCCAGAACGCGCAGCTCGCCTACAACGAGCGCCTGCGCCGTCAGGCCGACCTGGTTGGCACGTTGAAGAAGCTCGTGGCCGAGAAGCCCGCCGCGCCGCAGGTGCGCGAGGCGCTGCACGGCGTGGTGGAGCGTTCGCTGCGCAGCCCCGACCCGGCGTACCGCGCCTACAACCTGAAGATCCAGAAAGAGTCGTGCGCCGGTTTCGCCGCCGTCCACAACGCCATGAACGCCGAGCAGCGCGCGGCCGGCATCAAGCGGGTGCAGAAGTACGAGGCCGACATGCGGGAGCTGAGCGCCAGGGGCTGAGCACCCGGCCCGGCGCGGCGGCTCAACTGCCGCTGTCCAGCGTGTGCGCCGCCGTTTTGTCCTGGCCCAGCCGCGCCACCAGTTGCGGCAGCGCTTCCGCCAGCGCCGGCTTCAGGCCGAACGGCGGGTTGATGACGAACATGCCGCTGGCCGTGAGGCCGGGGCGCTGCGGCTTGGCATCCGTCCCCAGCTTGTGCAGCTCTGGCGCCGCCTGGCCCGACTTGATGGCCAGCGTGGCGTGCAGCCAGGGTTTTCCGGCCTTGGTGGCCAGCGTGCGCAGCTTGCGCGGCAGGTCGTGCGCCTCCATGCGCGGGATGATGGGGTACCAGACTGCGTAGACGCCGGTGGCAAACCGCTTGAGCGCCTCCGCCAGCATGGTCTGCACCCGCGCGTAGTCGCTCTTCAGTTCGTAGCTGGGGTCGCACAGCACCAGCGCCCGGCGCGAGGGCGGCGGCAGGAACTGCTTCAAGCCCTCGAAACCATCGGCGTTCAGCACCGCCACCCGCTTGCCCGCTTCGAGCTGCGCGATGTTGGCGTCCAGCGTGCGGCCGTCGGTGGGGTGCAGCTCGAACAGCTTGAGCTTGTCATGCGGCCGCAGCAACTGCTCGGTGATGAAGGGCGAGCCGGGGTAGACCCGCGCCGCGCCGCCGCCGGTGTTGAAGGTCTGCACGATGTCCAGGTAGTCCTGCAGCGCGCTTGCTACAGTTTCAGGAGCTGAGTTGCCAGATTTGGCGCTGACTGCGGGCTGTTTTTGTGCCGAAATCAGGCGAAAAACGCCTTCCGCCGCCTCGCCGCTGGTGTTGGCGTAATCGCCGTCCAGCCGGTACAGGCCGGCGCCGGCGTGTGTGTCCACCACCGTGAGGGCCGCCTCTTTCTCGGTGAGGCGCTTGAGCATGGCCACCAGCGTCAGGTGCTTGAGCACGTCGGCGTGGTTGCCGGCATGGAAGGCATGGCGGTAGCTGAACATAGGGTGGTGATGTTACCGGCACGCAACACCGCGCCGGTTTTTCTGCATGCCCGGCTTTGGTTCGCCGCGTGTCCATCTGCGTGCGCGGCGCGGTTCCCGGCCGCATTTGCCCTTGTTTCAGCCCGCGCGCGGTGCACCCGCCGCCAGCGCCGCGCACCGCCGTGGCGCCGTACGCCGCAGGGCGTATTGAGGCACCGCGCCGCCCTCCCTACGCTGAAAAAAGACCAGCCCCCAACTGGTCTGCTGTCAATCCGCACATCACCTAGACCGGAGGGTTCCCATGCGACAACAACACGCTTCCTTGACCACACATTCCCGCCGCGTTGCCACGCTGGTCGGCGCCGGCCTCGCGCTGTGCGCCGGCCTGGCCCACGCCGGCGCCACCTTCACCCTTGGCGACGACAAGTCGCTCACGCTCGGCCTCGGCCTCAAGACCAGCTTCATCAGCGCCGAGAAGGGCGCCGCCAACGGCAGCAGCCGCTCCAAGGACTTCAACGTCGACAGCGCCCGCATCTACCTGGGCGCCTCGCTCAGCAAGATGGTCAAGCTGACGCTCAACACCGAGAAAGACGCCGACGACAAGATCCACATCCTCGACGCCTACGGCGAGCTGCAGTTCGCGCCCGAGTTCAACGTGGCCATTGGCCGCACCATCGTGCCGTCGGACCGCGCCAACCTCTCGGGCGGCTACTACATCGCGCCCTATGAATTCCCCGGCGTGGCCTCGCAGTTCTATTCCAAGTTCGCCAGCCGCGACGACGGCGCCGTGGTCTGGGGCAAGCTGGCCGGCGGCAAGTTCGTCTATTCCGGCGGCGCCTTCAAGGGCCGCAACCGGGTGGCCGGCGGCTCCAACCAGTCCAGCTCGCTGCTGTACGCCGGCCGCCTCGCCTACGCCTTCTGGGACGCCGAGCCCGCCCCGGCCTACTTCACCGGCAGCACCTACTACGGCGGCGTCGACGTGCTGACGCTGGGCCTCGTCGCCCAGACCCAGAAAGACGGCGTGGGTAGCGCCGCCGTGCGCGACGACTACACCGCCTACGGCGTCGATCTGCTGATGGAGAAGAAGCTGCCCGGCGGCGTGCTGACGCTCGAAGGCGCCTATTCCAAGTACGACTTCTCCACCGCCGCCGGCCTGGCCGACGTGTCCTCGCCCGGCATGCAGCCCGGCAAGTCCGGCCTCGTCGTGGCCGCCTTCCTGTTCCCCGAGAAGATCGGCTGGGGCAAGCTGCAGCCCTTCGCGCGGTACCAGAAGTTCAGCAGCGACGTGAGCAGCGCCGGCGACGTGAAGCAGGCCGACCTGGGCCTCAACTACGTGATCGACGGCGCCAACACCCGCATCGTGGCCGACTACCGCAAGCTCAAGGCCGGCGGCACCAGTCGCGACGCCTTCATTCTGGGCCTGCAGCTCCAGTATTGAGGCTCCCGGCGGGGCACTTGCCGCAAGCCCTTGATTTTCCTTATAATCGAGGGCTTCGCAGCGATTTTGTGGCCCCGCGGCGAAGGCGTTTCATCACCACCTAAGAGGTTTCCAGAAGAGAAACACCGACCGTGGAAAAGGGCCCGCCAAACCAACTCTCGGTAGAGAACTCATGAAAACCTTCAGCGCAAAGCCCGCTGACGTGACGCACGAGTGGTTTGTGATTGACGCGACCGACAAGGTCCTCGGACGGGTAGCCAGCGAAGTGGCCCTCCGACTGCGCGGCAAGCACAAGGCCATTTACACGCCTCACGTCGACACCGGCGACTACATCGTCGTCATCAACGCAGCCCAGCTGCGCGTCACCGGCGCCAAGCCGCTCGACAAGATCTACTACCGCCACTCGGGCTTCCCGGGCGGCATCACCGCGACCAACTTCCGCGACCTGCAGGCCAAGCACCCCGGCCGCGCGCTGGAAAAGGCCGTCAAGGGCATGCTGCCCAAGGGCCCGCTCGGCTACGCGATGATCAAGAAACTCAAGGTGTACGGTGGTGCCGAGCACCCGCACACCGCCCAGCAGCCCAAGGCGCTGGCCATCTAAGGAGCCTTGAGAATGATTGGTGATTGGAACAATGGCACCGGCCGTCGCAAATCCAGCGTCGCCCGCGTGTTTCTGAAAAAGGGCTCCGGCCAGATCCGTGTGAATGGCAAGGACGTCGCCGAGTTCTTCGGCCGCCAGACCTCGATCATGATCGTCAAGCAGCCGCTGGTGCTGACCAACCATGTCGAAACCTTCGACATCCAGGTCAACGTCCACGGCGGCGGCGAATCGGGTCAGGCCGGCGCCACGCGCCACGGCATCACCCGCGCGCTGATCGACTGGGACGCAACGCTGAAGCCGGCTCTGAGCCAGGCCGGTTTCGTGACCCGCGACGCCCGCGAAGTGGAACGTAAGAAGGTCGGTTTGCACGGCGCCCGCCGTCGCAAGCAGTTCTCCAAGCGTTAAACCCGCTCGGGTACCGCCCGCCAAAGCCGCAACAAGCCCGCTTGCTGCGGCTTTGTGCTTTACAGGGCCTGCCTACACTCAGCCTCCCGATGCGTTTTCGCCTTCTTCGCCGCCGCCTCACCATCAGCGCGCCCCGCATGGCCGTGCGCAGTCGCCTGCCGTGGCCGCTGCGCTGGGTCGGGTACGCGCTGGCGCTGGGCTTCTGCGCCGCCATCGGCCTGTGGGCCTTCGAGTTCGGCCGGCACATTGCCGGCCTGGATTCCGGCCACGAGAACGAACTGGCGGCCATGCGCGAGGAACTGACCCGGCTGCGCGCGGAAAAAGTGGCGGCCCTGGCTGCCGCCAACTCCGGCAACGCCACCAGCACGCTGCTGGTGGCCGAGAAGGTGGCGCAGGAAAAACTGGTGCAGCAGATCAAGCAGCTCGAAACCGAGAACCGCTCGCTGCGCGACGACCTGGGTTTCTTCGAGCAGCTCATTCCCGCCGCGGCCGACCAGGCGATCAGCGTGCGCAGCCTGCAGGCTGAAATCATCGGCAACAACCAGCTCAAGTGGCAGGTGCTGGTGCTGCAGCCCACCCGCAAGGCGCCGGAATTCGACGGCCAGCTGGAAATCTCGCTGTCCGGCACGCAGGCCGGCGGCAAACCCTGGAGCCTGACGCTGCCGGGCAGCGCCCAGCCCATCAAGCTGCGCCAGTACGGCCGCTTCGAAGGCCTGGTCAACCTGCCCGAACAGACCGTGGTAAAAAACGTGTCCGTCAAGGTGATGGAAGGCTCGGCCACCCGGGCCACGCACAGCATCAAGCTCTGACCCGGACCGACCGACTTCCACCGAAAGGACACCCGACATGTTCAACCGCAAGAAGCAGCCGCCGATCAAGAGCCTGATCGCCGCCGACAGCATCATCCAGGGCCACATCAGCTTCGGCGAAGGCCTGCGCATCGACGGCAGGGTGAACGGCAACGTGCTCGCCATCGAGGGCCGCGCCAGCATTCTGGTGATCAGCGAAACCGCCGTCGTCATCGGCGAGATCCACGCCGACCACGTCATCATCAACGGCAAGGTCACTGGCCAGGTCAATGCGTCGGAACTGCTGGAGCTGCAGCCCACCGCCCGCATCGACGGCGACGTGAACTACCGCGCACTGGAGATGCACCAGGGCGCGGTCATCAGCGGCAAGCTGAAGCCGTTCGACGAGCTGGACATCGGCGGCGAGAAGCCGGCGCTGACGCTGGCCTCCAACAACAGCTGATCGCCTGCGGGCGCCGCAGCCCCGCGAGCTTGAAAGACCTTCACACGCCCATAGTTGGCTAAAATAGCCTAGTATTCCACTCAGTTACTGCTGAACGTTCCGGAGAATTCCATGAGTGCCGTTGCCGCCGATGTCCAGACGGACATGCCCGCCCCTATCGTCTTCACCGACAGCGCCGCCGCCAAGGTGGCCGACCTGATCGCGGAAGAAGGCAACCCCGACCTGAAGCTGCGCGTGTTCGTGCAGGGCGGCGGCTGCTCGGGCTTTCAGTACGGCTTCACGTTCGACGAGGTGACGAACGAGGACGACACCACGATGACGAAGAACGGCGTCTCGCTGCTGATCGACGCGATGAGCTACCAGTACCTGGTGGGCGCCGAGATCGACTACAAGGAAGACCTGCAGGGCGCCCAGTTCGTCATCAAGAACCCGAACGCCACCACCACCTGCGGCTGCGGTTCCAGCTTCTCGACCTGAGCGTTCGCAGCTCTCCCGACCGAAAGGCCGCCTGCGGGCGGCTTTTTGCTGTGCGCGCTATCCTCGAATCGATGAGCGTGCCGGACCCTTCCCTCGAACGACGGCGCCTGTTGTGGCTGGTGGCCGTCGGCTTCTTCCTGCAGTCGCTCGACGCCACCATCGTCAATACCGCGCTGCCGGCCATGGCCGCCGGCCTGGGTGAAAGCCCGCTGCGCATGCAGTCGGTGGTGATCGCGTATTCGCTGTCGATGGCGATGCTGATCCCGGCGTCGGGCTGGATCGCCGACCGCTTCGGCACCCGCCGCGTCTTCATGGGCGCGATCGCGCTGTTCTCGCTCGGTTCGCTGGCCTGCGCGGTCTCGAACACGCTGGGCCTGCTGGTGGCCTCGCGCGTGCTGCAGGGGCTGGGCGGCGCGATGCTGCTGCCGGTGGGCCGGCTGGCCATTCTGCGCACCTTTCCGCGCGCCGAATTCCTGAAGGCGATGAGCTTCGTCACGATTCCCGGCCTGGTCGGCCCGTTGCTCGGGCCCACGCTGGGCGGCGTGCTGTCGCAGTACGCGTCGTGGCACTGGGTGTTCCTGATCAACCTGCCGGTGGGGCTGGCGGGGTTGGTGGCGGCGCGGCGCTACATGCCCGACTCGCGCATCGAGGCCACCGGCCGTTTCGACGCCTTCGGCTACGGCCTGCTGGCCTTCGGCATGGTCGCGGTGTCGCTGTCGCTGGAGGGCAGTGCCGAGCTGGGGCTGCGGCAGAGCGTGGCGCTGGTGCTGGCGGTGGCCGGCTTCGCGTCGCTGGTGGTGTACTGGCTGCACGCCGCGCGGGCGCCGGCGCCGCTGTTCCACCCGTCGCTGTTCAGCGTGCGCACGCTGTCGGTCGGGCTGCTGGGCAACCTGTTCTGCCGGCTCGGCAGCGGCGCGATGCCCTTCCTCATTCCGCTGTCGCTGCAGGTGTCGCTCGACTACACGCCGCTGCAGGCCGGTCTCATGATGCTGCCGATCGCGCTGGCGGGCATGGCGATGAAGCGCTTCACCTCGCCGCTGATCGCGCGCCACGGCTACCGCAACGTGCTCGTGGTCAATACCGCGCTGATCGGCTGCGTGATGGCCAGCTTCGCGCTCGCCACGCCGGGCGAGCCGGTCTGGCTGCGCGTGCTGCAGCTCGGCGCGTTCGGCGCCTTCAACTCGCTGCAGTTCTCGGCCATGAACACCATCGCGCTGAAAGACCTTGACCCGGCCCGCACCAGCAGCGGCAACAGCCTGCTGTCGATGGTGCAGATGCTGTCCATGGGCCTGGGCGTGGCGGTGGCCGGCGCGGTGCTGGCCAGCGCCAGCCGCTACGCCGGCTCGGCCGAGGCGCTGCAGGCCTTCCAGATCACCTTCCTGGTGGTCGGCGCGATCACGCTCACCTCGGCGTTGGTGTTCTGGCAACTGCCGCCGGAAGCGCGCGTCACGCCGCCCCAACAGCCTGAGGTTTCCGGTCAGGGCTGAAAGGCAGGCCCCCACGTTCGCCCACTGCGTGTGGCTCTCTGCCCCCGGAGGGGGCTTTGCCGCCTTGGGAGCGGCCCGGCGGCGGCAATGTCTTCAGGCGGGGTAGATCGCGCCCAAGACCCGCGGACCGGCCGCCCCGGTGACCGACGGCAGGTTGCCCGGCAGGCCGCGCAGCGCCTGGCGCGCCAGCCAGGCGAAGGCGGTGGCCTCGACCTGTTGCGGCGGCAGGCCGGTGGCTTCGGAGCTTTGCACGGCGACGCCGGGCAGCGCCTCGGCCAGCCGGCGCATCAGCTCGCCGTTCAGCGCGCCGCCGCCGCAGGCGTTCAGCACGCGGCAGCCCGGCAGCCAGCGCTTCAGGTCGTTGGCGCAGCAGGTGGCGGTGAGGGCGCAGAGCGTGGCCTGCACGTCTTCGGGCCGGCGCTGGGCGGGCAGGGAGGCGAGTTTGGCGTCGAGCCAGGCCGCGTTGAACAGGTCGCGGCCGGTGCTCTTGGGCGGCGGCTTGGCGAAGTAGGGCTCGGTCAGCAGGTGGGCGAGCAGGGCGGCGTCGGCGTGGCCGGTCGCGGCCCAGGCGCCGTTTGCGTCGAAGGGCTGGCCGCGATGCCGTTCACACCAGAGGTCCATCAGGCCGTTGGCGGGGCCGCAGTCGAAGCCGAGCACGTCGCCGCCGGCCTTTCCGGGCAGCAGCGTGAGGTTGCTGATGCCGCCGAGGTTGAGCGCCGCCACGTCGGTGCCGGGCTGGCCGAACCAGCCGGCGTGGAAGGCGGGCACCAGCGGCGCGCCCTGGCCGCCTGCGGCGACGTCGCGGCTGCGGAAGTCGGCCACCACCGCGATGCTGCAGCGCTCGGCCAGCAGCGCGGGGCTGTTGATCTGCGTGGTGTAGCCCGCGCCGTCGAACTCGCCGGGCCGGTGCCGCACGGTCTGACCGTGTGCGCCGATGGCGGCCACGGCGCTCGCGCCCACGCCGGCCGTGGCCAGCAGCTCGGCGACCGCGTCGGCATAAACGGCGGTCAGCGCGTTGGCGGCGATGGCGGCGCGGTGCAGCTCGTCGGCGCCGCCACGGGTGTTGAGCGCGGCCAGCTCGGCACGCAGCGCGGCGTCGAAGGGGGTGGCCGCATGGGCAATGACGCGCGGCCTGGCGCCGGAAAAATCGGCGAGCACGCCGTCGACGCCGTCGATCGAGGTGCCGGACATCAGGCCGATGAACAGTTCGGAGGAAGACATGCGGCGATGCTAAGCCAGTGTGAGGACTTGCCAGCCGCCGCAGGGCACGGCTTCTGCCGGCCAGTCGGCGGCGCTGCCGAGGGTGCGCGTGCCGGCGGCCCACAGGGCGGCGGCGCGGATCACGCCGGCGTGGGTGATCCAGGCGGTGTCGCGGCCACCCGCACGGGCCTCTTCGAGTGCCGCGCCCACGCGCTGCAGCACGGCGCCGGCCGATTCCCCGCCGCCGGGGCGGTGCGTGGCGAAGTCGGCCGTCCAGGCGTCCACGGCGGGGCGGCCGATGTCGTTCCAGGTGCGGCCTTCCCAGCCGCCAAAGTGCATTTCGGCCAGCCGGGGGTCGATTTTCAGGATCAAATCGGCCCGAAGTCGGCGCAAACACTGGGCCAGATGCTCACATCTTTGTAGCGGAGAGCTGATGAGGCCGATGCCGTGCGGCAGCACTTCGGCGAGGCGTGCGGCGTCTTGTGCGGTAGCGGGCGGCGCGGGCAGGTCGAGCGAGCCGTAGCAGGTGCCGGGCGCGATGACCGGCTTTGTGTGGCGCACCAGCCAGAGCCGCACCTGGCCGCCGTCAGGTCATGAGCGCGGCACCGAACAGGAAGGCGAGTTCGCAGACCTGCTGGGTGGCGCCGAGCGCGTCGCCGGTGAAGCCCTGCAGCCGGCGCACCAGCCAGCGGCCCATGAGCACCAGCGCGGCGGCGCAGAAGACCAGCGCGACGACCAGCGTGCCGACGTCCAGCACCAGCAGCGCGACGATGCAGGCGCCGGCACACCAGGCCAGCGCCGTCCAGCGGGCGTCGGCGTCGAGCCGGTCGGCCAGCGGTTTCGATTTCGAGGTGGCGGTGTCGCCCACATGCGGCAGCAGCGCGATGAGCACCAGCGGCGCGCCGCGCGACAGCACGTGGCCCAGCCACAGCACCACGCAGGCGCGGGCGGCGTCTTCGCCGGTCAGGGTGCTGTCGCCCAGCATGGCCAGCAGCGAGACCTTGGTGAGCAGCGCCAGCATGAGCGCCAGCGCACCGAAGGCGCCGATGCGCGAGTCTTTCATGATCTCCAGCGCGCGTTCCCGGTCGCTGCTGCCGCCCAGGCCGTCGGCCAGGTCGGCCAGGCCGTCTTCATGAAAAGCGCCGGTGAGCAGCACGGTGGCAACGATGCACAGCACGGCGGCCGCCAGCGGCGCGAACAGCGAGCCGGGCAGCGCCACCAGCAGCAGCCCGTAGACGCTGGCCGCCACCAGCCCGACCAGCCAGCCCACGCCGGGAAAATGCCCGGCCGCGCGCCGCAGCAGCGCGGGGCCGAAACCCACCCACGCGGCCAGCCGGCCGGTGACGGGGATGCGGGTGAAGAACTGCAGCGCGAGCAGGTAGTGGCGGGCGAAGGGCACGAGGCCGGTGTCGCCATCGTCGTCGCCGTCGTCATCGGGGTGTGGCCGCGGGTCTTGCATGGGAGGAGGTCAGTGTCGGGTGTTGGGGGCGTCGTCGGGGTCGTTGGTGCCGGTGGCGAGCGCGCCCAGGCAGGCCGGGCACAGGCAGGCGCCCCAGGCGCCGCCGTCGGGGCGGCGCAGCCGTGCGCCGTCGACCACCGGCAGCGACGCGCACCAGCAGGCGGCGTCTCCGGCGGTGAGGCCGCAGCGCATCGCCGCGCCGCAGCGCTCGCACAGCTGCGTCGGCGTGCCGGCGGGCCGTGGCGTGGCAACGGGGCTCATGGGGGCTGGCCGTGCTTCAGGCGCGCAGGAAGAGCTGGTAGACCGGGTTGTCGGTCTCTTCCACGTGCGGGTAGTCCAGCGTGGCGAGGAAGGCGCGGAAGGCCTTGTCGTCGGCCTTGGGCACCTGCATGCCGACCAGGATGCGGCCGTAGTCGGCGCCCTGGTTGCGGTAATGGAACAGGCTGATGTTCCAGCCGGGTTGCATCAGGCTCAGGAACTTCAGCAGCGCGCCGGGCCGCTCGGGAAATTCGAAGCGCAGCAGGCGCTCGTCCTTCGCCAGCGCGGAATGGCCGCCGACCATGTGGCGCACGTGTTCCTTGGCCAGTTCGTCGTGCGTCAGGTCCAGCGCCTTGAAGCCGGCCTTGCCCATGGCCTTGGCGAGCTTGGTGCTTTCGCCCTTGCCGTGCGTGGTGAGGCCGACGAAGACGTGCGCCTGCCTGGAGTCGCTGATGCGGTAGTTGAACTCGGTGACCGATCGGGTTGCGCCGGGCAGGTTGCCGATGAGTTCGCAGAAGCGGCGGAAGCTGCCGCGCTCCTCGGGAATGGTCACGGCGAACAGCGCCTCGCGCTCCTCGCCCACCTCGGCGCGTTCGGCCACGAAGCGCAACCGGTCGAAGTTCATGTTGGCGCCGCACAGAATGGCGGCGTAGGTCTCGCCGCTGGTCTTGTGCGCGGCCACGTACTGCTTGATGGCCGCCACCGCCAGCGCACCCGCCGGCTCGACGATGCTGCGTGTGTCGACGAAGACGTCCTTGATCGCGGCGCAGACGGCGTCGGTATCGACCGCCATGTAGCCGTCGACCAGCTCGCGGTTGATGCGGAAGGTTTCCTCGCCCACCAGCTTCACCGCCGTGCCGTCGGAGAACAGGCCCACGTCGCTCAGCGTGACGCGCTTCTTGGCGGCGACCGATTGCATCATGGCGGACGAGTCGCTCATCTGCACGCCGATGACCTTCACGTCGGGCCGCACCGCCTTGATGTAGTTGGCCACGCCGGAAATCAGCCCGCCGCCGCCGATGGCCACGAACACCGCATGCAGCGGGCCCTGGTGCTGGCGCAGCATCTCCATGGCGATGGTGCCCTGGCCGGCGATCACGTCGGGGTCGTCAAAGGGGTGAACGAAGGTCAGGCCCTGCTGTTTCTCCAGCGCGGCGGCATGGGTGTAGGCGTCGGAATAGCTGTCGCCGAACAGCACCACCTCTCCGCCGAGCGCGCGCACCGCGTCGATCTTGAGCTGCGGCGTGGTGGTGGGCATCACGATCACCGCGCGCGTGCCGAGCTTGGTGGCGCCCAGCGCCACGCCCTGCGCGTGGTTGCCGGCCGAGGCGCAGATCACGCCCTTCTTGAGCTGCGCGGCCGTGAGGTGCGCCATCTTGTTGTAGGCCCCGCGCAGCTTGAAGCTGAACACGGGCTGCTGGTCCTCGCGCTTGAGCAGCACCGTGTTCTTCAGCCGGCGGCTCAGATTCCTGGCGGTCTGCAGCTCGGACTCGACGGCGACGTCGTAGACCCGGGCGGTGAGGATTTTCTTCAGGTAGTCGGCCGGCTTCAGCGCCGGCTTGCGGGGAGATCGGGTCATGGTTTGCCTCAGCCCACGATGATAGCGGCGGCACCCGCGGCCTTGCCTTACCATCCCACGCACAAGAAAAAAGCCCCGGGTCGCGAGACCCGGGGCTCAAATCCACCAACGAGAAGGTGGAGGAGACAAAAGGTACATGGAACACATGCTTGGATTCAGTATATCGAGTCTGTGTTGCGTTGCAACATTTCAAAGCCCTCGACAGGAAAAATTCCTCGATCGATTTGAAATGAGCTCATTGCCAGAACATCGCGTTGCACCAGCTTAGGGCTGCGCGCACCAATCACAGGAGATTTTTCAGATGGAATGCACCGTCAGTTGGACCGGCGCCACCGGCGCGCGCTCGGGCATGGGTTTTCTGGCCGAAACCGGCAGCGGCCACACGCTGACGATGGACGGCGCGCCCGACGCCGCCAAACCCGAAAACGGCGGCCAGAACCTGGCGCCGCGGCCCATGGAAACGGTGCTCGCCGGCACCGGCGCCTGCACCGCCTACGACGTGGTGCTCATTCTCAAGCGCGGCCGCCACGACGTGCGCGGCTGCAGCGTCAAGCTCACCAGCGAACGCGCCGACACCGACCCCAAGGTGTTCACCAAGATCCACATGCAGTTCACCGTGACCGGCAAGGGCGTGCCCGCCAGCGCGGTGGAGCGCGCGGTCGCGCTGAGCCACGAGAAATACTGCTCGGCCAGCATCATGCTGGGCAAAACCGCCGAAATCACGACGGGTTTCGATCTGATCGAGGCGTAGTCAGCGCCACTGCTGGGTTTTTGCTCCTGAAAAGAGAGCGACCGGCGGCGCGCCTCAGAGGCGGTGCGCGACCGTCGTCATCACTTTGGCGGCGGCGCGCATCAGCGACTTCACCGGCGGCGGCATCGGCACCGCGCCGGCGTCGCGTGCTTCCTGCGCGTGGCGCGCCTCGTCGTCCTTCATCTGCGCCACCACCGCGCGGGAGGCGTGGTCATTGTCCGGCAGCCGCTCCAGGTGCGAGGCGAGGTGGGCCTCCACCTGGGTTTCCGTCTCCACCACGAAGCCCAGGCTGACCTTGTCGCCGAAGCGGCCGGCCAGCAGGCCCATGCCGAAGGCGCCGGCGTACCACAGCGGGTTCAACAGGCTGGGCCGTGCGCCCAGCGCGTCGAGCCGCTGCTGCGTCCAGGCCAGGTGGTCGGTTTCCTCGCGCGCGGCTTCGGCGTAGTGCGCGCGCAGCGCAGGGTCCCGGGTTGCCAGGGCCTGCGCGCTGTACAGCGCCTGCGCGCAGACCTCGCCGACGTGGTTCACACGCATCAGCGCGCCGGCCAGCGCCTTGTCGGGCACGCTCAAGGCCGTTGCTTCTTCGTCGGCCGTGCGTTCGGGCAGGGTGGGGCAGGCGCGGCTGGCGTGCGAGGGCGCGAACAGCGTGCGCAGCGCGGCGTCGGCCGCGCCGAGCAGCGCATCGGCACCGCCGAGGGGGGGCATGCCGATGCGGGGCAGGGGTGGAAAAGAGGCCATGTGGGCGATCGTAGCGACTCCCGCCGGCGGCGGCGGGGCGGCCGTGCGCCGAAGCCGGATGACGTCTTGGTGAAAACCCTCGGGATATCAGACCGATCGGTCGGACGTGTTGCCGCACGGCAACGAATCGCACCGGGGCAAACCCTCGAGTGCGCCGGAATGCTTTGCCTCGCCGGAATCGCTCTGATGGAATGGGTTCCAGCTTCTGGAACTGGAAGTTGGCGCCACATTCCGGCCAGCCGCGCGCAGGTTCACCTGACAAGACGCGGCAGCCCAACCGGGGCGCCCAGTCTTAAACCTTGGAGATACACGCAATGAAAAAATCCCTTGTGGCCCTGGCCGTGATGGCGGCTGCCGGTGCTGCATCCGCCCAATCGTCCGTCACGATCTACGGCATTCTTGACGTGGGCTACACCCGCAACGGCGGCGACATTGCCCATGCGGCCGGCCTGAGCAACTCGACCAACGGTCTGGGCTCGCGCCTGGGCTTCCGTGGCGTTGAAGACCTCGGCAACGGCCTGAAAGCCGGCTTCGTGCTGGAAACCGGCGTGGCCAACGACAGCGGCGCCGGCAACATCAACCCATCCACCAACAACCAGGGCGGCTCCACCGTGAGCGGCGCGCTGCAGTTCGGCCGCCTGTCGTACGTCAACATGGCGGGCAACTTCGGTGAAATCCGCCTCGGCCGCGACGTGAATGCCTCGTACTACAACGACGTGCTGTACGACCCGTTCGGCGGCCTGTCCGTGGCCGGCGGCCTGAACACCGTGTCGGGCCTGCGCACCATCGGCACCGTCAACCTGCTGCGCTCCTCGAACGCCATCAGCTACTTCCTGCCGAGCGGCCTGCTGGGCGGCCTGACCGGCCAGATCCAGTACGCGATGGGCGAAAACGCCTCCAACGCCACCGTCGGCACGACGAACATCAAGAAGGACGGCAACTACGCCGGCATTCGCCTTGGTTACGCCAAGGGCCCGCTGAACGTGGCTGTCGGCTATGGCAAGTTCAAGGCCACCACCGGCAACACGGGCTATTCCAACGGCCCGGCCCTGTCGGGTCCGCTGGTGGCCGGCCTGAGCAACGACCGCGCCGAAACCCAGATCGGCGGCACCTACGACTTCGGCGTTGTCAAGCTGTGGCTGACCTTCTCCAAGATGGAGCAGGACAACGCCGGTCTGCGCTCCGGCAACGTGCGCGACCTGGAAACCAAGGCCTTCCTGCTGGGCATCACCGCCCCGGTTGGCCCCGGCCTGATCCGTGCGTCGTACAGCCAGGCCAAGGACAGCGAGCTGCGCGACGACAAGGGCAAGAAGTTCGGCATCGGCTACCAGTACAACCTGTCCAAGCGCACCGCGCTGTTCGTCACGGTCGCCCGCGTGAAGAACGAAGGCAATGCCGCCGGCACGTTCGCGCCGTACACCACCGCCATCCTGCCGTCGGATGCCACGAACCGCGCCGTGGTTGGCGTGGGCTCCGGTGTCAGCGGCGCCAACGGCAGCTCGACGGGCTACGACCTCGGTCTGCGCCACAGCTTCTGATGGCGTGCCGGCCGCTCGCGGCCGGCACCGTTTTCGGAAACTCTCCGTGCCGCCCCTTCGGGGGCGGCTTTTTTTTGCCTCCCGCCCGCCCAATCAGGGTTTGCCTATAAGTGTTTACGCGCGGCTTGGCACGACATGCGGATGAAAGTTGCAAAAATACAACGCAAAACGGGCCGCCCCGCCGCCATGTTTCCCCAGCTCCGCACAAGTGCGGCGTGCAGACAACACCCGGCCATGTTTTTTTTGCCAAGGCCGAATCGCTCTGATTCAATTCGCCTAACTTCTGAAACCGAAGTTGGCCGACGAACCTTTCGGACCGCGCGGACATTGTTGCCCGTTGCGACTGGCGCAAGCCCCGACGTTCCAACGCCTTTTTTAACCTTGGAGAACCTTCAATGAAAAAATCCCTGATTGCCCTGGCGGCCCTGATGGCGGCTGGCGTTGCTTCCGCTCAATCGAGCGTGACCGTGTTCGGTATCGTCGACGCTGGCGTGGCCCACGTCAGCAACAAGGGTACGGCAACCGTGGCCGGCAACAGCGTCACTGGTCTGACCACCGGCGGCGGCGGCGGCGGTAGCCGCATCGGCTTCCGCGGCGTTGAAGACCTCGGCGGCGGCCTGAAGGCTGGTTTCTGGCTCGAAGCCGGCATCGCCAACGACAGCGGCGCTGGCAGCAGCAACACCAGCACCGACAACGTCACCGCTACCAACGTGAGCAACGCGCTGCAATTCGGCCGCCGTGCCACCGTCAGCCTGCTGGGCAACTTCGGTGAAGCCCGCCTCGGCCGCGACTTCACGCCCGCCTACATCAGCGAAACCTCGTTCGACCCGTTCGGCAACAACGGCGTTGGCGCCGCTGTCTGGTACCAAGTGAACGCTGTCGGCCAAACCCGTCTGCGCGCTTCCAACCAAGTCAGCTACATCCTGCCGGCTCTGGGTGGTGTGTACGGCCAACTGTCCTACGCGATCGGTGAGCAAGCCAGCAACGCTGGTACGCCCGCTGGCGCCGCCAAGGACGACGGCCGCACCATCGGTGGCCGCATCGGCTACGCCAACGGCCCGGTCGACGTCGCCCTGGCCGCCAACAAGCTGACCGCTACCTATGCTGGCGGCACTTCGAACGACCGCACGCAAGCCAACATCTCCGGCAGCTACGACTTCGGCGTTGCCAAGATCATCGCCGTGTACGACCTGCAGAAGGCCGAAAACCAGGCCGGCCTTACCGCACCCGCTATCGGCACTGCACTGCCGGCTGGCGTGACGGGTGTCGACACCAAGGTCAAGGGCTACCTGCTGGCTGTGACGGCTCCGGTCGGCCCTGGCAAGATCAAGGCTGCCTACAGCCAAGCCAAGGTGGACATCAGCAACACCTCCCTCGATGCCAAGGCCAAGAAGTTCGCCATCGGCTACGACTACAGCTTCTCCAAGCGCACCACGGCTTACGCCACGGTCGCCCGCATTTCCAACTCGGACGGCAGCGCTGTCGGCATCCTGACCTCTCCTGGCATCAACGGCCTGAGCGGCCCGGGCGCGGCTGCCAACGGCAAGTCGACCGGCTACGAAATCGGCCTGAAGCACACGTTCTAAACAACAAGAACGAGATCGGCCTGTCAGCCGATCTTCACGCCAAAGCGTTTCAACGCCGGACCCTCGGGTCCGGCGTTTTTCATGGTGAATGGGAAATCGAGATGCGGTTCAACGGATGGCGGAAGGCGGGCCCATCGGGCATGGTTGTGCTGATGGCTGTGTTGTCCGGTTGCGCTGCGGTGGTGGCACCGGATGCAACGTCGCGAGCCGAAACTTCCGCCGAACGCACCGAGCAACTTGCCCTGGCCGAGGCCTGGACCGGAGAGGGTGCTGCCGGGTCGGGCTGGGCGCCGCAGGTGTTTCCTGGCAAGACCCCGTCGCAATACCGCTATGCGCGGCTTGACGCCCGCAACGTGGTCAGTGCGCAGGCCGACAGCTCGATGAGCGTGCTGCGGCGCAAGCTGCGCGTCGAGGCGGGCGATCTCCGGCCGATGGTGTTCTCGTGGAAAGTGCCGGCGCTGATCGAGTCGGCCGACCTGGCTGTGCGGGAGCACGACGATTCACCCGCCCGCATCATTCTGGCCTTCGACGGCGACCGCAGCCGTTTCTCCGACAACGACCGCGCACTGTCCGACCTCAGCCGCTTGCTGACCGGCGAAGACATGCCGTACGCCACGCTGATGTACGTCTGGTGCAACCGGCGCGCGCCGGGCACGGTGGTGATCAACCCGCGAACGCCGCGCGTCCGCAGCATCGTGGTAGAGTCGGGCCCCGGCCATCTGAACCAGTGGCGGCAATACCGCCGCGACGTGCGCGCCGACTTCGTGAAGGCGTTCGGCGAGGAGCCGCATGCCTTGATCGGCATGGGGCTGATGACCGATGCGGACAACACCCGCTCGCGTGCCCAGGCCTGGTATGGCCCGATCTCCTTCGACGAGGCCTTGGCCTCGCCGCTGCCCCAATGAACAGCCTCTTCCGAGCGCTTTCCCATGGTGCACCCCGCCGTGCCGGCTGAACCGGCCGCAGCGCCCCGCTGGCAGGCGGGCGGACGGGCCTTCGCACAGATCGCGCGGTTCCATCCGGAACTCACCGCCTTGCGGCGCGAGCTGCATGCGCATCCGGAAATCGGTTTCGAGGAACACCAGACGGCCCGGCGCATCCGCGCCGCCCTGGAGGTGTGTGGCGTGGACGACATCCACACCGGCATCGCCAAGACAGGCCTGGTGGCGCTGGTGCGGGGCCGCAAGACCGGCTCCGGCCGTATGGTGGGGCTGCGTGCCGACATGGACGCGCTGCCGATGGCCGAGCAGAACGACTTCGCGTGGAAGTCGGCGCGATCCGGCCTGATGCACGGCTGCGGCCACGATGGCCATGTGGCCATGCTGATTGGCGCGGCGCGCTACCTGGCGCAGACGCGGGCCTTCGACGGCACCGTGGCGCTCATTTTCCAGCCGGGCGAAGAAGGCCATGCCGGCGCCCGCGCGATGATCGAAGACGGCCTGTTCGAGCGCTTCCCGGTCGATTCGGTCTACGCGATGCACAACTGGCCGGCGCTCAAGCCCGGCTGGGTGGGCGTGAACCCCGGCCCCATGATGGCGGCGGCCGACCGCATCACCATCGAGATCACCGGCCGCGGCGGGCACGGCGCGCATCCCTACATGACGGTCGACCCGGTGCTGGTGGCCGGCCACATCATCACCGCGGTGCAGAGCATCGTCTCGCGCAACGTGAAGGCGATCGACAGCGCGGTGATCAGCCTGTGCGCGATGCAGGCCGGCGACCTCGGCGCGATGAGCGTCACGCCCGGAACGGCCACGCTGGTCGGCACCGTGCGCACCTTCAGCCTCGCGGTGCAGACGCTGATCGAGCGGCGGCTCAACGAGCTGTGCTCGGCCGTGGCGCTGGGTTTCGGCGCCACCGCCACCGTGCGTTACGAGCGGCTCTACCCCGCCACACTCAACTCGCCGCGCGAGGCGCGTTTTGCCGGCGACGTGGCGCAGTCGCTGGTCGGCTCCGACCATGTGGTGCGCGACCTGGAGCCCAGCATGGGCGCCGAGGACTTCTCCTTCATGCTGCAGGCCAAGCCCGGCGCCTACCTGCGCATCGGCCAGGGCGCCGAAGACGGCACCGGGTGCGCCTTCCTGCACAGCAACCGCTACGATTTCAACGACGACATCCTGCCGCTCGGCGCGGCGCTGCATGCCAGCATCGCCGAGCAGGCCATGCCGCTCGACGCGCCGGTCGAGGCGCCCGTCTCGTCGACCCCCTGAGCGGCAGCGCGCACAAGCGGCTTTGGCCGACACCGCGGTGCCAAGGGGCGCCGATAGAATCGCCGTTGATTCCCGGACACCGTTCATGAACCAACTCGAAGCCCTCCGGCAACACACCACCGTGGTCGCCGACACCGGCGACTTCCGGCAACTGGCCCAATTCAAGCCGCAGGACGCCACCACCAACCCGTCGCTGATCCTGAAGGCCGTGCAGAAGGCCGACTACGCGCCGCTGCTGGCCGAAACCGTGGCGCAACACCGCGGCGAGGCGCTCGACGCGGTGATGGACAGGCTGCTGGTGCGCTTCGGCCGCGAAATCCTGGCGATCATTCCCGGCCGCGTCTCCACCGAGGTCGACGCGCGGCTGAGCTTCGACACCGCCGCCACCGTGGCCCGCGCCGAGCGCATCATCGGCCTGTACGAGGCCGAGGGCATTGCGCGCGAGCGGGTGCTGATCAAGATCGCGTCGACCTGGGAGGGCATTCAGGCGGCCGGCCAGCTCGAGCGCGCCGGCATCCGCACCAACCTCACGCTGCTGTTCTCGTTCTGCCAGGCCGTCGCCTGCGGGCAGGCCAGGGTGCAACTGATTTCGCCCTTCGTCGGCCGCATCTACGACTGGTACAAGAAGGCCGAGGGCGCAGCCTGGAACGAGGCCGCCAGGGCCGGCGCCAACGACCCCGGCGTGCTGTCGGTGAAACAGATCTACAACCACTACAAGCGCTTCGGCATCACCACCGAGGTGATGGGTGCCAGCTTCCGCAATGCCGGCCAGATCACCGCGCTCGCCGGCTGCGACCTGCTGACCATCAGCCCCGAGCTGCTGGCCGCGCTGGCGGCGTCGAACGAGCCGCTGCAGCCCGCGCTCAGTGCCGCCGCCGCCGAGGCCATGGACCTGCCCGGCGTGGCCTACGACGAAGCCGGTTTCCGCTTCGCGCTGAACCAGGACGCGATGGCCACCGAGAAGCTGGCCGAAGGCATCCGCGCCTTCGTGGCCGACGCCGTCAAGCTCGAGCAACTGCTGCTCGCCGCCTGATGACGCCACCGGTGGCCGCGCTTCTCCCCGAGCGGCCGCGCTGCGACGAAACGCCGGCCTGGGCCGCGCTGCAGCGCCATTTCAACGGCGCCGGCCGGCGCTTCGAGCTGCTGCCCGCCTTCGCCGCCGACGGCGAGCGTTTCGCCCATTTCAGCCAGGACGCGGCCGGCGTGTTCGCCGACCTGTCCAAGAACCTGATCGACCGCGACGGCGAAGTGCTGCTGCTGCAACTGGCGCGCGAATGCGGCGTGGAAGCCCACCGCGACGCGCTGTTTGCCGGCGCGCTGGCCAACCCGACCGAAAACCGGTCGGTGATGCATTTTTTGTTGAGGAATCGGCCTCAAGTCAGCGCCAATGCTGAATATGATGCTCCTGAAAACGTAGCGCCAGAATTTGAGGCCGTGCTCGCCGAACGCGGGCGCATGCTGGCTTTCGCGGAAGCCGTGCGCGCCGACGACGGCATCACCGACATCGTCAACATCGGCATCGGCGGCTCCGACCTCGGGCCGCAGATGGCGGTGCTCGCGCTCGACGCCTTCGCCCATCCCGGCAAGCGTTTCCATTTCGTGTCGAACGTCGATGGCGACGAACTGGCCGGCGTGCTGAAGCGGCTGGAGCCGCGCCGCACGCTGTTCCTCGTGGCGTCCAAAACCTTCACCACGCTGGAGACCATGGCCAATGCGCAATCGGCCAAAGCGTGGTTCACGGCCGGCGGCGGCACCGACGTGGCGCGGCATTTCGTCGCGCTGAGCACCAACGTCGAGGCCACGCGCGAATTCGGCATCACCACCAGCTTCGCGTTCTGGGACTGGGTGGGCGGCCGCTATTCGCTGTGGTCGGCCATCGGCCTGGTGCTGGCCATCGCGGTCGGCGCCGAGCGCTTCTGCGAGCTGCTGGCCGGCGCGCACGAGATGGACGGCCATTTCCGTTCCGCGCCGCTGGAAACCAATCTGCCGGTGCGCCTGGCGCTGCTCGACGTCTGGTACCGCAATTTCTTCGGTTTCGGCAGCCGCTGCGTGTCGCCGTATTCAAGCGCGCTGCGCCGGCTGCCGGCCTACCTGCAGCAACTGGAAATGGAAAGCAACGGCAAGCGTGTGGACCTGCGCGGCCGGCCGCTGCCCTTTGCCACCGCGCCGGTGGTGTGGGGCGAGCCCGGCACCAACGGCCAGCACGCCTATTTCCAGATGCTGCACCAGGGCACGTCGGTGGTGCCGGTCGAGTTCATCGCCGTGCGCCAGCCCGCCCATGGCCTGCCCGGCCACCACACCGCCTTGCTCGCCAACGCGCTGGCCCAGGCCAACGCACTGATGATCGGCAAGGCCGACGCCGGCGGCCACCGCGACTTTCCCGGCAACCGCCCGAGCAGCTTCTTCATCCTCGACGCACTCACGCCCCGCACCCTCGGCGCGCTGCTGGCGCTGTACGAACACCGCGTCTTCGTCATGGGCAGCCTGTGGGGCCTCAACAGCTTCGACCAGTTCGGCGTCGAACTCGGCAAGGTCCTGGCGAAAGACATCGCGCCCAGGCTCGCGAGCGGCGACACCCACGGCGTCGATCCGTCGACAGCCGGCCTGCTCAGCAGACTCAAAGGCGGCTGAACCTCAGCCGCCGGGATCGCGCGCAGCAACGCGCAGTCGCGATCGCCCATGAAAAAAGCGCGGCTCTCGCCGCGCTTTTTGCTCTGGATGAACAGAACCGGATACCGAGCGAAGCTCGGTATCCGAAGGACTTACATGTCCATGCCGCCCATGCCACCCATGCCGCCCATGCCACCGGGCATGCCGCCGGCCGGGGCTTCTTCCTTCGGCGCTTCGGCGACCATGCACTCGGTCGTCAGCATCAGCGACGCAACGGAGGCGGCGTTCTGCAGTGCGGTGCGCGTGACCTTGGTCGGGTCCAGAATGCCCATCTCGATCATGTCGCCATAGGTGTCGTTGGCGGCGTTGAAGCCGTAGTTGCCCTTGCCTTGCAGCACGGCGTTCACGACCACGCTCGGCTCGCCGCCGGCGTTGTAGACGATCTCGCGCAGCGGCGCTTCGATGGCCTTCAGCACCAGCTTGATGCCGGCGTCCTGGTCGGGGTTGCTGCCCTTGATCTCGCCAGCGGCCTGACGGGCACGCAGCAGCGCCACGCCACCACCGGCCACGATGCCTTCTTCAACGGCGGCACGCGTGGCGTGCAGCGCGTCTTCGACGCGGGCCTTCTTTTCCTTCATTTCGACTTCGGTCGCGGCACCGACCTTGATCACGGCCACGCCGCCGGCCAGCTTGGCCACGCGCTCTTGCAGCTTTTCGCGGTCGTAGTCGCTGGTGGCTTCCTCGATCTGGATGCGCACTTGCTTCACGCGGGCTTCGATGTCAGCGGCAGCGCCGGCGCCGTCGATGATGGTGGTGTTTTCCTTGCCCACTTCGACGCGCTTGGCCTGGCCCAGATCGGCCAGCGTGACCTTTTCCAGCGACAGGCCCACTTCTTCAGCGATGACCTTGCCGCCCGTCAGGATGGCGATGTCTTCCAGCATGGCCTTGCGGCGGTCGCCGAAGCCCGGTGCCTTGACGGCGACAACCTTCAGGATGCCGCGGATGGTGTTCACCACCAGGGTCGCCAGCGCTTCGCCTTCGACTTCCTCGGCGATGATCAGCAGCGGACGGCCGGCCTTGGCCACGGCTTCCAGCGTGGGCAGCAGGTCACGGATGTTGGACACCTTCTTGTCGTACAGCAGCACGAAGGGGTTGTCCAGAATCGCCGATTGCTTTTCCGGGTTGTTGATGAAGTAGGGCGACAGGTAGCCGCGGTCGAACTGCATGCCCTCGACCACGTCGAGTTCGTTGTTCAGGCTCTTGCCGTCTTCAACGGTGATGACGCCTTCCTTGCCGACCTTGTCCATCGCGCTGGCGATGATCTGGCCGACGTCGTCGTCGGAGTTGGCGGAAATGGTGCCGACCTGGGCGATTTCCTTGCTGGTCGTCGTCGGCTTGGTCTGCGCCTTCAGTTGCTCGACCAGGGCCACGACGGCCTTGTCGATGCCGCGCTTCAGGTCCATCGGGTTCATGCCGGCGGCCACGTACTTCATGCCTTCGCGCACGATGGCTTGGGCCAGCACGGTCGCGGTGGTGGTGCCGTCACCGGCGTTGTCGCTGGTCTTGGAAGCCACTTCCTTGACCATCTGCGCGCCCATGTTCTGGAGCTTGTCCTTGAGTTCGATTTCCTTGGCGACCGACACACCGTCCTTGGTCACCGTGGGGGCGCCGAACGAGCGCTCCAGCACCACGTTGCGGCCCTTGGGGCCGAGCGTGACCTTGACCGCGTTGGCCAGGATGTTCACGCCTTCAACCATGCGAGCGCGGGCTTCGCCGCCGAAAATGACGTCTTTTGCTGCCATTTTGTTTCCTTTGAGCTAAATCAGTTGCGAATGAATGTAGGGCAGGTGCCGGTCAGGCAACCTTCTTCAGGCCGGCGGCAGCGCCTTCGACCACGGCGAACAGGTCGTCTTCCTTCATGACCAGCAGTTCTTCGCCATCGACCTTGACGGTCTGGCCGCTGTACTTGCCGAACAGCACGCGGTCGCCCACGGCCACGTTCAGGGCAATGGTTTCACCCTTGTCGTTCTTGCGGCCCGGGCCAACGGCGAGGATCTCGCCCTGGTCCGGCTTTTCGGCGGCGTTGTCGGGGATCACGATGCCCGAGGCGGTCTTGGTTTCGCTCTCGATGCGCTTGACGATGACGCGGTCGTGCAAGGGACGAAGTTTCATGGGATCTCCTGATGAGAAAAAGATGCCGAAGCGTTGAATCGGAAAAGCCCGGCAGTCGGGCTTTCGAAAAGACGGCGGCGAGGTCGCTGTGCTAGCACTCGATCCGCACGAGTGCCAATCATAAGGACATTTCGAATGAATTCAAGTCCTGAGCCGCCAGAACCTCCAGGCAGCGTCGCTGACCAGACGGACGGTCGGTGCAAGATTCTGCAACAATGCGACCGTTTTCACTTGCTGCCGTTCCATGTCCGCCTTTGAAGCCGCCCTGAAAGCCGAGATCACCCGCATCGCCCGCAAAGAGGGCCGCGCCGTGCAGAAACAGCTGCGCACGCTGTCGGGCCACTACCGGCGCGAGATTGCGGCGCTGAAACAGAAGGTCGCCGCGCTCGAGAAGCAGTTGGGCCGGGCGGCCGGCAAGGCCGGTCGTGCGGCTCCGGTCCCCGCCACGGACGGGGCGGAGGGCGACGACGGTGCCAAGGCCCGCCGCTTCAGCGCCACCCGGCTGGCCGCCCAACGGGCGAAGCTGGGGCTGTCGGCGCAGGAGTTCGGCCAACTGATCGGCGTGTCCGACCAGACCATCTACAAGTGGGAGTCGGGCAAGGTGCGGCCGCGCGCCGCGCAGCTCGACGCCATCGTCGAATCGCGCAAGCACACCAAGGCCACCGCCGCCGCCGCGCTCGCCGAAAAAGCCTGACACCGGGCCGCCACCGGCGCGGCGTACAGTGGGTGCGATGAAACCGCTGCGCAAAATCCTGCTCGTCGCGGGCGTGCTGCTGGCCGGCGCCGCCGCCACGGTGGGCTGGCAACTGCACCAGAATCCGCCGCTCGCCCCCTACGCCGACCTTGCGTGGAAGGCCAAGGCCGACCCCAAGGCCGCGCCTTTCCGCGTCACCTTCGCCGGTGTGGCCACGCTGCTGTTCGACGACGGCGAGACGGCGGTGATGACCGACGGTTTCTTTTCCCGCCCCGGCATGGCGGCCAGCCTGATCGGCACCGTCGAACCCGACCTCGACGCCATTGCGCGCGGCCTTTCCCGGCTCGGCGTGCCGGACAAGACCGGCAAGCTGGCCGCGGTGATCCCGGTGCATTCCCACTACGACCATGCGATGGACGCGCCCGAGGTGGCGCGCCGCACCGGCGCCCGGCTGGTCGGCTCGGAATCCACCGCCAACGTCGGCCGGGGCTGGGGGCTGAAGCCCGACGCGATCCAGGTCGTGACACTCGGCGAGACGCTCACTTTCGGCCGCTTTCGGGTCAGCTTTCTGGCGTCGCGCCATGCGCCAACCGGGTTCACGGGCGGCGAGATCACCGAGCCGATGCAAACCCCCGCCCGCGCCTTCGCTTACCGCGAAGGCCAGACCTATGCGCTGGTCATCCGCCACGGCGAGCGCACGGTGCTGGTCAATGGCAGCGCCGGCTTCGAGCCCGGTGCGCTGGACGGGGTGCGGGCCGACGTGGTGCTGCTGGGCATCGGCACGCTCGGGCAGCGCGACCCGGCCTACCGCGAGGCCTATTGGGACGCTGTGGTCAAGGCCACCGGTGCGCGCCGCGTGATCCCGATCCACTGGGACAACCTGTGGCAGCCGGCCGAGCCGCCACTGCAGGCCATGCCGGTGCCGATCGACCGTTTCACCGACACCATGGATTTCCTGCGCGAACGCGCGCGCCGCGACGGTGTGGACCTGCGCATGCCCGCCGAATGGCAGGCCATGGACCTCTGGGACGGCCTGCCGCCGGCGCCGCCGCGCTGACCGGCGGCACGGCCCGCGCGGGTGGGTGGTCAGCCGCTTCGGCCGGTGTCGGTGGCTCGCGTCCTACAGGGGGCAGGCTTGCGGGCTTGCACCATTCACAGCAGCCCTGTCCGACAATTTCCCTCAACGCGACGGGATGGCAAGCGCAATCCGGGAAGCCCGTCGGTCGCCACGGCCGCGCGTGCAGGTGCGTGGCCGGGAAAGTGGAACGAACATGCTGAAAGCCTATCTTGTCGAAGACAACGCCACCATTCGTGAGAACCTGATCGACACGCTCGAAGAAATCGCCGGCGTGAGAACGGTCGGCTCGGCCGATTCCGAAACCGACGGCGCGGAGTGGCTGGAGCAGCACCCCAGGGAATGGAACATCGCCATAGTGGACCTGTTCCTGAGAGAGGGCAGCGGCCTGGGCATTCTGAAGGCGGTCGAGAACCGCGCACCCGGCCAGAAAGTGGTGGTGCTGTCGAACTACGCCACGCTCGACGTCCGCCAACGCTGCCTCGCGCTGGGCGCGGACGCGGTGTTCGACAAATCCAACCAGATCGACGGCCTGCTCGATTTCTGCCTGATGAACGGCATGCCGTCGGGCGGCAAGGGCCGCAACGGCAGTTCCGGCTCCGACCACTCCAACAGCACCGGCCACTGAAGCGCTCGCCATGAAAAAAGCCACCTCACGGTGGCTTTTTTTGTGGGCGCCGAAACGCTTATTTCAGGCCGGCTGCGGCGCGCAGTTCCGCCGCCTTGTCGGTCTTTTCCCAGGTGAACTCGGGCTCGTCGCGGCCGAAGTGGCCGTAGGCGGCGGTCTTCTCGTAGATCGGGCGCAGCAGGTCCAGCATCTGGATGATGCCCTTGGGGCGCAGGTCGAAATGCGCGGCCACCAACTTGGAGAGCTGGTCGTCGGGAATGACGCCGGTGCCTTCGGTGTACACGGTGATGTTCATCGGCCGGGCCACGCCGATGGCGTAGGCCACCTGCACCTGGCACTGCTTGGCCAGGCCGGCGGCCACGATGTTCTTGGCCACGTAGCGGGCGGCGTAGGCGGCGGAGCGGTCCACCTTGCTCGGGTCCTTGCCCGAGAACGCGCCACCGCCGTGCGGGCAGGCGCCGCCATAGGTGTCGACGATGATCTTGCGGCCTGTGAGGCCGCAGTCGCCTTGCGGGCCGCCGACGACGAAGCGGCCGGTCGGGTTGATGAGGTATTCGGTGTCCTGCAGCCATTCCTTGGGCAGCACCGGCTTGATGATCTCTTCGATGATGGCCTCGTTGAAGCTGGCCTTCATCTGCTTCGGCGTTTCGCTCTGGTCGGGGCTGTGCTGGGTGCTCAGCACCACGGTGGCGATGGAGTGCGGCTTGCCGTCCACGTAGCGCATCGTCACCTGGCTCTTGGCGTCGGGGCGCAGGAAGGGCAGGCGGCCGTCCTTGCGCAATTGGGCCTGGCGCTCGACGAGGCGGTGCGCGTAATAGATGGGTGCGGGCATCAGCTCCGGCGTTTCGTCGCAGGCGTAGCCGAACATCAGGCCCTGGTCGCCGGCGCCGGTGTTCAGGTGGTCGTCGCTGGCCTGGTCGACGCCCTGGGCGATGTCGTTGCTCTGCTTGTCGTAGCAGACCATGACGGCGCAGCCCTTGTAGTCGATGCCGTAGTCGGTGTTGTCGTAGCCGATGCGCTTGATGGTGTCGCGCGCGACCTGGATGTAGTCGACCGTGGCATTGGTCGTGATCTCGCCGGCCAGCACGACGAGGCCGGTGTTGGTCAGGGTTTCGGCGGCCACGCGGCTGCGCGGGTCCTGCTTGAAGATCGCGTCGAGGATGGCGTCCGACACCTGGTCGGCCACCTTGTCGGGGTGGCCTTCGGACACCGATTCGGACGTGAAGAGAAAGTCGTTCGCCATTTGAATAAACTCCGTGGTTGCTGTGGCGCGCTGCCTGCAGCCTTTGAAGCCTCTGGCGAACGCTTTAGCAGATTTGTTTAACAAGCCCGGCGGAACATGTCGTTCCAGCCGTCTCCGGTCGCCCTGCAAGTTGCTCATTTAACTCAGCGACGCCGTCATTCTAGTCCTGTGATGTACCCCTTGTTCAAAGCCCTCTCCCTGCTGCCGTTGTGGCTGCTGCATGGCCTGGGCTGGCTGCTGGGCTGGGCGGTGTTCGCCTTGTCTGGCGGCTACCGCCAGCGGTTTCTGAGCAATGCCCGGCAGGCCGGCTACGGCTTTTCGGACGTCATCGGCGCGGTGGGGCAGGCCGGCTGCATGACCTCGGAGCTGCCGCGCATCTGGCTCGGCGCCTCGCCCGGCTTCGAGTGGCGCGACCTGCCCGTGATCGACGGCGCCTATGCGGCCGGCAAGGGCGTGTTGCTGCTGACGCCGCACCTCGGCTGCTTCGAGGTGATGGCGCAGGCGCTGGCCAGCCGCTACAGCGGCGCCCACGGCCCGCTGACGGTGTTGTACCGCCCCGCCCGCAAACAGGCGCTGGCCGACCTGGAAGCGCGGGTGCGCGACCGGCCCGGCCTGGTCGCGGTGCCGACCACGCTGTCGGGTGTGCGCGACATGATCAAGGCGCTGCGGCGCGGCGAGGCGGTGGGCCTGCTGCCCGACCAGGTGCCGCCCGAGGGCCTGGGCCAATGGGTGCCGTTCTTCGGCCGCGACGCCTACACCATGACGCTGGCCGCGCGGCTGGCGCAGCAGACCGGCGCCGTCACGCTGCTGTGCTGGAGCCAGCGGCTCTCGTTCGGCCGCGGCTACCGGCTGCATTTCCGCGAGCTGCAGGCGCCGCTGGCCAAAGAACTCACGCCGGCGCTGGCGCAGATCAACGCCGAGATGGAGCGGCTGATCCGCGAATGCCCGGGCCAGTACCTGTGGAGCTACGCGCGCTACAAGCAGCCGCGGGCCGAGGGCTAAGCGATGCTGTCGCACATCGGCATCGGTTTCATGCACCTGCTGGCGCACCTGCCGCTGGGGCTGGTGCGCGGGCTTGGCGCCGTGCTGGGCTGGCTGCTGTTCTACCTGGCGGTGCCGCGCCGGCGCATCGCGCTGACCAACCTGGCGCTGTGTTTTCCGCAGCGCAGCGAGGCCGAGCGCCGCCGCATCGCGATGGGCACCTTCGTCCATTTCGCGCAGGCCTGGCTCGACCGCTCCTGGCTGTGGCACGGCTCCGAGGCCGTGGTGCGCCGCCGCCTGCGGCTGACCGGCGCGCTGCACGACCTGGCGGGCCAGGAGCCCATCGTCATCTTCGCGCCGCACTTCGTGGGGCTGGACGCCGGATGGACCGGCCTCGCCCTGAACCTCAAGCGCAGCTTCACCACCATCTACACCGACCAATCCAACCGCGCCGTGAACGCGTGGATCTTGAACGGCCGGCAGCGCTTCGGCACGGTGCGGCTGTTCGGCCGCATCGAGGGCGTGAAGACCATCGTGGCCAGCCTGCGCACCGGCTCGCCGCTGTACCTGCTGCCCGACATGAACTTCGGCGTGGAAGAGTCGATCTGGGTGCCGCTATACGGCCTGCAGGCCGCCACCGTGCCGTCGCTGTCGCGCTTCTCGCGGCTGGGCAAGGCGCGGGTGGTGCCGGTCACGACCCGGCTCACGCCCGACGGCTACACGGTCGAGGTGCACCCTGCCTGGCCCGATTTCCCCACGAACGACACCACCGCCGACACCGCATTGATGAACGAGCGGCTGGAAGCGCTGATCGAGACCATGCCCGACCAGTACTACTGGGTGCACAAGCGGTTCAAGTCCCGCCCAGTCGGCGAGCCCTCCGTTTACTGAAGCAGGAAATCAGCGATCAGTGCGATGACGGTTTCCGGCTGCTCGTGCACGATCCAGTGGCTGGCGCCGGGCACGCGTTCGACGCGCACATCGGCGATGTAGTCGCCCAGCCCGTCGAGCAGCGAGGCGGGCAGGGCGGTGTCGTCCAGGCCCCAGACAACCAGGGTGGGCACGTCCACCGTCAGCATCTCGCGCGGCAGGTCGATCGCGGCGGCGGCCGGGTCTTCGGGCCGGGGCGGGCGCAGCGGCGAGGCGCGGTAGTAGTTGCAGCCGCCGGTCAGGCCAAGGTCCCACACGGCGTGGTACTGCGCCTTCACGGCGTCGGTCAGCCAGCCGTAGCGGCCCTCGTCGTCACCGGCGATGCCCTTGAAGAAGCGCCACAGCCGCGCATAGCCGTCGGCGGCGAGCAGCGCCTCGGCGTCGGGCCGGATCAGGAAGTTCATGTAGGCGCTGGCCTGTTGCTGTTCGGGGCTGCTTTTCAGGCCGCGCAGAAAGGTGCCGGGATGCGGCGAGTTGACGATGACCAGCTTGTCCAACAAGCCCGGCTGCTGGTTGGCGAGGTTCCAGGCGACCGCGCCGCCCCAGTCGTGCGCGACGAGCGCCGCCAGATGGCCGCCTTCCACCGTGACCAGCGACGCGATGTCCTGCACCAGGTGCTTGGGCCGGTAGGCGGCGGGGTTGGCCGGGGCGCTGGAGCGTTCGAAGCCGCGCAGGTTGGGCGCCACGCAGCGGTAGCCGCCGTTCTCGGGCCGGGCGAAATGTTCGAGCAGGCCGTCCCACACGAAGGCGGCCTCGGGAAAGCCGTGCAGAAACACCAGCAGCGGCCGGCCGCGCTCGCCGGCCGCGCGGCAGCTCAGCGTGATGCCGTGCGGCAACGGCAGGTCGAAAGTGGACACCATGCAAACCCCGTGACGACAAGCTTCTGGGTGCCTGCGGGTTGCTATGATTTCAGTAGCTACAAACCAAGCAACCGTGCTGACTTGAGGCCATTTTTATCATGAAAATGGCGCTCAGGCAGTCGCCGGGGCGTCGTCGGGCGCGGCGGGCGTTTGCGGCGCGGCGCCGTCGTTGGGCTGCGGGCGGGTCCAGTCCCAGAGCAGCCGGCTGGCTTCGGGAATGCCCTGGCGCTTCAGCGCGGAAAAAAGCCGCACCTCGCCGCCGCCGGCCTGCAGCCGCGTGATGGCCAGCGCCTTGGCCGCTTCAACGCGGGTGAGCTTGTCGGCCTTGGTGAGCAGCACCAGGAACTTCAGCCCTTCGGTGACGCGGGGCCGCACCACGTCGAGCAGGATTTCGTCCAGCTCGGTCAGGCCCAGCCGCGGGTCGCACAGCAGCACGATGGCGCGCAGGTTCTCGCGCGTCACGAGGTAGTTGGCCATGACCTGCTGCCAGCGGTACTTGGCCTCCTTGGGCACGGCGGCGTAGCCGTAGCCGGGCAGGTCGGCCAGCACGGCGTCGGTGGCGCCCTGCCGGCCGAGCGAGAACAGGTTGATGTGCTGGGTGCGGCCCGGCGTCTTGGAGGCGAAGGCCAGGCGCTTCTGCTGCGTGAGCACGTTGATGCTGGTCGATTTGCCGGCGTTGGAGCGGCCGACGAAAGCGATCTCGGGCACGGTGATCGGCGGCAGGTGGACGAGCTGCGGCGCCGAGGTGAGGAAGCGGGCGGTGTGCAGCCAGCCGGCGATCTGGACGTCGGTGGCGGAGGAGGGGGTGTCAGGCGTGGTCATGAGGGGCGGGATGGCGCGTGGGAACGGCGGCGCGATGCCCGACCGGTCGGCTCTGCGGATCAAGGGCAAACCCCGAGAGCGGCAGGGCTACATTGTAGAATCTCAAGGTTTTGCGCCAACACTCCACGATTCAAACCATGAAGCCGCTCGCCTCCACGCTGATCGCTGCCGTTCTGGCAGCCGCCGCCGTCACCTCGATCGCCCAGGCCCCCGCCGCGAGCGCACCGGCTTCCGGCGCGGCTCCGGCCGCCGCCGCCAGCGCTCCGGCCGACGCCCACGCGGCGGCCCCCGCCAAACCGGCCGCCCCGGCCAAGCCGGACCTCGCCAAGGGCGAAGCCAGCTACGCGGTCTGCGTGGCCTGCCACTCGGCCGACGGCAACTCGGGCACTCCGGCCTACCCCAAGCTGGCCAGCCAGCACCCGGAATACCTGGTCAAGCAGCTGAAGGAATTCAAGTCCGGCAAGCGCGCCAACCCCATCATGGCCGGCTTCGCCGCCCAGTTGTCGGAAGACGACATGCGCAACATCGCCTACTTCCTCAACTCGAAGAAGGCCAAGCCCGGCTTCGCCAAGGACAAAGACCTGGTCGCCGCCGGCGAGCGCATCTACCGCGGCGGCATCGCCGACAAGCACGTGCCCGCCTGCGCCGGCTGCCACACGCCCAGCGGCGCCGGCATCCCGTCGCAGTACCCGCGCCTGGGCGGCCAGCACGCCGACTACACCGCCGCGCAGATGACCGGTTTCCGCGACGGCACCCGCAAGAACGGCCCGATGATGGCCGCCATCGCCAACAAGCTGAACGACCGCGAAATCCGCGCGCTGGCCGACTACATCGCCGGCCTGCACTGAGCGGCCGCCGGCCTGTTGTGTCCTCGACGTTGCCGGCCGATTGAACCAATCGCGGTCCCAGACCCTCAGAAGGGCGGTCCCCTCATCCGGGCCCGCCCTTTTTCCATGATCCGAACACGATGACCGTCTCCACCCATGGCCTTCGCCTGAAGACCCGTTCGCATGCGGCGCGCGTGGCGGTGGAGCTGCTGTCGTCGATGCGTTTCGCGATCTCGCTGCTCACCATCATCTGCATCGCGTCCATCATCGGCACGGTGCTGCAGCAGCACCAGCCGGCGAACAACTACGTCAACCAGTTCGGGCCGTTCTGGGCCGAGCTGTTCGGCGCGATCGACCTGTACTCGGTCTACAGCGCCTGGTGGTTCCTGCTGATCCTGTTCTTCCTGGTGGTCAGCACCTCGCTGTGCGTGGCGCGCAACACGCCCAAGATCCTGAGCGACCTGCGCAACACCCGCGAGAACATCCGCGAGCAGAGCCTGAAGGCCTTTGGCCAGCACGCCGAGGCCGAACTGCCCGACGCACCCGAGGCGGCGGCCCAGCGCATCGGCCAGGCGCTGGCCGGCGCCGGCTGGCGCGTGAAGCTGCAGCGGCGCGACGGCGCGGCCGGCGCGGGCTGGATGGTGGCGGCCAAGGCCGGCTCCGCCAACAAGCTGGGCTACATCGCGGCGCACGGTGCCATCGTGCTGATCTGCCTGGGCGGCCTGTCCGACGGCGACCTGATGGTGCGCGCGCAGACCTGGTTCAACGGCAAGGTGCCCTACATGGGCGGCAACGCGCTGATCGCCGACGTGCCGCCGCAGCACCGGCTGTCCGAGAGCAACCCCACCTTCCGCGGCAACATCCTGGTGCCCGAGGGCGGCATGGCGAGCACCGCCATCCTGAACCAGCCCGAAGGCGTGCTGCTGCAAGATCTGCCGTTCTCGATCGAGCTGAAGAAGTTCATCGTCGAGTACTACTCGACCGGCATGCCCAGCCTGTTCGCCAGCGAGGTCGTCATCCACGACCGCGAGACCGGCCAGGCCATTCCCACCCGCATCGAGGTCAACCACCCGGCCAGCTACAAGGGCATCGAGATCTACCAGTCCAGCTTCGACGACGGCGGCTCCGCCGTCACGCTGCAGGCCTGGCCGGTCGGCGCGGCGGTGGGCAAGCCCTACGAGGTGGCCGGCACCATCGGCGGTAGCCTGTCGCTCACGCCGGCACAAACCGGCGGCGCGCAGCCGGTCAGCATGGAGCTGACGGGGCTGCGCGTCATCAACGTCGAGAACTTCGCCGGCAACACGGCCGAGGGCGTGGACGTGCGCAAGGTCGACCTCACCTCCGCCATCGACTCCCGCCTGGGCGCGGCCAACAAGACGCAGACCAAGAAGCACCTGCGCAACATCGGGCCCAGCATCAACTACAAGCTGCGCGACGCCGCAGGCCAGGCCCGCGAGTACCACAACTACATGCTGCCGGCCGACCTCGGCGACGGCCTGCCGGTGTTCCTGCTGGGCACCCGCGACACCCCGGCGGAGCCCTTCCGCTACCTGCGCGTGCCGGCCGACGACAGCGGCTCGGTGCAGGGCTTCTTCGCCCTGCGCGCCGCGCTGGCCGACGCGCCGCTGCGCGAAGCCGCCGTGAAGCGCTACGCCGCCAAGGCCACCGACCCGGCGCGGCCCGAGCTGGTGTCGCAGCTCGCCGCTTCCGCCAGCCGCGCGCTGGCGCTGTTCGCCGGAGCGGACCGCGCCAACGGCCAGGGCGCCGAGGGGCTGCAGGCCATCTCCGACTTCATCGAGGCCAACGTGCCGCAGCCCGACCGGGCCAAGGCCGGCGACGTCTTCATCCGCATCCTGAACGGCACGCTGTTCGAGCTGGCGCAGCTGTCGCGCGAGAAAGCCGGCCTGGCGCCGCTGGTGCCGGGCGACAAGACGCAGGCGCTGATGGTGCAGACGGTGCTCAGCCTGAGCGACTCGTTCTCGTACCCGGCGGCGGTGGCGTTCGAGCTGAAAGACTTCAAGCAGGTGCAGGCCAGCGTGTTCCAGGTGGCCCGTGCGCCGGGCAAGAACATCGTGTATCTTGGCTGTGCGCTGCTGATCATCGGCGTGTTCGGCATGCTGTACGTGCGCGACCGCCGGCTGTGGGTCTGGCTGGCGCCGGCCGCCAGCGGCGCCCGCGCCACGCTGGCGCTGTCGACCAACCGCAAGACACTCGATGGCGACCGCGAATTCGCGCGGCTGAAGCACAAACTGTTGGGCCTGGGTGAGGAGACGAAATGAACACCGCCACGATCTCGCTGAACGAAAGTTTCCTGTCGCGCCGCAACTGGGGCGACTGGCTGTTTGCCGCCCTGGTGCTGACCGGCGCGCTGTTCGCGTTCTCGCGCTACGCCGGCCACATGGACGGCTACGAGAAGGCCATTCTGGTCGGCACGGCGCCGGCGCTGATCTGGCTGGGCTGGTTCTGGCGGCCGCTGCGCGTGCTGCTGGGCGTGGTGGCGGCGTTCGCGCTGCTGGGCATCTGGGCCTACCAGGGTGACCTGGCGCGCGCCGATTCGGTGTTCTGGCTCAAATACTTTTTGTCCAGCCAGTCCGCCATTTTGTGGATGAGCGTGCTGTTCTTCATGGCCACGATCTTCTACTGGATCGGCATGTTCGCGCGCGGCCAGAGCGCCACCATGGAGCTGATCGGCTCGCGCATCGTCTGGGCCGCGGTGGCCATGGCGCTGATCGGCACCCTGGTGCGCTGGTACGAGAGCTACCTCATCGGCCCCGACATCGGCCACATCCCGGTCAGCAACCTCTACGAAGTGTTCGTGCTGTTCTGCTGGATGACGGCCACGTTCTACCTCTACTTTGAAGCCCAGTACAACACCCGTTCGCTCGGCGCCTTCGTGATGCTGGTGGTCAGCGCGGCCGTGGGCTTCCTGCTTTGGTACACGGTGGTGCGCGAGGCGCACGAAATCCAGCCGCTGGTGCCCGCGCTGAAGAGCTGGTGGATGAAGCTGCACGTACCGGCCAACTTCATCGGCTACGGCACGTTCTCGCTGTCGGCCATGGTGGCCTTCGCCTACCTCATCAAGCAGCAGGCGAATGAAACCCGCTGGTACAAGCTCACGCCGATCTGGCTGCTCGGCATCGCGCTGTGTTTCGTGCCGATCGCCTTCCGCCAGCGCGTGCAGGAAGCCGGCGGCAGCTACTGGCTGGTCTATGCCGGCATTTCGGCCGTCATCGCCTTCGGCATCCTGCTCGGCCGCAAGCGCATCGCGGCGCGGCTGCCGGCCTTCGAGGTGCTGGACGACGTGATGTACAAGGCCATCGCGGTCGGCTTCGCGTTCTTCACCATCGCCACCGTGCTGGGCGCGCTGTGGGCGGCCGAGGCCTGGGGCGGCTACTGGAGCTGGGACCCGAAGGAAACCTGGGCGCTGATCGTCTGGCTGAACTACGCGGCCTGGCTGCACATGCGGCTCATGAAGGGCCTGCGCGGCACCGTGGCGGCCTGGTGGGCGCTGGCGGGGCTGGCGGTGACCACTTTCGCCTTCCTCGGCGTGAACATGTTCCTGAGCGGCCTGCACAGCTACGGCACCTTGTAACAGCGCCAAACGGTTCCCCGGGGAACCGGTAAGAAAACGGCGGGTCGCACGACTGAAGGGAAGATTCCCCCAGGAACAGCGATGCTCATCAAGACCCATGCCGACGGCTTCATCCACCCGCACGCCAGCGAGATCACGCCGGAGCGCGTCTACCGCGACCGCCGGCGCCTGCTGCAACTGATGGCCGGCGGTGCCGCAGGCGCCGCCCTGGCCGGCTGGGCAGGCCGCGAGGCCTTCGCGCAGGGCGCACCGGCGCGGCCGGGCAAGCTGGCCGCGCTGCCGGGCGCGCCCTCCAAGGTGGCCGGCGCCATCACGCTGGACAAGGCAACGCCCTACGACGACGCCAGCAGCTACAACAACTTCTACGAATTCGGCACCGACAAGGCAGCGCCCGCCAAGCGCGCTGGCACGCTCAAGACCCGGCCGTGGGCGATCGAGGTCAACGGCATGGTGAAGAAGCCGGGCCGCTACGCGATCGACGACCTGCTCAAGCTGGCGCCGCAGGAAGAGCGCATCTACCGGCTGCGCTGCGTCGAGGGCTGGTCGATGGTGATTCCGTGGGTGGGCTACTCGCTGGCCGAACTCATCAAGAAGGTGGAGCCGGCGCCGGGCGCCAAGTACGTTGAGTTCGTGTCGATGGCCGACCAGCGCATGATGCCCAACGTGGGCTCGTCGGTGCTCGACTGGCCCTACACCGAGGCCCTGCGCATGGACGAGGCCATGCACCCGCTCACGCTGCTGGCCTACGGCATGTACGGCGAGGTGCTGCCCAACCAGAACGGCGCGCCGGTGCGGCTGGTGGTGCCGTGGAAATACGGCTTCAAGAGCGCGAAGAGCCTCGCCGTCATCCACTTCACCGACAAGCAGCCCGAGACCGCGTGGAACAAAGCCGCCGCCAACGAGTACGGCTTCTACTCCAACGTGAACCCCAACGTCGACCACCCGCGCTGGAGCCAGGGCACCGAGCGCCGCATCGGCGAAGACGGCCTGTTCTCGCGCAAGCGCCGCACGCTGATGTTCAACGGCTATGAGCAGCAGGTGGCGTCGCTGTACGCGGGCCTGGACCTCAAGAAGAATTACTGACGTGCGCAAGCTGCTGTTGCACCCGGCGGCCAAGCCGGTGCTCTTCGCGCTGTGCCTGCTGCCGTTCGCCTGGCTGGTCTATGCCGCGGCAGCCGACCAGCTCGGCGCCAACCCGCAGGAGGCGCTGGTGCGCGCCACCGGCGACTGGGCGCTGCGCTTTCTGTGCATCGTGCTGGCCGTCACGCCACTGCGGGTGCTCACGCACACGCCGCAGCTCGCGCGCTTCAGGCGCATGCTGGGGCTGTTCATGTACTTCTACGCGGTGGTTCACCTGCTGAGCTACAGCTGGTTCGACCAGGGTTTCTATTTCGACGAGATCGCCAAGGACATCGCCAAGCGGCCGTTCATTCTGGTCGGCTTCTCGGCCTGGCTGTTGCTGACGCCGCTGGCGCTCACCTCGTTCAACCGCGCAATCAAAGCGCTGGGCGCGCGCCGCTGGCAGGCGCTGCACCGGCTGGTCTACGCGGTGGCCGGCCTCGCCGTGCTGCACTTCTTCTGGATGCGGGCCGGCAAGAACAACTTTGCCGAGGTCTGGGTCTACGCCGCCATCCTGGGCGGGCTGCTGGGCTGGCGCGCCTGGCAATTCATGGCAAAAAAGGCCTCAAGTCAGCGCGGAAGCTAGCGTTTCAGCTATGAATTCAGTAGCGACCCGCGACGCTCAAGGCTGCAGCCGTTCGTTGCGAAGCTGGTCGGCCACCGTCTCGCGCTCCCGGATCAACATGACTTTCTGGCCATCGACCAGCAGTTCCGGCGGCCGCCCGCGGGTGTTGTAGTTGCTGGCCATGCTCATGCAGTACGCACCGGCCGACAGCACCGCCAGCCGGTCGCCGGGCGCGACGTCGAAGTCGCGGTCGCGGCCGATCCAGTCGCCGCTCTCGCAGATCGGGCCGACCACGTCGTAGCGTGTGGCGGCGCCGGCCTTGGGCACCAGCGGCACGATGCGGTGGAAAGCCTCGTACATCGCGGGGCGGGGCAGGTCGTTCATGGCCGCGTCGACGATGCAGAAATTCTTGTGCTCGCCGGGCTTGAGCACCAGCACCTCGGTGAGGCAGACGCCGGCGTTGCCCACCAGCGAGCGGCCGGGCTCGATCATCAGCTTGCGCTGGCCGTAGCCGCGCGCGTCCAGCCGGGCCAGCAGCTGCGCCCACAGCGCGTCGGCGGCCGGCGGCGTGTCGCCGTTGTAGTCGATGCCCAGGCCACCGCCGAAGTCGATGTGGTCGATCGGAATGCCGGCGGCTTCGATCTGGTCCACCAGATCGAGCACCCGGTCCATCGCGTCGAGGTAGGGCGTGGGTTCGGTGATCTGCGAGCCGATGTGGCAGTCGATGCCCACCACCCGCAGCCCCGGCAGCGCCGCCGCGCGGCGGTAGGTGGCCAGCGTGCGCTCGTGCGCCACGCCGAACTTGTTGTCCTTCAGGCCGGTGGAGATGTAGGGGTGTGTCTTGGGGTCCACGTTGGGGTTCACGCGGATGCTCACCGGCGCCCGCTGGCCCTTGGCCTGCGCCACCGCGCTCAGCACCTCCAGCTCGGCCTCGCTCTCCACGTTGAAGCAGCCGATGCCGGCGTCCAGCGCCTGCGCCATCTCGGCCCGCGTCTTGCCCACACCGGAGAAGATGACCTTGGCCGCGTCGCCGCCGGCCGCCAGCACCCGGGCCAGCTCACCGCCGGAAACGATGTCGAAGCCGCAGCCCGCCCGCGCGAACACCTGCAGCACGCCGAGCGAGGAGTTGGCTTTCATCGCGTAGCAGATCTGCGCGTTGCGCCCGGCGAAGCCGCGCTGGTAGGCGGCCAGCGCCTGCAGCATGGCCGCCTTGGAATACACGAACAGCGGGGTGCCGTGCTGCTGCGCCAGCGCGTCGAGCGCCGCGCCTTCGAGGTGAAGCTGGCCGTCTTGCCAGTCGAGCTGGGACAGCGCGGGAAGGGCCGGCAGGCCCTGCGTGGGGGCGGCGCCGCTCATGGCTGCTGCCGCGCCGCCGACGCCGGGGTGCTGGGCGCCGGTGCGGTGCTGGTGGTTTGCGACGGCGGGCCGGCGTGCGGCGTGTCGGGCTCGTTGCCGGTGATGGTGGAGCGGATCACCTGCGGCAGCGTGGGCCGCTGCACGCCTTCGGGCGGCGTGGGCAGGTAGAGCGGGCCCTTCTGGCCGCAGGCGCCCAAAGCCAGCAACGCCGGCAGGGCGAGCGCGCTGACTAGAATTTGTCGGATGTCGAACATCACGAGATTCTAATGACCGACCCCGAGTACATGGACCGGGCCGAGGCCGTGCTGCGGGCGATCGAGGCCACCTGCGACCACATCAACGACACCACCGACGCCGACATCGACAACCAGCGCGTCGGCGGCATGGTGACCCTGAGCTTCGCGTCGGGCTCGCAGATCATCGTCAACCTCCAGAAGCCGATCCAGGAAATCTGGATGGCCGCGCGGGCCGGTGGCTACCACTACAGGTTCGACGGCGCGGCCTGGCGCGACACCAAGACCGGCAACGAGTTCTTCGCGGACCTGACCGAGCAGGCCACCGCGCAGCAGGGCGGCCGCCTCGCGTTCACCGCCTGAAGGGGCCGGCCGCCGCTCAGTTGCGGAAGAAGTCGAGGATGCTCTTCTTCTCTTCCTGCGTGGGCGGCGGCGCGCTGCCGGGCACCGGGTCGTCCATGCCCAGCGTGGAAACGCCGGCATTGGACGCGTATTCGTCGTAGAACCATTCGCCGCCGACGTTGACCACGCCGGCCGGCGGCACCGGCTCGGACACCGGCACGCCCTTGAGCACCTGCTGCATGTAGCTGATCCAGACCGGCAGGCTCAGGCCACCGCCGGTTTCACGGTCGCCCAGCTTGCGCGGGTTGTCGTAGCCGATCCAGCTCACCGCCGCCACCGTGGCCTGGTAGCCCGCGAACCAGGCGTCGATCGAATCGTTGGTGGTGCCGGTCTTGCCGTACACGTCGGGCCGCTTCAGCGTGGCCTGCGCGCGGGCCGCGGTGCCCGAGCGGGTGACCTCGCCCAGCAGGCTGGTCATGATGAAGGCGTTGCGCGCGTCGATCACGCGGGCCGATTCGTCGAGCACCGGGGGCTTGGTTTCGGTCAGCACCTTGCCGCGGTAGTCGGTCACGCGGGTCACGAGGTAGGGGTTGACGCGGTAGCCGCCATTGGCGAACACCGAGTAGGCCGATGCCATCTGCATCGGCGTGACCGAACCGGCGCCCAGCGCCATCGTGAGATAGGCGGGGTGCTTGTCGGGGTCGAAGCCGAAATGCGTGATCCAGTCTTGCGCGTAGCGCGGCCCGATCGACTGCAGCAGGCGGATCGAGATCATGTTCTTCGACTTGGCCAGGCCGCGGCGCAGGCTCATGGGGCCGTCGAAGGTGCCGTCGTAGTTCTTCGGCTCCCAGGGCTGGCCGCCGGTGGTGCCGGCGTCGAAGAACAGCGGCGCGTCGTTCACCACCGTGGCCGGCGTGAAGCCCTTTTCCAGCGCGGCGGAATAGATGAAGGGCTTGAAGCTGGAGCCCGGCTGCCGCCAGGCCTGCGTGACGTGGTTGAACTTGTTGGTGTGGAAGTCGAAGCCGCCCACCAGCGCGCGCACACTGCCGTCGCGCGGGTCCAGCGCGACGAAGGCGCCGGCCACCTCCGGCAACTGCGTGATGTCCCAGCCCTTGCCGGCCGGCGCCACGCGGATGATGGCGCCACGCCGGATGCGGATGTTGGGCGGAGCCTTGGCCGACAGGCCCGACTGCGCCGGCCGCAGGCCTTCGCCGCTGATCTCGATGCGCTCGCCGTTCTGCCGCTGCGCCACCACCCGCTGCGGGCTGGCGGCCAGCACCATCGCCACCATCAGGTCGTCGTCGTCGGTGTAGTCGGCCAGCGCGTCGTCGATGGCGTCCTCGGCGGCCTTGCTGTCGTCAGGCAGATCGACGAACTTCTCGGGGCCGCGGTAGATCTGGCGGCGTTCGAAGTCCATGATGCCGCGGCGCAGCGCGCGGTAGGCGACGTTCTGCTCGCCGTAGCGCACCGTGGTGGTGATGTTCAGGCCGCGCGTGTAGGCCTCGTCGCCGTACTGGCTGTACATCATCTGCCGCACGATCTCGGCGATGTATTCGGCGTGGGTGTTGGCGTTGTTGTCGCCCTTGCCGCGGATGGTCAGTTTCTCTTCGCGCGCGGCCTTGCCCTGCTCGTGCGTGATGAAGCCGTTTTCCTCCATGCGCTCGATGATGTAGAGCTGCCGCGAGCGCGCCCGCGAAGGGTTGCTGATCGGGTTGTACAGCGAAGGCGCCTTCGGCAGGCCGGCCAGCATTGCCGCCTCGGCAACCGTCACGTCTTTCAGCGCCTTGCCGAAATACACCTCGGCAGCGGCGGCGAAGCCATACGCGCGCTGGCCAAGGAAGATCTGGTTCATGTAGATCTCGAGGATCTGGTCCTTGGTCAGCAGGTGTTCGAGCTTGAAGGTCAGCAGGATTTCGTAGATCTTGCGGATGTAGGTCTTCTCGGCCGACAGGTAGACGTTGCGCGCCACCTGCATCGTGATGGTCGATGCGCCCTGGCTCTTGCCGCCGCGGCCCACGTTGGTCAGGCCGGCGCGGATCACGCCGAGGTAGTCGACACCGCCGTGCGAGTAGAAGCGTGCGTCCTCGATGGCCAGCACCGCGTTCTTCATGACCGCCGGAATCTGGTCGATCGGCGTCAGCTTGCGGCGCTCCTCGCCGAACTCGCCGATCAGCGTGCCCTCGGCCGAGAAGATGCGCATCGGCAGCTTGGGCCGGTAGTCGGAGAGGTCGGAGATGTCGGGCAGGTTGGGGTAGGCGACCGCCAGCGAGGTGGCGAGGACCATGCCGAGCGCCAGCGCGCCGGCCGCGCCGATGCCGAGCGCCCACAGCGCGATGCGCGTGGCCAGCCGAAGCCAGGGTGGCGTCGACGGGTTCGATGAGCCTTTGGAAGCCGGCGGCTCTTTACCTTCGGATTTGGCTTTGGACATGAAGAGGTGTCGCGACGCTGCGGGGAATTATAGGAATGCCGGATGCGTCGGCTTTTGGCAACGCGGGCGAGACGGTCAATCGGCTTGGGGCCGGTCAACCCGGCGGAAAAAAGGGGTGTTGCTGCTAGTATCGCGGCACCGCGTCGGGCTTTGACCCGCCGACAGCATAACGATACGGATCAGGAGAGGGAGCCGCTTGGCCTCAATGGGGTCGCTTTTCGCCAAGGAGCCGGCAGGCCTGGTGGGACTGGACATCAGTTCGTCCAGCGTCAAGCTGGTCGAGCTGGGGCGTGGCATGGGCGGTGGCCTCGTGCTGGAGCGTTGCGCCATGGAGCCGCTCGAGCGCGGCTGGATCACCGACGGCACGATTGAGAAGTTCGACGAAGTGGCCGAGGCGGTCCGCCGCGTCGTCCGCAAGAGCGGCACGCGCACCAGGAACGCCGCCATGGCGCTGCCGGCGTCGGCCGTCATCACCCGCAAGATCCTGCTGCCCGGCGGCCTGAATGACCAGGAGCTCGAGGTTCAGGTCGAATCCGAAGCCCACCAGTACATCCCGTTCTCGCTCGATGAGGTCAGCCTCGACTACTGCGTGATCGGCCCCGCGTCCGGCGCCGGCGCGGGCACCGACGTGGAGGTGCTGATCGCCGCGTCGCGCAAGGAAAAGGTGCAGGACCTGCAAGGCCTGGCCGAGGCCGCGGGGCTCAAGCCGGTGATCGTCGACGTGCGGCCCTATGCGTCGCGGCTGGCGATCGGCCGGCTCATCGAGCAGTTGCCCAATGCCGGCCGCACCAGCGTGATGGCGCTGTTCGAGGTCGGTGCGAACACCACCAGCATGCAGGCGGTGCGCGGCGAAGACCTGCTGTACGAGCGCGACCAGGTCTTCGGTGGCGCCCAGCTCACCCAGTTGATCGCGCGGCAGTACGGTTTTTCGCTCGACGAGGCCGAAACCAGAAAGCGCGGCGGCGACCTGCCCGAAGACTACGCCGCGGCCGTGCTGCGGCCCTTCGTGAACAGCCTGGCGCAGGAAATCGGCCGGGCGCTGCAGTTCTTCTTCACCAGCACGCCGCACCACACCATCGACCATATTCTGCTGGCCGGCGGCTCCGCCGCGCTGCCGGGGCTGACGGAGGCGGTGACGCGGCACACCTCGTTTCCGGCCCGCATCGTGAACCCTTTCGAGGACATGAAGATCGGCTTTGGCGTGCGCGAGAAAAAGCTGCGCCGCGAGGCGCCTTCGTATCTGGCGGCCTGCGGCCTGGCGATGCGGAGGTTCCTGCAGTGATCCTGCTCAACCTGTTGCCGCACCGCGAAGCGGCCCGCAAGAAGCGCCGCGACGCGTTCACCGTGTCGATGGGGCTGTCGGCGCTGCTCGGCCTGGCCATCTGCGGCGCCGTCTACCTCTGGTACGAGGCGCAGATCTCGGCGCAGCAGGCACGCAACGCCTTCCTGCAGGCCGAGAACCGCCGCCTCGACGAAAAGATCAAGGACATCGCCAACCTGCAGGCCGAGATCGCGGCGCTGAAGGCGCGGCAGCAGGCGGTGGAAGACCTGCAGGGCGACCGCACGCTGACCGTCAACCTCGTCAACGAACTCGCCAAGCAACTGCCCGAAGGGGCCTACGTGACGTCGATGAAGCAGGACGGCAACAACGTCACCCTGACCGGCGTGGCCCAATCCAACGAACGGGTGTCCGAGGTGCTGCGCGGCTTCTCGTACACCAGCCCCTGGCTGACCAAGCCCGAGCTGGTCGAGATCACGGCCGGCACCATCGCCGTCTCGCCGCGCGACCAGCGCCGCGTCTCGAATTTCACGATGCGCGTGAAGCTGGTCCGGCCCACCGATGCGCTGCGGGCGGCATCGGCCCCGGCTCCTGTGGCGGCGCCCGCGAACGCGGCGAGGTGAGCGGCATGCCCAGCAGACGACCCGTCAAACCCGACCGGAAAGAGCAGGCCGCCTTGCGCTGGGCGCGGCTGCAGGGCCAGTTCCGCGGCCTGGACATGCAAGACCCCTCGGGATGGCCGGCGTTGCCGCGCTACGCGTTGTTGGCCCTGATCGCGGTGTTCGTGATCGGTTTTCTCTGGTACGCCTGGCTGTCCGACTCCGACGCCACGCTGGAGGCCGAACGGGCGAAGGAAGTGGCGCTGCGCGAGGAATACCGCCGAAAGGTGGCCCAGGCCGTCAACTACGACGCGCTGGTGAAGCAGCGCGAACAGGTGCTGCAATACGTCACCCAGCTCGAGAAGCAGTTGCCCAGCAAGGCCGAAATGGACGCCCTGCTGTCGGACATCAACCAGGCGGGCATCGGCCGCAACCTGCAGTTCGACCTGTTCCGTCCCGGCCAGGTGATGGTGAAGGAGTACTACGCCGAGCTGCCGATCTCGGTGCGGGTCGTGGGCCGCTACCACGACATCGGCGCCTTCACCGCCGACATCGCCAACCTGTCGCGCATCGTGACGCTCAACAACCTGACCATCGTCCCCGCGCGCGACGGCGCCCTGGCCATGGACGCCACCGCCCGGACCTTCCGCTACCTCGACGCCGAGGAACTGGCGGCACAGCGCAAATCGGCGCCCGCACCGGGAGCCCGGAAATGACGGCTCTCCTGCGCACGTTCCTGCTGGCGACTTTGGCCGTGCTGGCTGGGTGCAGCGACCCCAACACCGACGAGCTGCAGCAGTGGATGAACGAGCAGCGCGCGCAGACCCGCCCCCGCATCCAGCCCGTGTCGGAGCCCAAGCGCTATGCGCCGCAGCCCTACACCCAGGAGCGCGCCGTGGAGCCGTTCAGCGTCCAGAAGCTGATGCAGGCGCTGAGGCGCGACTCGGGCTCGGGCAACGCCAATGCGGCGCTGGTCGAGCCGGAACTGCGCCGCCGCAAGGAAGCGCTGGAGGCGTTTCCGCTCGACGCGGTCACGCTGGTCGGGTTTTTGCTGAAAGACGGCCAGCCGGTGGCGCTGCTGAGGGCGGACAACCTCATCTTCCAGGCCCGGCTCGGCAACTACATCGGCCAGAACTACGGCCGCATCAACCGCATCACCGAAACACAGGTCAGCCTGCGGGAGATCGTGCAGGACGCCGCCGGAGAGTGGATCGAGCGTCCCGCCACGCTGCAGCTGCAGGAGAAAGCCAGATGAAAACCAACTGTCGCCCGAATTGGCGGCCCCTGTTCGCCGGGCTCATGGCCCTGGCGCTGTTTTTCTGGGCACAGGGCGCCTGGGCGCAGGCCCGCATCGGATCGGTCACCGGCACCATTCAGGGCGGCGCGGAAATGGTCCGCATCGACCTCTCGCAGGTGCCGATTCCGCCAACGGCCTTCTCCATCCAGTCGCCGGCGCGGATCGTGCTGGATTTCCCCGGTGTGGTGAACGGGTCGGGCCGCTCGGTCGTCGAGATCAACCAGGGCAATTTGCGCTCCGTCAACGTGGTGCAGGCCGCCGACCGGACGCGGGTGGTGCTGAACCTGAAGCGGATCACGGGCTACCGGCTGCAGACGCAGGGCAACACGCTGCTGGTGCTGCTCGACCCCGTTCCCGCCAACCCGGTGGCGCCGCAGGCGCAGTCGATGTTCGCGGACAACCGCAACCTCGACGCGCTGCCGCTGCGCGACATCGATTTCCGCCGCGGCACCGAGGGCTCCGGCCGGGTGGTGGTGGATCTGCCCAACAACCAGGTCGGCGTCGACATCCGGCAGCAGGGTGCCACGCTGGTGGTGGAATTCCTCAAGTCGTCCTTGCCGGAGGGCCTGCGCCGCCGCCTTGACGTGGCCGACTTCGGCACACCGGTTCAGGCCGTTACCACCACGCAGGCCGGCGACAGGGTCCGCATGGTCATCGAGCCCACGGGCCAGTGGGAGCATTCCGCCTACCAGAGCGACTCCCAATTCGTGGTGGAAGTGCGGCCGCAGAAGGTGGACAGCAGCAAGCTGGTGCAGGGCCCCGTGTACACCGGCGAAAAACTCTCGCTGAATTTCCAGAGCATCGAGGTGCGATCGTTGCTGCAGGTCATCGCCGACTTCACCAACTTCAACATCATCACATCCGACTCCGTCAACGGCTCCCTCACGCTGCGGCTGAAAGACGTGCCCTGGGACCAGGCGCTCGACATCATCATGCAGTCGAAGAACCTCGGCATGCGCAAGACCGGCAACGTGCTGTTGATCGCCCCCAAGGATGAACTGGCCGCCAAGGAGAAGATGGAGCTGGAGGCGCGGCTGGCGATCCAGAACCTGGAGCCCCTGCGCACCCAGAGCTTCCAGCTCAACTACACCAAGGCGGCCGACATCGCCGCGCAGCTCATCTCCAACGGGGTGGGCGCCAACTCCGGCAACGCGCGCATTCTCACGACCCGGGGCAGCGTCATCAGCGAGCCGCGCACCAACCAGATTTTCGTCACCGACGTCGCCTCCGTGCTGGAGCGCGTGCAGCAGCTTCTGACCAAGCTCGACGTGGCGGTGCGGCAGGTCGTGATCGAAGCCCGCATCGTCGAGGCGTCCGACACCTTCGGCAAATCGCTGGGCGTCAGGCTGGGCGGCAGCGACCTGCGCGGCATTCGGGGCGGCGACGCGGGCTACAGCGTGGGCGGCGGCAACCGGGTGGCGTTCGGCGGCACCTACAACGCGGTGGCCAGCACCACGGGCGAGGCGGTGAACAGCCTCGACACGGTCAACTCCAACTTCGTCAACCTGCCGGCCGTGGGGCAGAACGGCTACAACCCGGCCACCCTGGCCATTTCGCTGTTCAGCTCGGCCGCCAACCGCTTCCTGAACCTCGAAATCTCCGCGCTCGAGGCCGACGGCAAGGGCAAGGTGGTGTCCAGCCCCCGCGTCGTCACCGCCGACCAGACCAAGGCCCTCATCGAGCAGGGCACCGAACTCCCCTACCAGACCGCGACATCCAGCGGCGCGACCGCGATCGCCTTCCGCAAGGCGAACCTCAAGCTCGAAGTCACGCCGCAGATCACGCCCGAAGGCAACATCATTCTCGATCTCGACGTGAACAAGGACACCGTGGGGCAGTCCACCGCGGCCGGCTTCGCCATCAACACCAAGCACATCAAGACCCAGGTGCTGGTGGAGAACGGCGGCACCGTGGTCATCGGCGGCATCTTCGAGTTGACCGAAACCGATAGCGAGACGAAAGTCCCCGTCCTCGGCGACATTCCGGCCGTGGGCAACCTGTTCAAGTCGAAGTCACGGCTGTACAACAAGCAGGAAATCCTGGTGTTCATCACGCCGAAGATGATTTCCGACCGGGCCACGATTCGTTGACACATCGGCGCCAACGAAGCTTGTCCGCCATTTCTCCACTCTCCGGCCTGCCTTGACCATCGTCCTCATCGGCCTGCCCGGCTCCGGCAAATCGACGGTCGGGAAGCAACTGGCGAAGCGCCTGAAGCTGCCGTTCGTGGATTCCGACCAGGTGATCGAGGCGCGGTTGGGCTGCTCGATCGCCAGCTATTTCGAGCGGGAGGGCGAAGAGGCCTTCCGTGACGTGGAGCAGCAGGTGCTGGATGAGTTGGCGGGCGGGGCGCCGTCGGTGCTGTCCACCGGGGGCGGCAGCGTGCTGCGGCCGGCGAACCGGGCGCGCTTGCGGCAGTGCGGGCGGGTGATCTATCTGCGCGCGTTGCCGGACGAGGTGTTTCGCCGGGTGCGCAACGACACGGCGCGGCCGCTGCTGCGGGTGAAAGACCCGATGGCCAAGCTGCGGGAGCTGTTCGAGGCGCGAGACCCGCTGTACCGCGAGACGGCGCATTTCTCCATCGACACCGGCCGCCCCTCGGTGGCCACGCTGGTCAACATGATCGTGATGCAGCTCGAACTGGCCGGGCCGGCCGCACCAGACGGACCGGCGGGCGGCTGACGGGCCGCTGCGGCGCCGCGAGGGCGCCTCGTAAAATCGGGCCGATATGGCCGTCATTTCTCCTTCCGTTTCGCGCGTCGACATCGACCTGGGCGAGCGCAGCTACCCCATCTTCATCGGCCCCGGTCTGCTGGACGACGCGGCCACCTGGGCCGGCCTGCCCCGCGCGGCGGCGGCGTTGATCGTCAGCAACACCACGGTGGCGCCGCTCTATGCCGAGCGGCTGGAACGGGCGCTGGCGCCGCACTACAAGACGGTGCACCGCGTCGCGCTGCCAGACGGCGAGGTGCACAAGGACTGGCAGACGCTCAACCTCATCTTCGACGCGCTGCTGGAAAAGGGCGCCGACCGCAAGACCGTGCTGTTCGCGCTGGGCGGCGGTGTGGTGGGCGACATGACGGGCTTTGCCGCGGCCAGCTTCATGCGCGGCGTGCCGTTCGTGCAGGTGCCGACCACCCTGCTGTCGCAGGTCGATTCATCGGTGGGCGGCAAGACCGGCATCAACCACCCGCTGGGCAAGAACATGGTGGGCGCGTTCTACCAGCCGCAGCGCGTGGTCTGCGACCTGGGCACGCTGGACACGCTGCCGCCGCGCGAACTGAGCGCGGGTCTGGCCGAGATCATCAAGTACGGCCCGATCGCCGACATGGCGTTCTTCGACTGGGTCGAGGCCAATGTTGAGGCGCTGGTGGCGCGCGATGCCGCCGCGCTGACGCACGCGGTGCGGCGCAGCTGCGAGATCAAGGCCTGGGTGGTGGGGCAGGACGAACGCGAGTCCGGCCTGCGCGCCATTTTGAACTTCGGCCACACCTTCGGTCACGCGATCGAGGCCGGCATGGGCTATGGCGAATGGCTGCACGGCGAAGCCGTGGGCTGCGGCATGGTGATGGCGGCGCGGCTGTCCGAGCGGCTGGGCACCGTGAACGCGGCCTTCGTGCAACGCCTCACCGCGCTGGTGGAGCGCGCCGGCCTGCCGGTGCGGGCGCCCCGGCTGGCCAGCGACAACGTGGGCCGCTACCTGGAGCTGATGCGCGTCGACAAGAAGGCCGAGGCCGGCGAAATCCGGTTCGTCGTCATCGACCCGCCGGGCCAGGCGCGCATGACGCCGGCGCCCGACGCGCTGGTGGGCGAGGTGATCGAGGCCAGCTGCGGCTGACGGTTGCTGCGTTATTCATAGCAACAAAGCGCCATTTGACGCTGACTTCACCGTGATTTCTCACCCAAAACGGCGCCGGAGCCGGCTGCGATGAGCCTGGCGCCCTGGGCCTGCGACCCGGCGCGTTCGCGCGGCCGCCGCCACGCCGAGCCCGACGCGCCCACCCGCACCGCGTTCCAGCGCGACCGCGACCGCATCGTCCATTCCACCGCCTTCCGCCGGCTGGTCTACAAGACCCAGGTTTTCCTGAACCACGAAGGCGACCTGTTCCGCACCCGGCTCACCCATTCGCTGGAGGTCGCGCAGCTTGGCCGTTCCATCGCGCGGGCGCTGCGGCTGAACGAAGACCTGGTCGAAGCCATAGCGCTGGCGCACGACCTGGGCCACACGCCCTTCGGCCACGCCGGGCAAGACGCGCTCAACGCCTGCATGGCCGAGCACGGCGGCTTCGAGCACAACCTGCAGAGCCTGCGCGTGGTCGATTCACTGGAAGAGCGCTACCCGCAGTTCAACGGCCTCAACCTCAGCTTCGAAACGCGCGAGGGCATCCTCAAGCACTGTTCGCGCCGCAACGCCGAGCGGCTGGAGGCGCGGGAGCCGGGCGGGGTGGGGCAACGCTTTCTGGCGCCGGCGCAGGGTGCGCGCCAGCCCAGCCTGGAGGCGCAACTCGCCAACCTGGCCGACGAGATCGCCTACAACGCCCACGACATCGACGACGGCGTGCGCTCCGGGCTGATCACCGTCGATCAACTCGCCGAGGTGCCCCTGTTCGAGGGTTTCCGGCGGCAGACGCTGCACGAGCACCCGCAGCTGCTGGGCCGGCGGGTGTTGTTCGAGACCATTCGGCGCATGCTGAGCGAGCAGGTCTACGACGTCATCGCCGCCACCGGCGCCGCGCTGCAGGCCGCGCAGCCGGCCGATGCCGACGCGGTGCGCCACCAGCCGCCGCTGCTGGTTTTCAGTGATGACATGCGGCTCCAGTCAGCGTCACTCAAGCGTTTCCTGCTACGAAATCTATATCGCCACGAGCAGGTTTCCGAGATGACCGTGAAGGCCCAGCAGGTGGTGCGCGAATTGTTCGCGGCCTACCTTGCCGAGCCGTCGCAGATGAAGCCCGCCTTTGCCGCCCAGCCCAACCGGCACCGGGCCGTGGCCGACTACATCGCCGGCATGACCGACCGCTTCGCCGCGCGCGAACACGAGCGGCTCACCGGCCAGCGCCTGCTGGCCTGACGGGCGCCCGCCCGCGCCGCGGCTCGCGCGGCGTTATGGGGGTCAGATTGCCCATAAGATCGGCCGATGGCCCGCCTGCCCCGCCTCACCGTTCCCGGCTACCCGCATCATGTGATCCAGCGTGGCAACAACCGCCAGCCGATCTGCCAGTCGGCCGCCGATTTCGACACGCTGCTGCGCCTGGTGGCCGAGCAGGCCCGGGTTTTCGACGTGGCGCTGCACGCCTATGTGCTCATGGACAACCATTTCCACCTGCTCGCCACGCCCGCCACCGGCGACGGCCTGCCCAAGATGATGCAGGCCGTCGGCCGCCGCTACGTGCGCCACTTCAACGACCGCCATGGCCGCAGCGGCACCCTGTGGGAAGGGCGCTACCGCTCCACGCTGATCCAGCCCGAGCGCTATTTCCTGGCCTGCATGGCCTACATCGACCTGAACCCGGTGCGCGCCGGCGCCTGCGCCGCGCCGCGCGACTGGGCCTGGAGCAGTCACGCGCACTACATCGGCCTGCGGCACGATCCGGCCATCACGCCGCATGCGCTGTACTGGTCGCTCGGCAACACGCCGTTCGCCCGCGAGGCGGCATACGCCGAACTGGTGCATGCGGGCCTGGCGGCCGACGTGCGGGCGTCCTTGACCGATTCTTTGCTCTCCGGCTGGGCACTGGGCGACGCGCCGTATGTGGCGGAGTTGCAAAAACACACGCCGCGCCGCGTGTCCAAGGCCCGGCCCGGCCGGCCGCCCAAGAGCGCCTGACATTCACTGTCACGCGCAAGTCGTTGATCGGCCTGGGAAATGTGCTGAATTTAATCCGTCCCCAATTGAAATTAAAAAGAAATTGGAAAAAATAAACGGAATCTGACCCCTAATAATTTTCTTGGCATCGTTGTTGCAACGCACTATGCTTCTCCTCCCACTGAATAAAGACAGGAGTGCGCCATGACGACGGCTGCCGAAATCGCTCATCTGCAACAGCACGGCCTGTATTCGGCCCAGAACGAACACGACGCCTGCGGCGTCGGCTTCGTGGCCCACATCCGGGGCGAGAAAACCCACGCCATCGTTCAGCAGGGTCTGAAGATCCTCGAGAACCTCGACCACCGCGGCGCCGTGGGCGCCGACAAGCTGATGGGCGACGGCGCCGGCATCCTGATCCAGCTGCCCGACGCGCTGTACCGCGAGGAAATGGCCAAGCAGGGCGTCAGCCTGCCGCCGCCCGGCGAATACGGCGTTGGCATGATCTTCCTGCCGAAGGAACACGCGTCGCGCCTGGCCTGCGAGCAGGAAATGGAGCGCGCGATCAAGGCCGAAGGCCAGGTGCTGCTGGGCTGGCGCGACGTGCCGGTGGACCGCGACATGCCCATGTCGCCCGCCGTGCGTGAAAAAGAACCGGTGCTGCGCCAGGTGTTCATCGGCCGCGGCAGCGACGTCATCGTGCAGGACGCGCTGGAGCGCAAGCTGTACGTCATCCGCAAGACCGCCAGCGCAGCCATCCAGAACCTGCACCTGAAGCACAGCAAGGAATACTACGTTCCCAGCATGTCCAGCCGCACCACGGTCTACAAGGGCCTGCTGCTGGCCGACCAGGTGGGCGCCTATTACCTCGACCTGAAAGACCCGCGCTGCGTCTCCGCGCTGGGCCTGGTGCACCAGCGCTTCTCCACCAACACCTTCCCCGAGTGGCCGCTGGCCCACCCCTACCGCTACGTCGCCCACAACGGCGAAATCAACACGGTCAAGGGCAACTACAACTGGATGAAGGCGCGCGAAGGCGTGATGTCGTCGCCGGTGCTGGGCAACGACCTGCACAAGCTCTACCCGATCAGCTTCGCCGGCCAGTCCGACACCGCCACCTTCGACAACTGCCTCGAGCTGCTGACGATGGCCGGCTACCCGATCAGCCAGGCCGTCATGATGATGATCCCCGAGCCGTGGGAACAGCACACCATGATGGACGAGCGCCGCAAGGCGTTCTACGAGTACCACGCCGCCATGCTGGAACCGTGGGACGGCCCGGCCTCCATCGTGTTCACCGACGGCCGCCAGATCGGCGCCACGCTGGACCGCAACGGCCTGCGCCCGTCGCGCTACTGCATCACCGACGACGACCTCGTCATCATGGGCTCCGAATCCGGCGTGCTGCCGGTGCCCGAGAACAAGATCGTGCGCAAGTGGCGCTTGCAGCCGGGCAAGATGTTCCTGATCGACCTGGAACAGGGCCGCATGATCGACGACGAGGAGCTGAAGTCCAGCCTCGCCAACAGCAAGCCCTACAAGCAGTGGATCGAGAACCTGCGCATCAAGCTCGACGACGTGGCTGGCGGCGGTGAGCCCGCGTCGGCCACCGAGAGCGAGGTCACGCTGCTCGACCGCCAGCAGGCTTTCGGCTTCAGCCAGGAAGACATCAAGTTCCTGATGTCGCCCATGGCGCAGGCCGGCGAAGAGGCGATCGGCTCCATGGGCAACGACAGCCCGCTGGCGGTGCTGTCCAGCAAGGACAAGCCGCTCTACAACTACTTCAAGCAGCTGTTCGCCCAGGTCACGAACCCGCCGATCGACCCGATCCGCGAGGCCATCGTGATGTCGCTGGTGTCCTTCATCGGCCCCAAGCCCAACCTGCTCGACATCAACCAGGTCAACCCGCCGATGCGGTTGGAGGTGAGCCAGCCCATCCTGGACTTCGCCGACATGGCCAAGCTGCGCGACATCGAGCGCACCACGCAGGGCAAGTTCAAGAGCCAGACGCTGGACATCACCTACCCGCTGGCCTGGGGCCACGAGGGCGTGGAGGCCAAGCTGGCGTCGCTGTGCGCCGAGGCGGTCGACGCGATCAAGGGCGGCAAGAACATCCTCATCATCAGCGACCGCGCGGTGTCGCCCACGCAGCTCGCCATCCCGGCGCTGCTGGCGCTGTCGGCCATCCACCAGCACCTGGTGCGCGAGGGCCTGCGCACGTCGGCCGGCCTGGTCGTCGAGACCGGCTCCGCCCGCGAGGTGCACCACTTCGGCGTGCTGGCGGGCTACGGCGCTGAAGCCGTGCACCCCTACCTGGCGATGGAAACGCTGGCGTCCATCCACAAGGATCTGCCGGGCGACCTGAGCGCCGACAAGGCGATCTACAACTACATCAAGGCCATCGGCAAGGGCCTGTCGAAGATCATGTCCAAGATGGGCGTGAGCACCTACATGTCGTACTGCGGTGCGCAGCTCTTCGAGGCCATCGGCCTGAACAGCGAGACCATCGAGCAGTACTTCACCGGCACCGCCAGCCGCGTCGAGGGCATCGGCGTGTTCGAGATCGCGGAAGAAGCGATCCGCATGCACAAGGCCGCCTTCGGCGACGACCCGGTGCTCGCCACCATGCTGGACGCCGGCGGCGAATACGCCTGGCGCGCCCGCGGCGAAGAGCACATGTGGACGCCCGACGCCATTGCCAAGCTGCAGCACTCCACGCGCGCCAACAACTGGAGCACGTACAAGGAATACGCGCAGATCGTCAACGACCAGAACAAGCGCCACATGACGCTGCGCGGCCTGTTCGAGTTCCGCATCGACCCGAGCAAGGCCATCGCGGTCGACGAGGTCGAGCCGGCGGCCGAGATCGTCAAGCGTTTCGCCACTGGCGCCATGTCGCTCGGCTCCATCTCCACCGAGGCGCACGCCACGCTGGCCATTGCCATGAACCGCATCGGCGGCAAGAGCAACACCGGCGAGGGCGGTGAAGACGCCGCGCGCTACCGCAACGAGCTCAAGGGCATCCCGATCAAGCAGGGCGAGACGCTCGCGTCCGTCATCGGCAAGGACGTGGTCGAGGTCGACCTGCCGCTGCAGGACGGCGATTCGCTGCGCTCCAAGATCAAGCAGGTCGCGTCGGGCCGCTTCGGTGTCACCGCCGAATACCTGTCCAGCGCCGACCAGGTGCAGATCAAGATGGCCCAGGGCGCCAAGCCGGGCGAGGGCGGCCAGCTGCCCGGCGGCAAGGTGTCCGAGTACATCGGCAAGCTGCGCTACTCGGTGCCGGGCGTGGGCCTGATCTCGCCGCCGCCCCACCACGACATCTACTCCATCGAAGACCTGGCGCAGCTCATCCACGACCTGAAGAACGTCGCGCCGCACGCGTCCATCAGCGTCAAGCTGGTGTCGGAAGTGGGCGTGGGCACCATCGCGGCCGGCGTGGCCAAGTGCAAGAGCGACCACGTCGTGATCGCCGGCCACGACGGCGGCACCGGCGCCTCGCCGTGGTCGTCCATCAAGCACGCGGGCGGCCCCTGGGAAATCGGCCTGGCCGAAACCCAGCAGACGCTGGTGCTGAACCGCCTGCGCGGCCGCATCCGTGTGCAGGCCGACGGCCAGATGAAGACCGGCCGCGACGTCGCCATCGCCGCGCTGCTCGGCGCCGACGAGTTCGGCTTCGCCACCGCGCCGCTGGTCGTCGAGGGCTGCATCATGATGCGCAAGTGCCACCTCAACACCTGCCCGGTGGGCGTGGCCACGCAAGACCCGGTGCTGCGCAAGAAGTTCTCCGGCAAGCCCGAGCACGTCGTCAACTTCTTCTTCTTCATCGCCGAGGAAGTGCGCCAGATCATGGCGCAGCTGGGCATCCGCAAGTTCGACGACATGATCGGCCGCGCCGACCTGCTCGACATGCGCAAGGGCTTGTCGCACTGGAAGGCGCAGGGCCTGGACTTCTCCCGTCTGTTCGCGCAGCCGGCCGTGGGTGACGACGTGCCGCGCTACCACGTCGACAGCCAGGACCACGGCCTGCACAAGGCGCTGGACCAGGTGCTGATCGAGAAGTCGCGCCCGGCCATCGACAACGGCCAGAAGGTGCACTTCATCGAGACGGCGCGCAACGTGAACCGCTCGGTCGGTGCCATGCTGTCCGGCGCCTTGACCAAGGTGCACCCCGAGGGGCTGCCCGACGACACCATCCGCATCCAGCTCGAAGGCACCGGCGGGCAGTCGTTCGGCGCTTTCCTGGCCAAGGGCATCACGCTGTACCTGATCGGCGACGCCAACGACTACACCGGCAAGGGCCTGTCGGGCGGCCGCGTGGTGGTGCGCCCCAGCATCGACTTCCGCGGTGAAGCCACCCGCAACACCATCATCGGCAACACCGCGCTGTACGGCGCCACCACCGGCGAGGCCTATTTCAGCGGCGTGGGCGGCGAGCGTTTCGCGGTGCGTCTGTCGGGCGCCACGGCGGTCGTCGAAGGCACGGGCGACCACGGCTGCGAGTACATGACCGGCGGCACCGTGGCGGTGCTGGGCAAGACCGGCCGCAACTTCGCTGCCGGCATGAGCGGCGGCGTGGCCTATGTGTACGACGAAGACGGCCTGTTCGCCAAGCGCTGCAACACCGCGATGGTGGCGCTGGAGAAGGTGCTGCCCGCCAGCGAGCAGCAGGCCAGCGTGGACCGCGCCACCTGGCACCGCGACCAGACCGACGAAGCCCAGCTCAAGAAGCTGCTGGAAGACCACAACCGCTGGACCGGCAGCCGCCGCGCCCGCGAGCTGCTCGACAACTGGGCCGAAGCCCGGCCCAAGTTCGTCAAGGTCTTCCCGACCGAGTACAAGCGCGCGCTGACCGAGATTGCAGCAAGAAACAAGGCCAAAGCCAGCGGCAAATCTGGTGTTGCAGCTACTAAAACAGTAGCAGTTCCGGCCAAGTAAGCCATTCACCCATCCGCAAGACACAGGACAGCCAAATGGGAAAAGTCACCGGTTTTCTGGAATTCGAGCGCCTTGAAGAGGGCTACAAGCCCGTCGAGGAGCGCGTCAAGCACTACAAGGAATTCGTCATCGGCCTCGATGACAAGCAGGCCGGCGTGCAGGCCGCCCGTTGCATGGACTGCGGCACGCCGTTCTGCAACAGCGGCTGCCCGGTCAACAACATCATTCCCGACTTCAACGACCTGGTCTACCACCAGGACTGGAAGAACGCGATCACGGTGCTGCACAGCACCAACAACTTCCCCGAGTTCACCGGCCGCATCTGCCCCGCGCCCTGCGAGGCGGCCTGCACGCTGAACGTGAACGACGAGGCCGTCGGCATCAAGTCGATCGAGCACGCCATCATCGACCGCGCCTGGGCCGAGGGCTGGGTGGCCGCGCAGCCGCCCAAGCACAAGACCGGCAAGAAGGTGGCCGTCGTCGGCGCGGGCCCGGCCGGCATGGCCGCCGCCCAGCAACTGGCCCGCGTCGGCCACGACGTGACGCTGTTCGAGAAGAACGACCGCGTGGGCGGCCTGCTGCGCTACGGCATTCCCGACTTCAAGATGGAGAAGTCGCACATCGACCGCCGCGTCGAGCAGATGAAGGCCGAGGGCGTGACCTTCCGCCTGGGCGTGGTCGTGGGCGCCGCCAAGGACCCGCTGGGCAAGGGCAGCAAGGTCACCAACTGGGCCAAGGAAACCGTCACGCCCGAGCAACTGCAGGCCGAATTCGACGCCGTGCTGCTGACCGGCGGCGCCGAGCAGTCGCGCGACCTGCCGGTGCCCGGCCGCGAACTCGACGGCGTGCACTACGCCATGGAATTCCTGCCGCAGCAGAACAAGGTCAACGCCGGCGACAAGGTCAAGGGCCAGTTGCGCGCCGACGGCAAGCACGTCATCGTCATCGGTGGCGGCGACACCGGCTCCGACTGCGTGGGCACCAGCAACCGCCACGGCGCGGTCAGCGTGACCCAGTTCGAGCTGCTGCCGCAGCCGCCGGTGGAAGAAAACCGCCCCATGACCTGGCCGTACTGGCCTATCAAGCTGCGCACCAGCTCCAGCCACGAAGAGGGCTGCGAGCGCGAGTTCGCCATTTCCACCAAGGAGCTGATCGGTGAAAAGGGCAAGGTCACCGGCCTGAAGACCGTCCGCGTGGAGTGGAAGGACGGCAAGATGGTCGAGGTGGCCGGCTCCGAGCAGACGCTCAAGGCCGACCTGGTGCTGCTGGCCATGGGCTTCGTGTCGCCGGTGGCGGCCGTGCTGGACGCCTTCGGCGTCGAGAAGGACGGCCGTGGCAACGCCAAGGCCACGACCGAGTTCACCGGCGGCTACGCCACCAACGTGCCCAAGGTTTTCGCGGCCGGCGACATCCGCCGCGGCCAGAGCCTGGTGGTGTGGGCCATTCGCGAGGGCCGCCAGGCTGCCCGCGCGGTCGATGAATTCCTGATGGGATTCAGCGACCTGCCGCGCTGAGCGGCAAGGGTCGCGCACGCGCATCCGATATTCGGGCTTTCCCGTATCATGCAGAGGCCGGTTTCCGCCGGCCTCTTCTGCTTTTCATGACCGCTTCGCCCGAATCCCCGCTCGTCGAATTCCGCCACCTCAGCTTCGGCTATGGGGGGCGGCTCATCCTCGACGACGTCAGCCTCAGCGTGCCGCGCGGCAAGGTGACCGCTCTGATGGGCGCGTCCGGTGGCGGCAAGACCACCGTGCTGCGGCTGATCGGCGGCCAGCAGCGCGCGCTGAAGGGCGACGCCACGGTGTTCGGCCAGAACGTCGGCCGGTTGGACCACAAGGGCCTGTTCGCGCTGCGCCGGCGCATGGGCATGCTGTTCCAGTTCGGCGCGCTGTTCACCGACCTCAGCGTGTTCGACAACGTGGCCTTTCCGCTGCGCGAGCACACCGACCTGCCCGAGGCGCTGATCCGCGACATCGTGCTGATGAAGCTGAACGCGGTCGGCCTGCGTGGCGCCCGCGACCTGATGCCCAGCGAGGTGTCGGGCGGCATGGCGCGCCGGGTGGCGCTGGCCCGCGCGATCGCACTCGACCCCGAACTGGTGATGTACGACGAACCCTTCGCCGGCCTCGACCCCATCTCCCTGGGCACCGCCGCCAAGCTGATCCGCAACCTCAACGACTCGCTGGGCATCACCAGCATCGTGGTGTCGCACGACCTGGAAGAGACCTTCGGCATCGCCGACCACGTCATCATCCTGGCCAACGGCAAGATTGCCGCGCAGGGAACGCCGGACGACGTGCGCCACAGCGACAATCCGCTGGTGAACCAGTTCGTGAACGCCTTGCCGGACGGCCCGGTGGCCTTCCACTACCCCGGCCTGCCCGTCGAGCAGGATTTCGGCGTGGAGCAGCGGCCATGATGCGCGGCCTGCATCCCGCCAACGTCGGGCTGGCCACGCGGCGCCTGCTGGCCGGCTGGGGCTATGCCACCCGCCTGCTCGGCCGCATCGTGGCCGCCGCGCCGGCCAGTTTCATGCGCTTCGGCCTGGTGCGCGACCAGATCCATTTCCTCGGCAACTATTCGCTGGCCATCATCACGGTGTCCGGCCTGTTCGTGGGTTTCGTGCTGGGCCTGCAGGGCTACTACACGCTGCAGCGCTACGGCTCCAGCGAGGCGCTGGGCCTGCTGGTGGCGCTGTCGCTGGTGCGTGAACTCGGCCCGGTGGTCACGGCGCTGCTGTTTGCCGGGCGCGCAGGCACCTCGCTGACCGCCGAGATCGGCCTCATGAAGGCCGGCGAGCAGTTGAGCGCCATGGAAATGATGGCGGTCGATCCCGTGCCGCGCATCCTGGCGCCGCGCTTCTGGGCCGGCGTCATTGCCATGCCGCTGCTGGCGGCGGCGTTCAGCGCGGTCGGCATCCTCGGCGGCTGGCTGGTCGGCGTGGTCATGATCGGCATCGACCCCGGCGCCTTCTGGAGCCAGATGCAGGGCGGCGTGGATGTGTGGAAGGACGTCGGCAACGGCGTCGTCAAGAGTTTCGTGTTCGGTGTGACGGTGACCTTCATCGCGCTGCTGCAGGGCTACCGCGCGCAGCCCACGCCCGAGGGCGTGTCGTTCGCCACGACGCGCACCGTGGTCATTGCGTCGCTGGCGGTGCTGGGGCTGGATTTCATCCTCACCGCGCTGATGTTCAGCATTTAGGAAAACAGTTATGGAACGTTCGAAGAACGATGTGTGGGTCGGCCTGTTCGTGATCATCGGCGCGGTGGCGCTGCTGTTCCTCGCGCTGCAGTCGGCCAATCTGCTGAGCCTGAATTTCGATTCGACCTACCGGGTGACGGCCAAGTTCGACAACATCGGCGGCCTCAAGCCGCGCGCGGCGGTGAAAAGCGCCGGCGTGGTGGTCGGCCGTGTGGAGTCGATCGAGTTCGACACCAAGTCCTTCCAGGCCCGCATCACGCTGGCGCTGCAGACCCGCTACCCCTTCCCCAAGGACAGCTCGCTGAAGATCCTCACTTCCGGCCTGCTGGGCGAGCAGTACATCGGCGTGGAGGCCGGCGGCGACGAGAAGAATCTGGCGGCCGGCGACACCATCTCGCAGACCCAGTCGGCCGTGGTGCTGGAAAACCTGATCAGCCAGTTTCTCTACAGCAAGGCCGCCGACGGCGGCTCGTCGAAAGAGGGCGCATCGAACGCCCCGGCCGCCGCACCCGCTGCCGAACCGAAGAAAGAAAGCGACAACAAGAAATGAAACCGCTCCCCCTGTCATTCCCTCTGCCGCGCTGGCTGGCCAGCCTGCTGGTGCTGGTCGCGCTGGCGCTGGTCACCGGCTGCGCCACCCGCCCCGGTGGCGACCCGCGCGACCCGTTCGAACCCCTGAACCGCCAGGTCAACAAATTCAACGACGCCGCCGACCGGGTGGTGTTGAAGCCGGTGGCCACCGGCTACGTCAATGTGGTGCCGCCCATCGTCCGCACCGGCGTCAACAACTTCTTCAGCAACATCGGTGACGTCTGGACCTTCATCAACAGCGTGCTGCAGCTCAAGCCGCAGCAGTCCGGTGAAACGCTGATGCGTCTGGCCGTGAACACCACCATCGGCCTGGGCGGCATCCTGGACGTGGCCAGTGAGCTGGGCATCGAGAAATACAAGGAAGACTTCGGGCTGACGCTGGGCCGCTATGGCGTGCCGGCGGGCCCCTACGTGGTGCTGCCGCTGCTCGGCCCGTCCACCGTGCGGGACACGCTGGCCTTCAGCGTGGAGGCGTCCGGCGACCCCATCCGCGGCATCAACGACAACGGCACCCGCAACACGCTGTACGTGCTGCGCGCGGTCGACCTGCGGGCCACCTACCTCACGGCGGGCGACGTGCTCGACCAGATCGCGCTCGACAAATACACCTTCACCCGCGACGCCTACCTGGCCCGCCGGCGCAGCCTCATCGAAGCCGGCAAGGGCGGCGATGACGACACCGGCGGCGAGGACTTCTCCAAGCCCGCCGCCACCCCGGCCAGCGCTGCTGCCAGCCAGCCGGCCGCCAGGTAAAGCTGTGGCCGCTTGGTGTTACAAAGCGTGATCCCGTCGGCGATGGTAAGGTCGGCGGCGTTATCAGCTTGGCGCTCCCGCGCCGATTGAAGGAACCGATATGCAACGAAGAATCTTCGCCGCCGTTTGCGGTGGTCTGATCGCGCTGGCCTCGGCCGGCTTCTCCACCCAGGTGCTGGCCGACGAAGCGCCGGACGCGCTGGTGATGCGCCTGTCCAACGAAACGCTGGCTGCCATCAAGGCCGATCCGTCCATCAAGGGCGGCGACATCGCCAAGATCAGCGCGCTGGTCGACTCCAAGGTCATGCCCAACGTCAACTTCCAGCGCATGACGGCCTCGGCCGTGGGCCGCGGCTGGCGCGAGGCCACGCCCGACCAGCAGAAGCGCCTGCAGGAAGAGTTCAAGACGCTGCTGATCCGCACGTATTCCGGTGCGCTGGCCCAGGTGAGCGACCAGACCATCAACCTCAAGCCTTTCCGCGGCAGCGCCGACGACAAGGAAGTCGTCGTTCGCACCGAGGTGCGTGGCCGAGGCAACCCGATCCAGCTCGACTACCGCCTCGAGAAGGCCGGCGCCACCTGGAAGATATACGACCTGAACGTGCTCGGCGTGTGGCTGGTGGAAACCTACCGCGCCCAGTTCGCCGCTGAAATCAACGCCAAGGGCATCGACGGGCTGATCGCCACACTGGCTGCCCGCAACAAGTCCGGCGGCTCGCAGGGCTGACGCGGTGGCGGCCACGCTCGCGCTCCCGGTGGAACTCACGCAGGCGCAGGCCACGGCCTGTGCCGCCGCGCTGCGGCCCGCGGTGCGGGCCTCGTCCGACGCCACGGTGGCGGCCGACGCCAGTGCGTTGCTGCGCTTCGATTCCTCGGCGCTGGCGGTGCTGCTGGACGTGCGGCGGGAAGCGGCGGCGGCCGGCAAGGCCTTTGCCGTGCGGGCCATGCCGCCGCGGCTGCGCGAACTGGCGCGGCTCTACGGCGTCGACCGGCTGCTGCCCGACGCGGCCTGAACCTGCCCTGATCCCACAAGGCCTTGCCGGTGCCCGGCAAGGCCTTTTGTTTGGGCCGACTAAAATCGCGGGTTCCGCCCATGCCAGCCATCTCCTTCCAGTCGGTGTCCAAGACCTATGCGTCGTCGCGCGGCACCGTCCAGGCGCTGGCCGGCGTGTCCTTCGACATCCGCGAGGGCGAGTTCTTCGGCCTGCTCGGCCCCAACGGCGCCGGCAAGACCACGCTGATCAGCATCCTGGCCGGCCTGGCCAATGCCAGCGGCGGCTCGGTCACCGTCCATGGCCACGACGTGCGCCGCGATTTCGCCGCCGCCCGCCGCCAGCTCGGCGTGGTGCCGCAGGAACTGGTGTTCGACCCCTTCTTCAACGTGCGCGAGGCGCTGCGCATCCAGTCCGGCTATTTCGGCGTCAAGAACAACGACGACTGGATCGACGAGCTGCTGCAGAACCTGGGACTGGCCGAAAAGGCCAACGCCAACATGCGCCAGCTCTCGGGCGGCATGAAGCGGCGGGTGCTGGTGGCGCAGGCGCTGGTGCACAAGCCGCCCGTCATCGTGCTCGACGAGCCGACCGCCGGCGTCGACGTGGAGTTGCGCCAGACGCTGTGGCAATTCGTCGCGCGGCTCAACCGCGACGGCCACACCGTGCTGCTGACCACCCATTACCTGGAAGAGGCGGAGGCGCTGTGCCACCGCATCGCGATGCTGAAGCAGGGCCGGGTGGTGGCGCTCGACAGCACCAGTGCGCTGCTCAACAGCGCGGTCAGCAACGTGCTGACCTTCAAGCTCGACGCACCGCTGCCGCCGGCCCTCGCACTGCTGGCCCGGGTGACCGGCCGCATCGTGCAGTTGCCGGCGCACGATGCCGCCGAGATCGAAGGCCATTTGACGGCGCTGCGTGAAGCCGGCCTGAAGCCGGAAGACGTGGAGATCCGCAAGGCCGACCTGGAGGACGTGTTCCTTGAGGTGATGGCCGAGAAGGGCGAGCGGGTGCCCGCATGACCGGCTGGAGAGCGCTCTTTTACAAAGAGGTGCTGCGGTTCTGGAAGGTCGGCTTCCAGACCGTCGGCGCGCCGGTGCTCACCGCCGTGCTGTACCTGATGATCTTCGGCCATGTGCTGGAAGACCACGTGAAGGTCTATGGCCAGGTCAGCTACACCAGCTTCTTGGTGCCCGGCCTGGTGATGATGAGCGTGCTGCAGAACGCGTTCGCCAACAGCTCGTCGTCGCTGATCCAGAGCAAGATCATGGGCAACCTGGTGTTCGTCATGCTGACGCCGCTCGGCCACTGGAGCTGGTTCGCGGCCTACGTGGGCTCGTCGGTGGTGCGCGGCGTCATGGTGGGGCTGGGCGTGTTCGCCGCCACCGCGTGGTTCACGGGCATCTCTTTCGCGGCGCCGCTGTGGATCGTGGCGTTCGGCCTGCTGGGCGCGGCGCTGCTGGGCACGCTGGGGCTGATCGCCGGGCTGTGGGCCGAGAAGTTCGACCAGATGGCAGCTTTCCAGAACTTTCTGATCATGCCGATGACCTTCCTCTCCGGCGTGTTCTACTCGATCCACTCGTTGCCCGGCATGTGGCAGTCGGTGAGCCACCTCAACCCCTTTTTCTACATGATCGACGGCTTCCGCTACGGTTTCTTCGGCATCAGCGACGTGTCGCCCTGGCTCAGCCTGGGCATCGTCGGCGCGGCGCTGGCGGTGACCGGCGCGCTGGCGCTGCACCTGCTGCGCATCGGCTACAAGATCAGAGGCTGACATGACCCCCACGCTTGTCGCTCCGCGTACTGCGCTGCCCCCCGAGGGGGCTGATTTTCCTTGGGGCGGCCCGGCGGAAAATCGTTGTCCGCCCATCACACGCCACACCCGATGACAGCCGAAGAACTCCGACACATCATCGCCAGCGGGCTGGCCTGCGAGCACCTGCAGGTCGACGGCGACGGCCGGCACTGGTACGCCGTCGTCGTGTCGGCCGAATTCCAGGGCAAGCGGCTGATCCAGCGCCACCAGCGGGTCTACGCGACGCTCGGTGCGAAAATACAGACCGACGAGGTCCACGCGCTGTCGATGAAGACTTGGACGCCCGCCGAGTGGGCGGCCCAACCCCGCGACTGACCCGATTTCCGGTCTCCGGCGCGAAGCCGGTGGCCCTGACCGAAAGAACCCGATGGACAAGCTGTTGATCCGTGGCGGCCGCGAGCTGCGCGGCGAAGTGCAGATTTCCGGCGCCAAGAACGCGGCGCTGCCGGACCTCTGCGCCGCGCTGCTGACCGACGAGCCCGTCACGCTGCACAACGTGCCGCGCCTGCAGGACGTGGCCACGATGACGCGGCTGATCCGCAACATGGGCGTCACCGTGGACGCGAGCGACGACGGCAGCGTCACGCTGAACGCCGGCGCGCTGAACAAACCCGAAGCGCCCTACGACCTGGTGAAGACCATGCGCGCTTCCGTGCTGGCGCTGGGCCCGCTGCTGGCGCGCTTTGGCCATGCCAAGGTGTCGCTGCCCGGCGGCTGCGCGATTGGCTCCCGGCCGGTCGACCAGCACATCAAGGGCCTGCAGGCCATGGGCGCCGGCATCGTGGTGGAGCACGGCTACATCGTGGCGGGCCTGCCGCGCGGCCGCGAGCGGCTCAAGGGCGCCCACATCACGACCGACATGGTGACCGTGACCGGCACCGAGAACCTGATGATGGCCGCCACGCTGGCCGAGGGCGAGACGGTGCTGGAGAACGCCGCGCAGGAGCCGGAGATCGTTGACCTGGCCGAGCTGCTGGTGGCCATGGGCGCGCGCATCCGCGGCTATGGCACCCGGCGCATCGTCATCGAAGGCGTCGAGAAGCTGCACGGCTGCACCCACACGGTGGTGGCCGACCGCATCGAGACCGGCACCTTTCTGTGCGCGGTGGCCGCGACCGGCGGCGACGTGCTGCTGAAGGGCGGCCAGACCTACCACCTCGACGCGGTGATCGACAAGCTGCGCGACGCCGGCGCCACGGTGGAGGCGCACCCTGAAGGCATCCGCGTGCAGTCGTCGGGCCGGCTGCAGGCGCAGACCTTCCGCACCAGCGAATACCCCGGTTTCCCGACCGACATGCAGGCCCAGTTCATGGCGCTGAACGCGGTGTCGAACGGCGCCTGCCGCGTCACCGAAACCATCTTCGAGAACCGCTTCATGCACGTCAACGAACTGGTGCGCCTGGGCGCGGCGATCCAGATCGACGGCAAGGTGGCGGTTGTGGAGGGCGTGCCGCAACTCAGCGGTGCCACCGTGATGGCGACCGACCTGCGCGCCTCGGCCAGCCTGGTGATCGCCGGGCTGGTGGCCAAGGGTGAAACGCAGGTCGACCGCATCTACCACCTGGACCGCGGCTACGACCGCATGGAAGCCAAGCTGCGCGGCATCGGCGCGGACATCGAGCGTGTGAAATGATTACTCTGGCCCTCTCCAAAGGACGCATCTTCGACGAAACCCTGCCGCTGCTGGCCGCCGCCGGCATCAAGGTGCTGGAAGACCCCGAAAAGTCGCGCAAGCTCATCTTGCCGACCAACCAACCCGACGTGCGGGTGGTGCTGGTGCGCGCCAGCGACGTGCCGACTTACGTGCAATACGGCGGAGCCGACCTCGGCGTGACCGGGCTCGACACCTTGATCGAGCACGGCAACCAGGGCCTGTACCAGCCGCTCGACCTGCAGATTGCGTTGTGCCGCGTGAGCGTGGCGGTGCGCGCCGACTACGACTACGCCAACGCCGTGAAGCAGGGCTCGCGGCTGAAGGTGGCCACCAAATACGTCGGCATTGCGCGCGACTTCTTCGCCGCCAAGGGCGTGCACGTCGATTTGATCAAGCTCTACGGCAGCATGGAACTGGCGCCGCTCACGGGCCTGGCCGACGCCATCGTCGATCTGGTCTCCACCGGCAGCACGCTCAAGGCCAACCATTTGGTGGAGGTGGAGCGCATCATGGACATCAGCGCCCGGCTGGTGGTGAACCAGGCCGCCCTCAAGCTCAAGCAGGCGCCCATCCGCCGCATCATCGATGCCTTTTCTGCCGCCTTGCCAGCGCCGGTTGGCGCTTGAGTGCTATGAAAATGGAAGCAAAGCCGCTCCGCCTCAATACTGCGTCGCCCACCTTCGAGGCCGAGCTGAAGGCGCGGCAGCACTGGTCGGCCGAGACCGACGGCGCGATCGAGCAGCGGGTGGCCGACATCCTGGCCGACGTGCGCGCGCGCGGTGACGCGGCGGTGCTGGAATACACCCGCCGTTTCGACGGCCTCGACGCGCCCGGCATGGCCGCGCTGGAACTCACACCGGCCGAGCTGAAGGCCGCCTTCGACGGTCTGCCCGCCGCCCAGCGCGACGCCTTGCAGGCCGCGGCCGACCGCGTGCGCCGCTACCACGAAGCGCAGAAGCAGGCCAGCGGCGAAAGCTGGAGCTACCGCGACGACGACGGCACGCTGCTGGGCCAGAAGGTCACGCCGCTGGACCGCGTCGGCATCTACGTGCCGGGCGGCAAGGCCGCCTACCCGAGCAGCGTGCTGATGAACGCGATTCCCGCGCATGTGGCCGGTGTCGGCGAAATCATCATGGTGGTGCCCACGCCCAGAGGGGAAAAGAACCCGCTGGTGCTGGCTGCCGCCCATGTGGCGGGCGTGAGCCGCGCGTTCACTGTCGGCGGTGCGCAGGCGGTGGCCGCGCTGGCCTACGGCACCGCCACGGTGCCGGCGGTTGACAAGATCACCGGCCCGGGCAACGCCTACGTGGCCGCCGCCAAGCGCCGCGTGTTCGGCACGGTGGGCATCGACATGATCGCCGGGCCCAGCGAAATCCTGGTGCTGGCCGACGGCTCCACGCCGGCCGACTGGGTGGCGATGGATTTGTTCAGCCAGGCCGAACACGACGAGCTGGCGCAGAGCATCCTGTTGTGCCCCGACGCCGCCTACATCGACGCCGTACAGGCCGCGATCGACCGCCTGCTGCCCGAGATGCCGCGCGCCGAGATCATCGCCAAGAGCCTGAACGACCGCGGCGCGCTCATCCTCACCCGCGACATGGCCGAGGCCTGCGCCATCAGCAACCGCATCGCGCCCGAGCACCTGGAGGTGTCCAGCAGCGAGCCGCACCGCTGGGAGCCGCTGCTCAAGCACGCCGGCGCCATCTTCCTCGGCGCCTACACCAGCGAAAGCCTGGGCGATTACTGCGCCGGCCCCAACCACGTGCTGCCCACCAGCGGCACCGCGCGTTTCTCCAGCCCGCTCGGCGTCTACGACTTTCAAAAGCGCAGCAGCCTGATCGAAGTCAGCGCCCAGGGTGCGCAAAGCCTGGGCAAGGTCGCGGCCGAACTGGCCTACGGCGAAGGGCTGCAGGCCCACGCCCGCGCCGCCGAACTGCGGCTCGACCCGGTGCCGCCGCAGCGGGGCCGGCCATGAGCGCCGACCCGCTCGACCGCATCCGCCCCGACGTGCGGGCCATGCACGCCTACGTGGTGCAAGACGCCGCCGGCTTCGTCAAGCTCGACGCCATGGAGAACCCGCACCGGCTGCCGGCCCACCTGCAGGCCGCGCTCGGCCAGCGGCTGGGCGCGGTGGCGCTGAACCGCTACCCCGGCGAACGCATCGCCGACCTGAAGCGCGCGCTGGCCGAACAGGCGCCGCTGCCCGACGGCTGCGCGCTGATGCTGGGCAACGGCTCCGACGAGATCATTTCGCTGCTGGCCATGGCCTGCGACCGGCCGGGCGCCACCATCCTGGCGCCGGTACCCGGCTTCGTGATGTACGGCATGAGCGCGCAACTGGCAGGCCTGCAATTCGTCGGCGTGCCGCTGACGGCCGATTTCGAGCTGGACGAACCGGCCATGCTGGCCGCCATCGCCGAGCACAAGCCCGCCATCGTGCACCTGGCCTACCCGAACAACCCGACCGCCAACCTGTGGGACGAGGGCGCGATGGACCGCATCGCCGCCGCGGTGGGCGAGGTCGGCGGGCTGGCGGTGATCGACGAGGCCTACCAGCCGTTTTCCAGCCGCAGCTTCATCGGGCGCGTCGGCAAGCTGCCGCATGTGCTGCTGATGCGCACGCTGAGCAAGTTCGGCCTGGCCGGCGTGCGGATCGGGTATCTGATCGGCCCGGCCGCGCTGGTGAACGAGGTCGACAAGGTGCGGCCGCCCTACAACGTCAGCGTGCTCAATGCCGAGTGCGCGCTGTTCGCGCTGGAGCACGCCGAGGTGTTCGCCGAACAGGCGGCCGATCTGGTGCGCGAGCGCACCGCGCTGGTGAAAGCCCTGCGCGCGCTGCCCGGCGTGCAGGTCTGGGATTCAGACGCCAACATGGTGCTGGTGCGGGTGAAAGACGCCGGCCACACCTTCCAGGGCATGAAGGCGCGCGGCGTGCTGGTGAAGAACGTTTCTACAATGCACCCATTGCTGGCCCGCTGCCTGCGCCTGACCGTCGGCACCGCCGACGAAAACGCCCGCCAGCTGGCCGCCTTCCAAGAATCGCTATGACCACCCCGACCCCCCGCACCGCCGAGGTGAGCCGCAACACCGCGGAAACCAAGATCACCGTCAAGGTCAACCTCGACGGCAGCGGCCAGGCCGACCTGCACACCGGCATCGGCTTCTTCGACCACATGCTCGACCAGATCGCCCGCCACGGCCTGATCGACCTCAGCATCCACGCCGACGGCGACCTGCACATCGACGGCCACCACACGGTGGAAGACGTGGGCATCACGCTCGGCCAGGCGGTGGCCAAGGCGGTCGGCGACAAGAAGGGCATCCGCCGCTACGGCCACGCCTATGTGCCGCTCGACGAGGCGCTGAGCCGCGTGGTGGTCGATTTCTCCGGCCGGCCGGGGCTGGAGATGCACGTGCCGTTCAAGAGCGGCATGATCGGCCAGTTCGACACCCAACTGACCTACGAGTTCTTCCAGGGTTTCGTGAACCACGCCTTCGTCACGCTGCACATCGACAATCTGCGCGGTGACAACGCCCACCACCAGGCCGAAACCGTGTTCAAGGCTTTCGCCCGGGCGCTGCGCGCCGCGCTGGAACTCGACCCGCGCTCGGCCGGCGTCATCCCCTCGACCAAGGGCTCGCTCTGAAGATTTTCTTGGCCAAATGTGGCTCAAGTCAGCGCCGGTACTGATTTTCTTGCTATGAAAAACGCAGCGAACACGGTTGCCGTCGTCGACTACGGCATGGGCAATCTGCGCTCGGTGTCGCAGGCGGTGAAGGCCGCCGCCGCGGGTACCGGCTTCGACGTCGTCGTCACCGCCGACCCGGCCGAGGTATTGGCCGCCGGCCGCGTCGTGCTGCCGGGGCAGGGCGCCATGCCCGACTGCATGCGCGAGCTGCGCGAGTCCGGCCTGCTGGCCCCGGTGCTGCACGCGGCCGCCCACAAGCCGCTGTTCGGCGTGTGCGTGGGCATGCAGATGCTGCTCGACCACAGCGCCGAGGGCGACACGCCCGGCCTTGGCCTGATCGGCGGGCAGGTCGTCAAGTTCGATCTGGCCGGCCGGCTGCAGCCCGACGGCAGCCGCTACAAGGTGCCCCAGATGGGCTGGAACCCGGTGCGCCAGAAGCAGGCCGAAGGCCACCCGCTGCACCCGGTCTGGAGCGGCGTGCCCGACGGCAGCCATTTCTATTTCGTGCACAGCTTCTACGCCCGCCCGTCTGATGCAGGCCACACGGCCGGCGAAGCCGACTACGGCGGCCTCTTTACGGCAGCCATCGCACGCGATAACATTTTTGCCACCCAGTTCCATCCAGAGAAAAGCGCATCCCAAGGCTTGGCCCTGTACCGCAATTTCCTGCTCTGGAATCCCTGAAGAATTGTGACCCCCGCGCTCGTCACTGCGTGTACTTCGCTGCCCCCCAAGGGGGTCGCCCCGTCTTGGGAGCGGCCCGGCGGCGGGGCGGTGACCCCCGCGCCCGCCACTGCGTGTACTTCGCTGCCCTGTTCGGGGCGATCCGGCGCTGCGGTGGCGCCGGCCTGATTTTTGCACTCTGCCCAGCACCATGCTTCTCATTCCCGCGATCGACTTGAAAGACGGCCATTGCGTCCGCCTCAAACAGGGCGACATGGACCAGTCCACCACCTTCGGCGAAGACCCGGCCCACATGGCGCGCAGCTGGGTCGACAAGGGGGCCCGCCGCCTGCATCTGGTGGACCTGAACGGTGCGTTCGCCGGCAAGCCGAAGAATGAACTGGCGATCAAGAAGATCCTCAAGGAAGTGGGCGGCGAGGTGGACGTGCAGCTCGGCGGCGGCATCCGCGACCTCGACACCATCGAGCGCTACCTCGACGCCGGCCTGCGCTACGTCATCATCGGCACCGCCGCGGTGAAGAACCCCGGTTTCCTGCAAGACGCCTGCACCGCGTTCGGCGGCCACATCATCGTCGGCCTCGACGCCAAGGACGGCAAGGTCGCCACCGACGGCTGGAGCAAGCTCACCGGCCACGAGGTGATCGACCTTGCCAAGAAGTTCGAAGACTACGGCGTCGAGTCCATCATCTACACCGACATCGGCCGCGACGGCATGCTCAGCGGCATCAACATCGAGGCCACCGTCAAGCTCGCGCAGGCGCTGACCATTCCGGTCATCGCGTCCGGCGGGCTGTCCAACATCACCGACATCGAGAAGCTCTGCGAAGTGGAAGGCGAAGGCGTGGAAGGCGTGATCTGCGGCCGCGCCATCTACACCGGCGACCTCGACTTCGCCGCCGCGCAGACGCGGGCCGACGAGCTGGGCACGGCGTGAGCCGCGCGGTCTGGCGCCGGGCCGCTCCCAGGCACAACGCGGCCCCTTCGCGGGGCAGGGGCTAGGATGCTGGCCAAGAGAATCATTCCCTGCCTCGACGTCACCGGAGGCCGGGTCGTCAAGGGCGTCAATTTCCTCGAGCTGCGCGATGCCGGCGACCCGGTCGAGATCGCGGCGCGCTACAACGAGCAGGGCGCCGACGAGCTGACCTTCCTCGACATCACCGCCACCAGCGACGGCCGCGACGTCATCCTGCCCATCATCGAATCGGTGGCCTCGCAGGTCTTCATTCCGCTGACGGTCGGCGGCGGCGTGCGCACCGTGGAAGACGTGCGCCGCCTGCTGAACGCGGGCGCCGACAAGACCAGCTTCAACTCCGCCGCCATCGCCAACCCGCAGGTCATCACCGACGCCTCGGCCAAGTATGGCGCGCAGTGCATCGTGGTGGCCATCGACGCCAAGCGCCGCACGCCCGAAGAAGCGCTGCAGCGCGGCGACGGCTGGGACGTCTACAGTCACGGCGGCCGCAAGAACACCGGGCTGGATGCCGTGGCCTGGGCGGCCGAGATGGCGCGCCGCGGCGCGGGTGAGATCTTGCTCACCAGCATGGACCGCGACGGCACCAAGTCCGGCTTCGACCTGGCGCTCACGCGCGCGGTGGCCGACGCGGTGCCGGTGCCGGTGATCGCCTCCGGCGGCGTCGGCAACCTCGACCACCTGGCCGACGGCGTGCAGCAGGGCGGCGCCGACGCGGTGCTGGCCGCCAGCATCTTCCACTACGGCGAATACACCGTGGCGCAGGCCAAGGCCACGATGGCGGCGCGCGGCATTCCGGTGCGGCTGTAACAAGAGCGCGCGCCTTTTTCATCGACAATCCGGTCATGGACTGGTTGAACGCGGTGAAATGGGACGAAAACGGCCTGGTGCCGGTGATTGCGCAGGAGCAGGGTAGCGGCGACGTGCTGATGTTCGCGTGGATGAACCGCGAGGCGCTGCACAAGACCGCCGAGACCGGCCAGGCCGTGTATTTCAGCCGCTCGCGCCGCCGCCTCTGGTTCAAGGGCGAAGAGTCCGGCCACGTCCAGAAAGTCCATGAAATCCGCCTGGATTGCGACAACGACGTGGTGCTGCTCAAGGTCACCCAGCTCGGCCACGAGCCCGGCATCGCCTGCCACACCGGCCGCCACAGCTGCTTCTTCAGCGTGTACCGCAACGGCCAGTGGGAAGTGACGGAGCCGGTCTTGAAAGACCCGGAATCGATCTACAAGTAGCGCCATGTCCACCTCCAACGATTCCCTCGCGCGGCTGGCCGCCATCATTGAAAGCCGCAAGCCGGCCAACGGCGGCGACGCGGCCTCCAGCTACGTGGCGCGGCTGCTGCACAAGGGCCCCGATGCCTTCCTGAAGAAGATCGGCGAAGAGGCCACAGAAACCGTCATGGCGGCGAAAGACGTCGACGCCGGCGCCGACCCGGCCAAGCTGGTCTACGAGGTCGCCGACCTGTGGTTCCACTCGATGATCGCGCTGGCCCACTACGGCCTTGCACCGGCCGACGTCATCGCCGAACTCGAGCGCCGCGAGGGCACCAGCGGCATCGAGGAAAAGGCCTTGCGCAAGGCCGAGAACCGCGAACGGGCCGAACAACCGTCTGGAGGCGCATCATGAGCCAGCAGCAGTACCCGGTGGTCCCCGCGTCCGATCCCATGGCCGGCAAGCGCACGGCCGTGTACGGCCTGTATTTCCTGCACACGGTGGCGTGGGTGTCGGCGGGCACGTTTGCGCTGATCGCGCTGGTCATCAATTACGTGCTGCGCAGCGACGAGACCGACCCGCTCTACGTCGCCCACCACAGCTACATGATCTCCACTTTCTGGTGGACGCTGTTCTGGCTGGTGCTGCTGTCGCCGCTGTGGCTGGTTTTCATCGTGCCGGGGGCCATCGCGTACACCGTGGTCGGCCTGTGGTACCTGTACCGCTGCATCCGCGGCTGGCTGCGCTTCTCGCGCGCCCGCCTGCCCTGACACCCCAACGAGAGAGCACACCGCCCATGCATTCCGATCCGAACTGCATCTTCTGCAAGATCGTCGCCGGCCAGATTCCGTCGCGCAAGGTCTTCGAGAACGACGAGATGCTGGTGTTCCACGACGTCAAGCCCTGGGCGCCGGTGCACTTCCTGATGGTGCCCAAGGAACACATTCCCTCGATGGCTTCGGTCACCGAGGAACACGCCGGCCTGCTCGGCCGCATGATGGCGATGGTGCCCCGGCTGGCCGCGCAAGAGGGCTGCAACCCCTACCCGGAAGGCGGTTTTCGCGTGGTGGCCAACACCGGCGCCGAGGGCGGGCAGGAAGTGCACCACCTGCACATCCACGTGATGGGCGGCCCGCGGCCCTGGCTCAAGGGCTGACGGAGCGGGGTGCCGCCACCGTGCGGCGCTGCACGGCGTTTAGGGTAAATCCCTTCATATTTTTCCGGGGCGACGCCCGTGCCGCCTAAAATCGACGGATTGCACTAGGAGAATTTCATGGGTTCCATTTCCATCTGGCACTGGCTGATCGTGCTGCTGGTCGTCGTGCTGATTTTCGGCACCAAGAAGCTCAGGAACATGGGCTCTGATCTGGGCGGCGCGGTCAAGGGTTTCAAGGACGGCATGAAAGACGGCGCGGCCGGCGAGGAAAAGCCCGCGGCCGACCCGGCCAAGGTGACCAACAGCGCCAGCGCCGCCGACCGGAACACCATCGACGTCGAGGCGCGCAACAAGTCTTGATGCTCCTTTCCCGGCAGGCTTTCGGAGTGCGCACCGCATGATGGATCTCGGCATCGACAAGATGGCGCTGATCGGCGTCGTCGCGCTCATCGTCATCGGCCCCGAGAAGCTGCCGCGCGTGGCGCGCACGGTGGGCACGCTGCTGGGGAAGGCCCAGCGCTATGTGTCCGACGTGAAGGCCGAGGTCAACCGCTCCATCGAGCTCGAAGAGCTGCAGAAGATGAAAGAGACGATGGAAACCGCCGCGCGCGACGTGGAGTCGTCGGTGCAGCGGGGAACCAGCGATCTGCACAAGAACCTGACCGAGGCCACTCAAGACTTCTATTTCAACCCCGACGAGCCGCCGCCGGGCGTGATTGCCTGCCGCGACGAGATCGACGCGCCGGCCTACAAGAACCCCAACAAGAAATGGCGCGCCAAGCGCACCGCCGTACCGGGCTGGTACAAGGCCCGCACCGGCACGCGCACCCGGGCGCAGTCCGGCGCCGCGCGGGTCGCGCGCTTCCGCCCGCCCACCCGGCTCGGCTGAGCCGCCGCCTCGCGCGGCCCGCCGCCGACCGCCTGAACCACCATGGCCGACCTCAAAGCACCTGAAGACGAACTCGCGGGCACCGAGCAGCCCTTCGTGCAGCACCTCATCGAGCTGCGCGACCGCCTGCTGTACAGCTTCTACGGCATTGCCGCCGCCGTCGCGCTGCTGGCCATGTGGCCCGGCCCCAGCCACCTCATCGACCTCATCGCGCAGCCCATCCGCGCCCACATGCCGCACGACGCCAAGCTCATCGCGGTCGGCGTGTTCTCGCCGTTCTTCGTGCCGCTGAAGGTGCTGCTGCTGGTGGGCGTGCTGCTTGCGCTGCCGTGGCTGATGTACCAGCTCTGGGCGTTCGTTGCGCCGGGGCTGTACTCGCACGAGCGGCGCTTCGCGCTGCCGCTGATCGTCTTCGGCAGCTTCCTCGCCTACAGCGGCATCGCCTTCGTGCAGTTCTTCGTGCTGGAGCGCATGTTCCAGTTCATCCAGAACTTCACGCCGGAGAGCGTGGCCGCCACACCCGACATCTCGTCCTACGTCGAAGCCATTCTGTCGCTGTACCTGGCGTTCGGGCTGGCTTTCCAGGTGCCCATCGTGGTGATGCTGCTGGTGCGCTTCGGCATGGTGTCGGTGGAGCAGCTGCGGTCTTTCCGCGGCTATTTCATCGTGGTGGCCTTCGTCGTCGCGGCCATCTTCACACCGCCCGACGTCATCTCGCAGCTCGCGCTGGCGGTTCCCATGTGCCTGCTGTACGAGATCGGCATCTGGGCCGCGCAACTGTTCGCGCGCAAGCCGGCCGATGAAACCGGCGAAGACGCCGCCAAGAGCTGATTTTCTCGAAGAAATCGGCCTCTTGTCAGCGCCAGTGCTGGAAAGTTCGCTACTGAATCAATAGCAAACCGGGGCCGGTCAGCGGCCTTGTTGCTGCTGCTGCTGCTGCGGCTGCTGCAACCGGGGGCGGGGGCGCACGCCCGGCACCACCTCCACGACAACCTGCTCGTCCTTGCGCTGCACCGTGAACCGGGCCGACTTGCCCGGCGGCAGCGCCGCCACCGCGCTCAGCAGCCCGGTCACGTCGTGCACGCCCGCCGTGCCGACCTGCGTCACCACGTCGCCCGGGCGGATGCCGGCCTGCGCCGCCGGCCCGCGCTGCAGCACGCCGGTGATCATCACGCCGTCCTTGGCCTTCACGCCGAAGGTTTCGGCCAGCTCCGGCGTGAGGTCTTGCGGCTCCACGCCAATCCAGCCGCGCGTGATCTGGCCGTCTTTCACGATGCCTTCCAGCACCGTCTTGGCGGTGGACACGGGGATGGCGAAGCCAATGCCCATGCTGCCGCCGGAGCGCGAATAGATGGCGGTGTTGATGCCCAGCAGCGTGCCGTTGGTATCCACCAGCGCGCCGCCGGAGTTGCCGGGGTTGATGGCCGCGTCGGTCTGGATGAAGTTCTCGAAGGTGTTGATGCCGAGCTGGTTGCGGCCCAGCGCGCTGACGATGCCGCTGGTCACGGTCTGGCCCACGCCGAAGGGGTTGCCGATGGCCAGCACCTGGTCGCCCACCTGCAGTTGGTCGGAGTTGCCCAGCACGATCACCGGCAGCTTGTCGAGCTCGATCTTCAGAATGGCGAGGTCGGTGTCGGGGTCGGTGCCGATCACCTTGGCCTGCGTGCGCCGCGCGTCGTTCAGGATGACCTCGATCGAGTCGGCGCCTTCCACCACATGGTTGTTGGTCAGGATGTAGCCGCTCGGGCTGACGATGACGCCGCTGCCCAGCCCGCCCTGCGGCTCGGCCCCGCGATCGCCGAAGAAGAAGCGGAACCACGGGTCGTTCGCCTGCGGGTTGCGCTCGGCCGCCCGGCTGGTGTTGATGCTGACCACCGCCGGCGCGGCGGTGCGGGCCGCCTGCGCCAGGCTGCCCGGCGCGGTGACGCCGCTGGCGGCGGCCGGCGCCTCGAACAGCGCGATGGAGCCGGTGCCCGGCTTCTGCCGCAGCCACTGCGGCTTCAGCGTGGCGACCACGAAATAGGCCGCCAGCAGCACGGTGACGGCCTGGGAAAACAGCAACCAAAAACGTTTCATCGGGTCGGGGCTCGCTAGGGTTCGGGAATTGTAGGCGGGCGTTTGCGCGCCGCCTGCGTTGCTGCCAGATGGTGGCACCCGCCGCCCGCGCAAGTTTTGGCGGCCGGTAAAGTTGTGTGAAACCGCCGTCGCCGACAATCGGGCCATGATCCACCGCCAGCTCCTGCTCGAACGCTTCGACGCGCTGCTCCAGCCGGCGCGCTTCAAGGACTACGGCCCCAACGGCCTGCAGGTCGAGGGCCGGCCCGAAGTGGCCCGCATCGTCTCCGGCGTCACCGCCAGCCGGGCGCTGATCGAGGCGGCCATTGCCGAGAAGGCCGACGCCGTCTTCGTCCACCACGGCCTGTTCTGGCGCGGGCACGACGGCCGGCTCACCGGCTGGCTGCGCCAGCGGGTGGCGCTGCTCATCGAGCACGACATCAACCTCTTCGCCTACCACCTGCCGCTCGACGCCCACCCCGAGTTCGGCAACAACGCCCAGTTGGGACGGGTGCTGGGCCTGGCGGCCGACGGCCGTTTCGGCGAGCAGGACCTGGGTTTCATCGGCCAGCCCGACGGCGGCGCGCTGAGCGCCCACGCGCTGGCCGAGCGGGTGGCGCAGCGGCTGGGCCGCACCCCCACGCTGGTGCTGCCCGAAGCCGCTCATGACCGGCCGCTGAAGCGCGTGGCCTGGTGCACGGGCGGTGCCCAGGGTTATTTCGAGGCCGCGATCGCCGCTGGCGCCGACGCCTACCTCACCGGCGAAATCTCAGAGCCGCAGGCCCACTACGCCCGCGAATGCGGCGTTGCCTACCTGGCGTGCGGCCACCACGCCACCGAGCGCTACGGGGCGCCGGCTGTGGCCGCCCATGTGGCGGCCGAGCTGGGCCTGCAGCACCGCTTCATCGACATCGACAACCCCGCATGACGCCATTGCCCACACGCTTGTCGGTTCTCCATGGCCACTGACGCGCGCCTTCCCATCGCCGTCACCATGGGCGACCCGGCGGGCATCGGCCCCGAGACGGTTGCCCTGGCCTTCCGCGACGCCCCGGACGCCACGGCCGGCTGCTTCGCGGTGGGTGATGTCGGGGTGCTGCGCCGCGCGGCGGCCTGCCTGCTGTCGTCCCACCAGTCGCCGCTGCCCGTCGTGGTCATCGCATCGTCAGCGGATGTGTCCCGTCTGCCCCCGCGCTGTCTGCCGGTGCTGCCGCTGGCCGGCGCGCCGGCCGACCTGGCGGCGCTGCCCTTTGGGCACATCCGCGCCGAAGGCGGCCGTCTGGCCGCCGACAGCGTGGTCTGGGCCGCCCGGGCCGCGTTGGCCGGCGAGGTGGCGGCGCTGGTCACCGCCCCGCTGCACAAGGAAGCGCTGGCCGCCGCCGGCGTGCCGTTTCCCGGCCACACGGAGCTGCTGCAGGCCGAGGCCGCCGCCCACCTCGGCGTGCCGCTGGCAGACCTGCCGGTGCGCATGATGCTGGCCAACCACGAGTTGCGCACTGTGCTGGTCAGCATCCATGTGTCGATGCGCGAGGCGCTCGACGCGGTGACCCGGCCCCATGTGGAGACCACGCTGCGCATCACCGACGACGCGCTCACGCGGCTGCTCGGCCGCCGGCCGCGCATCGCGGTGGCGGGGCTGAACCCGCATGCCGGGGAGGGCGGGCTCTTCGGGCGCGAGGAGCTGGACGTCATCGTGCCGGCCATCGCCGCCGCCAGGCGGGCCGGCGCCGACGCGCACGGGCCCTACGCGCCCGACACCGTCTTCATGCGTGCGCGCCGGGGCGAGTTCGACGTGGTCGTTGCGATGTACCACGACCAGGGGCTGATTCCGGTGAAATACCTCGGTGTGGACGACGGCGTGAACGTCACGCTGGGCCTGCCGCTGGTGCGCACCAGCCCGGACCACGGCACGGCATTCGACATCGCCGGCACCGGCCGGGCCGACCCGTCCAGCCTGATCCGCGCCCTGGAGATGGCGCGGCGGCTGGCGGGTGGCTGAACGGCGACCCGGCGAATAAGCGTTTCGCCGCCGGGCCGCTCCCAAGGCGAAACCGCCCCCACGGGGGGCAGCGACCCACACACAGTGGGGGAGCGTGGGGGCTTATTTCTTGAGGCTGTCGCGGATGTCGCGCAGCAGCTGAACCTCTTCCGACGGCGCCGCCGGAGCCGGTGCGGGCGGCGGAGGGGCTTCGGCCTTCAGCCGGTTGATCTGCTTGACCATCATGAAGATGATGAAGGCGAGGATGGCGAAGTTGATCACCACCGTGATGAAGCTGCCATAGGCCAGCACCGGCACGCCGGCCTTCTTCAGGGCGTCGAGCGTGTTCGCGGTTCCAGGCGGCACCGCGCCCAGCACGACGAACAGGTTGGAGAAATCGATCTTGCCGATGATGGCCCCGACGACCGGCATGATCAGGTCGCCGACCACCGAATCGACGATCTTGCCGAAAGCCGCGCCGATGATCACGCCGACCGCGAGGTCGATCACGTTGCCTTTGACGGCGAACTCCCGGAATTCCTTCATCATGCCCATGGCGAGCCCTTCCCGATGGTGATTTGAAGGGTGCCAGTATTCCCGACAAAAAGGCCGTGTCAAGCCGCTGGACGGGTTTGGAATGACCCTGCACGCTCAGCTAGAATGCCGGGTTGACCCTAACCCCGACAGAGCATTGAGGATTCCCATGAGTGACACGCCAGTCGACAGCAGCAAGAGGACGTGGTTGATCGCGTCCGGATGCGCGGGAGCAGCCGGTGGGCTGGCCACCGCCGTCCCGTTTGTGAGCTCGTTCCAGCCGTCCGAACGCGCCAAGGCCGCTGGCGCACCCGTGGAGGTCGACATCGGCGCCCTGCGCGTCGGCGAGAAGCTCACCGTCGAGTGGCGCGGCAAACCCGTGTGGATCATCAAGCGCACGCCGGAGCAGCTCCAGGCCCTGCCCAGCCTCGACGGCCAGCTCGCCGATCCCAAGTCGGAGCGCAAGCCCGACGAACTCACCCCGAAATACGCCCGCAACGAAGGCCGCTCGATCAAGCCTGAGGTGCTGGTCTGCGTCGGCATCTGCTCGCACCTGGGCTGCTCGCCCTCCGACAAGTTCGTCGCCGGCCCGCAGCCCTCGCTGCCCGCCGACTGGAAGGGCGGCTTCCTGTGCCCCTGCCACGGCTCGACCTTCGACATGGCCGGCCGCGTGTTCAAGAACAAGCCCGCGCCGGACAACCTCGAAGTGCCGCCGCACATGTACCTCTCCGAGACGCGCCTGCTGATCGGCGAGGACAAGGACAGCAAGAAGGCCTGAGGCCGGAGCAAGCAACATGGCTGAATTCAAAGAAATCTCCCCGAACGCCACCGCCAGCGCCCGCCTGCTGAACTGGGTCGACAACCGCTTCCCGGCCACCAAGCTGTACAAGGAACATCTGTCCGAGTACTACGCGCCGAAGAACTTCAACTTCTGGTACTTCTTCGGTTCGCTGGCGCTGCTGGTGCTGGTGATCCAGATCGTCACCGGCATCTTCCTGGTGATGCACTACAAGCCGGACGCCAACCTGGCGTTCGCCTCCGTCGAGTACATCATGCGCGACGTGCCCTGGGGCTGGCTGATCCGCTACATGCACTCCACCGGCGCCTCGGCGTTCTTCGTCGTGGTGTACCTGCACATGTACCGCGGCCTCATCTACGGCAGCTACCGCAAGCCGCGCGAGCTGGTCTGGATCTTCGGCTGCGCGATCTTCCTGTGCCTGATGGCCGAAGCCTTCATGGGCTACCTGCTGCCATGGGGCCAGATGTCGTACTGGGGCGCCCAGGTGATCGTGAACCTGTTCGCGGCCATCCCCTTCGTCGGCCCCGATCTCGCGCTGCTGATCCGCGGCGACTTCGTCGTCGGCGACGCCACGCTGAACCGCTTCTTCAGCTTCCACGTCATCGCCGTGCCGCTGGTGCTGCTGGGCCTGGTGGCCGCGCACATCATCGCGCTGCACGAAGTGGGCTCCAACAACCCCGACGGCGTCGAGATCAAGGGCCCCAAGGCCCTGAAGGACAAGAACGGCCACCCGCTCGACGGCATTCCGTTCCATCCGTACTACACCGTTCACGACATCTTCGGCGTGGCCGTGTTCCTGTTGGTCTTCACCGCGATCATCTTCTTCGCGCCGGAAGTCGGCGGCTACTTCCTGGAGTACAACAACTTCATCGAAGCCAACCCGCTGAAGACGCCCTCGCACATCGCGCCGGTCTGGTACTTCACGCCGTTCTACTCGATGCTGCGTGCCATCACCAGCGAAATGATGTACGCCCTGATCGCCTGCGTGCTGCTCGGTGCCGGCCTCGGCGTGTTCAAGGCCAAGCTGGCCGGCCTCCTGAAGGCCACCGTGATCGGCGGTGCCGTGGTGCTGGTCGCGCTGATGCTGTCGATCGACGCCAAGTTCTGGGGCGTCGTCGTGATGGGTGGCGCGGTCATCATCCTGTTCTTCCTGCCCTGGCTCGACAACAGCCCGGTCAAGTCGATCCGCTACCGCCCCGACTGGCACAAGTATGTCTACGGCGTGTTCGTCGTGAACTTCCTGATCCTCGCCTACCTTGGCGTGCAGCCGCCGTCGCCGGTCGGTGAGCGGGTGTCGCAGATCGGCACGCTGTACTACTTCGGCTTCTTCCTGCTGATGCCGTGGTGGAGCCACCTGGGCACCTTCAAGACCCCGCCGGATCGCATCACGTTCCACCCGCACTGAGCGCCAGCCGAGGTCCGAATACCATGAAAAAAATCGTTATCTCCCTGATGCTCCTGCTGGGGCTTGCGTCTCCCGCGTTCGCCAGCGACGACCACGGCATTCCGTGGGACAAGGCACCGAACCACGTCAACGACCTGACCTCGCTGCAGAACGGCGCCAAGCTGTTCGTCAACCACTGCCTGAATTGCCACTCGGCCGCCTACATGCGCTACAACCGCCTGAAGGACATCGGCCTGAGCGAAGACCAGATCAAGGCCAACCTGCTGTTCACGACCGACAAGATCGGCGAGACCATGAAGGCCGCCATCGACCCCAAGCAGGCCAAGGAGTGGTTCGGCGCCAACCCGCCCGACCTCACCGTCATCACCCGTTCGCGCTCTGAATTGGGCAAGGGCACCGGTGCCGATTACCTGTACACCTACCTGCGCACCTACTACAAGGACGAGACCAAGGAAACCGGCTGGAACAACCTGGCGTTCCCCAGCGTCGGCATGCCGCATGTGCTGTGGGAACTGCAGGGCATCCGCAAGCCGGTCTGGGAAACCCACGGCGAGCACGGCCATGAAAGCCAGGTCTTCAAGGGCTGGGAGCAGGTGACCCCCGGCACCCTGACGCCGTTGCAGTACGACCAGGCCGTCGGCGATCTCGTCAACTACCTGCAGTGGATGGCCGAGCCTGCGCAACTGACGCGCGGCCGCATCGGCGTGTGGGTCCTGTTGTTCCTGGTGCTCTTCACCATCATCGCCTGGCGTCTCAACGCCGCGTACTGGAAAGACATCAAGTAACGTCGAGCCGAACCCGACCGCCGCAGGGCGGCCGGATTGCCGGAGTGGCCTGCCACCATGCAGCCCACTCCTTTTGATTTTTAGGAGCCTTCACCATGATGGTCTTGTATTCGGGTACGACCTGCCCCTTCTCGCACCGCTGCCGCTTCGTGCTGTTCGAGAAAGGCATGGACTTCGAGATCCGCGACGTCGACCTGTACAACAAGCCCGAGGACATCAGCGTGATGAACCCGTACGGGCAAGTGCCGATCCTGGTCGAGCGCGACCTGATCCTGTACGAGTCGAACATCATCAACGAGTACATCGACGAGCGCTTCCCGCACCCGCAGCTGATGCCCGGCGACCCGGTGGACCGCGCACGCGTGCGCCTGTTCCTGCTCAACTTCGAGAAGGAGCTGTTCGTCCACGTCGGTCTGCTCGAGTCGCGCGCCGCCAAGAGCAACGAGAAGGCGCTCGAAAAGGCCCGTGCCCATGTGCGCGATCGCCTGACGCAGCTGGCCCCGGTGTTCCTGAAGAACAAGTTCATGCTGGGCGACAATTTCTCCATGCTCGACGTGGCCATCGCACCCCTGCTGTGGCGCCTCGACTACTATGGCATCGACCTCAGCAAGAACGCCGCGCCGCTGCTGAAGTACGCCGAACGCATCTTCTCGCGCCCCGCCTACATCGAGGCGCTGACGCCGTCCGAAAAGGTGATGCGCAAGTAAGCCACGGCCGGCATTCAGCTTTAGCCCGATGAGTCTCTCGACCGACCTGCCCTCGACGCGCCCCTACCTGATCCGCGCCCTGTACGACTGGTGCACGGACAACGGCTTCACGCCGTACGTGGCGGTCTACGTCGACGGCACGGTACAGGTGCCGCGCGAGCATGTGAAGAACAACGAGATCGTGCTCAACATCAGCTTCGACGCCACCAGTGCGCTGAAGCTGGGGAACGAGTTCATCGAGTTCCGTGCCCGTTTCGGCGGCACGGCGCGCGAGATCATGGTGCCGATCGACCGCGTCATCGCGATCTACGCCCGTGAAAATGGCCAGGGCATGGCCTTCCCCAATCCGGCGCAGCAGGCCGGCGCGTCAGCGGGTGGCCCCGCCGCGGCGCTGCCACTGATGGCCGCTGCCGAACCGGACAAGCCTGCAGTCGGCGATGGCGACAACAAGATCGTGCCGCTGACGCAGGGGAGCAGCGCGCACGCTGGCGACGACGGCGAGCCCCCCAAGCCGCCGGCCGGCCCTCGGCCGGCTCTCAAGCGCGTCAAGTGACGCGGTAAAATCGCGGCTTTCGCCGATTTAGCTCAGTTGGTAGAGCAACCGCCTTGTAAGCGGTAGGTCATCAGTTCGAATCCGATAATCGGCACCAAAAATATGTGATAAATCAATAAGTTACGCTTGTTGATTTAAGCGGAGATAAGTCAGATTAAGTGGGTTTAAGCGGTTTCGCTGTCCCAAAATTGTCCCAAGCTGCGGGCGTTCATTCATGTGCGCGAGGGATAACCTGGCTTGCAGGACTTAATCCAGTTTTAGCGCGAGTAGGTGTGCGTCTGTTACGCTCGGGGTGTGCTGATTGAACACCGACCCACTTTTCGCTTGCCAGCTACTGAGGCTCGGCCTGACGAACTCGGCATGCGCTTGCTGTGGGTTGCCCTAGCCTGCTTGGCAGTAGTGCTGAGCGTGGCCATTGCGCTATGGCAATTTCCTAGTATTGCTGATCACTTTACAGTGGGTCAGCTGAATTCCCTGTTCTACTTTTTGGGCGTTGTCGCTCTGGACTGGGTACTTGCTTTGGCGGCAATAGCTTTTCTTTGGGACGCTTGTCGGCGTTTGCGCAGCGCCGTTTCTGCAATATGGTGGCCCGTTCGGCCAAACAGCTTTTTTTTCTCGGCGAGCCTTTTCCCCGACGGCCCTGTGCCCCGCTTCACCTCCTTAGGAATCTGAAATAGCTCCGCGCAACTGCGCGGCTCTTTCACCTTTCACCTTGCGTTGCACGCAAGGCTTGGAGGAAAAATTGAATGAAATTCTTTCGGTTCGCCAACTGGCGGATCACTTGGGGCTGCACGAACAGACCGTGTACTCCGCACTTGGGGGTCGGCGCAAACTTGAGTTACCTCAAGGGTTCAAAGTAGGGCGGGTATGGCGCTGGCGCCGCGAAACGGTAGAGCAATGGATTTCTGATAGGGAAATCCATATCTGCGCAGCCGACCGCGAAGTTGAAAACGTCGCCCGCACTCGGGGGCGGCCTCGGAAAAGCGCGGGTGCGATTCTCAAGACGGGGGGGACTCAGTGAACCCAGTCCAACTCATCTTGTCCCGTTTGGAAGGCGTTCGTCAGCGGCAAAGAGGGCAGTGGAGTTCAAGGTGCCCTGCGCATCCCGACAACTCGCCGTCCCTGTCAATCCGCGAGCGCGATGACGGCGCGGCCCTTCTTCATTGCTTTGCAGGTTGCTCTGTCGCAGAAATTGCCGCAGCATTGGGCGTCACATTGCAGGAGCTGTTTCCCGCTGACGGTTCGTACAAAGCAACGAATCGTGCAGCCAGGAATCCGAAGCTCCTCACAGCAGCGCAGGCATTGGAGCTCCTCAGCGACGAGGCTCTTCTGCTTGTTGTTGTGGCGGGCGTGCTGGCGCGAGGTGAAAACCTTGGCGAAATCGACAGGCAGCGACTCATCACGGCGGCTGGGCGCATCCAGTATCTCCGCGATGAAGCGCTGGGCACTGCACGTACTGGAGGCCGCCATGCTTGACAAACAGCTGCTTCACAAAATTGATCAGCGAGTTCGCCTTGCAAAGGTCTATCCATCGCGGCCCGCGAATGCTTCCAACGGCGCTGAATCCTCCGATGCGATGGTCGTCCTCACAGCTGCCGACACGGTGACCTTGGAACCGGTGCAGTGGCTTTGGCCCGGTTTCATACCAAACCGGGCATTGACAATCCTGGCCGGGCCGCCCGGCGCGGCTAAGACGACGATGGCGCTTTTTGCTACGGCGATCGTCAGTGCAGGTAAGACGTGGCCGAGCGGAGAGTCTTGCGACACCGGTGACGTTCTTATCTGGAGTGGCGAAGACGAAATTGAAAACACACTCGCGCCTCGGCTTGTGGCGGCGGGCGCTGGCATGACCCGAGTGCACTTCGTCACGGGAATTCGCGTGGCGAATGAGGTCATGCCGTTCGATCCGTCAATCCACATCGCCGAGTTGTGCGAATCGCTCGCGTTGCTGGAGGCACCTCGGCTGATCGTTCTCGATCCGGTCTCGCTTGTAGTGGCGCGTGATGCGAACAAAGCAGTCGAAGTTCGCCGTGGCCTTCAGCCGCTGATCGATCTTGCTCGGCAACACGGCTGTGCGATCGTCGGCATATCGCACTTGACAAAAGGTTCGATTGGGAAATCTCCGGTCGAGCGTGTGACGGGCAGCCTGAGCTTCGGTGCACTGGCCCGAGCCGTCCTCATCGCGATGAAATGCAGCGGCGAGGAGTCCGACGCCGAAGTGGGGAAATCGAGCGATGCAGTTGGCACTGCAACGATTGATACCTTGCCGGATCGACGCATTCTCGTGCGCGCGAAGTCGAACCTTGGCCCCGATGGTGGAGGTTTTGCCTACACCGTCGAGCAGGTCAGCGTGACGCCGGCAATCCATGCGCAGCGTATCGTCTGGCAGGAGCCACTGCGCGGCGATGCGCAGTCCTTGCTGGCGGCGGCTGAAGGCTTCGGTCAACAGGGGGTAGATTCGCGGCGAGACGAAGTGCCTGACTCGCAGGCCATTGCTTTGCTGCGCCAACTGTTGGCCAACGGCTCGGCTGAAGCGCGGGTCATCAAAGAAATCGCCGAAGCCCACGGCATCGGTGACAAAGCATTGCGACGAGCTCGCAAAACCTTGGCCGTCACGATGGAGCGGCGTGGCTATGGTGAGGCGATGACTTCGCTCTGGTCATTGCCCGCGACATCCGGTGCCCGCGAAGCGGGCCGGCTCAATGCCGAGGAGGGTGCGCAATGACTCTCGCTCGTCAAGCATGTGAGGGTTCGCACCTCCGCGCTTATCCGACGTTGGCAAGCCAAAGCTTCAGTGGTCTCGGCCATGTCTTCAAAGGCCGCCGAATGACCTCGCTGACACCCTCGGCTGACGGCGTCGGTCTCGACGCGTTAACCATCTGGGTCAGCGATGGCTGTCGGCCATGTCGCCGCGTTCCGCGGCGCGAGGCAGGCGGGTCGATGCGGCTGGCGACCGCACCGGCACTGGACGTGCCGGCAAGCCGACCCTCGCGGCTAGGGCCGCAGCTGCCTCTGCAAACAGCGCCCGTCGGCGCGCCTTGCGGCGCCCGACTCCCCTCGAAGAGGGCTGCGCTGGACGCTCGATTGCCTGCGGCAATCTTGCATCCGCTGGGTCGTGCTGCCGCGCGACTCGGTCTGGACGACCGACCCTTTCGAGGGGAGTCGGGCGCCACTTCGTTGCGCCGACGGGCGGGGGCTTTGCCCCCCACCGATCACCGGCCGTGGGCGGCCTGGATTCGCTTGGGCGAATCCTGATCGGCGGCTCCCCCCGAACTTCGTCCGACCGGCTGGGGCCGGTGCGGACTGCGTCCTCATCTTCATCTCAGTGGGTTGGCAGCGGCCAACCCAGTAAAGGATTCTTCGTGAATACAAAACCTCTCTCATTCTTTGAAATCGAACAGCGCTTTTTGCAAACGCTGAACGAACTGACCTTTGCCATGACGTCGCATGTCGCGTTATGGGCCATCGTGGGTGCGGTGGTTCCTGCCCTGTTGATGATCGGATGGCGGATGCGCCGCTTTCATCGACCGGAGTGGCCTCTGATGTCGCCGGTGTTCGCCAAGGTTGGCATCGTGGCAACAGCAGCGGGCCTGGTGTCGGTTGGCACTGCGGCTCTGCTGGCTCTGCTGATCTTGGCGTTGGCATGGCTTGGGGGCGTTGCCTTGGCCGACGTGTGGCGGGTCTATCAGCCCAGTTTGTTTGCGGCGGGCATCGGTTGCTTTGCCTCGATGTTGGTCAGCGGTTTGATCGTGACCGTGTTGATTCCGCTTTGGGAGCGAGCCGGCAAAGGTCTGAGCGGCATCTCGGCAGAAGACGATCGGGCGGCGAAATACGACCCCGAGCGCTACTTTCGTCGGGATAGGTTCTTTTTGGGTCTGCAGCAGTCGGGCAAACCTCTATACCTGCCCTGGGACAGCACACACCAACACATGCAAATCGTCGGTCCGACCGATGTTGGCAAAGGGACTGCAGCGCAAGTGCTGTTGCCGCAGTTCGCACAGGCGGGTGAGACCGTGATCGTCTTTGACCCCAAGAACGACAGCAAGCTGCCGGGCGCGCTCTGCGCGTTCGCCCAAAAGCATGGCCTGCCATTCCGTGTGCTGGATCTCCGGCCGAGCGCGCCACCTCAATTCAACCTGCTTGAAGGGTTGGAGCGGCGCCAGTTGGAAGAGCTCTTGAATGCCGGCTTTGGCTCCGGCGACAGCGGAGAGATCGACCGAGTCTATCGGCTGGCGGACCGACATGCAGCTAAGGCGGCTGCGCTGCTGGCGGAAGAGCGGCAAGCATTCTCCCTGCCAGGTCTGGTTTCTGTTTGCATAGGGGATGAGGCCATCACCTCAGCCAAGATGTTCTGGGGCAATCTGAACGAGCTGGCCGACATTCCGGCCATCCAGACGACGGCCGGGCTCAGCCTGGCTTCTTGCCTGGATGAGGGAGGCTTCGTCTACGTCATCGGCAGCACCCTGGATGAAGCAACCTTAATGCTCCAGAAAATGGTGTTGCTGCGCATTCTGCAAATCATCTATTCGCGGCCACGCGGTGAGAGCCGTCGGGTGGCGTTGTTCCTGGATGAGTTCAAGTATTTGCTTTCAACCCAGTCGGTCAATGCACTGGGCGTGGTGCGCGACTTCGGTTGCCATGTGCTGCTGGCACACCAAAGTCTCGGTGACCTCGAAGCATGCGGCGGCATCAGCCCGGAGGTTGTCAAAGGCGCTGTGCTGGACAACACGAATTTGAAGCTGATCTACCGTCCAATCAGCGCGGATGTCGCGGAGTGGGCGGAGGCGATGACCGGCACAACCCCGACGTTCACCGAAACGGTTTCACGCACCTCCACTGAACCGGGGCGCAGTGAAAACTGGCGAGAGGTCGAAGTTCCTTTCATTCACAGGAATCGGCTGCTGCAGTTACCGCGCCGCACGGGACTGTTGCTGGGGGCAGGGCTGCCAACCGTGGTGACCATGGATCACCTCCGCGAGTTGGCGGAACTGCCGTCGATCTCGGAGGCACCGCGTTTCCAGCCGGCAGACGACCGCTCGGGAGTGATTTGATGGATGCCGAAGTCAAAGGGCTGCTGGGGCCGGCTCAGCGGCAGGCGCGTCGCGCCTTCAAGCGTGGTCGTGTGCTGCGGTACCTGCGTCAGGAGGTCTGGAGTACACAGGAACTGCTGCAGCGCGTGATGGGGCTGCGGTCGCGGCAGGCTGCCCATGCCACCCTGTGCCAGATGGAGCGCGAGTCACTGGTGCGCCGCCACCTGATCGCCACGCCGCTGCGGCGGCTGACCCTATGGGGAATCACGGCCCACGGGCAAGCGTTTGCGTTCGATCCGCAGACCGAGCGTCCGCTTGAGGCCGTGTTTGAACCGGCCAAGCTGGGTTTGCAGAATCTGGAGCACGCGCTGATGGTTCAGGAGGTGCGGTTGCGGTTGGAAGGAAAAGGTTGGCACGACTGGATTAATGGTGACCGCTTGCCAGCGCTTGACAATGGAGACAAGAGACCAGATGCCTTAGTCATCGATTCCGATGGTCGGCGGGTGGCGATCGAAGTGGAGCGAACCATGAAAACGCTTAAGCGTTACCGAGTCGTCCTATTGGCTTGTTTGAAGGCGATCCGATCCGGCAAGTACGACCGGGTCATGTGGGTGTGTCCATCTCAGGAAATGGCCGAGAGGCTGAAGGCGGTGATCCTGAGCATCGAATGGGTACCGCTCGACGGGAAGAAGCTCCCGATCGAACCTCATCGCCATCACGCCAATCTGACGTGGCGGAGCATCGATTCTTTGTAGCGGCAGGCAGGTTCAACTGTGGACCTGTCCGTGGGGTGCCGCTACAAGAGAGGTGTTCGATTCGCGTCAGTCGTGCCCAGTTCTGCCAATTAGTGAGACGTGGCATGACTGACGCGACTGACTGGAATGCTGGCCTGACGCATTTCTGCCCTATCCGCTCGGAGGGTCCTCAGGAAACAACTGAATGCCACCGTTCGGTGGCAGTGAACAACTCGCCCAAATGGGCTTTTACCAAGGAAAAAGACCAATGACCATGAACCTCAAAAAACGCATCGCGTCCGATCTGCGCGAGCACTTTGCAACGCTCAGCGATGCCGAGCTGGAAGCACTCGACAACGGCTTGTCCATCTACTACTGCGACGGCACCGTGGTGATCGTTGCGGGTGATCCACACGACCGAGCCAGAAATGGCAGCGAGGTGTACCAGCGCAGCGATGGTTGGAGCTGCGAGGTATGCGAGGGTGGCGGCGAGTTTGAACTGACGGCGGGCCAAACGCGTGCTTGGCTCAATGACGAGGCCGAGTTTTGGGCCGAAGGCCTAGCGCAGCACATCGCACAGGACCAAGAGTAGTCAACTCAGGGCCTGCCGCCCCTATCAACTGCCATGCAGCTAATAGGCAATTGAATTGGAGCAGTCAGTCCGGAAACCGCTTGGTCGGGTGATCGCATGTGTGGTCCACGATCGGTTGGCGATCCTTCCCGATTGGAACCAATAGGGTCCATGGCGGAAGCTCCAGAGCATGGGCAATCGCCTCCAGGTTTGACAGCGAAATATTCCAGCGCTTGCGTTCCACCGCTGAAACGTATGTGCGGTCCAGCCCGCAATTCAAAGCCAGCGTTTCCTGACTCCAGCCGAGCTGGCAACGCTTCGTGCGCACGTGGAACGCCACGATGCCGCGAAGGTCGTTGCTGGCAGGGATTTTCTCTGGGGGAGCCAGTCTGGGAGCCACCCATGGAGTCTCCTGACTTGGTGTTTTTACATCTACGGATTATGCTTCTCATATCTGAGTCATCATGTGAAGCACAGGGCGTTAAGTTCCCTGTTTGCTCCTCCTGAGCGTTCCGTGGGTCGCGAGATCGAGGCTCTAGCTCAGGGCCACCTCTCTTAGAGTTGTGAGAGAGCAAACATGGTCTCAATGTCAATAAGGAGGAGAGATCGATGGAGTTGAATGAGCGTAAGTGTTCCGCCAAAGCCGTCGGCTGGAGCACAACCGTCCGCGGCGTCTTGATGGCCTGGGCGTTTTCAGCAATGCCCGCATTCGCGGACTACGCCGCCTCGCTAGCCTTGGTCAAGGCCGGCAAATACCCGGAAGCCATAGCTGCTTTCAAGGCCGATGCCGTCCAGGGTAATTCTCAATCCCAGTCTGCACTCGGCGAAATTTACAGAGATGGGCTGATTGGAGTCTCCAAAAATGCAGAACTGGCCGCGCAGTGGTATCGCAAGGCGGCCGAGCAGGGGGAAGCCAACGCTCAACAAAACCTGGGCGTGATGTATGAAAACGGCGCTGGCGTACCGCAAGATGCGGCGCAGGCAGCGGCTTGGTACCGCAAGGCCGCCGAGCAGGGACTTGCCAGCGCCCAAAACGATTTGGGCGGAATGTATGCCAATGGCATTGGCGTACCGAAAGATGCTGTCCAGGCGGTAACTTGGTACCGCAAAGCCGCCGAGCAGGGCAACGCCGACGCTCAACGCGACCTAGGTTTGATGTATGCCAGCGGCACTGGCGTGCCAAAAAATGCGACTCAGGCAGTGGCTTGGTATCGCAAGGCCGCCGATCAGGGTCATGCCAAGGCCCAACTCAACTTGGGCTTGATGTATGCCAGCGGCACTGGCGTGCCAAAAAATGCGACTCAGGCAGTGGCTTGGTACCGCAAGGCCGCCGAGCAGGGCCATGCCGGCGCCCAACACATCCTGGGCGCGATGTATGCCAATGGTGACGGTGTTGGGGAAAACTTGGTGATCGCCTATGCCCTTCAGAATCTCGCGGCGACGAAGAGCAATGAAGGAATCGCCAAACTAATGGCCTTGGACTTGAAGCGCAAGGAAGAAGCCATGTCCCCACAGCAAATCCAGTCGGCTCAAGCGCTGTCCCGTACGATGTACGACACCGGAGAAATCGGCGCAAGCATTGATAAATACCTGAGTACGGTGCCTACGGCCGCGACTGCCAAAACTGCCGAACGCACAGTCTCGGCCCCGGCCAGAACGAATACCGGCGATGGTTTCCCGGCCGTACCTCCAAAGCGACCCGGAGTGATCAGTTGCAACACCCAGTGCCTCAACGCTGATTGCAAGCGAACCTATGACGATGGTCGAAAGGAGCGATTCCAGGCCAAGCCGAAGTTCGATCCTTTCACGAATCAGTTGACATGGGACTCGGGAATCTGTTGAGGTGGCTCATCGAGATACGCCGTCTAGAGGACGGCCCGATAAAACAATCCATGCTCGATAGGGTTTCGTCACTCGGAGGTCAAAACAGGAGTGCCAATACGACTGAAATACGCACCAAATCGCTCCACAAGAGACGGCACAAACTGCGGGGCCAACGATGCCCATCTCCTTGCCGTGAGCTTGTCGGGCACGTCCCCAATTGGAGTAGCCATAAGATTGTGAAATTGAACGAACCAAGGCCCAACCTGATTGCCATCGGTACCCAGCATGGGGGGAAGAAAATGCTGCTTCGCCGCATTGTCGTGCTGCGAGAGCCTGTATCGATCCTTCGCGGACTTGCCGTTCCAACGGTCAGAAATGTCAACGCATTTGGCGACTAGTACAGTTTCGACCTTGCCGGCACTGGCAAGATCACATCTCGGCGTGACCACGATCCACAAATCACCGCCGTCGTAGATTAGATCACCGGTATCGAGCCTGTCCTTGATTGGTGGGGCGAAATAGGTTTCCTCCGGATGGGCAGTTCCGCCATCTGCGTCCAGCAGCGCGTCGTGAATATGCGCGACCACGTGCCTTGCGAGCATTGGACCGACATCTGGCTCCGGCTTCTTTATCCAATGGGTCCATCGCGGCCAGATCGATCGGAAGAAGACCCGAGCCATTTCGCGCTCCATCGAATCGCGAGTGCTGCGGAGCCGAAGTAGCATGTCGCGCTGCTTGGCGAGCCACTCGAATACCGGATCAAGGCCCCCACCGCGATCAAATACCTCGACCTGGGGACACTCATCGACTTCTGCCTCCTGTCCTTGGCCACTGTAGATGGCGATTGCCACTGGATGAGTCTGTAATGCATATTTGACCAACGCATTCCCGTGATCGTTGGGCTCGATCGCTCCTTCGGTCTGTAGGCGCAAATCGACTACGACGGCATCCGGCTTGCGGGTCCGCAAGATGCCTTGCGCTTCCGCGACCGACTTGCAAGAAATAGTCTCAATCGAGAACTTCTTCGCTACTGCGTCGGAGTTATGCGACTTTGCCTTGTCGAGCCACGCGTCGATGTTGCTGTCTTGATCCTCCACGAGCAAGACCTGCAGGCACGGTACGGCCATCTTTGATTCCCCCTCAGCTCCTCTGCATTTCGATAATAAAGGTTGTCTCTGCGGCCTGCGGATCGTAGAGTACCTTCCCCTTGCTTGCCTGGATCGCCTCACGGGCAATAGCTAGTCCAAGCCCAGAACCTTCCGGCTTGAGCGTGAACCCCGGCTTGAAAAGATTTTTTGCGAGCAGTTCGTCAATAACTGGACCATTATTCGACAAGGCGACGCGGACCCATCTTTTGGAGTGCGTTACCTTGACGCGCAACTCTCGGGGCTTCGTTGGGCTCGTGCCCAACCAATGCACTGCGTTGTCAACGATATTCAGGATAGCGGCCATCAGATCGGCCTCATACACCGTCACCTTTGGAAGGTCGACTTGCACGTTGCGGTGGATCGTGATTCCCGTCGCTGTGATTCCGTCTTTGAATAGCCCGAGGCATCGCTCTACGACCTCCATAGGATCGAGCGATTTCGGCCTGCCACGTTTGCGGCTTGCGAGCGGATCAAGTGCTCGGAACAATTTGGTAAGCTGGCCGGCAGAGTCCTGGATCGATCGCGCATTCTTTCCAAAGGCACTCCGGAAGTGCGCTCCGAAATCACTGTGTTCCAGCAGTCGAGGCGCTCCGTCAGCCAGTTCCTTGGAGCGTGTAGTGATGTCCCCCAGGAAACGTCGACCATCATGCAGCACCTGGGATACAACCAATCCCAAGCTCGATTGGGTAGCCAGTTTGTGCTGGTAAGCCTCGAGTTCGTCCAGAGACGTTTTGAGGGCGGCACTCTCCTGTTTGAGTGCCCTTTGAACCTTGTCGCGGTATTTCGGTGGCAGTGCGGCAATTGCTCTCGCGGTGGCGTGCAGGCCGGCTTGGCCTCGTATGCTGTCCGTGTCACCTTCCTGCTTGCGGCTGAGGCCAACCATTCCGCGGAAGTCAACACGCAAGGCCTCAATCCTTGTCATCATGTCCGCGATCAGTCTCTTCAGACGCTCAAAATTGCCGTTGTGCTCTAGCCCTTCACGACTGCTTCTCTCGACGAGACCTGAGTCAGCTTCATCCGCGATCTTGACGATTCCCCAAACCTGATTGAGACCTAGCTTTTGCGAGGGGTTCTGGACGCGCTTGCTTTCCAATTCGAGCCAGTCTGACTCAGCGTCGCCGTATGGCCTGATTCGGAATCCAGAACGGTAGATACCAACGCCGATGTTCTCGTCCAGTACCTTGCGCGCATCGAGTCTGCCAATCGACGTTAGGCCGAGCCGACGGAAGAGGTCTACGATCGCGTCGGGCTCGCGATCGTAGACGTTGAGTGTGAGATTAACCGGCCCGCATGGCTGCTCGCCGTCGCCAATATCCGGCGCCGGAATACTCAATGTTTGGACTTGGCCATCTGCACGCTGGTTGATGAACCGCCCCGAGAACGCCCCCTCCGCATCGAACTCTCCTTCTACTCGATAGTGAAAAACGTTTCCCAGAGTGAACGGCCGAATTTCTGTCGGATCGCGCGTTACTTGCTGACCGTCCTGGACGGTGCCAAAGATGCCCGACACCAAAGCCTGTCCATCGAACCCGTGCCCTGCAACGGTGAAGCCTGACAGGTCCAAAAATATGCGAAAGCCACTTTCGCGCGCATCATTGGGGGAAGCAAGGCGACGGAGCTCTCGCACGAGTAATTCCAGCTGTCCCTTGGTCCAGGCATCTCTCAGCTCCGATATCTTGAGACTCACGCCGGTTCTGTCGCTGCGTTGCCCTGCGCTTGTCTGAATATCGATGTCGACTTCGTCAAGATACTGGCTGGTCTCGAAATCTTGCCAGTCAACATCCAACTCGCTTACCTCAAGGGCCCTCCCTGGATGCTTGCTCGTACAACGCAAGTGGAGGAACCGTCCCAGTCGCGCAGTGGCAAACCGTCCTACTCCCTTAGCACCAAGCAGCCGGCGTCCGTCCGGACTGATACGCCGCTCGATCTTGTCTGTTGTGGCGGGCTCAAACCATTTGCGCAAAAGGTCATCTGCAGACATGCCGTGACCACTGTCTACTACCGTGATCTCCCCCGGCTTTCTCCCTTCCTGCAAGGAACCCGGTGGAGTAATCGATATCCGAACAGACGGCGAGTCAGCGTCGTATGCATTCTTTACCAGCTCGATCAACGCCGCTTCGGGCCCGCTGATTAGCTGGTCTCCGATCGTACGGATAATCCTGGCTCTAGGGCGAAGCCTCACCACTCCCTCCTCCATTTGGGGTCAGCACGTCTAGGCAATGCAGGTAGAACCTGGTAGCCTGGCGGCTTTTCAGATACGCTTGTCCTTATATCATGAAGACTTTTGCAGATTTGTTTTGCGGTGGAGGGCTTGGCGCGCGCGGCGCCGTGCAGGCAGGTATGTCCCCTGTCGTGGCAGTCGATCTTTGGGAGATCGCGTGCCAGACATATAAGGCCAACTTTCCCGGCGCAACGGTGGTGAACGACCGGATCGAAAAAGTGGATCCTCTTAAGTACTGCTTGCCCGGTGACCTCGACCTACTTATCGCTTCGCCAGAATGTACAAACCACTCGGTTGCCAAGGGAGCCGCTCCCAGGGACGAAGGCAGTAGGGAAACCGCGCTTCATACCGTTGATTGGATTGCCGCGCTTCAGCCCAGGTGGTTCATCATTGAGAACGTGAAGGAGATGAAAGCCTGGGGGCGGTACAGCGAACTCGTGGACACACTTCGAGCTCTAGGCTACCAGATGCGTGAAGAGGTCATAAACGCCTCCGACTATGGAGCCCCGCAGGGCAGGGTTCGACTGTTTCTGATAGGTGGTCTGGGAATGCCACCACCCATTATTACGTCTCCAAAAAGCACTCGGACGCGCAGCGTTCGGGACATTCTCGATCCCGAGGGAACATGGCCTATGTCGCCGCTCTTTGTTGAAAGACGCGCTCAAGCGACACAGGATCGAGCCAGAGATGCGATCAATACGCTCGGTCCTGACGCCGAATTTCTTATCGTTTACTACGGATCAGGGGGGAAGAAGTCGTGGCAAACCTTGGACGTTCCCCTGCGTACGGTGACAACGATAGATCGCTTTGCTCTGGTCTGTAAACGAAATAATCGCTGGAAGATGCGTATGCTGCAGCCAACCGAGCTTGCGCGGGCCATGTCGCTGCCAGAGCATCACCAATTTCCTGTTGGCACTCGACGCGAGCGGATAAAAGTTTGCGGAAACGGTGTCTGCGCCGTCGTGATGCAGCGTGTTGTGGAGCAGTTGCGCGCAGAGGATGCCAAATACCCGCGACGGCTCAGTTCTGTAGCAATCCGCGCAGAAAATGCGCTTCCAGCTGTCGCCTGATCAACTCCGGCTCGCGAGTCTCGCATTCCCAAATTTCCAGCACTCGCCAGCCTAGGTTCTCCAGTGCAGCCCGCGAAATTCTGTCGCGGCTCACATTTGTTCTGAATTTGGCCAACCAAAACTCGGTTCGAGTCTTGGGTATTGGAGCCAGCCCGCAATCGTGGCGGTGCCAGAAGCATCCGTGAACGAAGATGGCAGTCCTGTGCTTTGGAAATATCAGATCAGGTCGCCCCGGAAGCTCCTTCGGATGAAGTCGAAAACGAAGCCCCATTCGGTGAGCGATTGATCTCACGATAAGCTCCGGCTTGGTGTTCTCGCGGCGGATGCGACTCATCATCTGACTACGTTTGTCCGGACTCACTATGTCCATAGTTCACCTACGCTGTTGGGACCGATCAATATTCATCCACTTTTGGCGAATGCTGGCGTCGCCGTTACCAGCCGCGAACAGTTGTGGGATGATGGCCTTGCCGAAGTCTCCTGGGGGCATAACCGCTCGCCACCCGTGGCGTTCGCCTATCCCCCCGCCGTATGGCGTCCCCCAAAAACCCCGACCTTGCGGTGCAACGTCGCGACGACTCAACCGAGTTTTGCGGCTAGCTTCGAAGCTTCGACGTGGGTGTAGCGCTTGAGCATCTGCATCGACTTGTGGCCGGTCATGGAAGAAACCTCAAATGGATTCAATCCCTTTTCGAAGAGTCGGGAAGTCGCTTCATGTCTGAGGTCATGAAAACGCAGGTCGATGAGGAAGGTTGGGTTGACGCTCTTGAATTCCGTGCTGCGATGTTGCTGATACAGCAGTCGAGCGCGTTTGACGCAGCGTTGCCAAGTCTTTTCGAAAGAGTCTGCCTTGGCCCAATGAAAAACGCGGCCGTCGCCGCGTCGAGGAACGCTCTGAAAAGTCTCAATGGCTTTGCTCGACAGTGCGACTGTTCGGGATTCCCCATTCTTTGTGTCTGACAGATGGGCTGTGCGCTTCCGGATGTCAATGTCCTTCCACTCCATGCGGAGTAGCTCGCCGAGCCTGCAGGATGTTTCCACGGCCAACGTGATGACTTCGGAAAGACCGCGTGCTTGGCCAGTTTCGGCGGCCTTCAGCAACCAGTTCAGCTCATCCGTGGAAACGCGACGATCTCGGGGCTTGGGCGCTTTGGGTTTGCGCACAAGCTTGACGGGGTTTTCCGCCAAATGCACGCCCCATTCTTTACGGCAGTGCTCCAGAATGACGGACATCGTGTTCAAGTCGTGAATTACCGTCTGTGGCTTCACGGCTTCGAGTCGCTTGTCGCGAAAGGCGGCAACGTCAATAGGGCGAATGGCTGTCAGAAAGTACGGGCCAAAATGGGAGATCAGCAAATCGATGCGGAAACGTTCCGATTTCGCTGATCGTTTCAAGGGAGTGACCTGTTTGAGATAGCGGGTGGCAACCTCCTCGAAAGTGGTTCGCTGCCCTTCATTGCCGGCGAACTCTCCGCGCTCTATGCGGAGCTCGGTGTCCTTTGCCCAAGTCTCAGCGTCGACACGCCGGCTGAAAGTACGCGATTGCTCGGGGTAGCCGAGTTTGCGAACGCGCGCTCGCCACTGAAGCTTTCCGCGTTTCTCAATGACTGCCATGGACGTTCTCCTGGGGATTGTCCCAATTTTGTCCCAAAAAATCAGAAATCGACCGAAGACATTAGAAAAATCAACCAGATAGATGCCATTATCTTGGTGGCTTGTAAGCGGTAGGTCATCAGTTCGAATCCGATAATCGGCACCACGCTTCACCGGCCCGTTTTGACTTTCAGCCGGATTGAGGTAACCTGCCAGCCCCGGCTCTGCAGCCGGGCCTGAAACAGCGGCACAAGCTGTTTGATCTTGGCGGCTGCGGTATTGTTTTCAACAACAAGGCACCACGAAGTGCCATCGGCCGGCCCGGGCTTCACCGCTGGCCGGAGTGTCTCGGGAATCAGGCTCTGAATCGCCAGCAGACGACGTGAAGAGTCTGCTGCCGCTTCGGCCAGCCGCGCAAAGCTTGCCGATTCGCGCACCGCCTCATCGAGCGAGAGGGGCTGTTGTCGGCGGGTCATCGGCGGGCTACTGAGGAATACGACGGAATGCAGTTGATTATCACGGACGCCTGGCTCGCCAAGAGCCGCGCGATCCACCTGAGCGGGGCGCGCCTGTTGCTGGCCGGCTTCGTGATTTCGCAGATCATGATGGTGCTCGCCGCCTGTGCGTACCACATGGTGTTTCTCAAGGGCGCACGCGAAGGCTGGCCGGTGATCGGCGAGTTCCTGAAGATCGTGACGCAGGATGAGGTCGCGCAGCGCGAGCGCTACACGCGCGAGAACCTCGACGCCATGGCCCGTCGTCTGGGCGAGATGCAGGCCAAGCTGGTGCAGCTCGAGGCGCTCGGTGAACGGGTGTCGGGTCTGGCCGGCATCAACCCCAACGACATCAAGACCACGCCGGGCCGTGGCGGCGCGTTGGTGTCGGGCCGGCCGCTGTCGATCGAGGAACTGCAGCACACGCTGGCCGATCTCGACACCCTGACCGATCAGCGCGTCGATCTGCTCACGGTCGTGGAATCGCGCCTGTTCGACCAGAAGATCCGCAAGGCGATGGTGCCCACGCAGGAGCCGCTGGCCGGCGGTTTCCTCGGGTCCACCTTCGGCTGGCGGATCGACCCGTTCACCGGCCGCTCGGCGCTCCACACCGGGCTCGATTTTCCGGCCGAAACCGGCACCGCCATCGTCGCGGCGGCCGGCGGCGTGGTCGTCACGCAGGAGTACAACCCGGCCTACGGCAACATGGTCGAGATCGACCATGGCAACCAACTGGTGACGCGCTACGCCCACGCCTCGAAGGTGTTGGTGAAGAAAGGCGACCTGATCAAACGCGGCCAGAAGATCGCCGAGGTCGGCACCACCGGCCGCTCGACCGGCCCGCATCTGCACTTCGAAGTGCTGGTTCAAGACGTCCCGCAGGACCCGCAGAAGTTCCTCAACGCCGGCCAGAAGCTGCCTCAGATCGCCGCGCTGGCCGCTGCCGCCGATGGCAAGATCGCGGCCGAGCCGCTGCCCGCGCGCAAGACGGCTCGCAGGTAGAATCCTGCGTTTGTGTCGGCGGGGCCGCGCGCGGCCGGGAGAGACTGTCCGCCGCAGGCCTCCCGTGATTCCCAAATTAACCGCAGGGTTTTCGACTCCCTCGGCAGCCGGCGTCGGCTGACGGGCGGGGTCTCTGACGCATGGCAAGCAGCAACTTCCTCACCAAAATCTTCGGCAGCCGGAACGAGCGCCTGCTCAAGCAGTACCGCAAAACGGCCGAACGCATCAAGGCGCTGGAGCCCGCCTACGAGGCGCTCGACGATGCCGCATTGCGTGCCAAGACCGACGAGTTCAAGACCCGCATCGCCGCCGGCGAGACGCTCGACGCGTTGCTGCCCGAAGCCTTCGCCGTTGTGCGCGAGGGTTCCAAGCGCGTCATGCGCATGCGCCATTTCGACATGCAGATGCTGGGCGGCATGTCGCTGCATTACGGCAAGATTTCGGAAATGGGAACCGGCGAGGGCAAGACGCTGACCGCCACGCTGCCGGTGTACCTGAACGCGCTGTCCGGCAAGGGCGTGCACGTGGTGACGGTGAACGACTACCTTGCCAACCGCGACGCGCAGTGGATGGGCCGGCTCTACAACTTCCTCGGCCTGACCGTGGGCGTGAACCTGCCGAACATGGCGCGGCCCGAGAAGCAGGCCGCCTACCGCGCCGACATCACCTACGGCACCAACAACGAGTTCGGTTTCGACTACCTGCGCGACAACATGGTCTATGAGGTGGAAGACCGCGTGCAGCGCGTGCTGAACTACGCGATCGTCGACGAGGTGGACTCCATCCTGATCGACGAGGCCCGCACGCCGCTCATCATCTCCGGCCAGGCCGAAGACCACACCGACCTGTATGTGGCCATGAACCGCATCGCGCCGCTGCTCACGCGCCAGGAAGGCGAGGCCGACCCGCGCACCGGCGAAGGCATCATCACGCCGGGCGACTTCACGGTGGACGAGAAGAGCCACCAGGTCTTCCTGACCGAGCAGGGCCACGAGAACGCCGAGCGCATTCTGGCCGAGATGAACCTCATCGCCGAAGGCGCCAGCCTGTATGACCCGGCGAACATCACGCTGGTGCACCACCTGTACGCGGCGTTGCGCGCGAACAACCTGTACCACCGCGACCAGCACTACGTGGTGCAGGACGGCGAGGTCACCATCGTCGACGAGTTCACCGGCCGCCTGATGTCGGGCCGCCGCTGGAGCGACGGCCTGCACCAGGCCGTCGAAGCCAAGGAAGGCGCGCGCATCCAGGCCGAGAACCAGACGCTGGCGTCCATCACGTTCCAGAACTACTTCCGCCTGTACGGCAAGCTGGCCGGCATGACCGGCACGGCCGACACCGAAGCCTACGAATTCCAGGAAATCTACGGCCTCGAGACGGTGGTGATCCCGCCGAACCGCCCGAGCCGCCGCGACGACCAGCTCGACCGTGTCTACAAGACGACGCGCGAGAAATATGAGGCCGCCATCCAGGACATCCGCGAGTGCCACGAGCGTGGCCAGCCGGTGCTGGTGGGCACGACCTCGATCGAGAACTCCGAAATCATCGCGCAACTGCTGGAGCGCGAGAAGCTGCCGCACCAGGTGCTGAACGCCAAGCAGCACGCGCGGGAGGCCGACATCGTGGCGCAGGCCGGCCGCACGAAGATGATCACGATCGCGACCAACATGGCCGGCCGCGGCACCGACATCGTGCTGGGCGGCAACGTCGAGAAAGAGGTTGAGGCGGTGCTCGCCGACGAGGCGCTGCAACCCGACGAACGCGAACGCCAGGCCGCTGCGCTGCGCGAGCAGTGGAAGACCGGCCACGAGTTCGTGAAGTCGCTGGGCGGCTTGCGCATCATCGCGACCGAGCGCCATGAGTCCCGCCGCATCGACAACCAGCTGCGCGGCCGCTCGGGCCGCCAGGGCGATCCGGGTTCGTCCCGTTTCTACCTCAGCCTGGACGACTCGCTGATGCGCATCTTCGCGGGCGACCGCGTGCGCGCCATCATGGACCGCCTGAAGATGCCCGACGGCGAGGCGATCGAGGCGGGCATCGTGACCCGCTCCATCGAAAGCGCGCAGCGCAAGGTCGAGGCCCGCAACTTCGACATCCGCAAGCAGCTGCTCGAGTACGACGACGTGTCCAACGACCAGCGCAAGGTCATCTACCAGCAGCGCAACGACATTCTCGACGCCACCGATCTGTCATCGCAGATCGCCGGCCTGCGCGAAAGCTCGGTCGAAGACATGGTGCACGAATTCGCTCCGCCGGAGTCGGTCGAGGAGCAGTGGAACATCGAAGGGCTGGAGAAGCAGCTCGCGGAAGAGTGGCAACTGGAGTTGCCGCTGAAGGCCGACATCGAGGCCGCCGAGGCGATCACCGTGGAAGACATCGTCGAGAAGACGACCGAAGCCGCCCACGCGGCCTTCAACGCCAAGGTGGCGCTGGTCGGTGCCGAGAACTTCACGCAGTTCGAACGCGTGGTGCTGCTGCAGAGCATCGACACCCACTGGCGCGAGCACCTGAGCGCGCTCGACTACCTGCGCCAGGGCATCCACCTGCGCGGCTACGCGCAGAAGCAGCCCAAGCAGGAGTACAAGCGCGAGGCCTTCGAGCTGTTCGGCCAGTTGCTGGATTCCGTGAAGAACGAGGTCACCAAGATCCTCATGACCGTCAAGGTGCAGTCGGGCGAACAGCTCGAACAGGCCGCCGAAGACATGGAAGACCGGGCCGAACGCATCTCCAACGTCACCTACACCGCGCCCACCGAAACCGGCGGGGTGGAGTCGGTCGGTGCGCAGGCACAGGCGGCGGCGCCCGTTGATGAGCTGCCGCGGGTTGGCCGCAACGACCCCTGCCCCTGCGGCAGCGGCAAGAAATACAAGCAGTGCCACGGCAAGCTGGCCTGATGCGCGGCTGACACGGCAGGAAAACGGGCTTTCGGGCCCGTTTCGCCTTTCTGCCACCTGTTCTTTCGATAATCCCGATTCGTTTTTTGCAAGGACCCGCCATGCCCGTGAACCTGACCGCCCCCGACCCCTCCCAGCTGCACCCGGTGCGCGGCCTGCGGCTGGGCATTGCCGAGGCCGGCGTCCGCAAGGCGGGGCGCAAGGATTTGACCGTGGTGCTGCTGGACGAAGGCGCGTCGGTGCACGGCGTCTTCACGCAGAACCGTTTCTGCGCGGCGCCGGTGCAGATCTGCCGCGACCACCTCGCCGGCAGCGCCGGCATCCGCGCGATGGTCATCAACACCGGCAATGCCAATGCGGGCACCGGCCAGGACGGCCTGGTGCGCGCACGCAGCGTCTGCATCGCGCTGGCGCAGCAACTCGACCTGGCGCCGGAGCAGGTGCTGCCGTTCTCCACCGGCGTCATCATGGAGCCGTTGCCCGCCGACCGCATCATCGCCGGCATCCCCGCCGCGCTGGCTGACGCGCAAGCCACGCACTGGGCGCGCGCGGCCGAGGCCATCATGACCACCGACACGATTGCCAAGGCCTTCAGCCGGCAGATCACGCTGGGCGGCCAGACGGTGAGCGTGACCGGCATCAGCAAGGGCGCCGGCATGATCCGACCCAACATGGCGACCATGCTGGGCTTCATCGCCACCGACGCGAACGTGGACCAGGGCGTGATGCAGCAACTCGCGCGCGAACTGGCCGACGGCTCCTTCAACCGCGTCACGGTGGACGGCGACACCTCCACCAACGACTCCTTCGTGGTTATCGCCACCAACCGGGCCGGCCACGCGCCGGTGACGGCGCTCGACAGCGCCGACGGCCGCGCGCTGAAGGCCGCGATGCTGGAAGTGTCCCGGCTGCTGGCCCAGGCCATCGTGCGCGACGGCGAGGGTGCCACCAAGTTCATCGCGGTGCGCGTGGAGGGTGGCAAGACCGGCGATGAGTGCCGCCAGGTGGCCTACGCCATCGCGCATTCGCCGCTGGTGAAGACGGCGTTCTTCGCCAGCGACCCCAACCTGGGCCGCATTCTCGCGGCGGTGGGTTATGCCGGCATTGCCGATCTCGACCAGACCAGGATCGACCTGTATCTGGACGACGTGCATGTGGCCGTGAAAGGCGGGCGCAACCCGGCCTACCGCGAGGAAGACGGCCAGCGCGTGATGAAGCAGAGCGAGATCACGGTGCGGGTGGTGCTGGGCCGCGGCGACGCCGCCGACACGGTCTGGACCTGCGACTTCAGCCACGACTACGTGACGATCAACGCCGACTACAGATCATGAACGACAAGTTCGAACGTTTGATCGAGCGCGCCGAATCGCTGATGGCGCGCATCGAGTCGGTGCTGCCGCAACCGCTAGGCGCGCCGGACTGGGCGGCTTCGGTCGCGTGGCGCTACCGCAAGCGGGCCAGCGGCCACGGCACGCTGGAGCCGGTGCGCCACATCGCACCGATGCCGCTCGACGCCCTGCGCGAGATCGACGTGCAGAAGGAAAAAATCCGCCGCAACACCGCGCAGTTCGTCGCCGGCCAGCCGGCCAACAACGTGCTGCTGACCGGCGCGCGCGGCACCGGCAAATCGTCGCTGGTGAAGGCCTGCCTGAACGAGTTCTCGCCGCAAGGCCTGCGGCTGATCGAAGTGGACAAGGCCGACATGGTGGACCTGCCCGACATCGTGGACGTGGTCTCGGGCTGGCCCGAGAAATTCATCGTGTTCTGCGACGACCTGAGCTTCGACGAGGGCGAGCCGGGCTACAAGGCGCTGAAGTCCATTCTCGACGGCTCGGTCGCAGCGGCCACGCCCAACGTGCTGGTCTACGCCACCAGCAACCGGCGCCATCTGCTGCCCGAGTACATGAAAGACAACCTCAGCTACCAGCACACCGAAGACGGCGAGGTGCATCCGGGCGAGGTGATCGAAGAAAAAATTTCGCTGTCGGAGCGCTTCGGGCTGTGGGTCAGTTTCTACCCGTTCAACCAGGACGAGTACCTGGCCATCGTCGCCGAGTGGTTGGCGTCGTTCGGTGTTGGCGCGGCGGCGATCGAGGCGGCGCGTGGCGAGTCGCTGGTGTGGGCGCTGGAGCGCGGGTCGCGCAGCGGCCGTGTGGCCTACCAGTTCGCCCGAGACTACGCCGGAAGACGATGAGCCCCCACGCTCCGCACGGCGTGTCGTCGCTGCCCCCCAAGGGGGCGGCGGCCGGCTTGGGGCGGCCCGGCGCCGGTCGGCCGTGAGCAAGCCGCTCGTCGCCGACGGTGAACGCCCGCGCGAGGGCGGGCCGGACCGCGCGGTGGTCGACGTTGCCGTCGGTGTGCTGCTGCGGCCGGACGGCGACTTTCTGCTGACCTCGCGGCCCGTGGGCAAGGTCTACGCCGGCTATTGGGAGTTTCCGGGCGGCAAGCTGGAGCCGGGCGAATCGGTGGCCGACGCGCTGCGCCGCGAGCTGCACGAGGAATTGGGCATCACGGTGGGTGAGGTTCAGGCCTGGCGCTCGGAGCTGGTGGACTACCCGCACGCGCTGGTGCGGCTGAATTTCTGCAAGGTGTTCGACTGGAATGGCGCGCTACAGATGCGCGAAGGCCAGCAGGCGCAGTGGCAGCGCCTGCCGGTGGCGGTGGCGCCTGTGCTGCCCGGCACGGTGCCGGTGTTGCAGTGGCTGGCGGCCGAGCGAAACTTCGCTGGTGCTACACATTCAGTAGCGTAGTCGCTATATTCCGCGCTGACTTGCGGCCGATTTCGTTCTGAAAATCGCCTATTGCAGGCGCGGATCGCCGTGTGGCGCGTCGTCGGGCGGTGCCTCTGTGGGCACGCGGAATTCCTCGTTGGCCCATGCCCCCAGGTCCATGCCCTTGCAGCGGGCGCTGCAGAACGGCCGGAAGGCGTTGCGTGCGGCATAGACGCTGTCGCCGCCGCAGGCCGGGCAGCGCACAATGCGCTCGGCAACGGGGGGTGAGGCGGGCGGTGGCGGCGGCGAAGGGGTCACGGCAGGGGCCGCAGCGGCGGCGGTTTCAGGAGCAGAGCGTCAGCTCGAACGCCGTGTCGTCGCTGCTGGCGTGCAGCTTGGGCTCGCCGCTTTCCTGGCGCATCAGCCGCACAGACACCATCAGGCGGTTGCCGCTGATTTCGGGAACCAGGCCCAGGCGCGGGTCGAGCCGCATGCGCAGCAACTGGAAGGTGCGGCCCTGCGGCAGGTTCTGCGTGAACTGGCCGTTGGCGGCCACCACCTTCTGCGGCGCACCGGCGTCGCGCAGCAGCTTCAGCAGCATGTAGATCGATTCGGCCAGCGGCGCTAGCGTTTGCGCCCAGCGCTCCAGCTCGACGCGGCGGCTGGCCGGGTCGCGGTGCTGCCAGGCGTAGTAGGCGGGCAGGTCGAACTCGCAGGTGCCGCCGGGAATGCCGACGCGGCTGCGGATGCTCATGAGCCACTCGTTCTCGGTCAGTGGCTGGCCGGCCTTGCCGGGCTGGCCGTTGAGCGCGGCGAAGCAGTTGTCGAGCTGGCCGATGATCTCGTCGAGCACCGACTCCGCGATGGCGGGGTTGCCGCGGTAGCCATTGAGTGTTTGCCGTTGCCGGTCGAGGTCTTTCAGCACGTCGCTTTTCAGGTCGGCGCGGGCGCCAACGTCCATGATCTCGAAGATCGTGGTCAGTGCGTGGTGGTGGTCGAGCGGGTGGTCGCGCGGCACGAGCAGCGCAAGCCGGCGGAAGAGGTGTTCGAGCCGCAGGTAGGTGCGAATGCGCTCGTTGAAGGGGTATTCGTAAAGGATCACGCTGGGCTTTCCGGCGTCATCATAGCGTGAGGCGCTTCACCAATGTGGCCACGGTGGCAGTGAGCGCCTCCAGCGTCAGGCCATCGTTGAAAACCACGGCGTCGGCAATCGCCAGCCGGTGCAGCCGGGAGGCTTGCGCGGCGATGATGGCCTCGACCTGCGCCCGGGGCAGGCCATTGCGCGCCATCACGCGGGCGATCTGGGTTTCGGCGCTGCAGTCCACCACCAGCACCCGGTGGAGCCGGGTACGCCAGTGGCCCGATTCGGTGAGCAGCGGGATGTCGAACACCACGATGGGCGCGCCTGCGGCCTGGGCGGCGTTGGCGGCGCGGGTGGTTTCCTGCTGCACCAGCGGGTGGACGATGGCCTCCAGACGGGCCCGCGCCGAGGCGTCGGCGAACACCTGGGCGCGCATGCGGTCGCGGTCGAGTGCGCCGTCGGGCCGCACGACATCTGCGCCGAAGGCGGCGGCAATGGCCGGCATCGCCAGCCCTCCGGCGGCCGTGAGGCCGCGCGACACCGCGTCGGCGTCGATCAGCGTGGCGCCGCCTGCCACCAGCATCTGCGCGACGGTGCTTTTGCCGCTGCCGATGCCGCCGGTCAGGCCGAGCCGCAGGGTCATGGCGCGCCGTCTGCTACAGGCCCACCGCCTGCAGAATGGCCTGCGGGCCGAAGACCATTGCCGTGAAGCCGGCGCCGGCCAGGAAAGGGCCGAAGGGCACGTAGCCGCCCTCGCGCAGGCCGCCGTTGAACTTCATCAGGATGCCGACCGCCGCGCCGATCACGGACGACATCAGGATCATCGGCACCAGCGCGGTCCAGCCGAACCAGGCGCCCAGCGCCGCGAACAGCTTGAAGTCGCCATAGCCCATGCCTTCCTTGCCGGTGGCGAGCTTGAAGGCCCAGTACACGAGCCACAGCGACAGGTAGCCGCCCACCGCGCCCCACAGCGCGTGGTTCAGCGACACCCCGGTGAGCCCCAGGGCCGACGCCATCAACCCGGCCCACACCAGCGGCAGCGTGATGTCGTCGGGCAGCAGCGTGGTGTCCCAGTCGATGAAGGTCAGCGCCACCAGCGCCGCCGCGAACCCGCACCAGGCCAGCCCCGCCGGCCCGAGGCCGCGCGTGACGATGCACAGCACGAACAGCGCGGCCGTCAGCAGCTCGACCATCGGGTACCGCGCGCTGATGCCGGCCTTGCACGCCGAGCAGCGCCCGCGCAGCACCAGGTAGCTCAGCACCGGCACGTTCTCGTACCAGCGGATGGGGTGGCCGCAGTGCGGGCAGCGCGAGCGGGGCGTGGAAAGCGTCAGCGGTGGCGCTTCTTCGGTGGGCGTCTGGCCCAGCATGTCGGCGCATTCCGCTTTCCATTGCCGCTCCAGCATCAGCGGCAGGCGGTGGATGACCACGTTGAGAAAGCTGCCCACCAGCAGCCCGAACACACCGGCCAGCGCGGCGTCGGCCCAGATGAAATGCAGCATCAGATGACCTGTCCCAGCTTGAAGATCGGCAGGTACATCGCGATCACGATGCTGCCGATGACGGTGCCCAGGATCACGATGATGATGGGCTCCATCAGGCTCGACAACCCGGCCACCATGTCGTCGACCTCGGCCTCATAGAAGTCGGCCGCCTTGCCCAGCATGTGGTCGATCGAGCCGGACTCCTCGCCGATCGCGCACATCTGCAGCACCATGGACGGGAACACGTCGGCATTGGTCATCGCGGCGGTGAGGCTGGTGCCGGTGGACACCTCGGACTGGATTTTCTCGGTGGCCGACTGGAACACATGGTTGCCCGATGCGCCCCCCACGGAATCGAGCGCTTCCACCAGCGGCACGCCGGCGGCGAACATGGTCGACAGCGTGCGGGTCCAGCGCGCGATGCACGACTTTTCCACCAGCGGGCCGAACAGCGGCAGCTTCAGCAGCAGGCGGTCCATGAAGACCTGCACCCGCTCGCTGCGCTTCCAGGCCTGCATCAGGAAGTAGCTGCCCCCGAACAGCACGCCGAAGATCAGCCACCACCACTTCACGAAGATCTCGCTGATGCCGATGACCACCAGCGTGGGCGCCGGCAGATCGGCGCCGAAGGAGCTGAACACTTCCTTGAACGCGGGAATCACGAAGATCATGATGACGGCCACGACCACGAAGGCCACCACCAGCACCGCGATGGGGTACATCATGGCCGACTTGATCTTGGAGCGCAGCGCCTCGGTCTTCTCCATGTAGGTCGCCAGGCGGTCGAGCAGCTGATCGAGAATGCCGGCCGCCTCGCCGGCCTCGACGAGGTTGCAGTACAGCGCGTTGAAGTACATCGGGTGCTTGCGAAACGCGGCCGACAGCGAGGTGCCGGTCTCCACGTCGGTGCGGATCTCGCCCAGCAGACGGGTGACGCTCGGGTTGGGATTGCCGCGGCCCACGATGTCGAAGGCCTGCAGCAGGGGCACGCCCGCCTTCATCATCGTGGCGAGCTGGCGCGTGAAGATGGCCAGATCCCGGGGCCTGATCTTCTTGCCGGCGCGCACGCGGCGCTTCCTGATCTTGCTGGGCAGCACACCCTGGCGGCGCAGCATGGCCTTCACCTGGTTCTCGCCAAGGGCGCGCAGCTCTCCGCGCACGATCTTGCCGTGCCGGTCCTTGCCTTCCCATTCGAACAGGAAGTCCTTCACACGGCGGGCAGCGGCGGTGGCCATCGGGGTGGGTCCTCGTGGATGTTGTTGGAGTGGGGCGGGCGCGCTATTCGTTGGTGCAGCCCAGCACCTCTTCCAGCGAAGTGATGCCCTGGCTCACCTTGTGCAGGCCGGCGCGGCGCAGCGTGCGCACGCCCTCTTGTTCGGCCTGCCGCGCGATGTCCAGCGCCGTGCCGTCGCGCAGGATGATCTGCTGGATGGCGTCGCTGATCGGCATGACCTGGTAGATGCCGACCCGGCCCTTGTAGCCGTTGTTGCACTGGTTGCAGCCGACGGGCGCATAGGGCTTCCAGCCGCCCTCCAGTTCCTCCGGCAGAAAGCCGGCGTCCAGCAGCGCGCCGCGGGGAATGTCGGCGGGCACGCGGCAGGCCATGCACAGGCGCCGCGCGAGGCGCTGCGCGGTGATCAGGATCACGCTGGAGGCGATGTTGAACGGCGCCACGCCCATGTTGCGCAACCGGCTCAGCGTGGTCGGCGCGTCATTGGTGTGCAGCGTGGACATCACCAAGTGGCCGGTCTGCGCGGCCTTGATCGCGATGTCGGCGGTTTCCAGGTCGCGGATTTCGCCGACCATGATGATGTCCGGGTCCTGCCGCAGGAAGGAGCGCAGCGCGGCCGCGAAGGTGAGGCCGGCCTTGTCGTTCACGTTGACCTGGTTGACCCCGGGCATGTTGATTTCCGAGGGGTCTTCGGCGGTGGAGATGTTCACGCCCGGCTTGTTCAGCAGGTTCAGGCAGGTGTAGAGCGACACCGTCTTGCCCGAGCCGGTGGGGCCGGTCACCAGCACCATGCCATAGGGTCGGCCGATCGCATGCAGCAGCCGCTCTTTCTCTTCCGGCTCGTAGCCCAGCGCATCGATGCCGACCTTGGCGCTGCCCGGGTCCATGATGCGGATCACGATCTTTTCGCCGAACAGCGTGGGCAGTGTGCTCACGCGGAAATCGATCACCTTTTCGGGGCCGACCTTCAGCTTCATGCGGCCGTCCTGCGGCACCCGCTTTTCGGAGATGTCGAGCCGCGAGATCACCTTGATGCGCGAGGCCAATTTGTCTTTGATCGCCACCGGCGGCGATGCGATCTCGCGCAGCTCGCCGTCGATGCGGTAGCGGATGCGGTAGTGGTTTTCGTAGGGCTCGAAGTGCAGGTCCGACGCGCGCAGGTTCACCGCGTCCAGCAGCATCTTGTGCAGGAAGCGCACCACCGGCGCATCGTCCACCTCCGAGGCCGCACCGGCATCGACCGCGTCGGTCAGCGCCGCCTCTGAATCGAACTCGTCCAGCTCGAAGTCGCTGATGATGTTGGCAATCGCTTCCGAGGCGGCGTGCGCACCGTGCTCCAGCAGCTTCAGCAGCTTGTCGTATTCGGCGATCACCCAATCGATGCCGAGCTGGGTGGAGAACTTGATCTTCTCCGCCAGCTCCGGGTCGGCCGGGTCGGCGGTGGCGACGATCAGCCGGTTGTTGCGCTTGGACAGCGGGACGATGCGGCAGCTCAGGCACAGTTTGCCGTCGAGCAGGTCCTTGGGCAGGCGCTGCGGGTCCAGCGCGTCCAGGTCGACCAGCGGCGCGGAGAACGCCGCCGAGACCGTGTGCGCCAGATCGGCCGCCGACACCGCGCCGGAGCCGGTCAGGTCGGCAATGAAACTGGTGCGGCCGGCCAGCGATTTGCGGTAAATGGCCTCTGCCGTGGCCTGCGGAAGTTTGCCCGCTTCCACGAGCGCGCGGCCGAGGCCCGGCAAGGCCATCGGCGGCTGATTCTGCGTGGCGGGATCGACGACGGCCATGGCGGGTAATTTACCACCGGGGCACGCCTGCAACCGCAGGGAAGAGGCAGGGAGGCAAGGGCGGGGGCTGCAAATGCGGCGTGGCCGCAACCCTCCGAAAGAAGTCTGGTCGGGGTGAGAGGATTCGAACCTCCGGCCTCTACGTCCCGAACGTAGCGCTCTACCAGGCTAAGCTACACCCCGTTTGACGAACAACGCGCCCCTCAGGCGCGTCGTTTCAACAAATCAGACGCCAATTCTAGCAGGGCCGAACGCCAAAAATTCTCGGGCAGCTGTTTTGCTGCATCGATGGCGCGTTGCGCCTCGGCGGCGGCGGCTTCGCGGGTCACGTCCAGCGCCCCCGTGGCACGCACGATCGCGACGATGTTGTCGAGCTGGTCGACCGCGCCGTTCTCGATGGCGTGGCGGATCAGATCACGCTCGGCCGCGCTGCCGCGCTGCATCGCCGCGATCAGCGGCAGCGTGGCCTTGCCTTCGCGCAGATCGTCGCCCAGGTTCTTGCCCATCTCGGCGGCGTCGCCTTCGTAGTCGAGCACGTCGTCGATCACCTGGAAAGCGGTGCCGAGTGCCTGGCCGTAGTCGGCGCAATGCTGCTCGATGGCCTCGCTGCTGCCGGCCAGGATGGCGCCCAGGCGGGCGCTGGCCTCGAACAGCTTGGCGGTCTTGGAGCGGATGACGCGCAGGTAGCCGGCTTCGTCGAGCGAGGCGTCGTGCATGTTCATGAGCTGCAGCACCTCGCCTTCGGCAATGATGTTGGTGGTGTCGGCCAGGATGCGCATGATGCGCATGTCGCCCACGCCCACCATCATCTGGAAGGCGCGCGAATAAAGGAAGTCGCCCACCAGCACGCTGGCCGGGTTGCCGAAGGCTTCGTTGGCGGTGGCGCGGCCGCGCCGCAGGCTGGAGTCGTCGACCACGTCGTCGTGCAGCAGCGTTGCGGTGTGGATGAATTCGACCACCGCCGCCAGTTCGTGCCTTGCGGTGCCGGTGTAGCCGAGCGCGCCGCAGACCAGCAGCAGGAGGGCCGGCCGCAGGCGCTTGCCGCCGGCGGCGATGATGTAGCGCGAGACCTCGCCGACCAGCGGCACGCCGGAGTCGAGCCGGGCGGCGATCACGCGGTCGACAGCGGCCATGTCGTCGGCGACGACGGCCAGCAGCGAGGAAACACGGGGGGAATTGGCGGTCAAGGCGGGGAGGGGAAACGTCGGGGCGGGATTATAAGGAGCGCGCGACCCCTCGTGCTATAATCGTCGGCTCTGTGGAAATCCGTCCACGGAACTCTTTCAGATTCTCAGTCAGAGGTCATTATGTACGCGGTCATAAAAACCGGTGGCAAGCAGTATCGCGTTGCTGCCGGCGAAAAAATTAAAGTAGAACAGATTGCTGCGGACGTGGGCCAGGAGATCGTGATCGACCAGGTTCTGGCCGTCGGCGACGGTGCAGGGCTCAAGGTTGGCACGCCCTTGGTGTCCGGCGCAACGGTGACGGCCACGGTCGTCTCGCATGGCAAGCACGACAAGGTTCGCATTTTCAAGATGCGCCGTCGCAAGCACTATCAGAAACGTCAAGGCCATCGCCAGCAGTTCACGGAACTGCAAATCGGCGCGATCGCCGGCTAAGGAGCAGGTTCCATGGCACAGAAAAAAGGCGGCGGCTCTACGCGGAACGGGCGCGATTCCAAGCCCAAGATGCTCGGTGTGAAGGCTTTCGGCGGTGAACTCATCACGGCCGGCTCCATCATCGTGCGCCAGCGCGGCACGCGCTTCCACGCCGGCACCAATGTGGGCGTTGGCAAGGACCACACGCTGTTCGCGCTGACCGACGGTCACGTGAGCTTCGCGGTGCGCGGCCCGCAGAACAAGCAGACGGTGAGCGTGACCCCGGCCTGAGGCCTGTCCGCATCCAACCGTCGAAGCCCCGCATGCCGGGGCTTCGTCATTTGTAAACTCCAGCTTTCAGCACGTTTCCCATGAAGTTCGTCGACGAGGCTTTCATCGACGTCGCCGCCGGCGACGGGGGCAACGGCTGCGTGTCGTTCCGGCACGAGAAATACAAGGAATTCGGCGGTCCCAACGGTGGCGACGGCGGCCGGGGCGGCCACGTCTTCGCGGTGGCCGACGTCAACCTGAACACGCTGGTTGATTTCCGCTACTCGCGCCGCCACGAGGCCAAACGCGGCGAGCACGGCATGGGCTCCGACATGTTCGGCGCGGCGGGCGACGACATCACGCTGAAGATGCCGGTCGGCACCATCATTTCCGACGCCGAGACCGGCGAGGTGCTGTTCGAGCTGCTGACGCCGGGCGAGGTGATCACCATCGCCAAGGGTGGCGACGGCGGCTTCGGCAACCTGCGCTTCAAGAGTTCGATCAACCGCGCGCCACGGCAGAAGACCCCCGGTTGGCCGGGCGACAAGCGCAGCCTGAAGCTGGAGCTGAAGGTGCTGGCCGACGTCGGTTTGCTGGGCCTGCCCAACGCGGGCAAGTCGACCTTCATCACCGCCGTGTCCAATGCCCGGCCGCGCATCGCCGACTACCCCTTCACCACGCTGCACCCCAACCTGGGCGTGGTGCGGGTCGGGCCGGAGCAGAGCTTCGTGGTGGCCGACCTGCCGGGGCTGATCGAAGGCGCGTCTGAAGGAGCGGGGCTGGGGCACCTGTTCCTGCGGCACCTGCAGCGCACGCGCCTGCTGCTGCACGTCGTCGACCTCGCGCCGTTCGACAGCAGTGTGGACCCCGTGGCGCAGGCCAAGGCCATCATCGGCGAGCTGAAGAAATACGATGCCGGGCTGCACGCCAAGCCGCGCTGGCTGGTGCTGAACAAGCTCGACATGCTGGACGCCGATGCCCGAGTGACGGCGGTGAAGGACTTCGTCAAGCGCATGCGTTTCAAGGGGCCGGTGTTCGAGATCTCGGCGCTGACCCGCGAGGGTTGCGAGCCGCTGGTGCGCGCGATCTACGAACACGTGAAGCGCGAACAGGTGGCCGCGCAGCCGGTGGAAGAGGTCGATCCGCGTTTCTCGAACAACCCCGGCGACTCCTGAAAAGATAGCAACAAATCCAGCACCGACGCTGACTGCGGGCAGAAATGAATCAGAAAACAGGCGCCAGCGTGCTGCACACGGCACGCCGCATCGTGGTCAAGGTCGGTTCCAGCCTGGTGACCAACGAGGGCCGTGGGCTCGACGAAGCGGCGATCGGTGAGTGGAGCCGCCAACTGGCCGCGCTGGTGCGCGATTCGGTGGGCGGCATGCGCCGCGAGGTGGTCATGGTGTCGAGCGGCGCGATCGCCGAGGGCATGAAGCGGCTCGGCTGGGCGACCCGGCCGCAGGAAATCCACGAACTGCAGGCCGCCGCTGCGGTGGGCCAGATGGGACTGGCGCAGATGTACGAAACCAAGCTGCGCGAGAACGGCCTGGGCAGCGCGCAGGTCTTGCTGACCCATGCCGACCTCGCCAACCGCGAGCGCTACCTGAACGCCCGCGCCACGCTGGTCACGCTGCTGCAACTCGGCGTGGTGCCCGTCATCAACGAGAACGACACGGTGGTGACCGACGAGATCAAGTTCGGCGACAACGACACCCTCAGCGCGCTGGTCGCCAACCTGGTGGAGGCCGACGCGCTGGTTATCCTCACCGACCAGAAGGGTTTGTACACCGCCGACCCGCGCAAAGACCCGGCGGCCGAGTTCGTGCACGAGGCCACGGCGGGCGACCCGGCCCTGGAAGCAATGGCTGGCGGTGCGGGTTCCAGCATCGGCAAGGGCGGCATGATCACCAAGATCCTGGCGGCCAAGCGGGCGGCCAATTCCGGTGCTTCCACCGTGATCGCCTGGGGCCGCGAGCCCGACGCGCTGCTGCGGCTGGCGCACGGCGAACCCATCGGCACGCTGCTGGTGGCGCAGACCGGCAAGAACCAGGCGCGCAAGCGCTGGATGGCCGACCACCTGCAACTGCGCGGCGCGGTGACGGTGGACGACGGCGCGGTGGCCAAGCTGCAGGGCGCCAACACCAGCCTGCTGCCGATCGGCATGACTGGCGTTGACGGGCATTTTTCGCGCGGCGACGTCATCGCCATTCGTGACGGCGCGGGCGCTGAGATCGCGCGCGGCCTGGCCAACTACTCGAGCGCCGAGGCCAAGTTGCTGTGCAAAAAGCCGTCGAGCGACATCGCCACGCTGCTCGGTTACATGGCCGAGCCCGAAATGGTGCACCGGACCAACCTGGTGGTGCTGCGCGGCTGAAAACGCCGCTCCCGCGCGGCCGCCTCAGTAGCTGCGGCGCTCGCCCTTGAGCGCGTTCACCATCTCGCGCACCGTGGTCTGCGGTGCCGCGCCCACGCAAACCCCCTGCTTGGCCAGCCACAGCGAATGCCGGGTGGCGCCGTTGTCGAACAGCTCCTGCCATTCGGCGTTCTGCGTCGGCGTCCAAGTGCCGGCGTTGGAGCGTGCGTAGGTCTTCACCTGGGCCGCGCTGCAGCGGATGCCTTCGTACAGGCCGGTCACGTTGCCGTCTGGGCTGGTGACGACGACCACATAGCGCACCACGCCGTCCTTGCCGATCACCAGTGTGGCAGGGTCCACCGCGTAGCGCAGCGAGGCATAGGCGGCGCCTTCGAACGGCAGTGCGCGCGACGGCTCGAATGCCGGTGGCGGCGGCACCGTGCCTTCGACCCAGTCTTTGTCGTCGAATATCAAACCCGCCAGGGCGGGAGCGGCCAGGGCCAGCAGCAGGGCGCCGGCGCCCGCTGCCCGGCGTCCGTCAAATCGGGGCATCGGGTGTCTATTGGTGAAGCTTGGGCACCAGGTGGTGCACCAGTTGTGGATCGGGCTCGAAACTCGCGCCGGGCGGCAAGGCGGGGCCGCGGCGCGGCTCGTCTCGCAACACGACCGCCAGCGCGTCGGCGGCGGCCGGCCGCGGCCGGCCGCCGTTGCGCAGGTAGCGGTTGCGGTGTTCCTGCCGCGGCAGATAGCGCGACAGCTCCTTCAGCGCCATTTCGTAGACGCCGCGTTTGAATTCGACCACCACGTCCAGCGGCACCCAGTAGTCGTTCCAGCGCCAGGCGTCGAACTCCGGGTGGTTGGTCGCGCGCAGGTTCAAGTCCCAGTCGTGACCCACCAGTTGGAGCAGGAACCAGATCTGTTTCTGGCCCTTGTAATGGCCGCGGGCGTCGCGGCGGATGTAACGGTCGGGCACCTCGTAGCGCAACCAGTCGCGGGTTCGGGCAACAACGCGGACATGTTCGGGCAGCAGGCCCACTTCCTCCTGCAACTCGCGAAACATGGCCTGCTCCGGGTTTTCACCCCGGTCAATGCCACCCTGCGGAAACTGCCAGGAATGGGTGCGGATGCGTTTGCCCCAAAAGACCTGGTTTTTCTGGTTGAGCAGGATGATGCCGACGTTCGGCCTAAAGCCGTCCCGGTCAAGCATAATCAGACCCCAAATTTGTAAACTGAATCCATTATGCACGCCGCACCGCCGGCGACAAGGGTTCTTTCCCATCGTTTCCCCTCACGCCAGCCGCTGTGTTCCCGCGATGAAAGCCTCCCAGTTCCTGATCTCCACCCTCAAGGAAGCCCCGGCCGACGCAGAAGTCGCCAGCCACCGCCTGATGATGCGAGCCGGCCTCATCAAGAAGCTCGGCGCCGGCATCTACAACTACATGCCGATGGGGCTGCGTGTCATCCGCAAGGTGGAAAACATCGTCCGCGAGGAGATGAACCGGGCCGGCGCGATGGAACTGGTGATGCCGGTGGTGCAGCCGGCCGAGCTGTGGCAGGAGACCGGCCGCTTCGGCAAGATGGGCCCGGAGCTGCTGCGCATCCAAGACCGCCACGAACGCGATTACGTGATCCAGCCGACCAGCGAGGAAGTGGTCACTGACATCGCCCGCCAGGAAATCCGCAGCTACAAGCAGTTGCCGAAGAATTTCTACCAGATCCAGACCAAGTTCCGCGACGAGCGGCGCCCGCGCTTCGGCCTGATGCGCGGCCGCGAGTTCGTCATGAAGGACGCCTACAGCTTCGACCGCGACCAGGCTTCGGCCAAGGCCAGCTACCAGGTCATGGCCCAGGCCTACCGCGCCATCTTCGACCGCTTCGGCCTGACCTATCGGGCGGTCGCGGCCGACAGCGGCGCGATCGGCGGTGATTTGAGCGAGGAATTCCAGGTGATCGCCGCCACCGGCGAAGACGCCATCGTCTACTGCCCGGGCAGCGACTACGCCGCCAACATGGAAAAGGCCGAGGCGCTGGCGCCGGCCGGCCCGCGCCCGGCGCCGGCCAACGCGCTGACCAAGGTGCCGACCCCCGGCAAGGCAACCTGTGCCGACGTCGCCCAGCTGCTCGGCGTGCCGCTGGCCACCACCGTCAAGTCGCTGGTGCTGGCGACCGACCAGTTGGACGACGCCGGCCAGGTGGTGAAGTCGCAGGTCTGGCTGCTGCTGCTGCGCGGCGACCACGACCTGAACGAGGTGAAGGCGAACAAGGTGCCGGGGCTGGACACCGGCTTCCGTTTCGCGACCGTCGCCGAGATCGACGCGCATTTCGGCTGCAAGCCCGGCTACCTCGGCCCGCTGGGGCTGAAGCAGCCGCTGAAGATCGTTGCCGACCGCGAGGTGGTGGTGCTGGCCGACTGGATTTGCGGCGCCAACGAGCCCGACTTTCACATCACCGGCGTCAACTGGGGCCGCGACCTGCCGGAGCCCGACCTGGTGGCTGATTTGCGCAACGTGGTCGAAGGCGACGCGTCGCCCGACGGCAAGGGCGCGCTGGCCATCGAGCGCGGCATCGAGGTCGGCCATGTGTTCTACCTCGGCACCAAGTACAGCAAGGCCATGAACGCCACCTTCCTCGACGAAGGCGGCAAGCCGCAGTTTCTGGAGATGGGCTGCTACGGCATCGGCATCACGCGGCTGCCGGCCGCGGCCATCGAGCAGAACCACGACGAGCGCGGTATCGTCTGGCCCGACGCCATCGCGCCGTTCACGCTGGTGCTGTGCCCGATCGCCATGGACCGCAACGCCGACGTCAAGGCCGCCGCCGAGAAGCTGTACGCCGAATTGCTGGCCGCCGGCATCGACGTGATCCTCGACGACCGGGGCGAGCGGCCGGGCGTGATGTTCGCCGAATGGGAACTCATCGGCGTACCGCACCGGCTGGTGATGTCCGACCGGGGCCTGAAGGAAGGCACGTTCGAATACCAGCACCGCCGCGACGCCGCCGCCACCAAGGTCAATGCGGCCGAAGCCTTCGCCTTCCTGCGGGAGCGGCTGGGCCGTTGAACTGTCGGCCGCCCGTGGGGTCCATGGGCTGCCACCGCCATTTCAGGCCCGCGCCACCGGCGAAAGGCCGCCGCACCCATGTCCGACAGCGCCAGCGTTCTTTTTAGCCGCCGAAAAGCCCTCCAGTCAGCGTCAATTGGCGCTTTGTTGCTATCGATTTCGAAGCAATCGCTGGCTGGCGCTCAGGTCGAGGAGCCGCTCGCCGATTCGGTTCGCACCGCGCTGAGCTCGGCCATCGAGAACCAGGCACCGCCGGTGCCGGAATTCGCCAGCACCGAAAGCCAGCTCACCTACCTGCGCTGGCTGGGCGCGATGAGCGAGCGGCTGATCAAGAAAAAGCCCGAATGGCAGGTGCGCAAGGAATTCCTGCAGACCGTCTGGTACGAAAGCCGCCGGGCCGGGCTGGACGTGTCGCTGGTGATGGGCCTGATTCAGGTGGAAAGCAATTTCCGCAAGTTCGCGATCAGCGTGGCCGGCGCCCGCGGCTACATGCAGGTCATGCCGTTCTGGACCCGGCTGATCGGCGACGGCGACCCGTCGCGGCTGTTCCACATGCAGACCAACCTGCGCTTCGGCTGCGTCATCCTGCGCCACTACCTCGACCGCGAGGCGGGTGACCTGTTCATGGCGCTCGGCCGCTACAACGGCAGCCGGGGCCGCGCACCGTATCCGGATGCGGTGCTGGGGGCCAAGCGGCAGTGGGAATTCGACGCCAACAAGCTACCGGCCGGCGGCGTCGATCCGGCGACAGGGCTGTACACCCTGCCATTCGGCACCGGCCGCTAGAACCCGCAATGAAAAACGGCGCGGGCCCGAAAGCCTGCGCCGTGGTCAAGGGATCGGCCGGGGCCTATTTATTCACCGCAGAAATCGTCCTGGATCAGGCAGGCCGTTGCCGGTGCCTGTGCCGAGCCGCGCACCACCGGGCCCTGTTCGCGGGCGGCGATGCGGAAGTCTTTGGGCAACAGCACCCAGACATTGGTTTTCTGCTTCATGCGGCTGGCCGAGACGCGGGCATTCTGGCCGAAACCGTAGAAATAGTCGGCACGGACCGCACCGCGCACGGCGCCACCGGTGTCTTGGGCGACCGTGAGTTTGCGCAGCGACTTGGATGTTCCGGCGCCTTGCGTGGCGAGGAACACCGGAGTGCCCAGCGGCACCGCGCGGGGATCGACGGCGATTGAACTGCCGGGCGTGAGCGGAACACCCATTGCGCCCGACGGGCCGACATTTGTGGCGCGATTGGGCGTTTCCTGGAAGAAAACGTAGCTGGGGTCACGGTTGATGGCCTGCTGGATGCTGGGCGCCACTGCTCCGGCGGCAGGGGCTGCGGCACGGCCGGACGGGCCGGCCGGCCGGCGCGCGCCGGCGCCGGCCGTTGCGCCGGCAGCGGCCCCGGTCGATGCCGACAGCCGGAAGCCGCGTGTCAGCAGAGGGCCGCCGTCTTCAGGTTCATCGTCATCATCTGCTTCCAGTTCAGCAAACCCACCGCGCACTTTCACGCCGGTTTTGCCGCCCGCGCCGGAAACTTCCGGCAGGAACGGATGGCCGTTCTGCTCGGCGTACGAGACGCGGACCACTTCGCCGGTGTTCATTTCGATGCGGCCGGCGCCCTGCACCTGCATGGTGTAGAGGTCTTGCACGCTGTCGACGAAGGCGATCACCGACGCGTTGGGTGCGCCGAGCGACTCGATTTCTTCGCGGGTGTAGTAGGGCACCAACTGGTTGCCATCCTTGCGCAGGCGCAGCTTGCGGTCCAGCGGTTCCGGGAATCTTTTCGTCAGGTCCAGGGTCAGCACGCCTTCGCGGGCAGAGGTGACCACCACGTTCTGTCCGTCAAGGCGGGCCGGCAGCACCTTGCCGAGCGAGCCCTTGGGCAACTTGCGGAGGTCCATGAAGACCATGTCGGTCGGCACCTTGTAGACCGGGTGGATGTAGGGGGCGCCGTATTTGCGGCTTCCCTTCAGCAGAGGCTCGAAATAGCCCGTGACAGTGCCATCGGGCGTGCGGTCCAGGTTGTGAACTTGGTAAAGCGAGAATTCCGACTCGTAAAAGCGGCGGATGGCGGCGTTGTCGTTGCCGTTCACTCGGCCCGCCTGTTGGCAGACCTTGGTCCATTCCGCGCGGTTGCGGTAGGCATTGCAAGTCTGGTCGAAGGCTTTCAACGCATCTTTCAGGTTGTCGTCCTTCCAGCCCGGCAACGACGCGAACGAAGCGGGCTCGTAGTAGGCCGTCGCTGTGGCGAAGCCGTGATCGTCGTCATCGCGCGCCCCACTGGCGACAGGTTTTGCCGGGGGCGGCGGGGGTGGCACTTCGGCCTGAGGTTTGTCGGTCTTTGCGGGCGCGGTGGCCGCAACATCGGGATTCCCTTTTGGGGCTTCAGGCGGATTGGCACAGCCGTACAGCAGTGCAAACGCGGCTGTCGCGGTGATCAAGTGCTTTTTTTTCATGACCTTACTCCTTCAACTTCGCGAGAACAGCAAATGACACCTCACACGCGTGTCGATGTCATGAATACTAGGAGGACGAACCGGTTTCCTGAATCTTGAAAGTGGCCGCGCCGTAATCCTTGGGGCAGGCGCCGCCATCGGGGCACTTGACTTGTCCGAGGAAAGGTGAACGGTCGGGTTTTCCGGAGGCCGCCAACGCGCTCGACAGGGCTGGCAGGAAGGTGCCGAACATCGAGCCTTCCTGCTTGATGCCGGTTTCAGAAAAGTCCAGCGGCGATGCCGAAACCACCACCGCAAAATGGTCGGTGCCGGCTGGGCCGGCTGCGTCCAGCGCCCAGGAGGCGCGCGGCAGCTTGACCTCGGTATTGGCGTTAATCTTGTTGTGCTGGTCCAGCATGTTGGGGAACAGCAGGATGAAGCTGCCGTCGCTGCTGACCATGTAGACATAGGCGTAGCCGGCCCTGGCCGATTTCACCGCGAACTCGAATTTGTCCTTGCCGATCAGCACCGTGCTCTTGGCTGCGGCGGCCTGCACGGTGAAGCCTGGCGTGGCCTGTGACACGATGCGGTCGAGTTCGCCGTTGGGCGTGAATGGCTGTGCCGTGCGCACCGGCTCGCTCGGCTCCGGGGCGGTGGGCGCGCCACCGTTGGCCACCGGTGTGTCTGTCCGTGCCTCGCCGGGCGAGGTCGCGAGCCAGTAGCCACCGGCGACCAGCACCGCCAGCGCAATGGCGCCACCGGCGATCACTCCCGTCTTGAATTTTGCTGGCGCCGCAGAGGACCCGGCGCCAGCAGTGCCGGATTTGCCGGCTGTCGCCATGGTGGCGAAGGCTGTGCGCTCGCGCGACGGCATGGATTCGCCGCGCGGCAGGATCATGGTCGCGTCGCCCATCACCGTCTGGCCGCCCATGCCGAGCAGCTCGCGCAACTCAGCGATGGACTGCGGGCGTTCGTCGGGCCGCACGGCCAGCGCGCGGTCGGTGGCGGCCAGCAGTTTCTGGCTGTATTGCGGCAGCGCCATCTGCGTGAGCGAGACGTAGGGGTCTTTCAGCATGCGGCCGACCGACGGCGGCGGCCGGTTGCCGGTGATCGCAAAGTGCACGACGGCGCCGAGCGCGTAAATATCTGTCCATGGGCCCTGCGTCATGTCGGGCATTTCGGCGTACTGCTCGATCGGCGCATAGCCCGGCTTCAGGATGACGGTGATCGCCTGCGTCATGTCGGTGATCACGCGACGCGCGGCGCCGAAGTCGAGCAGCACCGGGGTTTCGCTGCCCTTCAGCAAAATGACGTTGTCGGGCGCGATGTCGCGGTGGTAGCAATGCGCGCCATGCATCACCATCAGAGCCTGGGTCAGGCTGTCCAGCATGCGCGTCAGCCAGATCTCGTCGGGCGGCTGACCCATGCTGCTGAGCTTTTCTTTCAGCGTCGTACCTTCGTAGAACGGCATCACCATGTAGGCGGTGCCGTTGGCCTCCCAGAAGCGAAACACCTTGACCAGCGACGGGTGGTCGAACTGCGCCAGCAGCTTGGCTTCGTTGATGAAGCTGCGCAGGCCGGCGGCGAAGGTTTCGGCGTTGCGTTCGGAGCGCAGGCGCACAGTGCCGGTGCTGTCGCGCGAGGCGAGCGATTCGGGCAAGTATTCCTTCAGCGCGACCTTGCGGTCAAGCGTGTGGTCCCAGGCCAGGTAGACGATGCCGAAGCCGCCTTGGCCCACCACGCCATTGATCTCGAATTCGCCAAGCCGGCTGCCCACAGGCAGCAGCAGCGCACCATCACCAAGCGTTACGGCCGGCGCAGCGACTGGGGTGTTCCCCCCGCCGGTGCTGGATGGACCCATCTGGCTCATCGGGCCGGCCACAATCGTTTGGTCGAAATCGGAACTCATCAGCAGCAGTGCAACGCGAGAGGGTCAGGAAAGAACGATGTCGGATCGCTCGTCGTCAATCAGCACGACGGCTTGGTCACCAGCGGGCAGTCGGTCGAACACATGGCTCAAGCTGACCCGGTCGCTTCCATCGGCGAACCAAAGGGTAGCACAGGGCGCTTCGTCCCGAATCAGTGAAACCAACGCGCTGTTCGGGGGGGCGGCGCCGTCGTCGGCCTCGCCGGAAGCCAACTGCTGGTCGAGTTGGTCGGGGGTGAGGTCGTTCTGCAGCGCTTCGAGAGCGGCCGCCGCCATGCGGTCCCACGCGGTCAGCAGCGGGGCGTCGCGCAGCTCGGCGGCATCGAAGCCCGCATGCGCCTGGGCGATGGTCAGCGGGAAGTAGCGGTTGGCGGAATCCACAGACGGCATCATCACGCCGGTCCAGACCCAGTCGTCGATCACGCCGGGCGCGCAGGCGAAACGCCAGATCGGGCTGACCAGGTAGCGTTCGCTCCACTGCGGGCCGAAACGCTGGCGGGTCGCTTGCAACACGTCCTGCAGCCAGTTGTCCCAACGGTCGACGAAGGCAGGTGGCAGGCGCCGCCCGACGAAGTCACCGAGCGAGGGCAGCTTGCCGTACCAGCCGGGCAGTGCAGCCACGCCGCCGCCTCAGAACCGGTTCGGGCAGCTGAATTCCTTCAGCTCGCGCAGGCGGAACGGGTTTTGCACGCTGCTGGTGGTCACTTCGAACTTGGCGTTGCGGCCGCCGACGCTGAAGGTCGCCAGGAAACGCTCCGGCTGGGGCGTGGGCTCCACGGTGATCGCGTCGAACATGCGGAACAGCGCCCACGGGCCTTCGAACACCAGCCCGGACGAGCCCGAGGCAGCCGGCGGCAGCAACTGCACCCGCACTTGCCCCGAACCCTTCTGGCCCGGCCACTGCACCGTGACCGGCACGATGGGGCCGTGTGAGTACTTGACGAGCTGGCCATCAAAATCGAGGATGAACTGCTGGATGGAGGCATCCATCTCGACCGGCTTGAAATCCAGCCGCAGGCCAGGCACCTTGCCTCCGCCGCGGAAGAACACGTCGCGGATGCGCGCGGCCTTCTGGAAAGCGACCAATGCTTCGGCATTCCCGGCCGGCGTGCCGTCCGGGCTGGGCTTGAAGCGCCAGATTGGACCGCTGGTGTCGACCTGCGCAGCCAGCCGCTTCTGAAAGAAGTCATCGAGGATGCCGCCGGCACCGAAGACCTGCCCGAAATCTTCCGGCAGGGCATCTCGCGCGCCAGCTACCAGCGGGTAGCGGCCGCCGATCAGCGTCTGGCATTGCTGCGTCAGCGGCGCCACGTCCTGCGACAGGTTGGTCCGCTCGGCGCTGCGCGACAACTGCTGGCCGCCGCCCGACAGAGTTTCGAGCATGCCCCGCGCAGGTTCTGGCAGCCTGGCGGCGTCGGCCTTCAGGCGCGCCGCGTTCTCTGGTGGTGGCAGCGGGCCGCGCGACTTCACGGCGGAATCGACTGCGGTCAGGTAGACATAGATGTCGTCGAACATCTTCAGCATCGCGTTGATCGGCGGCGGTTCGCCGCTGGCCGAAGCCTTGACCAGCCGCCGCAGCGTCTCAAAGCGGTTGTCGACGATGCTTTCGATCTGCTTGCCCTGCGTCAGCACCGCGGGCTTGTCGGCGGTGCCGAACAGCGACTCCAACGACTTGCGGGTGTTGCTGACCGCGTCGCCCGCCTTGTCGATCACCGACTTTTCGGCCTCGGTCCGCACCAGCGTGGTTTCGCGCGAGGCGGCGCGCAGGAATTCAGCCAACGGAGAGTCTGGCGCCGACAGCGCGCGGGCCAGCTGGATGCTCTTGTCCAGGCTGTCGATCGGCACGACCTTGACATCTTGCAGGAAGGCCTGCCATTCGTTGGCATAGTCTTGCAGGTACAGAATGCGCACCCGATCGCCGAGCTGCGTCAGCTTGGACAAGTCCTTGATCTTGTCGGCGAGCTCACGGTTCTGGCCCAGCACCCACGGTTCCTCGATCGCCAGCATCTGCGCGACAACGTCGACCTGATTGCGAAAGCCCTTGTAATAGCCGTCGAAAGTGAACAGGCCTTTCACACCTTCGGTCAGCGGCTTGCCGCTGGCGCGCTGGAACACGAGCCCCGACTGCGGGCCGCCGGCCTTGGCCACCGTGAAGTCCGGGAACTTGTCGCCCAGACCCTGGCGCTTCAGGCGGCTGTAAATGCGCTGTTCCAGCGGGTAGGAGTTCAACAGCAGGCGGACACGGCCTACCAGCGCTTCGTCCATCGCGGTGCTGGCACGCTGGGGTCCGAGCGCCAGCAGGTCGTCCAGCGAAGTATCGAGTGCCTTGCGCGATTCGGCCGAGGCGTTGCGCACCTGGTTGCGGTCCCAGTCCAGCGTGATCCAGGCCTTCAGCGCATCGGCGTCGAAATGCTCGGGCTGGTACAGCATCAGGTAGGCCTTCAGCGACTCATAGGCGAACTCCAGGTTGTCCTTGTTCGCCGACATCATCTGCTCGCTGAGACGCGTGACGATGCGGGGCTGGAACACGTCGACCAGGAAGCGCTCGTAGGCCAACTTCGAGGCGGCGTCCATCTTGTCGCCCTGGTACAGGCCCCAGGTCATCGACAGCGGCGGCTTGGCGTCGTTGTTGGCTTCGGTTTTCGACAGCGTGCGCACGCGCTGCAAGAAAGGGATCACCGGCGTCGGGTCGGCCGTCACCGGGATCGGACGGTCGCCCAGCGCCTTGCGGAATTCGCTGACGTTGGTGTCGACGTCCTTCAGGTAGGCCGAGTTGCGCGTGTAGCTAACGCCCCAGGCTGCGGCGATACCGATGGCGGCCACCGCGATGCAGGCCGCTGCGGCACGGCGGATCAGCTTGCGGCGGCGGTCCCAGGCCTGGTTCGCACCGGCGAGGCCGGCCTCGCCGAACATCACGTCCTTCAGCAGCTTGGTCAGAAAGTAGGAGCGGCCAGCACCACTTTTGGGCGGCACCACGCCGCGCTCCACACCGAAGGCACGAGACAATGTACCCATGATGCGGTCGATCGGCGAGCCTTCTTGAGTGCCGCTGGTGAAGTACACGCCGCGCACCAGCGGTGACTGTGCGTACTTTGAGGCCAAGAACACGCTGTCGAGGAATTCGCCCAGCAGCGGGCCGAAGGTGCCGAATTCCTGCGGGAAGGTGAACACCGCGACCTGCTTGGCCGGGTCTTTCTCGGGCGCCATGCGGCCCACCAGGCCGGCCGTGACGCGCTGGTTGAGCAGTCGAAATTCTTCGGTGAATTTCTGAAGCGGGAAGCCGGTGGACGTCTTCTCCTCGTACGGAAAGGTCATGCCCCAGACCTGCGCACGCTCTTCTTTGCCCAACGGCAGGAAGTATTCGGTGAAGCCGCTCAGCAGATCGCACTTGGTGACCAGCACATAGATCGGAATGCGAACGCCGAGCTTGTCGTTCAATTCCTGGATGCGGGCGCGCAGTGCGGCCGCATGGTCGGCGCGCTTGGCCGGCGACTGGGTCAAGAGGTCGGCCACGCCGACCGTCAGCACGATGCCGTTCAGTGGCTGGCGCGGGCGGTTCTTGCGCAGCAGGTCGAGGAAGGACTGCCAGGCGGCCTTGTCGGCGGCGGAGTCGCTGTCCTGTGTGGTGTAGCGGCCAGCGGTGTCCAGCATCACCGCTTCGTCGGTGAACCACCAATCGCAGTTGCGGGTGCCGCCGACACCGCGGATCGACGCGGTGCCGAGTTTTTCGGCCAATGGGAACTGCAGGCCCGAGTTCAGCAGCGCCGTGGTCTTGCCGGAGCCCGGCGCGCCGATGAACACGTACCACGGCAACTGGTAGAGGTACTGCTTGCCGGTCAGCGACAGCAGGTTGGACAGGCCACCGCCGCCCGGCGTGTTGACCTTCATCTCGCGCAAGGTGGCGATCGCCTGCGTGAAGCGTTCGTTGAGGGCCTTCACTTCGCTGGCGCCGGCCACCGGCGCGGCTTCTGCCTCCGGCGTGTCCTTGCCGCGGCTGCCGCGGCCTGCCAGACCGTCCATCAGACGGGCGTTGGCGCGGCTGGCCTGCCAGCTGCGGTAGACCCGCACCAGGATCCAGATCAGCACGATGACGCCGATGAGGACCAAGCGGGACGTCACGCTTTGCAGCGGCGCCCATTGACCGATCAGGACCAGCGGCCCGACGAACCAGATCAGCAGCGACAGGAGCAGCAGACCGAGCACGGCCCACACGATGGGGTGGAACAGCACCGAAAAGATCTTCTTCATGGCGTCTTACTTCTCGGAATTCACGGGCTTCATCTGCGCGGTGCGGTCGGCGAACAGCGTCAGCTCGACCCGGCGGTTTTTCGCGCGCTCCTGTGGCGTGGCGTTGGAGCCGACCGGCTCGGCGTCGGCGCGGCCTTCGGCCGACAGGCGTTTGCCGTCGACCCCCACGCTTTCGAGCAGGCCCTGAACGGTCTGGGCGCGGCTCTGCGACAAATGGAAGTTCGACGGGAAGCGCAGCGAGCGGATCGGCTGGTTGTCGGTGTGGCCGACGATCAGCACCTTGCCCGGCACTGTGTTCAGCGCCTGACCGATGCGGCCCAGCAGTGGCCGCACGGTGTCAACCACGTCGGCGCTGCCGGGTGCGAAGAAACCGTCGCCGCGGATGATGATCACGCTGCGGTCGGCTTCGTCGCGCACCGCCACCAGACCGGCCTTGATCTCGGGCTCCAGGAAGTGGGCCAGCCGTGGCTGCGCCGGTGCCGGCAGTTGCACGACCGTCGTGCCCTGGCGGGCGCGCAGCGCGTTGATCGAAGAAAAGACCGGGTCGGAGTTGCCGTTCAGCGCGAACAGCAAGCCCACGAACAGCAGAGCCAGCAGCGTGCCGACCAGTGATGCGATGACCCACAGCGGCACGATCAGACGCCGTTTCATGTGGGCGGTGTCGACACCCCGCCAGTGGGTGGAGAGTTCAGGCTCCAGCGCGCCACGCTGCCGCTGGATCAGTTGGGCGAGTCGCTCTTTCAGGCTGTCGAGCTGCGCTTTGCCGTTGTCCTGCACGCCGTATCGGCCTTCGAAGCCGAGCGCCAGCACACAGAACATCAATTCCAGGATGTCGAGGTTGCCGGCCGGGTTCTCTGCGAAGCGCGCCAGGAACTGGAACACCTTCTCGCCGCCCCAGGTCTCGTTGTGGAATTGCACCAGCAGGCTGTGTTTGCCCCAGACACCCTGGCCGCCCCACGGCGTGTTGGCCGCGGCTTCGTCCAGCGCCGTGCAGAGGATGTAGCGCGCGGCCAGTACCTGCTCGTTCGCCACGCCCTTGCCGCGGGCATGCTGCTCGAACTGCTTGACACCCTCCACCAGCGAGGCCCGCAAGGATGCCGGGTCGACCTGGTTGCTCACGTGCCGGATCTGCCACATCAGCCGCAGCAGCGGCGCGGCGCACGAGGCCAGCGGATTCAGGTGTTCGCCATACAGCGCCTCCATACCGATCGCCTCAACATTCGCGGGTGCCGCGCCGCCCGACGAGGGCGGCGGAGGCGGAGGTGGCGGCGGACGCTTGCCACCTGGGCTCGGCTTGATGATCGTGCGTTCGGATTCAAACGCGGAAAACGGGTCCGATGAACTCATATCTGCCACCTTTTGTCGCGCGCCCCACTCCCCCGCGCGTGTCCTGAAGAATTACTGACGGATTGCCCAGAATTCCAGTTCGAGTCCCGGAAATTCACCGGCCAGGTGCATCGCCAGACCGCCTGATTTCTCGAGTTCCTGCCACAGCTCGTTGTTGCGGGTTTCGAGTTCGAAATAACTGAAACCGGCATGAAACGGCAGTTGCCGCGGTGCCACCGGCAACGCCCGGATCGTGACGCCGGGCAGTTGCAGATTAACCAGGTTGCGAATGCGTTCGACCGGGCCAATCTTGAGCTGAGTCGGGAACCGCACCCGCAGAACCTCGCTGGCCACCTGGGCGTTGACGGCGAGCACAAAGGTCGCGGTGCGCTGCAGGTTGACGTCCGGAATGACCGCGACACGAACCCCGTGGTTGCGCAGTTGCAGGTCGATCGGAATGGCCTTCTGCTCCAACACCATCGACAGTGAACGCCGCAGGTCGTCGATCACCGGCTTGAAGGTGGCCGCCAGATCGTCGTGACGGTACACACTGAAATTCACAGGCCGCCGTTCGTCGCGGAAAGTCGCCAGATCGCCGGCCAGGGAAAGGCAGGTCTCAAAGAAGCGGACTGGGTGATAACGCTGGCAGTTGCTCAGGTGCTGGAACACCGGGTCGAAGCGGTTCACGGTTTGCAACAGCAGGAAGTCAGCCACCTCGGAAACACCGCCTTTGCCGGGCTGCGACAGCCGGGCGGCCAGTGCCTGACCACGCTGGTACAGCAGGCCCTGCAATTCGCGCAGCCAAGTCGACAGCGTCGGTTGCGCCACGGAGTCGAGCGTGGGGGGAATGTAGCTGCGGTCCAGCGTCAACTGGTTGTCGGCCTTGCGCTCGATCACACGCACGGCGCCCAGGCACGCAAACGCGTCCGTCACCTCGCGCTGCAACAGAAAACGTACTCTGACGGCGCCGGTCTGCACCAGCGCATCGCGCTCGCCGTTCGAGTTCTCGTCGGTGACGTTATTCTGGTCCGAGATGATGCGCGAATGCGGATCGGCGACCTCGGCGTCGCTCGTGCGGGCGCCAGGGCGTCGCAGCGCCACGCCGATGTAGACCCTCTGGTCGCGCACATCGGCCGGGAAGTCGAGCGGTATGGGCGCCGGCGTGTCGGCCGGGATCGAGAACGGCGTGCCGTCCGGAAAGACACCATGAGCCGACAGGATGGCGATCTTGCCGATCGTCAGTTGGGCCTCGTCGAGTTCCAGATCTGTGAAACCCCAACCGTAGCCGGTGACGGCGCGGATGCGGAAGTCGATCTGGTGCTCGGTGTATCGGTCGTGTTGCTGAAAGTGCTGGGGCTGGAGGAACAAGCCCTCGGACCAGATGACCTTGTTATTCCACGTCATTCGAATTCAGACCGGTCGGCTCAGGGGCCGACCGACAACTTGATCTGCTTTTCGTCAACCGCGGCACGCATGGCGATTTTGGTGCCGGCGGGCAGGGCGATCGTGTCTCGCCATTGAGCGCGCTCGAGGTCGCGGAAGGCCGCGATCACCGCGATCGATTTGGTGCTGCCGTCGACTTTGCGCTGCAACTGACGGCTTTCGCCCGGTTGCAGAACCAGCTCTTCTTTTGCCACAAGGTCGCCGCCCAGCGTGGCCTGGTCTTTTTCGATCAGCGAAAAGAAGTCGGCGCCCACGAAAGCGGCCGTGGACTTCAGTTCATAAACGCGGACGGTGACTGGCGACGGCCGTTGACGGGCGTCCGGGTTGCTCGTTGCGCTGGCCGCCACTGTAATCGTCAGGATGACCGGTTCCGGCGGTTTCGGACCGGCGCAACCCACCAGCACGAAAGCAAGGGCGCCGCCCGTCATGGCCTTTAAGAAATGGGCTCGATTCAACGTTTTAAAAATGAAGGTGGCGAGCTGCGACATGATTGAAAAGGCTGGAACCAACAAAAGTTAAACGATTGAGTCCACAAAAATTCCAAAGAAGACCAAAAAAGGATTCTTTGCACTTTCTAGGACTTTTTTAGTTTACATTCTTACTATAAAAAACGGGGGGTGAATGTGAAATCTTTGCGCGTCTGCGCGAGACCGTTGGGGGATGCCGGCATGCTTACCCTGCGATCGACTTTTTCGTTTGCCCGTTCGGTGCGAGCCATGGCTTTTTGGGCCGCATGGGTCGCTGTCAGTCCTGGCCTTTTGGCCCAGTCCGCAGAGCCTCCGCCACCCCCTGCTTTCGCTCGGGCCGAGGCCCGCCAGCGCGATGCCGATTCCGTTCAGCAACTGACCGCCGAAGGGCGTGTCTTGTACGAGCGTGACACCGTCAAGTTGACGGCCGACCTGTACTGTGGGCAGGCCATCGCGTACGCCGAGCGGGGCTGGTTCCGCGAAAGTATCGACGCCGCGTCCAAAGCCCTTTACTTGGGCCAGCGCAACAAGGATGCGAAGTCCCAGGCCAATGCCAAGCGCGATCTGGCCATTGCATACAACTACGCTGGTGACCTGTCGGCAGCCGAGCGCTACGCCAATGAAGCGATTGCGCTGGGGGCCGACCAGCCTCAGATGATTCTGGCGCCCGCCAACAAGGTGCTGGGCGACATCTACGCCCGCCGCGGCTTGGCGGCCAAGGCCATCCAGTCGTATGAGCTGTCGTTGTCGCAGTCCAGCGCCAAGTTCCGGCCGCTGGTCCTTCTGTCGCTGACCAACGTCCACATCACGCAGAAGCAGCCGGAGCGCGCTCGCCGCACCTTGGCGCAGGCCGAATTGCCGAGCAACGGTTCCTTGCGCCTGCAGTCCTTGCGCACGGAAGGCAACCTGCTGCTCGCCGAGAACAAGCCCGATCAGGCTCTGAAGGTGTTCACCGAACTTGGCCAGGCCGCCAAGGGCTCGGACGCCGACTACCTGAGGGTCTGGGCGCTCGAAGGCACGGGCCGCGCCCGTGATGCGCTGGGCGACCGCAAGGGTGCGCTGGCCGACTACCTCGCGGCGGCTGAAGCGGCCGAAAGCTTCCGCGCCAAGTTCCGCAGCGAGGAGTTCAAGACTGGTCTGTTCGGCGACGCGCAATCGGTGTTCGAGCAGGCCATCACGCTGCTGCTCGCCGACGGCCGCGTGGAGGATGCGTGGGACGTGTCGGAACGCAGCCGCGCCCGAGCGCTGCTTGACTCGGTGCGGGGGCGTGTTCAGGCGCCTCTGACCGGCAGCGGCAGCATGACCAATCCGGTAGGGCTGGCAGCGTTGCGTGCGCAACTCGCGCCCAATGAGGTGCTGCTGGAATTCCACAGCCTGCCCGAGAAACTGGTGGTCTGGGAAATCCGACGCGGCGGTGTCAAGCTGCACCAGCAATCGGTGACCAAGGCCGATCTCGATGCCAGCGTGACCGCTTTCCGTGATTCGATCATCAAGCGCCGTCGCGCCGCAACCGAACTCGCTTCGGTCATGCGTCAGACTTTGTTGGATAACGTGGGCCTGAAGAGCGGCGAGCGGCTGATCGTGGTGCCGCACGGCAGCCTGCACTACCTGCCATTCCAGGCACTGCGCTTCGAGGATGGCTGGCTGATCGAGCGGCATTCGGTCGTCTTGGCACCCTCTGGCGCGATCGCCGTGCAGCTGATGCGCGGCGATGCGCCGGCAGGCAAGCAACTTGCGGCGTTCGGCAACCCGGAAATCGACGAAAGTTACGCGCTGCCGGGCGCTGAAAAGGAAGTCGGCGAGATCGCCGCGCTGTTCCCGGACAAGAACGTGTTCCTCCGCCGTCAGGCCACCCGGAACCAGTTCCTGTCGAACGTGAACAACAAGTCCATCGTGCATGTGGCGGCCCACGCCGAAGCCGATGCGATCGATCCGCTGAAGTCGCGCATCCTGTTGTCGCCTGGCTCGCAGGACACGTCGAGTGTGCCCGCCTACCTGTTCGCCAACGAGATCTACGACCTGAATCTCAAGAATGTGTCGCTGGTCACCATCAGCGCCTGCGAAAGCGGACTGGGTCGCATCGCCGCCGGGGATGAGGTGCTGGGCTTCCCGCGTTCGTTCCTCACCGCAGGCGCCCGCGGCGTGATCAGCTCGCTGTGGCCAGTGTCGGACGAATCGACCGAAGTGCTGATGACCACTTTCTACAAAAGCCTCGCAAACGGCACGGCAGCCGCCGATGCGCTGCGCCAGGGGCAACTGGCGGTCCTGAACATGCGTGGCAGCGCGCATCCCTTCTATTGGGCGCCGTTCAACCTGATCGGCGACGGCCGACTCAAGTTGTCGGCCGGTTGAGCTGGGCTCCGGAAGCAGAAAGATTCGTCACCATGGACCCACGTCACGTTCGACATTGCATCGCAGCCGCCTGTGCGGCGCTGACCGTTTCCAGTTGGGCGCAGCAGACACCGCCCGACGCCGGCGCCGCCTTGCGCGAAAACACACCCAATGCGCCGGTTCTGCCGCGCCCCGATGCGGCCCGCTTGCCGGCACCGCCGGCGGCACCGACGGTGGAAGCCACCGCCGCTGGTCCGACTTTCGTCTTGAAGGCCGTGACCTTCACTGGCGCCACGGTTTTCTCGCCCGCTGAGTTTCAGGCGCTGGCCGCTGGCAAGATCGGCCAAAGCGTCACCTTGGCCGATCTGGAAGCCTTGGCCGCGGCCGTGACACGCAAATACCGCGACAGCGGCTACGTGGTCGCCCAGGCCGTCGTGCCTGCGCAAGACGTCACCTCCGGCAACGTGAGCATTTCCATTCTCGAAGGCCGGCTTGGCAAAGTGCAGATCGAGAAGGACGGCGACATTCGCGTGCCGGACAGCTTGATCAGCGGCGTGGTGCGCGGCGTGCCGGTGGGGCAGCCGCTTCGCATCGACACGCTCGAACGCGCGATGCTGTTGCTGTCGGATTTGCCCGGCCTGCTGGTGGCCGGCGAGCTCGAGCCCGGTTCGGCCGACGGCAACACCGATTTGATCATCCGCCTGAAGGCCAAGAGCAAGGTGGACGTGGCGCTGGACGCCGACAACTACGGTTCCCGCAGCACCGGCGAATACCGGGCCGGCGTGATCGCGCGGTTCAACTCGCCGTTTGGATTGGGCGACAACATCGATGTGCGGTACAGCCAAGCCTTGAATGGCGATTTGCTGTACGGACGGGCCAGTTACGAACTGCCGATCGGTGACAACGGCACCCGCTTGGCGGTGGGCATCGGCCGCGTCACATACGAACTGGGCCGAGAATTCGCGCCGTTGGATGCCAACGGCACCGCCTCGGTTCTTGACGTGAACCTGTTGCACCCCTTTATCCGCAACCGGAAGAACACGCTGATCGGTCGTCTGTCGGTCGAAACACGCCGTCTCTCCGATCGACAGGATGCGTTCGGTTTGCGGACCGACAAACGGCTCGATGAAGTGGCGGCCACGCTGTCTTACGAGTCGCGCGATGGCTTAGCCGGCGGCGGCTTTACGAATGCCACCGTGTCGTTGCGGCATTCCCGACTCGGCTTCGATGATGCGGCCGGATTGGCTGCCGATCAGGGCATTGCAGGTCGCCACACGGCTGGTTCGGCCCTGAGGCTGGCTTTCCAGGCGTCACGCTTGCAGTCCGTCGCGCCCAATACCTTCGTGTTCGCCGGATTGGTGGGGCAGGTCGCCAACAAGAATCTGGACAGTGCAGCGCGCTTTGCCTTGGGTGGCCCGAGCGCTGTGCGCGGCTACACACCGTCGGAAGGCGTGGTCGACGAAGGCGCGGTGCTGCAACTGGAAGCGCGCTACGCGCTGTCACCTGAATTGACGGGCTTCGTGTTTTTGGATTCAGGCTGGGGTCGCTTTGATGCCGACGGCAGCCCGCCGGGCCAACCGGAAAACATCGTCCGTCGCAGTGCGGGTGTAGGCGCCAACTGGGTGTTGCCCGCAGGTTTCCAAATGCGCGCCAGCCTAGCATGGCGCGGCAAGCAGTTGCCGTTGGCGACCGGCGACGATCGTCGCCCGCGCCTCTACATGCAGGTGGTCAAGAATTTTTGACGAACCGGTGCCACTTACAGGCTGCCGTTCGAGGAGATTGTTCGATGTCTAAGCCCTCTGTTGCACGCACCGCCAGAGCCCAATCTCGTCCCTCAACGCCGCATTGGCGCTGCAGCGCGGTCGGGCTGGCCGTAGCCGGGTTGGTCGGTGTTGTGCCCAATGCAATTGCGCTGCCCGCTGGTGAGCAGGTGGTGGCTGGCCAGGTCAATGTGGCCCGGCCCAGCCAGCAGCAGTTGAATATCAACCAAGGGTCGTCCAGCGCGATCGTCAACTGGCAATCGTTCTCCATCGGCGCCACTGAGCGCGTCAGCATCCAGCAGCCTTCGTCGTCCAGCGTGCTGCTGAACCGGGTGGTCGGCAACGACCCCACGCAAATATTCGGTCAGTTGAATGCCAATGGCCGCGTGTTTCTGGTCAACCCGTCGGGGGTTCTGTTCGCACCGGGCGCCCAGGTCAACACCGGCAGCCTGATCGCGTCGACGCTGGACATCGACAACTCGGACTTTCTGTCGGGTCGCTACCTGTTCACCGGCAACCGGCCCGGTAGCGTCGTCAACCGGGGTACGCTCACGGCAGCCGATGGTGGAACGATTGCGCTGCTGGGCGGGTCGGTCACCAACGACGGTGTTGTCGCGGCGCGTCTGGGCACGGTCGCGCTCGGAGCAGGCGAGCGCATGACGTTGGATTTCCAGGGCGATGGTCTGACACAGTTGCGGGTCGACTCGCCGGCTGTGCAGGCGTCGATTGCCAATGGGGGTGCGATAGTCGCTGATGGCGGGCAGATCGTGATGCGCGCCCAGGCCGCCGAAGGGCTCGCTGCGACCGTGGTCAATCAGACCGGGACGGTCAGGGCACGTTCGCTCGTTGAGCGCAATGGCCGCATTGTTCTGGATGGCGGCACGAACGGGGACACGCTTGTCGGCGGTCAGGTGGATGCGAGTGGCGTAGCATCCGGCCAGCAGGGGGGCAGTATTCAGGTGACCGGCCACAACATCGCCATCGTCTCCGGTGCCGAGTTGTCCGCTCGAGGTGACGCCGGTGGCGGTTCGGTGCTGGTCGGTGGTGACGCGCACGGCGCGAACGCGTCGGCGCTGCCGCAGGCCAATGCGGTGTGGATGGCCTCCGATGCGCGCATCGACGCCAGCGCGACGCAGAGTGGCGATGGCGGCAAGGTGGTGCTGTGGTCGACGCAGTCGACCCAGGTCCATGGACAACTTCGGGCGACCGGCGGGGCCAGTGGCGGCAATGGTGGCTTCATCGAAACATCGGGGCCTTACCTTGAAACCGCTGATGCTTCCATCGATGCGAGCGCGCCTAAGGGTGCAGCCGGTGAGTGGCTGCTGGATCCGGTCAACGTCGAGATCGTCGCCGGGAATGCTTCGTCCAACAGCACAGCAGGGCCCAGTTTCCAGCCGACCGGATCATCTTCTCAGGTGGACGCCGGTCAAATTCAAACGGCATTGAATGCTGGAACCAGCGTCACCGTAAGCACGGAACCAGGCCCTCCCGTAATGGGGCCATCGGGTCCGGCGTTCATCCCGACCGAAGCCGGCAACATCACGCTGAGCGCACAGATTGTGAAAAGCACGGGTGGCGACGCATCGCTGACGCTGAACGCGCACAACAACATCGTCATCAACGACAGCATCCTCGTCCAACCCAACGCTCCGTCCACCGGCCGCCTGAACGTCAACCTGAACGCGGACAGCGATGGCAACGGTTTGGGCGGTGTCTTGGTGAATGCCGGGTCCATTCAGACCAATGGCGGCAACGTCAACATTTATGGTCAGAGCAATGCGAGCGGGGGACGTACCGGTGGCGCGATGAATGGTGGCACGTTCGTCGGCACTTACATCGGGCCCAGGGCCGCGATCGACGCGCGCTCCATGGTGGGTGGCAACGGAGGCAACATCAGCATCAGCTCGAACGTCATCGAATCGGCAGCCCAGGCGGCGGGCATCATCGCAGACGTCACACCAACCGGCTTGCAAGGCATTGCCGCGCAGGGCGGCACCCTCATTACTCAAGGCGGCAGCATCACGCTGAGCGGCATTGCGCAGGGCACCAACTTGCCAGCCATCGGCGTCGCGATCGGTGGCGCGGCTGCGCAGCAGGTGTTCGCCCTTGCGGCGGCGCCCGGGGCCGGCAGCACACTGATCAGCGGCGGATCGGTCGTGATCAACGGCGTGTCGACCAGCAGCTCTCTCGGGTTGGGCGTGGGCGTGATCAACGCCGACATCGTGGCCACCGGTGCGGGCGGCGTCAGCATTCAGGGCACAGACCTCAGCACCGCCGGCGGTACAGGGCCGACCGGCGCCGGGCTTATGCTGTTCAACAGCTCGGTTACCCAGCCTTCGGGGACGATGGTGATCACCGGGGCGTCCACGGGTGGCAAAGCCGGCCTGATCGTCAACAACACGACGATCGGTGGTGCGGGATCGTCGGCCAATATTTTTCTGGGTGCCGGTAACAGTGGCGCCAACGACGCGATCCAACTCGGCAACGGCTCTTCGATCACGACGTCGGGAGTGGTCAACCTGCGTCCGCGCAACACCGATGTCCTCGGCGGAGGCCCCTTCGACGCGTTGAACGGTACCCCCATCAAAGTGAACACCGCCGTGGACGGCGGTGGCTTCGATCTGAGCGCTGCCGATCTGGCGTCCGTCGCGCCGGGGGTGGGCCGCTTGGTCATTGGCTCCAGCTCGCATACCGGTGCGATCACGGTGGGCAACTTCTGGAATTTGCCCACTGGCGTCACGCTTCAAAACAGCGGGGCGGGCTCTCAAGGCATCCAGATCAACGCACCGATCTCGGGCCAGAGCCTGGCATTGGTATCAGGCGGTACGGTTACGCAATCCGCGCCGCTGAATATCGACAACCTGTTGCTGCATGGCACCACGCCGCAAGCCAATTTTCAGTTGACCAATGCGAACAACAGCATCGACCGTGTGGCGATGGCCTTCGACACCACCAAGAGCACGGCCAATCCGAACTTCGGTGATGTGAGTGTGATCAATCAGGGCTCAATCGCGATCGGGCCCGTGGCCGCGCAAGAAGCCTCTGGCGATTTCGGTGTTGCCACGGTGGGCACCGGGTCCTCCGTTGCGGCGGGGGACGTGTTCATCCGGGCGCGCGGTGCCACGGCAGGTGTCAGCGCGAACATCACGCTGGAACACTCGCTAACGACCTTGGGAAGCGACATCACACTCGTGATGGACGGCATTTTCCTGAATCCAAACGGCAGCACCCTGACACCCGGTGGCAATGGCGTCTGGCAGGTGTGGGCGAACACCTGGGCCGGCGAACAACGCGGCGGCCTGTTGGGCACACAGCCCTATCCGAACTTCTACTCCTGTACCTACGACGGCGGTTGCACGGCCGCACCTGCCGCGCAGTTCAATGGTGCGACCCCCCCGCAGGGCAGCGCGCCGCTTGCGATGGGCGGCAACCACTTTTTCTACGCGCAACGACCCACCGTTTCGGTCACGCCCCAATCGACGCAGGTCAATGTCACGTATGGACAGCCTGTCGAACTGGGCCCCCTAAGCCCGCAGTTTTCCAATTCACCGCCCCCGGCCGATGACAACCTGACCACCGCCATCGGTGGCGGATACGCGGGTGCATTGGGCCCCAAGCCGGATGCCGGCACTTACACCATCGGCGGCAACTTCACCTCCCCGGTTGGTTATGCCGTCAGCGCACCGCCGATCACAGTGGTGGTGAACCCCGCTGTGTTGACGTATGTCGCCAATTCGGCGACGAGGGTTTACGGCACGGTCAATCCTGCGTTCTCCGGATCGGTGACCGGCTTCGTGGCGGGAGAAACGATCGCCAGTGCCACCACCGGCTCACTGGCATTCACGTCGCCCGCCACCACCGCCTCGTCGGTCGGCCTGTATGCGATCAACGGCGGTGGGCTACAGGCGCGCAACTACACGTTCGCGCAGGCCGCTGGCAATGCCACAGCCCTGTCCATCACGCCGGCCGTCCTGACCTATGTGGCCAACCCTCAATCACGCCGATATGGTGTGGCGAACCCCGCTTTCACTGGCTCGGTGACCGGTTTTGCCAATGGTGACTCGCTCGCTTCGTCGACTTCTGGCACCCTGGCCTTCAACAGCCCTGCGGTTGCCACGTCGCCGGTCGGCCAATACGCCATTCTTGGCAGCGGGCTAACCTCCCAGAATTACACCTTCGTCCAAGCTGCCGGCAATGCGACGGCATTGACCATCACGCCTGGCATCCTGACCTATGTGGCCAATCCGGTTGCCAGGACCTACGGTGCGGCCAATCCACCGTTGACCGGCTCCGTCACCGGTTTCGCCAACGGAGAAACGCAGGCCACCGCCACCACCGGCACCTTGATGTTCAACAGCCCGGTGACCCCTTCATCGCCGGTTGGACAGTATGCGATCACGGGCAGCGGCTTGAGCGCGGCGAACTACGAGTTCGTACAGGCGGCGGGCAATGCGACGGCATTCACCGTGAACCCTGCAGTGCTGACCTATATCGCCAATCCAGTGTCGCGCCTTTACGGGTCGGCCAACCCTGCGTTGGACGGCACAGTGACGGGTTTCGTCAACGGTGAAACGCAGGCAACGGCCACGAGTGGCACCGCTGCGTTCACCACACTGGCGACTCCGGCAACCCCGGTGGGCCAGTATGCGATCAACGGCGGTGGGCTCTCCGCCCGCAATTACGTGTTCGTGCAGGCAACGGGCAACGCCGCGGCATTGACCATCGATCCTGCGGTCCTGACCTACATCGCGGTTCCTGCCACGCGGGGCTTTGGCGATCCCAACCCCGCGTTCACCGGGTCGGTCATCGGCTTTGTCAATGGAGAATCCTTGGCCACGGCAACCACTGGAAACGCCGCGTTCACCTCGCCGGCGACGGCCGGGTCGCCGATCGGGCTCTACGCCATCAATGGGTCCGGTCTGGTCGCGCGCAACTACCGGTTTGTGCAGGCCCCGGGCAATGCCACCGCTTTGACGATTCTCGGGTCCCGTGCTTCCCCGTTGCTGGAGATCCAGAACCGCACGCGCGAGGACACATTGATCTATTCCCGCAACATCGCGGGTGCGGGCGACCTGTGTCTGGCCGCCGATTTCGAGTCCAAGTCGGCCGGGCTGGTGACGGGCGATGATGGCCTGTCACAGGAATGGTCCCGTGTCAGGACGCAGCCGCGGGTGGCCGGGTGCGTGGCGCTGGACCGCAACCACAACAGTTGCGCCGATTTCTGACCGGCTGACGACTCATGCTCAACATCGACGCTTTTCTTGCACCGATCTCGGACGACCAACCGAGCGGTCCCGACCTCGAATACGACCCGGCCTTTCTGGAGCTGGAGAGCGCTGCCAAAGGCAAGGCCGAGCAACAGTTCGGCGACACGGTGGTGGCGGCTGAAGAACCCGATTGGCGCGACATCGACCATCGGGCAACCGAAATTCTCGGGCGTACCAAGGATCTGCGTGTCGTTGCCCATCTGTTGCGTGCGCAGACGCGGCTCAATGGCGTGCCAGGTTGCGTGGGTGGGCTTCGGTTGATGTCTGCATTGCTGGACCAATTCTGGGACTCTCTCCATCCAATGCTGGATGTAGACGACGACAACGATCCGACGATGCGGGTTAACGCGTTGGCCAGTTTGACCGATCTGGATTCGCTCCCAAAAGATCTGCGGGACGCCGTGCTGGGCGCTTCGCGATCGCTGGGTGTTGTCGCGGTGCGCGATGCCGAAATCGCGCTCGGCAAGCTGCAGCCGAAAGAAGGTACCGAGTCCAAGTCCCTTAGCGAAATCGACTCGATTTTGCGGGCCGCGTTCGAAGAGTCGCCCGACACGCTCAACAGTGCCGTTGCGCTGCCCGATCTGGTCAAAAGTCTGCAAACGTTTCTGACCGACAGGGTGTCGGGGCAAGCTCCAGATCTCGCCATCCTGAAAGCGATTGCTTATTCGGTCAACCAAGTCGTGGGCCCTGTGGTCAACCAGTCTGGCGAGGCCACTGATGAGGGCGCTGATGGTGTCGGAGCCGAACGTGGCGGCGACGGAGCGAGCAGCCGGCGCGCGATGACTGGAGACATCCTGAGTCGTGGCGACGCCGTTCGTGCCCTCGACAAAGTCAGCGAATACCTGCAGCGAACCGAGCCCACAAACCCGGCACCGCTGCTCATCGAGCGGGCAAAGAAATTGATGACCATGAGCTTCATGGAAGTGATTGCCGAGCTCGCGCCCGACAGTCTTAGCCACGTCAAAGGTATCACCGGCCAGAAAGACGAATATTAATTAGAAACTGCTTAAGAAAAGGGCGCTGTCGATCGTATTGATTTAGTTGTGCTGCCAATTTACATTTCGACAGTCCATCAATCGCACGGGACACACTAGGAGGATCACCATGGCCACCAGCAGCCAGAAATTCATTGCACGCAACCGCGCACCGCGGGTCCAGATCGAATACGACGTGGAGCTCTATGGAGCGGAAAAAAAGGTCCAACTGCCTTTCGTGATGGGCGTGTTGGCCGATTTGGCCGGCAAGAGTGAAGAAGCTGCCGTGACGGCACCGATCGCCGATCGCAAGTTTCAGGAATTCGACGTCGACAACTTCGATGCTCGCATGAAGGCTATGAAGCCGCGTGTGGCATTCCGCGTGCCCAATGCTCTGACCGGCGAGGGCAATCTGGCTGTCGACCTGACGTTTGAAAGCATGGACGATTTTTCGCCGGCCAAGATCGCCAGCAAGGTCGATGCGCTGAACAAGCTGCTGCAAGCCCGCGGACAACTGTCTAATCTGCTGAGCTACATGGACGGCAAGACCGGCGCAGAGGATCTGTTGTCGAAGGTCCTCGAAGATCCCGCGCTGCTGCAGTCGCTGGCATCGACCGCCAAGCAGCCTGACGTTGCTGCCGACAAACCGGCTGAGTGACGCGACCGCGTCATTCCTACGACCCGATTACAGGAGAGAACCATGGCTGAGACCCAGCAGGAAAACAGTGCGCTGGCAGGCGTTGAGTATGCCGGCGGAGACTTCGCGTCGCTGCTCCAGAAAGAATTCAAGCCCAAGACCACCGAAGCCAAATCAGCTGTCGAAGCGGCTGTTCAGACCCTGGCGCAGCAAGCCCTGTCACAGACCAAGCTGATCAGCAATGACGTCGTCAAAACCGTCGAATCGATGATCGCCGAGATTGACAAGAAGCTGTCGGAACAGGTCAACATCATCTTGCACAACGCCGATTTCCAGAAGATGGAAGGCGCGTGGCGTGGTCTGAGCTACATGGTCAACAACACGGAGACCGACACCCAACTCAAGATCCGGGTGATGAGCATCTCCAAGCAGGAGTTGGGCAAGACGCTGAAGCGCTACAAGGGAACGGCCTGGGACCAGAGCCCCCTTTTCAAAAAGGTTTACGAAGAAGAGTATGGCCAGTTCGGTGGCGAGCCCTTCGGCGCCATCGTCGGTGACTACCATTTCGATCAATCCCCGGCCGATGTGGAACTCCTTTCGGAAATGGCCAAGGTCTCGGCCTCTGCCCACGCGCCTTTCATCACCGGAGCATCGCCTTCGCTGATGCAGATGGAGTCCTGGCAGGAACTGGCGAATCCGCGCGACCTGTCCAAAATTCTCACCACACCCGAGTACGCGGCATGGCGTAGCCTGCGGGAGAGCGACGATTCCCGCTATCTGGGGCTGTGCATGCCCCGGTTCCTGGCCCGTGTGCCATACGGCAACAAGACCAATCCCGTCGAAGAGTTCAACTTCGAGGAAGACACCGGTGCCGCAGACCACAGCCGCTACACCTGGGCAAACGCGGCGTATGCCATGGCCACGAACATCAATCGTTCGTTCAAGCTGTATGGTTGGTGTTCCCGAATCCGCGGCATCGAGTCTGGCGGCTTGGTCGAGAACCTGCCGTTGCACACCTTCCCGACGGACGACGGTGGCGTTGACCAGAAGTGCCCGACCGAGATCGCGATTTCCGATCGCCGCGAAGCCGAACTCTCCAAAGCTGGTCTGCTGTCGCTGATCCATCGCAAGAACTCCGATGTCGCAGCCTTCATCGGCGCGCAGTCGTTGCACAAGCCAGCGGAATACGACGATCCGGATGCCACCGCCAACGCGGCATTGGGCGCCCGCTTGCCTTACCTGTTCGCTTGCAATCGCTTTGCTCACTACCTGAAGTGCATCGTCCGCGACAAGGTGGGCTCTTTCAAGGAGCGGGAGGACATGGAGCGCTGGTTGAACAACTGGATCATGAACTACGTCGACGGTGATCCAGCGCATTCCTCTGAATCCGTGAAGGCTGAGAAGCCGCTGGCAGCCGCTGAAGTCAAGGTTGAAGAAGTGGAGGGCGCGCCGGGTTACTACACCTCCAAGTTCTTCCTGCGCCCACACTACCAACTGGAAGGCTTGACCGTGTCGCTGCGCTTGGTGTCGAAGCTGCCGTCGGCCAAGGCCGCATAAATTATTTGAAAGTCCAATCCCGGTTTTCGTCCTGATATCAGGACGGCGTGATTAGAAATTGTTAGCGAGCGCCGGCTTTTTTTGATCGGCAATCACAAACCTTAGGAGTAATTCATATGGCTACTGTTGACTATTTTCTGAAGCTCGATGGCATTGATGGCGAATCCGTCGACGACAAGCACAAGGGCGAGATTGACATCCAGTCCTGGAGTTGGGGTGAAACTCAAATCGGTGCCCATGGCACCGGCGGTGGGGGCGGCGCTGGCAAGGTTTCCATGCAGGATTTCCACTTTACGATGCGCGTGAACAAGGCATCGCCCAAGCTGTTCATCGCTTGCGCAACCGGCGAGCACATCAAGAAGGGCACTCTGGTCTGCCGCAAGGCTGGTAAGGAGCAGCAGGAGTATCTCAAGATTGAGCTTGAAGATTTGTTGGTGTCGTCTTACCAAACCGGTGGCTCCGAAGGTGGCCCGGTTCCGAACGACCAGATTGCGCTGAATTTCTCGAAGATCACCCTGATTTACAAGGAACAGAAGGCCGATGGTTCGCTGGGCGGTGAAGTGAAGTCGGGTTGGGACGTCAAAGCTAACAAGAAGGTCTGACGATCGACATCTGAATACCGGTTGTTCCCTAGTCTCTGCAGGGCAATGCCTTGCAGAGACATTTGCCTTTCTTAAAACGTTGGCCCGCATAAGCGTTCACCGAAGGGCCTGTTCGTCCTTATGACAGAGCCGATTCCCGAACTCAGTCGGTTGTGGCTTCGTCGGCATGCGCTGACGGGGGCCGATTTGGGCACTCTCTATACCTTGGTTTGCGATGCTTTGGGCGCGTGCAACCCGCGAGAGTTGCGCGGCCTGTCGGATGACAAGGCCGAATATGTCGCCCAGTTCCTTCACTTGAAGGTGTTTCGTCCCGCGGCTGTTGCCAACGACGATGGGCATAGCGCGCCAACCACGGCTTACGCCCTTTGCGCGTATTTTCGCCGTTACCTGATTGATTGCACCCGGTCCGCGGCCTTCAAATTCAACCTCTCGACAACAGACGATGCGGTGTCCGCGGTGGTTGAAAGCATCGCCAGTCAGGATGGTGAGGCCGGCATGGACGATGTGCTTGCTGACTATGGCTGGTCCGAAGCTCGGCTCCGTCAACAGTCACAGGACTTCATCGCCGCGCTAGACGAGCCGGAGCGCTTGTTGTTGGTGGAGGCATTTTGCGGCGAAGCGGCGGGTGGCATGTCTGCGGTTGCGTCCCGCCATCGCATTGCTTCTTATCACTACCGGGCCGGTAAGTTGGGCCTGGTGCTGCGCAAAGACAAGCTTCCAAAGGGTTATGCCACGACTGCGATCGGGCAATGGATCGAAAAGATTTTGAAAGTTGAGATCAAGGCGGAAAACACCGAATTCGTGCGGGTTGTATTCAATATCCTTTGTTCGGAAACGTCTTTCATTGAAACCCCAATGGAAAACGCGTGATGTCGGAACACCATCAGCCCCTGCTATGGCCACCCCTGCCAGTTATCGCGCGAGAACTCGGCGAACTGGATGACCTCAACCTTGAGGACGATGAGCACGAGATCAAGGAAGCGGTGCAACTGAGTCGGCACGCGCAAAGGATTTTGCTAGAGGCCTCACGCCGTCGCGATCTCGCACGTTCGGCCCAAGTCCACGCACACCCCCAACCGGGCGACATCTATTTGATTGGACGCGACAGTCTATGGTTGCCAGTCATGCTGAATTTTGTAGTACGAGGCCATCAATGGCATGGGTGGCTGCTGGGGAGCGATGCCGATTGGGCTGGACCGTTCGATGTTTTGATCGAGGTCGACGATAGATCGACAGAGCCGTTTTGCGGGATGGTTCAAACTTGGAACCGTGTTGCCATTCGTGTCGACCAGACCTCACGCTGGAGCGGTTCAGTCAGTCCGGCGCGCCTCGCCAGCATTCGCGCAGTATCCGACGAATGCCAGTCGGGCCTTCTGCCAGACACCGGCGCGAGTCGTCCTGGGCAGATCGGACTGCGCTCCACATTGGGCGATCTGACGGTGCTGACTGGAACCGTTCTTCGCCAACAAACCGACCCGCGTTTGGCATATCAGGCTTTATACCAGCGCTCGGCAGAGCGGTTGATGGCGGCCGTCAACGAGCCCGTCAAAGCGCTGGCGCAGAAGGTTGTGAGTGACACCCAGCTTGGATGGTTTGCGAGATGGTTCGGCGGCGGGTTGATGCGACCGGCGTTCTATGCCTTGGCATTGGTCGTGTTGGTAGAGAATATCTGGCTATTTAATGTGGGGCAGGACGACATCCGATTCCGTAACAAGGCAGCCGAAGAGAGGCCCACGGTGTCCAACGTTAGTGTGCGCTGGGAAGCAGATGCTACGGCGACCGACATGCTAGAGGTTTTGACGACCGTCGATGCGATCGTAGTGGATGGCCCCTCGGCGGATGGCACCTATCGACTGCGCGCTTCAAACCCCTCAGAAGCCGTTCTGCAACTCAATCGCTCATCAAACGTAGCCGAGGCCCACGCAATTCGTGAAACATCCAATGACGACTGATCGCGTCATGATCTGCGTGAGAGTCGGCTTCCTGGCGTTCCTGTTTGCCGTATGTTCGAATGCTTGGGCGGCCAAATGGGCTTTGCTCGTCGGGGTTTCGGATCTGCCGGCCCAGTCCAAGGACCTTTGGCTGCGTGCCCCACGAAACGATGTGCAGGCGATGCAATCGATGCTCGTCAAGCGTGGGTTCCTCGACAAAAACATTCGGGTCTTGGCAGATGGATTGAAATCCGCCGAGGATCCCACCGCAGCCGCCATCCAGGCCGCCATGGCCCAGATCGCACGCAGTGCCGAAGCGGGGGATTTCGTACTGTTGTACTTCTCGGGCCACGGCGCCCAAGTGCTGGGTCGTCCCAAGCGGTACCGGGAGCCGGATGGTTTGTCCGAGATTTTCTTGGCGCGTGATACGGTGGGGTGGGACAAACAGTCGCGGGAAGTGCCAGGGAGCATTGGCGATGACCAACTCGACGCTGCGATAGATGCCATTCTCGCAAAGGGAGCTTTCGTCTGGGCGGTGTTCGACACTTGTTCGGCAGCCTCGCTGACGCGCGGTGGCCCTTTCAGTGTGGATACGGCAGAAGACTATATCCGTTACCGCGGTGCCCGGCCCGATCAGCTCACTGCGGTGTCCGGGACCAGGCCGTCCCCCATTGCCTCGAACGTGCTACGGCCACGCCAGCGTTACGTCGCTTTCTTCGCTGCGGAAAGCCATCAGTATGCGCCGGAGATGAAGCTGCCGCGAGGTTCTGTGTTCGGCAAGCCTCACGGCCTGCTGACCTGGTCTCTGCTGAACGCAATGGAGAACGCGGCGGTAACCTATCGAGAGTTGTTCCGTTCCATGCTGACGCTCTACCAGCCCGTGGTCGCCGAACTGGACAAGCGCTTTCCAGATCGTGAGCCACCCTCTCCGGTTGTCGAAGGATTACTCGACACCCCTTTGTTTGTCAACGTTGATCATCCCGTCGCCCGTCCTCCGATATTTTCGGGGATAGCCACGGGGCAGAAGCTCGCTGTGGACGCCGGCATCCTCGATGGGGTGGTGGCTGGCAAGCCTGTGCGAGTCACCATGGAGGGCTCCCCGGGCGGAATGGCTGGTCTGGTAACGGAGGTTCGGCTAAATTCGGCGGTGGTCCAGTTGACGGGCGTTGAGGTCAAAACTGGGTCCGTGAATGTTGCGATGATCGAACCACCTGAGGAATACGCTTTGCATGTCGCTGTTTCGAGCGGCGCGGATCAATGGAACCGGCTGCAGGTCGATCTCGACAGCATTTTCCCAGTCAACATCCGAAGGACGCAGCGCGAGATTGCTGAATTGATCGTGTCGGACGCGGGATCAGGCTTCTGGAAACTTGAGGCCAGAGATGCGGATTCGGCTGGCAGCAAATGGGTCGCTTGGGCACTGAGTATCGGAGGCAGAAAAAACTTGAGTTGGCAGTCGACCGCCGCCTTGCTACGTGGGGCAGCCCAGCTCAAGTGGTACACGCTACTCGAGCGGCGTGCCAGGGTGGCAGGGAACGCAAACGACATGTCGGTCTCCGTCAAGTTGGCGCAACGGACTGATCGTGGCCCTATCAGTGTGGACCTGACCGATTCATCGCGTGCCCTCGCGCTAAAAAGTGGAAGCTGGATGTTGGAAGTAGAAAACGCATCCCGGCATTCGGTAGATTTGATTGCCTTGCTTTTCGATGGTCAGGGTCAGGTCCGCGTTCTGTATCCGCAAAACCTGGGGGACGCTAACCGATTGGAGGCCAAGACGTCTTCCGAGCCCGTTCGTTTGCGGATTCCTCTCAAGATCGGCGATTCCGAGGTTGGCGCTTCTGAACATTTGGTGGTGGTGGCCGCGCCGGCGCGGCCGCAGTCAGCGCCGCGTTCGTTCGGCTTGGGGGACCAACGTCAATATTCGCTGCAGGTGGCCGAATTGCTGCGCGGATCGGCAGGCTTACCGCAGAGCGCTGCGCTGGTTTTGCTGGCCGATCTAACAGCCGGAATCTATACTCAAACTCAGTCGCGTGAAGGAAAAAATCATGTCAGATAACCAACACTATCTGTCTGCTGACGGCTTCGCGGGCTACGATGCCATCGCCCTGACGGGTCAGTCGCACGACATGATCATGTTCGTGGAGTCAAAAGGCGCACAGGTCGAAGGCGAATCGACGCGGGTCTATGGCGGGCGTGACGGTAAAAAGAAGGGGATCGATCTGATTGGTTGGCATTTCGGAGGCTTTTGGCCGCTCGATTTTGCAGCGGGCAGAAAAGCAGGAAATGTCAGACTTGATCAGTTTTGCATCGTCAAGAAAATTGATTCGACAACGGCCACCTTTGGCAAGTTCTTCAAGTCCAACACGAACGATCTGAAGATCGAAGTGGCTGCTTACAAGGCCGGCGAAACGGACATGGTTCGCTTCATCAAGTTGATTTTTGAAGCTGCTTCAATGACGTCCTGGCAGGTCTACACCAGCGAGAAGGCCAATGGATTTCTCGAGGCCATGTCTTTTTCATTCAGGGATTGCACTGTCGACTCAGCGATGCAACTCAAGTCGGGCGCGACGGGGGCTGCTAACACGGTGCAGTTCAATCGCGGAAACGATAGCTAACAAGAACAATTGGGAGGAGTGATGGACACGATTGACGCGGAGTCGTTGCTTAAGCAGGGGAACTGCAAGGGAGCATTGGACAAGCTGACGGCGCAGATTCGCGCCAAACCAGCGGATTCCAAACTCCGGGTCTTTCTGGCGCAACTGTTATGCGTCATGGGTCAATGGGAGCGGGCGCTGAACCAATTGACTGTGGCTGCCGAAATGGACCCTGCAGCCGTTCCCATGCAGCAAATGTATGGAGACGCGATTCAATGCGAGGGCGTCCGCGCCCAAGTGTTCGCGGGATCCAAGACTCCGATGATCTTCGGCCAGCCGGAAGAATGGCTGGCGATGCTGATCGAATCCTTGCTCCGAGCGGGCCGCGGTGAGCACGCAATGGCCGAGGGTTTGCGCGCTCAGGCCTTCGAAAAGGCCCCAGCCAGTTCCGGCACCATCAATGGCGCGCCGTTTGAATGGATCATGGACGCGGACGCACGAATTGGGCCTGTCCTGGAAGCCTATGTCAAAGGCCGTTATTACTGGGTGCCGTTTACGCGCTTGTCGCGCGTTGAAATTGAGAAACCCGAAGACCTGCGTGACGCCGTCTGGACGCCTGCGCATCTTTGGTTCGACAACGGCGGAGAATCGATCGCGCTGATCCCGACCCGGTATGCCGGAAGCGAGGCCAGCGCCGATGGCTTGTTGCAGTTGTCGCGCAAGACCGAATGGATCGAAAAAAGTGCCGATGTCTATTACGGCCTAGGACAACGCAGTTTTGCCACGGATGCCGACGATGTCGCGCTGCTGGACATTCGCGAACTGGTGTTCAACGCGGCGGCCGATTCAGGCGCGGCGGCTGCGACGGATCAAGGCTGAGGTCGCGCTGCATGCCCAGCCTGACCGCACAGGAACGGCTTCAACCGTCACTTCTCGACCGCCTGCTCGACGACGAGCCTGACCATCGGAAAGAGAGCCTTGAAGATCGTGTGATGACCAAGCAAGCACTGCGTCAGGCGGTGCTGCGCGATCTCGGTTGGCTGTTCAACGTCACCAATCTGTCGGATGAGTTGGAGCCGGATCGCTATCCGCAAAGTATCAAGTCCGTCGTCAACTTTGGGCTGCCCCCATTGTCCGGCCAATACGCCTCAACGGTTCAGCGTTCGTCCATCGAGCGCACGATACGCGACGCCATTCTGGAATTCGAGCCCCGGTTGCTGGGCCATACCGTGCAGGTCGAACTGATCATGGACCGCTCGGTGCTGGACATGCACAACCAGGTCAGCGTGCGGATCCGCGGCATGTTGTGGGCTCAGCCGGTTCCGCTGGAAATTCTTTTGCGCACCGAAATCGACCTCGAAGAAGGTCGGATCCAGGTGATGGAGGCCGCAGGGTAACCGCGATGGACCCGCGACTGTTGAGACTGTACGAGCAGGAGCTCCGCTACTTCCGGGAAGCAGGGGCGGAGTTCGCCCGCGAGTTCCCTAAGATCGCGGCCCGTTTGGGCATGGACGGACAAGAGGTCGCTGACCCTTACGTCGAACGCTTGATCGAAAGCACGGCCTTCCTTGGTGCAAGGGTGGCGCTGAAGTTGGACGCGGAGTTTCCGCGCTTCAATGAGAGCCTGCTCAACATCATCTACCCGCACTATCTGCAGCCGACACCGGCGATGGTGGTGAGCTGTTTCCATCCCAACCTGCTCGACGGCAATCTGGGCAAAGGCATCAACGTCCCACGAGGGACGGTTCTGCGCGCATTGCGGCCGGCAGGACAGTCGACGCATTGCGAGTTTCGCACCGGGTCTGATCTGATGCTATGGCCAATCGAACTGCAATCTGCGGAGTACTTCTCCTTTGCCCCCGATTTGCCTTTGGCCTCCATGGGTCTCGCGCAGAAGGTCAAAGGCGGCTTGAGGTTGAGGTTGCGAGCAACCGCGGGTCTGACCTTCGATCAAATCGCGATGGATGCCTTGAAGCTCCACTTCGCGGGCAACGAGGACGAAGCATTCCGGTTGCATGAGTTGTGTTTGTCACGCTGCATCGGTGTGCTCGTCGGTCCCGCAAGCCGCCCCATGTCGTGGCACAAATTGCTGGCCGGCGACGTCGTGAAGCAGATCGGTCTGGAAGATGATGAGGCTTTATTGCCGGTTACGCTTCCGACCTTTCAGGGCTATCGTCTGCTGCAGGAGTATTTCGCCTTCCCCCAGCGATTGTTGTTCGCGGAGGTTCAAGGCCTGCGGCGTATCCTTGCGCAGGCCCAGACCGATGCGATCGATGTCTGTCTGCTGTTCTCCGCCGGAGCGGCCGACTTGGAGGGGATGATCTCGACCGAATCTGTCGCGTTGAATTGCGTGCCAGCCGTGAATCTTTTCCCAAAGCGGGCGGATCGCATTCACGTCACCGATTCTGTCAATGAATTCCATGTGGTGCCGGATCGCACCCGGCCCATGGACTTCGAGGTACACAGCATCCGCGAGATCATTGGTTACGGTGCCGGCAATGCCAGCGAAGAAACATTCCATCCGTTCTACTCCGCTTTTCACACGGAGCATCCCGATCATTTAGCCTATTTCACCGCCCGGCGCGAACCGCGCTTGCTGTCGATCAACCAGCGCAAGAACGGTCATCGAACCAGCTACACCGGCTCCGAAGTCTACGTCTCGTTGGTTGATCCCAAGGAGTCACCATTCTCGGCGCGGTTGAAGCAGCTCTCCATCGACACGCTGTGCACCAACCGAGACCTGCCGTTGATCATGTCGCTGTCTCCGACCGAAGGCGACTTCAGCGTGGAAGCTTCCCTTCCGGTGGAGCGCATCCAGTGCATCCGCGGGCCATCCAAGCCGTTCTCGCCCGTGCACACGGGAACGCTGGCATGGCGCCTGGTGGATCACCTATCGTTGAATTACCTGTCGCTGCTGGACGCTAGCAGCGAACAGGCCTCGTCAGCGCTGCGAGACATCTTGGACTTGTACGTGACCAACACTGACCCGGCCATGCGCACCCAGTTACGGGGCTTGGTCGGCGTTGGATCCAAGCCGTTGGTGCGCCGCTTGCCGATGCCAGGCCCCATCGCGTTTGGGCGAGGGCTCGAGATCACATTGACTGTGGACGAATCGGCATTTCATGGCGCCAGTGCTTTTCTGTTCGGTTCGGTGCTCTCGCGCTTTTTGGCGCGTCACGTGACGATGAATTCCTTTGTTGAAACCGTGCTCCGCGGCAACTTGCGGGGCGACATCATGCGATGGGTGCCGTCATGCGGAGCCAGGCCGATTTGCTGAAGGAGCGCGCGGAGCTCTCGAATGCTCTGACCAGCGCGCCCTACAGCTACGATTTTTTTCAGGTGTTGCGCCGTTTGGAGGGCTTGCATCCGGAGCAGCCGCGATTGGGTTCGGCTGGTCGACCACACCTCGAACCGTTGCGCGTGCGTCAGGACGTTGCACTTCATTTCGCTCCTTCCAGCGTGAGCTCTAGCGGGGTCGATCAGCAGGGGCGTACGGTGGTTGAGCAGGCCTTCTTCGGACATTTCGGCCCGAATGGACCTCTGCCCATCCACTTGACCGATTTTGTGCGGGAGCGGATTCGCCATGTCGGCGACCACACGTTGTCCCGGTTCCTCGACACCTTCGGCCACAGATTTGCTTTGTATCTTTACCGTGCATGGGTGCAGGTGCGCCCCACGGCATCTTTTGACCGACCATCAAGCGATCGGTTCCGCGCCTACGTCGGATCGGCCGTTGGCCTCGGATCATCCTCGCGCCAGAATCGCGATGCAGCCCCTGACGAAGTCAAGCTGTACCTGAGCGGCTGGTTGTCGCGCCATGTGCGGCCGCCGGAAGGCCTTGCAGCACTGGTGGCGTCATTCTTCCGTCTGCCGACGTGTGTCGAAAGCTTTTGCGGTCACTGGATGATGCTGCCCGAATCCGACCGCACCCGTCTGGGCGCCAGGGACATGAGCGCGAAATTGGGGCAAGGCGTGGTGCTGGGCAAGTCGGTGTGGGATCGTCAACATAAGTTTCGTCTGAAGCTCGGTCCGATGACTTTGTCCCAATATGAAAGTATGCTGCCGGGCAACTCGGCGCTGTTCAAATTGGACGCTTTCGTTCGTCAATACTGTTGCGACGAATTTTTTTGGGACGCTCAACTGTTGCTGGAAGCTTCCGAGGTGCCGCAGATTCGGCTGGGCTCATCCGGGCGATTGGGATGGACCACTTGGTTGGGCCGCCGGAGCGCTACAACACCTGCCGGCGATCTGAAGCTGGACGTCGCCGGTTGGGCGGAGCGGCAGCCTCCAGTGGTTGGGGCATAAGCAGTTTCAAGAGCTATAACAAGACATTCCGTCAACTAAGAAAAGAGGCGAGATCATCATGAGCGAAATCAGTCGGGTCGCACTGTTCGGCAAGCTGAACGGGTTGGGGTACAAGGCCATCGAGGGGGCCACGGTGTTCTGCAAGTTGCGCGGCAACCCCTATGTGGAGCTGGAGCACTGGCTGACGCAGATCCTGCAAAACCAGGACTCCGACATTCACCGCATCGCGCAGCATTACGGACTCGACTCATCTGTTCTCGCCAAGGACATGACCACCGCGTTGGACCGGCTGCCGCGCGGCGCCACCGCGATCTCCGATTTCTCGCCCCGCATCGAAAATGCCATCCAACAGGCCTGGACCTACTCCACACTGCTGTTTGGCGAATCGCAGGTGCGCACCGGTCATCTGGTGTTCGCGATGCTGAAAACACAGGGGCTGCGCAGCGGGCTGACCGGCATCTCCAAACAGTTCGAGAAGGTCAAGCCTGAAGATCTGGCTGAAAACTTCGCCAAGATCTGCGACGCGTCGCCGGAAGCGGCCATGCGCGCGCAAGACGGCTCCGGCACGGGCACCGGCTCCCCTGGTGAAGACAGCGGCGCATTGGCCCCGGCGGCCATGGGCAAGCAGGAAGCGTTGAAAAAATTTGCGGTCGACCTGACCGAAAAAGCGCGCAAGGGCGAGATCGACCCGGTGACGGGCCGCGATGAAGAGATTCGTCAGATCGTCGACATCCTGATGCGCCGCCGCCAGAACAACCCCCTGTTGACCGGCGAAGCCGGCGTTGGCAAAACCGCGGTGGTGGAAGGTTTCGCCCAGCGCTTGGCCAAGGGCGACGTACCGCCACAACTGAAGGACGTCTCGTTGTTGACGCTGGATATCGGCCTTCTGCAGGCGGGCGCGAGCATGAAGGGTGAGTTTGAGCAGCGCTTGCGCCAGGTGATCGACGAGGTGCAGTCCAGCCCGAAACCCATCATCCTGTTCATCGACGAAATCCACACACTGGTCGGTGCGGGCGGCGCGGCCGGCACCGGCGACGCGGCAAATTTGCTGAAACCCGCCTTGGCACGCGGCAACCTTCGTACATTGGGTGCCACCACTTGGGCCGAATACAAGAAGTACATCGAGAAGGACCCCGCGCTGACGCGGCGCTTCCAGGTCGTGCAGGTTCCCGAGCCCGACGAACACAAGGCCATCCTGATGCTGCGCGGCGTGGCGTCGGTTCTGGAAAAGCACCACCGCGTGCAATTGATGGACACCGCCATCGAGGCCGCGGTGAAGCTGTCGCACCGCTACATCCCGGCCCGTCAGCTCCCGGACAAGGCGGTCAGTCTGCTCGACACGGCGTGTGCGCGCGTCGCGGTATCGCAGCACGCGACCCCGGCCGAGGTCGAGGACAGTCAGCGCCGCATCGAGGCCTTGACAGTGGAGAGCGGCATCATCGAGCGCGAGGGTGAAATCGGCATTGACGTCACCGCACGCAAGGCCCGCATAGAAGAGCTGCTGGCGGCCGAAAAGGCGCGTTTGGCCGAGCTAGAGGCGCGGTGGCAAAAGGAAAAGGGCCTTGTCGATCGGCTGCTGGAAATTCGCAAGCAACTGCGCGCCGGCTCGCAACCGGTCGACAAGGCGACTGCGAGCGACGCGCCGCCGGCAACCCCGGATCGGACCGCGTTGCTGTCGGAACTGGCCGCGCTGCAAGCCAGCATCGCCGAGGTGCAAGGCGAGTCGCCATTGATCCTGCCGTCTGTGGAAGAGCAGGCGGTGGCATCTGTGGTGGCGGACTGGACTGGTATTCCGGTCGGCCGCATGGTGAAGAACGAAATCGAGTCGGTGCTCAACCTCGCGGAGAACCTGAACAAGCGCGTGATCGGCCAGCGGCATGGCCTCGAGATGATCGCCAAGCGCATCCAAACCTCCCGCGCGCGGCTCGACAACCCCAATAAGCCGATTGGCGTATTCATGCTCTGCGGCACTTCCGGCGTCGGCAAGACCGAGACCGCGTTGGCGTTGGCCGAAGCCCTCTATGGCGGCGAGCAGAACGTCATCACAATCAACATGAGCGAGTTCCAAGAGGCGCACACCGTCTCCACGCTCAAGGGCGCGCCGCCCGGCTATGTGGGGTATGGCGAAGGTGGCATCCTGACCGAAGCGGTGCGCCGTCGGCCTTACAGCGTGGTGCTGCTCGACGAGGTCGAGAAGGCCCACACTGACGTGCACGAAATCTTCTTCCAGGTCTTCGACAAAGGCCAGATGGAAGACGGCGAAGGCCGCATGATCGATTTCAAGAACACGATCATTCTGCTTACGTCGAATGCCGGCTCCGAACTGGTGATGAGCATGTGCAAGGACCCCGAACTGCTGCCGGATGCCGAGTCGCTCGCCACCGCATTGAAGCCAGCGCTGATGAAGATATTTCCGCCCGCATTGCTGGGCCGCTTGGTCGTGATCCCGTACTACCCGCTGTCGCCGGACATGATGGGCCAGATCGTGCGCCTGCAACTCAACCGCATCAAGAAACGCGTGGAGCAGAACCATGGCGTGCCGTTCGACTACTCGGACGATGTCGTGAAGCTGGTGGTGTCGCGCTGCAATGACGCCGAATCCGGAGGCCGCATCATCGACTCGATTTTGACCAACGCGGTCCTGCCCACCATTTCCACCGAGTACCTGACGCGCTTGGCGCAGGGCGGCGCAATCGGCAAGGTGGAACTGGGTGTGGCCAACAACGACTTCACATACGTGTTCGACTGACGGCACAACGGCCCATTTTGATCGCCCACCTTCCCTTGCATCGGAGCATCGGCCATGGCTGACAGCATCAATACATCGATCCAACTTGAGTCCGACTGCAAGAAAGAACTGTTCCCGTTGGAGATGCGCGGTCAGGAAAACTTGTCGGATTTGCCAGAGTTTGACCTCATCGCGCTGTCGGAAAGCAGTGACGTCCAGACCGAAGATGTGTTGGGCAAGACGTTCACGTTGGTGGTCAAGTTCAACAACGCCGACCAGGAGGGCGAGCGCCGGTATGGCGGCTACTGTGTCCAGATGATCCGGGGCGGCAAGATCGGCCGGTATTTTTCGTACGGGTTGACGCTGCGCCCCTGGTTCTGGATGCTCACCAAGCGGACCAATTCGCGTGTTTTCCAGAAGTTGACCACGCCCAAGATCATCAAAAAGATCTTCGAAGACTATTCCATCGTGGTGGTCGATGACGCGGGGCTGAAGGAGAACTACAAAGAGCGGCGGTACTGCATCCAGTACAACGAAAGTGACTTCAATTTCCTCTCCCGATTGATGGAGGAGGAAGGTATCTATTACTGGTTCGAGTACGACGGCGCCAAGCAGAAGCTCATGTTGGCCGACGGCCCAGTTCCGCACAAGGAACTGAAGCTCGGTGCGACGATGAACTATGTCGACGACTACACCAGCAACGCGCGGGGCAACGAGATCACATCGTGGTTTGGAGCCGCCCGGCATTATTCGGGCAAGCACGCGTCGGCCGACTACGACTTCAAGAAGTCGAAGGTCAAGCTCGGTGTAGAAATTGCGTTCGAAGGGAAGTTCGACGAATCGAAATACGAGGTGTTCGAATACCCCGGCAACTACCTGGAGAACGCGGACGGCGAAAAGTTGGCCAAGGTCCGCGCGATCGAGCTGTCGTTGCCGGACTACCACGCTTTCTGCTCCACCAGCTGGCCCGATGTCAAGGTGGGCGAGTTGTTTAAGCTGGATCGTCACGGGGACAAGGCCGAAAACACGGAGTACCTCATCATCGGCGGCGCGTTCAATATCTGGCATGCCGGGTACGAAGGAATGGACTGGAGCAGCTACGCCAAGACGAGGGAGGCCGATCATTTCAGGTTCGTCAACCGAACGGTGGGCCAGTGGCCGGGTTCGGAAAAACTGATGGCGCTCATCGGCGCGGGCCAGATTGGCAGGTCCATCAGCTGTGACATCCACCTGCGTGTCATCCCCAGTGATCCGGGTTACCGACCCATTCGCAAAACGCCCAAGACGGTTATGCCGGGACCGCAAACGGCGGTGGTAGTGGGCCCCAAGGGTAAGGAAATCTACACCGACGAATTCGGACGCGTCAAGGTGCAGTTCCACTGGGACCGCAAAGGAAAGAAAGACGAAAACAGCTCGTGTTTCGTGCGGGTGTCGAAGCCCTGGGCCGGCAAGGGCTGGGGTGGTTACTTCATCCCGCGCATCGGGCAGGAGGTGATCGTCGAGTTCATGGAGGGGGATCCCGATCGGCCGGTGGTGACCGGGCGCCTCTATAACGACGATCAGGAAATTCCCTACGAGACACCCACGCAAAGTGGCTTCAAGACCCGTTCAACGCCTGGTGGCGGCGTCGAGAATTTCAACGAGATCATGTTCGAGGACAAGATCGGCGAAGAGCTGTTCAGCATGCACGCTGAGCGTGACATGGCCACGTCCGTCGAGCGGGATGACTCCACCGTGGTTGATCGGGACCAGACATTGGCCGTCAAGCGTGACCATACCACCAGTGTGACGCGCGATCGCAGCGTCACGGTGATGCGCAACGAGACCAAAATGGTCAACGTCGACCAGAAGAACACGGTCAAGGGCAAGCAGAACAACCAGGTCGTCGGTGACCGGGTGACCTTCGCCGATGCCACCGACACGCTGACGGTGACGGGTGCCAGCACCCACACGGTGGTTGGCGCGCGCAGCGACATTTCCAAGGCCGGCGAGACGCGCCACGTGACCGGCAACCAGTCGGTCACGGTCACCGGCAATATCACCTATAAAGCCGCAAAGATGAGCTTCGAGGCGGCTCACATCGACTGGCTGGTGACCGGCGCCAGTTCGAAGTACATCACCGTGCCCACGGGCCCGTTGCACCTGATGGCCAACAAGATCAAGTTGATGAGCAACACCGGTATCGAAATGATGTCGGTGGGCAGCATCGACGCGACGTCGGTGGGTTCCAACACCACCGTGCTGGGCCCGAATTCCAGCGGCTACATCGGCTTCAATTCCGAATGCACGATGGGCATTTCTCGCTCGACGTTCATGGGCATGAACATGGAGAACACGCTGGCCATTGCCATCTCCAACTTCGCGGGCGTCTCCATCGAGAACACTCTGGGCGTCAAGCTGGTCAACTGCGCGGCCCCTGAAATCGAGACGATGGCCGTCAACGTCGATCTGTCACCCCTTCATACTTTCTCGCCTGGCGTCGGAGCCGGCGCCGTTGCTGGTGCTGCGGTGGCGGGTGTGTTGGGTGCGGTGGCTGGCGCGGCAGGAGCGTGGGCCGACGTCAAAGCCACGCTCAAGCAATATGCTGACGCCGCCAAAGCCCTTGACACCGCTTCCAAGGAAGCCCGGGCCGCCGGGTTGCCCGGCCTGGCCGATCGGCTCTCCCAACTGGCCGGTGTGACCCGGAACCGGCGGATCGAAGGGATCCTCGGTGCGATTCCCGGCGTCGGCACGGTGGCCATGGTGGCTGCCGAGGGCCTCGTTGCTTATGAGGCCTCGGAAGCGCCGGAGGGCAGCAACACCTGGAAGACCGCCGGTGAAAAGCTGGCAGACGACCAATCGCGCAATGCAGATGGCAGCGCCGCGCCGCCGGCCCCGCCGCCTCCGCCACCGCCCGCCTGGCCGTGGTCCGACGACCCGGACGAAGATCCGGAACCCACTCAGGAGTGGACACCGACTCCGCCCAAGAAGTAAGCCGGATTGCGCAGCGATGCAAGTCATCAAGCCTCAGGCACTCGGCCTTTCGACCCGGCCGATCGAATTCAAAAAGCGCTTCGGGCTTTGCATCAGCGCTTACCTGCACTTGCCTTTCCAGCAGGCTGCGGGTGGCACGCTGTGGGCCGAACAATCGATGTGGGGCTTCCTCACCAAGGAAATGGCCGCGCCGCTGATTGATGAGGGCGTCGCCAAACTCACGCCGGAGTTCCTGGTCCATGGCAAAGCCTTTCCGCCGCAACGCCCGGCGCCGGCTTGCGCGGTGCGCGCGAGTTTTGCCGGCGCGGAAAAGACCGTGCTGGTGTTCGGTGACCGGTACTGGCATGGTGGACAAGCCAGTTCGCCGCAGCCTTTCGACAGCATGGACCTCCGCTGGCCCCTGGCCTATGGCGGTCCGGACTTTCCGTCCAACCCCTCGGGTCGTGGGCGCCAGCCGACCGACGGCGTGACCTGGCTTCCAAACACCGAACTGCCCCATGATCGGCTGCAGCGCCGCGAGCAGGCCGTGGCTCCTGCCGGATTCGGCGCGCTAGATGTCATGCATCCCGCGCGGGCCCGTTACCGCGGCACCTACGATGCCGATTACCTGAAGCTCCATGCGCCCGGTTTTGCACCCGACACCGACTGGCGCCACTTCAATCTGGCACCTGCGGACCAGTGGATGACGGCCCCCTTGCGGGGCGACGAGGCGTTTGCCTTCGAGAACATGCATCCGGACAAACCCCTTCTAGAGGGGCGCCTGCCGGGCTTCCGCGCGAGGGTCTTTGCCGGTTACCGGATGCCCGAGGGCGAGCCGAAGGTCCGCGAAGTGCCGTTGCGCTTGACCACGGTCTGGTTTTTCCCACACGCGGAACGCTGCATCGCGATCTTTCAGGGATTGGCCGAAGTGGATACCGACGACGGCTCCGACATCGCCAGCCTTTTGGGCGCGGTGGAGCGGCTCGACGAGGTCAAGCCCGACCAGCACTACGTCGACGCGGCCGCGAAGCGGGTCGACGCGCAACTCGGCCCCATTTATTCCATCATCGACAGCGACCTGCTGCCCACCGGCGTGAGCACACTGGACCCGGATGTGGTGGCCGCCAAGGAGCCCTTCGAGATGGCGGGTCTGCAGGCCGACGCCCAGTACCGCCGCGCGCAGATCGACGTGGAATTTGCCCGGGATGCGGCGGTCCGGATGGGAAAAAACCCGGACAAGCTGAAGATTCAGATGCCGCCGCGGGAAAAGGTGCCTGAAGGCGAGGCGCTTGCGCCCTACCTCGAACAGAAGCTGAAAGAGTCGCAGGCGCAGCAATGGGCTGCGGTCGAAGACGCGGTGACCACGCTCGAGCGCACCATCGTGATGTGCGAGGAAGAGAAGGTCGACATCTCGCGTCTGCAGCACCGGGGCCCGCCGCTGTACAACGCCGAGACGCATCTGGCGGAGATTCGCCGCCAGGCGTCGGTGGGCACCCACCCGCCCGACTTCTCGAAATTGCTCCCCAAGCTCTGCCAAATGGAAGAGAGTTTGGTGAAGGGCTACCTACAGTCCGCCCACAGGCAACCGCCGGCCTATCCGATGGCGCAGGACGAAGCGGCCAGCCTGCGGGCCGAAATGATCGAGGCGATTCCCGCGGGCATCAAGTTCTTCGCTGGCATGGATTTCACCGGCGCCGATTTTTCGGGGCTGGACCTGCGCGAGGTCAATTTCCAGGGCGCCTGGCTGGAGAGTGTCAACTTTTCGGGTGCCAACCTTTCGGGTGCGAATTTCTCGCAGGCCGTGCTGGCCCATGCGAATCTGGAAGGCGCGACAGCGCTGGGAACCCTGTTCTGCAAGGCCAACCTGGGCAAGGCCCTGCTCTCGCGAGGCGTGTTCGACAGCGCAGACTTTTCCGAAGCCACGCTCACCGGTTGCGCTTTCGCCGGCACCCAGATGCGCCGCGCCAAGTTTGCGAAAACCGACCTGTTGGAAACCACCTGGGGCGAGGCCGATTGGAGCGGCGCCGAACTGGCGGGGCAACTGTTCCACAAAGTGGATCTGCAGGGCATGCTCCTGACCGAAGCCGATTTGTCGGCCTGCAATTTCCTCGAGTGCGACCTCACGAAAGTGGACCTGCGGGGCGCCACACTGACCGGCGCGACCTTCGTGACCTGCAGGCTGGACCATGCGAAATTGTCGGGTGCCCAGTGCATGGGTGCGATCGCGGTCAAGGACTGCACGCTGATTCAGGTCGACATGAACCAGGCGAATTTGCAGAACTTCAATTTCGGGGCCTCGAATCTGCGCGGCGCGCGGATGGTGCGCGCCACGCTGGACGGGGCCAACCTCACCGATGCGCGCATGGAAGGCGCCGACCTGCGCCTCGCCACCGCCAAGGGCGCGCTGGTCCGGAAAACCGTTCTGCTGTCGGCCAACCTCGCCGGGGTGAATTTCACCGACGCCATCCTGTCCCATGCCGACCTTCGCGGTGTCGATCTGCGGCGCAGCAACCTGTTCGGTGCCGATCTGAGCCGGGTGCGGCTGGACGATGCGACCAGCTTCGACGGCGCCCTCGTCACGCGCGCGCGCACCTGGCCCCGTGTGGCCGCCGAGAAAAAGGCCGGCGCATGAGCCCCGAACTGCTCGCCATCGCCGTCAGCGTCGGAGAAGCGCTGGACGGCCTGAACCTCAGCAAGAAGACCTATGCCGGTCTGCCGCTGGGCGGCGCAAGCTTCAGCAACATGTTGTTCGAGGAAACCGATTTCCGCGGCGCCGATTTGCGGGAAACGGTGTTTAGCCAGTGCGACCTTCGCGGTGCGCTGCTGACCGGTGCGCAACTGCGGCGAGCCGTGTTCAACCGCTGCATCCTCGACCACGCCGATCTCCGGCAGACCAATCTGCACGGCGCGGTGTTCTCCGAATGCGACATGGCGCACGCGCAGATTGCGCAGTCCGCGCTGTCGATGGCGACGATGGCCAAATGCAAGCTCGACCACGCCAACTTCCGTGGCAGCCAACTGGACGCGGGCCTGATCAGCCAATCGACGCTGCTCGACGTCTGCGCCGACGACACCAGTTGGCAGTACACCACGGTCAATGAATGCGATCTGACCCAGTTGACCTGGCAGGGAGCGACGATGTTGCGCAACGTTTTTTTCAAGACGGCGCTGAAAGGCATGTCGTTCGCCGGACTGAACCTGGAGGGAACGCAGTTTTCGTCCGCCGATCTGGAGGGCGCCGATTTCAGCGGCGTCACGATCAAGCAATGCAATTTCCAGAGCGCGAAGCTCGACGGCGCGCGTTTCGCCGACGCGATCGCAAATGGCGCGATCTTCTGCGGTGTGAACGGGAAGGCGGTTGATTTCTCGCGTGCCAAACTCCGGCAGGCCTTGTTCACCGGAGCCGAACTGCCGATGGCGCGGTTCGTGGGTGCCGACCTCCATCAAGCCCATTTCGCCGGGGCCAAGCTGCCCGGCGCCAACCTGACCCGCGCCGACCTGACCTATGCGGATTTCCGCCATGCCGATCTGACGCTGGCGGACCTGCGCGACGCCAGCATGATGCGCACGGTGCTGCACGGTGCATTGACCGAGAACGCCCAGATGACGGACCGTGTGCGCGCCATCGAAACCGACCCCGATCTGGCTGCGGCGGAACGCTGGCAACCGGCCGTCGGCTGAATCACCTTTTCACGGAGCAGACCATGAACACTTCAACGCTCAAGCCCAAGGCAGCGAACGCCACGCGCTCGCACAAGGCGGTGCAAGACCGGGTGAAACCGACCGACGTGTCGGGCCAGGCCATCGCCGGCGAATGGTGCGTGGGCATCGTCGCGATGGGGGCGACGGGCCCCGTGGTGGCGAGCGGCAATCTCAAGGCACGCGCCCGTCGCGCTGCGAGCTGTCTGCTCGAGCCTGCCGTCGGTGACAGCGTCGCCTGCCTGAGGATCGCGCCGGACGAGGTCTGGATCATGGCCGTGCTCCAGCGGGAAGAGGGTACGCCGAACGTGCTGCGTTGCGCCGGCGATACGCGGATCGAGGTGGCCGGGGGAGGGCTGTCGCTGCAGGCCGACCAGATGCAGCTGAAAGCCGGCACGGTGGAGGTGTCGTCCGGCCGTCTTGCTGTGACGACCGAGGTGGCCGAGGTCGTCGGCCAGCAGCTCAGTGCGATCGGCACCCGGATCAAGCTGGTGGGCTCGGTGCTGTCGTCGGTCATGGACCGCATCCAGCAATACAGCAAACACTACCTGAGAACGACCGACGGCATCGACCGCGTGGCCGCCACCCATGTCGAAATCGAGGCGCAACAACTGATGCGCCTCGAGGGCGAGCACGCGCTGGTGAACGGCCGCAAGCTGGTCAAGGCGCGTGGCGCCCAGATCCATTTCGGTTGATCCGGAGCCGCCATGTTCGCGAACTGCCAGCTGATGGGAACCGACATGGGTTTCCCCGACGTATGCCTCACGCCGGCACCGCCTTCGCCGTCGCCCATTCCCATTCCCTACCCCAACGTCGCGATGGGGCCGATGGCGATTCCCAACTGCCCCAACATCCTCGTGATGGGTGGGCCGGCGCACAACCTCGGCACCACCATCCCGATGAGCAACGGCGACAACCCCGGCGTCATGTTGGGCGTTGCGTCGGGCACCGTGATGGGGCCGTCCCGCGCGGTGACCGGTGCCTTCACGGTGCTCTTTCTCGGTATGCCGGCTTCACGGCTCACCAGTGTCACATTGCAGAACAGCACCAACTGCCCGGGCGTGCGCCTGGTGCCCAGCCAACCCACCGTCATGCTGCTCGCGCCCTGAGGGCGGAGCTGTTGGACGGCGTTAACATCCGCCCATGATCACCCTGCGCGCGGTCACTTTGCCCGGATCGGTTTCGGGCCCATTGCCATCGGCCACCTTCGGGCCGGACGGCGGCACCATCGGTCGGGCCGATACCAACACCATGGTGCTGGAGGACCCGGATCGCATGATCTCGCGGGTTCATGCCCAGATCATGCGGCGCCCCCGCGGCTATGTGCTCATCGACCGTGGCAGCAATCCCGTGTCCGTCAATGGCCAGCAGCTTGGCGCGGGCAAGGAAGTGCCGGTCAAGTCGGGCGACCAGATCCAGATCGGCAACTACGTGCTGGCGGTGGAGGGCGGCGATGACGCTGCGGCTCCACCGGCCATCGCGGCGCCCGCACCAGCGGCAGGTGGCATGAGCGATCCGCTGGGCCTGTTCTCGAACCAGGTCGCGCCGGCTGCGCCGCCGGCCGGCCGCGCACCGCCGGCGGCTTTCGGCGACTTCGGCGTGCCGGGCGCGGCCAGCCAGGACCCGTTCGCCGACCTGCTGCCCGCTTCGGCGCCGGCCAAGGCACCGGCCTTCGCCGCGCCGCCTTCGGCCTACCGCGGTGGCGGCGGCATTCCGGACGACTGGGATCCGCTGGCCGACCCCCTCGGCGAGCCTCCGAAAAAGGCCGCGCCCGACCAACTGCCCGACGACTTCGATTTCGGCGCCAGCCTGTCGAACGCGCCGGCCACCTCGCGTGACCTGGACCAGATGCTGGGAATCGGCGCCGGCGCCAAGCCGCTTGATTCGCGCGACCCCTTCCTCGGCACTGCGCTGGGCGACCCGCTGGCCAACCCGAACACCGCTCCGTCGGGCGATGCACTGGCCGCGCTGTACGGCACGCACGACGCCGGCCAGCGTGCCGAGCAGGACCAGGTGCTGGAGGTGCATGGCGCCTTCGTACCGCCGAAGGCCGAGCTGCCGCCGCTCGACGACCTCCTGCCGCCGTTGCACGACGTGTTCGCACCGGCCCCGCCGCCGCCGGCTGGTCCGGCGCAAGCGCTGAGCAGCCCCGACCCGTTCGCCGACCTGATTCCGCCGCCGCCCGCGATGCCGTCCTCACCGCCGGTCGGGGGTCACGTGATCTCGCCGTCGCCGGCTCCGGTAACGCCAGCTCCGCCCGCGCCCGCCGCCAAAGCGGCCGAAGCGCCGGCCCCGCTGATCAAGCCTGACCCGGCACCCGCCCCACTGGCGCCTGCACCGGTACGCGCGACCACCAGCGGCCCGGTCAGCCAGGACGAGCTGCTGAAAGCTTTCCTGACCGGTCTTGGCGTGGAGCAGACCCGGCTGGAAGCCGTGACGCCGGAGCTGATGCAGCTGGTCGGCACGCTGCTGCGCGACGCGACGGAAGGCACGCTGCAGCTGCTGCTGACGCGCCAGGAAACCAAACGCGAGGTGCAGGCCGAGGTCACGATGATCATGGCCAGCAAGAACAACCCGCTGAAGTTCTCGCCGACGGTGGAACACGCGCTGGCGCTGATGCTGGAGCCACCGACCCGCGGCTTCATGGCGCCGGGCGAGGCGATGCGCGACGCCTACGAAGACCTGCGCGCGCACCAGTTCGGCGTGATGGCCGGCATGCGCGCCGCGCTGGAGGGCGTGATCGCCAAGTTCTCGCCCGACCAGCTTGAGAAACGCCTGACCGACAAGACCATGCTCGACAGCCTGTTCGCGGGTTCGCGCAAGGCCAAGCTGTGGGACCAGTTCGTCGCGCTGTACGGCGACATCGCGCAGGAAACCAACGACGACTTCCAGGCGATCTTCGGGAGGGCTTTCGTGAAGGCCTACCAGGAACAGGTCGACCGCTTGAAGCAGAAATGAGCGGCTGAACCGCTCGAGAGAGACATTGGGGGGAGCAGATCTTGCAGGTTGAAGTTGCGGCCATCACCTATTCCGGCGCCCGGCCGTACAACGAGGACGCGCACGGCTACTGGCACGACGGCCGCTATGTCTGCTGCCTCGTCAACGACGGGGCCGGCGGCCACGGCGGCGGCGACGTGGCGTCGTCGCTGGCGCGTGAGACGCTGCTGTGCGGCTTTTCACGCGAGCCCGGCATGGGCGGCGAGACGTTGCGCGCGCTGATCGACGAGGCCAACGCCGCCATCGTGGCCCGGCAGAAGGAGTCGGCCGAGCTGGAGAAGATGCGCTCGACCACCACCTTCCTCGTCATCGACATGCAGGACGACATGGCACGCTGGGCCCACGTGGGCGACTCGCGCATCTACCTGCTGCGTGGCGCCACGGTGCAGCAGGTCACCACCGACCAGAGCCTGGTCCAGCAGATGGTGAGCTCCGGCGTGTTGAGCGCGGCCGACGCCGCCAGCTACCCGCACCGCAACGTGCTGCTGTCGGCGCTGGGCGCCAACGACGGCAGCATGGAGATCAGCGTGTCGGACGATGCGGCCATGCTGCGCGACGGCGACGTCTTCCTGATGTGCACCGACGGCCTCTGGGAGCATTTCGACGACGAAGCGCTGACCGACAGCCTGGCGCAGGCGCGCACGCCGCAGGCCTGGCTGGACAGCCTGGCCGCCGTGGTGGCCACCAAGAAGAAGCCGGGGCAGGACAACTACACCGCGCTGACGGTCTGGCTCTCCGACCCCGACCAGGCCACCCGCATCATGGCCTGACGCGCGCGGCCGGGGAGCGATCTCCCGCTCAGTGCACGAACCCGATCTTCGACCGCCCCGGCGGCGCCTTGGGCAAATCGTCGGGCAAGATCTGCTCGCGCCCCGCCAGTCGGGCGTTGCCGAAACCGCTCATCAGCGAACGCCGCATCTCGCGCGGCGCCAGTTCGGCCAGCAGGTCGATGGTGTCGTCCACCGGTTCCGGGTTGAAGCGCTGGCCCCAGCCGTGGTCGGCGCGGATCGAGCGGTACAGGTTGCGCGCGATCTGCCGCGCCGCCTCGGGCGAGGGTGGCTCCACGGTGAACACGTTCATGCGGTTCAGGATGGGCTCGGGGATGCCGCGTTCGTCGTTGGCGGTGGTGATCCAGATGACCTGGCTGGCGTCGATCGGCACCTCGGCGAACTCGTCGGTGAAGCACTGGGCGGTGTCATGCTCCAGCAGGCCGTAGAGCGCGCCGAGCGGGTCGTACTGCGCGTCAGCGCTTGCCTTGTCGATCTCGTCGATCAGGATCACCGGGTTGGCGTACTGGCCCTCCACCAGCGCCTCGAACACCTTGCCCGGCTTGGCGCCTTTCCACTGCGAGGACGAGCCCGAGAGCAGCCAGCCCGCCGTCATGGAGCTCATGGGCACCAGGTTCATGCCGGTGCCGAGCAGGTCGGCCAGTTGCTTCGCGAAATGGGTCTTGCCGATGCCGGGCGGGCCGAGCAGCAGCATGGGCGTGACCTCCAGCCCGTCGGGGCTGTCCTGCGCCAGCGCGACGTGGCGCTTCACGTCGTCGAGCACGCCCGTGAAATTGGGCAGCGCGTCGTACAGCGGCGCCATGTTGGGCACGCCGTGCGGCTTGACCTGGAAGCGGTCGGGCCCGCGCTCCAGCATGCGTTCGTAGGTGCTGCGCAGGCTGTCGTGGTCGCGCTCCGGCAGCTTGGCCAGCTTGCGCGCGACCTCGTCGCGCTGGAAGACGCTGCGTACCCGCGCGATGGGCAGACCGAAGGACGGTTGATGCGGAACCAGGCTGTGCGTGCTCATGATGGGCCACTCCTTGAAGCGATCACGACGACGCATTCATTCAAGCACGACGCGTGCCCGCTGCAAAGCGAAAAGTGACCGGTTTTGGCGCGTCCGCGACGGCGTTGAACTGGCACTCGTCAGCGCCCAGTGCCAACAGCGTGCTATTGAATCGGGAGCGCGGCCGATCTGGCGCGGGCGTAAAAAAGCCGGGCGGTGCCCGGCTTGTGCAGGGGCGGAAAAGGCTCAGTTCGGGCCGTTGCCCAGCACCTGCGACAGTTCGCCCGACTCGTACATCTCCATCATGATGTCGGAGCCGCCGATGAACTCGCCCTTCACGTAGAGCTGCGGGATGGTGGGCCAGTTGCTGTAGCCCTTGATACCTTGGCGGATCTCGTCGTCTTCCAGAACGTTGACGGTCTTGATGCCGCGCACGTCGACGCCGCAGGCTTTCAGGATCTGGATCGCGCGGCCCGAAAAGCCGCACTGCGGGAAGGTGGCGTTGCCCTTCATGAAGAGCAGGATGTCGTTCTGCTTGACGAGGTCGTCGATGCGTTGGTTCACGTCGCTCATGGCGTACTCCGGATAGGTGCGAATGAAGGGATTATTTCACCGACGGCCAAAAGCCGCCGGTGCAGCGCCGGATGCCGGCGAGGTCGGTTTTGTGGGAGATGGCGGCGAACCCGCCGGCTTTCAACAGCGCGGCCACCGCGTCGGCCTGGTCGTAGCCGTGTTCCAGCAGCAGCCCGCCGCCGGGCTTCAGGTGGGTGGGCGCGCCAGCCACGATGCGGCGGATGTCGGCCAGGCCGTCTGCGCCGGCCGTGAGCGCCCGCAGCGGCTCGTGGACCAGCGCCGTGAGGTGGGGGTCGCCGTCGGCCACATAGGGCGGGTTGGAGACGATGAGGTCAAACGCCGCTTCGCCGGCGGGCAGGGCGGCCAGCCAGTCGCCATGGGCGAAGCGCACCGGCAGCCGCAGGGCGGCGGCGTTGGCCTGGGCCACGGCCAGGGCGTCGGCGCTGGCGTCGACCGCCAGCACAGCGGCGTCGGGCCGCACCTGCTGCAGCGCCAGAGCAATGGCCCCGCTGCCGGTGCCGAGGTCCAGCACGCGGGGGTTTTGCAGCGGTGCCAGCACGGCCAGCGCCCATTCCACCAGCGTCTCGGTTTCGGGCCGGGGCACCAGCACGCGGGCGTCCACCCGCAGCGGCAGGCCGAAAAATTCTTTGCGGCCGATCAGGTAGGCCAGCGGCTCGCCGGCGGCGCGGCGGGTGGCGAGCGCCAGGTAGCCGCTGGCCTGTGCAGCGTCCAGCGCGTCGCCGTCGTGCGCCAGCAGCCAGGCGCGGCCGGCGCCGCCGGTCTCGCGGCCCAGCGCGTGCAGCAGCAGCCACTGGGCGTCGAGCCGGTCCAGGCCCAGCCGGGCGGCGGTGGCGAGGGCTTCGGTGACCGTCATGTGCTATGAAAAAAAGAGCTAGGAATCTATATTCGACGCTGGCAGTGGGCCGATTTCATTCGAAAAACCGGTGTCAGACGACCGAATCCAGCTCCAGCTCGGCCAACTGTTCGGCTTCGCGCGCGGCGGTGAGCGCCGCCACCACCTCGCCCAGGTCGCCTTCCATGATGAAGCCCAGCTTGTAGAGCGTGAGGTTGATGCGGTGGTCGGTGAGGCGGCCCTGCGGGAAGTTGTAGGTGCGGATGCGGTCGCTGCGGTCGCCGCTGCCGATCAGGCCCTTGCGCAGCGCCGCTTCCTTGGCGGCGCGCTCGCTGCGCTCTTTTTCCTGGATGCGCGCCTGCAGCACCTGCAGCGCCTTGGCCTTGTTGCTGTGCTGGCTGCGGCCGTCCTGGCATTCGGCCACGATGCCGGTGGGCAGGTGAACCACGCGCACGGCCGAGTCGGTCTTGTTGATGTGCTGGCCGCCCGCGCCGCTGGCGCGGAAGGTGTCGATGCGCAGGTCGGCCGGGTTGAGTTTCACCGCCTCGGTCTCGTCCGGCTCGGGCATCACCGCCACCGTGCAGGCGCTGGTGTGGATGCGGCCCTGCGTTTCGGTGGCCGGCACGCGTTGCACGCGGTGGCCGCCGGATTCGAAGCGCAGAACCCCGTAGGCGTGGTCGCCCACCACGCGCACCACCACCTCCTTGTAGCCGCCGAGCTCGCTGGGGGACTCGCTCACGATCTCGGCCTGCCAGCCCTGGCGCTCGCAGTAGCGGGTGTACATGCGCAGCAGATCGCCGGCGAACAGGGCCGACTCGTCGCCACCCGTGCCGGCGCGGATTTCGAGGAAGGCGTTGCGCGCGTCGTCGGGGTCTTTCGGCAGCAGCATGCGCTGCAGCTCGTCTTCCAGCTTCGCCAGCTCGGCCTCGGCGGCGGGGATTTCGTCTTGCGCCAGCTCGGCCATGTCGGGGTCGGCCAACATCTCGCGGGCGGCGGCGAGGTCGCCGTGGCGCTGCAGCCAGCGGGCATAGCGCGAGGCGATGGCCGACACGTCGTTGTGCTCGCGCGAGAGCAGCCGGTACTGCGCCATGTCGCCCATGATGTCTTCGCGCGACAGCAGAAAGTCCAGCTCGCCGAGGCGGGCCTGGTAGCGGTCGAGCTGCTGGCGCAGAAAGGGTTTCATCGGGGCGGGAACTGGGAAGGAAAGGGGGCCGACGGGATCGGCAGGATGGGCGGCCGACCACGTCGGCCACGGCGGGCGGTGGCGCCCGCTAACGCTCTTTGCGCAGGAACAGGCGGGCGATGGTGGCGGCCGTCTGCTCGCGGCCGGCCCCGTCGGCGTCGCGCAATTCGCTCAGGGCGCCGTGCAGCATCTTCTGCGTGAGGCCGCGGCTGAGGGCTTCGAGCACGGCGTCGATGTCGTCGCCGCGGGCCAGCAGCTTGCGGGCCCGGGCCAGCTCGGCGGCGCGCCATTCGTCGGTGCGGGCGTTCAATTGCTGGATCAGCGGCACCGTGCCGCGCACCGGGTCGCGCTGGTCGAGCCAGTGCATGAAGCTGGTGACGCCGGCGTCGATGATGACTTCGGCCTGCGCCACCGCGGCCTGCCGCGAGTCCTTGGCGCTCTGCACCACGCTGGCGAGGTCGTCCACCGTGTACAGGTAAACGTCTTCGAGCGATTTCACCTCGGCCTCGATGTCGCGCGGCACGGCGAGGTCGACCATGAAGATCGGCCGGTGGCGGCGCGCCTTCACCGCACGTTCCACCGCACCCAGCCCGATGATGGGCAGCGTGCTGGCGGTGCAGCTCACGATGGCGTCGAACTCGTGCAGGCGGCTCGGCAGGTCACCCAGGCGCATGGTTTCGGCGCCGAATTTGGCGGCCAGCCGCTCGCCGCGCTCCACCGTGCGGTTGGCGATGGCCATGGCCTTGGGGTTGCGGGCCGCGAAATGGGTGGCGGCCAGCTCGATCATCTCGCCGGCGCCGACGAACAGCACCTTGATGCGCGACAGGTCTTCGAACAGCTGGCCGGCCAGCCGCACCGCCGCCGCCGCCATGCTGATGGACTGCGCGCCGATCTCGGTGGAGCTGCGCACCTCCTTGGCCACCGCGAAGGAGCGCTGGAAGAGCTGGTTCAGCGTGGTGCCCAGCGCGCCGGCCTCGTCGGCCACGCGCACCGCGTCTTTCATCTGGCCGAGGATCTGCGGTTCACCCAGCACCATGGAGTCGAGCCCGCTGGCCACCCGGAAGGCGTGGCGGGCGGCCAGGCCGTCGTGCAGCGAATAGGTGTGCGCGCGCAGGTGCTCGGGCGCCACGCCGCCGCTGTGGGCCAGCCATTGCAGCGTGTGGTCGATCTGCGGCTGGCCGCCGGCGCCGTAGATCTCGGTGCGGTTGCAGGTGGACAGGATGGCGGCTTCTGAAGAAGCGGCAACGCCGTCGGTCCAGGAGTCGCGCAGCGCCTGCAGCGTGGGGTGAATCTGGTCGAGCGCAAAGGCAAACCGGCCGCGCATGTCGAGTGGCGCGGTGGTGTGGTTGATGCCGAGGGCCCAGACGGTCATCCTTCGATTATAAAATTGGCGCCGACATACAACGGCAGACCCGATTCTGCGGTTGTCCGGCGCCATGGATTTCTTCGCGTTTCTCAACCACACCGTCAATTTCTTCGCGCCGGCGCTGTTCCTGGCCGCCGCGATGCTGGTTGCCGGCCGGCTGCTGCTGCGCCGCAAGCGGCCGGCGGCTTTTCCGGGCTGGCTGCAGTTCACCGTCAATGCGCTGGTCACCGGCGCCGGGCTGGTCGCCAGCCTGCTGGTGTTCGGCAACGACGGCAAGATGTTCGGCTATGCCTTCGCCGCCGGTTGCTGCGCGATCAGCCAATGGGTGGTGTCGGGCGACTGGAAACGCTGAGCTTCAGGGCCGGAACAGGTCGACCCGGTCGGTGATCAGGCCGTCCAGGCCCAGCGCCAGCAGCCGCGCCGCCACCGCCTCGTCGTTCACCGTGTAGGTCAGCCGCCGCAGGCCGGCGGCTTTCACCTCCGCCGCGAAGGCGTCTGTCCACAGCGAAAAATGCGCGCAGATGGCCTGGCAGCCCAGTTGTTCCGCCGCTTCGCGCCAGTCGGGCGCGGCCTTGTCCAGCAGCAGCGCGCGGCGCTGTTCGGGCCGGGCGGCCTGGGCGGCGGCCAGCGCTTCGCGGCTGAAGCTGCTCAGCACCGGCGCGGTCAGGCCGGCCGGCCAGCGGGCGGCCACCGCGCGGGCCACCGCCTCGCCGGTTGCGCGGTCGGCGCCGGGTGAGGGCTTGATCTCCAGGTTCATCAGCAGCCGGTGGGCCGCGCAGAAATCGATCAGTTGGTCCAGCGTGGGCAGTTTCTCGCCGGCGTAGGGCGACGAATGCCAGCCGCCGGCGTCGAGCCGGGCCAGCGCCGCCCAGTCCTGTGTGCCGGCGGGGCCGTGGCCGTTGGTGGTGCGGTCCAGCGTGGCGTCGTGCAGCAGGAAGAGCACGCCGTCGCGCGACAGTTTCACGTCGCATTCGGCCATGCGGTAGCCGTGGTCCAGGCCGAAGGCGAACGCCGCCAGTGTGTTCTCCGGCGCGAGCTTGCCGGCGCCACGGTGGGCGATCCAGCGGGGGTAGGGCCAGTCGGGCTGTGCCATGCGGCGATCTTAGGCGAAGGTGCCCATTCCGCAGGCCGCTCGGGCGAATTTGCTGCGGCGCGATAAAATCGGGTCCCAGCGTCACCGTTTCCCTTGCTGAAGCTGGGCTTACACGATGAACGCTCCCACCCCTCTGAACCAGCTACTGGCCGCCACGCACGACCAGCCCCGGCTGCGCGAAATCCCGTACAACTACACCTCGTTCTCGGACCGCGAAATCGTGATCCGGCTGCTCGGCGCGTCGTCCTGGGACCTGCTGAACCAGCTCCGCGAGGAACGCCGCACCGGCCGCTCGGCCCGCATGCTGTACGAGGTGCTGGGCGACATCTGGGTGGTGCAGCGCAACCCCTACCTGCAGGACGACCTGCTCGACAACCCGCGCCGCCGCGGCCAACTCGTCGACGCGCTGCGCCACCGCCTGGCCGAGATCCACAAGCGCCGCACGCCGCGCGCCGACGCCGAGCGCGACGCCATGGTGGGCGAGCTGCTGGTGGCCGCCGAGCGGGCGGTGAACCACTTCGGCGCGCTGTTCGACCAGGTCGGTGCGCTGCGCCGCCAGGCCCAGCGCCTGCTGGGCCGCCACACCGCCAAGGACAACATCAAGTTCGACGGCCTCAGCCGCGTCAGCCACGTGACCGACGCGACCGACTGGCGGGTAGAATACCCGTTCGTGGTGCTGACGCCGGACACCGAGGCCGAGATGGCCGGGCTGGTGAAGGGCTGCATCGAGCTGGGGCTGACCATCATCCCGCGCGGCGGCGGCACCGGCTACACCGGCGGCGCCGTGCCGCTCACCTGGAAGAGCGCGGTCATCAACACCGAGAAGCTGGAGGCGATGACCGAGGTCGAGCTGGTGCGCCTGCCCGGTCACGCACAGCCCATTCCCACCGTCTGGACCGAGGCCGGCGTGGTGACGCAGCGGGTGTCCGACGCGGCCGACCGCGGCGGTTTCGTCTTCGCGGTCGACCCCACTTCCGCCGAAGCCTCGTGCATCGGCGGCAACATCGCGATGAACGCCGGCGGCAAGAAGGCCGTGTTGTGGGGCACCGCGCTCGACAACCTGGCGAGCTGGCGCATGGTCACGCCCGACGCCAAGTGGCTGGAGGTGGTGCGCATGGACCACAACCTCGGCAAGATCCACGACGCCGAGGTCGCCACCTTCGAGCTGCGTTACTTCGAGGCCGACGGCAAGACCCCGCTGAAGCACGGCGAGGCCGTGCAGACGCTGGCCATTCCCGGCAAGGTGTTCCGCAAGGAAGGCCTCGGCAAGGACGTGACCGACAAGTTCCTCTCGGGCCTGCCGGGCATCCAGAAGGAAGGCTGCGACGGCCTCATCACCAGCGCGCGCTGGGTGGTGCACCGCATGCCGGCGCACACCCGCACCGTCTGCCTCGAGTTCTTCGGCAACGCGCGCGACGCGGTGCCCAGCATCGTCGAGATCAAGGACTTCATGTTCGCCGAGCAGAAGCGCAGCGGCACGTTGCTGGCGGGGCTGGAGCACCTGGACGACCGCTACCTGCGCGCGGTGGGCTACGCCACCAAGAGCAAGAAGGGCGCAATGCTCGGCGCGCCCGGCGCCGGCGGCCTGCCCAAGATGGTGCTGATCGGCGACATCGTCGGGGACGACGCCGACGCGGTGGCCGTCGCCACCAGCGAGGTGATCCGCATTGCCAACTCGCGCCACGGCGAGGGCTTCGTCGCGATCAGCCCGGAGGCGCGCAAGAAGTTCTGGCTGGACCGCAAGCGCACGGCCGCCATCAGCAAGCACACCAACGCCTTCAAGATCAACGAAGACGTGGTCATTCCGCTGCCGCGCATGGCCGAGTACACCGACGGCATCGAGCGCATCAACATCGAGCTGTCGCTGGCCAACAAGATCAAGCTGGCCGACGCGCTGGAAGCCTTCTTCACCCGCGGCAACCTGCCGCTGGGCAAGACCGACGACGCCAACGACATCCCGTCCGCCGAGCTGCTGGAAGACCGGGTGGCGCAGGCGGTGGCGCTGGTGCGCGAGGTGCGCGGCCAGTGGCAGGGCTGGCTGGACGGCATCGACACGCTGTTCTCACAACTTCAAGACCATTCGCTGCGCGCGAGCTGGAAGACGCAGATCCGCGCGCCGTTGCAGGCCTTGTTCCGCGGCGCGGCGTTCCAGCCGCTGCTGGCCGAATGCGACGCCATCCACAAACGCGTGCTGAAGGGCCGGGTATGGGCCGCGCTGCACATGCACGCCGGCGACGGCAACGTGCACACCAACCTGCCGGTGAATTCCGACGACTACGAGATGCTGCAGACCGCCCACGCGGCGGTGGCGCGCATCATGCAGCTGGCCCGCAGCCTCGACGGCGTGATCTCCGGCGAGCACGGCATCGGCATCACCAAGCTCGAATTCCTCAGCGACGAGGAACTGCGGCCGTTCACCGAATACAAGCAGCGCATCGACCCCGAAGGTCGCTTCAACAGGGGCAAGCTGCTGCGCGACGCCACGCTGAAGAACGAGGATGGGCAGAATCTTTTTGCTGACCTGACCAATGCCTACACGCCCAGCTTCGGGCTGATGGGGCATGAGTCCATCATCATGCAGCAGAGCGACATCGGCGCCATTGCCGCCAGCGTGAAGGATTGCCTGCGCTGCGGCAAGTGCAAGCCGGTCTGCGCCACGCACGTCCCGCGCGCCAACCTGCTGTACAGCCCGCGCAACAAGATCCTGGCGACCTCGCTGCTGGTCGAGGCCTTCCTGTACGAAGAGCAGACGCGGCGCGGCGTGAGCATCAAGCACTGGCAGGAATTCGAGGACGTGGCCGACCACTGCACGGTCTGCCACAAGTGTTTGACGCCATGTCCGGTCAACATCGATTTCGGCGACGTCTCGATGAACATGCGCAACCTGCTGCGCAAGATGGGCCAGAAGAGTTTCCGGCCCGGCAACGCGGCGGCCATGTTCTTCCTCAACGCCACCAACCCGCAGACCATCAAGCTGGTGCGCGGCGCGATGGTCGACGTGGGCTTCAAGGCCCAGCGTTTCGCCAACGACCTGCTGCGCGCCTTCACCAAGCCGCAGACGGCGCATCCGCCCGCCACGCTGGGGCCGGCGCCGGTGCGCGAGCAGGTGATCCACTTCGTCAACAAGAAGATGCCCAAGGGGCTGCCGAAGAAAACCGCGCGCGCGCTGCTCGACATCGAAGACGCCGACTACGTGCCCATCATCCGCGACCCGCGCGCCACCACGTCGGAGACCGAGGCGGTGTTCTACTTCCCGGGCTGCGGGTCGGAGCGGCTGTTCTCGCAGGTGGGGCTGGCCACGCAGGCCATGCTGTGGCACGCCGGCGTGCAGACCGTGCTGCCGCCGGGCTACCTGTGCTGCGGCTACCCGCAACGCGGCTCGGGCCAGTTCGACAAGGCCGAGAAAATGATCACCGACAACCGGGTGCTGTTCCACCGCGTGGCCAACACGCTGAACTACCTGGACATCAAGACGGTGGTGGTGAGCTGCGGCACCTGCTACGACCAACTGCAGGGCTACCAGTTCGACAAGATCTTCCCGGGCTGCCGCATCATCGACATCCACGAGTACCTGCTGGAGAAGGGCCTCAAGCTCGACGGCAAATCCAGTTACCTGTACCACGACCCCTGTCACACGCCCATGAAGCTGCAGGAGCCGATGAAGACGGTGAAGGCGCTGGTCGGCGACAACGTGCGCAAGTCCGAGCGCTGCTGCGGCGAAAGCGGCACGCTGGGCGTGACCCGGCCCGACGTGTCCACGCAGATCCGCTTCCGCAAGGAAGAGGAACTGAAGAAGGACGAAGCCGCGCTGCGCAGCACCGGCCAGGTCGGCGCGCAGGACGACATCAAGATTCTGACGAGCTGCCCGAGCTGCCTGCAGGGCCTGAGCCGCTACGGCAACGACCTGAACAACGGCCTGCTGGAGGCCGACTACATCGTGGTGGAAATGGCGCGCCAGATCCTCGGCGAAGACTGGATGCCCGACTACGTGCAGGCGGCCAACCAGGGCGGCATCGAACGGGTGCTTGTCTGAACGTGGCCCTTTCCGGAATCGCTTGTCCGCTGTGCGACGGAATCGGCGGCACGCTGGTGTTTCAGGGACCGCGCTGGCGCGTCATCCGCGCGACCGAGGCCGCGTTTCCGGCGTTCTACCGCGTGGTGTGGCAAGACCATGTGGCCGAGTTCTCCGATCTTGACGCCGCTGCCCGCAACGAGGTGATGGGCGTGGTGGTGGCGGTGGAAGAGGCGCTGCGCCGCCACCTGCAGCCCGCCAAGATCAACCTTGCCGCCCTGGGCAACCAGGTGCCGCACCTGCACTGGCATGTGGTGGCGCGGTTCACTGACGACAGCCATTTCCCCGACCCGGTCTGGGCCGCGCCCAGGCGCGAGGTGAATGCCGCGCTGAACGAGCGCCTGGCGGCCGCGCTGCCGGCGCTGGAAACCGACCTGCGCGCCCGGCTGGCGGCCGGATAATTGCGCACGCCACCACCACCCACACCCGCTTCCACCATGGCCGGACTGCAACCCGGGTCGCCGACGCCCGAAGACATCGTCGTGCACCAGAAGGCCCGCGTGCTCGAGGTCGCATTCTCGGACGGCGCGCGCTTTCGCATCCCGTTCGAGCTGATGCGCGTCTACTCGCCGTCGGCCGAGGTGCGCGGCCACGGCCCCGGCCAGGAAACGCTGCAGACCGGCAAGCGCGAGGTCGGTGTGACCGGGCTGGCGGCGGTGGGCAACTACGCCGTGCAGCCCAGCTTTTCGGACGGCCACGACACCGGCATCTTCTCGTGGGACTACCTGTACTTCCTCGGCGCCCAGCAGCAGCAGCTGTGGGACGACTACGCGGCGAAGCTGGCCGCCGCCGGCGTCGACCGCGACGCGCCCATGCCGGAGAAGGGCGGCCACGCCTGTGGCGGCCATTCGCACTGAACGCCGCGCCATGCCCCTGAAAAGCACCGGCGAAAAGGCCTGCCCGGCGTGGGCTGAATGCTCCTGATTCAATAGCTACAAATCGAGATTCGGCGCTGACTTGCGCCCTGTTTTAATCAAAATCACCACAATATCCGGGCTTGTACCAAGGGCCTTGACGCCTCTGCCCGGATTCAGCCCTACCATCACAGCCATGAGCCAGACCCATTTCGGTTTCGAGACCGTGGACGAGCAGGACAAAGCCCAGCGCGTGCGCGGCGTGTTCGACTCCGTCGCCCCGAAATACGACGTCATGAACGACCTGATGTCCATGGGCCTGCACCGCGTCTGGAAGGCCTACACCGTCACCGTCGCCAACCTCAAGGAAGGCGACAAGGTGCTCGACATCGCCGGCGGCACGGGCGACCTGTCGCAGGCCTTCGCGCGCAAGGTCGGCGCCAAGGGCACGGTGGTGCACACCGACATCAACGAGGCCATGCTGCGCACCGGCCGCGACCGCCTGCTCGACACCGGCCTGGCGCTGCCCACGCTGGTCTGCGACGCAGAACACCTGCCGTTCGCCAACGATCATTTCGACCTCGTCAGCGTGGCCTTCGGCCTGCGCAACATGACGCACAAAGACGCCGCGCTGGCCGAAATGAACCGCGTCATCAGGCCCGGCGGCAAGCTGCTGGTGCTGGAGTTCTCCAAGGTGGCGCGGCCGCTGGAGAAGGCCTACGACTGGTACTCCTTCAACATCCTGCCCAAGCTGGGCAAGCTGGTCGCGGGCGACGACAGCAGCTACCGCTACCTGGCCGAGTCCATCCGCATGCACCCCGACCAGGCCACCCTGAAAACCATGATGAAAACGGCCGGCTTCGGCCATGTGGACTACCACAACATGTCTGCGGGCGTGGTGGCGCTGCACGTCGGCATCAAGTGCTGACCCGGACGGGAGACACAACGACATGAAAACCCTTTCACTGATTCTGGCGCTGGCCCTGCTGGCCGCCAGCGGGCAGGCCGACGCCGCCCGCCGCCTGGGCGGCGGCGGCTCCATCGGCAAGCAATCCAGCAACGTCACGCAGCGGCAGAACGCCCCGCCGCCGCCGGCCGCGCCCAACGCGCCGGCGCAGCAGAACAACGCCGCCGCCAAACCCGCGCCCGGCACGCCGGCCGCCGCCGCGCCGGCCCCGCGCAGGCCGTGGGGCGCCATGCTCGGCGGCCTGGCCGCCGGCCTGGGCCTGGCCTGGCTGGCGCATTCGCTCGGCCTGGGCGAAGCCTTCGGCCAGTTCCTGCTGATCGGCCTGGTGGTGCTGCTCGGCATGGTGGCTTTCGGCATCTGGCGCGCCCGCAGCGCCGCCGCGCAGGCCCAGGCCCAGTCCGCGCGCGGCCCCTTTGCGTTCCAGGGCGCAGCGCCGGCCCACGCGCCCACCGTCTACAAGCCCGAGAACGTCGGCAACGACGCCTCGGCCCGGCCCTGGGAGCGCAGCAGCATGGCCTTCGACATGTCGCGGTTCGCCGAGAACCAGAGCACCGGCGCCGCCACCGGCGGCATCGTCATCGGCTCCGGGCTGCCGACCAACCCGAGCTGGGGCGTGCCGGCCGATTTCGACCAGGACGCCTTCCTGCGCATGGCCAAGACCCAGTTCGTCACGCTGCAGGCCGCCTGGGACCGCGCCGACATTGCCACGCTGCGCTCCACCATGACCGACGAGATGGTGGGCGAAATCCGCCACCAGCTGGCCGAGCGCGAGCAGCATTCCGGCGGTGCGCCCAACCAGACCGACGTGGTCATGCTGAACGCGCAGCTGCTGGGCATCGAAGACCTCGGCGCCGGCTACATGGCCAGCGTGGAGTTCTCCGGCATGATCCGCGAGCAGCCGTCCGCCGGCCCCAGTCCCTTCCGCGAGGTCTGGAACATGACCAAGCCCAAAGACGGTTCCAGCGGCTGGCTGGTGGCGGGGCTGCAGGCGCTGCAATAAACCGCCAGCGGCTTTGCCCGGATAATCGGGCCCACATGGAAAACCGGCAGCCGCACTCCTTCCTCGACGGTCTGTTCGACCGCCTCACGACCACCTTCCAGCCACCGGCCTGGGCGATCGACGAGGTGCAGCACCGCCTGCTGCTGCTGGTCAACCACGTGCTGATGCAGGAGCCGCAGGCGCAGGCCCGGCTTTTGCGGCAAAAGGGGGCGCAAGTCAACGTCGTATGGCGCTCCTTCGCTATGCAATTTGTAGCAACGCCGGCCGGCTTGCTCGACCGCGTGAGCAGCGCCGACGGCAGCGCCAGGGCGCCCGACCTCACGCTCACCGTGCTCGAAACCTCGCCGTTCGCGCTGGCCCAGGGCGCGCTGAAGGGCGACAAGCCGCCCATCAACATCGAGGGCGACGTGCAACTCGCCGCCGAGATCGGCTGGCTGGTGGACCATGTGCGCTGGGACCTGGAAGAAGACCTGTCCCGCCTCATCGGCGACGGCCCGGCCCACACGCTGGGCGAGGTCGCGCGCAAGGCCGTGGCCACGCTGCGCGAGTTCGCGCAGGGCCGCAAGCCCGACGCCGCCCGGCCGGCCGCCTGACGCCCATGGCCGGACCCCATTCCGCCAGCGGCGCGCGCACCGGCTGGTTCAGCCGCTTCCGGCGCAGCTTCACCATCGTCTGGATCGCGCTGCGCCACGGGCTCGACGAGCTGGTGCTGTCCAGCTTCGACAAACCCGGCCTGCGCCGGCTGACGCGCATTCTCACGGTCGGCCGCCAGCTCGACGCGCCGCGCGGGCAGCGGCTGCGCGAGGCGCTGGAGCAACTCGGCCCCATCTTCGTCAAGTTCGGCCAGGTGCTCTCCACCCGGCGCGACCTGCTGCCGGCCGACGTGGCCGACGAACTGGCCCGCCTGCAAGACCGCGTGCCGCCGTTCGACAGCGCCATCGCCATCGCCACCATCGAGCGTTCCTTCCGCCGGCCGATCGGCGCCATCTTCGAGAGCTTCGATCCGGTGCCGGTGGCCAGCGCGTCGATCGCGCAGGTGCACTTCGCCACGCTGCGCGACCGCGACGGCCGGCTGCGCGAGGTCGCGGTCAAGGTGCTGCGGCCCGGCATGCTGCCGGTGATCGACAAAGACCTGGCCCTCATGCACCAGATGGCCGGCTGGGTCGAGCGGCTCAGCGCCGACGGCAAGCGGCTCAAGCCGCGCGAGGTGGTGGCCGAGTTCGACAAATACCTGCACGACGAGCTGGACCTGGTGCGCGAGGCCGCCAGCGCCGCCCAGCTTCGCCGCAACATGACCGGCCTCGACCTGGTGCTCATCCCCGAGATGTTCTGGGACTTTTGCCACCCCGAGGTGCTGGTGATGGAGCGCATGAACGGCGTTCCCATCGCCCAGCTGGAGCGGCTGCGCGAACTGGGCGTCGACATTCCCCGGCTGGCGCGAGACGGTGTCACCATCTTCTTCACGCAGGTGTTCCGCGACGGCTTCTTCCATGCCGACATGCACCCCGGCAACATCCAGGTCAGCGTGGCGCCCGACACCTTCGGCCGCTACATCTCGCTCGATTTCGGCATCGTCGGCACGCTGACCGAGGTCGATAAAGACTATCTCGCGCAGAACTTCACCGCCTTCTTCCGCCGCGACTACAAGCGCGTGGCCGAGCTGCACATCGAATCGGGCTGGGTGCCCGCCGGCACCCGGGTGGACGAGCTGGAGGCGGCCATCCGCGCGGTCTGCGAACCCTACTTCGACCGGCCGCTGCGCGAAATCTCGCTGGGCATGGTGCTGATGCGGCTGTTCCAGACCTCGCGGCGCTTCCACGTCGAGATCCAGCCGCAGCTCGTGCTGCTGCAGAAGACGCTGCTGAACATCGAGGGCCTGGGCCGCCAGCTCGACCCCGAGCTCGACCTCTGGGCCACCGCCAAGCCCTTCCTCGAGAAGTGGATGGCCGACCAGATCGGCCCGCAGAAACTGCTGGAACAACTGCGCGACGAGGCGCCGCGCTACGCCCAGTTGTTGCCGCAACTGCCGCGCCTGCTGCACGACTACCTGAAGCACCACGACCGGCCGCACGACCGCGACCTGCAGGAGCTGCTGCGTGAGCAGCAGCGCACCAACCGGCTGCTGCAGACCCTGCTCTTCGTGGGCACCGGTTTCATCCTGGGGCTGGCTTTCATGCTGCTGGCGGCGCGGCTCCACCTGTTCCTCTGAGCGGGGCCGTCGGGTATCATCCCGGCGAATTTTTCAGGGGCGCGACGCGATGAACATCACCTTGATCACCTTCGTGGTGCTCTACCTCGTGGGCACGCTCGCCATCGGCGTCTGGGCCGGCACCCGCATCAAGAACACCACCGACTTCGCGATCGCCGGCCGCAGCCTGCCGCTGATCATGGTGGTCACCACCACCTTCGCCACCTGGTTCGGCGCCGAAACCGTGATGGGCATTCCGGCCAAGTTCGTCCAGAGCGGCCTGGGCGCCATCGTGGAAGACCCGTTCGGCGCCGGCACCTGCCTGATCCTGGTCGGCCTGTTCTTCGCCACCCGGCTGTACCGCCAGAACCTGCTGACCATTGGCGACTTCTACCGCCAGCGCTACGGCCGCGGCATCGAGGTGTTCTGCTCGCTGGCCATCATCCTCAGCTACTTGGGCTGGGTGGCCGCGCAGATCACCGCGCTGGGCGTGGTGTTCTCGGTGCTCACGCAGGGCGCGATGTCCGAGGAGGCCGGCATGGTGGTCGGCACGCTGGCCGTGCTGGTGTACGTGGTCATCGGCGGCTTCCTGGCGGTGGCCTGGACCGATTTCATCCAGATGATCGTGCTGGTCATCGGCCTGTCGGTCATCGCCGTGTTCTCTGCCGACCTCGCGGGCGGCGCCGGCAACGTGATCGACATGGTGCGCAGCAAGGAGCTGCTCAATTTCCTGCCGCCGCCGAGCTTCACCGAGATCGCGATGTTCATCGGCGCGGCACTGACCATGATGCTGGGCTCCATTCCGCAGCAGGACGTGTTCCAGCGCGTGATGTCGGCCCGCAACGAGAAAACCGCCCGCAACGGCGCGGTGATCGGCGGCGCGAGCTACATCGCGTTCGCCTTCGTGCCGATGTTCATCGTCGCCAGCGCGGTGGTGGTCATGGGCACCGAGGCCCTGGAGCTGGCGAAGAACGACTACCAGAAACTGCTGCCGGTCTTTGTGCTCAGCAAGATGCCGCTGCTCATGCAGATCCTGTTCTTCGGCGCGCTGCTGTCGGCCATCAAGAGCACCTCGTCGGCCACGCTGCTGGCGCCGTCGACCAGCTTCGTCGAGAACATCCTGAAGCACCTGCGCCCCGGTATGAACGACAAGCAGCAGTTGCTGGCCATGCGGGTCACCATCGTGGTGTTCACCGCCTCGGTGCTGAGCTATGCCATCGCGATGAAGGGCACCTCCATCTACGACCTGGTCTCCACCGCCTACCAGGTCACGCTGGTCGGCGCGTTCGTGCCGCTGGTCATGGGCCTGTACTGGAAGAGGGCCACCACGCAGGGTGCGTGGCTGTCGGTGGGGCTGGGCGTGCTGGTGTGGCTGGTGTTCCTGGCCACGCCGCTGGGCACCGTGTTCCCCAGCCAGCTCGCCGGCCTGCTGGCGGCGCTGTTCGGCCAGGTGGCCGGTTCGCTCGGGCCGCAGGTTGTGGGCAACCGCCGCGGCCCGCACCACGAACTCGCCGCCTGACGGGGCCGTTCGGGCGGCCCGTTGGCACGCCGCGCCAGCCGGCCAGAGCGGTAGGCGCGCTCCTATAATCGAGGGTTTTGTCCCAGGGCCCTGTTGCGCCCTGGCTTACGCCCCCCGGTTGTTCGCAATGCCCATCTACGCCTACAAATGCGAATCCTGCGGCCACGCCAAAGACGTGCTGCAGAAGATCTCGGACGCCCCGCTCACGGTCTGCCCTGCCTGCGGTGAGCCGGCGTTCCGCAAACAGCTGACGGCCGCCGGCTTCCAGCTCAAGGGTTCGGGCTGGTACGTCACCGATTTCCGGGGTGGCAACAGCACCGGCGGCAAGACGGGCGGCGACGCGGCCGGCGAGTCCAAGGGCGCCACCAGCGGTGGCGAGGGCGCTTCGGCGTCGTCTGGCACCGCCGCCGCCGCGCCCGCACCGGCGCCAGCGCCCGCGCCGGCGGCTGGCACGGACACCCCCAAGAAGAACTGAGCCGCCGTGAGCTTCGCCCCGGTCCTGCGCAAATACTTCATCACCGGCCTGCTGGTGTGGGCGCCGCTGGCCGTCACGATCTGGGTCATCACCTGGGGCCTGGGCGCGCTCGACAGCGTGTTCGGCTCGGTCATTGCCGCCATTGCCGCCGTGCTGCCCGACGCGCTGCGCCCCGCGCTCTACGAATTCCGCAACATTCCGGGTCTGGGCATCGTGCTGGTGCTGCTGGTGATTTTTCTCACCGGCATGTTCGCCGCCAACATGGCCGGCCGTTGGGCGCTGCGCCAGTCCGACCGCGTGCTGCAGCGCATTCCCATCGTCCGCTCGATCTATTCGAGCGTGAAACAGGTTTCCGACACGCTGTTCTCCAGCAACGGCAACGCCTTCCGCAAGGCGCTGCTGGTGCAGTACCCGCGCGCCGGCAGCTGGACCATCGCCTTCCAGACCGGCTCACCCGGCGGTGAGGTGGCCCAGCACATGGGCGGCGACCACGTCAGCGTCTACGTGCCCACCACGCCCAACCCCACCTCCGGCTTCTTCCTGATGCTGCCGAGGAACGAGGTGGTGGAACTGGAGATGAGCGTCGACGAGGCGCTCAAGTACATCATCTCGATGGGCGTGGTCGTGCCGGGTGGCCCGGCCGTGCCCCCGAGCATTCCGTAAATACACAAGCTAGCCGAGCTGTTCTATGTCTTCGATGCGTTCCATCTACTGCGGTCTGGTGACCGAAGCCCTGCTGGGCCAGACCGTCACGCTGTGCGGCTGGGTCAACCGGCGCCGCGACCACGGCGGCGTCATCTTCATCGACCTGCGCGACCGTGAAGGTTATGTGCAGGTCGTCTGCGACCCCGACCGCGCCGAGCAGTTCAAGACCGCCGAAGAGGTGCGCAACGAGTTCTGCGTGCAGGTCAAGGGCCTGGTGCGCGCCCGCCCGGCCGGCACCACCAACGACAAGCTCAAGAGCGGCCAGATCGAGGTGCTGTGCCACGACCTGACGGTGCTGAACCCGTCGGTCACGCCGCCGTTCCAGCTCGACGACGACAACCTCAGCGAAACCACCCGCCTGACGCACCGCGTGCTGGACCTGCGCCGGCCCTACATGCAGAACAACCTGATGCTGCGCTACCGCGTGGCCATGGAGACCCGCAAGTTCCTCGACGCCAACGGCTTCATCGACATCGAGACGCCGATGCTCACCAAGAGCACGCCGGAAGGCGCGCGCGACTACCTGGTACCCAGCCGCGTGCACGACGGCATGTTCTTCGCGCTGCCGCAGAGCCCGCAGCTGTTCAAGCAACTGCTGATGGTGGCCGGCTACGACCGCTACTACCAGATCACCAAGTGCTTCCGCGACGAAGACCTGCGCGCCGACCGCCAGCCCGAGTTCACGCAGATCGACATCGAGACCTCGTTCATGACCGAGCAGGACATCCGCGCGATGTTCGAGAACCTGCTGCGCACCGCCTTCCAGAACGTGCTGGGCGTCGATCTGGGCGATCTCCCGGTGATGCAGTTCGCCGACGCGATGCGCCTGTACGGCTCCGACAAGCCCGACCTGCGCGTGCAGATGGAATTCACCGAACTGACCGACGTCATGAAAGATGTCGATTTCAAGGTGTTCGCCGGCGCCGCCAACATGGTGGGCGGCCGCGTGGTGGGCCTGCGGGTGCCCGGCGGCGCTGAGATGCCGCGCAGCGAGATCGACGCCTACACGGAGTTCGTCAAGATCTACGGCGCCAAGGGCCTGGCCTACATCAAGGTCAACGAAGTGGGCGCCACGCTGAACCGCGACGGCCTGCAAAGCCCCATCGTCAAGAACATCCACGACGCCGCGCTCACCGAGGTGCTCAAGCGCACCGGTGCGCAGGCCGGCGACATCATCTTCTTCGGCGCCGACAAGGCCAAGGTGGTGAACGACGCCATCGGCAACCTGCGCATCAAGATCGGCCACAGCGAGTTCGGCAAGGCCCGCGGCCTGGTGCAAGGGCAATGGAAGCCGCTGTGGGTGGTCGATTTCCCGATGTTCGAGTACGACGAGGAGGCGCAGCGCTGGAGCGCGATGCACCACCCCTTCACCGCACCGAAGGACGGCCACGAAGACTGGCTGGAAACCGATCCGGGCAAATGCATCGCCAAGGCCTACGACCTGGTGCTGAACGGCTGGGAACTGGGCGGCGGCTCGGTCCGCATCCACCGCGCCGACGTGCAGAGCAAGGTGTTCACCGCGCTGAAGATCGGCGCCGAGGAGGCGCAGGAGAAGTTCGGCTTCCTGCTCGACGCGCTGCAATACGGCGCGCCGCCGCACGGCGGCCTGGCCTTCGGCCTCGACCGCATCGTCACCATGATGACCGGCGCCGAGTCCATCCGCGACGTGATCGCCTTCCCCAAGACCCAGCGTGCCCAGGATTTGCTCACGCAGGCACCCAGTCCGGTCGACGAGAAGCAGCTGCGCGAGCTGCACATCAAGCTGCGCAACCCCACGCCCAACGCCGCCTGAGGCCCCATGCGCCGCTCCCGCGCGAGCTTGCTGATCGCCACGCTGGCCGGCGCGTTCGCGCTGGCGGGCTGCGGCGAGAAGAAGACCGAGATCGGCGAAGGCGGTTCCGTCATCACGGGTTCTGCCGGTCCCAATGGCGCGCAGAACGCGGCCCGGGAACTCGTGCGTTGCGACACGCCGGTCGCCACGCTGGCGCTGGCCGAGAACAGCACCGGCTACGTCATGGCGCCCGGCTACCAGTTGCCGGCCTCGCCGGTGCCGCTGGTGCGGCTGATGGCGCAGCAGAGCGGCTGTTTTCGCGTGGTCGACCGCGCGGCAGGCCTGCGCAGCACCATCCAGGAACAGGAGCTGCGCGAAGCCGGCGTGCTGCGGCCCAACTCCACCGTGGCCAAGGGCAAGGGCTACGAGGCGCAGTACACGCTCACCCCCAGCCTCACCTTCAGCGAACGCGATGCCGGCCGCGGCCTGGCCGGCGCGGTCGCGATGATCCCCATCCTGCGCGACTTCGCCGGCCTGATCGGCCTGGCCGAGCAGATCAAGCTCAAGGAAGCGCAGACCGCGCTGCTGCTGACCGACAACGAGACCACCGAACAGGTGGCCGCCGCCACCGGTTCGGCCCGCACCACCGACCTCGGCGTCGGCGGGCTGGTGTTCGGACGCCTGGGCGGAACGGCCGGCGCCGGCTGGAGCAACACCAACGAAGGCAAGGTCATCGCCGCCGCCTTCCTCGACGCCCACAACCTGCTGGTGGCCCAGGTCAGGTCGCTGCAGGCCAAGGCGCTGCCGCCGCCGGTGCCCACCGCGTCGGGCGCCCGCAGCAAGGGCTGAGGCCGATCGCCGGCGCCATTCCATGACCGCGCCGCGCCCCTTCAAGATTCCCGAATCGGTGCTGGTTGTGGTGCACACGGCCGCGCTCGACGTGTTGCTGATCGAGCGCACCGACGCGCCGGGTTTCTGGCAGTCGGTCACCGGCAGCAAGGACCGGCTGGACGAGCCCTTCATTGAAACTGCGGCGCGCGAGGTGGGGGAAGAAACCGGCATCGCCTGCGGGCCGGGCACGCCGCTGGCGGCGCAGCTCACCGACTGGTACGTGGAAAACGTGTACGACATCTACCCGCAGTGGGCACACCGCTACGCGCCGGGGGTGTCGCGCAACACCGAGCGGGTGTTCGGGCTGTGTGTGCCGGCCGGCCAGCCGGTGGTGCTGGCGCCGCGCGAACATACCGCATTCCGGTGGTTGCCGTGGCGCGAGGCCGCAGATGCCTGCCACTCGCCGTCGAATGCCGAGGCCATTCTGATGCTGCCACGGTTTTTGCGGTAAGGTTTCCGCATGGACGACGTGCTGCGGGTCGCAACCTACAACATCCACAAGGGCGTGCAAGGCATCGGGCCACGGCGGCGGCTGGAAATCCACAACCTGGGCCATGCGGTCGAGCAGTTCGACGCCGACATCGTCTGCCTGCAGGAGGTGCGCAAGCTGTACCGCCGCGGCGCCCAGCAGTTCACCCGCTGGCCCGAGGAGGAGCAGGCCGCCTATCTGGCGCCCGAAGGCTACGAGGCGGTGTACCGCACCAACGCCCGCACCACCCACGGCGAACACGGCAACGCGCTGCTGTCGCGCTGGCCGGTGCTGGCGCACCAGCACGAGGACATGTCCGACCACCGCTTCGAGCAGCGCGGCCTGCTGCATGTGGAGGTGATCGTGAACGGCACACCCATCCATGTGGTGGTGGTGCACCTGGGCCTGGTGCCGGCCAGCCGCGTGCGGCAGACCGCGCAGCTGCTGCGCTTCATCGAGCGCGAGGTGCCGGCCGGCGCGCCGGTGCTGGTGGCCGGCGACTTCAACGACTGGGGCGACCGGCTGCGCCGGGCAATGGCGCAAGAGGGCCTGCACCGCTTTGCCGGCGCGCCGGTTCCCACTTACCCGGCGCGCCTGCCGATCGCCCAGCTCGACCACGTGTATGCGCGCGGCCTGTCGCCGGTGTCGCTGCAGGTGCCCAGCGGCCGCGCCTGGTGGCGCATGTCCGACCACCTGCCGGTGATCGCCGAGTTCCGGCTGCAGCGCTGAAACCGCTGCGCACCCCATGCAACCGCCGCTGCAACCCGGTCACCAGCTCCAACTGCTGCAGGGCGGCGAGGAATTCTTTCCGGCGCTCATCGACACCGTGCGCGGCGCGGTGCACGAGGTGCGGATGGAGAGCTACATCTTCGCCTTCGACCGCTCCGGCGAGCAGGTGGCCGGCGCGCTGATGGACGCCGCGCGCCGCGGTGTGGCGGTGCGGCTGGTGGTGGACGGCATCGGCACCGGTTTCGTGCCGCCCGAATGGGCGCGGCGGTTGGACGAAGCGGGTGTGCAGTGGCGCATCTTCTCGCCGATCGGCTGGTTCGGCCTGCTCAACCCCGGCCGCTGGCGCCGGCTGCACCGCAAGCTGGTGGTGGTGGACGGGCAGGCAGCGTTCTGCGGCGGCATCAACGTGCTCGACGATTTTGAAGACCCCGGCCACGGCCACCTCGACGCCCCGCGCTTCGATTTCGCGGTGAAAGTCACCGGCCCGCTGGTGGAAGACGCGCACGACACCATGGCCCAGCTCTGGTGGCGGTTCCAGGCCGCGCGGCGCGCCCGCCGGCGCGATTTCAAGGGGGCCTGGCGGGCGGTGCGCGCCGCCGTGGCCGAAGCCCGCGCGTCCGAGGCCACGCCGCCGCCCGGCCCCGCGCCGCACGACGCCAGGGCCGCGCTGCTGCTGCGCGACAACCTGCGCAACCGCCGCCGCATCGAGCGGGCGTACTACAAGGCGATTGGCGAGGCGCGGCGCGAGATCGTCATCGCCAACGCGTATTTCATGCCCGGCTTCCGGCTGCGCAAGGCGCTGATGCTGGCCGCGCGGCGCAAGGTGCGGGTGGTGCTGCTGCTGCAGGGCCGCTACGAGTACTTCATGCAGTTCCACGCGGCGCGGCCGGTGTATGCCGAGCTGCTGGCGGCGGGCGTGGAAATCCACGAATACGCGGCGAGTTTCCTGCACGCCAAGGTGGCGGTGATCGACGGCCACTGGGCCACCGTGGGTTCCAGCAACCTCGACCCGCTGAGCCTGCTGCTGGCGCGCGAGGCCAACGTGGTGGTGGAAGACACCCGTTTCGCCGGCGAACTGCGCGAGCGGCTGCTGGCGGCGGTGGGCGACGGCGGCCTGCGCATCAGCATCGACACCCACGCCAACCGCTCGCTCTGGCAGCGCACGCTCGACTGGCTGGCCTACGGGCTGATGCGCCTCGCGTTGCTGGTCACCGGCAACCGGTATTAGGAAGCTGTGAACGAACCCGCCATGCCCGCTCGTACCGCCATTTCACGCCCACTCGGCGTTGCAAATGCTCGCCGTAGCCTCCGCTACGTCTGCGCTTTGCGGCTTGATTGGCCGCAAACTGGCGGCCCGCTCGGCCACGCCGGGTCCATTCACAGCTTCTGATGGCCACCGACCTCATCGTCCAGCGCCCCGAAGGCCTCTACTGCCCGCCCGGCGATTTCTACATCGACCCCTGGCGGCCGGTGGACCGCGCCGTCATCACGCACGCCCATGCCGACCACGCGCGCATGGGCCACGCGCACTACCTTGCCGCCGCGCCGGCCGAGGGCGTGCTGCGCGCCCGGCTGGGTGAAGACATCGCGCTGCAGCCGCTGGCCTACGGTGAGGCGGTGGCGCACCGCGGCGTGCGCATCTCGCTGCACCCGGCCGGCCATGTGCTCGGTTCGGCCCAGGTGCGGCTGGAACACGGCGGCCAGGTCTGGGTGGCCAGTGGCGACTACAAGATCGCGCCCGACCCCACCTGCGAGCCGTTCGAGGCGGTGCGCTGCGACGTGTTCATCACCGAATCGACCTTCGGCCTGCCCATCTACCGCTGGCGGCCCGACGCCGAGATTTTTTCCGGCATCAACGCCTGGTGGCGGCGCAACGCAGAGGCCGGCCGCGCCAGCCTGCTGATGTGCTACTCCTTCGGCAAGGCGCAGCGCATCCTGTCGGGCATCGACGCCTCCATCGGCCCCATCGTCGTGCACGGCGCGGTCGAGCCGCTGAACCGCGCCTACCGCGCCGCCGGCGTCGCGCTGCCCGACACGCTGCTGGTGACCGACGTCACCGACAAGGCGGTGTTCAAGCGCGCGCTGGTGCTGTGCCCGCCGGCCGCTGCCGCCAGCACCTGGGCCCGCCGCTTCGGCGACTTCAGCGACGCCTTCGCCAGCGGCTGGATGCAGGTGCGCGGCTCGCGGCGGCGCGGCGGCTACGACCGCGGCTTCGTATTGAGCGACCACGCCGACTGGCCCGGCCTGATGGGCGCCATCGCGGCCACCGGCGCCTCGCGCGTCATCGTCACCCACGGCAGCGTGCCGGTGATGGTGCGGCACCTCACCGAGAGCGGCTACCAGGCCCAGGCCTTCGACACCGAATACGGCGACGACCGCGTCGAGGCCGACCTTGCCGCGCCACCCGCGCCAGAGGCACCCGCCGCATGAAAACCGTGATCCTCGGCGGCTACGGCAACTTCGGCGCGCGCATCGCGCGGGCGCTGGCGCACAACCCCGGCATCGACCTGCTCATCGCCGGCCGCGACGCGCACCGGGCCACCGCGCTGGCCAACGCGGTCGGCGGCCAGCCGATGGTGGTGGACGTTCGCGCGACCGATCTCGCCGAGCGGCTGCGCGGCGTGGGCGCCGGCCTCGTGGTCCACACCGCCGGCCCGTTCCAGGGGCAGGACTTCGGCGTGGCGCGGGCCTGCGCGGCGGCCGGGGTGCATTACATCGACCTCGCCGACAGCCGCCGCTTCGTCTGCGACTTCCCCGGCATGCTGGCGGGCGACTTCGAACGCGCCGGCACGCTGGGCATCACCGGCGCCAGCACGCTGCCGGCGCTCTCCACCGCCGTCATCGACGCGCTGCGGCCGCAGTTCGAGCACATCGACACCATCCACATCTGCATCGCGCCGGCGCAGAAGGCGCCGCGCGGCGTGGCCACGCTGGCCGCGGTGCTGAGCTACTGCGGCAAGCCCATCAAGGTCTGGCAGGGCGGCCGCTGGCTGGCCGAGCCCGGCTGGGTCGCGCCGGTGGAGGAGCATTTCGCCCGCATGCCGCCGCGCCTCGGCGCGCTGTGCGACGTGCCCGACCTGGAGCTGCTGCCCGAGCGCTATGCCGGCGTGCAGACCGTGCGTTTCCATGCGGCGCTGGAGGTGGGGCTGGCGCAGCGCAGCTTTGCCGCCATCGCCTGGGCCACGCGGCGCGGCTTCGTCCGCTCGCCGCAAAAGCTGGCGGGGCCGATCCAGCGCGTTGCGCCCATTGCCGACGGCTGGGGCACCGACGAAGGCGGCATGGTGGTGCGGCTTTTGGGCACCGGCACCGACGGCCGGCCGCGCCGCGTGTCGTGGCACGTCACTGCGGGCGGCAACCACGGGCCGGAGATTCCGTGCATGGCCGCCATCCTGCTGGCGCGGCGGCTGGCGGCCGGCGAGGCCTTCACGCCCGGCGCGCGGGCCTGCATGGGGATGCTGCGGCTCGACGAGTTCACGCCCGAGTTTGAGCGCTGGGGCATGGTCGTGGACAGTCTTGTCGAGCTGGACACGACGTGAAGCGTTTCGCCAAGCTCTTCAGCGAACTCGACTCGACCACCTCGACCCGCGCCAAGGTCGAGGCGCTGCAGGCCTATTACACCGACGCCCCCGCCGCCGACGCCGCCTGGGCCACCTATTTCCTGGCCGGCGGCACGCCGCGCCGCACGGTGAAAACCACGGTGCTGCGGGCGCTGGCCTGCGAGATCGCCGGCATTTCAGACTGGCTGTTCGACGAGAGCTACCAGGCCGTGGGCGACCTGGCGGAGACCATCGCGCTGGTGCTGCCGGCCAGCCGGCACGAGTCCGACATCGGCCTCGCCGAATGGATGGAGCAGCGCCTGCTGCCGCTGCGCGGCCTGCCCGACGCCGAGGTGGCGGCGCGCATGCGCGTGTGGTGGGACGAACTGGACGCGCAGGGCCGGTTTTTGCTGATCAAGCTGGTGGGCGGCGGTTTCCGCGTGGGGGTGAGCAAACTGCTGGTGCAGCGCGCGCTGGCCGCCCATGCGGGGCTGGACGCCAAGCTGGTGGCGCAGCGCATGATGGGCTACACCGACGGGAAAACGCTGCCGGACGCTACGAAATTCGAAGCACTGACGGCAGACGTGGCGCTGACCAGCGGCCTGAAACCCCTTGAAGGCCAGCCTTATCCGTTCTTTCTGGCCTCGCAGCTCGAAGGGCCGCTGGCGGGGTTCGACGCGCAGCTCGGCCCGGCCGCCGACTGGCTTGCCGAGTGGAAGTACGACGGCATTCGCGGGCAGGTCGTGCGGCGCGGCGGCGGTGTGTGGGTCTGGTCGCGCGGCGAGGAGTTGGTGACCGAGCGATTCCCCGAGGTGGTGGAGCTGGCGCAGGCGCTGCCCGACGGCACCGTGCTCGACGGCGAAATCCTGGTCTGGAAAGAGGGCAGGCCCGCGCCGTTCGCGCTGCTGCAGCAGCGCATCGGCCGCAAGACATTGACCAGGAAGGTGCTGGCCGACGCGCCGGTGCGCTTCATGGCCTACGACCTGCTGGAAGAGGGCGGTGTCGATCTGCGCGCCACGCCGCAGGCCGAGCGCCGCGCGCGGCTCGAAGCGCTGGTGGCGGGCACGCCGGGCCTGCTGCTGTCGCCGCTGGTGGCGGCCGCCGACTGGACCGATCTGGCGAAGCAGCGCGAGGCCTCGCGCGGCCTGGGTGTGGAAGGGCTGATGCTGAAGCACCGCGCCGGTGTCTACGGCACCGGCCGGCAGCGCGGCCACTGGTGGAAATGGAAGATCGATCCGATGAGCGTGGACTGCGTGCTGATCTACGCCCAGGCCGGCCACGGCCGACGCGCCTCGGTCTACACCGACTACACCTTCGCGGTCTGGAACCGGCCGCCGACGGGCGCCGCCGAGGCGCAGGCGGTGGTGGACGCGATCGCGGCCAAGCAGCCCGCGCAGCCGGGCGCCTTGCAACTGGTGGCTTTCGCGAAAGCCTACTCCGGCCTCACCGACGAGGAGTTCCGCGAGGTCGATGCCGTCATCCGCCGCACCACGCTGGAGAAGTTCGGCCCGGTGCGCTCGGTGAAACCCACGCTGGTGTTCGAGCTGGGTTTCGAGGGCATCAACCGCAGCCCGCGCCACAAAAGCGGGGTGGCTGTGCGCTTTCCGCGCATGCTGCGGCGCCGGCCCGACAAGCCGCTGCACGAGGCCGGATGCCTGCACGATCTGGAATTGCTCCTAAATTTATAGCTACAAATCCAGTCTCGGCGGTGACTGCGTGGCCATTTCATGCCCAAATGTCTCGCTGGTACGATACAGGCCGCATGATCCACGACCCGTCTCCCGAGCCGACCGAAGACGGCCTGCCCGTCTCGGTGCGCATCCGCCAGCGGCTCAAGGCCGCCCGCAAGCGCTTCAACGCCAACGACAACATCGCCGACTTCATCGAGCCGGGCGAGCTGGAACAACTGCTCGACGAGGTGTCCAGCAAGATGGAAGGCGTGCTCGACAGCATGGTGATCGACACCGAGCGCGACCACAACACCGCCGCCACCGCCCGCCGCGTGGCCAAGATGTACGTCAACGAGGTGTTCCGCGGCCGCTACGTGAAGGTGCCCACCATCACCGAATTCCCGAACGCCGAGCACCTGAACGAGCTGATGATCGTCGGCCCCATCACCGTGCGCAGCGCCTGCAGCCACCACTTCTGCCCCGTCATCGGCAAGGTCTGGATCGGCGTCATGCCGAATGAACACACCAACGTGATCGGGCTTTCCAAATACGCGAGACTGGCCGAGTGGGTGATGGGCCGGCCGCAGATCCAGGAAGAGGCGGTGGTCCAGCTCGCCGACCTCATCATGGACAAGACCCAGCCCGACGGCCTCGCCATCGTCATGGAAGCCACGCACTACTGCATGGCCTGGCGCGGCGTGAAAGACCTCGACAGCAAGATGATCAACTCGGTCATGCGCGGCGCCTTCCTGAAAGACGCCACGCTGCGCCGCGAATTCCTCGCCCTGATTCCCCGCCGCGACAAGGACTGACCCGCCATGCTCGTACGCCTGCTCTACGCCAGCCGCGCGGTCGACGCCGGCGCCGGCGCGATCGAAGCCATCCTCACCCAGTCGCGCCAGTTCAACCCCAGCTGCGGCATCACCGGCATCCTCTGCTACGGCGGCGGCATCTTCCTGCAGGCCATCGAAGGCGGCCGCATGGCCGTGAGCGACCTGTACGGCCACATCCAGAAGGACGCCCGCCACAAAGACGTGGTGCTGCTGCACTACGAAGAGATCAGCGAGCGCCGCTTCGGCGGCTGGACCATGGGCCAGGTCAACCTCGCCAAGATCAACACCAACATCCTGCTGAAGTACTCCGAGAAGCCGGAGCTGGACCCGTATGCCGTGTCGGGCACCGTGTCGCTGGCTTTGCTCGAAGAACTCATGGCCACCGCGTCCATCATCGGAAGGGCTTGATGAGCCCCCACGCTCCCCATTGCATGTGGTTCGCGGCCCTCCCAGGGGGCCTGCCTGGCTTGGGGCGGCCCGGCGCGGCGGCGTGACCACGGTTGTCGGCTGCGACTTCTCCAGCAGCCCGTCGCGCCAGAAACCCATCGTTTTGGCCCTGGGGTCAGCGTCGAATGGGCGTGTCGTGCTATCAAAACTGGAGCGCATCGCGTCGCTCGATGCTTTTGCCGGCTGGCTGAAGGCGCCCGGCGAATGGGTCGGCGGCTTCGACTTTCCGTTCGGCCTGCCGCGCGAACTCGTGGCGCAGCTCGGCTGGCCGACCGACTGGCTCGCCAGCATCCGCCACTTCGCCGCGCTCGACCGCGCCACCATCCGCCAGACCTTCGCCGCCTTCTGCGCGGCCCGCCCCGCAGGCGGCAAGTTCGCGCACCGCGCTACCGACGGCCCGGCCGGCTCCAGTCCGTCGATGAAATGGGTGAACCCGCCGGTCGCCTTCATGCTGCATGCCGGCGTGCCGCCACTGGTCGAGGCCGGCGTGCACCTGCCGGGTTTGCTTGAGGGCGACCCGAAGCGCGTCGCGCTCGAAGCCTACCCCGGCCTGCTGGCGCGCGAGCTGATCGGCCGGCGCTCGTACAAGAGCGACGAGAAGGCCAAACAGACACCCGACCGGCTGATCGCCCGCAAAGACCTGATCACCGCGCTGGAGGCCGGCCACGGCAAGCCCCGCCTGCGCCTCAAGCTCAGCCACGCGCAGCGCGACGCGCTGGCCGACGACGCCAGCGGCGACAGCCTGGACGCCGTGCTGTGCCTGCTGTGGGCCGCCTGGGCGGCCGGGCAGGGCGCGCCGCGCTACGGGCTGCCGGAGGCGTTCGACCCGCTGGAAGGCTGGATCGTCGGCGCGTAGGATGGCGCGATGAGCACCGGGCACATCGCCGTCGTCACCACCGTGGGCAGCCAGGCCGACGCCCGCGCGCTGGCGCAGGCGCTGGTGCAAGACCGGCTGGCCGCCTGCGCGCAGATATCGGCCATCGAGAGCGTCTACCGCTGGGACGGCGCGGTGCAGCAGGAGCCCGAATGGCGGGTGTTGTTCAAGACCCGGCGCGCGCTGTGGCCGCAGGTCGAGGCCGCGATCCGCCAGCGCCACCGCTACGAGCTGCCGGCCATCCACGCGTTGGCGCTGGAATTCGTCGAAGCGGCCTATGGCGGCTGGATCGACGAGCACACCACCCAACCCTGAGCGGCCGGCTTGCCGCGCCCGTGGCGCTCGTGCAAGATGCGGCGCACCCCACACGAGGAGGACACCGCCATGCGTTACACCGCGTTCACCGCCGCCCTGTGTCTGCTGCTGGCGGCGGCGCCCGCCACCGTGCTGGCCGACCCGCCGGTGGCCGACGAATCCAGCCACACCTGCAAGCTCACCACCTCGTCGATCCGGTTCGGTGAGCGCTACGCGGTGGCCTGCGACACCCCCTGGAAGAACCCGTCGACCAGCGCGCCCGCCAACTGGTTCGCCATCGCCACCACCGACGCCGCCGCCGTGCAGCAGGCCATCGCGGTCGCGCAGGCCGCGATGGCCGCCAACAAGTCGGTGCAGGTGCGGTTCCGCACGCAGAGCAGCGGCAACCCGCCGTCGTGCAATCCGGCCGACTGCCGGCGCCTGGTCGAGCTGCGCTACCTGAAGTGAGCCACCGGGGCCACGACCTCGCGCGGCTGACCTGGCCGCAGGCCGAGGCGGTGCTGACCGCCGACGCGGTGGTCGTGGTGCCGCTCGGCGCCGCCACCAAGGAGCACGGCCCGCACCTGCCACTCAACACCGACTGGCTGCAGGCCGAGTTCTACCGCGCCCGCCTGATCGAGCAGGCCGGCGTGGTGGTGCTGCCCACCGTGCCCTACAGTTTTTTCCCGGCGTTCACCGATTACCCCGGCTCGGTCTCGCTCGACGCGGCCACCGCCGAGCGCACCGTCACCGGCATCTGCAGCAGCCTCGCCCGCCACGGCCCGCGCCGCTTCTATTGCCTCAACATGGGCGTCTCCACCAACGGCCCGTTGCGGGCCGCCGCCGCCGCGCTGGCCGCGCAGGGCGTGGTGCTGCGTTTCACCGACCTCACGCGCAGCGGCCCGGTGACGGCCGCGCTGCACGCGCAGCAGGCGCGCGGCAGCCACGCCGACCTGGTCGAGACCTCGGTGATGCTGGCCATCGCGCCCGAGGTGGTCGACATGGCCCGCGCGGTGGCCGACCTGCAGCCCGACGCGCCCGGCGGCCTGGTGCGCGACGCGGGCCGGCCCGGCGTGTGGTCGGCCAGCGGCGTCTGGGGTGACCCCACCGGCGCCACGGCCGAAGCGGGCGCCGCGGTGGTCGCTGAACGGCTGGCGGCGATGATGGCCGACATTGCCGCGCTGCGGCTCGAAACCCCGCCCATACCGCCATGACCGACGAAACCCCCGACAGCGTGCTCACCTTCTGGTTCGGCCTCGGCGACCGTGAAGCCGAAGCCGACACCATCGCCCACCGCCAGTCGCCGCTGTGGTGGCAGAAGAATGCCGAGACCGACGCCGTGATCCGCCAGCGCTTCGAGCGATGGACCGAAGCTGCGGCCAATGGTGAGCTGGCCGGCTGGGAGAGCACGCCGCACGGCGAGCTGGCGCTGGTCATTCTGACCGACCAGTTCCCGCGCAACATGTTCCGTGGCACGCCGCAGGCCTTCGCGTTCGACGGGCACGCCCGCCGCTGGTGCCGGCAGGCGCTGGCGCGCGGCGCCGACCAGTCGCTGGCACCGCTGGAGCGCGTGTTTCTCTACCTGCCGCTGGAACACTCGGAAGACCTCGACGACCAGCGCTACGCGGTGCGCCTCTTTGCCGCGCTCACCCAGCAGGTGCCGCCGCAGCAGCGCAGCGCGTTCGCCGGTTTCGAGGACTTCGCGCGCCAGCACCACGACGTGATCGCGCGGTTCGGCCGCTACCCCCACCGCAACGCCACCCTCGGCCGCGCGTCCACGCCCGAGGAAACCGCTTTCCTGGCGCAGCCCGGCTCCTCGTTCTGAGGCCGCACGCCACAACATCGCGCCAGCAGGCACAACCACCGGAGACCCCACCATGCCCACCTACACCGTCACCGCCCCGCAGGGCCGGCTCAGCGCCGCCCACAAGGGCGACATCGCCGCCGCCATCACGCGGGTGCACCACACCGTGACCGGCGCGCCGGGTTATTTCGCGCAGGTGATCTTCACCGACGTGGCGCCAGGCAATTACTTCGTCGGCGGCAAGCCGCTGGTGGGCGACCAGGTGCATGTGCACGGCCACATCCGCGCCGGCCGCACGGTGGAAGACAAGGACCGGCTCATCACCGGGCTGGCGCAGGCGGTGGCCGACGCCGCCGGTGCGCCGCGCCGCGAGGTCTGGGTCTACCTCAGCGAGATCGTGCCGCGGCAGATGGTGGAGTTCGGCCAGGTGCTGCCCGAGCCGGGCCAGGAGGCGGCCTGGAGCGCCGCGATGCCCGCCGAGGAGGGCGAGCGGCTGGAGAGGATCGGCGCCTGATCAGGTGCCGGTGGCCCGGCGGAAGGGGCCCACGCAGCGTTTGAGTTCGGGGTCGGCGCAATACATGAGCTGCTGGCCGTCCTTGGCGATCAGGTAGAAGATCACCGAGGTTTTGCCGCTGTCGTCGCTGGCGTTGCCGCTGCAGTCCTTGCCGCCTGAATCGGTCTTGGTGAGCAGCGTCAGCCGGCGGAAGTTGGGGTCTTCAACCGACGGCTCCACGTCGAACGTGCCTTCGGTGCGCTCGTCGCCGCTGACCACGCTGCGGCTGCCGTCGGCGCGGTAGGTCTGCGTCTCGGTGCAGCCGTTGGGCAGTGTCCAGCTCCAGGTGCCGACCAGCTCGCCCGGCAGGTTGGTGGGCGCGGCGGTTTGCGCGGTGGCGGCGGTGGCCAGCGCCAGCAGCGTGGCGGCGAGCAGGGTGGAGGCGGTGGGGCGGTGCGGCATGGGGCGGATGCTAGCAGGCCGCCGCGCGTCAGGGCGCCAGTTCGGCCGGCCGGAAACGGCCCGGTGCCGCGCCGGTGCGCTTGCGCATCAGCCGCCGCAGCGCGGTCGCGTCGCCATAGCCCACGGCCTCGGCCACCCGCTCCACCGTCATGCGGCTCGATTCGAGCAGCCGCCGCGCCCGGTTCAGCCGCACGCTGTGCACCAGTGCCATCACGCTGCCGCCGGTGGCCTCGCGCACGTGGCGCAGCAGCGTGCGCGGCGACATCGCGAAGGCGTTGGCCAGTTCCGCCACGCTGGGCGGCGCGGGCAGCGCGGCCTCGATGCGCGCCACCAGCCGGCCCACCAGTTCGTCGCCGCCCGACAACAGCGCCGGCACCACGAAGGGCGACTGCGCCTGCCGGGCGTCGATCAGCAGCAGCCGGCCCACGGCGTCGGCCATTGCCGCTCCGTAACGGGTGCGCAGCAGGTGCAGCATCAGGTCGGTCTGCGCGAAGGCGGCGCCGGCGGTGGTGAGCGTGCCACTGGTGCAGACCATGCGGTCGGCGTCCACCGTGCAGGCCGGTTCGCGGCGCTGCAGTTCGGCCGCCAGCCACCAGGTGGTGGTCACGCGGTGGCCGCCCAGCAGACCGGCGGCCTGCAGCAGAAACACGGCCGAGCAGGCGGCGGCGATGCGGCCGCCGGTCTTCGCATGGGCTGCCAAGGCCCGCAGCGCCTGCTGCGCGTCGTCGTCCGTCAACCGGGCGGTGATGGCGTCGGGTGTGTCGAGGCCCAGGCCGGGGACGATCCAGGTGCTGCCGTCCGGGCGGTGGCGGCGCGGCAGCGCGACGGCCGGCAGCGTCAGGCCGTTGCTCAGCACCGGCGCCGGGCCCGACGGCGACAGCACCCGCCAGGTCGGCACCGGCAGCCGCAGCCGTGGCGCCAGCCGGGCGGCGGTGGCCAGCACGTCGAGCGTGACGGCCACGCCGCTGGCGTAGGCGTTGTCGAGCACCAGGACGGTGAAATCGTGCATGGCCGATTATGCTCGATACATGTCTGATCAGACACTGTCGATCTGGCGCAGGATCGGATGCAATGGGGCCATGAACCCCACCACCGCCACCGACGACCCGCTCACCGACTTCGACGCCCGCCTGGTCACGCTGGACGGCATCACCAAGACCGTCCACGTCGCCGGCAGCGGCCCCGCCGTCATCGTGATGGCCGAGATGCCCGGCATCAGCCCGCAGGTCGCGCGCTTCGCCCGCTGGGTGCGGGAGGCCGGCTTCACCGTCTACATGCCGTCGCTGTTCGGCCGCGACGGCGCGGTGCCGCTGGCCGACGCCGGTGCGGCGGTGTTCCGCAAGGCCTGCATCAGCGCCGAGTTCCGCGCGCTCGGCGCCGGCCGCTCCAGCCCGGTCACCGCATGGCTGCGGGCGCTGGCGCGCCAGGCCCATGCCGAATGCGGCGGCCCGGGCGTCGGCGCGATCGGCATGTGTTTCACGGGCAACTTCGCGCTGACGATGATGCTGGAGCCGGCCGTGCTGGCGCCGGTGCTGGCCCAGCCCTCGCTGCCGCTCGACGATCCGGCGGGGCTGGAGATTTCGCCCGGCGAACTGGCACAGGTGCGCGAGCGGCTGGACCGCGACGGCCTCGACGTGCTGGCGCTGCGTTTCGCCGGCGACCGCTTCTGCCGCGCCGAGCGTTTCGCCGCCTACGAACGCGCGCTGGGCGAGCGTTTCGTGGCGCGCGTGCTGCCCGACAGCGCCGCCCACACCGATCCGCCGCCTTTCTTCGCCCAGCATGTGCCGACGCCGCACAGCGTGCTGACCGCCCACTTGATCGACGCCGCCGGCCAGCCAACCCTCGCTGCGCGCGACGAGGTGCTGGCCTTCTTCCAGCGCCGGCTGCTCGGGGCGGGTGCGCCGGCGGCGATCTGATCCGGTCGATCTGTGCACATCTGATGCGGGCAGGTGCGGCGCACTGAGGCATGATGGCGTTCCACCCCGGAGAAACACATGCCCGCGCCCCGACCGACCGACACCCCTCCTGCACCGCGCCGCGGCTCCCTGCTGCGCACCGTCAAGGCGGTGGCGTGGTCGTTCATCGGGCTGCGCAAGGGCAGCGAGTACCAGGAAGACATCAAGCAGCTCAACCCGCTGCACATCGTCATCGTCGGCTTCCTCGGTGTGATCCTGTTCGTCGGCACGCTCATGCTGATCGTCAGGTCGGTGGTCTGAACGAAAGGCCGCCTGCGCACGGGCGCGGGCCGGGTGTCAAATCACCTAACGGGTGGCAGGTTGCGCGGTTATCATGGCCGCCATCCCCTGAAAGGCCCCGTCGATGCGTCGCTTGCGAACCCTGCCGCTGCTGGTCCCCCTGCTGGCCATGGCGCAGGCGTCCATGGCGGAATGGTTCACCATCACCGGCGATCCGGAAATCGCGACCAGCAACGTCGTGCAGGTGGACCCCGTGCCAGTCAGCGTGGAGGGCGCGCAGCGCACCATGAAGCTGCGCGTCAACCGCTCGGCGCAGCGCCACAGCTGGGACGGGGTGCACTACCGCTCGTATGACGCCACGGTGGTGATCGACTGCGACATGAAAACGGCGCGCTACCAGTCCATCGACTTCTACCGCCATCCGCTCTGGGCCGGCGAGGTGCTCAGGGCCAACCAGTACCCGCGCACGGCCGAGCCCCGCTGGATGGAGTTCCGCCAGATGAACCCCAACCCGACGCAGCGCATCATCCGCGCGGCCTGCAGCGCGGCAGAGAGCTAGGGCGCGGCGCTGCGCGCCAGCAGCGCCTCCAGCCGGTCGAGGTTCTGCTGGTTGGCCTCTGCCACGAAGCGGGCGATGCGCTGGCATTCTTCTTCCGTCTCGAAACGCTGCGTCCAGTCGATGCGGGTGGCGCCGTCGCCTTCCGGCGCCAGGTTGATCGTCAGCACGAAGCGGTGGCTGGACAGGTGTTCGATGACCACCCGCCGCGCAGGCACCAGCTCCGCGAACCGGCTGCTGTTGGCGTAGCCGGTGCCGTCGGGCGCGTGCATCGTGAAGCGCCAGTCGCCGCCCGGCGTGAATTCGAACACCTCGAAGCTGTTGCGAAAGCCCGCCGGCCCCCACCACTGCGCAAGCTGGGCCGGGTCCTGGAACGCGGCGTACACCCGCTCGGGCGTGGCGGGCAGCACGCGGCAGCTCACGAGGGCGCGGGGGTCGGGTGTGGCGGGTGGGTGGGTCATGGCGGCGGGCTTTCGGTGGCGGGGCCGGCCAGCGCGGCCAGGGCTTCGGCGTCGGTGCGGTACAGGCGCAGCAGCGCATGCTCCTGGGCGGGCAGGGCGCCGGCGCGGCGCAGCACGTTTTCCACCGGCAGCTTCAGCCCGCTGATGTGCAGCGCGATGCGGTGTTCGCCCAGCATGTCGCGCAGCCGCATGAAGGCTTCGACGCCGGTGGAGTCGGTGCGGTTGAAGGCCTGGGCGAACAGCGCCACCGCGCGGGTGTCCGGGTGGTCGGCGATGTGTTCGGCCACGCGGCGCTCCAGGCTGCTGGCGGCGGCGAAGTCGAGGTCGGCGTCCATCCGCAGCGCGTACAGCGCGGGGGCCAGCGGCGGCAGGTTCCACAGCTCGCGGTCGCGCAGGCTGCCGTCGGCGTGCAGACCCACCTCGACGATGCGCGGGTGCAGCCGGTGGTACAGGAAGTGGCTGAGGCTCGCCAGCAGCCCGGCCACCACACCCCAGTACAGCCTCGGCGCGGTGAGCAGCGTGAGTGCGAAGGTGACCAGGCCGGTGAGGCCTTCCACCCGCGAGACGCGCCAGTAGCGCAGAAAGACCAGCGGCTGCACCATGGGAATCACGGCGGCCACCACCACCGCCGCCAGCACCGACTGCGGCACATGGAACAGCAGCGGCGTGAAGAAGGCCAGTGCCAGCAGCACCACACCGACCGAAATGACGCTGGCCCAGCCGCTTTTCGCGCCGGTGTAGCGGTTCAGCGCGGAGCGCGAGAACGAGCTGCTGGTGACGAAGGCGCCGCTCAGCCCGGCCACGAGCTTGCCGAGGCCGTGGCCGATGAGGTCCTGGTCTTCGTCCCAGCGGGTGCCGGCCTGCTGGTGGTCCAGCCGCGCACTGGTGGCCACCTCCAGAAAGCTGATCAGCGCGATGACCAGTGCCGGCAGCACCAGTTGGCCCAGCATGGCCGGGGTGGGCGCCTCCGGCCAGTGCAGGCCGGGCAGGCCGGTGGGCAGTTGGCCCACCACCGCGCCGCCGCCGTTGGCGAAACCGGCCAGCCAGCTCGCGCCCGAAGAGCCCAGCACGATCAGCGCGACCGACGGAAACCGCGGCGCCCAGCGTCGGGTGGCCATCAGCATGGCGAGGGTGCCGCAGCCGAAGGCGGCTGCCAGCAGGTCGGCCTCCACGCCGCCGTGCAGGAAGGCGGTGAGCGGCGCGTCCATGCCCAGCATGGTGGGCAGCAGCGACGCCAGGATCAGCCAGGCCGCCGCCTGGGTGAAGCCGGTCATGACTGGCGCGCTCACCAGGTTGAGCAGCCAGCCCATCTTCAGCACGCCCATGGCCAGTTGCAGCACGCCCGCGAGCAGCGCCAGCCAGACCGCCAGCACCACCCATTGCGGGCTGCCCGGCGCGGCCAGCCCGGTGAGCGAAGCGCCCACCAGCAAGGCCGTCAGCGCGGTCGGCCCGGCGGAGATGCGCGGTGAGGCGCCCCACAGCGTGGCCACCAGCGCCGGCAGCAGCGAGGCGTAGATGCCGGTGACCAGCGGCATGCCGGCCAGCGCGGCGTAGGCCACGGCCTGCGGCACGACGAACAGGCCCACCGTGGCGCCGGCGAACAGGTCGGCCTTCAGCAGACTGGCGGTGAGCCGCGGCCAGCGCAGAAACGGCAGCAGGCGCAGCAGCCAGGGGGCGAACGGGGAACCGTGAGCAGAGGGTGGGGGCATGGCGAGGCGGGGTGGGGCAACCGTATCACAGGCCGCACAATGGCCGCAGCCTCTCCGGTATTGCCGGGGGGCGTCACACCGACGTCACATGCCCCGCGCGTCTGCCGCAACCCCCGATTTGGCCAGCGCCTGGTTTGCGCGGCGCGGCTGGGTTGCGTTTCCGTTCCAGCGCGATGTCTGGCGTGCGGCCGGCGCCGGCCGCAGCGGCCTGCTGCACGCCACCACCGGCTCCGGCAAGACCTACGCAGTCTGGCTGGGCCTGCTGCAGGCGCTGCTGCGGGAGCCGGCCTTGCGGGGCGACCGGCAGGCGCCGCCGCTCACCGTGCTGTGGATCACGCCGATGCGCGCGCTGGCCGCCGACACCACGCGCGCGCTCGCGCTGCCGCTGGCCGACCTCGCGCCGCACTGGACGCTGGGCCTGCGCACCGGCGACACGCCGAGCGGCGAGCGTGCCCGGCAAGACCGCCGTTTCCCCACCGTGCTGGTGACCACGCCGGAATCGCTCAGCCTGATGCTGGCACGCGAGAACGCGCGCGAGGAACTGGCCCAGGTGCGGGCGGTGGTGGCCGACGAATGGCACGAGCTGCTGGGCAGCAAGCGCGGCGTGCAGCTGCAACTTGCGCTGGCGCGGCTGCACGCCTTCACGGCCGGCGGGCGCCGGCGCATCATGGTCTGGGGGCTCAGTGCGACGCTAGGAAATTCAGAGCACGCAATGCAGATCCTGTGCCGACCTGCGGCCGATTTCCCTCCAAAAAAGGCGCCCAGGCTGGTGCGCGGCCGCGTGGACAAGACGCTGGTCATCGACACGCTCATCCCGCGCGATCCGGGCCGCTACTCGTGGGCCGGCCATCTGGGCGCGCGCATGCAGCAGCCGGTCATTGACGAGATCGCCCGCTCCGGCCCCACGCTGGTGTTCATCAACACCCGCTCGCAGGCCGAGATGTGGTACCAGTTGCTGCTCAACGCCAAGCCCGAATGGGCCGGCGAGATCGCGCTGCACCACGGCAGCCTGGACAAAGCGGTGCGCGAATGGGTGGAGCTGGGGCTGAAGGAAGGGCGCTTGCGCGCGGTGGTGGCCACCTCGTCGCTCGACCTCGGGGTGGACTTCCTGCCGGTCGAGCGGGTGCTGCAGATCGGCTCGGCCAAGGGCGTGGCGCGGCTGCTTCAGCGCGCCGGCCGCAGCGGCCATGCGCCTGGCCGGCCCAGCCGCATCACGCTGGTGCCCACCAACACGCTGGAGCTGATCGAGGCGGCGGCCGCCCGCCGCGCGGTGAAACTCGGCCGCATCGAGAAACGCGATTCGCCCGAGCAGCCGCTCGACGTGCTGGTGCAGCACATCGTCACCGTGGCCCTCGGCGGCGGCTTCGAGGCGGATGCGTTGTACGACGAGGTGCGAACCGCCTGGGCCTACCGCGCCCTCTCTCGCGAGGCTTTCGACTGGGCGCTGGCCTTCTGCGAGCGCGGCGGCACCAGCCTGGGCGCCTACCCCGAGTACCACCGCATCGCCATCGACGCCGAAACAGGGCTGTGGCGGGTGCCCGACCGCGGCATCGCCAAACGGCACCGGCTGTCCATCGGCACCATCGTGTCGGACGCGTCGGTGCAGGTGAAGTATGTGAGCGGCGCGGTGATCGGCTCTGTGGAGGAGGGCTTCATCGCGCGGCTGCGCAAGGGCGACTGCTTCGTGCTGGCCGGCCGGCTGCTGGAATTCGTGCGGCTGCAGGACATGGCGGCGTATGTGCGCAAGGCCGAGAAGAGCCGGCCCACCATTCCCACCTGGCAGGGCGGCAAGATGCCGCTCTCCACCGAGATGGCCGACGCGGTGCTGGAGCTGACGGCGCTGGCCGCTCGCGGCCGCTACACCGACCCCGAACTGCAGGCCGCGCGGCCGATGCTGGAGACGCAGGCCCAGCTCTCGGAGTTGCCGACGCCGCAGACGCTGCTGGTGGAGCACATCGCCTCGCGCGAAGGCCACCACGTCTATGTCTACCCGTTCGCCGGGCGGCAGGTGCACCTGGGCCTCTCCAGCCTGCTGGCGTGGCGGCTGGCTAGGCTGACGCCGCAGACCTTCAGCCTGTCGGTCAACGACTACGGCTTCGAGCTGCTCAGCGCGCGGCCGATCGACCTCGCGCCCATCACCGGCCGATCGGTGTTCAGCCCGCACGAGTTGCTGGAGGACGTGCTGGAATCGCTGAACGCGTCGGAGCTGGCGCAGCGGCGCTTCCGCGAGATCGCGCGGGTGTCGGGGCTGGTCAACAGCGGCTACCCCGGCGCGCCGAAAAGCCTGCGGCAACTGCAGGCGTCGAGCAGCCTGTTCTTCCAGGTGTTCCGCCAGTACGACCGGCACAACCTGCTGCTGCAGCAGGCCGAGCGCGAGGTGTTGTCGCAGGAGCTGGAGCTGGCGCGGCTGCGCGAAACACTGGAGCGCATCGCGGCGCGCGAGCTGGTGGTGGTGCCGCTGGCCCAGCCCAGCCCGCTGTGCGTGCCGCTGATGGTGGAGCGGCTGCGCGAGAAGCTCAGCAACGAGACGCTGGCGGCGCGGCTGGACCGCATGCTGAAGGACATGGGCGGCGTGTCGCCGGAATAGCCCGCACGCTGCAGGCGCGGCCCAAGCCCCGCAGAATCGCCAGCGTATGGACGCCTTCATCGACCTGCTGCAATGGCCCGCGATGCTGGCCACGCTGGTGGCCGCCTGGCTGGTCGCGTCGCAGCACCGGCGTGCGCGGGTCTGGGGCTTTGGCTGGTTCGTGCTCAGCAACCTCTTGTGGGTGGCCTGGGGCTGGTCTACCCACGCGTGGGCGCTGATCGTGCTGCAGGTCGGCCTGTTCGCGCTCAACCTGCGCGGGCTGCGCAAGAACGAACCCGGGTCCTGACCCACGGGAGAACACGATGGCCGACGCCGAGCAGAAGAACAGCTGGTACACCCGCATCGCCAAGGCGGCCTCGCGTTACGCGGGCAAGCCCGCCACCTTCAGCCTGGCGCTGGGCACCATCGTGGTCTGGGCGGTCTCGGGGCCGATCTTCGGCTTCAGCGACACCTGGCAGCTCGTCATCAACACCGGCACCACCATCGTCACCTTCCTGATGGTGTTCCTCATCCAGAACTCGCAGAACCGCGACACTGCGGCCATTCAGGTCAAGCTCGACGAGCTGATCCGCGCGACCGAAGGTGCCCACAACGCGCTGCTGGACCTGGAGGAACTGGGCGAGGAAAAGCTGGAGGAGTTCCGGGGGCGCTACGAAGCCATTGCGGCCGAGGCGCGGAAGTCGCTGGAGCGGGCCGGCGACACCCATTGCCCCGAGCCCTGAACCGCCCGCAGCCCGCGCCGGCGCTGGGTTTCCGGCGATCGGGCGCGGTGTGCCGACGGCGATCGTTCCGCTTGTCCTACACCCTCAACGGGGCGGCACTGACGGGCGCGGCGGCGGTGCTTTTCTACAGTTGTGCCATGGCTTCGCAACCGGTGGAGCCATTCATCTACACAAGGAAAGCATCATGAACAAGAGTCAAGTGGAAGGCCGTCTCGACCAGGTCACCGGCAAGCTGAAGGAAGTGGCCGGCAAGGCAACGGGCAACGACCGCCTGCAGGCCGAAGGCCAGCTCGAAAAGGCCTCGGGAAAGATCCAGGCCAATTACGGCGACGCCAAGGAAAAGGCGAAAGACGCCGCCAAGCGCACGATCGACAAGCTCTGATCGGCGCCCCTCGCCACCCTTGAAGGAGAAACCATGAACACCACCACATTCACCGCCCGTTCGGTGGCCACCGCCTCGGCCATCGCCATGGCTCTGGCGCTGGGCGCCTGCAGCAAGCAGAACGACGACAAGACCATTGGTCAGCAGATCGACTCGGGCATCAACAAGACCGAGCAGGCCGCCGCCGACGCCAAGGACAAGGCCAAGGACGCCTACAACTCGGCCGAAAGCAAAGTCAGCAACGCCGCCACCGACGCCAAGGACGGCACCATGGCGTCCAGCGAATCGATCGGCGGCAAGATCGAAGACGCCACCATCACCGCGTCCGTCAACGCCGCGCTGGTCAAGGACAAGGACCTCAGCGCCATGAAGATCGACGTCGACACCAAAAACGGTGCCGTCACGCTGCACGGCCCCGCGCCGAGCGCCACCGCCCGTGAGCGTGCCACCACGCTGGCCAAGGCCGTGAAGGGTGTGAGCACGGTCGACAACCAGCTCGTGATCCAGTCCAGCTAAGCGCTGCGATCTGTTGCACGTCGAACATCCCGCCCGGTGCGTGCACCCGGCGGGATGTTTTTTTGGGGGGGCGGTTGCTACGCCGGCAGGGCGGGTGCTTGCGGCTGCACCTGTCCGCCCTCGGAATCGCCCACGGACGGTCCGGTCTGCTGTGCCGCCACCTCGGCCAACGGCGGAACAGCCGGCGCCGTGGCGGCTGGTGCCGCTGCGGCTTCGCGGGCCTGGTGGTGGGCGGCCACCACGTCGTGCACGTAACGCAGTTTCGTCATCGCGCCAGGCGTGAGGGCGAAGGGGTAGGCGTCGTTCTGGCCGAGGCTGCGGTTCAGGCTGTTCACCAGCAGCGTGACCGGCACCCACTGGCGCACCAGCGTCTCGAAATCGAGCTGGGAGCGGCCGAACGGGTCGCGCACGCGGGTGGTCTGGGGCGCGTCAACGCCGGGAATCTCCACCCGCGTGTGGTAGGCCGAGGCGGTCTCCAGCAGATCGACCATGTGCAGGTAATGGGCCCAGGTCTCGGCCCAGTCTTCCCAGGGGTGGGCCATGGCGTAGGCGCTAACGAAATCGGCCTGCCAGTTGTCGCGCAGGCCGGCCGCGTAGTGCGCCTTCAGGGCCTCGCCGTAGTCCTGCCGCTCGTCGCCGAAGACGCTCCGGAAGGCCTGCAACTGGTCTTCGGTGGTGAACAGCAGGGGCCAGTAGTAGTGCCCGCATTCGTGGCGCAGGTGGCCCAGCAGCGTGCGGTAGGGTTCGCGCAGCTCGATGCGGCGCTTGGCGCGCTCGTCGTCGTCGGCCTCCGCCACGTTCAGCGTGATCACGCCGTTTTGGTGGCCGGTCATCACCGGCGGCTCGCCCGGCAGGTCGGCCAGAAACCGGAATTCCGGGCCCGACATCGTTTCGCCGGGGTTGCCCTGTTCCAGCCCGAGCTGGGCGAGGGTGTAGAACAGGCGGCGCTTGGCGAGTTCGATCTGGGTCCAGCGGTCCTGGTTAGCCGGCACCGACAGGTCGGGCAGCAGGTGGGTCTGCCGGCACGACACGCACAGCGTCTGCGGGTCGCCTTCCGGCACGGCGAAGTTGCAGGCCTGGTAGGCGCCATGGTTGTGGCACATGCGGTACCGCCGGCCGTTCTCCGGCTCGCCCAGCGGCTGCAGCAGGCCGTTGTCGTCGGGCGGAGAGACGGCGGCCATTTCCAGGCGGTCCGGCAGGAAGGCCAGGGCGCTGCCGCAATTGAGGCACTGCACGTTCTCAAAAAACACGGGGTGGCCGCAGTGGCCGCAGGCGAAGATTCTCATGGTGGGCCCGGTGAATGGCGCGAAGCCGGCTCGGGGCCAGCGGTTCGTTGCATTCTGGGGCGCGGGCCGTGCGTCCCGCGTAGGACGCCGCCCAGAAACGGGCCGGGAAGAACCCGGAGGGGCGTCAGCCCCGGTGCGTGGCGCCGCCGCCGCAGACCGGGCAGCCGGGGTGGCGGGGCACCCGCATCTCGTTGAATTCCATCGCCCGGCCGTCCAGCATCAGCAAGCGGCCGGCCAGCGGGTCTCCAGCCGGCGCCAGCAGCTTGAGCGCCTCGGCGGCCTGCATGCTGCCGATGATGCCGACCAGCGGCGCGAACACGCCCATGGTCGCGCAGCGGGTTTCCTCGAATTCATCGGTGGGCGGGAACACGCAGGCGTAGCACGGCGAGGTGTCGTCGCGCGGGTCGTACACCGCGATCTGGCCGTCGAAGCGGATCGCCGCGCCCGACACCAGCGGTTTTTTGTGCTTCACGCAGGCGGCATTGACGGCCTGGCGGGTGGTGAAGTTGTCGCAGCAGTCGAGCACCACGTCGGCCTGCGGCACCAGTTCGTCGAGCAGCGCGGCGTCGGCGCGGGCGACGACGGGCGTGACGGTGACGTCGGGGTTGATCTCGGCGATGGCGGTGCGGATGGACTCGGCCTTGGGCTGGCCGACGCGCGCCAGGTTGTGCGCGATCTGGCGCTGCAGGTTGGTTTCGTCCACCGTGTCGTGGTCCACCAGCGTGATGCGCCCGACGCCGGCGGAGCCAAGGTACAGCGCCACCGGAGAGCCCAGCCCGCCAGCGCCAATGACCAGCGCGTGGGCCGCGAGGAAACGCTCCTGGCCGTCGGTGCCCACCTCGTTGAGCAGAATGTGGCGGGAGTAGCGCAGCAGCTGTTCGTCGGTCATGGCGGAATTGTCACGGCAAAGGAAAAGCCGGCGCGTGGCCGGCTTTTCAGGGAATACGAGGGGCAGGGGCCGCTCAGTTTTCCTTCTTCTCGTCCTTGCGCTCGACCATGGTCTTGCTGATGAGCACCGGGCGGCCCTTGAACTTGTTCAGCGCCTGGATGAGCTGGAAGTCCTTGTCGGAACCGAACTCGGGCACCTTGCGCTCGACCGATGCCTTCTTGGTGTCTTCTTCAAGCTTCAGGCGGGCCTCTTCGCGTGCCTTCTCCCGCGCAGCGTCCTTGACCTCGGCGCCCTGGCCGCTGTTGAGGTGCTTTTCGAGGTCGGCCTCGCGGGTGCGCAGCGCGGCGAACAGGTTGCCTTCTTCGGTTTCGTCGACCATCACGTCGGGCAGGATGCCCTTGGCCTGGATGGACTTGCCGCTGGGCGTGTAATAGCGCGCGGTGGTCAGCTTGAGGCCGGTGTCGGGGCCCAGCGTGCGCACGGTCTGCACCGAGCCCTTGCCGAAGGTCTGGCTGCCCATGATGGTGGCGCGCTTGTGGTCCTGCAGCGCGCCGGCCACGATTTCGCTGGCCGAGGCCGAGCCTTCGTTGACCAGCACCACCAGCGGCACGTTCTTCAGCGCGGGCGGCAGGCCCTTCAGCGCATCGCCGGCGCCACGGCGCTGATAGTACTCGGGCGAGGCCTTGTACACATACTTGCTTTCCGGCAACTGGCCGTTGGTCGAGACCACGGACACGTCGGCCGGCAGGAAGGCCGACGACACCGCCACGGCGGCGTCGAGCAGGCCGCCCGGGTCGTTGCGCAGGTCGAGCACCAGGCCCTTCAGGTTGGGTTCCTGCTTGTAGATCTCGTTGATCTTGCGCGCGAAGTCATCGACCGTGCGCTCCTGGAACTGGCTCAGGCGGATCCAGGCGTAGCCGGGCTCCATGACCTTGGCCTTGACGCTCTGCGTCTTGATTTCCTCGCGGGTGATGGTGACCGGGAAGCTGCGGCTTTCGTCCTTGCGGAAGATGGTCAGGTTGACCTTGGTGCCCGGCTCGCCGCGCATCTTCTTCACGGCATCGCTGAGCGTCAGGCCCTTGACGGCCGAGTCGTCGATCTTGGTGATGAGGTCGCCCGACTTCAGGCCGGCGCGGAAAGCGGGCGAACCTTCGATGGGCGAGACGATCTTGACCAGGCCGTCTTCCTGGCTGATCTCGATGCCGACGCCGACGAAGCGGCCCGACGTGCCTTCGCGGAATTCCTTGTAGGACTTCTTGTCGAAGTACTGCGAATGCGGGTCGAGGCTGGACACCATGCCGGAAATGGCGTCGGTGATCAGCTTCTTCTCGTCGACCGGCTCCACGTAGTCGGTCTTGATCATGCCGAACACCGCTGCGAGCTGTTGCAACTCCTCCAGCGGCAGCGGCGCCAGCGCGCCGCGCGCGGTGGTCTGCAGCGACACCGTGGTGAGGGCGCCTGCAAGCGCCCCCAGCGAAACCCAGCCGGCGATCTTCAGTTGTCTGTGCATAAAAATGTAACCTCGGTCAGCCAAAATATACACCTTGGAGGGGCGGGGATTGCCCCGGTTCCCTGCCATGGCGCGGCGGGAAACCCCGATTGTGAAGTTGTGCCACCGCCCCACGCCTCAGAAAAGCCGGCTTTAGCCGCCGCAGTTACATGCTGGGCGTGCCGGCCCTCAGCGTTTCCCCTGAGCTGCCACCGCCGCCGCAGCCTGTGCGGCGGCCTCGGCGTCACCCAGGTAGTAGTGCTTCATCGGTGCCAGATGGGCGTCGAGTTCGTACACCAGCGGGATGCCGTTGGGGATGTTCACGCCGACGATGTCGTCGTCGGAGATGTTGTCGAGGTACTTCACCAGCGCGCGGATCGAGTTGCCGTGGGCGGCCACGACGATGCGCTTGCCGGCCTTGATGGCCGGCGCCATGGCTTCGTTCCAGAACGGCAGCACACGGGCCACGGTGTCTTTCAGGCATTCGGTCAGCGGAATCTGCTCGGGCGCCAGCTTGGCGTAGCGCAGGTCGCCGCGCTCGCTGCGCGGGTCGGTGGCTTCCAGCGGCGGCGGCGGGGTGTCGTAGCTGCGGCGCCAGACCAGCACCTGCTCGTCGCCGTATTTCTTGGCGGTTTCGGCCTTGTTCAGGCCCTGCAGGCCGCCGTAGTGGCGCTCGTTGAGGCGCCAGGAATGCACCACCGGCAGCCAGGTGCGGTCCATTTCGTCAAGCGTGTGCCACAGCGTGCGGGTGGCGCGCTTGAGCACGCTGGTGTAGGCCACGTCGAATTCGTAGCCCTCGGCCTTCAGCAGGCGGCCGGCGTTCTTGGCCTGCTCCACACCGGTGGGCGTCAGGTCGACGTCGGTCCAGCCGGTGAAGCGGTTTTCGAGGTTCCAGGTCGATTCGCCGTGGCGGATCAGGACGAGCTTGTGCATGGGGTTCCCGGGGGTGTGAAACAGAAAGGGCAATCCGGCATTCTAAAATCGCCGTCTTTCCGCCTAGGATTCCTTTCCCGTGAAATTCATCGTCGACAACTGGGTGCTGATTCTGGTGGCCCTGACTTCCGGTGGCCTGCTCATCTGGCCGCTGCTCAAGGGCGCCTCGGCCGGTGCGCTGAACGCCGGCAATGCCGTGCTGCTGATCAACCGCGAGAAGGCGGTGGTGGTCGACGTCAGCGAGCCCGAGGAATACGCCAAGGGCCACATCAAGAACGCCAAGGCCATTCCTTTCGGCCAGCTCGAGGCGCAACTGCCTGCTGCGGTGAAGAACAAGGCGCTGCCGGTGATCCTGGTCTGCCCGACCGGCGCCCGCGCCAACCGCGCCGTGGGCATTGCCAAAAAACTCGGTTACGAGAAGGCCCAAGCGCTGGCGGGCGGGCTGGCGGCCTGGAAAGAGGCTAACCTGCCCATCGTCAAAGGCTGAGCGAGCGCCGGTTCACCATGCAACCCGTCAAGATCTACACCACCGCCACCTGTCCCTACTGCATCCGCGCCAAGCAGCTGCTGAAGGCGCGCGGCGTGGAGGCGCTGGACGAGATCCGGATCGACACCCTGGCCGACGGGCGGGCCTTGCTGGCGCAGGTGACCGGCCGGCGCACGGTGCCGCAGATCTACATCGGCACCACCCACGTGGGCGGCTGCGACGACCTGGTGGCGCTCGACGGCCGCGGCGGCCTGCTGCCCCTGTTGCACGACGACTGAGCCCGGTCGGGCGACCTGAGATAATCCCGCCGCTGCGAACCCGCCGGCCGCCAGCCGACGCCACCGCCCCGTGCGGGTGCCGCCCGTTTTTCACCATTCCCACCTTCACCATCGAAAGTCCGTCATGGCCGATACCGATACCGATCCCGTCTTCAACATCCAGCGCGTCTACCTGAAAGACCTGTCGCTTGAGCAGCCCAATTCGCCGCAGATCCTGCTCGAGCAGGAGCAGCCTCAGATCGACATCAAGCTGGGTGTCGACGCGCAGCAGATCGCCGACGGCGTGTTCGAGGCCACCGTCACCGCCACCGTGCAGACGCAGGTCAAGGACAAGACGATTTTCCTGGTGGAGGCCAAGCAGGCCGGCATCTTCGAGATTCGCAACCTGCCGGCCGAGCAGATGCCGCAGGTGCTGGGCATTGCCTGCCCGCAGATCATCTACCCCTACCTGCGCGGCAACATCGCCGACGTGGTGACCCGCGCCGGTTTCCCGCCGGTGCACCTGACCGAAATCAATTTCCAGGGCATGTTCGAACAGCGCGCCGCCGCCGAAGCGCAGGCCGCTCTGGAAGCGGCCGGCGAGCAGCCGCAGGCCACCACCATCACCGCCTGATTCCCGGGCGCGCGCGGCGATGAAGATCGCGGTGCTCGGAGCCGGCGCCTGGGGCACGGCGCTGGCCATCAGCGCGGCCAGCCACCCGGTTGCGCCCGGCTCGCCCCGGCACCAGGTCGGCCTGTGGACGCGTGATGCGCTGCAGGCGGCCGAACTCGTTGCCACCCGCCAGAACGCCCGCTACCTGCCGGGCGTTTCGCTGCCAGAGCCCATCGCCGTCCACCACGGGCCGGCCGAATCGCTGCCCGACTGGGTGGCGGGGCACGACCTCGCCATCGTCGCCACGCCCATGGCCGCGCTGCGCGGCCTGCTCACCCCGCTGGTGAGTTGCCCGGTGCCGCTGGCCTGGCTGTGCAAGGGCTTCGAGATGCCGCTGGCCGGCGGCCTCGGCCTGCTCGGCCACGAGGTGTTGGCCGAAGTGGCCACCGGCGCCGGCCTGAAACCCGCCGACGTGCGCTGCGGCGTGCTCAGCGGCCCCAGCTTCGCACAGGAGGTCGCCCGCGGCCAGCCCACCGCACTGGTTGCCGCCAGCGCCAGCGCCGAGGTGCGCGACGCGCTCGTCGCCGCCTTCCACAGCCCCAGCCTGCGCGTCTACGTGAACGACGACGTGGCCGGCGTCGAGGTGGGCGGCGCGGTGAAGAACGTGCTCGCCATCGCCACCGGCCTGTGTGACGGCCTGCAGCTCGGCCTCAATGCCCGCGCCGCCCTCATCACCCGCGGCCTGGCCGAAATGACGCGCCTCGGCGCCGCGCTCGGCGCCCGCGCCGAAACCTTCATGGGCCTGAGCGGCCTGGGCGACCTGGTGCTCACCGCCACCGGCGACCTCAGCCGCAACCGCCGCGTCGGCCAACTGCTTGCCGAAGGCCGCACGCTGCAACAGGCGGTGGATTCACTCGGCCACGTTGCCGAAGGCGTCTACAGCGCCCGCACCGTGGTGCTGCGTGCGCAGAGCCTGGGCGTTGATATGCCGATCGCCCAGGGCGTCGTCGCGCTGCTCGACGGCCAGATGTTGCCCGCACAAGCCGTGGCGGTGCTGATGGGCCGCGGCGCGCGCGGCGAAGGCTGATTTCGAAAAAAACGGCCTCTTGTCAGCGCCATTGCTGAATTGTTTGCTATAAAAATAGCAGCATCCATCGCCAGCGCTGAAGCCGCGATTTGATCCGGCTGGTTACTTCGGCGCATGCCGCGCGAAGTGCGCCAGGTGGTCGGCCAGCGCCTTCTGAAATGCCGGCCGCGCCTCGCACCGCTGCTGGTAGGCGGCCAGCACCGGGCGCTTCGTGACGTAATCGGTCTCCCGCAAAATGCGCAGCACCGTGCCGAGCAGCACGTCGGCGGCGGTGAAATCGCCGAGCACGTAGTCCTTGCCCGTCAGCACGCCCGAGAGCACGTCGAGCCGCGCCTCGACCCAGCCAACCACCCAGGCCTTCAGGCCCATGTAGTCGTCGCTTTTCGGGCCTTGGTAAATCATGTCGAGCACGTTGAACATCATGATCGGCGGCTCCATCGAGCTGAGCGCGCCGAACATCCAGGCCGTCACGGCCGAGCGGCCTTCGGCGTCTGGCGGCATCAGCGCCGGGCTGCGTTCGGCGATGTGGTGCACGATGGCGCCCGACTCGAACAGGTTCAGCCCGTCGCACTGCATCGCCGGCACCTGGCCGAAGGGCTGCAGCGCGCGGTAGGCGGCACTGGCCTGGTCGGCCTGGCTCACGATGTGTTCGCTGTAAGGCCAGCCCGCTTCTTCCAGCGCCCAGCGCACGCGCAGGTCGCGCACCAGGCCTTGAACGATGGGCGGCACCCAGCGCAGCACACTGACCTGGATGTCTTGCGGCGGCGAGGTGGTGGGGGTGGTGGGGGTGGTGGGGGTCATGTGGCACATCTCCTTTTCCAGAGAGTGTGCCGATTCGCATGATATGTTCAAGAACATCGACGACCCGCCCCGCGCAAGCAGTTGGGGGCCGCCGCGTGCAACGAGGCGCTGCGCCTGCCCGAGTCTGCCGATTCACCTAGCGAACCACTGACAGGAAAACCACCATGCCGCTGATCACGCTCACCGTTCGCAAGCCCAAGTCGGCCGAATTCAAGACCACCGTGCTCAACGCCGTGCACGCCGCGCTGGTCGCCGTCGGCGTGCCCGAGACCGACAAGTTCCAGCGCGTGCTCGAATTGGCCGAAGAAGATTTCCGCTTCGATACCGGCTACCCCGACCTGAAGAGCCCGCGCAACGGCGAGTTCGTGCTGATCGAGGTGCTGTGGTCCGTGGGCCGCAGCGTGAAGGTCAAACGCAAGTTTTTGGAAGAGCTGATGGCCACGCTGGGCAAAGCCGGCCTGGACCCGGAGAACGTGATGGTCTGCTTCAAGGAAACGACTTGGGAGAACTGGGCGTTTGGGGGTGGGCGGTTGATTCACGCTTGAGCGCTCGTAATCGATCCTAAACGGACTTGATCTACCCCGTCGCAACTTTCCTCTAAGGGCAGCGGGGCTGATTGTGTCCGCGATGAGAGGCGACCGAAAGGATGAGGGGTGGCGCGTCGCACCTATTATTTTGAAGCTATCGCTTGCCTCGCGGCGACGACCTGATCCCCATCGATCTCAAGCAGGATATGTGTGGGCTGGCGTTGGAGCATCAGCGCTTGTAGGGAGCTCTCGATTGACTTTGTTGCCTTTGAGGTTTTTTCGAAGATAGCGGTTTTCTTGCGGTCGCAGTTGGAACGAAGCAGCCCGCGACGGGCTTGCAACCTAGACTCGCTGGTTAGCTTGGCGGTAAGACCAACGATCTCTGGCTCTAACTTTTGTTCGACAAAACCTGCTAACTCACGAAGCTCATTGACAGATTTCTCAATGCGTTGCCGTCGAATGTCAACTAGAGCGTTTTCGCCAGGGTAAGCCGAAAGCACATGCCATGCACCGATGCGGGTTTGGAGGCATAGCTCCATATCTGCAACGAGGTCGCCCAAGCGGTTGATCTTCGCGTCGATACCGTTAAAAAGGCCTTCAGATCCATAAAAATCCGGATCCTCTACCTTCTTTTCTACAGCCTTTCGGACGTCGACGAACAGGTGGTCTTGAAGTTGTAGCAGTTCGCGTTCGCACGATTCAAGTTGAGTGCGCGCATCCGACGAGAGGTGCCCCTGCTGGATAGCTTGGGCGATCTGAGACAGATAGTCGTACGTACCCTTGATCGCCGAACGGCGTTCGTCGTTTTGAAACGCTGTAATTTGATCAAGGCATGTCTTGATCTCCGTGAGCTTCTGGTTGATGTCGGCCAGATGCTTTTGGGCTACCAGCACGGACGCAACTTGCCAAACGGCCGCCGCGTTGATCATGCTTTGCAACTTGCCCGCATCGAAAAGCTTAGCGTGCTCGACAATCTTGCCGCCTTCAGTCGCGAAGGCCCTCAGCCCACCACCTGCCGCTGGTGTAAGCTCGCCGTTAATCACCACTTCTAATAGCCGCTTGCTGGCAGCTTCGCTCGCCACTAATAGGCTTGGGGCTGCTTGCAGGACCGAGGAGAGCCGCGCTAACGACCCGATTTGCATGGACTCGGACCGCGACCCTTCGAAGATGGCCAAATCGACGGATTTCTTGACCGTGATGATCGGTCGATCCACTGCCTCACCAACGACCAAACAATCAGGTGAGGGAACGCGGTGGACGGTCTGTGGAACAGTGACCGGGCTGGTCTCGTAGGTCGAGACTGTTGTCGGCGCCATTTTGCCGCGTGGCTTGATTCGACTCCAGACCACGGCTGCGGCGATGATCCCCAAAGCAAGTACGAAGGCGCCGACTAAATTCCACTCCATGCTCATCTCCTTCTGGAAAAGCGAAGTTTAGATGGCCGATCAAAATGCCCTCTCGGGTGGATTTTTATAAATAGCCTGTGTTCGCGTCGCGCTAAATTTCCAAGTTGTCAATCAACCGCGTCCCACCAATCTTCGCCGCCCCCAGCACCACCAGCTTCCCTGGCGCCACGTCGGCCGCATCGGGCGGTTGCAAATCGCTGCGTCGCCGCACGGTGAGGTAGTCGGGCCGCCAGCCGCGGCGGGCCAGCGTGAGTTGGGCGCGTTCTTCCAGCGCTTCGCGGTCGGCGGGCAGGTTGCTGCTGGCCAGGGCTTCGCCGGCCAGCGCTTTCAGCGTGATGGACAGTTGCACCGCTTCCTGGCGCTCGGTTGCACTCAGGTAGCCGTTGCGCGAGCTCAGCGCCAGGCCGTCGGGGGCGCGCTGGGTTTCGCCGGCCACGATGTCGATGGGCAGCACGAACTGCCGCACCATGTGGCGAATCACCATCAACTGCTGGTAGTCCTTCTTGCCGAACAGCGCCACACCGCCGGGCGTGGCGCCGAACACGCAGGAGAACAGCTTCATGACCACGGTGCTCACGCCGATGAAGAAGCCGGGCCGGAAGTGGCCTTCGAGCAGGTCGGCCAGCTCTGCGGGCGGGTGCACCTTGTAGCCTTGCGGCTCGGGGTACATCTCCTTTTCGTTGGGCGCAAAGACGAGGTCGCAGCCGGCGTCGGCCAGCTTGGCGCAGTCGGCCTCGAAGGTGCGGGGGTAGGTGTCGAAGTCTTCGTGCGGCGCGAACTGCAGCCGGTTGACGAAGATGCTGGCCAGCGTGATGTCGCCGAGCGGCCTGGCCTGGCGCACCAGCGCGAGGTGGCCGTCGTGCAGGTTGCCCATCGACGGTACGAAGGCCGGTTTGCGGAAGTCGTGCAGGTGCTGGCGCAACTCGGCAATGGTGTGAACGATCTTCATCGCCGGCTCACCACGCGTGCACCGCGTTGTCGGGGAAGCTGCCGTCTTTCACGGCGCGCACGTAGGCGGCAATGGCGTCGGGCACGCTGGCCGCGCCTTCCATGAAGTTGCGCACGAACTTCGGGTTCTTGCCGAGGTTGATGCCCAGCATGTCGTGCAGCACCAGCACCTGGCCGGCGGTGCCGTTGCCGGCGCCGATGCCGATGGTGTGGCAATGCTTCAGTTCGTTGGTGAGTTCGGTGGCCAGCGCGTGCGGCACCATCTCCAACACCAGCATGCTGGCGCCAGCGTCTTCCAGCGCCTTGGCCTGCTCGCGCATGACCTGGGCCGCATGGTCCTCGCGGCCCTGCACGCGGTAGCCGCCGAGCGCATGCACGGTCTGCGGCGTCAGGCCCAGGTGGGCGCAGACGGGAATGCCGCGTTCCACGAGGAAATGCACGACCTCGGCCGTCCAGCCGCCGCCTTCGATCTTGATCATGTGGGCGCCCGCCTGCATCAGCACCGTGGCGTTGCGCAGCGCCTGTTCCTTCGATTCCTGGTAGGTGCCGAAGGGCAGGTCAGAAATGAGCCATGTGGAGCCGTTGGCGCGACGCAGCCCGCGCGCCACCGCGTCGGTGTGGTGGCGCATGGCCTCCAGCGTCACGCCCACGGTGGTGCTGAGGCCCTGGCAGACCATGCCCAGCGAGTCTCCGACCAGGATGCAGTCCACGCCGGCGGCGTCGACCACTGCGGCAAAGGTCGCGTCGTAGGCGGTCAGCACGCTGATCTTCTCGCCGCGCTCGCGCATCTGCGCCAGCCGGGGCAGGCTGACCGGGCGGCGCAGCGCTTGGGGGGAGTTGGTGGGCAGCGAGCCGTAGGGCGTCGGCGCGGGAGCGACGGCTGTCGTCATCGGTGGTGCGGCGGCGGGGCCGGGAAGTCCGTGAGGCCGCCAGTCTAGTCGAACCCCACCGGGCGGGAGTTCGGCATGGGCAGCATGCGGGCGGCGATGCCGTTATGCTTTCGGGAATGAACGAAATCGACGAATTTTCCCCAGAGCGGCTTGCCAAGATCGTGGCCGACGACGTGGCCCGCGCGCTGCAGGAAGACCTGCGCAGTTCCGACGGCTCCGGCGATCTCACCGCCGCGCTGGTGCCGGCCGGCGAGCGCAGCCACGCACGCGTCCTGGTGCGCGAAGAAGCCGTGCTGTGCGGCCGGCCCTGGGCAGACGCCGCGGTGCGCGCGCTGGACCCGCAGGCCACGCTGACCTGGCATGTCGAGGAAGGGGGCCGCTGCGTGGCCGATCAGGTGGTGCTCGAGATTCAGGGCTCGGCCCGCGCCCTCCTCAGCGCCGAGCGAACCCTGTTGAATTTCCTGCAGTTGCTCAGCGCGGTGGCGACCAAGACCGCGACCTATGTCGAGGCTGTTCGGGGCACCCGCGCAGCGATCGTCGATATCCGCAAGACCCTGCCCGGTTTGCGCATGGCGCAGAAGTATGCGGTCAGGATGGGCGGGGGCGTGAACCACCGCATCGGCCTGTTCGACGCCATGGTCATCAAGGAAAACCACATTGCAGCGGCGGGCGGCATCGCTCAGGTGCTGGCCGCAGCACGGGCCAGCACGGGCAAAGCCAAATTCATCGAGATCGAGGTCGAGACGCTGGCGCAACTGCAGACCGCGCTCGACCACGGCGCCAAGATGGTGCTGCTCGACAACATGGACCTGGCCACGCTGCACGAAGCGGTGCGCATCAACGCCGGCAGCGCGATTCTGGAGATTTCAGGCGGCGTGAACCTGGACACGGTCCGCGCGCTGGCCGAGACGGGGGTCGACCGCATCTCGATCGGCGCGTTGACCAAGGACGTGAAAGCCATCGATTTCTCGATGCGCTTCCAGGAACTGCCATGTCTGGCCTGAGCGGCGTGTTCCAGGTTGACTACGACCAGCCCGACAAGGCCAGCGGCAGCGTCTGCAGCACCCAGCATGCCTGGGCGCGGGTGCCGGTGGAGCCGACGCCCGCCGAGCGCGACGCGCTGAAGGCCAAGATCAAGCGCCTGCTGAAGGAACGCAACGCGGTCATGGTGTCGCACTACTACGTGCACCCCGACCTGCAGGACCTGGCGGAGGAAACCGGCGGCATCGTCAGCGATTCGCTGGAGATGGCCCGCTTCGGCCGCGACCACCCGGCCACCACGCTGGTCGTCTCCGGCGTGCGCTTCATGGGAGAAACCTCCAAGATTCTGTCGCCCGAGAAAACCGTGCTGATGCCGGATCTGGACGCCACCTGCTCGCTCGACCTCGGCTGCCCGGTCAATGAATTCAGCGCCTTCTGCGACGCCCACCCCGACCGCACGGTGGTGGTCTATGCCAACACCAGCGCGGCGGTGAAGGCGCGGTCGGACTGGCTGGTCACGTCGAGCTGCGCGCTCGACATCGTGCGCGCGCTGAAGGACGCCGGCCACAAAGTGCTGTGGGCGCCCGACAAACACCTGGGCGGCTACATCCAGCGCGAGACCGGCGCCGACATGGTGTTCTGGAATGGCGCCTGCATCGTGCACGACGAGTTCAAGGCCTTCGAGCTGGAGGCGCTCAAAAAGGAACACCCGAAAGCCAGGGTGCTGGTGCACCCCGAAAGCCCGGCCGACGTGATCGCGCTGGCCGACGCGGTGGGCTCCACCTCCGGCATCCTCAAGGCCGCGCGCGAGTTCGACGCCAGCGAGTTCATCGTCGCCACCGACAACGGCATGATGCACAAGCTGCGCACGCTGAATCCCGGCAAGACCTTCATTGAAGCGCCCACCGCCGGCAACAGCGCCACCTGCAAGAGCTGCGCGCACTGCCCCTGGATGGCGATGAACGGCCTGGCCGGCCTGGCGATGGTGCTGGAGACCGGCATCAACGAGATCCACGTCGATCCCCAGCTTGGCCTGCGCGCCCGCGTGCCGATCGACCGCATGCTGGCCTTCACCGCCGCGCTGAAGAACGGCCAGCCGACCGGTGCGTTGGTGCCCCACATCGGCGCCGCCTGAGCCTCCTGCCGCCGTGACCACGGCCCTGATCGACTTCGCCGCCACCGGTGCGGACGGCGGCGCGGTGCGCGCGGCCTTCGCGTCGCCACGCGAGGTGCTGGTTGCCCGCCATGCCGGCGAGGTGCGCGGCGTGCTCGATGCCGCTGAAGCGCATGCGCGCGCCGGCCGCTGGTGCGTGGGCTTTCTGCGCTACGAGGCTGCGCCGGCCTTCGACAGCGCACTCGTCACCCATGCAGCCGATGGCCCCCTGGCCTGGTTCGTGGTGTTCGACGAAGCCGCGCCCTGGCCGGCAGGCGAACCGCCGCCCGCCACCGCCGCCTGGGGCACCGGGCCACCGCGCGCTGGCTTCAACGACGAACTCGCGCGCATCGCCGCCGCCATCGCCAGCGGCGAGCTGTACCAGGTGAACCACACGGCGCTGCTGCGCGGGCGTTTGCAGCAGGGTACGCCGCTCGCGCTGTTCGCGGCGCTGCAGCGTGCGCAGCCGGGCGGCTTCTCCGCCTTCATTGACAGCGGCAGCGAGCAACTGCTGTCGGTCTCACCCGAGCTGTTCTTCGACTGGCGTGACGGCCGCCTGCTGACCCGGCCGATGAAGGGCACGGCGCCGCGCGGTGCCGACGCGGCCGGCGACGCGGCGAACGCCGACGCGCTGCGCGCCTCTCCCAAGGAGCGGGCCGAGAACGTGATGATCGTCGACCTGCTGCGCAACGACCTGTCGCGCGTCGCGCTGCCGCACACGGTGGCGGTGCCGCGGCTGTTTCACGTCGAGCCGCTGCCCACGGTCTGGCAGATGACCTCTGACGTGGTGGCGCAGACCCGGCCCGGCACCACGCTGGCTGGCGTGTTCGCCGCGCTGTTTCCCTGCGGCTCCATCACCGGCGCTCCCAAGGTGCAGGCCATGAAGCTCAGCCACGCGCTGGAGCCGGGGCCGCGCGGCGTGTACTGCGGCGCGATCGGCGTGCTGCGGCCAGGCGGCCACGCCACCTTCAACGTCGCGATCCGCACCGTCACGGCGCGTGAGGGGGAGCTGGCCTGCGGCATCGGCAGCGGCATCACCGCCGGCTCGCAGCCCGACGGCGAATGGCGCGAATGGCGGCACAAACGCGCCTTCCTCGAGCGTGCCAGCGCCCCGTTCGAGCTGTTGGAAACGCTGGCGCTGGAAGACGGGGCGTGCCGGCACGCCGACCACCACCTCGCCCGCATGGCCGGGGCCGCCGCGCACTTCGGCTACCCGTGGCCGGGCGATGCCGTGCGCGGCGAATTGGCTCGGCTGGAAGCCCTGCACACCCACGGTTGCTGGCGCGTGCGCCTGCTGCTCGACGCCTCCGGCAAGCCTCGTGCCCAGGCCTTCCCGATGCCGGCCACCGCCACACCCGTCGTGCTGGCGCTGGCGGGCCGACCCTTCGAGATGGCCGACAGCGAGTTCGCCCGTTTCAAGACCACCCGCCGCGCCCACTACGAGGCGGCCGCGCCCGATCAACCGGGCGTGTTCGACACCCTGCTGTGGAACGAGCGCGGCGAGCTGACCGAGTGCACGCGCGGCAACGTGGCGCTGAAGATCGGCGGCCGCTGGCTGACCCCGGCGCTGCACTGCGGCCTGCTGCCCGGCATCGGCCGCGCCCACGCGCTGGCCGACGGCCGGCTCACCGAGGCGGTTCTGACGCGGGAGGACCTGGCGCGGGCCGAGGCAGTGGCTTTCGTGAACAGCCTGCGTGGTTGGCTGCCGGCAACGCTGCGGAAGCCGTAGGCGCCGGCAGCGGGCGCGGCGCATTTCGGCATGAATGCTGCTTGGGCCCTGAAGAGCGTCAGGAGATGCTCCAGGAAGTGCCCATTGGAGTGAACCAGAGTGTTTCCGAATGGTGCCAACTGGATGCCAGAACAGGAGGCTTCTTTGGCGGCTACATCATCGGAGAGCATGTGTCGATGGCCGCTTGAGGAAGTGGAAACGGAAAAAGTTACCAAAGTCACGATTATTGGATAATTCAGTGCTACCGACGAGTCAGTATGCTGACTACATTTCTTTCATGGGCTCCCCTGAAAGCGTCGGCGACACAGCCGCATTTGCGGAGCGGCTTCGGGCCGCTTTGCAGGCGCGCGGGCGCAAGGTCAGCCCCACTTTTCTGGAGCGTGAGTTCAACCTGCGCTGGCGGGGGGAGCCGGTGTCGGTGCACGCGGTGCGCAAGTGGTTGCACGGCCAGGCCATGCCCACGCTCGACAAGGTCACGGTGCTGGCGCGCTGGCTGGGTGTGTCTGACGACTGGTTGCGCTGGGGGCTGGACGCGAGCGGCAGTCCGCTGGTCGCGTCCGAGGCGGGGAGCCACCCCGACGCCGCTGTGGTGCGGACCGGCGCGGCCGCCAGCACTGGGCGGGCCCACCCGGCCGGCGACGAAGCCTCGCTGTTGCAGGACTACCGGCTGCTGACGCCCACCGACCGGCTGGCGGTGCGGGCGGTGATCGACTCCCTGCTGAGCGAGCGGCGGCGCCAGGCAACCGACCCCTGGAAGCGCGGCTGACGCGGCGGTTTGCCGCCAGCCGTCAGACGCCGGCGCGGCTGCTGCCGCCGTGCCGGGGTGCGTTCATTGCGTCTGCAGCGGCACGTGGTCGCGGCTGCCGTTCTGCCGGTTCTGGCCGTCGACGAAGACCAGCTTGGGTGTGTGGCCCGCCACCTGCGGTTCCGGGACCTGCGCGAAGGACGCGATGATGATGAGGTCGCCCACCGCAGCGCGGCGGGCGGCGGAACCGTTGACCGAAATCATGCCGGTGCCGCGCTGGCCGCGGATGGCGTAGGTGACGAAACGTTCGCCGTTGTCGATGTTCCAGATGTGGACCTGCTCGTTCTCGCAGATGTCGGCGGCGTCCAGCAGGTCTTCATCAATGGCGCAGGAGCCTTCGTAGTGCAGTTCGCACTGGGTGACCTTGACGCGGTGGATCTTGGATTTCAGCAGGGTACGGAGCATCGGGCGGCCTCCATCGGATTCGGAACGAGGGTGGATTGTGGCAGCTTCGGCGCGAGGGTCATGGAGCCGGCGCTCCAATCGGCGCGGCCCGCCTCCACCGCCTGCTGCAGCGTGGCGATGGCCGCCTGGGGGTCGGGCGCGCCGGTGATGGCGGTGATGACGGCCGCGCTCGCCGCGCCGGCCGCCAGCGCCTCGCGGGTGCGCGGGGCGTTCATGCCGGCGATGCCCACGGTGGGCAGCGGCGCCAGCAGGGCGCTCCAATAGGCCAGGTTGCCGTTGCCCTGCGGCGTCCACGGCATGTCCTTGCTGGCCGTGGGGTGGATGGGCCCGCAGGCCACGTAGCTGGGTTGCAGCGCCCAGGCGCGGCAGACCTCCCAATGCGCATGGGTGCTCACGCCGAGCCGCAGGCCGGCGCGGGCCAGTTGCCGCAACCTGTCGCGCCCCAGCGCCGCGAGGTCTTCCTGGCCCAGGTGCACGCCATAGGCGCCGGCCTGGAGCGCCAGGCGCCAGTGGTCGTTGATGAAGAGCTGGGCACCGGCTGCCCGCGCCGCAGCCACGCTGGCGGCCACCTGCGCGTGCAGGTCAGGCGCCGCCGGGTCTTTGATGCGCAACTGCACCGTGCGCACGCCGGCGGCCACCACGCGCCGCACCCAGGCGGCGTCGTCCACCACCGCGTAAAGGCCCAGCGCGGCGTCGGTGAGCGGCGCGAAGGCGGGGGCTTCGTCGCACACGGCCTGCGGCCCTTCGCCGGGCAGGCCGAAGCGGGGCAGGTTTTCCCGGCGCAACGCAAAGCCCGGCTGGGGCCGCACGGCGCCTGCACCCGCGCCGGCGGCGAAGCCGTGGCGCAAGGCCTCGGCCGTGGCCATCTTGGCGAGCACGGTGGCGTCGATGGGCACGAAGCCCCGCGCCAGCGCGGCGGCCGCGCTGCTGGCGAACACGCAGCCGGTGCCGTGGGTGTGGCGGGTGGCGATGCGCGGCAGGGCCAGCCAGCCGCTGGCCTCGCGGGTGAGGGCGAAGTCCAGGCTGTGGGCGCCGTCGAGGCCGGTCAGCGCGTCGCCGCCGGTCACCACCACGGCGGCCGGGCCGAGCGCGCGCAGCGCATGGGCGGCGGCTTCCACGTCGGCCGGCGTGGCGGGCGCGGCCCGCCCCAGCAGCGCACCGGCCTCGGCGCGGTTGGGCGTGACCAGCGTGGCGCGCGGCAGCAGCCGTTCGCGGTAGGCGGCCACCAGCGCCGCATCGGCAAAGGCCGCGCCGGTGCTGGCGCGCAGCACCGGGTCCACCACCAGCGGCAGGCCGGGCTGGCGCTCGCGCAGGCGGTCCACCCAGCGGGCCACCGTCTGCACCGCGTCCACGCTGCCGAGCAGGCCGGTCTTGAGCGCGGCGGGCGGCAGGTCGGTGGCGAGCGCGGCGAGTTGCGCGTCGAGCAGATCGGCGCCCATGGGCTCGATGCGTGTCACCGCGACCGAGTTCTGCGCGGTGACCGCGGCGACCGCCGTGCAGCCGTGCACACCGAAGGCGTCGAAGGCGCGCAGGTCGGCCTGCAGGCCGGCGCCGGCACCGCTGTCGCTGCCGGCGATGCTCCAGACCACCGGCGGGCGTTTTTCGAGGGAAATGGGCATCAAATCAGCCTGAAGTCAGCGTCGAATGGCGCTTTGTAGCTATGAAATTTGTAGTGACTGGTCACAGCACGAAGGGCTGGCCGGTGACGGGCGTGGTGGCCACGGCCATGGCCTGCTGGGCCATGATGCCGGCCTCGAAGGCCAGGCGCCCGGCCTCGATGCCCAGCTTGAAGGCCTGCGCCATGCGCACCGGGTCGCGGGCCTGGGCCACCGCGGAATTGAGCAGCACGGCGTCGAAGCCGAGCTCCATGGCCTGCACCGCGTCCTGCGGCGAGCCGATGCCGGCGTCCACCACCAGCGGCACGTCGGGCAGGCGCTCGCGCAGCGTGCGCAGGGCCCAGGGGTTGAGCAGGCCCTGGCCCGAGCCGATGGGCGCGCCCCAGGGCATGAGGATGCGGCAGCCCGCGTCGAGCAGGCGCTGGCACAGCACCAGGTCGTCGGTGCAGTAGGGGAAGACCTCGAAGCCTTCGCGCACCAGCGTGCGGGCCGCGTCGACCAGCTCGAACGGGTCGGGCTGCAGGGTGTGGTCGTCGCCCACCACCTCGAGCTTGAGCCAGGGCGTGCCGAACAGCTCGCGCGCCATCTGCGCCAGCGCCACGGCCTCGCGCGCGGTGCGGCAGCCGGCCGTGTTGGGCAGCAGCCGCGCGCCGCTGGCGCGGATCAGCGCATAGAAATCGCCCTGGCCGCCGGGGCCGTTGGCGGGCATGGCGAGCTGGCGCTTCAGGCCGACGGTGACGACCTGCGTGCCCGACGCGGCAATCGCCTGTTGCAGCACGGCGGGCGAGGGGTAGCCGGCCGTGCCGAGGAAAAAGCGGCTGGTGAGTTCGACGTCGGCGATGCGCAGGCCCATGCCTCAGCCCCCGGTGATCGGTTGGAAGGTGAACACCGCGTCGCCAGGGGCCAGCGGCCGTTGGGCGCGGTGGTCGCGCGCCACGAATTCGTCGTTCACGGCCGTGGCCAGCGCTTCGGGCGCCACGCCGCAGGCGGCGACCAGATCGGCCAGGCTGCTGCCGGCGGGCAGCTCGCGCGGCTCGCCGTTCACGGTGACCTGGATCAGGGGCGGGGCGGCGTTCATGCGGACATGGCCTCGGCAGGCCGGGGTTGCGGTGCGGCGGGCAGGGCCGCCAGCGCCTGTTCGACCAGCGCCGGCGCGATCAGCCAGCCGTGGCGGAACAGGCCGTTGAGGCGGGTCAGGCCGGGCTCGGTGTGGAGCCGGGGCTGGTTGTCGGGCAGGGCGGGGCGCAGGTTGGTTTCGCTGTGCACCACGCGCGCCTCGGCCAGCTCCGGCACCACGCTGTGCGCGGCGGCCAGCAGCTCCACCGTGCTGCGCAGCGAGACCGGCGAGCGGTCTTCGCTTTCGATTTCTGTCGCGCCGACCACCACCTGGTCGCCCTCGCGCGGCACCAGGTAGACGCGGTGGCGCGGGTGCAGCAGGCGCAGGGGCCGGGTCAGCGGCACGCCGGGGGCGTGCAACCAGAAGATTTCGCCACGGACGCCGCGCAGCGGAGCGCCGAAGTCTGAGGTGGTGTCGCGTGCGCCGAGTCCGCGCACGTCGAACACCCAGTCGAAGGCCTGCGGGCCGCGCGCGGTGAACAGCCGGCCAGCCTCCAGCCGCGTGACCGTCTGGCCCCAGTGCCAGCGCGTGCCCTGGGCCGTGGCGGTGGCCGCCAGCGCCTGCATCGCCTGCACGGTGTGGATGTGGCCTTCGCACGGCAGCCGCCACGCATGGGCGGGGCCCTGCACGGCGGGCTCCAGCGCCGCGAGCGCGGCCCGGTCCAGCGGCTCCGGTGCGTGGGTGGCGGGGGCCTTGTGGCGCAGCAGGTCGAGCACGCGGCGGGCCGCACCCTCGTCGCCGCGGTGGGCCAGCAGCAGGCTGCCGGCCTGGGTGAATTGCACCGGCTGGTTCAGGGCCGCGACGATCTGCGGCCAGCGTTGCAGCGAGCGCAGGCCCAGGGCAAACACGGTGTCGTCGGCGCTTTCCAGTTCGGCCACCGGGCTCAGCATGCCGGCCGCGGTGAAGCCGGCCGCGCGCGGGCCGCTGGCCTGCCAGAGCGCGTCCGGCGCGGGGTCGAACACCTCGACCGCGTGACCCAGCCGCGACAGCTCGAAGGCCAGCAGCCGCCCCAACAGGCCCGCGCCGGCGATGCCGATGCGCATGACGGCCTCAGCCCTTGGCGATGGGGATGTAGATCTCGCCGCCCGCCGCGCGGAACTCGGCGCTCTTCGCCGCCATGCCGGCGGCGATGTCCTGCTGGGCCGCCATGCCGGCGGCGGCTTCGTCGGTGGGCGCGGCTGCCTGGCCTTCGAGGCTGGCCGCGTACTCGCGCACGTCCTGCGTGATCTTCATCGAGCAGAACTTCGGCCCGCACATGGAGCAGAAGTGCGCCACCTTGGCCGAGTCCTTGGGCAGGGTCTCGTCGTGGAAGTCGCGCGCGGTCTCGGGGTCGAGGCCGAGGTTGAACTGATCCTGCCAGCGGAAGTCGAAGCGCGCCTTGCTGAGCGCCTCGTCGCGTGCGCGCGCCGCCGGGTGGCCCTTGGCCACATCGGCCGCATGCGCCGCGATCTTGTAGGCGATGATGCCCTGCTTGACGTCGTCGCGGTTGGGCAGGCCCAGGTGCTCCTTGGGCGTGACGTAGCACAGCATGGCCGTGCCCATCCAGCCGATCATGGCCGCGCCGATGGCCGAGGCGATGTGGTCGTAGCCCGGCGCGATGTCGATGGTCAGCGGGCCCAGGGTGTAGAACGGCGCCTCGTGGCAGTGCTTGAGCTGCTCGTCCATGTTGGCCTGGATCAGCTGCATGGGCACATGGCCCGGGCCCTCGATCATGGTCTGCACGTCGTGCTTCCAGGCCACTTGCGTCAGCTCGCCCAGCGTGCGCAGCTCGGCGAACTGGGCTTCGTCGTTGGCGTCGGCGCCGCTGCCGGGGCGCAGGCCGTCACCCAGCGAGAAGCTCACGTCGTAGGCCTTCATGATGTCGCAGATGTCTTCGAAGTGCGTGTACAGGAAGTTGTCCTTGTGGTGGGCGATGCACCACTTGGCCAGGATGGAGCCGCCGCGCGAGACGATGCCGGTGCGGCGCTTGGCCGTGAGCGGGATGTAGGGCAGGCGCAGGCCGGCGTGGATGGTGAAGTAGTCCACGCCCTGCTCGGCCTGCTCGATCAGCGTGTCGCGGTAGATGTCCCAGGTGAGGTCTTCGGCCACGCCGCCGACCTTTTCGAGCGCCTGGTAGATGGGCACCGTGCCGATGGGCACCGGGCTGTTGCGCACGATCCAGTCGCGGGTGGTGTGGATGTTCTTGCCGGTGGAGAGGTCCATCACGTTGTCGGCGCCCCAGCGGATCGCCCACACGAGTTTTTCCACCTCTTCCTCGATGCTGGAGGTGACCGCCGAGTTGCCGATGTTGGCGTTGATCTTGACGCGGAAGTTGCGCCCGATGGCCATGGGCTCGACCTCGGTGTGGTTGATGTTGGCCGGGATGATGGCGCGGCCGCGCGCCACCTCGTCGCGCACGAACTCGGGCGTGATGACGGCCGGCATCACGGCGCCCATGGGGTTGCCCTTGAGGCGGGCGGCGCGTTCGCCGTCGGCCAAATACTCGGCCATCCACTCGCGTTTGGCGTTCTCGCGGATCGCGACGTATTCCATTTCGGGCGTGACGATGCCGCGGCGCGCGTAGCGCATCTGCGTGACATTGCCACCGGCCTTGGCGCGGCGCGGCGTGCGCTGCAGGCGGGCGGCCTCGGCGCGCAATCGGGCCATGCGCTCGCTGTCCGCGTCACCGCTCTTGTCGCCGTCGTCGAGCGCCTGGCGGATGCGGCCCTCGTAGGTTTCAGTGTCACCGCGCGCGTCCAGCCAGGGGCCACGCAGGTCGGGCAGGCCGCGCCGCACGTCGATCTCGGCGGTGGGGTCGGTGTAGGGGCCCGAGGTGTCGTACAGGCTCACCTGCTCGCCGTTGGTGAGCTGCACCTCCCGCATCGGCACCTGGAGCTGCGGGTGCTGTCGACCGGGCACATGCACCTTGCGTGACGCGGGAAACGGCTCTCGCGTGAGCGTGAGCAACTGGGTGAACTTGTCGGGGGCGTTCATGGGGCCATCCTTTCAGCGGGCAACGGGCTGGGCTTGCACAGTGCTCCGGAAAGGACGGACAGGCCACACCACGGGTGGGTGCGCGGGCTGTCAGGCTCTTCTTACGTCGGTACGAACCGAATCAAGTTCTCGGGTTTGGGACTGTCCATCTCAGCAGCATCGGCTGCACCCCGGAGCGGGCACGATCCTACACCAGCCGCGCAGAGGGCCGCGCGGTGAGGTGTGTCAGGGTGTGAGGACGGTGGGCTGCGCGCTGTCGGCCAGCGTGGGGTAGTCGCGGCTGAAATGCAGGCCGCGGCTCTCGTGGCGGGCCTGGGCGGAGCGCACGATGAGCCCGGCCACGGTGACGAGGTTGCGCAGCTCCAGCAGGTCGCGCGTCACGTGGAAACGCGCGTAGAACTCGTGGATCTCGCCCTGCAGCAGCGCGATGCGGTGGGCCGCCCGCTCCAGCCGCTTATTGGTGCGCACGATGCCCACGTAGCTCCACATGAAGCGGCGCAGCTCGTCCCAGTTGTGCGAAATGACGACCTGCTCGTCGGCGTCGGTCACGCGGCTCACGTCCCAGCCGGGCAGCAGGTAGGCCGCCTCGCGCGGTTCGTTCACGATGGCCTCGGCCGCCGCGCGGGCGAACACCATGCACTCGACCAGCGAGTTGCTGGCCAGCCGGTTGGCGCCGTGCAGGCCGGTGCAGGCGGCCTCGCCGATCGCGAACAGGCCCGCCACATCGGTGTGGCCGGCCAGGTCGGTCAGCACGCCGCCGCAGGTGTAGTGGGCGGCCGGCACCACCGGGATGGGCTGTTTGCTGATGTCGATGCCCAGCTCCAGGCAGCGCGCGTAGATGTTGGGAAAGTGCTCTTTCAGGAAGGAGAGCGGCTGGTGCGAGATGTCGAGGTAGACGCAGTCGAAGCCGCCCTTTTTCATCTCGAAGTCGATCGCGCGGGCCACGATGTCGCGCGGCGCCAGCTCGGCCCGGGCGTCGTGGCTGGGCATGAAGCGGGTGCCGTCGGGCAGCAGCAGCCGGCCGCCTTCGCCGCGCACCGCCTCGCTGATCAGGAAGGACTTGGCGTCGGGGTGGTAGAGGCAGGTCGGGTGGAACTGGATGAATTCCAGGTTGGCCACGCGGCAGCCCGCGCGCCAGCCGGCGGCGATGCCGTCGCCGGTGGCGGTGTCGGGGTTGGTGGTGTAGAGGTAGACCTTGCCGGCGCCGCCGGTGGCCAGGATGACGTGCGGCGCCCGGAAGGTCAGCACTTCCTCGGTCTTTTCGTCGAGCGCGTACAGGCCGTGCACCCGCTTGCCGGCCTCGCCCAGGCGGCGGCTGGTGATGAGGTCGACCAGCATGTGGTGCTCGAACACCGTGATGCCCGGCGTGCCGCGCACCTGGTTGATCAGCGTGCGCTGCACCGCCGCGCCGGTGGCGTCGGTCACGTGCACGATGCGGCGGGCGCTGTGGCCGCCTTCGCGCGTCAGGTGGAGCTGGCCGTGCTCTTCGGAGAAGGGCACGCCGAGCTGCTGCAGCCAGCGGATGGTGTCGGGCGCGTTCTCCACCACGAAGCGGGTGGCCTCGGGGTCGCTCAGGCCGGCGCCGGCCACCAGCGTGTCGTCCACGTGCGCGTCGAAGGTGTCGCCCTCGCCCAGCACCGCCGCGATGCCACCCTGCGCCCAGCCGCTGGAGCCGTCGCTCAGCACCCGCTTGGTGAGGATGGCGACGCGGTGCGTGGGCGCCAGCCGCAGCGCGGCGCTCAGGCCGGCGAGGCCGCTGCCGACGATGAGCACATCGAAATCGTGGGAGGCAGGGGCCATCGGTGGGGGTTCTTCAGTGTTCCAGCGCGGCGTCGTCGCCGGAGGGGCCGGGAGTGATGGGCAGCGCCGCCGAATACGACAGCCGCACGTAGATGGGCGCGAAGGCCTCGGCCTGGGTGATCTCGACCAGCGTTTCCTTGGCCAGCTCCAGCAGCGCGATGAAGGTCACCACCAGCACCTGCAGGCCTTTGGCGGGATCGAACAGGTTCTCGAACTCCACGAAGCGGCGGCCCTGCAACTGGCGCAGCACCATGCCCATGTGCTCGCGCACCGAGAGTTCCTCGCGTGTGATCTTGTGGTGCTGCACCAGCTTGGCCCGCTTCAAAATGTCGGCCCAGGCTTCCTGTAGATCGGCCACGTGCACGTCGGGGAAGCGCGGCACCAGCGACTGCTCGATGAACACCTGCGCGCGCAGCACGTCGCGGCCGAGCTGCGGCAGCTCGGCCAGCCGCGCCGCGCCCAGCTTGATGCGCTCGTACTCCTGCAGCCGGCGCACCAGCTCGGCGCGCGGGTCTTCCGGCTCCTTGCCCTCGGCCGTCTTGCGCGGCGGCAGCAGCATGCGCGACTTGATCTCGATCAGCATCGCCGCCATCAGCAGGTACTCGGCCGCCAGCTCCAGGTTGTGCGCCCGGATCTCGTCCACGTAGCGCAGGTACTGGCGCGTCAGCGCCGCCATCGGGATGTCGAGGATGTTGAAGTTCTGCTTGCGGATCAGGTACAGCAGCAGATCGAGCGGGCCCTCGAAGGCCTCGAGAAAGACCTCCAGCGCGTCGGGCGGAATGTAGAGGTCTTGCGGCAGCGCGAACAGCGGCTCGCCGTAGAGCTTGGCGACCGCCACATGGTCCACCACCTCGGGCATCGCGGACGCTACGATTTCCGTAGCAGACATATCAGATTTGGCGCTGACTTGAGCCCTGTTTGGCTCTTATTTCGTGTTCGTCTGGTAGACGTAGGGCTTCTGCGGCACGCGGGCTTCGCGGTACTCGGCCTGGGCCTCGCGGTCTTGCGCCTTGTCCCACAGCAAACCGCGGCCGGCGCGCTGCTCGGCCTCCAGCGTCGGCTTGTCGGCCTTCAGGCGGTCGATGAACTGCGTGACTTCGGACTGGTAATCGGGGCGGCGAAAGATGGGCATAAACTGAAACCTCGTTGGCCTGGGGCCTGTTTACACTGTTTTTGGCTCGCAACCCTTCGGGAACGGGGTCAGAAAGGCGCCACTCGGCGTTGCGCTCCTAGCCAAGGCGAGCGCCTTGGCGTCGTCCCGCGCCTGGATTGGCGCCTTTCTGACCCCGTTCGCACGTCCGAAAACAGTGTGAACAGGCCCTACATTTTACCGGGGACTACCGCATGCGCTTTTTCGTCCGTTTCGCCGCTTTCCTGAGCCTGGCTGCGGCCCTGCTGGCGCCACTGGCCGGCTGCGACCCGCAGCGCATCGCCGAGCTGGAAGAGGGCGTCTCGACCGAGGCCGACGTGACCCGGCGCTTCGGCCCGCCCGAGGCGGTCTGGGACGGCGTGGGCGGCGCCCGCATCTTCGAGTACAGCCGCCAGCCTGAAGGCCGCAAGAACTACCTCATCACCATCGGCACCGACGGCAAGATGACCGCGCTGCGCCAGGTGCTCACCCCCGCCAATTTCGCCAAGGTCACGCCCGGCATGCCGGTGGAAACCGTGCGCCGCATGCTCGGCAAGCCGGCCAAGGTCACGCCTTTCCCGCAGAAGCAGGAAATCCACTACGACTGGAAATACGCCGACGGCCCCAACGCGTCGGACAACAAGACCTTCACCGTGGTGTTCGACCGCGACCTGCACGTCGTTGGCACCGGCTCGGTGCTCGACGTGCCGCTGTAGCGCGTTCAGTTCGGCGGCGAGACCGCCGCCACCGGCGTGAAGCCGTATTGCGCGGCGATGGCCTGGGCCTGCGTGCCCATGAGGAAGTTGGCGAAGCGCCAGGCGGCGTCGTCTTTCCGGCCGGTCTTGGTCAGCACCGAGAGGCCGTAGTCCACGCGAATGGCCAGTTCCGGCGGCAGTTCCACCTTCAGCCAGGCCGGGTCGGGCGTGGTCTGGCGGCCGCTGCAGTAGCCCAGCGTGAGGTGGACGCGGCCGACCGAGAACCAGTAGGCCATCGCGCCCTGGCCGGCGGGCACGGGTGGGTTGTTCCTGCCGCCGACCAGTTGCTGGGCCTTGCCTTCGAGCAGGGCGCGGGCGCCGGGGCGGCTGCGTTCGGCCTTGGCGAACAGCGCATAGGCGTAGTCGCCGCCGGGGTCGGCGCCGGGCGTGGAGGTGCCGAGGCCGACCTTGGGGTCCATCAGCCGGTCGAACACGTTGGCGGTGGTCAGGCCGGAGCCGGGCAGCGCGCTGGCACACAGCCGGTTGCGCAAGAAGACCATGGGCGGCGTGGCCTGGCCGGCGTCGGCCAGCTTCTGCGGGTGCGCCATGTTGGCGGACGCGAACAGGTCGGGCAGGTCGCCGGCCTCGATGCGCTCGCGCATCAGCCCGGCCGGGCCGAACTCGGTCACCACGGGCTGGCCGGTCTGCGCGGTGTAGGCCTTGGCCATCGCGGTCAGGGCGCCGGTCAGGCTGCCGGCCGCAAAAATGCGCAGCGGCGCGGGCGGCGGCGGGGTGGGCGACGCGGCACACCCGGCCAGTGCGAGTGCGGCGGTGATGGCGGCGAGGGTTTTCATGTCAGAAGTCGAGCTGGGCGGTGAGGCGCACGGTGCGCGGGTTGCCGATCGTGCCCTGGCCGTTGCCGGCGCCGGTGTAGCCGTTCTGGCCGCTCGGCGTGATGTTGGCCCAGTAGCGTTCGTTGGTCGCGTTGTTCACGCTGAGGTTGAAGCCGACGGCCTTGCCCGCCAGTTGCGTGGCGTAGCGCACGCCGAGGTCGAACACGGTGTAGCCGTCGACCGAATACGAGTTGGCGTAGTCGCCCGGCCGCTTGCCGGCGAAATTGACGCGGCCGCTCACGAACAGGCCCGGAACGGCGCCGATGCGGTAGTCGAGCAGCACGCTGGCCACCACCTTCGAGAGGCCCAGCACCTGCTTGTTGGAGGTGGCGGCGCTGCCGGTGTTCAACACCTTGGGGTCGAGGAAGGTGATGCCACTGTACAGCGCGAGGTCGGGCGTCAGCGCGCCGTTGGCGGTGAGTTCCAGCCCCTTGTTGACCTGGTCGCCGAGCACCTTGAAGACGCGGTCGGCCGGGTCGGTGGCGGCGAACGGCCGCTCGATGCGGAACAGCGCGGCGGTGAGCGCCAGGCGCTTGTCGATCAGCGTCTTGTAGCCCAGTTCGAACTGCCGGCTGCGGAAGGGCGCCAGCGCGACGTTGGCATTGCCCGGCGAGGTGGCCGGGGCAATGTCGCCCTGCTGCAGGCTGTCGGCGAACGAGGTGTAGACCGTGCTGTCGGCCGCCGGCTTGTAGCTGAGCGTGAGGTTGCTGCTGAGGCCGCTGTCGTCGTAGGGCGTGCCGATGGGTGCGTCAACGCTGTTGAAGCTTTGCACCTTGATCGTGCTGTAGCTCAGGAAGACGCCGAGCGACCAGCGGTCGTTGAAGCCCACGGTGTCGCCGGCGGTGAGCGACTGCTGCTCGGTGCTGAGCGATTTGTAGCGGGTCTTGAAGTCCGGCAGGTTGCCTGGCATCGCGAACACCGCCGGGTTGGCCAGGTTGGAGCTGCCCAGCGTGATCGCACCGAAGCGGTAGGGCTGGTAGCGGTCCCAGTTGAAGCCGGTGTTGGAAAACACCAGGTCGTGCGTCAGGCCGCCGGCGTTCACGCGGCCGTTCAGCGCGATCGTGTTGCTGAGGATGCGGTCCAGCGTGAAGGTGGTGGTGGCGGTGGTCACCGTGTAGGCGCCGGCGTTGTTGGTCAGCGTGTTGGTCGGCACCGTGGAGGCGCGGTCGCTGGACTGTTGCAGCAGGCCGGCGACCAGCGTCCAGTCGTTGCTGAATCGGTGCTTCAAGCGGCCGCTGACGGTGTCGGTCACGTTGTCGTCGCCGGCAAAGGGCTGGCCCAGGCCCACGCGCTCGGGGTCGGGTGCCTCGGGGAAACGCACCGTGGTGTTGCTCAACGCGAAGGTGCCGGGCAGGCCCTTGGTGGTGAAGTGGTAGCGGCTGATGTTGGTTTCGAGCTTGGTGTCGGGCGAAAACTTCACGTCGAACGCGAGGCTGGCGAAGCGGCGGCGCAGATTGCTCTGGTCGACGAACTGTTCGCCCTGTTCGCCCGCGACGTTGATGCGGTAGCCGAACACCTTGTCGGCACCGAAGCTGCCGCCCAGGTCCACCGCGAGGTAGGGCGTGCTGGCCGTGGCGTAGCCCAGCGTGATGCGGCGCACCGGGTCGTCGGTGGGGCGCTTCAGCACGAAATTGAAGGTGCCGGCCGGGTTGGACGGGCCGTACAGCGCGCCGGCCAGCCCGTTCAGCACCTCGATGCGGTCGAACTGCTCCATGGGGTAGTCGGTGGTCGCGGCGATGTTCATGCCGTCCACCCGCACGTTCTGCACCACGCCGGCCTGCAGGCCGCGGGTCTGCGGCCGGATGTTCTCGCCCTGCACGGACGGCAGGTAGCGGAAGGCCTCGCGCACGCTGCGCAACTGCTGGTTCTGGATCAAGTCGGCCGGCACCACGTCGAGCGCATACGGCGTGTCCACCAGCCGCTTGTCGCCCAACGGGCCCACGGTGGCTTTTTCGGTTTTCAGCGCCGGCACCGCCAGGCCGGAGATCTCCACCTCGCGCAACTGGCCAGCGGCTTCCTGCGCATGGGCGGCGGGCGACGCGAGGCCGGCGGCCATCAGGCCAAGCGCCAGCAGGTTGGGGGAAAACAGGGGGGCGGCGCGGTGGCGCATGACAGGTCTCCTCAGTGAATCTCGTTATGTTTTTCAGTATATAACGCAGAAGTCATAGAGCCGACCAGTTGGTCGATTGCGCGGGCGAAGGTGGCACTGCCTGTGGGCAGTGCGCCACGCCGGGGGCTTTCAGGGGGTCAGTGGATGCGCATGCCCGGCGTGGCGCCGGGCCAGGGCGTCAGCACATGGATGCCGGGCTGGGCCTTCTCGTCGGCGTGGCTGGCGGCCAGCACCATGCCCTCGCTGACGCCGAACTTCATCTTGCGCGGCGCGAGGTTGGCCACCACCACCGTGAGCTGGCCGACCAGGTCTTCGGGCTTGTAGGCGCTGGCGATGCCGCTGAACACGTTGCGCAGGCGGCCCTCGCCCACGTCCAGCGACAGGCGAAGCAGCTTGGTGGAGCCTTCCACCGCCTCGCAGGCGACGATTTTGGCGATGCGCAGGTCGATCTTCGCGAAGTCGTCGATGGAGATGGTGGGCGCGATGTCCTCGCCGCCCGGCACGGTCTTTTCGGGCTCGGGAGCGGGCGGCGGCTCGAACAGGGCGTCGAGCTGCTTCACGTCCACGCGCTGCATCAGGTGCTGGTACTGGCCGATGACGTGGCCCGCGCCGAGCAGCGCGTCGGCCGAGGCGGTGGTGAGCGGCGCCACGCGCAGGAAGGCCTCGACCTGGCCGGCCAGCGTGGGCAGCACCGGCTTCAGGTAGATGGTCAGCAGCCGGAAGGCCTCGATGCAGGTGGTGCACACCGCCTGCAGCTGCGCGTCGGCGCCGTCCTGCTTGGCGAGTTCCCAGGGCTTGTTGGCGTCCACATACTCGTTCACGCGGTCGGCCAGCAGCATCACCTCGCGCAGCGCGCGGGCATAGTCGCGTTCATTCCAGAGCGCAAGGATGCTCTCTTTTTGGGAGCAAAGAACGTCGAGAAGACGCTGGCCTTCGGCTGAAACGGTTCCCAAACGGCCGTCGAAGCGCTTGGCGATGAAGCCGGCCGCGCGGCTGGCGATGTTGACGAACTTGCCCACCAGGTCGCTGTTGACCCGTGCCATGAAGTCTTCGGGGTTGAAGTCGATGTCTTCGTTGCGGGCGTTCAGCTTGGCCGCCAGGTAGTAGCGCAGCCATTCGGGGTTCATGCCGAGGCTGAGGTACTTCAACGGGTCCAGCCCGGTGCCGCGGCTCTTGCTCATCTTCTCGCCGTTGTTGACGGTGAGGAAGCCGTGCACGTTGATCTTGTTCGGCACCTTGCGGCCGCTGAACTTCAGCATGGCGGGCCAGAACAGCGTGTGGAAGGTGATGATGTCCTTGCCGATGAAATGCACCTGCTCGGTGGCGGGGTCGGCGAGAAAGGCGTCGAAATCCACGCCGATGCGGTCGAGGTAGTGCTTCAGCGAGGCCAGGTAGCCCACCGGCGCGTCCAGCCACACGTAGAAGTATTTGCCCGGCGCGTCCGGGATCTCGATGCCGAAGTAGGGCGCGTCGCGGCTGATGTCCCAGTCGCCCAGCGCCACCTTGCCGTTCTCGTCGGGCTTCAGCCATTCGCTGATCTTGTTCAGCACCTCGGGCTGCACCGCGCCGCTGGCCGTCCATTCGCGCAGGAAGTCCAGGCAGCGCGGGTCGGACAGGCTGAAGAAGAAATGCTCCGAGGTGCGCAGCTCGGGTTTCGCGCCCGACAGCGCGGAGTAGGGCGCGATCAGCTCGGTGGGGCTGTAGACCGCACCGCAGACCTCGCAGTTGTCGCCGTACTGGTCCTTGGCGTGGCAATTCGGGCATTCGCCCTTGATGAAGCGGTCGGGCAGGAACATCCCCTTCTCGGGGTCGAAGAACTGCTCGATGGTCTTGCTGCTGATGAGCCCGGCGGTCTTCAGGTCGCGGTAGATCTGCTGCGCGAGCTGGTGGTTCTCCGGCGCGTCGGTGCTGTGCCAGTGGTCGAAGCCGATGTGGAAGCCGTCGAGGTAGGGCTTGCGGCCGGCGGCGATGTCGGCCACGAAGGCCTGCGGCGTCTTGCCGGCCTTCTCGGCGGCGATCATGATGGGCGCGCCGTGCGCGTCGTCGGCGCAGACGAAATGCACCGTGTGCCCGCACATGCGCTGGAACCGCACCCAGATGTCGGCCTGGATGTATTCCATGATGTGGCCGATGTGGAACTTGCCGTTGGCGTAGGGCAGCGCGGTGGTGACGAAAAGTTGGCGGGGCATGGCGGTGGTCCGGGGGAACCCTCGATTTTATTCACCCCCGCGGGCTTCGATAGACTATGTGGCTCACTCCATACAGCGCGCCATGACGATTCTCCAGGCGGTGACCGACGCGATCCAGCAGGTCCCCGATCCCAACACCGGCAAGGACTTCGTGTCCTCCAAATCCCTGAAGAACCTCTCGGTCGACGGCGGCGACGTGGCCTTCGACATCGAGCTGGGCTACCCCGCCAGCAGCCAGGTGCCGGCGCTGCGTCAGGCGCTGACCGACGCGGTGAAGGCGGTGCCGGGCGTGGCCAGGGTCACGGTCAACATCGGCACCCAGGTTGCCGCGCACGCGGTGCAGCGCGGCGTGCAGCTGCTGCCGGGCGTGAAGAACATCGTGGCGGTGGCCTCGGGCAAGGGCGGCGTTGGCAAAAGCACCACGGCCGCCAACCTGGCGCTGGCGCTGGCCGCCGAGGGCGCCCGCGTCGGCCTGCTCGACGCCGACATCTACGGGCCCAGCCAGCCGATGATGATGGGCGTGGCGGGCCGGCCCGAAACCACCGACGGCAAGACCATGGAGCCGCTGGAGAACCACGGCGTGCAGGTCATGTCGATCGGTTTCCTGGTGGCGCAGGACGAAGCCATGATCTGGCGCGGCCCCATGGCCACTCAGGCGCTGGAGCAACTGCTGCGCCAGACCAACTGGAAAGACCTGGACTACCTCATCGTCGACATGCCGCCCGGCACCGGCGACATCCAGCTCACGCTGAGCCAGCGCGTGCCCATGACCGGCGCCGTCATCGTGACCACGCCGCAGGACATCGCGCTGCTCGACGCCAAAAAGGGCATCAAGATGTTCGAGAAGGTGGGCGTGCCCATTCTGGGCGTGGTGGAGAACATGGCGGTGCACGTCTGCAGCCAGTGCGGCCACACCGAACACATCTTCGGCGAAGGCGGCGGCAGGCGCATGGCGGCCGAACACCACATGGACTACCTCGGCGCGCTGCCGCTCGATCTGCAGATCCGCCAGCAGGCCGACAGCGGCACGCCCACCGTGGCCGCCGCGCCCGACAGCGCCAACGCCCAGCTCTACAGGGCCGTGGCGCGGCAGGTGGCGGTGAAGGTCGCGGCCAAGGCCAGGGACTTCAGCTCGAAGTTCCCCAGCATCACCATCTCGAAAGACACCTGAACCATGGCCTCCACGCCCGCCGCAGCGCGTGGCCGCCACCCCCCGGGGGCGCGGCTCCGCCCTGGGGTGGCCCGGCGGCGAAGCGCATGAACCTGCTGGCGTCGCTGCGCTACCTGGTGGCCCTGGAGGAGCACAAGCACTTCGGCCGCGCGGCGCAGGCCTGCCACATCACGCAGCCGGCGCTGTCCAACGCGCTGCGCGCGCTGGAAGACGAATTCGGCACCGCCATCGTGAAGCGCGGCCGGGCGTTCGCGGGCTTCACGCCGGAAGGCCAGCGCATCCTCACCAGCGCGCAGCGCATGCTGCACGAGCACGAGCTGCTGCAGCAGGAACTCAACAGCGTGGCCGGCAAGCCGCATGGCGTGCTGACCATCGGTGTGGTGCCCACCGCCATCCCGATCGCCGCGCGGTTCTCGGCCACGCTGCAGGCGCGCCACCCCGGCATCTCGCCGGTGGTGCGGTCGATGAGTTCGCCCGAGATCGAGGTGGGGCTGGAGAGCCTGTCGGTCGACATCGGCCTGGGCTACACCGACCGGGTCGGCCAGCGCGGCATGCGGCTCAGGTCCATTCCGCAGTACACCGAGCGCTACTTCCTGCTGCGCCGGGCGGCCGAGCCACGCAGTGGCGAGGGCGGCCTGCGCATCGGCGAGCCGGTGCAGTGGCTGGAGGCGGCGCAGGAGCCGCTGGCGCTGCTGACACCCGAAATGCACAACCGCACCATCCTCGACAGCGCCTTCGCCATCGCGGGCGCGCAGGTGAAGCCGGCGATAGAGACCAACTCGGTGCTCACGCTCGGCCTGTCGGTGGTGGCGGGCGCGGTCTGCAGCGTGCTGCCGGGCGCGCTGGTGGGTGTGCTGCGCGGCTACCGCGAGCTGGAGGCGCTGCCGCTGCAGGCGCCCGAGGTGCTCACGCCCATCGGCTTCATGGTCGGCCTGGGCGACCGCACCTCGCGCACGCTCGAAGCGGCGCTCGAACTGGCGGCAGACCCCGAGTGGCTGCGGCAGGCGTCGGCGCACAGCGGGCTGCTGTCGCCTTAGCGTCAGCGGGCCGTTAGCGCACTGCATCATTCGCGCGCTGTATCGCCCCATTGCCTGAATCAATTTGACCGATCGGTCACCGCGCTCAGACACTCGGGCGGCCTGTTCACCTATGCAATGGGCTGCCTATTCAGGCCACACAGAGTCACAAGAGACCAAGGAGACAACATGTCAACAGTCATGGGAGGTGGTGCGGCCGTGGCCGGATCGCCGGGGTTGCTCGACAAGGAACGCATCGTGGCCGGGCCCGGCTTCAACCGCTGGCTGGTGCCGCCGGCGGCTCTGGCCATCCACCTGTGCATCGGCATGGCCTACGGCTTCTCGGTGTTCTGGCTGCCGCTCTCCAAGGCGCTGGCCACCGCGGGCACCGGTGCCAAGGCCTGCGGCGCCGACGTGGGCTTCTTCCAGGAGCTGTTCATCACCACCTGCGACTGGAAGATCTCCACGCTGGGCTGGATGTACATCATCTTCTTCCTGATCCTCGGCGTGGCCGCCGCGGTGTGGGGCGGCTGGCTGGAGCGGGCCGGCCCGCGCAAGGCCGGCGTGGTGGCGGCCGTCTGCTGGTGCGGCGGCATGCTGATCTCGGCGCTGGGCATCCACCTGCACCAGTTCTGGCTGATGGTGCTGGGCTCCGGCGTCATCGGTGGCATCGGGCTGGGGCTGGGCTACATCTCGCCCGTTTCCACGCTGATCAAGTGGTTCCCCGACCGGCGCGGCATGGCGACCGGCATGGCCATCATGGGCTTCGGCGGCGGCGCGATGATCGGCTCGCCGCTGGCGGCCGACCTCATGAAACATTTCGCCACGCCCACCGACGTCGGCGTGATGCAGACCTTCATCGTGATGGGCCTGGTGTACTTCGTGTTCATGCTGGGCGGCGCCTTCGGCTACCGGGTGCCCGAGACCGGCTGGAAGCCCGCCGGCTGGACGCCGCCGGCCACGCAGGCCAGCAACGACATGATCACCCAGCGCCACGTCCACGTGAAGAAGGTGTGGGGCATTCCGCAGTTCTGGCTGATCTGGCTGGCGCTGTGCATGAACGTGAGCGCCGGCATCGGCGTCATTGGCATGGCCTCGCCCATGCTGCAAGAGGTGTTCGGCGGCCATCTGATCGGCCTGGACAAGAAGTTCGGCGAGCTCGACAAGGCGCAGCTCGCGGCCATTGCCGGCGTGGCCGCGGGCTTCACCGCGCTGCTCAGCCTGTTCAACATCGGCGGCCGCTTCTTCTGGGCCAGCATGTCCGACTTCCTGGGCCGCAAGATGACCTACGTGGTGTTCTTCGTGCTGGGCGGCATTCTGTACTTCAGCGTGCCGGGCAGCGCGGCGGCCGGCAGCATCCTGCTGTTCGTGGGCGCGTTCTGCATCATTCTGTCGATGTACGGCGGCGGCTTTGCCACCGTGCCGGCCTACCTGGCCGATATTTTCGGCACGCAGATGGTGGGCGCCATCCACGGCCGACTGCTCACCGCCTGGTCCACCGCCGGCATCCTGGGCCCGGTCATCGTGAACTACATGCGTGAATACCAGTTGGGTCTTGGCGTTCCGCGCGAGCAGGTCTATAACCAGACCATGTACATCCTGGTCGGCATGCTGGTGGTGGGCCTGATCTGCAACCTGCTGGTGCGCCCGCTGAACGACAAGTGGTTCATGACCGACGCCGAGCTGGCCGAGGAAAAACGCCTGGCGCACGAAAAGGCGGTGTCGGGCGAGGTGCACCGCGCCGCCGGCGCCGGCCAGGACTCCGTGAGCCCGGTGGTCGTGGCGCTGGCGTGGCTGGCGGTGGGCATTCCGCTGGCCTGGGGCGTGTACCGCACGCTGCAGAGCGTTGCCAAGTTCTTCGCCTGACCGCAACCCGGACAACGCCGCTTCTCCCGTGACCGCATGAACGACATCGCCGACACCCGCCGCATCGAGCCGGTGGCCCTGGCCACCGCCGACGAGTTGCGCCAGCGCCTGCGCCGCAAGAAGGGCCAGCGCAAGGGCCGCCAGCCCGAAGCGGCGGCGCTCGACGAGGTGCGGGCGCTGGTCGGCCCCGGCCCGCACCGTCGCGACCTGCTGATCGAGCGGCTGCATGTGCTGAACGACGCGTTCGGCGGCCTGCACGAGCGGCACCTGGTGGCGCTGGCGCAGGACATGAAGCTGCCGATGGCCGAGGTCTACGAGGTGGCCACGTTCTACCACCACTTCGAGGTGCTGCGCGACGGCGAGCAGGCGCCGGGCGTGACGGTGCGCGTCTGCGACGGCCTCTCGTGCGAGCTGGCCGGCGCGCAAGGCCTGCTGCAGCGCCTGCCCGCGCTGCTGGGCGCCTCGGAAGGGCCGGGCGGCCTGCGCGTGGTGGCCGTGCCGTGCATCGGCCGCTGCGAGCAGGCGCCCGCTGTGGCGGTGCACCACATGGCGGTGCCGCTGGCCACCGAAGAATCGGTTGTTTCAGTGGTGAAATCGGCTGCAGTCAGCGCCAAACCTCGTGATGTAGCTATCAATTTTGAACCTTCCGCTCGGGCCGAGCAGCCGCTGCTGGAGCCGGCCGAGGTGGCCAGCGCCGCACCGGCTTACGTGGGCTACGCGCGCTACCGCGCCAACGGCGGCTATGCGCTGGCCACCGCGCTGGTGAACGGTGAGCGCAGCGTGGAAGACGTCGTGAAAACGATGGAAGACTCCGGCCTGCGCGGCCTGGGCGGGGCGGGTTTTCCGGCCGGCCGCAAGTGGCGCATCGTGCGGGAGCAGGCGGCGCCCAGGCTGATGGCCGTCAACATCGACGAAGGCGAGCCCGGCACCTTCAAGGACCGCAACTACCTCGAGCGCGACCCGCACCGTTTCCTCGAAGGCCTGCTGATCGCCGCGCATGCGGTGGGCATCGCCAGCGTCTACATCTACCTGCGCGACGAATACCACGGCTGCCGCGCGCTGCTCGAAAAAGAACTCGCGCTGCTGCGGGCCGACCCGCCGTTCCCCCTGCCGCCCATCGAGCTGCGGCGCGGCGCCGGTGCCTACATCTGCGGTGAAGAGTCCGCGATGATCGAGAGCATCGAAGGCAAACGCGGCGAGCCGCGCATGCGGCCGCCCTACATCGCGCAGGTCGGCCTGTTCGGCCGGCCCACGCTGGAGCACAACTTCGAGACGCTGTACTGGGTGCGCGACATCGTGGAGCGTGGCCCGCAATGGTTCAGCGGCTTCGGCCGCCACGGCCGCAAGGGCCTGCGCTCGTTCAGCGTGAGCGGCCGGGTGAAGCAACCGGGCGTGAAGCTGGCGCCGGCCGGCATCACGCTGGCCGAACTGGTCGACGAATACTGCGGCGGCATGGCCGACGGCCACCGGCTCTACGCCTACCTGCCGGGCGGCGCGTCGGGCGGCATTCTGCCCGCCAGCATGGCCGACATCCCGCTGGATTTCGACACGCTGCAGCCGCACGGCTGCTTCATCGGCTCGGCCGCCGTCATCGTGCTCGGCCACCAGGACAAGGCGCGCGACGCCGCGCTGAACATGATGCGTTTCTTCGCGCACGAAAGCTGCGGCCAGTGCACGCCCTGCCGCGTCGGCACCGCCAAGGCCGCAACGCTGATGGAAGCGACGGAATGGGACAACGGCCTGCTGGAAGACCTGAGCCAGGTGATGATCGACGCGTCGATCTGCGGGCTGGGCCAGGCCGCGCCCAACCCGGTGCGCTGCACGCAGAAGCATTTTGCGTACGAGATCGGCGGCCACCCCGGAGCTGCCGCATGAACGCCCCGACCACGATGGCCGAGCTGGCCCCGCAAACCGTCGAATTCAAGCTCGACGGCCAGAGCGTTCACGCCTACGCCGGCGAAACCATTCTGAAGGCCGCCGAGCGCCACGGCGTGCAGATTCCCCGCCTGTGTTTCAAGGACGGCTACCGCCCCGACGGCAACTGCCGCGCCTGCGTGGTGGAGATCAAGGGCGAGCGCACGCTGGCCCCCAGCTGCTGCCGCAGCGCCACCGCCGGCATGGAGGTGCAGAGCACCAGCGAGCGTGCGCTGAAGAGCCAGAAGATGGTGCTGGAGATGCTGCTGTCGGACATGCCCGACGACGGCCACAAGTGGAACCTCGACGCCAACGGCGACAACATTCCGGAGCAGCAGCACGGCGAATTGAGCCAGTGGGCGGCCGAGCTGGGCGTGACCGTGCGGCCGGCGCTGAAGGCCTTGCGCCGCCACGAGCCGGCGCCCGATGTGTCGCACCCGGCCATGGCGGTCAACCTCGACGCCTGCATCCAGTGCACCCGCTGCGTGCGCGCCTGCCGCGAGGAGCAGGTGAACGACGTGATCGGCTACGCCAAACGCGGCAGCCACAGCGAGATCGTGTTCGACCTGAACGACGCGATGGGCGACTCCACCTGCGTGGCCTGCGGCGAATGCGTGCAGGCCTGCCCCACCGGCGCGCTGATGCCCAAGACGCTCATCGGCGCCCAGCAGGTCGATAAAAAGGTCGATTCGGTCTGCCCGTTCTGTGGCGTGGGCTGCCTCATCACCTACAAGGTCAAGAACGACGTCATCGTCGGCGTGGACGGCCGCGACGGCCCGGCCAACCACAGCCGGCTGTGCGTGAAAGGCCGCTTCGGCTTCGACTACGCGCACAGCCCGCAGCGCCTCACGAAGCCGCTGATCCGCAAGGCCGGTGTGGCCAAAGACCCCGAGGCGCTGAACCACCTCAACCGCGACACCGCCGAATGGGGCGGCATCTTCCGCGAGGCGAGCTGGGAAGAGGCGCTGGACTTCGCTGCCGGCAAGCTGAAATCCCTGCGCGACACGCACGGCAACAAGGCGCTGGCCGGCTTCGGCTCGGCCAAGGGCAGCAACGAAGAGGCCTACCTGTTCCAGAAGCTGGTGCGCACCGGCTTCCGCAGCAACAACGTCGACCACTGCACACGGCTGTGCCACGCGTCCAGCGTCGCGGCGCTGCTGGAAGGCGTGGGTTCCGGCGCGGTGAGCAACCAGGTGAGCGACGTGGCCGAGGCGGGGCTCATCATCGTCATCGGCTCCAACCCCACGGTGAACCACCCGGTGGCCGCCACCTGGATGAAGAACGCCGCCAAGGCCGGCACCAAGATCGTGCTGGCCGACCCGCGCGTGACCGACATCGGCAAACACGCCTGGCGCGTGATGCAGTTCAAGCCCGACACCGACGTGGCCATGCTGAACGCGATGATCCACGTCATCATCGAAGAAGGCCTCGCCGACGAAGACTTCATCGCCCGCCGCGCCAGCAACTACGCGGCGCTGAAAGAGAACGTGAAGGGCTACAGCCCGGAGGCGATGGCACCGATCTGCGGCATTCCCGCCGACACGCTGCGCGAGGTGGCGCGCGAATTCGCCACGTCCAAGGCATCGATGATCCTGTGGGGCATGGGCGTGAGCCAGCACGTGCACGGCACCGACAACGCGCGCTGCCTGATCGCGCTGTGCACGGTGGCCGGCCAGATCGGCAAGCCCGGTTCGGGTCTGCACCCGCTGCGCGGCCAGAACAACGTGCAGGGCGCGAGCGACGCCGGGCTCATTCCGATGATGTTCCCGAATTACCAGCGCGTCGACAACCAGAAGGCACACGACTGGTTCGAGGACTTCTGGCAGACCAAGCTGGACGACAAACCGGGGTATACGGTCGTCGAGATCATGCACAAGGCGCTCGCGCCCGACAGCGACCCGCACAAGATCCGCGGCATGTACGTGATGGGCGAGAACCCCGCGATGAGCGACCCCGACCTGAACCACGCGCGCCACGCGCTGGCCAGCCTGGAACACCTCGTGGTGCAAGATATTTTCATGACCGAAACCGCCTGGCTCGCCGACGTGGTGCTGCCCGCCAGCGCCTGGCCGGAAAAGATGGGCACCGTCACCAACACCGACCGCATGGTGCAGCTCGGCAAGGCCGCTGTCGGCATGCCCGGCGACGCGCGGGCCGACCTGTGGATCTTGCAGCAGCTCGGCAAGCGCATCGGCCTGCCATGGGACTACCCCGGTGAGTACCACGGCGTGGCGGCGGTGTACGAGGAAATGCGGCAGGCCATGCACGCGGCCATCCGGGGCATCAGTTGGGAGCGGCTGGAGCGCGAGTCCAGCGTGACCTACCCCTGCCTGAGCGCCGACGACCCCGGCCAGCCCATCGTGTTCACCGAGAAGTTCGCCACCGCCGACGGTCGCGTCAAGCTGGTGCCGGCCGACATCATTCCCGCCAACGAACGGCCCGACACCGACTACCCCTTTGTGCTCATCACCGGCCGTCAGCTCGAACACTGGCACACCGGCAGCATGACGCGCCGCGCCACCGTGCTCGACGCGATCGAGCCGCTGGCCACCGCCTCGCTCAACGGCGCCGACATGGCCGACCTCGGCCTGGCTCCCGGCGACGTGCTGACGGTGGCCTCGCGGCGCGGCGAAGTCGCCATCACCGTGCGGCGCGACGACGGCACGCCGCGTGGCGCGGTCTTCATTCCGTTCGCCTACTACGAGGCGGCCGCCAACCTGATGACCAACGCCGCGCTCGACCCCTTCGGCAAGATTCCGGAGTTCAAATACTGCGCGGTGAAGCTCAGCCGTGGTGGCACGCCGACCGCAGTCGACGGCTACGGCACCGGCGCCTGAGCCAGACGAGCGAGGGCGCAACCCGATGCCACTGAACCCGCTGCCGCCACCCCCGCGCCTGCCACGCCTCACGCAGGCCCGCGCGCCGCTGACCACGCCGGTCACGGTGATGGACGAACACGGCCAGACCCGCGAACTGCCGATTCCCGCCGAGCGGCCGCTGACGGTCTATGTGGACAACCGCGAGCTGGTCACGCTGATGACGCTGGGCGCCAAACCCGAGCTGCTGGTGCTGGGCTACCTGCGCAACCAGCGGCTGGTGCGTTCGGTGGACGAGATCGAGTCGGTCACGGTCGATTGGGAGGTGAACGCCGCCGCCGTGAAAACGCGCCACGGCATCGCCCGCATCGAGGAGCGCACCGCGAAAAAGGTGGTCACCACCGGCTGCGGCCAGGGCAGTGTGTTCGGCGGCCTGATGGACGAGGTCGACCAGATCCGCCTGCCTGCAGCCACGCTGACGCAAGGCCAGCTCTACGGCATCGTCAACACCATCCGCCTGCACGACTCCACCTACAAGGCGGCCGGCTCGGTGCACGGCTGCGCGCTGTTCCGTGGTGACCAGTTGTTGTTCTTCGTGGAAGACGTGGGCCGGCACAACGCGATCGACACGATTGCCGGCTGGATGTCGCTCCAGCCACCGGCCGTGGCCCAAGGCGGCGACAAGGTGCTGTACACCACCGGCCGGCTCACCAGCGAGATGCTGATCAAGGCCGCGCAGATGGGTGTGCCGATCGCCGTCTCGCGCAGCGGCATCACGCAGATGGGCCATGCGGTCGCCAGCCAGCTTGGCCTCTGCGCCATAGGCCGGGCGGTGAACCGCCGCTTCCTGTGTTTCAGCGCGCCGCAGCGCTTGGTGCTGGAGCCGGAGTTGGCGGCAGCCCCCGTTCAACTGCCGCAACGCACCGGGACGGGTTAGCCCCACGCTTCCCCCTGCGGCCACCCGACCACGGGGCTTTCGGCCAGCGCGTATGCTGGCAACCCGATGCAAACCTCTTTCCTGAAGCTGGGCTGGACCAGCCTGTGGCGCGACCTGCGCGCCGGTGAACTGCGCCTGCTGGTGCTGGCGGTGACGCTGGCGGTGGCGGCACTCACGGCCGTCGGTTTTTTCGCCGACCGGCTGCAGGGCGGCCTGCAGCGCGACGCGCGGCAACTGCTCGGCGGAGACGCGGTGGTGGTCAGCGACAACCCCACGCCGTCGGCCTTCGGCGCCAAGGCGGCCGAGCTGGGCCTGCAGAGCGCCACCAGCCTGGGGTTCCCGACCATGGCGCGCGCCACCGAGGCGATGGGCGGCGCCGCCAAGCTGGTTGCGCTGAAGGCGGTGGAACCGGGCTACCCGCTGCGCGGCGGCCTGCGCATCGCGCCTGCGCCCGGCGCGCCCGACGCGCCCACGCGCGAGGTGCCGCAGCCGGGCGAGGCCTGGGTCGACGGCTCGCTGCTCGACAGCCTGAACCTCAACATCGGCGACACGCTGCTGCTGGGCGACGCGCCCTTTCGCATCGCGCGCCTCATCGTCATCGAGCCCGACCGCGGCTCGGGCTTCAGCGCCTTCTCGCCGCGCGTGATGATCCACCGCGACGACGTGCAGGGCACCGGCCTGATCCAGCCGGCCAGCCGCGTCACCTACCGCTATGCGGTGGCCGGCGGCGACGAGGCGGTGAAGCGCTACACCGCCTGGGCCGATGCGCAGGTGAAGGGCAACCAGGCGCGCGGCGTGCGGGTCGAGTCGCTGGAGGGCGGCCGGCCTGAGATGCGGCAGACCATGGACCGCGCCGAGAAATTTTTGAGTCTGGTCGCGCTGCTGGCGGCGCTGCTGAGCGCGGTGGCGGTGGCGCTGGCGGCGCGTGGCTTTGCCGCCAGCCACCTCGACGACTGCGCCATGCTGCGCGTGCTGGGCCTGAGCCAGCGGCGCATGGCGGCGGCCTACACCTTCGAGTTCGCGCTGGCCGGCAGCGTGGCCAGCGGGCTGGGCATTGCGCTGGGTTACGCCGTTCACCTGGTCTTCGTCTCGCTGATGGCGGGGTTGGTCGACGCCACGCTGCCCGCCGCCACCGGCTGGCCGGTCGCGCTGGGCCTGGGCATGGGCCTCACGCTGCTGGCCGCGTTCGGCCTGCCGCCGGTGCTGCAACTGGCGCAGGTGCCGCCGCTGCGGGTGATCCGCCGCGACGTCGGCAACCTCAAGCCGGCCTCGCTGCTGGTGCTGGCGCTGGGTGTGGCGGGCTTCGCCGCGCTGCTGCTGGCGGTGAGCAGCGATTTGAAGCTGGGGCTGATCGCCGTGGGCGGTTTCGCGGCGGCGGTGGCGCTGTTCGCGGGCCTGAGCTGGCTGGCCGTGCGGCTGCTGCGCCGCAGTGTCAACGAAGCGACTGCGCCGCGCTGGCTGGTGCTGGCCACGCGGCAGCTCTCGTCGCGGCCCGCCTATGCGGTGGTGCAGATCAGCGCGCTGGCGGTGGGCCTGCTGGCGCTGGTGCTGCTGGTGCTGCTGCGCACCGACCTCATCTCGGCCTGGCGGCAGACCACGCCGCCCGACGCGCCCAACCGCTTCGTCATCAACATCATGCCGGAGCAGGCCGCGCCGTTCCGCCAGCAACTGGCCGACGCCGGCGTGCAGCGGTTCGACTGGTACCCGATGATCCGCGGCCGGCTGGTGGCGGTGAACGGCCGTTCCGTCTCGCCCGACGACTACGCCGACGAACGCGCCAAGCGCCAGGTCGACCGCGAATTCAACCTCTCCAACGCCGCCGCGCAGCCGCCGCACAACGAAGTGGTCGGCGGCCGCTGGACGCCCGAGGAAAAAGACGCGCTGAGCATCGAGGCCGGCATTGCCGAGCGGCTTGGCATCCGCCTGGGCGACGCGCTCACCTTCGACATCGGCGGCCTGCAGAAAACCGCGAAAGTGACCTCGCTGCGCAAAGTGGACTGGGGCTCGCTGCACGCCAATTTCTTCGTGATCTACCCCGTCTCGGCGCTGCCCGAAGTGCCCACCACCTTCATGACGGCCTTCCGCGCGCCAGACGCCAAGGGCTTCGACAACAAGCTGGTGCAAAGCTTCCCCAACGTCACCAACGTCGACATGACGGCCACCATCGCGCAGATCCAGCGGGTGCTCGACCAGGTGGTGCGGGCGGTCGAGTTCCTGTTCGGCTTCACGCTGGCGGCCGGGCTGGTGGTGCTGTTCGCGGCGGTCACCGCGTCGCGCGAGGAGCGGGCGCGGGAGTTCGCCATCATGCGGGCGGTCGGCGCCCGCAGCTCGCTGCTGCGCCAGGTGCAGCGGGCCGAGCTGGCCGGGGTGGGGCTGCTGGCCGGTTTCCTCGCGTCCACCGTGGCGGTGGCGGTCGGCTGGGGGCTGGCCCGCTGGGTGTTCGACTTCGACTGGGTGGTGCAGCCCTGGGTGCCGCTGGCCGGCTCGCTGGCCGGCGGCGGCCTCGCGCTGGCGGCCGGCTGGTGGGGGCTGCGCGGCGTCATCAGCCGGCCGGTGGTGGATACTCTGCGCCGGGCGCCACAGTGAGCGGTGCCCGATAAGCTACAAAAAATATAGCTAAAAAGCGCCATTCGGCGCTGACTTGCGGCCAATCTGGCAATGAATTCCGGTCAAAATCCTTCCGCCGGGCCCGCAGAGGCCCCCACCCCCTACGAGCAGCTTGGCGGCGAAGACCGCGTGAAGCAGCTCGTGGAAACCTTCTACGACCTGATGGACCTGGAGCCGCGCTACGCCCAGTTGCGCGCCGCCCACGGCAACACGCTGGAATCGGCCCGCGAAAAACTGTTCTGGTACCTCTGCGGCTGGCTGGGCGGCCCCTCGCACTACACCGACCGCTTCGGCCACCCGATGCTGCGCGCACGCCACCTGCCGTTCTCCATCGGCAACACCGAGCGCGACCAGTGGGTGCTGTGCATGAACCAGGCGATGGACGTGATCGGGGTCGAGGCCGGCCTGCAAAGACACCTCGTCCAGACGTTTTACGGCGTCGCCGACTGGATGAGGAATCGAGAAGGCGAGTCTCCGGGTTGAGGCCCCCACGCTCCCCGCTGCGCGTGGTTCGCTGCCCCCCGAGGGGGCTGTTCCGCCTTGGGAGCGGCCCGGCGGCGGAACGCTAGTAAGCCGGCGCCAATAAAACGACCAACGCCCCCGCCCCACCTTCCGCCGGCTTGGCCTGCACGAAGGCCAGCACCTCGTTCTTCTGCATCAGCCAACCCAGCGCCTTGCTCTTGAGCACCGGCGTCTTGCCGGGTGAACCCAGGCCCTTGCCGGTGACCACCCGCACGCAGCGCACGCCCTGCCGGTGCGCGTCGCGGATGAAGGCCGAGAGCTGCTCCCGTGCGTCGTCGCGGCGCAGGCCGTGCAGGTCCAGCTCGCGCTGGATGCTCCAGTCGCCACGCCGCAGCTTGCGCGTCACGTCGGGGCCGATGCCGGGGCGGCGGTAGCTCAGTGCCTCGTCGGTGTCGAGCAGGGTGCTCACGTCCAGCCCGTCGCTGATCGCCTCGCGCAGCACGGCCTGTTCGTCGAGCTGCAATTGCAGCGCCACCGGCGCCGGCGGCTCGGTCGGCAGCAGCACCCGGCCGCTGCCCTTCAATGGCGCCACCGCGCCCACGGTGCGGGTGAAAACCTCGCGTTCGGCCGCCGCGCGCCTTTCGGCAAGCTGCCGAGCCGCCTCGGCGGCAACGCGCGCGGCGCGCTCCTCCGCCAGCCGCTTCTGCATGGCGCCCAGGTCTTGCAGCGAGTGCGCCTTCACAGCAGGCCTTTCTCGGCCAGCGAAACCGCCCGCCCGCCCGGCGCCACGATGATGTGGTCCAGCACCCGCACATCGACCAGCGCCAGCGCGGCCTTCAGCGTCTGCGTCAGCACCTCGTCGGCCCGGGACGGCTGCGGCGAGCCGCTGGGGTGGTTGTGCGAGAGCACCAGCGCCGCCGCATGGTGGTGCAGCGCCCGCAGCACCACCTCGCGGGGGTAGACGCTGGTCTGCGTCAGCGTGCCGCGAAACAGCTCCTCCAGCGCGATCAGCCGGTGCTGGGTGTCGAGAAACAGCACCGCGAACACCTCGTGCGGCCGCCCCGCCAATTGCAGTTGCAGGTAGTCTTTCACCGCCTGGGGCGAGGTGAAGGCCGGCCGCTCGGTGAGCTGCTGCGCCAGCGCGCGCCGCGCCAGCTCCAGCACCGCCACCAGTTGCGTGCGCTTGGCGCTGCCGCCCAGGCCCTTCACGCGCTTCAGGTCGTCGGCGCTGGCGTTCAGCAGGCCGGCCACGCCGCCAAAGGTGTCGAGCAGTTCCTGCGAGAGCTGCAGCACCGATTTGCCGGGCAGGCCGGTGCGCAGCAGCAGCGCGAGCAGTTCGGCCTCGCTGAGCGCCGCGGCGCCGCGCGCCAGCAGTTTTTCGCGCGGGCGGGTGTCGGCGGGAATGTCCTTGAGCACCATGGGCGCGGGTGGCTTGGCCCCGCCGCCGGAGCGGGCAGGGCCGGGTTTTTACAATGGGGGCAGTTTATCGAGAGTCCTGTCCTTCCGTGTCCTCCCATCCCACCGTCCAGCCCGGCTCCTTTCTCACGCTGCATTACCGCCTCTCGGGCCCGCAGGGCGAGGTCGTCAGCACCTTCGGCGGCAAGCCCGCCACGCTGTCGCTCGGCACCGGCGAGCTGGCGCCGGCCGTCGAGGCGCGGCTGCTTGGCCTGGAGGAGGGCACCCGCGCCAGCTTCGAGCTGGCGCCCGGCGAGGCCTACGGCGAACGCAACCCCGACATGCTGCAGTGGGTCGCCCGCAAGCTGCTCGATGACTTGGGGCTCGCCGGCGAGGCCTGCACCGTGGGCGAGGTGGTCACCTTCCCCACGCCCGACGGCCAGGCCACCTATGCCGGCGCGGTGCGCGAGGTGCGCGGCCCCGGCTCGGCCGACGGCGCCGAGGCCGTGCTGTTCGACTTCAACCACCCGCTGGCCGGCCAGCCGGTGAGTTTCGAGGTGGAACTGATCGGGGTGCTGGATTGATGGGCGCACCAAAAGACGTGGCGCCGCAGCGCCGGGCCGCCCCAAGCAAGGCAGCCCCCTCGGGGGGGAGCGCAGCACACGAAGTGGCCAGCGTGGGGGCCCGCGAAATCTTGCTCGCGGAACCGCGAGGGTTCTGTGCGGGTGTCGACCGCGCGATCGAGATCGTCGAACGCGCCTTGGCCAAGTTCGGCGCGCCCATCCACGTGCGCCACGAGATCGTGCACAACACCTTTGTGGTGAACGATCTCAAGGCCAAGGGCGCGATCTTCATCGAAGACCTGGCCGACGTGCCGCCCGGCGCCACGCTGGTGTTCTCGGCCCACGGGGTCAGCAAGGCGGTGCACGAAGAAGCCAAGCGGCGCGGCTTCCAGATCTTCGACGCCACCTGCCCGCTGGTGACCAAGGTACACGTCGAGGTCGCCAAGCTGGCGAAAGAGGGCTATGAGTTCGTGATGATCGGCCACAAGGGCCACCCGGAGGTGGAGGGCACGATGGGCCAGCTCGACCACGGCATCCACCTGGTGGAGGACGTGGCCGACGTGGCCCGCGTGCAACCGGCGCAGACCGACAAGCTGGCCATGGTCACGCAGACCACGCTGAGCGTGGACGACGCCGCCGAGATCGCCGCCGCCGTGCGCGCGCGCTTTCCCAAGGTTCGCGAGCCCAAGCAGCAGGACATCTGCTACGCCACGCAGAACCGGCAAGATGCCGTCAAGATCATGAGCCCCTTGGTGGACGTGGTCATCGTCGTGGGCAGCCCCACCAGCTCCAACAGCAACCGGCTGCGCGAGCTGGCGGTGAAGCTGGGAACCCCGGGGCACATGGTGGACAACGCCGACGAGCTGAAGCCCGAATGGTTCGACGGCCGGCCCCGCGTCGGCCTCACCGCCGGTGCCTCCGCGCCCGAGCTGCTGGTGCAGCAGGTGATCGACCGCATCCGGTCGTTCGGCGCGGTCTCCGTCCGCAAGATGGACGGTACCCCGGAAAGCGTCAAGTTCCCGTTGCCCAAGGGCTTGAAGTAAGCCCGGCGGCGGAAGGCTCAGCCGGCCGTGCCGTCGGTCTGGTCTGAATTGACCATCCACTGCACGCCGAACCTGTCGACCAGCATGCCGAACCTGGCACCCCAGAAGGTGGTGGCGAAAGGCATGGTCACCATGCCGCCGTGGGCCAGTGCGTTGAACACCGCCTCGGCGCGTTCCGCGTCGGCGGGAATGTTCACCGACATCGAGAAACCCGCATGGCCGCCAAAGGGCTGGCCGGGCATGCGGTCGCTGGCCATGAAGCTGCGCCCGCCCGCGCTCAGCGTGGCGTGCATCACCTTCTGGTGCCATTCGGCGGGCAACTGTTCCTGCATCGGCGAGCCGGCATAGCGGTGCAGGGCGGTGATGTCGCCGCCCAGGCAGTCGCGGTAGAAGTGCAGGGCGACCTCGCAGTTGCCGTCGAAGAACAGGTAGGGTTCGATCTGCATGGTGGTTCTCCTCGAGCGGGTTCCCATGCTAGAGCGGTTGGTCATCGAACGGAAGTGGCAATCGCGCGGTTGCACATCTCGCATCATTTGACGCATCGAAGTAAGATCTGCCGCACCAACGAATGGGCACGCGTCGCGGTGCGACATCTTGGCGGCTCTGAGTGACGCGAGAGGAGAATGGTTTTGACTCAAACAACGAACTGGATCGCCTACAAGCCGGCGCATCTTCTCGAGCGCGAAGCACCGATCGCTCCTCCGAATCCAGCCGCCTATTGGCCTCAGCGCTTCTTCTCGATTGCCTACCAGAAGAACATCATTCCTCCGCGTCGGGCTCATATGGTGGAGCTGGAGGGCTACCGCGCGAAAGGCGGTTGGAAAATCCATGTCTCGGCTTCGATCACCAGTGCACGCACGGTGGCTGCACTGGTGCTGCCTGTTCTGCATCGTGCAAGGGTCTGGCACAAGTTTGTGCCCTTGCTCAAGAACCTGGGTGCGATGAAGGGAGAGCAGTATGGCAAATTCATCACCATTTATCCCAATCCGGACAACATTGCCGCTGCTGATGGATGGCAAATCCTGATTCCCGCGATCACAGTGGCCATCCAGGGTTCCGGGATCGCTTTTCCCCGAATTTCGGACCCCAGGGAGGTTTTCGTGACGCCGCTGGGCCAATTGCTTCCGCCGGGTATTTCCATGCGTCAGGTCGACGACTTCACTCAAGGTTAGTGGGCAGCAGCGTCGCTGCGGCACCTCACCCGGTTTCCCTGGGAAGCGGCGGGCGTGGTCGGTCGATGCATCGCCACTAAAATCGCCCGATGCTCGACATCACCGCACTGCGCAAGGACCTCGACTCGGTCGTGGCGCGCCTGCAAAAGCGCAAGAACCCGCAGCCCTTCCTCGACGTCCCCGCCTTCACGCGGCTGGAGGCCGAGCGCAAGAGCATCCAGACCCAGACCGAGGCGCTGCAGGCTCGCCGCAACACGGTCAGCAAGCAGATCGGCCAACTCAAGGCCAAGGGCGAAAGCACCGACGCGGTGATGGCCGAAACGGCGGCGATCAAGTCGGAGCTGGAGGCTTCGGCACTGCGGCTCGACGCGATCCAGGCCGAACTGCAGGACCTGCTGCTCGCGGTGCCCAACCTGCCTCAGGACTCGGTGCCCGAGGGGGCGGACGAGTCCGGCAACGTGGTGGTGCGCAGCTGGGGCACGCCGCGCAGCTTCGACTTCGCGGTGAAGGACCATGTGGACGTCGGCGCGCCGCTGGGGCTGGACTTCGACACCGGCGCGCTGCTGTCGGGCTCGCGCTTCAGCTTCATGCGCGGGCCCATCGCCCGGCTGCACCGGGCGCTCGCCCAGTTCATGCTGGACCTGCAGACGCAGGAACACGGCTACACCGAGTGCTACACGCCCTACATCGTCAACCGCGAGGTGCTCGAGGGCACCGGCCAGTTGCCCAAGTTCAAGGAAGACATGTTCTGGGTACTGCGCGGCGGCGACGCCGACGCGGCCGAGCAGTATTTGATCTCCACCTCTGAGATTTCGCTGACCAACACCGTGCGCGAACGGGTGCTGGCCGAGGCCGATCTGCCCATCAAGATGACGGCCCACAGCCCCTGCTTCCGCTCGGAGGCGGGCAGCGCGGGGCGCGACACCCGCGGCCTGATCCGCCAGCACCAGTTCGACAAGGTCGAGATGGTGCAGATTACCCACCCCGAGCGCAGCGACGAAGCGCTGGAGCAGATGGTGGGCCATGCCGAGGCGGTGCTGCAGAAGCTGGGCCTGCCTTACCGGGTGCTGTCGCTGTGCACCGGCGACATGGGTTTCAGCTCGGCCAAGACTTACGACCTGGAGGTTTGGCTGCCGGCGCAGAACACCTACCGCGAGATTTCGAGCTGCTCCAACTGCGAGGCCTTCCAGGCCCGCCGCATGCAGACCCGCTTCAAGAACGCGCAGGGCAAGAACGAGCTGGTGCACACGCTCAACGGCTCCGGCCTGGCGGTGGGCCGCACGCTGGTGGCGGTGCTGGAAAATTACCAGAACGCCGACGGCTCCGTGACCGTGCCAGAGGCGCTGCGGCCCTGGATGGGCGGCGTCGAGCGCATCGCCTGAGCCGGCCTGTCGCTCGGGTTGCACCCTAGCCCGCGGGGTGCCATGCCGGCGTTATGATCGTGCGCCCCAGACGGACCAGCCGTTCGTTGCGGGCCCGCGCCCCGCGCGGCCGTGTTCCCAAAAGGAAGCCGCATGAAAGCCCTGCTCAAACTCGCCGCCCTGATCGACCGGCTCAACGACCTGTTCGGGGAGATCGCCAAGTGGGCGGTGCTCGCCGCCTGCTTCATCAGCGCCGGCAACGCGGCCATCCGCTATGCGTTGAACTTCAGCTCCAACGCCTACCTCGAGATCCAGTGGTACCTGTTCGCCGCGGCGGTCATGCTCGGCGCCTCGCAGGTGCTGCGGCTGAACGAGCATGTGCGTGTCGACGTGCTGTACGGCCGCTATCCCACCCGCGCCAAGGTCTGGGTCGACCTGCTCGGGCTGGCCTTCTTCCTGCTGCCCGTGATGGTGATGATGGTCTATTACTCGTGGCCGCTGTTCGCCCGCATGTATGACAGCGGCGAAATGTCGAACAACGCCGGTGGCCTGATCCGCTGGCCCGCGATGCTGATGCTGCCGCTCGGCTTCTCCATGCTGGTGTTGCAGGGCCTCTCTGAAATCATCAAGCGCGCCGGCTGGCTGATGCACGTGTTCGACATGGACACGCACTACGAAAGGCCGCTGCAATGAGCATGGAGAGCTTTGCCCCGCTGATGTTCGCGGGGCTCATTTTCATCATGCTGATCGGCTTCCCGGTCGCGTTCTCGCTGGCCGCGCTGGGCCTGGGCTGCGGTTTCTTCGCGGTCGAGATGGGCTGGTTCCAGCCGGAATTCATGAGCGCGCTGCCGCTCAACGTGTTCGGCATTCTGAGCAACGACCTGCTACTGGCCATTCCGTTCTTCACGCTGATGGGCGCCATCCTGGAGAAGTGCGGGCTGGCCGAAGACCTGCTGGACTCCATGGGCCAGTTGTTCGGCCCCATGCGCGGCGGCCTGGGCTACGCGGTCATCGTGGTGGGCTTCATTCTCGGCGCCATCACCGGCACGGTGGCCGGCCAGGTCATCGCCATGGCGATGATCGCGCTGCCGGTCATGATGCGCTACGGCTACAACATGCGCTACGCCACCGGCGTGCTGGCGGCCTCCGGCACCATCACCCAGCTGGTGCCGCCGTCGCTGGTGCTGGTGGTCATGGCCGACCAGCTCGGCCGTTCGGTGGGCGACATGTACAAGGGCGCCTGGGGCCCGTCCATCCTGCAGGTGCTGATCTTCTTCATCTACACCTTCGCCGTCACCCGCATCCGCCCGGCCTACCTGCCGGGTCTGCCGCCCGAGGCGCGCACGCTGCAGGGCTGGGCGCTCTGGAAGAAGTGCCTGCGAGGCATCGTGCCGTCGGCCGTGCTGATCTTCGCCGTGCTGGGCAGCATGGGCGGCTTGCCCGGCATTTCCACTGCCGTCTGCACGCCGACCGAAGCCGGCGCCATGGGCGCTGTGGGCGCTTTCGTTCTCGCCGCGCTGCACCGCCGCCTGACCTGGCCGCTGGTCAAGGAGGCGCTGGCGGGCACCATGCGCATCACCGCGATGGTGGTCTTCATCCTGATCGGCTCGCGGGTGTTCTCGCTGGTGTTCCAGGGGGTGGACGGCGCGCGCTGGATCGAGCACATGCTGTCCAGCCTGCCGGGCGGCCAGATCGGCTTCCTGATCGTCGTCAACATCTTCATCTTCTTCCTGGCGTTCTTCCTCGACTTCTTCGAGATCGCGTTCATCATCCTGCCGCTGCTGGGCCCCGTGGCCGACAAGCTCGGCATCGACATGATCTGGTTCGGCGTGCTGCTGTGCGTGAACATGCAAACCTCCTTCATGCACCCGCCGTTCGGCTTCGCGCTGTTCTACCTGCGTGGCATCGCCGACACGCTGTACAAGAACAAGGCGCTGCCGGCCAAGGTCGAGTCCAAGGACATCTACCTCGGCGCCATCCCTTTCGTGCTGCTGCAGCTGCTGCTGGTGGTCATCGTCATCTTCGTGCCGCAAACCGTCACCGTCTTCCTCGACAAGGCGGAGGTCTATGACCTCGACAAGGTCGAGATGCCCGCCGTCGAGCCGCAGAACCCCAACGCCGACGACGCCCAGCGCGCGATGGACGACCTGCTGAACATGCCCCCGCCGCCGGCAGCAGGCGCCAGCGCGCCAGCCGGCCAATGACACTGCCCCACCGTGGCCGATGACGCCGCCGGCCAACCGGAGCCGTCGGCGCTCGAGGGGCCGTCCTTTCCGCCGCTGGTCAAGCTGATGGCCAGCGCCCTCGTGCTGGCGCTGCTGGTCAGCGGTGCGCGGGTTGCCGGCACCTTGGCCCGAGCCGACATCGGCTGGCAGACCCGGCTCATGCTGCTGGCCGGCGTGGTCTTCGTGCTGGTGTCTTACGCCGCCATGATGCGCAGCCGCACCGGCATCAGCGCCACCCACGTGCACCAGCGCGGGCTGTGGACCAAGCGGGCCGCTCTGGCCGACATCACCCACGCCAAGCTGATCCATTTGCCGCGGCTGGCCTGGCTGGTTTCGCCTCGGCTCATGGTCCGCGCCAAGGGCCGCGGCGTGCTGACCTTCTTCACCGCCGACCCCGCCGTGCTCGCCAGGATGGAGGCCATCGGGCTGGGCAGCCTGCCGTCGCCCCGGGGTTGATCTGTGTCAAAACGGATCGGCGATTCGAGGTTCGGGTAGAAAATAAGCAGAAAACCCGCAATTTCTGCCCGATATTTGTCGGCTTGGCGACTTTTCCGGTTAAGCTATCGCATCTGCAGCCCCAACGGCCGCATCCCTTGAAGACAGGCCCCGGCACAGGGGCCGCGCAACCGACACAACAACGATGATTTCCAGGACGACATGCCGTCCGGGCTGGCGCAAGCCTTTCCCGGTTCCGGCGCACCGGGCCGCGCTGCCCGGCATTTCAAAGGCCGCACCCGCATGGCCAGTGTGAACGTCTGCGGCCGCTGGGGTGCCCTGGCCGGCCGCCTGGTGCTGGCCTTCGCCCGCATCGAGCGCACGGTGAACCGCATGCTGCACGATTGGCAAGACCCGTCGGCGGCGCTGCGCGGCCGCGGTGAGGCCACGCTGGGCGGCAAGCTGGGCGTGCTGCTGGAACGGGTCGAGACGCTGCCCATGCCCGAGGCCTACCGCCGCGACCTGCGCGTCGTGCTGCGCCAGGCCAGCGGCATGGCCGACTACCTCTACCGCATCAGCCAGCATCCGCTAGCCGACATCGTCGGCCACGACGGACACGCCACCGGCAGCGCGCCACTGAGCGCCGACGAATTGCAGAAGCTCGAAGGCTATGCCCGGCAGGCCGAGGCCGTCGCCACGCGGCTGCCGCCGCTGGCCTCGCTGGTCAACCTGTTCCGCGCCGACGGCGTGGAGCGCGAACTCTCGGGCCGGCCACTCGCCAACTGCCCCAACTCCCACGAACGCTGGCTTCAGGCCGCCTGAGGCTGCGCCGCAGGAATGCCCGAGCGGCCCGATGGGCCGGAGGTTGAAAACGGAAGGAAAAAAGCACGGCGCGCAGCGTCGTGGTGCCCGGGGCCGGAATCGAACCGGCACGCCTTTCGGCGGCGGATTTTGAGTCCGCTGCGTCTACCAATTCCACCACCCGGGCGGGCGCGAAAGCGAGCCTGAAATTATGGCACAGTGGCGGGCTATGAATTACCCAACGATCGAAGACGCGGTGGGCCGTACCCCGCTGGTGGCGCTGCAGCGGATCGACGCGGCCGAGAACGCGTCGCGCGGCAACGTGGTGCTGGCCAAGCTCGAGGGCAACAACCCGGCTGGTTCGGTGAAAGACCGGCCGGCGCTCTCCATGATCAAGCGCGCCGAGGAGCGTGGCGACATCAAGCCGGGCGACGTGCTGATCGAGGCCACTTCGGGCAACACCGGCATCGCGCTGGCGATGGCCGCCGCCATCAAGGGCTACAAGATGGTGCTGGTGATGCCGGAAGACCTGTCGGTGGAGCGTGCGCAGACCATGAAGGCCTTCGGCGCCGAGCTGGTGCTGACGCCCAAGAGCGGCGGCATGGAGTACGCGCGCGACCTGGCGGAGAACATGCAGCGCGAAGGCAAGGGCCGGGTGCTGGACCAGTTCGCCAACCCCGACAACCCGCGCATCCACTACGAAACCACCGGCCCCGAGCTGTGGCAGCAGACCGGCGGCCGCATCACGCATTTCGTGAGCGCGATGGGAACCACCGGCACCATCACCGGCGTGTCGCGCTACCTGAAGGAGAAGAATCCCCAGGTGCGCGTCATTGGCGCGCAGCCGAGCGAGGGTTCGCGCATTCCGGGCATCCGCAAGTGGCCCGAGGCCTACATGCCCAAGATCTACGACGCGACCCACATCGACGAAACGGTGCTGGTGAGCCAGGACGCGGCCGAAGAAATGTGCCGCCGGCTGGCGCGCGAAGAGGGCATTTTCGCCGGCATCTCGGCCGCCGGTGCGCTGTGGGTGGCGCTGGAGATTGCCAAGCGCGAGAGCAACGCCACCATCGCATTCGTGGTGTGCGACCGGGGCGACCGCTACCTCTCCACGGGCGTGTTTCCGGCCTGATTCACAGAGAAATCAGCCGCAAGCCACCGTCGAATGGCGCTTTCTTGCTCCTGATTCAATAGCATGCCGCTCGACGACCCCACCTACCGCTTCTGTCCGCGCTGCGCCACGCCGCTGGGTTGGCGCGCCGAGATGGAAGACGGCGGCGAGAAGCTGCGGCTGCGCTGCCCCGCCTGCGACTGGACGCACTGGAACAACCCGACCCCCGTGCTGGCGGCCGTGGTCGAGGTGGGCGGCAAGGTGCTGCTGGCCCGCAATGCGGCCTGGGCGGGCCGGGTGTTCGCACTCATCACCGGTTTCATGGAGGCCGGCGAAACGCCGCAGGAAGGCATCACGCGCGAGGTGAAGGAAGAGACGAACCTCGACGTGACCGAACTGAAGCTGATCGGCGTGTACGACTTCCAGCGGATGAACCAGGTCATCATCGCCTTCCACGCGGTGGCCGAGGGTACGGTGAAGCTGTCGCCGGAACTGCTGGAATACAAGCTGCTGGACCCGGCCGATGTGAAGTGCTGGCCGGCGGGAACCGGCTACGCGCTGGCCGAGTGGCTGCGCGCGCGGGGCCACGAGCCGGAGTTCTTCGACCCCTTCGCGGCCACGCGGGCGGCGCAGGAGGGAGCGGGTTCGTAGAATCGGCCACGCACCACCGACACCGCGACACCATGCACATCGACAAGGAAATCGACACCCGCGGGCTGAACTGCCCGCTGCCCATTCTGAAGGCCAAGAAGGCCCTGACCGACATGCAGAGCGGCCAGGTGCTGAAGGTGGTGTCGACCGACCCCGGCTCCACGCGCGACTTCCTGGCCTTCGCCAAGCAGACCGGCAACGAGCTGCTGGAGCAGCAGACCGCCGGCAGCGACTTCATCCACTTCCTGAAGCGGCGCTGAGCGCTGCCTCGGGGCGGGCCGTCAGCCGATGGTCAAACCCTGCAGGTAGGCCTTGAACTCGGCGCCGACCTCGGCGTGCTGTAGCGCCAACTCTACGGTGGCCTCCAGGAAGCCCTGCTTGCTGCCGCAGTCGTAGCGCTTGCCGGCGTAGGGGAAGGCCAGCACCTTTTCTTCGGCCAGCAGGCCGGCGATGCCGTCGGTGAGCTGGATCTCGCCGCCCACGCCGCGCGGCTGGTTGCGGATCTCCTCGAACACGCCGGGCGTGAGGATGTAGCGGCCGGCCACACCCATGCGCGACGGCGCCACCTCCGGCGCCGGCTTCTCGACGAACTCGCGCACGTCGATGCAGCCGTCGGCCAAGGTCTCGCCGGCCACGATGCCGTAGCGCTTCGTGTGTTCCGCTGGCACCTCCTGCACCGCCAGCAGCGAGCACTGGCGCTGCTTGAACGCTTCGGCCATCTGGGTCAGCACGCCGGCGCCGCCGGGCGGGCCGATCATCAGGTCGTCGGCCAGCAGCACCGCGAAGGGTTCGTTGCCGACCAGCGGCTCGGCGCACAGCACCGCATGGCCCAGGCCCAGCGAGCGCGGCTGGCGCACATAGGTGCAGACCATGTCGGCGGGTTGCACCGAACGCACCAGGTCGAGCAGCGCCTGCTTGCCCGCCATCTCCAGCTCGTTTTCCAGCTCGTACGACAGATCGAAATGGTCGGCGATCGCGCGCTTGGTGCGGCCGGTCACGAAGATCATGTGGCGGATGCCGGCGGCATAGGCTTCTTCCACCGCGTACTGGATGAGCGGCTTGTCGACCACCGGCAGCATTTCCTTGGGCGCGGCCTTGGTGGCGGGCAGGAAGCGGGTGCCAAGGCCGGCAACGGGGAAGACGGCTTTTTTCAGCGGCGTGAAGGTCGGCATGGAAGAAACGTCGGAAGGGGTGGGGAAAGGAATCAGCCCAGCCGTTCGAGCTGGGCGCGCAGGCGGCCGAGGGCGGCTTCGAAGTCGGCCAGCCGCTTCTTTTCCTGCTCGATCACCGCCGCCGGCGCACGCGCGACGAAGGACTCGTTGCCGAGTTTGGCATGGGCCTTTGACAGTTCGCCGTCGAGCCGCGCAATCTCCTTGGTCAGGCGCGCTTTCTCGGCGGTCACGTCGATCTCCATGTACAGGCACAGCCGCGTGTCGCCCACCACCGCGACCGGCGCGGCCTGCGCGGCGGCGGCCCAGGCGGCTTCGTCGGTGAACACCTTCACGTCGCTCAGCTTGGCGAGCGATTTCAGCACCGCGGCGGCCTGGTTCATGAAGCCGGCGTCGGCTTCCGACGACGCGGCCACGTACAGCGGCAGCTTGGTGGCCGGCGACACGTTCATTTCGCCGCGCAGGTTGCGGCAGGCGTCGACCAGCGCCTTGAGCCGCGCGACGTGGGCTTCGCTGGCCTCGTCGATGCGGCCCGGCTCGCTGACCGGGTAGGCGGCGATGGCGACCGATTCACCGGCGCGGTCGGCCACTTTGGAGACGATCTGCCACAGCTCCTCGGTGATGAAGGGAATGATGGGGTGGGCCAGCCGCAGAATGGCTTCGAGCGTGCGGATGAGTGTGCGGCGGGTGGCGCGCTGCACGGCGGCGTCTCCGGTCTGGATCTGCACCTTGGCGATCTCCAGGTACCAGTCGCAGAACTCGTCCCACACAAAGCGGTAGATGGCGTTGGCCACGTTGTCGAGCCGGTACTCCTCGAAGCCCTTTGCGACCTCGGCCTCGGTGCGCTGCAGCGCGGAGACGATCCAGCGGTCGGCGGGGCCGAAGTCCAGATAGCCACCCGGCACGCATTCTTCCGGGCCGTGCGGCTTGAAGCCGCAGTCGTGCCCCTCGCAGTTCATCAGCACGAAGCGGGTGGCGTTCCACAGCTTGTTGCAGAAGTTGCGGTAGCCCTCGCAGCGCTTGCTGTCGAAGTTGATGC
>CAMFIB010000003.1 GCA_945952465.1 uncultured Pseudomonadota bacterium
GCGCTGGGCCGTGGCGGCCGGGGCGGGCGCGGGTTCGGGCTTGGCCGGCGCGATGGGGGCCGGCGCGTCGGGCAGAACGCCCTTGATGACCGGCTCCTGCTTGTTCGCGCGCTCCTGGCTGCGGCGGGTGACGGTGGTCGGGTCTTCGATCTCGTCGGCCATCTTGTAGCTGGCGTCGATGTTGTCGAGGCGCGGGTCGTCGTGCTTCAGGCGCTCCAGCTTGTAGTTGGGCGTTTCCAGCGTCTTGTTGGGCACCATCAGCACGTTGATGCGCTGCTTCAGCTCGATCTTGGCGATTTCCGAGCGCTTCTCGTTCAGCAGGAACGAGGCGACGTCGACCGGCACCTGGCACAGCACCGAGGCCGTGCTGTCCTTCATCGATTCTTCCTGGATGATGCGCAGGATCTGCAGCGCCGAGCTTTCGGTGTCGCGGATGTGGCCGGAGCCGCCGCAGCGCGGGCAGGGGATGGACGCGCCTTCGCTGAGCGCCGGGCGCAGCCGCTGGCGGCTCATTTCCATCAGGCCGAACTTGCTGATCGAGCCGAACTGCACGCGCGCGCGGTCCTGGCGCAGCGCGTCGCGCAGGCGGTTTTCCACCTCGCGGCGGTTCTTGCTCTCCTCCATGTCGATGAAGTCGATGACGATCAGGCCGCCCAGGTCGCGCAGGCGCATCTGGCGGGCCACTTCGTCGGCGGCTTCCAGGTTGGTGCGGGTGGCGGTTTCCTCGATGTCGCCGCCCTTGATGGCGCGGGCCGAGTTGACGTCGACCGAAACCAGCGCCTCGGTGTGGTCGATCACGATCGCGCCGCCCGACGGCAACGTGACGGTGCGGGCGTAGGCCGACTCGATCTGGTGCTCGATCTGGAAGCGGCTGAACAGCGGCGCGTCGTCGCGGTAGCGCTTCACGCGCGGCGCATGTTCCGGCATCACGTGGGCCATGAACTGCTGGGCCTGCTCGTAGATGTCGTCGGTGTCGATCAGGATGTCACCGATGTCGTGGTTGAAGTAGTCGCGGATCGCGCGGATCACGAGGCTGGATTCCTGGTAGATCAGGAAGGCGCCCTTGCCCGCCTTGGACGCGCCTTCAATGGCGTTCCACAGCTTCAGCAGGTAGTTCAGGTCCCACTGCAGTTCCGGCGCGGTGCGGCCGATGCCGGCCGTGCGCGCGATGATGGACATGCCGTTGGGGTATTCCAACTGGTCCATGTTCTCCTTCAGCTCGGCCCGGTCCTCGCCCTCGATGCGGCGGCTCACGCCACCGCCGCGCGGGTTGTTGGGCATCAGCACCACGTAGCGGCCGGCCAGGCTGATGAAGGTGGTCAGCGCGGCGCCCTTGTTGCCGCGCTCTTCCTTTTCCACCTGGACCATCAGTTCCTGGCCTTCGCGGATCACGTCGTTGATGCGGGCCTGGCTCACCGGCACGCCCGACGCGAAGTACTGGCGCGAGATTTCCTTGAACGGCAGGAAGCCGTGGCGGTCTTCGCCGTAGTCGACGAAGCAGGCCTCCAGCGACGGCTCGATGCGCGTCACCACCGCCTTGTAGATGTTGCCCTTGCGCTGCTCGCGCCCCTCGATTTCGATTTCGTAGTCGAGGAGCTTTTGTCCGTCGACGATGGCCAGGCGGCGTTCTTCGGCCTGCGTGGCGTTGATCAGCATCCGTTTCATGATGCGTGTCCTTCACTTTGCGCGGGCCTCGCGGGCCCGCTCTTCATCCCCAGCGGGACAAAAAGATGCCGGAACGAACGCGTGAAACGAAGGGAATTGCCGGGGCAGCCACAACGGCGCGCCGACCGATCGGACAGATCAGTCGGGTCGCTGTGGCCTGGGCACGTGGATGGGGGCGAAACGAACTGGCCCTGCCGCGCCACGGCCGATGCGCGCGGCGACGGGCGCAGCGGGCATTTGGCGGAGACGGGGGAGGGGCAGTGCCATGACGGCCGGTCGCGCGCCCGCCGGCCGGGGCATCAGCCACCGCCAGCAGAGTTCGAGCAGACCCAACAGCATCACAGACATTTCGCGGCTATCCGCCCGCAAGCCGCTTGTTCGGCTCACGGACTCTGGGTATTCCGTATCGGTGTTTCGACGATTCGCCTTGACCTCCCGGAACCCGTGCCACCGGGGGCATTGGCCCGCGGTTTGCGCGTTTTCAGAGGGGCGGCATCAACCTCCAGAGTGCGGTTCGGGATGTGTGTGGACTAAACTCCAGACAAATCAACCACTTACAACGCCTCTCTGGTGAAACACATTATAGGGGCCGGCGCGCCGCGTGAAAATGCCGTGACCGTCGCGCGGGCGATTGCCCCGGCGGCGTCGGTCGTCACGGTCGATGCGGAATCGGCTGGCCAGCGGCTCGACAATTTCCTGATCCGCGAACTGAAGGGCGTTCCCAAGACCCACGTCTACCGCATCATCCGCAGCGGCGAGGTGCGGGTGAACAAGGGCCGCGCGTCGGCCGACACCCGTGTCGCCGCTGGCGACCAGGTGCGTCTGCCGCCGGTTCGGCTGCCTGAACGCGTGGTCGACCCCGACGCCGCCGGCGCGCGACCGGCGCCGGGCCGCGAGTTCCCGGTGCTGCTGGAAGACGAGCATTTGCTCGCCATCGCCAAACCGGCCGGGGTGGCTGTGCACGGCGGCAGCGGGGTGAGCTTCGGCGTCATCGAACAGCTCCGGCAGGCCCGGCCGCACAGCCCCTATCTGGAACTGGTGCACCGGCTGGACCGGGAAACCTCTGGCGTGCTGCTGGTCGCCAAGAAACGCAGCGCACTGGTGCATCTGCAAGACCAGCTGCGCGAGCGCGGCGGCGACAAGGCAATGGCCAAGACCTACCTCGCGCTGGTGAACGGCTACTGGCCGACCAACCTGAAGGTGATCGACCGGCCGCTGCACAAGTACCTCATCGACGGCGGCGAGCGCCGCGTGAAAGTGACCACCGCCGACGACCCCGAAGGCCAGCGCGCCATCACGCTGGTGAAAGTGGCCAAACGCGTCGGCGCCGACACGCTGCTGGAGGTGACCATCAAGACCGGCCGCACCCACCAGATCCGGGTGCACCTGGCCTCCCACACCCACGTCATCCTCGGCGACGACAAATACGGCGATTTCGAGCGCAACCGCCAGTTGCTGAAGGCCGACCCGCCGCTCAAGCGCATGTTCCTGCACGCATGGCGGCTGCAGTTCAACCACCCGGACACAGGCCAGCGCGTGGCGCTCACCGCCGAGCTGCCCGACGACCTCGACCATTACCTGAAGGCCCACGCCAATGGCCCCGCCGCGTAAGCGCCGCTTCGACCTCGTCGTCTTCGACTGGGACGGCACGCTGTTCGACTCCACCGCCATCATCACCCGCTGCATCCAGAACGCGGTGCGCGACGTCGGCGGCACCGTGCCCAACGACCGGGACGCCTCGTTCGTCATCGGCATGGGGCTGATGCAGGCACTGGCCCATGCCGCGCCCGACGTGCCCCCGGACCGCTACCCCGAGCTGGGCGCGCGCTACCGGTTCTACTACCAGGCGCACCAGAACGATTTGAGCCTGTTCGACGGTGTGCCCGAACTGCTGGCCGACCTGCGCTCCCGCCAGCATCTGCTGGCCATCGCCACCGGCAAGTCGCGCGCCGGGCTCGATGAGGTGCTGGCGGTTGGCGACCTGGCGACCCGGTTCGATGCGAGCCGCACCGCCGACGAAACCGCCGGCAAGCCCAACCCGCGCATGCTGCTGGAGCTGATGGCCGAGCTGGGCGTGGCGGCCGGCCGCACGCTGATGATCGGCGACACCACGCACGACCTGCAGTTGGCCCGCAACGCCGGTTGCGCCAGCGTGGCCGTGAGCTATGGCGCGCACGAGCCCGACAGCTTCCATGCGCTGGGTCCGCTGCACGTTGCCCATTCGGTGCAAGGCCTGCACGATTGGCTGAAGGAGAACGGCTGATGAGCGATCAGGCCGTGCCGCTGTGCAATTCCCGCGACATCGCCGAGGGCGGCGACGCCGTGCCCTTCGACGTGGTGTACGCCGGCCAGACCTGCCGCGGCTTCGCGGTCCGCTTCGAGGGGCGCTGCCATGCCTACCTCAACCAGTGCGCCCACGTGGCCATGGAAATGGACTACCAGCCCAACCGCTTCTTCGACGACACCGGCCGATGGCTGCTCTGCGCCACCCACGGCGCCGTCTACAGGCCCGACACCGGCCAGTGCGCCGGCGGCCCCTGCCGCGGCGGGCTTGTGCCCATTGCCCTGAGCGAGCAGGGCGGGGTGGTGTACTGGCATACTGCCCACAACCTGAAACCTGTCGAATTCTGAGCCGCTAGACATGACCGAACCTTCCCTGGGCCCGCTGGACCCCCACGATTCCCCGCGCGCCGCCGCCACCGCTGTTCAGCCCGACGGCTGGGAGCGCAAGGTGCTGGAGAAGATGGTGCTGGCCAGCGTGGCCGAGCAGCGCAGCGCCCGCCGCTGGCGCATCTTCAACCGGCTGTTCTGGCTGGTGCTGGTCGGCCTGGTGGTGTGGGGCATGATGGCCCGGCCCGGCAGCCGCAGCGGCAATGAAAACACCAACCCGCACTCGGCCATGGTCTCGATCAAGGGCGAGATCGCTTCGGGCGGCGAGACCAGCGCCGAACTCGTGAACGACGCGCTGCGTTCGGCCTTCGAGGACAGCGGCTCCAAGGGCGTCATCCTGCTCATCAACTCGCCCGGCGGCAGCCCGGTGCAGGCCGGCATGATCAACGACGAAATCCATCGGCTCAAGGCCAAATACAAGAAGCCGGTCTACGCGGTGGTGGAGGAGTCGGCGGCGTCGGCGGCCTACTACATCGCGGTGGCGGCCGACAAGATCTATGTGGACAAGGCCAGCGTCGTCGGCAGCATCGGCGTGCTGATGGACGGCTTCGGTTTCGTCGGCCTGATGGACAAGCTGGGCATCGAGCGCCGGCTGATGACGGCCGGCGAGAACAAAGGTTTCCTCGATCCGTTCAGCCCGCAGACCGAGAAACACCGCGCCTATGCGCAGACGCTGCTGAACCAGATTCACCAGCAGTTCATTTCGGTGGTGAAGGCGGGCCGTGGCGACCGCCTGAAGGAAACGCCGGAAACCTTCAGCGGCCTGTTCTGGAGCGGCCAGCAGGCCATCGAGCTGGGGCTGGCCGACCAGCTCGGCAATGTCGACTATGTGGCCCGGGAGGTCATCAAGGCCGAAGACCTGGTCGACTACACCCGCAAGGACAACGTGGCCGAGCGCCTGGCGAAGAAGTTCGGCGCGTCGGTCGGCGAAGGCATGGTCCACGCGATGAAGGCCATCCCGGCCCTGCGCTGAGCCGCTGCCCACCAAGGCGACCGCCCCTTGGGAGGGCGGGCTTGAGGGCGTCAGCGGCCGATGGCGAACACCGCTGGCAGGCCGCCCACTTCGCAAGCCTCGCCCTCGCGCCAGGCCTTCACGGACTGGCTGCGGGTACGCGCCTGCGGCAGCGTCAGCCCCGAACTCACCGCCAGCCGGGTGTTGGGGTGCAGCACCTCGATCAGCGCGGCCAGCAGCGCGGCGTTGCGGTAGGGCGTTTCGATGACGATCTGCGCCTGGCCGCTTTTCAGCGCCAGTGTTTCGAGCTGCTTGATGGCGGTGGCGCGCGCGGCCGCGTCCTGCGGCAGGTAGCCGGAAAAAGCGAAGTTCTGCCCATTCAGTCCGCTGGCGGCCAGCGCCAGCAGCAGCGACACCGGCCCCACCAGCGGCACCACCGGCAGGCCCATGTCGTGCGCGGCCCGCACCACCGAGCTGCCGGGGTCGGCAATGGCCGGCATGCCGGCTTCGCTGATCAGGCCGATGTCGTGGCCCATGAGCGCCGGGGCCAGCAGCGTGCGGGGGTCGAAGGCCGGGGTCTTGCCGTGGTCGCCCTTCTTGTGCACCGCGTGTGGCAGCTCAGCGATCTGCTGGGCCTGCAGCGGCAGCGCGAGCGGCGCGATGGCGTCAACGCGCTTCAGGTAGGCGCGGGTGGTCTTGGCGTTCTCGGCGATCCAGTGCGTCAGCCGGGCGGCGGTGCGGATGGTGCCCATCGGCAGCACCTCGGCCAGCGGCACCGGCTCGGCGCAGCCGAAATCCAAGGGCCCGGGGACGAGGTAGAGCGTTCCAGCGGTCGTCATGCCAACCCCGGCAGCAGCGGCACACCGGCTGCGCGCAGCAGCCGGCAGGTGGCGATCAGCGGCAGGCCGACCAGCGCGGTCGGGTCGTCGCACGCAATCGCGTCCAGCATCACGATGCCCAGGCCTTCGCTTTTGGCGCTGCCGGCGCAGTCGTAAGGCTGTTCGGCGCGCAGGTAGGCCTCGATTTCGGCGTCGCTGGTGTCGCGGAACGCCACCCGCACCGGCACCACGTCGGTCCCGACATGGCCGGAGGCCGCGCAGACCACCGCCACCGCGGTCTGGAAGACCACCGTCTGGCCACGCATCATCCGCAATTGGGCGACGGCGCGCTCGTGGGAGCCGGGTTTGCCGAGCGGCTGGCCGTGCAGGTCGGCCACCTGGTCGGAGCCGATCACCACCGCCTGCGGGTGCCGTGCCGCCACCTCGCGCGCCTTGGCCAGCGCCAGCCGGGTGGCCAGCGCCAGCGGGGCTTCGCCGGGCAGCGGGGTTTCGTCGACCGCTGGCGCGTCCGTGCTGAACGGGACGCGCAGCCGGCTCAGCAGCTCATGGCGGTAGCGGGAGGTCGATCCCAGCACCAGCGGGCGGGGTGAGGGCGGGGTGGTAAAGCTCATGCCGGCGATTCTCTTACACTGCCGCATGGTCACGAAGTTCTCGCCCCGCTCGCTGAACCTGCGGGCTTTTGCACAGCAGGAAGCCACCCTGACGGGCGCCGATCCGCTACAAGAATATGAGCGCCTCAGCGAGGAACAGCGCCGACTTGAGGCAGATTCTGTTGCAAAACCAACCGTGGACTGGACGGCGCGGGGTGAACTGCGCGCCGGTCCCGGTGGCGCCGAGCAGATCTGGCTGCACCTGAACGCCGACGCGACGATCGCAATGGCCTGCCAACGCTGCCTGCAGCCGGTGGCGGTGCCGCTGGCCACCGACCGCTGGTTCCGCTTCGTGGCCGACGAAACCACCGCCGAGGCCGAAGACCAGGACGCCGAGGAAGACGTGCTGGTGCTGGCGCCGTCGTTCGACCTGCTGGAGCTGGTGGAAGACGAGTTGCTGATGGACCTGCCGCTGGTGCCGGCCCACGAGCTGTGCCCGGTCGACCTGCCGCACGAAGCCGCCGACGAGGGCGCACCGCAGTCCGGCGACGGCAAGCCCAACCCGTTCGCGGTGTTGGCCGGCCTGAAGTCGGGCAAACCGAACTGAATGGCCCGTGGCCGGGGCTGCCCGCCGGGCTGGTCAGGAGGGGTGGCCTTGGGCTATAATCAAAGGCTTCGCGCGCATGAGCGCCTGCCCCCGGCCCGATGGCCGAGTGGATGTGGCTTGCGCACTTCCACTCACCTTTGACCTCCCCAGGAGCCAACCATGGCCGTCCAGCAAAACAAAAAGTCCCCGTCCAAGCGTGGCATGCACCGCTCGCACAACGCGCTGAACGTGCCCGGCATCGCGGTTGAGCCGACCACCGGTGAAGTTCACCTGCGCCACCACATCAGCCCGAACGGCTTCTACCGTGGCCGTCAGGTGCTGAAGAACAAGTCCGAAGAAGCCTGAGCGCTTTCTTCATGAAGGGCCCGAGCTACAGACCCGTAGCGTCGGGCCTTTGTTTTGTGGATTTCTCCTCGCCGCTGCGCTGACCGGATCGACCGCCGATGACCACCTTGGCCGTCGACTGCATGGGGGGTGACCATGGCCCCGCCATCACGCTGCCCGCCTGCCGGGCCTTCCTCGACCAGCACCCCGACGCTTTTCTGCTGCTGGTCGGCCAGCCCGAGCGGCTGGCCGGTTTCGAGCACCCACGCGCCCGCACCGTAGCCGCCACCGAGGTGGTGAGCATGGACGACCCGGTCGAGGTCGCGCTGCGCAAGAAAAAAGACTCGTCGATGCGGGTCGCCATCCAGCAGGTGAAAGACGGCGCGGCCCAGGCGGCGGTGTCGGCCGGCAACACCGGCGCGCTGATGGCGATCGCCCGTTACCTGCTCAAGACGCTCGACGGCATCGACCGCCCGGCCATTGCCACCCAAATGCCCAACGCCACCGGCGGCGCCACCACGGTGCTGGACCTTGGCGCCAACGTGGATTGCACGGCCGAGCATCTGCTGCAGTTCGCGGTGATGGGCTCGGCGCTGGTCTCTGTGCTGAACAACGACGAACAGCCCCGCGTCGGTTTGCTCAACATTGGTGAAGAAATCATCAAAGGCGGTGAAACCATCAAAAAGGCGGGCGAATTGCTGCGATCTGCCGGTAACTCCGGCGTTCTGAATTTTGCCGGCAACGTGGAAGGCAACGACATCTTCAAGGGCAGTGTCGACCTCGTGGTGTGTGATGGTTTTGTCGGCAACGTCGCGCTGAAGGCCAGCGAGGGGCTGGCGTCGATGATCGGTGGCTTTCTTCGGGCCGAGTTCTCGCGCGGCATTTTTTCGAGATTTGCTGCAATCTGCGCTTATCCGGTGTTATCGGCGTTCAAAAAGCGCGTAGATCACCGGCGATACAACGGCGCCGCGCTGCTGGGCTTGCGCGGGCTGGTGTTCAAGAGCCACGGTTCGGCCGACGCTTTCGCCTTCGAGCGTGCGTTGCGCCGCGCGTATGATGCGTCGCGTAACGATTTGCTCGACCGCGTGCAGGCCCGCATTGCCCGCGCCGCGCCCTTGCTGGTCAACCGCGAAGCGGCGCCAGTGGCAGCGGTGGCCGGCGAAGCCGCCGAGCCCGCCCACTGAACCACCCCATGAGACGCTATTCCCGCATCACCGGCACCGGCAGCCACCTGCCGCCGCGCCGGGTGACCAACGCCGAACTGGCGGCGCAGCTCGCTGCCCGCGGCCTGGAAACCACCGACGACTGGATCGTCGAGCGCACCGGCATCCGTGCCCGCCATTTCGCCGAATCCGACGTGACCAGCAGCGAACTGGCGCTGCACGCCTGCCGCAACGCGCTGGAAGCGGCCGGCCGCAGCGCGTCCGAGATCGACCTGATCATCGTCGCCACCTCCACGCCGGACATGGTGTTCCCGTCGACCGCGTGCATCTTGCAGCACAAGCTGGGCGCCGCTGGCTGCCCCGCCTTCGACGTGCAGGCCGTTTGCAGCGGTTTTGTCTATGCGCTGACCGTGGCCGACGCGATGATCCAGTCCGGCAGCGCGAACCGCGCGCTGGTGGTGGGCGCCGAGGTGTTCTCGCGCATCCTCGATTTCAACGACCGCACCACCTGCGTGCTGTTCGGCGACGGCGCCGGCGCGGTGGTGCTGGAGGCGTCTGACACACCGGGCATTCTGGCGACCGATCTGCACGCCGACGGCAAACACGTCGGCATCCTGTGCGTGCCGGGCAACGTGTCGGGCGGCCAGGTGCTGGGCGACCCGCTGCTGAAGATGGACGGGCAGGCCGTGTTCAAGCTGGCCGTGGGCGTGCTGGAAGACGCGGCCCGCGCCACGTTGGCCAAGGCCGGCAAGACCGACGCCGACATCGACTGGCTGATTCCCCACCAGGCCAACATCCGCATCATGCAGAGCACGGCCAGGAAGCTGAAGCTGCCGCTCGACAAGCTGGTCGTCACGGTCGATCAGCATGGCAACACCTCGGCCGCGTCCATTCCGCTCGCGCTCGACGCGTCGGTGCGGGCCGGCAAGGTCAAACCGGGCGACACGCTCATGCTGGAAGGCGTCGGCGGTGGGTTCACCTGGGGCGCGGTGCTCCTGAATTTCTAGCAATACAGCGAGATTCGGCGCTGACTTGCGCCCGATTTCACTTGAAAAATCGCCGCATAACCATTGGAACATCGACGATGACGACATACGCATTCGTATTTCCGGGCCAGGGCTCGCAATCGGTCGGCATGCTGGACGGCTGGGGCGACCACCCGGTGGTGGTCGACACGCTGAAAGAGGCCTCACAGGCCTTGGGCGAAGACGTCGGCGCGCTCATCAAGAACGGCCCCAAGGAAGCGCTGGCGCTGACCACCAACACCCAGCCGGTGATGCTGGTGGCCGGTGTGGCCGCCTACCGCGCCTGGCTGGCCGAGGGCGGCAAGCCGCCGGCGGCGGTGGCCGGCCATTCGCTGGGCGAGTATTCGGCGCTGGTCGCCGCCAGCGTGCTGTCGCTGGCCGACGCAGTGAAGCTGGTGCGCTTTCGGGCGCAGGCCATGCAGGACGCGGTGCCGGTCGGTACCGGCGCGATGGCGGCCATTTTGGGGCTGGACGCGGCGGTCATCGTGGCGAACTGCGAAACCGTGACCCGGGAACTCGGCGGCGCCGAGGTGGTGGAAGCCGTCAACTTCAACGACCCGGCGCAAACCGTCATCTCCGGCAGCAAGGCGGCGGTGGAGAAGGCCTGCGAGGTGCTGAAGGCGGCCGGCGCGAAACGCGCGCTGCCGCTGCCGGTGTCGGCCCCTTTCCATTCCAGCCTGATGCTGCCGGCCGCTGAAAAGCTGCGCGTGCGGCTGGGTGAGGCCACCTTCAACAAGCCGCTGATCCCGGTGGTGAACAACATCGACACCGCGGTGGAAGACGACCCGAGCCGCATCGTCGACGCGCTGGTGCGCCAGGCCTTCGGACCGGTGCGCTGGGTGGGCTGTGTGCACGCGATGAAGGCACGCGGCCTGAGCACGCTGGTGGAATGCGGCCCCGGCAAGGTGCTGGCCGGCCTGACCAAACGCATCGACCCCGAACTGACCGGCCTCGCGCTGTTCGATCCGGCCACGCTGGCCGACGTCAAGACCCAACTCCAATAAGCAGAGCCCCATGAGCGACATTTCATTCGAAGGCCAGGTGGCCCTGGTCACCGGCGCCTCGCGCGGCATCGGCGCGGCCATCGCCCACGAACTGGCGGCGCGCGGCCTGAAGGTGATTGGCACCGCCACCACCGACGACGGAGCCGCCAAGGTGGGCAAGGCGCTGGCCGCCTTCCCGGGCTGCCGCGGCGCCACGCTGGATGTGAACGATGGCGCGGCGGCCGACGCGCTGATCGACGCCATCGTCAAGGAGCACGGCGGCCTGCAGGTGCTGGTGAACAACGCCGGCATCACCCGCGACATGCTGGCCATGCGCCTGAAAGACGACGACTGGGACGCGGTGCTCGACACCAACCTGAAGGCGGTGTTCCGCCTAAGCCGCGCCGTGATGCGGCCGATGATGAAGCAGCGCTACGGCCGCATCGTCAACGTGACCAGCGTGGTCGGCTCTTCCGGCAACCCCGGCCAGGCCAATTACGCGGCGGCCAAGGCCGGCGTGGCCGGCATGAGCCGGGCGCTGGCCCGCGAACTGGGCTCGCGCAACATCACCGTGAACTGCATCGCGCCCGGCTTCATCGAGACCGACATGACCGCCGGCCTGCCCGAAGAGCAGCAGAAGGCGCTGCTGGCGCAGATTCCGCTGGGCCACCTTGGCAAACCGCAGGACATCGCCCATGCGGTGGCCTTCGTGGCGTCGCCGCAGGCGGCCTATGTCACGGGCCAGGAAATCCACGTCAATGGTGGCATGTACATGGCCTGACGCCCCCGAGTGGCGGTACCGGCCGGTTTAATGAATAAGTTCCGGCCCCGGATAGAATCACAGATTGTTTTACAACCCCCTGAGGGAACCATGAGCGATATCGAAACCCGTGTCAAGAAAATCATCGCCGAGCAGCTCGGTGTGGAAGAGTCCCAGGTCACCAACGAAAAGGCTTTCGTGGCAGACCTCGGTGCCGACTCGCTCGACACGGTGGAACTGGTGATGGCGCTCGAAGACGAGTTCGGCATCGAGATCCCGGACGAAGACGCCGAGAAGATCACCACCGTCCAGAACGCGATCGACTACGCCAACGCCCACCACAAGGCCTGAGCGCCGGCCGCTGCCGGCCGGGGGCTGATGTCCTGTCCCTCGCGCTGAGGGCGACGGCGATCCCGCCTTCCGCGCCCCCGCTCTTCAACCGTCACCCCGTACACCATGTCCCGTCGTCGCGTCGTCGTCACCGGCCTGGGTTGCATCAGCCCGGTCGGCAACACCGTGGCCGAAGCCTGGTCCAACCTGTTGGCCGGAAACTCCGGCATTGGCCCCATCACCAAGTTCGACGCGTCGAACTTCGCCTGCAAGATCGCCGGCGAGGTGCGCGGCTTCCCGCTCGAGACCTACATCGGCGCCAAGGAAGCCCGCACGATGGACACCTTCATCCACTACGGCATCGCGGCCTCCGCGCAGGCCGTGGCCGATGCGGGCCTGGCCACCGGCGAGGCGCTGGGTGAAGAAGAGTCGCTGCGCATCGGCTGCGTCATCGGCTCCGGCATCGGCGGGCTGCCGATGATCGAGGAAACCCACAGCGAGCTGGTGAACCGCGGCCCGCGCCGCATCTCGCCGTTCTTCGTGCCGGCCTCGATCAGCAACATGATCGCCGGCCATGTGTCGATGCGCTTCGGCTTCAAGGGCCCGAACATCGCCATCGTCACCGCCTGCACGACCGGCCTGCACTGCATCGGCGACGCCGGCCGCATGATCGAATACGGCGACGCCGACGTCATGGTGGCCGGTGGCGCCGAGGCCACCGTGTCGCCGCTGGGCATCGGCGGTTTCGCCGCGATGCGCGCGCTCTCTACCCGCAACGACGACCCCAAGACCGCCTCGCGCCCCTGGGACAAGGACCGCGACGGCTTCGTGCTGGGCGAGGGTGCCGGTGTCGTCGTGCTGGAAGAGTACGAACACGCCAAGGCGCGCGGCGCCAAGATTTATTGCGAGCTGGCGGGCTTCGGCATGAGCGCCGACGCGGGCCACATGACCGCCCCCAACATGGACGGCCCGCGCCGCGCCATGCTGGCTGCGCTTCGCAACGCCGGCGTGAACCCCGACCAGGTCGACTTTCTGAACGCGCACGGCACCTCCACGCCGCTGGGCGACATCAACGAAACCAACGCGATCAAGGCGGCACTGGGCGACCGCGCCAAACGGATCGTCGTGAATTCCACCAAGTCGATGACCGGCCACCTGCTGGGCGGCGCCGGCGGCGTGGAAAGCGTGTTCACGGTGCTGTCGGTGCACCACCAGCAGGTGCCACCCACCATCAACATCTTCAACCAGGACCCCGAGTGCGACCTGGACTACTGCGCGAACACCGCGCGGGACGTGAAGATCGACGTTGCGCTCAAGAACAACTTCGGTTTCGGCGGCACCAACGGCGCGCTCGTCTTCAAGCGGCTGAGCTGAGAACTGAGCGGGATGCACGGCGCCCCATCGGTCCGGTATCCGGTGGGACGCACGCGTGAACTGGCGTGGCTGCTGGCCAGCCTTGGCCTCGCGGGGGCCGCGAGTGTGCTTGTCTATCTGATCCAGACCCCGGCCAACGGATGGCGCGTGGCGTTGCCGGTCGTTGCCGCGCTGCTCGCGGCGTACGGTGGCTGGAGTTTCTGGCGGCGGCTGTCCGAGGGCGCGCTGCGCTGGAGCGGCAGCCACTGGTTCTGGCGGCCTGCCGGCGCGTTGGACGACGACACCGAAGTCGCCGTCTACGTTCGCCTGGACCTGCAGAGTGCCCTGCTGCTGAAATTGGAAGCCGACGGCTGCCGGCCGCTGTGGCTGTGGGTCGGCCGCCGCCTTGCACCCACGATGTGGGATGACCTTCGGCGTGCGGTATATTCCCCGGCCGGTTCCGCTGTCGAGGGCGCACCGACCGGCACCTCTATCCCGCCATGACCGAACCCGCCGCGCCCCCTTCCGCATCCGATCCCGATGCGCTGCTGGTCGAGCGCACGGTCGCGGGCGACCAGCGGGCGTTCGAGCTGCTGGTCGTCAAATACCAGCGCCGCATCGAGCGGCTGATCGGCCGCATGGTGCGCGATGCCGACCTGGTGCAGGACATCGCGCAGGAGACCTTCATCCGAGCCTACCGGGCGCTGCACCAGTTCCGCGGCGACGCCCAGTTCTACACCTGGCTGTACCGCATTGCCGTCAACACCGCCAAGAAGGCGCTGGTCGACCTTCGGCGTGACCCGCTGATTTTCGAGAACGCGATGAAACCGGCGGACGACGACGATGAAACTTACCGCCCTGAACGCGAACTAACCACCACCGAGACGCCCGAAGCGCTGATGGCCAGCCGGGAAATCGCGGAGGCCGTGAACGCCGCGATGGCGGCCTTGCCGGAAGACTTGCGGCAGGCTGTTACGCTGCGGGAAATCGAAGGATTGAGTTATGAGGAAATCGCCGAAGCCATGGATTGCCCGATCGGCACGGTGCGTTCGCGCATCTTCCGGGCCCGGGAAGCGATTTCGGCAAGGGTCAAGCCCTTGCTCGACAACCAGACGGGCAAGCGCTGGTGATGCGGTTTTGTTCACGAATGCGGGCAATGGCCGGGGAACCGGCTCCGGAACGGCGATCCTAAAGAGCGCAAGGCGGTAACACCATGAAGAACGATGTCCAACCCTCCTCACGGGAGGTTCTGTCGGCGCTGGCCGATGGCGAACTGCGCGGCGCCGAATTCGCTGCCGCCCTGGATGACGCCCAGCAGGCCGAGTCGCTCGAAACCTGGCACCGCTACCACCTCATCGGCGAGGTGCTGCGTTCCTCCCAGACGCGCTGCAGTGCGGCGCACGATTCGGCCTTCTTGCAGACGCTGCGCGGCCGGCTTGGCACCGAGAGCGTGACACTAGTGGCGGCCATTGAGCCCATCGTGGTGCGCGCCGATGCTGCCAACGACGGCGTCTGGCGCTGGAAGATGGTTGCCGGCCTGGCCTCGGTCACTGCTATCGGTGTGATGGCGTGGTCGGTTGCGGGTCCCCTGCTGTCGGGTGGCAGCGGTGCCGTGCTGGCGCGTGCCGACAATGGGCCCATGCCGTCCGGCGCGGTGCTGGTCGCCAGCCCCGAAGGCACGATCCTGCGCGACGCCCGCCTGGACGAAATGCTGGCCGCCCATCGCCAGGTCGGCGGCAATTCCGCTCTCCAGATGCCGGCCGGCTTCCTGCGCAACGCCACCTTCGAAGGCAACGCTCGCTGATGGGTCGTCTTTCGGTTCTCGCTGCCGCACGGGCGTCGGCACGGCGCCGCTGGGTGGCCGGTGCGGTCGCCTGCGTGGTGGCCGGCAGTGTGCTGGCCCAGCCGGCGCCCCCCGCTGCGCAGCCGTCGCAGCAGGACTCACGCTCCATCAACGAATGGCTGACGCGCACGCACGAGGCCTCGAGGCGTCGGGCCTATCAGGGTACCTTCGTGGTGTCATCGGCGGTCAGCATGTCGAGCGCACGCATCTGGCACGTCTGCGACGGCGAGCAGCAGATCGAGCGGGTCGAGGCGCTGACCGGCCCGCCGCGCTTCACCTTCCGCCACAACGACCAGGTGACGACCTTCCTGCCGGAAAGCCGGGTGGTGATGATCGACCGCCGGGAGTCGCTGGGAAGTTTCCCGACGCTGCTGGCGTCCCGGGAGAGCACCATTCCGGATCACTACGCGATGCGGCCCGACGGCAACGCACGCGGCGAGCGGGTGGCTGGTTACGACACCGATGTGGTGCTGATCCTTCCGCGCGACAAACTCCGCTTCGGCTATCGGGTCTGGAGCGAGAAGAAGACCGGGCTGGTCGTCAAGATGCAGACACTGGACATCAACGGCGCAGTGCTGGAACAGGCCGCTTTCTCCGAGCTACAGCTCGATGCGCCGGTGCGCATGGACCGGCTGGCCCAGCAGATGACGCGCACCGAGGGGTACCGCGTCGAAAAACCCACGTTGGTGAAGACCACGCCGCAGGCGGAGGGTTGGTTCTTGAAGTCCCCGGTCGACGGCTTCAGATCGGTCAGCTGCTACCGCCGCCCGATTGCCGCCGCCGGCCAGCCGCCCATGAACACGCTGCAGTGGGTGTTCTCGGATGGGCTGGCTTCGGTGTCGCTGTTCATGGAACCTTTCGAGGCGCAACGGCATCAGCAGGAAATGACGATGGCCATGGGCGCCACCCAGACGATGACGCGGCGCGTCAACGACTGGTGGTTGACGGCGGTCGGTGAAGTCCCGGCGCAGACCTTGCAGGCGTTCGTCCAGAATCTGGAACGCCGCAAATAGGCCGGCGTGCGAACCCGCGGGATGCGGGGCGCTTTTGTTGAAATGAGGTCACGATGATCCGTATCGATTGGAAAAATCTCCGCTCCTTCGCGGTGGTGGGCGCGCTCGCGGTGGGCACCACGGTGGCATTGATGCCGACCAAGCCCATCTCGGCGCAGTCGGCGCCGCAGCCGCGCGGCCTGCCCGACTTCACCGACCTGGTCGAGCAGGTCGGTCCGGCGGTGGTCAACATCCGCACCGTCGAGAAGGTCCGCCAGTCCAGCGGCCCTGGCGAGGAGGAAATGCAGGAGCTGTTCCGCCGTTTCTTCGGGGAGCGCTTTCCCAACATGCCCAAACCCAACCCGCGTCAGCAGGCGCCACAGCCGGACGAGGAGCGTCCGCGCGGTGTGGGCTCCGGCTTCATCCTGACGTCGGACGGCTTCGTGATGACCAACGCCCATGTGGTGGATGGCGCCGACGAAGTGCTGGTCACGCTGACCGACAACCGCGAGTTCAAGGCCCGCATCGTCGGCGCCGACAAGCGCACCGACGTGGCGGTGGTGAAGATCGATGCCACCGGCTTGCCGGCGGTGAAGACGGGCGACGTCAACAAGCTCAAGGTGGGCGAATGGGTGATGGCGATCGGTTCGCCGTTCGGCCTCGAAAACACCGTGACGGCCGGCATCGTCAGCGCCAAGCAGCGCGACACCGGCGACTACCTGCCCTTCATCCAGACCGACGTGGCGATCAACCCGGGCAACTCCGGCGGACCGCTGATCAACCTGCGCGGCGAGGTGGTCGGCATCAACAGCCAGATCTACTCGCGCTCGGGTGGCTTCCAGGGCATCTCGTTCGCGATTCCCATTGACGAAGCGACCCGCGTCGCCGAGCAACTGCGCGTCAGCGGCCGGGTGCAGCGTGGCCGCATCGGTGTGCAGATCGACCAGGTGACGCGCGACGTGGCCGAGTCGATCGGCCTGGGCAAGGCGCAGGGCGCGCTGGTGCGCAACGTGGAGAGCGGGGCGCCGGCCGACAAGGCGGGTGTGGAGCCGGGCGACATCATCGTCAAGTTCGACGGCAAAACCATCGACAAGTCGTCCGATCTGCCGCGCCTGGTGGGCAACACCAAGCCGGGCACGAAGAGCACGCTCACGGTGTTCCGCCGCGGGCAGAGCAAGGACCTGCCGGTGACGATCGCCGAGATCGAACCCGAGAAGCCGGTTCGCAAGGTGGCCGACAAGCCGGAGCCACCGAAACCGGCCGCCGCCAGCGCGCTGGGCCTGTCGGTGAACGATTTGACCGACGCGCAGCGCGGCGAGCTGAAGATCAAGGGTGGCGTGCGCGTCAGTGCGGCGACCGACAATGCCGCGCGTGCCGGCCTGCGTGAGGGCGACGTGATCACCCAGGTAGCCAACGCCGAGGTGAACAACGTGAAGCAGTTCGAAGCGGCCGTCGCCAAGGCGGACAAGAGCAAGCCGGTGAGCCTGTTGTTCCGCCGGGGCGATCTGGCCCAGTTCGCCATCATCCGGCCGGTGGCCCGCTGAGCGGCGCTACCGGTGGTGGCCTGGTAACAGGCCGATGAAGGCCCCTACCCGTGCTCGGGTTTGGGCCTTTTTTCTTGGAAACCACAGCCGGCCAAAATTTTTTTGACGCCAGGCTGGTGTGGCCTACAAATGTTTGCGAACGCTCACATCGAATTTTCTCATGCCAGAGGCGGTTAAAATCAGCCGGTCGACAGGTCGGTTTCGGCATATCGCGGATGTTTGAGCCCACGATACGAGATATCAAATCCCTGTCCACCGCTGATCCACAGGTGGCCCACAAACAGCCCACCCAGTTGCCCACCCAAATTGTTGATAACTTGTGAATAATAATGCTGTTGCTGGCCTGCAACGACGCCTCGGGGAGCTTGGATCGGGTGTACGCGAACCTCTTTTTGCCTACAATGAAGTCCCAACTATCGCAGTTGCCATAGATTGTTGGTTCAGGGCGCGTCTTGCAATGACGCGCCCTTTTTTCTTGTGCGCGCCATTGCATTTCAATCACTTGTAGTTCTTCGTTGATGAATCACATCAGAAATTTCTCGATCATCGCGCACATCGACCATGGCAAATCGACCCTCGCGGACCGTCTCATCCAGCGTTGCGGAGGACTCGAGGCGCGTGAGATGGAAGCGCAGGTGCTCGACTCGATGGACATCGAGAAAGAGCGTGGGATAACCATCAAGGCGCAGACCGCCGCGCTGCATTACAAGGCGCGCGACGGCAAGGTCTACAACCTGAATTTGATCGACACGCCCGGCCACGTCGACTTCTCGTACGAGGTGTCGCGGTCGTTGTCGGCGTGCGAGGGCGCGCTGCTCGTCGTCGACGCATCGCAGGGCGTGGAAGCGCAGACGGTGGCGAACTGCTACACCGCGCTGGAGCTCGGCGTGGAAGTGATGCCGGTGCTGAACAAGATCGACCTGCCCAACGCCGACCCCGACAACGCCCGCAGCGAGATCGAGGACGTGATCGGCATCGACGCGACCGACGCGATTCCCTGCTCGGCCAAGACCGGCCTGGGCGTGGACGACATCCTGGAGGCCATCGTGGCGAAGGTGCCGGCGCCGCGCGGCAACCCCGACGGCCCGTTGCGCGCGATGATCATCGACAGCTGGTTCGACGCCTACGTGGGCGTGGTGATGCTGGTGCGGGTGGTCGATGGCCGCCTGGGCAAGGGCGAGCGCATCAAGATGATGGCCTCCGGCGCCAGCTACGAAGCCAACCAGCTCGGCGTGTTCACGCCGGCCAACCAGCCGCGCGAGTCGCTGCAGGCGGGCGAGGTGGGTTACATCATTGCCGGCATCAAGGAACTGCAGGCGGCCAAGGTCGGCGACACGGTGACGCTGATCAAGCTGGGTACCGGCGGCGCAGCCGCCACGGCCACCGAGGCGCTGCCCGGCTTCAAGGAGATCCAGCCCCAGGTGTTCGCCGGGCTGTACCCCACCGAAGCCAGCGAATACGACCAGCTGCGCGATGCGCTGGAGAAGCTCAAGCTCAACGACTCGTCGCTGCGCTACGAGCCCGAGGTCAGCCAGGCGCTGGGCTTCGGCTTCCGCTGCGGCTTTCTGGGGCTGCTGCACATGGAGATCGTGCAGGAGCGGCTGGAGCGCGAGTTCGACCAGGACCTGATCACCACCGCGCCCAGCGTGGTCTACCAGATCGTCAAGAACGACGGCGAGGTGATCATGGTCGAGAACCCGTCCAAGATGCCCGAGATCGGCAAGACGGCCGAGATCCGGGAGCCCATCGTGACGGTGCACCTGTACATGCCGCAGGAGTACGTGGGCGCGGTGATGACGCTGGCCAACCAGAAGCGCGGCGTGCAGATGAACATGGCCTACCACGGCCGCCAGGTCATGCTGACCTACGAGATGCCGCTGGGTGAGATCGTGCTGGACTTCTTCGACAAGCTGAAGAGTGTGAGCCGGGGCTACGCCAGCATGGACTACGAGTTCAAGGAATACCGGGCGTCCGACGTGGTGAAGGTCGATATCCTGCTGAACGGCGAGAAGGTGGACGCGCTGTCCATCATCGTCCACCGCACGCAGTCGCAGTACCGCGGCCGGGCGGTGGTGGCGAAGATGCGCGAGATCATCAGCCGGCAGATGTTCGACGTGGCGATCCAGGCGGCGATCGGGGTCAACATCATCGCGCGTGAGACAATCAAGGCCCTGCGCAAGAACGTGCTCGCCAAGTGCTACGGCGGCGACATCACCCGCAAGCGCAAACTCCTTGAAAAACAAAAAGCAGGCAAGAAACGCATGAAACAGATCGGCTCGGTCGAGGTTCCGCAAGAGGCATTCCTGGCCATCCTGCAGGTGGAAGAATGAACCGCGCCGCCGATCGCCGGGAGCCCCGCGCCTCCCGCCATGCCCGCCTGTGCGCCGTTCGTGGAGGCGCTGCCTGATGCCCTTCATCACCGCTCTCATCCTGGCCGCTTTCGTCGGCTATTCCGGCGCCTGGTACGCCGGCCTGATCGACGGCAACTTCGCGCTGCTGCTGTTCCTTGCCACGCTGGTGACGGGCCTGTACTGGCTGGCCGAGAAGCTGGTGTTCCTGCCGCGCCGTCGCGCCGCCGCCGCCAGGCTGGAGCAAGAGGCCGCCGCGCGCCGCGAGGCGCTGTCGGGCCAGGGCATTCACCACATGGACGGCCAGTTGCAAGACACGCAGGCCCGCCTGCTGATGCAGCCGTGGTGGCTGGACTGGACGGCCGGCCTGTTCCCGGTGATCGCGGTGGTGTTCATCCTGCGCTCCTTCCTGTTCGAGCCGTTCAAGATTCCGTCGGGCTCCATGATCCCGACGCTGCTGGTGGGCGACCTGATCCTCGTCAACAAGTACCACTACGGCCTGCGGTTGCCGGTGCTCAACACCAAGATCACCGCCGGCACGCCGCCGGCGCGTGGCGACGTGATGGTCTTCCATTACCCGCCCAAGCCCAGTCTGGACTACATCAAGCGGGTGGTCGGCTTGCCGGGCGACGAGGTGAGCTACCTGAACAAGCGCCTCACGATCAACGGCCAGCCGATCAGCAAGGTGTCGCAACCCCCGTTCCTCGACGAAGACAACCTGCGCTACTCGAAGCAGTTCGAGGAAATGCTGGGCACCCACACGCACAGGCTCCTGAACGACGACGACCGGCCGGCCTTCGTGCCCGGCGCGGACGACTTCGCGTTCAAGCAGAACTGCCATTACAGTGCCGAGGGCGTCGTCTGCAAGGTGCCGCCGGGGCACTACTTCATGATGGGCGACAACCGGGACAATTCGCTGGACTCGCGCTACTGGGGCTTCGTGCCCGACGGCAACATCGTCGGAAAGGCCTTCTTCGTCTGGATGAATTTCTCGAACTGGAAGCGCATCGGCAGTTTCGATTGAACACCACCGGGGGCACACGCATGAGAAACCGGCAACGCGGCCTGACCTTTCTGGGCCTGCTCGTCGTGGGCGGGCTGATCGCCTGCATCGGCGTGGTCGCGGCGCAGGCGTTCCCCACGGTGATCGAATACCAGGCGGTCCAGAAGGCCGTGACCAAGGCCGCGCGCGAGGGCACCTCGGTGATCGACATCCGCAAGATCTTCGACCGGGCCGCCGCCATCGACGACATCACCTCCATTGCGGGCAAAGACCTGGACATCTCCAAGGAAGGCGACAAGGTCGTGGTGACCTACGCTTACAACCGGGAGATTCCGGTGGCCGGGCCGGTTTTCCTGGTGATCAAGTACGCGGGCCGGTCCCGGTAAGCCGCCCCGTGGGAGACCGCATGCCAGCCGATCTGCGGCTGTTGCAGGTCCGCCTGCAGCACGAATTCTCTGACCCCCTGCTGTTGCAGCGCGCGCTGACGCACCGCAGCTTCTCGGCCGACCATTACGAGCGCCTGGAATTCCTCGGCGACTCGGTGCTCAACCTGGCCGTTTCCGACATGCTGTACCGCGCGCTCAGCCGGCTCGCCGAAGGGGAGCTGTCGCGTGTGCGGGCCAATCTGGTGAAGCAGGAGACGCTGCACCAACTGGCGTTGGGCCTCGACCTGCCGGCCGTTCTGCGCCTGGGCGAGGGCGAGGCGCGGTCGGGCGGCCACCGGCGGCCGTCCATTCTGGCGGACGCACTGGAGTCGTTGATCGGCGCGGTGTACCTCGACGCCGGCTACCCGGCCGCCACGGCGCTGGTCGAGCGGCTGTTCAAAGACGTCGAGATCAACCCCGGCATGCAGGCCGCCGCCAAAGACCCGAAGACCGAGTTGCAGGAATGGCTGCAGGGGCGCAAGATGAAGCTGCCGGTCTACCGCGTCGTGGCCACGCTGGGCGAGGCGCACCGCCAGACCTTCGACGTGGAATGCGCGGTGCCTGACCTGAACCGCGTGGAGCGCGGGCTCGGCGGCTCGCGCCGGGCCGGCGAGCAGGCGGCCGCTTTGGCCATGTTGGCCCACCTGAAGACGCCCGATACCCCACGATGAATGCTCCTGAAAACATAGCTACAAACGACCAGCCGGCGCTGACTGAGGGCCAAAATGATGCTGAAATTGCAGCGCATCCGGCCGAAGCGGCGGTTGCGCCGGCGGAGGGCCGGCGCTGCGGGCTGATCGCCATCGTCGGCAAGCCCAACGTCGGCAAATCCACGCTGATGAACGCGCTGGTGGGGCAAAAGATCAGCATCACCTCGCGCAAGGCGCAGACCACGCGGCACCGCATCACCGGCGTGCGCACCATCGACGCCACGCAGTTCGTGTTCGTCGACACGCCGGGTTTCCAGACCCGCCACGGCAACGCGCTGAACCACGCGCTGAACAAGACCGTGACCGGCGTGCTGAGCGATGTGGACCTGGTGCTGTTCGTCGTCGAGGCCGGTGCGTTCAGCGGTGCCGATGCCAAGGTGCTGGAGCTGCTGCGCCCCGGCCGACCGGTGCTGCTGGTGGCCAACAAGCTCGACCAGGTCAACCGCCGCGGCGAGCTGGCGCCCTGGCTGCAGGAGATGGGCCACCGCCACGCCTTCGACGAGTTCGTGCCGATGTCGGCCAAGAACCCGAAGGACATCGAGCGGCTGTTCGCCATCTGCGGCAAATACCTGCCCGAGCAGCCCTGGTTCTACGGCGAAGACGAACTGACCGACCGCAGCGAGAAATTCCTGGCCGGCGAGATGGTGCGCGAGAAACTGTTCCGCCTGACCGGTGACGAGCTGCCCTACACCTCCACCGTGGTCATCGACAAGTTCGAGGAAGAGGCGCCGCAGAAGAAGGGCCACAAGCGGCTGGTGCGCATCGCCGCCACCATCGTCGTCGAGCGCGACGGCCACAAGGCCATGGTGATCGGCGAGGGCGGCGAGCGCATCAAGCGCATCGGCACCGAGACCCGCGTCGAGCTGGAGAAGCTGATGGACGCCAAGGTCTTCCTCGAGATGTGGGTGAAGGTGCGGTCCGGCTGGGCCGACGACGAGGCCCGCGTCCGATCGTATGGTTACGAGTAGGCGCATCTCCAATGAGCCAGCCTATGTGCTGCACCGCTACGACTGGAGCGAGTCCAGCCTGATCCTGGAGGTGTTCACCCGTCACCACGGCCGGGTGGCGCTGGCGGCCAAGGGCGTGAAGCGGCCGGCCTCCAACTTCCGTGCGGTGCTGCTGCCGCTGCAACCGCTGGAAATCGCGTTCGGGGGTGACGGCGAGATTCGCACCCTGAAGGGCGCCGAATGGATGGGCGGCCACATCATGCCCAGCGGCGACGCGCTGATGTCCGGCTATTACATCAACGAACTGCTGATGCGCCTGCTGGCCCGTGACGACGCCCACCCCGCGCTGTTCGACGCCTACGCCGCCACCGTGCGCCTGCTCGCCACCGATTTCGACCGCGCCGGCCCCGAGGGCCTGCAACTCGCGCTGCGGGCCTTCGAGCTGATCGTGCTGCGCGAGGCCGGGCTGCTGCCAGACCTGCTGGCCGAGTCGGCCTCGCTGGCGCCGCTGCGGCCCCATGCAGACTACGTGCTGCTGCCCGAAGGCGGGCTGCGCGAGGCCCACGCCGACGACGCGGCCGGCTGGCTGGCCGGCCGCGACTGGCTGGCGATCCAGGCGGCGCTGTCGCAGGGCCCGTCTGGCAGCGCGATGCTGCAAGCCGTGGCCCGCGCCTGCGCGCCGGTGCTTTCGCCCTTGCGCCGGCAACTGCGCGCGCTGCTGCACTACCATTGCGGCGTGAGCACCTTGAACACCCGCAAGATGATGATGGACGTGCAGAGCCTGTGACCACCACTTCGCTCTCTGTCAACCTCAACAAGGTCGCGCTGGTGCGCAACACGCGCCACCTCGGCATTCCGTCCGTCACTCGCGCCGCCACGCTGTGCCTGCAGGCCGGCGCCCACGGCATCACGGTGCACCCGCGGCCCGACGAGCGGCACATCCGCGCCGGCGACGTGGACGAACTCTCCGCGCTGCTGACAACGAATTGGCCCGGCCGCGAGTTCAACATCGAGGGCAACCCCTTCCACAACCTGATGGACTTCGTGCGCCGGCTGCGGCCGCACCAGGCCACCTTCGTGCCCGACGGCGAAGGCCAGTTCACCAGCGACCACGGCTGGGATCTGGCGAAAGACGCCGCGCGGCTGCGGCCGCTGATAGCCGAATGTCGCGCGCTCGGCGTGCGGGTGAGCCTGTTCATGGACCCGCTGCCCGACGCGATGGCCGCCGCGAAAGCGGTGGGCGCCGACCGCGTCGAGCTGTACACCGAACCCTATGCCGCCGCCTGGGGCACGGCCGGGCAGGGCGGGCAGATGGCCGCCTACGCCGCCGCCGCCCGCGCCGCCGCCGCCGCGGGCCTGGGCGTGAATGCGGGGCACGACCTCAACCGCGACAACCTCGCCGCCTTCGTGCGCGAGGTGCCCGGCGTGCTGGAGGTGTCCATCGGCCATGCGCTGATCGGTGACGCGCTGGAGCTGGGCTACGGCGCAACCGTGGCGGCCTACCTCGCGTGTCTGGCCTGAGCCGCGCATGATCTTCGGCATTGGCACCGACATCTGCGACGTGCGGCGCATCCGCGCCAGCCTGGAGAAAAACGGCGAGCGTTTCGCCGCCAAGGTGTTGAGCGAGGCCGAACTGGCCACCTGGAAGGCGCGCAGCGCGCGCTGGCCTGAACGCGGCGTGCGCTACGTGGCCACCCGCTTCTCCGCCAAGGAGGCGTTCAGCAAGGCGGTGGGCCTGGGCATGCGCATGCCGATGACGTGGCGGCATTGCGAGGTCGGCAAACTCGGCAGCGGCCAACCCGTCATCGTGCTGCACGGCGCGCTGCGGGAGTGGTTCGAGGCACAGAACCTGAAGGCCCACCTCAGCCTCACCGACGAGTCCGACTACGCCGCCAGCTTCGTGGTTGTTGAAAGAATTGGCAGCTAGTCAGCGCCAATGCTGGTTTTATTGCTATTGATTTGAGAGCTACCGCCATGACGGGCCACGCCCCCTTGATCATCGACGTGGCCGGCCTCGCGCTGACCGCCGCCGACCGCCGCCGCCTCGCGCACCCGCTGGTGGGTGGCGTCATCCATTTCGCCCGCAACTGGCAAGACCGGCTGCAATTGGCCGCACTGAACGCCGAGATCAAGGCGGTGCGCGAGGACCTGCTGATCTGCGTCGACCATGAAGGCGGCCGCGTGCAGCGGTTCAGAACCGACGGCTTCACCCACCTGCCCCCCATGCGCACGCTGGGCGACCGCTGGATGGCCGGCGACGCGATGGGCGCCACGAATGCGGCGTCCGCGATGGGCTACGTGCTGGGCGCCGAGCTGCGGGCGTGCGGCGTCGACTTCAGCTTCGCGCCGGTGCTGGACCTCGACTACGGCGGCAGCGCCGTCATCGGCGACCGCGCCTTCCACCGCGACCCGCGGGTGGTGGCGCTGCTCGCCAAGAGTGTGGCGCAGGGGCTGCTGCAGGCCGGCATGTCGCACTGCGGCAAGCATTTTCCGGGACACGGCTTCGTCAAGGCCGACTCGCACACCGAGATCCCGGTCGACCGGCGCAGCCTGAAAGCCATCCTCGCCGACGACGCCGCGCCCTATGGCTGGCTCAGCAGCGGGCTGGCCAGCGTGATGCCGGCGCATGTCATCTACCCCAAGGTCGACGCCCGGCCCGCCGGCTTCTCGGCGCGCTGGCTGCAGGACATTCTGCGCGGCCGGCTCGGCTTCACCGGCGCGATCTTCAGCGACGACCTCAGCATGGCCGGCGCCCGCGTCATCGACGGCCGCGAGGTCGGCTACACCGAGGCCGCCTGCGCCGCGCTGGCGGCCGGCTGCGACCTGGTGCTGCTGTGCAACCAGAGCGTGGTGGCGGCGGGCGCGCCGGTCGATGAGCTGCTGGACGGGCTGGCCGAGTCGTTGGCGAAGGGCGGCTGGACGGCCAGCGCCGATGCCGAGACCCGGCGCCGGGCGCTGCTGCCGCGCGGCGAACCGCTGCCCTGGCCCGCGCTCATGGCCAGCGCGCCGTACCGCGCGGCACGCCGGGTTATGGGCTGAGGCGCTGCGCCCCCGGCGCGGGGGTGTTAGGCTGTCTTCCCGACCGAACGAGGAGATGGCCATGAAGAAGACATGGATCGCCGCTGCGGCGCTGGCGGGTTTCGCCGCCGTCGTGCTGCCGCCCGCCGTGGCGCAGTTCCAGCCCGACCCCAACCTCACCACCGCGCCCATTCACCAGGTGGCGTCGGCCCGCAAGCTGGCCGACGACGCACCGGTGACGCTGGAGGGCAACATCAAGCGCCACATCCGGGGCGACCGGTATGAGTTCGTGGACACCACCGGCAGCATCGACGTGAAGATCGAGCAGAAGCACTGGAATGGCCAGGTGGTGAACCCGAAGACGCGGGTGCGGTTGACCGGCGAGGTCGACAAGGACCTGCTCTCGACCAAGGTGGACGTCAAGCGCCTCGAGGTCGTCACCGCGCAGGCGGATTCCGCGGCCAAGCCGCCGGGCGGCTTCCGGCCGAACTGAGGCTGCGCTCAGCCTTCCCGGCGTAGGGCGGGGAACAGAATCACGTCGCGGATGCTGGGGCTGTCGGTCAGCAGCATCATGAGGCGGTCGATGCCGATGCCGCAGCCGCCGGTGGGCGGCATGCCGTATTCCAGCGCGCGCACGAAGTCGGCGTCGTAATACATCGCCTCGTCGTCGCCGCCGTCCTTGGCGTCGACCTGCGCCTGGAAGCGCGCGGCCTGTTCCTCGGCGTCGTTCAGCTCGCTGAAGCCGTTGCCGAACTCGCGGCCGGTGATGTACAGCTCGAAGCGCTCGGTGATCTCCGGTCGGGTGTCGCTGGCGCGGGCCAGCGGCGAGATTTCCGTCGGGTGCTCGCAGATGAACGTGGGCTGCCAGAGCTTGTCTTCCACCGTTTCCTCGAAATACAGCACCTGCAGCTTGGGCAGCGACTGGGCCGAGAGCTTGTGTTTTTCCTCGTTGAAACCCAGCTTCTTGAGCTGGCCGATCAGCCAGGCCGCGTCGTCCACGTTGGCACCGGCCTCGGTGTGCTTGACGATGGCGTCGCGGATCGTCAGCCGCTCGAAGGGCTGGGACAGATCGACCGGCTTGCCGCCGTAGGTGAGTTGCAGCCTGCCGGCAGCCTTCTGCGCCGCATCACGGACCAGGTCTTCGGTGAACTGCATCAGGTCCTGGTAGTTCCAGTACGCCGCGTAGAACTCCATCATCGTGAACTCGGGGTTGTGGCGGACCGAGATGCCTTCGTTGCGGAAGTTGCGGTTGATCTCGAACACCCGCTCGAAACCGCCCACGATCAGCCGCTTCAGGTACAGCTCCGGCGCAATGCGCAGGAACATCTCCTGGTCCAGCGCGTTGTGGTGCGTGGTGAAGGGGCGGGCGTTGGCGCCGCCGGGAATCGGGTGCAGCATCGGCGTTTCGACCTCGAGGAAGCCGTGGTCCACCATGAACTGGCGGATGCCGCTCACCGCCTTGCTGCGCGCCATGAAACGCAGGCGCGCGGTTTCGTCGGTCATGAGGTCGACGTAGCGCTGGCGGTATTTCACCTCCTGGTCGGCCACGCCGTGGAACTTGTCCGGCATCGGCCGCAGGTTCTTGGTCAGCAGGCGGATCGAGGTGGCGTGCACCGACAGCTCGCCGGTGCGCGTGCGAAACAGCGTGCCCTCGCAGCCGACGATGTCGCCCAGGTCCCAGTGCTTGAACGCGGCGTAGACCTCTTCGCCCACGCTGTCGCGTGTCACGTAGATCTGGATGCGGCCGGTGGCGTCCTGCAGCGTCGCGAAGCTGGCCTTGCCCATCACGCGCTTGAGCATCATGCGGCCAGCCACAGAGACCTTCACCGCCTGGGCCTCCAGCTCCGGTGCGTCCAGCGGTTCGTGTGCCGTCAGCAGGGCCGCCGCGTGGTGAGCGGGCTTGAAGTCGTTCGGAAAGGCAATGCCCGACGAGCGCAGCGCCTTCAGCTTCTCACGGCGTTCGGCGATGAGCTGGTTGTCGTCGGTGGCGGGAACGGGGGCGGCGGTGGTCGTGTCGGACATGGGGTGGTGCGGGTGCAGGCACGCCCGGCGCGCGCCAAACCTGCTATTTTAGTTTTTCGCGGACAGCACTCAGTGGCTCACGCCGTCGGCCCGCAACACCTTCCGCGCCGTGCGCCACAGGATCAGCAGGTCGAGGCGCAGCGACTGGTGCTGCAGGTAGTGGGCGTCCAGCGCGACCTTGGCGTCGTCCGGGATCTCGTCGCGGCCGTTGATCTGCGCCCAACCCGTGAGGCCTGGCTTCAACCGGTGAATGCCGGCGGCCGTGCGCTTCTCGATGAGGGCGTACTGATTGAACAGCGCTGGCCGCGGGCCCACCAGACTCATATCGCCGCACAGGATGCTCCAGAGCTGCGGCAACTCGTCGAGGCTGCTGCGTCGCAGGAAGGAGCCGATCGGTGTCAGCCACTGCGCCGGATTCGTCAGCCGGTCCGTCGCCACTTCCGGCGTGTCGATGCGCATGCTTCGGAACTTGGGCATGCGGAAGATGCGGTTGTGTCGGCCGACGCGGTCGGACCAGTAGAGGGCGGGGCCGGGGGAGCTGAGGCGGACGGTCAGCGCAATCAGCAACATGGGCAGTGCCAGCGCCAACCCTGTCAGCAGGCCGACGAAGAGGTCAAGACTGCGTTTCATGACACCTGTTCAATACGAGTCCGATCGGCTTCGGCGATCCTTCGTAAGCCTTCGTCCAGAGTGAAGGGTGGGGACCAGCCCAATTCGAGTCGGACCTTGCGGCTGTCCACTTGCAGTGAACCCTCCAGGCGTTCGAGCAAATCCTGCTGTCTGGTCATGCGAGCGGCGAGTCTCAGCAGCGGCGCGGGCACGTTGATCAAGCGGGCAGGGCGCTGCATGGCAAGACCCATGCGCAAAATCAGGTTGGCCGTTGAGACGTCTTCGCCGTCGCTGGCCAGGTAAGTCTGGTTGGATGCGCCTGGATGGACAATGCACCGAATAATCAGGTCGGCAAGGTTGTCGACGCCAATCACGCTGCGGCGATTGTCGATGGCGCCAAAAGGCAGCGGCACGCCTCGGGCAACTGCACGCCAGAGCTTGCCAAAATTGCCGGGAGCCTGCGGTCCGTGCACCAGCGGGGGGCGGACGATCACAACTTCAAAATCAGGGTGTTGCCGCGCAAGCTCAAGCACCTGTTGTTCACAGGTCAGTTTGCTGCGCGCATACGCCTCCTGGGGGCAGGGCGCATCCAATTCATTGAAGGGCTGGCCGTATGTGCGCAGACCATTGACGCCGACGGAACTGATGAAGACGAAGCGCCGGACACCAGCTGCATGTGCCGATCGTGCGACGGCAGCGGTCACGCTGACGTTGGCATCGAAACTCTCGCCAGATTGCAGCGACTTTTCGGAACGGTGCGCCAGAGCAGCGAGGTGGACGACAGCGTCACAGCCTGTCAGCAGGTTTTCAAGCGCGTCAGTGTTGTCGTACCGGTCCAGCATTACGCGACCCGTGTCGCCCGGCGTCCCACGCCCTTTGCGGGTCAGGCCCAGCACCGCATGGCCCGATCGGGAGAGCGCGGACAGCAGGTTTTCGCCGATGAAGCCGCTGGCACCGGTGACAGCCACTCGCAGAGCACCCGATGCAACTGGACTGCGCATCGCTGTCATTGCCGCCAAGGCCGCGACAGCCAGGACCGCACCTTGCGCTTGAGCATTTGAGCGAGATCAAGTCCGAACACAAGACGGTCGATGAGTCTGTCGGCCGTAACGTTGCTGGCGACAGGCTCGGGATGACGCAAGGGGTGCGCGAGTTCCGCCGGCACGGAACGAGTGACGTACCCCGGGGCTTCACCAAGCGTGTGGGTTCCGTCGGGACCGAAGCCCAGATTGGTGACTTGATTGACGGCGGGTATCACGCACAGTTGCCGATTTCTCCAGAGGGCGAAGACCAATTGATAGTCCCACGTGTCGATTCGTCCCGCATGGACGCTATCGAAGATTCGGGACCAGTACAAGCGGAACAAGGCATGCGTGTTGGGGACGTCGGCGAAATTCTTTTGACGCCACGTTGGCCAGGCGGTGATGGCAACATCGTAGGTCTGCCAGACCCGTCGCCAACTTGCCCATCCCCAGATGTGGCAGTTTCTGGAGAAAAAGTAGCTGTCTGTTGCGGAGAATTCGCTCGACACGAGGTTGCAGCCGCTGATCAGGCCAATGTGTGCGTGATCCCGGAAGCGATGCAGCAATTCGTCGCAATATTGGAAGAATCCCGGGACAGGCAATACATCGTCCTCTAAAACAATGCCTTGTTCCTCATGCTGAAAAAACCAATCCAGTCCACGGGATACAGCCACCTTGCATCCAAGGTTGTTTTCGCGAAACAAGGTCTTGACCTCGCAGGGCCAGTCAACGGCTGTAGCAATGCGTCTGACCTCCGCGCATTGGGCCGCTTCGCCGGCCCGGTTCGAACGTGCGCCGTCAGCGGCGATGTAGAGCCGGGGAGGACGTGCAGCCCGGATGGCTTCAAAGACCTGGTGCGTTGTCGCGGGGCGATTAAAAACCAGAAAGAGAACAGGACTGTCCATGAGGCTCAGCGCGGTGAGGAAGTGAAAGGAGACGGGCTTTTCATGTCAGCCACCAAGCCCCAGTTGCATCTTCAGGATTCTTCTGGAATAAAAAATGTTGCTCAGAACCGCCGATGCTGTGTGAGCAACAACGGCTGAAACCGCCGCACCCACCAGTCCAAATGCCGGTAAAAGCAGAAGGTTCAGACCGACGGAGCAAACCCCGCCTATCACGGTTTTCTGCAATGCGATGCGAGATTTTCGTTCGTTGACCAACCACAAGCTCTGTGCAACGCCCAGAAATATTGCGATGTTGGTGAATACATGGATGGCCAGAATCTCACTGGCGCCGGCATATTGGGGGCCAAAAAGCAGGGCGACGATCTGGTGTGACAGCGCCATCGTGACGAAGCTCAGTGCGACGCTGATGACCAGAAAAACGCGAAAAATCGATGCAAGCGCACGGTAGTAGGCGGCCTCTCCATCTTGGCGTCGTCGCGCAATCATGGGGGCGAAGCTGATCGACAACGCCATGGGAATGACGTGCCACAAAGATGAAACTTGAAGAACAGCGGCATAAAGGCCGAGCGCCTGTTCACCCAGGAATTCTTTCACCATGATCTGATCGATGCGCATGTAAACCATGATCGACAGCCCGCTGAGCAGGAAAGGCCATGACTCCTTGATCAAATCTTTGGCCAATTCGTGGCTGTATTGCCACCGGCCGTCGGACGGGAAGCGTCTGTACGCAAACGCGAGAGCAGTAGCCGACAGCAGCGCTTCAATCAGAAAAGCGACCCCGAACGCCAGAAGCGGCGCATCGATTTTGATCATCACGACCCGGACACCATTGGTGACCAAGTACCCTCCCAATTTGGCCAGTACGGCGAATTTGCTTTTGGTTTGACTCTGGAACCAAAGGTCAACGGTATCGGCGGCCTGAAAGATCAGGCTGCCGCCCACAATGGCAACGATCCAGGTGGTGCGGTCGTACCAGCCGTAAAACCATCCGCTCGACAAAACGGCGGCCAACCAGCATGCCGCCCCAGCTCCGGTTCGGATCAAAAAGGCGGTGCCGAGAATGCGACTGCTGCTTGACGGACTCTTTGCGATATCTCGCACCACGATGCCGTCCATCCCGAGATTGGCGATGGCTTGAAAGAATGCAATGACGGCGATGGCATAAGCCAATTCGCCAAATTGCGCAGGGCCAAGGTAACGAACGACCCATGTGCCGACCAGCAGCGCAAATGAAAGGCGAGCGAGTTTGTCCAATACCACCCAGCCACTGTTGTGCAGAGCGGCGAGCAAGTCTGGTCGTTTGTCCAAGCGCTGCGCTACAGCACGGGGCAGATATCGCCCCCAATTTGGTGATCGATGAGGGGTCACGGTTCAGCAGCTGTGCGTGGATGTTGGCATTTCGACCGGCATCCTGAGCATCGCTTGATGGTCTTTGGTCGAAAAATCAAGTAGGTGCATGCAACTTTTGGTACACCTGAAGCGTTTGTTCGGCACAGCGTTTCCATGAAAACTCAAGGAGGCGCTTCCGACCTGCCTGAATAAGGTTCTCACGCAATCCCGTATCGAACAATATTTGCTCGAGTGCATGGCCCTGAGCATCGATGTCTGTGGGGTCAAACATCAAGCCCGCATTTCCCACAACTTCTGGAATGGAGCTTGAAGAACTGGCAGCCACGGGGCAGTCATGGGCCATGGCCTCCAGCGGAGGCAAGCCGAAGCCTTCGTATAGCGAGGGATAAACGAACGCCGTGGCAGTTCGATAAAGTAGACCGAGTAGATCGTCATTACCCTGGACATTGCGAACGGCACCTTCGCGCAACTTCAAAGCATCAATGCGTCGCAATTCTTCCCGCGAGAATTCATTCCCTCCGAAGGCTACGAGATCGAACGTTTCAGTGATTCGCGGGTGGCGCGCCAAGGCTTGCAGGGTGGAATCAAAGTTCTTGTAGTGATCCCTATGCCCGACATAAAGGAGAAACGGACGGCTTGCCTGGGTGCCCGCATTTGAATACTCGGATATTTTCTCGAAACCCAAGTGGATCACGCTGATTTTCGAGTCTGGGATGTCGGTGAACTCGCACAGGTCGTGCTTTGTGTTTTCCGAAATGCAAATCACATGATCCGCTCGCCTCACTGCGTTCAGTTTTGCTTTGGAGGTTGGGTCGTTTGCCCGAAAAGCCGTCGGAAACTTTTCGTGAATCATGTCGTAGACCGTGATCACGGTTTTCACACCTCTCCGGGGGCGGCTGCTGCCGAAGTAATAGGTTTCATGTAACACGTCCGGGCGCTGTTGTCGTATTGCGCGTGCAGCGAACACCGAATTCAGCCACAGAGCCATCCGCGCGGAGCGAGGCGGAAATCGTTTCCACTTCGTGCCGAGCACCAATTCAGAGGGCAATTCCGTCAGATGGTTGTTGCGGTGCCATGGCGCGACGACACACACTTCCTGGCGAAGCATTTGCAGTTCTAGGGCCAGTTTGACGAAATATCTGGAAATGCCGCCGTAGGCCTGAATCGCGAAGATTTGATGATCGAAAGCAATCTTCATGGCAGGCGACTGGCGGCCTGGAAATCAGGCCATACTTTGGATTTGAGGCCGATCGAATAAAGTCGAGGCAGGAGCCGGGAGATCAGGCGAGTCGTTCGCCACGCGGTGGGAGAAACAGCTTCTTGTGTGAACAGATGGTGGCTGCGGCCATCCGTCACAAGACGCTTTCCAAATCTATCCGCCAGTACTTTCAAGGTCTGCCGCCTGAAGAAACCGATATGCTGACCGTGCTCCACGCCGTAATACCACCATTGATCAAGAGGCGGAGCAGGGTGCGGGACGATCTCAGTAGATATCAGCAGATTGGGGGCTTGTGCGAACATGGCTGACATTTCCCCGACCGGATCCGTGAAATGTTCGAAGGCTTCGAAAGCGGTGACAAGACCTGCCGGATGTCCATCATGCTCAAAGCCGCGAGCCAATAGGTTCTCACAATATCGATCGGACCAACGTGCATCAACGCCGCGGTCGCGAAGCATGCGCACGAGAATCCCATATCCGCCAGCGCAATCCAGAACACGCTCACGCCGCCGACCCAGTAGAGCCAAGGTTGCGAGGACGATGCGGCAGTTGGCCCGATTGCGGACCATCACGCCCGTGTCGGATCGGTTAATGGGATGGGCGTAAGCGCGATCGAGCCATGTCGGCGGTTGGGTCTGAACATATCCGCAGACTAAACAGTCGAAATAGTCGGCGGTATCGCCGCACAAGCGCCCAGAAAAGATGGAATGCCCTAGGGCATTTCCACAAACTCTGCACAACAGGCTCATGAGAGGTTACTGGGTTGGATATCTAATCAAGGGGGCGGTTGCGCTTGATCGCTGTCAATCAATGCTCCCCGGCCGCAAAGCGACAATAGCAGGCCTCTGGATCGTCCTTGGGGGCGCACGAAAAAGCTCCTCAGGCGTTCATTTTCGCACTGTTGCGCGATGTGGAGCGTTCCTTCTCATGCGGTAGATGTTTGCTCGTAAGATGCCGAAGTTGAGTTATCTGTCTTTGCCCTCGTTTCTCACTCTCTCTATGAGGCAATCTTGCCGTCGATTGACCCCCTAGCTGTCTCCGCCACGGTTTCACCGGCGTCTGGAGATCCACTGCGCAGATTGGTGTCCATCATCGTCATCTCCCGCGATGATCCCAAAGGATTGACGGCTACTTTGCAGTCGATCGCGAACCAAACGTTCAAAGACTATGAAGTCGTCTTGGTGGCTAAGGGGTGCTCTCTTGAGATTGATGCGCGCGAATGGGCCTTTCCCGATATTCGTGTGAAGGAGCAACTGACGTCTGGAATTTCTGCGGCATTCAATGAGGCGCTGGCTTTGGCCTCTGGGCATGTCGTCAGCTTCCTGAATGGGGGAGACGTGTACTCCAATGAGACGGTACTCCAGCGCATGGCGCCGCATTTGGCAGCTAACAGCGCCGCAATTCTTGCGGCTCGCGCGGTAGATCGGCGAACCGGCGTACGGATTCCACGCGATGTCTCATTCATGCGGCGTAATCTCGAGCTGGTCTCGCATCAGGCTTCGTTTTTCCGGCGCTCCTTGTTCGATGTGCATGGCACTTACGCGATCGATTTTCGAATTCGCATGGACTTCGAATGGATGTTGCGTCTTCCTCCGCAGATGACAGTCCACTGGCTGGACGAGACGATTGTCAATTTCGAGGGTGGCGGCGTCTCCAGCATGCAACCGGTGCGCAGTTCGATCGAAGAATTGCGGGCGTTGCGGCTTCACGGCCGGCCGTTCTATCGATTGATGCTTCTGTGTGGTGTCTATTTACCGATGCGTGTTGCCCGCCATGGAGTCCGACGCATCTTCCCGCGGCTTACACGATCAGATGGTCAAATGGGCGTGCGCGGCGCAAGTTGCTCCTGCAAGAATGTCGATCATGAGCGCTGAGATTCGTCCTTTGCACGTCGGCAAATTCATTCCACCACCTTATGCTGGAGTGGAAGCACATGTAGATACGTTGCTGCGTTCACTAGCGCCGGAGATCGATGCGACGCTTGTCGCAGGTGAATGTCCCGATTCCTTGGCCCTGAACACGAAGCCATCTTACCGGGTATTGGCCGCACGGACCTATGGCAAACTCGGCTCGGCCACGCTGAGCCCCGGTGTGTTGCCCATGGTGCGTCGGGAGTTAACCTCGGGGCGCTGCAACCTCTTGCATGTTCATGCCCCCAATCCGTGGGGTGATTTCGCAGCGTTGGGCAGTCCGCGCTCGGTACCGATCGTCATGACGTGGCACAGTGATATTGTTCGGCAGCGTCGCCTTATGAAGGTGTACAGCCACGTTCAGCGGCGCGCGCTTGAACGTGTGGATCGCATTGTCGTCTTCACGCCAAAACATTACGAAAGCTCAATTCAACTGCATCAGATCGATCTGGCCGCGAAAATGGCATTCGTGCCGATCGGCATCGACTTTGAGCGACTGGATTTCCGCTTCGCTTGTACGCGGATGCAGCAGACAATCAGCGACTTTGCCCTTCAGCGCCCGATTGTTTTAACGGTGGGACGGCACGTTTATTACAAGGGTTATGACTACCTGTTGCGCGCCATGGCACTGCTGCGCAGCGATGCTGTGCTCCTGATGGCTGGCTCTGGCGTACTGAGCGCCAAGTTGAAACAGCAGGCTGCCGAGGCAGGTTTGCTGAGCCGTGTGCTTTTTCTTGGCGAAATCGACGATGCGGCTCTGGTCAGCGCCTTTCACGCCTGTGACGTTTTCTGCCTTCCCTCTATCGAACCCTCAGAGGCCTTCGGCATCGCCAGTGCTGAAGCCATGGCTTGCGGAAAGCCGACCGTGGTGTGTCAATTGGACAATGGGGTCAATTATCTGAACCAATCTGGTTGCACGAGTCTGGCCGTGCCGCCGCGGAACGTACCTGCGCTTGCTGATGCGATAGATGCGCTGGTTCTAGACGTGGCACTTCGCGATCGTTTTGGAAGAACTGCCCGTGATTGGGTCCGAAAACAGTTCAGCACAGCCGCCATGAAGGTCGGCATGTCCAACTTGTATGCCTCCTTGCTTTAAGGCTGTTCATTCGGAACGTTAAATAAACGGCTTGTCTACAACCGGGCTTCGGGAACCAATTGTTCAAGCTGCCGGCGAATCAAAATCTCGCCATTTTGTGTCGTGGCGACTTGCAGTGCTTCGAGGTGAGCGCGCAGCGCGGGCCACGCCAGCAAACCTTCTTTGGCCTGCATAATCTGCGGGTGTGGCGTTGGGCGCGGGTTGTCTCCGATCAGCAACTCTTCATAGAGTTTTTCGCCGGGCCGCAGGCCGCTGATCACGATGTCGATGTCGCCCTCGGGGTGTGATCCGTCGCGCACGGTCAAACCCGACAAGGTCGCCATGCGATGCGCCAAATCGATGATCTTCACGGGCTCGCCCATGTCGAGTACGAAAACCTCACCGCCACTGGCCATGGCGCCAGCCTGGATCACCAGTTGAGCGGCCTCAGGAATGGTCATGAAATACCGCGTGACCTCGGGGTGGGTCACAGTCAGCGGTCCCCCGGCCAACAGTTGTCGGCGGAACAGCGGCACCACGCTGCCACTCGATCCCAGCACGTTGCCGAATCGCACCATCGAGAAGCAGGTGTTGAATGGCTTGCCGGCATACGATGGCTCTGCGGCCAGAGCTTGCAGAACCATCTCGGCCAACCGTTTGGTGGTTCCCATGACGTTGGTTGGCCGCACCGCCTTGTCAGTGGATATCAGGATGAACCGCTCGACGCCGATCTCCAGGGCAGTCGTGGCCACGAACAGGGTGCCGAACACGTTGTTCTGCACGCCTTCCGCCACATTGATCTCGACCATCGGCACGTGTTTATAGGCGGCTGCGTGGTAAACCGTGTCTGGCCGATATCGTTGCATTACTTCTCGTACCCGGTCTGCGTGCCTCACACTGCCCAACAGCGGCTCTACGGTGACCCTGACCCCAGCCTGATCGACCAACGTCAACAGTTCTTGATGTATGGTGTACAGGCCGAACTCACTGTGATCGAACAGCAGCAGGCAACTGGGACGCTGCAGTACGATCTGCCGGCACAACTCACTGCCGATACTGCCCGCCGCCCCTGTGACCATGACCGTTTTGCCGGCCAGGCTGCGTGCCAGCAACGCCGGGTCTGGCGGAACCGGTTCGCGGCCCAACAGGTCTTCAATGTCGAGTTCACGGAAATCCTGCAGGGTGACCCGCCCCCGTGCGAGATCGGCCATGCCGGGCAGGGTGCGGACGTGGACTGGCAGCGGCTGCAGGCTTTCGATGATCTCGTTGCGGCGCGCACGAGAAATGCTCGGCAAGGCCAACAGAATGTCGGTGATACCGTTCCGCTCCACGAGCTTGGCTACCTCGCCGGGCCCATGAACCGGCAGGCCGTTGATGCTCCGACCGATCTTGCCCACATCGTCGTCGACGAAGCCCAGAAGAATGAATTGCGTGCTGTTCTGCAAGGCAGCCGCTGTTTGTGCACCCGCGCTGCCCGCTCCATAGATCAGTAGCCGCCCTTCCGCGAGGCCGCGTGGGCGAGCCAGCCCGGCCAGCCAGAACCGTGCCGCCGCACGGCTACCGCCAACAAGCAGCAAAAAGATCAGCGGTTGCAGTATGCCGATGCTGCGTGGAATGACGGGAAACCCCATGCGCTGCAGCACTGTGAGCGCCGCGAACAAGAGCGTGCCATAGAGGATCGTCGCCACGGCAGTGGCGGTCATTGCGGCGAGCCCGGTGTAGCGGAAGATGGCTCTGTACAGGCCGAACTTGATGAAAACCGGTATGGCAAGCAAAGGCCCAAGCGCATAAACCGCCCATTGGGCGCCGATAGGGCGGTGCAGGTGATCAAGCCGCAGCGTGAATGCCAGCCACATGGCCATCAAGGCAAACACCACATCGGCGGCCACCACGACCAACCGTTTGACGGGGCGTGGCCAGTCAAGCACGCGCGCCATCATGCGGCATCTCCTGGAGCGGGGATCACGCCGTGCTGCCGCAAGAGATCGCCAATCAGCTCGAGACGCAACAAAGGGTTCTCAAGTGCCATCAGGTTCTGCTTGATGGCCGGCGCCACTGGCAAAAGCTCGGCCCACCGATTGGCCACCCAGCCGCTGTCACCCCATGCCGGATCTGTGAGGCCGTGCGGGTAACTCGTCCGTTCTTCTTCGCGCATGGTCCCACGCAAACGATCGAGAGCAGTTGCAACGTACATCAGGTGTTCAGGAATCGCCACAACAAGGTCCGACGGCACATGTTCAATTGCTGCTGACCAGAGCCCGAACCGTTGTTGTGTTTGAGACAAAACACGAAACCGCTGCGTACCCTTGCAGCGAACAGCCATGAGGCCAGGACGCGGATGGGTAATGGTTTCGATGCTTGCAAGGGTTCCCACACTCTCGAATAACTCGATTTGGCCAGGTTGGCGGACTTCCGAGCCTGAGTTGAGTTTTACGACGCCGAAGGGTGTGCCATCACGCTGGCATCGAGCGATGAGGTCCAGATAACGGACCTCGAAGATCTGCAGCGGCAGCATACCGCCAGGAAACAGCACCGTGTTCAGTGGAAAGAGTGGCAGCGTCCGCAGGGATGATGACTCGGTCATGAGCGTCGTAAAGCAGCCCGCTATCATCCCATGACCCGCCTTGGTTCTGCCATGCTCTATCAAATCGTCTCCCTGTTGCTCGACGTCGTCATCGGCCTGATCGGTGGCGCCTGTCTGCTGCGGCTGTACATGCAGTACCAGCGCATCCCGATGTCGCCGCAATCGGGCAATCCGGTCGGCCGCTTCATCTTCCAGCTCACCGACTGGATCGTGCTGCCGCTGCGCCGCATCGTGCCGGCGGTGGGTCGCCTGGACACGGCCAGTCTGCTGGCGGTGTATCTGCTGGAGGTGGCCCAGTGGGGCCTGCTGTGGCTGCTCACCGGCGGCCTGCGCAACCCGGTGGCGCTGTTCGTGATCGCCTTCTTCGGCGTGTTGCGGCTGGCCATTTCGCTGGCGACCGGGCTGTTGATCGTCCACGTGGTGGTGTCGTGGGTGCAGGCGCATTCGCCGCTGGCCGAACTGGTCGACCGCCTGTGCGACCCGATGTTGCGGCCGGTGCGTCGCCATGTGCCGCCGATCGGCGGCATCGATCTGTCGGCCCTGGTGGTGCTGCTGGCGCTGCAAGTCGGCGCCATTGTCCTCACGAACCTGCAAGCCACGGCGCTGCAGGCGCTGTGAGCTGCGTCAATCGATCGCGTCGGCCGGCTGCCGCAGCAGCATGGCCAGCGTCGTGGCCACCGTCTTGCGCAGTTCGCGGCGATCACAGATGAAGTCGATCGCACCCTTCTGCTGCAGGAACTCGGCGCGCTGGAAGCCCTCTGGCAGCGTGACCCGCACCGTGCTCTCGATGACGCGCGGGCCGGCGAAACCGATCAGCGCCTTGGGTTCGGCGATCACCACGTCACCCACGAACGCGAAGCCGGCGCTGACACCGCCCATCGTCGGGTCTGTCAGCACGCTGATGTAGGGCAGCCCCTTCTTCGCCAGCCGGGTCAATGCGGCGTTGGTCTTGGCCATTTGCATCAGCGACAGCAGGCCTTCCTGCATGCGCGCGCCGCCGGTGGCGGTGAAGCAGACGAAGGGCACCTTCTGCTCGATCGCGGTTTCGACGCCGCGCACAAAACGCTCGCCGACCACCGAACCCATGCTGCCGCCCATGAAGTCGAATTCGAAACAGGCGGCGACCAGGCTGATGCTGTGCACCGCGCCGCCCACCACCACCAGCGCGTCGGTTTCGCCGGTGTTCTCCAGCGCTTCCTTCAGCCGTTCGGGGTACTTGCGGCTGTCCTTGAACTTGAGCGCGTCGACCGGGATGACCTCCTGGCCGATCTCGTAGCGGCCTTCGGCGTCCAGGAAGGCGTCGAGGCGGGCCCGTGCGCCGATGCGCAGGTGGTGGCTGCAGCTCGGGCAGACGTTCTGGTTCTGCTCCAAGTCGGTCTTGTACAGCACCGTCTCGCAGCTCGGGCATTTCACCCACAGACCCTCGGGGACCGTGCGGCGCTCGGTCGGGTCGGTGTGTTGAATCTTCGGGGGCAGCAGTTTTTCCAGCCAACTCATCGCGGGTCCTTGTTCTTGGTGCCGTGTGGCATTATGAATCGAGCGCCGTGCGGATGTTCCGCAGGAATTCGGCGGCCACCGGGGCCACGCGCTCGCGCGGCTGGTCACCCAGCAGCTGGATGATGCGGCTGCCAATGACCACCGCGTCGGCCACTGCGCCGATCGCCTGTGCCGTGGCCGCGTCGCGGATGCCGAAGCCCACGCCCAGCGGCAAACTCACATGCTGGCGAATGCGCGGCAGCATAGCGGCCACCGCGTCAACATCGAGGTTGCCGGCGCCGGTCACGCCTTTCAGCGAGACGTAATAGACGTAGCCGCTCGCCACCTTCTGGATCTGCTGCATGCGCCGCTCGGTGCTGGTGGGTGCCAGCAAAAAGATCAGGTCCAGGCCGGCGGCACGCAGCTTCGCGCTGAAGTCTTCGCACTCCTCCGGCGGGTAGTCGACGATCAGCACACCGTCCACACCGGCCGCCGCGGCGTCGCGAATGAAGGCACCCGCGCCGTGCTTGATGTCGTAGCGCTCGACCGGGTTGGCGTAGCCCATCAGCACCACCGGCGTGGCGTTATTGGTGCGGCGGAAGTCGCGCACCATGCCCAGCACCTGGGCCAGACCCACGCCGAGCGCCAGCGCGCGTTCGCCGGCCTGCTGGATGACCGGGCCGTCGGCGCTCGGGTCGGAGAAGGGCACGCCGAGCTCGATGATGTCGGCGCCGGCCTCGGCCATTGCCAGCATCAGCTCGGGCGTCACATCGGCCTGCGGGAAGCCGGCCGTCACATAAGGAATCAGCGCGGTGCGGCCGTCCGCCTTCAGGCGATCCAGTGTGGGTGCGATGCGGCTCATAGCGGGCCTTTCATGGCCACGTCGCCACCTTTGATGGCTTGCCCCCGGCAGCTCGGCCGGCAGTAGAAATCAGCGCCGCTCAGGTCGGCCACGGTGCCGATGTCCTTGTCGCCGCGGCCAGACAGGTTGACCAAAATGACCTGTTCCGGCGACATCGTCTTCGCCAGCTTCAGCGCATGGGCCACCGCGTGGCTGGATTCCAGCGCGGGGATGATGCCTTCGGTGCGGCACAGGTAGTGAAAGGCTTCGAGTGCCTCGCGGTCGGTGATGCCCACGTATTCCGCGCGGCCGATGTCTTTCAGAAACGCATGCTCGGGGCCCACGCCGGGGTAGTCGAGCCCGGCGCTGATGCTGTGCGTCTCGGTGACCTGGCCGTCTTCGTTCTGCAGCACGTAGGTGCGGTTGCCGTGCAGCACGCCCGGCAGGCCGCGTTGCAGCGAGGCCGAATGTTTGCCGCTGTCCATGCCTTCGCCGGCCGCCTCCACGCCGATCAACCGGGTCTTCTCGTGGCCGATGTAGGGGTAGAAGATGCCCATCGCGTTGCTGCCGCCGCCCACGCAGGCGATCACCGCGTCGGGCTGTCTGCCGCCGGTCAGGGTGGGCAGTTGCTTCAGGCATTCCTCGCCGATCACGCTCTGGAAATCGCGCACCATCATTGGGTAGGGGTGCGGGCCGGCCACGGTGCCGATGATGTAGAAGGTGTTGTCCACATTCGCGACCCAGTCGCGCATCGCTTCGTTCAGCGCGTCTTTCAGCGTTTTGCTGCCACTCTCGACCGGCACCACGGTCGCGCCCAGCAGCTTCATGCGGTAGACGTTGGGGCTTTGCCGCTTCACGTCTTCGCTGCCCATGTAGACCACGCATTCCAGGCCGTAGCGTGCGCAGATGGTGGCGGTGGCCACACCGTGCTGGCCGGCACCGGTTTCGGCAATCACGCGTGGTTTGCCCATGCGCTTGGCCAGCATCGCCTGGCCGATCACGTTGTTGATCTTGTGGGCGCCGGTGTGGTTCAGGTCTTCGCGCTTCAGGTAGATCTGCGCGCCGCCCTGTTCGCGGCTGGCCCGCACCGCGTGGTAGACCGGCGACGGCCGCCCGACGAAATGCGCCAGCTCGTACTCGAACTCGCGGCGGAACTCGGGGTCGTGCTGGTACTGGGCGTAGGCCGCGCGCAGCTCGTTGATCGCGTGGGTCAGCGTCTCGCTGATGAAGCTCCCGCCGTAGATGCCGAAATGGCCGGCGGGATCGGGTTGCTGGTAGTTCACCATCGCTGCCTGTCCTTGGGTGGCACAGGCGCTGGGTGTGTTCAGGCCTGTTCCGGTGTTGGTGGGCTCCATTGCCGGTCTGCGGCCCGGACGGCCGCGACGAAGCGGTGGATCTTGTCGGCGTCCTTGATGCCCTTGCTGGCCTCGACGCCCGAACTCACGTCAACCGCCAGCGACCGGCAACGCGGCCGCAGCAGGGCGATCCCGTCGCCCACGTTTGCAGGTGTGAGTCCACCACTCAAGACGAGGTGAGCATCGACGTTTGCTGGAAGCCGTGACCATTCGAATGTCTTGCCGCCGCCGCCGTACCCGTCGACGTGCGCGTCGAGCAGGATGGCCTGGGCCTGGGAGTAGTCGTTGGCGTATTTTACGAGGTCGAAAGGCGGTGCTTCCGGCCCCAGCGGGATGCGCGCGGCGCGCAGAAAGCGGCGGCGCCCGTTGTCGGTGGCCGCCAGGCAGTCGGCAGGCGTCTCATCACCATGAAATTGCACGGTAGTCAGCGGCAATGCTGAATAGTATGCTGCGAATTTTGTAGCGTCCTCGTTCACCACGAGGATCACCGGCGTGACGAAAGGCGGCAGCCGGCGTGCCAATTCTGCGGCCCGCTCGATGCTCACGCAGCGCGGGCTCTTGGGGTACAGCACGAAACCCACCGCGTCGGTACCGGCAGCCACGGCTGCATCCACGTCTTCTTCCCGGGTCAGGCCGCAGATCTTGATGCGGGTGCGCGGCGGCACCGGCGCACCGGTGCCGGGCGTGGCGATGTCGTCCAGCAGGCTCATGGCAGCCAATCATACGCAGGCACCTGCGTTGGCAGGCCCCAGGCCTTGTCGTAGACGGGGCCGAGGAAGTACAGGCCGTCGGGCGCGAAGGTGGGGGCGGCGGCGTCGCGGCTGCGGGCGGCGATCACCTGCTGCAGCCATTCCGGCCGTTCGTGGCCGTGGCCCACCCGCACCAGGCAGCCCATGATGTTGCGGATCATGTGGTGCAAAAAGGCGTTGGCCTCGAACTCGAAGCGCCAGTAGCGGCCGTTGCCGCGCACCGCGTCCCGCACCGACACGTCGGCGCGGGTGAGCGTCTTCACCGGCGTCGGCGCCTGGCAGGCCGCCGCGCGGAACGAGGTGAAGTCGTGTTCGCCCAACAGGTGCTGCGCAGCCGAGCGCATCGCTTCGCCGTCGAGCGGGCGGAACACCCAGCCGACCTGGCCGGCCTCCACGCTGGGCCGCACCGGCGATTCGAGCAGCACATAGGCGTAGCGCCGGGCGGTGGCGCTGGCGCGGGCGTGGAAGTCGTCCGGCACCGCGCGGGCCCACTGCACGGCAATGCCGGGCGGCAGGAAAGTGTTGGTGCCCCGCACCCAGGCGTTGTGGCTGCGTTCGCGGGTGGTGTCGAAGTGCACCACCTGCATCAGGCCGTGCACGCCGGCGTCGGTGCGGCCGGCCGGCAGGGTGGACAGCCGCTCCACCGCAAAGCGCTCCAGCGCGTCTTCGAGGTGGTCTTGAACGGTGTTGCGGTGCGGCTGGCTCTGCCAGCCGCTGTAGCCGGTACCGCGGTAGCTGATGCCGAGGGCGACGCGCACGCTGGGGGCGGGCGGTGCTTCAGTGGCGCAGTTCGGCCAGCATCTGCTGGGCGCGCGCCTTCACCGGGCCGGAGGCCTGCGGCAGCACCTCTTCCACCAGGGCGCGTGCGCCGTCGCGGTCGCCAATCGCGAGGAATTCAACGGCCAGTTCCAGCTTCACTTCCAGCGGGCCGCTCGGCGCGGCATGCGGCGCGCCAAGGGTGCCAGGGGCCTCTTCAGACTTGCCGTTGACGGGCGCCAGCGACAGCGAGCCAAGATCGAACTCGATCGGGGCTTCGTCCTTCTTTGCGGCCGTCTTGGTTGGCGACGGGGTGTGGCTGGGCAGATCAGGAAGCTGGCCAGAAGTTTCGGTACTGCGCGTGCTGGTGGTGCTTGCCGCCACGGCCTTCTCCGCCGCCGCTGCCGGTTGCAAGGGGGCAGGGCTGGGGCTGACGGCGGGTGGCGCAGCAGGGGCCTTTTCGCCGTGGTACAGCGTGTTGAAGGGGCTCAGCTCATTGCCCAGCGCGCGGATCCGCGCCCACTCGCTGCCTTGTCCCTTGGTCAGTTGGAAGACTTGCGAGGCGACTTGATCGAAGGCCTTGGCATCTCGTCTGCGGCCATAGATTTCGGCCAGCTTCAGGTACACCGTTGTGCGTGCGGGCGTGCGCTGCACCGCTTCCTTCAGGATCTCTTCGGCTTGCTGGTCTCGGCCATAGGCGAGGTACACGTCGGCCTCTTCGACCGGGTCGACATCGCCCGTTGCGTCGAGCTGGCTCGGCGAATAGCCCATGGACGACACAGCGTCCTTGCCGCTGCTGCGCTCGCCGTCAAGGCGAGAGGTGCCGCCCGCATGGCTGTCGGCGAAGGAGAACGTGGAATGCGGCGGCTGCCGGCGCTGGCGCAACTGCATGAGGCCCAGCACCGCCAGCAAGGCCAGCAGCAGGCCACCGATCGGCAGCATCGGGGAGTCCCACAGGCCCTCAAGAAAATGGGTGCCGTCTTCCGGCGTGGCCGGTGGGGGCGTGGCTGCGGGTTTGGATGCGCCCGACACGGCGGCAGCCACCGGCAGACCGGCCTTGGCGGCGCTGGCGCCGGTGCTGCTGCCAGCCGGGGCGGAGGCGCCCGCCTTGAGCTGGTTCAATTCGTCCAGGTTGCGTGACAGCTCGGCCACGCGGGCCGACGTGCTTTGCGCCTGCTTGTCGGCCGCGATCTTGTCCTCGGCCGCTCCCTTGCTGCTGGCGCCGCCGCCCTTCGACAGGGTGAGCTTGTCCGGCGATGCCGCAGCGGGCTTTGCCGAGTCGTCAACCTGGGCCTGAACCTTGCCCTTGGCCTCGCGCGACGCGCGGTCGACGCGGGCGGCCGACGCACTTTCGGCGGCCCGGCGGCGGTAGTCGTTGAAGTTGCGGCTTTGCGCCACGACGATGCGGGAAGCCTCCTGCGGCGACACCGAGGCCACCTCGCTTTCGCTCGGCAGTTCCAACACCCAGCCGTCGCGCAGCCGGTTCGGGTTGCCGCCGATGAAAGCGTCGGGGTTGCGGCGCAGCAGCGCCGCCAGCATTTGGTCGAGCGAGACGTTCACCGGCTTGTTCGCGGCGGCAAGGCTCACCGCCGTGTCTCCCGGCTGAACGGCCAGGCGTGAATTGCTGGCGTCGGGATGGGCGGCGAGCTCAGGAATATCCGGCCGCGCCGAAGACACGCTGGCGCCAGCAGACGGCGCCGTTGGCGTGCCTCGCACCACGCCGCCTTGGGCGGCTTGGGCATAGGCCCGCGCGGCAAGCTCGCTGGTGGCGCGCTGGGCTGCTTCCAATTGCGCCGGCGAAAGCAGCGAGCGGCCGCTGCCACCGGTGGGCGGGAAGTAGCTCGGCGTACCCCGCACCACGCCACCTTTCGCCGCCTGTGCCTGCGCCTGCATGGCCAGTTCGCTGGTGGCCTGGCGAGCGGCTTCCTGTTGGGCTGGAGACAGCAGCGAGCGGCCGCTGCCCAGAACGATGGAAGAGGTGCTGGGCGGTGTCTTGGCAGAGGCCTGCGCGGCAAGATCGGCCGTGGCGCGGCGCGCTTCTTTCAGCTTCACGGGCGGCAACTTTGTACGGCCGATGCCCGCGGGTGGGGGTGAATAGATTGGCGCAGGTGCGTTGAGCGCCAACGCGCTGCCATTGCTGTCGGCGGTCGATCGCGGCGCGGCCACTGGGGCCGCCGGGGTGTCGGTGGGCTGGGCGGCGGCGCGTGGGAGTTCCGGTGGATCGAGCAGCACCGTGTAGTCGCGCACCAGGCGACCGGTGCTCCAGGTGGCCTCGACGATCAGATCGATGAAGGGGTCGTTGATGACGCGATCGCTGGTGACCTGCAGGATGGCGCGGCCGTCGAGGGTGACGAGCTTGAACCGCAGCGACCCGAGCGCCGGATTCATCTCGACGCCGGCCGTCTTGTAGGCTCCCGGCGACGCCACGGTGGCGGTGAGCGAGGAGGCTTCTTCGGGTGTGAGGTCGGGCAGCTCGATCGCCGCCCTCAGCGGTTGGCCGAGCAGCGACTGGACCTTGATCTTCCCCAGCGACACCGCGTGTGCATCCGGCGTCGGCAGGGCGAGAAAAAGAACTGCGGCGGCCACGGCGCCCATGCGCCAAAAGCCAGTTGCACCCAAGCTAATGGGCGGGGATGTGGCGAGACCGGCGCGATGATGGGCGTTCACAATGGGTACGGCTGCTCAGAAGGCAAAGTGTTGTTTGAACATAACATCAAACGGCCGCGACAGGCAAGCCGGTAATGCTTTCGGTGTACAGCGCCACCCTGGCTTTCGCCTGCGGCAGGCCCCCCCGTGAAAGCGGCGCCGCAGCCGTGGTGATGTTGCCCAGTCGCAACGCGGGGCGCCATGGCCCCGCTTGGCCGGTCAGGCGTCCAGCAGGATGCGCAGCATGCGGCGCAGCGGCTCGGCGGCGCCCCACAGCAGCTGGTCGCCAATGGTGAACGCGCCCACGTAGTCGTCGCCCATCGCCAGCTTGCGGATGCGGCCCACCGGGATGGTCATGGTGCCCGTCACCGCCACCGGCGTCAGGTCTTTCAGCGTGGCCTCGCGCGTGTTGGGCACCACCTTCACCCAGGCGTTGTCGGCGGCGATCATCGCTTCGATGTCGGCCACCGGCACGTTCTTTTTCAGCTTGAAGGTCAGCGCCTGGCTGTGGCAGCGCATCGCGCCCACGCGCACGCAGAAGCCGTCGACCGGGATCGCGGCGGTGCCGAAGCCTTCGCCCTGGCCGAGGATCTTGTTGGTTTCGGCCATGCCCTTCCACTCTTCCTTGGACATGCCATTGCCCAGGTCCTTGTCGATCCACGGGATCAGCGAGCCGCCCAGCGGCACGCCGAAGTTGGCCGTCTCGGCGGCCGACAGGCTGCGCTGCTTCTCGATGACCTGGCGGTCGATCTCGAGGATGGCGCTCTTCGGGTCGTCCAGCAGCGCTCGCACCGACGCGTTCAGCGTGCCGTACTGCGTCAGCAGTTCCCGCATGTGTTGGGCGCCGCCGCCGCTGGCGGCCTGGTAGGTCTGGGTGCTCATCCATTCGACCAGACCGGCCTTGTACAGCGCGCCCACGCCCATCAGCATGCAGCTCACCGTGCAGTTGCCGCCCACCCAGTTCTTGCCGCCCTTGGCGAGCGCGTTCTTGATCACCGGCAGGTTGACCGGGTCGAGCACGATGACCGCGTCATCGTTCATGCGCAGCGAAGACGCCGCGTCGATCCAGTGGCCGTTCCATCCAGCGGCGCGCAGCTTGGGGAAAACTTCGTTGGTGTAGTCGCCGCCCTGCGCGGTGATGACGATGTCGCAGCGCTTCAGCGCGTCGATATCGTGCGCGTCCTTCAGCGTGGTTTCGTTCTTGGCCTGCGCCGGGGCCTTGCCGCCTGCGTTCGACGTGGAGAAGAAGACCGGCTCGATCAGGTCGAAGTCTTTTTCCGCGACCATCCGGTCCATCAGCACCGAGCCGACCATGCCGCGCCAGCCGACCAACCCTACCAACTTGCTCATTTTGAAACCCCTCTCAAGTTAAAAAAACAGTCCATGACCTGAACCGCTCACTTGCCCCGGCTCGTCTGGCCGGAAGGGGCGCACGACGAACCGGGGCGAAGTCAGCCCGTAATGGTGGTCGTGGTTTTGGTGGTGATCGCGCGCGCGGCCACGCCTGCCGAGGCGGCAGAAGCGGTGTTCAGGGGGAACGGGCGGGCGGCGAACATGGTGCGATTGTAGCGGATGGGCCATGCAAGCCGTATGGGGGCCGAGGCTTGCCATCGGACCAAGGCAGGTACTTCACGCGCTACCGCATTTAAACTGGTCAAACTTTCCGTATAAACAAAATTGGAATGGCTATCCAGAGCTTGCATACATCCGCAATGCAAATGCCTGTCCGGCTGTTAACTGGTTATTTAGGCGTTTTGCGCGGTAAAACACGTTAGGCATCTCAACTAGACTTCGCACCCTATGACCTTAACTGCCAAAGGATTCCTCAAAGTCGCGCTGGGAGTGATCGTCACGATCTTCCTTGGTGCCATTGGAAGCGGCCTGTGGGAAAGGTTTCTTGGGCCATTTCTCGATTGGCTTTCGCGAATCACAGTTGGTGCGTTCGCCTGGGGTCACACGTCATACCGAGACTCGATTTATGAGAACGCGGCAAAGGGCTTTCATGAGGCTCACTCCCTGGCTGTATATACGCTGGCGCTGGGGATACTGCCCATGTTCTACTTATTCGCCCTGCAGCGACACCCAACGGCACGGGGCACTGCTGCGGCTCCATCAAAGTTCCGAGAGTTCATCCGCTCTAGGAAGGGCTATTGGCTAGTCGTCGTTCTGACGATGATTGTTTTTGTTGCTGTCAATTTCAGCGCACTTCGTCTTCGTCACATCAACGAGACAATCACCTACAGCCTTGCTACGTTTGAAATTGTTCGCCCATATGTGGGTGAAGATCAGTATGTACGCTATCGATCTCGCTACTTTGCGCTGCGCACGGCCGCGGAATTCGAGGCGCTGCATCGGGAAGTTCAAGCAGTAGCAATGGCACGCGGCGTCCAGCTTCCGGACTACCAACCGCTGTAGATGCTTAACCCTTCCTTCAAGCGGACGTGCCTTCGGCACGCCGCTTAAGTCAAACGTTAGAGCGCAGAGAAAGAACATGGGATTCCTAGCATCTGTTTTCCTCCCCTTCTTGCTACATACGACCGCCTACGGCTTCGGCTCAATGACTGCGGTGTATCTCTAAGGCGACTCGCTACCGCCTGCGGTCTTGGCGAGCCGCTCAGATGACCGCGCAGGTCATTTGAATTTAATTCGTGCCCGCGAGCGTGAATGACTCACCCCAATGCACGCGCCACCGCATCCCCCATTTCCACCGTCCCGATCTTGGTCGTGCCTTCGCTCCAGATGTCCGGCGTGCGCAGGCCCTGGCTCAGCACCTTCTGCACCGCTGCCTCAATGCGCTGAGCCGCCGCTTCCTGGTTCAGCGAGAAGCGCAGCATCATCGCGGCGCTGAGGATGGTGGCGAGCGGGTTGGCGACGCCTTTGCCGGCGATGTCGGGTGCGCTGCCGTGGCTGGGCTCGTAGAGGCCCTTGTTGTTCTTGTCGAGGCTGGCGGAGGGCAGCATGCCGATGGAGCCGGTCAGCATGGACGCTTCGTCGCTGAGGATGTCGCCGAACATGTTGCCGGTGACGACCACGTCGAACTTCTTCGGGGCCTTCACCAGCTGCATGGCGGCGTTGTCGACGTACATGTGGTCGAGCGCGACGTCCGGGTATTCCTTCGAGACTTCGGTGACGATGTCTTTCCAGAACTGGAAGGTCTCGAGCACGTTGGCCTTGTCGACGCTGGTGACCTTCTTGTTGCGCTTGCGGGCGGCCTGGAAGGCGACGTGGGCGATGCGTTCGACCTCGGGGCGGGAATAGCGCATGGTGTCGAAGGCTTCTTCAGCGCCGGGGAAGTGGCCGTCGGTGGCGGTGCGGCGGCCGCGCGGCTGGCCGAAGTAGATGTCGCCGGTCAGCTCGCGGATGATCAGGATGTCGAGACCGGAGATCAGTTCCGGCTTCAGGCTGGACGCACCGACGAGCTGTTCATAGCAGATCGCGGGGCGGAAGTTGGCGAACAGGCCGAGGTGCTTGCGCAGGCCCAGGATGGCCTGCTCGGGCCGCAGCGGGCGGTCGAGCGTGTCGTACTTCCAGTCGCCGACCGCGCCGAACAGCACGGCGTCGGCGGCCTTGGCGAGGTTGAGCGTGGCCTCGGGCAGCGGGTGGCCGGAGGCCTCGTAGGCGGCGCCGCCGACCGGCGCGGTTTCCATCTCGAACGGGAGGTCGAGGGCGTCGAGCACCTTAACGGCCTCGGCAACGATTTCGGGGCCGATGCCGTCACCCGGCAAAACTGCGATTTTCATGGGGTCTGAGGAAGAGAAGAAAACGGGAAATCAGAGCGCGTTCATGGTGCGCGCGAGCCAGGGCTTCTCGGCCAGGCGCTGGGCTTCGTAGGCCTTGATCTTGTCGGCGTGGCGCAGCGTCAGGCCGATGTCGTCAAAGCCATTGAGCAGGCAGTATTTGCGGAAGGGCTGCACGTCGAACGGCAGTTCGCTGCCGTCGGGCTTGAGCACCACCTGGCGTTCCAGGTCCACCGTGAGCGAGTAGCCGGGGAAGGCGGCGACCTCGTCGAACAGCCTGGCGATCTGCGACTCCGGCAGCACGATGGGCAGCAGGCCGTTCTTGAAGCAGTTGTTGAAGAAGATGTCGGCGTAGCTCGGCGCCAGAATGGCGCGGAAGCCGAACTGCTGGATGGCCCAGGGCGCGTGTTCGCGCGAGGAGCCGCAGCCGAAGTTCTGCCGTGCCAGCAGCACCGAGGCACCCTGGTAACGCGGCAGGTTCAGCACGAACTCGGGGTTGGGCTTGCGGCTGGCCGGGTCCTGGCCGGGCTCGCCGTGGTCCAGGTAGCGCCATTCGTCGAACAGGTTGGGGCCGAAGCCGGTCTTCTTGATCGACTTCAGGAACTGCTTGGGAATGATGGCGTCGGTGTCGACGTTGTCGCGGTCGAGCGGGGCGACCAGGCCCTTGTGAACGGTGAATTTGTCCATGCTGTTTCTCCTCAGGCGAGCGTGCGCACGTCGACGAAATGGCCATGCACCGCGGCGGCGGCGGCCATCGCGGGGCTGACCAGGTGGGTGCGGCCACCGGCGCCCTGGCGGCCTTCGAAGTTGCGGTTGCTGGTGGAGGCGCAGCGCTCGCCCGGTTCCAGCCGGTCGGCGTTCATGGCCAGGCACATCGAGCAGCCCGGTTCGCGCCACTCGAAGCCGGCGGCCTTGAAGATCTCGTGCAGGCCTTCACGCTCGGCCTGCTCCTTCACCAGGCCGGAGCCCGGCACCACCAGCGCCAGCTTGATGTTCTTGGCGATCTTCTGGTTCAGCTTCTTCACCACGGCAGCGGCTTCGCGCATGTCCTCGATGCGGCTGTTGGTGCAGGAGCCGATGAACACCTTGTCGACGAAGATGTCGTCCATCGCCTTGTTGGGCTCCAGGCCCATGTAGGTCAGCGCGCGTTCGATGGCGCCGCGTTTCACGCTGTCTTTTTCCTTGTCGGGGTCGGGCACGCGGCCAGTGACGGGTACCACCATCTCGGGCGAGGTGCCCCAGGTGACCTGCGGCACGATCTGCGCGGCGTCGAGCTCGACCACGGTGTCGAATTTTGCGTCGGCGTCGGAGTGCAGCGTCTGCCAGTACCCCACGGCCTGGTCCCACTCCACACCGCCGGTCTTGCCGGTGGTGGCGTCGTAGCCGGGCGCGAAGGGGCGGTTCTTCAGGTAGGCGATGGTTTTTTCGTCAACCGCCACCAGGCCGGCGCGTGCGCCGCCCTCGATCGCCATGTTGCAGACCGTCATGCGGCCTTCCATGCTGAGCGCGCGAATGGCCGAGCCGCCGAACTCGATGGTGTAGCCGGTGCCGCCTGCCGTGCCGATCTTGCCGATGATCGCCAGCACGATGTCCTTGGCGGTGATGCCGGGCAGCAGCGGGCCGTCCACCCGCACCAGCATGTTCTTGGCCTTCTTGGCGAGCAGCGTCTGCGTGGCCATCACATGCTCGACCTCGCTGGTGCCGATGCCGTGCGCCAGTGCGCCGAAGGCGCCGTGGGTGGAGGTGTGCGAGTCGCCGCAGACCACCGTCATGCCGGGCAGCGTGGCGCCGTTCTCGGGCCCGATCACGTGCACGATGCCTTGCCGCTTGCTCATGAACGGGAAGTAGGCGGCCGAGCCGAAGGCCTTGATGTTGACGTCCAGCGTCTGGATCTGTTCCTTGCTGATCGGGTCGGCGATGCCGTCGTAGCCGCGCTCCCAGCCGGTGGTCGGCGTGTTGTGGTCGGCGGTGGCCACCACCGAACTCACGCGCCACAGCTTGCGGCCGGCCTCGCGCAGCCCTTCGAAAGCCTGCGGGCTGGTGACTTCATGGACCAGGTGGCGGTCGATGTAGAGCACGGCCGTGCCGTCATCTTCGGTGTGGACGACGTGCTCGTCCCAGAGCTTGTCGTAGAGGGTGCGTCCCATGGTCGTTCGTCCTTTGTGGAGGGTGTGATTTTAGGTGGAGGGTTCGGACGCGCGCAGGTGCTCGACCAGCGCGCGCGCCGTCACCGGCAGCGTGGAAAAGTCGCGGGCCACCAGCGCGATGCGGCGGCGCGCCCAGTCGTCGGAGAGGGGTGCGCAGGCCAGCGCGCCGTTGCCGTTCAGCAGCTCGAAGGCGCGCTCCGGCATCACGCCCACGCCCAGGCCGTTGGCGATCATGCGGCACATCGCGTCCATGCCGGCGACGTGGATGCGCAGGCGAATGGTGCGCCCGGCGCGCGCGGCCTCGTCGCGCATGGCGAGGTAGATGGAGCTGTTCGCTTCCAGCCCCACGTGGTCGTGCTCCAGCGTGTCGATGAAGGCGAGTTCGGTGCGGCCCTCGATGAGTGCGTGGCCGCGCGGCGCCACCGCCACCAGCCGGTCTTCGCGGTAGGGCAGGGTCTGCAGGCCCACGGCGGGGTCGCCCGGCACGGCCGGGTTGCAGATGCCGAGGTCGGCCGCGCCCTCCTGCACGGCGCGGATCACCTCCGTGCTGAGGTGCTCTTCCAGGTCGATCTTCACGCCGGGGTGTTCGCGGATGAAGGCGCCCAGGTCTTCCGGCAGGAACTGCACCACCGCCGAAATGCTGGCATGCACCCGCACGTGGCCGCGCACGCCGTCGGTGTACTCGCTCAGCTCGCCCTGCATCTTTTCCAGGCTGAACAGCACCGAGCGGGCGTGGTGCAGCAGGCTTTCGCCAGCGGGCGTGAGTTTCACGCCGCGCGCGTGGCGGTACAGCAGCGGCGTTTCGAGCGTGGCTTCCAGGTCCGACAGCCGCTTGCTCACCGCCGACGCCGCAATGAACTCCCGCTCCGCCGCCTTGCCGATGCTGCCCAGCTCACAAACGGCAACGAACAGCTGCAGCGACGTGAGGTCGATGCGCCGGGCGAAGCTGCGTTCGGTGGGTTTCATCTGGAATCATCGTGTTCTGCGATGGATGAACCGGATTTTCCCATTGATGTGGCGCGAACAGCATCGCAAAACACGATGCCAGACCTGCCGGAAAGCGCCCGACCCCGCGTTTGGCGCCAAATTGGGCATGAAATCGGCCGCAAGTCAGCGCCAAATGGCGATTGTTAGCTATAAAAACAGGAGCAACCGGGGTAAAAAAAAACGCCGGCGGAGGCCGGCGTTTTCTCGAGCGTGGCGCCGATCAGCGCTTGTCGATGGTCTTCACGTCGCGCTTTTCGGCGCCGGTGAAGAGCTGGCGCGGGCGGCCGATCTTGTATTCCGGGTCGCCGATCATCTCGTTGAGCTGGGCGATCCAGCCGACCGTGCGGGCCAGCGCGAACACCGCCGTGAACAGCGGCACCGGGATGCCGATGGCGCGCTGCACGATGCCGGAGTAGAAGTCCACGTTCGGGTACAGCTTGCGCGAGACGAAGTACTCGTCTTCCAGCGCGATCTTTTCCAGCGCCTTGGCCAGCTTGAACAGCGGGTCGTTTTCCAGGCCCAGTTCCTTCAGCACCTCGTCGCAGGTCTGCTGCATCAGCTTGGCGCGCGGGTCGTAGTTCTTGTAGACGCGGTGGCCAAAGCCCATCAGCTTGACGCCGGAGTTCTTGTCCTTGACCTGCTTGATGAACTCGCCGATCTTGTCGACGCCGCCGTTCTTCTGGATGTCTTCCAGCATGTTCAGCGCGGCTTCGTTGGCGCCGCCGTGGGCGGGGCCCCACAGGCAGGCCACGCCTGCGGCGATGGCCGCGAACGGGTTGGTGCCCGACGAGCCGCACAGGCGGACCGTGGAGGTGGAGGCGTTCTGCTCGTGGTCGGCGTGCAGCGTGAAGATGCGGTCGATCGCGCGTTCCAGCACCGGGTTGACCTTGTAGTCGGCGCACGGCGTGGCGAACATCATGTGCAGGAAGTTGCCGGCGTAGCTCAGGTCGTTGCGCGGGTACATGTACGGCTGGCCGATCGTGTACTTGTACGCCATGGCGACCAGCGTGGGCATCTTGGCGATCAGGCGGATCGCCGCGACTTCGCGGTGCTTCGGGTTGTTGATGTCGGTGCTGTCGTGGTAGAAGGCCGACAGGGCGCCCACCAGGCCGGTCATGATGGCCATCGGGTGCGCGTCGCGGCGGAAGCCGCGCAGGAAGAACTGCATCTGCTCGTTGACCATGGTGTGCATGGTCACGCGGTCGGTGAAGTCCTTCTTCTGGCCGGGATTGGGCAGCTCGCCGTACAGCAGCAGGTAACAGGTTTCGAGGTAGTCGCAGTTCACCGCGAGCTGCTCGATGGGGTAGCCGCGGTACAGCAGCTCGCCCTTGTCGCCGTCGATGTAGGTGATGGCCGACTGGGTGGCCGCCGTCGACAGGAAGCCGGGGTCGTACGTGAACATGCCGGTCTGCGCGTACAGCTTGCGGATGTCGATCACGTCCGGCCCGATGCTGCCGTGGTAGACCGGCAGTTCGATGCTCGATCCGCCCTTGCTGAACGACAGCGTGGCTTTGTTGTCAGAAAGTTTCATGGTTCGCTTTCAAGGAGTTATGCCCAACTTCCGGTGATCCGGGCTCAAGTCACGCCAAGTGAGCCTGATTCCGCAGCATCGCCAGCACTTCAATTGCTTCGATTGTATGAACAGTCCTGTCGGAATTCTTGCGCTGCAGCAAAATGTCCAGCAGATCGTTGTCCGAGAGGTCCATCAGCTCTTCCAGCCCCCGCGCCTGCCGCACCGTCAGGCCGGTTTCGTGGCGCTGGAAGAACCGCTCGATGAACAGGTCGTTTTCGAGCAGCCCGCGGCGGCAGCGCCACTTCAGCTTGCTCAGCGCGCGTTCGTCCAGCGGCTGGTCGTCAGCCACCGTCACACCGTTCGGAGAACCATCATCTCCTTGATCTTGCCGATGGCCTTCGTCGGGTTCAGGCCCTTGGGGCAGACGTCGACGCAGTTCATGATGGTGTGGCAGCGGAACAGGCGGTAGGGGTCTTCGAGGTTGTCCAGGCGCTCGCCGGTGGCCTGGTCGCGGCTGTCGGCGATGAAGCGGTAGGCCTGCAGCAGGCCGGCCGGGCCGACGAACTTGTCGGGGTTCCACCAGAAGCTGGGGCAGCTCGTGGAGCAGCTCGCGCACAGGATGCACTCGTACAGGCCGTCGAGCTCTTCGCGCTCTTCCGGCGACTGCAGGCGTTCCTTTTCGGGCGGCACCGTGTCGTTGATGAGGTAGGGCTTGATCGAGTTGTACTGCGTGAAGAACTGCGTCATGTCGACGATCAGGTCACGCACCACCGGCAGGCCCGGCAGCGGCTTCAGGACGATGGGGTCCTTCAGCGTGCGCATGTTGGTCAGGCAGGCCAGGCCGTTCTTGCCGTTGATGTTCATCGCGTCGGAGCCGCAGACGCCTTCGCGGCAGGAGCGGCGGAACGACAGCGTGGGGTCTTGCGCCTTGAGCTTCATCAGGGCGTCGAGCAGCATGCGCTCATGGCCATCGAGTTCGATCTCGATGGTCTGCATGTACGGCTTGGCGTCCTTGTCCGGGTCGTAGCGGTAGATCTTGAACGTGCGCTTGGTCATGATTAGAACGTCCTGACTTTGAGGGGGACAGAGTCGACCGTGAGGGGCTTGAGCTTGACGGGCTTGTACGACAGGCGGTTGCCTTCGCTGTGCCACAGCGTATGGCGCAGCCATTCCTTGTCGTTGCGGCCGTTCGGGAATTCCGGCGAATCGGAGTAGTCGTCCACCGTGTGGGCGCCGCGGCTTTCGTGGCGGGCGGCCGCCGAGACGATGGTGGCCTGCGCGCACTCGATCAGGTTCTCGACTTCCAGCGCCTCGATGCGCGCGGTGTTGAAGACCTTGGAGTTGTCCTTCAGGCCAATGGCCTTGGCGCGCTCGCGCAGCGCGGCGATCTTGGTCACGCCTTCGTCCATGCTGGCCTGGGTGCGGAACACGCCGGCGTGTTTCTGCATGGCCGCGCGGATGTCGTTGGCCACGTCCTGCGCGTATTCGCCGTTGGTGGCCGCATCGAGGCGGGCCAGGCGGGCCTGCGTGCGGTCGGTCGCGTCTTTCGGCAGCGGCTTGTGCGAGCCGTGCTTGCCGGCGAACTCGACGATGTGGTTGCCGGCCGCGCGGCCGAACACCAGCAGGTCGAGCAGCGAGTTGGTGCCCAGGCGATTGGCGCCATGCACGCTGACGCAGGAGCATTCGCCCACCGCATACAGGCCGTTCACGACCTGGTTGTGGTCGTCGCCGTTCTGCGTGACGACCTGGCCATTGATGTTGGTCGGGATGCCGCCCATCTGGTAGTGGATGGTCGGCACCACCGGAATGGGTTCCTTGGTGATGTCGACGTTGGCGAAGTTCACGCCGATCTCGTAGACCGACGGCAGGCGCTTGTGGATGGTGTCGGCGCCGAGGTGGTCGAGCTTGAGCAGCACGTAGTCCTTGTTCGGACCACAGCCACGGCCTTCCTTGATTTCCTGGTCCATCGAGCGCGAGACGAAGTCGCGCGGCGCCAGGTCTTTCAGCGTGGGCGCATAGCGCTCCATGAAACGCTCGCCGTTGCTGTTCAGCAAGATGGCGCCTTCGCCGCGGCAGCCTTCGGTCAGCAGCACGCCGGCGCCGGCCACGCCGGTCGGGTGGAACTGCCAGAACTCCATGTCTTCCAGCGGAATGCCGGCGCGCGCCGCCATGCCCAGGCCGTCGCCGGTGTTGATGAAGGCGTTGGTGGAGGCGGCAAAGATGCGGCCCGCGCCGCCGGTGGCCAGCAGCACGGTCTTGGCGTGCAGCACGTGCAGGTCGCCGGTTTCCATTTCCAGCGCGGTCACGCCCACGCAGTCGCCGTCGGCGTCACGAATGAGGTCGAGCGCCATCCATTCGACGAAGAACTGCGTGCGCGCCTTCACGTTCTGCTGGTACAGCGTGTGCAGCATCGCGTGGCCGGTGCGGTCGGCGGCGGCGCAGGCGCGCTCCACGGCCTTCTCGCCGTAGTTGGCGGTGTGGCCGCCGAACGGGCGCTGGTAGATGGTGCCGTCGGCGTTGCGGTCGAAGGGCATGCCCATGTGCTCGAGGTCATACACGACCTTGGGCGCTTCGCGGCACATGAATTCGATCGCGTCTTGGTCGCCGAGCCAGTCGGAGCCCTTGACGGTGTCGTAGAAGTGGTAGTGCCAGTTGTCGTCGTTCATGTTGCCGAGCGAGGCGCCGATGCCGCCTTGCGCTGCAACCGTGTGCGAGCGGGTGGGGAAGACCTTGCTGAGCACGGCGACGTTGAGGCCGGCGCGCGCGAGCTGCAGCGAGGCACGCATGCCGGAGCCGCCGGCGCCGACGATGACGACGTCGAACTTGCGGGTGGTGACGGGGTAAGTCATGGGGTTGCCTTGAGAAAGGGATGCGTCACAGACGCCAGAGAACCTGGATGGCCCAGCCCGAGCAGCCCAGCAGCCAGGCCAGCGTCAGCACCTGCATCAGCAGGCGGATGCCGGGCGGCTTGACGTAGTCCATCCAGATGTCGCGCATGCCGACCCACACGTGCACCAGCAGCGACACGATCACGATGAAGGTCAGCACCTTCATCCACTGCGACGCGAAGATCGCGTACCAGGCGTCATAGGTGATGGGGCCGCTGATCAGCAGCAGCTGGCCCACCACGAGGATGGTGAACACCACCATCAGGGCGGCGGTCACGCGCTGGCTCAGCCAGTCGCGCAAGCCGTAGTGCGCGCCAACGACCACGCGCTTGGTCCCATAGTTCACTGCCATGTCCGATTTCCTCTGTTCTGTGGAGATGCGCCGGTCGTGCCGGCACGACGGTGCTAAAAATCAGTAAAGGCCGAACAGCTTGGCGCCCAGCGCCAGCGTGATCAGGGTGCCTGCCACCAGCGTGAAGGTGGCGGACTTGGTGCCGAAGCTCTTGCTGACCGCGTCGTGGCTCAGGTCCATCCAGAGGTGGCGCAGGCCGGCGATCAGGTGGTGCAGCAGCGCCCAGATCAGCGCCAGCGCAACCAGTTTCCAGAACACGCCCGGAATGCCCCACAGGCCGCCGGCGTTGAAGACGTCTTTGAGGCGGTCGAACGACAGCTCGGACTTCAGCGAGGTGTCAAAGAGCCAGATGACGAAGGGCAGCAGCAGGAACATCAGCGCGCCACTCACGCGGTGCAGGATGGAGACCCATCCTGCGGCGGGGAGGCGGTAGCTGGGGAGGTCTGTCAGCGCATTGATGTTGCGGAATTCGGGCCGCTTCTTGGCGATGTCGCTCATGGTCGCTTCAGGGTGGGTTTCAGTGGGAACCGCGTATTCTCTCGCGATTTGTGGGTGTCATTTTATTGCAACGCAGCAAGCTGACATCATGCTGGCGCTGGCGGTGAATGACGGTCGCCAAGGTGCAACTCAGCTCAGTTCGTTGCGGTAATGGTGATGGTCGGTGCGGTACAGGCCGCGCCGCAGTTCCATCGGCACATCGTTGTAGGTGTGCGCCAGGCGCTCCACGCTCAGCAGCGGGGAGCCGGCGCCCACCTTCAGCAGCCCGCACTGGCGCTCGTCGGGCAGCACCGCGCGGATCTTTTCCTCGGCCCGCACCATGCGCACGCCGAACTCGGCTTCGAACATCGCGTACATCGGGCCGCGGTGTTCGGCCAGCCGCTCGGCGGTGAGCCCCTTGAACGGGCCGCCGGGCAGCCAGAGGTCTTCCAGAATGGTGGGAACGTCGCCGAAAGACAACACCCGCACCACCTGCAGCACCGCGTCGCCGGTGCGCAGGCCCAGCGGGCGGGCGATGTCGGCGGTGGCGCGCAGGCGTTTGCAGTCGACGATGCGGCGCTCGGCCGGGCCCTGGCTGTCGACGTCGCCGGAATCGGGCACGAGCTTGAGGAAGCGGTACTGCACGTGCCGCTCGGAGTGGGTGGCGACGAAGGTGCCGCGCCCCTGGCGGCGCACCACCAGGTTCTCGCTGGCGAGTTCGTCGATGGCTTTGCGCACTGTGCCCTGGCTCACGCGGAAACGGGCGGCCAGGTCCATTTCGCTGGGAATCGCCTCGGCCGGCTTCCATTCGCCCGCCTGCAGGCTCTGCAGGATCAGGCTCTTGATCTGCTGGTACAGCGGGCTGAAGGCCGGCGTGGCCGGTTCCAGCCCCGCAGGCGCGGCTTCCGCAGGAAGGGAGGGGTTGACTGCCATCACGTAAGTATCCGGGCGGAGATCTCCGGGCGAGGTTCGCAGGACGTTTTGTTGGGGTCAATCATATCTTATATAAGACATAAGACAAATTGACTTCTCAGGGTTTTCGCGGGTAAACTCACCCGCTGTCACTGTGCCCGGCCTGCCCTCCCGAAGAGGGCCCGCTGCGGCTGCTGCCCCTCTTCACAACCTCCAGGAGTCTTCCGCCATGAGCAAAAAGCCCGTCCGCGTCGCTGTCACCGGTGCCGCCGGCCAAATCGGTTACGCCTTGCTGTTCCGCATCGCCTCCGGCGAAATGCTCGGCAAGGACCAGCCCGTCATTCTGCAACTGCTGGAAATCCCGGACGAGAAGGCCCAGAACGCGCTGAAGGGCGTGATCATGGAGCTGGAAGACTGCGCCTTCCCGCTGCTGGCCGGCGTCGAAGCCCACAGCAACCCTGAAGAAGCCTTCAAGGACACCGACTACGCGCTGCTGGTCGGCGCCCGCCCGCGCGGCCCCGGCATGGAGCGCTCGGACCTGCTGGCCGCCAACGCCCAGATCTTCACGGCCCAGGGCAAGGCCCTGAACAAGTCGGCTTCGCGCAACGTGAAGGTGCTGGTCGTCGGCAACCCCGCCAACACCAACGCCTACATCGCCATGAAGTCGGCCCCCGACCTGCCGGCCAAGAACTTCACCGCCATGCTGCGCCTGGACCACAACCGCGCCGCCTCGCAGATCGCCGCCAAGACCGGCAAGCCGGTGGCTTCCATCGAAAAGCTGGCCGTGTGGGGCAACCATTCGCCGACCATGTACGCCGACTACCGCTTCGCCACCATCGACGGCGCCTCGGTCAAGGACATGATCAACGACGAAGTCTGGAACAAGGACACCTTCCTGCCCACCGTCGGCAAGCGCGGCGCGGCCATCATTGCCGCCCGTGGCGTGTCGTCGGCCGCTTCGGCCGCCAATGCCGCCATCGACCACATGCGCGACTGGGCCCTGGGCACCAACGGCAAGTGGGTCACGATGGGCGTTCCGTCGAACGGCGAATACGGCATTCCGAAGGAAATCGTGTTCGGCTACCCGGTCACCTGCGCCAACGGCGAATACACGCTGATCAAGGATCTGCCGATCGATGCCTTCTCGCAAGAGTGCATCAACAAGACGCTGGCCGAGCTGCAAGGCGAACAGGACGGCGTCAAGCACCTGCTGTAAGCGGGACACGTCGGTGCATCCACGCCAGATTCTGCTGGGCGCACAGGGCGGGGCGGTCTTTCTCCCCGTCTGTGACCATTACAGCGGGGTCGAGGCGCGGATGCGCAAGAGCCTGGCCTTGCAGGCCGAGATGATGGACGCATCGGGCCGCTGCCTGTTCGACGTCACCCTCGACTGCGAGGACGGCGCGCCGGTCGGCGGCGAGGCCGAGCATGCGGCGCTGGTCGCCTCGCTCGCGCTCGCGGCCCGGCCCGGCGCCCGCGTCGGCGCCCGGGTGCACCCGGTCGACCACCCGGCTTTCGAGGGCGACGTCGCCACCATCGCCGGGCTGGCCGGCGCGAAGCTCAGCCACCTCATGCTGCCCAAGGTCGAGTCGGCCGCCGACGTCGACCGTGCCGCCGTCGCGCTGGCCGCCGCCGGCGCTTCTCATCTGCCGGTGCAGGCGCTGATCGAGTCGTCGGCCGCCGTGCGCCGTGCCTTCGAGATCGCCGCGCACCCCAGGGTGCAGTCGCTGAGTTTCGGGCTGATGGATTTCGTCTCCAGCCACGACGGTGCGATTCCCGCCGCCGGCATGGACGGGCAGGGCCAGTTCACGCACCCGCTGGTGGTGCGGGCCAAGCTGGAGATCGCCGCGGCCGCCCATGCCCACGGCAAGGTGCCGTCGCACTGCGTGGTGACCGAGTTCACGGACGTCGACGCCATCCGCAGCGCCGCCCGCCGCGCGTCGCGCGAGTTCGGCTACACGCGCATGTGGAGCATCCACCCCCAGCAGATCCAGCCCATCCTCGACGCCTTCGCGCCCGACGAGCGGGAGATCGACGAAGCGGCCGAACTGATCGTGGCGGCGTCGCGTGCGGACTGGGCGCCGGTCGGCTTCAAGGGCAAACTGCACGACCGGGCCAGCTACCGCTATTTCTGGCAGATGCTGGAGCGCGCCCACCGCACCGGGCGGGCGCTACCGGCCCCGGTGCAACGGTATTTCGAGACCGACATTCAAACGAGAGAGACTCAACACCCATGAAGACCGCCCGCTCCCTGACAACCACGGTGTCCCTGCTGGTTCTGGCCGCCGCCCTGCCGGGCGCGCTGCTGGCGCAGACCGCCAAGCCGCCAGCCGCCAAGGCCAGCGCACCGGCCAAGCCGGCCGCTGCCGCCAAGCCCGCAGCCGCCAAGCCCGCTGCCACCGCAGCCACCAAGCCCGCTGCCACCGCAGCCGCCAAGCCTGCAGCGAAGAAGGCCCCGCCGTCCAAGAGCCGGGTCGAGGCCAAGAGCACGGCCAGCCACATGGCCGCCGGCATTCAGGCGGCCGAGGCCGCCCTGACGCCGGACGAACTGGCCATTGCCGAGCGCGTCCACACCGGCAACATGCCGTGCGAGCTGGGCAACTCGGTGGTGGTCGAGGCCGACGCCGCCTCACCCGGTTACTTCAACGTGACCAACCGCAAGCTGAAGTACCGCATGTTTCCGGTGCTCACCAGCACCGGCGCGGTGCGCCTGGAAGACCGCCAGGCGGGCGCCGTCTGGATCCAGCTCGGCAACAAGTCGATGCTGCTGAACCAGACCATCGGCCAGCGCCTCGCCGACGAGTGCATGAGCCCGCAGCAAACCGCCTTCGCCGAATCGATGAGGGGCAAACCGGCACAGAACGTGCTGGAACCTGCACCAATCGCCGCACCAGTCGCCGCGCCCGCCGCCGCCGTCCAGGCGCCCGCCAGCCCGGCAGCCGCAGGCGCGCCGGCCGCTGCGGCCAGCGCGCCTGCGGCTGTCCGCCGCTGAAGAACACATTCGAAGACCACGCACAAGCCCATTTCACTGTCCTGGAGTCCACAACATGTCGTCCACTTTCCTTCAAACCTACCGTGCCCACGTGGCTGAGCGTCAAGCGCTCGGCATCCCGCCCCTGCCGCTCGACGCCAAGCAGACCGCCGAACTGGTGGAACTGCTGAAGGCACCGCCGGCCGGCGAAGACGCTTTCCTGCTGGACCTGCTGACGCACCGCGTGCCCCCGGGCGTGGACGACGCCGCCAAGGTCAAGGCCAGCTTCCTGGCCGCCGTGGCGCACGGTGACGTGAAAGCCGCTCTGGTCTCCAAGGCCAAGGCTACCGAGCTGCTCGGCACCATGGTGGGCGGCTACAACGTGCACCCGCTGATCGAGCTGCTGGACGACGCCGAAGTCGCCGGCGTGGCGGCCGAAGGCCTGAAGAAGACGCTGCTGATGTTCGACTTCTTCAACGACGTGGCCGAGAAGGCCAAGGCCGGCAACGCCAAGGCCAAGGAAGTCATGCAGAGCTGGGCCGACGCCGAGTGGTTCACCAGCCGCCCCGAAGTGCAGAAGAAGATCACCGTCACCGTGTTCAAGGTGCCCGGCGAAACCAACACCGACGACCTGTCGCCCGCGCCCGACGCCTGGAGCCGCCCGGACATCCCGCTGCACTACCTGGCCATGCTGAAGAACACCCGCCCCGACGCGGCCTTCAAGCCGGAAGAGGACGGCAAGCGCGGCCCGATGCAGTTCATCGACGACCTGAAGAAGAAGGGCCATGTGGTGGCCTACGTGGGCGACGTGGTGGGCACCGGCTCCAGCCGCAAGTCGGCCACCAACTCGGTGATCTGGGCCACCGGCGACGACATTCCCTTCGTGCCGAACAAGCGCTTCGGCGGTGTCACGCTGGGCGGCAAGATTGCCCCCATCTTCTTCAACACGCAGGAAGACTCCGGCTCGCTGCCGATCGAGGTCGATGTCTCCAAGCTGGAGATGGGCGACGTCATCGACATCCTGCCCTACGACGGCAAGATCGTGAAGAACGGCGCCACCGTCACCGAGTTCAAGCTCAAGAGCGACGTGCTGTTCGACGAAGTGCGCGCCGGCGGCCGCATCAACCTCATCATCGGCCGCAGCCTCACCGGCAAGGCGCGTGAGTTCCTGGGCCTGCCTGCCTCCACGCTGTTCCGCCTGCCGCAGGCCCCCGCCGAATCCAAGGCCGGCTTCACGCTGGCGCAGAAGATGGTCGGCCGCGCGGTCGGCCTGCCGGAAGGCCAGGGCGTGCGCCCCGGCACCTACTGCGAACCGAAGATGACCACCGTGGGCTCGCAAGACACCACCGGCCCGATGACCCGCGACGAGCTGAAAGACCTCGCCTGCCTGGGCTTCAGCGCCGACCTGGTGATGCAGTCGTTCTGCCACACCGCGGCCTACCCCAAGCCGGTGGACGTGAAGACCCACCGCGAGCTGCCGGCCTTCATCAGCAACCGCGGCGGCGTGGCCCTGCGCCCGGGCGACGGCGTCATCCACTCCTGGCTGAACCGCCTGCTGCTGCCCGACACCGTGGGCACCGGCGGTGACTCGCACACCCGTTTCCCCATCGGTATTTCCTTCCCGGCCGGTTCCGGCCTGGTGGCTTTCGGCGCCGCCACCGGCGTGATGCCGCTCGACATGCCCGAGAGCGTGCTGGTGCGCTTCAAGGGCGAGATGCAGCCCGGCGTGACGCTGCGCGACCTGGTGCACGCCATTCCGCTGTACGCCATCAAGGCCGGCCAACTCACGGTGGCCAAGGCCGGCAAGAAGAACGTGTTCTCCGGCCGCATCCTGGAAATCGAAGGCCTGCCGAATCTGAAGGTCGAACAGGCCTTCGAGCTGAGCGACGCCTCGGCTGAACGCTCGGCCGCTGGCTGCACGATCAAGCTGAACCCGGAACCGATCAAGGAATACCTCACCAGCAACGTCGTGCTGATGAAGAACATGATCGCCGACGGCTACGCCGACAAGCGCACGCTGGAGCGCCGCATCGAGAAGGTCGAGGCCTGGCTGGCCAAGCCCGACCTGCTCGAAGCCGACAAGGACGCCGAATACGCCGCCGTGTTCGAGATCGACCTGGCCGAGATCAAGGAACCCATCCTTTGCTGCCCGAACGATCCGGACGACGCCAAGACGCTGTCCGACGTGGCCGGCACCAAGATCGACGAAGCCTTCATCGGTTCGTGCATGACCAACATCGGCCACTTCCGCGCCGCCGCCAAGCTGCTCGGCGGCACGCGTGACATTCCGGTCAAGCTGTGGGTTGCCCCGCCGACCAAGATGGACGAGAGCGAACTGATCAAGGAAGGCCACTACGCCGCGTTCGGCACCGCCGGTGCCCGCACCGAAATGCCGGGCTGCTCGCTGTGCATGGGCAACCAGGCGCAGGTGCGCGAAGGCGCCACGGTGGTCTCCACCTCCACCCGCAACTTCCCGAACCGCCTGGGCAAGAACACCAACGTGTTCCTGGCCTCGGCCGAACTCGCGGCGATCGCGTCCAAGCTGGGCAAGATCCCGACGGTGGCCGAGTACCACGAAGCCATGGGCGTCGTGAACAAGGACGGTTCGGCGATCTACCAGTACCTCAATTTCGACAAGATCGAGGAGTACAGCGAAACCGCCAAGGCCGTCACGGCCTGAGCGTTTTCCGAGCGCTGAAAGCGGCCCTGCGGGGCCGCTTTTTTTTGCGCGGCGCGTTCGGATTTGCTATTGAATCAGTAGCTGGAAATCGAGATTCGGCGCTGACTGTGGGCCGATTTTGTTCAAAAAACGGCCGTCCGGCTCATTTCGTGCAGTCGCCGGTGCGCCGGCCGGTGTGCGTGACCTTGGCGGTGAGGCCGGAGCCTTTCATGCTTCCCTGCGCCGTGAAGCGGTCGGCCGCGCCTTCCACCTCCGCCGTGCCGCTGGCGCCGTTGCCGCAGGTCACGCGGTAGGTGGCGCGCGAGCCCTGCGCCTGCACGTCGCGCAACTGGCAGTCGTCTTCCGGCTTGGGCGTGGCGTAGGCCAGCGTGTCCATGTCGTGGCGGTCGTAGCAGACGCTGCGGGTGCGGTCCTTGTGTTTGCCCGGCAGGCCTTTCAGGCCGATGTCGGTGTGGGTCGTCACCTCCCACTGGCCCGGTTGCGGGCCGATGTCGACCGCGCCGGCCGGCACCGCCAGCATGGCCAGCGCGGCGGCCAGCAGCGCGCCTTTCGCGGCCATCAGCCCACCACCACTTCGCTGATCTGGATGACCGGCGTGAGGTCGGTGTAGTTGGGGATGTCGGCCATGATGTCGCCCGCGTGCGGGCCGAAGCCGGCCTGGAAGGCCTCGACCGAATCGCAGAACAGGTGGCACATGCCGATGTAGGTGGCGTCCTGGCCGGGCGCGCCACCGGCCAGGCCTTTGTCGATGGTGTACGAGCGGCAGGCCTCGCCCATGCGCTGCTTGACCATGGGCATGTGCTTGTCGCGGTAGTAGGCGTGGTCGAAACGGGCGCCGGGCTTGTTCGGGTACATGACGCTGACCTTGATCATCTTTGTCTCCAGGGCGTGTGGGGGGAATGTCGATGGGCCATGGTAGCCCCTTGGCCGCCGCCTTGCCGGTGTGCTGGCTTCTTCTTGTATGCTTGTTCGCTTTGGTGCCGGCCGCCGCGCCCCGCGTGGGCCCCGGGTTGGCGCTGTCCCTCACAACACGGAGTTTTGAATGTCCCGCGTGATCAATTTCAGTGCCGGCCCGGCCGCCCTTCCCGAACCCGTTCTGCGCCAGGCCGCCACCGAGATGCTGGACTGGCACGGCTCCGGCATGTCGGTGATGGAAATGAGCCACCGCGGCAAGGAGTTCATCTCCATCCACGCGCAGACCGAGGCGCTGCTGCGTGAACTGCTGGGCGTGCCCGGCAACTACAAGGTGCTGTTCCTGCAGGGCGGCGCCATCGGGCAGAACGCCATCGTCCCGATGAACCTGCTGCGCGGCAAGGCCAGCGCCGACTACATCAACACCGGCGAATGGTCGAAGAAGTCGATCAAGGAAGCCAAGGCCTACTGCAAGATCAACGTGGCCGGCACCGGCGAGGCCAGCGGCTACACCGCCATTCCCAAGCAGAGCGACTGGAAGCTCGATCCCGACGCGGCCTACGTGCACATCTGCTCCAACGAAACCATCGGCGGCGTGGAATACCACTGGACGCCCGACACCGGCGCCGTGCCGCTGGTGGCCGACATGTCCTCCAACATCCTCTCCAAACCCATCGACGTCAGCAAGTTCGGCCTCATCTACGCCGGCGCGCAGAAGAACATGGGCCCGTCGGGCCTGACGGTGGTGATCGTGCGCGACGATTTGATCGGCAACGCGCTGCCGATCACGCCGTCCGCCTTCGACTACAAGCAGCAGGCCGACAACGACTCCATGCTGAACACCCCGCCCACCTACGCGATCTACATCGCCGGCCTGGTCTACCAGTGGGTGAAGGACCAGGGCGGCCTGCAGGCCATGGCCGAGCACAACCAGAAGAAGGCGGCCGTGCTGTACGACTACCTCGACCAGAGCAACTTCTTCAGCAGCCCGATCGCACGCGAAGACCGCTCGCTCATGAACGTGCCGTTCAAGCTCAAGAACGAATCGCTCGACGACGCCTTCCTGAAGGGCGCGCAGGCCCGGGGCATGGTGCAGCTCAAGGGCCACCGCTCGGTGGGCGGCATGCGGGCGTCGATCTACAACGCGATGCCGGTGGAGGGCGTGAAGGCACTGGTGGCCTACATGCAGGAATTCGAGAAACAGAACGCCTGAAGCGCGCTGCTCGGCACTCCAAGAAACACAACGAGAGACAAGCCAATGAGCCAGCAGCCCCTTCAGATCCTCATCCTCAACCAGATCTCGCCGAACGGCCTCAAGCGCCTGCCGGCAGACCGCTTCAGCACCGGCAAGGACATCGCCGCGCCCGACGCGGTGCTGGTGCGTTCCGCCGACATGCACGCCATGGACATTCCGGCCAGTGTGCGCGCCATTGGCCGCGCCGGCGCCGGCACCAACAACATCCCTGTCAAGGCCATGAGCGCGCGCGGCGTGCCGGTCTTCAACGCGCCCGGCGCCAACGCCAACGCGGTGAAGGAGCTGGTGCTGACCGGCATGCTGATGGCCGCCCGCAACGTGGCGCCCGCGCTGCGCTTCGTGCATGGCCTGGACCCGCAGATGGCCGACATGGACAAGGCGGTGGAAGACGGCAAGAAGAACTACGCCGGCTTCGAGCTGGCCGGCCACACGCTGGGCGTGATCGGCCTGGGCAAGATCGGCTGCCTGGTGGCCGACGCCGCCATCAAGCTCGGCATGAACGTGCTGGGCTACGACCCCGAGATCACGGTCGACGCGGCCTGGAGCCTGCCGTCGCAGGTGAAGAAGGCCGCCAGCGTGAACGACGTGCTGAAGAACTCGCACTTCATCACGCTGCATGTGCCGCTGGTCGAAGCCACCCGCAAGCTGGTGAACGCCGACAACCTGAAGATTGCCAAACCGGGCGCCGTGGTGCTGAACTTCTCGCGGGACGGCGTGGTCGATGCCGACGCGGTGCTCGCCGCGCTGGGCAGCAAACAGCTCGGCTGGTACGTCTGCGACTTTCCGGAGCCGGCGCTGAACCAGCACGAACGCGTCATTGCCCTGCCGCACCTGGGCGCGTCCACCCGCGAGGCCGAGGAAAACTGCGCCATCATGGTCGCCGACCAACTGCGCGACTACCTGGAAGACGGCAACGTGGCCAATGCGGTGAACTTCCCCAACGTCAGCATGGGCCGCGAGTCGGCCTACCGCGTGGCCATTGCCAACAGCAACGTGCCCAACATGCTGGGGCAGATTTCCACCGCGATGGCGCAGGCGGGGCTGAACATCCACAACATGGTCAACAAGTCGCGTGGCGACATGGCCTACACGCTGGTCGACGTCGACAGCGCGGTGACCGACGCCGCGCTCGCCGAGATCGGCAAGATCGACGGCGTGCTCGCGGTGCGCTACCTGCCACGTGTCGGCGACTGACCATGCCCGAACCCGCCGAACCGATGTTCCGGCGGGCGATGGGCGCGGCGGCTTTCGGGCGGCTGGCGCCGCCGCTGCGCCGCTTCCATGCGCTGGGCGGTCGCCACACGCTGCACGGCGAGGCCACCACGCTGGCGCCGGAAACGGCGGTCGGCCGGCTGCTGTGCCGGCTGCTCGGCGCGCCAGCAGCCCACCGCAGCGGCCCGGTGCGCTTCGAACTGGACGCTTCGCCCACGCTGGAGCACTGGGCCCGCCATTTCCCCGGCCCGCACACGATGCGTTCGCGCCTGCAGTTCCACGCCGGCCGGGTCGTCGAGCGGCTCGGCCCGGCGCGGCTGGCCTTCACGCTGGTGGAGAACGGTGGCCGGCTCGAGATGCAGCTCACCGGGCTGCGTTTTGGCGGCCTGCCGTGCCCCGCCGCGCTGCGGCCGCGCCTGCGGGCCGTGGAACACGGCGAGGGCGACCGGCTGCATTTCGACATCGAGGCCGTGCTGCCGCTGGGCATCGGCCGGGTGGTGGGCTACCGCGGCTGGCTGGCGGTGCCGCCATGATCGTCGTGTTCGACGGCCACTGCCTGCTGTGCAACGGCTCGGTGCGGTTCCTGCTGGAACACGACCGGAAACGCGTCTTCCAGTTCGCGTCCATCCAGGGCGAACACGGTCGCGCGCTGCTGGCCAAGGCAGGCCTCAGCCTCGACGGCCTGCAGACCATGCTGCTGGTCGACGGCGAGCGCGTCTGGCAGCAATCGGGCGCGGTGATCCGCATCGCGCATGCGCTGGGCTGGCCGTGGCGGGCGGCCTGGCTGCTGTGGCTGGTGCCGGCACCGCTGCGCGACGCGGCCTACCGCTTCGTTGGCCGCCGCCGCTACCGCTGGTTCGGCCGCAGCGACACCTGCATGCTGGCGCCGCCCGGCGAGCGCGCGCGCTTCCTCGACTGAGCGCCGTCACCGTTTCGTCACGCGGCATACCCCTGCGGCACACCCCGCCACTGCGGCGCGCGCTGACAGCCGGCGCCCGCGTTGCCACAATGAGCCGGTCCACTGAAGCGGAGAGCCACAACATGACGAACCACGCTTTCGAATCCACCATCGCCACCTTTCACACCGCATCGGGCAAGAGCGGCAAACTCTTCTCGCTGCCGGCGCTGTCGGCGCAGTTCCACGGCATCTCGCGGCTGCCGGTGTCGATCCGCATCGTGCTGGAAGCGGTGCTGCGCAACTGCGACGGCAAGAAGATCGCGCCGCAGCACGTCGCCGCGCTGGCGCACTGGAAGCCCGACGCCGAGCGCACCGAGGAGATTCCGTTCGTGGTGTCGCGCGTCGTGCTGCAGGACTTCACCGGCATCCCGCTGCTGGCCGACCTGGCCGCGATGCGCAGCACCGCGCAGCAGCTCGGGAAAGACCCGAAACGCATCGAGCCGCTGGTGCCGGTCGACCTCGTCGTGGACCACTCGGTGATGGTCGACCACTACGGCCAGAAGGATTCGCTCGATCTCAACATGAAGCTGGAGTTCCAGCGCAACCGCGAGCGCTACGAGTTCATGAAGTGGGGCATGCAGGCCTTCAGCACCTTCGGCGTGGTGCCGCCGGGCTTCGGCATCGTGCACCAGGTGAACCTCGAATACCTGGCGCGCGGCGTGCACCAGACCGCCGACGGCGTCTATTACCCGGACACACTGGTCGGCACCGATAGCCACACGACCATGATCAACGGCATCGGCGTGGTGGGCTGGGGCGTGGGCGGCATCGAGGCCGAGGCCGCGATGCTGGGCCAGCCGGTCTACTTCCTGACGCCCGACGTGGTGGGTTTCGAGCTGACCGGCCGGCTGCGCGAAGGCTGCACCGCGACCGACCTGGTGCTGACCGTGACCGAAATCCTGCGCAAGCACAAGGTGGTGGGCAAGTTCGTCGAGTTCTGCGGCGAGGGCACCCGCACGCTCTCCTTGCCCGACCGCGCCACCATCGCCAACATGGCGCCGGAATACGGCGCCACGATGGGCTTCTTCCCGGTGGACGACAAGACCATCGACTACTTCCGCGGCACCGGCCGCACGGCCGACGAGATCGAGGCCTTCGAGGCCTACTTCAAGGCGCAGGAGCTGTTCGGCGTGCCGCGGGCCACCGACATCGACTACACCAAGCTCGTCACGCTGGACCTTGGCACCGTCACGCCCAGCCTGGCCGGCCCCAAGCGCCCGCAAGACCGCATCGAGCTGGGCAACGTCGCCCAGCAGTTCACCGCGCTGTTCAGCCAGCCGGTGGCCGAGAACGGCTTCAACCGCCAGGCCGAACTGCTCAACACCCGCTACCAGTTGCGCGCCGGCGAGGAGCCGCAGGCCAAGGCCAACGGCATTGCCGGCCACACGCCGCAGCACCCGCCCACGCCCGACGCCGCGCCGCGCTTCGTGATGGAGATGGAGGGCAACAAGCCCACGCTGCCGGCCGCCAAGTCCGAGGCCAGCGACGGGCCTCGGCACGAGCCGCGCGACATCAGCATCGGCCACGGCGACGTGTTGATTGCCGCCATCACCAGTTGCACCAACACCTCCAATCCCAGCGTGCTGCTGGCCGCCGGCCTGCTGGCGAAGAAGGCGGTGGAGGCGGGGCTCACGGTGCAGCCGCACATCAAGACCTCGCTGGCGCCGGGCTCGCGCATCGTCACGGAATACCTCACCCAGACCAAGCTGTTGCCGTACCTCGAGAAGCTGGGCTTCGCGCTGGCCGGCTACGGCTGCACCACCTGCATCGGCAACGCCGGCGACCTGACGCCGGAGCTGAACGAGGTCATCACCAAGAACGACCTGATCTGCGCGGCCGTGCTGTCGGGCAACCGCAACTTCGAGGCCCGCATCCACCCCAACATCAAGGCCAACTTCCTCGCCAGCCCGCCGCTGGTGGTGGCCTACGCCATAGCCGGCACCGTGAAGCGCGACCTGATGACCGAGCCGGTCGGCCAGGGCAGGGGCGGGAAGGACGTGTACCTCGGCGACATCTGGCCTTCGAGCGAGGAGGTGCATGCGCTGATGAAGTTCGCGATGAACGGCAAGGCCTTCCGCGAGAACTACGGCCGCGTGAAGAGCGAGCCGGGCCAGCTGTGGGAGAACATCACCGGCGTGGCCGGCGAAACCTACAACTGGCCCAAGAGCACCTACATCGCCGAGCCGCCGTTCTTCAACGATTTTTCGCTGCAGGCGCCGGCCGCGCCCTCGGGCGACGATGGCGGCCAGGTGCCCGACGCGATCAGCACCCGCACGCCGGGCTCGGCGGTGCACGGCGCGCGCATCATGGCGCTGTTCGGCGACTCCATCACCACCGACCACATCTCGCCGGCCGGCTCCATCAAGGACAGCTCGCCCGCCGGCAAGTGGCTGATCGCCAACGGCGTCATCAAGGCCGACTTCAACAGCTACGGCGCGCGCCGCGGCAACCACGACGTGATGATGCGCGGCACCTTCGCCAACGTGCGCATCAAGAACCTGATGATCCCGCCGGCCGCCGACGGTTCGCGCGAGGAGGGCGGTGTGACCCTCTATCAACCGGGCGGCGAGAAGATGCCGATCTACGATGCGGCCATGAAATACATCGAGGCCGGCGTGCCCACCGTGGTGTTCGCGGGCGAGGAATACGGCACCGGCTCGTCGCGCGACTGGGCGGCCAAGGGCACGCAGTTGCTGGGCATCAAGGCGGTGGTGGCGCGCAGCTTCGAGCGCATCCACCGCAACAACCTGGTCGGCATGGGCGTGCTGCCGCTGCAGTTCCAGGGCGACGACTCCTGGTCGTCGCTCGGGCTCACCGGCGAGGAAACCATCGACGTGCTGCCGCATGCCGAACTCACGCCGCAGAGCGACGCCACGCTGGTCATCACCCGCGCCGACGGCAGCGAGCAGCAGGTCACGGTGACGCTGCGCATCGACACGCCGATCGAGGTCGACTACTACCGCGCCGGCGGCATCCTGCCGTTCGTGCTGCGGCAGTTGCTGGCGGCGTGACCGGTCGATGAGCCTTCCCGTCGTCGTGGCCGGTGGCGGCATTGGCGGGCTCGCCGTGGCCACCGCGCTCGGGCGCGCCGGCCGGCCGGTGCGGGTGCTCGAACAGGCGCCGGCCTTCACGGCGGCGGGCGCTGGCCTGCAGCTCGGGCCCAACGCCGTGCGGCTGCTCGACGCCTGGGGCCTGGGCGACGGCCTGCGCGAACGCGCGGCCAGGCCGCAGGCGCTGGTGGTGCGCGACGCCGCCAGCGGCGCGGTGCTCGGCACGCTGCGGCTGGGCGGGCACTTCGTCGAGCGCTACGGCGCACCCTACCTGACGCTGCACCGCGCCGATCTGCACGCGCTGCTGGAACACGCAGCGCGCCGCAGCGGTGCCGAGCTGGTGAACGGGGTCACTATAGAAAACATAGCTGAAACGCCAGATTCCGTGCTGACTTGCGGCCAAAATGATTCGCAAAATGCCGAAGCCGCCGCGCTGATCGGCTGCGACGGCCTGTGGAGCCGGGTGCGCGAGCACCTGCTGCACGACGGCCCGCCGCAGCGCACCGGCCACCTCGCTTTCCGCGCCATGCTGCCCGTGTCGACCCTGCCGGCCGGCGGGCAGGGCTGGGCCGAGCGGGTGTCGGTCTGGCTGGGGCCGCAACTGCATGTGGTGGCCTATCCGGTGCGCGGTGGCGACGTGCTGAACCTGGTGGCCGTGGTGCACGGCGCGCCGCCGCCGGGCGACGCCACCGCCGTGCGCTCCTGGAGCCAGCCGACCGACGCGGCCGCGCTGCGTGCGGCGCTGGGCGGCATCGAACCCGACCTGCGCGAGCTGCTGGACGCCGCGCCCGGCTGGACGCTGTGGGTGCTGCACGACCGGTCCGCGCTGCCGCCGCACGGCTACGCCCGTGGCCGCATCGCGCTGCTCGGAGACGCCGCGCACCCCATGCGCCCCTACCTCGCGCAGGGCGCGGCGATGGCCCTGGAAGACGCCCAGACCCTGGCCGACTGCGCGCTCGCCCGGCCCAACGACTGGCCCGCCGCCTTCGCCATCTACGCCGAACGCCGGGCCCGCCGCAACGCCCGCGTGCAGCAGCGGGCCCGCTTCAACGGCACGGTGTTCCATGCCGCCGGCTGGCTGCGCAGCCTGCGCAACGCCGCCATGCGGCTGCGCGGCGAAGCGCTGCTCGATTCGCCGTGGCTCTACGGCGGCGGCGTGCGCTGACCTGCTGCCTGTCAGCTTTCTGGTTGGTGTGCTTGCGTTTGAGGGCTGCGGTGTGGCCGCACCAAAGGTGGTGCGGGGGGCGCACTGCAACGCATCTGCGGCAAGGCGTTTCCATCTTTACGGGCCGGAAATCCGGCCGGTGACGCTCGACACGGGCGCCAGCCCGGCCACCTCTGAGTTTCAATCCACACCGACCGGAAATCCGGCCGGTGACGGCGCCAGCCGGTGGACACTCCGTATCCCGGCCGTTTCAATCCACACCGACCGGAAATCCGGCCGGTGACTGTGGACAAGCCCTGCAGACCGCCCATTTGATTGACGTTTCAATCCACACCGACCGGAAGTCCGGCCGGTGACTCGCGGGCAATGTCAACGTCTTCGGATCCCGCCCAGTTTCAATCCACACCGACCGGAAGTCCGGCCGGTGACTCGGCAACGCTTAAGGTTCCGGCCGCGACAACAAGTTTCAATCCACACCGACCGGAAGTCCGGCCGGTGACAAGGCGCCCCGTCATCCGGGCCGTACAGTTATTGTTTCAATCCACACCGACCGGAAGTCCGGCCGGTGACACGCGCCTCGCGTTTTGAGCGTGCAGACCCCGCGTGTTTCAATCCACACCGACCGGAAGTCCGGCCGGTGACATAGGAATAATCAGGTTTTCAGGTGCTCTAACGCGTTTCAATCCACACCGACCGGAAGTCCGGCCGGTGACGCCGTTATAGCGACACTCCGAATCAACACCGAATGTTTCAATCCACACCGACCGGAAGTCCGGCCGGTGACCGGGCGGCGCGGTGTTGTTCGATGTGCGCGGCGAGGTTTCAATCCACACCGACCGGAAGTCCGGCCGGTGACGCCGCTGGCGGTGGCGGCGCGGTGGAGGCGACTGGGTTTCAATCCACACCGACCGGAAGTCCGGCCGGTGACCCGAGGACGTTGAGCAGATCGGCCGGCAACGGCGCGTTTCAATCCACACCGACCGGAAGTCCGGCCGGTGACCATCCCCTTCGCCGCGCCCTTACGCGTGCCGTCTGTCAGTTTCAATCCACACCGACCGGAAGTCCGGCCGGTGACACCGTAACGATGGCCCGTCATCCACAGCCGACGAGTTTCAATCCACACCGACCGGAAGTCCGGCCGGTGACCTGAGCAGCAGTTGCTGGAGCTGCAGGGCAACACCGTTTCAATCCACACCGACCGGAAGTCCGGCCGGTGACTTCCATGAGTGACTTTCTTTCGGGTCAGGTTAAATGTTTCAATCCACACCGACCGGAAGTCCGGCCGGTGACCCGGATTACATCGGGGAAATGTCGCTCGCACTTGCAGTTTCAATCCACACCGACCGGAAGTCCGGCCGGTGACCCCGTTGGTCTGAGGCACGCAGACGGTGGCGCCCTGGTTTCAATCCACACCGACCGGAAGTCCGGCCGGTGACGCAAGACTGCGAAATGGAGTTCAAGCGCGAGACGTTTCAATCCACACCGACCGGAAGTCCGGCCGGTGACTTGGCGAACCTTGATCTGCGTTTCGTTCCACTTGTTTCAATCCACACCGACCGGAAGTCCGGCCGGTGACCCGGCTGGTACGTCATCACATTCGCGATGCGGCAGTTTCAATCCACACCGACCGGAAGTCCGGCCGGTGACCCGACGCGGTGGGCTCCGGCACCTACGCTGCGTGGTTTCAATCCACACCGACCGGAAGTCCGGCCGGTGACCCGACGCGGTGGGCTCCGGCACCTACGCTGCGTGGTTTCAATCCACACCGACCGGAAGTCCGGCCGGTGACACACCTCGATGCAAGTAACAGCAGCCACTTGGCGTTTCAATCCACACCGACCGGAAGTCCGGCCGGTGACGCACGGGGGGGCGGCGCAGAGACTGGGGGGGCACCGGTTTCAATCCACACCGACCGGAAGTCCGGCCGGTGACGTGTCGGTGGCCGGGCTGTATTCGCCCAGGAACTTGTTTCAATCCACACCGACCGGAAGTCCGGCCGGTGACCAACACTAGGTTGTTGTTGGCGCCGCCTGCCTGGCGTTTCAATCCACACCGACCGGAAGTCCGGCCGGTGACGAGTTCAACCGCGCCGCAGACAGCGAACGCGAAGTTTCAATCCACACCGACCGGAAGTCCGGCCGGTGACGCTAACTCAAAAGATACTTGGGAGGCTTGGCTTTTCCGCGTATTGATCGCGAACCTAGCAATTGATGGACTCAATTGCATCAGGTCGCGGCGCTGCGGCGCAAAAAAGACATGGTTGAAAAGGACTTAGGCATTGCGCGAACCTACAGGGAGAAATGGAAACGCTTCGGGTCCGCGCGAACGGATCATAAAACCATCGGTTCGCTGTAGTCGATGGCCCTAAAGGTCCCGTATTCGCGAACTTCGCAGCCTTTGCCATCGGCCAAGCGATACAGTCGAAGGTTGTCGCTTTCCGGATCGATTTCCGCTAGAAGACGGCGCTCCAAGTCCTCCATTTGCGCCAAGTTGACCCTGCATTCGAAGACCGACTTCTGCACCCGCTGTCCGGTGCTTTCGCAGACTCGGGCAACGCGCCGCAAGCGGCGGCGTCCCGCGCGATCTTCTGTGTTCACGTCGTAGCAAACGATGAGCAGCACGATGAATGTTCCAGGGTCAGCGCATCACAAAAGGAATGTAAGTTGGGGATTCCCCGCGCAGGTGGCGTGCCAGTAGCCGGGCTTGCACCATCGGCACCAAGCCCAGAGGCAAGTTCTCGGCCAGCAACGGGTGGGCCAATTCTTCCTGCTTGCGCTCTTGGTAAGCGACGACAACCGCCTTGCGAGCATCGCCTTCGAGCAGAACGGCACCCCCTTCCCGTTCGATGAAATCTGCGGCGCCGATCTGGCCACGATTGACCAGGGTGAGGGCCAACCGGTCAGCGTACGGACGGAACTCTTCCATCAGGTCAAGTGCCAGGGCGGCGCGCCCGGGGCGCAGCGCGTGCAAAAACCCCAACTGAGGATCGAGCCCTGCGGCTTCAATGGCGCTGCGGCAGTCGTTCATCCACATCGAATACAGAAAGCTCAGCAGCGCGTTCATGCGGTCGCGTGGCGGGCGTCGACTGCGGCCGTTCATCTGGAAGGTGCCACGCCGCTCGGGCTTGACGAGCAGGTTCAAGGCCTCGAAATAGGTGCGGGCGGCTTCGCCCTCTATGCCGCGCAAGGTGTCCAGGTCCGGCCCAGCGGGCAATGCGCGCAGGCTCGCGGCCAAGTCCAGGGCGGCGCGGGTCAGGCGCGTGGCCTCGGCTTTGTCGTTGGTCTCTCGGGCGCCACGCAACAACACCTGGCGCTGGTTGTGTACCTTGCCGGCAACCAGGTTGCGTGCCAGCTCCAACGTGAGGATTGGGTTGTCGATGGCGTGGTGCTGGGCACGGCGCACCAGCACATTGCCGCTGACCTCGCCTTCCAGCCTGGCTTTGAAGCGGCCATTCGTGTCCAGCAACACCATCGCCTTGCCGTCTTCGGCCAAGCGGTGCATCAGCCCGGCACTCAGACCAACGTGGCCAAAACACACCACCGCCTGCAGGTGGTGCAATGGCACGCGCAGGCGGGTTTCGTTGTTGGCATCCATCACGCGCAGGGTGTCGTTGTCGAGGCGCAGATAGCTTTCGGGCAGGGTGACGTAAAGCGTGTTGAGCAATTGCACGGCGGTGTCCTTGTTGAGTGGCTTGTGAACGGACGGTGTCGGGACTCAGTCGGCCGTGTCATACAGCCGGCGCTGCCAGTCACCCACTTGCTGCAACTGGCGCCAGGCCTCGGGCTGGCAGCGGTCGCGCAGAGAGCAGCCCTTGCAGCGCCGTGTGTCGGCCGTGGGTGGCGGCAGCACGCCTTGGGCCAGCATCTCGCGGATCGCGGTGGTCACGCTGGCCACCTCGGCACGCAGTGCCTCATCGATGGTCACCACGCGACGCCGCTTGGAAGTGGCGTAGTACAGCGCGCCCTCCGGCACGGCCCGACCGGTCATCGCCTCAAGGCACATGGCTTGGGCGGCGAGCTGCAGGTTGTCCGCTGCGGCGATGTCGGCGGCCTTGTGGCGGCTGCCGTGTTTGTATTCGACCGGGTAGGGTGTGCCGTTGGGTTCGAATTCCACGATGTCCGCTTTGCCGATCAGCCCCAGTGCGTCATGCCAGATCGGCAAGGCCCGTTCAAGCCGCAAACCCTTGCGAACTTCGACGCCAGGCTGGTCCACCTGCTGGTGTACGGCTTGTCCGCGCAGGGTGTGCAGGTTGTCGTCGAAGGCCTGTTCCAGGTGGATCAGGCCGCATTGGCGCGGACAGTAGGCCCAATGCTGCAGCGCCGACAGCGGCAGGGGATCGATTGGCTCGTCGCGCTTGTCCTCCATGCCGCGCTCCAGCACGGGGCCCGATCAGCAGCGGCGGTGCAGCGTCACGCCGGGCGTCACGGCCAAACGCTGGCCCACGTCGAGCGCCTGGCCGTCGAAAGTCACCGCATAGGCCGCGAAGTCCCGTGCCGGCGTGCCCGGCGCCGCAGGCGTCACCACCAGGCGGTCAAACAGCGCGTGTGCCGGCGCATTGCCCAACTCGCTCTCATGCTCGAACACATACAGCCCGCGCGTTGCCATCTGCCCACGCGCGGCGGATCGGTCGTGCTCAAACATCTGCTCCAGCGCCTTGAACGTCAATTCCAGGTCGTCGTCCGAGTAGCCGGTTTGCCGGGCCAGGAACGACGACACAAAGCCGTGCGAGCGGTACAGGCCATAGGGCACAGTGTGCTTTCGGCCCATGGTGCGGTTTTCGCCCCCTTGCTTCTCGGCCTCGGCCTCGGTGGCCACAGCCATGCGGGTGATCGAATGTTCCAACGCGACGATGGGTTCTATCGATCGGGCGAAAGTCATCTGCACCGGGCCGCGCACCTGACCGCAGTTGACGCCGGTAGACATGACCGCTCCGAAGGTACGCACGTCGAAGAAGTTTGCACACATCCATTGCCGCGCTTTGTTCACCGTATCGCCGCCGCCCTTGCGCTTCTTGTCCTCGCCTTTAAGGGCGTCTTCGGCGCCCACCGCGACATAGGCCCGTTCATGGGTCTGGTTGAGAACGGCCTTTTCCTTCACGTAGATCTCGAACGGCGACTGCTCGCCATGTACCAGGCCGACGTAGTTGCGCACCTTGCGCTTCAAGGCCACGTCGGTCATCAGGCCGTGGCCAGTTTCGGCATCCAGCCGTGGCAGGTTGCCAGCATCAGGATCACCATTGGGGTTGCCATCCTTCACGTCGAAGAGCAGCACGAAGTCGTAACGGCGGGTGAGAGACATGGTTTCCTCCTGGGGTCAGTTCGATTCGGTGACGGTTATGGCTGCGTGTTCGGCCTCGGGGGCCGGCTCGGCTTTTGTGAAGAAGGCCTGACGCTGGTGGTAATAGCCCAGCGCGAAGCGGCCTTGGTCGGGAAGGCTCAAATGCAGCGGGAAGTCACCCACTGCACCCAATATCTCGCCCAGCAGTTTCTCGAGGTTCGCGGCCCGGCCGCGGTTGCTCAGCTTGGCGAGATGGTGGTTCTTGAGCCGCAGCAGCGTGGTGAATACTGCCACCGGTGTGCTGGAGGCGGCGCCGTAATAACGCTCGCGTATCGTGGCGTTCAGCCCTGGATTGGCTTCTTCCTGGATTTTCTCCAACGTGGCGAACAGTCGGCCCAGTCGGTAGGCCACATTCGGGTTGTCGGTGTTGAGCATGACCGTGGGTTCCTCCTGGTGTGAAGTGGGATGGCTGCGCAGCAGGCAAACTTTGATGACGGCTGCGCGCAGGTAGGGGACGCTTCTTTCGGCCCGGCACCGCATCACGGCGGCGTTCAGCCAAGCGGCAGGAAATGCAGTACCGCTCAAGATCGCACGCATCACCTCACCGCCGAGGTTGGGCGGCAGGTTGTCGGCCTTGCCGAGCAGTGCAACCGCAGTCAGCAGACGGAACAAGGTCGGGTGCTCGGGATCTTTGGGGCTGCGTGTCAGCGCCAGGTCGTCAAACCAGCGCTGCACTTGTGTGGCGACCTCGCGCAATGGCGCCGGTTGCCAGAAGCGAATGGCGATGCGCGCCGCATTCGGCGCCAGCCCGAGCACATAGAACTTGCGCTCACCCGCCATCCCCGCGAAGCGCCCGGTGTGCAGGCTGTTGTAGAGCGCGCGCACTTGTTCTGTGTGGGCGTTGGGATCATCCGCATCGTCGGCAAACAAGGCGGAGAAACCTTCTTCCACGTCACGGTCCAATTCGCTGTGGGCCCAGAACACGGTGCTGGCATCACCCACCTGTAGGCGCTGCCGAGAGCCCTTGGCCAGCAGGCTGTTCAGCGCGGTGGTGTAGGCAAAGGCGGCCGCCGGGCTGACCGGTGCGTTGGCGCCTTGTTCCTTGCCGTAAGAGCGGAACGCATCGAGGTTGAATGAGACGATGTTGGCGCCCGAGGTCTGCGCCCCCCACACACCCTTGATGGCGCTGTGCAGGCGTTCGGGTGCAGTTGCATGGCCGGTGATCAGGCAGGGCAGGTGGGCTCCGACATCGTCATCCGCCGCTGTGTCTGCGAAAGCGGCCACGATTTGTGGGCGCTGGCATACCAGGTCAAGGTCGGGTGCCATGCGAAAGCTCAGCAACGGGTTGCTGCCGGTCTCGATCTCGGTCCAATTGGCCTGTGCCTGGGCGGCGGCCAGTGGCTCAGCCCGCAGGAAGCGTTGCACCGCCAGCAGCCCGGGTTCGTCGGGTATCAGCGCCAGCAAGGCCTCGACGCGGGCTTGGAAGGCGGCCGCCTGTTCGGCTACCCGTTCGGGTTTGCCTTTGGTATCCAGGCCCAGCACATACTCTGCCGTGTCCCACAGCAGGTTGGCCGCGACACCCGAGGTCTTCTTGATGCTTTGCGGTACCTGGTAGCTCTTGGCCACCTTCTTCTTGCCGCGCGCCTCGCGGGTGTCGCTGATCGCGATCAGCCGCCCATCGGGTGCAAGCTCGAGAATGAAAGGAATTTCCTTTTCTTCCAGTCCCGGTTGCGGTAACCGGTCGGCGGGGTCGCTCAGGGACTGTCGGCGCGCGTAGTAAGCATGGAGAGCTTGGAGGATCAAGACCGTACCTCCGCTTTTGTGAGGTCGATCACCCCGCGCACCGCCTGGGCGCGGAAGAACATCGGCCGCGGGTCTGCTGTCCGGCTGAAATCCATGTCGTACAGCATCCAGCCGAAATCGCCGTCCACGCTGGCCAGCGGCTCAGGCTCACCGGCAGGACTGTCGACCAACCGAAAGCGCGCATCGAACTCACGGCAGCCCAGGTAGGGCTGGTTCACGCACTGGCCCTTGACGGCGCGGCGGCGGAACATTTCAGCGTATTTGGCAGGGTTGGAGAGCGCCTCGCCCTTGATCGGTTCGAAATGTGCATGCAACCGGTAAGCCACGTCGCGCAGGAAAAGGCCGGCGCGCTGCTGGCGCTCGTCCTCGATGTTGAGTCCTAGTGTGCCGCCGGTCTGCATGGCGGTCTGCACGTTGCGCATCGAAACCACCGCGCCCACCTCGTTGCGCCGCACGCTGATCCAACTCACCGGCTGGAGCACCTCGATGCGCTCGACCACCCATCGAATCTCGGGCTTCCACAGAATGGCTTCAAACACGGCCCGCGCGGCCGAAGGCGTGATGAAGTCGTAGGACACGCGCTCCACCTTCATCTCGGGCCGCGTGAAGCAGGCGTAATCGCCGCGGACTTCAAGGCAATGGCTCTGCATCGGAGTTACTCCTTTGGCGATGGATCATGGGTCAGAAAACGAATGCGCTCGGGTCTCCCGGTGCGCCGTCGAGCCGCGCGCCGAGTACCGAGTCGTAGAACACGTCGGAGTCGGCCTGTACATAGAGGCCTGGGCCGACCTCTTTTACGTCGCCGGCGGCCAGCAGCCGGCGCATATCGTGCTGATAGATCGTGACGCCGTAGCGTTGCAGCTTGCGCATCAACCAGCGCTGCGGCCCATCGCGTTCTAGAGTGCGAATGAGCATGTCGACCTCGTCTCTGCAGCGTTCACTGCGCCAGCGCACGAAGACCGTCACAGCGTCTTCGTCGTCGATCAGTCTGAATGCGTCTGACGCATCCCGGAAGCGGACGGCGAGCGCTTGGTCGATCTTGTCGATCTGTAGCTTGAGCGCGTCGCAGACGCCTTTGGCGTCCAGCGAGTGCGCGTCGGCATAGAGGCGGCTGAAGTAACGACCGATGCGCTCTGACGCCAGCGGATCGTCTCCCGGTATGAGGTCGTTCCACACCGCGGTACAGGCCTGCGCCGCCTGTCGCAGCAACCCAGGCGGGGGCGCTTTGGGCGGCACGAAGACGTAAACATCGCCCATTGCCAAGCGGCCCTCGCGGTTGCAGCGGCCGGCGGCCTGGGCGACGGAGTCCAGCCCGGCCAGCGCGCGGTAGACCACCGGAAAGTCAAGATCCACGCCGGCCTCGACCAGTTGGGTGCTGACCACGCGCACTGGCTTGGCCGTCTCGCCTCGGGCCAGGGCCTCGCGGCGCCGCCGCAGCGCGGCCTTGATGTCGGCGATGGTCTCGCTGCGGTGCTGGGGGCACATCAGCGCGGAGAGGTGCCAGAGGCCTTGCGGGCCAATTTCGCGGTGGAGTTCGTCATACAGGGTCTTGGCATCCGCACGGCGGCCGACGATGGCCAACACGGCCTCGTGCTGCGCCACCTGAGCGGCGGTGTGGGCCCAAGACTGCGGGGTTTGGAGGTCAGCCGGCAGTTTCACCTGCACGCGCTGCAGCGCACGGTACAAGCCGATCTCATCATCGATGATGGCTGCGACTTCTCCTGGCTCATAGCCGCGCAGACCGCGGCCACCAAAGCGGCGCTGCTCGGTCAGCGTGGGCTGTGTGGCGGTGCACAGCACCACTGTCACGCCGTGGTCGAGCACCAGCAGGCGCAAAACGTCGACCACGGGTTGCAGGAACTCCACCGGCAGCAGTTGGGCCTCGTCGAGGATCAACACCGCGCCGGCCAGGTTGTGCAGCTTGCGGCAGCGCGACGTCTTGCGGGCGAACAGGCTCTCGAAAAGCTGGACATTGGTGGTGACGACAACCGGCGCATCCCAGTTCTCGCAGGCCAGACGGGAGCGGGCGGTTTCGTCGCGCTCATCGCTTTCGGTGCTGCTGTGGTGCTCCAGCACAATGTCGTCACCGAGGGCGGCGAAGACCTCGCGGTACACCTCAGCGGTCTGCTCGATGATGCTGGTGTAGGGAATCGCCATGATGACCCTTCGCTTGCCGTGGGCTGCGGCGTGGGTCAGCGCGAAAGCCAGGCTGGCCAGCGTCTTGCCGCCGCCGGTCGGCACGGTCAGCGTGTAGGTTCCGGGCGTTCCCTGCGCCTTGTCGCGGCAAGCCTGCAGCACGGCGGCGCGTTGCCGGTTGACCGGGCTGTCTGCCAGACCCCCTGCCGTCACAGCCTCTGTTTTGCGTGCCATGTAGGCGTTGAAGCAGTCCAGCAGCCCGGGCATGTCCACTGCCGCTGCCTGCCGCTTGTGGGCGCCGTGCGGGTCCATGAAAGCCTCGGTATCGAGAAAGTCTGCATCTACCAGTGCTGAGAACAGCATCCGCACCCACAACGCGAAGCGGCCGGGAATGGCTTCTTTTACCTCGATCGGCAGGTGGGAGAACGGCGGCAGGTTAAGGGGTGCGGCCAAAAGGTTCTGGGGTGGCTCGGCATCCAGTGCGTCGCAAAGTTCGCGTCGGGCATCGGCTGATTCGAGCCGGATCTTGAGGCCACCTTCCCAGTTGTCCAAACCGGCGTGGTGCCCGGCGATCAGGTACTGCAAGACCCGGGCGACGACGATGCCTTGAGGGCCGTGCTGCTGGCCCAGGCTTTCAAATGCCCACAACGCACCAGCGGCCGAATGGCTTTTATCACTGCCCGAGGGCAACTTGCCTTCGATATGGGCATCGCTGGCTTTCAGCAAGGTGGCCATGCGGATATAGCGTTGGAAGCCGCTCCGATATTTGCCCAGGTCGTGCCACAAGCCCGCGAGTCGTGCGATCTCGGCCCACGCTGAATTCCCGATGTTGGTCTGTGCGAGCGCAGCCACCTCTTTCAGATGGAGCTCCAGCGCATGTCCCTCGTTTTTTTCACCCAAATGGGCAAGCGCAATGTCCATGCTGGTTCATTTTCTTGTCCAGCATAGAGGCAGAGGCAGGCGAAAGCAATCTTTTAAGGATTGATGTGAGATATAGCTGGAGAAGCTTGTGAGATCACGCCGGGAGTGGCATCAGATCGTGTCGAGCGCGGTTGCTTCCCTTACCCATCGGTCGGTGTGTCCAGGCCATGCCGCGCTCGCGCTCGGTGGCAGGCCTCGCTGCCCGCTTCGAATTCCCTGCACGGTGAAGGGCGCCACTCGTAAATGCCGCAACCTACCTTTTCGCCGACCTTACCTCCCAACGCGGCACAGCGGATCGGAACGGTGTCCGTGCCTCGCATCCGGCACATGCTGCCGTTGAGTGTGTCGGCCAGACCCAGCGGTACCCGACCCCCCATGTCTTCCATCTCATAGACCGAGAAGTCCACGCGAAAGCTCGCGCAGCACGCACCGCAGCTCTGGCAGTCAAGCACGGCCGAGCAGCAGAAATTCCATCAGCGCCTTCTGCGCGTGCATGCGGTTCTCGGCCTCGTCCCAGACCACCGATTGCGGGCCGTCGATCACTTCGGCCATGACCTCTTCGCCGCGGTGGGCGGGCAGGCAGTGCATGAACAGGGCCTGCGGTTTGGCGACGGCCATCATGTCGGCGTCCACGCACCAGTCGGCGAAGGCCTTGCGGCGGGCTTCGTTCTCGGCCTCGAAGCCCATGCTGGTCCAAACGTCGGTGGTCACCAGGTCGGCATCTCGGCAGGCGTCCATCGGGTCTTTGAAGACCTTGTAGCTCTCGCTGGAGCGCAGGCCGGCGACGGACTGGTCGATCTCGTAGCCGCTCGGCGTGCTGACGTGCACCGTGAACCCGAGCAGTTCGGCCGCCTGCAGCCAGGTGTTGGCCATGTTGTTGCCGTCGCCCACCCAGGCCACCGTCTTGCCCTGGATGGAGCCGCGGTGCTCGATGAAGGTGAAGATGTCGGCGAGGATCTGGCAGGGATGGAATTCGTTGGTCAGGCCATTGATGACCGGCACCCGCGAATGGGCGGCGAACGCCTCGATCTTGGTCTGCTCATAGGTGCGGATCATCACCAGGTCGACCATGCGGCTGATGACCTTGGCGCTGTCTTCGATGGGTTCGGCGCGGCCGAGCTGGCTGTCGGCGGTGGTCAGGTGCACCACGCTGCCACCCAACTGGTACATGCCGGCCTCGAAGCTCACCCGCGTGCGGGTGCTGGCCTTCTCGAAGATCATCGCCATCGTGTGGTCCGACAGCGGCTGGTGTTTCTCGTAGGCCTTGAACTTCTTCTTGATCAGTGCGGCGCGCTCGAACAGGTAGGCGTATTCGTCTGCGTTGAGGTCGCTGAACTGCAGGTAATGCCGAACACGCGCCCCCGCGCCCGGCGCTTCGGCGGCGTGGGTCATGCCTGCTCCTCGATCAGCTGTTTCACCAGCGGCACGAGAATGGAGACGATCTCGTCGGCCTCTGCGGTGGTGAGGATCAGCGGCGGCACGAGGCGGATCACGCTGTCGGCGGTCACGCTGATGAGCAGGCCGTTGTCCACGCAGCGCTTCACCAGTTCGCCGCAGGGCTTTTCCAGCTCCACACCCAGCATCAGGCCGGAGCCACGCACGTCCTTCACGCCTTTCAGGCCGCCCAGCTCGCGCTGCAGCGCGGCTTTCAGGTGCGCGCCCACGGTGGCGGCGTTCGCCAGCAGGCCGTCTTCTTCCATGATGCGGATGGTCTCGACACCCGCGCGCATGGCCAGCGGGTTGCCGCCGAAGGTGGTGCCGTGGTTGCCCGGCTGGAAAATGGTCGCGGCCCGCGGGCCGGTCACCACCGCGCCCACCGGCACGCCGGAGCCCAGGCCCTTGGCCAGCGGCATCACGTCGGGCGTGATGCCGGCCCACTGGTGGGCGAACCACTTGCCGGTGCGGCCCATGCCGCACTGCACCTCGTCGATCATCATCAGCCAGTCGCGCTCGTTGCAGAGCTGGCGCAGTTCGCGCAGGTGGTCGAGGTGGACCGGGTTCACGCCGCCTTCACCCTGAATGGCCTCGAAAAACACCGCCACCACGTTGGGGTTGCCCTCGGTGGCTTGCTTCAGCGCGGCGATGTCGTTCAGCGGCACACGGATGAAACCCTCGACCAGCGGCCCGAAACCGGCCTGCACCTTGGGGTTGCCGGTGGCGCTCAGCGTGGCGATGCTGCGGCCATGAAAGGCCTTTTCGTAAACCACCACCTCGGGCTTCTCGATGCCCTTGTCGTGGCCGAACTTGCGCGCCAGCTTCAGCGCGGCCTCGTTGGCCTCCAGCCCGGTGGAGCAGAAGAACACGTTGGTCATGCCCGACAGTTCCACCAGCTTGGCGGCCAGCTTCTCCTGGCCGGGCACGTGGTAGTAGTTGGAGGTGTGGATCAGCGTGGCGATCTGTTCCTGCAGCGCCGGCACCAGCTTGGGGTGGGCGTGCCCCAAGGTGTTCACCGCGATGCCGCCCAGCGCGTCGAGGTATTCGCGGCCTTCGGTGTCCCAGACGCGGCAGCCACGGCCGTGCGTCAGCGCGATCGGCACGCGGCCGTAGGTGTTCATCACGTGGGGCGAGGAGGCGGCAGGAGCGGCAGCGGTCATGTCGGGCAATCACCAAAAACAAAGCAGCCCGTCCGGATGGGGGCTGCACGCTTCAATTCTAGGCGCAGAGCTTGCTTGGCTTCATGACGATTCCGCATCACAGACATGCGCCCGTCACACGGCTGAAGTCTTATATAAGAGTAGAATACTTGTGCGCTGCAGCAAGCCGGTGATCCCGGCGCCAGCAGCCTTTACATCCCCCTCTACCCGATGGTTTCTCCCGCCACCCAGGAAGTTGTCATCGTCGGCCGCACCGCCGACGGCCGCGCGTTCCGCCCCAGCGACTGGGCCGAACGGCTGGCCGGTGTCATGAGCAGCTTTCGCCCCGGCGGCGCCCAGCCCGGCAGCCACCTGAGCTATTCGCCCTGGTGCGTGCCCAACACCTTCGAAGGCGCCAAGTGCGTGGTCGTGCAGCGCGACCTGCGCGACCTCGAGCCGATGGCCTGGGACTTCGTGCTGAACTTCGCGCGCGACAACGGCCTGCAGCTCATCGAGCGCACCCGGCCCACCGCTCCGGCCGCCTGAGCGCCGTTCAGCGCTCCGCCGCCATCACCCGCCATTGGTGATCGGTGGCGTTGCTCTCGCGCTCCAGCAGCAGGGTCGGCAAATGCCGCGCCATCACCGCGCGGGGCGATTCGCCCAGCGCCACCCGCTCATGGCCCTGGGGCATCGGCTGGCCGTCGAACGGCAGCGGCAGCACATGCAACGCCTGCGTCAGCTCCGACACCGCCAGCGTGCGGTTGGCGGCTTCGCGCAGGCCCTTGAGCCACAGGAACTGCCCGTCGTCGCCGTCGCAGTGCAGGCCGACGGCGGCCAGCGCGCCGATCATGCCGCCGCGGTGGCCGCTGATGCCGTCGAGCATCAGGTCGTGCTCGATCGCCAGCGCCTGTGCGCCGAGCAGCGTGAGGACGTGGGTCTTGGCCATGCGGCCCCAGTGCCGCACGCGGTCGGGCACGGCGCCGCGCCGCTGCAGGCACAGGCCCGCGTCGGAGCCGGGCGCCACCGTGCCCAGCAGGTAGTCGCGGCACAGGGCCGTTATGGCGGTCTCGTCGCGCACCTCGCGCACGCAGATGCAGGCGCTGGCGTTGAGCGAGGTGTAGGGAATGCGAGGGTCGAACAGCAGGCGGTGGCGGGTGATGCCCTGGGGCTCGCCAAGGCCGCTGGCGGAGATCATCTTGGCGAGTTCGCCGGCGCGAAAGCCGGTGCCGGGCGTGCCGGGGCTGTCGGTGTCGTCGAGGCCGATCAGCAGATCATCGGATTGGGGGCCATGCCAGTGGGTGCCATAGAGGAAGTGTGCGGGATCGTCTTCTTCTTGTGGTTGCATGGCGGTGGCTGTGCTTGCGCGTGGAACATATCGACCCGCCCCGGCAGTGTCGATATGAGATGGTCTGTCTATGTTACCGGGTGATGAAAATGATGAGGCAACAAAAAACCGCCCGAAGGCGGTTTTTGCTTTTGCTTGTTTTTTTGCTGGCTGACAGCGCACCCGGACAAACGGCGCGGCGGCTGCGGGAGCCGCTGCGGGCGAGTGCCTGATGGGTCGATCAGGCGGCGGCTTGCGCCGTGGCCAGGGCTTTCACCTTGGCAGACAGGCGGCTCTTGTCGCGAGCGGCCTTGTTCTTGTGGAAGATGCCCTTGTCGGCGATCGTGTCGACGACGGCCTGCATCTTGCCGAACAGTTCAGCCGCCTTGGTCTTGTCGCCGGCCAGGACGGCCTTTTCGACATTCTTCACGGCGGTGCGGTATTTGGAACGCAGCGAGGTGTTCGCGGCGTTGATCTTGACGTCCTGGCGGACGCGCTTGCGGCCCGACGCGAGGCGCGGGTTCTTTTTCTTCGGCTTGGTGGCCATGTTTCTAATCCTTTGGGTTTGGGGATGATGTCAGCAGCAAAGCCCGCCATTATAGCTCGGCGGTCACCATCAACCCCGGGCCGGCGCCGGGCCGCTCCCAAGGTGGCCCAGCCCCCTCGGGGGGCAGAGAGCCACACGAAGTGGGCGAACGTGGGGGCTACACTCCCCCGGTGTCGCTCTTCAAAGCCGCTTCCACCGTCTCGCTGCTGACCCTGGCGTCGCGCATCACCGGGCTGGTGCGGGAACTGCTGATCGCGTCGACCTTCGGCGCGTCGGCGCTGACCGACGCCTTCAACGTCGCGTTCCGCATCCCCAACCTGTTCCGCCGGCTGTTCGCCGAAGGCGCTTTCAGCCAGGCCTTTGTGCCGGTGCTGGCGACCGCCCGGGCGCGCGACGGCGAGGAAGCGACGCGCGAACTCATCGACAAGGTGGCCACGCTGCTGGCGCTGGCGCTGCTGGCGGCCTGCGTGCTGGGCGTGGCGGGTGCGCCGCTGCTGGTGTGGGCCATGGCCAGCGGCTTGAACCAGTCGCCGGAAGGCTTCGACGCCGCCGTTGTGATGACGCGCTGGATGTTCCCGTACATCGGTTTCATGTCGCTGGTGGCGCTGTCGTCGGGCATTCTGAACACCTGGAAGCGCTTTGCGGTGCCGGCAGCTACGCCTGTGCTGCTGAATGTGGCGATGATTGGCGCGGCCTGGTGGCTGGCGCCGTGGTGCCGGGCGCGCGGCATCGAGCCCATCTATGCGCTGGCGGCCGGCGTGATGGTGGGCGGGCTGCTGCAACTGGCGCTGCAGGTGCCGGTGCTGCTGAAGATGGGCCTGCTGCCAAAAATATCGTTCCGTCCGTCTGTGGTCAGCGCCGCGCTTCGCGATGACGCTACAAAAAAAATAGCTAAGCTGATGGTGCCGGCGTTGCTGGGCGTCAGCGTGGCGCAGATCTCGCTGCTCATCAACACGCAGATCGCCTCGCACCTCGCGCCGGGCAGTGTGAGCTGGCTGAGCTACGCCGATCGCCTGATGGAATTCCCCACCGCCTTGCTCGGCGTGGCGCTGGGCGTGGTGCTGACGCCGCAGCTCGCCGCCGCCCGCGCCGCGCAAGACGAGGCCGCCTATTCCGCCATGCTGGACTGGGGCCTGCGGCTGGTGGTGCTGCTGTCGGTGCCCAGCGCGGTGGTGCTGCTGACCTTTGCCGAGCCGCTGGTCGCCACGCTGTACCACTACGGCGCCTTCACCGAGCGCGACGTGGCGCAGACCACGCACGCGCTGATGGGCTACGGCGCCGGCCTGGTCGGGCTGGTCGCCATCAAGGTGCTGGCGCCGGGCTTCTACGCCAGCCAGGACATCAAGACGCCGGTGCGCATCGCGGTGGTGGTGCTGGTGATCACGCAGGCCCTCAACTTCGCCCTGGTGCCCAGCTTCGCGCACGCCGGGCTGGCGCTGGCGATCGGGCTGGGCGCGGTCATCAACGCGCTGTGGCTCCTCATGGGCCTCATGCGGCGCGGCAGCTTCAAGCCCGAGCCGGGCTGGGGCCGCTACGGCCTGCAGGTGGTGGCGGCCAGCGCACTGCTGGCGGTGTTCCTGATGTGGGGCAAGGTGCAGTTCGACTGGACCGGCGGCCTCTCGCACCTGAAGCGCATCGGCCTGCTGGCGGCGATGCTGGCGGCCGCCGGCCTCATCTATTTCGGCGCGCTGTGGGGCGCCGGCCTCAAGCTCAAGCGCATGCTGCGGCGTTAGCCCGCCGCAGCATGGTGTGAACCGGCCCCTGGCTTGACGCTGCCCCTGCCGTCCATTACAACCGTTCCATGCAGTTCAGTTTCCCGGCCCTGACCCCCTTGGCCTACTTCGGTGCCCTGGTTCAGAGCGACGAGCATTTCCCGCTGCTGGAAACGGCGGTCAGTCTCGCGCAGGACGAATACCCCGACCTCGACGTGCAGCAGGTGCTGGGCGACGTCGATCAACTGCTGGCCCGCCTGAAGCGCCGCATCCCGGCCGACGCCGCGCCGCTGCAGCGGCTGCGCGCGCTCAACCAGTTCTTCTTCCACGACCTGAGCTTCGGCGGCAACGTCAACGACTACTACGACCCCGACAACAGCTACCTCAACGCGGTGTTGCGCACCCGTCGCGGCATTCCCATTTCACTGGCCGTGCTGTGGATGGAACTGGCCCAGGGCCTCGGCCTGAACGCCCGGGGTGTCGCGTTTCCGGGGCATTTCATGGTGAAGGTGAACCTGCCGAAGGGGCAGGTGGTGATCGACCCGTTCACCGGCCAATCGCTGAGCCGCGAGGAGCTGTCGGAGCGGCTGGAGCCGTACAAGCGCAAGAGCGGCCTGGTCGACGACTTCGACGTGCCGCTCGGCCTCTACCTGCAGGCCGCCACGCCGCGCGACATCATCTGCCGCATGCTGCGCAACCTGAAGGAAGTGCACCGCACCCAGGAAGACTGGCAGCGCCTGATCGCGGTGCAGAACCGGCTGGTGGTGCTGCTGCCCGAGGCCTGGCCCGAGTACCGCGACCGTGGCCTGGCGCACGCCGAGCAGGGCCACGCCGCGCAGGCGGTGGAAGACCTGGAAACCTACGTCGCCAACGTCGAGGAAGCGCTCGATCTGGACGCCATCACCGAGCGGGTCGCGGAACTGCGGCGCGAGATGAACTGAACGCCATGGGGCCGCAGGCCGCGCCGGTGCTCGCTGTGCGAGAATCGCCCGCGTCAGAGACGCCTCCTGCCATGGTCGAGATCCAGCAAACCCAGAACTTCAAGCTTTGGCTGCGCGACCAGCGCGGCAAGCGCGCGCGCGGGCTGGTGCAGGTGCATGTGGACAGGCTGCATCTGGGCCTGCCGTGCGACGTGCATGAGCTGGCCGGCGGCCTGTTCGAAATGCGCATCGAGCAGGGCCTGGGCTACCGCGTGTATTTCGCGGCGCCCGGCCCGCAATGCGTGGTGCTGCTGTCGGCCGGCGACACCCGCACGCAGGACCGCGACATCCAGCTCGCGAACCGCCTCGCCATCAACATGTGAGCCCGCGCACAGCATGTCCAAGACCGCCCGCTTGCCCTATGACGCCGCCGAATTCCTCGACACCGAGGACGACGTGGTGGCCTACCTGAACGCCGCCATCGAAGACGGCGATGCGGGGCTGGTGGTGCATGCGCTGCGCAACGTGGCGCGGCAGCGCGCCACCTCGCTCAAGCCGGGGTCGTCCATCGCGGTCGATCTGCAGGCTGTCGAGCGGGCGCTGTCCGAGCCGGGCCCGGTGCAACTGGCCCCCGTGCTGGTGGCCATCAAGGCGCTGGGCGTCAAGGTGCAGGTCGCCCGCTACTGATTTTTGAGGGAAAAGGCCCTCAAGTCAGCGCCAAATCTGGATTGTTTGCTCCATTTATAGGAGCAAACCCATCACCCCGATTCAGCGCACTTCCACCGCCGCGCCGTCGCCGCGCGGGGCGATGGCGCCGATCACCTGCACCGTTTCGCCCTGGGCGCGCAGCGTGGCCGCCGTGGCCTCTGCGGCGTCAGGCGCCACCACCACCACCATGCCGATGCCGTTGTTGAAGGTGCGGTTCATCTCGAAGTCGTCGATGCCGGCCGTCTGCTGCAGCCATGCGAACAGCTCGGTCTGCGGCCAGCTGCCCTTCTTGAGGTGGGCGGCCAGGCCTTCCGGCAGCACGCGCGGAATGTTCTCCAGCAGGCCGCCGCCGGTGATGTGGGCGAGGGCCTTGATGGGGTGCGCGGCCAGCGCGGCCAGCACCGGCTTCACGTAGAGCCGGGTGGGCGCCATCACGGCCTGGCGGAAGGGCACGCCGTCCAGCGTGGCGGGCAAGCTGGCTTCGGCGCGATCGATGCACTTGCGCACCAGCGAGAAGCCGTTGGAATGCACGCCGCTGGACGACAGGCCCAGCACCACGTCGCCGGCCGCCACGTCACGGCCGGTGAGGATTTTCGATTTCTCGACCGCGCCGACGCAGAAACCGGCCAGGTCGTATTCGCCGGCCGGGTACATGCCAGGCATCTCGGCCGTTTCGCCGCCGATCAGCGCGCAACCCGAGAGTTCGCAGCCCTTGGCGATGCCGCCGACCACCGCTGCGGCGGTGTCCACGTCGAGCTTGCCGCAGGCGAAGTAGTCCAGGAAGAACAGCGGCTCGGCGCCCTGCACCAGCACGTCGTTCACGCTCATGGCCACCAGGTCGATGCCCACCGTGTCGTGGATGTTCCACTCGAAGGCCAGCTTGAGCTTGGTGCCCACGCCGTCGGTGCCGCTCACCAGCACCGGCTCCTTGTAGCGCTTGGGCACCTCGAACAGCGCGCCGAAGCCGCCGATGCCGGCCAGCACGCCCTCGCGCATGGTCTTCTTCGCCAGCGGCTTGATGCGTTCGACCAGTGCGTCGCCCGCGTCGATGTCGACGCCGGCGTCCTTGTAGGACAGCGGGGAAGGGGTGTTGGATGAGCTCATGGAATGCGGGGCCAGACGGCAAGGGTGGGCGGCAGGCGGCCCGATAGAATTTGCCGCACATTCTAAGGGTTCGCCCCCTTCTACCCCATGCCCATGACATCCGCCCAGAAACGCGCGCTCAGCTGGCTCGGCATCGCGCTCGCCGCGATCCTGGCGCTGTGGTACCTCGGCCCGGTGCTGACGCCGTTCGTCGTGGCGGCCGTGCTGGCCTATGCGCTGAACCCGCTCGTCAACCGGCTCGACCGCCTCGGCAACGGCCGCATGCCGCGCTTGCTGGTGGTCATCTTCGTGGAGATCGTCTTTCTGCTCGGCGTGCTGTCGCTGCTGCTGATGATGGTGCCGATTCTCGCCAAGGAGCTGCCGCAGCTGCGCGAGCAGGTGCCGGTGCTGGCCGAGCGGCTCAACGCCTGGGCCGGCCCCAAGCTGGCGCAGTTGGGCGTGCAGAGCACGCTGGACGTGGCCAGCATCAAGGCCTTCGTGCTGAAGTACCTCAACGCCAACTTCGACGAGGCCTTCGGTTCGCTGCTGGTGTCGCTGAAGATGGGCGGTTCGGTGGCGCTGGCCATCATCGGCAACGGCATCATGATCCCGGTCGCGCTGTTCTACCTGCTGATGGACTGGGACAGGTTCGTGCAACACGTCACCGACCTGGTGCCGCTGCCCATGCGCGACGCCTTCCACAGCTTCACCGACGAGGCCGACGCCGTGCTCGGCCAGTACCTGCGCGGGCAGTTGCTGGTGATGCTGATCCTGGCCGTGTTCTACAGCGCCGGGCTGGCCCTGTTCGGGCTGGATCTGGCGCTGCCGATCGGCATCTTCACGGGGCTGGCCGTGTTCGTGCCCTACCTCGGTTTCGGCCTTGGCCTGGTGCTCGCCACCCTGGCCGGCCTGCTGGAGTTCACCGCGCAGGGCGGGCCGCTGAAGGCCCTCGTCATGGTGGCGGTGGTCTACGGCGCCGGCCAGATGGTCGAGAGCATCTGGCTGACGCCGCGGCTGGTGGGCGAACGCATCGGCCTGCACCCGCTGGCCGTGATCTTCGCGCTGCTGGCTTTCGGCCAGCTGTTCGGTTTCGTCGGCGTGCTGATCGCGCTGCCGGCGAGTGCGGTGTTGCTGGTGGCGATCCGACGCGTGCGCGCCAGCTACGTCGCCAGCCGTCTGTACACGGGATGAGCCCCCACGCTTGCCACTGCGTGTGCTGCGCTGCCCCCCGAGGGGGCTGTTCCGCCTTGGGAGCGGCCCGGCGGCGGAACACCCGATGAAACAGATCGCGCTCGACGTCGGCCTGCCGGCGGCCCCCACGCTGGCCGGCTATGTGGCGGCCGGCGACAACGAAGCGGCGCTGCGGCACCTGCAGCTGTGGCTGGGCGACGGCCACACCGCGCTGTCGCCGGTGCCCACCTATCTGTGGGGCGCGGCGGGCAGCGGCAAGACGCATTTGCTGAAGGCGGTGCAGGGCGAACTGGCGTCGCGCGGCGCGGCGGTGGGTTGGCTCGACGCCTCGGTCGCCGAACCGCCGGCCTTCGACGCCCGCTGGCGCGTGCTGCTGATGGACGAGGTGCAGCACTACAGCGCGGTGCAGCAGCATGCGGCCTTCAACTGGTTCGTCAACGCCATGAGCGCGGCCGACGGCCAGCCGCGTGGCCTGCTGGCCGCCGGTTCGCTGCCGCCGGCCGACCTGCCGCTGCGCGACGACCTGCGCAGCCGCCTCGGCTGGGGCCATGTGTTCCAGTTGCACGAACCCGACGACGCGGTGCGCCGCCGCGTGCTGCGCGAACAGGCCCGCGCCCGCGGGCTGGCGCTGCCCGACGAGGTGACCGACTTCGTGCTGGCCCGCTTCTCGCGCGACCTCGGCAGCCTCGCGCTGCTGTTGGACAGGCTGGACGCCTATTCCCTGGAAACCCGCCGCGCGCTCACCATTCCGCTCGTCAAAGCCATGCTGGAGGATTCTTGAACACTGGAAGCCGCGTTCCGCCGCCGGGTCGCTCCCAAGGCGGAACAGCCCCCTCGGGGGGCAGCGAACCACACGCAGTGGGGAGCGTGGGGGTTGCATTTTTCGATCTGGACCATACGCTGCTGCCGCTGGATTCCGACTTTGCCTGGGGCGAATACACGACCACGATCGGCTGGACCGACCCGGCGCATTTCAAGCAGCGCAACGAAGAGTTTTTTGCGCACTACCGGGCCGGCACGCTCGACATCCACGACTACGTGCGCTTCGCGACCGACGCCGCGCGGCTCAAGGGCGCCGAGGCGGCGGCCAAGGCGCACCGCGACTTCATGCGCAGCGTCATCGCGCCGGCCATCCTGCCCAAGGCGCTGGCACTGCTCGACCAGCACCGGGCGCGCGGCGACGAGGTGGTGATCGTCACCGCCACCAACGAATTCGTGACCCGGCCGATCGCCGAAGCGCTCGGCGTGGCCGAGCTGATCGCGGTGGAACTGGAGCGGGGCAGCGACGGCTGGATCACCGGCGCCATCAAGGGCGTGCCGTCGGCCCGAGACGGCAAGGTGACCCGTGTCGAGGCCTGGCTGGCGGCGCGCGGCCAGACGCTGGCCGACGTGGAAACCACCTTCTATTCCGACTCGCTGAACGACCTCGCGCTGCTCGAACGGGTCGATCACCCGGTGGCCACCAACCCCGACGAGAAGCTGCGCGCCATCGCGCAAGCCCGCGGTTGGCGCATACTAGACCTGTTTTGAACGCTGGCGCGGGCCCACCGCCCCGCCGGCCGCATCCCTCTTCATGATCAAGAAATTCATCGACCGGCTGCTGGGCAAGGACCCGGCCAAGTCTCCCGCCCCCCGCTCGCGCAAGAAGCCCGACTTCGGCAAACGCCAGGACCTCGGCCCCGAGGTGCACGGCATCGACCCCGCGCTGGTCGACGAGCGGGCGCTCAACGTGGTCGGCACATTGCAGAAGGCCGGCTTCGAGGCCTACATTGTGGGCGGCGCGGTGCGCGACCTGCTGCTCGGCCTGCGGCCCAAGGACTTCGACGTGGCCACCAACGCCACGCCCGAGCAGGTGAAGGGCCTGTTCCGCCGCGCCTTCATCATCGGCCGGCGCTTCCGCATCGTGCACGTGGTCTACGGCCGGGGCCGCGAGCACGAGGTGATCGAGGTCTCGACCTTCCGCGCCTACCTGGACGCCGCCGCCGCCGAGCAGGTGGCCGGCAACGAGCGCACCAGCAAGGGTGAACTGGCCGGCATGAAGCATGCGGTCGATGCCTCCGGCCGCGTGCTGCGCGACAACGTCTGGGGCCCGATGGAGGAAGACGCCGCGCGCCGCGACTTCACCGTCAACGCGATGTACTACGACCCGCAGCACCAGATCGTGGTCGACTACCACCACGGCATCCGCGACGCCAAGAAGCTGGTGCTGCGCATGATCGGCGACCCCGCCACCCGCTACCGCGAAGACCCGGTGCGGCTGATCCGCGCCGTGCGTTTCTCGGCCAAGCTGTCGCCGCTGGGTTTCAAGCTGGAGCCCGGCACGGCCGAGCCGCTGCAGCGCTCGCAGGCGCTGCTGGCCGAGGTGCCGCAGAGCCGCCTGTTCGACGAGATGCTGAAGCTGCTGCAGACCGGCCACGCGCTCGCCACCATCGCGCAGCTCAACAAGCTGGGCCTGTCGCGCGGCATCTACCCGCTGCTCGACGTGGTGGTCGAACGCGCCGAGCTGCCCTTCGTGAAGGCCGCGCTGCAAGACACCGACCGCCGCGTCTCCGAAGGCAAGCCGGTCGCACCCAGCTTCCTGCTGGCCTGCGTGCTGTGGGCCGACGTGCGGGCCGGCTGGGCCCGCCGCGCATCGCAGGCCTCCGGCCACCGCGGCCCGCCGGCCTTCGGCGCGCTGCAGGACGCGATCGACGAGGTGTTCAGCGCCCGCATCGGCGACGTGTCGGGGCGCGGCAAGCTGGCCGCCGACATGCGCGAGATCTGGATGATGCAGCCGCGCTTCGACAAGCGCACCGGCAACAGCCCCTACAGCCTGGCCGACCAGCCGCGTTTCCGCGCCGGCTTCGACTTCATGCGGCTGCGCGCCGTGACCGGCGAGATCGACGAGGCGCTGGCCGAATGGTGGGAAACCTTCAGCACCACCCCCGACGACAACGTGCGCCAGGACCTGATCGACCAGGTGCGGGCCGAGCAGCAGGGCGCCCGCCAGCGCGCGCCCAAGCCGGTGCGCGAGCCGCGCACCGTTGACGCGGCACCCGGCGCAGAAACCGGGCCCCATCCCGACACCGAGGCCGTGCCCGACGACAGCGCCAAGCCCAAGCGCCGCCGCCGTCGCCGCCGCTCCGGCGGCAAGGGCGACGGCAGCACCGGCCCGGACGTCAGCACCGGCGGCATGGACCCCAACCCCGAGAACTTTGCGCCCGGCACCCACCGCGAGTGACGGCCGGGCGGCCGTGGCCGCCTGGATCGGCCTCGGCGCCAACCTGGGCGACGCGCCCGCCGCCGTGCGTGCCGCCATCGACGCGCTCGGCGCGTTGCCGCTGACCACGCTGTCGGCCGCATCCTCGCTGTGGACCAGCGCGCCGGTCGATGCGCAGGGCCCGGATTTCGTGAACGCCGTTGCCCGCATCGAGACCCGGCTCACCGCGCCCGATCTGCTGCGTGAGCTGCAGGCGCTGGAAAGCGGCGCCGGCCGCGAGCGGCCCTACCGCAACGCCCCCCGCACGCTGGACCTCGACCTGCTGCTGTACGGCGCCGCACACATCGACAGCCCCACGCTGACCGTGCCGCACCCCCGGTTGTGGCAACGCGCTTTCGTGCTGCTGCCACTGCACGAGATCGACCCCGCACGGGTGCCCGAGGCCGCGCTGCTGGCGGTGGCCGGCCAGCGCATCGCGCGCCGGCCCTGAACCGCCCGCACACGGTGTTTTCAGAGAGAAATGTGCCTGCTGTCAGCGCCGAATATGGGATTGATGCTACCAATTTAGTAGCTTGAACGGCCTCGCGTCCTACATCGGAAGGCCGCTGCGCGGCCGTACATTCGCCTCCATCGACACAACCTAAGGATGGAGGCTCACATGGAACTGCTCTGGTTCATTCTCATCGGCCTGGCCGCCGGCTGGCTGGCCGGCCAACTGGTCAAGGGTGGCGGCTTCGGCGTCATCGGCGACATCATCGTCGGCGTCATCGGCGCGCTGCTCGGCGGCTTTCTGTTTGGTGCGCTGGGCTTTTCGGCGGGTGGCGGCCTGCTCGGCAGCCTGATCGTCGCGACGATCGGCGCGGTCGTGCTGCTGTTGCTGCTGCGGGTCATCAAGCGGGCCTGACCGCCCGTGGCAGGTAGGACGCGTCCGACGCGCGCCCCGCCTGCCGGCCCACGGCCTGCGGGGTGTGCGTCTGGCTGGCAACCCCCGCGCACCGCAGGAGAATTTCAACAACAAACCCGCACACACCTTCCCACTCGCCAGCACCCATGAACACCCGCCTCACCGTGATTTTCGCCACCGCCGCCATCGGCGCAGCCTCCATGGCCAGTGCCGCTTCGGGCGACCTGACGATCCCGATGACCCTGGTGGACGCGAAAGGTGTGGGCAAGCCGGTGGGCCAGGTCGTCGTCAGCAAGAGCAAGTACGGCCTGGTTTTCACCCCCGACCTGAAGGGGCTGGCACCCGGTGTGCACGGCTTCCATGTTCACGAGAACGGCAGCTGCGCACCCAAGACGGTGGACGGTAAGGTGGAAGCGGCCGGCGCTGCCGGCGACCACTACGACCCGTTGAAGTCCGGCGTTCACGGCTCGGCCTGGGGCACCGGCCACCGGGGCGACCTGCCGGCGCTGTACGTCGATGCCAGCGGCAACGCCAGCCAGCCGGTGCTGGCGCCACGGCTCAAGATGAACGAATTGAAAGGCAAGGCCCTGATGGTGCATCAGGGCGGCGACAACCACGCCGACAGCCCCGAGAAAGCGGGCGGCGGCGGCGAACGTGTCGTCTGCGGTGTCGCGGGTGCCACCACCTGAGCGGCACCCGCCCAACGAGTACCCCTCCGCCGGCTGGCAGCGCCCCCCGCGACTGCTGGATGACCACCGGCATTTCCCCCAAGGGGGTCGGTCCCGCGCCAGCGGTGATCGGCCCCCGATTTTTTTGGGGCAGGCGGTTACACTGCGCGCAGTCATGAAACCGTCATCGAAATGACGCAGTGCCCCCGAGGAGTGAACGATGCTGTTTGGCAAGCTGTTGCCGCGTGAAGGCAACTTTTTCGAAATGTTCAACCAGCATGCCGAACGCATCGTGGAGGCCGCCCGCGCGTTCGCCCAGCTCGTGGCGAACTACAACGACCCCCACCTGCGCGAGCAGTACAACCGCGACGTCGACAACGCCGAGCGCGCCGCCGACCGCATCACGCACGAAGTCAACAAGGCGCTGCACAAGACCTTCATCACGCCCATCGACCGCGAGCAGATCCATTCGCTGATCAACACCATGGACGACGTGGCCGACCTCATCCAGGACTCGGCAGAAACCATGGCGCTCTACGACGTGCGCCACATGACCGACGAGATCAAGCGCCTCACCGACCTCAGCGTGAAATGCTGCGAGCGGCTGAAAGACGCGGTGGGCCTCATCTCCAAGCTGAACGATCCGGCGACGGCCGAGGCCGCGCTGAAGACCTGCGAGGAAATCGACCGGCTCGAGTCGGACGCCGACCGCGTGATGCGCAGCGCCATGAGCAAGCTGTTCCGCGAGGAGCCCGACGTGCGCGAGGTGCTCAAGCTCAAGGCCATCTACGAGCTGCTCGAGACCATCACCGACCGCTGCGAGGACGTGGCGAACCTGATTGAGGGCATCGTCCTCGAGAATTCCTGAACCGGCCGGGCCGAGCAGCATGCAAAGCGTTCAGGTCGCTCTGTGGGTGGTGTTTCTGCTGGTGGCGCTGGCGCTGCTGTTCGACTTCATGAACGGCTTCCACGACGCGGCCAACTCCATCGCCACCGTCGTGTCCACCGGTGTGCTGAAGCCGGCGCAGGCGGTGGTGTTCGCCGCCTGCTTCAACTTCATCGCGATCTTCATCTTTCACCTGAGCGTGGCGGCCACCATCGGCAAGGGCATCGTGCAGCCCGGCGTGGTGGACGTGCACGTGGTCTTCGGCGCGCTGACCGGCGCCATCACCTGGAACGTCGTCACCTGGTACTACGGCATCCCGAGCAGCTCGTCGCACGCGCTGATCGGCGGCATCGTGGGCGCAGTGATCGCCAAGGCCGGCGCCAGCGCGCTGGTGTCGGCCGGCATCCTGAAGACGGTGGCGTTCATCTTCGTGTCGCCGCTGCTGGGCTTCGTGCTGGGTTCTCTGATGATGGTGGTGGTGGCCTGGATCTTCCGGCGCTCCACGCCGTCGCGCATCGACCGCTGGTTCCGCCGGCTGCAGCTCGTTTCGGCCGGCGCCTACAGCCTGGGCCACGGCGGCAACGACGCGCAGAAAACCATCGGCATCATCTGGCTGCTGCTCATCGCCACCGGCTACGCCAACGCGGCCGACACCTCACCGCCCACCTGGACCATCATTTCCTGCTACGTGGCCATTGCGCTGGGCACCATGTTCGGCGGCTGGCGCATCGTCAAGACCATGGGGCAGAAAATCACCAAGCTCAAGCCGGTCGGCGGCTTCTGCGCCGAGACCGGCGGCGCGATGACGCTGTTCATGGCGACCGCGTTGGGCATTCCGGTGTCCACCACGCACACCATCACCGGCGCCATCGTCGGCGTGGGCTCCGCGCAGCGGGCCAGCGCGGTGCGCTGGGGCGTGGCCGGCAACATCGTCTGGGCCTGGATCTTCACGATCCCGGCCAGCGCCTTCGTGGCCGCCGTCGGCTACTGGCTCAGCCTTCAGCTGTTCTGAGTGTCATTTGCCGGCGTTGCGGCGCGGCGCCGCGGCGGCAGCACGCCGCGCCGGGGCCGGCTTGGCCGTGGCGCGCGCGGTGCTCTTGCCGGCGGTGGTGCCGGCCCGGGCGCCTGAACCCGACTTGGCCGGCGCGGCGCTGCGGCTGCCGGCCGCCTTGCTCGCCGCCGCGCGGGTGACACCGCCATGGGCCGCCACGGCCCGGCCGCCCTGCGAGGCACTGGGGTGCACCGCACGGGTGCCGGCCGCGCGTTGCGGCAGCATCAGCACGACCTGCTGGCCGGCCTTCAGCTTGCTGCCGGCGCTGATGTGGTTCCATTCGGCGATGCTGGCCGTGCTGACCTTGTAGCGCTGGGCCAGCGACGCGATCGAGTCCTTCTTGCCGGCCTTCACCACCTTGCGCTGCAGCACGATCTCCGGCGCCAGCGCGATCTGCGCGTTGTCGGCCACCTGCTCGGACACGTCTTTGTTGGCCACGTGCTGGCCGCGCACCACCAGCAGCGTGGAGCCCGACTTGATGAGGTAGCGCGGCGGGATGGTGTTGACGCTGCGCAGGTCGCCTTCCGACATGCCGACAGCCTTGGCGGCGTCGGCCACCTTCATGGTTTTCGGTGCGGTCCAGGCGGTCCAGGTGGCTGTCTGGCCCTTGTTGTGGGCTTCCAGGTTGCGGCGGAACACTTCGGCGTTGTCCCAGGGCAGCAAGATCTGCGGCATGCCGGCGGCGAAGATCACCGGCTTGTGGGCCGACGGGTTGAGCGCCTTGAAGTCGGCCAGCGACACGTTGGCGAGCTGGGCCGCCATGGACACGTCGATGTCGCGGTTGATCTCGACCCGCTGGAAGTAGGGGTGGTTCTCGATGGCGGGCAGCTCCACGTCGTAGTTCTGCGGCGCCGCCACGATGTTCTTCACCGCCTGCAGCTTGGGCACGTAGTACTGCGTCTCCGACGGCATGGTGAGGTCGGTGTAGGCCACACCCAGCCCCGCGCGCTGGTTCTTGGCGATGGCGCGCTGCACGCTGCCTTCGCCCCAGTTGTAGGCGGCCAGCGCCAGGTGCCAGTCGCCGAACATGTCGTGCAGCTTCTGCAGGTAGTTGAGGGCGGCGTTGGTCGAGGCCAGCACGTCGCGCCGGTCGTCGCGGAACACGTTCTGCTTCAGGTCGTAGTGCTTGCCCGTGCTGGGAATGAACTGCCACATGCCGGCCGCCTTGGCGCTGGAGACGGCCTGCGGGTTGAACGCGCTTTCAATGAAGGGCAGCAGCGCCAGCTCGGTCGGCATGTTGCGGCGCTCCAGTTCCTCGACCACGTGGAACAGGTACTTGCGCGAGCGCTCCGTCATGCGGGCGATGTAGTCGGGCCGGGTGGCGTACCAGCGTTCGCGGTCGCTCACCAGGTCGCTTTTCAGGTCGGGCATGGCGTAGCCGCGGCGGATGCGGGCCCAAAGGTCGGGCGGCGGCTCGACCGGCGTGACCTGGCTGTCGCGGCTCAGCTCGGTGCTGTTGATGGGCTTCAACGGCGCTTCCACGCCGGCCAGCGGGTCGCCGCGCGGGCGGGCCGGCGGCTCCGGCGTGAGGGAGGCCACCGGCGGCACCTGTTTGGCGGCGTTGGCGGCGGGAGCGTTGCGCTCGAAGGTGGGCGTGGGCGGCAGCGGCGGCGGGTTATACGGCGGCAGCGGCTGGCTGGCGCAACCGGCCAGCACGGCAACGGCGGCCAAGGGCAGCGCCAGGCGTTTGATCAGGCTCATCGGAACTGGTTCTTCCATTCGCGCAGCGCGGCGAACACCGCCACCTCGCCGCTGGCCGACGCGTCGAAGCGGCGGGCGGCGGCGGTCACGGCCGCTTCACGGCTGCGCAGAAAAGGGTTGATGCGGCGCTCCAGGTCGACCGAGGAGGGCAGCGTGGGCTGGTCGTGTTCGCGCTTGGCCTTGCAGGCCTCGGCATAGGCCTGCAGCGCGGTGTTGCCGGGCTCCACCGCCAGCGCGAACTTCAGGTTGGCAAGCGTGTACTCGTGGGTGCAGCAGACTCGGGTGTTGCCGGGCAGCGCGGCGAGTTTGTCGAGCGAGGCCAGCATCTGCGCCGGCGTGCCCTCGAACAGCCGGCCGCAGCCGCCGGAGAACAGCGTGTCGCCGCAGAACAGCAGCGGCAGGCCGTCCATTTGCGGGGTGTAGAAGGCAATGTGCCCGGCGGTGTGGCCGGGCACGTCGATGACCGAGAACGTGAGGCCCAGTGCGGTGACCGTGTCGCCCTCGCTGAGCCGCTCCACCGGCCCCGGCAGCGTCTCGAAGGCCGGCCCCACGATGCGTGGGTGAAAGGCCTCGCGCAGCGCATCGACGCCACCGACGTGGTCGGCATGGTGGTGCGTCAGTAGAATCGTGTCGAGCTGCAGGTTCAGGCGCTGCAGCGCGTCGAGCACCGGCCCAGCGTCGCCGGGGTCCACCACGAGTGCCCGTTGCCCATCGTGCAACAGCCAGACGTAGTTGTCGGTGAACGCGGGAATCGCAAGCAGATCCATGGGTGGCCAAATTATAGGTTTGCACGACTGGTTTGAAACCCCGCCGGGGCGCTACCTGCTCCAATGGGAACAGGCCCAATGCGACCACGCGGTGGCCGATATTTTTGGTTACCACGCGTTGCAGCTCGGCCTGCCCGCGCTTGGCGGCCTGCGGGCCAACCGCATGCCGCACCGCTGGCTGGCGCAAGGCCCGGCCGACGTGGCCACCGAAGGCGCCAGCCCGCCCCGCCTCGTCACCGATTTCACCGCGCTTCCCTTTCCTGAAAACAGCCTCGACCTGGTGCTGCTGCCGCACACGCTGGACCTCAGCCAGGACCCGCACGCCACGCTGCGCGACGTGCATCGGGTGCTGGTGCCGGAAGGCCGGGTGGTGATCTGCGGCCTGAACCCCGGCAGCCTGTGGGGCCTGCGGCAGGGAAGGGCGCGGCTGTACCGCAAGCTGGGCTTTGGCGAACTGTTCTTGCCCAGCGAGGGCGATTTCATCGCTTATTGGCGGCTGCGCGACTGGCTGCGGCTGCTGGGTTTCGAGGTGGAGACCAGCCGCTTCGGTTGCTACCGGCCGGCTTTCAACACCGCGCGCTGGCTGGACCGCTGCGCCTGGATGGACGCGGCCGGCGAGCGCTGGTGGCCGATCTTCGGCGCCGCCAGCCTGGTGGTGGCGGTGAAGAAGGTGCACGGCCTGCGGCTGATGAGCCCGGCCTGGAAGGCGCGCAAGGTGGTGGGCGGCACGCCGGTGCCGGTGGCCAACAACTGGAATGCCGAGCCGTGGCAGCACCGACAATCGCCGCACGATGAACACCACGACCGTGAACCCGATTGAGATTTACACCGACGGCGCCTGCAAGGGCAACCCCGGCCCCGGCGGCTGGGGCGTGATGCTGCGCTCCGGCAGCACCGTGAAAGAGCTGTTCGGCGGCGAGCCGACCACCACCAACAACCGCATGGAATTGACCGCCGTCATCGAAGGGCTGGCAGCCTTGAAGCGGCCCTGCACGGTGACGCTGTACCTCGACAGCGAGTACGTGCGCAAGGGCATCACGGAATGGATCAGCGGCTGGAAGGCGCGCGGCTGGCGCACGGCCGCCAAGGCACCGGTGAAGAACGTCGACCTCTGGCAGAAGCTCGACGCGCTGGTGGCCGGTGGCGGCCACACCATCGACTGGCGCTGGGTCAAGGGCCACGCGGGCGACCCCGGCAACGAACGTGCCGACGCGCTGGCCAACCTCGGCGTGGACAGCGTGCGCCGCTGACACGCGCCTGAGGTAAACCTTCGGTAAAACCCGTCGCCAAGGCGCCTCGTGCGGCCCGTCTACAGGGTCTTACCGATGGCGCTGCAAGGTCACGCTGCTACAGTCCCCGAGGCCTCGCCGCGAGGCCGTTTTTTCTGTGGAACGCCGCAATTCAGACATGGCTTCGAAAGCGATCTACCCGGTGGTGGCGGTGCTCGGCATCGCGTTGGCGTCGGCAGGCGGCTGGTGGCTGCTCAACCGGCAGCATGGCCCGCATGAGGCGCAAGGCCCCGCTGGTTCGGCACAGGCAGCGGTGCCGGCCGCGTCGGCGGGTGCCGGCACCACCAACGTCGAGGTGACGCAGGTGTTGGCCGCCCGGCTGCAGGACGACGCGCAGGCGGTGGGCACCGTGCGCTCGCGCCAGAGCGTGATGCTGCGCCCCGAGGTGGCGGGCCGCGTGATGCGGCTGGGTTTTTCCGACGGCGCCCGCGTGAAGCGCGGCCAGGTGCTGGTGCAGCTGGACGACACGCTGCAGCAGGCCGAGGTGGCGCAGGCCACCGCGCAGGCCTCGACCGCGCAGACCAACTACAACCGCAACCAGGAACTGGTGGCGCAGAACTTCGTGTCGCAGCGCGTGCTGGACGAAAGCGGCTCGGCATTGCGGGTGGCGCAGGCGCAGGTGACGCTGGCCAAGGCGCGTCTGCAGCGCATGGCGATCACCGCGCCGTTCGACGGCACGGTGGGCATACGCACCGTCAACGTCGGTGATTTCGTGCGCGACGGTGCCGATCTGGTGAACCTGGAAGACATCGCCACGCTGTACGTCGATTTCCGGCTGCCGGAGCGTTTCCAGACGCGGCTGCAGCGCGGCCAGACGGCAGAGCTGCAGCTCGACGCGCTGCCGGGCCGCCGCTTCCAGGCCCGCATCGAAGCCATCGACCCGCTGCTGGACGTGAACGGCCGCTCGGTCGCGGTGCGCGCGGTGCTGGCCAACAACGCCGGCCAGGCCACGGTGCCGACTGCGCCGCCGCTGGCCGACGGCGCGCCGCTGCGGCCCGGCATGTTCGCGCGGGTGACGGTGGTGTTCGCGGTGAACGAGCATGCGCTGGCGGTGCCGGAAGAGGCCATCGTGCCGCAGAACGGCAAGCAGTACGTGGTCAAGGTGGTGAGCCCGCCGGCCGGCGCGGCGTCGGCCCCGGTGTCGAAGCGGCAGGAGGTGCAACTGGGCATGCGCCGCGAGGGCCGGGTTGAGATTGCACAAGGCGTGCAACCGGGCGACCTGGTGGTGGTGGCCGGGCAGCAGCGGCTTCAGACCGACGGCACGCCGGTGAAGATCATCCAGGTGGGTGACAAGCCGGCCGCGTCGGCGCCGGCACCCGCACAGTAGGGCGCCGCGGTGCAGTTGCCCGAAATTTCGATCCGCCGGCCGGTCTTCGCCACCGTGCTGTCGCTGCTGCTGCTGCTGATCGGCCTGGTGTCGTTCAAGTCGCTGTCGGTGCGCGAGTACCCGAAGATCGACGAGCCGGTGGTGACGGTGGAGACGCACTTCGGCGGCGCGTCGAGCGAGGTGATGGAGTCGCAGGTCACCAAGGTGCTGGAAGACTCGCTGGCCGGCATCGAGGGCGTGGACGTGATCACGTCGATCAGCCGGCAGGAGCAGAGCCAGATCCAGGTGCGCTTCGTGTTGAGCCGCAACGCCGACTCCGCCGCCGCCGACGTGCGCGACAAGGTCTCGCGGGTGCGGCAGAAGCTGCCGCAGGACATTGATGAACCCGTCATTGCCAAGGTGGAGGCCGACGCTTCGCCGGTGATCTGGCTGGCGCTGAGTTCCGACACCCACACCGCGCTGCAGCTCAGCGACTACGCGAACCGCCTGGTGAAGCCGGTGCTGCAGACCGCGCCGGGCGCCGCCGACGTGCGGGTGTTCGGCGAGCGCAAGTACTCCATGCGCGTGCTGCTCGACACCGACCGGCTCGCCGCCTACCGCTTGACCACCCAGGACGTGGAAGACGCGCTGCGCCGCAGCAACCTGGAGGTGCCGGCCGGCCGCATCGAGAGCCGCACGCGCGAGTTCAACGTGACCGCCGCGACCGACCTGCAGACGCCGCAGCAATTCGCGCAGGTGGCCATTCGCAGCGTCAATGGCCAGACCATCCGCATCGCCGACGTCGGCCGGGTGGAGCAGGGCGCACTGGACGAGCGCACCAGCGTGCGGCTGAACCGGCGCGACGCGATCGCGCTGGGCGTGATCCGGCAGGCCACCGCCAACCCGCTGGAGATGGCCGAGGCGGTGCGCGGTCTTCTGCCCAAACTCGTGCAAGACCTGCCGCAAGGCGTGCGCGTGGAAGTGGCGAACGACAACTCGGTCTTCATCGACCGCTCGATCAAGGCCGTGTACCACACGATCGCCGAAGCGGTGGTGCTGGTGGCGCTGGTGATCTTCGTGTTCCTGCGAACCTTTCGCGCGTCCATCATTCCGCTGGTGACCATTCCGGTCAGCCTGATCGGCTCCTTCGCGCTGATGGCGCTGGCGGGCTTTTCGATCAACGCGCTCACGCTGCTGGCGCTGGTGCTGGCCATCGGCCTGGTGGTGGACGACGCCATCGTGGTGCTGGAGAACATCTACCGCCACATCGAGGACGGCGTGCCGCCGTTCCAGGCGGCGATCAAGGGCGCGCGCGAGGTTGGCTTCGCCGTGGTGGCGATGACACTGACGCTCGCCGCGGTGTACGCGCCGCTGGCGTTCACGCCCGGCCGCACCGGCCGGCTGTTCACCGAATTTGCGCTGGCGCTGGCCGGCTCGGTTGTGGTGTCGGGCTTCGTTGCGCTGACGCTGTCGCCCATGATGTGCTCCAAGCTGCTGCGCCACAACGCCAAGCCCTCGTGGTTCGACCGCTGGATGGAGGCGCGGCTGGTCGGCCTGACGCGCCGCTACGCCAGCCTGCTCGGCTGGACGCTGCAGCACCGCTGGCTGGTGCTGCTGGTGATGGTGGCCAGCGGCGTGGCCACCGGGCTCATGCTCTACACCATCAAGAGCGAACTCGCGCCTCTGGAAGACCGCGGCGTGATTCTGAACGTGGTGAACGCGCCCGACGGCTCCACGCTGGACTACACCAACCGCTACACCGAGGCCATCGAGGCCATCGGCCGTACCTACGGCGACTACGACCGCGTGTTCTCGGTGGTGGGCAACCCCACGGTGGCGCAGGCCAGCGTGTTCCTCCGCGCGCTGCCGTGGGAGGAGCGCAAGCGCAGCACGCTGGAGGTGGCCCGCGAGATCGCGCCGAAGATGTCCGCGCTGCCTGGCGTGGCGGCCTACCCCATCACGCCGCCGTCGCTGGGGCAGGGCTTCCGTGAGCGGCCGGTGAACTTCGTCATCGTCACCTCCGACACCTATTCCAACCTGTCGCAGGTGGTGCGCAACTTCCAGGCCGAACTGGCCAGGAACCCCGGCTTCCTGCAGGTCGACACCGACCTGCGGCTCAACAAGCCCGAGATCAGCATGGAGGTGGACCGCGAACGCGCGGCCGATTCCGGCGTGAGCGTCGAGGCTGTGGCGCGGGCGGTTGAAACCGCTCTGGGCGGCCGCCAGGTGACGCGCTACAAGCGCGAGGGCGAGCAGTACGACGTGGTCGTGAAGACCGCCGACAGCGCCCGCGAGACACCCGACCAGATCGAGAAGATCTTCGTGCGCGGCAGCCGCAACGGTGTGGAGTCCATGGTGCCGCTCTCTGCGCTCGTGAAAATCAAGGAGGTGGTGGTGCCGCGCGAACTCAACCACTTCGGCCAGCGCCGCTCGGCCTCCATCACCGCCAACCTCTCGCCCAGCTACTCGCTCGGCGAGGCACTGAAGTTCATGGACGCCACCGCGCAGAAGCTGCTGAGGCCCGGCTACGCGACCGACCTCAACGGCACCAGCCGCGAGTTCCGCAACTCCTCGGGCTCGCTGGTGGTGGTGTTCGTGCTGGCGCTGTTCTTCATCTTTCTGGTGCTGGCCGCGCAGTTCGAAAGCTTCATCGACCCGTTCGTGATTCTGCTGAGCGTGCCGCTGTCGATGGCCGGCGCGTTGCTGGCGCTGCGGCTCTCGGGCGGCACGCTCAACGTGTTCAGCCAGATCGGCCTGATCACACTGGTGGGGCTGATCACCAAGCACGGCATCCTGATCGTCGAGTTCGCCAACCAACTGCGCGAGCAAGGCATGGCCACGCTGGAGGCGATCCGGCAATCCGCCACGCTGCGCCTGCGGCCGATTCTGATGACCACCGGCGCGATGGTGCTCGGCGCGGTGCCGCTCGCATTGGCCACCGGCGCCGGCGCCGAAAGCCGCCGCCAGATCGGCTGGGTCATCGTCGGTGGCATGACGCTGGGCACGCTGCTGACCATCTTCGTGGTGCCGACGATGTACACGCTGCTGGCACGCAGGCATGCGCCAGGGGCGATCAAGGAGACTGCGCCAGACGAGCCGCCGCATGGTGTGGTTGCGGCGAAGTAGCGCGTCAAAAAAGCCTAGACAACGCCCTCGAACATCATCACGTCCACCTCGTCTCCCACGGCGACGTTGCCTTGGTGGTGGTGCAGCACGATCAAGCCGTTGGCCTGCACCATCGAGCTGAGCACGCCGGAGCCCTGGTTGCCGGTGGTGCGCACTTGGAGCGTGCCCTCAGCGGTGGTGGTGACGGTGCCGCGCTGGTATTCGGTGCGGCCGGGTTTCTTGCGCAGCGGCTCCAGCGAGCGGGCGCGCAGCAGCGGCGGCGGCGGGGCGTCGGCGCCCATCATGCGCAGCAGCGCGGGCCGCACGAAGGCCAGGAAAGTGACCATCACCGCCACCGGGTTGCCCGGCAGGCCGAACAGCACGGCGCTACCGAATTGATAGCTGCAAACGTCCAATCCACGCTGGCTTGAGGCTGATTTGGCTTGATTTTCAGGGGGCAGACCCCGCGCGATGCGCCCCACGGCCATCGGCCGGCCCGGCCGCATGGCGATGCGCCAGAAGGCCACGCCACCGGCGTCGCCCGCCAGCTTCTTCATCATGGCTTTGGTGTGGTCGGCTTCGCCCATGCTGACGCCGCCGCTGGTGATGATGGCGTCGGCCCCGGCGGCGGCGCGCACGAAGGCGGCCTCGAGTTGAGCCGGGTCGTCGGGGATCACGCCGAGGTCGACCACCTCCACACCCAGCCGCGTGAGCAGGCCGAACACCGTGTAGCGGTTGCTGTCGTACACCGCGCCTTCGCGCGGCGGCTCGCCGAGGCTCAGAATCTCGTCGCCGGTTGAAAAGTACGCCACCTTCAGCCGGCGAAACACCGGCAGCGTCGCGATGCCGAGGCTGGCCGCCAAACCCAGCGCCGCCGGCGTCACGACCTGGCCCTGCGCCAGCGCCACGCTCCCGGCGGCAATGTCTTCGCCGGCCAGCCGCCGGTTGTCGCCGGGCGCCACGGTTTTGGGCCGCACCGTGACCTCGTCGCCGGACAGCAGCGCCATTTCCAGCGGCACCACGGTGTCGAAGCCGGCCGGCATGACGGCGCCGGTCATCACCTTCACGCAGTCGCCGCGTCCGGCAGCACCGGCCCAGGCCGTGCCGGCGTGGGCGGTGCCCACCACCTTCAGCGCGAGCGACTGGCCATTGGCGGCCGCCAGCGCGGTGCCGTCGAACGCGAAGCCGTCCATCGCGGAGTTGTCGTGCGGCGGCACGTTGACCGGAGACACGACGTTGCGGGCGACCACACGGCCCAGCGCATCGAAGATGGCCACGTCTTCGGTGTCATGCACCGGTTCCACCAGGCGGGCCAGGAATTCGTTCACGGCGCTGGCCGACAGCGCCTGCGGGTCGTAGCCCTGCAGTTCGGCGGCGATTTGCGCAATGCTTTTCATGGCGCTTGAGTTTACGGCGCGCTGCGCCGTCACTGCGCCTGCAGCCGCTGCAAGTCCTCAAGCGTGTTGGTGTTGGAAAACGCGGCCGGGTCGTCGCCCGGCCGATCGAACGGCACCAGCACGGTGTGGTGCTTCGCCGTCCAGGCGCCGATCTTGCGGCCGTCTGCCGCAAGGAAACGCGCGAGGCTGTCTTTCAGCGTGGCCCGCAGCAGGCAGAACACCGGCTGGCGGCGCAGCACGCCGGCGTCGTCGGGCGACACCACCATGGCGATCTCGGCATCGTCCTGCGCTGCCGCCTCCTCGAGTCGGGCCACGAGGTCGGCGGGGAAGCGCGGCGAGTCGCACGGCACGGTGACCAGCCACGGCGTCTCGCAGCGTTCCAGACCGGCCAGCACACCGGCCAGCGGCCCCGCAAAACCGGTGACGGTGTCCGGCAGCACGGGGGCGCCGAAGCCGGCATAAATATCGAGGTGGCGGTTCGCGCTGATCAGACAGGCGCCGACCTGCGGTGTCAAACGCTCCAGCGCGTGCTGGGCGAGCGGGCGGCCGTTGAAGGTTTGCAGGCCTTTGTCGACGCCGCCCATGCGCGAGCCCTGGCCGCCAGCGAGGACGAGGCCAGTGATGTCAACGGTGGAAATGATGGGCATCGAACAGCACGATCAAATGGGCACGAACGTTTCGCCGCCGGTCCGCCCCAAGGCGAAACAGCCCCCTCGGGGGGCAGAGAGCTACGCGAAGCGAGCGAACGTGGGGATCACGTCAGCCGCCGATGTAGCTCATCTCGACCCTGCGCCCACCGCCGCCGACGTCGGCCGGCAGGCTGGCGCGCAGTTCGGAGTAGCGGTCGCCGCGGCCCCGCCAGATGTGGCCGATCGCGGAAGACAGCAACTGGTCGGTGTCTTGCCCGCTGGGCACGCCGCGCAGCAGGCTGCGCAGGTCGTAGCCCTGGCTGGCGAACAGACACAGGTAGAGCTTGCCTTCGGTGGAAAGGCGGGCGCGGTTGCAGTCGCCGCAGAAGGCCTGGGTCACGCTGCTGATGACGCCGATCTCGCCCTTGCCGGGGTCGTGTTGGCCGTTGGCGCCGGCATAGCCCCAGCGCTCGGCGGTTTCGCCGGCCACGGTGGGGTCGAGCTGCACCAGCGGCATCTCTTGGCCAATGAGGCGCACCACGTCGGCAGACGGCAGCACCTCGTCCATGCGCCAGCCGTTGGTGGCGCCAACGTCCATGTATTCGATGAAGCGCAGCACCACGCCCGTGCCGCGGAAGTGCCGCGCCATCGGCAGGATTTCGTGCTCGTTGGTGCCGTTCTTCACCACCATGTTGACCTTGATCGGGCCCAAGCCGGCGTCGCGCGCGGCGGCAATGCCCTCCAGCACGTCGGCCACGGGAAAGTCGACGTCGTTCATGCGGCGGAACACGGCGTCGTCCAGCCCGTCGAGGCTGACGGTCACGCGCTGCAGGCCGGCGGCCTTCAGCGCCTTGGCCTTGCGCTTGAGCAGCGAGCCGTTGGTGGTGAGGGTGATGTCGAGCGGCTCGCCGTCAACGGTGCGCAGCATGGCCAGCTGCTCGATCAGCAGTTCGATGTTCTTGCGCAGCAGCGGCTCGCCGCCGGTCAGGCGGATCTTGCGCACGCCGTGGGCGACGAAGGCCTTGGCAACGCGGGTGATTTCTTCGAAGCTCAGCAGCGCGTTGTGCGGCAGGTAGGGGTAGTCCTTGTCGAAGATTTCCTTCGGCATGCAGTAGCTGCAGCGGAAGTTGCAGCGGTCTGTCACGCTGATGCGCAGGTCGTTCAGCGGGCGGCCGAGCGTGTCCGACAGCAGCCCGTTGGGGCGGATCTGCAGCGCCGGATTGAAGACCGCCAACGGCGTGGCAAAGGTGCCGTGACGCTCGTCGACCAGGGGAATCACACGTTCAGCCATGGGGGTATTGTCCTCCCTTGGTGCCGCGCCGTCAGTGGTGCTTACACGGAGCGGCGGGCGGCTTTTGGCCGGTATTTGCTTTTGCCCCCACGCCCCGGCGGGCTCCGGCTTCTGCCCTTACCATTCGGCCTGCTTTGGAAGCATTGCGCGCCCGGCCAGGGTTGAGCCCGGCGCAACGCCACTTTGAACCATGCCCGAACAATCAGAAAAATACACGCGGATCGCGGTGCTGCTGCACTGGGTGCTGGCGCTGGCCATCATCGCCAGCTTCTTCGTTGGCCTGCAGATGGTGGACATGAAGATGTCGGTCGCCCGGCTCAAGCTGTTCAACTGGCACAAATGGGCCGGCATCTGCATCCTGGCGCTGTCGGCCGCGCGGCTGCTGTGGCGCCTGGGCCATCCGCCGCCGCCCGATGTGCCCATGCCGGGCTGGCAGAAGTCGGCCGCGCACGTCACGCATGTGCTGTTGTACCTGCTGTTCTTCGCCACGCCGCTGGTTGGCTGGGCCTACAGCTCGGCGGCGGGTTTCCCCATCGTGGTGTTCGGCCTGATTCCGCTGCCGGACTTCGTGCCGGTAGACAAGGAACTGGCGCTCATGATCAAGCCCTGGCACGGCTGGCTGGCGTACACCATGGCGGTGCTGGTCGTCCTGCACGTCGCCGGCGCGCTGAAGCACCAGTTCCTCGACCGCGACGGCCTGATCCGCCGCATGATGCCCTGAGGGGCGGCGGGGCGGGGAACCATCCGGGCGGGCGAGGCCTCCATCTTCTTTTTGACATGCGGGAGTGACATGAACACGATTCGACGGGCTTTGACGGTGCTGGGCGCCACCATGCTGGTGGCTTCCAGCGCGTTCGCGCAACAGGCGCTGGTGCCGGCGCAGAGCGAGATCGTCTTCGTCAGCAAGCAGATGGGCGTGCCGGTGGAAGGGAAATTCACCAAGTTCACCGCGCAGGTCGCGTTCGACCCCAAGAAGCCGGAGACCAGCAAGGTCAGCCTGGCGATCGACTTGTCCAGCGCCACGCTCGGCTCGGCCGAAACCGAGACCGAGCTGAAGCAGCCGGGCTGGCTGAACAGCGCCAAGGTGCCGCAGGCCACTTTCGCCTCCACCTCCATCAAGGCCACCGGCTCCGGCAAATACGACATCGCCGGCAAGCTGACCATCAAGGGCAATGTGCACGACGTCACGGTGCCGGCCACGCTGGCGCAGGCCGGGGCCAACACCACCGCCAGCGGCAGCTTCCAGATCAAGCGCAACGATTTCAAGATCGGCGAAGGCGAATGGAACGACGTCTCCATCGTCGCCAACGAAGTCACGGTGCGCTTCAAGATCGTGCTGACCGGCGTGGCCAAGCTCTGACCCGTTTCCAGTTTTCAACCGCAACCCACCCACAGGAGAGACCTTCGATGAAATCCACCTGGATCGCCCTCGCGTGCGCCGGCTTCGCCACCACCGCAGCGCTGGCTGAACCGGCGACCTACACGGTCGAGCCGACTCACACCTTCGTCACCTTCGAGGCGCTGCACCAGGGCACGTCGACCAACCGTGGCCGCTTCGACAAGAAGGAAGGCACCATCGTGTTCGACAAGGCTGCCAAGACCGGCAAGGTCGACATCACGCTGGAAACCGGCTCGATCAACACCGGCACCGGCCCGTTCGACGGCCACCTGAAGAAGGAATTCTTCAAGACCGAGCAATTCCCCACCGCGCGTTTTGTGGGCGACAAGTTCACCTTCTCGGGCGACAAGGTGGCCTCGGTGGAAGGCCAGCTCACGCTGGTCGGCCAGACCCACCCGGTCACGCTGAAGGCCAGCGCCTTCAACTGCTACGAGAACACCCGCATCAAGCGGGAGGTGTGCGGCGGTGATTTCGAGACCACCATCGCGCGCAGCCAGTGGGGCATCACCTCGGGTCTGCCGGGCATTCCGGACAACATCAAGCTGCTGATCCAGATCGAAGCGATCAAGCAGTAAAAAGCCCCACGCTCCCCGGCGCGTGGTCGCTGCCCCGAGGGGGCAGCCTGCTCGGGCGCTACCCTTCGCTGCGGCGCATGGGTCAACAAAAAGCCACCCCGCGGGGTGGCTTTTGTTTGGGGGCGGCGGTCTCGCTCAGGCTGCAGCGCCGACCCGTGTGTACTGCGCGGCATTGTCGCGCAGCCAGTTGCGCGACAGCGTGTCGTCCTGCTCGCGGGGATGGAAATCGGCGCGGAAGTATTCCTTCCAGGGCCTGTAGGTCTGGCGGATCAGGCCGCGCTGGCCGAACAGGTAGCTGGCGCCGCTCTTCCAGGTGCTCCAGCGCCACAGCGTGCCGTCCTGGCGCAGGTTGGTCATGGTCTGGCGCAACAGGTCGCTCAGGAAGAAGAGGGTGATGCGCCTGAACCACTTGAGGCGCCATTCCTCGTCGCCGCCGGCCGCGCGGTAGATGTCGAAGGCGGTGGTCTTGTGCTCAGACTCCTCGGCGCTGTGCCACAGCCACATGGTCTTCAGCCGAGGTTCGCAGTCGCCCATGCGGTCGTGGTTGGCCAGCATCCATTCGGCCAGGATGGCGGTGAAATGTTCGTTGGCGGCGGTGACCGCGAGGCGGTGGCGCACGTCGCCCCCGTCGAACATCTTCATCTTTTCCTGGATGCGCGGCGCCCAGTCGTTCGGCAGGCCCTGCTTTTCCAGATGGCCGTTGAACAGGCCGTGGATGCGCCGGTGGGTGGCTTCCTGGCCGATGAAGCCCTGGACTTCAGCCTTATACTTTTCCTGCAACGCGGGCGGCAAAACCTTGAGGCCGTCGCGCACGGAGTCGATGAAGAACTGTTCACCCACGGGAAAACTCATCGACAGTGCGTTGAAGAACGCGGTGCGAAAAGCGTCACCGCCGCACCAATGGCGCGGCAGTGGCGCTTCGAGATCGATCAGCAGGCGGCGGACAACGAGTTCGGTCATGGATCACCTCTTGTGAGAAGGCGTTGGTACCGATGAGTACCAACATGACTCAATTACAGCGCATGCAATTGGTACTGTCAAGTACCATCTTTTCCACCCACATTTTCCGCTCATGATCGCTGTCGACCCTCCCGCCGCCACCGACAGCTCGGCCCTTGATGCAGCCGGCAACGCGGCGGCCTACCGCAACCGCCTGCTCGAAGGCATGGCCGGCACGGTCGCGGAAAAGGGGTTTGCCGAAACCACGGTGGCCGACATCGTGCGCCGGGCGGGCATGTCCAAGCGCACCTTCTACGAACACTTCGCCAGCAAGAACGAGTGCCTGATCGCGCTGTACGCGTCGGCCAGCCACGGCGCGCTGGAGGTGTTGAAGTCGGCGATCGACCCGACGCGCGACTGGGAAACCCAGGTCGACCATGCGCTGACGGCCTATCTCGGTTGCCTGGCGAGCAACCCGCTGCTGCTGCGCACATTGTTCGTTGAAATTCTCGGCCTCGGGGTCGAGGGGCTGCAGGCACGGCGGCGTGTGAACCAGGAACTGGCCGATTTCATCGTGCAGCGGGTCGGGGCCGGCCACCATGTGCCGCTGTCGCCGCAAGCCACGGCCGTGATGGCGATGGCGGTGGTGGGCGCGATCAACGAGCTGGTGCTGCAGGCCATCGAAGACAACCGCACCGAATCGCTGGTGGAACTGGTGGGGCCGGCCAGCGCGCTGGTGCGCGCCGCGTTCCTGCCGCCAGCCCAATAAAAAGGCCCGCCGAAGCGGGCCAGGGAGCAGGCGCCGGCGCCAGGCCGGGGCCGTTTCTTGTTCTTTATTGGGTGGCGGCCGGTGCCGTGACGGCGGCCGGCGCAACAGTGGCCGCGCTGGGAGCCGGCACGTCACCCGAGTGGAATTTCACCACCAGCGGCACGATCAGCAGCGCGACGATGTTGATGATCTTGATCAGCGGGTTCACGGCCGGGCCGGCGGTGTCCTTGTACGGGTCGCCCACCGTGTCGCCGGTCACCGCGGCCTTGTGGGCTTCGGAGCCCTTGCCGCCGTGGTTGCCGTCTTCGATGTACTTCTTGGCGTTGTCCCAGGCGCCGCCGCCAGTGCACATCGAGATGGCCACGAACAGGCCGGTCACGATGGTGCCCATCAGCAGGCCGCCGAGCGCGGCCGGGCCGAGCAGCAGGCCGACGATGATGGGAACGGCCACCGGCAGCAGGCTGGGCACCACCATTTCCTTGATGGCGGCCGAGGTGAGCATGTCAACGGCGGCGCTGTAGTCGGGCTTGCGCTTGCCGGACATGATTTCGCCGTCCGAGAACTGGCGGCGCACTTCCACCACCACCGAGCCCGCTGCGCGGCCAACGGCTTCCATGGCCATGGCGCCGAAGAGGTAGGGGATCAGGCCGCCAATGAACAGGCCCACGATGACCAGCGGGTCGCTCAGGTTGAAGCTGATCGCCTGGCCCAGGCCTTCCAGCTTGTGGGTGTAGTCGGCAAACAGCACCAGCGCGGCGAGGCCGGCGGAGCCGATGGCGTAGCCCTTGGTCACGGCCTTGGTGGTGTTGCCCACGGCGTCCAGCGGGTCGGTGATGTCGCGCACGCTGGCGGGCAGTTCCGACATTTCGGCAATGCCGCCGGCGTTGTCGGTGATGGGGCCGTAGGCGTCGAGGGCGACCACGATGCCGGCCATGCTCAGCATGGACGTGGCGGCCACGGCGATGCCGTACAGGCCGCCGAGCTTGTAGGCCGCCATGATGGCGATGCACACCAGGACCACCGGCCAGGCGGTGGAACGCATGGACACGCCGAGGCCGGCAATGATGTTGGTGCCGTGGCCCGTGGTGGACGCCTGCGCGATGTGTTTCACCGGCGAATACTGCGTGCCGGTGTAGAACTCGGTCACCCAGACCAGCGCGCCGGTCAGGATCAGGCCGACGGCACAGGTGCCGAACAGGCGCATCTGGGCGCCGGTGCCGCCGAGTGCGTTGTCGGGGATGAGCCAGTGGGTGACGAAGTAGAACGCGGCCAGCGAGAGAATGCCGGCGATCGCCAGACCCTTGTACAGCGCCGGCATCACGTTCTTCATGCCGGGCGAGGCCTTGACGAAGAAGCAGCCGATGATGGATGCGACGATGGACACGCCGCCCAGCGCCAGCGGGTACAGCACCGCTTGCAGCGGCGCGGCGGCCACCAGCAGGGAGCCGAGCACCATGGTGGCGATCAGCGTCACGGCGTAGGTTTCGAACAGGTCGGCCGCCATCCCGGCGCAGTCGCCCACGTTGTCGCCCACGTTGTCGGCGATCACGGCCGGGTTGCGCGGGTCGTCTTCCGGAATGCCGGCTTCGACCTTGCCCACCAGGTCGGCGCCGACGTCGGCGCCCTTGGTGAAGATGCCGCCGCCCAGGCGCGCGAAGATGGAAATGAGCGAGGAGCCGAAGGCGAAGCCGATCAGCGGGTTCAACGCCTTCGAGTCGGCGGCCGTGCCGCCCAGGTACCAGTAGAAGCCGGCCACGCCCAGCAGGCCCAGGCCAACCACCAGCATGCCGGTGATGGCGCCGCCGCGGAAGGCCACGTCCAGCGCCGGGCCGATGCCCTTGGTGGCGGCCTGCGCGGTACGCACGTTGGCCTTGACCGACACGTTCATGCCGATGAAGCCGCAGGCACCCGACAGCACCGCGCCGACGACGAAGCCGATGGCCGTCTGCAGGTCGAGGAACAGGCCGATCAGCACGGCGAGGATGACGCCGACGATGCCGATGGTTTTGTACTGGCGCGCCAGATAGGCGGCCGCGCCGGCCTGGATGGCGGCCGCGATTTCCTGCATCCGCGCGTTGCCGGCGTCTTGCGAGAGGATCCAACCCCGGGCCCAAATGCCGTAGACCACGGCAATCAGCCCGCAAACAAGCGCCAGAATCAGCGCCGAATTACCGCTCATGCTCACTCTCCTGTATTGGTTGTGCTTGGAGGAAACCCAACGCAGGGCTGGATTTCCGCTGCGTTGCTTCCTCTGCACCACCTTCCGGAGGGGCGATTGGCCAACGGGCGAAATGTAGCGCGATTTGCGCCAAAACCGTGAATTCAGCAAGGCTGCTGCAAGTAAAATCAGGGTTAATCCCAATCTTTCAGAAACCCGTCACAGCGCCATGTCCCTCGACAAAGTCTCGCCCGGCAAGAATCTTCCTGACCAGTTCAACGTCATCATCGAGATCCCGATGAATGCCGATCCCGTGAAGTACGAGGTCGACAAGGAATCGGGCGCGATCTTCGTCGACCGCTTCATGAGCACGTCGATGAACTACCCCACGAACTACGGCTACGTGCCCAAGACCATCTCCGGCGACGGCGACCCGGTCGACGTGCTCGTCATCACCCCCGTGCCGCTGATTCCCGGCGTGGTGGTCACCTGCCGCCCGATCGGCATCCTGAAGATGCTGGACGAAGCCGGTGAAGACGGCAAGGTGCTGGCCGTGCCGGTGGACAAGAAGTGTTCGCTGTACACCCAGTGGCAGCGCCCCGAGAACATGAACCCGCTGCGCCTCAAGACCATCTCGCACTTCTTCGAGCACTACAAGGACCTCGAAGAAGGCAAGTGGGTCAAGATCATCGGCTGGGAAGGCCCCGAGTCCGCCAAGCAGGAAATCCTGGACGGCGTGGCCAACTACGAGAAGCAGCAGAAGGCCTAAGCCCGCTGCGCCGCCAAAGGCCCATTGCACAAAAGGCCGCCGGATCGCTCCGGCGGCCTTTTTGTTTGTGGGCCCGGTGTGGGCTGGTTCAGCGCGCGGGGTCGGGAAAGATCAACCCGTGCAGCCGGCCCGGCTTGCGCTCGAACGGTTTCCAGTGCCCGGCGGCCTGCGCCAGCCGGTCGGCCACCACCCACCAGGCGCTGGGGTTCAGGCCGATGCCGAAGTGGCTGGCGATGACCTCGACGTTCTCGGTGTGCGGGTTGGCGCGCGACGGTTGCTGGAAGCTGCCCTGCCACGCGACGATGCCGTCGGTGCGCGAGAAGATGGAGGTGGTGGGCACGGGCGGCGCGGTGGGCAGGTCGCGCTGTTCGGCTTCGCGGTGGCTGTCGCGGCCGCTGGTCAGTTCATAGAGGCGCCAGGCGTTGGTGCTGCGCGGCGACGCGGCGAAGGGCGTGCCGAGGGAGATCACGCCACGCACCATGTCGGGCATGAGCTTGGCGAGTTCGCGGGCGTAGATGCCGCCCAGGCTCCAGCCGACCAGGCTGACCGGCCGGCCGCTCAGGTCGCAGGCCTGCTGCACCTGCCGCACGGCGGCTTCCAGCACGCCGGCGCGCGGGCCGAAGTTGAAGCCCTGGTCCCAGCCACGGGTCGTGTAGTCGAGCGAGTCGAGGTAGCGGCGCAGCGGCAACGTGGTGCTGTCGTTGGCCGACAGCCCAGGGAACACGATGACCGTGTGGCCGTCGCCGGCGGGCGCGCGCTGGAGCACCGGCCAGGCGGGCAGCACCGCGCCGAATTCCCAGAACGCGCGCATCTCCATCGCCAGCAGGCAGGCGCCCGGCGCGGCCACTTCGGTGCGGCCTTCGCCGTTCACGGCGAGGTCGGGCAGCTTCGCGCGGGCGCGGCGGCGCGGCGTGTGGGGTTGGGGCGGTGGGTTCAGCATGGGGCCGGATGCAGAAAAGTGCCGGTTCGGCGTTGCACCCGATTGGACGCCGTTTCGCACCTCGGCGATGCACGCTTTTTAGAGTGGCGCGTCTGGCTTTGTGTCCCCGCCGCGACCTGTTGTTGCAGGATGGAGCAAACCGCGCCGCCGAACGGCTATTCGCGCTCCCGGAAGGGGCTGCGCTCCTTCAGGTGATCGAGGTAGTTCGCAATGCCTTCGCCTTCCTGCGTGAGGAAGCGGTCCACCGCATCGGCGAAGGCGGGGTGGGCCAGCCAGTGCGCCGAGGTGGTGGCCACCGGCATCAGCGCGCGGGCCATCTTGTGTTCGCCCTGGGCGCCGCCCTCGAACCGGTCGAAGCCGTGGGCGATGCACCATTGCAGCGGCTGGTAGTAGCAGGCCTCGAAGTGCAGGCAATCGACCCGTTCCAGCGCGCCCCAGTAGCGGCCCCAGGCGATCTTGGCGGGGTTTTCTGAATGATTGTGGCTAGAAGTCAGCGCCGTTTCTTGCGTTGTAGCTATTAAACTTGTAGCAATCGGCCGGCCGCCGCGCTCGGCCACGAACAGCAGCCAGTGCTGCGGCAGGGTGTGCTGCATGCGGTGGAAGAAGTCGCGGGTGAGGTAGGGCGCATTGCCGTGCTCGAGGTAGGTCTGCTCGTAGCAGCGGTAGAAGAAGTCCCAGTCGGCCTGCGAAATACCGGCGCCCGCGGACCAGCGGAAGGACACGCCGGCGTCGGCCACCTTGCGCCGCTCCTGCCGGATCTTCTTGCGCTTCTCGTGGTTGAGGCTGGCGAGGAAGGCGTCGAAGTCGGTGTAGCGGGCAGCGCCGCCGCCGGGCCGCTCCCAAGGCGGTGCCGCCCCCTCGGGGGGCAGCGAGGACACGTCAGTGCCGAGCGTGGGGGCAAGGTTCTGCCAGTGAAATTGCACGTTGTGGCGCAGCATGAGCTGGCTCGCTCTGGCGGCGTCGATGTCGGCTTCGTCGCCGAACAGCAGGTGCAGCGACGACAGCTTTTCCTCCCCGCACACATGCACCAGCGCCTCCACCAGCGCCGCGCGGCTGGCGCTGTCTGCCGCCATCAGCCGTGAGCCCGGCACCGGCGTGAACGGCACCGCCACCAGCGCCTTGGGGTAGTAGTCGAGCCCGTGCCGTTCGTAGGCACTGGCCCAGGCCCAGTCGAACACGTATTCGCCATAGGAATGGCTCTTGCGGTAGAGCGGGCAGGCCGCCGCCAACTCACCACCGCGCCACAGCGTGACGAAGGCCGGCGACCAGCCGGTGCGGGCGTTGGCGCTGCCACTGGCGTGCAGGGCCGCCAGGTATTCGTGCCGCATGAAGGGCGTGGGGTGGGCCTGCCGCGCCAGCAGCGCGTTCCAGGCGGTGGCGTCGAGCGCGAGCGGGTCGTCGAAAACCCGGATGACATAATCGTCCGACCCCTTTTTTGCCCCCGAACCCGATCCCCGTTTCATGATGCTTTCCATCTGTGTGGCCCAGCTTAACTTCTGCGTGGGCGACCTTGCGGGCAACGCGCAAAAAATCGTGTCGGCCGCGCGGGCGGCCTATGCCGACGGTGCGCGGCTGGTGCTGACGGCCGAACTGTCGATCTGCGGCTACGCGTGCGAAGACCTGTTCCTGCGGCCCGCTTTCATTTCCGCCTGCAACGACGCGGTGGCCAGCGTGGCGCGCGAACTCGCCGACCTGAAGGACCTCGTGGTGGTGGTCGGCCACCCCACCGGCGGCGACCTGCGCACCCGTTCGGTGGCGGTGCAGCGCCGCCACAACGCGGCCAGCGTGCTGCAGGGCGGCGCGGTGGTGGCCACCTACGCCAAGCGCGAGTTGCCCAATTACCAGGTGTTCGACGAGCGCCGCTACTTCACGCCGGGCGACGGCGTCTGCGTGTTCGACGCGGGCGGCGTGAAGGTCGGCCTGCTGATCTGCGAAGACGCCTGGTTCGAGGCGCCCGCGCGGCTGGCGCGGCAGGCCGGCGCGCAGCTGCTCGCCGTCGTCAACGCGTCGCCCTTCCACCTCGGCAAGGGCCACGAGCGCGAGCAAACCATGCGCGACCGCGCGCTCGACTGCGGCCTGCCGCTCGTGTACGCGCACATGGTTGGTGGCCAGGACGAAGTGTTGTTCGAAGGCCGTTCCTTCGCGCTCAACGCCAACGGCAAAATCGCCGGCCGCGCCCCCAGTTTTGAAGAAAATCGCTTTCTTGTCAGCGCCGAATCTCGCGGTGATGCTATCGAATTGAAAGCAGAACTGGCGGTAGAGCGCAGCGGCGAGTCGGATTTGTGGAACGCGCTGGTGCTGGGCGTGCGCGACTACGTTGGCAAGAACGGCTTTCCCGGCGTGCTGCTCGGGCTGTCGGGCGGCATCGACTCGGCGCTGGTGCTGGCGGTCGCGGTCGACGCGCTCGGCGCAGAAAAAGTGCGGGCGGTGATGATGCCGTCGCCCTACACCGCCGACATCTCCTGGATCGACGCCCGCGACATGGCGCAGCGCATGGGCGTGCGCTACGACGAGATCTCCATCGTGCCCGAGTTCGAGGCCTTCAAGGCCTCGCTGGCGGGCGAGTTCAAGGGTTTGGCGGAAGACACCACCGAAGAGAACATCCAGGCCCGCATCCGCGGCACGCTGCTGATGGCGCTCTCCAACAAGTTCGGCAGCATCGTGCTGACCACCGGCAACAAGAGCGAGATGGCCACCGGCTATTGCACGCTGTATGGCGACATGGCCGGCGGCTTCGCGGTCATCAAGGACCTGCTGAAGACCACCGTGTTCCGGCTGGCGCGCTGGCGCAACGCGCACGACCCGTTCGGCACCGGCGCGTCGCCGATCCCCGAGCGCATCATCACGCGGCCGCCCAGCGCCGAACTGCGGCCCGACCAGACCGACCAGGACAGCCTGCCGCCCTACGAGGTGCTCGACGCCATCCTCGAGCGCTACATGGAAAACGACCAGAGCATCGACCAGATCGTGGCCGGCGGCTTCGACCGGCCCACGGTGGAGCGGGTGGCGCGGCTGATTCGCCTCAACGAGTACAAGCGCCGCCAGTCGCCCGTGGGGATTCGGGTGACGCACCGGGGTTTCGGCAAGGATTGGCGTTATCCTATAACCAACAAATTCCGCGCCTAGAGCCACAGGGAGACTTCATGAAACAGATCACCGCCATCATCAAACCCTTCAAGCTCGAAGAGGTGCGCGAGGCGTTGGCCGAATGTGGCGTGACCGGCCTGACGGTGACGGAAGTGAAGGGCTTTGGCCGCCAGAAGGGCCACACCGAGCTGTACCGCGGCGCCGAGTACGTGGTCGACTTCCTGCCCAAGGTGAAGGTTGAGGTCGTGGTGAAGACCGGCGACGTGGACCGCTGCGTCGACGCCATCGTGCGCGCCGCCCGCACCGGCAAGATCGGCGACGGCAAGATCTTCATCACCGCCGTCGAGCGCGTGGTGCGCATCCGCACCGGCGAAGAAGACGAATCGGCGATTTGAGCCGCTAGAGGGCTTCGAGTCGTTCCGGCGCCCCGCGCGCCGTGGCGGCCTCGCGCACCAGTGCATCGAGCAGCGGCGCCACCTCGGCGCCCACCCGCACCAGGTCCATCTGCCACGGCGCCATGTAGTCGTGCTCGACCGAGCGCTGCAGGAACGCCAGCATCGGGTCGTAGTAGCCGCCCAGGTTGAGCAGGCCGACCGGCTTGTCGTGGTAGCCGAGCTGGCGCCAGGTCCAGGCCTCGAAGAATTCCTCCAGCGTGCCGATGCCGCCGGGCAGCGCCAGAAAGGCGTCGGCGTGCTCGGCCATCAGCCGCTTGCGCTCGTGCATGGTGTCGACCACCAGCAGCTCGGTGCAGTCGTGGTGCGCCCATTCGCGCTCGACCATCGCGTGCGGAATGATGCCCAGCACCCGCCCGCCCGCCGCCAGCGCCGCGTCGGCCACGATGCCCATCAGCCCGTTGCGCCCGCCGCCGTACACCAGCTGCCCGCCGCGCTCGCCGATCCATCGGCCAGCCTCGGCGGCCACCGCGGCGAAACGCGGGTCGGTCCCTTCGCGCGAGCCGCAGTACACGCAAATTGAAAAAGCAACCCCGACGCTCCCCCGCTGCGCGTAGGCCTCTGCCTCCGCGGGGGCTTGCACCGCATGGGGGCGGCCCGTCGGCGGAGCGTCCCCGCTCATGCGAAGCGGTGCCACAGCGCGGCCGCCCAGACCCCGGCGCACACCAGCAGGCTCAGCAGCACCGCGGCGCTGCCCATGTCCTTGGCGCGCTTGGAGAGGTCGTGCCATTCGGGCCCGATGCGGTCGATCGCGGTCTCAATGCCGGTGTTCAGCAGCTCCACCACCAGCACCGCGACCACCGTGCCCGCCAGCAGCGCCACTTCCACCCAGCTCCGGCCCAGCCAGAAGGCGGCCGGCAGCATCAGAACGGCCAGCAAGGCCTCTTGCCGAAAGGCGGTTTCACCCCAGCCGGCCCTCAGCCCGGCCATGGAGTAGCCGGCGGCGTGCAGCACCCGTGCCAGACCGGTGCGTGCCTTCTGCGGGTTGACGTCGTGGTGGGCGTCGGTCAGCGGCATGGTGCTCAGGCTTTCTTTGGCGGTTCCGACGAGACCAGCCGGGTGCCGGCGAAAGCGTCGTGCCAGAACTGGCGTTGCGGGTGAAACCGGCTCAGCAGCGCGTAGATCGCCACCCAGCCCATGATCAGCACCGCCTGCTCGCCGCCCGACAAATGGAAGGGCGCCAGCACGGCCAGCACCGGCAGGAACCACAGCCAACTCAGTGCGTAGCGCAGCAGTGCGCGCTTCTGGGTGAGCCGTGCGCCGTGGGCGTCGGTCACGCGGATGTGCCAGGTCTTCATGGCCAGCGTCTGGCCACCTTTGGCCCAGAACCACACGAAATAGATGCCGAACACCACGAACAGGAACGCCTGCAGCGCATGGCGGTTGTCGAGCGCGTGGCGGGTCTGGCTCAGCGTTCCGAACAGATAGCCGGCGATGAAGACCACGCCGAACATCAGCATGCCCTCGTACAGCCAGCAGGCCATGCGCCGGCCCAGGCTGGGCGCGGTCAATGGCTCAAGAGGTGATGAGGAGGTTGCCGGAGAAAGGGGTGCGGGGGCGGTCACGCGGCGGATTCTACGTGCGGGCCATGACCGCCCGGGGACGGGCGCCGCGGCCTATTGCGGGGCGGATGCGCCGGGCTTGGGCCCCACCACCGGTTTGGAGGCGGCACGGGCCGCCGCCGGGTGCGGCAGCAACGTCTTGCGGTCGACACGCGGCGCAGACGCTGCGGCGAGCACCGGCGTGACAGCGGGCCTGACCGGCAGCAGCGCGGTGCCGCTGGCCGGCCGGGCCGGCACCGGCAAAGCCAGCTTGCTGGGAGCCACCGGCTTGAGCGCCATGGCGGCGCTGGTCAGGTCTTTGCTGGCCTCGCGCGCCAGCGCCCGTTTTTCCTCGCCGCTGAGCTTCTGGTAGGCCTGCCACCGCTCTTCCTTCTGCTCGGCCGTCAGCTCCTTGGTTTCGGCAAAGTTCAGGCGGGCACGGGTGCGGTCTTGCGAGCTGAGGTCGGTCCAGTCGGACATGCGCTCCTGCAGCTTGGCCTGCTCGGCCGGCGACAGCCTGGCGTAGTTCTGCGCCATCGTCAGCCACTTGCGCTTGCGTGGCTCGTCGAGCGTGTCCCAGCCGGACTGCAGCGGTTTCAGCGTTTGCTGCTGGGCCGGCGTGAGTTCTTTCCAGATGGGGTGGGTCACCAGCCTGGCTGTCGTGCCGTGGCCGGACACCGAGGCGGCTTTCTTTGCCGAGGCCGCATGGGCGGGCTTGCTCGCGGCGGGCTTGACCGGTGCGGCAGCGGGCGCCGACGATGCGGGAGCGGAGGCAGCCGCCACCACAGGGGCCGGTGTTTCAGGGCCGGACGGCGCCGGTTTGGCGTCGAACCCCCAGGCAAGCAGCGGGGCCGCGCCGAGCAGTGCGGCCAATGACAAGGCGCGGCCAGAAGCCGCGCCCATGGTGTTTCCTGAAAAGCCGGACAGCCTCGTCAGCACCGATTCCCCCGCGTCACTCTTCGGTGGAAGCGGGTGGGGACTCGGCTTCGGCGGAACCGCCGCCGACCCGCAGGAACTGCAGGAAGCCGGGGTCTGTGTAAGCCTGCGGCGGCAGGTTGTCGGTCAGGATGGCGACGTCGACTTCGGCCAGCTCGCTGGCGCGGTTGTCGTCCTGGATGACCTTGATCGCGACCATGCCCACGGCCAGCGCGACCACTGGCAGGGCAGAGGCCAGGCGGCCCCACAGGCTCCAGCCCTCGCCGCCGCCCAGCGCCAGCGTACCGCCGCCGGTCGCGGTTACCGCGGTGGCGGTCTGGGCCCGGGGTTGCTTGCGTTGGGACAAGGCCTGCTGCCGGGCGGCGCGCAGCCGCTCGGAAACGTCGTAGGGCAGGTCGTGGTTGGCCGCGCTGAGGCGCGATGCCACTTTCAGGCCGAATCGGTCCTGAAGAATGTCGGTTTTGTGTTGTAGCGTGTAACTCATAGCTGAATTCCCCGTGCCTTCAGTGCCTGGCTGAGGGCGTGCACCGCACGCGAGCAGTGGGTCTTGACGCTGCCTTCCGAGCAACCCATTGCAGCGGCGGTTTCGGCAACATCCAGTTCCTCCCAGTAACGCATCAGAAACGCTTCCCGTTGACGACCCGGCAATTTCTGGATCTCGGATTCGATTTCACGCAAGATTTGCGCCCGTTCCGTGGAATTTTCGGCGCTCTCGGTGGCGTTCGAGCCATTTTGGGCCTCCAAAGTTTCCAGGAGATCGAAGTCGCCGTCTTCGCCAGCGGATTCGAAGTCGCTCAGGTTGGAAAACAGCGCGTTGCGGGTCTTGCGCCGCCGGAACCAGTCGAGCGTGCAGTTGGAGAGGATGCGCTGGAACAGCATCTGCAGTTCCGGAACCGGGCGGTCGCCGTAGTTCTCGCAGAGCTTCATCATCGCGTCCTGCACGATGTCCAGCGCGGCTTCGTCGTCCCGGACGTGGTAAAGCGAGCGCTTGAATGCGCGCTTTTCGACGCTTTTCAGGAAATCGGACAGTTCTTGTTCGGTGGCCAAGGCGAGGGAGCCGCTGCGTCGTCGGGTGGGTGGGAGGCCGTTTTTGTGTTGTGCGCAGGGCACAACCCCACGATTTTTGCGGCGGATTATCGCATCGGGGCTGGCCGCAGCCGCGCCCGAGCGGGCCGATCCGGCGGCGGATGCCATAATACCGGGCACTCTTCGCAAGCAAAGACAAACGGGTCACCATCCGGCGGGCAATCGGTCCGCCCATGGTTGTGGCCTCAAGTTTCGATGCGGCCCCACAAGGACCGGCAGAGAAGCACCCAAGGTTTTTCGTCAGAGAAATTCACAAAGGTTGATCAACATGGAAATCTCCAAGGCTGAACTCACTTCGGCGGCCGCAGCGTCCGCCGGCACCGGCGCGCCCGAACTGCGCGGCGCCGAAATCCTCGTCAAATCCCTGCAGGCCGAGAACGTCAAGTACATCTGGGGCTACCCCGGTGGCGCGGTGCTGCACATTTATGACGCCTTCTACAAGCAGGACACCATCCAGCACGTGCTGGTGCGCCATGAGCAGGCGGCGGTCCATGCGGCCGACGGCTACGCCCGCGCGACCGGCGACGTCGGCGTGGCGCTGGTCACTTCCGGCCCCGGCCTGACCAACGCGGTCACCGGCATCGCGACGGCCTACATGGACTCGATCCCGATGGTGATCATCTCGGGTCAGGTGCCGTCGCACGCGATCGGCCTCGACGCCTTCCAGGAATGCGACACGGTCGGCATCACGCGGCCCATCGTGAAGCACAACTTCCTGGTGAAGGACGTGCGCCAGATGGCCGAGACGATGAAGAAGGCCTTCCACATCGCCCGCACCGGCCGCCCCGGCCCGGTGGTGGTCGACATCCCGAAGGACATTTCTTTCAACAAGACGCCGTGGCTGGGCTACCCGGAAACGGTCGAGATGCGCTCGTACAGCCCGGTGCGCAAGGGCCATGGCGGCCAGGTGCGCAAGGCGCTGCAACTGCTGATGAACGCCAAGCGGCCGTACATCTACACCGGCGGCGGCGTGATCCTGGGCAATGCCTCGAACGAACTGCGCACGCTGGTCGACCTGCTGGGCTACCCCTGCACGAACACCCTGATGGGCCTGGGCGCCTACCCGTCTAGCGACCCGAAGTTCCTGGGCATGCTGGGCATGCACGGCACCATCGAGGCCAACAACGCGATGCAGAACTGCGACGTGCTGCTGGCGGTGGGCGCGCGCTTCGACGACCGCGTGATCGGCAACCCCAAGCATTTCGCGCAGAACGAGCGCAAGATCATCCACATCGACATCGACCCGTCGAGCATTTCCAAGCGCGTGAAGGTCGACATCCCGATCGTGGGCGACGTGAAGGACGTGCTGACCGATCTGATCGGCATGATCCGCGAGTCCGGCGCCAAGCCCGACACCGAGGCGTTGGGCGCCTGGTGGAGCACGATCGACGGCTGGCGCAAGCGCGATTGCCTGCGCTACGACCGCCACAACAAGGAGGTCATCAAGCCGCAGCACGTCATCGAGACGCTGTGGAACATGACCAAGGACGTCGATACCTACATCACGTCCGACGTCGGCCAGCACCAGATGTGGGCCGCGCAGTTCTACAAGTTCAACGAGCCGCGCCGCTGGATCAACTCCGGCGGGCTGGGCACGATGGGCGTCGGCATTCCCTACGCGATGGGCATCAAGCTGGCCAAACCCGACAGCGAGGTGTATTGCATCACGGGCGAAGGTTCGGTGCAGATGTGCATCCAGGAACTGTCCACCTGCCTGCAGTACAACACGCCGATCAAAATCGTCTCGCTCAACAACCGCTACCTGGGCATGGTGCGCCAGTGGCAGGAACTCGACTACGAGGGCCGCTACAGCCACAGCTACATGGACGCGCTGCCCAACTTCGTGAAGCTGGCCGAGGCCTACGGCCACGTCGGCATGCTGATCGAGCGCCCCTCCGACGTGGAGCCGGCGCTGCGTGAAGCCCGCAAGCTGAAGGACCGCACGGTGTTCATGGACTTCCGGACCGACCCCACCGAGAACGTGTTCCCGATGGTGCAGGCCGGCAAGGGCATCACCGAAATGCTGCTCGGTTCCGAGGAACTCTGACCAAAAAGTGCCGCTTGCCAGCGCCCCTTCTGGGTGTTGTGCTAGCAAATCAATAGTAAGACGAATCTATTGCCTGCCGAGCCCGCCGCTTACCGGCGCCGGGGGAGGGCAGCGAAATGAGGAATCGCATTCATGAAACACATCATTGCCGTCCTGCTGGAGAACGAGCCCGGTGCTCTCTCCCGCGTCGTGGGCCTGTTCTCGGCCCGCGGCTACAACATCGAAAGCCTGACCGTCGCGCCGACCGAGGACCCGAGCCTCTCGCGTATGACCATCCAGACCCACGGCTCGGAAGACGTGATCGAGCAGATCACCAAGCACCTGAACCGGCTGATCGAGGTGGTGAAGGTGGTCGATCTGACCGAAGGCGCCTACACCGAGCGCGAACTCATGATGGTGAAGGTGCGCGCCGTGGGCAAGGAACGCGAGGAGATGAAGCGCATGGCCGACATCTTCCGCGGCCGCATCATCGACGTGACCGAGAAGAGCTACACCATCGAACTCACCGGCGACCAGGGCAAGAACGACGCCTTTCTGGTCGCGATCGACCGCACCGCCATTCTCGAGACCGTGCGCACCGGCTCCAGCGGCATTGGCCGTGGCGAGCGAATCCTGCGCGTCTGAGCAGCCTCTTTCACCCCACCGAACAACCAACGCATTTCAACAGGAGTACCCATGAAGGTTTTTTACGACAAGGACTGTGACCTGAGCCTGATCAAGGGCAAGACCGTGGCGATCATCGGCTACGGCTCGCAGGGCCATGCGCACGCGCAGAACCTGAACGACAGCGGCGTCAAGGTCGTCGTCGGTCTGCGCAAGGGCGGCGCGTCGTGGGACAAGGTCGGCAAGGCCGGCCTGAACGTGGCGGAAGTGAACGACGCGGTCAAGGCGGCCGACGTGGTCATGATCCTGCTGCCGGACGAGCAGATCGCCGAGGTCTACAACAACAACGTGGCCCCCAACATCAAGCAGGGCGCTTCGCTGGTCTTCGCGCACGGCTTCAACGTGCACTACAACCAGGTCGTGCCGCGTGCGGACCTCGATGTCTGGATGGTCGCTCCCAAGGCCCCGGGCCACACGGTGCGCAACACCTACACCCAGGGCGGCGGCGTGCCCCACCTGATCGCCATCCACCAGGACAAGAGCGGCCGCGCCCGAGACCTGGCGTTGAGCTACGCCATGGCCAACGGCGGCGGCAAGGCCGGCATCATCGAGACCAACTTCAAGGAAGAGACCGAGACCGACCTGTTCGGCGAGCAGGCCGTGCTGTGCGGCGGCGCGGTCGAGCTGATCAAGATGGGCTACGAGACGCTGGTGGAAGCCGGCTACGCGCCCGAGATGGCCTACTTCGAGTGCCTGCACGAGCTGAAGCTGATCGTGGACCTGATCTATGAAGGCGGCATCGCCAACATGAACTACTCGATCTCCAACAACGCCGAATACGGCGAGTACGTGACGGGTCCGGAAGTCATCAACGAGCAGAGCCGCGTGGCCATGCGCAACGCGCTCAAGCGCATCCAGACCGGCGAATACGCCAAGATGTTCATCCTGGAAGGCCGCACCGGCTACCCCAGCATGACCGCGCGCCGCCGCCTGACCGCCGATCACCAGATCGAAGTGGTCGGCGCCAAGCTGCGTTCGATGATGCCGTGGATCGCCAAGAACAAGCTGGTCGACCAGACCCGCAACTGATCGTCACCTTCGGGCGATGACAACAGGGCCACCAAGGGTGGCCCTTGTCGTTTCTGTGGCCGCCGCACTCTCGACGTACACTGCAAAGACCTATGGACGACTTCCACGATTCCGTTGCGCCGCAAGAGCCGGGCACGGTGATGCGCAAACGGCGCAAGGGCATCTACGTGCTGCCCAACCTGTTCACGCTGGCGGCTTTGTTCGGCGGCTTCTACGCCGTCGTCATGGCGATGAACGGCCGCTTCGACCAGGCCGCCGTGGGCGTGTTCTGCGCGATGGTGCTCGACAGCCTCGACGGCCGCGTGGCCCGCATGACCAACACGCAAAGCGCGTTCGGCGAGCAGATGGATTCGCTGGCCGACATGGTGTCCTTCGGTGCGGCACCGGCGCTGATCGCCTACGAATGGGCGTTGAAAGGCCTCGGTCGCTGGGGCTGGATGGCGGCCTTCGTCTACTGCGCCTGCGCGGCGCTGCGGCTGGCCCGCTTCAACGTCAACACCGGCGTGGTCGACAAGCGCTATTTCCAGGGCTTGCCGTCACCGGCCGCCGCAGCGCTGATGGCCGGCTTCATCTGGCTCATGACCGACGCCGGTGTGGCCGGTCCCGAGGTGGCCTGGCCGATGTTCGCGCTGGCGCTGTTCGCCGGGCTGACCATGGTCACCAACGTGCCGTTCTACAGCTTCAAGGACATCAAGATGAAGAAGAGCGTGCCCTTCATCACGATCGTCATGATCGCGGTGGGCATTGCGCTCATCAACGTGCACCCGCCGACGGTGCTGTTCGGCCTGTTTGTGCTGTACGCGCTCAGCGGCTACGTCATCTACGTCTGGCGCCGCGCCAAGGGGCAGCGCACCAGCGTCATCAGCACCTCGACGGACGAGCCGGAAGAACGCGGCCTGCACGAGTGACGGTTTCTGTGCTACATTCTTCGGCATGAAATTCATCGCGCTGGCCCTACTGCTATCCCCCGACGGGCGGAGACGGTAGCGCACGCGCAATCCAGGTCAACGGCCCGTATGCACCAGCAGCGGGCCGTTTTCATTTGGGCTGCTGGTTCATTTTCTTCACGAGAGAGAACCCACCATGTTGAAGCAACCCGCCAGCAAATACCCCGCCTTCCAGCCGATCGGCCTGAAGGACCGCACCTGGCCCGACGCCGTGCTCACCCGCGCGCCGATCTGGCTCAGCACCGACCTGCGTGACGGCAACCAGGCCTTGATCGAGCCGATGGACATCGAGCGCAAGCTGCGGCTGTTCGAGATGCTGGTGCGCATCGGCTTCAAGGAAATCGAGGTGGGCTTTCCGTCGGCCTCGCAGACCGAGTTCGACTTCATCCGTCGCCTCATCGACGATGGTCTGGTGCCCGACGACGTGACCCTGCAGGTGCTGACGCAGGCGCGCGAGCCCCTGATTCGCCGCACCTTCGAGTCTTTGAAAGGGGCCCGGCAGGTCATCGTGCACCTCTACAACGCCGTGGCGCCGGTGATGCGCAAAGTGGTGCTGGGGCTGGATGAGGATGGCGTTGTCGATCTCGCGGTGACCCACGCGCGCCTGTTCAACGAGCTGGCCACCGAACAGCCCGAGACCCGCTGGACGTTCGAATATTCGCCCGAAACCTTTTCCGGCACCGAACTCGTGTTCTCCAAGCGGATCGTCGATGCGGTTACCGCCGTCTGGGCGCCGACGCCGCAGCACAAGTGCATCGTCAACCTGCCGTCCACCATCGAGCACTCCACGCCCAACATCTTCGCCGACATGATCGAGTGGATGCACCGCCACATCGAGCGGCGCGACAGCATCGTGCTGTCGGTGCATCCGCACAACGACCGCGGTACCGGCACGGCGGCCGGCGAATTCGCGCTGATGGCCGGCGCCGACCGCATCGAGGGCTGCCTGTTCGGCAATGGCGAGCGCACCGGCAACCTCGACCTGGTCAACGTCGCGCTCAACCTCTACACGCAGGGCGTGTCGCCCGGCCTTGACTTCTCGGACATCGACGAGATCCGCCGCACCGCCGAGTACTGCACGCAGTTGCCGGTGCATCCGCGCCACCCCTACGCCGGGGATCTCGTCTACACCTCGTTCTCGGGCTCGCACCAGGACGCGATCAAGAAGGCCTTTGCCGCCCGCCGCGATGGCGACGCCTGGGCGATTCCCTACCTGCCGGTCGACCCGCAGGACCTCGGCCGCAGTTATGAGGCGGTGATCCGCGTCAACAGCCAGTCCGGGAAGGGGGGCATCGCTTTCCTGCTCGAGCGTGAATTCGGTCTGGAACTGCCGCGCCGGCTGCAGATCGAATTCAGCCAGACGGTGCAGGCGGTGATGGACACGGAAGGCAAGGAATTGACGGCGGACGATCTCTGGCAGGTGTTCCGGCGCAGCTATGCGATCGGCGCAGCCGGCGGGGTGGACTACCGCCTGACCGAATCGGCCGGCGGCGAGCCGGTGCGCTTGCACGCGAGCGTGGCCATTGGCCGCCAGACCGTGGTGGTGAACGGCACCGGCACGGGGCCGATCGACGCCTTTGTCGCCGGCCTGAATGCGGCGACCGGCCGCTCGGTCCGGGTACTGGACTACCACGAGCACGCCATCGGCTCTGGCGCCGGCGCGCGTGCGGCGGCTTACCTCGAACTGGAGGTCGACCGCGGCCAGCGGGTGTTCGGCGTGGGCATCGACGGCAACATCGTTTCGGCGTCTCTGGCGGCCATCGTGTCCGGGCTGCAACGCGCGACAATGGCGGATCGCACTGAACCGGCCGCCGCCTGATCCGACAGGCGCGGGAGAACACCATGACCGACAAACTCATCATTTTCGACACCACCTTGCGCGACGGCGAGCAATCGCCCGGCGCCTCGATGACCAAGGACGAGAAGCTGCGCATCGCCCGCCAGCTCGAGCGCCTGCGGGTCGATGTGATCGAAGCCGGTTTCGCGGCAAGCTCCAACGGGGACTTCGAGGCGGTGCAGATGATTGCGAATGCGATCAAGGACTCCACCATCTGCTCGCTGTCGCGCGCGAATGACCGCGACATTGCCCGCGCGGCCGAGGCGCTGAAGGGCGCGGCCAGCGCCCGCATCCACACCTTCATCGCCACGTCGGCGCTGCACATGGAGAAGAAGCTGCGGATGACGCCCGACCAGGTGTTCGAGCAGGCCAAGCAGGCGGTGCGTTTCGCGCGCAACCTCGTCGGCGACATCGAGTTCAGCCCGGAAGACGGCTACCGCAGCGATGTCGATTTCCTGTGCCGCGTGCTGGAAGGCGTGATTGCCGAAGGTGCAACCACCATCAACGTGCCCGACACGGTGGGCTACGCGGTGCCGGAGCTGTACGGCAATTTCATCCGCACGCTGCGGGAGCGCATCCCCAACAGCGACAAGGCGGTCTGGTCCGTGCATTGCCACAACGACCTCGGCATGGCGGTTGCCAACTCGCTGGCCGGCGTCAAGATCGGCGGCGCCCGGCAGATCGAGTGCACCATCAATGGGCTGGGCGAGCGTGCGGGCAACTGTTCGCTCGAAGAAGTGGTGATGGCGGTGAGAACGCGCCGCGACTATTTCGGGCTGGAACTCGGCATCGACACCCAGCACATCGTCGCGGCGAGCCGCATGGTCAGCCAGACCACCGGCTTCGTCGTGCAGCCCAACAAGGCGGTGGTCGGCGCCAATGCGTTTGCGCATGCGTCGGGCATTCACCAGGACGGCGTGCTGAAGGCGCGCGACACCTACGAGATCATGCGCGCGGAAGACGTGGGCTGGACGGCCAACAAGATCGTGCTGGGCAAGCTGAGCGGCCGCAATGCCTTCAAGCAGCGGCTGCAGGACCTCGGCGCCCAGCTCGAGAGCGAAGCCGAAATCAACACCGCCTTCGCGAAATTCAAGGAGCTCGCCGACCGCAAGAGCGAGATCTTCGATGAAGACATCCTGGCGCTGGTCAGCGACGAAAGCGTCACCAGCGAGAAGGAGCAATACGGCTTCGTGTCGCTGGCCCAGCACAGCGAAACTGGCGAGCGACCCCAGGCCACCGTGGTGTTCACGGTGGACGGCAAGGAGGTGCGCAGCGCTTCTGAAGGCAACGGCCCGGTCGACGCGTCGCTCAAGGCCATCGAGAGCCACGTGAAAAGCGGCGCCGAGATGGTGCTGTATTCGGTGAACGCCATCAGCGGCTCCACCGAAAGCCAGGGCGAGGTCACGGTGCGGCTGCAGAACAGCGGCCGTGTGGTCAACGGCGTGGGTGCCGACCCGGACATCATCGTCGCGTCGGCCAAAGCCTACCTCAGCGCGTTGAACAAGCTGCACAGCAAGGCCGACCGGGTGGCGGCGCAGGGCTGATGCAGACCACTGGCCAATGTAAAGTTGATCACTTGAGCTATATCACGCAAGTCTTTGATCTTGTGTGATATTTTTTGTTTCGCTACACTCCGTTACGGCAGCAGGTATCGGCGCTGACGGAGGCCTTGAATGCACGACACGATGAAGAAATGGGTTGGTTCGATCGGGGCCGCGTTGATGGTCAGCGCGCTGGTGGTTTTGCCCGTGCACGCCAAGGAGGCTCGCCGCACCGCAGCCAAGAAGCCGGCGGCGGCCAGCACCGTCAAAAAATCCAGCAAGGCAGTCGCCTCCGCCAACTCGCGCGTGCGTGCCCGTTATGTCGCCTCGCCGCGCCGCGCAGGCTTCGTTCGTGTCGCGGTGCCGCCCCGCCCCAGCTTCGGCCAGATCGCCGGCTTGCACGCCACGCAGGACGCCCTCGATCTGCGCTCCAGTTCTGCCCTGGTCATCGACCAGGACACCAACGAGGTGCTGTTCAGCAAGAACGATTCTGCGGTGCTGCCCATCGCTTCGCTGACCAAGCTGATGACCGGCCTGTTGATCAGCGAAAGCAAGCTGGCGACGGATGAAATGATCACCATCACGCAGGACGACGTCGACACTGAGAAGGGCAGCCGTTCGCGCCTGAAGGTCGGCGTCAGCCTGAGCCGGGGCGAGCTTCTGCACTTGGCGTTGATGAGCAGTGAGAACCGTGCCGCCCATGCGCTGGGCCGCACCTACCCGGGCGGTCTGCCGGCCTTCGTCAACCTGATGAATTCCAAGGCCACGCTGCTGGGCATGAAGGACACCCGCTACGTTGAGCCCACCGGCTTGTCCAGTCACAACCAGTCGAGCGCACAGGACCTTGCCGTGCTGGTCGGTGTTGCGGCGCGTGATCCGGTGCTGCGCGAACTGTCGACGTCGCCTGGCCATCAGGTCGAGGTGGGACGCCGCACGCTGCAGTTCAACAACACCAATCGCCTGGTGAGCAGCCCGCAATGGGACATTGCCCTGCAGAAAACCGGGTACATCTCGGAAGCCGGGCAATGCCTCGTGATGCAGGCCCGCGTTGCCGGGCGCAAGCTGGTGATGGTTTTCCTCGATTCGATTGGCAAGTACAGCCGCATTGGTGACGCCGAGCGCGTTCGGCGCTGGGTCGAGTCCTTGCCCGCCGACGCGTCGCCGGCCAAGGCCATTGCCAAGCCACGCATCACCGGCTGATCCGGTTCGTGGCGCACCGGCCGGTGCGCCGCAGCGCCTGTTTCAGTCTTCGCGGTTGAGCCGGTAGCCCAGCGCCTGCGAAATCTCGCTGGCCGTGCTCTGCAGTTTGGGCAGCCAGTTCTCGTCCAGCCGGTCGGCCGGTGCCGAGATCGACAGGCCCGCCACCAGCTTGCTGTGGTCGTCGTAGATGCCGGCGGCCATGCAGCGCACGCCCAATTCCAGCTCCTCGTTGTCGCGCGCAAGGCCATATTGCCGCGCCTTGGCCAGTTCCCGCTCCAGCACCGCCAACTGGGTGATGCTGTTCTTGGTATGCCCTGAGAGACCCGTGCGGGTGGCATAGGCGCGCACACGCTGCGGGTCGTCGACCGACAGGAACAGCTTGCCCACCGAAGTCAGGTGCAGCGGCGCGCGGCCGCCGATCGCGCGGACCACCTGCATGCCGGAGCGCTCGCTGTAGGCGCGTTCGATGTAAACGATCTCGTCGCCCTGGCGCATGCTGAGATTGACCGGCTGCTGGATGAGCTTGTGCAGGTTGCGCATAGGCCCGAGCGCCGCGTCGCGCACGTTGAGTCGCGCCTTGACCAGATTGCCCAGTTCCAGCAGCCGCATGCCCAGCCGGTAGCTGCCGGCTTCAGGCCGGTCCACGTAACGCCCCAGCGTGAGGTCGTTGAGGATGCGGTGCGCGGTGGAGGGGTGCAGCCCGGTCCTCTCGCTGATCTCTTTCAGCGAAATCGGTTCTTCGCGAGAGGCCAGCACGTCCATCAGCGAGAACATCCGCTCGATCACCTGGATGGCGGGGCTGGCGGGCTGTGCGCCGTCGGTTTTCTTCATCTACACCCTCTGGGCACCAAACTGTTGGGTGGATTTTATCTTGTGAAATCTGCCGCAGTGTGCCGGAGTGTCAATCGTGTGGTGGCGAAACGTCGCGGGCCACAGCGGTCCAGGCGCCATCGCGCAGCACCTCGTGCGGCATGAAGCGCGCCTTGTATGCCATCTTCTGGCTTTCGCCGATCCAGTACCCGAGGTAGACGTGCGGAAGGTCCAGCTTGCGGGCCTGTTCGATCAGCCACAGCACGCTGTAGGTGCCGTAGCTGGCAGACGATTGGGGGTCGTAGAAGGTGTACACGGCCGAAATGCCGTCGTTCAGCACATCGACGATGGACACCATGCGCAAGGTGCCCAGACTGCCTTCCGGCGCGGGGTCACGGAACTCCACCAGCCGCGAATTGACGCGGCTCTGCAGGAGGAATTGTGTGTATTGGTCGATGCTGTCGTGGTCCATGCCGCCGCCCGCGTGGCGGCCGGTCTGGTAGCGCAGGTAGAGCTGGTAGTGCTCGGGAACAAAACACAGGCGCAACGCCCGGGCCTGCAGAACGTGGTGACGGTTCCAGCAGCGGCGCTGGCTGCGGTCGGGGCGGAAGGTTTGCGTTGGCACCCGCAGTGGCACGCAGGCCTGGCAGCCATCGCAATAGGGCCGGTAGGTGAACATGCCGCTGCGCCGGAAGCCGGTGGTCAGCAGGCTGGAGTAGGCCTCGTTGTTGATGAGGTGGCTGGGCGTTGCGACCTGCGACCGCGCCAGCCGGCCGGCCAGATAGCTGCACGGGTAGGGGGCCGTTGCGTAGAACTGCACGGCCTGCAGCGGGAGATCCTTGAGGTGCGTCACGCCTTGGGCATCAAGAGGTGATTCCAGTATAAAGGCTCGAATTTCCAGCGTGGCGCCGATTGGTCGCGCGCCACCGCGACATGGTTCGCGAAATCGGTCCGTGTGATCTCGCGAGCTCCCAGCGAGGCGAGGTGCGCCGTGTTCTGCTGGCAATCGATCAGAGACACGCCGTTCTCAAGGCTCCAGGCCACCAGGGCGGCCAGCGCGATCTTCGACGCGTTGCTCGCCCGGCTGAACATCGACTCGCCAAACACCGCGCGGCCGATGCCCACGCCGTACAGCCCGCCGACCAGTTCTCCGTCGATCCAGGTTTCCCAACTGTGCGCATGGCCGGCGCGGTGCAGTTCGCCGTAAGCGGCCCGCATGTCGGGCACGATCCAGGTTCCGGATTGGCCCACCCGTGGTGCTTCGGCGCAGGCCTGCATGACGGCTGAAAAATCGTGGTCCACGCGGATCTCGCAGCGGGTGTCGGCCCGGAAGGCCCGCAGCGTTTTCTCGAACGAGCGGTGCAGCCGGAATTCGGCCACCGGCAGCACCATGCGCGGGTCAGGGCTCCACCACAGCACCGGCTGACCAGCCGAAAACCACGGGAAGATGCCGTGGGAATAGGCGTCGAGCAGGGTATCGACGTCCAGTGTGCCGCCGGCCGCCAGCAGGCCTGGTGCGCCTGTCTGGTGATTCCATGCGCGGCTCACCTGCGGGAATGCCTGCCCAGGAGCCAGCCAGGGGAGAGGGGGTTGCGGTTTGGCCATCAATAACCGTCCGGTGCTGGGCAGTTTTTGCGAAACCCGACAGGGTAGATGCTGGCTAAAAAAAACGGCCGAATGTCGGTGCATCCGGCCGCCGCACACGGGCCGGAGCCCGCCAAGTTCGCCAGCAAATTATTCACGCGCTCCCGGCAGCGTCAAGCGCTGTTTCAATTTTCTCCAGAGCCGGGCCCGGCCCCGCCACCGGCCAGGGCTGCCGGCGCGGGGCTGGGTGCAGTAGCGCGGCGCGGGAGCTGTACGCGAAAGCTGGTGTAACCGTCGCCAGGGGCCAGCACCTCGATGGTTCCCCCATGTGCCCGCGCGATCTCGCGCACGATGTACAGGCCAAGCCCCAGGCCTTTGTGGCCGGATTCGTAGTGCGATTTGGATTTGAACGGCTCGAACAGCTGCGGCAGCAGGTGCGCGGGAATGGCGCCCTTGTTCGTCACGGTGACGGCAATGCCATCGGCCGCCGTACCGTCGAGTTCGACCACGATGGGCGCACCGCTTGCACCGTGCTGCATGGCGTTGCCGATCAGGTTGGAAAACACCTGGCACAGCCGGTCTGCGTCCCAGTGGCCGCACAGGTCTCCGGTGGTCGAGGCCTGGATGATCGCCTCTGGCGAAGCGGCGCGGCATTCTTCCAGCACCTGATCGACCAGCGTGCCGGCGTCGGCGTCGGCGGGTGCGATCGGGATGCCGCCGCCCAGCCGGGCCCTCGACAGATCCAGCGTGTTGTAGATCATGCGGCTCATCCATTTGCTGCTGACGACGATCTTGCCGGCGGTGTCCCGCACCGCGTCGTCGGTGGCGCGGCGCTGCATCACCATGGCCGACATCATGATCGCGCTGAGAGGGCCGCGCAGGTCGTGGCCCAGCACTGCGGCGAAGGTCTCGTTCAGGCGCAGCGTCTCGGTGCGCTCCTTGAGCTCCTGCGCCAGTTGCTGGCGCACCCGGTACAGGTCGAAGAACACGCCGGCCTTGCTGCGCAGGATGTGCGGGTCGATCGGCTTGTAGAGAAAATCGACCGCGCCGGATTCGTAGCCGCGAAACAGCCGCTGGTGGTCGCTGACGGCTGCGGTGACGAAGATCAACGGGATGTGCCGGGTGCGCTCGCTGCCGCGGATGAGTTCAGCCAGTTCGAACCCATCCATCTGCGGCATCTGCACGTCGAGGAAGGCGAGTGCGATGTCGTCGTGGACCAGCAGCAGCTCCAGCGCATGGGCACCGGACGAGGCGCTGAGCACTTCGACGTCTTCTTCGCGCAGCAGGGCCGACAGGGCGAGCAGGTTTTCCTGAAGATCGTCCACGATCAGGCATTTGACGCGGGTGGCCGAACGGGATCGGTCGAGCGGGCAGGTCATGGCAAGTCCCCTGTGGAAAGCATTCTGAACAATTCGGCCATCGCGGGTGGCGCGAGCACGTGGTCGGGTCGGCACAGCGCAAGGCCGGCTTGCGGCATGGCCGCCATGCGGGCCGAAGCCGGTTCCTGCACCAGCGTCAGGCCGCCGGCGCGCTGCACCCGCAGAAGCCCGGTGGCGCCGTCATCGTTGCTGCCGGACAGCAGCACGGCGGCCAGGTGGCGTCCGTAAACGTCGGCGGCCGACTCGAACAACACGTCGATGGAGGGCCGCGAATGGTGTTCGGGCTCGTCCGAAGACAAGGCGATCTGCGGGCCGTCGTCGAGCATCAGGTGGTAGTCGGGCGGTGCGAAATAGACGGTGCCGGACTGCACCGGCTCCTTGTCGTCGGCCTCGCGCACCTGCAGTGCGCATTTGGGCGTGAAGATGTCGGCCAGCAGGCTGGGGCGCTCGCGTGGCAGATGCAGCACGACGAACACCGACAGCCGGCTGCCAGCCGCCAGCGCCGGCAGCAACTGCGACAACACCTCGATGCCGCCGGCCGACGCACCGATCACCAGTGCGTCGATGCGGGCGGGGCGCAGCCGGGGCGTGGCGGCCGAGCTCATGCGTTGTCCCGCTTCTGGTAGATGCGGTCGTATTGCGACAGCTCGTTGAAGGCGTCGCCGTGCGCGGAAAAGCGGATCGACTCCTTGGAGCCGAGTCCGAGGAAACCCTGCCGGCACAGCGAGTCTCGGAACAGGCCGAGCGCACGGTCCTGCAGCGCCCGGTTGAAGTAGATCATCACGTTGCGGCACGACACCAGGTGCACCTCGGCGAACACGCTGTCGGTGGCCAGGCTGTGGTCGGAGAACACGATGTTCTTGCGCAGGCTCTTGTCGAAGACCGCGTTGCCATAGGCGGCGGTGTAGTGGTCCGACAGCGACGAATGGCCGCCCGACTGCCGGTGGTTCTCCGAGAAGCCGGCGAGGCGGTCGAGCCGGTAGACGCCGGCCTGCGCGGCTTCGAGCGCCTGCAGGTTGATGTCGGTCGCGTAGATCAGCGTGCGGTCGAGCAGGCCTTCCTCGCGCATCAGGATGGCCATGGAATAGGCCTCCTCGCCGGTGCTGCAGCCGGCCACCCAGATCTTGATGTGCGGGTAGGTGCGCAGCAACGGAATGACCTGTTGGCGCAGCGCGCGGAAAAAGCTGGGGTCGCGGAACAGCTCGCTCACCTGCACCGTCATGTAGTCCATCAACGCCGGGAACACGGTGGCGTCGCGCAGCATGCGGTCCTGCAACTGCGACAACGAGCGGCAGCCGAAACGCTCCATCGCCTTGCGCAGACGCCGCTTCAAAGAAGCCGGTGCGTAGCCCCGGAAGTCGTAGTGGAACTTCAGGTAGATCGCCTCGATCAGCAACCGCAATTCGATATCGAAGTCGCTGAGGCCGGCGTCTATTTCGGCATCCATACGCGCACCAGAGACAGCAGTTTTTCGACATCCAGCGGCTTGGCGATGTAGTCGTTGGCGCCGGCGGCCAGGCACTTCTCCTGGTCGTCCTTCATCGCCTTGGCGGTCAGCGCGATGATGGGCAACTGCGCGAATTCGGCGCGCTTGCGGATCTCGCGCATCGCGGTGAAGCCGTCCATCTCGGGCATCATGATGTCCATCAGCACGAGGTCGATCGCGTCTTCATGCACGCGGGCCAGCCGCTCGACGGCTTCTCGTCCGTTGCGAGCGATCTCCACGGCGATGCCCTTGGGTTCCAGCACCGCCGACAGCGCGAAGATGTTGCGCACGTCGTCTTCCACCACCAGCACGCGGCGGCCTTCCAGAACCGCCTCGCGGTCGCGGGCCACCTTCAGCATCTTCTGCTGCGCCGGCGGCAGGTTCGTTTCGACCTGGTGCAGGAACAGCGTCACTTCGTCGAGCAGCCGCTCCGGGGAACGCGCGCCCTTGATGATGATGGAGCGCGAGAAGCGCCGCAACTGCTGCTCTTCGTCGCGCGTCAGGGAATGCCCGGTGTACACGATGACTGGTGGGAATGCGGTTTCCTCGTCTGTTGCCATGCGTTCCAGCAGTTCGTAGCCGCTGAGGTCGGGCAGGCTCAGGTCCATCACCACGCAGTCGTAGGTGGTGTGCTTGAGTTCCTGCAGCGCGCCTGCCGCCGTGGCCACGCCGGTGATCTGCACGCCGTCGCTGCCGAGCAGCTTTTCCACGCTCTCGCGCTGGCGGGTGTCGTCTTCCACCACCAGCACCCGCTTGACGGTCTGCGACAGCTTGGCGTCGATCTTGCGGATCGCCTCCACCAGTTGCTCGCGGTTCACCGGCTTGAAGGCGTAGCCGACCGCGCCCATGCCGAAGGCCTCGTGCGAGTAGTCGGCCACGGAGATCACATGCACCGGAATGTGCCGCGTCTGCGGGCTGCGCTTGAGTTGGTCCAGCACCCCGAGGCCCGAATGGTCGGGCAGGTTCATGTCGAGCAGGATGGCGCTGGGCCGGTACTGATGCGCCGCGCGGACGCCTTCGCCGGCCGAGCCGGCGATCACGCAGCGGAAGTCGAGCTCACGGATCAGCTTGCGCAGGATTTCGGCGAAGCGCAGGTCGTCTTCGATCGCGAGGATCAAGCGGTCGCCCGGCCGCAGGTCGTCCCGGTCGTCGTCGAGTGTGGCGGTCTGCGCAGCCGGCGTGGGGGCTCCGGCGGGGAGGGGCGAGGCCAGAGGCTGTGCCGCTGGCAGTGGAGCGGGCGCCACGGCCAACGGCGCCGCCGTGCCAGGCGCCACCTGCGGCTGGCTGGGCGCGAGCGCGGGGCTGTAGGTGGGGGGCAGGCTCAGCGTGAACACGCTGCCGCGGCCTTCGACGCTCTGCAGCGAGATGTCGCCGCCGAGCAGCCGCGACAGATCGCGCGAGATCGCCAGGCCCAGACCGGTGCCGCCGTATTTGCGGTGGGTGCTGCCGTCGGCCTGGCGGAAGGCTTCGAACACCAGGTCGCGCTGGCCCTCGGCGATGCCGATGCCGGTGTCGCTCACGGCGAAGCGCAGTTGCCCGCCGTCCAGCGACACCCGCAGCTTGACTTCTCCCTGCTCGGTGAACTTGATCGCGTTCGACAGCAGGTTGCGCAGAATCTGCGCGCAACGGATCTCGTCGGTCACGATCTGGTCCGGCAGCCCGCCGTCGAGCACCACCCCGAAGCCGATGCCGCGTTGCTTCGCGACCGGTTCGAACGTGCGGCGCAGGTGGTCGGCCAGCCTTGCCAGTGGCACGGGCTGCGGATCGACGTCCACCTTGCCGGCTTCGATCTTCGACAGGTCGAGGATGTCGTTGATGAGGTTGAGCAGGTCGTTGCCGGCCGACGAAATGGTTTTGGCGTACTGCACCTGCTCGTCGGAGAGGTTGTCGTCCTTGTTGTCGGCCAGCAGCTTGGCGAGGATCAGCGTCGAGTTCAGCGGCGTGCGCAGCTCGTGGCTCATGTTGGCGAGGAATTCGCTCTTGTAGCGGTTGGCCTGCGTGAGTTCGGTTGCGCGGGCGGCCAGAGCGGCCTGCGAACGGGTGAGGTCGTCCCGCTGCAACTGCAGCGCGTGCGACTGTTCCTCGAGCTGGGTGTTGGTTTGTTCCAGCTCGACCTGCTGGTTTTCGAGTTGCACCTGCGACTCTTTCAGCGCCCGGCTCTGCTCCTCCAGCTCCTCGTTGCTCACACGCAGTTCCTCCTGCTGCGTTTGCAGCTCTTCGGACTGGCGCTGCGTTTCCTCCAGCAGTTCCTCCAGCTGGGTGCGGTCGCGCGAAGCGCGCATGGCCATGGCCAGCGCTTCGGTCATGCGCTGCAGCAGGTCCATCTCGTTGGCGTCGAGGGTGCGGAAGAAACCCAGCTCCAGCACGCATTGCACCCGGCCGTCGATGCTGGCCGGCACGATGACCAGCTCCCGCGCAGTCGAGGTGCCCAGGCTGGAAGCCACCGGCAGGTGGCCGTCGGGCACGTTCTCCACCCGCAGCAGCCGGTTGTCGCGCACCGCCTGGCCGAGCAGGCCGTTGGCGGCAGACTGTGCCTCCGGCACCGCCATGTCGGGCGCCGTGGCGTAGCCGGCGAGGAACTGCAGGCGGCCGCCGCGCTCCACCGCATAGAAGGCGCCGACCTGCGCGCCGAGGTAATCGGCCAGCATGTTCAGCGCCTTCTCGCTGAGCTGCTCCAGCCGCAGGTCGCCCTGCATGCGTTGGCTCAACGCCGCCAGACCGGCGCGCACCCACGATTCCGCCTCTCGCGAGCGGAAGTCGCGCGAGGTGATGTAGGCCGCCAGCACGATCAGCACCAGCAGCGCCGCCGAGCCGCCCACCGTCATCCACAGCGACACCGTCACGGCATCGTCCCACTCCGACGAGCGGCGGGCGAACAGCGTGCGTTCCTCGTCTTCGATCTGCGCGAAGCCGTTGCGGATGCGGTCCATCAGGTCTTTGCCGCGGTCGCTGCGCACCACCGCCAACGCGGCCTCTGCCTTGCCGGACCGCCGCAGCTCCACCGTTTCGCCCAATTCGTCGAGCTTCTGGCTCACCAGCTCCTGGAGCATCGACGCCTGTTGCAGTTGCTGGGGGTTGTCGACCACCAGGTCGTTCAACGCGCGGAACTGGCCGGGTATGGCCGAACGGGCATTGCTGAACGGCGCCACGTATTCCTCGGACCCGGTCAACAGGTAACCGCGCTGGCCCGTCTCCGCGTCCTTCACCGACGACAGCAGCACCTGCACCTGGCCGATCACCTGCATGGCATGGCTGGCGGCCATCGAGGCGCGCTGGCGTGTGACGCTGCTCTGGTACGAAAACAGCGCCACCGCCGCGACGGCAATCACCGCCACGAAGAAGGCCAGGCTGGTCAGCGGTGGCAGCCAGGTCGAAGGGCCACGGCGGCGGCTGGAACGGACGGCAGTGTTCATGCGTGTGTGGAGCGGGTGTGCGTGTGCGCCTGTGCCGGCGGCCGGGCCGCGTACGAAAACAGCCACCCGTGGGTGGCTGTGGCGGCAGAGGAAGTGCAGGGCGTCACGGTGGATGTCGGGGCCGGCGCCCACAGGAGGCCGGCCATGGTGGTAGGGGGCGGTTGATGGGACGTACGGATACAGGAAGTTACCTGTACATCGGCCGCATCGGTGTCAGCCCCGTCCTACAAGCGTTGTAGGACGGCTGCGCCGCCACCGCTGCCACCTACGAGGGGATTCTCCGGCGTCTGACAAGGCCATGTCGTGGTGCGGTGCATCATGGCGGCAACCCCGAACCGGAGAACCCCATGCCAGAAGCCGACAGCCCCGACACCCAGCCGCTGCCCGACGTGGTCACCAACGAGGAACGTGAATACCGGGAATGGGCCGACTCGCTGAGCGTTTCGGTCGAAGCGTTGCGGGAGGCCGTGGAGGCCGTCGGCCATTCTGCCGATGCGGTGCGCGACCACCTCAACGCCCGTAAGGCTTGACCGCCTGGCGACATTCCCGTTGCATTTCTCCCCCAGCGCCGTGGGGCAAGGGTGTTAATACTGTACGCACCGGCTCAGGCCCGCTAGACTGCCGAGGTCTTGCAAAAGACTGGGGGCTTGTTGTTTCTCTTCCCAAGCTTGCGTTCTTATCACCACGCTTCCATTCCGGCCCCGGCATCGAAAAGATGCCGGGGCTTTTTTATGCGTGCGCCGCGCCGCCTGCTGCGTCTTTTGACGTCGGGGGTTTCACCCTGTCGCCGCGCGCCAGACGGCCTAGACTTCAGACGTTCTCACGAACTGTCGGCGGCCCGCCCTTCCAATGCCTAGGCGCTGCCGACATTCGAGGCCCCGCGCGAACGGGGCCTTTTTTATGCGCCGCCCGGCGGCGTTCCCACACTGATGGTGTCCTGGCCGCCGGCGTCGCCGTCTTCGTGAGGCGGGGGCGGTTTGTCGGGCGTTGTCTCCAGCGCCGCGTTGTCCCGGCGCTGGTCGCGTGGGCGGGGCTGCTCGGCCGAGGTGAAGTTCTCCGGCGCGGCGTCGGGCGGGGTTGTGCGGCGGTCAGGGGTGGGCATGGCGTTGTCGTGTGTTGGCTGCCTTCTGCGCAGTGGCCGACCGTTCGGCCACGCTGCGCGACGCGCTGGCCTTGCCGCCTGCGCGCCCGCCTTTGTGCGCGGCCGCCGGGTCTTCCGGCCGGCCACGGCCGCTGCCGGACCGCTTGCCGCCGTGCGTGATGTCGTTCACGGTGGCCCATGCCCGCCGCTCGGCTTCCTCGTGGGCCACGCCGCGCTGCTCGTAGCCGTGCTCGATGTGCTGGGCCTGCCGTATCTGCTTGTCGGTGTAACTGGATTTGTCGCCTCTGGGCATGGGAACTCCAGGAAAGAGTGGATCGATCCGTTCACCTTAGGCCGGGTGGCGCCAAGCGGCTGTCAGCGGTTGTCGCCAGCGTTTGCCGGCGCACGGGGCGCGACCCGTAATCGGCCCGATTTTCATAGAGAAATCGGCCGCAAGTCAGCGCCAAATGGTGATTTCATGCTCCTGAAAAGAGAGCATCCGGCGCGCCCGGAAAGGCGGCGGCTTAGCCGCGCAAGGCGAGCAGTTCGAGGTCGTCGGCCCGGTGGGCGTCGATCCAGGCGGCCACGGCGGCCACCCGCGTGCCGGCCGCCGCTACCGCCCGGCGCACCTGCGCGGCGGTGGCGTCGAAACGCAGCGCCCAGAGCTGCAGCTCCAGCGGGTCGCCCACGTTCACCTGCGTGGCGGGTTGGGGTTCATCGGGTGAGGCGCCCGTCTGGGGGACGGCCGGCCGGCTGGCGGTGTCGGTCGTGGCATGTCCGAATCGCATCGTGTGGTGTCCGTGAAAAGGTGTCGGCAGGTGCTCATGCCGCCGTGGCGGCGGTGCTTTCGCTGCCGATGAGCTGGTGCTGCATGGCGTAGCGGGTGAGTGCGGAATTGGAGTTGAGCTGCAGTTTGTCGAGCAGGCGGCGCCGGTAGGTGCTGACCGCCTTGGTGGTGATGCACAGCAGAGCTGCCACCTCCTGCGTGGCCTTGCCTTCGGCCAGCCGCAGGAAGACCTGCAGTTCGCGCTGCGACAGCTCCTCGTGCGCGGCGGCGGAGCGGTGTGGCCGTTCCAGGCAGCGCGCCATGAGCTCGGCCACTTCGGCGCTGATGTAACGCCGGCCCTGGGCTGCCACGCGCACCGCCTCGACGATGCGTTCCGGGTCCACGCCCTTGGACAGATAGCCGCTGGCCCCGGCGCGGATGGTGTTGAGCGCATAGACGTCGGCCGGCTGGCCGCTGAAGATCAGCACGCCGCAACCGGGCCAGCGCGCCTTCAGGCTGCGCAGCACCTCCAGGCCGTTGCCGTTGGGCATCATCAGGTCCAGCACCAGCACGTCAACCGGTTGCTGCTGCAACAGCCCCAGCGCCGAGCGCCCCGAGCCGCACACCCCGACCACATGGATGTCGTCGTACAGCTCGAGGAAAGACTGCGTGGCGCTGAGCACGATGGGGTGGTCGTCGGCCAGTGCCACGCGGATGGGTGGCGGCCCGGCGGCGGGCGGCGTCAGCACCCACGGCGGGGCGGTTTTGAAATGAGGCATTGCCTCACCGTAAACCCGATCGGGGAAATCTCGTGCGCTTGTCGCAAATCTTTACGGTATGGCGGAAGCGCTCAGCCCCCGACCGCCAGAAATTCCCAGATCGACCCGCTCGATTGGCGATCGCGGATCATGCGGGTGCCGCAGTCGCGGCATTGGTAGGTGGCGGCCTCGCCGTCGCGGTGCGACACCTCCACCTGGCGGTCGTGTGGCGGTGTTTCGTTGGGCCGCCCGTTCTGCTCCACGCAGCGTGCGCAGGGTTCCATCGTGCGCTCCTTTCACGGCCAGTATGGGCGGTGAAGGCGCCGAGCGCCGTAGGACGTGGGGGCCAAGCGGTGTGGCCGCACCACGGCTTCTGTGCGGGGCGAAGCGTCAGCGGGGGCCGTTGAGCATCCGCTCCAGCGCGCGCGTCCACCAGCCTGCGGTGGGCGGGCCGGCGGGAGCGGTCTGCAGCGGTGCGTGCAAACCGCCAAAGCGCCGCGCCTCGGCCTGCGTGAGCGTGAAGGGCGTGGTGCAGGTGGGGCACTGCAGGGTCTGGCGAGACGCGACTTGCGACGCTGGCACGGCCACCCGGCTGCGGCATTTGGGGCAGGTCACGTTCATCATGGGGACTTCCTGTGGGGTTCACCTGCCAATGCGGCACGCGGGTGGAAATGTAACTTAAGGTTACGTTAAGGCGGTGAAAGCCCATCGCGCGTGCGCTGGAAATGCGACTTTCGGCTTACGCCGGCCGCGCAAAACCGGCCCCTATACTGGCGCCGACCATGAGCGATGTTGCCCCCACCCTGCCGGCCGTTGGGCTGCTGCACACCGAAACCATGCGGGTCGAGCCGCGCCACACCGTTCCCCAGGTGGCCGACTGGCCCGGCTTCTCAGACATGCCGCCGGTCTTCGCCACCGCGATGATGGTGGGCTTCATGGAGCAGACCTGCATCATGGCGCTGCGCGGCCATCTCACGGCCGGGCAGGGCACGGTGGGCACGCATGTCGACATGAGCCACCTCGCCGCCACGCCGGTTGGCCACACCGTTACCGCCACCGTGGAACTCGTCGCGGTCGAGGGCCGACAACTGCGCTTCAAGGTCGAGTGCCGCGACGACGCCGAGGTGATCGGCCGCGGCGTTCACGACCGGTTCATCATCGATTCCGCCCGCTTCGCCGCCAAGGCGGCCGGCAAGGCAGCCACGTCGGGCCGCTGATGGACGCGACCCTCTTCCACAACCCCGCATGCGGCACCAGCCGCAACACGCTGGCGCTGCTGCGCCACGCCGGGCTGGCGCCCACCATCGTCGAGTACCTTGTGTCCCCGCCGACAAAGCCGCAACTGCGGCAACTTCTGGCCGACATGGGCCTGCCGGTGCGGGCCCTGCTGCGGGAAAAAGAGCCGCTGTTTGCCGAAATGAACCTGGCCGACCCGCGCTGGACCGATGACCAACTGCTGGACACCCTGCACCGGCACCCCATCTTGATGAACCGGCCCGTGGTGCGCACCCCGCGCGGCACACGCCTGTGCCGGCCTTCCGAGCTGGTGCTGGAGCTACTGCCCGATGGCCCCTTGCCGGATTTCGTGAAGTCCGACGGCGAAGTGGTGCGCGACCACGGCCGGCGGCTGCCGGGCTGAAGCGCCCGCACACCGCGCGGACGGGGGGGACACGGCGTTTGCGGCCGTTTTTTCACCCGCCAATGAAAAAACCCCGCTACCAATTCAGTAGCGGGGCTTCCAGGAACCACAAGGGTTTGTAGTGGCTCCTCGACCTGGGTTCGAACCACCTACGGATACCAGTCCTCATCCCAAACGGGCTCCAAAGCGGCATAAACACTGGCATCCAAACGCGTTGTTGCCTAAAGCGGCCCGGGTGAATCAATGTTCACGGGACGATGAATGGTCTGAATACTGGGATATAGATAGATCGATGCATCGGCCCAATGTTGTTGGCATGTCGACGAAGCAACGTTGCCCCGGCGTGTGTCTGCACGGTTGAAGTTGAGACGTGATATGGAAATTTCGCCATTTCTGTCTGAACCGCAAAGCACTTGTCTGCCCTTCACTTACAGTCGAGGGATGCTGAAATGCCTAACTGACGGATTGGGGACGATCCGTCTACCTCATACATTGAACGCATCCACCATGTACGCCATGATTGGAGAGGCAATAACCCAGTCGGGTGATTCTAAATTCATAAATGTCACTATAGATTTTCTAAATCTCCAACAGATTGGGCCGGTTGGGGTTGTAGTGCTTTCAAATTTAATTGAGTATTTGCGCTTATGCGGAGCGGGAGGAACGCTAACTGGGTTGGTGAATAATTCGGATGCTGTAAAGTATTTGGATATGGTTGGGTTTTTTGAAGACTATAACAATAAGCGAATTTCTCCTGCGCTTGTGACGCCCGATACGCTACTTTCTCTGACAAGGGTTCCCAATGTAAAAAGAACAACTTTTTTACAGGACCGATTGATGCCTTGGGTGGCTAAGCTTATGAACGTCTCTCCAGGTTCACTGGGAAGTTTTCGAGTAGGCGTTGAAGAGGTTTTACAGAATATTGGGCATCATTCGACAATTGATGTTGGTTGCGCTCACGGCGCGCTTGTTGATGATGAAATAATTTTAGCAATCTCAGATTTCGGTGTCGGAATTCCAGAAAATGTTCGTAGTGTCGAAGGCTGGCATAAAGATGGAGAGGCAATCAAGAGAGCGTGTGATGAGGGATTTACTTCAACCGGAAATAAAATTCGGGGTGCTGGGCTTGGTGTGTTGTTAAAAACAATGACAAGCAATGGGCGGGGACGCGTTTCCATCACATCGGGAGCGGGTCAAGTCTCCGCAATTCACTTGCCCGGCGGCGGTTACCGGCTAACTGCCCGTCAAAAGTCATTCATTTACCCAGGTACGCTTATTGAAATCGCGCTAAAGTTGGGCAGCTTCGAAGGACTGTCGCAAGAAGTTGAAGCAGAGGAGTTTTCATGGTGATCAAAGTTCGAGATCATGTGGAGCGGTGCTCCACCTACGAGGACGGCGAAGTCATCTTGCAGTTGCTCCAGCCCGAAATAGAGGGCGGCAAAGATGTCGTCCTGTCGTTTGAGGGGATCGATGCCATCCCCTCGGCCTTCGTTAACGCGTCTGTGGTGAGGCTTGCCCAAATTGCTGGCATTGCAGCAGTCAAGGCGCACCTCCGGATCATTGATTCCACTCGACAGATCAACGACCTCATTCGGTCTCGACTTGAGTACGTGGCACTCAGTCGATAGAACTCGTTTAGACGTCTGCACTAGAAGCCGCCTTCGGGCGGCTTTTTGCATTTCAGCCGACTGCCCGCGCGTTGGCATTCACTGTCTCATGCCAGCGCTGCTTGACGTAGATCTCGGTTGTGCTCTTGTCCGAATGGCCACAGAGCTGCTGGGTGGTTTTGAGGGCGTACCGTCGCGCCGCATGTCGGCGGCGTCTTTGCCCTTCAAATCCCGAAACCCAGTTGACGCGTAGGTGCCGCCGCGCAGAGCTTGCGCGACTCGTTCGCCTTGGTGATGGTCCGTTTCAGCGTGGTACCAATGCCGTCGTAACTGTAGGGCTTGCCGTCATGGGGTGCACCAGCACTTGACGCAGGACGGGCACGTCGCCGACCGAGATCTTGATCATGTCGGCCAGCTCGGCGTGAGCGCGATCTTCATGACTTGCCCGGTCTTGTGCTGCCGGAACGTTATCTTGCGGACCCGGCTCGGTGATCAGGCCGGCACTGGTCCAAGTGATGATGTCGCCCTCAGGCCGCTGCAGGGCCCGGTAGATCAGTCCTCCGACAATTTCGACAATATGGGCAGTATGGGCCGCGTCCCGCCGGACATCTGCGCCATTACTTGGCGCAAGCTGGTGATAACCGACGAAGACTAGGTCATCCGCCGGCGCATGCGCGCCCCTTTGTGGCTAGCTGCGCGATGTGGAGCGGGCCCGGGACAAGCTCTTCGAGCGGCTGGAGATGGGTGGGAAGGACACGCCGGACCTGTCCTCGATCTCAAAGCGCCTGCAGGCGCGCAATGACGAGTTGGAGCAACTGCAACACCAGCTCGAGCGCGTGGAGTCGGCGCCGGGGCCTGAGAAGGTGAGGAAGATCGACCCGGAGATCGCCATCGAGGTGATGCGCGGAACGATCGAGGCCGGCACGCCAAAAAAAAGCGCACCTTGATGGGGGCGCTTTTAACGGACATCACAGTGGATCCGTTGAAAGTCACTGTGAACTACCACCGGACGCGCTTTTGGCGCCTTCCGATCGCAGTGTTATCAGCAGCAACAGGTGGCTCCTCGACCTGGGCTCGAACCAGGGACCTACGGATTAACAGTCCGGCGCTCTACCGACTGAGCTATCGAGGAACAAGCCCTAGAGTATAGCGTGGTTTCGGGCCATTTTTCAAAGGTCGGCCTGCAGCGCAACGCGAACGGTGCGGGGTGCGGCGGGGAAGAGGTAGACGTGGCCGAACTGGTACGGCGATTCGCGGAAGAAGCGGCGGTCGGCGAGGTTGTCGACGGCCAGCGTCCAGGTGGTTTTCACGCCGTTCATGCGCGTGCCGTAGCGCAGCGCTGCGTCGAGGCGGGTCCACGAAGGCAGCACGATGGCGCCGTCGGGTGTGACGTTGCGGCGGCCTTCGTGCGACAGGCCGGCTTCGGCTTCCAGGCCGGGCAGTGACGCGAAGCGGTAGGCGGCCTGCGCGCGCAGCGTCCAGTCGGGCACGTTGGTGGGTTTCTGGCCGTTGTTGGCCGGCTCGGCAATGCTGCCTCCACGGCGCGCGTGCAGCAGCGTGAGGCCGCCGTTGGCGCGCCAGGCGCCGCGGCTGTATTGGGCAGACGCTTCGAGGCCGCGGTGTTTGGCGCTGCCGTCGTAGGCGCCCTGGCAGGGCGTGATGCCGAGGCGGTTGCAGGCGTCCAGATTCGTCATGGGCCGGTCGATCTGGAAGTAGGCCACCTGCCAGCCGAGCGCCGCCGAGGCGCCCTTGAGGCCGATCTCGCGCTGCGTGGATTTGACGAGCGGCAGTGCTTCGCCGGCGTTGCTGTATTGCGCGCTCTTGTTGGGCACCACCTGCGACTCCGCGCCCTGGCCCCAGCTGGCGTAGAGCATCTGCGCGTCGGTCAGTGCGTAGCTGGCGGCCAGCCAGGGCGTGGTGAGGCCGCGGCTGTATGCCGTGGGGCGCGAGCCGTCGGTGCGCACGCTGTCGCGGTCGAGCTGCGTGTGGCGCAGGCCCAGCCAGGTGCTGAAACGGCTGCTCCAGGCGATGCGGTCGAAGGCCGACAGCTCGGTGCTGGTCTCGTCTCTGTTGGTGTTCTGGCCGGTCAGCGTGGGGTCGGGCGCGAAGGTGGGCAGTGTGGCCAGGTTGCCGGTGCCGACGTAGTTGTAGGCCTGGTCCTGGAAGCGGTCGCGGGTGCGGCTGCGCAGCAGGCCCACGCCGACCTCGTGCGCGATGGCGCCGGTGCGCAGCTTGCCGTTGAGCTGCAGTTGCAGCGCGTCGGTGGTGCGGCGTTCGTCGTCGCTGCGGTAGTCGTACAGGTCGTAGTCGCCGTTGGGGCAGAAGCGGTCGGCGTAGTAGGTGCCGTTGCTGGCGGTGCAGCCGAACGGGAAGGCGGTGCGGTCGTCGGACTTGAGGCGCTGTGTGCCGGCCTGCACCGACCAGTGCCAGTCGGCGTTGAGTGCCTGCTCGAATTTCACGGTGCCGGTCAGGCCTTCCAGCAGCGTGGGCTGCACCCAGGGCTGGGTGTTGGTGTTGAGGCGCGGGTTGGGCGCGGGCAGCGTGTTGCCGAGCAGGCTCAGGCCGGTGATGCTGGCTTGGGACCGGCGCGAATACTCCACCTCGGCCGACAGCAGCGTGCCCGGCGCGGTGCGCCAGTCGAGCGCCAGCGCGGCGAGCTCGCGGTTGCCGTCGTTGCCGTCGGCGTAGCTGCGGATGCGTTCGGCGCCCACGTTGAGCCGGTAGCCGAACACGCGGTCGGTGCCGAAGCGCCCGCCGAGGTCTACCGCGCCCAGCACGCCGCCGCGCTGGTCCACCTCGGCGCGCACGCTGCGCAGGTCGTCGTCGGTGGGCCGCTTCACCACGTAGTTCACCAGCCCGCCCGGCGCGCTGGTGCCGGCCTGGATGCCGCTGGTGCCTTTCAGGATTTCAACGCGGCTCTTGTTCTCCAGCCCGATCGAGGTCTCGGCGTTGATCGGCAGGCCCTCGCGGCGGAAGTTGTATTTGTTGTCCAGCACGAAGCCGCGCACGGTGAGGTAGTCCCAGTAGCCGCCGGCGTTGTAGGCGTCGCTCACCGAGGCGTCGAAACGGATCAGGTCGGCCAGCCGCTTGGCGCCGCTGGCCTCGATCTGCGCGGCGTCAATCACGGCCGCGCTCACCGGCGTGCGCGCCAGCGGCGCGTCGCCCAGCCCCACCACGCCGGCGCTCGGCGCGGCGCCCCGCTCCTGGATGGTGACGGCCTTCAGCGTGGGGTCGGCCGCGGTTGCCTGCGCCAGCGCGGAGCCGGTGGACGCTTCCAAAACAATAGCTAGAAATCCAATGCCGGCGCTGACAAGCGGCCGATTTGGTCGTGAAAAAGGCGGAAATGGGTGTGCCATGACGTGCGTGAAGACGTGATGGCAGGTCGGCGTCATGCGGATGTGGCGGGCCGTTGGGAGAAAGGCGCCTGCAAGCGGCGCCACGCGGCCCCATCCGAACATGCTTCCCTGCGCGAGGATGATCTCAATCAGGTTCAAAGGGACTCTCTCAGCCGCTCTGCGCTTGCGCGCGTGCGGCACCCCCAGCGAATGCCCCGCGTTGCCGCGGAACGTTGGAAATTGTATCGCCTGTATCGGCGGGCATCGGAGCCTCCCGCCTACAGCCAGCCCCGCGCGCGCTGCCTAAGGTGGTGAGGTTGGCGCCGCTCCGGCGCCTTTTCGCAGACAGGAGTGACGATGACCGAAGACCTGAAGAACGAGCGCACCGGCGAGACCTATTCGAACGACACCTCGTTCGGCTCCGTCGTGTCCAAGCGCGACGGCGAACCGAGCGCGCTGGCCGACGTGGCCGCCAAAGTGATCGCCAAGCTGCGCGCCGATGACGACATGCAGCAGTTGCTCGACGCGCACGCCAGCCTGAAGCCCAAGGCGATTGAAAAGATCGAGGTGGCCGAAGCCCGCCTGCAGCCGACCTTTGCCGACGCGGTGAAGGCGCAGTTGCAACGCCTCGGCAAGTCCACCGATCCGGCCGAGCTGGTGCCCGGCGTGACCGCGCAGGACGGCCATGTCACCGGCGCCGCAGGCCTGTTGCCGGCGCGCGTCTACACCCCGGTGGGCGCGGCCGGCCCGCTGCCGGTCATCGTGTACTTCCACGGTGGCGGCTGGGTGATTGCCAACAAGGACGTGTACGACGGCGGCGCGCGCGGCCTGGCCAAGCAGGCCAACGCCATCGTGGTGTCGGTCGATTACCGGCAGGCGCCGGAACACAGGTTTCCCGCCGCGTGGGACGACGCCCTGGCCGCCTACAAGTGGGTGGCCGAGAACGCGGCGTCTTTCGGCGGCGATCCGAGCAGGCTGGCGCTGGCCGGCGAGAGCGCGGGCGGCAACCTCGCCGTGGCAACGGCCATTGCCGTGCGCGACGCCGGACTGCCCGCGCCGCTGCATGTGCTGAGCGTGTACCCGGTGGCGCAGACCAGCCTCAACACCGAGGCCTACATCGAGAACGCGCTGGCCCGCCCGCTGAACCGCGCAATGGTGAAGTGGTTCGTCGAGAAGCTGGTCAACACCGAAGACGACCTGAAGGACACGCGGCTGTCGCTGATCGACGCGCAGCTTGCCGGTTTGCCGCCCGTCACCATCGTGAACGCTCGCATCGACCCGCTGCGCGGCGACGGCGCCAAGCTGGAAGACGCGCTGGACGACGCCGGTGTGCCGGTGGAACGCAAGGACTACGACGGCGTGACCCACGAATTCTTCGGCGCCGCCGCGGTGCTGAAGAAAGCGCAGGAGGCGCAGGCCTGGGCCGGCCAGCGCCTGCGCGAATCGTTCGGCACCGCCTGAATGGCCGCTGACGCCCGCGCATGAAGAAGGCCCGCATCGGCGGGCCTTTTTTTATTGCGGCGCCGGCACCACCGGCACGACGATGGACGACGGCCGCTGCGGGTCGGCGTACACCTGCGTGATGCCGCCCAGGCTGGCGAGCAGGTCGGGCAGCGGCGGCAGGCCGTGCGGGAAGTCGCTCGGCCCCACTGCGATGCGCAGCTTGTGGCCCTTCTTGATGACGAAGCTGGAGGGGAAGATCTCGATGGGCAGCAGCACCGGCTGGCCCGCGGGCACCGGCAGCAGCGAGGCCTGGGTGAACGGGTGCCACGGCCGCAGGCGCTGCGGCTGGCCTTGTGCGTCGTTCAGCCTGAGCGTGGTGGGGTTGGCGTCGTCCACCGCGCGGAAGCTGAAGGTCAGCACGCCGTTGGTGATCTCGCGCGAGCTGCCGTCGGGCGCCACGTCGGTCACCCGCACCGACAGGCCGGCGTTGGCCGAGGTGGTGCTGGCATGGATGTCGGCCTCGATCGGGCCGTTGATCGCCATGTCCTGCGCCATGGCGACGGTGGTGAAGGTTTTCTCCAGCAGCAGCTCGTTCAGGCGGTTGTCGCGCGCGCAGGGCAGGGTGACGTCCTTGAAGGCTTCGTAGAGCTGCGGGTTGGCGGCACCGAGCGCGCCGCCGGTCAGCACGCCGGCCGTCCATTGCACGGTGCTTTGCGAGCACAGGCCGTTCAGCGGCACCTGCGGCAGCGGCGTGGGCGCGGCGGCCTTGGCGGGCGCGGTGGTGCCGAGGCCGCCTCCGGCCTGCAGGTAGAAGCGCTGCGCGACGGCCTGCGGGTGCGGCCAGTCCTGCGCGGTGGCGTAGCGCTCGATGCCGTGGTGGTACTGCGTGACATTGGGCTGCTGCTCCATGCCGTTGGCCTGGCCCTTCACGTAGCGGTCGAACCACTGCAGCGCCATCTGGTCGAGCGGGGGCACGCCGTCGCGCGGCAGGCCCAGGCCCAGCGCGCCTTCCAGGTGCGTCCAGGGGCCGATGAGCAGCTTGGCCGGCACCCGGTTCTTGAGCTTCTCGAACAGCAGCGGTTCGCCGCGCTGGAAGATGTCGTGCAGGCCACCGACGATGAAGGTCGGGATCTGCACCTTGTCGAGCACCTCGACCGGCGAGCGGTCGCGGCTGAAGGGGCCGTCGTACACGGTGTTGGGGTCGCCCACCAGCGCGCGCAGCAGCGTGGGCACCTGGAAGTTGGTGAGTGCGCTCACCAGGTGGGTGGCCACGGCCTGGAAGGCCAGTTGAGGGTTGTCCTGCGGGTTGGTGGGCAGCACGCCCAGCACCGTGACCAGGCCCAGCCACAGCGGAATGAAGCCGATGTTGGTCTGCCCGCCGCTGAACACGATGTCGCGGTAGGCGTCGGCCATGGGCACGATGGTGAACATCGCCTTGTGGGCCGGGTGCTGCTTGGCGGCGGTGAAGAGCTGCGTGATGGCGAGCAGCGAGGCGCCGTAGGTGCCCACCCGGCCGTCCGACCACGGCTGCGTGGCCGCCCACTGCATGACCTCGCGGTAGTCGCTCTGCTCCTTGGCGCCGAAGGCGTCCCACTGGCCGCCCGAGTTGCCGGTGCCGCGCACGTCGACGAAGACGTGGACGTAGCCGTGCCGCACCAGGTAGGTGTTGCTGTCGTTGATGATCGGCACGTTCTTGTTGTAGCTGGTCTGCGTCAGCACCACGGGAAACCGGCCCGGCACCACCGCGCCGCTGGCGTCGGCCGGGAAGGTGGCTTTGGCGGCGAGCTGGGTGCCGTCGGGCATGGTCAGGTAGAGGCCATCGACCGTCTTGGTCTTGGGGAAGGCCGCCGGGGGGTCGTAGGGCGTCCAGGCGGTGTTGCTGGCGGGCAGAGCGGTTGCGGCGGTGCCGGCGGTGGCTTCGCGGGCCGTGGCCGCCGCCGTGGCGCTGGTGGCCGGGTCACCGCTGCCGCCACCGCAGCCGCCCAGCAGGCTCAGGCAGAGGCTGCCGGCCACGAGGGCCAGCGACGTCTTGGAAGGGGGGCGCAGGGGCACGGCTTGTCTCCCGTTGGTGGTTCTGGTACCGCATGGTACCGATCCGGCGGGAGCCGTGGCTTGGGGTTTGCCAGCAGGTTTTCTAGAGGGGGCTGCCCAGGTTGCCTGGGCGGCAGCGGCCCCACCCGTGGCGGGTGGGGCGGTGGCCGGAAAGGGTCAGTCGAAGACCGGCGTCTCGACGCCCAGCACCTTGTGCAGCTTGGGGCTGGTGGTGGTGTACTGCAGGTGGATCTTGCCCTTGTCCGGGAAGATGATGGGCGCGGCGGCGAAGGCGGCCAGCGCGCATTCGTGGAAGCCCGAGAGGATGAGCTTCTTCTTGCCGGGGTAGGTGTTGATGTCACCGACCGCGTAGATGCCGGGCACGCTGGTGGCGAACTTCTCGGTGTCGACCTTGAGCTGCTTGCGTTCGATTTCCAGGCCCCAGTCGGCGATGGGGCCGAGCTTGGGGGAGAGGCCGAAGAACACCAGCATCTCGTCGAGCGGCACCACGCGGGTGACGCCGTCGCCGCCGGTGACCTTGGCGCCGGTGAGCTTGCCGTCTTTTTCGTCGATGCCGGTGACCTGGCCGACGATGAACTGCATCTCGTGCTGGTCGCAGAGGTCTTTCATCTTGGCCACGCTGGCGGGGGCGGCCTTGAAGCCGTCGCGGCGGTGGATCAGGATGACGCTCTCGGCCTTGTTGGGGCCTTCGGCCACGAAGTTCAGCGTCCAGTCGAGCGCGGAGTCGCCGCCGCCGACGATGACGAGGTTCTTGCCGGCGAAGTCGGCCGGGTTCTTCACGCGGTAGTGCAGCTGCTTGCCGTCGAAGGCGTCGAGGCCCTCAACCTTGAGTGTGCGGGGCTGGAAGGCGCCCACGCCGGCGGCGATGAAGATGGTCTTGGTGAGGAACTGCGTGCCCTTGGAGGTTTCGACGAAGAAGCGGCCGTCGTCCTGGCGTTGCACGGTGGTGACTTCCTGGCCCAGGTGGAAGGTCGCGCCGAAGGGCTCGATCTGCTTGAGCAGGTTGTCGGTGAGTTCCTGGCCGGTGCACACGGGCACGGCGGGGATGTCGTAGATGGGCTTGTCGGGATACAGCTCGACGCATTGGCCGCCGGGGTAGGCGAGGGCGTCGATGATGTGCGCCTTGATTTCGAGCAGGCCGAGCTCGAAGACCTGGAACAGGCCGACCGGGCCGGCGCCGACGATCACGGCATCGGTTTCGATCGGGCCATCGTGGGCGTGGGCGGTGTCGACCACGGCGGGGTTGAGTTGAGGTTCCATCAAGGGTAGGTGAAGGTAGTGTCGATTCGGGTCAGCGCACGAGTTCGGACAGCTTGCCGGTCTTGTCCTTCCAGTCTTCGTGGTCGGGCAGCGGCGTCTTGCGCTTGGTGATGCTGGGCCAGCCGATGCGCGACAGGTCGGCGTTCAGCTTGGTCATGTGCTGCTGGTCGGCGGGCACGTCTTCCTCGGCGTAAATGGCGTTGACCGGGCACTCGGGAATGCAGACCGCGCAGTCGATGCATTCGTCCGGGTCGATGGTGAGGAAGTTGGGGCCCTCGCGGAAACAGTCCACCGGACAGACGTCGACGCAGTCGGTGTATTTGCAGCGGATGCAGGCTTCGGTGACAACGTGGGTCATGTCTGGAGCAAAAAAATGGTCGACGAGGGCCGTCGGTGAAAACCCTCTATTTTATCGGGTGGCAGATGGCCTTATCAACGCACCAGCACCGCTGCCGAGGTCTTGTGGGAGGCCGTGTCCACCAGCACCAGCGCGCCAACGACGCGTGAACGCGCGTAAGGCAGCACCGCGAGCGGTTCCTGGACGGCCAAAGACACGTGTCCGATGGCGTTGGGCGGCAATTCGGCCGCGTCTTCCTCGGCCAGCGTGTTGACGTCGAGTTTGTGGACGATGCGCTTGACTTTGGCTTTTACCCAACGGTGGCCGTGCAAGGCCCAGTACACCCGGCCCGCCACCAGCGGTTCGTCGTCCATCCAGGCCACGGTGGCCTCGATGTCGCGGGCCGGGTTGAAGGCGCCGGGCGCCAGCAGCCAGTCGCCACGCGAGACGTCGACCTCGCGGTCGAGCACGATGCCGGCGCTGTGGCCGGCGCGCATCGCGCCCGGCACGCGCACATGGTTGAGCACCTGCGCGATCTTCGCGGTCTGGCCGCTCGGCAGCACGGTGATTTCCTGGCCGGGCGCCGCGAAGCCGGTGGCCACGCGGCCCCAGAACACGCGGCGGCCCTGCGAGGTGTCGGACGAGGACGAGAACTTCTCGACCCACTGCACCGGGAAGGCGAAGGGCTGGTCGGTCTCGGCGGGGGTGTTGGGCAGTTCTTCCAAAAGCTGCAGCAGGCTGGGGCCTGCGTAGCCGCACCAGCCGGCGTGCGGCTCAACCACGTTCCAGCCCTTCAGCGCCGAGATCGGCACGATGGACGTGACCGAGATGCCGGCCGCCGACGCGAACTTCTGCAACGCCGCGCCGATGTGCCGGAAGGCCAGTGCCGGGTCTTCCACCGCGTCGAGCTTGTTCACCGTGAAGACGATGGAGGCCACGCGCAGCAGGTTGACCAGCAGCGAGTGGCGGCGGGTTTGCGGCAGCAGCGAGAGTTCGGGGTTGCGCCAGTCGAGCTTGGTGGCGTCGACCAGCACCACGGCGGCGTCGGCGCTGGAGGCGGCCGTGACCATGTTGCGGGTGTACTGCTCGTGGCCCGGCGCGTCGCCGATGATGAACTTGCGGTGGGCGGTGGCGAAGTAGCGGTAGGCCACGTCGATGGTGATGCCCTGTTCGCGCTCGGCGCTCAGGCCGTCGGTCAGCAGCGCCAGGTCGGTTTCGCCGCCGCGCTGCACGCCGGCCAGCTGGTCTTGCAGCACGGTCTTGCTGTCCACCAGCAGGCGGCCGATGAGCGTGCTCTTGCCGTCGTCCACGCTGCCGCAGGTGATGAACTTCAGCGCCGATGCGTGGTCATTTTCATGGCCATTCTGCGCGCCAGTCAGCGCCGTTGCTGGTGTTTGTGCTGCCAAATCTGTAGCGCTCATCAGAAGTACCCGTCTTTCTTGCGCTTCTCCATGGAAGCGTCGGAGGTCTTGTCGTCCATGCGGGTGGCGCCGCGTTCGCTCACCTCGGCCGACAGCGTTTCGACGACGATGTCGCCCGCGCTGGCGGCCAGGCTTTCCACCGGGCAGGTGCAGGTGATGTCGCCCACGGTGCGGAAGCGCACGTCGCGCACTTCCGATTGCTCGCCGTCGCGCAGCGGTGTGAGCTCGGTCACCGGCACCAGCAGGCCCTTGCGCTCGACGACGGTGCGCTTGTGCGAGTAGTAGAGCGACGGCAGCGCGATGTTCTCGCGGGCGATGTACTGCCACACGTCGAGTTCGGTCCAGTTGCTGATGGGGAACACGCGGAAGTGCTCGCCGGGCTGCAGCCGGGTGTTGAACAGCGTCCACAGCTCGGGGCGCTGGGCCTTGGGCTGCCACTGGCCGAAGCTGTCGCGGTGCGAAAAGATGCGCTCTTTCGCGCGGGCCTTTTCCTCGTCGCGGCGGGCGCCGCCAATGAGCGCGTCGAAGCGGAATTCCTCGATGGCCTCCAGCAGCGTGACCGACTGGTGCACGTTGCGGCTTTCGCCAGGGTGGGCCAGGCGCACGGTGCCGCGCGCCATGGAGTCTTCCACGGAGCGCACGATCAGGTCGGCGCCCAGTTCCTTGGCGCGGAAGTCGCGGAAGTCGGTCACCTCGTGGAAGTTGTGGCCGGTGTCGATCATCAGCAGCGGGTACGGAATGCGGCCGGCGCCGAAGGCCTTCTCGGCGCACTTCAGCATGACCAGCGAGTCCTTGCCGCCCGAGAACAGCAGCGTGGGCCGCTCGAAGGCGGCGGCCACCTCGCGCAGGATGAAGATGGTTTCTTCTTCCAGCGCGTCGAGGTGCGAGTTGCTGAGCTGGCTCAACGCCGCCTGGGTGATGGCCGGCTCTGCGGCGGGAAATTCGGTGCGGGCGTTCATGCCACTTCCTTGATGGGGATCACTGACGATGCGGGGGATTTGTCGACGTGCAGGCCGCACTCCTTGGCGCTTTCCTGCTCCCACCACCAGCGGCCGGCGCGGAAGTCTTCGCCGAGCGAGACGGCGCGGGTGCAGGGCGCGCAGCCGATGCTGGGGAAGAACTGGTCGTGCAGCGGGTTGTAGGGCACGTTGTGTTGCTTGACGAACTGCCAGACGTCGCCCAGCGTCCAGTCGACCAGCGGGTTCAGCTTGGCGCGTTCGGGCTGCTGCTCGATCTCGCCCACGTCGGCGCGGGCGTTCGACTGCTCGCGGCGCAGGCCGGTGATCCAGCCGTTCTTGCCCGACAGCGCGCGGGCCAGCGGGCGGGTCTTGCGGATGTCGCAGCACTCCTTGCGCAGGTCGAGGCTTTTGTACATGGCCTCGTGGCCGTTGCGGGCCAGGTATTCGGCCGCCTCCACCGGGTCGGGGCGAAACACCTCGACGCCGATGCCGTAATGCTGTTGCAGCCGCTCCAGCGTGTCCATGGTTTCGGCGTGCAGCATGCCGGTGTCGAGCGCGAAGACGGTGCTCTGGATGCCGCTCTGCTTGATCAGCTCGGTGATGACCATGTCTTCCACGCCCAGGCTGGAGGCCTGGGTGAGCGGCGAGAACTTCGCTTCGGCCTCGCGCAGCAGTTCGATGGCGCGGGCGACCTTGGCCTCGTAGGTGGCTGACGGCTTGGCGTTCAGGGTGATCGCGTGGCCGGGTGGCTGGGGACGGTTGAACATGGCGGCGTGTGTGTTCAGGCGGGCTGGGCTTCGACGAAATGCGGTTTTTTCTCGACGTCGCCCTGGTAGAAGGCCTTGAAGCGGTCGAACTGGCGCTGGGCGTGGGCCACGTCCTGGTCGGCGCGCAGCACGGCGGCGCTGAAGCCGCAGCGCTGCATCTGCACCAATTGGTCGATCAGCACGTCGCCCGTGGCGCGGATCTCGCCCTGGAAACCCCGGCGGCGGCGCAGCAGCAGCGCCTGGCTGAAAGCGCGCCCGTCGGTGAACTTGGGGAAGTGCAGGTCGATGCGGGTCACGCCGCCGAGTTCCAGCGTGAGCGCGTCGGCGTCGTTGGCGAGAAACACCACGCCGGGCTGATTTTCAGAGCCATATTGGCCGCCAGTCAGTGCCAATGGGTCATTGTGTGCTATCAATTTCATAGTTCTGCTTTCAGGCCAGAGCGGCCACCACGGGGTGGCGGGCGGCGTTGGCCGAGGCCTTGAACGGTTCGATGCCGACGCGCTTGAGCGTCTGCTGGAAGGTCTCGTTGCGGTCGCCCTTTTTCTCGCGCAGGTCGCGGTAGGTGCCGAGCACCGCCTCGATCACGTCGGGCACTTCGGCCGCGCTGAACGAAGGGCCGACCACCTTGCCCGCCACGGCCGGGCCGGAGGCGGTGGAGCCGTCTGCCCCGCCCAGCGTGACCTGGTACCACTCCTTGCCGTCTTTATCGACACCGAGGATGCCGATGTGGCCGCTGTGGTGGTGGCCGCAGGAGTTGATGCAGCCGCTGATGTGCAGGTCGATCTCGCCCAGGTCGTCGAGCTCGTCGAGGTCTTGATACCGCTCGGTGATCGCTTCCGACACCGGAATGGAGCGGGCGTTGGCCAGCGAGCAGAAGTCGCCGCCGGGGCAGGTGATCATGTCGGTGATGAGGCCGATGTTGGGCCGCGCCACGCCCAGTTGGCGGGCGGCGCGCCACAGCTCGGGCAGCTCGTCGCAGCGCACCCACGGCAGCACCAGGTTCTGGCTGTGCGTGACGCGGGCCTCGCCGGCGCTGAAGCGGTCGGCCAGGTCGGCGGCGGCGCGCAGCTGGGCGGCGTCGGCGTCGCCGGGGGCCTGGCCCAGGCGCTTGAACGACAGCGTGACGGCGCGCAGGTCGGGGTTCTTGTGCGGCGCCACGTTGCGCTGCAGCCAGCGGGCGAATTCGCCGTCGTTCTCGGCCTCGGCCTTCAGCATCTCGGCCACCTTGGCGTCGCCGGCCACCTGGTCGCAGTGGCGCTCGGGTTCGACGAAGCAGGCGGCCACGCGGTCGTACTCGGCCTGCGTGATGGTGTGCGGCGCGCCGTCCACCTCGACGATGTCGCGGTATTCCTTTTCCACCGCGTCGATGTATTTCTGGCCCTCGGCCTTCACCAGAATCTTGATGCGGGCCTTCCAGACGTTGTCGCGCCGGCCGTAGCCGTTGTAGACGCGGATCACCGCCTCGAGGTAATTGATGAGCTGGTGCCACGGCAGGAACTCGCGCACCACGGTGCCGATGACCGGCGTGCGGCCCATGCCGCCGCCCACCTGCACGCGGAAGCCGGTTTCACCCGCGTCGTTCTTCACGAGCTGCAGGCCCACGTCGTACCAGCCGATCGCGGCGCGGTCTTCCCTGGAGCCGTTGAACGAGATCTTGAACTTGCGCGGCAGGAAGCAGAACTCGGGGTGCAGCGAGCTCCACTGGCGCAGGATTTCGGCGTAGGGCCGCGGGTCGGCGATTTCGTCGGGCGCGAAGCCGGCGGTTTCGTCGCAGCAGATGTTGCGGATCGCGTTGCCGCTGGTCTGGATGCCGTGCATGTTGACGCTGGCCAGCAGGTCCATCACGTCGGCGCTCTTCTTCAGCGGGATCCAGTTGAACTGCACGTTGGTGCGCGTGGTGAAGTGGCCGTAGCCGAACTTCAGCTTGCTGCCGATCTCGCGGCCGTCCGGCAGCGGAATGGTGCCCAGGCCGTTCTGCGTGGTCTGCGCCTGCGCCAGCAACTCGGGGTCGGGCTGGTCGTAGTCGGCGGCGATGGTGGCCATCGCGCGCAATTGCGCGCTGGAAATCTCGCCGTAGGGCACGGCCACGCGCAGCATGGGCGCATAACGCTGGATGTACCAGCCGTTCTGCAGCCGCAGCGGGCGGAACTCGTCGTCGCCCAGTTGGCCGGCGAGGTTGCGGGTGAGCTGGTCGCGGTACTGCTGTGCGCGCAGCTTGACGAACTCTTTGTCGAAATCGGTGTATTGGTACATGGTGGAGTCAAACGAAAACCAGCTTGGTGCCAGCCCAGGCCAGCAGCAGCGACAGGATGGAACGCACGACCCGTTCCGGCGTGCGCGACACCAGCCGCGAGCCGATCCAGATGCCCGGCAGCGAGCCGGCCAGCAATTTGACCAGAAGTGGCCAGTCCACGGAGCCGAGCGAGGCATGGCCCAGCCCGGCGACCAGCGTCAGCGGCACCGCGTAGGCGATGTCGGCGGCCACGATGCGGGGCAGCGGCAGCAGCGGAAACAGCACCAGCAGCACGGTGACGCCGATCGCGCCGGCGCCCACCGAAGTGAGTGTCACCAAGGTGCCGATCACCGCGCCGAACAGCAGCGGCAGGCTCCAGTGGCTGGGCTGCGAGGCGCGGTCGAGGTCGGCGTCGGCGAGCTGGCGCGGCGCCTGCTTGCCGCGCACGGCCTTGTAGAACATGGCGGCGGCGGTCAGCAGCAGCGCCACGCCCAGCGTGCCGGTCATCACGCGCTGCACGGCGGGGTCGGTGGGGCCGAGGGTGTGCAGCACGTAGAGCGTCACCAGCGCGGCCGGAATGCTGCCGGCGCAGAGCTGCGCCACCACGCGCCACGGCACCAGCTTCTGGCGGGCCATGCTGACGGTGCCGCTGAACTTGGTGAAGGCGGCGAACAGCAGGTCGGTGCCGACCGCCATGTAGGGCTTCACGCCGAAGAAGAAGATCAGGATGGGTGTCATGAGCGAGCCGCCGCCCACACCCGTCAGGCCGACCACCAGGCCGACGAAAAATCCCGCGAAAACGAACCCCAGGTCGTGCATGGGCGCGACTGTAAAAGCCGCCCTTATGAATCCCAACGATTTTTTAGTTCGCGCTTTATGCGGATAAGCTTATGCGCCAATGCTGGCGCGGCTTTCCGGCGCTTTTGTCGGCTTATGCGGATAAGGCGGTTTGTGCTGCGGTGCAGCGGCCGGCGCGCAGCATCCGCGCCAGTTTGGGCGCCACCGGCAGCGGCTCGCCGGCCACCTCGGCAGCCAGCACCTCCCCGCACAACACCGCCAAAGACAGCCCGCGCGCGCCCAGGCCGGCCAGCACCGCGAGGCCGGGCCAGCGTTCGGCGTCGATGAAGCCGACGGCCGGCAGCCGGTCTGGCAGCGTCGCGCGCACGCCGGCCCAGCGGCCGGCCGTGGCGAACCGTTCGGCGACCTGCGGCGCCAGCGCCGGCAGCAGCCGGGCCAGCCGTTCGGCGTTGGCGGCGTGGTCGGCGTCGGTGGTGGCGGCGTCGCGCGCGTCGCGTTCGAAGGTGGAGCCGGCCAGCCAGAACGGGCCGTCGGGTGACGGCACGGCCGGCAGCAGCGCGCCGTCGCCGTTCACCGGCGTGGCGGGTGCGCCGCTCCAGCCGCCGGGGCCGAACGCGACCTGGCCGCGCAGCGGGTTGAGGGGCAGGGCGGCTCCCAGAGGCTGGAGCAGCGCCGCGGTGTCGGCCGCGCCGGCCAGCACGACCAGCGGGGCCTGGGCCAGCACCGCGCCGGCCGCGTCCAGCAGCGCCCAGCCGCCGTTGGGTTGCTGGCGCAGCGAGGCCACGGCGGCCTGGCCGACGAAGGTGACGCCCGGTGCGGCGAGCTGGGCGCGCACCAGCGCGGCGGGCTTCAGCCAGGCGGCGCGGGGGTGCCAGAAGGCGGGGGTGTCGGCGGGCAGGCGGGCGGCGGCGAGGTGGCCGGGGCCGGCCACGGCGCAGCCGTCGTCGAGCCGGCCGGGCAGCCGCGTCTTGCCGGCATCGCGCCGCTCCAGCACGCCGCTCACGGCCCAATCGGAGCCTTCTTGCAGGCACTCCTGCGCCCGCTGGGTGGTGGCCCGCAGGCCGGCGCGGGTCAGGCGCGACAGGGCGTTGTCGTCGGGCGAGGCGTGCGGCACGGCCAGGCCGGCCGGCAGGCCGGAGGCGCCGGCGGCCGGTTCGGCGGCGCGGTCGAGCACCGTCACGGCCCAGCCGCGCCGCGCCAGCGACAGCGCGGCCGAACTGCCCGCCAGGCCGGCACCGACGACGACGCAGCGCCGGCCTTCGGTGCTATCAATAAAAGAGCTGAAATGCGAGTGCCCACGCTGACTGTGGCCCGGTTTTCCTTGAAAAACGGGGTTGTAGCGGCCGACCAGCCTGTCGCGCTTGGGCGGCAGGCCGGGCGCGCGTTCGGCGCTGAAACCGGCCTGGGCCAGCGCGTCCAGCACCGTCCGGGCGATGGTGTAGCTGGCAATGGCAGCGCCGGGCCGGCAATTGCGGGCCACGCCACGCATGACGTCGGCGCTCCAGATGCCGGGGTTGGCGGAGGGGCTGAAGCCGTCGAGGAAGACCGCGTCGGCCTCGCACAGCCGCTCGCGCAGCGCGGCGGCGGCGTCGTTCACCACCAGCGTCAGCAGCACACGGCCGCCGTCGAAGGAGAGGCGGTGCACGCCGGGGGCCGAGAGGCCCCACCAGGGGCCGGCCAGCGCGTCGGCCAGCGGCTGCAGTTCGGGGAAGGGCGCGGCGCCGCGCCGCAGGTCGTCGGCCGACACGGGGAAGGCCTCGACGGAGGTGAACAGCAGCCGGTCGCAGCGCTGCGGGTCGTTGCGCCAGGCCTGCCAGGTGGTGAGGAAGTTGAGGCCCAGGCCGAAGCCGGTTTCCAGAATCTGGAAGCTGCGCCGGCCCTGCCAGCCCGCCGGCAGGCCGCAGCCCGCCAGGAAGACGCCGCGCGCCTGGGCGAGGCCAGCCTGGCCGTCGTCGCGGTTGCGGTACATGTCGCCGAACCGCGGGCTGCGCGGGTTGCCGGCCGCGTCCCAGTCGACCGGCTCGGTCATGCGCGGGGGCTCAGGCGGTCGGGGGCACGTAGCCGGCGGCCTGGTCGGCACCGGTGCCGAAGAAGTGCTGCTCCATCTGCCGCGCCAGGTACTGGCGGGCGCGCTGGTCGGCCAGGTTGAGCCGGTTCTCGTTGACCAGCATGGTCTGGTGCTTCAGCCAGGCCGCCCAGGCTTCCTTGCTGACGCTCTCCCAGATGCGTTTGCCCAGTTCGCCGGGGTAGGGGGGAAAGTCGAGGCCTTCGGCTTCCTTGCCGAGCTTGATGCATTGAACCAGTCGCGCCATGGGTGTCACCTTCTGTCTCTGTCAGTCTGTCAGTGGTTCTTAGGATTGTTTGGCTATTAAGAACTGAGAACTTAGTAGTTCCAGTTTTGTGGGGTCACTTTCAGAATCCTTTTCATCGCAACACTTGTCGATGGAAAAAGGACCCATGACCTCTCGCCGCAACATTATCAAGCTTTCGCTGGCACTGGCCGCCACGGGGGCAGCCCTCACCGCCCTCGCCCAACCGGCGCCGGTCACGCTGCTCAACGTGTCGTACGACCCGACGCGCGAGCTGTACGTCGACTACAACGCGGCATTCGTGAAGTACTGGAAGGCCAAGACCGGCCAGGACGTGACGATCAAGCAGTCGCACGGCGGCTCGGGCAAGCAGGCCCGCTCCATCATCGACGGGCTCGACGCCGACGTCGCCACGCTGGCGCTGGCCGGCGACACCGACGCGCTGGTGAAGAACGGCGGCTGGCTGTCGGCCGACTGGCAGAAGAAGCTGCCGCACAACTCGTCGCCCTACACCTCGACCATCGTGTTCGCGGTGCGCCAGGGCAACCCCAAGGGCATCAAGGACTGGGACGACCTCATCAAGCCGGGCGTCTCGGTGATCACGCCCAACCCCAAGACCTCCGGCGGCGCCCGCTGGAACTACCTGGCCGCCTGGGAATTCGCCAAGCGCAAGTACGGCAGCGACGAGAAGGCCAAGGAATTCGTGACCAAGCTGTACGGCAACGTGCCGGTGCTCGACACCGGCGCCCGCGGCTCCACCATCACCTTCGCCCAGCGCAACCAGGGCGACGTGCTGATCGCCTGGGAGAACGAGGCCTATCTGCTCGACAAGGAGTTCGGCTCCAAGTTCGACGTGGTCGCGCCCAGCATTTCCATCCTGGCGGAGCCGGCGGTGGCGGTGGTGGACAAGAACGTCGACAAGAAGGGCACCCGCGTGGTGGCCGAGGAATACCTGAAGTACCTGTATTCCGAAGAAGGCCAGGACATCGCGGGCCGCAACTTCTACCGCCCGGCCATTTCGGCCAAGGCGCAGGCCAAGTACGCCAAGCAGTTCCCCAAGCTCAACCTGTTCACCATCGACCAGGCGTTCGGCGGCTGGGGCAAGGCCGACAAGGAGCACTTCGCCGACGGTGCCTCGTTCGACCAGATCTACGTCAAGAAGTAAGAAGGGCGGGCGGCGTGTCGGTTCTGTTGCTGGCGGGCAGCCCTTCCGAGCGTTCGCGCTCGGCGGTGCTCCTCGACGCGGTGAGCGACCAGCTCCATGCGCGGCATCTGCCGGTGGAGCGGCTGCTGATCCGCGACCTGTCGCCGCAGGCGCTGGTGCTGGCCGACGCCTCCCACCGCAGCATCGCGCTGGCGATCGACCAGGTGGCCCGCGCGCAGGCGGTGGTGATCGCCACGCCGGTCTACAAGGCGGCCTACAGCGGCGTGCTGAAGGTCTTTCTCGACCTGCTGCCGCAGACCGCCCTGAAAGGCAAGGTGGTGTTGCCGCTGGCCACCGGCGGCAGCCCCAACCACATGCTGGCGCTGGACTACGCGCTGCGGCCGGTGCTGCAGTCGCTGGCGGCGCGGCACATTCTGCCGGGTGTGTACGCCACCGAGGCGCAGGTCAACGTGCTGCCCGAAGGGGCCTGGCAACTGGCGCCCGAATTGCAGGACCGCATCGACGAAGCGGTCACCACCCTGTGTTTCGAAAGTTTCCGGCCGCCGGCCACCACGGGCTTCGAGCCGGTGCCGTTCTCGCGGGTGCGATGTAGCGTTTAGCGCCGCCCACCACCGGTCTGGCGGCGCCGCGGACCCCTCGCCCTTTCACCGTTGTTTCGATTCACCCCGCGCGCGGGTGCTGGCCGAAGGCTTGCCCGCGCCGCCCCTTCAGGAGCCGTTGACCATGTCCCAATCCTTCCATCCCCCCTTCGACCAGCGCGCCGACGCCGTTCGCGCGCCGCACTGGTGGCACCGCCTGCGCAACGTGTCGGTCAGCTTCGTGCTGCTGGCGGCCTTCGTGCTGATCGGCGCCTTTCTGTGGTCGGGCGCGGTGCACGCGCAGGGCAACGCCAAGGAGCTGCGCATCGGCTACCAGAAGGCCGGCAGCCTGTTCGTGCTGCTGAAGTCGCAGGGCACGCTGGAAAAGAAGCTGGCGCCGCTGGGCGTGAGTGTGAAATGGGTGGAGTTCCCGGCCGGCCCGCAGCTGCTGGAAGGCCTGAACGTCGGCTCCATCGACGTGGGCTACACCGGCGAGGCGCCGCCCATCTTCGCGCAGGCCGCCGGCGCCAAATTTGCCTACATCGGCTACGACCCGGCCTCGCCGGAAGCCGAGGCGCTGGTCGTGCCCAAGGGTTCCGGCCTGAAGTCGGTGGCCGACCTGAAGGGCAAAAAGATCGCGCTGAACAAGGGCTCCAACGTCCACTTCTTCCTGGTCAAGCTGCTGGAGAAGAACGGCCTGAAATACAGCGACGTTCAGCCGGTCTTCCTGGCGCCGGCCGATGCCCGCGCCGCGTTCGAGAAGGGCGCGGTCGATGCCTGGGTGATCTGGGACCCGTTCCTGGCCGCCGCCGAAAAACAGGTGGGCGCCCGCATCCTGGCGGATGCCAAGGGCGTGGTGCCGAACTACGCGTTCTACCTCGCCGAGCGCGGCTATGTGGAGCGCCACGCCGACGTGGTGAAGGCGCTGTTCGAGGAGCTGGTGTCGCAGGGCCGCTACCTGAAAGACCAGCCGGCCAAGGCCGCCGCCACCATTGCGCCGCTGCAGGGCTTGTCGGCCGACGTGGTCGAGCTGAACCTGCGCCGCTACAAGTACTCGGTGGCGCCGCTGACCGACGAGGTGGTGACGCAGCAGCAGAAGATCGCCGACACCTTCGCCGAGCTGAAGCTGATTCCCAAGCCCATCGTGGTGCGCGACGCGGCGCTGCTGAAGCCGCTCGGCCCCACCGTCGCGGAGAAGTGAGATGCGTGCGGTGAACCTGTTCCGCCGCCGCCTGCTGAAGATCGCCGGCGTCACCGCCAGCGCATGGGGCCTGGCGCCCGCGCTGCGCGCGCAGACGCCGCCGCCGGGTGACGCGCCACCGCAAGCCCCGCAGTTGCCGCAGCTTCGGATTGGCTACCAGAAGTCGTCGGCCAACCTCGTGATCGCCAAGCAACTGGGTTGGCTGGAAAAGCGTTTTCCCAACAGCAAGGTGACCTGGCACGAGTTTCCGGCCGGCCCCCAGTTGCTGGAGGCGCTGGCCGTGGGCAGCCTGGAGATCGGCATGACGGGCGACACGCCGCCGGTGTTCGCGCAGGCCGCTGGCAAGGATCTGGTCTACGTCGGCGCCGAGCCGCCCAAGCCCGACAGCTCCGCCATCCTGGTACTGAAGGACTCGCCGCTGAAAACGCTGGCCGACCTGAAGGGCCGGCGCATCGCGCTGCAGAAAGGCTCCAGCGCGCACTACCTGCTGGTGCGCGCGCTGGAAAAAGCCAACCTGAAGTGGAGCGACATCGAGCCGGTTTACCTCATTCCGGCCGACGCGCGCGCCGCCTTCGAGCGCCGCAGCGTGGACGCCTGGGCCGTCTGGGACCCGTTCTATGCGGCCACCGAACTGGCCATTTCGCCGCGCGTGCTGGCCAGCGGCCGCGGCCTCACCAGCAACAACTCGTTCTACCTCGCGGCCAAGAGCTTCGCGACCCGCCACGCCGACGCGGTGGCCGCCGTGTTCGACGAACTGAGCCGCGCCGACCGGCTGGTGCAGAGCGACCGCAAGCAGGCGATCAAGCTGGTCGCCGACTTCGCCGGGCTGGACGCCGGGGTGGTCGCGCTGTTCCTGAAGCGGCGCCCGGTGTCGCCGGTGGCGCCGCTCGACGCCGCCACAGCGAAAGACCAGCAGCGGGTGGCCGACGCGTTTCACCAGCTCGGCCTGATTCCCAAGCCGGTCGTGGTGGCCGACATCGTCTGGCAACCGCCGGGCGCGTCGCGCCTCGCGCGGCCGGGCCCACCCGCCCAAGCTCCCAAGCAGGAAACCACATGACGCAAACCTCCTCCCACACGACCACGCCGGGCAACGGCATTTTCTGGTTCATCCCCACACACGGCGACAGCCGCTACCTCGGCACCGCCGAGGGTGCGCGGGCGGTGGACCACGACTACCTGCAGCAGATTGCCCGGGCGGCCGACGTGCTGGGTTACGAGGGGGGGCTGATTCCCACCGGCCGTTCCTGCGAAGACCCGTGGGTGGCGGCTTCCACGCTGCTGCCGGTGACGAAAAGGCTCAAGTTCCTCGTCGCGGTGCGGCCCGGCCTGACCACGCCCACGCTGGCCGCGCGCATGGCCGCCACCTTCGACCGCCTCTCGGGTGGCCGGCTGCTGGTGAACTTGGTGACCGGCGGCGACACCGCCGAGCTGGAAGGCGACGGCCTGTTCCTCGACCATGCGGCGCGCTACGAGGCCTCGGCCGAATACATCCGCGTCTGGCGCGAGGTGCTGGCCGCCAGCCACGAGAACAAGGCGATCGACTACGAGGGCAAACACATCCGCGTGAAGGGCGCCAAGGTGCTGTTCCCGCCGCTGCAGAAGCCGCATCCGCCGGTGTGGTTCGGCGGCTCTTCGGAAGCCGCGCACGAGCTGGCGGCCGAGCAGGTGGACAGCTATTTGAGCTGGGGCGAGCCGCCGGCCGCGGTGGCCGAGAAGATCGCCGACGTGCGCCGCCGCGCCGCCGCGCGCGGCCGCACGGTGAAGTTCGGCATCCGCCTGCACGTCATCGTGCGCGAGACCGACGCCGAGGCCTGGGCCGACGCCGAACGCCTCATCAGCCGGCTCGACGACAAGGTGGTGGCCATTGCCCAGCAGGCCTTCGCCAAGATGGATTCCGAAGGCCAGCGCCGCATGGCCGCGCTGCACAAGCAGGGCGGCTCGCGCGACCGCGCCTCGCTGGAGATTTCCCCCAACCTGTGGGCCGGCGTGGGCCTGGTGCGTGGCGGTGCCGGCACCGCGCTGGTGGGCGACGCCGCCACGGTGGCCGCGCGCATCGCCGAATACCGCGAAGCCGGTGTCGAGACCTTCATCTTCTCCGGCTACCCGCACCTGGAGGAGTCGTACCGCTTTGCCGAGCTGGTGTTCCCCAAGCTGGGCATTGGCAACGACCGGCTGGCCGGCAACAGCCTGAACGGGCCGTTCGGCGAGACGGTGGCCAACAGCTACGTGCCGCGCGCGTCGCAGAGCTGAGGCCGCGCCATGAGCACGATCACCGAAAGCCGCGCCGCGGCCCGGCTGGAACCGCTGCTGCCCTGGTTGGTGCCGGTGGCGCTGCTGGTGCTGTGGCAGGCCGCCGCGACGACCGGCTGGCTGTCGTCGCGCATCCTGCCGGCGCCGACCGAGGTGCTGAAGGCGAGCTGGACGCTGCTGCAGTCCGGCGAGCTGTGGACGCACGTGCACGTGAGCACCGTGCGGGCGCTGACCGGGCTGGCGATCGGCGGAGGCATCGGGCTGGTGCTGGGGCTGCTGACCGGCTCGGTGAAGGCGATCGAGACGCTGCTGGACTCCACCGTGCAGATGGTGCGCAACATCCCGCCGCTGGCGCTGATTCCGCTGGTGATCCTGTGGTTCGGCATCGACGAGGCGGCGAAGATCTTCTTGATCGCGATCGCGGTGTTCTTCCCGATCTACATCAACACCTTCCACGGCATCCGCAATGTGGACGCGGGGTTGATCGAAATGGCGCGCAGCTACGGCCTGAGCGGCTGGCAGCTCTACCGCCAGGTCATCCTGCCGGGTGCGCTGCCGTCCATCCTGGTGGGGCTGCGCTTCTCGCTCGGCTTCATGTGGGTGATCCTGATCGTCGCGGAAACGATTTCGGCGCAGTCGGGCATCGGCTACATGACGATGAACGCCCGCGAGTTTTTGCAAACCGACGTGGTGCTGGTCGGCATCCTGCTGTACGCGCTGCTCGGCAAGCTGGCCGACGTGCTGGCCCGCGGGCTGGAGCGTGTGTGGCTGCGCTGGCACCCCGGCTACCAGCCCCAGAAGGCGGGCTGAGGGAGAACCGCATGAGCGCCACCATCCATTCCCTGCCGGTGCCCCCGTCCGGCGCGCTGCCCGGCCCGTCGCCGGTGGACCGGCTCAAGCGGCTGCGCGCCGCCTTCGAATCGCCCGCGCCGCCGCCCGACGGCGTGCCGCTGGAACTGCACGGCGTGGTCAAGCGCTACGGCACGCGGCAGGTGCTCACGGACGTGAACCTGGCGGTGCAGCCGGGCGAGTTCGTCGCCATCGTCGGCCGCAGCGGCTGCGGCAAGAGCACGCTGCTGCGCCTGCTGGCCGGGCTGGAGCCGGCCACAGAAGGCCGGCTCGACGCGGCCCAGCAGCCGATCACCGGCACCCGCGAAGACCTGCGCATCATGTTCCAGGACGCGCGGCTGCTGCCGTGGAAGCGCGTCATCGACAACGTGGCGCTGGGCCTGCCGGCTCACGAGCGCCCGCGTGCCGAAGAGGTGCTGGCGCAGGTTGGTTTGGCCGACCGCGCGGGCGACTGGCCGGCGCGCCTCTCGGGCGGGCAGCGGCAGCGGGTGGCGCTGGCCCGCGCGCTGGTGCACCGGCCGCGCCTGCTGCTGCTGGACGAACCGCTGGGCGCACTGGACGCGCTGACCCGCATCGAGATGCATGAGCTGATCGGCGACCTGTGGCGGGCCCACGGCTTCACCGCGCTGCTGGTGACGCACGACGTGCAGGAAGCGGTGGCGTTGGCCGACCGGGTGGTGCTGATCGAGGAGGGCCGCATCGCGCTCGACGAGCTGGTGGCGCTGCCGCGCCCGCGTTCGCGCGGCGACGCCGCCTTTGCCGCGCTGGAGAAACGCATCCTGGACCGCGTGCTGCGCGTGGCCGGAACCGAACCCGAACCCTTCGCCTGGGTGCAGCCGCCGGCGCATGTGCTGCGCTGGGCGATCTGAGCCCCGTTTCAACGAACCCCCCGAACGACATGACCGACAAGACCACCTGGCAATTCGAGACCCGCTCCGTGCACGCGGGGCATTCGCCCGACCCGACGACCCGTGCCGTTGCGCCGCCGATCTACCAGACGGTGGCCTACGCGTTCGACAACGCGCAGCACGGTGCCGACCTGTTCGACCTGAAGGTGCCGGGCAACATCTACACCCGCATCATGAACCCGACGCAGGACGTGCTGGAGCAGCGCGTGGCCTCGCTCGAAGGCGGCATCGCCGCGCTGGCGCTGGCCTCGGGGCAGGCGGCGGTGACCTATTCCATCCTCACCATCGCGGAGGCGGGCGACAACATCGTCGCCAGCACCGCGCTCTACGGCGGTACCTACAACCTGTTCGCGCACACGCTGCCGCAGTACGGCATCACCGTGCGCTTCGCCGACCACCGCGACCCGGACAGCTTCGCGCCGCTGATCGACGAACGCACCAAGGCGGTGTTCGTGGAGTCGCTCGGCAACCCGCAGGGCAACGTGACCGACATCGCCCGCCTCGCCAGCATCGCGCACGACCACGGCGTGCCGCTGATCGTCGACAACACGGTGCCCACGCCTTATTTGAGCCGGCCGATCGAGCACGGCGCCGACATCGTGGTGCAGTCGCTGACCAAGTACCTTGGCGGCCACGGCACCAGCCTGGGCGGCGCCATCATCGACAGCGGCAAGTTCCCGTGGGCCGGCCACAAGGAACGCTTCAAGCGCCTGAACGAACCCGACGTGAGCTACCACGGCGTGGTCTACACCGAAGCGCTGGGCCCGGCGGCCTACATCGGCCGCGCACGCGTGGTGCCGTTGCGCAACACCGGCGCGGCGATCTCGCCGTTCAACGCTTTTTTGATCCTGCAGGGCATCGAGACGCTGGGCCTGCGCATGGACCGCATCAACGACAACGCGCTGGCCATCGCGCAGCACCTGCAGCGCCACCCCAAGGTGCAATGGGTCAACTACGCCGGCCTGCCGGACCACCCGGAACACGCGCTGGTGCAGAAGTATCTGTCGGGCAAGGCCTCGGGCCTGCTCACGTTCGGGCTGGCCGGCGGCCGCGAGGCCGGCGCGCGCTTTCTCGACGCGCTGAAGCTGTTCACGCGGTTGGTCAACATCGGCGACGTGCGCTCGCTGGCCACGCACCCGGCCTCGACCACGCACCGCCAGCTCTCGCCGCAGGAGCTGGCGCGCGCTGGCGTTGGCGAAGACACGGTGCGGCTGTCCATCGGCATCGAACACGTGACCGACCTGCGCAACGACCTCGACCAGGCGCTGGCTGCGGTCTGAGCCCCTTCATTTTTTCAACCACAACCACAAAGGAAAACAAGCCATGTCCATCCAGGCCATCAACGTGCGCAACCAGTTCAAGGGCAAGGTCCGCGAGATCGTGCGCGGCGACGTCGTCTCGGAAGTCGATGTCGAAACACCCTGGGGCATCGTCACCTCGGTCATCACCACGCGTTCGGTCGTCGAGCTGAACCTGCAGGTTGGCAGCGAGGTGGTGGCGCTGGTCAAGTCCACGGAGGTGTCGATCGCCAAGCTGTAAGGCGACCCGCACCCCAGGGGCCGGTGTGTGCGGCGCTTCGGCGCCGGAGAGGGGCCGGCCCTTGCTCCACGAAGCACCAGAAAGTAAAAACAACAACATGAGCCAATTGCTCACACTGCCGGGCGCCGGCGCGCTGTCCATCCGCGCGAAGGCCCTCGTGTTCGAAGACCCGGGTTCGGTCGCGCTGCTGGAGCGCGTCGAGCAGGTCGCGCCGACCGAAGCCACCGTGCTCATCATCGGCGAGACCGGCACCGGCAAGGAATTGCTGGCGCGCCGCGTGCACCAGGGCAGCAGCCGCCGCGGCCCGTTCATCGCCGTCAACTGCGGCGCGTTCAGTGAGTCGCTGATCGACGCCGAACTGTTCGGCCACGAAAGCGGCGCCTTCACCGGCGCCAGCCAGGCCCGCGCGGGCTGGTTCGAAGCCGCCAATGGCGGCACCCTGTTTCTCGACGAGATCGGCGACCTGCCGCTGGCGCTGCAGGTGAAGCTGCTGCGCGTGCTGCAGGAGCGGCAGATCGTGCGCCTCGGCTCGCGCAAGCCGATCGACCTCAACGTGCGGCTGATCGCCGCCACCAACGTCGATCTGCGCGACGCCGTCAATGCCGGCCATTTCAGGGCCGACCTCTATTACCGCCTCAGCGTCGCCACGCTGGAGCTGCGCCCGCTGTGCGAGCGGCCAGGCGACATCCTGCCGCTGGCGCGACACTTCCTCGCGCAGTACGGCCAGCGGCTCGACATCACGTTGCCGCGGCTGGAGGCCGACGCCGAACGGGCGCTGCTGGCCCATTCGTGGCCCGGCAACATCCGCGAGCTGGAAAACGTCATCCACTACGCGCTGATCGTGGCGCGCCACGGCGTGGTGCATGCGGCAGATCTGCAGGCGCTGCACCGCTCGACCCGCAGCCCCGCAGCAGCCCCGCAGCCGGTGACGGCGCCGGCTGCGCCGCTGGGCACGGTGTCGGACTCGACCTTGATGGCCGCCGCCGTGTCGGCCGGGGCGGCGGCGCTGGCCTGCTCGTCAGGCCTGGCGGGCGAGTGGACACCGTTGCTGGAAGCCGCGCTGACCCGTGGCGAGGGCTCGCTGTTCGACCGGCTGGAGGCCTTGACGGTTGGCGTGGCTTTCCGCTTCTGCCAGCGCAACCAGGTGCAGACCGCGCGCGCGCTGGGCCTGTCGCGCAACGTGTTGCGCACGCTGCTGAAGCGCCACGGCCTGCTGGAGGCCGACAACGGCCGCACCACCGGCCTCAGCGTGGGCGGCGACGAAAGCGCGGACGACGGCTCCCGCCCCTCTGAAGCCCTCGCCGCCTGACGGCAGGCGGCCTGCCGGCCGATTTTCAAGCCAAACAGGCCTCAAGTCAGCGCCGGATGGTCATTGTTTGCTATACAAATGAAAGCAAGCAGATGCCAAATCAGAGCGCGTATTGCCAATCAGAAAACTGAACCGGGCGCGACGGCTGGGCCGGTGACGGCTGCGGCGCCTCGCCGAATTCGGCGAGCACGTCGTTCTTGATCGCGATGAAGCTGGGCGACTGGCGGTCGCGCGAGCGCAGCAGCGGCACGTCGACGATGCGCTTGACGCGGCCGGGCCGTGGCTGCATCACCACCACCCGGTCGCCCAGATACACCGCTTCCTCCACGTCGTGCGTCACCAGCACCGCGGTGATGCCTTCGGCGCGCCAGATGCGCTCCAGCTCCTGCTGCAAATGGGCGCGGGTCTGCATGTCGAGCGCACCGAAGGGCTCGTCGAGCAGCAGCACCTCGGGCCGGTTCACCAGCGCGCGGGCGATCGCCACGCGCTGCGACATGCCGCCGGAGAGCTGGTGCGGGTACGCGTTCTCGAAGCCGGCCAGGCCCACCAGCTGGATGTGCTCGCGCACCGCCTTCTGTTTGGCCGCCTTGCCTTCCGGCGCGTTGAGCACGCCGACCGCCACGTTCTGTTCCACCGTGAGCCAGGGGAACAGCCGGTGTTCCTGGAACACGATGCCGCGGTCCAGGCTGGTGCCGACGACGCGCTGGCCGTCGATGTGGATCTCGCCCTGGGTGCCGTTCTCAAGCCCCACGATGAGGCGCAGCAGCGTCGATTTGCCGCAGCCGCTGGTGCCGACGATGCTGACGAATTCGCCGGCGCGGATGGACAGCGAAATGTCGTCGAGCACCTGCAGCGGTTGGGGGCGGCCCGGCACGCGGTACTGCATGCCGAGGTGCTGGAGGTCTAGGGTTCCGGCGCGGGTCATGGGAGAAAAGGTCCTTGCGAAAAATGGAAGATCAGTTGCCGGCGTGCTGCCACGGCATGGCCCGCCGTTCCAGCCACGCCGCGCCACGGTTCAGCGCGGTGCCCACCAGGCCGACGGCCAGCATGCCGACGACGATGAGTTCGATGTTGAAGGCCGCGCGGCCCTTGATGATGATGTTGCCCAGCCCGTTGCCCCAGTTGGCCAGCAGGAACTCGGCGCCGATCGTGGCCACCCAGGCGTACACCAGGCCCAGCGTCAGGCCGGTGGCGATGCGCGGCGCGGCGGCCGGCAGCACCAGGCGGAACAGCCGCTGTGTGCGGGTGAACCGAAAGACCTTGCCCACCTCGACGTGCGGCAGGCCGATGCCGCGCACCCCTTCGATGGTGCCCAGCGTGACCGGGTACAGCGTCGACAGCGCGATGAAGATGGCCTTGGACAGCTCGCCGTAGCCGAACCAGGTCGACAGCAGCGGCAGCCACGCGAACAGCGAGATCTGCCGCAGCGTGTGGAAGCTGGGGCCGGCAAAGCGGTCTGCCCCGCGCGACATGCCCAGCAGGCAGCCCAGCGCGATGCCGCCGAGCGCGCCGGTCACGAAGCCGGCGGCCAGCCGGCCCACGCTGAACAGCGCGCCCTGCCAGAACAGCGGGTCGGCCAGCGTGGTGCCGGCCACCTCCAGCACCTGCGACGGCGGCACGATCAGCTTGGTGTTGACCCAGTGGCGGTCTGTGACCAGCCACCACAGCGCGGCCAGCGCCAGCGGCAGCACGAGGCCGCGCAGGTCGATGCGGCGGGACGATGAAGCAGCAGTAACGGTATCGGACATGGCGGGTCTCAGAAAGCGCGGCGGCGCCAGCCCTGCAGGCGGGATTCGGCCAGCCGCAGCAGCAGGTCGATGCCGACACCCACGGTGGCGATGACGGCCATGCCGGCGAGGATGAGGTCGGGCTGCGCGAGCTGGCGGCCCCAGACGATGAGGTAGCCGATGCCTTCGCTCGACGCCAGCAGCTCGACGAACACCAGCGACAGCCAAGCCTGCATCACCGCCTGCCGCAGCCCGGTGAACAGGCTGGGCGCGGCGGCCGGCAGCACCACGCGCAGGATGGCCTGCGCCGGCGTGAAGCGGAAGACCCGCGACACCTCCACCCAGGCCACCGGAATCTGCGCGATGCCGTGCAGCGTGTTCAGCGTGACAGGCACCAGCACCGCGATGGAGATGGCCGTGATCTTCAGCGCCTCGTCGATGCCGGCAAAGATGATCAGCAGCGGAATCCAGCCCAGCACCGGGAACTGCGCCGCCACGTTGAACGTGGGGTAGAGGTAGGCCCGCAGCGTGGGCCACAGGCCCATGCCAAAGCCCAGCACCAGGCCGCCACCGCCGCCGACCAGCAGGCCCCAGCCGACGCGCGAGGCGCTGTAGCCGAGGTGCTCCACCAGATCGCCCGAGCGCCACAGGTCGAGCAGGGTGTCCAGCACCAGCGCGGGCGGCGCCAGCAGTTGTTCTGGCACCCAGCGGCGCTCGGCCGCCAGCCACCACAGCGCCAGCACCAGCGCCGGCAGCACCAGCGCGCCAGCGGTGTGCAGCAGCAGGGCGGGCGCCTGCCGCAGCGCGGCGCTGCCGGCCCGGGCCAGCAGGGCCGGCCAGCGGCCCAGGTTTGGCGCCTGGGGCGCGAAGACGCGGGCGTCGTCGATCGAAGCGCTCATGGGCACCGTCCTTTCGTGGGTCTACTTGGCCGCGACCAGCTTGCGGCCGGGCACCTTGACGTTGCCGGCGGCGTCGTTCTGCGGCCAGTAGTCTTCCAGCTTCAGGTCTTTCAGCGCCTGGTTCAGGTACTTGGGCTCCAGCCAGCCGTCGATGCTGACGTCGCGGCGGATCAGCTTGTACTTCTTGGTCTCCTCGATGGAGGCTTTGATGCTTTCCACGTAGTACTCGTCGAGCAGCGGGTTCACGCGGTTGCGCAGGTCGGACACGGTGGACCAGTCCTGCTTGTAGTCGATGTAGGCTTGCGCGCCCGAGGTGGCCCAGGCCTGGAATTCCTTCTCGCGGTTTTCCTCTTGCGTGCTCCAGTAGGCCACCTTCACCAGGCGGGTCACGATGCGCTGCACGATGGCGGGGTACTTCTTCTCGAACTCCTCGCCCACCCAGACCGAACCGGGGCGGGTGATCTTGGGGTCGTCGCGCGCCTCATGCAGGCGCTTGACGATGCCGCGCGCCTCCAGGTCGAACGGCGTGATGGTGGTGCCGTCGATGTCGTTGGTGGCCAATGCCGCCTTGGTCGAGTCGTTGTCGAGGCTGACGATGCGGAAGTCCTTGTCGGTGAAGCCGAACTTGTCGAGCCAGCGGTACAGCGTGAGCTGCCCGGCCGTGCCCTTGAAGGCCGACAGGCGCTTGCCCTTCAGGTCGTTCAGCGTCTTGGCGCCTGAGCCGGCGGGCACCACGAAGTAGCTGCTGCCGAAACGGCCCGACGACAGCAGGATCTTGTGCTTGAGGCCGGTGGAGCGGCCGACGATCAGCGGCAGGTCGCCGTGGCCGAAGGCGAAGTCGGTCAGGCCGTTGGCGAAGGACTCGTTCAGCGCCGGGCCTGCACCGGGGAAGAACTTCCACTCAATCTTGATGCCGTCGGCCTTGAACTCGTCGTCGATTTCCTTGAACAGGTGGGCGTTGTTGGGAAAGCTGCCGCCCTGGATGGGCCGGCCGCCGGTACCGGCGCCGGGAAAGCTGACGCGGATCACGGTGGGCTTGTCTTCGGCGTGGGCGGTGGGCAGGTTGGCCAGGCCCATCAGGGCGAGGGTGCCGAGGCGGGCAAAGTCACGTCGTTGCATAGGGGGTTCCTTGGCGAAATGGGAGGAGTAGGGGGGGCGGGCTCAGAAGCCGTACTGGAACTGCACCTGCAGGCCGCGCGCGAGGCGCGGGCGGTCGGCGGTGTAGCCGCTGGCGCCCGGCGAGTCGTTGCGGGTGATGAGGTAGTTCACCTGCAGCTTGGTGGTCTCGGCGAAGAAGGCGTTCAGGCCGAGCGTGGTGATGAAGGTCTTGTCGCCGATGCTGCCGGGCCGCAGCGCGGCGTTGTTCAGCGTGTCGGCGTCGAAGCTGTCGAAGCGCACGAAAGCCTGGTAGGACTTGGGCCAGAAGTCGTCGTACTTGGCCAGACTCTTCTCGCTGCTCAGGAACTGCTCGCCCCAGGTGTAGCCGAAGTTGATGTACTGGCCGCGCGACTTCTTCTTGTAGGTGCCCGAGGTCGAGGTGGCGTTGCTCGCCGACTGCAGCGTGTCGTCCTCGCCGGCCACGAACTCATAGGCGATGGAGAACGGCAGGTGGGTGTAGTTGATGTCGAAGCCGGCGCGGTTGGAGCGCGCGAACTGCACCACCGCGTTGGAGGTGGTGTTGACCAGGTTGTTCCGGCCGCGGTAATAGGACACGCCCAGCTTCAGCTCGCGCAGCCAGCTGTTGTAGTCCGACGGCACCGTCACCGCGACGCGACCCAGCCAGTCTTTCTTGCCGTTGTTGTCGGACTTGTTGGGGCCGCTGCCGTTCACCACGCCGAACGCGTACTCCAGCAGCGACGAGCGGTAGTTGTTGGTGTAGTCGACGTTGATGAACGAGTCGCCGCGGTAGATCAGCCCGATCTGCCGGGTGTTGATGCCGCTCAGCGCCGACGTGAACTGCGCCGACGAGATCACCGGCCGGATTTCTTCCGTGGCCTGTGCCTCCAGCCCGAAGGGCACGAGCTGCTGGCCGAAGGTGAGCGAGCCGCGCTCGTCTTCCTGCCCGCCGTTGGTGGGGAAGAAGCTGTACGCCAGGAAGGCATTCGTCACGTTGAACTGGTTGCCGTTGGGCGAGGCCACGCCCAGCGTGCGGTCGGCGCTGGTGGTCGACTGCGGGCTGCCGGCGAAGTTGCTGCCGGTGGCCAGGCCCAGCGCGTAGGTGAGGTTCTTGCCTTCCTGGTAGTCGCGGAACAGGTTGCCGGCGAAGGACAGCGTGGCCGACGGGATGTCGAAGCTGGTGCCGCGCGGCGTGGCCTGGAAGGTGGTGTTGCCGCCGGTCGCGCCGTTGGCCACGCCGGCGTTCTGGTCGGGCGACTGTCGCGTCGCACGGACCTGGATGGTGCCGCCGATCGTGGTGTTGCGGGTGACCGAGGGCACCTTGCGTTCCAGCGTGCGGGCGTTCTCGTACTTGTAGTTCTCGAAGTCGGCGCGCACGCCCTGGATGTCGGCCTTGGTGGCCGGTGTGGCGGCGTCGCGCGTGGCCTGGTCGGTGGTGTCTGCCACGCCGTCGGCCGACGGCGGCAGGGGCGCGATGGGCGCGGGCGGCGGCGCGAAGCTGCGGTCCTTCAGCGCCTGCTGCAGCTCCTGGATCTGGCGACGCAGGTCGGCCAGCTCGCCGGGGTCGGCAACGGGTTGGGCCTTGGACTGGCGTGCCAGCTCGCGAACCTGCTCCCGCAGGGCTTCAAGCTCGGCCTTGACCGATGCCGACCGGGCCTGGGCGCCCTGGCTGGCAACCAGCAACAGCGCGGCGCAGGCGAGGGCCGATGGTGTGAAACGGGACAACGAAAACTCCTTCAGCGATGGGATGCCGCGCAACGATCGGTGCGCAGTGCGTTCCCTTCTTCGCAGGAGCCGTGCCATGGAAAACCCTGTGAAAACCGCCGTTTTCGAGGGGCCGTTGCTGGCTGTCGGCCATTGGCGGCGGATGGCGGTGCTGCGCATGCAGCACCGCTGTCGCAATGCCATCAGCCCGACCAGCCGCCGCCAATGGCCTTGGCCAACTGGGCAGCGGCAACCAGCCGCGAACCCTGGATCTGCACGGCCTGGCGGCGGGCCGTGAGCAGCGTCTGCCGCGCGGCCACCACCTCAAGGTAGGTGACCAGCCCGCCGTCGTAGCGGGCCTGGGCGATGTCGAGCGCGAGCGCCGCGCTGTCGATGGCCTGCTGCGCGCTGGCGGCGGCGGCGGCCAGCGTGTCGAGGTTGCTGAGGCCGTCTTCCACCTCCTGCAGCGCCTGCAGCACGGTGCGCCGGTAGAGGCCGTTGGCGGCGTCCAGGCCAGCCAGCGCGCCCGCATGGCGGGCCTGGTTGCGGCCAGCGTCCCACAGCGGCTGCGTGAGGCCGGCGCCCACCGTCCACAGCGCACTGGGTGCATCGAACAGCCAGCGCCAGCTGCGGCTCTCCACGCCGGCCGATACCCCCAGCGTCAGCGCCGGGAAGAAGGCCGCGCGGGCCACGCCCACCTGTGCCGCCGCCGCGCCCACCGCGTGCTGGGCCGAGGCCACGTCGGGCCGGCGCTGCAGCACCTCGGCCGGCAATGCGGCGGGCAGGCGCGGCACCTCGGCCTGCCAGGCGGCCTGCGATGCCAACACGAAGGCCGGCGCGGGCCGGCCGCTCAGCGTGGCAAGCTGGTGTTCGATCAGCGGGCGTTGCCGGCGCAGCAGCGCGAGCTGCGTCAGCGTGGTGTCGAGCAGCGCCTGCTGCTGTGCCAATTCCAGCCGCGACGAGGCGCCGCCGGCGTGCCGAGCCTGCAACAGGTCGCCGGCGCGGCGCTGCACCGCGATGCTCTGCTCCAGCACCGCGATCTCGGCGTCGGTCTGGCGCAGCGCGAAATACGCGGCGGCCAGATCGGCGGCCAGCACCAGCCGCACGTTGGCGAGGTCGGAGCGGGCCTGGCGTTCCGAAGCGGCTGACACCTCGAGTTCGCTGGCGAGGCGGTCGAACAGATCGACCTCGTAGGCCGCGCCGACGCTGGCGATGGTGTCGTTCTGCACGGTGGACAGCACACTGGCGGTGCCGGTGGCCGGCCGGTTGGCCGAGGTGCGCTGGCGCTGTAGGCGCAGCGAGGCGTCGAGCCGCGGCAGCGTGTTGGCCCGCGCGAACGAACGGCCGGCCTCGGCCTGGCGCAGCCGCGCCAGCGCCACCGCGACGACCGGGTGCTCGCGTTGTGCGCCGTCGATCAGCGCCGACAGCTCGGCGTCACCGAAAGGGCGCCACCAGGCGCCCTTGTCGGCGTCGTCGCTCGGGGCGGCGGGCCGCCAGTCGGTGGGGGAGCGCCAGCCGGGCGGCGGCGGCGTGGCGATGCCGAGGGTGTCGAGCGGCACCGCCGGTGGTGCGGCGCAGCCGGCCAGCAGCGCCAGCAGGCCGGCCGCGCAGGTGAGGGCGCGTGTGCTCAAGACCGGGCCCCGGCGGCCGATGCGGCGCGCGCCGGCGCGGCGCCGCTGGCGGTGGCTTTCGGCGCGGCGGCCACGGCGATGACGTTCTCGCCGGCCTCCAGCGAATCGGCCGGGTTCAGCACGAAGCGGTCGTTGGCGTCGAGGCCCGCCAGCACCTCGACGTTGCGGCCGAGGTCGCGGCCCAGTTTCACGTTGCGCAGCGCGATGCGGCTGTCGCCGTCCACCACCGCGAGGCGGGGGCCGTCCTGCCGGAACTGCAGCGCGCTGCTCGGCACCAGCAGGCGGCCGGGACCGGAGCGGGCGCTGAAGCCCGCCTCTACGTAGGCACCGGCCAGCAGCTTGCCGCCGGGGTTGGCCAGTTCGATCTCGACGTTCATGGCCCGGCTGTCGGGGTCCACCGCGCCGGCCGTCCGCGCGACCTTGCCGCGCAGCGGCGCACCGGGCCGCTCGATCAACCGCAGCGACACCTCCTGGCCGATGCGCACGTCGGCCGCGTAGGTCTGCGGAACGGCCACGCTGACGCGCAGCGGGTCGAGCTGCGCGAGGTGGAACAACTCGCGCGCGTTGCCGCTGGTACCGGCGCCGACCAGCATGCCGACTTCGGCGTTGCGGCGCACGACCACGCCGTCGAACGGCGCGACCACGCGCTGGAAGGAGCGCAGCTCCTCCAGCCGGCGGATGTTGGCGTTGGCGGCGGCCAGGTCGGCCTGCGCCTGGCGCACCGCGGCCGCCCGTTCGTCCAGTTCCTGCTGCGAGACCGCGTCGCGTGCGCGCAGGCCCTGCCAGCGTGCCAGCGACGACTCGGCCAGCCCCTGTCGGGCCAGCACCTGCGAGCGCAGCGCGCGGGCCTGCAGCAGCTCCTGTTCGGTCTCCGGCGCGTCGATCACGGCCAGCAATTCGCCTTGTTTGACGGTGTCGCCGATGTCCTTGGTCCAGCGCTTCAGGTAGCCGGTGGTGCGGGCGTAGATGGCGGCCTCGTTGGCGCCGCGCAGCGTGCCGGGCAAGGCCAGCGTGCGGCGCCCTTCATCGGGAGCGGCGAGGCCCACGGTGACGCTGCGCAGCGCCTGGCGGGCCGTGGTGTCGGCCAGCGAGCGCGACTGTTTGGACGACGCGTAGACGCGCAGGCCGGCGCCGGCCAGCAGGGCCAGCAGCAGCGCGCTGACGACCCAGCCGGTGCGGCGGACCAGGCGGCGGTTGGCGGGTGTCGACGAGATGTCGGCGGCGGGGAGGGCGGTGTCGTGGCTCATGGTTGGACAGTGCGGAAAGAAGGAATCAATCGGCGCAGCCGTTGCAAGGCGCGCGGTGTGGTGTGGGGCTGGGCGACGGGGCCGTGCACGGCGTCGAACACCAGCGGCACGAACAGCAGCGTGGACAGCGTCGCGAACGCGAGGCCGCCGATCACCGCGCGGCCCAGCGGCGCGTTCTGCTCGCCGCCTTCGCCCAGGCCCAGCGCCATCGGCACCATGCCGATGACCATGGCCAGCGCGGTCATCAGCACCGGGCGCAGCCGGGTGCTGCCGGCGGCCAGCGCCGCCGCGCGGGCGCCCAGGCCCTCGGCGAGCTGCTGCCGCGCGAACGACACCACCAGGATGCTGTTGGCGGTGGCCACGCCGACCGTCATCACCGCGCCGGTCAGCGCCGGCACCGACAGCGTGGTGCCGGTGAGGAACAGCATCCAGGCGATGCCGGCCAGCGCGGCGGGCAGCGCCGCGATGATGATCAGCGCGTCGCGCCAGGACTGGAAGTTGACGACGATCAGCAGGTACACCAGCACGATCGCGAACAGCAGGCCCAGCAGCAGCTCGTCGAAGGCGCGCTGCATCAGCACGACCTGGCCGCGCACCTGGATGTCGGAGCCGCGCGCGAGCTGCGGGCGGGCCGCTTCGACCAGGCGTTCGATCTCGGCGTAGGTGCTGGCGAGGTCGCGGCCGTCGACGCTGGCGAGGATGTCGATGACCGGCACGATGTTGTGGCGCGAGACCACGCCCATCTGCGCGGTGGGCCGCACCTGCACCACGTCGCCCAGCAACTGCGGCGGCCGGCCGCGGCCGTCGGCGTCGGGCCGGGCCGGCGCGCCCAGGATGGGGATGGCCAGCAGCGCCTCCAGGCTGTCGATCTCGTGCTGCCGGGTCTGCACCGCCACGTTGTAGACCGTGCCGTTGTTCGGGTTGAGCCACTGCGTCGGCGCGGTCTGGAAACTGGAGCTGAGCGAGACCAGCAGGTTCTGCGCGACGTCGCGTGCCTGCACGCCGGTCTGCAGCAGCCGCGAGCGGTCCATCTCCAGCGCCAGCGTGGGCCGGTTGAAACGCTGGTGGATGTAGCTGTCGACCACGCCGTGCACCGCGCGGATGTCCTTCAGCAGCCGGCTGGCGACCTGCAGGTTCTCGGCGCTGCGGTTGCCGGTGATCTGGATGTCGATCGGCGCCGACAGGCCGAAGTTCAGCGTCTGATTCACCATGTCGGCCGGCTGGAAGTAGAACTCGATGCCGGGGAAGGCGCGCGGCAGTTCGGCCCGCAGGGCGCGGATGTGGTCGATGGTCGGCGAGCGGTTCTTCTTCAGCGACACCAGGATCTCGACGTCGCTGGTATCGAAAGTACCGTTGTTGTTGTACAGCGTGTTGTAGGGCGAGTAGGGCCCACCGACGATGTCGATCACGCTGGCGATCTGCTCGGCCGGGATCAGCTCGCGGATGCGCGCCTCGACGCGGTCGACCAGCGTCGGCATCTCCTCCAGCCGGGTGCCAACCGGCGCGCGCACGTGCAGCCGGATCTGCCCGGCGTCGATGGCGGGGAAGAAGTCGCGGCCCAGCACCGCGTAGAGGCCGGTCGACAACACGCACAGCAGCGCGAAGCCTCCGCCCACCAGTGCCTTGTGGCGCAGTGCCGCCGCCAGCAGCACGGCGTAGCGGTCGTTCAGCCGCACGAAGCCGCGGTCGAACGCGAGGTGGATGCGCCGCAGCCGGCCCGGCGAGCCGTCGTCACCGTCGCCATGGCCGGGGCCGCGGATGCCGTACATCACCAGCGTGGGCACCAGCGTGCGCGACAGCACGTAAGAGGCCAGCATCGCGAACACGACGGCCTCGGCCAGCGGCACGAACAGCGTGCGTGCCACGCCGGTCAGCAGAAACATCGGCAGGAAGACGATGCAGATGCACAGCGTGGACACCATGGCCGGCACCGCGATCTCGCGGGCGCCGTCGAGGATGGCGTCTTTCGTGGATTTGCCCATCTGCAGGTGGCGCTCGATGTTCTCGATCTCCACCGTCGCGTCGTCCACCAGAATGCCGACCGCCAGCGCCAGGCCGCCCAGCGTCATGATGTTGATGGTCTGGCCGATCAGGTGCAGGCCGATCAGCGCGCACAGGATGGACAGCGGGATGGACACGCCGATGATCAATGTGCTGCGCCAGTTGCCGAGGAACAGCAGGATCAGCGCCACCGTCAGCAGCGCGGCGATCAGGCCTTCGTGCAGCACGCCGTCGATCGCGGCCTTGACGAACACCGATTGGTCGGCCAGCGGGATCACCTTCACGTCTGGCGGCAGCGAGGCCATCGCCTTGGGCAGCAGCTTCAGCGCCTGGTCGATGATGTCCAGCGTCGAGGCGCCGCCGTTCTTCATCAACGTCATCAGAATGCCGCGCTCGCCGTCGCGCCGCACCACGGTGGTTGGTGGCTGGCTGCCGTCTCGCACCTGGGCCACGTCGCGGACCAGCACCGTGCTGCCATTCACGCTGCGCACCGGAATATCGCCCAGCGCGGCGATGGTGTCGGGCGACCCATTCAGCGCCACGTTGAATTCGGTCTCGCCCATCTTCACGGTGCCGGTCGGCAGCGTCAGGTTCTGTGCGTTGAGGGCGTTGACCACGTCCACCGGCGTCAGCCCGCGCGAGGTCAGCGCCGGTCCGTCGAGGTCGACCGACACCTGCCGGAAGCGGCCGCCGTAGGGCGCAGTCACCGCGGTGCCGGGGATGGTGATCAGCTTGGGCCGCAGTTCGTTGAAGGCGGCGTCGTTCAGTTCACCGTCGGACAGCGAGGTACTGGAGATGCCCAGTTGCAGGATGGGCAGGTTGGAGGCCGAATACTTCACGATGGTCGGCGGCGTGCTGCCCGGCGGCAGCGATCGCAGTGCGGCCTGCGTGCTGGCCACCAACTGCGAGATCGCGGTGGCGGAATCCACCTGCGGCTGGAAGAACACCTTGATCACGCCGAGGCCAGCGGTGGTCTGCGACTCCACGTGCTCCATGTCGCTGACCGAGTTGGCGAGGTTGCGCTCCACCGGCGTGACGATGCGGTCGGCCATTTCCTTGGCCGGCAGGCCGGTGTAGCTCAGCAGGATGGCCGCCACCGGAATGTCGACCTCCGGAAAAACGTCGACCGGTGTGCGCTTCAGCACGAGCGGTGCCGCGAGCACGATCAGCAGCGCGGCAACGATGAAGGTGTAGGGGCGGCTCAGCGCCAGGCGAACGATCCACATGGAGGGAGGGTGTTGAAAGAACTCGAACGGGTCCTTGCAGCACCGTTCGTGCCAGCGCGCCGCAGCGCTTTGGCGGGGCTGTTGCTGTCGAAGCAGCACCGGCCTTTCGGGGTGCTGTTGAAGATGCAGCAGCGCTGTTGTCTTTTGGCCGCCGTCGCGTTGATTCAGGGCGGAAATCGCTGGCCCGGCTCTTGCAGACAGCGTGTGACCTTCATTCACATCCTCGCCATGAACCGCTCTTCCATCATCGCCCTCTACCTCGGTCTCTCCGCCAGTCTGCTGCTACCCAACCTCGCCTGGTCGCAGGCCGCCGCCGCGCCGGCCGCGCCCAAGCCCTGGACCTACAAGACGCCACGGCTGGACCGAGCTGCGGTCGACAAGCTGCTCGCCAAGCCCGAGAAGCTGCTGGTGCTGGACGTGCGCCGCCCTGACGAAGTGACCGCCAAGGGCAGCTTCCCGGTGTTCCTGAACGTGCAGAACAAGGACCTCGCGAAACAGCTCGCCTACATCCCCAAGGACCGGTTCATCCTGACCGTGTCCAACCACGCCTACCGTGCCGGCGAGGCCGGCGACCTGCTGGCCAAGAACGGCTTCAAGGTGGCCGGCGCAACCGGCTCCGAAGACTACGAAGCGCAGGGCGGCACCATCGTGCGCATCACGCCGCCGCCCAAGCCGGTGGCCACCGCCACGCCGGCCACGGTGCAGTGATGAGCGAGGCCGTGTTGTCCCCGACGGCGACGGAAGGCCCCGCGCCGGTCCGCCTGCGGGTCTGGGACCTGCCGCTGCGGCTGTTCCACTGGGGCCTGGTGCTGCTGGTGGCGGCCGCTGTGGTCACGGCCAAGATCGGTGGCGACTGGATGGTCTGGCACGGCCGGGCCGGCATCGCCATCATCGGCCTGCTCGCGTTCCGGCTGGTCTGGGGCTTCGCCGGCTCCACCGCCGCGCGTTTCCGCAGCTTCTTCCCGACGCCAGGCCGCGTCCGCGCCTACGTGACCGGCCGCTGGCAGGGCATTGGCCACAACCCGCTCGGTGCGCTGTCGGTGCTGGTGCTTCTCGGCCTGTTGCTGGCGCAGGCGCTGACCGGCCTGTTCACCAACGACGACATCGCCTACGCCGGCCCGTTCTCCGAACGCGTTGACGAAGCACTGGCCTCGGCGCTGGGCGGCTGGCACCACCGGCTGTCGAACGTCTTGCTGGGCTTCATCGGCTTGCACCTGGTCGCCATCCTGGCGCACTGGGCGTTCAAACGCGACAACCTGATCCGCCCGATGCTGACCGGCTGGAAACAGGCGCCCACAGCCTTCGACCTGCGGCGCGCCAGCGCCTGGGCCCTGGCGGCGGCGTTGGCGCTGGCCGGCGCCGCGATCTATGGCGCGAGTGGTGGGGCGTTTTGAGCCTGCGCGGTGTTCAGCTCGGCTGCGTGCGCGGTGACCGCACCCTGTTCGACGCGCTCGACGTCGCGCTCGACCCGGGTGACGCGCTGTGGGTGCAGGGCGCTAACGGCAGCGGCAAGACCAGCCTGCTGCGCCTGCTTGGCGGCCTCGCCACGCCGGCGAGCGGTTCGGTGGTCTGGTGCTGCCGGGCCTTGCCCGACGCCCGCGCCGACTTTCACCGGCATCTCTTTTTTCTCGGCCACGCGCCCGCGCTGAAGGACGACCTCAGCGCCCGCGAGAACCTGCGTTTCGCCGACCGCCTGGCCGGTCGTAACGCCGGTGACGAGATCGATCCGCTGCTGGCCACGGTCGGCCTGGCGCCGGTGGCCGATCTGCCGGCGCGCCGTCTGTCGCAGGGGCAGCGCAAGCGGCTAGCGCAGGCGCGGCTGCACGGCGGCGCGCCCTATGGCCTGCTGGTGCTCGACGAGCCCTTCAGCGCGCTCGACGACACCGCTACCGCCCAGCTCACCGCCACGCTGGACCGTCGCCTCGCCGCCGGTGCCATCGTGGTCTACACCACCCACCAGCCGGTCGCGTTGCAGGCGCGCCGGTCCTTCACGCTGACGCTGGAGGGCCCGCCATGCTGAGCGTGTTCTCGGCCGTGCTGCACCGCGAATGGTTGCTGGCCTGGCGCACTCACGCCGACGTGCTGGCCGCGCTGGCCTTTTTTGTCATCGTCACCGCGCTGGTGCCGCTGGGTGTCGGCGCCGAGGCCGAACAGCTTCGCCGGCTGGCGCCCGGCATGGTCTGGATCGCGGCGCTGCTGGCCTCCGCGCTGGCGGCCGGCCGGCTGTTCGCCGGCGACCATGCCGACGGTTCGCTGGAACAACTGCTGCTGTCGGCCGCGCCGCTGTCGGTCATCGTGGTCGCCAAGGTGCTCGCGCACTGGCTGGTGACCGGGCTGCCCATGCTGGCGATCGCGCCGCTGCTGGCGCTGCAGTTCGGGCTGCCGGCCGACGAACAGGGCGTGCTGTGGCTCGGCCTGCTGCTCGGCACGCCGGTGATCAGCCTGATCAACGCGATCGGCAGTGCGCTGACGCTGGGCCTGCGCGGCGGCGGCGTGCTGCTGTCGCTGCTGGTGCTGCCGCTGCAGGTGCCCATCCTCATCCTCGGCACCGGCGCCGTGCAGGCCCATGCCGGTGGCCTCGGTGTCGACGCCCATCTGAAACTGCTCGGCGGCCTGCTGGCCATCGCGCTGGCGCTGGCGCCGCCCACCGTGGCGCTGGCCCTGCGCATCGCCGTCGACTGAACCTGTTTTCCCAGAGAGACCCGTGACCTCCGCCGTTCTGCCTTCCGCGCCGCAAGCCCGCAGCGCTTCATCGAGCTGGCGCCGCTTTGCCGCGCCGGCGCTGTTCTACCCGCTGGCCGGTCGGCTGTCACGCGCGCTGTTCGCGCTGGCGCTGCTGCTGTTCGCCGCCGGCCTCTGGGTGGGCCTGGTGCATGCGCCGACCGACCACCAGCAGGGCGACGCCTACCGCATCATCTTCGTCCACGTGCCCGCGGCCTGGATGTCGATGGTGCTGTACCTGGCGATGGCGTTCTGGGCCGGTGTGGGCCTGGTGTTCAACACCCGGCTGTCGGCCATGATGGCGCGCGCGCTGGCGCCCACCGGCGCGCTGTTCACGCTGCTCGCGCTGTGGACCGGTGCCTTCTGGGGCCGGCCGACCTGGGGCGCCTGGTGGGTCTGGGACGCCCGGCTGACGTCGGAGCTGCTGCTGCTGTTCCTGTACCTCGGCTTCATGCTGCTGCAGTCGTCCATTGACGATGCCCGGCGCGCCGACCGCGCCGGCGCCGTGCTGGCGCTGGTCGGCGTGGTCAACGTGCCGGTCATCTACTTCTCGGTGAAGTGGTGGAACACCTTGCACCAGGGCGCCACCATCAACCTCGACCGTGCGCCGTCGATGGCGCCCGACATGCTGGCTGGCCTGCTGCTGTGCGCGCTCGGCGCCTGGGCCTACAGCGGCGCCGTGGCGCTGCGCCGGCTGCGCGCCATCGTGCTGGAGCGGGAGCTGAATGCCGCCTGGGTCGCGTCGTTGTCGGAGGTGTCGCGATGAATGCGTCCGACTGGAACGCCTTCTGGGCGATGGGCGGCTACGCGCTCTACGTGTGGCCGTCGGTCGGCGTTTTCGTCGGCGGCCTGGTGGTCGAATGGGTCGCCACGGGCCGGCGCCGGCAGCGCGCGATCGCCGCGATCCGCCGGCGCCTCGCAGCTTCCGGTGCCCCGCGATGACGCCGCGCCGCCAACGCCTGCTGCTGGTGCTGATCGGCCTCGTCGCGCTGGGCATCGGCGCGTCGCTGGTTGCGTCGGCCTTCCAGAAGAACCTGGTGTTCTTCTTCACGCCCAGCCAGGTGCTGGCCGGTGAGGTGCCGAAGCAGCAGCGTTTCCGTGTGGGCGGTCTGGTGCAGGCCGGCAGCGTGCAGCGCGAGGCCGAGGGCGCCGGCGTGTCCTTCCGCGTGACCGACCAGGCCAACACCGTGGACGTGCATTACCAGGGCGCCCTGCCCGACCTGTTCAAGGAAGGCAAGGGCGTGGTCGCGCAGGGCCGGCTGGTCGACGGGCTCGGCTTCGTCGCCGACGAGGTGCTGGCCAAACACGACGAGAACTACATGCCGCCGGAAGCCGCCTACGCGCTGAAGAAGGCGGCCGACGACAGCAAGGCCGCGCGATGATCCCCGAACTCGGTCATCTCGCGCTGTGGCTGGCGCTCGCCCTGGCGCTGGTGCTGGCCGCCCTGCCGTGGACCGCCACGCGGGGCCGCGCCGACTGGTGGCGCCCGGCGCGCCGGCTGGCGGTGGCGCACGGCGTGTTCGTGGTGCTGGGCAGCGCGGCGCTGGTCGCCAGCCTCGCGACCAACGATTTCTCGGTGGCCTACGTGGTGGCCCATTCCAATTCGCAGTTGCCGGTGCCCTTCCGCATCGCCGCGGCATGGGGCGGCCACGAAGGCTCGGTGCTGCTGTGGATTTTGCTGCTGGCCGGATGGACGGTGGCGGTGGCCGCCTTCAGCCGCGGCATGCCGGAGGCCACGGCGGCGCGCATCCTGGCGGTGATGGGCGCGGTGGCGGTGGGCTTCCTGCTGTTCCTGCTGCTCACCTCCAACCCCTTCGCCCGCACCTGGCCGGCCGCCGCCGACGGCCGGGATCTGAACCCGGTGCTGCAGGACCCCGGCATGATCGCGCACCCGCCCATCCTCTACATGGGCTACGTCGGTTATTCGGTGGTGTTCGCGTTCGCCATCACCGCGCTCGTCGAGGGCCGGTTCGATGCGGTCTGGGCGCGCTGGCTGCGGCCCTGGGCGCTGCTGGCGTGGTCGTTCCTGACGCTGGGCATCGTGCTCGGCAGCGCCTGGGCCTACTACGTGCTGGGCTGGGGCGGCTGGTGGTTCTGGGACGCGGTGGAGAACGCGTCGCTGATGCCGTGGCTGGTCGGCACCGCGCTGCTGCATTCGCTGGCGGTGGCGGAGAAACGCGCCACCTTCAAGAACTGGACGCTGCTGCTCGCCATCGTCGCGTTCTCGCTGTCGCTGCTCGGAACCTTCCTCGTGCGCTCCGGCGTGTTGACGTCAGTCCACGCCTTCGCCAGCGACCCGCGCCGTGGCGTCTACATCCTGGCCTTTCTCGCGGTGGTGGTCGGCGGCGCGCTGCTGCTGTACGCCCGGCGGGCGCCGTCCATCGCGGCCGGCAAGGGCTTCGGCTGGTGGTCGCGCGAGTCGCTGCTGCTGGTCAACAACCTGCTGCTCATGACGGCCGCCGGCACGGTGCTGCTGGGCACGCTGTACCCGCTGCTGCTCGACGCGGTGGGCGGCGGCAAGATCTCGGTCGGCCCGCCGTACTTCGACACCGTCTTCGTGCCGCTGATGCTGCCGATGCTGCTGCTGCTTGCGGCGGGGCCGCTGCTGTCGTGGAAGCAGTCGTCGTGGACCGCGGTCTGGGCGCAGCTGCGCTGGGTCGCGGCCGGGGCGGTGGTGTTCGCCGCCGCCGTGGGGCTGGCGTGGCAGACCTCGGCCATGGTGGCGGTCGGCGTCGGCCTCGGTGTGTGGATCGCCGGCGCGGTGGCGCTCGGCACCGCGCGCCGGCTGCGGCAGCGCCCACCGGGCTGGTCACTCTGGCGCCAGTTGCGCAGCGTGCCGGGCAGCTACTGGGGCATGCAGCTGGCCCATGCGGGCGTGGCGGTGTTCGTGGTCGGTGTGACGCTGGCCAGCGGACTCGACACGGTGGCCGACCGGCGCATGGCGGTCGGTGACGACACGCGACTCGGCGCGCATCGCGTGCGTTTCGCCGGCCTCACGAAGGTGCAGGGCCCCAACTACGTGGCGGCCCGCGCGCGCTTCGAGATCGACCGCGGCGGCGAGGTCGAGCAGGTGCTGTTCCCCGAAAAGCGCTTCTACCCGGTGTCGCAGATGCCGACCACCGACGCCGCGATCGACCGCGGTTTCACGCGCGACCTCTACGTGTCGCTGGCCGAGGCGCGCGACGACGGCGCCTGGATCGTGCGGCTGCAGATCAAACCCTTCATGAACTGGATCTGGGCCGGCGCGGTGCTGATCGCGCTGGGCGGCGGCTTTGCCGCGGCCGACCGCCGCTACCGCCGCGCGGCGGCCCGCGCACGCAAGCCCGGCGAGACCGCTCCACCCATTCCCCTTGCAGGCCAACCCGCATGAAACGCTTCATCTTCCCGCTCCTCGTGTTCGCCGGCCTGCTGTCGCTGCTGGGTGTGTCGCTCGGCCGATCGTCGCAGGAACTGCCGTCGCCGCTCATCGGCAAACCGGCGCCGGCCTTCCGGCTGGCCCAGCTCGAAGCGCCCGAGAAACAACTGACCCCGGCCGACCTGAAGGGCCAGGTCTGGGTGTTCAACGTGTTCGCGTCGTGGTGCACCGCCTGCCGGGTCGAACACCCGCTGTTGCTGGAGCTGGCCAAGCAGCCCGGCGTGACGCTGGTCGGGCTGGACTACATGGACACCCGCGAGGCCGGCAGCCGATGGCTGGCGCGCCACGGCAACCCCTATCGCCATGTCGTGCTCGACGCCGAGGGCAAGGTCGGCATCGACTACGGCGTCTACGGTGTGCCCGAGACCTTCGTCGTCGACCGCCAGGGCGTCGTGCGGCTCAAGCAGTCGGGGCAGGTGACGCCGGAGTTCATCGAGCAGAAGCTGCTGCCGCTGCTGCGGGAGCTGCAGCGTGGCTGATCGGCGGTGCGTGGCGGGCCTGCTGCTGGCGCTGGCCGTCGCGCAGGCTGCGTGGGCCGCGCAGGTGTCCGACGACCTGATGGACCCGCGTGTGCGGCGCATCAGCCACGAACTGCGCTGCCTGGTCTGCCAGAACCAGACGCTGGCCGACTCGCACGCGCAGTTGGCGGTCGACCTGCGCAACCGCATCCGCGAGCAGGTCGAGGCGGGCGCGAGCGACCAGCAGGTGGTCGACCACATGGTGGCGCGCTATGGCGACTTCGTGCGCTACCGGCCGCCGCTGAAACCGGCGACCTGGCCCTTGTGGTTCGGGCCGCTGGCGCTGTTGGTGGGCGGCGGCCTGTTCGCCCTGCGCCGTGCGCGGCCGGGTGCCCGCCGGGTGGTGAAGCCCTCATGAATGCCTTCATCGTGTCCGCTGGCGCCTTGAGCGCGCTGGCGCTGGCTGCGGGATGGCCCGGCCGCGACCAGTTGGCGCGCGCTGCGGTGACGCTGGCGGTGGCCGGCGCGGTCGGTACCTATGCGCTGACCGGATCACCACAGCTCGCGGCACCGGCCGACCCGCCGCAAGCCGCCGCCTTGCGGCGCGAGGCGCACGAACTGGAAGCCGCGCGGCGCTTCGGTGCGGCGGCCGAGGTCTACCGCCGCCTGGCGGCCCTGGACCCGACCGACCCGAACCCCTTGCTCGACCAGGCGGTGGCCACCGCAATGGACCGCGACGAGAAGCTGGCCGGTGAGCCCGAGCGCCTGATCGACCATGCGCTGCAACTGGCGCCGCGCCACGTGCAGGCGTTGGCGCTGTCCGGCAGTGCCCGCCTGGAGGCGGGCGACCGCATCGGCGCGGTGAAGCAGTGGCGCCTCATCCTCGAGCAGGTGCCGGACGATTCCGAACTGGCGGCGCGCCTCGGTGAACAGATCGCGCAGGCCGAAAGACCCGAACGCCGAACCGGCCGCCCATAAAAGGCGAAATATGCACGTAAATGACGAAGACCAAAATCCGGCGCGCTCCGTGGCAAAAAGCAGACGCCGACACCGTTTGGCCTACCGTGACGGCATGGCTGCAAAGAGGCCCCCGCAGCAGGCCGCTGAATAGGTGATGCCGTTGGACGAGCTGGCCCGGCGCATGCTCGCCATTCCACCCCAGCCGAAGGTTGCACGCATTAAGCGGACCGGCAATAAAAAACCCGCCATCGCAGCCGCGAGTGGCGGGAAATGCCGACGGAGACTAAAATCTCCGTTCGGATGAAGACGACTGATTAGCCAAGGGATTAAGCCTTGGCGATTGGAACGACCAGCGGGAATGCCCGCTTGCCGATCTGTTTCGCGTAGAGCTTCGTGCCGTTCTTGAGGGTTATCCAGGGCCGGAAAACCACGGTGTACCCCTCAGGAATCGGGAAGTTGAATTTCAGTTGCTTCAATCATCGTTCACCTCCTTTCTGCCGTCATCACGGCGGTTAGGTTGTTGAATTGGGGCCCAGTCGTCTGGCTGGCCCGTCTGGGGTCGTTGATTCGCGGTCTTTCCACGGGCACATCGAATCAACGACCTTCCTTTTCCGCCCCGGTTACGACAGGCTCATCACCGGGGCCGCAATCTCTCCGCATGCTTCTCTCCTTGTTGTCGAGCGCATTATTGCATGGGCCGGATGCGTCTGCAAGTTGCTAACGCCTAATCGTCGAATAAATTTTAGTTCTTCGCGCGATTCATAATCGCCGATAGCGTAGAATCGCTGGGCATTGCACGAAGGAGCATGTTATGGCGACCAAATCACGCAGCCCCAATTACCCGGCCATCGATCTGAACCGCGCTATTGATTTCGCTCGGAAGCTCTATGCCGCGAACCATTTGCACAAAGCCTCAGCCGAGGTTGTCGCAAAGGCTATTGGATACACGGGACTCAACGGAAGCTCTCTGACCGCAATAGCGGCACTCAAAAAGTACGGCCTTCTTGAAGAGGAGGGAAAAGAGTTCCGTATCTCCAAGGACGCACTGACGATTTTGGTAGAGCCAGCGTCATCGGAAGAGCGCGCCCGAACTATTGTCAAGCTCGCCAGCAAGCCCGATCTTTTCGCTGAACTGCAATCAAATTATCCGGGGAGCGTCCCGAGTGACGAGATTTTGCGGGCATGGTTTCTACGAAAAGGCTTTGTTCAATCCACGGTTGATACTCCTATTCGGGCCTATCGCGAAACCATGGAGCTGTCCTATGCACAGCAAGCGCTTTACAACGCGGTTCCGCCAGCGCCGCCTGCTGTGCAGACGCCGAAGCCCGTAGTGGCGCCCAAAGTGGGCGACCTCGTGCAATGGGAATCGGCGGGAACTTTGATGTTCGAACAGCCAAGGCGTGTAGTTAGCGTTACCCCTGACGAGCAGTTTCTGTTCGTGGAGGGCAGCGCTACTGGCATACCGACAAAGGAAATCACCGCGACTCAAGCAGCAACCGCAACTCAAGCGCTGGCACCAGTTTTGCCGCCCATACTGAGCAGCCCAAATTCCCTGATAGCACTGTCTGGCATGCGGCAAGACACATTCACGATTGATGAAGGGACCGTGCTATTGCAGTGCCCTGCAGTCATGAGCGCGGCAAGCTATGAAGACTTCAACGACTGGATTGAGCTGCAACTTCGAAAGATAAAGCGTTCTATCTCCCAATAGGAAGGCCCGCACCAGCGGGCCTTTTCTTAATCCAGCTTAAATTTCTCGACAGGCTCCAGCCTGTCCACCAGCGTCTTACACGACGGCTTTGAAGGCTAGCTAGCAATCCGCCGATAGGTCAAGCGCTTGCCCGCTATCTGCTTAAGCGCGATGTTGGCGCGGTCCACATCATTGAACCCGGGAGATTGGCGGGTGTTCCAGCGGAAGTCGAATTTATCGGCGTAGCGCTGGAGGCGCTTCTCGCTCACCGAATGGAACGTGCCAGTCATGCAGCGCTTGCGGATGGCAAACGACGATTCCACTGTGTGTGGTGACGTCGCCGCGAGCGCGTTCTTTGGCCCTGTGTTTCACGACGTTGTCTTCCGTAGCTGTACCCCGGGCTGGAATTGGGGTTGGAGACTACGACGCCTCCTTGGTATGGCTGATGAGTGAGCCATATCTAAGGGTCTGTCAAATACATACTTTGCATAAAAAAAAGACCCGCCGAGGCGGGCCATGAAGTTCCGGAAGACACTCGTTCAGTTCGCCGCGAAGCAGTACAACAAGCCGGCGCCTCCCGTCGCCACCAGGTTGTCCTGCCCGCAGCCCCGGCTGGGGTGTGCCGAGTTCCAGGAAATGCTGTTGCCGCCGGTGCGGTCGAAGTGGCCGACCTGCACGGTGCCATCGGCCGCGCTGCTCGTGTAGTTCTTGCAGGTGTGGTCGGCAGCGTCGGCGTAGGCGCGGCCGTCCGGCTGCGAGCCGGTCAGGATGTCGTGCTGGTTGGGTTTGTCGCCGGCGCGGTTCACGGGCTGGTTCTTCTCGTTGAACGCGGTGGCCCAGCTCAGGGCGTTGCCGGTGCGCGCCACTTCCAGTGTGTCGCCGTGCAGGTGGGCGCTGTCGCGCGCCACCAGGGCGCCGCGCACGTTGTACCAGGGGCCATTGCCGATGCGGTCGCGCGCGTTGACGGCGGGCTTGCCTTCGGCGGCCTGCGTGCTCAGGTAGGCGCGCCACGACTTGGCGCCGGCACCGGCGGCGGTGGCCAGCTTCTGGCAGTGCGCGTCGGCACCGGCCAGGCCACCGAGGTCGGCGCCCTTGCCGGTGCCTTCGCTGGTGATGAAGAAACTGAACAGCTTGGCGGCTTCGGCCGGTGTCGGCGGCGGGGCGGCCTGTGCGCTGGCCAGCACCGGCAGCAGGGCCAGCGTGGCAGCCGCGGCGGCGGCGATGCAATGGCGGGACATGGATTTCATGTGGGTCTGTGGGTGGGGTGATGAAAGGGAAGGGCCCGCGTCAGTCCTTGGCGCGGAAGTCGTCGTGGCAGGCCTTGCAGGTCTTGTTGAGCTTGGCGTAGCGGTCCTTCACGGCGGCGGCGTCGCCGGCCGAGGCGACCTTGGCCAGCTCTGTGGCTTCCTGCGCGAATTCGGCCGTCAGTTCAGCGGCGCGCTTGCTGTCCTTGAACCACTCGGGCTTCACGGCGGTGTCGTGCCAGCCCTTGCCCTGTTCGGTGCCGGCCGGAAACAGCGAGCCGAGGCCGGAGTTGGCGATGGCGGCGATGGTGTTGGCGGCGCGGCCGACTTCCTCGCGGTTGTAGGTACCGTCGAGCGAGGCCTTGATGCGGCTGGAGTTCCAGGCCACGAGCTGGAAGGCCGACTGGCGAGACTTGATCAGGGTTTCCGGCTTGGGGGCTTGTTGCGCATGGGTGGCGAGCGACAGGGTGCCGATCGCCAGGGCCACGCTGGCGGCCAGCAGGGCGGTGGTGCGGTGGTTCATGTGGGACGTGTTGGAGTGAAGGGAATGCAGAAGGCGCTGACCCGGGCGGGTCAGGCGCGCAGGTGCTGGTTGAAGAAGGCCACCGTGCGTTGCCAGGCGAGCTTGGCGGCGGCCGGGTCGTGGCGGGGCGTGGTGTCGTTGTTGAAGCCGTGCTGGGTGCCGGCGTAGACGTAGGCCCGGTAGTTCACGTGTGCGGCCTTCAGCGCGTCTTCGTAGGCATGCCAGCCGGCGTTCACGCGCTCGTCGTTCTCCGCGTACTGGATCAGCAGCGGCGCCTGGATGCGCGCGGCATCAGCGGCGGCGGGCTGGGTGCCGTAGAACGGCACGGCGCCGCCGAGATCCGGAATCTGGGTGGCGAGGTAGTTGGCAATTCCGCCGCCATAGCAGAACCCCACCACCCCCACGCGGCCATTGCCGGCGGGCAGCGCCTTCAACACGCCGGCGGCGGCCACGAAATCGGCCCGCGTCTTCGTCTGGTCCAGCTTCTGGAACAGCTCGCGCGCCTTGTCCTCGTCGCCAGGGTAGCCGCCGAGCGGGTACAGCGCGTCGGGCGCGAAGGCGACGAAGTTGTCGAGCGCCAGGCGGCGGGCGATGTCCTCGATGTGCGGGTTCAGGCCCCGGTTTTCGTGCACCACCAGCACGGTGGGCAGCCGGCCGGTGGCCTGGGCCGGTTGCACCAGGTAGCCGCGCAGCTTGCCGTAGCCTTGTGGCGACGGGTACTCGACGTAGCTGGCCTTGATGCGTGGGTCGTTCTGCGGTACCTGCTGGGCCAGCGCGAAGTTGGGCGCGAGCTGCGACAGCAGCAGCTCGGCGGTGAGCACGCCCGTGGTGTGGGCGGCTGCGGCGTTCAGGAAGCCACGCCGGCTGATCAGGCCGTGCACGTAGCGGTCGAACAAGCGCATCACCTCGGGGCTGAAGTCTTTGGCGTTGGGGCGGGTCATGGGGCTGGGCTCCTGGAAGGGTTGGGCGGCTGCAGGCCGGACAGGTAGCCGGAAAGCGCTTCGATGTCCTGGTCGCTGAGCCGGCGTGCCACGCGGTTCATCACACCGCCGTCGCTGTTGGAGCGGCCGCCGGCGCGCCAAGCGCGGAGTTGCCGCGTCAGGTAGTCGGGGTCCTGGCCTTCGATCAGTGGCGTAGGCGCGCGGCCGCCGCGCTCGCTGGCCGCCGCGCCGTGGCACGACGCGCAGGCCGCGATGTCGCGCTCGGCGTCGCCGGAAACGAACAGCGCGGGAGCCTCACTGGCGCGCGGGGCAGCGCGTTCTGTTCGCATCGCGGGCTGGCTGGCGAAGTAGGCAGCGATGTCGGCCAGGTCGGCGTCGTCGAGGTGGCGGGCCACGTTGTTCATCACGACGTGCGAGCGCGCGCCGGTCTGGAAGTCGCGGATCTGCTTCACGATGTAGTCGGGGTACTGGCCGGCGAGGCGTGCGGCGGTGTTGGTGGGGTCGAGCGTGTTGCCCTGGCCGGTCGTGCCGTGGCACTCCTGGCAGCGCTCCGCTTCGGCCTTGAGGCGGCCGCGCAGCGCGTCCGGCGCCGCGTGGGCGGCGAGCGGAGCCAGTACCGTGGTGGCCAATGCCAGCATCCCGACCAACCGCCGCACGGTGTCAGCGGCGATCGCCCGCAGCCGGCGAGAGGCGCTGCACGGTGGCCAGCGCCTGATCGACGTTCTCCACCGGGCTGAGGCCGCCAATGGTGGCCGCGATGCGGCCGTCTGCCGTCACGACGAAGGTGGTGCGCTCCGCGAAGCCGTGGTCGATGGTGTCGCCGCGGGTGTCCTTGCGGCTGGTGTCGGCGTCGCGCACTGCCAGCGCGTAGGCGCGGGCGATGCGGCCGTCGGCGTCGGAGGCCACCGCGACCTTGCCGCCGCAGTAGTCGGGGTCGGCCGAGAAGGCCTTGAGCCGCTGGATGTTGTCGAGTGACACACCGACGACGGTGGCGCCGGCGGCGGCGAACTGCTCGTGCTTGACCGCGAAGCTGCGAGCCTGCAGGTTGCAGCCGTTGGTGTAGGCCGACGGGTAGAAGTACACGACCACCGGCCCCTTGGCCAAAGCGTCGCGCAGCGAGAAGGCGAACTGCTGGCCGGCGACCGACGCCGGTGCGTCGAACAGCGGCGCGGTGTCGCCGGCCTTCAGCGCGGCCCAGGCGGGCAGCGTGGCGGCCGATGCCGCGAGCAGCGCGGCCATGGCGAATCGTTTCATGTGGGCATCTCCTCTTTGCATCAGGATTTCTTGTAGAAGTTGTGGCAGGTCTTGCAGGTGCGCGACAGGTCGGTGGCGGTGTTGGTGGCCGCGCCGTAGTCCTTGGCGTCGATGTGGCCGAGGATCTTGGTGCTGAGTTCGCGGCTCTTGCGCGCGAGGTCGACCGCATCGGCCGCGTCGCCCTTGCGGCTGTAGTAGCCCTCGACCTGCGCGAACATCTCGGTCAGCTCCTTGGCGTCGGCCGTGGCCTGCTTGGACTGCTGCAGCGCGATGCTTGACGCCAGGCTCTTGTTGGTGTCCTCGATGGTCTGCATCAGCTCGGTGTCCAGGCCGTCCTCGGCCGAACGCACACCGAAGGCCGCCGCGGTGAGCACCAGGGCCACCGCGGCGAGCCGGGCCGGTGCGGACCGGCGTTCACGTCGCGGCCGCATTCAGGCGAGGATGTCCTGGATGACCTTGCCGAACACCACGGTCGGGCGTTCCGACCGGCCGCTGTTGAGGAAGGTCGTCTTCAGGTGGTCCAGGCCCATCAGCTGCAGCACGGTGGCGTGCAGGTCGTAGGTGTCGACGGCCTTGTCCTTGTCGGTCACCTGCAGGCCGATCTCATCGGTCTCGCCGTAGGTGTAGCCGGCCTTGAGGCCGCCGCCGGCCATCCACTGCGTGTAGCCCCAGGGGTTGTGGTCACGGCCGTTGCCGCTCTGGCCGTAGGAGGTGCGGCCGAACTCCGAGGTCCAGACCACCAGCGTGGTGTCGAGCAGGCCGCGCGACTTCAGGTCGGCCAGCAGGCCGGCAATCGGTTTGTCGACCATCTTGGCCATCAGGCCGTGGTTCTTGTCGAGGTCGTTGTGGGCGTCCCAGCTCTGGCGGTCGATGTCAGCGCCTTCGGGGTAGCCGGAGACCACCTGCACGAAACGCACGCCGCGCTCCACCAGGCGGCGGGCGCGCAGCAGCACCTCGCCATAGCCTTCGCTGGTCTTGTCGTTCAGGCCATAGAGTTCCTTGGTGGCGTCGGACTCCTTGCCGATGTCCACCGCCACCGGTGCGGCGGCCTGCATGCGGTCGGCCAGCTCGTAGGACTGGATGCGCGCGCGCAGTTCGGTGTCGCTCGGGTGGCGTTGCGCGCCGAGCAGGTTGAGCTGCTTCAGCAGGTCGAGCGAGGCGCGCTGCTGCTGCGAGGTGCGGACTTCCGGGCGATCGAGGTACAGGATGGGCGATGGGCCGGGGCGGAAGGCCGTGCCCTGGTAGACCGCTGGCAAAAAGCCCGAGCTCCAGTTGACCGAGCCGGCCTGCGGCTCGCGGTCGCCGTTGTACAGCACCACGTAGGGCGGCAGGTCGGGGTTGGCCGAACCCAGCGCATAGGTGATCCAGGCGCCGAGCGACGGGCGGCCGGGGTTCAGGTCGCCGGTGTTGAGCTTCAGGATGGAGATGTCGTGCGTGGCGCCGACGGTGGTGCTCGACTTGATGAAGGTGATCTTGTCGGCCTGCGTGGCCAGGTTGGGCAGCAGGTCTGAGAACCAGGCACCGCTTTCGCCGTGCTGCTTCCAGGTGCGGTTGCCGGCGAACAGCTTGCCGACGCCGCCCTGGGTGCTGGTCTTGATGCCCTTCAGGAAGGACTCGGGCACCTCCTGCCCAGCCAGCTTGACGAGCTGCGGCTTGTGGTCGAACAGGTCCAGCGTGCTGGGTGCGCCGTTCTGATGCAGCCAGATCACCGACTTGACCTTGGGTGCGAAGTGCGGCGACTTGAGCGCCAGCGGGTCGATCAGGTCGGCCGCCATCGCGGCGCCGCCGAAGCCGGGGATGAGGCCGCCGAGCGCGGCGCCGCCGAGGGCGCTGCGCAGCAGGAAGTCACGCCGGGAGTGGAAGGTGTTGCACATGGAAGTTTCCTTTGCTGATGAATGGGTGTGGCCGGCGCTTCAGAAGCGGTAGGCGAAATCGTTGGAGTTGGCGACCGTGTGCACCAGGTCGACGAAGGCGGCTGAGCGCACCGGGTCGAACTGGCGGGTGTTCTTCACGCCCTGCGGCACCGCCACCTCGAAGCGGCCGCTGTCGCCGGCCTTGGCGCGGATCACGACCTGCTGCTGCGCCAGGAATTCCTTCAGCGCGGCGCGTTCGGCCTTTTCCGGGGCGCGCGAGAACAGGATCTCGTAGAGCCGGTTCAGTTGCGCGGTCTCGTCGGTGCCGACCTCGTTGACGATGCGGCCGGCCAGTGCCTGCGACCAGTCGAACACGACGTCGCTGTTGAACAGGGTCAGCGCCTGCAGCGGCGTGGTGGTCACATCGCGCTTGTGGTGCGGCTTGCTCGGGTCGGCCGGGTCGAAGTTCTGCGTCACCGGGTAGGGGAAGCTGCGGCGGCTGAACACGTAGATGCTGCGGCGGTACCAGTCGGCCTTGTCGTCCGACACGGCCCAGGCGCGGTTGCCGAGGAAGTCGCGCGATTTGCCGGCGTCGTTGTTGCCCTTGACGATGGGCGGGAACACCGCCGGACCACCGACCTTGTCGACCAGCAGGCCCGAGGCGTACAGCAGCGAGTCTCGGATTTCCTCGGCCTCGAGGCGCTTGCGCGGGTAGACCGCGAGCAGCTTGTTCTCCGGGTCTGCCTTCACCAGGTCGTCGCGTTGGTTGGACGACTGGCGGTAGGTGGCCGACAGCAGGATGTCGCGGTGCAGCTTTTTCACGCTCCACTGGTTGCCGACGAACTGGGTGGCCAGGTGGTCGAGCAGCTCGGGGTGGGTGGGCTTGGCGCCGGCACGGCCGAAGTCGTGCAGCGTGGGCACCAGGCCGTTGGTGAAGTACTGCGCCCAGACGCGGTTCACGTAGACGCGGGCCGTCAGCGGGTTCTCGGCGCTCGACAGCCACTGCGCAAGCGCCGTGCGGCGGCCCGAGGTGTGGTCGCCCGGGGTGATGGTGGGCTGCGTCTTGCCGCCCCACAGCGCGGGAATGCCCGGCTGCACCTCGTCGGTCGGCTTCTCGTGCACGCCGGTGAAGCGCACGAAGGTCGGCGGTGAATCGGTGCCGAGTTCGACGGCCGCCGTCAGCGTGCGCGAGCCCTTGGCCGGCTTGAGCTTGTCGAACTTCTTCAGTTGTTCGGCGAGCGCCTGGTAGGCCGCGTATTTCTCGGCGTTGGCCGGGCTGTAGTCGGTGCGCTCCTTTTCCTGGCCGGTCTCGCGCAGGTAGGCCACGATGTCGTTCTCGGTGGCCACGGTCTTCAGCCGGTAGTTCACCCAGCGGTCCAGCGCGTTCCACTCGCCCTGCGGCTTGAAGATGGCGTCGCGGCTGTCGGTCAGGTAGCGCTCGTTGTGGTACTTGCGGCCGGTTTCGCGCACGCTGTCCAGAATCGCCTTCTGCTGCGCGCGGATGTCCTTGGTGGCCTCCTGGTAGGCGGCCTGCTGCTTCTCGAAGGCCTGGTCGAACTCGGTCTCGGTGCCCTTGGCCAGCGCGGCCTTCTCGTCGAAGCTGGTGTTGGCGAAGTAGGCCTGGAGCTGGAAGTATTCCTTCTGGCTCACCTTGTCGGCCTTGTGGTTGTGGCAGCGCGCGCAGCCGATGGTCGAGGCCAGGAAGACCTCGCCGACCTGGTCGGTCATGTCGGTCTCGATCTGGTACTTGCGTTGCACCAGGTCGCGCGAGTTGGCGTTGTCGGGGTAGCCGGCGAGGAAGCCGGTGGCGATGCGCGCCTCCTGGCTGTTGGGAAACAGCTCGTCGCCCGCCACCTGCTCCTGCACGAAGCGGTTGAAGGGCTTGTCCTGGTTGAAGGCGGTGATGACGTAGTCGCGGTAGCGCCAGTTGTTGGGCCGGGTCTGGTCGTTCTGGAAGCCCGAGCTGTCGGCGTAGCGCGCCAGGTCGAGCCAGCGGCGCGCCTGGCGCTCGCCGAAGTGGTGCGAGGCCAGCAGGCGGTCCACCAGCTTCTCGTAGGCCTGCGGCGAACGGTCGGCCTCGAAGGCCTTCACCTCGTCGGGCCGCGGCAGCAGGCCCCAGGTGTCCAGCGTGGCGCGGCGGATGAAGGTGGCGCGGTCGGCTTCCGGCGACGGCTTCAGTTGTTTGGCCTCGATCTGCGCCAGCACGAACGCGTCGATCGGCGAACGCACCCAGGCCTTTTGCCGAACGGCGGGCACCTCGGGCGCCTTCACCGCCTGGTAGGGCGACCAGGCCTTGGCGTTGCGCTTGGGCGTTGCTTCGGCTGCGGCGGCCTTGTCGGCGGCTGCAGCCGGCTGGCTGCCGGCCGCTGGCGGGGCGGGCGTTTTCTGGTCAGTGGTGGCGGTGGCTGCCAACGCCGGCAGCGCCAGCAGGATCGACAGGTACAGGATTTTTTTCATCGAGGGCTCCGGTATCGAAGCCCGTGCAGGCGCAACTCGCGTGCCAGTCCGCGTGGCCCTTGCTCAGCCCCGGCAAGCCCTTGATTCGTCTGGGTTTTTAGGCGCTTGCCGTTCCAAGGCGGCAGCCTGCCACCTGTTGCGAGTCGAACAGCGCGACCCCTGTTGTTGCTGCGGAATCAGCAAGCAGGGTGTCGCAAGCCAGACAGTTGACCTGGAGAGAGGCAAGCCATTCATTTTTGAACGAAATTGGCCGCAAGCCAGCGTGGAATGGCGCTTTTGAGCTATCAATTCAATAGCATTCGGTTTGCGCGATTTCGCGCAGGTGGGCCCAGGGGTAGATGCCGCGTTCGTGGTTGTCGCTGAAATGCAGTTGCAGCGCGTAGTGGCCGACCGGCGTGGCGTTGGCCAGCCGAACCTCGTCGGTGACGGCGGGCGCGTGGCTGCGCAGCGTGGCGCTGCGGCAGTCGGCGCATCGGCAATGGCGGCGCAGCGCGGCGGCCGGCAGGCGGTCGGTCTGGCCGTCGGGCCATTGCAGCGTGAGTGCGCCGCTGCCGAGCGTGATGTGGGTCGGCGGAGCGTCGCTGCTCATGCCGCGCCACGCGCCGTGAGGGTAGCCAGGCCCAGGCGCACCAGCTTGCGCACCTCGGGGTCGGGGTCGTTCTGCGCGGCGGTCAGCAGCGAGGCGGCGAGCGGGCCGCCGATCTCGCCGAGCGCGATGGCGGCTTCCTTGCGCAGGTTGCTGACCTCATGGGTCAGCGCCTGGCCGATCGCGGCGACGCTTTCGGCGGCGCGCAGCTGGCCCAGCGCGCGGGCGGCGCGCAGCCGCACCTGCCAGTAGCCGTCGGCCATCGCGTCGACCAATGGCGCGGTGGTGGCCGCCAATCGCAGCTTGCCGGCGGTGGTGGCGGCTTCCTCGCGCACCGGCCACAGCGGGTCGTGCAGCGCTTGCAGCAGCGCGGGCTGCACGGTGGCGGCGGCGTCGGCGCGGTCGGCGAAGCCCAGCGCGCCGGTGGCCGCGCGGCGCACGTCGCCGTCGGCGTCTTCGGCGATCAGCCGGGCCAGCGCGGGCAGGGCG
>CAMFIB010000004.1 GCA_945952465.1 uncultured Pseudomonadota bacterium
CGTCCTGCAGGCTGAACATCTGCGCCTGCTGGAAGGGGCTCATGCGGCCGTGCGGGCTGGTCATGAACACGCGCACGCCTTGCTTGCCGCGCATCGCGTACTCGGCCGCGCTGCCGGTGTCGCCGCTGGTCGCGCCCAGGATGTTCAGCTCTTCGCCACGGCGGCCCAGCTCGTACTCGAACAAGTGGCCCAGCAGCTGCATCGCCATGTCCTTGAAGGCCAGCGTGGGGCCGTTGGACAGCGCTTCGAGGAACAGGCCGTCTTCGAGCTTTTTCAGCGGCACGATGCGGGCGTCGCCGAACACCTGCGCGGTGTACGTCTTGGCGCACAGCGCGCGCAGGTCGTCGGCCGGGATGTCGTCGATGTAGAGCGACAGCACCTCGAAGGCCAGCGCGGCGTAACCCTGCTCGCGCAGCACCGCGCGCCAGCGCGCCAGCGTGGCGGCGTCGACCTGCGGATAGGTCTCGGGCAGGTACAGGCCACCGTCGGGCGCCAGCCCTTCGAGCAAAATTTCGCAGAAGCGCTTGCGGTCGGCGTGGCCCCGGGTGCTGAGGTACTTCACGCCAGCTCTTCCTTGCGGATGCGGGTGATGCCGGCCAGCACGGTGGGCAGCGCCTGCATCTTGGCGATGGCGCCGTTCATCGTGCCTTCGCGGGTGTCGTGCGTGAGGATGATCACGTCGGTCTGCGTCGAGCCTTCGCCGCCGACCTCGCGCGCCTCGCGCTGCAGCACCGCGTCGATGCTGATGCCGGCCTCTGCCAGGATGCCGGTCACACGGGCCAGCACGCCGGCCTGGTCGGCCACGCGCAGGCGCAGGTAGTAGCTGGTGACGACCTCGTCCATCGGCAGCACCGGCAGGTCGCTCATCGCGTCGGGCTGGAAGGCCAGGTGCGGCACGCGCTGTTCGGCGCTGGCGTCGTGCAGGCGGGCGATGTCGACCAGGTCGGCGATCACCGCGCTGGCCGTGGGTTCGCTGCCGGCGCCCTTGCCGTAGTACAGCGTGGTGCCCACCGCGTCGCCGTGCACCATCACCGCGTTCATTGCGCCTTCGACGTTGGCGATGAGCCGCTTGGCCGGCACCAGGCTGGGATGCACCCGCAGCTCGATGCCGCTGGAAGCGCCCTCGCGCCGCTTGGCGATGCCGAGCAGCTTGATGCGGTAGCCGAGCTGCTCGGCGTACTGGATGTCCTGCGCGCCGAGCTGCGTGATGCCCTCGACGTAGGCCTTGTCGAACTGCACCGGAATGCCGAAGGCGATGGCGCTCATCAGCGTGGCCTTGTGCGCGGCGTCCACGCCTTCGATGTCGAAGGTCGGGTCGGCCTCGGCATAGCCCAGGCGCTGCGCTTCCTTCAGCACCACGTCGAAGTCCAGGCCCTTGTCGCGCATCTCGCTGAGGATGAAGTTGGTGGTGCCGTTGATGATGCCGGCCACCCACTGGATGCTGTTGGCGGTGAGGCCTTCGCGCAGCGACTTGATGATGGGAATGCCACCGGCCACCGCCGCCTCGAAGGCCACCATCACGCCCTTCTTGTGGGCGGCGGCGAAGATCTCGGTGCCGTGCACGGCCAGCAGCGCCTTGTTGGCGGTGACCACATGCTTGCCGGCGGCAATCGCCTCCAGCACCAGCGTCTTGGCAATGCCGTAGCCGCCAATCAGCTCGACCACCACGTCGATGTCGGGGTTGGCGATGACCTCGCGGGCGTCGGCCACCACGGCGGCTGCGTCGCCGACCAGGCTGCGCGCGCGCGCCACGTCGAGGTCGGCCACCATCGTGACCTGGATGCCGCGGCCGGCACGCCGGCGAATCTCTTCCTGGTTGCGCTTGAGCACGGCAAAGGTGCCGCCGCCTACCGTGCCGATGCCCAGCAGGCCCACTTGAATCGGTTTCATTGCATTTTTCATATCAAATATGCCTCAAGCCAGCGTGAATACTGGATCAGGCGCTACGTTTTCTATAGCTTTCGAGGAAGCGCGCGACACGGCCGATGGCCTCGCGCAGGTCGTCTTCGTGCGGCAGGAAAACGATGCGGAAATGGTCGGGCTCGGGCCAGTTGAAGCCGGTGCCCTGCACCAGCATCACGCGGGTCTCCTGCAGCAGCTCCAGGAAGAACTGCGCGTCGTCCTTGATCGGATAGACCTTGGCGTCGAGCTTGGGGAACATGTAGAGCGCCGCGCTGGGCTTGACGCAGCTCACGCCGGGAATGGCGGTGATCAGCTCATAGGCCAGGTCGCGCTGGCGGCGCAGGCGGCCGCCTTCGTTCACCAGCTCATGAATGCTCTGGTGGCCGCCCAGCGCGGTCTGGATGGCCCACTGCCCCGGCACATTGGCGCACAGCCGCATGTTCGAGAGCATGTTCAGGCCCTCGATGTAGTCGCGCGCCGGCCGCTTGTCGCCCGACACCACCAGCCAGCCCGCGCGGTAGCCGCAGGAGCGGTAGCTCTTCGAGAGCGAGTTGAAGGTCAGCGTCAGCACGTCTTCGCTGAGCGAGCCGATGGCGGTGTGCTTCACGCCGTCGTACAGCACCTTGTCGTAGACCTCATCGGCCAGGATCACCAGGCCATGCTCGCGGGCGATGGCCACGATGCCCTTCAGCAGGTCGTCTGAATACAGCGCGCCGGTCGGGTTGTTCGGGTTGATGACGACGATGCCCTTGGTGCGCGGCGTGAGCTTGGCGCGGATGTCGTCGAGGTCCGGCATCCAGCCGTTCGCCTCGTCGCAGGTGTAATGCACCGGCGTGCCGCCCGACAGGCTGGCCGCGGCCGTCCACAACGGGTAGTCGGGCGCCGGCAGCAGCAGTTCGTCGCCCTGGTCGAGCAGCGCGTTGGTCGCCATCACGATCAGCTCGCTCGCGCCGTTGCCGAGGTAGATGTCGTCCAGCGTGACGCCCTTGATGCCCTGCTCCTGCGTGTAGTGCATCACCGCCTTGCGCGCCGCGAAGATCCCCTTGCTGTCCGAATAGCCGGCCGAGTTCGGCAGATTGCGGATCATGTCCTGCTGGATCTCTTCCGGCGCATCGAAGCCGAACACCGCGAGGTTGCCGATGTTCAGCTTGATGATCTTCTGGCCCTCGTCCTCCATCTGGCGGGCGCGGTCCATGATCGGGCCGCGGATGTCGTAGCAGACGTTGGCCAGCTTGGCGGATTTCTGGATGGTCTTCAAAGTCCCTCCCGGGGCGGGTTCGCAAGAGCGAAAACCTATAATTTGACCACAACTCATGAAGCTTCAGCCCGACAAATTCGACGTCCAGGTGGTCCAGGGCTACGGCCCCGGCTGGGTCACCGTCAGCGGCGACCGCATCGAACACAGCGTGGTCGTCGGCTCGCGCGGCCAGCGCTTCGACTGGCAGTGCAGCCGCTACGACGCACTGAACGAGGCGCACTTCGCCCAGCTCGCAGACATTGGCCCGGAATTGGTCATTTTCGGCAGCGGTGACCGCATCCGTTTCCCCCAGCCGGCCTGGTTGCGCGGCCTGATGGCCAAACGCATCGGCATCGAAACCATGGACTCCCAGGCCGCCTGCCGCACCTACAACATCCTGGCCGGCGAAGGCCGCGACGTGCTGCTGGCCCTGCTGCTCGAAGGCAGCGGCCCGGGGTGACACCCGTTTCGAGGTAAAATCGAGGGTTACGGCGTTGTTCAGCAACAACGCCCCAACGAGATCACCACGAGAGACTCATCACCCATGGCCATCGTTGTCAATAAACCGCTTCCCGAATTCGAGGCCAATGCAACCGGCGGCGTCAAGGTGTCGAACCAGTCGCACCTCGGGAAGATTCTCGTGCTGTATTTCTACCCCAAGGACAACACCCCCGGTTGCACGACCGAGGCCATGCAGTTCCGCGACAAATACAAGGACTTCGTGAAAGCCGGCGCCACCGTGTTCGGTGTCTCGCGCGACAACATGAAGTCGCACGACGACTTCAAGCTGAAACTCGAACTCCCCTTCGAGCTGATTGCCGACACCGAAGAAAAGATGTGCCACATGTTCGGCGTTGTCAAGAACAAGATCATGTACGGCAAGAAGGTGAAAGGCATCGAGCGCAGCACCTTCCTGATCGGCCCCGACGGCACGCTGCACCAGGAATGGCGCGGCCTCAAGGTGCCGGGCCACGTCGACGAAGTGCTGAAGGCCGTCAAGGCGCTGAAAAAAGCGGCCTGACCCGCCCCGGGCACCCACTTCCTGCAAGACGGGCGCGAGAAAGCCATCCACTTCTCAACGGCTCTCGATGGCCGTCACGGCGGTGCCCCGGGCTCGTGCATAATGGGTTCGTGCCCCTGAGTGCCACGATCTGGATCGCCAAAACAATGAAAGCCGCCGGCTCTGCCGGGCGGCTTTTTTTACATCTGGCGCCGGCCCCTTCGCCACACTAATCCGCCCCTCATGCCCCTGCCGCCCGCACCCAACAAACGCGCCGCCCTTCTCGCCTCCGACGCCTTCGACGCACCCCGCCGTCCCGCCGCCAAAACCCCGCGCAAACCCCAGCTCGCCGTGGTCGAGCCGCCCACCGTCGCCCCAGACCTCGGCGAAAACGCCGGTGGCCCGGCTCTTACACAAGCGGCCTTGCTCGAGCCGCCCCTCACCACGCCCGTTCACACGCCGGCGTCGGCCCCCTCACTACCAGCCAAACGTGCATCGACGGCCCGACCGACTGAGCGGACGGCCCGCAAACCACGCACATTGACAGGTCCGCGCAAGCTTTTTGTGCTGGATACCAACGTGCTGCTGCACGACCCGATGTGCCTGTTCCGCTTCGAGGAACACGACGTCTTCCTGCCGATGATCGTGCTCGAGGAACTCGACGGCCACAAGAAGGGCATGACCGAGGTTGCCCGCAACGGCCGCCAGACCAGCCGCACGCTGGACGCGCTGGCCGGTGCACCGGGTGCCGACATCGGCACCGGCCTGCAGCTCGACTCGACCGGCCACACCTCGGCCGGCGGCCGCCTGTTCTTCCAGACCCAGGCGCTGGACTACCAGTTGCCCTCCAGCCTGCCGCAGGGCAAAGCCGACAACCAGATTCTTGGCGTGGTGGAGGCGCTGCGCCAGCAGCACGCCCCGCGTGAAGTGGTGCTGGTTTCGAAAGACATCAACATGCGGGTCAAGGCCCGCGCGCTCGGCCTGGCCGCCGAGGACTACCAGAACGACAAGACGCTGGAAGACGGCGACCTGCTGTACTCCGGTGCACTGGCGTTGCCGCCCGATTTCTGGGTCAAGCACGGCAAGACGGTGGAAAGCTGGCAAAGCGGCAGCCACACCTTCTACCGGATCAGCGGCCCCATCGTGCCCAGCCTGCTCATCAACCAGTTCGTGTTCTTCGAGGCGCCGGGAGAACCCAGCCTGTACGCCCGCGTCACCGAAATTCGCGCCAAGACGGCGGTGCTGAAGACGCTCAAGGATTTCGGGCACCTGAAGAACGCGGTCTGGGGCGTGACCACCCGCAACCGCGAGCAGAACTTCGCCATGAACCTGCTGATGGACCCGGAGGTCGACTTCGTCACCCTCACCGGCACCGCCGGCACCGGCAAGACGCTGATGGCACTGGCCAGCGGCCTGACCCAGGTGCTGGACGACCGCCGCTACACCGAGATCATCGTGACCCGCGCTACCGTATCGGTCGGCGAAGACATCGGCTTCCTGCCGGGCACCGAGGAAGAGAAGATGGGCCCGTGGATGGGCGCGCTGGACGACAACCTGGAAGTGCTGGGCAAGACCGAAACCGGTGGCGCCGGAGAATGGGGCCGGGCCGCCACCAACGAGCTCATCCGCAGCCGCATCAAGATCAAGAGCATGAACTTCATGCGCGGCCGCACCTTCTTGAACAAGTACGTCATCATCGACGAGGCGCAGAACCTGACGCCCAAGCAGATGAAGACGCTGATCACCCGCGCCGGCCCGGGCACCAAGATCATCTGCATGGGCAACCTGGCGCAGATCGACACGCCCTACCTCACCGAAGGCTCGTCGGGGTTGACCTACGCGGTCGACAAGTTCAAGGGCTGGCCGCATTCCGGCCACATCACGCTGGCCCGCGGCGAGCGTTCGCGGCTGGCGGATTTCGCCAGCGAAGTCCTGTAAGCCTGGGCCACCTCACGGCCGCCAACCTCAGGCGGGCCGTGGCGGCCATAAAAAAACCCCGCCGAGGCGGGGTTTTTCAATGGAGAGAACCGGATCAGTTCTTGCGCGTACCGACCACTTCGATTTCCACGCGGCGGTTCTTGGCGCGGCCTTCGGCGGTCTTGTTGTCGGCGACCGGCTGCTTCTCGCCCTTGCCTTCGGTGTAGACGCGGTTCTTTTCCACGCCCTTGGACACCAGATAGGCCTTGACGGCTTCCGAGCGGCGAACCGACAGCTTCTGGTTGTAGGCATCGGTGCCCACCGAGTCGGTGTGGCCGACGGCGATGATGACTTCGAGGTTGATGCCACCGATCTTGCTGACCAGATCGTCGAGCTTGGCCTTGCCTTCCGGCTTCAGGACCGACTTGTCGAAGTCGAAGAAGGCGTCGGCGGCGTAGGTCACCTTGGTGGCGACCGGCGGCACCGGAACGGGCACGGGCACCGGAGCCGGGGCCGGGGCAGGTGCTGCAACCGGAGCCGGAGCCGGGGGCGGCGGGGGCGGCGGGGGAACCAGAGCGCCGTCGCAGCCGACGGCGGCCGTGGCGGGCGTCCAGTTGGCGTCGCGCCAGCACAGTTCGTTCGTGCCATTCTTCCAGACGAGTTCGTTGGTGGCGTTGACCCAGTTGTCGACGACGTTACCGCCGTTCGCAGCCTTGACTTGCGCGCAAGCTGCGGTGGAGAGCGCAGCAGCGGCAAACAAAATCGCCACTTTATTGAGTTTCTTCATGGTTCTCCTCAAGGGGAAAAGGCCGCAGCCACGCTGCGAGATTTAATACGGCCCGGGTGACCATCACCCCGGTCGCTGAGATTTATTGTGCCATAGCGACTGTGTCGAAAGCCTCCGTCAACCCCCTGCGAGAGCACCCGGACAGGCGAATCGGGGCGGTCTGTTGCGTGGCTGCTACATCCCCGTCCTCTTAGAATGCCGGATGCGCTTGCCCACCGGATGTTGTCCTACATGAACGCCTTCGCCAAGGAAACCCTGCCCATCAGCCTGGAAGAGGAGATGCGCCGCAGCTACCTCGATTACGCCATGAGCGTGATCGTCGGCCGGGCCCTGCCGGACGCGCGAGACGGCCTGAAGCCGGTGCACCGCCGCGTTTTGTTCGCCATGAACGAGATGGGCAACACCCACAACGCCAAATACCGCAAGTCGGCACAGGCGGTCGGCGAGACCATGGGTAAGTACCACCCGCACGGCGACTCGGCGATTTACGACACCATCGTGCGCATGGCGCAGCCCTTCAGCCTGCGCCACATGCTGATCGACGGCCAGGGCAACTTCGGCTCGGTCGACGGCGACAACGCCGCGGCGATGCGCTACACCGAGATCCGCCTCGACAAGATCGCCAACGAGTTGCTGGCCGACCTGGACAAGGACACCGTCGACTTCGGCCCCAACTACGACGGCAGCCACCGCGAGCCGCTGGTGCTGCCGGCCCGCTTGCCCAACCTGCTGGTGAACGGCTCCTCGGGCATCGCCGTGGGCATGGCCACCAACATCCCGCCGCACAACCTGAACGAGGTGGTGGACGCCTGCCTGCACCTGCTGCGCAAGCCGGAAGCCAGCATCGACGACCTGATGGAGATCATCCCGGCGCCCGATTTCCCCACCGCCGGCATCATCTACGGCGTCAGCGGCGTGAAGGAAGGCTACCGCACCGGCCGTGGCCGCGTGGTGATGCGCGCCAAATGCCATTTCGAGGACATCGACCGCGGCCAGCGCCAAGCGATCATCGTCGACGAGTTGCCCTACCAGGTCAACAAGAAGACGCTGCAGGAGCGCATGGCCGAGCTGGTGCACGAGAAGAAGCTCGAAGGCATCAGCCACATCCAGGACGAATCCGACAAGTCGGGCATGCGCCTGGTGATCGAGCTCAAACGCGGCGAAGTGCCCGAGGTGGTGCTGAACAACCTCTACAAACAGACCCAGCTGCAGGACACCTTCGGCATCAACATGGTGGCGCTGGTCGATGGCCAGCCCAGGCTGTGCAACCTGAAAGACCTGATCAGCGTCTTCCTGCAGCACCGCCGCGAGGTCGTGACCCGCCGCACGGTGTTCAACCTGCGCAAGGCCCGCGAGCGCGGCCACGTGCTGGAAGGCCTGGCGGTGGCGCTGGCCAACATCGACGACTTCATCGCCATCATCCGCAACGCCCCGACCCCGCCGGTCGCCAAAGTGGAGTTGATGAACCGCCCCTGGGACAGCAAGCTGGTGCGCGAGATGCTCACCCGCGTGCGCGCCGACGGCGGCGCGGTGAACGCCGACGACTACCGGCCGGAAGGCCTGGAGCGCGAGTTCGGCCTGCAGGGCGACGGCCTGTACCGCCTGTCGGAGACGCAGGCCCAGGAGATCCTGCAGATGCGGCTGCAGCGCCTGACCGGGCTGGAGCAGGACAAGATCGTCAGCGAGTACCGGCAGGTGATGTCGGAGATCGAGGACCTGCTCGACATCCTGGCCAAGCCGGAGCGCGTGTCGACCATCATCGGCGAGGAACTCGAGGCGCTGAAGGCCGAGTTCGGCCAGACCAAGCTGGGCGCGCGCCGCAGCGAGATCGAGCACAACGCGCAGGACCTCGCGACCGAAGACCTGATCACGCCGACCGACATGGTCGTGACGCTCTCGCACACCGGCTACATCAAGAGCCAGCCGCTCGGCGAATACCGGGCGCAGAAGCGCGGCGGCCGCGGCAAGCAGGCCACCGCAACCAAGGAAGACGACTGGATCGACCAGCTCTTCATCGCCAACACGCACGATTACATCCTGTGCTTCTCCAACCGCGGCCGGCTGTACTGGCTCAAGGTCTGGGAAGTACCGGCGGGCTCGCGCGGTTCGCGCGGCCGGCCCATCGTCAACATGTTCCCGCTGGCCGAGGGCGAAAAGATCAATGTGGTGCTGCCGCTGACCGGCAAGTTCCGCAGCTTCCCGGCCGACCACTGCGTCTTCATGGCGACCAGCATGGGCACGGTCAAGAAGACCGCGCTCGACGAATTCAGCAACCCGCGCAAGGCCGGCATCATCGCGGTCGACCTCGACGAGGGCGACTTCCTGATCGGCGCCGCGCTGACCGACGGCAAGCACGACGTGATGCTGTTCAGTGACGGCGGCAAGGCCGTACGCTTCGACGAGAACGACGTGCGGCCCATGGGCCGCAACGCGCGCGGCGTGCGCGGCATGATGCTCGAAGACGGCCAGAGCGTCATCGCCATGCTGGTGGCCGAAGACGAGCAGCAGAGCGTGCTCACGGCCACCCAGAACGGCTACGGCAAGCGCACCAGCATCACCGAATACACGCGCCACGGCCGCGGCACCAAGGGCATGATCGCGATCCAGCAGAGCGAGCGCAACGGCAAGGTCGTGGCGGCCACGCTGGTGCACGCCGACGACGAGATCATGCTGATCACCGACAAGGGCGTGCTGGTGCGCACCCGCGTCAGCGAAATCCGCGAACTCGGCCGCGCCACGCAGGGCGTGACGCTGATCTCGCTCGACGCCGGCGCCCAGCTGAGCGGTTTGCAGCGCATCGTCGAGAACGACGCCAACCCAGCTCTCGGCAGCGAGGGTGTGGTTGACGGCGCGACCGACGCTGCACCACCGGCCGACCCGGCTGCCGACGGCGACACCGAAGCCTGACCCGCGGTTCGACGCGTGCGAAAATTCGCACGCGTCGAACCGCACCCCCGCCCCACCATGAGCAAAAGCCTGTCCGAACTGCGCACCGGCATCGACGCGATCGATGCCGAGTTGCTGACGCTGCTGAACCGCCGCGCGGCGCTGGCCAATGAGGTCGGCGAGATCAAGCGCGCCGAAGGCTCGCCGGTGTTCCGGCCCGACCGCGAAACCCAGGTCATCCAGTCGATGCAGCAGGCCAACCGCGGCCCGCTGCCCGGCGCCAGCCTGGCGCCGATCTGGCGCGAAATCATGTCGGCCTGCCGCGCGCTCGAAGCGCGCCAGCGCGTCGCCTACCTCGGCCCGGCAGGCACCTTCAGCGAGCAGGCGGCGCTGCAGTTCTTCGGCTCCAGCATCGACCATCTGCCGTGCAACAGCATCGACGAGGTGTTCCAGGCCACTGCGGCCGGCCGCGCCGACTTCGGCATCGCCCCCATCGAGAACTCCACCGAAGGCATGATCTCGCGGTCGATGGACCTGCTGCGCGACTCGCCGCTGCACATCGTTGGCGAAGCCAGCCTGCTGATCCGCCACCAACTGCTGCGGCAGTCGGCGTCGCTCGACGGCATCGAGGTGGTGCTGGCCCACCCGCAGGCGCTGGCCCAGTGCCACCAGTGGCTGGGCACCCACCTGCCTAACGCGGAGCGCCGCGCCGCCTCCAGCAACGCCGAAGGCGCCCGCCTGGCAGCCACCAACCCGGCCTGGGCGGGCATCGCCAGCGAGCGCGCCGGATCTGAATTCGGCCTGCACATCGCCGCCCACGCCATCCAGGACGACGCCTTCAACCGCACCCGCTTCGCGGTGGTCTGTCTGCCGGCCACGCTGCCGCAGCCGGCCGCCACTGGCCGCGATTGCGTGAGCGTGGTGCTGTCGGTGCCAAACAAGCCGGGCGCCGTGCACGACTTGCTGATGCCGCTGAAGCAGCACGGCGTGTCGATGTCGCGCTTCGAGTCGCGCCCGGCCCGGTCCGGCCAGTGGGAGTACTACTTCTACGTCGACATCCAGGGCCACCCGTCGCAGCCGCCGGTCGCGGCGGCGCTCGCCGAACTGCAGTCGAGAAGCGCCTACTACAAGGTTCTGGGCGTCTACCCTGCCGGTGATTGATGGCCCCCACGCTCCCCACTGCGTGTGGTTCGCTGCCCCCCGAGGGGGCTGTTCCGCCTTGGGAGCGGCCCGGCGGCGGAACCTCTTTTTTATCGCAAGTTCATGTTTGAGCAACTCGGACTGATCGGCTGCGGCCTGATGGGCGGTTCGTTCGCGCTGGCGCTGAAACGCGCCGGGCTGGTGAAGCGCGTCGTCGGCTACAGCAAATCACCTTCCACCACGGAGCGCGCGCGCCAACTGGGCGTGATCGACGTCGAGGCGCCGTCGGCGCTGCTGGCGGTGTCGGGCTCGGACATCGTGCTGGTCGCGGTGCCGGTGGCGGCAACGGAAGCCACGCTGAAGGCGGTCAGGCACCTGATCACTCCGGGCATGCTGGTGATGGACGTCGGCTCCACCAAGACCGATGTGGTCGAGGCCGCGCGCAGCGCGCTTCGAGACGCGGTCGGCTCCTTCGTGCCGGCGCATCCGATCGCCGGCAAGGAATGCTCGGGGGTGGAACACGCCGACCCCGACCTCTATACGGGCTGCCAAGTCATCCTGACGCCAATCGAGCGCACGCTGACCGCGCAATTGACCCGGGCCAACAAGGTATGGAGCGCGCTGGGTTGCCGCGTCGACACCATGTCGCCCGAGGCGCACGACGCGATCTACGCCGCCGTCAGCCACCTGCCCCACCTGCTGGCCTTCGCCTACATGCAGGGCCTGCTGGCGCAGCCGCGCGGCGCCGACGCAATGGCGATGGGCGGCCCCGGCTTCCGCGACTTCTCGCGCATTGCCGCCGGCGAGCCCAAGATGTGGCGCGACATTCTGCTGGCCAACCAGAACGAGGTGCTGCGCCAGTCGGCCGACTTCCGCGCCGCCTTGCTGGCCATGGAGCAGCAGATCGCCGCCGGCGACGCCGCCGGCCTGGAGCAGGCGATCCGCACCGCCAGCACCGCCCGCGCCGGCTGGATGCCCCGCGGCCTGGACTGACTTCCGGGCGCTGCCCTCTCCGCTTTCGATGTACACCACGCCCTTTCTCGACCTGCCGCCCCTGCTCGACGCCGAAGGCACCGTGCGCCTGCCCGGCTCCAAGAGCATTTCCAACCGCGTGCTGCTGATGGCCGGCCTCTGCGAAGGCCGCACCACCATCCACGACCTGCTCGACTCCGACGACACGCAGGTCATGCTGACCGCGCTGCGCCAGATCGGCTGCGGCGTCGAGGTGGCCGGCACCACCGTCCACATCACGGGCCTCGGTCCGTCGCCCAAGCCCACGCCCGGCGCGCTCTTCATGGGCAACGCCGGCACCGCGATGCGGCCATTGACCGCCGCGCTGGCGGTGCTGGGCGGCCGCTTCGAGCTGAGCGGCGTGCCGCGCATGCACGAAAGGCCGATCGGCGACCTGGTCGACGCGCTGCGCCAGCTCGGCTGCGCGATCGACTACCTCGGCACCGACGGCTACCCGCCGCTGCGCCTCGGCGCGCAGCCGCCGGCACTGACGCTGGACGCGCCCATCCGCGTGCGCGGCGACGTGTCCAGCCAGTTCCTGACCTCCTTGCTCATGGCTTTGCCACTGGTCGCCAGGCGCGACGTGGTCATCGAGGTCGTCGGCGAACTCATCTCCAAGCCCTACATCGAGATCACGCTGAACCTGCTGGCCCGTTTCGGCGTGGCGGTGCGGCGCGACGGCTGGCAGCGCTTCACGATTCCTGCGGGTGCCACACTGCGCTCGCCGGGCGAAATCTTCGTCGAGGCCGACGCCTCTTCCGCTAGCTATTTCATAGCACTCGGGGCAATAGCGGCGCTGACTTGCGGCCAAAAAAGCATCAAAATCGAGGGCGTGGGAGCGGATTCGATCCAGGGCGACATCCGCTTCGTCGAGGCCGCCCGCGCCATGGGGGCCGACGTGACCAGCGGCCCGAACTGGCTGTCGGTGAAGGCCGGCCGCTGGCCGCTGAAGGCGATCGATTTCGACGGCAACCACATCCCCGACGCCGCCATGACGCTGGCCGCGATGGCGCTGTACGCCGACGGCACCACCCGCATCACCAACATCGCGAGCTGGCGCGTCAAGGAAACCGACCGCATCGCCGCGATGGCGGCCGAGCTGCGCAAGCTCGGCGCCACGGTGGAGGAAGGCGCGGACTTCATCGCCGTCACGCCGCCCGCCACCGCCGCCGATTGGAAGGCCGGCACCATCCACACCTACGACGACCACCGCGTCGCCATGTGTTTCTCGCTCGCCGCCTTCAACCCGGCGGGCCTGCCGGTGCGCATCGAAGACCCGAAGTGTGTCGGCAAGACCTTTCCCGACTACTTCGAGTCGCTGTTCGCGCTGGCCCGCCCGCGGCCGGATGCCGTGCCGGTGATCTGCGTCGACGGCCCCACCGCCTCCGGCAAGGGCACGCTGGCGGCGCGCGTCGCGCAGCGACTGGGCTACCACTACCTGGATTCCGGCGCGCTGTACCGCATCACCGCGCTGGCCGCCCGCCGCGCCGGGCTGGAGCTGGACACGGCGCACGAAGCCGCCATCGCCCACCTGGCCCGCACGCTGCCGGTGCGTTTCGACGCCGACCGGGTGACGCTGGGCACCCATGACGTGACCGACGCCATCCGCACCGAAGCCGCCGGCATGGACGCCTCCCGCGTCTCGGTGCTGCCCGCCGTGCGGGCCGCGCTGGTCGACCTGCAGCACGGCTTTCGCCGCCTGCCCGGCCTGGTGGCCGACGGCCGCGACATGGGCACCGTGATCTTCCCCGGCGCCCCGCTCAAGGTCTACCTCACGGCCAGCGCCGCGCAGCGCGCCGAGCGCCGCCATAAGCAGTTGATTTCAAAGGGAATTCCCGCTATACTCAACGACCTTCGTGCCGACTTGGAGGCCCGCGACGCCCGCGATTCGCAGCGCGCCGTGGCACCGCTGAAGCCAGCCGAAGACGCCCTGCTGCTGGACAACTCCACGCTCTCGATCGAGGCTTCGGTCGAGCGCGTGATCGGCTGGTGGCAGGCACGGCAGCCGTTCGGAAACGCCTGAACGGCCGCCAAGAGGCCCGCCCGATCCCCACCGCGCCGTCAGGCGCCCCGGTCGAGCGGTTTTTCAACGCAACCCGCGGCCAGTCCGCACCAGATCGCCGTCTTCAGCCATGGAAACTGCAGCAATCCCGCTGCGGTAGAACCTGTTGCCGGTCGAGGAAAACACACACATGTCCGAATCTTTTGCCGCCCTTTTCGAAGAGTCCCTGCAGCGTTCCGAGATGCGCACCGGCGAGGTCATCACCGCCGAAGTCGTCCGCATCGAACACAACTTCGTCGTGGTCAATGCCGGCCTGAAGTCCGAAGCCTATGTGCCGATCGACGAGTTCAAGAACGACAAGGGCGAGATCGAAGTCAACGTCGGTGACTTCGTCTCCGTCGCGATCGACTCCGTCGAAAACGGCTACGGCGACACCATCCTGAGCCGCGACAAGGCCAAGCGCCTCGCCTCGTGGATGAGCCTGGAAAAGGCCCTGGAATCCGGCGAATTCGTCACCGGCACCACCAGCGGCAAGGTCAAGGGCGGCCTGACGGTGCTGGTCAACGGCATCCGCGCCTTCCTGCCGGGTTCGCTGATCGACACACGTCCCATTAAGGATCTGACCCCGTTCGAGAACAAGACCCTTGAATTCAAGGTCATCAAGCTCGACCGCAAGCGCAACAACGTGGTGCTGTCGCGCCGTGCCGTGGTCGAAGCCAGCATGGGCGAAGAACGCGCCAAGCTGATGCAGACCCTGAAGGAAGGCTCCATCGTCAACGGCGTGGTCAAGAACATCACCGAATACGGCGCGTTCGTGGACCTCGGCGGCATCGACGGCCTGCTGCACATCACCGACATGGCCTGGCGCCGCGTCCGCCACCCGAGCGAAGTCGTTCAGGCCGGCCAGGAAATCACCGCCAAGATCCTCAAGTTCGACACCGAGAAGAACCGCGTGTCGCTGGGTCTCAAGCAGATGGGAGACGACCCGTGGATGGGCGTGAACCGCCGCTACCCGCAAGGCACGCGCCTGTTCGGCAAGGTCACCAACATCGCCGACTACGGCGCGTTCGTGGAACTGGAACCCGGCATCGAAGGCCTGGTGCACGTCTCCGAAATGGACTGGACCAACAAGAACATCGCCCCCAGCAAGCTGGTCTCGCTGGGCGACGAAGTCGAAGTCATGGTTCTGGAAATCGACGAAGACAAGCGCCGCATCAGCCTGGGCATGAAGCAGTGCAAGGCCAACCCGTGGCAGGAATTCGCGCAGAACACCAAGCGCGGCGACCGCGTCAAGGGCCCGATCAAATCGATCACCGACTTCGGCGTGTTCGTCGGCCTGGCTGCCGGCATCGACGGCCTGGTCCACCTGTCCGACCTGTCGTGGAACGAGCCGGGCGAGGCCGCCGTGCGCAACTACAAGAAGGGCCAGGAAGTCGAAGCCATCGTGCTGGCCGTCGACGTGGACCGCGAACGCATCAGCCTGGGCATCAAGCAGCTCGACGCCGACCCGTTCACCACCTTCGCGACCATCAACGACAAGGGCGCCACCGTGACCGGCAAGGTCAAGACGGTCGACCCGCGCGGCGCCGAGATCGATCTGGGCGAAGACATCCTGGGTTACCTGCGTGCTTCCGAAATCAGCCGCGACCGCGTCGAAGACGCGCGCAACGTGCTGAAGGAAGGCGACGAAGTCACGGCCGTGGTCGTGAACATCGACCGCAAGACGCGCAACATCCAGCTGTCGATCAAGGCGAAGGACATGGCCGACGAACAAGGCGCCATGGCCAACCTGAGCCAGCAGTCGGCCCGCGAAAACGCCGGCACGACCAGCCTGGGCGCCCTGCTGCGCGCCAAGCTGGACAACAACGAGTCGAAGTAAGTCCCGGCGGGACAGGGCTTGCGACGCGGCAGCGCCGCCCGCATGCCCTGCTCCCGATGCGATTCCAACAGATGACCCGTTCAGACCTCGTCGAAGCCCTCGCCAGCCGGTTCAACCAGCTGACGCACCGGGACGCCGAATACGCGATCAAGACCATCCTCGACGCGATGGGCGACGCCCTCGTGCGCGGCCACCGGATCGAGATCCGCGGTTTCGGCAGCTTCACCGTGACGCACCGGCCGCCCCGCATCGGGCGCAACCCGCGTTCCGGCGAGAGCGTGGCCATCCCTGAAAAACGGGTGCCGCACTTCAAGCCGGGCAAGGGCCTGCGCGAAGCCGTTGACGAACGCACGGCTGAAATGCAGGCCGCCGCGGCGAAGGGGGCTGGTCGGTAGAATCGGCCTCGTCACAGAGGACCGGCATGAAACACCTCATGTGGCTGCTTGAGTGGATGCTCAAGGCAGCCATTTTTTTTACATTGTTCGCGTTCGCGCTGAACAACCAGCAGGACGCGATCGTCCACTTCTTCTTCGGTGCCCAATGGCGTGCGCCGATGGTGCTGGTGGTGCTCACAGCGTTCGCGCTCGGCGTCGCCGTCGGTGTGCTGGGCATGGTGCCGCGCTGGTGGATGCACCGCCGCGCCGCGAACAAGGCCAAGGCCGTCGCCACACCGGCCGTCGTGCCCACCGCGCCTGCCGCCACGCCGCCCGTCGTCCCCGCAGAAACCGCCCCGCAGCTGCCGCCCCAGTATGGACTTTGACCTCAGCTGGGTGCTGCTGGGCCTGCCGGTGGCATTCGTGTTCGGGTGGATCGCGTCGCGCCTCGATTTCCGGCAGTTGCGCATCGAGAACCGGCAAGCGCCGCGCGCCTATTTCAAGGGCCTGAACTACCTGCTCAACGAACAGCAGGACCAGGCCATCGACGCCTTCATCGAAGCCGTCCAGAACGACCCCGACACCTCCGAGCTGCACTTCGCGCTCGGCAACCTGTTCCGCCGCCGCGGGGAATACGAACGCGCGGTGCGGGTGCACGAACACCTGTTGTCGCGCGGCGATCTCGTCCGCGCCGACCGCGAGCGGGCCCAGCACGCGCTGGCGCTCGACTTCCTGAAGGCCGGCCTGCTCGACCGCGCCGAGGACGCACTGCGCCGCCTGGAGGGCACCCCCTTCCAGACCCAGGCGCTGCTGGCGCTGCTGGCCATCTACGAACGCTCGCGCGACTGGCCGCAGGCCGCCGAAATCTCGCGCAAGCTGGAGCAGGCCGGCCAGGGCAGCTTTGGCGGGCGCATGGCGCACTACCTCTGCGAGCAAGCCGCCAGCCAGCAGGCCCGGGGCCAGACCAACGAGGCCACCGCGCTGCTGCGCCGTGCCATCGAGACCGCGCCGGCCGCCGCACGACCACTGATGGACCTGGCCAGGCTGCAGGCCACGCAAGGCCAGCACGGCGCCGCTTTCGACACGCTGCGCAACCTGTTCCTGCAGTCGCCCGCCGCCGCCCCGCTGGCCGCCCTGCCGCTGGCCGACGCCGCCGAGGCCGCGGGCCAGCGCGAGGCCGCTCTGCTGCTGCTGCGCGAGCGCTACCAGCAGACACCGTCGCTCGACGTGCTCGACGCCATCGTGCGGCTGGAGACCGCCGCGCATGGTACCGGCGAGACGCCTGCCGCCGCGCGCGAACGCTATGTGGAACACCTCGCGCTGGAGCCCTCGCTGGTCGCCGCCGCCAAGTGGATTGCCGGCGAAAAGATGGAACACGAGCAGTTTCACCCACAGGTGCAGCGCGCGCTCGACCATGCCACCAAACCGCTGCTGCGCTACCGCTGCGCCGCCTGCGGCTTCGAGGCCAAACAGCATTTCTGGCAATGCCCGGGCTGCCAGGCCTGGGACAGCTACCCGCCCCGGCGCGTAGAAGAACTATGACGATTCCCACACAACAACAATTCGCCGCCGCCCGTGTGCTGGTGGTGGGCGACGCGATGCTCGACCGCTACTGGTACGGCGCGGTCGACCGCATCAGCCCCGAAGCCCCGGTTCCCGTGGTGCGCGTGACGCGCGAGGAAGAGCGCATCGGCGGTGCGGCCAACGTGGCCAGCAACGTGGTGTCGCTCGGCGCGCAAGCGTCGCTGCTGACCGTGGTCGGCGACGACGAGGCCAGCCACCGGCTCGAAGCGCTGGTCGCCCAGACCGGCATCGCGCCGCACTTCGGCCGCGACCCGCAGCTCAAGACCACGGTGAAGCTGCGCGTCATCGGCCGCCAGCAGCAACTCATCCGCATGGACTTCGAGAACACGCCGCAGAGCGAGGTGCTGGCCTCGCAATCCAGCGCGTTCGCGGCGTTGCTGCCGCAGCACGAGGCGGTGCTGTTCTCCGACTACGGCAAGGGCGGCCTCGCCCATGTGTCGCAGATGATCGGCGCGGCCCGCGCGGCCGGCAAGGCGGTCTTCATCGACCCGAAGGGATCGGACTATTCGCGCTACCGTGGCGCCACCGCGATCACGCCCAACCGCGCCGAGCTGCAGCAGGTCATCGGCCACTGGGACAACGAGGCCGAGCTGACGCGCCGCGCCCACCAGTTGCGCGCCGACCTGCAGCTCGACGCCCTGCTGCTGACCCGCAGCGAAGAAGGCATGACGCTGTTCGACGCCCGGGGCGAGCAACACGTGGGCGCGCAAGCGCGCGAGGTGTTCGACGTGACCGGCGCCGGCGACACCGTCATCGCCACCATCGCCGCCTGCGTGGCCGCCGGCCTGAGCCTGCGCGACGCGATGCCGCTGGCCAACCGCGCCGGCGGCATCGTGGTCGGCAAGTTCGGCACCGCCACCGTCAGCTACAAGGAACTGGCCGCATCATGACCCGCATCGTCGTCACCGGCGCCGCCGGTTTCATTGGCAGCAACATCGTCAAGGGCCTGAACGCCCGCGGCATCGACAACGTCATCGCGGTGGACGACCTCACGCAGGGCGACAAATTCCGCAACCTCGCTGACCTGCGCATCGCCGACTACGTCGACGCCACGGACTTCTACGACGCCTTCGCGCGCGGCCACTACGGCGCGGTCGAGGCAGTGTTCCACGAGGGCGCCTGCAGCGACACCATGGAGAGCGACGGCCAGTACATGATGCGCAACAACTTCACGTTGTCGTGCCGCTTGTTCGAGGCCTGCCAGCAGCAGCGTGCGCGGCTGCTCTACGCGTCGTCGGCCGCTACCTACGGCGGCTCCGAAACCTTCCGCGAGGTGCCCGAATTCGAGCGGCCGCTCAACGTCTACGGCTACTCCAAGCTGCTGTTCGACCAGTGGCTGCGCCGCGCGGTCGGCACCACCTTCGAGCGCGCCCCGGTGCAGGTGGCGGGCTTTCGCTACTTCAACGTCTACGGCCCGCGCGAGCAGCACAAGGGCCGCATGGCCAGCGTCGCTTTCCACCAGTTCCACCAGTTCCGCGAGCAGGGCAAGGTCAAGCTGTTCGGCGACTACGGCGGCTATGGCCCCGGCCAGCAACAGCGCGACTTCGTCTTCATCGACGACGTCGTCGCCGTCAACCTGTGGTTCCTCGACCACCCGCAAGCCTCCGGCCTGTTCAACCTCGGCAGCGGCCGGGCGCAGCCGTTCAACGACGTGGCGCTGGCGGTGGTCAACAGCCTGCGCAATGGCCCGGCCCTCACACTGATGCAAGCCGCCGACGAGGGACTGATCGAATATGTCACTTTCCCCGACGCGCTGCGCGGCAAGTACCAGTGTTACACCCAGGCCGATCTGGACGCTTTGCGCTCCAGCGGATGTGACCATGCCTTCGCCGATGTGCAGACCGGCGTGGCGGCTTACGTCCGTTCCCTGGCAGGTTCGGACGGCCGTTGAGCCGCAGACGGCGGGGGGCCGTCAACGAATGCCCACAAGCTCCCGTTATAGGCGGGCCATCCCGGGGCTTTGCCGGGCATTCACACACTTCTCCTGAGGGGGTTCCCATGCTGAAGAAAATCCTGGCCGTTCTGGTCATGTTGTATGCCACGCTGTCGTTCGCGGCGGTCGACGTCAACAAGGCTACCGCGGCCGAACTTGACGCCATCAAGGGCATCGGCCCCGCGATTTCTGGCCGCATCATCGAAGAGCGCAAGAATGGCAACTTCAAGGACTGGAGCGACTTCGTTTCCCGCGTGAAGGGCGTGGGCGATGTCACCGCATCGAAGTTCTCTGCAGAGGGCCTGACCGTCAATGGCGCCAGCAAGACCGGTGCACCCATCGTCAAGGCAGACAAGCCGGCCGCAGCCGTTGCCGCAAAGCCGGCTCAGGCGGCGGCGCCCGCTCCGGCCGCCACCGATGTGAAAACGGACCCGAAGGTTGACGCCAAGGCCAAGAAAGAAGCCGACAAGAAGGCCGCTGCCGAGGAAAAGGCAAAAAAGGCTGAAGAGGCGAAGGCCAAGAAGGAAGCTGACAAGAAAGCGAAGGACGATGCGAAAAAGGCCAAGGCAGATGCAAAGGCCGCCAAGCCTGCCGCCAGCGCCGCCAGTGCCCCGAAAAAATAAGCACCGGGACCACACCCAGCTTCCCGCTGGATGGCCCCGCCAACCCGCTTCGGCGGGTTTTTTTATGCCAACTCCGCTCGCAGTCAGCGTGGAATGGACGTCTTTAGCTATCAAATATATAGCGTTAGATGGGAGTTGATCAACCGTAACCGCCGCCTCCAGGCGTGCTGATCTCAACGATGTCACCCGGCGCCACATCCACCTGCGCGATGTGGCCCAGCGTTTCCACCTCGCCGCTCGCCCGCAGCACCCGGTTGATGCCGGGCGCGCCCGCCTTCCCACCGGCCATGCCGAAAGCCGGGTGCTCGCGGCCGTTGGACAGGATGCTGGCGGTCATCGCCTCCAGAAAACGCACGCGGCGCACGCCGCCGTCGCCGCCGCGCCAACGGCCGGCGCCGCCGGAACCCTCGCGGATGGAGTAGCCCTCCAACCGCACCGGAAAGCGAAACTCCAGCACCTCGGGGTCGGTCAGGCGGGAATTGGTCATGTGGGTCTGCACCACGCTGGCCCCGGGGAAACCGTCGCCGGCACCGCTGCCGCCGGAAATGGTTTCGTAGTACTGGTGGCGGGCGTTGCCGAAGGTGAAGTTGTTCATCGTTGGCTGGCTGCTGGCCATCACGCCGAGCGCGCCGTACAGCGCGTTGGTGATGCAGGTCGAGGTCTCGACGTTGCCGGCCACCACCGAGGCGGGCGGCAGCGGGTTCAGCATGCAGCCTTCGGGGATGATGACCTCGATGGGCTTCAGGCAGCCGGCGTTGAGCGGAATGTCGTCATCGACCAGCGTGCGGAACACATAGAGCACCGCCGCCATGCACACCGCCGTGGGCGCGTTGAAGTTGTTGGCCTGCTGCGGCGAGGTGCCGGTGAAGTCGATGGTCGCGCTCCGCGCAGCGGCGTTGACGCGGATCGCCACTCGAATGACCGCGCCGTTGTCCAGCGGCAGCGTGAAGGCCCCGTCTTTCAACCGGGTGATGACGCGCCGCACCGATTCCTCGGCGTTGTCCTGCACATGGCCCATGTAGGCCTTCACCACCTCCAGCCCGAATTCGCCGACCATCGCGTGCAGTTCCTGCACACCCTTTTCGTTGGCAGCGATCTGTGCCTTCAGGTCGGCAAGGTTCTGCTCCGGGTTTCTCGACGGACGGGCACCCGACGTGAGCAGCGCCCGCATCGCGTCTTCCTGCAACACGCCACCATCGACCAGCTTCACGTTGTCGAGCAGCACGCCCTCCTCCTCGATGCGCGTGGAGAACGGCGGCATCGAACCCGGTGTGGTGCCGCCGATGTCGGCGTGGTGGCCGCGCGAGCCGACATAGAAGACCGGCGCGCCGCCCAGATACACCGGCGTGATGACGGTGACGTCGGGCAGATGCGTGCCGCCGTGGTAGGGGTCGTTCAGCGCATAGACGTCGCCGGGCTGCATCGTGGCGGCGTTGCGCGCGATCACGGTCTTGATGCTCTCGCCCATCGAGCCCAGGTGCACCGGCATGTGCGGCGCATTGGCGATCAGGTTGCCGTCGGCGCTGAACAACGCGCAGCTGAAGTCGAGCCGCTCCTTGATGTTGACCGAGTGCGCGGTGTTCTGCAGTTGCAGCCCCATCTGCTCGGCGATGTTCATGAACAGGTTGTTGAAGACCTCCAGCAGCACCGGGTCGACCCGCGTGCCGATCGCATGCGCCACCGTGCGGGCTTCGTGGCGGCTCAGCACCAGGTGGTCGAGCGCGGTCAGCTCGGCACGCCAGCCGGGCTCGACCAGCGTGGTCGCGTTGCGCTCGGCGATGATGGCCGGGCCGGTGACCCGGTCGCCGGGCCGCAGCGACGCGCGCACCACCAGCTTGGCGGCCTCGTGCCAGCGGCCACCGGCGTACAGGCGCACTGTGTCATCGGCCGCCGCCTCGCGCGGTGCATGAACTTCCAGCGTCGGTTCCTGCACGGCGTCGTCCGGCGTGACGGCTTCGACCGACACCGCTTCGACCACCAGCGGCTTGCCGGTCATCAAAAAGGCGAAGCGCTGGCGGTAGGCAGCTTCGAAGGCCCGCTGCAGCGACGCCAGCAGCGCCTCATCGGCAGCGTCGTCGAACGGCACGATCAGCGCCGAATCGCTGCCCGCGTAACGCACATGCGCGCGCCGGTGGATGTCGCTGCCGCTGCCCCAACCCTGGCGCTGCTGCAGCTCGGTTCGCGCCGCCGCTTCCAGCCCCGCCACCGCTTCGCGCAACGCGGGCAACGACGCGGCGGCCAGCAGCAATTCCACTGCCCGCTCCCGCATCACGGACTGGTCGGCCAGGCCCATGCCGTAGGCGCTCAACACACCGGCCAATGGATGCACCAGCACACGCGTCATGCCCAGCGCGTCGGCCACCGCGCAGGCGTGCTGCCCACCGGCACCGCCGAAGCATTGCAGCGTGTAGCGCGTCACGTCGTAGCCGCGCGCGACCGAGATCTTTTTGATCGCGTTCGCCATCTGCTGCACCGCGATCGCCAGCGCGCCTTCGGCCACCGATTCGGCGCTGCGGCCGGCCTGCGCGGCCAGTTCGGCGAAACGTTCGCGCACCACGTCGGCGTCTAGCGGCTGGTCGGCGTTCGGGCCGAACAGCTTGGGGAAGTGTGCGGGCTGGATGCGGCCCAGCAGCACGTTGGCGTCGGTCACCGCGAGCGGGCCGCCGCGCCGGTAGCAGGCCGGGCCGGGGTTCGCGCCGGCGCTCTGAGGCCCGATGCGAAAACGGGTGCCGTCGAACGCGATGAGCGAGCCGCCGCCCGCCGCCACGGTGTGGATGCTCATCATCGGCGCGCGCATCCGCACACCCGCCACCTGCGTCTCGAACTCGCGCTCGAACTGGCCGGCGTAATGCGACACGTCGGTCGAAGTGCCGCCCATGTCGAAGCCGATGATGCGCACCCGCTCCTCGTTCGCAAACGCCAGTTCCGCGGTGCGCGCCATGCCGACGATGCCGCCGGCCGGCCCGCTGAGAATTGCATCCTTGCCCTGGAAAGCCGCCGCGTCGGTCAGCCCTCCGGACGACTGCATGAACAGCAGCTTGACGCCCGGCATGTCGCGCGCGACCTGCGCCACGTAGCGGCCAAGGATCGGTGAGAGATAGGCGTCGACCACCGTGGTGTCGCCCCGGCTGACGAACTTCATCAGCGGGCTGGTGCCGTGCGAGGTGCTGACCTGCGTGAAGCCCACCTCGCGCGCGATCGTCGCCGCCGCTGCCTCGTGCCCGGTGAAGCGGTAGCCGTGCAGGAACACGATGGCCACGCTGCGCAGGCCGGTGTCGAATTGCGCTTGCAGGTCGCGCCGCAACGCGGTCTCGTCGAGTGCCTGAACCACCTCGCCTTGCGCCGACACCCGTTCGTCCGCCTCGACCACCGCGCGGTACAGCAGCTCGGGCAGCACGATGTGGCGGTCGAACAGCCGGGGCCGGTTCTGGTAGGCGATGCGCAGCGCGTCGCGGAAGCCGCGTGTCGTGACCAGCAGCGTGGGCTCACCCTGGCGTTCCAGCAGCGCGTTGGTGGCCACCGTGGTGCCCATCTTCACGCATTCCACCTGCTCAGGCCGCACCGGCTCGCCGCGCTTCAGCCCGAGCAGGTGTCGAATGCCGGCAACGGCCGCGTCGGCGTACTGCTCGGGGTTCTCGCTGAGCAGTTTGTGCGTGACCAGCGAATGGGTGCCGTCGGCCTCGGGCTTGCGGCCCACCACGTCGGTGAACGTGCCGCCACGGTCGATCCAGAACTGCCAGCGGGCGGGGGGCGTCGGGGAAATGGGTTCTGACATGGGCGAGCGGTTACAGTAGCCGCATTCATTCTGGCCCATCACCACCATGTTGTCCGTCGTCGCGATCTGTATCGGTGCCTGCGCAGGTGCTTTGTTGCGCTGGAACCTGGCCTTGTGGTTGAACCCGGTGACCACGATGCCGATGGGTACGCTGGCCGCCAACCTGATTGGGGGCTACCTGGTCGGTGTGGCGGTCGCGGTGTTCCAGGCGATGCCGCAGCTCGACCCGGCGTGGCGGCTGCTGTGCATCACCGGTTTCCTGGGTGCGCTGACCACCTTCTCCAGCTTCTCTTACGAAGTCGTCGCGATGCTGCAGCAAGAGCGCTACGGCCTCGCGCTGACGACAGCCGGTGTCCACCTGGTCGGATCGCTGGTGCTGACAGTGGTCGGCATCCGCAGCACGCAGATGCTGTTGTCCCACGTCGGCTGACCGCCGGAAGCCGTTGAAAGAAGCTCTGCGCTTCGCCGGCCGCGTGCTGCGGCTGCTGGTCACGCCCGTTCTTGCGCTGCTGGTCCTGTTCGAGGAATGGGGCTGGGAGCCGCTCGCGCGGCTGCTCGCGCAGCTCAACCGCATCCCGTGGTGGGCCAGGGTCGAGCGCTGGATCGCCGGGCTGCCGCCCTATCCGGCGCTGCTGCTGTTCGCGCTGCCGGCCATCGCGCTGTTCCCGCTGAAGCTGCTCGCGCTGTGGGGCATCGCGCACGGCCATGCGGTGCTGGGCGTGGCGGTCATCGTGGTCGCCAAGATCGCCGGCACGGCGGCGGTGGCGCGGCTGTTCCAGCTGACGCAGCCGTCGCTGATGCAACTGGCCTGGTTCGCGTCGCTCTACAGCCGCTGGAAGGCCTTCAAGGACCAGTTGCTGGAAAGGGTGCGCGCGTCGTGGCCGTGGCGGGCCGGCCGGGTGCTGAAGCGGCAAATGAAAGCGGCCACGCAGCGTGCGTGGCAGCGGCTGCGGGTGCTGCTCGGGCGCTGAGCAGGCCCGCCGTCAAGCAACCCGGCGCGGAATGCCGCAGACCAGGTCGCCCGGGTCGTTGGCCTTGATCTGCCGCTCGTTCTTGGCATGGGCCACGTGCATGTCGCGCGGCAGCGTGACCGAATTCTTCACCGCCAGGATTTCCGACATCACGCTGACCGCGATCTCCGACGGCGTCTTGCTGCCGATGTAGATGCCGATCGGGCCGCGCAGCCGGGCCAGGCCGGCTTCGGTCTGGTCGAAGTGCTCGATCATGCGGTCGTGACGGGCGTCGTTGTTGCGGCGCGAACCGATCGCGCCGACGTAGAAGGCGTCGGTCTTCAGCGCCTCCAGCAAGGCCAGGTCGTCGAGCTTGGGGTCGTGCGTGAGGGCGACCACGCAGCTGCGGCGGTCGGGTCGGAACGCGGTGACCACGTCGTCCGGCATGTCGCTGACCACCTTCACGCCGGCCACCGACCAGGCGCCACGGTATTCCTCGCGCGGGTCGCAGACCGTCACCGCGAAGCCGCAGAACAGCGCCATGGTCGCGAGGTATTCGGTGAGCTGGCCGGCGCCGATCATCAGCATGCGGTACTCGGGGCCGAAGGTGTTGACCAGCTCGGCGTCGGACACATCCAGTTCGGCCGGTGCCAATGCCTGCGCCAGCGTGACGGCGCCGTCGCTCAGCCGCACCGCGCGCTGCATCAACTTGCCGGATTCAAGCGAGGCCACCAGTTCGGCCAGGGCAGATGCGTCGGGGTCGTACTCGAGCAGCAGTTCCAGCGTGCCGCCACAGGGCAGGCCGAAGCGGTGCGCCTCGTCGGCGGTGATGCCGTACTTCACAAAGCCGGGCGCGCCCGAAGGAATTTCGTTGGCCGAATCCTTGCCGGCATAGGCCTGCGTGAAACGATAGATGAGGTCGTCTTCGATGCATCCGCCCGACACCGAACCGACCACCGCGCCGTCTTCGCACAGCGCCATGATGGAACCGACCGGCCGTGGCGAGGAACCCCAGGTGCGCACCACGGTGGCCAGCAGCCCCCGTTTGCCGGCCGTGCGCCAGTCGCGCAGGGTGCGCAGCACCATGACGTCGAGATTTTCCATGTCGTTCGCTTTCCAGTGGGTGTTGTTTTTGGACGCGCCCAGCCCTGTATCCGGTGGCCCTCAAATCACGGGGCGCGCCATCGTGCATCGATCTCGCAGGAATTATCCCCCTGCAGATACCCCCTGACATCTGTGCCAACCCCCCTCTTCTACCTAGCAATTACCCTTAAACCGGCGCTTTTTCCATGAAACATGGCTGCTCCGGCTGACCAGCAGAACCCTCTTCTACCTGCCCACTGAACGATCGGTCAACTTCGCGGCGGCCTGGATGTTGCCGCTATGTGGTTTGCTATATTCCGTCGCGATTCGGCTATGCACCGAACGACATAACGAGAGAGACTCCACATGAACCGATCCACCGCCCTGGCGCCCTTGGCGCTGCCCCTGTGTGCCCTTTTGGGCACGCCTATGCTGCATGCGGCCGACACGGCTTTCGAACTCGGCGAGGTCCGGGTGTCGGCCAGCCGCCCGAACCAGCCACTCGATCCCGTCGCCACCACCGTGACGTCAGAGGACATGGCGCGCTTCAATCGCGACACGGTGGGCCAGGCCATCAACCTGCTGCCGGGCGTTGCCGTCTCGAACAACATGCGCAACGAACAGACGATCTCGGTGCGCGGCTTCGACGGCCGCCGCACGCCGCTGTTTCTCGACGGCGTCCCGGTCTACGTGCCCTACGACGGCCAGGTCGATTTCAGCCGCTTCCTGACGTTCGATCTGGCGGAAATCGACGTTGCCAAGGGCTTTTCATCGGTCGCCTATGGTCCCAACACCATGGGCGGCGCCATCAACCTCGTCACCCGCAAGCCGGGCGCCGCATTCGAAGGCCATCTTCTCGCGGGCGTGGCCTCTGGCGGCGACCGCAAACTCAACGCCAACATCGGCACCAACCAGGGCAACTGGTACCTGCAAGTCGGCGCCGCGTACACCGAGGCCGACGGTTTCCCGCTGTCGCACGACTTCACGCCGACCAGCCTGGAGAACGGCGGCCAGCGCGACAACGCAGCCCGGCGCGACAGCAAGCTGTCGGCCAAGCTGGGCCTGACGCCGTCGGCGGGCACGGAATACGCCATCGGCTTCAGCGAACAGCAGGGCAGCAAGGGCCAGCCGCCCAACACCAACCCGCGCGCCACGCCGCTCAATTTCTGGCGCTGGCCCGCTTACGACAAGCACAGCCTCTACGCCATCGTCGACCAGCCGCTGAGCAGCGCCGAGAAGGTCAAGCTGCGCCTGTACCGCGACAACTACGCCTACGACCTCGCCTGCTTCACCAATGCCAGCTACAACGTCGGACGCAACTGCCAGTTCGGCACGCCGGTGGCCCCCACCTATTTCCTTGACGACACCGTCTCCGGCGGCTCATTCATCCTGGAAAGCACGCGCCTTTCCGGTCATGTGATCCGCGCGGCCTTTCACCTGAAGACCGACACCCACGATGAGCACACCACCGGCCCGGTGACCACCTACCGCGACCGCACGCGGTCGTATGGCATCGAGGACACGATTCGACTGACCGATCGGCTCGATCTGGCTTTGGGCGTCAGCCGCGACGAGCAGGAGGCCCTCACATCCGGCAACTATGGCAACCCGACCGACCAGCAGAAAACCAACGGCCAGGCCGGCCTGTTCTATTTGCTCGACGACGGCACCAAGGTCTACGGTACCCTGGCGCGCAAGAGCCGCTTTCCCAGCATCAAGGAGCGCTTCTCGCAGACGGTGGGCACACAAGGCGGCCAGATTCCCGGCATCGCCAACCCTGACCTCCACGCCGAAACCGCTCGCCACATCGAATTCGGCGTGCGCACCAAGCTGTCGGCCTGGTCGCTGGAAGCCGCGCTGTTCCACGCCAAAGTCGACGACGCGATCCAGTCGGTCAACTTCGTCTCCGGCGGCCGCACCGTGGGACAGTTGCAGAACGTCGGCCGCGCAACCAACCGCGGCCTCGAGTTCGGCGCCCGCTACACCGTGCCCGGCCTGCAGGCCGGAGCCAACTACACCTATCTGTCGCGCCGCAACATCGACACGCCGACGCTGCCCGCCACAGACACACCGCGCAACAAGCTGTTCGCATTTGCCGACTGGGCCTTCTCCAGCAACCTGCGCCTGGTGGCTTCGCTGGACGCCGAAAACGGCCGCATTGTGGCGACCGCGATCAACCGCTCGGCCTACGCGCCGATTGGCGGCTTCGGACTCGTCAACCTCAAGCTGGTGCAGGCGCTAACGCCCAGCATCTCGCTCGAAGGCGGCGCCACCAACCTCGCCGACCGCAACGTGCAGGTCACAGACGGCCTGCCATTGCCCGGCCGCATCTGGTTTCTGAACCTGCTGGTCAAGCTGTGAGCGTGACGGCCATCAACCGCCGCCGGGTCGCATTCGGCACGGCGCTGGCACTGGCCGCGCCGGTGTTGCGCGCACAGACACCGGTCCCGGCGCCAGAAACGGTGCGAGTCGTCTTGATCGGCGGGTTGGAACTCAGCGGTTTCTGGCCGCGTTTCGCGCCCGTCGTCCAGGCCGCGACGAACACACGGCTGGAGCTGGTCGTGGTTGGCAACAAGGAGGCCATCGTGCCGCCTTTCGTCGCGCGGCAGGCCGATCTGATGTTCATTCACGGCGGCGATGAAGTGATCGGCATGCTGGCCGCCGGCCAGGCCGGCCGCATCACTGCGTGGGGCGCGAACGAGCACGTCATCGTTGGCCCCGAAGAAGACCCGGCGGGCGTGCGGCTGGCCCGGAACGGTGCCGACGGCCTGCAACGAATCGCCCGGGCCGGTGCGCCTTTCGTCGCCTTCGACGACCCGGGCAGCCACGCCATCGTGCAGCGTCTGTGGCAAGCCAACGGCGGCCGACCGCCTCCCGGCCCGTGGCGGCTGCTCGACCAGGCGCCGCGAGCCCAGGCCATCGTGGGGCACGCGGCCGACTTGAAAGCCTACGTCGTGGTCGGTCATATCCCGGTCGCGTTCGGCAAGATGCGTCCGAAAGGCCAGGCCGTGCTGCTGAAGGGCGACCCGGCCATGCGCCGGCCCTACGTGATGGTCGAACAGCGCACCGGCGCCCTGCCCGGTTGCGTCCCGCCATCGGCGGCCGCGCAGCGGGTGGTGGCCTTCGTCGCATCGCCAACGGGACAGGCGGCGGTCGAACGCGCCGGTACCGGCCCCGACGGCCAGTCCTGGATTTTCCGGCTGCCACCGACTGCCGCGCTGGCCCCATGAAGCTGCGGTCAGCAAAGTGACGCGGGGCGTTGCTTCGACGACACGGGGTATTGGCTGTTTCAATATGACACGCTATATACTTTTTTATATTCCGAGGAGACAACCATGAAAACGATTCCCCTGCTGCTGGCCGCGTCGGCCGCTCTGCTGGCCGCTGGAGCCCATGCGCAAAGTTCCGTCACGTTGTTCGGTGTGGTCGACACCGGTTTCGCCCGCGATGGTGGTTCTGTCGCTTCCGTGCAGGGGATGAGCAACGGCAGCAATGCCAGCAGCAGGATCGGTTTTCGTGGTGTCGAAGACCTGGGAGGTGGCCTGAAGGCCGGCTTCTGGCTCGAGGCCGGCATCAACAGCGACAGCGGCGGCGGCTCCACCAACACCAGCACCGACAACCTCGCTGCCAGCACGGTCACCAACAGCCTGCAGTTCGGGCGCCGCGCCACCGTCAGCCTGATTGGCAACTTCGGCGAAATCCGGCTCGGTCGCGACATCACGCCCGCCTACGCCAACGAGCTGTACAGCCCCTTCGGCCCCACGAGCGTGGGGTCCGATGTGACGCTGCAAGCCAACCTGATCGGCCAGACGCAGTTGCGCACCTCGAACGGCATTCACTATTTCACGCCGAACACGCTGGGCGGCTTCTATGGGCACCTGCACTACGCGATGGGCGAACAGCCATCGGTGCCGGACGTCACTTCCGACAACGGCAACTACATGGGTTTGCGTCTGGGCTTCAAGCGAGGCCCGTTCGACATCGCCGTGGCTTACGGCAAGATCGACATCGCCCGCACCGCACCGGCGGCCGGCGTCAGCAACGACCGCAGCGTCGCCTCCATCGTGGCGGCCTACGACCTGGGCGTGGTCAAGTTGACCGGTGAAGTGCAGCGCCAGAAGATCGACAACACGGTGAACGCCGGTTTCGGCAACGCCGGAACGCTGTCGGTCGGCAACGACACGGAGAGCAAGGGGTTTGCGATCGGCGCTTTGATCCCGCTGGGCAGCGGCAGTTTCAAGGTGGCCTACAGCCGCATCGAGATCGAAAACGGCCATGGAATCGGCACGGAGCCTCGCGCCGCCAAATTCGCGCTCGGCTACGTTTACGACTTCTCCAAACGCACCGCCATGTACACCAGCGTGGCGCGCCTGAAGAACTCCCGCGACCGCAACGGCGGCGGCACGCTCACGGCGGCGGCGAACCGCGTGTCGGGCATCTCGGGTGCGGTGACGGGCGTGAACACCTCGTCCACCGGCTTCGAGATTGGCGTTCGACACAGCTTCTAAGCGCGGCCGGCCTGAGCCGGCTTTCCAAATAACAAGGGCCGGTCGAGTACATCGACCGGCCCTTGTTTTTTTGAGGCTTTCTTCTGTGCCGCGTGTCAGTTGCGCACCGCGACCAGACGCATCGGTGTGACTGTGGTGTCCACCGCCACGCACTGGCCCAGCCGCAAATGGTGGCGTTCGATGTCGCTGCCGGTCAGCGGCAGACGCAGCCATTGCTCGGCACCCAGGGAGACCAGCGCCTCACCGCCGTCTTCGGCAGACGGCAAAGCCTTGAGGCAACCCCAGCGGGCGCCACGGCCGAGCACGCCCGGATTCGCGTTCGATACCCGCTGCAGCATCATGATCTCCTGACGACCGGCGCAACGGCGTTGCACATCGGACTCGTAATATATTCAAGTATATAGCGATGCCGTCAACGATGCCAGACACATGCGCCCGAGCAATGTCAGGAAAAGGTGGCGAGGATGATGCTGTCGGTGGCGAAACTGACCCAGATCGGCTGACTTTTCTTCAGCGGCAGCTCACCCTCTTTGGCATTGGGCATCGACGCCGCAACGATGCGGCCGCTGGCCGTGGCCACGCTCACCTGCGTGCTGCTGAAGCCCTTCTTCACGCCTTGCACGGTACCGGGCCAGACGTTGCGGGCCGCGCTGGCCCGAACCGGCTTGGTCGACACCGCGACCCATGGCGCCTTGATCAGGGCATAAACCTCCTCGCCAAGGGCGAGGCCCATGTTCTCCGAAGATTCCGGCGTGATGCTGGCCATCAGTTCGTCGCCCCCGTGCAGCGCCAGCCGCACATCGACCATGCCACCGGCATCCGTCAGTTCGGCCACGGCGCCAACGAATTGGTTGCGCGCGCTGGTCTTGACGGACAACCGGCGGATCAGGGTTCGCAGCGAGGTATTTTCCTGCGGCGCCGGCGGTTCATGGGGCAATTCCGCCAGTTGGTTCAGGATGTCCTGCTGTGAACTTTCCATCGCGCGGTACAGCGCGATGATCTGCCGGCCGTGGTCGGTCAGTTGGGTGCCGCCGCCGTGCAAACCGCCCGTGGTGCGCACCACCAAGGGCAACTCGGCCAGGTTGTTCATCGCATCCAGCGCGTCCCAGGCGGCCTTGTACGAGAGCGGCACGTCTTTCGCGGCGCGGCTCAGCGAGCCATGGACGCCGATGGCCTCCAACAGGCGGATGCGGGGTTCGCCAAGAAAGCCCCCCGCCGAGGTCTCGAATGCCAGTTTGCCCACCAATGGGCGCGCCGTCTTGTTGTTCATGTCGAAAAGATAGCAGATCGCGATCGAGATTCGGCGGTTCGCATGATTGCCTTTCGCGTGCGAAAAATCACGCCGCACTGCAACAGAAAAGCGTCGGACGCCGGCCGGCAGGCTGGACATTGCCCTCGCTATTTACTAATATATACAGCGAATTCTGTGAAACCTCATGCACCCGTGCCAACGGGTTCAGGTCGTATTACCGGATTCTGTAGTGCATCGGTTTGAGCATGGGTGCTAAAACCGTCTTCGGGGGTGGTCGCAAGACCGCCCCCTTTTTCTTGCCGCATGCGTCAACCCATGACGGCCAGCAGCACGCTGGTGGCGGCAAAAGCCACCCCCACCGCCGCGCCCTCTTCGAGTCCAAGAGAATGCACCGCATCGGTGGTCACCACCGCAGTCGCGGTGCGTGCGAGCACCATCTCCAGATCAATCGACAATTCACTGTTGACGGGGCCGTTTTCGATGCGGCTGACACGTCCGCTGAGGTGGTTGCTGGCGCTGGTTCTGATGCGCGGATCCGGCAGCACGATGATGGCCGGCGCCTTGATCAGCGCCACCACCTCCTGACCACGCCGCAATTCGAGTTGTTCCACCGAATCACGGGTGACCTGTGCCTCGAGCCGGGCGTCGCGATCGAGCGACAGGTAGACCTGCGCGTTGACGGGCCCCTGCCGGATTTCATCGACCGTGCACAGAAACTGGTTGCGTGCGCTGGTGCGCATCGCCAACCGGCGAAGAAGGCGGCGCAACGACGCAACGTCGGCAGGGGTGTCGCCGACGCCGGGCTCGGCCAGCCGATCGGCGGCGGCTTGGGACTCGCCCTCCAGCGCGCGGAACATGGCGATGAGCTGGTGCCCGTGGTCGGTCAGCCGCGTGCCGCCGCCGTGCGCACCGCCGATGGTGCGTTCCACGAGCGCACTCTCCGCCAGGTTATTCATGTCGTCGACCGCGTCCCAAGCCGACTTGTAAGACAGTGGCACCTGCCTGGCGGCTTGCGCGATCGAGCCGTGGCGGCCAATGGCTTCGAGCAGGCGGATGCGGGTCTCGCCGATCATGGACCCGTACTCGGTGCGCAGCGCGATCTCGGCCTTGAATTTCGGCGCCTGGTTCACACGGGTGCCCCGGCGGAAAAGTTAGCGTTAAGGCGGCATTCGCACGGCATCTGGAGATTGTCCCTGAAGACGGCGCGGCACCGGTTCATGGCCGAGCCGCGCGTGAGGCTCAACGGCCGAAGCAGGTGGAGAACTGGTCGCAGCGGTCACAGCGCGGTGGCCGCAGATCGGGCAGCCCGTTCAGCTCACCCACGGCTGCATACAGGAAGCGCTTCCATTTGAGGTCATGCTCGTTCAGCCGGATCAGCTCGGGGAAAAAGCGGTGCAGCAGCCGATTGACATCGCCCCGGCCGCTTAGGCCCAGGTCTTGCCACAGATGATGCGGGCCGAACGTGGCGCAGGCGATCGCCGCGGCGGTCGCCCATATGAGCATGTCGCTGCGGTGCCGCTGGCGCCAGATGTAGGCCAGCAATTCGGCGTAGGGAAAGGGTGGCAGCTCGGCATCGGAGGACGACGCCGGGACAGCCGGCGTACCGGCCGGCAGGCCCAGCACCTCGGCCACGCTGGCGAAGGCGGTTGGCGTCAGCCCCAGCGTTGCGGCGAACGGTGGCAGCGTGCCGTCACACCCCGACCGCAGGACCTGGCGGATGACACGTTCAGCCAGTTCCTCGGCCTCCTCCGGGGCGTCAGCCCCCACCTGCCCATGGCCGGGCTCGGCCCCGACCAGGTGCAGGCGCCGGACGGGTCGGGCCGACAGGCCCTCACCCGATGCCGGCGGGGTCAGCGGCGCCACAGCCACGGCGCGTCAATCCAGTGGCAGGATGCGGACCGAATTGGGCGCCTTGGTCACGTCCGTGCTGTGGATGGCGACGAAGATGCGCTTGTTGGCGGTGTCGATGCTGGAGCCGCGAACCTGCAGGCGGCCCGGGTCAGCGGTGGTGTTGGCATCGAGCAGCACGGTCTTGGTGCCGTCCGTCGCGACGCGGTAGAGCTTGCCGGCCCGGCTGCCGACGTACAGCGCGCCATCGGCGCCGGCGGTCATCAAATCGAGGCCATCGGTGGGGTCGAAGGTCGCCACCGTGGTGCCGGAGGCAGCAACGCGCGGCGCGGCGATGACGGCGTCGAGCGGGAACGACAGGATCTTGTTCGTGCCCTGGTCGGCCACGTACAGCGTGCGTCCGATCGCCACCGTACCCACGCCCTTGCTGAGCCCGGTGACGAGCTGCTTTTCGGCGGCGGTGGTGCCGGTGATCGTGACGAGGCTGACGTTGCCGTTGGCGCTCGACGCGTTCGGTGTCGGCGGCGCGGTGAACCAGTTGTCGATCAGCTCGCCGTTTGCGGTGAAGGTCATCGCGATGCGCCGGCGGACTGGATCGAGGCCAGTCAGGTTGGTGGCCACCTTGGTCGGCGACACGGTCATGATGGTGCCGGCGTTGCCGAAACCGAAACGCGTGGTGTAGAAGGTCTTGTCGATCGACCGGGTCAGCTCACCGATCGACACCTGCGTGGCGGTGGCCGCCGGCAGCAGGGGCGGAAGATCGGCGAACTTGCTGAAGGAGGTGGTGGCTTCACCGTCCCAGTTCAGCAAGGCGTTGGTGTTGTCGTCGGTGATGTAGAGGCGGGCCTCGCCGGCGTCGTAATAGATGCCGTTGGGGTCTGCGTTGACGACCAGCGTCTTCGGCCCACGCTCCACGAAAGCACCACCACCGCCGCCTCCGCCGCCGCAAGCCGCCAGCACGGCGACGACACCGGCCACCAGCACCCCCGCCAACTGGCGTGAGCCATGCCGCGCGATCTGCCGCCGCATCCAGTTCAGGGCTATTTGGGGTTCGGGTGCGAAACGGGTGGCGGCGTGTGGCATTTGTCTTCCTCCGGGTGTGGGTTTTGATGACCGTCGCGTCAGCCTCGCGCCGCGCGCGTCATACATTTCAGTATATATCGCATAGGCACTCGCTGTGTATGCATGCATACTACGGCCTGCCTTCATTTCAACAACCGTGGAGTTCACCCATGCACAAGCCTCTTGCCACTGTTTCCAAGTCTCTGTTCGCCGCAGCCTTCGCGCTCGCTTTTTCGGGTGCCGCGCTGGCCGACAACGTGCAGGCAGCGGTGGCGGCCAACTTCGCCGGCCCGATGAAAGCCATCGCCGCTGTCTTCGAGAAGACCACCGGCCACACGGTTGAAGTGACGACCGGCGCCACCGGCAAGTTCTACGCACAGATCAAGAACGGTGCCCCGTTCGACGTGTTCTTCGCGGCCGACAACGAAACCCCGGCCAAGCTGGAAAACGAGGGCGCGGCCGTCAAGGGCACGCGTTTCACCTACGCCACCGGCAAGCTGGTGCTGTGGTCGGCCAAGCCCGGCCTGGTGGATGACAAGGGCGAGGTGCTCAAGCAGAACCAGTTCAACAAGCTGGCCATTGCCAACCCCAAGACGGCGCCCTACGGCGCCGCTGCGGTGGAAACCATCAACAAGCTCGGCCTGACCGCCGCCGTGACGCCGAAGCTGGTGCAGGGCGAAAACATCGGCCAGACCTTCTCCTTCATCGATTCCGGCAACGCCGACATCGGATTTGTGGCTCTGGCACAGGTGCTGGAAGGCGGCAAGCTCAAGGGCGGCTCCGCCTGGGTGGTGCCGGGCAACCTGCACACGCCGATCGTGCAGGACGCGGTGGTGCTGACCAAGGGGAAGGACAACAAGGCCGCCGCCGAACTGATGGCGCTGTTGAAGTCCCCGCGCATCAAGGACCTGATCCGCTCCTACGGCTACGACCTCTGAGCCCCCGGGCATGACGCCCCTCTCGTGCACCTGGCCAGGGTCGGGTGAGCGATGCTGAGCGCGACCAACTGGAGTGCGATTCTCCTCACGCTGAAGCTCGCGTCCCTGGTCACGGTGATTCTGCTGCTGGTCGGCACGCCGATCGCATGGTGGCTGGCGCGCACCCGGTCCTGGTTCAAGGGGCCGGTGGGTGCCGTGGTGGCGCTACCCATCGTGCTGCCGCCATCGGTGATGGGTTTCTACCTGTTGGTGGGCATGGGTCCGAACGGGCCTATCGGCCAGCTCACGGAGTCGTTGGGCTGGGGGGTGCTGCCGTTCACCTTCACCGGCCTCGTGGTGGCCTCGGTCTTCTACTCCATGCCCTTCGTTGTACAGCCCTTGCAGCAGGCCTTCGAAGCCATGGGCGACCGGCCCATGGAAGTGGCGGCCACGCTGCGCGCCTCGCCCTGGGACGCTTTCGTCAGCGTTGCGCTGCCGCTGGCGCGGCCGGGTTACCTCACCGCCACGGTGATGGGCTTCGCGCACACGGTGGGCGAGTTCGGCGTGGTGCTGATGGTGGGCGGCAACATTCCCAACCAGACCCGCGTGGTCTCGGCCCAGATCTATGACCATGTGGAGGCGCTCGAATATGGCGAAGCGCACAAGCTGGCGCTGCTGATGCTGGTGTTCTCGTTCGTCGTGCTGCTGGCGCTGTACGCCGCCAACCCGACCGGCCGGCGCAAGGCGGTGACCTCATGAGCGGGATGCCGACGCCCGTCGACCCGGCCGTGCGTGAAACCCCGGCCGATGCGCCTGTCGAGGCGCGGTTTCAGCTCGACTACGCCGGCTTCTCGCTCGACGTCGACCTGACGCTGCCGGGCCGGGGCGTGACCGCGCTGTTCGGGCACTCCGGCTCCGGCAAGACCACCCTGCTGCGGCTGCTTGCCGGCCTGGAGCGCGCCAGGCGCGGCCGGCTGGTGGTGGGCGGAGAGGTGTGGCAGGACGACGCCGCCGGCGTCTACCGGCCCACGCACCAGCGCGAAATCGGCTATGTGTTCCAGGAAGCCAGCCTGTTCCCCCACCTGAACGTGCGGCGCAACATCGCCTACGGCATGAAGCGCGCGGCCGGCGGCTTGGGGCAGGAGCCGCTCGACCAGGCGGTGGCGCTGCTGGGCATCGCGCATCTGCTCGACCGTTCGCCGGCCACGCTGTCGGGCGGCGAGCGCCAGCGCGCGGCCATTGCCCGCGCACTGGCCACGCGGCCCAAGATCCTGCTGATGGACGAGCCCCTGGCCGCACTCGACAACAAGCGCAAGGAAGAAATCCTGCCCTACCTGCAGAAGCTGCACGACGAGTTGCGCATTCCGGTGGTCTATGTCACGCACTCGCCCGACGAAGTCGCACGGCTGGCCGACCACCTGGTGATGCTCGACGCCGGACGGGTGCAGGCCGCCGGCGCCACCACGGCCTTGATGACTCGCACCGACCTGTCGCTGGCCCACGGCGACGTGGCCGGCGCGCTGCTGGTGGCCACGGTGACGGGTTTCGACCCCGCCTACGGCCTCACCCACTGCAGCTTCGACGGCGGCACGATCAGCCTGACCCAGCCCAATCTTCATGCCGGCGACACGGTGCGGCTGCGCATCCAGGCGCGCGACGTCAGCCTGGCGCTGCAGGACGTGCCCGACACCACCATCCTCAACACGCTGCCCGTCACGGTGACCGACATCACCGACGACACGCCCGGCCAGGCCATGGTGGGGCTGGACGCACGCGGCACGCGGCTGTTGGCGCGCATCACCCGCAAGTCGGTCGATGCGCTGTCGCTGCGGGCGGGCATGCAGGTGTATGCCCGCATCAAGGGCGTGGCCGTGATCGGCTGATCAGGCCGCCGCGCCGCCGAAACCCGAGGCGCGCAGCTCGGCCTGCGCCGGGTCGCCCAGCAGCATCGCGGCCACGGCCTCGGCGGCCTCCCCGGCCGCCTGCCTGACCCCTAGGCCGTACACCGCCTCCACAGCCAAGGCTGGCGGCAGGTCGATCACCTGCAGCCCAGGCACGTCGCGCGCGGCGGCAACCGCGTTGGTGCGGTAGGTCAGAAACACGTCGGCCTGGCGCTGGGCCATGATCCACGCGTAGGTGTAGTTCCCCGGCGGTGGCTTGGGCACGGCCGGCGAGCCGGTGAGTTTCAGCGCCTTGCCACGCAGCACGTCGGCCGCGCCCCGCCGCAGGCGCTCGGCCTTGCCAAACAGCGCCCACGCGTAGTCGCCCGACGGGTCGGCACCCGGGGTGGACGTGCCAACACGCACGTCGGGCCGCAGCATCAACTCCAGGAGCGTGCCGGGCGATGCGGCAAGACCCGGCCGCACCATCGCACACAGGCGGTTGCGCGTGACGACCACGGGTGGCTGCCAGCCACCGGCGATGGCCAGCAGATTGGGGTTCAGCAGATCGGCCGAGGCGAACAGGTCGGCCGGCTCGCCGCGCTCGATGCGTTCGCGCAGCAGCCCCGACGCGCCGAAGCGCAGCCCGACCGGCTGGCCGGTGGCCACCTCGTGCTGCCGCGCCAGGCGGCCGACGGCCTGCTTCAGGCTGCCGGCGGCGAACAACACAACGGCCACGCGGCTCATCTCACCAGGCCCCCGGCCAGTGGAAACGCAGGCCCGAGCGCCGCCAAGAGCCTGGCCGGTGCAAGGAACATTCGCTCTGAAAATGAGAGCAACAAACGACCAACTGGCGCTGGCAAGCGCGGGAAAATGTCTGAAAAGTGGCGAAGGAACGCGCCGCTGCCGGCGATCGGAGCACAATCACCGGCAGACGGGTCGATGCACGGCACGACCCGAAACCCCTGACCAACGCTGTTGGAAAGCACATTCATCGGCCACCCCATCGTAAAGAACGACGTGGCGACCTCACGATATGCAAATAGATGCATAAGATAGACCTGCATTACGCCATCACACCGGGCCAGCCCGGGGCGGGTGCGCACCCGATGATCCGCAACCCGCTGCTCGACATGCTGCATGCCGTGCAGGCCGAGGGTTCCATCTCGGCCGCCGCGCGCCGGCTCAACCTCTCTTATCGCCACGTGTGGGGCGAATTGAAGCGTTGGGAGCAACAACTGGGTGGCGAGTTGCTCATCTGGGAAAAAGGCCAGGCCGCCCGCCTCAGCGAGTTCGGCGACAAGCTGCTGTGGGCCGAGCGCCAGGCGCAGGCCCGGCTGGCGCCGCAGATCGCCAACCTGCAGGCCGACCTGCAGCGCGCCTTCGCGGTCGCGTTCGACCCCCGCGCCCATGTGCTCACGCTCTACGCCAGCCACGACGACGCGCTCGGCGCGCTGCGCGAACATGCGGCGCAGCAGGCCCAACTGCACTTCGACATCCGCTTCATGGGCAGCGTGGACGCGATTTCCGCGCTGAAGGAAGGCCGCTGCGAGATCGCCGGTTTTCACACCCGGCTGCAGCCGCACCGCGACTCGCTCTCCGCCCGCGTGTACCGGCCGCTGCTCACGCCCGGCCTGCACAAGATCATCGGCTTCGCGCAGCGCAGCCAGGGCCTCATGGTGGCGCGCGGCAACCCGCTGGGTCTGGCCGGCCTGACCGACCTGCAACACCGCGAGGCGCGTTTCGTGAATCGCCCGGTGGGCACCGGCACCCGCGTGCTGCTCGACGAACTGCTGCAGCACGACGGGCTCACGGCAGCCGACGTGCCGGGTTACGACCGCACCGAACCCTCCCATGCGGCGGCGGCGCAGGCCATTGCCAGCGGCGCCGCCGACGCGGCGCTGGGCATCGCGGCTTCGGCGCACACCTTCGGGCTGGACTTCGTGCCGCTCATCGACGAGCAGTACCACCTGGTCTGCCTGAAATCGGCCTTGGGGCAGGACGCGGTGCAGTCGCTGCTCAAGGTGCTGCAGCAGCGCGCCTGGCAAGACCGCCTGTCACGGGTACCAGGCTATCGGCCGGCGCATTGCGGCACCGTGCTGCCCCTCAGCCGTGAGCTGCCGTGGTGGAATTTCCGCCGTGGCGTGGTCGAGGCACGCAGCGACTCGACCGTGCCGACCACCGCGTAGCGGTTCCCGCCCCTTACACGGGGTCGTCCGGCGTCCGGGGCCCTTTCACACCGCGCAGGAGCGGAAGCCGGTGAAGCCGGTGTCGTCGTCGGGCATGGCGCCCTGCCGGGCGCGTGTGTAACGCAGCCTCGGCCGGGTGGCGAAAGAGGCGCCACGCAGCACCTTGGCGCGGCCGAACAGCGGGCGGGCGGCGTCCTGCCCGGGCAGCGGGTGGTGGTCCGGGTAGGGCCGCAATGTGCCGGCCGTCCATTCCGTCACCTCGCCCCAGCGGAAACCGCGGTGCGCCGCGACCTCGGCGGCCATCTCCCACTCCACCTCGGTCGGCAGGCGGCGGCCGGCCCAGCGGCACCAGGCGTCGGCCTCCCACCAGCTCGCATGCATCACCGGCTGCGGCCCGGTGAAACGCTGCGCGCGGCCGAAGCGGGTCTGCAGCACCGCGCCGCTGGCGCTGCCGATCTGCTGCACGTAACGCGGCCCGCGCCGGCCCTCGGCCACCGCGAGGCGCTGCAGCCACTCCCAGCCGGCGGGCTGCCACAGCTCGGGCCGGTCGTAGCCGCCGTCATCCACGAATTCGTTGAACTGCGCCCAGGTGACGCACTGGGCGTCGATCTCGCTGTCGGGCACATCGACGGCGTGTTCACCGGCTTCCACATCGAAGACGAAGCCGCCGCGCCGCGCCGGCACACCCAGCGTCCAGCGGGTGGCTGGCAGGGCCAGCGGCGCCAGCGGGGCGGGGGCCTGGCCTGCCGTCAGCTTGAGCGGTACGCCCAGCGCCTGCGCGGCCCGCACCAGTTGCTCGCAGCACCGGTCTTCGTGCAGCAGCGCGAGGCGGAAGAAGTACAGGGCGTCGTCGCCCTCGCCGGCTTTCTCCAGCAGGGCGGTGGTGTCTTCGATGCCGTCGAGCAAGCTGGCCTTGACCTGCTCCAGCCCCGGCAACGCGAGCTGCCAGCGCTCGCCGGGCTCGCTCTGGGTGGGGTCCCACCAGGTGTCGGCCTGGGCCTCGCGGGCGCCGAGCCGGGCGGCCGACAGGTCGCAGCGCGGCCCCTGGTTGCGCTGCGGGTTGCGGGCGATCCAGCGTTCCTGGAACCAGCCGGCGTGGCCGGCCGTCCACAGCGGCGGTTCGACCAGCGGCCAGGCCGATGCGTCGGCCGGCGCCTGCGCCAAGGCCTCGCCGAACAGGCTCAGCAGCATCAGCGTGTGGTTGCGGGCGTCGAGCAGCGCCAGCGACAGCAGGCCGGCCCCGGCCCGCCGCACCTCGGGCGAGTCCATCAGCTCGGTGGCGGAAACGGCGTGGCGGCTCATGGCCCATTATTCCCATGCCTTGCGCCGCGCGGCACGCTGAACAACGGCTTTAGAGGCCGCAGTTCACGTTCCGGCGCGCAAACCCTCCGCCACCGTGGGGTGGCGCAGCACCAGCCGCAGCTCGCGCTTGAGCCGGCCGTTGTCGAGCCGGCGCGATTCGCCCATGAAGCTCAGCAGCGACAGCGGCAGCTCGCCCTGCGCGGCGTCGCGCGCCACCCGGGGCGGCCTCGGCAGGCCGTACAGGTCGGCGGCGAGGTCGAAGTAGTCGCCCATTTTCAGCGCGGTGTCGTCGTTGACGTTCACGGTGCGCTGTGGGCGGCCGCGCCACAGCGCGGCCACGCAGGCGCGCGCCAGATCGTCGGCGTGGATGTGGCTGGTGAACACGTCGTCTTCGGCGCGCAGCACCGGGGTGCCGCGCAGCAGCCGCTCGCGCGGCGTGCCGCCATCGCGGTCGGGCGCGTAGATGCCGGGAATGCGCAGGATGGCGGTGCGCGCGCCGGTCAGACGGCCATGAAAACGCACGCTGGCCTCGGCATGCACGCGGCGCACGGCGCGCGGCGTCTGCGCCCGCACCGCGCGGGTTTCGGCCACCCGGGCACCGCCGCAATCGCCATAGACGCCGCTGGTGGAGCCATAGACCACGTTCGTTGGCGCACCGCGCCGGCGCAGCGCGCGCAGCAGCGCCGCCGTGCGCGGGTCGCCCCAGCCTTCGCGTGGCGGCGGGGCCAGGTGCAGCACCCGGCCGGCCAGGCCGGCCAGGCGGGGCAGCGAGGCGGGCCGGTCGAGGTCGCCCACCAGGGGGCAGCAGCCGGCGGCGCGCAGGTTGGCCACACGGCCGGGGCTGGAGGTGAGCGCGCGCACGAGCACGCGGGGCGACAGCAGGCGCGCGGCGCGCAGGCCGACGTCGCCGCAACCCACGATGAGCAGGCGCGGCCGGCGGAAGCGCGACGGCAGCGCGCCGAGTGGGGATTGGTTTGAAGGCAAAATTGGGTCCTAGAACAGTTCCGAGAATACAGACAAGCGATGGTTTTCAGCGTCACGGTACAACCCAGCGGCCGGACTTTCACGGTTCACCCCGACGAGGCGATTCTGGCGGCCGGCATCCGCACCGGCATTGCCCTGCCCTACGGCTGCAAAGACGGCGCCTGCGGTTCCTGCAAATGCCGCAAGCTCGAAGGCACGGTGGTGCACGGCCCGCACCAGAGCAAGGCGCTGAGCGCCGACGAGGAGGCGGCCGGTTTCGTGCTGACCTGCTGCGCGGTGCCGCAGACCGACCTGGTGCTCGAGTCGAAGCAGGTCACGCTGGCCGGCGCCTACCCGGTGCGCAAGATGCCGGCACGGGTGGCGGCGCTCGAGAAAAAATCGCACGACGTGGTGCTGCTGCGCCTGCAACTGCCCGCCAACGACACCTTCCTGTTCCATGCCGGGCAGTACGTGGAATTCATCCTGCGCGACGGCACCCGCCGCAGCTATTCCATGGCCAACGCCCCGCACACGCTGGCCGAGCCGGGCACCGGGCTGGAACTGCACATCCGCCACATGCCGGGCGGCAAGTTCACCAGCCACGTCTTCGAGACGATGAAGGAAAAGGAAATCCTGCGCCTGGAAGGGCCCTACGGCAGCTTCTACCTGCGCGAGGACTCCAGCAAACCCATCATCTTGCTGGCCTCGGGCACGGGGTTCGCGCCGATCAAGGCGCTCATCGAGCACCTGCAGTTCAAGGGCATTTCGCGCCCCGCCACGCTGTACTGGGGCGGCCGCCGGCCGGCCGACCTGTACATGGAGCACTGGGTCAAGACCAAGCTCGCCGAGATGCCCAACCTGCGCTACGTGCCGGTGGTGTCGGACGCACAGCCGGAAGACGGCTGGACGGGCCGCACCGGCTTCGTTCACAAGGCCGTGATGGACGACCACCCCGACCTGTCGGGCCACCAGGTCTACGCCTGCGGCGCGCCGATCGTGGTCGACTCCGCCCGGCTCGACTTCGGCTACCACGGCCTGCCGGAAGAAGAGTTCTTTGCCGACGCCTTCACCAGCGAGGCCGACAAGCACGGCGGACAGGACGGCGGCCATTTCTTCTCAGACGCCATGATCGCGGCGGCGATCCGCAACCAGAACGCCGACGGCTGACGCTACTTTTTCAATAGCAAACAATCGCCATTCCACGCTGACTTCCGGCCGATTTGGCCTCAATTTCACCCCGAATTGCATCAACCACCGCAAAGGCCGCCCCGCAGGCGGCCTTTGTCGCCTCTGGCACCGCTTGCCGGCGGCGCGCGCCCTAGAATCGGCGCGTGAGCGCCACCCAGATTCTGAACGCCGACCTGCACTGCCACTCCGTGGTGTCGGACGGCACGCTGACGCCCGAGGCGCTGGCCGTTCGCGCCAAGGCCAACGGCGTGGAGCTGTGGTCGCTGACCGACCACGACGAAATCAGCGGCCAGTCCCGCGCCCTCGCGGCAGCGCACGCCGCCGGCCTGCACTACCTGACCGGCACCGAGATCTCGGTCACCTTCGCCAACGTCACGGTTCACATCGTGGGCCTGGGCTTCGACCACCTCGACCCCGCCCTGCACAGCGGCCTGCACGCCACCCGTGGCGGGCGCAGCAACCGCGCGATGGAAATGGCCGAAGGGCTGGCGGCGGTCGGCATCAAGGGCAGCTACGAGGGTTCGCTGAAATACGTCGGCAACCCGGAGCTGATCTCGCGCACCCACTTCGCGCGCTTCCTGGTGGAGACCGGTGTCTGCAAGGACACGCCCGAGGTCTTCCGCAAGTACCTGACCGACGGCAAGCCCGGCTTCGTGCCGCACCGCTGGGCTTCTCTGAAAGACGCGGTGCGCTGGATCGCCGACGCCGGTGGCATCGCCGTCATTGCGCACCCGGCCCGCTACCGCTACACGCCCACCGAAGAGTACGCGCTGTTCTCCGAGTTCAAGGCGCACGGCGGCCGCGCCATCGAGGTGGTCACCGGCAGCCATTCGCCGGCCGAATACGTGAAGTACGCCGACATGGCGACCGAATTCGGTTTTGCCGCCTCGCGCGGCAGCGACTTCCACAGCCCCGACGAGAGCCACACCGACCTCGGCTCACTGCCGCCACTGCCGGGCGCGCTCACGCCGGTGTGGGCCCTGCTGGCCGACCGCATCCACTACGCACCGGCGCCGGCGGCTGCGGGCTGAGGGGGGGGCGGCGTGGAGCCATCGCGCGCCTCCACCGGCGCCGGCATCGTCCTGATCGTGCTGGCCACCGCCGGCTTTGCCACGCTGGACACCTCCACCAAGTACGCCGGCGCCATCGTGCCGCTGATGATGCTGCTGTGGTTTCGCTACCTGTTCCAGGCCGTGGCCACGCTGGTGTTGCGCTTTCCGGTGCAGGGTTGGCGGGTGCTGGTCACGGCCAACCCGAAATTCCAGGTGCTGCGCGGCCTGCTGCTGATGGTCACCAGCGCATGCTCGTTCCTCGGGCTGCAACACCTGCCGGTGGGCGAGTTCACCGCCATGGTCATGCTGGGGCCGCTCGCCGTCACCGCGTTGGCGGCGCTGGTGCTGAAGGAAAAGGTCTCGCGCATCCGCTGGGCGCTGCTGTGCGGCGGCTTTTCGGGCGCGCTGCTGGTCATTCGGCCCGGTGGCCAGCTCTTTGGCTGGGCGCTGCTGTTCCCGGTGGTGATGGTCACCGCGTTCGCGTTCTTCCAGATTCTCACCAGCCGCATGAGCGGCGGCGAGAACCCCTACACCACCCATTTCTACACCGGCCTGGTCGGCACCGTGCTGATGGCGCCGCTGGGCATCGCGCACTGGGACGGCTTCTCGCTGGCCGCGCACTGGCCGCTGTTCGTGGTGGTGGGCGCGGCCGGCACCTTCGGCCATTGGCTGCTGATCCTGGCCTTCCGCGCGGCGCCGGCGTCGGTGCTGACGCCTTACCTCTATGCGCAGATCGCCTTCGCCACGCTGGGCGGCTGGGTCGTGTTCCGCCATGCGCCCGACGCGCTGGCCTGGGCGGGCATTGCCGTCATCGTCGGCTGCGGCGTGGCCAGCGCGCTGCTGTCGGTGCGGGAGGCGCGCCGCCTGGGCGCCCTCGCCCAAGCCGCTACCATGCGGGCCAGCGAGCGCTAGTCCTTGCAGCGCCCTTTTCCACATGGCCCAGTACCTCCACGTTCACCCCGACAACCCGCAGCCCCGGCTGCTGAAGCAGGCGGTTGCGCTGCTTGGCGCGGGCGGCGTCGTCGCGCTGCCCACCGATTCCAGCTACGCGCTGGCCTGCCACCTCGACGACAAGGCCGCCGCCGACACGCTGCGCCGCATCCGCGGCGTCGACGACAAGCACCACCTCACGCTGCTGTGCCGCGACCTCAGCGAACTGGCCAACTACGCGCGGGTCGACAACACCCAGTACCGGCTGCTGAAGTCGGCCACGCCCGGCCCGTACACCTTCATCCTGGAAGCCACCCGCGAGGTGCCGCGCCGCCTCAGCCACCCGTCGCGCAAGACCATCGGCCTGCGGGTGCCCGACCACACGGCGCTGCAGGAACTGCTGGCGCTGCACGGCGCGCCGCTGATCGCCACCACGCTGATCCCGCCCGGCGAGACCGATGCGCTGAACGACGCCGAAGACATCCGCGCCCGCTACGAGAAGGTGCTGGCCGCCGTGCTCGACGCCGGCCCCTGCCCGCTGGAGCCCACCTCGGTGATCGACCTGTCGGGCGGCGAGGCGGTGGTGGTGCGCGAAGGCCGCGGCGACCTCGCCAAGCTGGGGCTCTGAACCCCGCCACCCCTCTGAGACAATCGCCCCGTGGACACCGCCAACATCATCCAGACCATCGCGATCTACGCACTGCCCGTGCTCTTCGCGATCACCGTGCACGAGGCCGCGCACGGCTACGTGGCCCGCTACTTCGGTGACGACACCGCCTACGTGCTCGGCCGCGTCACCCTGAATCCCGTGAAGCACATCGACCCGGTCGGCACCATCCTGATGCCGCTGGTGCTGTTCTTCGCCACCTCCGGCGCCTTCCTGTTCGGCTACGCCAAGCCGGTGCCGGTGCAGTTCGGCCGGCTGCGCAACCCGAAGCGGCAGATGGTCTGGGTCGCGCTGGCCGGTCCGGGTGTCAACTTCCTGCAGGCGCTGCTGTGGGGTATCCTGTTCTACGCGCTGGTCGGCAGTGGCATCTCTGAGCGCTTCTTCATCGAGATGTGCCGGGCGGGCATTCTGGTCAACGTCGTGATGTTCGTGTTCAACCTGTTCCCTCTGCCGCCGCTCGACGGCGGCCGGGTGCTGGTGGGCCTGCTGCCGTACAAGCAGGCCGAGCTGGTTTCGCGCGTCGAACCCTGGGGCTTTTTCATCGTCATGGGCCTGGTCATTGCAGGCGTGCTGTCCAAGCTGTGGATGCTGCCACTGATGGGTGTCACCTATTCGGTGATCGACCTTGTATTGACCCCTTTCGCGATGCTGCTGAAATGACCACCGCCAACCCCCTCACCCCGCGCCAGGAGCGCGTGCTGTCCGGCATGCGGCCCACAGGCGCGCTGCACCTCGGCCACTACCACGGCGCGCTGAAGAACTGGGTGCGCCTGCAAGACCAGCACGAGTGCTACTACTTCGTCGCCGATTGGCATGCGCTGACCACCCACTACGAGAGCCGCGAGGTCATCGAGAAGAACGTCTTCGAGATGGTGATCGACTGGCTGGCCGCCGGCCTCGATCCCGAGAAATGCACCATGTTCCTGCAGAGCCGGCTGCCCGAGCATGCCGAACTGTTCACGCTGCTGGCCATGGGCACGCCGATCGGCTGGCTGGAGCGCGTGCCCACCTACAAGGACCAGCAGGAGAAGCTGAAGGACAAGGATTTGTCCACCTACGGTTTTCTCGGCTACCCGCTGCTGCAGGCCGCCGACATCCTCATTTACCGCGCCAAATGGGTGCCGGTCGGTGAAGACCAGGCCAGCCACGTCGAGCTGACCCGCGAGGCGGCCCGCCGCTTCAACCACCTCTACGGCCGCGAACCCGACTTCGACGACCGCGTCGCCGCCAACCTGGCCGCCCTCGGCAAAGACAGCGCCAAGCGGCTGGAAAAGTCGCGCAAGGCCTTTCAGGAAACCGGCGACCAGAAGGCGTTTGAAGGGGCGATGGGTTTCCTGGCCACCGCGCCGGCGCTGCAGCCGCGCGACCGCGAACGGCTGGAGGGCTGGTTCCGTGGCACCGGCAAGGCGGTGCTGGTCGAGCCGCAGGCGCTGCTGACCGAGGCCAGCAAGCTGCCCGGCCTGGACGGCGCGAAGATGAGCAAGAGCTACGGCAATGCCATCGCCATCCGCGAAGACGCCGCCAGCATCACGCAAAAGGTCAAGCGCATGCCGACCGACCCGGCCCGCGTGAAACGCACCGATCCCGGCGACCCCGACAAATGCCCCGTCTGGCAGTTCCACCAGGTCTATTCCGACGCAGCCACCAAGGCCTGGGTGCAGCAGGGTTGCCGCTCGGCCGGCATCGGCTGCCTGGACTGCAAGCAGCCCGTCATCGACGGCATCCTGCGCGAACAGCAGCCCATGCTGGCCCGCGCCGAGCCCTACATCGCCCAGCCCAAGGTGGTGCGCGACATCGTCGATGCCGGCACCGACCGCGCCCGCAGCACCGCCCGCGAAACCATGCGGGAAGTGCGGGACGCCATGGGCCTGAATTACTGACCGGTCACCCGAGAAAAATCGCCGAAATGGCGGTTTATTGCGCAAAAGCGCACAATGTCCCGAACGACAATGGTTGCGGCCCCGCAAGCGGGCCAGACGACCTGAACCGATCTACACAAGGCAAGTAACGCTGTGAGCCTCTACGTCATTGATGACCACCCCCTGATGCGCGACGCCATCTCCACCGTGCTGCGGCGCCTGCGGCCCGGTGCCGCCGTGGTCGAGCTGGAAACGGTGGGTGCCATGGAAACCGCCGTGCAGGAGCACGGCGAACCCACACTGATCTGCCTCGACCTCAAACTGCCCGACGCACGCGGCGTTTCCGGCGTGCGCGAGCTCACCCAGCGCTATGCCAACGTGCCGCTGGCCGTCATTTCCGGTTCCCCCGCCGAAGACTTCGAAGAACTGTGCATCGAGAGCGGCGCAGACGTCTACATCGAGAAATCCGCCGGGGTGACCGAAATCGGCTCCGCCCTGCGTGCGCTGCTGACCGCCGACGCCGGTTTCGAGGAGCTCGAAGCCGTCGATGAAAAGCTGTCGAAACGCCAGAAGCAGTTGCTGGTCATGCTGGACCGCGGCCTCTCCAACCGCGAGATCGCCGAGGAGCTCGGCATCAGCGAGCACACCGTCAAGGTCCACCTCTGGCGCCTGTTCCGCCGCCTCAACGTCAAGAGCCGCACCCAGACGCTGCACTACGCCCGCACCTACGGCCTGCTCGGCTGAAAAAACAGCCCGGCCCGCTGCTACAATGGCGGGCTTGATCATTCAGGAGAGGTGGCAGAGTGGTCGAATGTACCTGACTCGAAATCAGGCGTACCGCAAGGTACCGTGGGTTCGAATCCCACCCTCTCCGCCAATATGAAAATGCCCCTGTTCAGGGGCATTTTTCATTCCGCGCTCGCCGACGCTGGCTTTCTCGATCGCCCTGCGCCGCTGGCGGCCGCTCTCGCCGGCAACGCCACCGGCACCGCACGTGTCTTTTTCGCATCTTCCGCCGGCAGCGCCGCGGCCGTGATCTCGCGCGACAGCTTCAGCGCGCTGGGCGCGGCGTGCATGCAGGCGTCGCCGGCTTTCTCGTCGACCACGGGCTGCAGCACCGGCGCCATCTGCTTGAGGATCTGCACCGGCAGCGCACTGGTGAAGGCGTACTGTGCGGCTTCCTTCCCGGGCACGTAAGCCGTCAACACGCCGAAGTGGTGGTCTCCCACGTAGAACACGAACGTCGCCGTGCGGCTAACCACGCGTGAGCCGGTCTGGGCGCCCCGCTTGCCGTAGGTGTTGAGGCGGTTGTCGCCGGTGCCGGTCTTGCCGCCGATCGGCAGCGGCTGGCCGTCGGCGCCGTTCAGCACACCGCGCATGCGCTTGGCCGTGCCCTCGTTGACCACCAGCGCCAGCGCCTTCTTCGCGACTGCGGCGACCTCGGGTGCCAGCACCTGCTCGGGCGGCACGGGCTGCTTGCGCAGCCGCGTTTCGTAGGGGGTGCCCTGAGCGAAATGCAGGTCGTCGATGTAGACGGTGCTCAGGCGCTGGCCGTTGTTGACCAGAATGCCCATCAGTTCGGCCAGCGCGGCCGGCCTGTCGCCCGAGCTGCCAATGGCGGTGGCGTAAGAAGGCACCAGGCTGGCGAAGGGGTAACCCACCTTTTGCCAGCCTTTGTGGATTTCGACAAAGGCATCGAGCTCCAGCAGCGACTGGATGCGGCGGTCTTGGGCGCCCTTGGCCTTGGCGCGGAACAGCCAGGCATAGACCTCGCGCCGCTGGTTGCCACTGGCGTCGATCACCTCGGCCATCGTGGCGCTGGGGTGCTGGCGCAGGTGGGCGGCCACCAGCAGTTCCAGAGGGTGAATGTGGGCCAGGTAGCCGCGGTCGTTCAGCGAGAACTTGCCGGGCGCGTGCTGGTCGTACACCTTGCGCAGCACGGGTTCGAGGGGCTTTTTCGACGGCGGCAGCTCGTCCAGCGCGAAGTCGCGGAAGGCCTCGAAGCTGGCGTTCGGCTCCATCGAGCGGAAGATCACTGCCAGCCGGGTCGGCGTCGGGCGGATGCCGTTGGTCAGCGTGTCCATGATCTGGTCGGCGTCCATGCCGCGGTACTTGCGGTAGAAGCCGCGCATGAACTGCGCGCCTTCGCGGTCGGCGAAGCGGTTCAGCAGGCCTTCGCGGTCCGGGTGGCCGGGGTCTTCGAGGATGCTGGCGGCCGACGACGGGTCCCGGTACATGTGGTGGTAGACCACGTCGCGCATCAGCCGGATGAAGACCAGGTTGTTGGAGTCGCGCAGCGCCTCGTACAGGGTGGCGTTCTTGGTGTTGTCTTCGGGCTTGAAGTTGCTGAAGGTGTGCACGCCGCCGCCGGTGAAGAAGGCCTCGCCGGGGTTGCCGGAATAGCGCCGCTCCATGGCGGCGTTGAGCATGGCGGCCAGGCTGCGGTCCTTGGTGGCCATGAGGTGGTCCAGCGCCCAGCGGGTGAGGTGGTCGCGCTTGGCGGGCTTGAACGCGGCGAGCGCCTGGCGGTCCAGTGGGGAGAAGCGTTGGTGCAGCGACGCGATGATGTCGAGGTAGCTGACCAGCGTGCGCAGCTTGGCGGTGGAGCCCAGCTCCAGCTTGGCGCCGGAGTTGATGTCGAAGGGTTGGTCGAGGTTGTCGGTCTGCACCCGCACGTGGTTGAGGCCGCCACGGCTCTCGTACAGCGTGAAGCTGTAGAGCAACCTGGCGGGGTCGCCGCGTTGCAGGAGCTGTTTGTCGAGCAGGCCGGCGGCCTTGGCGGTGGCCGGCGCGCGCAGGTCGCTCAACAGCGCGGAGATGGCACCCTGCGCCGCGCCGTCGATGCTGCCGGCGGCCTGCAGGTCGAGCCGGTCGAGGTCGTAGAGGCTGCCCATTTCGAGCAGGCCTGAAAGCTGCACACGCAGCAGGCTGGTGGCCTTGCGTTCGTCGCTCTCCACGCCATTGGCCGCGCCTTCACGCAGGCGCGACTGCACCGGCAGACCGGCCTTCAGCGCGGCATCGCGCAGCGCGGGCTGAAGAATGCCTTCCTGGGCCAGCAACTGCAGGTAGCTGTCGGTCATCGCGCCCAGCTGGCGCTGGCCACTGCCGAAGTAATACGACGGGCGGCGCTGCGCGATCAGGAGGCTCAGCATCTCGCGGAAGGCCTGTCCGCGTTCGGCGAGGCCGTCGTGCTGGCTCTGCGGCTCGCGCAGCCTGTCGTTGGCGTTGTGGAAGCTGGCGTTGTACCAGGCGGTCATACCGTCGGCCACGCCATTCACGTCGCCGTAGCCGCGCAGGGCGCCCAGCGGCAGGCTGTTGAGGTAGTCGAGCAGGATGCGCTGCCGGGCCACCAGCGTTTCCTCGCCATCGAGGTAGGCACGCACCGAGGCCGACACCATCTGCCGGTACTTCTCCGAAGCGCCGGTGGTGCGGCCTTCAGGAGAATGGCGGAACTTCTCGATCTGTGTGGCCAGCGTGCTGCCGCCCGCTGCCGAGCTGTCACTGTCGAACATCGCCTGCACCTGGTCGAGCACCGCGCGGCCCAGCCGCGCCCACTCGACGGCCGGGTTGTGCCGTGGCCTATCGACCGACAGCAGTTCGCGGTTCTCGATGAAGGCCAGTGACTGCGCCACCAACGGCGGTATCGCCTCGAAATTCGGGTAGACGCGCTGCGGGACGCGGGAGGTGAACAGCGCGTCGTTGCGGCAGTCGAGCACCTTGAGGCCGGCTTGCGTCTTCTCGTGGAAGGGCGGAAAAAAGCCGCGGTCCATGAAGTTTGCCAACGCCCCCGACTGCCGCGCCTGCGCGGTGACCGCATAGCCGGCCTTGTCGAGCCGCTGCGCGAAGGCGGGCATCCGCGTGTAGCCCAGCCGCTCGTCGAAAGGGCCGGTTTCGGGGTAGCGCATGGCCGGGCTGGGGCCGGGCTTGACCTCGTAGCGCAGGGTGTTGGCCCACCGGGAAAAATAGCGCGCCTGCAAGCCGGACCCGCGCATTTCTCCCCAGGCCCATGCCGCCAGCACCAGCGCGAACAGGCCGAACGCGCCCACCACCACCTGTGTGGAACGGGACCAGCGCCACGGCCACCAGCGGGACGCTGGCGAACGGGCAGGAGCGACGGCAATGGCGGGGGGCGGTGGCGCGTCGGAAGGGTCGCTCATGACGGATGGATTGGAGCATGCAAACCGTGACTTCCCTTCGACGATACACATGCGAAACACCGCTGTGTGAACTGCACCACAGCGCACCGTGGTTTTTGCAACAAACCGTCACGGCATTGCCCCTCACGCCAACTCGGCCATCCGGCGTCCGGGCATAAAAAAAGCCCCGCAGTGCGGGGCTTTTTGCGAGGCAGAGACGTGCTCAGAGTTCGCGCACCTTGGAGTTCATGAAGTTGTCGAACCCGTTCTCCGCGTACCGGAACCACAGCACCTGGTCGCGCTGGAAGGTGCGGAAATCGGCATAGATCTTCTTCCAGTCTTCGCTCTTCGCGTTCAGTTCGGCGTAGACCTCGTGGGTGGCCTTGAACGATGCTTCCAGCACAGCGGTCGGGAAGGCGCGCAGTTGCGTCTTGGCGGCCACGAGCTGTTTCAACGCGACGGGGTTGAGCGAGTCGTACTTGGACAGCATGTCGATCGTGGCGTGCGAAGCCGCCGCTTCAACGATGGCCTTGTTCTCGGCCGACAGCGTGTCGAACGCCTTCTGGTTGATGAAGAAATCGACCTCCGGGCCGCCTTCCCACCAGCCGGGGTAGTAGTAATTGGGGGCAACCTTGTTGAAGCCGAGCTTCTGGTCGTCATAGGGGCCCACCCATTCGGCGGCGTCGATCGTGCCTTTCTCCAGCGCCTGGTAGATCTCGCCACCGGGCAGGCTCTGCGGCACCGCGCCGAGCTTGGTCATGACTTCACCCACCAGGCCGCCGCCGAGGCGCATCTTCAGGCCCTTGAAGTCGGCCACGGTCTTGATTTCCTTGCGGAACCAGCCGCCCATCTGCGTGCCGGTGTTGCCGCCGGCGAAGCTGACCATGCCGTACTTGGCGTACAGCTCGTTCATCAGCTTGCGGCCGTTGCCGTGCGTCATCCACGCCGTCATCTGGCGGGCGTTCATGCCGAAGGGAATGGCCGAACCCAGCGCGAACGCGGGGTTCTTGCCGTAGAAATAGTAGGGCACCGTGTGGCACATCTCCACGGTGGCGTTCTGCACCGCGTCGACCACACCGAACGGCGGCACCAGCTCGCCGCCCGCATGAACCGAGATTTCGAACTTGCCGCCCGACATGGCGCGAACCGCCTTCGCAAACACCTCGGCCCCGCCGTAAATGGTGTCGAGCGACTTGGGGAAACTGGACGCGAGACGCCAGCGCACGGCGGCCTGGGCGTGCACGGCCGGCGCAATGCCGGTGGCCAGAACGCCTGCGATGCCGGCTTGTTTGATGAGGGAACGACGGTCCATGGGTTGACTCCTGGGTTGACGAAACGGTGGCCGGCTTCTGACTGGCCGTGCAATGCTCGCGTTCGAGCCGCGCACGATTGTAAAAAGCGGTCGATGGCCCCACGCCCGGGGGTTTTCCCGCGCGGATCACCCGCGCGACAGCCGCCCGGGCCCGCCAGGAGTGCCGCGCGAAAAGCGCCGTTACGCTACGATTTTAAGAGCACCAACACCAGCACTGGCGCTGACTGGAAAGCGTTTTCTTATTGAATTCGTGATGCCGGCGGCATCCAGGCCGTTCAGCGCCAGCAGCTTGGCCGGGTCGCCGTGTTCGATGAACTTGTCGGGCAGACCCAATTGCAGCAGCGGGCGCGTCACGCCGGCGGCGTTCAGCGCCTCGGCCACCGCGCTGCCGGCGCCACCCATCACGCAGCCCTCTTCCAGCGTCACCAGCGCCTCGTGGCCGGCCGCCACCTGCAGCAGCAGCTCGGTGTCGAGCGGCTTGGCCCAGCGCATGTTGACCACCGTGGCGCCCAGCGCCTCGGCCGCCTGCAGCGCCGGGTACAGCAGCGTGCCGAAGGCCAGGATGGCGATGCGCTGGCCCTCGCGCCTCACCTCGCCCTTGCCGAACGGCAACTGCGCGAGACCCGGCTGGGTGGCCACGCCGGCACCGGCGCCGCGCGGGTAGCGCACGGCGACCGGGTGGTCCTGCGCGAAGGCGGTGCTGAGCAGTTGGCGGCACTCGTTCTCGTCGGCCGGACAGGCCAGGCTGACGTTGGGGATGCAGCGCAGAAACGCGATGTCGTAGGCGCCCGCATGGGTGGCGCCGTCGGCACCGACCAGGCCGGCGCGGTCCAGCGCGAACACCACCGGCAGGTTCTGGATGGCGACGTCGTGCACCAGCTGGTCGTAGGCGCGCTGCAAAAAGGTGGAGTAGATGGCGACCACCGGCTTCAACCCCTCGCAGGCCAGGCCGGCAGCGAAGGTGACCGAATGCTGCTCGGCGATGCCGACGTCGTAGTAGCGGCCTGGGAAGCGCTGCTCGAACTCCACCATGCCGGAGCCCTCGCGCATGGCTGGCGTGATGCCGACCAGCCGCGGGTCTTTCTCGGCCATGTCGCACAACCACTGGCCGAACACCTGGGTGAAGGTGGGCTTGGCCGGCGCGGCCGACTTGACCAGCCCCACGGCAGGGTCGAACTTGCCGGGGCCGTGGTAGGCGATCGGGTCGGCCTCGGCCAGCTTGTAGCCCTGGCCCTTCTTGGTCACCACGTGCAGGAACTGGGGGCCCTTGCCGTGCGCCAGCAACTGCTTGATGTTCTCCAGCGTGGGCACCAGCGATTCGAGGTCGTGGCCGTCGATCGGGCCGATGTAGTTGAAGCCGAATTTCTCGAACAGCGTGGCCGGCACCACCATGCCCTTGGCGTGCTCCTCGAAGCGCTTGGCCAGCTCGAACAGCGGCGGCAGCGGCTTCAGCACCGTCTTGCCGACGTTCTTGGCGGCGGCGTAGAACTGGCCGCTCATCAGCTGCGCGAGGTAGCGGTTCAGCGCGCCGACGGCCGGGCTGATCGACATGTCGTTGTCGTTCAGCACCACCAGCAGCTTGCAGTCGGGCTGCACGCCGGCGTTGTTCAGCGCCTCGAAGGCCATGCCGGCGCTCATCGCGCCGTCGCCGATCACCGCCACCGCGATGCGGTCTTCGTGCTTCTGCCGCGCGGCCAGGGCCATGCCCAGCGCCGCCGAGATGCTGGTGCTGGAATGCGCGGTGCCGAAGGTGTCGTATTCGCTCTCGGTGCGCTGCGGAAAGCCGCTCAGGCCGCCCAGTTGGCGCAGGCTGCCCATGCGGCTGCGGCGGCCGGTGAGTATCTTGTGCGGGTAGGTCTGGTGGCCGACGTCCCACACCACCCGGTCGTAAGGCGTGTTGAAGACGTAGTGCAGCGCCACCGTCAATTCGACGGTGCCGAGGTTGGAGCTGAGGTGGCCGCCGGTCTTGGACACGTTGTCGAGCACGCACTGGCGCAGCTCGCCGGCCAGCGGCGCGAGCTGCGCGCGCGGCAGGCGCCGCAGGTCGGCCGGGTCGCCGATGGTTTCGAGCAGCGGATAGGTCGAATCGGTCATGGCTCTCAAATCATCTTAATCGTTGGCCGCCGGCGCGTCAGTTGGAACGTTCCACCACCATGCGGGCCAGGGCCGCCAGCGCCACGGTGTCGGCCAGGCCGCTATTGGCCAGCGCGGCCAAAGCGTCGTCTTGCAGCTCCCGTGCATGGGCACGGGCCGCCTCCAGCCCCATCAGCGAGACGTAGGTGGGCTTGTCGTTCAACGCGTCCTTGCCGGCGGTCTTGCCCAGCGTGGCGGAGTCTGCGGTCACGTCGAGGATGTCGTCGACCACCTGGAAGGCCAGGCCGATCGCCGCGCCGTAGTCGGACAGCGCCGCCAGCGCGGGGCCGCCGCAGGCCCCACAGGCCGCGCCCATGCGCACGCTGGCCTGCAGCAGCGCGCCGGTCTTCAGGCGGTGCATGGTGCGCAGCTGGTTTTCGTCCAAGGCCAGGCCCACGCTGGCGAGGTCGATCGCCTGGCCGCCCGCCATGCCGGCATAACCGGCGGCCCGCGCCAGTTGCGCGCACAGAGCCGCCTGGGTGGGCGGCGCCACCCGGTCTTCGTCGGGGCCGGGGGTCAGCAGTTCGAAGGCCAGCGCCTGCATCGCGTCGCCGGCCAGCAGCGCCATGGCTTCGCCGAAGCGCACGTGCACGGTCGGCTTGCCGCGCCGCAGCACGTCGTTGTCCATGCAGGGCATGTCGTCGTGCACCAGCGAATAACCGTGAATCAGTTCCACCGCGCAGGCGGCGCGCAAGGCCGCGGCGCCGTCGGTCGCGCCAACCGCCTCGGCTGCGGCGAACACCAGCAGCGCACGCAGCCGCTTGCCGCCGTCCAGCACCGCGTAGCGCATCGCTTCGCCGACACCGGCCGGCGCGTGGGCCGGCACCCAGCGGTCCAGCGCCGCCTCCACCGCCGACAGCCGCGCCGCGCTCCAGGCCGGCAGGTCGAAGCCCAAGGCGCCGCTCACCCTTCGGTCCAGGGTTTCAGTGCGCCGTCGTCGAGCACACGGATCTGCTGGTCGACCGCATCAAGCTTGCCTCGGCAGAACTGCAGCAGCTCGGCGCCGCGCTGGTAGCCGGCCAGCAGGTCTTCGAGCGGCAGTTGGCCGGATTCGAGCTGGCCGATCAGGTCTTCGAGTTCCCTGAGCGCGGCTTCGTAGCTGGCGGGCGGGGCTGGCTGGGGTTTGGCCTTGGCCATGTTGAGCGGGGGATCCGGCGGGTCCGTGAGGGGAACGTTCCATTTTACGGGCTCCCCACCCGACCGACCCGTCACCCCGCAAGGCCATGCCGCCGGCCGCTCGGCCCCCCAAGGGTACAATCGCCCTCCCCTTTCCGCGCCTCCGGCGCATTTCCCTCCCTGTGGGGAGTCTTGGTCAGGACACCATGTCTGATTTGAGTCTTCGACTGCAGCAGGCTTCGAGCCAACTTCCGGTTTCCAGTTACTTCAGCGAGGCGCTTTTCGAGCGTGAGCGGACACAGCTCTTTCCGGCCGGTGCCGGCTATGTCGGCCATCGGCACTGGGTTCCGGAACAGGGGGACTACTACGCCTTGCCGCAGGAGCACGAAGGCCGCGCCCTGGTGCACACCGCCCAGGGCATCGAGCTGGTCTCCAACGTCTGCCGCCACCGGCAGGCCATCATGCTCAAGGGCAAGGGGTCGCTCCACACCACGCAGCCCGGCAGCGCCGGCGGCAACATCGTCTGCCCGCTGCACCGCTGGACCTACAGCGGCGGCCAGCAGGCCGCGCCGGCCGGCCGGCTGATCGGCGCGCCGCATTTCGAGACCGACCCCTGCCTGAACCTGCGCAACTACCCGCTGCAGGAATGGAACGGCCTGCTGTTCGAGGCCCGGACGGGCCGCGACGTCGCAGCCGACCTCGCCTCGCTCGGCCCGCGCGCCGACCTCGACTTCTCCGGCCACGTGCTCGACCGCGTGCTGCTGCACGAGTGCGACTACAACTGGAAGACCTTCATCGAGGTCTACCTGGAGGACTACCACGTCGGGCCCTTCCACCCCGGTCTCGGGCAGTTCGTCACCTGCGACGACCTGCGCTGGGAATTCAAGCCCTCGTATTCCGTGCAGACAGTGGGCGTGGCCAACCGGCTCGGCAAGGCCGACGCGTCCGGCGGCTCGCCGGTCTACGAACGCTGGCAGGCCGCCCTGCTCGCCTACCGCAACAACCAGCCGCCGAAATACGGCGCGATCTGGCTGACCTACTACCCGAACGTCATGGTCGAGTGGTACCCGCACGTGCTGACCGTCTCCACGCTGTTCCCCATCGGCCCGCAGAAGACGCTCAACATGGTCGAGTTCTACTACCCCGAAGAAATCGCGCTGTTCGAGCGTGAGTTCGTCGAGGCCCAGCAGGCCGCCTACATGGAGACCTGCGAGGAAGACGACGAGATCGCGCTGCGCATGGACGCCGGCCGCCGCGCGCTGATGCGGCGCGGCGACGACGAGTGCGGCCCCTACCAGAGCCCCATGGAGGACGGCATGCAGCATTTCCACGAGTGGTACCGCACCGCGATGGGGAACACAGCCGCATGAGCTTTCCCCTGCTGATCTCTGCCGCCGAACTGGCGGCCCTGCGCGGCAGCGGCCAGCCGCTGATGGTGTTCGATTGCACGTTCGACCTCGCCAAACCGGAGGCCGGCCACGCCGCCTTCCTGGAGCGCCACATTCCCGGCGCGGTGTTCGCCGACCTCGACACCGCCCTCAGCGCCAAACACGGCACGCCCGGTGCCGGCGGCATGCTGGTCGCCGGTGAAAGCGACACACCCGCGTCCGGTGGCCGGCACCCGCTGCCCAACCGCGAGAAATTCGCGACCTGGCTGTCCAGCGTCGGTTTTTCCAACGGCATGCAGGCCGTGGTCTATGACCGCAACAACGCCAACTTCTGCGGCCGCCTGTGGTGGATGCTGAAGTGGTGCGGCCACGATGCGGTGGCGGTGCTCGACGGTGGCCTGGCCGCCTGGCAGGCCGCTGGCGGTGACACCGCAGCGGGAGAGGAGCCGGCGCACTTCCAGGCCAACTTCGAGCTGGGCGAGCCTTTGCGCGAACTGGTTGGCACGGAGGCCGTGCTGAAGAACCTCGGCCGCGTCGGCCAGACGCTGGTCGATGCCCGCGCCGCGCCGCGCTTTCGCGGCGAGGTCGAGCCGCTGGACCCGGTGGCCGGCCACATTCCCGGCGCGCTGAACCGGCCCTTCGGCGAGAACCTCGGCACCGACGGCCGCTTCAAGCCGGCCCACCAATTGCGCGGCGAATTCGACGCGCTGCTCGGCGGCCGCGACGTGGCCACGGTGGTGCACCACTGCGGCAGCGGCGTGAGCGCCGTACCCAACCTGCTGGCCATGGAACTCGCGGGTCTTGGTCCCACCCGGCTGTACGCCGGCAGCTGGAGCGAATGGTGCAGCGACCCGGCGCGGCCGGTGGCGCGCGGCTGAGTGCGGCGGCACCCGCGCAGCGTGTAGCGGCGCGTCACACGGCTTCACAAAACTTCGCACGCCGCTGAGCCGCGCGACACGCGGCGTGTTCATCATCAAAGCTCCACGATTCCACCGAAGGAGATGAACAAATGACGACGATCAAGACCAGCCTCGCCGCCGCCATGCTGGCGGTTGGCGCCCTCGGCGCCGTGGCGTCGGCGCCGGCCGCGGCACAGGCCGTGTTCCAGGTTCAGGTGGCGCCACCCGCGCCGCGCTACGAGGCCATTCCGCCGCCGCGCGGCGGCTACGTGTGGGTACCGGGCTACTGGGACTGGCGCGGCAACCGCCATTTCTGGCGCGCCGGCTACTGGGAACGCGCCCGCCCCGGCTACCACTACGCGCCGGCGCGCTGGGTGCAGGTCGGCAACCACTGGGAAATGCACCGTGGCTATTGGGGCCGTGGCGACCGCGACGGTGACGGCATTCCCAACCGCTACGACCGCCACCCCAACAACCCCTACCGCCGCTGATACCGCCGTCATGGCGGCCCCAAAGCCACCGCACCCCAACCCGGGGCCGGTGGCTTTTTGCTGGGCGCCACGCGTCTGGCGCTGTGGGTTTTGCATTGCTTCTGACGTTCCGTTACCCGCCAGGGCGCATGCGGCGTCAACCGTACATCGCGACACAGGGCTTCACACAAGGCTGCGTTCGCTTGGCAGATCGTTTACCTGGGTTGGCCACGATGAAGGCTCCAACAACTCGCTGAAGGAGAAAACGATGAACAAGACCCCATTGCGCCTGATCGCTGTCGCCCTCGCCACCGGTACCCTGGCGGGTGTGGCTGCCCCGGCAATGGCGCAGACCGCCTACCCGTCCTATCGGGCCTACGAAGACCGCGACGAGGCCCGCTTTGCGCCGCCGCAGCCGCGCGCCGAGGCCGCTCCGCCAACCCGCCCGGGTTTCATCTGGACGCAGGGCCACTGGGACTGGCAGGGTGACCGCTACGTGTGGCAGTCCGGCCGCTGGGAACGCGACCGCAGCGGCTACGTCTACCAGCCCGCCCGCTGGGTGCCGGTGGGCGACCATTGGGAGTTCCGCCAGGCGCAGTGGGTGCCCGACGCCGGCTACCGCCAGATGCGCGACCGCGATGGTGACGGCGTGCCGAACCGCCTCGACCGCTACCCCGACAACCCGCACCGCAGCTGACGCGCGATCGGCCAGCCGGCCGCTACGCCCGACCTGAAGGCACCGCCCCCTCCCGGGGCGCTGGGTGCCCGACGTCGGGCGTTGCCACGTGTTCGGGCCGCACCCCCACGCCCACCAGCCAGGCCGGCACCGCGCGCAGCCACGGCATGCGGTTGGCCAATCGCAAGGGCCAGGGCAGCCCGCTCGCTGGCGACTGGCTGGCCGAGGCCAGCACCGGCACCAGCAGCCGGTTCTGCACCGCCACCTGCAGCCGCTGCACCACCCGCGTGGGCCACAGCCGGCGCTGCTGCACCTGCTGGCAGAAGGGTGCCAAGTCCGCCCCTCCCACGGCAGCGTCGGCCAGCGGGGCGGCCAGCAGGTTGGCCGTGGCCACGGCATCCTGGATGGCCAGGTTGATGCCGACACCGCCCACCGGCGACATGGCGTGCGCGGCGTCGCCGATGCACAGCAGCCCCGGCTTCCACCAGCGCTCCAGCCGGTCCACCGACACGCTGAGCAGCTTCACGTCGTCCCAGCTCGCGATGAGGTGCGCGCGGTCGGCGAACAACGGTGCGGCCGCCACCAGCTCGTTGCGGAAGGCCGGCAGCCCGCGCGCCTGCAGGGCCGCGATGCCGCCCTTGGCGATGACGTAGGCGCACTGCCAGTAGCTGCCGCGGTTCAGCATCGCCAGGAAATGGCCGGCGCTGATGCGGCCGCCGGTGGTGTCGGGGTCGCCGGGGTGGCGCGGCAGGCGCAGCCACAGCACGTCGATCGGCGCGCCGAGGTCTTGCACCACCAGGCCAGCGGCCGACCGCACGACGGAGCGCCGGCCGTCGGCGCCGATGGTCAGGTCGGCGTGCACGGTGAAGGTGCTGCCGTCGGCGCGGCGCGCGGTGACACCACGCACTTGGCCGCCGTGCTCGACCACGCCGGTGCACTCGGCCTGCATCAGCAGCCGGAAGCCGGCGTAACGCTCGGCCTCGTCGCTCAGAAAGTCCAGGAAATCCCATTGCGGCATCAGCGCGATGAAGCGGCACCGGGTGCGCACATGCGCGAAGTCGGCAATGACGGCGTCGTGGCCGTTGACGCTGGCGTTGAGCTGGCGCACCTCGTCGTGCGGGCGCTGCAGAAAGGCGTCGAGCAGGCCGAGTTCGTGCATCACTTCCAGGGTGGAGGGGTGCACCGTGTCACCACGGAAATCGCGCAGGAAGTCGGCATGCTTTTCCAGCACCACGACGTCGATGCCCGCCCGCGCCAGCAGCAGGCCCAGCATCAACCCGGCCGGGCCGCCACCGGCGATGCAGCACCGCGCTGACAGGTCTTGTTGCATGCGCTTCACACACCTTCGCAATGGGGACGGCCCATTACACCCCTTCATGCAACTTTGCACAGCCGTGGGGTCGGCTTCACCCCCGGCGCCCATCATGAAGCCATCAACCCACGAAGGAGAAACGTCATGTTGAAAACCCGTGTCATCGCAGCATCCCTCGCCATCGGCACCCTCGGCGCGATTGCCGCCACGCCGGCCTCGGCCTTCACGTCGGTGGGCCTGCAGTTCTCGGCGCCCGGCGTGAGCGTGGCCGCCACCAACAGCCCGTATTACGGCGGTGGCTATGGCTATTACCCGAACAACGGCTACTACAACCCGGGCTACCGCCACGACAACCGTTGGGACCACAACCGCTGGGACAACCGCGGCCGCCACACCGGCTGGCACAACGGCGGCCGGCGCGACCGCGACGGCGACGGCGTGCCCAACCGCTGGGACAGCCGCCCCAACAACCCGTACCGCCGTTGACGCAATGAGGGCCACCGCCTACAGGCGCTGACAGCGCCGGCCGACAGGCAGGCGAAGGCCTGATTCACACAATCCAAACGTGGACAACCAAGTCCTCCCCCTCAACCCCGAAGGAGAAACAACCATGCTGAAGAAAACCATCATTGCCCTCGCCGTGACGGCGAGCACCCTCGGCGCCATGGGCGTCAGCACGCAGGCCGTTGCGGCCAACGTGACGGTCGTCACCCTCGCCCCGCCGGCGCCGCGCGCCGAACGCGCACCCGCCCCGCGCCGCGGCTACGTGTGGGCCCCGGGCTTCTGGGACTACAACGGCCGCAGCTACGTCTGGCGCACCGGCCACTGGGAGCGTGAACGCCCCGGCTACCGCTTTGCCCGCAGCGAATGGGTTCAGGTGGGCGACCACTACGAACGCCGTGGCGGCTGGGCCCGTGGCGACCGCGACCACGACGGCGTGGCCAACCGCTACGACTCGCACCCGAACAACCCGAACCGCAACTGACGGTGCCGGTGCGGCGGACCCCGATGGCCCGCCGAGGAAAATCCACCCCTTGCAAGCGCCACCCGTGGGGTGGCGCTTTTTTCTGGCCGCTGAAAACGCAGCTTCAGGTCGGTGAACTGCCGAAGGGGTCGGGCATGAGCAGGTCGGGCTGCGTGTCGCCGGCCACCGGCTGAGCGGCGGCGGCGGGAGCCGCCTTTTTTGCCGCCGAGGCGCGGGTCTTGCCAGCCTGCACGCCAAGCGCGGCGGCGTAGTTGATGGCCAGCGCATGCACGACGGCGGCGGTGATTTCAGGGCTGGAGATGCCGGCCGACGCCACGATGCCGCGGGCGTACTGCAACTGGTGCTGCGTGACCACGGCCGCCATTTCCAGGCGCGCTTCGGTCTCGTCGCTCAGGGAAGTGCGGGTGCCCATGGTATCTGCTCCTCTGTCGGTCGTCTTGTCGGGGTCTGTCGCGGCACCGTCATTTTCGGCCCGCCTGCGGTGGGCCACAAGCCGCGCGGCGGAGAAACGTCTCGGGTGGGCAACAACGCGCACCGGCCCGTCAGTGGACGTGGTGGGCGTGGGCCGCCAGGCTGGCCAGCGACACCAGGCCCATGCCCAGCACCAGCCAGACGATCTGCGCGGCGGTCTGCGGGCCACTGAGCCGCTTCTGCAGCTGCGGGATCAGGTCGGCCAGCGCCACGTAGACGAAGCTGCTCGCCGCCACCGCCAGGAAGTACGGCAGAAAGCCCTGCAGCCGCTCCACCAGGAAAAAGCCGACCAGCCCGCCGAGCGCCGTCACCGCGCCGGCCAACGACACTTTGAGCAGCGCCGCACGCGGGTTGGCCGACGACTGGCGCAGCACGACCAGGTCGCCGATGTGGTGCGGCACCTCGTGCGCCATCACCGCCACCGCCGCCAGCACGCCGAGCCGGAAGTCGGCGATGAAGGCCGACGCGATCAGGATGCCGTCGCCAAACGCGTGCAGGCCGTCGCCGGTGAGCACCGCCCAGCCACCCTTGCCGCTGCCGTGGGTGTGATGGTGGTGGCCGTCGTGGTCATGGCCGGCGTGCCCGTCGTGGCCATGGCCCTGCTCGTGCGCGTGGTGGTACAGCTCGGCTTTGTCGAGCAGGAAGAAGAACACCAGGCCGACCAGCAGCGTGGCGAACAGGTCGCGCGCCGGCAGGCCGGTCTCGAAGGCCTCGGGCAGCAGGTGCATGAAGGCGGTGGCCAGCAGCGCCCCGGCGGCCAGGCTGAGCATGTGGGCCGTGTAGCGCGCCAGCACGCCAAAGCCGAGCAGCGCGGCGAGCCACACGCTGCCGATGCCGGTGACCAGCGTCGCGCACAGGATTGCTACCAAAGTCATAGCTACAACATCATATTCCGCGCTGACTTGCGCCGGAATTCATTCCAAAAATCAACAAAAAGCCGCCCATGGGCGGCTGGGAGGCGGCAGCGGGTGCTTCAGGCCACGCCGTGCGACTTGAACCAGGCCAGCGCGCGTTTCCAGCCGTCTTGCGCGGCCTCGGCGCGGTAGCTGGGGCGGTAGTCGGCATGGAAGGCGTGCGGGGCGTCAGGGTACACCACAAATTCCGATTTTTTCGCCGCCGCGCTGCCGTCGGCCAGCGCGTCCTTCATCTGGTTGACGCTGGTCAGCGGAATGCCGGTGTCCTGCCCGCCGTAGAGGCCCAGCACCGGGCCGTGCAGTGTCTTGGCCACGTCGACCGGATGCGTTGGGTTGTTGGCGCTGGCCTGACCCACCAGCCGGCCGTACCAGGCCACACCGGCCTTGACCTGCGGGTTGTGCGCGTCGTACAGCCAGGTGATGCGGCCGCCCCAGCAGAAGCCGGTGATGCCCAGCTTCTTGTTGTTGCCACCGTTGGCCTGCGCCCAGGCCACGGTGGCGTCGAGGTCGGCCATGACCTGGCTGTCCGGCACCTTGGAGACGATCTCCGCCATCAGCTTGCCGACGTCGGTGTAGCCCTTGGGGTCGCCCTGCCGCGCGTACAGCTCGGGCGCGATGGCCAGGTACCCTGCCTTGGCGAAGCGGCGGCAGACGTCGGCGATGTGTTCGTGCACGCCGAAGATTTCCTGAATGACCAGGATGACCGGCAGATGGTTCTTGCCGGCCGGCGCGGCGCGGTAGGCGGGCAGCTTGAAGCCGGCGGCGTCGATGCTCACCGCACCGGCGGTGAGGCCGTCTTCCGGCGTGTGGACTGCGGTCTGCGCGGCGATGGGCATCGCGGCCGCGGCATAGCCCACGCCCAGCGCAGCCTGCAAGGCGGTGCGGCGGGTGGCACCCTGCGCGGTGCTGCGGCCGGGCCGCAGCGAGTCGAAATCGGCTTTCAGGTCGTCGTCGCGCATCGGTGTTCTCCTTCGGAATGGCGTGGCGGGTTTGGCACCGGCCAGTTTATGGCGCGGCCCAATGCCCTGCTGACGCGGGCGTCATTGCCGCCGCCGGACAATCGGGGCTTCGAAACGCACAGGAGACCCGCCCATGCCCACCATCCACGTCGAAATGCTCGCCGGCCGCACGCAGGAGCAGAAGAAGGCCCTCGTCACCGCGCTGACCCAGGCCGTCGTCGACACGCTGGGCAGCAAGCCGGAGCAGGTGGCCGTGGTGCTGAACGACGTGCCGCGCTCGGACTGGGCGATCGGCGGCGTGTTCTATTCGGAGAAGTCGTGAGGGCGCCGCACAGCCGCGCCCTGCTGGGGCTGGCAGCGGCCTGCGCGGCGCTGTGGCTGGCCGCATGCGCCAGCCCCGAGCCGCCGCCCAAAGGCCCCGTGCCGCCCCGCCCCATTGCCGGCGGCGGTGAATGCCACGTGGCCCCCGCCCAGGTGGCCGTCGGGCGCACGGCCGACGCGGCCTTGCAGGTGGAAGCCGGCAAGAAGTCCGGTGCGGCCATCGTCCGCGTGCTCAAGCCCAGGCAGCCCATCACCATGGAATTCAACGCGCAGCGCCTGAACCTGGAGGTCGACGCGAACAACAAGGTGGTGTCGGCGCGCTGCGGTTGAACCGCCCGCGCTCAGTGCGCCTGCTCCCAGTTCGGCCCCACGCCCACTTCGGCCAGCAGCGGCACCTTCAGTTCGGCCACGCCGGCCATCAGACGAGGCACTTCGGCGCGCAGCCAGTCGACTTCGCCGAGCGGCACTTCGAACACCAGTTCGTCGTGCACCTGCATGATCATTTTGGTGCCACGGCCCTCGGCGTCGAGCACGTTTTGCACCTTGTTCATGCTGAGCTTGATCAGGTCGGCGGCGGTGCCCTGCATCGGCGCGTTGATGGCCTGTCGCTCGGCGGCTTTTTTCCTCGGGCCGTTCCCACCCTTGATCTCTGACAAATAAAGGCGACGACCGAACACTGTCTCGACATATCCACACTCCTGCGCCGACGTGACGGTCTCGTCCATGTAGCGTTTCACGCCGGGGTAGCGCTGGAAATAGCGGTCGATGTAGTTCTTCGCGGCGGTGTTGTCGATGCCGAGGTTGCGCGCCAGCCCGAAGGCGCTCATGCCGTAGATCAACCCGAAATTGATGACCTTGGCGTAGCGCCGCTGCTCGCTGCTCACGGCCTCTGGCGCTACGCCGAACACCTCGGCCGCAGTCGCGCGGTGCACGTCCATGCCGGTGGTGAAGGCGCGCAGCAGCGCCTCGTCGCCGCTGATGTGGGCCATGATGCGCAGCTCGATCTGCGAGTAGTCGGCGCTGGCGATGACCGCGCCTTCCGGCGCCACGAAAGCCTCGCGGATGCGCCGCCCCTCGGCGGTGCGGATCGGGATGTTCTGCAGGTTGGGGTCGTTGCTGCTGAGCCGGCCCGTGACCGCCACCGCCTGCGCGTAGTGGGTGTGGACGCGGCCGGTGCGCGGCAGCGCCAGCAGCGTGAGCTTGTCGGTGTAGGTGCCCTTGAGCTTGGACAGGCCCCGGTGCTCCAGGATGCGGGCCGGCAGCGGAAAGTCTTCGGCCAGCTTCTCCAGCACCTCTTCGTCGGTGCTCGGCGCGCCGGTCGCGGTTTTCTTCACCACCGGCAAGCCCAGCTTGGTGAAGAAGATCTCGCCGATCTGCTTGGGGCTGCCCAGGTTGAACGGCTGCCCCGCCAGCTCATGCGCCTCCTGCTCCAGTTGCAGGATGCGCTGGCCGAGCGCGTGGCTCTGCGTGGCCAGCGCCTTGGCGTCGATCAGCACGCCGTTGCGCTCGATGCGGTACAGCGTCTCGCTCGACGCCATCTCCAGTTCGTAGATGAAGCGCAACCGCTCGTCGGCCAGCAGCCGTGGCCACAGCACGCGGTGCACTTCCAGCGTCTGCTCGGAGTCTTCGCACGAATACTCGGCCGCGCGGGCCACGTCCACCTGGCTGAACGGGATCTGGTGCGCGCCCTTGCCGCAGACGTCTTCGTAGCTGATGCCGCTGCGGCCCAGATGCCGCTCGGCCAGGCTGGCGAGGCCGTGCGGCTTGTGCACCTCCAGCACGTAGCTCTGCAGCATCGTGTCGTGCGCATAGCCGCGCACCTCGATGCCGTGGTTGGCGAACACATGCCGGTCGTACTTGACGTGCTGGCCCAGCTTGGCGCGCGACGCGTCTTCCAGCCAGGGCCGCAGCAGCGCCAGCACATCGGCCATGGGCAATTGGTCTGGCGCGTCCGGGTAGCGGTGGCCGAGCGGAATGTAGGCGGCCTCGCCCGGCGCGGTGCTGAAGCTCAGGCCCACGATCTCGGCCCGCATCTCGTCGAGCGACGAGGTCTCGGTGTCCAGCGCCACCAGGTCGGCGGCCTTGATTTTTTCCAGCAGCGCATTGAACGCCGGCCAGTCCACGATGGTGTCGTAGTGGCGGTCTCTGACGGCGGCCGGCGGTGCATCCGCTGCCAGGCCCGCGTCGCTGAAGCCCACGCTTGCCGCCTCGTCCACCGGCGCCTCCAGCGCCTTCACCAGTGTCTTGAACCCGAAGCGCTCGTAGAAGCTGCGCAAGGCGGTGGCGTCTTCCTCGCGCATGGCCACCGCGTCGAGCGACGGCAGGCCGGGCACATGGCCGTCGAGATCGCAGTCGGTCTTGATGGTCAGCAGCTCGCGGCCCCTGGGCAGCCAATCGAGCGCCTTGCGCAGGTTCTCGCCGGCCACGCCCTTGATGCTGCCGGCAGCGGCCACCAGCGCGTCGAGCGAGCCGTGTTCCAGCAGCCATTTGGCGGCGGTCTTGGGCCCCACCTTCTCGACGCCCGGCACGTTGTCCACCGCGTCGCCGACCAGCGTCTGGTAGTCCACCATCAGCCGCGCCGGCACGCCGAATTCGGCCTCCACGCCGGCCAGGTCGCGCACCTTGCCGTTCATCGTGTCGATCACCGTCACCCGGTCATCGACGAGTTGGCTCAGGTCCTTGTCGCCGCTGGAGATCACCACCCTCAGCCCCTGCGCGGAGGCCAGGCGCGCCAGCGTGCCGATCACGTCGTCGGCCTCCACGCCGGGCACGTCCAGCACGCGCCAGCCCATCAGCGCCACCACCTCGTGGATGGGCTCGATCTGGCTGCGCAGATCGTCCGGCATGGGCGAGCGGTTGGCCTTGTACTCGGGGTACAGCGCGTCGCGGAAGGTGGGGCCTTTGGCGTCGAACACGCAGGCCGCGAAACGGGCCGGCTGGTCTTTGCGGAGCTTCTGCAGCATGTTGACCATGCCGCGGATCGCGCCGGTCGAGGGGCTGGCCGAATCGGCCGGGTCCACCCGCAGGTCGGGCATGGCATGGAAGGCGCGGTACAGGTAGCTCGAGCCGTCGACCAGCAGCAGCGTGTTGTCGGGTTGGGGGTCGCTCATGGGGCGATTGTGCCCCGCCTACAATGCGCCCATGCTGCGCCCCGTTCTTTCCGCGACCCTGTGCCTCGCCTGCGCGAGCGTGTTCGCCCAAAATCAGAGCCAAAAAAGCCCTGAGTCAGCGCCAGCACGAGACGAGTTGCTACAAAAGCAGGAGCAAACCCGCCCTGCGCGCGAGGGCCGCAAGGTCGAGCGCATCCACACCGAAGACAGCCGCGCCACCATCGACGAAACCCGTCTGGGCGGCGAGACGCAGGCGATCACGGTGCAGCCGCGCAACGCCGGCCTGCCCGCCTACGAGGTGCTGCCCAAGAACGGCGCCCGTTCCTCGCCCGGCAACGCGCCGGAAGGCGCTGGCGGCCAGGGCCCGCGGGTCTGGAAATTCCTCGACTTCTGAGCGGCGGTCATGGCGGTCTACACCGAGGTTTCGTTCGAGGAAGCCGGCGAATTCATGGCCCGGCTCGGGCTGGGCCAGCTCCAGCATTTCGAGGGCTGCGCCGGCGGCATCGAGAACACCAATTACTTCGCCGACACCGACCAGGGCCGCTGGGTTCTCACGGTGTTCGAGCGGCTCGGCTTCGAGCAACTGCCGTACTACCTGCACCTGATGAAGCACCTCGCCGCGCGCGGCGTGCCGGTGCCCGACCCGCAGGCGCTGCCCACCGCGCAGGCCGACCTGCTGCCCGGCGCCAAAGCCCCGGCCGGCGAGATTCTGCACACCCTCAAGGGCAAGCCCGCCGCCGTGGTGAACCGGCTGCGCGGCAAGAGCCAGCTCGCGCCCCAGGCGCCGCACTGCGCCGAAATGGGCACGCTGCTCGCCCGCATGCACCTGGCCGGCCGCGACTACGACCGCCGCCAGCCCAACCTGCGCGGGCTGGACTGGTGGAACGACACCGTGCCGGTGGTGCTGCCCTACCTCGACGCCGCGCAGGCCTCGCTGATCCGGGGTGAACTGGCCTTCCAGAACCACATCGCCGCCAGTTCGGCCTACGCGGCGCTGCCGCGCGGCCCCATCCACGCCGACCTGTTCCGCGACAACGCAATGTTCGACGGCGACGAACTCACCGGCGTGTTCGACTTCTACTTCGCCGGCCACGACAGCTGGCTGTTCGACCTCGCCGTCTGCCTCAACGACTGGTGCATCGATTTGCCCACCGGCACGCACGACGCCGAACGCGCCGACGCCATGGTCGCCGCCTACGCCGCGGTGCGCCCGCTCGCCGCCGCAGAGCGCCAACTGCTGCCGGCCATGCTGCGGGCCGGCGCGCTGCGCTTCTGGATTTCGCGGCTCTGGGACTTCCACCTGCCGCGCGAGGCCGCGGTACTGAAAGCCCACGACCCCAGCCACTTCGAGCGGGTGCTGCGCCAGCGCGTGGCCCACGCCGAGCTGGCCGTGCCGGCATGAAGCTCAACATCGTGCCGGCCAAGACCGGCGCCGTCTGGGTGCGCCTGGGCATCCGCGCGTTCGCCCGCCAGCCGCTGGCCATGACCGGCCTGCTGTTCATGATGATGACGATGATGTCGCTGGCCTCCGTCATCCCGGTCATCGGCGGCGCGCTGGCGCTGGTGCTGCTGCCCGCCGCCACGCTGGGCCTGATGGCCGCCACCCGCGAGGCCGACGCCGGCAAGTTCCCCATGCCCACCGTGCTGGTCAGCGCCTTCCGCGCCGGCCGCCAGCGCCTGCGCGCGATGCTGGTGCTGGGCGCGCTGTATGCCGCCGGCTTCATCGCCGTGCTGGCCATCTCCGCGCTGTTCGACGGCGGCCAGATCGCCCGCGTCTACCTGTTCGGCGCCGAGCTCACGCGCGAGCAGATGCAGGCCGACGATTTCCAGCTCGCCACCTGGGTGGCGATGGGCCTCTACCTCCCGCTGTCGCTCACCTTCTGGCACGCGCCAGCCCTGGTGCACTGGCACGGCCTTGCGCCGCTGCAGAGCATGTTCTACAGCTTCGTGGCCTGCCTGCGCAATTTCTGGAGCTACACCGTGTTCGGCGTGGTCTGGCTGGCGGTGTTCATGGGCGTGGGCATGCTGGTCAGCATCGTCGGCATGCTGCTCGGCCTGAGCCAGTCCGTCGTGGTCGTCATGATGCCCGCCGCCCTCGTGCTGGCCGCGATGTTCTTCTCATCGCTCTACTTCACCTTCCGCGACACCTTCTCCACGGAAGACGGCCGCCCGGCCGGCGAAGAGCCGCTTCCCGGCGGCTGAAACCTCTGAGCGGCCGCGGCTGGCCGCCTCGGAAACCTGTGGGCGCACCTCAGCCGGTGCAGCCCGACTTCCGCCTCGCCCAACCTTGCCGGATGTGCGTGAATGCGGCCTTTGTGCAGAAGGCCATTTGATAATCGCTCGCATTTCGCCACCCCGCTTTGAAACGAGGAACCCATGCGCGCTCACCCCTTGTCCTGCGCCATTGCGCTCACCGCCGGCCTTGCTGCCGCCACGCCGGCCACGGCCAATGAACGCCTCACGCTGTACACCACGCGCGAGGCCGCTCTGGTGCAGCCGCTGCTGTCGGCCTTCACCGCGCAGACCCAGATCCAGGTCGATACGGTCTTCGTGAAAGACGGCCTGCTGGAGCGCATGCGCGCCGAAGGCGCCCGCTCGCCGGCCGACCTGCTGATGACGGTGGACGTGGGCAACCTCGTCGATCTGGTGGAGGGCGGCGTGACGCAGCCGGTGCAGTCGGCCGCGCTGAACGCCGCCGTGCCACCCAACCTGCGCGGCAGCGACGGCCAGTGGTATGCCCTTTCGTTGCGCGCCCGCGTGCTGTACGCCGACAAAAACCTCAAGCTGCCGACTTTCCGCTACGAAGACCTCGCCGATCCGAAGTGGAAGGGCAAAGTCTGTGTCCGTGCCGGCCAGCATCCCTACAACACCGCGCTGGTGGCCTCGCTGATCGCGCACGACGGCGAACAAAAGGCCGAGCAGTGGCTGCACGGCGTGAAAGCCAACCTCGCGCGCAAGGCCACCGGCGGCGACCGCGACGTGGCGCGAGACATCCTCGGCGGCATCTGCGACGTCGGCTTGGCGAACTCCTACTATGTGGGCCAGATGAAGAACGCCAAGCCGGGCAGCGACGCGCGGCAGTGGGGCGACGGCATCCGTGTGGTGCGGCCGGTGTTTGCGAAAACAGGCGGCACCCACGTCAACATCAGCGGTGCGGCACTGGCGAAAAATGCACCCAACAAGGCCAACGCGGTCAAGCTGATGGAGTTTCTCGTCTCCGAGCCGGCGCAGGCGCTCTACGCACAGGCCAACTACGAGTACCCGGTGCGCCGCAGCGCCGCGCTCGACGCCACGATCAGCGAAACCGTCGGTGCGCTGAAGGTCGACACGCTGCCGCTGGCCGAGATCGCCAAGCACCGCAAGCGCGCCAGCGAGTTGGTAGACAAGGTCGGCTTCGATCAGTGACGGCGGCGCTGGCCCGCGCGCGTATGCCGCCGGGTCCGCGCGCCGCCGGGCCGGGCTGGTGGCTGGCCACCGTGCTGATCGCGGCCGGTGTGCTGATGCCGGTCGCCTCGCTCGCCTGGCTGGCGGCCGGTGGCAACGCCGCGCACTGGGCCCACCTCGCGCAGACGGTGCTGCCGCAGGTGGCGCTGAACACCGCCTGGCTGCTGGCCGGTGTGGCCGCGGTCGTTCTGGTGGTGGGCACCGGCACCGCCTGGCTGGTGACCGCCTGCGATTTCCCCGGCCGCAGCGTGCTGCACTGGGCGCTGCTGCTGCCGCTGGCCATGCCCAGCTACATCGTCGCCTTCGCCTACCTCGACCTGCTGCACCCGATCGGACCGGTGCAGGGCGCATTGCGCTGGCTGCTGGGTTTTGAGAGCCCGCGGCAGTTCCGCCTGCCCGACCTGCGCTCGCTGCCCGGCGCGGTGCTGCTGCTGGGCTTCGTGATGTACCCCTACGTCTATTTGACGGCCCGCACGATGTTCATGAACCAGCCGGCGCACCTGATGGAAGCCGCGCGCACGCTGGGCGAAGGCCGCTGGGGCGCCTGGAAGCGCGTCGCGCTGCCACTGGCCCGACCGGCGTTGGCGGTGGGCCTGAGCCTGGCGCTGCTGGAAACGCTCAACGACATCGGCGCCTCGGAATTTCTCGGCGTGAACACACTGACGGTGGCGGTCTACACGACCTGGATCTCCCGCTCCGACCTCCCCGGCGCCGCACAGATCGCCTGCGCGATGCTGACCGCCGTGGCGCTGCTGGTCCTGCTGGAACGCCACGGCCGCCGCGGCCAGCGCTTCGGCAGCGTGCAGCGCATGCGGGCCGCGCCGCCGCGCCGGTTGAACGGCGCCGGCGCCTGGGCCGCGACCACCGCCACCGCCCTGCCGGTGCTGCTGGGTTTCGGCGTGCCGGCGGCCTACCTGGCCTGGGAAACGGTGAAACGGCTGCACGGCGGCGGGGTGTCGCACGCGCTCCTCGCCAGCGCAGCCAACACGCTGATGCTGGCCGCCGGCGTGACGTTGGTGGCGCTGCTGGCGGGCCTGGTGGTCGCGTGGACCACGCGGCGCACCCGTGCCCACGGCACCCCCAGCCAATGGCCAGCGCGCGCGGCCACGCTGGGCTACGCGCTGCCGGGCACGGTGCTGGCCGTCGGCCTGCTACCGCCGGCGCTGGCGCTCGACGCCGGCTTTGCCCGCTTGATTGGCCACGACGGGCTGCCGCTGCTCGGCGCCGGGGTGGTGCTGGTCGCAGCCTGCGCGATCCGCTTTCTGGCGATGCCGCTGGGCACCATCGAGGCCGGCCTCGCGCGCCTTCCGCCCGCGCTCGAGCAGGCCGCACGCTGCCTGGGTGACACGCCGAATGCAGTGCTGCGCCGCGTGCACCTGCCGCTGCTGCAGCCGGCGATAGCGGCCGGCGCGCTGCTGGTTTTTGTGGATGCCATGAAGGAACTGCCGGCCACCCTGCTGCTGCGCCCCGCCAACTTCGACACGCTGGCCACCTGGCTGTATGCCGAAGCCGCCCGCGGCAGCTACGAGGAAGGTGCGGTCGCGGCGCTGCTGATCGTGCTGGCCGGCCTGCTGCCGGTGGCGGTGCTGGCCCGCACCATGAACCCACCCGACACCCACCGATGAGCACTGCCCTCGAACTCGACAGCATCACGCTGGCTTATCCCACGCCGCGCGGGCCGCACAACGTGGTGTCGGGCTTTTCGCTGCGGCTGGAAACGGGCCGCATCGGCTGCCTGCTGGGTGCGTCGGGCTGCGGCAAGACCACGGTGCTGCGCGCCATAGCCGGCTTCGAGCCGGTGTGGGCCGGTGAGATCCGGCTGCGCGGCCGGACGTTGTCGTCGCCAGCGCAGCACCTGCCGCCCGAGCAGCGGCAAGTGGGGCTGATGTTCCAGGATTACGCGCTGTTCCCTCACCTCACGGCCGCGCAGAACGTCGGCTTCGGGCTGCGGCGCAGCGCGGCGGGTGAGCGCGCGCGCCGCGTGGCCGAGATGCTGGCGCTCGTCGGGCTGTCCGACGTCGGTGCGCGGCATCCGCACGAACTCTCGGGCGGCCAGCAGCAACGCATCGCGCTGGCCCGGGCAATCGCCCCGTCACCCGCCCTGCTGCTGCTCGACGAACCATTCTCCAACCTGGACGCCGGCAACCGGGAGCGGCTGGTGGCCGACGTGCGCGACATTCTCCGGGCAGCCGGCCAGACCGCGATTCTCGTCACCCACCACCAAGCCGAGGCTGCCGCGATGGCCGACGCGATCGGCACGATGGCACACGGTCATCTGGCGCACTGGGAAGAGCGGCCGAACGCAGACCGATGCAGCGTCTTGGCGCCGCTCAGATCGGCGTGAGCTTGGCCACCGACAGCGCCAGCCACTTGCTGCCGTGCCGGCCGAAGTTGACCTGCGCGCGGGCGTCGTCGCCACTGCCCTCGATGGCCAGCACGCTGCCTTCGCCGAACTTGTTGTGGAACACGCGCATGCCGGCCTTCAGGCCGTGCGACGGCGGTGCCTTCTGCGCAACGGGTGGCCCGCTGCCGAAGGTGGCGGCCGAAGCGCCGCCACCGCCGCCATAGGCCGGCTTGTAGCCAGAATTTGAGCCAAATCGGCCGCCAGTCAGCGTCGAATCTCGATTTCTAGCTCCGAAATCAGGAGCACCGCCAAAGCCTGAACCAAAGCCCCCATGCCGTGGCGTGAGCCATTTCAGCGCGCCGTCGGGCAACTCGTCGAAGAAGCGGCTCTTGATGTGGTAGCGGGTCTGGCCGTGCAGCATCCGGGTCTGGGAATGGCTGAGGTAGAGCCGCTGGCGCGCCCGCGTGATGGCCACGTACATCAGCCGTCGCTCTTCTTCCAGCCCCTCGAAGTCGCTCAGAGAGTTCTCGTGCGGAAACAGCCCTTCCTCCATGCCGGTGATGAACACGCAGTCGAACTCCAGCCCCTTGGCGGCGTGCACCGTCATGAGCTGCACCGCGTCCTGGCCGGCCTGGGCCTGGTTGTCGCCGGCCTCCAGCGCGGCGTGGGTGAGAAAGGCGGCGAGCGGGCTCAGCGTTTCGCCGGTCTCGGCGTCGGGCGGCAGGGAATCGCGCTGGGCCGCCCCAAGCGATTCCGCGCCCCCTTGGGGGGCAGGCCGTAGGCCGTGGGGGCTAAAGTACTCGGGCATGGCCTCGTTGACCTGGGGGCGGTTGGGGTCGAGGCCCTGGCTGGCCGGGCTCTGGCGCAGCTCGTCCACCGGCAGCGCCACCGCGTCGCGGCCAAAGCCTTCCTGCGTGACGAAGCTCTCGGCCGCGTTCACCAGTTCTTCCAGGTTCTCGATGCGGTCGGCGCCTTCGCGCTCGGTTTTGTAATGCTCGACCAGCCCGCTGGTTTCCAGCACCAGCTCGATGATTTCGCGCAGCGTCAGGCCCGCCGTCTGCTCGCGCAGCACGTCGATCTTCGCGACGAAGGCGCCGATGTTGGCGCCCGCCTTGCCGGTGACGCCGCGCACCGACGCGTTCAGCGAACCGCCGGCCGCGCGGGCCGCGTCCTGCAACTGCTCAATGCTGCGCGCGCCAATGCCGCGCGGCGGGAAATTGACCACGCGCAGAAAGCTGGTGTCGTCGTCCGGGTTCTCCAGCAGCCGCAGGTAGGCCAGCGCATGCTTGATTTCGGCCCGCTCGAAGAAGCGCAGCCCGCCGTACACGCGGTAGGGCATGCCGGCGTTGAACAGCGCCGTTTCGATGACGCGGCTCTGCGCGTTGGCGCGGTACAGCACGGCGATTTCCTGGCGCTTGTAGCCGGGCTCGGTGCCCTGGTCGCGCACCAGCTGGCGCATTTCCTCCACCATCCACTGCGCCTCGGCGAGGTCGGTCGGCGCCTCGTACACGCGCACCGGCTGACCGGGGCCCTGGTCGGTGCGCAGGTTCTTGCCGAGCCGCTTCTTGTTGTGGCCGATCAGCGCATTCGCCGAATCCAGGATGTTGCCGTGGCTGCGGTAGTTCTGCTCCAGCTTGATCTGGTGCCGCACCGCGAACTCGCGCACGAAGTCGGCCATGTTGCCCACGCGCGCGCCGCGAAAGGCGTAGATGCTCTGGTCGTCGTCGCCCACCGCGAACACCGCGTTGCGCGCCGACACACCGTCTTCGCCGCCGGCGAACAGCTTGATCCACGCATACTGCAGCTTGTTGGTGTCCTGGAACTCGTCGATCAGGATGTGCCTGAAGCGGCGCTGGTAGTGCAGGCGCAGCGCCTCATTGGCCACCAGCACCTCGTAGCTGCGCAGCATCAGCTCGCCGAAATCGACCACGCCTTCGCGCTGGCACTGCTCTTCGTAGAGCTGGTAGACCTCGACCTTGCGGCGGCTGTCGGCGTCGCGCACCTCCACCGCAGCGGGCCGCAGCCCTTCTTCCTTGCAGCCGGCAATGAACCACTGCATCTGGCGCGGCGGAAAACGCTCCTCGTCCACGCCGTGCTGCTTCATCAGCCGCTTGATCGCGCTCTGCTGGTCTTGCGTGTCGAGGATCTGAAAGGTCTGCGGCAGGCCGGCGAGTTGGTGGTGCGCCCGCAGGAAGCGGTTGCACAGGCCGTGGAAGGTGCCGATCCACATGCCGCGCACGTTCACCGGCAGCATCGCGCCGAGCCGCGTGGCCATTTCCTTGGCCGCCTTGTTGGTGAAGGTCACCGCCAGCAGACCGCCGGGCGTGACCCGGCCGGTCTGCAGCAGCCAGGCGATGCGGGTGGTGAGAACACGGGTCTTGCCGGAACCGGCGCCGGCCAGGATGAGCGCGGGCTCGTCGGGCAGCGTCACCGCTGCGCGCTGCTCGGGGTTCAGGCCGTTCAGCAACGGCGACGCGAAGGCCGCCTCTTGAAACTCAGGGAACATCGGCCGATTGTAGAAAGCGCCCGGCCCCGCAGCTGCCGGCACACGGCCGAGGCCTCAGGCGTTCACCGCCGCGACCACCGCGATCTCCACCGCCACGCCGCGCGGCAGCGCCGCCACGCCGACCGAGCTGCGCGCGTGCCGGCCCCGTTCGCCCAGCACCTCCGCAAAACAGCGGCTGGCGCCGTCCACCACCGCCGACAGATCGACGAAACCCGGCGCGGCCGCCACGTAGCCGGTGACGTGCAGCAGCTGCGCCACCCGGTCGAGCCCGCCCAGTGCCTGCTCCAGCGCGGCCAGGCATTGCAGCGCGCTCAGCCGCGCCGCCTCCTGCGCCGCCGCGAGGCCGAGTTCGGCGCCCACGCGGCCGTGCCCCACCACCTCGCCACCGCGCCGTGGCAACTGCGCGCTGACCCAGGCCTGCCCGCCATGCACGACGACCGGCGTGTAGGCGCCACCCGGCGGCGCGGCAGATGGCAACGGGGTGTCATTCGGGTTCATGGTGTGTCCTCCAGCAGTTGCCGCGCCAGCGCATGCAGCCGCGACGCCGGGTCGGCCAGCGCCTCGATCGCGGTGAAATGGTTCAGCCCCGGCAGCGACTCGGCCACCGGCACCGCCACCCGGCCCCAGCGGCCGGCAACCAACGCCTGCTGCAGGTGAAACGCCTCGCTTTCGTCGCCACCCACGGCGCAGAACAGGCGGCCGTGGCGCGGTGCGGGCAGCCACGCCGGGCTCATGGCCGCCGCGTCGAGCAGGGTCAGTTGCAGCGAAGGCTGCAGGAACGGCGTGCAGCGCAGAGACTCCAGCTCGAACAGGCCCGACACCGCCAGCGCCCCCTTCACCAGGTCGGCCGGAAGATCGGCAGCCGTGGCGGACCAGTCGGCGCGCAGCAGCATGGCGGCCAGGTGGCCACCCGCTGAATGGCCCGCCACGACGATGCGCGACGGATCACCGCCCAAGCGCGCCGCGTGCCGCCAGGTCCAGGCCAAGGCCTCGCGCATCTGCCGCTCGATGCCGGGAACCGTGCCGGCCGGGCACAGCGTGTAGTTGGGCACCACCACGCAGGTGCCCGCCGCGCAGAACGGCGGCGCCACGAAGCTGTGGTCTGACTTGTCGAGCGAGCGCCACCAGCCGCCGTGAATGAAAAACAGCACCGGTGCCAGGGAGGCATCCGCGCCAACGGCGGGATAGACGTCGAGCACCTCGTCGGGGCCGGCCCCGTAGCGCAGATCCATCTCGCCGCGCAGCGCCGCCCGGGCCGCCGCCGAGCGTTCGACCCAGTCCGCGAGGTGCCGCTGCGCCTCGGGCACGCGGGCCCGGTTGTTGTATTGGGCGTCGAGCCAGCCGGGGGTGGCGGGCAGGCCGTCGGGGGTGGCAAGGCGCATGCGGCCCATTGTGCCGCGCGCCGCCGCCGCGAGGCTCAGAACTCGGCGTGGAAACGCACGCTCGCCACCCGCACTGGGCCGCGGTCGGCATTGTAGGCGGGGTTGCGGATGTACTGGCCGTCCAGCGTCACCCAGAGGCTTCTGCTCACCGCCACGCTGTAGAACGCTTCGGTGATCTGCTCGGGGCGGTAACGCAAGGCGCCGTCGCCGATGAAGTAGCTGATGCCGCCCTGCTCCAGGTAGCTCCGGCGCGCGGCCGAAAGCTGGTTGCGCGCCACGCCCACGCCGGCCGTGTCGCCCTCGCGGCCCCAGGCCTCGCCCCGGGCCAGCAGGCCCACGGCGGCAGAGCGGTCGATTTCGGTGAAGGCATAGGTCTCGGTCTGGCCGCTGGTGCGCATGGCCCGCGCGAACAGGCCCAGGTGCTCGTGCAGCGACTGCTCCAGACTCAGGCCAAAGCCGGTGCGGGTTTGCGGCCCGTTGCGCACCTGGGTGATGTCGGGCACGCCGCCGGTCTGCCGGGCCAGCGCGATCGCGTCGTCGTAGCGGGCCATCACCGTGCGGTTGCGGTAGGCCAGCACGCGCAGGCGTCCCTCGCGGTCGCCCAGGCGGTGGGTGTGCTCCAGCTCGACCTGGTCGCCGTAGTGGCGCAGCAAACGGGTATCGAGCGCCTGCTGGTTGGGCTCGCGCGGCTGCATGAAGCGGCCGGCGCGCAGCACCCAGTCGTCGTGGAAATATTCGACCGCAGCGCCGCGCGTATAGCCGCGGGCATCGGCGGCGAAATCGTAGGCGCCGTGCGTGAACAGCGCCCAGTTCAGGAATTGCGTGCGCGGGTCGTGGTTGTAGCCGTTCTGGTCGAACAGGTCGATCACCGACAGCACGCCGGCCGTCAGCACCACGCGGCGCCGGTCCACGGTGCCCGCCAATTGGTTGAAGTCAGACGGCCTGAACTCGCTCTCGCCGCCGAGGTTCCAGGACTGCCGCAGGAACAGCCGCGCCAGGTAGAGCTTGGGTTTGGGCCCCGAGGTGCGCGCGATTTCTCCGTTTGTGAAGCCGGCCAGCCCGGTCAGGCCCGACAGCGGCACGCCCTGGCCCACCTCGGCGTTGGCGTAAACCTCGCCGCCCGGCCAGACGCGGGCGCCAAAGGCCGCCGTGCCGCTGAACGAGTAGCTGCGCTCGGGCGCGGCCAGCAGGCTGTTGGGGGAGGCGTAGGGCGATCGCACCGCGTCCTTGTGCTGCCACACGTAAGTGGCCTGCAGCTTGAGGTCGTGGTCCTGGGGGGTGTCCTGGTCGCCGGCGGCGTGAGCGGGCAACCCGGCCACGGCGAGGACAGCGGCCGACAGGCCTTGGAGCAGACGATGGGAGCGTTTCACGCGGTTCCTGGGTGACGGCGGACAGGAACCCCTGGCCACCAAGGCAAAGCCCGCAACCTTAACCGGCCGGCTTGACAGGCTCGTGACACGGCCCGGCCGGCGCGAACAGCAACCGCGCCGACAGGCCGCCCTGCATGCCGGCCTCCAGCCGGAATTCAGCCCCCAGCAGGCCCGCGTAGCGCCGCACGATGGCCAGACCCAGCCCCGCACCGGAGCCCGCATGCGGCGCCTGGGCCAGGTCTGCGCCGCGCGACCAGCGCGCCTGCAGGCGCTCGCGGTCGGGCGCCGCGAGGCCAGGCCCGTTGTCGCCCACGCACAGGCCCACGCGGCCGTCGTCCAGCATCTCCACCGCCACAGTCACCACTGGCTGGGGCACCGCCGCCGCGTGGCGCAAGGCGTTGTCGAGCAGGTTGGTCAGCACGCCGGCGATCAGCAGCTCGTGGCCCTGCACCCAGGCCGGGCGGTCGAACCCGACACCGCCCAGGTCAACACCGGCCGCGTCGGCCCGCGGCAGCGCGTCCAGCACCAGTTGCCGGGCCAGCGCGCCGAGTTCAACAGGGGTGGTGGTGATCGCGCCTTCGTCGGCCATGGCCAGCGCCAGCAACTGATCGACCAGGTGGCTGACCCGCTCCTGGCTGGCGACGATGCGCCGCAACTGCTCGCGCCAGACGGCGGGGTCGTCGCGCGAGAGGCCGTAGTCGGCCAGCGCCCGGATGCCGGCCAGCGGCGTGCGCAGCTCGTGCGCCACATTGCCGACGAACTCGCGCTGCGCGGTCAGGCTGTGGCCGACCCGCTCGAACAGCGCGTTCAGCGCCTCGGTGACGCGGCGCACCTCGCGCACGCCCGCCGTCACGGGAATGGCGCGCAAATCGGCCGCGTCGCGCCGGTCCAGCGCGCCCTGCAAGGCGGACAGCGGTTGCACGTCGCGGCCCACCCGCGACCACAGCCACCAGGCCAGCGCGCCCAGCAGCAGCGCCTGCGGCACCAGGAGGTACAGCAGCAGCGCATGGAGCAGGCCGTCGCGGCTCTGCCGGGTCTGCGCCATCACCACCGTGAACGCCTCGGGCTGGTATTGGCGCAGGGTGACGCTGCGCAGCGAATGGCCCCGCAGGTTGTTGTCGACGAAACGGACGTCGACGCCTTCCGGCAGTTCCGCCGCCACCAGACCGCCGTGCCCGGCCACGAGCCGCCCGTCGCCGTCCCAGATGGCGAAGAAAACGATTTCGCTCTGGTCGAACAGCAGCGTGGTCAGTTCGCGGGGCAGCAGGTCGACCTGCAGGCGGTCGCCCGCCCGGCGCACATGGCTGGCCAGCGAGAAAGCGTCGTCGAGCAGCGAGCGGTCAAAGGCGCGGCCGGTGAAGTGCGCGGAGGTGAGCGTGAGCAGCGTGGACCCGACGACCCAGACCACCGCCAGCGGCACGATCACATGGCGCAGGATGCGGCGCCGCAGCGAAGGCCAGTGGGTGGCGGCGCTTTCGGCGGCAGGCTGCGGGCTCATGGTGCATCCTCCAGCGCGTAGCCCAGACCGCGGAAGGTGCGAATGGCCACGCCGGCGCCGGCCAGCTTCTTGCGCAGCCGCGAGATGAAGGCCTCGAGCGCGTTGTCGCCCAGCGCGTCGTCGAAGCCGGAGAGTTTGTCCGACATCTGCTTCTTGCTGACCACGCGGCCCGGCGGCGTCATCAGTTCCCACAGCACCTCGAACTCGCGGGCAGGAAGCTCCAGGGCGTCGCCATTGGCCGAGAAGCGGCGCGCCACGCGGTCCAGCGCGAGCCGCCCCAGGCGGTGCTGGTCGTCCACCCCGGTGGCGCGGCGCACCAGGGCGCGAAGCCGGGCCTCGACTTCGGCGAGATCGAAGGGCTTGCCGAGGTAGTCGTCGGCGCCGGCGTCGAGGCCGGCCACCCGTTCGTCGGGCCGGTTGCGGGCCGTCAGGGCCAGCACCGGTGTTCTGCCGCCGTCGCGGCGCGCCTGCGGCAGCAGCGCTAGGCCGTTGCCGTCGGGCAGGTTGAGGTCGAGCACGATGGCGTCGAACGCCTGCACCCGCAGCCAGTGGCGCGCGTCGGCCAGCGTGCCCGCCGCGTCGACCCGGTGTCCGGCGTCCTGCAGGCTCCGCTGCAGGACGTCCTGCAGCACGGCGTCGTCTTCGACCAGGAGAATCCGCATCGCGATTGGTCAGGTTGTGGTCAGGCCCCAGGCTCGATAAACGCCGCCATGCAAATTTGCCTGGCAACACGACGACACAGCGGGCTCTGGCTGGCGCTGGCCCTTTTCATGGCCCCGGCGGCACAGGCCCAGGAGGCGCGCCCCGCCTCGCTGGCCGAGGTGCTGCGCGCGGCTGCCCGCAACACCGACGCACGGCTGGCCGAGCAGGCGGCCGTGGCGGCGCGCGCCGACATTATCGCCGCCGACCATGCGCCGCTGCCCCAGCTGTCGGGCAAGTTCTCGCAGATGGACCTGCAGAACGGCATTGGCGGCGGCAACCTGCTGCGCGACAAGCGCATCGACAAATCCATCGGCATCGACTGGACCTACGAGCGCGGCGACAAGCGCGAATGGCGCACCCGCACGGCACGCCTCGCGGCGCAGGCGGCCGACGCGGACCGCGAGGAAACCGGCCAGCAGCAGATGCAGGCGGCGCTGTCGGCCTACATGGACCTGTGGGCCGCGCAGGCACGGCTGGCCGAGGTGCGGCAGATCGAGGGCGCGGCGGCCGAACTGGTCCGGACGGCCTCGCGCCGCGTGGCGGCCGGCGACCTGGCGCCGCTGGACCAACGCCGCGCCGGAATCGAGGCTGCGCGGGCTGCCGGCGACACCGGCGCCGCCGAGCTCGACCGCCAGCGTGCCGCGCTGGCGCTGGCGCTGCTCATCGGGCAGACGCACACCCTGCCCTCGGCGCAGACCGAGCAGGCCGTGCCGAGCGACGACACCGCGCCGCTGCTGGAGCGGCTGGCCACGCCGGCAGCGCTGGCGCAGTTGGCCGAGGACCGGCCCGACGTGCGCGGTGCGCGCGAGCGCAGCGCCGCGGCACAGGCGGCATTCGAGTCGGCGCAAGCGCTGCGCCGCACCGACCTGACCTGGGGTGCCAGCTTCGACCACTACCCCGGCACCTCGACCCGCCAGCTCGAATTGCGGCTGCAGATGCCGCTGCAAGGCGGCCTGACCTACGACTACGCCGGCGAGATCGGACGTGCCCGGGCGCAGCTCACCCAGGCCGAAACGGCGCTGGAGAAAACCCGCATGGCCGCCATGCTGGACCTCGCGCGGCTGCGCGACGAAGCACTGACAAGCCAGGCACGCGCCCGCCTGTTTGCCACCGAGATCGTGCCGCATGCCCGCAGCGTGGCCGAATCGGCCGAACTCGCGTACCGCAAGGGCGCGATGGACCTGACCGACCTGCTCGACGCGCGGCGCACGCTGCGCGCCACTGAAATCGACGGCATCAATGCGCGGGCCGACCAGCAGCGCGCCTTTGGTGCCCTGCTGCTGCGCCTGCAGCCCGCCCGCCTGCTGGGGCACGACAGCGCCCCCACCGTCTCCTCCGTTTCGCCATGAACCACAAACTGCTTCTGCCCCTGATCGTCGCCGCCGGCCTGAGCGCCTGCAGCAAGGCCCCTGCCCCGCCGTCCGAGCCGGCTCAGCCCATCGTGTCCGGCCAGCAACTCCGCTTTCCGGCCAACCACCCGCAACTCAAGCTGCTGCGGGTCACCACCGCGGCGCCGAGCAAGGCGGTGGAGATGGACCTGCCCGCCCGGCTGGCCTGGAACGAAGACCACACCCAGCGCCTGTACGCCGCCTTCAACGGCCGCGTGCAGGCCATCCGCGCCGACCTCGGAGCCAAGGTGCAGCCGGGCAGCGTGCTGGCCGAACTGGCCTCGCCCGACTTCGGCCAGGCGCAGACCGACGCGGCGCGCGCCCGCATCGACCTCGCGCAGAGCGAACGCGGGCTGGCGCGCCAGCGCGAACTGGCCGACGCCGGCATCGTGGCCCGCAAAGACCTGGAGCAGGCGCAGGCCGACGCCGACCGAGCCCGCGCCGAAGCGGTGCGGGCAGAGGCGCGCACCCGGCTGTACGGCGGCGGCTCGGTCAGCCAGGCGCTGGCGCTGCGCGCCACCATCGGCGGCATCGTGGTCGAGCGCAACCTCAACCCCGGGCAGGAACTGCGCGCCGACCAGAGCGGCAACGGCGTGCCGGCGGTCTTCGTGGTGACCGACCCCCGCTCGCTGTGGGTGACGATAGACGCCCGCGAATCGGAGGTCGGCACGCTGCAGCCCGGCGCCACCTTCGAGCTGATCGTGCCGGCGCTGCCGGGCCGCCAGTTCACGGGCCACATCGCGGCGGTGGCCGACTTCATCGACCCCGCCACCAGGACCATCAAGGTCCGCGGCATCGTCGAGAACCCGGACCGGCTGCTGAAGGCCGAGATGCTGGCCAGCGCGCGCTTCGAGCGCCAGCTCGGCGCCGGCGTGGTGGTGCCCGCCAGCGCCGTGCTGATGACGGGCGACCGCCAGCGGGTGTTCGTCGAAACCGCGCCCGGCACCTTCGAGCCGCGCGACGTGGAACTGGGTTACCAGGGCCCGCGCGACGTGCTGGTGCGGCGCGGCCTGGAAGCGGGTGACCGGGTGGTGAGCGACAACCTGTTGCTGCTCGACCGCCAGTTCCACATCGCCCAGGAGGATGCCGGCGGCGGGGAGCCGCCCGCTTCGGCGCCCGCCAGCGGCGCCAAGGCTGCGGCCGCCTCGACGGGCGCCCGGCCATGAAGCGGCTGATCGATTTCGCGCTGCGGCAACCCGTGATGGTGCTGCTGGCGACGGCGCTGTTCGTGCTGGCCGGCGTGACGGCCTTCAACAACCTGTCGGTCGAAGCCTTCCCGGACGTGACCGACACCCAGGTCACGGTGATCGCGCTCTACCCCGGCCGTGCCGCCGAAGAGGTGGAAAAGCAGGTGACGCTGCCGGTCGAGGTGGCGCTGTCGGGCCTGCCGCATTCGATCCGCCTGTTCTCGCACACGCAGTTCGGTCTGTCCTACACCGTGGTGACCTACGACGACAAGGCCGACGTGCCGCAGGTGCGCGCCGAGATCAACGAGCGGCTGCGCAGCATCGACCTGCCGCCCGGCGTGGACGCCAGCATCGCGCCCAACGCCACGCCGGTCGGCGAGATCATGCGCTACCGGCTGCGCGGCGACGGCATGTCCACCACCGACCTGCGCACCATCGAGGACTGGACGGTGGAGCGCGCGGTGCGGCAGGTGCCCGGCGTGGCCGACGTGGTGGCCATGGGCGGCTTCATCAAGCAGTACGAGGTGCAGCCCGACCTCGACAAGCTGCGCGCCAACAAGCTGAGCTTCCAGAACCTGCTCGACGCGCTGGGCCGCGGCAACGCCAACGCCGGCGGCAGCTACGTGGCCCAGGGCGCCCAGCAGTACGCGATCCGCGGCATCGGCCTGCTGCGCTCGGCCGACGACATCGGCAACATCGTGGTGGCGGCGCGCAACGCCACGCCGGTGCTGATCCGCGACGTGGCGCAGGTGAAGATTGGCGCCGTGCCCCGGCTCGGCGTGGTGGGCCAGGACGACGACGACGACGTGGTCACCGGCATTGTCGTGATGCGCAAAGGCGAGAACCCCAGCGAGGTGCTCAAGGGCGTGAAGGCCAAGATCGCCGAGTTGAACGGCCGCGGACTGCCACCGGGCGTGCAGATCGTGCCGTTCTACGACCGCACCTGGCTGATGGGCAAGACGCTGTCCACCGTGTTCCGCAATCTGGCCGAAGGCGCGCTGCTGGTGAGCCTGGTGCTGTACATGTTCCTGTCGAACCTGCGCGCCAGCCTGGTGGTGGTGGTCATCATTCCGCTGGCGCTGCTGGGCACCTTCCTGGGCCTCAAGCTCATGGGCGTGCCGGCCAACCTGCTCAGCCTGGGCGCGATGGACTTCGGCATCATCGTGGACGGGGCGGTGATCGTGATCGAGAACATCCTGCAGCGGCTGGCCTCCCAGCGCGAGGACATGAGCCCGACCGAGCGCGACGACGTGATCGCGCAGGCCACGGATGAAGTCGGCCGGCCGACGCTGTTCTCGATGCTGATCATCATCGCGGCCCACATTCCCATCTTCGCGTTGCAGCGGCACGAAGGCCGCATCTTCCAGCCGATGGCACTGTCGGTCACGACCGCGCTGGTGGTCTCTCTGGCGTTCTCGCTCACGCTGGTGCCCCTGCTGGCGAGCCGCATGCTGAGGCACAAGGTGCCGCACCACGACAACTGGCTGGTGTCGCGCCTGAAGGCGCTGTACCAACCCGTTCTGGACTGGGCCTTGCAGAACTTCCGCAAGGTGCTCCTGATCGCCTCGTCTGCGTTCATCGTGGCGCTGGTGATCGCCTCTCAATTGGGGTCTGAATTCCTCCCCGAACTCGACGAAGGGACTTTCTGGGTCAACTGGGACCTGCCCGCCAGCGTGTCCCAGCAAGAGGCCACGCGCGTTCTCCACATGGCCCGCAAGGAGTTGAAAAAGATTCCCGAGGTGCGCACGGTCGTGTCCAAGGCCGGTCAACCCGAGGACGGCACCGACCCGAAGACGCCCAGCATGGCGGAAGTCTTCGTGGACGTGAAGCCCGTCGAGGAATGGCGGCCCGGCGTGACGCGCGAACAATTGATCAATGAAATGGATCAGGCACTGTCGAACATTCCGGGCATAGACCCCGCGTTCTCTCAGCCGATCCGGGACAACGTGCTGGAGTCGATTTCGCAGATCAAGGGCCAGATCGTCGTCAAGGTCGCGGGTGACGATCTCAGCGAACTGCGGCGCATCAGCGAATCGATGCAGCGCGAGTTCAAGAAGGTGGTGGGCGTTCAACGCTCCGAGATCGACCGCCTTGGCGACCTTCCGCAGTTGCAGATCGACATCGACCGCAATCGCGCGGCGCGTCTCGGCCTGAACGTGGGCGACATCCAGGACGTGATCGAGGCGGCGCTGGCGGGCAAGGCCGCGACGCAGATCTGGGAAGGCGAGCGCCGCTTCGCGGTCACGGTCAGGCTGCCGGAGGACCGGCGGACGCTGGAGCGCCTTTCCGCCACACCCATCGCCACACCCGACGGCGGCTACGCCACTCTCGGCAACGTCGCCACCATCCGCCAGGCCTCGGGAGCCATGAACATCGCTCGCGAAAATGGACGCCGCACGATGGCGATCGGCATCTTCATCAAGGGTCGCGACATGGGCTCCGTGGTGGAGGAGATGAAGTCGCGCGTGGCTGCCAACGTGAAGCTGCCCGAAGGCTACACCGTGGCGTGGTCGGGCGAGTTCGAGAACCAGGAGCGGGCCATGAAGCGCCTGACCGTGGTGGTGCCGATTTCGCTGCTGCTCATCTTCGTGCTGCTGTTCAACGCCTTCGGTTCGTTCCGCATGGCCGCGCTGATCCTGCTCAACGTGCCGCTGGCGCTGGTGGGCGGCTTCGTGGCGCTGTGGGGCCTGAGCATTCCGCTGTCGGTCTCGGCCGCCATCGGCTTCATCGCGCTGAGCGGCCAGGCTGTGCTGAATGGCGTGGTGATGCTGTCGGTGTTCCGGCAACTGCAGGACGCCGGGCACAGCGTGCGCGACGCCGTGCGGCAGGGCTCGCTGCAGCGGCTGCGCACGGTGCTCATGACGGCCCTGCTGGCGGCGCTCGGGCTGCTGCCGATGGCCCTGTCGCACGAGATCGGCGCCGAGACCCAGCGGCCGCTGGCCATCGTGGTGATCGGCGGGCTGGTCACCGCGACACTGCTCACGCTGGTGGTGCTGCCGGCGCTGTACGTGGCCTGGTTCGGCGAGAAGACGACACCGGCTGCGGCGGCGGTTTGAGTCTGCCGGGCTGCGGCGGCGGGCGCCGTCGCAGCCTGCCCATAATGGCCCGCCATGACCACGAAACCCGCTCGACCGCGCTTGCACCGCACAAAACAGCCTCAGCCGCTCCTATGGGGCCGATTTAACGGTCTTTTCGGCCTCAAGTCAGCGCCGAATGGCGCTTTGGAGCTATCAAAAACGGAGCGTCCGGAATGACGGCGCAGCGCTCCGCCGTCGCGGTTCTGGGCACCGGAATGATGGGCTTCCCGATGGCGCGGCGGCTGTGCGAGGCCGGCCACGCCGTACACGTCTGGAACCGTTCGCCGGAGAAAGCCGCACGGTTGTTGCCGTTCGGCGCCACGGCACACCCCCGCGCGGCCGACGCCGCAGCCGCGGCAGACACCGTGATCGGCATGCTGGAAAACGGCCCGGCCTGCGCAGCGGTCTTGTTCGGCCAGGAGGGCGCGGCCGACGGCATGCGGGCCGGCACGCTGTTCATCGACATGGCGTCGATCAAGCCGGCAGAAGCGCGTGACCACGCCGACCGCTTGCGTGCGCGCGGCGTGGCGCAGCTCGATGCGCCGGTGTCGGGCGGCACGGTGGGCGCCGAGGCCGGCACGCTGGCCATCATGGCCGGCGGAGATGCGGCCGATTTCGAGCGCGCCCAACCGGTGCTGCAGGTGTTCGGCCGCGCCACGCATGTCGGCCCTCACGGGGCCGGCCAGTTGGCCAAGCTGGCCAATCAGATGATCGTCGGCGTGACGATCGGCGCGGTGGCCGAGGCGCTGCTGCTGGCCGCCAAGGGCGGCGCCGACATGGCCCGTGTGCGCGAGGCGATTTCAGGCGGCTTCGCCGACAGCCGCGTTCTCCAGGTGCACGGTGAGCGCATGGTGAACCGCGACTTCGCCAAGCGCGGCTCCATGGCCGTGCAGCTCAAGGATTTGCGCAACGCCCTGGAAACCGCTGGCGGGCTCGGTTTCGAAGCGCCGATCACGGCCCTGTTCGAGCAGCTTTTCGCTGCCGGGGTGGCGAATGGCCTGGCGGAAAACGACCAATCGGCGCTGTTCGCTGAACTGGCCCGCCGCAACGGGATGGCATAGGCCCCTGAGAGCGAAGGCCCGCCGCGCGTCCGGCGTGGGCGGTGCCCGCCGTCAGCCGGTTTCGCGCAGGCGACGGTACAGCGTGTTGCGGCTGATGCCCAGGCGCCGCCCCGCTTCCGACACATTGCCGCCGCAATCGGCCAGCGTCCGCTCGATGAGCTGGCGCGACACGCTTCGCAGGTTGGTCGGCGCCGCAGCGGGCGACTGCGCCGGTTCAGCGGCAGCCACCACCGGCGCTGCAGGCCCCGCCGGGACCGGTGGCGTGCGCAAGGCCCGCACCAGGTCGTCCGGCAGATGCTGCCAGCCAATCACGTTCTCGTGTTCGTCCAGCATTGCGCAGGCCGTGCGCAGCACGTTGGCCAGTTGCCGCACGTTGCCCGGCCAGCGGTACCGCAGCAGGTCCGGCAGCAGCGCCGGGTCCACCGTCGGTGTGCGCACGGGCGTGAGCTTGTGCAGCTCGCTGGCAATCAAGCCCGGCAGGTCGCTGCGCTCGCGCAGCGGCGGCAGCATCAGCATGAAGCCGTTGATGCGGTAGTACAAGTCCTCGCGGAACCGGCCGGCCTCGATTTCAGCCGGAATGTTGCGGTGGGTGGCGCAGATCAGGGAGAAATCGACCGGTACCGGCTTGCCGCCTCCAATGGGCACCACCTGGCGGTCTTGCAACACCTGCAGCAGGCGCGCCTGCAGCATCAGCGGCATGTCGCCGATTTCGTCGAGGAACAGGGTGCCACCATGCGCCTCGCGAACCCGGCCGGTCGCGCCGTCGCGCCGGGCGCCGGTGAAGGCGCCGGCCTGGTAGCCGAACAGTTCGGTCTCGATCAGGTTCTCCGGCAACGCAGCGCAGTTGACCGACACGAACGGGCCATCGCCCCGCGGGCTGCTCTTGTGCATCGCGCGGGAAAAAACCTCCTTGCCCACGCCAGACTCACCCTGCAGGAGCAGCGCGATCGACTTGCCCATGACCTTGCGTGCCCGGGTGATGGCGGTGGTCATGGCGGCGTCGCCGGTGTCCAGGGCCGCCAGCGCGTCGTCAGGCTGGGAGCGGTCGATGGCGGGCGAGGCTGCCATCGGCGGCAGCATCACCACCGACGACGCGCCGCGCGGCATTTCGGCGCGCATCCAGAGCGCCCGTTCGGCCTGGGTGTGCACCACCCGCGCCAGCGGCGAGCCGCGGTGGCACCACTCCAGCAACTGCGCCACCGACTCGGTCAGCACCTCGTCGATTCCGATCTGGCCCAGGTCCATCCAGCGCAGGCCCAGCAGCTCCAGCGCGGTCTGGTTGGCACCCACGACGAGGCCGTCCTCGCGCACCGCCAGCAAGCCCTCGGCCACCGTGAAAATGCCTTCCGGCTGCACATGGAAGCGCAGGCGCATGCCGCTCCACAGGTGCAGGTCGTGCCGGCTCTCGAAGAGCCGGGTTTCGATCATGCGCGCGGCGGAGCGCACCGCACCCAGCATCTGCGGGTGGTAGCTGCGGTGATCGCCCGAGGCGTCGAGCACGCCCAGCAGCCGGCCGCTGGGGTCGTGAATGGGCGCGGCCGTGCAGGTGAGAAAGCCGTTGCGCTCCAGGTAGTGTTCGCCGCCGTGGATCACCACCGCGCGGTCCTCCGCCAGCGCCGTGCCCACCGCGTTGGTGCCGCGGTACTGTTCCTGCCAGTTGGCGCCGGGCCGCAGTGCGACGCGTTCGGCGCGGCCGATGAATTGGGGGTCTCCAAAGGCGTGCAGCAGCATGCCATCGGCCCCGGCCAGAATGACCATGCTGTCGAGGCAGCGGGTCTGGTCGAACATGAATTCCATCACCGGCCGGGCATGGGACACCAACTCGTGCTGGCGTTCCAGCGCGCGCGCCAGCTGCGGGCCGGACGCGTGGGGCGCCCCGGGCATGCGGCCGCTCGGGTGCAGGCCGGCGCCCAAACTGCGCATCCACGACCGCGCCAGATCGGGGTTGACCAGTTCGGGCGGAAGATCGCCGGTGTTGAGCAGGCGCCGCCGCGCTTCCCGAGCGAGGCTCGGTGGGGTCGGGGGTTGCACGGCGTGTTCTTGCATGCGTTTGTCTCCGTCACGGGTAAGTCGAAAGTACCTGCGCACCGGGTTCTGGTGCGGGCGCTTACCTGGGCGGCTTCGGTCGGCCGTCTGGGGCAGGGTCAGTGGCAGTGTACCCGGCCGGGCGCCGCCACACTGAACGAAACCACTGTGCCACACCTCCTGAAGCTGTGCCAGCCCCGGTACAGGCCGATACAACCCAGCCCCCTTGCCCCCCCACCATTCACCCGGTTTATCCGGATTTTCGCGCTTTCCGGCTGGAAATCACATGCGGCACAACCCGTGCTTTGGATGCCGCTGAATCTTGCCGCCGGCCTGTGGCGGGGGCTTCAGTTCGATTTTCATTTCATGGAGACACAACATGCGTTACGCAAATCCCGGTACCCCCGGTTCCAAGATCACGTTCAAGCCGCGCTACGACAACTTCATTGGCGGCAAGTTTGTCGCACCGAAGGGCGGCCAGTACTTCGATAACGTCTCCCCCGTTGACGGCAAGGTTTTCTGCCAGGTGGCCCGCTCCACCGAAGAAGACGTCAACCTGGCCCTCGACGCCGCCCACGCTGCCTCGCCGAAGTGGGCATCCACCCCCGTCGGCCAACGCGCCGGCATCCTGCTGAAGATCGCCGACCGCCTCGAAGCCAACCTGGAAATGCTGGCCGTCGCCGAAACCTGGGACAACGGCAAGCCGGTGCGTGAAACGCTCGCCGCCGACATCCCGCTGGCCATCGACCACTTCCGCTACTTCGCTTCGTGCGTGCGCGCCCAGGAAGGCTCGCTCGCCGAAATCGACGAAACCACCGTCGCCTACCACTTCCACGAACCCCTGGGCGTCGTCGGCCAGATCATTCCGTGGAACTTCCCGATCCTGATGGCCGCCTGGAAGCTGGCCCCCGCCATTGCCGCCGGCAACTGCGTGGTGCTGAAGCCCGCCGAGCAAACCCCGGTCGGCATCCTGGTGCTGGTCGAGCTGATCGCCGACATCCTGCCCCCGGGCGTGCTGAACGTCGTCAACGGTTTCGGCCTGGAAGCCGGCAAGCCGCTGGCCTCCAGCAAGCGCATCTCCAAGATCGCGTTCACCGGCGAAACCTCGACCGGCCGCCTGATCATGCAATACGCCAGCCAGAACCTGATCCCGGTCACGCTGGAACTCGGCGGCAAGAGCCCCAACATCTTCTTCGACGACGTGATGGCCGCGGACGACGAATTCTTCGACAAGTCGCTCGAAGGTTTCGCGATGTTCGCGCTGAACCAAGGTGAAGTCTGCACCTGCCCGAGCCGCGCGCTGGTGCAGGAAAGCATCGCCGACAAGTTCATGGAACGCGTGGTCAAGCGCGTGCAGGCCATCAAGCAAGGCCACCCGCTCGACACCGACACCATGATCGGCGCACAGGCATCGACCGAACAGGTCGAGAAGATCCTGTCGTACATGGACATCGGCAAGCAAGAAGGCGCTCAACTGCTGACCGGCGGCACCCGTGCCAAGCTGGGCGACGACCTCGGCGACGGCTACTACATCCAGCCGACCATCTTCCGCGGCAACAACAAGATGCGCATTTTCCAAGAAGAAATCTTCGGACCCGTGGTCTCGATGACGACCTTCAAGGACGAAGCCGAAGCCCTCACCATCGCCAACGACACCATGTTCGGCCTCGGCGCCGGCGTCTGGAGCCGTGACGGCTCCCGCGCCTTCCGCATGGGCCGTGGCATCAAGGCCGGCCGCGTCTGGACCAACTGCTACCACCTGTACCCGGCCCACGCCGCGTTCGGTGGCTACAAGCAGTCGGGTATCGGCCGCGAAACGCACAAGATGATGCTGGACCACTACCAGCAGACCAAGAACCTGCTGGTCAGCTACAGCCCGAAGGCGCTGGGCTTCTTCTGATGCCCACCCGCGTTTCGGCCACGCCTGAGACGCTGGAATTGATCGCCGAGCTCCGCAAAGTGCACGGCGATCTGATGTTCCATCAGTCGGGGGGCTGCTGCGATGGCAGCGCCCCGATGTGCTACCCGTTGGGAGATTTTCTGACGGGCGCCTCCGATGTGAAGCTGGGTGAAATCGGCGGCTGTCCGTTCTACATGGGCGAACAGCAGTTCGAGTACTGGAAGCACACCCACCTCATCATCGATGTGGTGGAGGGTCGCGGTGGCATGTTCTCGGTCGAAGGACGGACAGGCAAGCGCTTCCTGACGCGCTCCCGCCTGTACGACGACGAAGAGTACGCCGCCTTGCCGCCCGTCGAACACGGCTGACCGCGAACGAACAGAACAAAGGGAAGAGAAAGCAAAGTCAGCACGGCGTGGCGCCTCCGGGAAGGGGCGTCACGACCGGGCGGCGAGAGATGAGCAAACCCGGCCAGTGCCGGGTTTTTTTTGGCCTGGAAAGCCTCCGAACCCGTTCCTCCACTCTGACCGGATGGATATACTTTCCATCAGGTGCGGGGGGGTAGCTCAGCCGGGAGAGCGTCGCGTTCGCAATGCGAAGGTCGGGAGTTCGATCCTCCTCCTCTCCACCACCATTCCCAGAAAATCAGCGACTCTGATGTGCTGGAACCGCCCCCGTTTGCGGGAATTTGCCGCGCCCGCTGAAAAGTAAATCCATTCGCATCCCGGTGAGCTGGCGCTTGGCTCGATCCATACCGGTTTGGTGCAATGCGGCCGATCGCATGTCGGCTGTCCGACGCGCCGAAGACCCCCCAGCGGATCCCCGTTCTCATCTCTTTGTTTTGGCAACCGCGAGCCACGCCCGGAACTACCTGCATCGCAATTTGCGCGGTTTCTGTCGCCTGAAAGTGCATGGGTATTCAAGGGCCGGCGGCGGCCGCGCGGGTCACCCGAACGACTCGGAAACGGCCTACGGCCTCACCCGCCATTCTCTGGCTGAAACGGCATCCCGATCGGCCGATAGTTGGAACGGTCTCCATTGAAAAAGGCCCACCATGAAACACATTTTTCGAACCCTGGCGGCGTGCGGCGCCATCGCTCTGGCCGCGCCGGCCGCGATGGCTGACATTGGTGACGTGCAGCAGTCCGGCACGGTGGCCTATGTGAGCGGCGGAATCGGCGTGGACGAAGCCGACGCGTTCAAGGCTGCCAGCGGGAATTGGCCGCTGGCGCTGGAGTTCTCTGTCGCCGCACAGCCCCGTGCCCAATACGCGTCTGATGTGTCGGTTCATATTGCAGCGCGCGGCCGCAGCGTGCTCGACACCACCACCGACGGCCCCTACCTGCTCGTGAAGCTGCCGCCTGGAGCCTACACCGTGAGCGCCACCTTCCACGGCAAGACCGTGACCCGCCAGGTCGCCGTGAAACGCAACGGCAGCGCCCATGCGTCCATCATGTGGCCAGCCAGCGCCGATGTGGGCTGAGGCTGTGTTATAGTTGAGGGCTTCGACAGGCGCGCCGCCTGATCGCGGGTTCTTAGCTCAGTTGGTAGAGCAGCGGACTCTTAATCCGTAGGTCGTAGGTTCGAATCCTACAGGACCCACCAATTCAGCCTCACGGCAAATGGAAAACCTGCTATCTCACCGATAGCAGGTTTTTTCACATCGGATTGGGTTGTATTCCAATATGACACTTCTCCGCTTTGAAAGCCGACCGGCTACCGATCAAATCCGGATTGCAACGCCTGAGAAGAAACAAGACCGACCGCGAAAGCCTCGATGGCACCGTCATAGGCTATTCGCGACCCCAGCCTTGGCCTTCAAGCCGCCAAAACAGCCAAGCAAAGATCGGTGCACCCATCACCGATGTTAAGAGTCCGATCGGGATTTCTTGCGATGTCGCGCTGCGGGCAATCCCGTCCATGATCAACAGATAGATTCCGCCCAATAGCGCAGATGCCGGTAGGAGGCGCACGTGGTCTGGTCCAACGATCATCCGCGCCATATGTGGAATGATCAATCCGACAAAGCCCACCCCGCCAGAAACGGAAACCTGGGCAGCAATCAGCAGTGCGACCAATCCCACGATGGTCCAACGGAGCAATTCCACTTTTATGCCCAACGCCTGCGCGTCGACCTCACCGAGCGACAACAGGTTGATGCGCCACCGCATCAGGAGCAACAACGTCCCCGCCACAAGCGTGACACCCGCGACGATCGCAACCTTGTCATAGCTGGCCCCCACAAAACTTCCCAGCAGCCAGTACACGATGGACGGCAGTTTGGTCTCGGGATCAGCAACGTACTGGGCCAGACCCGTCAACGCGCCAAAGAATGAGCCGACGATAACGCCGGCCAAAATCAGCGCCAGAATGCTCGAGCGCCCAGCCAATTTGCCCAGCATGAAGGCCAAGACCAGCGCGCCAAAGCCAAACACAAAGGCCGACCCGGTGATCGCCACTGCCGGCCAGCTCATCATGATTGCAAGCACTCCCCCAAAGGACGCACCTGCCGAAACGCCGGCCACCTCGGGCCCCACCAAAGGGTTGCGGAACAACCCTTGCATTGCCGCCCCGGCCAGCCCCAAGCCCATGCCACATAGGGTCACCAGCAAGATGCGGGGCATCCGCACGATCTGCACCACCACCCATTGGGTATCCGAATAGGGCCGTGCCTCGTTCAGGCCAGTGGTCGAAACGATCCGGATCACATCGGCCAACGGAACGGGGTATCGCCCAAAGGTCAATGAGATCAGCATCGAGGCCACGAGGCCCGCGAACAACAAGCCTATAAACAGGCCAACTTGTCGATCGTTCGGCCATCCGGCAGCGGTCGCCTGGGCGCGAAAAGCCATGCCCGACCTATTCGAGAGGGTTGCTGGGGTTTTCATGGAAAAAGCGTGCTCCTCAAGATATGACGCTGCAGAGCCGGTTTTCCCCCACGCCCACAACCCAAACATCACCCGCCGAACCAGCAATGTGTCAGGCTCTGGTCGATCCTGACGTCGGGATTCTCGGCCCGGTACATGTCCAGCCATTTCATCTCCACGCAACGCCGGACAGAATAAATCGACGTGCCAAACCGGTCGCCGTAGCGATCCCTCAACTCCGAAAACGTGGGCATCGCAGCATAGGCCGACTCGGTGCGGCGCCAGAGATCGCCCACGACATCCTCGATCGGTGTCGCTTCCAGCTCGTCCATGGCATCGGCGGTTACCCGAATCACCGCCGTGACCTTGTCGACCGGATCGTCCTGCGGTGCCGTGTAGCGCATCCATTCGCGCTCCGAGAGATTGCTTTTCTCGTCCGGGTCCATGAAGAGCGACAGAATGCGCTGTGGCAGGCTGTCTCGCAGGGATTCATCAATTCGGTCGAGTTCCACATGCGGCTGCGGTTTCTGCGCGCTCGTCTGATAGAAGAAAGGCATCGCGTAACGCCAGTCGCCAACGTGCTGGGGCAGCTCCTCCAGCAAATCGAGAAGCGGCTCCAGATGCGACAGCGTGCTTTTGCCGACCAGCAACCGTTGACCCAGCTTGAAGTCCATGCGCCCCGCCACGTGAAGCGTGCGCATCAGCAGGTCAAAATTGTTCTTCTTGTTGTTCCAGTGGTCGTGCATTTCTCGAGTGCCGCCGAAGGTGGCGTGCACGGTCTGAAGCCCATATTCCTTCAGCAGATCGAGCCAGACCCGCAGTTCATCGTCCGTCCGGTCCGGCAAACCGCCGAGCGTGATGCCGCGCAGTGGTTGCGGCCCATCTAGGCGACGCATCATCTCGAGATCGTCGCGGTCGTGGTTGGCGTGGTAACCCAGTGAACTCCACATCGACCAGCGCCCCCCGTCGCGCTTCACCCATTCCCGCACCCGCTCAACGAACGCGGCGAACCGATCTCGCTCCACCACCGAGCGCTTGCGTTTGATCGGACAATATCGGCAACCATGGGCACAGTCGCTGCGATTGTTGCCACGGATGATCAGGGTGTGCGGTTGAATGCGGCGCTTCATGGAAGACCCTTTGGCTGCTCGAATCGTGGGTAGCCCAGCGATGGCTGGTTGTCGGAAACAATGAGGATGCGGTCCACATCCGCTTCCTGAATGTCACGGTCGAAGACCGCCCGAACCGTTTCACGGATCTGCTGGCGGCTGGTGGAAGGCCCTGCGTTGGGGTGCAGGATTTCGAAGAGCCATTGCAACCGGATCGGATCCTCCAGTGGGGTGGCGAAGCCGGGCACGTCCGGCATCTTGTACACACGGCGCTCGCGAACCGCCCGTACCGCCCGCCATTCCGGTTTCGCGTACAGGTCGGCGGGCACCATCATGTCACCGGTGCCAGAGGTTTCGAGGAATACGACGTCCGGATCCAGCAACAGAATCTGCTCGAGGTTGCTGGCGCCGTTGGCGCTGGAGGTCACATTACGTGCCTGGGTCCGCTGAATCACCTGGCCGCCGGCAGCCTCGAAGCGTTCATTCAGCAAATGCCGCGATCCACCCAGCCAATAGCCACGCCCCTGTCCCCCCACCAGCAGCAGCACACGCGGCGCCCTGCCCTCGCCCGCAGCCGATCGTTGCTGCTGCAGTGACTGTCGGTAGGCCAAGTAGCGCGCCGTCAGAGCTTCGGCCCGAGACCGCGCTCCCGCCACCTGGCCCAGAGTGGCCCAGATCGCCAACCCCGTTTCGGTAGAAGAGCGTCCACCGAGGCCCAGTTCCACCAAACCTGGAACACCGACTCTACGAAGTGCGGCTGACTGAGATGTCCACACCACCACCGCATCGGGGCGGGAGGCCATCACGACTTCAGGATCCAGTTGCTGACCCAGGCCGATAGCGGGCACCTGTGCGAGTTCCGGCAGCAATGAAGCCAGCATCACGCTGTCCCTGCCGGTGGCGTTGAACCGGAGTCTGCCAACGATGTGTTCGATGCCCCTGTCCAGGATCGCATAGGTGGGGGCTACCGTTGCCCCGAACAGCACCCGCTGCGCTCCGCTGGGCTGCACCGACGATGTGTGCCGAACCATTGGCGCACCAAATGCCCAGACACCGATCAAGGTGACCAGCAATCCCATGCCGGTGATCGAGCCTGCGCCACGCGGTAGACCAGCCATCACGAGTGATTCCCGACGGCGCTTCGATGGTCAGAACTTCATCTGCGCCGAGAGCGCCACGTTGCGCGGATAGCCCACGTAGGCGCCAGTCAACCAATAGCTTTTGTTGGTCAGGTTGCTGATTCCCAGCCGGAGGATCAGGTCGTTTTCACCGAACCGGGTGCGATAGCGGACGCCCGCGTCGTAAACGGTGAAGCCGGGCAGGTATTCCGTGTTGAGGTTGTCCACCGCGAACTTGCCGGTGTACGAAAAGCCGCCGTTGAACGTGAGCCCAGGAACGCCCGGCACGTCGTAGTCGGCGTACAACTTGACCATCTGCTTGGAGGTGGTCGTCGGCTCCTTGCCATTGAGCAAGGGATTGGCCTCGTTGCGGGTGATTTCGGGATCCAGGATCGTGAATCCACCGTACAGGCTCAGGGAGCGCGTCACCCGCCCCGTCACGGTGAACTCGAGACCCTTGTTCACCTGGCGTCCGCTTTGCACCACGGTGGACAGGCCGGGACTCGAACTGATGGTGTATTGCAACGCGCGATTGATCTGGAACACCGCCGCCGTCAGCAGCGCCTCTCCGACAGTGGCCTTCACACCCAGTTCGTATTGCTTGCTGGTGAACGGTGCCAGCACCGCCCCGTTGTTCGTGAACTTCTGCGTGGCGGTGTCGGTGACGATCTGTCCCTGCTCGAGCGCCTCCATGTAGCTGGCGTAAGTGGTCAGCCAAGGCTCAGGCTTGAACAGCAGCGAGACGCTGGGCGTTGTTCGGCTTTCGTCATACGCCGGCAACGGCGCGCCGGTCAACGTGTTCGTGACGGGTCCGCCGGTGGTGGTGTTGAAATTGGCGGCCTGCACCACGCTGCGGTTCAAGCCAACCAGCAGGTTCCAACGCTCTCCCAAACGGATGTCGTCGGCGATCAACCAGTTCTTGCCGGTTGTCACGCTGGTGAGGATGACCGGGGTGTTGGCCGCTGTCGCGAACGCAGGCCGGTCAATGTAGCGAGGGGTGAGGAAACTGAGGTTCGTCAACGCTGGCGCGGCCGACTGGGCCGCACCGGCGTTCCTGTAACCCCTCAGCCGGTCCCCGAAAAAACCTGTGGTCACCGTGTGAGAGATGCCTCCCGTCTTGAACCGGATGTCGAACAGTGCATACAGGCCGTTCGACTTGTAGTAGAACGGGATGTTGCGTGTGCTCGACTGCGAATAGGTTCCGCTGCTGTTCGTCACGTTGTTGTTGACGAACACGTCGTCGAAGCTGCCCTGCGTGTCTTCGGCATAGCGGAAGAAGGAACGGAAGGAGATGGCCTCGTTCAGCTTCCATTGCAAGCCGACACCGACTTTGTCGGTTTTCAGGGTGCCAACCGCAAACGGCTGGGAGAAGTTTTTCTCGGCGTCGGGCGCGGAGGGATGCCGAACGGCAGATGAGCCATCGGGGTTGGTGGAGAAATTCCAGAAAGGCGCCGCACCGTCGATCCGGCTGGTTTCGTGGCTCGCCTGGAACTGCACCACCGCATCCGGGGTCAACCGCCAATCCAGCGCCCCGGATACCAACTCTCGTTTGATGCTTTGTTCGTCAATCGAGGTGTCGCCATCCTGCTTGAGCAGGTTCAGCCGGTATGCGAAACGGCCCTCGGCGTCCACCGGACCACCCAGATCGGCGTGGGCGTAGTAGCTGGCACCGCCGTAGTTGCCGACCGTGATGCTGGCCAACGGCGTTGCCGTGGGACGCTTGGTGACGTAGTTGAGCATCCCCCCCACGTTCCCGGATCCATACAGAAAGCCGGACAGGCCGGTCAGGACCTCGATGCGCTCCTTGTCCTCCAGCGAGGACGACATCACCTGGGCGTGTACGCCGTCTTCGGCTCGGCCGCTGGAGTTGGCCAAGCTGAATCCCCGCAGGATCGGATTCGGCGTCCCGCCAGCGCCGCGGGTGCCCAGCGTGAAGTTGCGAATGACGGGGTTGAGCCGAAACACGTCGTCTGATGAAGACGCCTGAAAGTTCTCCAGCAGTTCGGCTGGCATGACGTTGATCGAAAACGGCGTGTCCTGGAGGGATCGCTCGCCGAGCGGGCCTGCAGTCTTCGTCGTCTCCACACGGTACCCGGCGGCGGCCGAACCGTCAGCCGGCCGGGCCCCTACCACCCTCACCTCGCTCAAAACCCGATCCGTTGCCGTGATGATGGCGCTGGTGCCCTGCATGCGCACCACCAACCCACTGCCGGCGAGCACACGGCGCAACGCCTCGTCTGGCTCCATCCGCCCTTTCAGCGCTGGCGCCGTCCGGCCAGCCACCAGCGCGGCGTCCACCGTGACGCTGATGCCGCCGACGCGGGCCACCTGTTCCACCGCTTGCTGGAGGGGTTGAGCCGGTAGATCGAAGTCGGTCGGCGCGGCAACCGCCAGCGTAGGCACGCCCGCAGTCAATGCAGCAGCCACGGACATGGCGAAGCGGGAAATGGGGAACATGATCGGTCTCCGTCAGAACAGCGTTGGTTATGCTGGTCTGACGTGGCAGTGGGGGAAAATCCCAACCCCCCCTATGGAAGCTACTGATCGACCCGAACTCTGCTGGCCTGCGGGAGGGTGGCGAGGAAGTCGTCGATCCCGTTCACCTGCACCACCGCATTGATGCGCGGGTGGCTGTCGCCCAGCGCCGTGACACGAACAGGTTTGCCGCGCCATCGGCTGAGGGTTTCGCTCACCTCCGATGGAGTGGCCTGGCGAAACACAATTTGCCCTCTTTCAAGCGCCAGTGCATCGCCCGCCTGATACCACCCAGTCTTCAACAGCGCCGGCCGATCCGACCGACCGTCCATTTCGCCAACATCGCCGTCCGTGAGTTCGATGGCGGCTTCTCCGGATTCTTTTTCGGATCCCGACATTTTCTCCAGCCGGACCCGGCCATGTACCACGCTCACGCGGACCCGGTCTGACAAGCGCTGCACCGCAAAACGGGTACCCAGCACAGTCACTTTAGCCAGCCCACTGTCGACCACGAAGGGACGTCGGGTGTCACGGGTCACGTCCAACAGAATTTCGCCCCGTAGCAGCGTAAGACGTCGCTCACGCGATGTGTAACGCACCTCGATCGCGCTGCCAGCGCCCAAAAGACCCGACCCGCCGTCTTCAAAGTCCACCCGCTTGCTGCTGCCCGAGCCCACGGCGGACGCCAGCTGCCACAACACGTCGTCGCCCTGCCAAGACCGAAAAAGCCAAAGCCCCAGCGCGCCAATTGCCAAACCGGCCAGTCCTCCAATCGCCCGTCGGCGGGACTGGCGCGCCTGGCCGCGAACAGCATTAGCCAGCCGCGCCGAGCCGGATGCGCTGTCCATCTGGTCCCAGACGCGCGATATCCCGGCAAATGCCGCAGCATGTTCGGGATGGCTGCTCAGCCAGGTTTCGAAGCGCGTCCGTTCGGTATCGTCAACGCCGTCACGCAGACGGGCGAACCATCGCGCTGCCTCAACTGCAATTGCGGTATTCAAGCGGTGACGGCGAGAGCCGTGTGGAGATCCACCAAAGCGCGCGCGATGTGACGCTCGACCATGGTCTGGCTGATCCCGAGTCGCCGAGCAATCTCGACCTGGCGGTAGCCTTCCACGCGAAACATCCACAGCACCTCGCCCCGCCGGGTCGGCATGGTGTCGAAGATTTCCTGGAGGTGGCGCAAGCGCTGGTTCAACTCCGCAAGCTGCTCTGCCGAGGGGCACGTGGGTGTGTCGAACGACCCGAGCCAATGCGCTGACTCGGCATCGCTCCGATCCTCGCCAGACTCCCCGAGCGTCAGCGGCTCCCAGCGTTGGGCATCCCGGAAATGATCGGCCAAGACCGTGTCCACCACCCGCCGCAGGTAGGCCTGAGGTTGAACGACCGGCATGCGCCGGCTCACCAGAGCGAACCTGACAAGGGCATCGTGCAACACGTCGAATGCGCGGTGCGCACATCGGGTGCGCCGTCGGATACCACCCAGCAGCTCGCCGTAGGCCCAATGCAGGTCTACACCATGCCAGCTCAACGAAACTGCCGATAGTGGCGCCGTGGCCATGATCGACTAAGCCTCGACCGTTTGGCGTTCGGGCGCCTGTTGAAAAACGGGAACCAGGGTTTCGAGCATCTGCCCCATGTATTCGAAGCGCGCCTTACGCATGGGCAACTGATAAAGCGCCTCCAAATGCGCTTCGGTGAGTGCCTCTCGCGCGGATCCAAAAACATAGTCCCGCTCTCCCAGCATCAGCAGCGCATCGTCGGCAACCGCTCGCGCGTGGTGGGGGTGATGGGTGGTGAATACCACCGTGAATCCGTCGTCGCGAGACAGTTGCTGAATTTTGTCGAGCACAGCCGACTGGTTTTTGAGATCAAGCGCCGACGTGGGTTCATCCAGCATCAGGATATCGGCTTGGGTTGCGAGGGCCCGGGCAAATATAACCAACTGGCGCTGGCCACCGGACAGTTGGTCGAATGGCTGATGCGCCAAATCCAGCAAGCCCAGCTTTTCAAGTGCGGCCAGTGCGATTTCCTCGTCGGCAAGCGACGGGGTAGAGAAGGTGCCGACATGCCGCGCCCGCCCCATCAGCACCATGTCCAGCACACGGTAGGGAAAGCTCACCTGGAAGATTTGTGGTACGAAGCCGATCCGGCCGCTGACGGTGAACCGCCCTTCTGTGGGTTCCAATGCTCCGAGGAGAATTTTGAGAAGCGTGCTTTTGCCGCGTCCATTTGGACCCAGGACAGCGAAAACCCGTCCCTTTCTGATCTGCGCGTGATAGCCGCGAAACAGCCAGCGGTCGAAACCGTAGGAGTGACCCAGTTCACTGAAGTCAATGGCGATCTCACTACAACAGGCGATTGGCGGATCTGACGTTTCGGAGAGCCGTGCCGACAATTTGTTGCGGAGTGCCATCGCGAGTCCGTTTGAGCCGATTGCAATATACAAAAGTATATAGCGCGGTCTCTGGCTCGCAACTGCGGGTATGTACGGCACATGCCACAACAACGCTTCCGACCAGCTGTCTCGCTTCGCAATCCGTCAGGCCCCCGCCGATTCACGGCGGCGGCGCGCGCTCATTCTGAATTCGGACTTGGCCGCAAAGGTCAGCCATCCACCTGATAGTCGATCGGCTTGAACGAGCCGTTGTTCGACCCTTCGGCGGAACAGGCGGTCAGGCCGCAGACCAGATCCATCTCGGCGCGCAATTCCATCGAATCGCCGGCGCGGGAGCGGGGCACGCCGACGGTGACGCGCCCTTCGCTGTCGAGCGTGACGTTCATGAAGATGTTGAACGTGGTGTGGATGCAGGCCGGATCCACACCGAAGCGCCGCATGCTGCGGGCCAGGTTCTCAAAGCAGCTCGGGTGATGGCCGTCGCAGCGGTAGAGGATCTCGAACATTTCCTGGCTGCACGGCGTCAGCAGGAAGTCGTGGCGGCCCACCGTGTCGGCGGTGATGGTCAGCATCTTGCGGCTGTTGTTGGCGTACAGCACGTCGCCGGTGGTGAGGTAGATGCGGCCGGCATAGTCGATGGAACGGCCCGACGAAAGCCAGCAGCCCGCCTCGTCGAGCGCCACCGCGTACAGGTCGGCCACCTGCTCGCCGCAGGGGTCGACCACCCGCAGGGTCTGGCCCTTGCGCAGCACGAAGGCGGTGCCGCTTTGGGGCGCGATGCGCGGCAGCGCGGTGGCGCGCTCATGCTCCGGTATCCCACTCATGCTCCGCCGTCCTTGCGACGCGCGTGCCCGCCAGAGGCCGAAAAAGGACATTGCCAATCGTCGGGAACGGCGCGGCCGCTGTATTGGCGTGCCTCCAGCCCATGGCCGTGTTCGGCCATCATGGGGTTCACCGAACCCTGCAGGGCCACGTCGCGCTCGCGGATGGCCCGCTGAAGCACCGTGTATTTACCGGCCTCGCGCAAGTCCTCGAACTGGCGGTGCGGGTTGAACACCAGTACCGGCACCGGCATGCGCCGGGCGATGCGCGAGGCGTTGGGGTGCATGCCGATGACGAAGAACGCGTGGCCGGCGATGCTGAATGAGAACTTGGCGCTGTGCGGGTCGCGGCTGACGGACTCGTCCCACGTGTTGCACCGCTCGCGGTCGGCCTCGTGCATGAGTTGCAGGTGGCGCCACAGCCGGGCCTCGAAACCTTCTTCGCCAAGGTCGGCCTCGGGCATGTCGAACCCGGCGATGAAGCTGAAGAACACATGCGGGCCGGCGTCGTCGGCCGGTGGGGCGTCGAGCCGCTCGCGGGCGAAGGCCGACAAGTCCTGCACCATGCGGTGGGCCGATGCCGGGTCGCCCAGCGAACGGTACACCCGCACGGTGGCGTGGTCACGGTTCAGCACCGACTTGGCGGCCACGCACGGGTAGTCGGCATCGAGCACACGTTCGCGCACGATGTCCTCGAAGGCGCTGCGCCGCAGCGGTGAATCGACGTCTTCGTAGATGTCGGCAAGGCGCGAGGTCTCCGATGGCCCGGCGCCTGGCGTGGCCGGATCACCGGCGCTTCCGGTAACGGGCGGCACAAGCAGGGCGCACATGGGGCGAGGCTGGGCGGCGGTGTTCATGCCGTTGATTGCACCAAGCGCGGCGGGCGCAGGCTGTCGGTCTTGCCAGGCCGCGCCTGTCGGACGGATTCGCGCGGGCTTGCCGTCAAGCGCTCCCACAACGCGGCCTCGTCTGACAAGCCTCGGCGCCGGGCATCCACACAATGGATCGGGCGTGCCCGATCCTCGGCCGCGCAGCACCCCACCGAAAGACCGCCATGTGTAACGCCCTGTTCGACGCCTATGAGTCCATGGTCGGCCTGTCGCCGCTCGTGCCCGTCACACTGCAGATCGATGGACGAACCGAGCAGGTCAGCGTCGAGCCCTGGCTCACGCTGCTCGGCCTGCTGCGCGAAGACTTGCGGCTGCCGGTGGGGCCGATGGGCTGCAAACGCAGCGATTGCGGGCAATGCGACGTGGTGGTGGATGGCGAGAACCTGCATGCCTGCCTCGCACTTGCCGTGATGCACGACGGCGCCACCGTGCGCACCCGCAACGCCAACCGCCTGTCACCTGCGGCTGCGCAGCCCGCTCGCAGACAGCCAGCCGTGGCCTGACGGCATCGGTTTTCCGCCAGCCCGCGCTTGCATTCGGTTGGCCTCTGACACGCGATCTCACAGCTCGCCCGCAACACGGGCGGCCGCAGCGAATCCAAACGGGTTTCCACAGTCTTCCAGGAGGAAACCCATGAGCTATCGCAGCGGCAGCAACCACCCGTCAGGCGGGTTTGACCGGAACCAGGAAGCCGGCTTCAGCCACGAAGACCGCGCCGAGCGTGACCGCTCCAACTGGCCTTATGCCAATGCCCCGGCCACCACCGGCTACCGCAACCAGCGCTCGCGCCACGGCGAGCCGCAGGCCGGCTGGGGCGAACCGGCCGGCCGAGAATGGGGCGCGTCTCACCGAGACTACGGTGCCTATGGTTTGCGCGACGACACCCGCGACGCTTTCGATCAAGGCTACGGCGGCCGCCCGCAATCCGGCGACAGTTGGCGCAGCGAGTCCGACTACCCCAGCCACTTCCGGGGCCCCAGCCGCCCCGGTGGCCACCCCGACCGCAGCGTGGCCGAGGGCGCGCGCAACCCATATGCCCGCGCGCTCGACGACCGCTACTCCCCAGGCGAAGCACAAGCCAGACGCGGCGGCAGCCATTTCGATCCCGACTACCAGAGCTGGCGCCAGAGCAAGCTGCAGGAGTTCGACGACCAGTACGACGACTGGCGCCGTGAGCGCTACCAGAAGTTCTCGGACGATTTCGACCAGTGGCGCGCCAACCGCGCAACGGCTGGCGCCAGCGGCACTGCAACGGGCCATGACAAGGCCGGCGAGCGCACGCCGCAGTCTTCGGCGGGCGGCGCCGGCACCACCTCACCCAGCGGTTCGGAGTTCCCCACAGGAAGCGGCAGCGGCAATGGCGGCACCCCGCGCTGACCTGCCGGCCGCGAGGGCCTGAACCCGCCTGCCGGCGCTCACGAGCGTTGCCGCAGCGCCTCGTACAGGCAGACGCCGCTGGCGACCGAGACGTTCAGGCTTTCCACGGCACCGCGCATCGGGATGCTGACGAGCGCGTCGCAGGTCTTGCGGGTGAGCTGGCGCATGCCGGCACCCTCGGCGCCGAGTACCAGCGCGGTGGGGCCAGCCAGGTCGGCCTGGTAGACGGTCTGGGGCGCGTCGTCGCTGGTGCCGATGCACCAGATGTTGCGCTCTTTCAGCTCGCCCAGCGTGCGGGCCAGGTTGGTCACCATGAAATAGGGCACGGTCTCGGCAGCGCCGCTGGCGACCTTGGCCACCGTGGCGTTGATGCCGGCCGCATGGTCCTTGGGCGCGATGACGGCGTGGGCGCCGGCACCGTCGGCCACGCGCAGGCAGGCGCCCAGGTTGTGCGGGTCGGTCACGCCGTCGAGCACCAGCAGCAGCGGCGGGCCTTCCACCGCGTCGAGCAGGTCGTCGAGCGAATGGGTGGTGGGCAGCGGCTCCACCCGCGCGGCCACGCCCTGGTGGCCGTGGCTGCCGGCGAGCTTGGCGATGCGCAGCGCGTCGGCCTCAATGAGCCGCACGCCGGATTCCTTGGCGCGGTCGATGAACTGCCGCATGCGGGCGTCGCGCCGCGTGGCCTCCACATAAACCTCGATGACCGACGCAGGCGCGGTCTTCAGCCGCACGCCCACCGCGTGGAAACCGAACAGCACCTTGGAAGAAGTAGAAGACGACGACGCAACCATGGCCCGATTATCGGCGCTGCGCCGGAGCCACCCGCGATAGCTATCAATTCAGGAGCTAGAAAGCGCCATTCCGCGCTGACTTGCGGCCGATTTCTTTGTGAAACCGCCGGCTCAGGCGTCGCTGGCGATGCGGCCGGCGTCGATGGTGATGCGGCGGTCGCAGCGGGCCGCGATGCTGCGGTCGTGCGTGACCAGCACCAGCGTGGTGCCGCGCTCGCGGTTCAGTTCGAACATCAGCTCCATCACCTTCTCGCCGGTCGCGAAATCCAGACTGCCAGTGGGCTCGTCGGCCAGCAGCACCGCCGGCTCCACCACGAAGGCGCGCGCCAGCGCCACGCGCTGCTGTTCGCCGCCGCTCAGCACCTTGGGGTAATGGCCCAGCCGTTCCGACAGGCCCACCCGGTTCAGCATCTCGGTGGCGGCGCGGCGCGCGTTCGGCGTGCCGGCCAGCTCCAGCGGCAGCATCACGTTTTCCAGCGCGGTCAGGCTGCCCATCAACTGGAAGCTCTGGAAGACGAAGCCCACCTGCCGGGCCCGCAGCGCGGCCCGGTCGTCCTCGCCGATGGCGAACAGGTCCTGCCCCGCGAGGTGAACCGTGCCGCGCGTGGGCGTGTCCAACCCCGCGATGATGGACAGCAGCGTGCTCTTGCCGGACCCCGACGCGCCGACGATGGCCGCGGTTTCCCTGCGCGAGAGGGAGAAATCGATATCCCGCAGAATGTCCAGCGTACCGGTGGAATCGGTGACGGACTTGGACACGCGGTCCACGGCGATGATGACGGAATCAACAGCAGGCGACGACGACACGATGGCAGTTCTTTCGGTGCGGCACGGCGGCCGCTTCAGACGCCGCGACTTTATCGCGGCCACGGCAGGCGCCCTGCTTTCGGGGCTTTTGCCGCTGCCCGCGCGGGCGGCGGGCAGCAACGCGGTGATTCTCGTCGTCGGCGACTCTCTCAGCGCCGAATATGGCCTGGCGCGCGGCACCGGCTGGGTGCCGCTGCTGCAGGCCCGGCTGGCCAAGGAAGTGCCGGGCGCCCGGGTGGTCAATGCCAGCATCAGCGGCGACACCACTTCCGGTGGCCGCACCCGGCTGGCCACGCTGCTCAGCCAGCACAAGCCGACGCATGTGGTGATCGAGCTCGGCGGCAACGACGCGCTGCGCGGCCTGCCGCTGAGCATGACCGAAGACAACCTGACGCAGATGACCGTGGCCGCGCAAAAGGCCGGCGCCAAGGTGCTGCTGCTGGGCATGCAGGTGCCGCCCAACTACGGCGCGGCCTACACGAAGCAGTTTTCCGGGGTGTTCGAACAGGTGGCGAAGAAGCAGAAGGCGGCGCTGGTGCCGTTTTTCCTGAAGGGCGTGGCCGATGCGGCAGACCCCACGGCGCAGTTCCAGGCCGACCGCATCCACCCGAATGCGGGGGCGCAGCCGCGGCTGCTCGACAACGTCTGGCCGGCGCTGAAGAAACTGCTGGCTTGAACAGAAAAGCGGGGCGGCTCAGGCCGCGGGCGGCGTGGGCTCGGTGGGCACGCCCTCGCCTTCGGGGGCATCGCCCGGCTCACCGCTGCCGTCGCCCTCGGAAATCACGCCGTTCTTGATGTCGGCCTTGCGCTGGAGTTTCTCTTCCTTCTTGCGCTTCTTGGCCAATTCCTTCTGGCGTTTCTCGTATCCGTAATTCGGTGTGGGCACTGGCCATTCCTTCGTTCGTGCGCGCCATGCGCCTGAGGGTTGATGGTATCCGCAAAGCGAACCACCGGACGCGTCAGTGAAAATCGCGGCTTGCGGTGCCCAGGCGACCGAGCAGCGGCGTCAGGTCGGTGAGGCGTTCGGCGATGAGGTGGCGCACCTCGCCGCTGTCGGCGTCGCGCTGCCAGGTGCCGCTCACCGCCAGCAGCCGGGCGTGCAGCAGTTCGGCCCGCTGCGTCTCGCGCAGCGACTTCCAGACGATGACGTTGACCGGCCCGGTTTCGTCTTCCAGCGTGACGAAGATGGTGCCCTTGGCGGTCTGCGGCTGCTGGCGCACGGTGACGATGCCGCAGGCCATCACGCGGCGGCCGCTCGGCAGGTCGCGCAATTGCTCGGCGGTCAGCAGGCCGCGCCGTGCCAGCCGGGGCCGCAGCAGCGCCAGCGGGTGGCGGCGCAGCGTGAGGCCGGTGGCGCGGTAGTCGAACAGAATGTCTTCGCCCTCCTTGGCCGGTGGGAGCGCCAGATCGGCCTCGTGGGTGGGCACCTCGCGCAGCAGAGCCGGCGCGGGCTTCAGCGCCGCCGCCTGCCAGACCTGCTGACGGCGGTGGCCGGCAAGCGAGGCCAGCGCGTCGGCGGCGGCCAGCGCGTCGAGGTCACCGGCGTCGAGCCGGGCGCGCAGCGCGAGGTCTTGCACGCTGGCCAGCGGTGAGGCGGCGCGGGCGGCGACGATGCGCTCCGCCACCACCTGCCCCAGCCCCGACACCAGCCGCAGGCCGAGCCGCACCGCCGGCTGGGCGTGGCCGCCGTTTGCCTCCAGCGTGCAGTCCCAGTCGCTGCCGAGCACGTCGATGGGCCGCACCGCCACATCGTGGCGCCGCGCGTCTTGCACAAGTTGCGAAGGTGCGTAGAAACCCATCGGCTGCGAGTTGAGCAGCGCGGCGAGGAAGCATGCCGGCTCGTGGTGTTTCAGCCAGCAGCTCACATAGACCAGGATGGCGAAGCTGGCGGCGTGGCTTTCGGGAAAACCGTATTCGCCGAAGCCTTCGATCTGTTTGAAGATGGCCTCTGCGAATTCGCGTTTGTAGCCGTTGGCGACCATGCCGTTCACCAGCGGCCCGTGAAAGCGGTGCACGCCGGCGCTGCGCTTCCAGGCGGCCATCGAACGGCGCAGCGCGTCGGCCTGGTCGGGGCTGAATTTGGCGGCAATCATGGCAATCTGCATCACCTGCTCCTGGAAGATCGGCACGCCCAGCGTGCGGCCCAGCGCTGCTTCCAGCTCCGGCTTTTCGTATTTGATCGGGTCGCCCCGGCGTTGCCGTTCGCGCGCCTTCAGAAAGGGGTGCACCATGCCGCCCTTGATGGGGCCGGGCCGCACGATGGCGACCTCCACCACCAGGTCGTAGAACGCGCGTGGCCGCAGCCGCGGCAGCATGCTCATCTGCGCGCGGCTCTCGATCTGGAACACACCCACCGTGTCGGCGGCGCAGATCATGTCGTAGGTGGCTTCGCATTGCTGCGGAATGGTGTGCAACTGGTGCGCGGTGCCGCGCCAGGCGTTGACCAGATCGAGACCGCGGCGGATGGCCGACAACATGCCCAGCGCCAGCACGTCGACCTTCATCAAGCCCACCGCTTCCAGATCGTTCTTTTCCCACTGGATGATGCTGCGGTCGGGCATGGCGGCGTTCTGCACCGGCACCAGCCGGGTCAGCTTGTCCTGCGTCAGCACGAAGCCGCCGACGTGCTGGCTCAGGTGGCGAGGAAAGGCCGAGGTGCCGTCGTGCCAGGAACCGGTGAGTTCGCGCGCCAGGTCCAGCCACTGCAGCACCCGCGCGTCGTCGGGCGCGAGGCCCAGCGCCTGCAGCCGCTCGCGCAGCATGTCGGGGCCGTCGAACCAGAAATGCTCTTTCGCCAGGCGTTCGACCAGTTCCGGCGCAATGCCCAGCGCCTTGCCGGTGTCGCGCAGCGCGCTGCGGGCGCGGTAGCCGATGACGGTGGCGGCAATGGCCGAACGGTCGCGGCTGTATTTGCCGTAGATGTACTGAATGACCTCCTCGCGCCGCTGGTGCTCGAAATCGATGTCGATGTCGGGCGGCTCGTCGCGCTCCCTGCTGAGAAACCGCTCGAACAGCAGGTCGCTCTCGGCCGGGTTGACCGCCGTCACGCCCAGGCAATAGCAGACCGCCGAGTTGGCGGCCGAACCGCGGCCCTGGCACAGAATGCCCCGGCTTCGAGCGAAGGCCACGATGTCGTGCACCGTGAGGAAGTACATCTCGTAGCCCTTCTCCGCGATGAGCGCCAGTTCCTTGGCGATCTGTGCCTGCACATCGGCCGGCACGCCGCGGGGGTAGCGCTCGGCCGCGCCGCGCGCCGTGAGTTCGGCCAGCGTCTGCGTGGCGCTCTGCCCGGCCACCGTGGTCTCCAGCGGGTAGCGGTATTGCGCGCCGATCTCGTCGAGGCTGAAGCGACAGCGCGACGCCACCGTCAGCGTGGCCTCCAGCAGGTGCGGCTCGTACAGGCCGGCCAGCCGCTCGCGCGACCGCAGGTGCGCTTCGGCATTCGGCTGCAGTGCAAAGCCGCAATCCTGCACCGGCCGGCCGAGGCCGATGGCGGTGAGCACGTCCTGCAGCGGCTTGCGCGAACGTTTGTGCATCAGCACGCCGCCGGCCGCCACCAGGGGCACGCCGGTGGCCAGGCTCAGGCGCTCCAGGTGCTGCAGGTGCAGCGCGTCGTCGTCGGCGTGGTGCAGTTCGGCCGCCAGCCAGACATGGCCGGTGAACAGCCTGGCCATGCGCTTGAGGTGGCGCTGTATGGCCTCGTGGTCGATGGCGGTGCCGGTGTGGCGCTCCGGCCCCACCAGCAGTTCGCAATGCGCCAGCACAGAGAAGTCGGTGGTCTCGTCGTTCACCGCGTAGCCGGCGCTGCGCCAGTCGTGCCGGGCGGCGGTGATGAACTCGCAGAGGTTGCCCCAGCCCCGCAGGTCGTGCGGCAGCACCACCAGTGTGTGGGGCGCGACACCTTTCACGCGGAATTCGGCGCCGGGGATCAGGTGCAGGCCGAGCTTCTTCGCCTGCACATGCGCGCGCACCACGCCGGCAACCGAGCATTCGTCGGTCACCGCCAGCGCCGCATACCCCAGGGCGTGCGCGCGCTCGACCAGCTCTTCGGGCCGCGAAGCGCCGCGCTGGAAGCTGAAGTTGCTCAGCGCATGCAGCTCGGCATAGGCCGGCGCAGCGTCAGCCGAAGAAGCCATGCAGATGCCAGCGCACCGGCTGCTCGAGCCGTGAGCGGAAGACCCACAACAGACCGGCGCGGTCGCTGCGGGCCACGAAGTAGTCGCGCGCGCTGGGCAGTGGGCCGGCGGCCTCTCCAGCCCACAGGCTGGCCTCGATGCGCTGCGGCCCCGCCAGCAGCCGCAGCGGCCCGTGGTACTGCGGCCGGCGGCCGTGGCAGACCAGTGGCAGCGGTTCGTCCAGCAGCCAGGCGGGCCGAAGCGCTTCTGGCCGCAACCGGTCGGGGCCGGGCGGCTTCACCGGCAGGCCCAGCAGCGGTTGGGCCGGTAGCCAGGCCTGCTGGCGCTCGGGCAGGTGGTGGGCCCTTCCCTGCCAGCGCCGCACCTGCTGCGGCCCCAGCCGCGCGCTGAGCCGCTCGACCAGCTCGGCCAGGCTGTCGCCCTGGCTGCCCGGTTCGAGGAGCAGGCTCTTGCTGGCGCCGGGCAGCGCGGTCACCGCCAGCGAGCGCAGCGTGAGCCGGAACACCGGCGCCGGCAGCGTGACGTGGGCCAGGTGCTCGGCCATCAGCCGCGTGAGGTGCGGCATGTCTTGCGCGGGCTCGGCCAGCCGCAACACCAGCTCGCCGCCCGGCTCGGCCAGGCTGCGCCGCACGTCGAACACCCAGCCGAGGCGCACCGCCGTCACGCCAGCGTTCTGCGCCGCCAGCCAGCCCCGCAGCCGGCCCAGCAGCCGGCGTGCGCCGAACAGCAGCGAGGGAGCGTCGTCAACGAGCTGGTCCAACTCCAGCCGCTCGTCGAACACGGCGGGCAGTTCCAGCCACTGATGGCTTTCGGGCCGCTCGCCGTAGGCCTGGTCGAGCGCGTCGAGCAGCGGCTGGCCAAAGCGCCGGGCCACGCCGTCGCGCGGCAAGCCCCGCAGGTCGCCCCAGCAGCGGCAGCCGATGCTCTCCAGCACCGCCAAGTGCGGCCGTGCCGCGCTCAAGGTGTGCAGCGGCAGACGCTCCACCGGCGGCTTCGGTGCGGGGCACCGCGCGCGCGCCAACGCTATCAAGGCTGTAGCACCATAGCCCCATTCGGCGCTGACTTGCGGCTCATTTTGCTCTGAAACGGCGGTTTTCAGATGCTGAACCAGCGGCCGCAGGCCCCCGAACAGCCGCAGGCTGGCCGACACCTCCAGCAGCCACGCCTCCTCATGCGAGGCGACACGCGGCGTGAAGCGCAGCAGCGACCAACCCAGCGCGATAGGCGGGCCGGCCGCAGCACCGTCAGCCCCTTGCGGCCGCCACGCGATCCACTGCATGGACAGCCTGTCTGGAAAGGGTTGCCGGCAGGGCGGCTTCGGGTTGCGGCACCGGCGGCAGCGCCTCTCCCGCATCGTGGCGGCGGCGCAGCAGCCGGCTGCGGCTGGCCGCGAGCTGGGCCAGCCAGCGCGGCGGGCCGGGTGTGAGCAGCACCGGCAACAGCAACGGCGGCCCCTGGCGCTTCAGCACCGTCACCGACAGCCGGGACAACGCGGCGCTCGCCGCCGGATCGACCGACAGCAGCAGCCGCAGCGGCGCCGGCGATGACTCATGCTGGCGGCACGCGTCGCGCACCACGAACAACAGCTTGTGGTGCTGGTGCGCCGCCACCTGCAGCTGGCGCAACTGTGCGCTGCGGGCCTGCGGCAGCCAGGCCAGCACGGCCGCCACGTCGCGGCAGCGCAGCGCCTGCGCGGCCGCCCAGGCCAAACCATGAGGCGCGTCGGCCCTCACCCACAACAGCCGCTGCGGCGCCAGCCCGGCCCCGGCCAGGGCCGGTCCGAACGGCGCCAGGCCCGGCACCGGCGCACCCACCAGCACCGTCTGCTGCTGCCCGGCATTCACCCGCGCCAGGGCCGGTGCCAGCAGCCCCAAGGCCTGTTGCCCAGGCCCCTCCTGCAGCAGTTCGACGAGACCGCCCACCGGCCAGCCACGGCCCGGCAGAACGCCGTCGAGCGTGGCAAAGCCGGTGCCCACGGCATGGCCCACCGACGCGCTCTCGCTGGCGTAACGCACCATCGGAAGATGCCTGGATGAAACAGGGAAGGAACAAAGCGCGCTCACAATACTGTTAATATATACAGTATATGTGCGGCGCACAATCCCGAAGATCTTGGCCTTGTGCAGGCTTCGGCACCAGGGATGCGGCTATGCTGCGATCAGTCAAAACAAGAACACCGGGCACGCACACCGGCAGTGTCCATCGCAAGCGCCGCCATGACCTTTGCATCGCCTTCGCAGATCTTTTCCGGAACGCCCATTCGGCCTTCACCCCGGATCGCCGTCCTGGTACCGTGCTACAACGAAGCCATCACGATCGAGACCGTGATCCGCGACTTCCGCGCCGCGCTGCCTGACGCCACCATCCACGTCTACGACAACAACTCCACCGACGACACCGCCGCCATCGCTCGAAGCGCCGGTGCGGTGGTGCGGCAGGTGACGCGTCAGGGCAAGGGCAACGTGGTGCGGCGCATGTTCGCCGACATCGACGCCGACATCTACGTAATGATCGACGGCGACGCCACCTACCACGCCCCCAGCGCGTCGGAGCTGATCGCCTGTCTGCTCGCCGACAACCTCGACATGGTGGTGGGCTGCCGAGAAAGCGAGGTAGACGCCGCCTACCGGGCCGGCCACCGCTTCGGCAACCGGCTGCTGACCGGCTGCGTGACGCACATCTTCGGCCGTGCGTTCACAGACATTCTCTCCGGCTACCGCGTGTTCTCGCGCCGCTTCGTCAAGTCATTCCCGGCATTGGCCGAAGGCTTCGAGACCGAGACCGAACTGACCGTGCACGCGCTGGAACTGCGCATGCCGATCGCCGAGATAAAGACACCCTACGGTGCGCGGCCAGAGGGCTCGCAAAGCAAGCTCAGCACCTACCGGGACGGTTTTCGCATCCTTGGCACCATCGTCCGGCTGTTTCGCACCGAGCGGCCGCTGGCGTTCTTCGGCATCATCGGGCTGGTATTCGCGCTGCTGTCGCTGGTGCTGGCCTGGCCGCTGCTGGTGACCTACCTGCAAACCGGCTTGGTGCCGCGCCTGCCGACCGCCGTGCTGGCCACCGGCCTGATGCTGGCCGCCGCGCTGAGCTGGGTCTGCGGCCTGGTGCTGGATACCGTGACGCGAGCCCGGCAGGAGGTCAAGCGCATGGCCTATCTGGCCATACCCGGCGCTTCGGCCTGATGTCGCTGCGCCGCGAAATCGTCGGGTTCACCATCGCCGGTGTGCTGGGTTTTCTGATCGACGCCGGGGTGGTTTACTTCGCGATAGCGCTCGGCGCCTACTTCTATGTCGCGCGCGTGCTGTCCTTTCTCGTTGCCGCCAGCTTCACCTGGCACCTCAACCGCCGCTTCAGTTTCTCTGCCGCGCCATCTGGAAAGCCGGCATGGCTTGAATGGCTGCATTACCTCGCGGCCATGCTGGCTGGTGGCCTGGTGAACTACGCGGTCTCGGTGATGACGTATGCCGCGCTGCCGCCGTCATCGCTGTCGCCGCTGATCGCCGTGGCGGCGGGCTCTCTGGCTGGCATGGTGGTGAATTTCATCGGGGCCAAGTTCATGATTTTCAAAGGCAATGCATGACCTCCAACAACAAGGCCCTTGACATCGGATGCCTGGGCGTGGTGCTCGCGATCTTCTGGTACGGCATCACGCGCGACATCCAGTTGCCGGGGCTGTACATGGATGCCGTGAACCCCGATTACCTCGCCGCCATCGCCTTGTCGGGCAACTACGACAACCCTGCCGCATCCATGCCCACCCGCTTCATACCGATGCTGGGCAACCTTTACCACGGCGTACAGAACCTCTACGTGAGTCTCGCGGTTTTCACCGTGTTCGGTATCAGCATTCCGAGCGTTCGCATTGCGCAGGCCCTGTTCGGGGCTGGAATCGTCGTCTTCGTGTACGTGCTGACCGTGCAGATCACACGGAACCGCTTGGCCGGCTTCATCGGTGCCGCTTTACTGGCTTGCGAACTGGCGTTCACAGCCTCGTTCCGAACGCAGTTCTACATCATCCTGGGTGGCGAAATGTGGCTGCTGGCCAGTCTCGTTGCCCTGCACACACAACACGCTCGCCGCTTCTTTCTGTCGGGCCTATTCTTCGGGCTCGCAATCTACGGCTACTTTGTCTTGGGGTTTTTCGCACCTGCCATGGCCATTCTGATCTGGATCAGGCCGGATCGCGACGTCAAGCAATGGTTGAAGGGCTTTGCATGGGGAATGTCGCCTTACGTACTCGGCTATCTGTTGCTGATGTTGAAGGTTGGCGGCGTTCGAAAGACCGCGCAATTCATCATGAACGCCACTCAAGGACTCGACCCACTGTCCTCCAAACTGTCACTGTTAGACAGCGTGGAATATGCCTTGCGTGGGGCTTATCTTGCGGTCTCCGATATCGGTAACGAGCTGATGATCTTCAACCACGGCGAGCCCAGCGTCTGGGTAAAGATGAAGGTCGTCTTGTTTGTTGGCGTCGTCGCTGTGGCGTTGATACGCGCGTACCGGAAAAGGGCCCTGTTGATTGCCCTGTTGCCGTTGTCCTATCTGGCGGTTGCTGTTTTTTTCGGGAATCGACTGTGGGCCCATCATTTTGTCGTCCTGGTGCCCCTTGCGTACCTGTTGCTGGCGCTCGTTCTCGGCGATTTGCTGAAAGGCAAGATCGCCACAATCGCCGCGATCCTCCTGGGAACTGGGTTTGCCTCGGCAAATGCACAGCAGAGCAACGTTTTCCACGCGGAACTGCTCCGGACCGGAGGAACGGGCAAAACAACCAGTGCGCTCACCGTGTTCGCGAGCGACGCGCTGAAGGAAGCTCAAACGATCTATGTGTTCCCCGACTGGGGATTCTTCATGTCGTTCTGCCTGCTCACCGAAAACAAAGTTCCCTATGTCCTTGAATTCGACAAGCTCGAGTCGAGACGGGGGAAAAACCGGTCAGTGATTCTTCCCTATTGGTCGAAAGAAGACACCCAAAAGTACAAGGACATGCTGGCTTCCAAGGGCATCACGTCGATCCGCGAAACGTCTTACGTCCGGAAAGATGGCGAGCCTGCGTTCTGGGTGCTGAAAGGCGACTTCCCACACTGAAGCGATGCAGAGACCTCAGCGCGCGGCCACGCGCCTGGCCAACAGCACCAACGACACCAACGCTAGGCCAACGAAGCAGACGAAGGACCAGTTGGCGATGGAGCCGCCGAGGAAGGTCCAGTCGACCTTGGTGCAGTCGCCGCTGCCCTTGAAGATCATGGGAATGGCGCGCTGCAGCGGGAAGGTTTCGATCATTCCGTAGAAGTCGCGGCCGCAGGTTGCCATTTCGGGCGGGTACCACTGCAGCCAGCTCTGCCGGGCCGCCACAAACGCCCCGAAGCCGGAACCGGCCAGTATCAGCAGCGCACCGACGATGTGAATGCCTTTCAGGCCGCCAGTCGCCGCCAATGCTGCGATGACAGCTACAAAAATAAGAGCATAGCGTTGCACGATGCACATCGGGCAGGGCTCCAGCCCGACCGCATGCTGCAGGTACAGGCCGAAAGCCAGCATGACCACGCAGGCCGCACAGATCAGCCAGAAAACACGGCGCGGGGCCGTGTCGAACCAATTCAGAACCATCTCTCACCTCGGTTGTGCCGCCGCGCCGTGGCGGGCGGCACACGGGTCAGACGGCGTTCTCGACGAACACGCGGGCCCGGCGCGGCGTGACGACCAGCGTCTCGCCCTCTCGCAGCCCCAGCTCCTGGTATTGTTGCGCAGGAATCTGTGCTTCGATCACGCGCTCGCCAGAAGTTCCGTCGGGCGCAAGGCCATGGGTCACCGGCGTCAGTTCGAGCCGGGCGATCGGGCCGATGACGACGGCGCGGGTGAGCTGGGCGACGAGGCCGCTGGGTTGGCCGTCAGCGCCGCGCTCGGCGCCGGTCGACCAGCGCTGCACATCGAAGTCGTGCGGCCGGACGTAGGCGTAGGCCTTGGCGTCCTGCGTGCCCCGGTGTTCAGGTGCGTCGAGGCGCAGGCCGTCAAGCAGCACCTGGCCTTCGTGGGCGCGGCCGTGGAACAGGTTGACGTCGCCGAGGAAACCGTAGACGAAGGGGCTGGCCGGGTGGTCCCAGACCTGCTGCGGCGAGCCGATCTGTTCGATCTTGCCGGCGTTCATCAGCACCACGCGGTCGGCCACCTCGAGCGCCTCTTCCTGGTCGTGGGTGACGAAGATCGACGTGACGTGCAGGTCGTCGTGCAGGCGGCGCAGCCAGCGGCGCAGCTCCTTGCGCACCTTGGCATCGAGCGCGCCGAAGGGCTCGTCGAGCAGCAGCACCTTGGGCTCCACCGCCAGTGCGCGGGCCAGCGCGATGCGCTGGCGCTGGCCGCCGGAAAGCTGCGCCGGGTAACGGTCGGCCAGCCAGTCGAGCTGCACCAGCTTCAGCAGGTCCAGCACCTTCTTCTTGATCTCGCCATCCGACGGGCGCAGGCCGCGCGGCTTGACGCGCAGGCCGAAAGCCACGTTCTCGAACACCGTCATGTGGCGGAACAGCGCGTAATGCTGGAACACGAAGCCCACCTGCCGGTCGCGCACATGCACGTCGGTGGTGTCCTCGCCGCTGAACAGAATGCTGCCGGCGTCGGCCGTTTCCAGCCCGGCGATGATGCGCAGCAGCGTGGTCTTGCCGCAGCCCGACGGGCCCAGCAGCGCGACCAGTTCGCCGGAGGCTATGGTGAGGCTGACGCCGCCCAGCGCCTTGAAGTCGCCGAAGTGTTTGCTGACGTTGCGGATCTCGATGCTCATGGTGTTTCTCTTCAGCGGCCGGTGTCGAAAGCGGTGACCGGCACGGTCACGGAAAGGTTCTGGCGCGGGGACTCGGGGGGCAACTCGGCGGCAGCCGCCAGCTCGCGTTCGTGGCGCCATTCGGCGACCGATTTGATGACCAGCGTGACCACCGCCAGCAGCGCCAGCAGCGAGGCCACCGCGAAGGCCGCAACAGACTGGTATTCGTTGTACAGAATCTCGACGTGCAGCGGCATGGTGTTGGTCTGGCCGCGGATGTGGCCCGACACCACCGACACCGCGCCGAACTCGCCCATGGCCCGCGCATTGCACAGAATGACGCCGTAGACCAAGCCCCACTTGATGTTGGGCAGCGTGACGTGCCAGAAAGTCTGCCAGCCGGAAGCTCCCAGCACGATGGCCGCCTGCTCCTCCTCATTGCCCTGCGCCTGCATCAGCGGAATGAGTTCGCGCGCGATGAACGGGAAGGTCACGAATACGGTGGCCAGCACGATGCCCGGCACCGCGAAGATGATCTTGATGTCGTGCGCGGCCAGCCAGGGGCCGAACCAGCCCTGCGCGCCGAACATCAGCACGTAGATCAGGCCAGCCACCACCGGCGACACCGAGAACGGCAAGTCGATCAGCGTGGTCAGGAAGGACTTGCCGGGAAACTCGTACTTCGCCACGGCCCAGGCGGCGGCCACGCCGAACACCAGGTTCAGCGGCACCGAAATGGCAGCGGCGATCAGCGTCAGCTTGATCGCGGCCCAGGCGTCGGGCTCGCGCAGCGCGTCGAGGTAGGCGCCCAGGCCCTTGCGCAGCGCCTCGGTGGCCACGGCGGCCAGCGGCAGCACCAGGAACAGGAAGATGAAGCCCAGCGCGACGCCGATCAGCGTGAAGCGCACCCACGGTGCCTCCGTGATGCTGGCGGCCACCGGCGCGGCGGCCTGTCGGGTTTGTGAGGGCGCGTTCATTTCACGGCTCCGGTGGCGCGGCGCTGCCAGGCTTGCAGGCCGTTGATGACCAGCAGCAGCGCGAAGGAAATGGCGAGCATCACCACTGCCACCGCGGTGGCGCCGGCGTAGTCGTACTGCTCCAGCTTGCCGATGATGATGAGCGGTGTGATCTCGGACACCATGGGCATGTTGCCGGCGATGAAGATGACCGAACCGTACTCGCCGATCGCGCGGGCGAAGGCCATCGCGAAGCCGGTCAGCAACGCGGGTGTGATGTGCGGCAGGATGACCTTGAAGAAGATCTGCAGCCGGGTCGCGCCGAGCGCGGTGGCGGCTTCTTCCAGTTCCTTCTCGGCGTCTTCCAGCACCGGCTGCACCGTGCGCACCACGAACGGCAGGCCGATGAAGATCAACGCGATCACCACGCCGGCCGGCGTGAACGCCAGCTTGATGCCCAGCGGCTCCAGATACTGGCCGATCCAGCCGTTGCCGGCCAGCAGCGCGGTCAGCGAGATGCCGGCCACCGCCGTGGGCAGCGCGAACGGCAGGTCCACCAGCGCATCGACGATCTTCTTGCCGGGGAACTTGTAGCGCACCAGCACCCAGGCCACCAGCAGGCCGAACACCCCGTTCACCAGCGCGGCCAGCAGCGAGGCGCCGAAGGTCAGCCGGTAGGAGGCCAGCACGCGCGGCGCGGTGGTGGCCGTCCAGAACTGGTCCCAGGTGAGCGTGAAGGTCTTGAAGAGCAGCGCCGACAGCGGGATCAGCACGATCACGCTGAGGTAGAACAGCGTGTAGCCCAGCGTCAGGCCAAAGCCGGGCAGCACGCGGCGGTTGCCGGCGCCGTTGCGGCGCGCGGGCGCGCCGCCGCCGGCCGGCGCGGTGCCGGAGGGCAGCGCCGTGGAAAGGGTTGCGGTGGTCATCGACGGAGTGGAGCGATGGCCGGCTTACTTGCCCGGCGTGTAGAGCTTGTCGAACTGGCCGCCGTCGTTGAAGTGGACCTTCTGCGCCTCGCTCAGCGAACCGAAGTACTTGGCCACCGTGAACTGCTGGATCGGCTTGAAGGTGCCGGCGTACTTCTTCAGAATGGCCGGCGAACGCGGGCGCAGCGCATGCTTGGCCGCGATCTCCTGGCCTTCGTCGGAATACAGGTAGGTCAGGTAGGCCTTGGCCAGCTCGCCGGTGCCCTTCTTGGCCACGGTGCGCTCCACCACCGCCACCGGGTTCTCGGCCACGATGCTGGTCGAGGGGTAGACGGCGTCGACCTTGCCGGCGCCGAATTCACGGTCGATGGACACCACTTCCGATTCAAAGGTGATCAGCACGTCGCCGATGTTGCGCTGCAGGAAGGTGCTGGTCGCGTCGCGGCCGCCCTTGCCCAGCACAGGCACGTTCTTGTACAGCTTGCCCACGAACTCGGCGGCCTGCGCGTCGGTGCCGCCCTTCTCGCGCACATAGCCCCAGGCGGCCAGATAGGCGTAGCGGCCGTTGCCGCCGGTCTTGGGGTTGACCACCACCACCTGCACGCCCGGCTTGATGAGGTCGTCCCAGTCCTTGATGCCCTTGGGGTTGCCGTTGCGCACCAGGAACAGCATGGTCGAGGTGGTGGGCGACGCGTCGTTCGGGAAGCGCTTGGCCCAGTCCTTGGCCACCACGCCGGCGGTGGCGAGAAATTCGACATCGGTGGTGGTGTTCATGGTCACCACGTCGGCGTCGAGGCCGTCGGCCACGGCCCGCGCCTGCGCACTGGAGCCACCGTGGGCCTGGTCGATCTTCACGTCCTTGCCGGTGGTCTTCTTGTAGTTGGCCACGAACGCGGCGTTGTAGTCCTTGTAGAACTCGCGCGCCACGTCGTACGAGGCGTTGAGCAGGGTCTGCGAGGCGGCCCAGCCGCTGCTGGCCAGGGCGATCAGGGCGATGGTGGTTTTGATGCGTGCGTTCATGATGACGAAGATCCCAGAGAAACAAAACGAGAAGAGGATGGGGCCGCGTTGGCGGGCACCGCCATCGGCTCCGTGCCACCCGGAAAACGGGCGGCGTCGCCGGCCAGAGACTGCAGCAGCGCCAGGCCCAGCGGCCATTCTCCATGGCCGGATTCGATGTTGATGTGACCGGCATTTTGCAGCCGCACGAATTCGCTGCCCCAGGCACGGGCATAGGCGCCCGCCAGCCGGATGGGGCAATAGGGGTCGTTGGAACTGGCCACCAGCACGCTGCGGTAGGGCAACGGCTGGTAGGGCACCGGCGCGAAATCGGCCAGCGCGGCACGGCGTTCGGGGTCGGCCGGCGCCACCAGCAGCGCACCGGTGATGCGCGCGGCGGCCTCGTCCGGCAAATGGCTCACGGCGATACAGCCCAGGCTGTGGGCCGCGACCACCACCGGCCCCGGCTGGGCCAGCACGGTGCGGGCGATCGATTCCGTCCAGGCCTGCCGCGACGGCGTGATCCAGTCGTCCTGCTCCACCCGCACGGCGGCCGGCAGGCGCTCCGCCCACAGGCTTTGCCAGTGGCCGGGGCCCGAGTCGCGCCAACCCGGCACGACGACGATATGAATGGAATCAGACATCAGGCCGGCAGTGTGCAACCGCGCCGGCCAATCTCAAACGACAGATTTCGCTTGAGCTTATTCGCGCATCAGGCCAACTCGTGCACGGCGGCCTGAACCGCCTGGGCCACGACCGACGCAATGGCCCCGATTGCCCGCACGCCACGGCGCAACAGCGTGGACACGCTCTCCGCGACGCGCAGCAGCAGCCGCGACGCACGCGCCCAGACCTCGATGATTGCGGCCACGCCGGGGCTTCCCGCAACACTGCCGAGCACACCGGCCACGCGGGAAGCAAAGCCGTTGATGGCTGCGTGGATCTGGGATTGAATGAAGGAGATCGAATCTGCGGTTGCCGACATGACGGCAGCGGGAATGCCGTGCAGGATTGCTGCCGCCGAACGCACGGCGCTCGCGACCACGGCCCTCGTGGTGGCCAAAGCCACATCAGGAAAGCTGGCGATGGCACCCATGATTCTTGACGCCGCACCGGCAATGTTGGCCAGGCCACGGACGACCGCATCGGCGATCTCCGCCAAGAGGCGAGGGTCAAGCGGCGCGCCCTGCCCGGACACCGCAACCGGCGCCGCACCACCCGGTATTGGCGGAGACGGCGGAGAAAAGATGCCGGGCATTGGGGGCGGCACAGGTGCAACCGAATACCCCAGGCCAAGCGCGGCCGCACTGGCGGGGCCAACCACCCCATCCACCCTCAACCCGCACCGCTGCTGCAGGCGGCGCACGGCATCGCCGGTGAGCACACCGAATATGCCGTCTGCTGCCAGAGGTGGGCGAAGCGACAGCGCAACATTGAGCTGCGACTGCAGGGTGATGACGCGAGGGCCTCGGCTGCCCAATTGCAGCGGCCCCGCGATGAAAGCGGTGGTGACCATGAATCCTCCCTCTCCTGATTTGGAGCCATTTTGGCACCTTCTTCAGATCAATCGATCAAAAAGCTACAGGAGAAAGACGATCACAGTCACAGTATTTAAGAATGAAAATGGCTACAAAATGGCTACAAAATGGCCATGTGGCGAGATGGATTCTTTTTGGAGCCTTCATATCCCATGCCAGCGTTACCCATTCACTTGTTCGGCTGCGGCGTCACGCGCAAATAAGGCTTGACGGCCTTGTAGCCCTTGGGGAAGCGCTGCTTGATCTCGTCCGGGTCCTGCAGGCTGGGCACGATGATGACGTCGTCGCCGTCCTTCCAGTTCACCGGCGTGGCGACCTTGTGGCTGTCGGTGAGTTGCAACGAGTCGATGACGCGCAGGATCTCGTCGAAGTTGCGGCCGGTGCTGGCCGGGTAGGTCAGCGTGGTGCGGATGACGTGCCTGGGGTCGATGATGAACACGCTGCGCACGGTGGCGTTGGCCAGCGCGTTCGGGTGGATCATGTCGTACAGCGTGGCCACGCTGCGGTCGGCGTCGGCCAGGATCGGGAAGTTGACGGTGGTGTTCTGGGTCTCGTTGATGTCGGGTACCCACTTGCCGTGCGACTCCAGCGAATCGACGCTGACAGCGATGGGCTTGACGCCGCGCTTGGCGAACTCGCCGCCCAGCGCGGCGGTCTTGCCGAGCTCGGTGGTGCAGACCGGCGTGAAATCGGCCGGGTGCGAGAACAGCACCACCCAGGAGTCGCCCGCCCACTGGTGGAAATGGATCTCGCCTTCGGTGGATTGCTGGGTGAAGTCGGGGGCGGTGTCGCCGAGTCGCAGGGTGGCCATGGTGGATGCTCCGTGAATGGGGAATGCCCCATTTTGGGCGGAGCCCGGCGGCAGGGGAACGAATCTTTCGTTCTGACCTTATCGCCGGAGTGGCATAACGGCGGGCGCCGTCATGCCACCCTGGCCTCAACCGGCCCGGCGCTGCGACGCCAGGCGCCGCACGACCGCGACCATGCGGTCGATCTCTTCGAAGGTGTTGTAGAACGCCACAGACGGCCGCACCGTGGTCTCCACGCCGAAGCGCCGCAGGATGGGCTGGGCGCAGTGGTGCCCCGTACGCACCGCGATGCCCTCGTCGTTCAGCGCGTGGCCCACTTCTTCGGTCGTGTAGCCGGCCAGCACGAAGGACATCACGCTGGCCTTGTCGTCGGCGGTGCCGATCAGCCGCACGCCGGGAATCGCGCCCAGCGCCTGCATGCCATAGACCACCAGCTCGTGTTCGTAGCGGCCGATGTTCTCGATGCCGATGCGCATCACGTAGTCGAGTGCCGCGCCCAGGCCCACCGCGTCGGCGATGTTGCCGGTGCCGGCCTCGAACTTGTTCGGGATCGGCTGGTAGACGGTCTTCTCGAAGGTCACGTCGGCGATCATGTTGCCGCCGCCCTGCCACGGCGGCATGTCTTCCAGCACCGCGCGTTTGCCCCACAGCGCGCCGATGCCGGTGGGCCCGAAGATCTTGTGGCCGGAGAACACGAAGAAGTCGGCGCCGATGTCTTGCACGTCGACCCGCATGTGCGAGACCGATTGCGCGCCGTCCACCAGGGCCACCGCGCCGGCGCGGTGCGCCAGCTCAACGATCTGCTTCACCGGCACCACGGTGCCCAGCGCGTTGCTGACCTGCGTGACCGCGACGATCTTGGTGCGGTCATTGAGCAGCTTCTGGTATTCGTCGAGCCGCACCTGGCCCCTGTCGTCCACCGGAATGACGCGCAGCTTCGCGCCCTTGGCGGCGGCGAGCTGCTGCCACGGCACGATGTTGGCGTGGTGCTCGAGGTTGGAGACGATGATCTCGTCGCCCTCGCCCACATGCTGGCCGCCCCAGCTCTTGGCGACCAGGTTGATCGCCTCGGTGGTGCCGCGCACGAAGATCACCTCGTTCACGTCCGGCGCGTTGATGAAGCGCTGCACGCTCTTGCGCGCGCCTTCGTAGGCGTCGGTGGCCCGCGCCGCCAGTTCGTGCGCGGCGCGGTGGATGTTGGAGTTCTCGTGTTCGTAGAAGGCGCTGATGCGGTCGATCACCACCTGCGGCTTCTGCGTGGTGGCGGCGTTGTCGAACCAGACCAGCTGGCGGCCGTTCACCCGCTTCTGCAGGATGGGGAAGTCGCGCCGCACCGCGTGAACGTCGAACGGCGGATGGGCCGAGGGCTTGGCCTGCGGCGCCGTGCCGTTGGGGCCGGGCATGGCCGGCGTGACGTGGCCGTCGCGCAGCGTGGTCGCGTGCACGAAGTAGTAGGCCGGCTCGGGCGTGCCGGCGGCCGGGTTCACCGGCGCCGCCGGTGCCTGTACCGGCGCGGCCGACACCGGCACGCTCAGCGGGTCGAAGGCCGCACCCGGCAGGCTCACCGGCGCCGATGCCGGCTGGCCGTGACCCGAACGCAGAAAGTAGAACGGCGAGGCGTCTGAGCCGGCACCGCCAGCAGACGGCTGGCTGGCCGGCGCATGGGCGGCCGGCGCTTCCGGTGCGCCCAGGAACACACCGCCGACGCGCGGCTCATAGGCCGGAACGGCGGTGGTCAGGTGGTCGGGCAGGCCGTTGCCGCTGGTGGCGTGCGGCGCCAGGCTGGGCACGCGGTTCACCAGCGCGGCGACCGGCGCGGGCGAGCTGGGCAACAGGTTGGTGCCGGGCAGTTGGCCCTGCGGAATCGGCGTGCCGGGCACGGCCGGCGACAGGCCGACCGGGCTGGCCAGCGGCGAGCCGGCCGGCGCGAGCTGCACCGGCGGCTGTACGCCGACCGGCGCACCGCCGGGCAAGGCAGCGGTGTTGCCGGGGCTGGCCGTGAACAGCGCGTTCGCCCATTGCGCGAGCTGCGCTGGATCGAACGGGGCGGCGCCGGGCGCGCCGCCGGACGTGAAGGGAGCGGTGCTCACGTCGGCTTACTTGTAGGTGTCGGGGTAGTCGTGGTACTTGTTGACCTCGACGTCGTCCAGCACGGCCAGCGCGTCGGGCACCAGCACGGCCAGCGAGCAGTACAGCGAGATCAGGTAGGAGGCGATCGCCTGGTCGTTGATGCCCATGAAGCGCACCGAGAGGCCGGGGCTCTGCTCGCCCGGCAGGCCGGGCTGGAACAGGCCGACCACGCCCTGGCGGCGGTCGCCGACGCGCAGCAAAATGATCTTGCTCTTGCCGTCGGCCACCGGCACCTTGTCCGACGGGATCAGCGGCACGCCGCGCCAGGTGATGAACTGCGAGCCGAACAGGCTGACGGTGGGCGGCGGGGTGCCGCGGCGGGTGGCTTCGCGGCCGAAGGCGGCGATGGCCAGCGGGTGCGCCAGGAAGAAGGCCGGCTCTTTCCAGACCTTGGTGAGCAGCTCGTCGAGGTCGTCGGGCGTGGGCGCGCCGGTCAGCGGGAAGATGCGCTGGTCTTCGTCGACCTGGGCCAGCAGGCCGTAGTCGGGGTTGTTGATCAGCTCGCTTTCCTGGTTTTCCTTGATCGTCTCGATCGTCAGGCGCAGTTGCTCCTTGATCTGGTCGTGCGGGCTGCTGTACAGGTCGGAGATGCGGGTGTGCACGTCGAGGATGGTGCTGACCGCGTTCAGGAAATACTCGTGCGGCTGCTCGTCGTAGTCGACGAAGGTGCGCGGCAGCTGGTTGCCCTCTTCGCGCGAGGTGCAGGTGACCTTGATCGACTCCGGGTTCTTGACGCGGTTCAGGCGGTAGATGCCCGCCTCCACCGGCACCCACTGCAGCAGGTGCGTGAGCCAGCGCGGCGTGATCGTCGAGAGCTGGGCGGCGGTCTTGGTCGCGTTCGCAAGCTGCCGTGCGGCGTTGTCGCCCAGCGTGGCGATGGCGGTTTGGGTCTGTGAGGTCATGAAGGCCTTAAGGTCGGATCGTTGTGGTCAAGGAAGGTGAGGTGGGCGGTCTGCGCCGCCGTGCTGCGGAGTTTCCGGTGGCGCCGGCCCGCGCTCAACAGGCTATAGCCGTCAGGGACAGGCCCCGCATCGACGCGTTGCGGCCGATCAGCTCGGCCTCGCCCAGCAGCGTGGAGGTGGTGATGCCCAGCGCGTCGGCCAGCTTGATCAGCGTGGCGAGCGACGCCACCACCTCGGCCCGCTCGATCTCGCCCACGTAGGAGCGGTTCAGGTCGGCGGCTTCGGCAAGCTTTTCCTGCGACCAGTGCAGCGCTTCGCGGCGGCGGCGCACGGCCGTGCCGAAGCTTTCGAGCAGCGGCGCGCTCATGGGGTCACCGGCTCCGGGTGCTGGCCGTTCTGGCGGGCCACCGCCTGCGTGACGTGTCCACCGGCCGGTACGTCGTGCGTCACCCAGACGTTGCCGCCGATGACCGCGCCGCGCCCGATGGTCACCCGGCCGAGCACGGTGGCACCGGCGTAGATGACCACGTCGTCTTCCAGCACCGGGTGGCGCGGCAGGCCCTTCTCCAGGCTGCCGTCGGCGCCGGTGGTGAAGCGGCGAGCGCCCAGCGTGACGGCCTGGTAGAGCCGCACGCGTTTGCCAATGACGGCGGTCTCGCCGATCACCACACCCGTGCCGTGGTCGATGAAGAAGCTGTCGCCGATCTGCGCGCCGGGGTGGATGTCGATGCCGGTCTGCGCATGGGCCAGCTCGGCCACGATGCGGGCCAGCAGCGGCAGGCCCAGCTCATAGAGCCGGTGCGCGATGCGGTGGTGGATCATCGCCAGCACGCCGGGGTAGCACAGCAGCACCTCGTCCACGCTGCGGGCCGCCGGGTCGCCATGGAAGGCGGCCAGCACGTCGGTGTCGAGCCGCTCGCGCAGGTGGGGCAGGCTGGCGGCGAAGGAGCGGGTGGCCTCCTCGGCCCAGCGGCCGGACTCGGCCAGTTCGGCGCCCAGGCCTGACGGGTCGTGCAGTTCGAGGCGGATCTGTTCGGCCAGGCCGTTCAGCGCGGCGTCCAGTGTGTGGCCCACATAGAAGTCTTCGCTTTCGCGGCGCAGGTCGGTGGGGCCCAGGCGCAGCGGAAACAGCGCGCCCTTGAGCTGGTTGACGATGCGCTCCAGCGCGTCGCGCGACGGAAACTCGCGGCCGCCGCGTTCCAGCGTGCGGCGTTGCGACTCGCGCCAGCGCCGGCGCACGGCGGCCAGCGCCTCGACGATCTCGGGCGTGTTGAAATCGGACATGGTGGCGGCCTCTCGGTCAGTCCTGCACCCACGGCAGGCCGTGGTGGCGCCAGCCGTCCTGGTGGCCGCGCTGGCCGGTGGCGTCGATCTCGCCCTCGAAGCCTTCCAGCACGTTGAACACGTGCGGCAGGCCAGCGGTGGCGGCGGCCTCGGCGGCCAGCACCGAACGCTTGCCGCTGCGGCACAGCAGCAACACCGGCCGGTCCTTGGGCACCCGCGCCTCAAGCTCACGCACGAAGCGCGGGTTGCGCGTGAGGCTGGTGCCGGTGGCCCAGGGCACATGCAGCGATGCGGGCACATGGCCCACGAATTTGCGCTCTTCGGCGGTGCGCACGTCGACCAATGTGGCCTGGCCGTTGTGGAACAGATCCCAGGCGTCCTGCGGCGACACGCCGCCGGCGTAGGCCAGCCCTTCCGCCACGGCGGCCTCATGGGCCCTGACCAGCGGTTCGGCGAGTTCGATGTCTTCGGAGACGGTGCTCATGTGTGGCGTCCTTTTTCTTTCTTGTCGGCGGTGCGCGGTGATGCGCGGCCGGATGGATGGAATTTAAGGAGCGGCCTTCGATTGGCAAACGAATTTGTTCGCCGTTCAAAACAACCGAAACATCTAAGACGCGGATGTCATTTGCTCATGCCCGGCGGCGACACCCCGATGGAGCGGCCCAACGGCAGCCTTTCGGAGAATTTCGGAATCAAAATGGCTTCAAGTCAGCGCAGAATGTGGCTTTATTGCTCTGATTTCAGGAGCAATAAAAAAAGCGCCGGGCCCCGCCAGGGGCCCGGCGACTGAACGCACGGTATGAACAGCACCGTACTGGAGACAAAAAGCCAAACCTCAGTGCACGGGGTCAACTCTAGGCGGCCGTGGGCGAAATCCCAACCAATCAATCGTCGGTAACTCGAATCGAAATCGTCTAAGGCCGGCGGCAGAAAGCCGCCTGCAAGGTGCCGCTGCAAACGCAGCAAACACCCGTTCGATTGCTGCAATGTCAGCAGCCATCTGCTGCATTTTCAGCAAGGCCTTATGCCGCCCGACGAACCCGCGGAAACAGAAATTCCTTTGAAATCAACACCCTGATCGCCAACGCGTGAAATGCGGGGCGGTGGCACGGCGGTTGCGGATGGCAGTGGGCATATCCGGTCATAACCGCCATGTTCGACACCGCACCGCTCCACGACACCGCTGCGCCGCCCCTCCCGGTCACCTTGCACGACCTGGTGCGCGACGCACTGCGCAACCGCATCGCTGCCGGCACCTACCGCCCGCACGACCGGCTGCCGTCGGAGTCGGCGCTGGTCCAGCAGTTCGGGGTGAGCCGCATCACGGTGCGCCATGCGCTGGGCGACCTCGAACGCGAGCGGCTGATCGTCAAGATTCCCAGCAAGGGCTCCTTCGTGGCGGCCTCGCCGGCGCAGCATGGGCTGGAGCGGCTGCAGGGTTTCGCCGAGGCGATGGCGCCGTGCGGCCACGCCATCGTCAACCGGGTGGTGCGCGTCGCCACCGTGGTGGCCACGCCGCAGGTCGCGCAGCGGCTGCACCTGCCGGCGCCGTCCGCCGTCACCGAAATCCACCGCGTGCGGTTGATGGACGGCCAGCCGGTCTCGCTCGACGTGACCTGGCTGCCGCTGGCGATCGGCGTGCGCGTGATTGCCGCCGACCTGGTGCAGCGCGACATCTTCCGCATCCTCGAGGACGACCTCGGGCTGGCGCTGGGCCATGCCGACCTGGCGATCGGCGCCGTCCTGGCCGACGCGCCGCTGGCCGACGCGCTCGACACCGTGCCGGGCGTGCCGATGCTGCGCGTCGACCGGCTGACGCACGACCGCGCCGGCCGCCCGCTCGACTACGAACACCTCCACTACCGCGCGGACCGCTTCCAGTACCGGGCCCGCGTCGAACGCCAACCGGGCCTCCCCACACGATGACCACACCCACCCTCCACGAACGCCACGTCGACGTCCTCGTCATCGGCGGCGGCACCGCCGGCCCGATGGCCGCCGTCAAGGCCAAGCAGGCCAACCCCGCGCTCAACGTGCTGCTGCTCGAGAAGGCCAACGTCAAGCGCAGCGGCGCGATCTCGATGGGCATGGACGGCCTGAACAATGCCGTCATTCCCGGCCACGCCACGCCCGAGCAGTACGTGCGCGAGATCACCATCGCCAACGACGGCATCGTCAACCAGGCCACCGTGATGGCCTACGCCCGCAACAGCTTCCCGATGATCGAGGAGCTGGACCGCTGGGGCGTGAAGTTCGAGCGCGACGAGACCGGCGAATACGCGGTGCGCAAGGTCCACCACATGGGCAGCTACGTGCTGCCCATGCCGGAGGGCCACGACATCAAGAAGGTGCTCTACAAGCAGATCAAGCGCACACGGGTGGAGATCGAGAACCGGCTGGTCACGACCCGGCTGCTGACGGCCGAAGACGGCCGCATTGCCGGCGCGATCGCCTTCGACTGCCGCACCGCCGACATCCACGTGATCCGCGCGAAGTCGGTGGTGCTGGCCACCGGCGCTGCCGGCCGGCTGGGCCTGCCCGCCTCCGGCTACCTGTTCGGCACCTACGAGAACCCGACCAACGCCGGCGACGGCTACAGCATGGCCTTCCACGCGGGCGCCGAGCTGTCGGGCATCGAGTGCTTCCAGATCAACCCGCTGATCAAGGACTACAACGGTCCGGCCTGCGCCTACGTGACCGGCCCGTTCGGCGGCTTCACCGCCAACGGCCTGGGCGAACGCTTCATCGAGTGCGACTACTGGAGCGGCCAGATGATGTGGGAGTTTTACCAGGAGCTGCAGGGCGGCCGCGGCCCGGTGTTCCTGAAGCTCGACCACCTGGCCGAGGAAACGATCAGCGCGATCGAGACCATCCTGCACACCAACGAGCGGCCCAGCCGCGGCCGCTTCCACGAAGGCCGCGGCACCGACTACCGCGAGCGTATGGTCGAGATGCACATCTCCGAGATCGGCCTGTGCAGCGGGCATTCGGCCTCGGGTGTCTGGGTCGACGAACATGCCCGCACCACGGTGCCGGGCCTGCACGCCGCCGGTGATCTGGCCTGCGTGCCGCACAACTACATGCTGGGCGCCTTCGTCTACGGCCGCCTCGCCGGCGAGAGCGCCGCCGCTTTCTGCGAAGGCCGCGACCACGGCACGGTGGATGGCGCGCAGATCGCCGCCGAGCAGGCCCGCATCCTGGCGCCGCTGCAGCGCAGGCAAGGGCTGCCGCCGGCGCAGGTCGAATACAAGCTGCGCCGCATGGTCAACGACTACCTGCAGCCGCCCAAGGTGACCCGCAAGATGGAGATCGGGCTGGAGCGTTTCGAGCGCATCCGCGACGACCTCGACCAGCTGCACGCCCGCGAGCCGCACGAGCTGATGCGCGCGCTGGAGGTGCACGCGATCCGCGACTGCGCCGAAATGGCGGCCCGCGCCTCGTTGTACCGCACCGAGAGCCGCTGGGGCCTGTACCACGCGCGGGTCGACTTTCCCGCCCGCAACGACGCCGACTGGTTCTGCCACGCCCAACTGCGCAAGAGCGACAGCGGCGGCATGGAGAGCTTCAAGCGCCCGATAGCGCCCTACACCGTGCCGGTGGACGACGCCGAACGCCAGGCCTACCAGCGCCTGCGCGTCGCCAAGCCAACCGCCGCGCCGGTGGCCAAAACCATCACCTGACCCGGAGAAACGACATGACCTTTTCACACGCCCCTCAGGCCCTGGTGCCGCACCCGGTGCCCGTCTCGGTCGACCCCGACAAATGCATCGCCGACAAGGGCTGCACCGTCTGCGTCGACGTCTGCCCGCTCGACGTGCTGGCCATCGACCTCAGCAAGGGCACGGCCTACATGAAGTTCGACGAGTGCTGGTACTGCATGCCCTGCGAGAAGGACTGCCCGACCGGCGCGGTCCGCGTCGACATTCCCTATCTGCTTCGCTGAACCCTGGAGATCCCCATGCGACCCCTGACCCGAACCCTTGGCGCCGCGCTGACCGCGCTGCTGCTGGCCGCGGCGGCCCACGCCGAAACCATCCGCGTGGCCATCGGCACGCAGGACACCACCATCAACTGCGCCACCGGCGGCCTGCTGATCCGTGAACTGAAGCTGCTCGAAAAATACCTGCCGCGCGACGGCAAGTACAAAGGCGTCACCTACGACGTGCAGTGGAAGAACTTCACCTCCGGCGCACCGCTCACCAACGAGATGGTGGCCGACAAGCTCGACATCGGCGCGATGGCCGACTTCCCCGGCTCCAACAACGGCGCGGCCTTCCTGAAGGCCGGCAAGCGCAGCATCTTCCTGACGGTGCTGTCGGGCAGCACGCTGGGCAGCGGCAATGGCATCGTGGTGCCGCTGCAGTCCAAGGTGACGGCGCTGTCGGAGCTGAAGGGCCGCACAATCTCGGTGCCGTTCGCGTCGACCGCGCACGGCATGCTGCTGCGCGCCGTGGCCGCGCAGGGCTGGGACCCGCAGAAAGACGTCAACATCATCACCCAGGCGCCCGAGGTGGCCGGCCCCGCGCTGCAGGCCAACAAGATCGAGGCGCACGCCGACTTCGTGCCCTTCGTCGAGCTGTTCGAGCACCGGGGCTACGCCCGCAAGATCTACGACGGCTCGCAGGCCCATGCGCCGACCTACCACGGCGCCCTGGTCGCGGCCGACTTCGCGCAGAAGTACCCGGAGATCGTGGTTGCCTACCTGCGTGCCGCGATCGAGGCCGACCAGCTGTTCGCCGCCGAACCGGAAAAGTACAGCGAGCTGATCGAGAAGGTCACCGGCATCGAGGCCGCCGTCAACTACCTGTACCACGGCCCGCTCGGCCTGCAGACCCGTGACCTCACCTGGAAGCCGGAGTACCGCCAGGCGCTGAAGACCTCCATCGAGACGCTGAAGCTGATGGGCCGCGACTCGCCGCTGAACGCCGACACTTTCATCGATGACCAGTACATCCGCGCCGCGTTCAAGCAGGCCGGCCTCAACTACGACGCCCGCCTGAAGAACTACGACAAGCTGCCGCTGAAGGCCAACGACGCGATCACCGGCAAGCCGATCACCGACACCCAGCGCGCCGCCGGCCTGTGGCTGCAGGGCGAGCCCAAGGTGCGCCACTACGCCAGCATCGAAGGCGCCTTCGCCGACCTGCGCAAGGCCGAGCAGGCCGGCAAGACGGTGCGCGCGGTCTATGTGCACGACCAGATCCACCGCATCAAGCTGCTGGCGCCGCTCGCGTCCTTCGCGATCGACGGCAAGGGCCAGCTGACCGCCTTCCTGCAGAAGGACGCCGCGGCCGCCTACGCCCGTGCCAACAAGGGCCAGGTGCTGGACTACGCCGCGCTGCGCGCCGGCAAGACCACCCCCACCGCGAACTGACGCTCGCCATGAGCAGCGTGGTTTCTTCGGTACCGCCGGCTGCGCGGCCGGCCAGCGCCACGCCGGCCGCCGCGCCGCGTGTGCGGGTGGCCTGGGGTCGGCTGGCCGCGCAGGCCGCCTCGCTGGCGGTCTGCCTGCTGGCCTGGCACCTGGCGGCCAGCCACAAGCTGCACCTCGGCCTCGTCACCTTCGCCAATGTGCCGCTGCCGTCGGAAGCGCTGGAAGCCGCATGGCAGTTGCTGCAGTCGCCCAAACTGCGGCTGCACCTGACCAGCAGCCTGCTGCGGGTGTTCATCGGCTTCGGGTTGGCTGCGGCTTTCGGCGTCTTGCTGGGCCTGTTGATCGGGCGGCTGCGCTGGGCGCGGCTGGGCCTGCTGCCGCCGCTGGAGGTGCTGCGGCCCATTCCCGCGGTGGCCTGGATCCCGCTGGCGATCCTGATGTTCCCGTCGTCCGAAGGCAGCATGATGTTCATCACCTTCATCGGCGCGCTGTTCCCCATCTTGCTCAACACCATCCACGGCGTGGAGAGCGTCGACGCACGGCTGATCGCGTCGGCGCGCAGCCTGGGCACCCGCGGCTGGCGGCTCTTCACCGAGGTGATCGGCCCTGGCTCGGCGCCCAGCATCGTGACCGGCCTGTCGATCGGCATGGGCACCTGCTGGTTCTGCCTGGTCACCGCCGAGATGATCTCCGGCCAGTACGGCATCGGCTACTACACCTGGGAGTCGTACACCGTGCAGCTCTACGCCAACATCATCGTCGGCATGCTGCTGATCGGTGTGCTGGGCATGGGCAGCAGCGCATTGATCCAGCGCCTCGGCCAATGGCTGATGCCGTGGCACAGACCGGGAGGCGCGCGATGAACGCACCCGCCACCCTCGGCCGCATCGACATCGCCGACGTTTCCATCCGCCTCGGCCGCCACGGCGCGCACGACGGCATCGAGGTGCTGCGCGACGTGTCGCTGGCCTTCGAGCCCGGCGAATTCATCTGCCTGCTCGGCCCGTCGGGCTGTGGCAAATCCACGCTGCTCGGCGCGCTGGCCGGCCACCTGACGCCCTCGCGCGGCCGACTCGCGCTCGACGGCCTGCCGATCGCCGGGCCCGACCCGCAGCGCGGCCTGGTGTTCCAGCAGCACACGCTGTTCCCGTGGAAGACGGTGCTTGACAACGTGGCCTTCGGTTTGAAGATGCAGGGCCTGCCGCGCGCCGAGCGCGAACGCCGCGCGCTCGACCTGCTGGGCCGCGTCGGCCTGTCCGACTTCGCCAAGCGTTACCCGCGCGAGCTTTCCGGCGGCATGCAGCAGCGGGTGGAGATCGCCCGCGTGCTGGTCAACCGGCCGCGCGTGCTGCTGATGGACGAACCCTTCGGCGCGCTCGACGCGCTGACCCGCGTGCAGATGCAGGGCCTGCTGCTCGACCTGTGGGCGCAGTCGCCCACCACCGTGCTGTTCGTCACCCACGACATCGACGAGGCGCTGTTCCTCGGCGACCGGGTGCTGGTGATGAGCCCGCGGCCCGGCCGCATCGTCGAGGACCTGCGGCCCGGCTTCGCGCGGCCGCGCCAGGCCGACGTGCTGACCTCGCCCGACTTCGCGGCGCTGAAGCGGCATTGCCTGGCGCTGCTGCGGCCGGATGCCGGCGCCGTCGTGCCGCTGCCGCGCCTGACGCCGCTCGGCAACCCCACCCCTACACCGTCGCCCGCCGCCTGGCAATTCGCCGTCTGACCGCTCCACCATGACCTCCGCCCTCGCCACACCCGCTTCCACACTGCCGCCGGCGCTGCGCCAGCGCCTCGCCGACCCCGACCCGGCGGCCCGCCGAGTCGCCGTCATCGCGCTGGCCGACGAGGAAGACGAAGACGGCCTGCCCTGGCTGATCGCCGCGTTGACCGACACCGACGCCGGCGTGCGCGCCGAGGCTGCCGCCCGCCTCGCCGGCTGGGAGACCGACGCCGCCGTGCGCGGCCTGCTCGGCGCGCTGCGCGACCCAACCCCCGCCGTGCGCGCCGCCGCCGCGCAATCGCTCAGCGAGTTGAAGACCACCGCCGCCGCCCAGCCGCTGCTGGAATGGGCGCGCGACGCCGACGCCTTCGTGCTGGCCAGCGTGCTGCGCGCGCTGCGCGAGTTGAGGCTGCCCGGCGCCGCCGCGCCGGCGCTGGCCGCGCTGGCCCACCCCCAGGCCGCCGTGCGGCGCGAGGCGGTCGGTGTGCTGGGC
>CAMFIB010000005.1 GCA_945952465.1 uncultured Pseudomonadota bacterium
GCGCCGCCCCCCGCGCCCGCCACCCGCATCGCCGCCGCGCCGGCGGCGCCCAGTGCAGCGCCCGCCGCCGCTGTGGCCGCCGTGGTGCCCAAACCGCCGCCGCCCAAGCCCGCCGAACCACCGGAACTGCTGGCCCTCGTCGCCGTGCCGCTGCCCACGCGCGGGGTGCACGAGCTGGCCGCCCTCAGCGACTCCGAGGCGCTGGGCCCCATCGTCGAGATGCAGGTTCCCGCCGGCCTGCCGTCGGCCTACCACCCGGTCGTCAACGTGCGACCCGTGCCGCGGCCGGTGGCCTGCAAGGCGGTGCGCTCGCGCGACGCCAAGGAAGAAAAGATCACCATCAGCTGCGCCAACAACGGCAAGGTGGCGCAGAACGTGTCGATGACCATCGACGCCGTCGGCCTGTCCGGCGTGCCCAGCGCCGACCAGGGCAAGGCCGGCTGGACGGTCGGCCCCGGCAAGACGCGGCAGATCGCCGTGCTCACCACCGTCAGCCGGCCCACCCGCGTCGACATCTTCTTCACCCACGAAGCCCAGCACTGAGCGTGCCGGGCGTGCGGCACCATGCCGCGCAGCCTGTGGCCAGCCCCACGAAAAAGGCCCCGGCCGTCAGGCGCCGGGGCCAAATCGTGGCCGGGGTCAGGGGCCACGCTCGAGGAGAGTCGAGACAGAAACCGCGGGGAGGGGCGCGAGGCCTTGCCGCCTGGAGTCCATTAGGCGCCCGTGGCGCGGGCCGCAGTGCGGGAATAGCGGCGGTTTTGGCCGCCACATCGCCGCGCCCGGCGGCGCCGGCTACAGCGGGTGCTCGACGTAGAAGCGCCCGCCGTGGAACAGCAGCGGTGCGGCACCCGGGTGGTGGGCGCAGCGCTCCACCTCGCCCACGAAGATGACGTGGTCGCCCTCGTCGTAGCGGCTGCGGTTGAGGCACTCGAAGGTGGCCACCGCGCCGTCGATCAGCGGCGCGCCGTGCTGGCCGGGCGTGAAGGGCACGCCGTCCCAGCGCTCGGGCAGCCGGCTGGCAAACCGCTCGGCCAGCGCCTGCTGCGCCACGCCCAGCACGCTCACCGCGTAGTGGCGGCACTCGCGAAAGACGGGCAGCGCCCGTGCGAGGCGCGACAGGCTCCACAGCACCAGCGGCGGCGAGAGCGAGACGGAGTTGAACGAGTTCACCGTCATGCCGTGCAGCGCGCCGTCCGGCGTGCGGGCGGCAACGATGGTGACGCCAGTGGCGAACATGCCCAGCGCGGCGCGAAAGCCGGCTTCATCGGCATCGGGGGAGGTGGCGGCAGGCGCGGCGCGGGCCGTTGACGGGGTCATCGGCCGATTATCGCGAGGCCCTTCCCGCCGCCTGTTACACCCCGCGCGAAAGCCCTTCACGCGCCGCCCGCACAATGGAGCCGCGTGAGCCGACCCGCCGTTTCCCCCCGCCTGCCTGCTTTTCCCGCCGCTCGCCGCCTGCTGGCCGCCTCGGCGCTGCTGTCGGCGTGCGCGGCGGCGCTGGCGCAGCCCCCCGCCGCCGAGCCGGCGCCGCCCTGCAACGACTACGTGCGCTGGCTGCCCGCGCTGGCCGCGCCAGCCTGCCAGGCCGCGCAATTGCGGCCGACCGACGGCCGCTCGGTGCGCGGCCATGTGCTGTGGCGGCGCGACGTGGGCGCGCGGCCCAGGGACGCACGGCTGCGGGTGCTGGTGATCGGCGGCATCCACGGCGACGAGGCCTCGTCGTCCACCCTCGTCATGCGCTGGCTGGCGCAGGCCCAGCAAACCAGCAAGAACCGCGAGATGGCCGGCATCGCCTGGCGCTTCCTGCCGGTGCTCAACCCCGACGGCATGTTCCGCCCGCAGCCGCAGCGCACCAACGCGCACGGCGTGGACCTGAACCGCAACTTCCCCACGCCCGACTGGCAGCGCGAGAGCCGCTACTACTGGGAGCAGCGCACCGGCCGCGACGTGCGGCGCTTTCCCGGCCCGCGCCCGCTGTCGGAGCCCGAGACGCGCTTTCTGCACGACGAAATGGACCGCTTCGCGCCGCAGCTCATCGTCAGCGTGCACGCACCCTACGGCCTGCTCGATTTCGACAGCCGCGGCCTGGAGCCGCCGCGCAAGCTCGGCCGCCTCGCGCTCGACCCGCTCGGCGTGTTTCCCGGCTCGCTGGGCAACTACGCCGGCGTGCACCGCGACATGCCGGTGGTCACCATCGAACTCGCCCACGCCACCCAGATGCCCGACGACGCCGAAGTGCGTGCCATGTGGCGCGACCTGCTGGGCTGGATGCACGAGCAACTGCCCACGCTGGCCCCGCCACCGCCACCGCCACCGCCACCGCCACCGCCACCGCCGGTGCCAGAGCCGGAAACGGCAGCGCCGCCGCCAACGGCGCCCGAGGTACCGGCATCCGCGCCGGAGGCGCCAGCCTCGGCCCCCGAACGCCCGGCCTCCGTGCCGCAGCCGCCGGAGCCGGTGCCGGTACCCGAACCAGCGCCAGCGCCAGCGCCCGAACCCGAACCCGCCGTTCCAGCGCCGGAAGCCCCGGCGTCCCAGCCGGCGGCCGCGCCAGCGCCAGCACCGTCACCCGAGCCGCCGCCTGCACCGACGCCTCCACCACAGCCGGCGCCGTCACCCGCGCCCGAGCCGCCCCCGGCCGCCGCACCCGCCGCGTCCGAACCTGTTGTGGCGCCGGAAGAAGCGCCTGCGCCGCCCGCACAGCCCGAGCCATCGCCCGCGCCCAGCGAGCCCATCGAACGCGGCGAACCGGGGCCACCGCCGCCGCCCGACGGCGCGGCCGGGTGAGCCGCGTCACGCGCAGCGGCGGTTCGGTGCCGTGGGCGGGTCTGCCGGCACTTTCAAGCGCCGAATGGGCGCACAGCCAGCGCCAATGCTGGCAAGTTTGCTACTGAAATAGTAGCTGGCGCGCGCCGTGAAGCAAGAACGCTCAGGGCACCTGGGCGACCGAGGTGCCGCCGCGCAGCGTGGCCATGAGCGCGTCGGCGCGGTCGGCGTCGTAGCGGCCTTCGGCGCGGGCCAGCACCTCGCCGTTGCGGCCCAGCACCACGGCGTACGGCTGCTCGGCGTTGGGCAGCCCGGCGGCGCGCAGGAAGGCGTCGCGGTCGGTGAACACCGTCACCAGGCGCGCGCGCTCCACGCCGCTGGGGTAGCGCTGCTCGAAGCGGGTCTGGATGGCGTCGCGGCTGTCGGCGTCTCCGGGGTCGTTCACCACCGGCATGCGCAGCCACGCGATGCCGCGGTCCTCGCGCAGGTGCAGGCCCTTGACCCAGCTCTCGATGGCCGGCGCGTGGCTGCGGTGAAAGCCGATCAGCGCCAGCGTGCGGTCTGAGGGGAGGCCGGCGGGCAGCTCCAGCGAGCGGTGGTCGAGGTCTTGCGCCACCACGGTGGGCACCACGCCCATCACGCTGCGCTCGCTCGGCGCGGCGAAAGCCAGCACGACCGCGGCCGCCGCCGCACCGGCCCAGATGAGGCCATCTTTCGTGGTACGGGGCAGTTTGATCATGGTGATTGCCTTTCTACACCTGCCGTTTCCACGCAAGTTCTGTGCGCGGTAAAAACCTGTTACAGGCTGTGTCATTTCATGCGGCGCGGGCGTGACAAAAGACCGAGGTTACCGCTCGGTCACAAAATATCCGGTGCGTCTTTTTTTGCAGGCCGTGGCTAGAATATTCGGCATGAACCCGCCGCCCACCGCCCGTGTGTCGTTCAAGGAGCAGATGCTGCAGGCCCGCGAAGACGCGATCGTCGCGGCGGTGAACCGCCTGCTGGCCGAGAAGGGTTTCGACGCGATGACGGTGGACGAAGTGGCCGCGCAGGTGGGCGTTGCCAAGGCCAGCCTGTACAAGCATTTCCCCAGCAAGGAAGCCCTCGCGGCGGCGGCCATGGCCAAGGTGATGCAGCGGGCGCAGGCGCACATCCGCAGCATCGCCGCCGAGCGCCCGCCGCTCGACAAGCTCAAGGCCATGGCGCACTGGACCATGACGCTGCTGCTGAGCGGCGAGATGCCCTCGCTGCCGCACCAGAACTCGTCGCTGCGGGCCACGCTGATGCAGACGCCGCCCTACATCGACGGGCTGATGGACGTGAGCGACCAGCTTGGCGAATGGATCACGGCCGCACAACAAGAGGGCAGCCTGAACCCCGATCTGCCCCCCATCGTGGTGCTGTACACCATGTACGCGCGCGCCTGCGACCCAGTGGTGGAGTTCCTGAAGATCGGCGGGCAGCACACCGACGAGCAGATCGTCGATCTGGTGCTGGGCACCTGTTTCGACGGGCTGAAGGCGCGCTGAGCGCTCTTCCGGCGGTTTTCAGAGCCTTTTCGGCCTCAAGTCAGCGCCACTGCTCGCTGTGTTGCTCCTGTTTCTGGAGCATCCGCCGGCTCAGACCTCGGCGATGAAGTCTTCCCTGAAGCTGTCCTGCTCGCCCTTGCGCGCGTAGCCCATCGGGTTGGCGCGCACGCGGCAGCGGCCCACCGTGTAGTCGATCGGGCAGTGCAGGTGGCCGTGCAGCCACAGGTCGGCCAGCGGCAGCAGGTCGTCGTGGGCGTTGCAGAAGCCGGCGGTGCCGGGCGTGAGGCCGTAGCGCGGGTCGGCGCTGCGCAGGCTGGGCGCAAAGTGCGTGACGACCACCGTCTTGCCATCAAAGGGCCGCGCCAGCGCCTCGGCCAGCCAGGCACGGCAGACCAGGGCCTGCTCACGCACCTCGTTGGCGAGAAAGGGCGCTTCGGCGCGGGTGGTGCCGGTCTTCGAAAGCCAGAAATCGGCCGCGCGGAAGGCCCTGAGCCGCAGCTTCAGCCGCTCCGCCTCGTGGCCCTGCGCGGCGGGCAACCCGGCCACCGCGTCGAAGTCGCTCCACAGCGTGGTGCCCACGAAACGCACGCCGCCCAGCACCACCGTCTCGCGCTCCAGCCAGGTGATGCCCAGCGCCTCGCACACCGCGCGCTGCTGCTGGTGGGCGTGGTCGAAGTCGAAGCCGTCGTACTCGTGGTTGCCCGGCACGAACAGCACCGGCACCGGCCAGCCCCGCAGCGGCGAAAAGCGGCCCAGCCCGAAATCCGGCTCGGCCAGCAGCGAGCCGCGCTGGTAGGAGCCGATGTCGCCGGCCAGCACCAGCACGTCGGCGCCCGGCGCCGGCCTGGGCATGAAATGGGGGTGCACCTCCAGGTGCAGGTCCGACAGGAGCTGGATCTTCACGGGCCCGATTGTCCGTGGTGCCGCCCATGCCGCCGTGACAGGCCCGCCATGCGCAAACGGCATGATGGCGCCCTCCCAAACCTAGGGAAAACCCTCATACTTCTTTCACCTCCACTTTTTGGCACCGTCAGCCGGTGTGCACCATGAACCGCGTCACGTCCTTCCTCGTCCAGGCCTTTTCCCGCAGCCCCGCCGCTGTGCCGGCCGGTGGTGTGGCCCAGCAGCTGATGGAGCGCGCCAGCGCCGTCGCCGGCCACGACCAGCACGAGGCCCACGCGCTGCGCGAAGCCGCCAACGCCTTCCTGCGCGTCGCCCGCTGAGCCCGCGCGGCGGTGGCCTACAGCCGCCGTCGAACCCTCCCGGTGGCCGCCGCCAGGCCGGCCGCCTACGCTGGAGGGACCATGAAACGCATCAAGAAACTGCTCAGGCGCCTGGGCCCGCCGTCCGCGCGGCGGCCGGTGACCGAGCGCGGCATTCCCGGCCAGCTGCTCGACGGCGCCGAGGCCCGCGCCGGCACCGACCCGCGCGAGGCCGAGGCCCTGCGCGCCTCGGCCAACGCCTACCTGCGGGTGGTGCGCTGAAGCGCCCCGCGCCCGCCACACCGCCTCCCGCGCGGTGGGGGCGGCGGCGTGTTCGCCCCGCGTTCAAAAAACTTTACGCTGCGGCGCCGATCGCGTTATCCGGCGGATACAAACCGGCACGACACTGACTTTCAACCCGCTGCCAATCGTTGGCCCCGGGTACCCCCAACTGAAAGGACCCGTGCCATGTTGACCTCCCGCAAACCCCTGCAGACCCTGTTGATCGCCGGCATGCTGGCGTCGGCTGGCTTCGCTGCCGTCGCGCAGACGCCGCCGCCGCCCCAGACCCAGCAGCACCCCGGCGGCCCCGGCTTCCACCACCGCGACCCCGCCAAGATGCAGGAACGCGCCGCCAAGCGGCTGGGTGAACTGAAGGAAAAGCTGCGCATCACCAGCGCGCAGGAAGGCGCCTGGCAGAAATTCGCCGCCGCCATGACGCCGCAGCCCAAGCAGCGCCCGCCGTTCGACCGCGAAGCCTTCGCCAAGCTCAGCACGCCCGAACGCATCGACCGCCTGCAGCAACTGCGCGCCGAACGCGGCGCCAAGATGGACCAGCGCGCCGCCGCCACCAAGGCCTTCTACGCCGGCCTGAACGCCGACCAGAAGAAGACCTTCGACGACGCCTCGCTGCGCTTCATGCACCACGGTGGCAAGCACCACCGCGGCGGCCCCGGCGGCGACCGCGGTTGAACGCCTGAGCCCGGCTTGGCCGGGCCGGCCGCGGCGCCGCATTCGCGCGTGGCGCCACGGCCGCCGGCCAGGGCAAGGCCCGTCACCTTCCGGGGTGGCGGGCCTTGTTTTTTGGGGAGGGCGGCTCAGGCCGCCAGGAGCTGCTGCAGCTCGCCAGAGGCCAGCAGCCGCTCCACGTCGGTCGCGCCGCCCACCAGCGTGCCCTTGACGAAGACCATCGGGAAGGTCGGCCAGCCGGTCCACATCTTCAGCGCGTTGCGCTCGCGCCAGCGGCTGGCGTAGTGGCCGTAGTCCATGTCGTGGTGCGCAATGCCGGCGGCGTCGAGCGCTTTACGGGCGCGCTTGGGAAACGGGTTCCAGCCCATGCCGACCACCACCACCGGGTGGCGGGCCACGGCGTCCTGCACCTCCATGACCAGCGCCAGCCGGTTGGTGGCCACGCGCTCGCGGATGGCGGGGTGGATGCGGGTGTCGTCGAGGATGGGGCGGGGCATGGGCCGAGTGTGCCGCAACGGCGGGTGGCCCCCCGTGACGAGGGGATGTCGGACTGGCTTCTTTTTGGCGTCGCGTTTTGGCGGGCTTTGCGGTTTAATCGCCGGGCAGGCCGTGGGGTCACGGCCGCTGCAACACAACAACCAAGACTGCGGAGGGTCCCGAAGATGATGAACAAGCTGATCCAGCGGGTGCAGGACATCCTGCTCAAACCCAAGGACACCTGGCCGGTGATCGAGGCCGAGCCGGCCGACACCCAGTCCATCTACAAGAACTACCTGATCTACCTCGCCGCCATTCCGGCGCTGGCCTCTTTCATCGGCCTGTCGCTGGTGGGCGTGGGCGGCTTCGGCTACAGCGTGCGGGTGCCGCTGCTGAGCGGGCTGATGAGCATGGTGGTGACCTACGTGCTGGCGCTGGTGATGGTGTTCGTGATGGCGCTCATCGTGGACGCGCTGGCGCCCACCTTCGGCGGCACCAAGAGCCAGATCAACGCGCTGAAGCTCATCGCCTACGGCTCCACGGCCAGCTTCGTGGGCGGCATCTTCAACCTGGTGCCGGCGCTGGGTGTTCTGGGCCTGCTCGCCGCGCTGTACTCGGTCTACCTCATCTACACCGGCATCCCGGTGCTCATGAAGTGCCCGCAGGACAAGGCGGTGGGCTACACGGCGGTGGTCATCGTCTGCGGCATCGTGGCGGGCATGGTGATCGGCGCGCTGAGCCGCATCGCCACGCCGTCGGGCCCGATGTCTTACGGCAGCGCGGACGGCCACGGCGAAATGACCATCAAGACGCCGGGCGGCGAGCTGAAGATCGACACCGCCAAGATGGAGGCCATGACCAGGAAAATGGAAGAGGCCGGCAAGCAGATGGAAAAGGCGCAGGCCTCGGGCGACCAGCAGGCCGCGGGCCAGGCCGCCGGCGCCATGATGACCGCGCTCACCGGCGGCAACGGCCAGCCCATTCCGGCGGCCGACCTGAAGGCGCTGCTGCCCGAAAGCATCGGCAGCCTCAAGCGCCAGAGCTTCGACGCGCAAAGCGGCGGCGCCATGGGCATTTCCGCTTCCACCGCCACCAGCACCTTCGCCGACGGCGACAAGCACGTCTCGCTGGCCATCACCGACCTCGGCGGCATGGGCGGCCTGATGTCGGTCGCGGCCTGGTCCAACCTCACGGTGGACCGCGAAACCAGCACCGGCGTGGAGAAGGTCTACAAGGCGGGCAAGCGCACCGTGCGCGAGGCCTGGCAGAAGGACGGCAGCCACGGCGAGTACATCGTCATCTTGGAGAACGGCGTGATGGTGGAAGGCAAGGGCGACCGCACCGACATCGGCGCGCTCAAGGCGGTGGTGGCGTCGGTCAACCTCGACAAGCTGGAAGCCATGAAGCGTCCGGCGCAGTGAGCCGCAGCCAATGGCCCAAAAGAAAAGCGCCCCGAGGGGCGCTTTTTTCATGGGGCCTTCACTGGCTGCGGGATTTGCCGCCGCCGGCCAGGTCGTCCAGCACCTGCTGGCTGATCGGCTCGCCGGCCATGCGGCCGCCAGCGGCGTGGCGCAGGGCCACCACCGAGGGCACGGCAATGCCCCAGGCCAGCGCGGTGGTCAGCACCAGTGCGGCGCGGGCAGCGCCCATCGAGGGTGCCTTCAGGGCGCGGGCGGTGGCGGGGCGGTCTCCATGGCGCGGCGCGCCGTTGTCGTTCTGGGAATTCATTTCAAAGGTCTCTCTTTCTCATGCGGCCGGTCTCGTGAACCGACCGCTCATTAGTTTGGGGCCGCAGGGTGAACTTTCAACGACTCGCGGACAAACAGGCGTGAGGGGATGTAAGCGGCCTTGACACACCGGCCGCAGGGGCAGCCCGGGCAGCGGCGCGCGCCACGGCAAATGAACGAACCACGGGCCCGCGCTTTGCAGGAAAATCGCGCCATGACGCCCGATTCCCGCCCATCCGCCTACAACAACGCCGAACTCGACGCCGCCTCGACCATCCGCTTCGACGAGCCGCGCCGCGTGCCGGTGGGCCTGCTGGCGGGCCTGGGCCTGGGCGTGCTGCTGGTGTGCCTGATCGTGTTCTTCGTCATGTACAAGATGAACGCCGGCACCGCCGCCAAGCCCGCCGCACGCGCGCCCGCCGTCACCGGCCCCACCGCCGGCAGCGCGGGCGACACCATCAAGGGCCAGCCCATCACCGGCGAGAGCGGCCAGGTCATTCCCGGCGCGGTGAAAGAAGACGATGGCGACCTCACCGTGACCAACGCCCCCTCCAAATGCACCTTTCTGGAGGTGCACCTGAAGAACCTGGCCGAGATGGAGCGCGACAGCCCCAGCCCCGAGAACAAGGGCTGGATAGAGGGCAAGCGCCAGATCGCCCGCGACCAGATGGCCCGCCTGGGCTGCAAATGAGCGGTTTTGGGCCTTCAATCGCCCTCAAGTCAGCGCCAGAATTGAATGTATAGCTCTGAATTTCATAGCACACCTGCCGGCGCCGCCGCCCCCCGGCCGGCTGGTAAGATGCGCCCCTTCGCCTCGCGGCGCGTCCGATTCCCCTGAGATGTCTGTAGCTGTGGCGGGCCAAAAGTCCGCGGTGTTCGAAATCAAGAGCGCCCATCTGCCGCTGGTGGCGCTGCTGCTGAAGACGGCCGACCTGGCCGTGCTGGCCGACGCGCTGCACCAGCGCTTCGGCGACATGCCCGATTTCTTCGACGACGACGCCCTCGTCATCGACCTCTCCCCGCTGCCGGCCAATTCCGGCGTGCCCGATTTCCCCGCGCTCATCGCACTGCTGCGCCGCCACCGCATCGCGCCGCTGGCCGTGCGCGGCGGCACGCCCGAACAGACCGCCGCCGCCCGCGAGGCCGGCCTGCTGCCGGCCGAAGACGCGGTGAGCGCCGCGCCCGCGCCCGCGCCGTCACAACCCGCCGCCAGGGCCGCGCCCGCGCCGCAGCCTGCGCCCGTGGTGGTGCCGCCCTCGGCCATGGTCATCGACCGGCCGCTGCGCTCCGGCCAGCAGGTGTACGCGCGCGGCCGCGACCTGGTGGTGATGGCCATGGTGAACCCCGGGGCTGAAGTCATTGCCGACGGCCACATCCACGTCTACGCGCCGCTGCGCGGCAAGGCCATGGCGGGCGCCCGCGGCAACGCCGACGCCCGCATCTTCGCGCTCAGCCTGGAGGCCGAGCTGCTGTCCATTGCCGGCATCTACCGCACCGGCGAGGTGGCGCTGCCGCCCGAAGTCCACGGCAAGCCCGCGCAGGTGCGGCTGCTGGCCGGCGACGACGGCGACAAGCTCGTTTTCGACGCCCTGTAACGCACACATTCACAGAAGGATTCCATGACCAAGATCGTCGTCGTGACCTCGGGCAAGGGCGGGGTCGGCAAGACCACCACCAGCGCCAGCTTCGCCTCAGGCCTCGCGCTGCGCGGCCACAAGACAGCGGTGATCGACTTCGACGTCGGCCTGCGCAACCTCGACCTCATCATGGGCTGCGAACGCCGCGTGGTGTATGACCTGATCAACGTCATCCAGGGCGAGGCCAACCTCAACCAAGCCCTCATCAAGGACAAGCAGTGCGACAACCTGTTCGTGCTGGCCGCCAGCCAGACGCGGGACAAGGACGCGCTGTCGCAAGAGGGCGTGGAGAAGGTGCTCAACGACCTGAGCGGCATGGGCTTCGACTACATCGTGTGCGACTCGCCCGCCGGCATCGAGACCGGCGCGCTGATGGCCATGCACTTCGCCGACGAGGCGCTGGTGGTGACCAACCCCGAGGTCTCCAGCGTGCGCGACAGCGACCGCATCCTGGGCATGCTGGGCAGCAAGACCAAGCGCGCCATCGAGGGCAAGGAGCCCATCAAGGAACACCTGCTCATCACCCGCTACAACCCCAACCGGGTGGACCAGGGGCAGATGCTGAGCCTGGCCGACATCCAGGACATCCTGCGCATCGAGCTCATCGGCGTCATTCCCGAGAGCGAGACGGTGCTGCAGGCCAGCAACCAGGGCCTGCCGGCGGTGCACATGAAGGGCACCGACGTGGCCGAGGCCTATGCCGACGTGGTGGCCCGCTTCCTGGGCGAAGACAAGCCGCTGCGTTTCGTGGACGCGCAGAAGGCCGGCTTCCTCAAGCGCCTGTTCGGAGGGCGTTGAAGCGATGTCGCTGTTGTCATTTCTGCTCGGCGAGAAAAAGAAAACCGCGAGTGTGGCCAAGGAGCGGCTGCAGATCATCCTCGCGCACGAGCGCTCCGGCCGCAACGCCGCAGAGCCCGACTACCTGCCGGCGCTGCAGCGCGACCTGGTCGCGGTGATCGGCAAATACATCAAGATCAACCCCGACGACATCAAGGTGCACCTCGAGCGGCAAGACAACCTCGAAGTGCTTGAAGTCAAGATCGAGCTGCCCGACGCGCGCTGAGCGCTGCTACGCTATTGCTAGCAGCACAGCGCCATCTGGCGCTGGCTTGCAGCCGTTTTCGTTCTGAAAACGGCGGCCGCGTCAGTACGTGAACGCGTAGCGTACCTGCAGGAAGTTCTCGCCCGGGTTGGGCTTCTTGATGCTGCCGTTGGAGACGTGCTGCACCCGCAGGCTCAGCTCGCCGCCGTTGCCCAGCGCGTAGCCCAGCGCCAGGTTGTCGGAGAAATTGAACGCGGTGGAGAAATACTTGTCGCTCGTGCGGTAGAGCTTGTTGGTCACGCTCACGCCAATGCCGCCTTCCACGAACCACGGCGAGCGGCCGGCGTCGAAGGTGTAGCGGAAGTAGGGCACCAGCGCGAGCTGGCCGTAGCTGCGGCGGTCGCCACCCGGGCCTTCCACGCTCCACAGGCTGGCGTTGCCGTCCACGTAGGTCGTGAAGGTGGTGCCCAGCAGTTCGGGCTTCCAGGCCAGCGGCCAGATGGCGCCGGCCGTCACCGCCGCCAGGCCGTTCTCGCCGCCGCCCACCTGCAGGTAGGCGCCAGAGGGCTTGAGCCCCTCGGCCATGGCGCCCGCGCTCAGCAACCCGGCCGCGGCCAGCGCCAGCAGAGACTTCTTGGAGGTGACGACGCGGGAGACGGACGCGGAACGCAGGAAATCGGTGCAGCGGCGCATGGTGGCGAAAAAGAGAAAAGGGTGGGCGAAAGGGCGGCCTGCGGGGCGCAAAGACCCCATCGGTAACGGATTGTTGCACGGCCATGACCGTTTGCCTGCGCCCGCCACCTTAACGGCGGCTTAAGTGTGCAAGGCCCGCCGCCAGCCGGGCGGCGCCCGCGCTGCCTAAAATCGGGGGCATCATGCCGTGGTCGCCGCCCCCGCCCCCTTCCTCCGGCCCGCTTGCCGCGCCGCCCCTCCGCCTGCGCAGCGACGAGCTCGACCGCCCCTTCTTGCCGCCGCCCCGCGCCCAGTGGCCCGGCCGCGTGCTGGGCGGCGTGCTGCTGGTGGCCGCCGTGGCCGGCGCCTTCTACGGCGGCAAGTGGTACCTGGAGAACCGCGGCAACATCGAGTTCGTGCCGCCCTGGGCCAAGGGCGGCGCGCCCGCCAACGCGCCCATCCAGCAGGCCGACCCCAACGCGCCACCGGTGCCGCTGGAAGAAGCCAGCGTGCGCAGCAGCCGCGTGCTGCAGCCCGGCGGCCGGCAGGGCGCCACATTCAACTCCTGCGCCACCGCCACGCCAGACCCCGGCTGCCCGCCCACCGGCCCGCAGCCCAGCGGGCCGTCGCCCGAGTCGGAAATCAGCCGCATCCGCGCGGCCAACGCCGCCAAGGGCACCAGCGAGATCGCCGGCACCCGCGAAGTGGGCAAGAGCGGCACCGTGCACATCGAGGTGGGCCGCACCCGCGAACAGCAAGCCGCCGCAGCCGCCGGCGTGGGCGTGGGCGCCACACCGGCCGACAAGGGCCAGGAATGCGATTTCCTGCGCGTGCGCATCGGCGAAATCGACAGCATGCTCACGCAGAGCTACCCCAACAAGGTGAAAGACGGCCTGCGCGACGAACAGAAGCGCGGCCGCGCGCGCATGGGCTCGCTGGGCTGCTGAGGCGCTATCGGCCGAGGGGCCGAACTGGAGCGGCCTACCGGCCGAAGGGCTTCACGCCAATCAGCACGCCGTGCAGCCAGAAGGCCATGAGCAGCCACGCGCCAATGCCCACCACCACCGCGATCGCCGTGCCCTGTTTCGTGCCCGCCGGGTAGACCATGCCGGCCGCCCGGTCACGCCGCCGCGCCGCGCGAAAGTTCAGCACCGCCCATACCAGGAACGAGCCGAACAGCACCACGTCGGCCAGCGTGCCGTTGGCCAGCAGGTGCGCCAGCGCCCACACCTTCACCGCCAGCACCATCGGGTGGTGCAGCCGCGCCTTGATGCCGTTGGCCGGCACATAAGCGGACACCAGCAGAATGAACGACAGCAGCATCAACAGCCCCGCGATGTGCCGCATGGCGACCGGCGGGCCGTACAGCACCGAAGTGGCCAGCCGCGCCTGCCCATAGCCCCACACCAACAGCCCGAAGCCCACCAGAGAGACGGCGGTGTACGCCAGCTTCCATGTCTTTTCGCCGACGCGGGCGAGGGTGGCCGTGCGCAACGGCTCCGCGAAGATGCGCACCGAATGCACGCCGAGAAACAGCACGAGGCCGACGATCATGAAGGTCATGGGAGCGCTCCGGTGTTGTGGGAGTCAGTGGAAGCCGAGCGCGTTCATTCTGCCTGCGCCGCCGCCAGCGTGCGCCACAGCGCCTGCCAGTCCGCCGTGGGCGCGTTCGCGTCGAAGGGCGCTTGCGTACCGCCCAACGCCGGCAGCGCCAGCCCGCTGCTCACCGTCAGCATCTCGCCCGTCACCGGGTGCGGCAAGGTCAGTTGCCACGCGTGCAGCCACAAGCGCTGCTGGCCCAGCCGCTCCGCCCACCAGCGGTTCAGCGGCCCCTTGCCATGCGTGGCGTCGCCGATGATGGGGTGAGCGATGTGCTTCAAATGCCGCCGGATCTGGTGCCGCCGCCCCGTCAGCGGCTCCGCCTCCACCAGCGCCACCCGCGTCGTCGCGTGCCGCCCGTCGGCCGATTCCGGCCATGCCCAGCGCCGCAGCGTGCGAAAGCGCGTCACCGCCGGCTGCACCGCCGCGTCTTCAGGCGCGTCGTCCGGCTTCAGCGCGTGGTCCACTTCCACCTCGCCCTCTGCCGGCCAACCCCGCACCAGCGCCAAGTACCGCTTGCGCACACGGCCGGCCTCGAACGCCTGGCCCAAAGCGCGCGCCGCATCGGCATGCAACGCGAACGCCAACACCCCACACGTCCCCTTGTCGAGCCGATGCACCGGCCACACTCGCTGCCCCAACTGGTCGCGCAGCGCCTGCATCACCCAGCGGGTTTCACCGGCGTCGAGGCCGGTGCGGTGGACGAGCCAGCCGGGGGGTTTGTGGACGAGGGCAACATCGGTGTCCAGTCCGAAAAGATATAACAAGAATTCCAACGAATTGGCCGTCGACGCCCCGCGCCCTTAGCACTCGCTTTTTAAGAGTTCTGACTAGAACAAATCACGCCGCGAATACGATTTCCGCCCGATGGCAAAAGTCCTCGATGTCCACGCATTCGCCGGAAGCGATCCTACTAAACAGATCCATCATCGCTGCGGAGCTAACGCTCTTATCGAGGAAGCGAAATGAGGACGCGCCGACGTACTCGGCCAATGCTTCTATCGCAATCCAACGGCGGCCTTCCGCTTCGGCCACTGCGCCCGTTGTATTGGATCCCCCAAATATGTCGACAACAAGATCGTTAGGGTCCGTCAGCATTCGAATAAAAAACTCAGGCAACTTAGCCGGAAATCGAGCCGGATGTGCTTTTATCCCCACGGCCTTGCACCCTGAAAGATATTGGCCATTGGATTCGGAATTCGGAATTTGCAGAAGGTTTGGTGGTATCGCCCCGCCATTATCTTTGCCAAAACCCAGGCCGATGTCATGCCCAGAAGGGCGAACCTTAGGGCGGTAAAACTTGCCAGGATCTTCAATCAACTTCTTCATTCGATCGCTGTACGGTGCAAGAACTTTAGTGATATCGGCCTTTGGCCACTCTGTTTTGCTAAACCACCACACTGTATTAACCGAGTCTTTCACTCTAAGTTTTCGCTTATTTACCCACTCGATAGGGCTTGGCAATTTCGAAGAGTTGAACCAATAAAAATCCTCCGCCAAAAAAAATCCAATTTCATCGACCATCCTTATAAGAACTCGAAAGTTGTAGAGACTTCGAGCAGGAACGCCTTTCATATAAGCGCCTCCAAAATCGACAACAAAGCTACCGTCCTCGCGCAACTTTCGGTGAACTAGGCGGCCGAACTCTAAGAACCACTCAATGTATTGGTTTTGATCGAGGTTTCCATATTCCTTTTGCCGCTGCAATGCAAAAGGTGGACTCGTAATCACGAGATTCACACTGTCATCCGGCAGCACCTGCAACAACTCTCTTGAGTCGCCTATATACGCTGCTCCATTGCGAGTTTGATATGCCGGGATGTGGTCATTGATAAGCATTACTTGCTACTTAAAGGCTGTAGATTCATCGTCATCACCTGCGCATTATCGGATCAATGATCCAGAAGCCAAAGCTATCTCTCACACGACGGCGTCTCGCTGCGAATTTGCGAAAGGCTCGAGAAGAACTGGGGTTTTCTCAAGAAGTGCTTGCGGATCAAGCCGGTCTCCATCGAACTTACATCGGTTCTGTTGAGCGGGGAGAGCGCAATATTTCAATAGATAACATCGAAAGATTGGCAGTTGCTATCGGGGTGTCTCCAGCGTCTCTTTTAGAGGACCCAAAGCCATGAAACTGACGCCGCATGAGGACTACCTAAACCTAGTGAAAATATGGCCTTCCATTCAGGAATACCAGACATTGGCGACCAAACACGGAATCGATGATGTATTTCAGGATAACGGCGGAAAACTTCTGCAGGTCCTCCTGCTCCTGGGTTTGAAGATTGTTCCTGGCCGTGAAGGTAACGACGCATCGGATTCAACGGGTCAAGAATATGAGCTCAAATCAGTAAATATTGAGTTAACTCACGGGTTCTCAACTCACCATCATATGAACCCGACAATCATCGCTAAGTACCGAAAGGTACCCTGGATTTTTGCCGCCTACCGGGACATCACACTACAAACGGTCTATTTACTCCATCCGAGCGAGTTAGAACCATACTTCACGAAGTGGGAACTGAAATGGCATGCCGACGGAAAAAAGGATATCAACAATCCAAAAATTCCGATTACCTACATCATCGAGCACGGACAGATGGTGCATGGCACTCCTCCGGATCTCTCCGTGAAACGAAAAAAACGGGTAACGAAAAAGGCAGCGGCACGGGGGCCTCAAAATGTGGGCGGGTTCGAAGCTGACTAAACGGCAGCAGGGCGTCCGCCCTCTCTAAACGTCAATATTCGCCGCCCTCAACGCATTCGTCTCGATGAAGTCCCTCCTCGGCTCCACCTCATCCCCCATCAGCATCGTGAACACGTGGTCGGCTTCGATGGCGTCGTCGATCTGCACGCGCAGCAGGCGGCGCACGTTGGGGTCCATGGTGGTTTCCCAGAGCTGCTCGGGGTTCATTTCGCCCAGGCCCTTGTAGCGCTGGCGGCTGGTGGCGTGTTCGGCTTGCGCCAGCAGCCACTGCATGGCCTGGCGGAAGTCGGCCACCTTTTCTTCCTTCTGTTTCTCGCCTTCGCCGCGCTGCACCTTGGCGCCGTCGCCGAGCAGGCCGCGGAAGGTGCTGGCGGCTTCGGCCAGCGCGGCGTAGTCGGCGCCGTGCACGAAGTCCTGCGTGATGACGCTGCTCTTGATGTTGCCGTGGTGCCGGCGGCTGATGCGCAGGAAGGGCTTGTCGGCGCGGGTGTCGAACTCGCTGGCCACCTCGGCGGGCGCGCCGGTGGTGCTGAGTTCGCGCAGCTTGGCCTGCAGCGCCACGGCTGAGGCTTCGGCTTCGCTGGTGGTGTCGAGGTTGAGGCTCACGCCGTCGGCCAGCGCGCGCAGCGCCTCGGCGTCCATGAAGTTGCCGAGCCGTGCGATGACGGCTTCGGCCAGTTGGTGCTTGCGCGCCAGTTCGGCCAGCGTGTCGCCGCTGATGGTGCTGGGGTTGGCGCCGCCGGTCACCACGGCCGCGCTGTTGAGCGCGATGCGCAGCAGGTAGCGGTCGAGTTCGCTGCCGTCCTTCAGGTACTGCTCTTCCTTGCCGACCTTCACCTTGTACAGCGGCGGCTGCGCGATGTAGATATGGCCGCGCTCCACCAGGTCGGGCATCTGGCGGTAGAAGAAGGTCAGCAGCAGCGTGCGGATGTGGGCGCCGTCCACGTCGGCGTCGGTCATGATGATGATGCGGTGGTAGCGCAGCTTGGCGGCGTCGAAGTCGTCAACGCCGCTCTTGCCGCTGTCGGCGCTGGCCTTGCCGATGCCGGTGCCCAGCGCGGTGATCAGCGTGACGATCTCGTTGCTGGTCAGCAGCTTCTCGTAGCGCGCCTTCTCCACGTTCAGAATCTTGCCTCGCAGCGGCAGGATCGCCTGGAACTTGCGGTCGCGGCCCTGCTTGGCGCTGCCGCCGGCGGAGTCGCCCTCCACCAGGTAGATCTCGCACAGCGCGGGGTCTTTCTCCTGGCAGTCGGCCAGCTTGCCGGGCAGGCCCATGCCGTCGAGCACGCCCTTGCGGCGGGTCATTTCGCGGGCCTTGCGGGCGGCCTCGCGGGCACGCGCGGCCTCGATGATCTTGCCGACCAGAATCTTCGCGTCGTTGGGGCGTTCCTGCAGAAAATCGTTCAGCGTGCGGGCCACCACGTCTTCCACCGGGCCGCGCACTTCACTGCTGACCAGCTTGTCCTTGGTCTGGCTGGAGAACTTGGGCTCCGGCACCTTCACGCTGAGCACGCAGCACAGGCCTTCGCGCATGTCGTCACCGGTCACCTCGACCTTGGCCTTCTTGGCCATCTCGTTGGACTCGATGTATTTGCTGATGACGCGGGTCATGGCCGCGCGCAGACCGGTGAGATGGGTGCCGCCGTCGCGCTGCGGGATGTTGTTGGTGAAGCACAGCACCTGCTCGTTGTAGCCGCTGTTCCACTGCATCGCCACCTCCACGCCGATGGTCGTGCCCTGGTCGCTCATCTTCTCGCCGCTGGCGTGGAAGATGTTGGGGTGCAACACCGTCTTGCCCTTGTTGATGAACTCGACGAAGCCCTTTACGCCGCCGGCACCGGCAAAGTCATCTTCCTTGGCCGCGCGTTCGTCGAGCAGGCGGATGCGCACGCCGTTGTTCAGAAAGCTCAGCTCGCGCAGCCGCTTGCTCAAGATCTCGTAATGGAAGTCGTTGTTTTCCTTGAAGATGTCGGTGTCGGGCAGAAAGTGCACCTCAGTGCCGCGCTTCTCGGTCTCGCCCAGCACCTGCATGGGCGACACCTCCACACCGTTCACGTTCTCGACGATGCGGTTCTGCACGAAACCCCGGCTGAACTCCAGCACATGCTGCTTGCCGTCGCGCCGCACCGTCAGGCGCAGCATCTTGCTGAGCGCGTTCACGCAGCTCACGCCCACGCCGTGCAGGCCGCCCGAGACCTTGTAGCTGTTCTGGTTGAACTTGCCGCCGGCGTGCAGTTCGGTGAGTGCGATCTCGGCCGCCGAGCGCTTGGGCTCGTGCTTGTCGTCCATCTTGATGCCGGTCGGGATGCCGCGGCCGTTGTCGACCACGCTCACCGAATTGTCGGAATGGATGGTCACCACGATGTCGTCGCAATGCCCGGCCAGTGCTTCGTCGATGGAGTTGTCCACCACCTCGAACACCAGGTGGTGCAGGCCGGTGCCGTCGGACGTGTCGCCGATGTACATGCCCGGCCGCTTGCGCACCGCTTCCAGCCCTTCCAGGATCTGGATCGCGCCTTCGCCATAACCTTCGCTGGCCCCCGGCTGGTTCGCGTCGATGCGGGGCGTCTGCGCGCCGTCTCCAGCCGCCTGCGGGCGGTCGTTTTCAGGGCTGTCGGGGCTGCTCGGGAGATTGCTCATGGCGTTTCGGGCTCGGGGAAAATTCGGTTTTCGCTGCCGTTTTAATGACCAAACCCGCGGGAAGTCCGCGGGTTGTGGCGCTTTCGTGCTCTGTTTTTTGTAGCTAGATGCGCATCGGCATGACGACGTACTTGAACGTGGCGTTCTCGGGAATGGTGAACAGCGCCGAGCTGTTCGAGTCCGACAGCTCCAGCTTGACCATGTCCTGGCCCATGTTGGCCAGCACGTCGATCAGGTAGGTCACGTTGAAGCCGATCTCGATGGTGTCGCCACCGTAGTCGATATCGAGTTCATCCACCGCTTCTTCCTGCTCGGCGTTGTTGCTCGCCACCCGCAGCGTGCCCGGCTCGATGTTCAGGCGCACGCCCTTGAACTTCTCGCTGGTGAGAATCGCGGTGCGTTGCAGGCTGGCCAGCAGCGCGGCCCGGCCCAGCGTGACGCTGTTCTTGTGGTTCTTGGGAATCACGCGGTTGTAGTCGGGGAACTTGCCCTCGACCAGCTTGGTGACGAACTCCATGCCGCCGAAGCTGAATTTGGCCTGGTTGTTGGCGAACTGCATGTCGATCGCGCCTTCGTCGTCCGACAGCAGGCGCTGCAGCTCCAGCACCGTCTTGCGCGGCAGGATCACTTCCTGGCGCGGCACCTCGACGTCAAGCGTGGCGCTCGCAAAAGCCAGCCGGTGGCCGTCGGTGGCGACCAGGCTCAGCTGCTTGCCCTCGGCCACGAACAGAATGCCGTTGAGGTAGTAGCGGATGTCGTGCACCGCCATCGCGAAGCTCACTTGGCTCAGCAGGTCCTTCAGCACCTTCTGCGGCACGCTGAACGCGGGACCGAAGTTGGCGGCCTCCTGCACCAGCGGAAAGTCTTCGGCCGGCAGGGTCTGCAGCGTGAACTTGCTCTTGCCGCCCTTCAGGATCAGCTTGCTCTGGCTGGATTCCAGGCTCACCGTTTGGTCGGCCGCCATGGTGCGCAGGATGTCGATCAGCTTGCGGGCGCCCACCGTCGTCGTGAAGCTGCCGCCGTCGCCACCCAACTCGGCGGCCGTGCGGATCTGGATTTCCAGGTCGCTGGTCGTCAATTGCACGCTGCCGCCGGTCTTGCGGATCAGCACGTTGGCGAGGATGGGCAGGGTGTGCCGGCGCTCGACGATGCCGGCCACCGATTGCAGCACCCCCAGCAGTTGTTCCTGCGACGCTTTCAGGACGATCATGTCTACCTCTTTCCTGTTTTCTTAATATTTCAAATTAGTAGCAGTAGATAAGGGCGACGCCGCTCTGTGGAAAGGCGTATTTTCCCCTTTTTTTTCAAGCACTTGGCGCCTTTCGGAGGCTGTGGGCAGCCGTGCTTTCGTGGTGTACCGCGATTGGGCATAACCCAGGCCGAACGCACCCGTCTGTGGACAAGTGGCCGGTTGCCCGGGATTTATCCCCAGGGTTGTGCCAGACAGCGTGTTGCGGTGCATTTTTCAGCCCTTGAGCGTCTGTTCCAGCACATGCAGCTGCTGGTTGAGTTCGGTCATCTGCTGGCGCTCACCCGAGATCTTGCGCACCGCGTGCAGTACCGTGGTGTGGTCGCGCCCGCCGAACAGCTCGCCGATCTCCGGCAGGCTCTTCTGCGTCAGTTCCTTGGCCAGGTACATCGCGATCTGGCGAGGCCGGGCGATGCTGGCCGGCCGCTTCTTGGAATACATGTCGGCGACCTTGATCTTGTAGTAGTCGGCCACCGTCTTCTGGATGTTCTCCACGCTGATCTGCCGGTTCTGGATGCTCAGCAGGTCGCGCAGCGCCTCGCGGGCCAGCTGGATGGAGATTTCCTTCTGGTTGAAGCGCGAGTACGCCAGGATCTTGCGCAGCGCCCCTTCCAACTCGCGCACGTTGGAGCGCACGTTCTTCGCGACGAAGAAGGCCACCTCTTCCGGCATCTCGGCGCCTTCGCTGCGGCCCTTGCTGATCAGAATGGCCACCCGCATCTCCAGCTCCGGTGGCTCGATCGCCACCGTCAGCCCGGAATCGAAACGCGACACCAGCCGTTCGTGGATGTCGGCCAGCCCCTTGGGGTAGGTGTCGCTGGTCATCACGATGTGCGACTTGCGGGTGAGCAGCGCCTCGAAGGCGTTGAAGAACTCCTCCTGCGTGCGGTCCTTGTTGGCGAAGAACTGCACGTCGTCGATGAGCAGCAGGTCCAGCGAGTGGTAGCGCTGCTTAAACTCGTCGAAGGTCTTGCGCTGGTAGGCCTTAACCACATCGGACACGAACTGCTCGGCGTGGATGTAGAGAACCTTGGCGCCCGGCTTGTCGGCCAGCAGCCGGTTGCCCACCGCGTGCATCAGATGGGTCTTGCCCAGCCCGACGCCGCCGTAGATGAACAGCGGGTTGTACAGATGGCCCGGCGTGCCCGACACGTGCATGGCCGCGGCCCGCGCCATGCGGTTGGCCGTGCCCTCGACCAGCGTGTCGAAGGTCAATGCGGTGTTGAGCCGGCTCTTGAATCCGTTGCCCGACGGGTCTTCGCCCGGCGCCAGGCCAGCCGGCTCGACCAGCGCGGCTTCTTCGGGCTCCGGCATCGCGATGCGAACCGGGGCCTTCTCCTCACGCGGAGCAAGCGCTAACTCGAGGGGAATCGGCTGGCCGGAGAATTTCTCCAGCATGGTGCCGATGCGGCTGGAATACTGGGCCCGCACCCAGTCGAGCTTGAAGCGGTTGCCGACCAGCAGCGTGACGCGCGACAGGTCGTCGGCAACGTCGGCCACCAGCGGGCGGATCCAGGTGTTGAACTGCTGCTCGGGCAGTTCCTGCGCGAGCTGGTCGACGCAGGCCTGCCAGAGCCCTGCGCCTGCGCTGTGGGTTTGTCCCTCGCTCATCGGTGAGAATCGGCTTTGTGGATAGTTGTCATTTTCAGCCGGTCGCATTGTAGGCGGCAAACAAGTTATCCACACTCCGGCAATGTCCCGGGGTGGACGGGCGCCGATTGTGCCCCAGCCCATCCCGACACCCAAAAACTTGCCGACTGTCACCGGTTTTTGCGATAATGCCGGGTTCCCCTAGGACAAGACCATGAAACGCACCTATCAACCCTCCAAAGTCCGCCGCGCCCGCACGCACGGTTTCCTGGCCCGCATGAAGACCCGCGGTGGCCGTGCCGTGATCAACGCGCGCCGTGCCAAGGGCCGCAAGCGCCTGGCGGTCTGAGCCCGCTTTTCTTTCTCGCACTCGGTGCAGCGGCTGACCACCCGCGCGCAATTCCAGGCCGTGATGGACGGGCGTTCCGTGGCGCGCACCGCGCACTTCGTGCTGCACCGCCAGCCGCTCACCGCCGAGCTGCGCGCGTCGCTGTTCCGCCTTCCGGCCCCGCCTGCCGCCCAGCCCGCTGAACCCTGGCTGGGCGCGATGCTGCCCAAACGCTGGGCGCGCCGCGCCGTCACCCGCAACACGCTGCGCCGCCAGATCTACGCGGCCGCCGGCGAGTTCGAGCCCCGTCTCGCTGACCACGCCCATGTCGTGCGGCTGCGCGCCGGCTTCGACCGCGCGCTGTTTCCCAGCGCCACCTCGACCGCGCTGAAGCAGGCCGTGCGCGGCGAACTGCACCAGCTCTTCGCCGCCGCCACGCCCCCATGATCCGCGCCACGCTGATCGGCCTGGTGAAGGCCTACCGCCTGCTGCTGAGCCCGTCGCTCGGCTCGGCCTGCCGTTTCACGCCGACCTGTTCCGCCTACACGCTCGAAGCGCTGGAGCGCCACGGCGCGCTGGCCGGCAGCTACCTGGGCGCCGCCCGCATCCTGCGCTGCCAGCCCTGGTGCGACGGCGGCTGCGACCCGGTGCCGGCACAGCCGCCGCGCCTGCTCTCGCGCTTCGCATCCCCGAATTCCACTTCCTCCTCCGCCTCGCCATGAACGACATTCGCCGCACCATTCTGTGGGTGATCTTCGGCTTCTCGCTGGTCCTGTTGTGGGACCAGTGGCAGGTCCACAACGGCAACAAGCCGACCTTCTTCCCCACCGCCGCCACCAAGTCCGCCGCCTCGGCGCCGGCCAATGTGCCGGCCAGCGGCGCGGTGCCGGGCGCACCGGCCTTGGCCGTGGCGTCGTCGGCGCCGGGTGCCGCACCCGCCAGCACCGGCGACCTGCCGGGCAGCGCCGGCGCGCAGGCCGTGCAGGCCAGCCGCGAGAAGGTGGAACTGACCACCGACGTGCTGAAGCTCACGTTCGACAGCGCCGGCGGCTCGCTGGTGCGCGCCGAGATGCTGAAGCACGAGGACTCGCAGAACAAGGGCCACAACGTGGTGCTGCTCGACGAGAGCAAGGACCGCGTCTACCTGGCGCAGTCCGGCCTGGTGCCGGGCGCCGGCACCGGCGCCTCGGTGCCCAACCAGTTCACCAACATGGCCGTGACGCCGGGTGAGCGCGCGCTGAAGGACGGCGTGAACCAACTGACGCTGCGCTTCGAGTCGCCCGAAGTCGGCGGCGTGAAGCTGGTCAAGACCTACACGGTGAACCGCGGCGACTACGTCATCGGCGTCAAGCACGAGGTGGTCAACACCGGTGCGGCCGCCGCGTCGCCCAAGCTCTACCTGCAACTGGTGCGCGACGGCAACAAGCCGCCCGGCGAGTCGTCGTTCTACTTCACCTTCACTGGCCCGGCGGTCTACACCGAGGCCAAGAAATTCCACAAGGTCGAGTTCAAGGACATCGAGAGCGGCAAGGCCGAGGTCGACGTGAACAGCACCAACGGCTACGTGGCGATGGTGCAGCACTACTTCGCCAGCGCCTGGCTGCTGCCCGACGGCACGCAGCGCGAGAACTACGTGAAGAAGGTGGGCACCAACCTGTACGGCGTCGGCATGCTGGCGTCCATCGGCACGGTGGCGCCGGGCGCCACGCAGACCACCGAGGCGCGGCTGTTCGTCGGCCCGCAGGAAGAAAAGCGCCTCGAGCTTCTGACGCCCGGCCTGGAGCTGGTGAAAGACTACGGCTGGCTGACCATCCTCAGCAAGCCGCTGTACTGGCTGCTGTACGCGCTGAACAGCTTCATCCACAACTGGGGCTGGTCCATCGTTGCGCTGGTGGTGCTGATCAAGGCCGCGTTCTTCTGGCTCAACGCCAAGGCGTACGCCAGCATGGCCAAGATGAAGGCGGTGACGCCGCGCATCACCGAGCTGCGCGAGCGCCTGAAAGACAAGCCGCAGGAAATGCAGCAGGAGATGATGAAGATCTACCGCGAGGAGAAGGTCAACCCGATCGGTGGCTGCCTGCCCATCATGATCCAGATCCCGGTGTTCATCGCGCTGTACTGGGTGCTGCTGAGCTCGGTCGAGATGCGCAACGCGCCGTGGGTGCTGTGGATCCACGACCTCGCCGCGCCCGACCCGTTCTTCATCCTGCCGCTGGTGATGACCACCACCACGCTGCTGCAGACCTGGCTCAACCCCACCCCGCCGGACCCGATGCAGGCCAAGCTGATGTGGATCATGCCGCTGGCCTTCAGCGTGATGTTCTTCTTCTTCCCGGCTGGCCTGGTGCTGTACTGGATCACCAACAACGTGCTGTCCATCGCCCAGCAGTACTTCATCAACAAGCGGCTCGGCGTGCTGACCAAGCCGAGCAACCCGTTCGACCTGTTCCGCGGCAAGTCGAACTGACCGGCTGACGCCACCCGACGCAAGCCGCCCGCGCCACCGCGCCGGCGGCTTCGGTTTTTGATGCAAGATCAACCGCCATGACCGCCACCGCCCAGCTCGACCCGATCGCCGCGATCGCCACCGCGCCCGGCCGTGGCGCGGTTGGCATCGTGCGGGTGTCGGGGCCGTCGCTGGGCCCGCTGGTGCGCGCGCTGTGCGGCCGCGAGCTGAAGCCGCGCGAGGCCACCTACGGCCCGCTGCGCGACGCCGCCGGCGGCGCGATCGACCACGGGCTGGCGCTGTGGTTCCCGGCCCCGCATTCCTACACCGGCGAAGACGTGCTGGAGCTGCAGGCGCACGGCGGGCCTGTGGTGCTGCAACTGCTGCTGGCGCGCTGCATCGAGGCCGCCGCCGAGCGGGATGCCGCGACCGGCGCCCCACGGCTGCCGCGCCTGCGGCTCGCGCAGCCCGGCGAGTTCACGCAGCGCGCCTTTCTGAACGACAAGATCGACCTCGCGCAGGCCGAGGCGGTGGCCGACCTGATCGACGCCAGCACCGAGGCGGCCGCCCGCAGTGCGGCCCGCTCGCTGTCGGGCGCGTTCTCGGACGAGGTGCACCGGCTGCGCGACGCGCTGGTCCACCTCCGCATGCTGGTCGAGGCCACGCTGGATTTTCCGGAAGAGGAAATCGACTTTCTGCAGAAGGCCGACGCGCAAGGCCAGCTCGACGCGCTGCGCGCGCAGGTGGCCACGGTGCTGGCCCGCACGCGGCAGGGCGCACTGCTGCGCGAAGGCATCACGGTGGTCATCGCCGGCCAGCCCAACGCCGGCAAGAGCTCGCTGCTGAACGCGCTGGCGGGGGCCGAGCTGGCCATCGTCACGCCCATCCCCGGCACCACCCGCGACAAGGTCGCGCAGACCATCCAGATCGACGGCGTGCCGCTGCACGTGATCGACACCGCCGGCCTGCGCGACGACACGGCCGACGCGGTGGAGCGCATCGGCATCGAACGCGCCTGGGCCGAGATCGAGCGGGCCGACGCGGTGCTGTTTCTGCGTGACCTCACGCGCATGGATGCTCCTGAATCAATAGCATCCGATCAAGCCATCGCGCTGACTCTGGCCGAAAAACTATCTCAAACCGTGCCGGTGATCTCGCTGTGGAACAAGGCCGACGCCACCGCCGCGCGGCCGGTCGGGGCCAACGGTGAGGCGGCGCTCGTGCTGTCCGCCAAGACCGGCGAAGGCCTGGACGCACTGCGCCGCCGCATGCTGGACATCGCCGGCTGGCAGGCCGCGCCCGAGGGCCTCTACCTGGCCCGCGAACGCCACGTGCAGGCGCTGCGCGCGGTGGCCGACCACCTGGACCTGGCCAACGCCCACCTCGCCGCGCGTGCCCAATCGCTGGACCTGCTGGCCGAGGAACTGAGGCTGGCCCAGCAGGCGCTGGCCGCGATCACCGGCGAGTTCACGTCCGACGATTTGCTGGGCGTCATCTTCTCGTCGTTCTGCATCGGCAAATAGCCCCGCCGGCGGCCGGGCTCAGTGTCCGGCGTAATCCACCAGCGTGAACAGCGGCAGGCCCGCCGCCTTCAGTCTTGCCGAGCCGCCCAGCTCGGGCAAATCGACGATGGCCGCGCCTTCCACCACCACGCCGCCCAGGTTTTCCAGCAGCCGCTTGCCGGCCATCATGGTGCCGCCGGTGGCGATCAAATCATCGATCAACAGCACCCGCTGGCCCTTGGAAACGGCATCGGTGTGCAGCTCCACCGTGGCGCTGCCGTACTCCAGCTCGTAGGTCTCCTGCACGGTGGTGAAGGGCAGCTTGCCCTTCTTGCGGATCGGCACGAAACCCACGCCGAGCTGGTGCGCGACCACCGCGCCGATGATGAAGCCGCGCGCGTCCAGCCCGGCCACCAGGTCGGGCCGGTGATCGCTGCTCTTGTAGCGCGAGACGAAGGCGTCGATCAGCACACGGAACACCTCGGCGTCCTGCAGCAGCGGCGTGATGTCGCGGAACTGCACGCCGGGCGCCGGCCAGTCGGGCACGGTGCGGATGTGCTCGCGCAGAAAGGCGGCGATGTCGTCGTGTGTCTGGTGGGCCATGTCGTCGTGTCTCCGTCAGCCGCGCACCAGTTTTTCCTCGGCCAGCGCCAGCGCTTCGGTGCGGCCCGACAGCACCAGCGTGTCGCCGATCTGCAGCACGGTGGCGTCGGTCGGTGTTTCGGTCTTGCCGTTGTGCGGCAGCCGGCTCAGCACCCGCACGCCCACTGCGTGCAGCGCCAGCGCGGCCAGCGGCTGGCCGACCGCGCGCGCGGTGATCGGCAGCGACACGGTGGACAGACGCTCCTGCTCGCGCTCGGCGGCGGTGTCGTCGTCGGCGCCGTGGAAGTAGCCGCGCAGCAGGTTGTAGCGGGCGTCGCGCTGGTCCTGCACGACGCGGATCACGCGGCGCATCGGCACGCCGACCAGCGCCAGCGCATGGCTGGCCAGCATCAAAGAGCCCTCAATCGCCTCCGGCACCACGCCGGTCGCGCCGGCGATTTGCAGTTTTTCCAGGTCGCTGTCGTCGACCGTGCGCACGATCACCGGCACCTTGCTCGCGTGTTCCTGGATGTTGGCGATGACCTTGATCGCCGACGGCGTGTCGAGGTAGGTCACCACCACCGCGCTGGCCCGCGCCAGACCCGCCGCCATCAGCGCCTGCAGCCGCGCGGCGTCGCCGAACACCACCGAGTCGCCGGCCGCGGCGGCCTGGCGCACCCGGTCGGGATCGAGGTCGAGCGCCATGTAGGGAATGCCCTCGCGCTCCAGCATGCGCGCCAGGTTCTGGCCGCAGCGGCCGTAGCCGCAGATGATGACGTGGCGTGTGGTGTTGATCGCCTTGCGCGCGATGTTCGTCATCTGCAGCGACTCCATCATCCAGTCGCTGCTGACCAGCTTCAGCACGATGCGGTTGCTGTAGTGGATCATGAACGGCGTGGCCAGCATCGACAGCACCATGCTCGCCAGGATGGGGTTCAGCAGCGCCGGCGCCAGCAGCTTGTTCTGCTGCGCGAGTGTGAGCAGCACGAAGCCGAACTCGCCGGCCTGCGCCAGGTACAGCCCGGTGCGCAGCGACACGCCGGGCGCCGCGCCCAGCGCCTGCGCCAGCGCCGCCACCACCACCAGCTTGAACAGCACCGGCAGCGCCACCAGCGCCAGCACCAGCTCCCAGTGGCTCAGCACCAGCCGCCAGTCCAGCATCATGCCGATGGTGATGAAGAACAGGCCCAGCAGCACGTCGTGGAAGGGCCGGATGTCGGTCTCCACCTGGTGCTTGTATTCGGTTTCCGACACCAGCATGCCGGCAATGAACGCGCCCAGCGCCAGGCTCAGCCCCGCCAGCTCGGTCAGCCAGGCCAGGCCCAGCGTCACCAGCAGCAGGTTCAGCACGAACAGTTCCTCGCTCTTGCGGCGCGCCACCAGCGTCAGCCACCAGCGCATCACCCGCTGCCCGCCGACCAGCAGGATGCCGATCAGCACGGCCGCCTTCAGGCCCGCCAGCAGCAGCGCCATCAGCAGGCTTTCGCTTTCCGCGCCCAGCGCTGGGATCAGCACCAGCAGCGGCACCACGGCCAAGTCCTGAAACAGCAGCACGCCCATCACGCGCTTGCCGTGCTCGCTCTCCAGCTCGGCGCGCTCGGCCATCAGCTTGACGAGGATGGCGGTGCTGCTCATCGCCAGCGCGCCCGACAGCGCCAGCGCGGTCTGCCAGCGCATGCCCCACAGCGTGGGCGCCAGCGCCGCCAGGAACAGCGAGCCGGCGGTCGCGATGCCCATGGTCAGCAGCACCTGCAGCAGGCCCAGCCCCAGCACGTGGCGCCGCATCTGCCGCAGCTTGTTCAAATTGAATTCGAGGCCGATGACGAACATCAGGAACACCACGCCGAACTCGGCCAGGTGCTTGATGCCCTCGGTGTTCTCGGCCAGCGCCATCGCGTGCGGGCCGATCACCACGCCCACCGCCAGATAGCCCAGCATCGGCGGCAGCCGCATCATGCGGCAGGCCACCACCCCCAGCACGGCTGCTGCGAGGTACAGGAGCGTGAGTTCGAGGGAGGTCATTGGCCTATCCTATCAAGCCAGCATCGGCTCTCCGGGAATCAAGCACGATCGGTGCCCGACCGGCCGATAGAATCGGTGCCCATGAACCGGCCCTCCGTCGCCCGCAGCCAGCCGTTCGACGCGGCGCAGGCGCTGCGCCTCGCGCTGGACACCTTCGACATCGAGGCCGACGCGGTGCGGGGCCTGAAGGCGCGCACCGGCGAAGGCTTCGGCCGCGCGGTGCAACGCATGCTCGACTGCGCCGGCCGCGTCGTCGTGATGGGCATGGGCAAGAGCGGCCACATCGGCCGCAAGGTGGCGGCCACGCTGGCCTCCACCGGCACCCCCGCGATCTTCGTGCACCCCGCCGAGGCCAGCCACGGCGACCTCGGCATGATCACGCCCGACGACCTGGTGCTGGCCATTTCCAACAGCGGCGAGAGCGACGAGCTCACCGCCATCCTGCCGGTGCTCAAGCGCCTCGGCGTGCCGCTGGTCGCCATCACCGGCGGCGCCGCCTCCACGCTGGCGCGCCACGCCGACGTGGTGCTCGACAGCGGCGTCGACAAGGAGGCCTGCCCGCTCAACCTGGCGCCCACCGCCAGCACCACCGCCCAGCTCGCGCTGGGCGACGCGCTGGCCGTGGCGCTGCTCGACGCGCGCGGTTTCCGGGCGGAGGACTTCGCCCGCTCGCACCCTGGCGGTGCGCTCGGCCGCAAGCTGTTGACCCAGGTCGCCGACGTCATGCGCAGCGGCGACGCGCTGCCGCGCGTGGCGCCCGCCACCGGCCTGAGCGATGTGATGCGCGAGATGAGCGCCAAGGGCCTCGGCGCCTCCGCCGTCGTGGACGACGCGGGCCAGCTCCTCGGCATCTTCACCGACGGCGACCTGCGCCGCCTGATCGAAAAAGGCCGCGACCTGCGCGCGCTGACCGCCGCCGACGTGATGCACGCCTCGCCCCGCACCGTGCGCGCCGACGCGCTGGCGGTGGAGGCGGTGGATTTGATGGAGTCGCACAGCATCACCTGCGTACTGGTCACCGACGCCGCCGGTGTGCTCACCGGCGCCGTCCACATCGGCGACCTGATGCGCGCGAAAGTCATTTGAACGCCATGCCACCCGCCCTGCAATTTCCGCCCGAACTGCTGCTGAAAGCGCAGAACGTGCGCGTCGCCTTCTTCGATGTCGACGGTGTGCTGACCGACGGCGGGCTGTATTTCTCCGAGGCCGGCGAGGCGCTGAAGCGCTTCAACACGCTGGACGGCCACGGCCTCAAGCTGCTGGCGCGCGCCGGCATCGTGCCGGCCGTCATCACCGGCCGTGACTCGAAGGCGCTGCGGCGCCGGCTGGAGGCGCTGGGCATCACCGAGGTGCACTACGGCACCGAGGACAAACGCCCCGCCGCCGAAGCCACGTTGCAGAAGCTGGGCCTGGGCTGGCACGAGGCCGCCGCGATCGGCGACGACTGGCCCGACCTGCCGGTGATGCGCCGCTGCGCCTTCAGCGCCGCGCCGCCCGGCGCTCATGCCGAGGCGCTGGCCGTGGCCAGCCACGTCACCCGCGCCAGCGGCGGCCACGGCGCCGGCCGCGAGTTCTGCGACCTGCTGCTGGTGGCCAGCGGCCGCTACGCCGCGCTGTTCGAGGAGGCCGTGGCATGAGCGGCGTGCGCACGGCGATGCGGCGGGTGTGGGAGGTGTCGTCCATCTACCTGCCGGTGCTGCTGATGGGCGTGCTGGCGCTGGGCACCTACTGGTTCGTCAAGAACACGCCGCTGCTCGGCCAGCCCGACGCGCCGCGCCCGGTGCGGCACGACCCCGACTACTTCATGCGCGGCTTCGCGGTGCGCACCTTCGACGCCTCGGGCCAGCTCAAGAGCGAGCTGTTCGGCACCGAGGCCCGCCACTACCCCGACACCGACACGCTGGAGATCGACCAGGTCCGCATCCGCTCCTTCAGCAAGGAAGGCCGGCTCACCACCGCCACTGCCAAGCGCGCGCTCAGCAACGCCGACGGCTCCGAGGTGCAATTGTTCGGCGACGCGCTGGTGGTGCGCGACCCGCCGCCCAGCACCAAGCCCGGCCAGCCGGCCGACCCGCGGCTGGAGTTCCGCAGCGAGTTCCTGCACGCCTTCCTGAACGACGAACGGGTGCGCACCGACAAGCCGGTGCAGATCAACCGCGGCGGCGACCAGTTCACCGCCGACAACCTGGCCTACGACAACATCGACCGGCTCGCCAACCTGAACGGCCGGGTGCGCGGCATCTTCCAGCCGCGCGGAACACCGAAATGAGCGCTGGCGCACCGTTGGTCTACATCACCGGTGCGTCGTCCGGCATCGGCCAGGCGCTGGCCGCGCGCTATGCCGACGCCGGTTGGCGGCTGGCGCTGGTCGCCCGCCGCGTTTCAGAGGTCGAATCGTGGGCAAGCCATCGTGGAATGGCGCCTGGCAGCTACCAAATTTATAGCGCCGATGTGGCCGACACCGACGCCATCGTGGCCGCTGGCGCCGCCTGCATCGCGGCCCAGGGCGTGCCCGACGTGGTGATCGCCAACGCCGGCGTCAGCATCGGCATCGACAGCGCGGTGCGCAGCGACCTCGACGTGCTGGCCCGCACATTGGCCATCAACAACGTCGGCCTCGCCGCCACCTTCCACCCCTTCATCGCCGGCATGGTGGCACGCGGCAGCGGCCGGCTGGTCGGCATCGGCAGCGTCGCCGGCATCCGCGGGCTGCCCGGCCACGGCGCCTACTGCGCCAGCAAGTCGGGCGTCATCGCCTACTGCGAGAGCCTGCGCGGCGAGCTGCGCGCCAGCGGCGTCAAGGTCGTCACCATCTGCCCCGGCTACATCGACACGCCGCTGACCCAGGCCAACCGCTACAGCATGCCGTTCCTGATGAAGGCCGACGTGTTCGCCGACCGCGCCTTCCGCACCATCGCCGCCGGCAGCAGCTACCGCGTCATTCCGTGGCAGATGGGCGTGGTCGCCAAGCTGTTGCGGCTGCTGCCCAACCCGCTGTACGACAGGCTGCTGGCCGGCCGGCCCCGCAAGCGCCGCCAGGGTGAATCCGGCGGCTGAAAGGGCGGCCGAAAAGACAAAAGCCCTGCGGCGCGAACCACAGGGCTTTTGAGAATGTGCCGGTGAGGGCCGCCGTCAGGCGACCCGGGCGCGATCAGTAACCGCCGCCGCCACCGCCGTAGCCGCCGCCACCGCTGCGGCCACCACCGCCGCCGCCGCGCGGGCCAGCGCCGTAGGGGCTGCGGAAGCCGCCGTCACCGCCGCTGCGGCCACCGCCGCCGCCACCACCGTAGCCGCCGCCACCGCTGCGGCCACCGCCGCCACCGTAGCCGCCACCACCACCGCCGCCGTAGCCGCCGCCACCGCTGCGCGGGGGACGCTCTTCCATCGGACGGGCTTCATTGACGACGACGCTGCGGCCGCCCAACGACTGGCCATTCATGCCACCGATGGCAGCTTGCGCTTCAGCGTCGCTGCCCATTTCCACAAAACCGAAGCCCTTGGAGCGACCGGTGTCGCGCTCCATCATGACCTTGGCGCTCGTGACGGCGCCGAATTGCGAGAACGATTGCTCGAGATCGTTGTCGCGCACAGAGTACGGCAGGTTGCCGACGTACAGTTTCTTGCCCATGAACAGGGACTCCCAATAAACACGTTTTTCTTTAGCGATGGAGTCTCGAAAGCACGACAAAAACCAAATCTGTAGCGCGAGCTTGACCAATCACCGGACCGGCATGCCTGTCTCTGTCTCTTGACAGACATACAAAACCATTATGCGCCAGAAGAATGGAAAAGGGGAAGTGTTCCGATGATCGGCGGGCGCCTGTCCCCAAAACAGGCATTTTTCCGGGTTTTCAACCGGCGGGCGGCCGCCCGTCTGCTTCGTCGGACGCTGCGGCATTTCGCCAATTGCGCATCGCGTGCCGCAATGTGAAAACCTGTCGTTCGAACGTGGAGCACGCCCCGCAGGCCAGCAGGTGAAGCCGCAGCGCGACCCGGTCGGTCGTCCGCAGCGCCCGGTCTTCGCGGGCGATCATCAGCGTGGCCGCTTCGCGGCAGGTCCGGCGCAACAGCATGTGAGTGGGTTCAGGTCCGGCTCGTCGAGGGCGCCTGGAACCAGCTCAGCCCCAGGCATTCGCGCAGCCTCAGCCGCGCGCGGTGCAGCTGCACATAGAGGTTGGTCGAGGTGATCTGCAGCTCCTTACAGATCTCCTCGCACGACAGCTCCAGCCATTCGCGCATGAGGAACACGCGGCCCATGGTGGCCGGCAGTTTTTCGGTGCAGGCCTCCAGCACCATGAAGAACTGGCGCGAGCTGAGGTCTTGTTCGGGGTTGCCCCAGTCGGCCGGCGGCGAGGCGAAATGGCCGTCGGCGGTGAAGACCAGCGCGTCGAATCCGTCGTCATGGCCTTCGTCCAGCGCGTCGACGTTGACTTCGCGGGCGCGCTGGCGCAGCACGTCCACCACCTTGTGCTTCAGGATGCCCACCAGCCAGGTCTTGAGCTGCGAGCGCTGCTCGAAGGCCTGCGGCCTAGCGAGCGCGGCGACGATGGTTTCCGAGACCACGTCTTCGGCCCAGGCGTCGTTGCGCAGCTGCAGCCGCGCGAAGCGCAGCAGGTAGCCGCGCTGCTCGGCGAGGTCATCGGTGAAAGCCATGGGTGGATCGTAGCCGAGCGGCCGTTACGATCGTGTGTTTAGCCCACACCGCTTCACCGCAGGGAACACCGCCATGGGTTCGTCCGACGTCGTCGCCACTGCGGCGGCCGCCTTGATCGCCGCGCTGGCCGCCGCACCCGCGGCCGCGCAAAGCCAGGAAAAATGCTTCGGCGTGGCCAAGGCCGGCCAGAACGACTGCTCCAGCCTCACCAACAGCCACGCCTGCTCCGGCCTGGCCACACGCGACCGTGACGCGGCCGAATGGGTGTACGTGGCCAAGGGCACCTGCGCCAAGCTCAAGGGCCTGACCGAGGCGCAGGCCCGCGCCAAGCTCAAGCTGCCGCCACCCAAGGCCTGAGCCCGTGCTGCCGGAGCCACCGCCCGCTGTTGGCATTGGCTGGCGCGCCGAGCACGAGGCGGCGCTGCTGGCCGGGCGGCCGGCCATCGATTTCATCGAGGTCCATTCCGAAAATTTCTTCGGTGAAGGCGGTGCCGCGCTGGCCACGCTGCTGGCCGCGCGCGCCCATTACCCGGTGAGCCTGCACGGCGTGGGGCTTGGCCTCGGGTCGGCCGCCGGACTGGACGACGCGCATCTGGCGCGGCTGGCGGCGCTGGTCGAGCGCACGGAGCCGATGCTGGTCAGCGACCACGCGGCGTTCGCCCGTGCGCCGCACGCCGGTGGCGTCACCCACGCGGCCGACCTGCTGCCGCTGCCCTTCAACCGCGCCGCGCTCGACGTGCTCGGCGCCAACGTCTGCCGCGTGCAGGACCGGCTGAAGCGGCCCATCCTCGTCGAGAACCTGACTGCCTATCTGGCGTGGCGCTCGAGCGAGATGGACGAGCCCGATTTCCTGGCCACGCTGGCCCGCCGCACCGGCTGCCGGCTGCTGCTCGACGTCAACAACCTCTACGTGAATGCGCTGAACGCGCGCCGCGCCGGCCGCCGTGGTGACCCGCTGCTGCACGCGATCGACTGGATCGACCGGCTGCCGCGCGGCGTGGTCGGCGAGGTCCATGTGGCCGGCCATGCGGCCGACGGCGACTGCGTCGTCGACGACCACGGCAGCGCGGTGTGCGACGACGTCTGGTCGCTGCACCGCCGCACGCTGCGGCGCTTCGGGCCGGTGCCCACGCTGGTCGAATGGGACCGCGCGCTGCCGCCGCTGGCCGTGCTGGCCGGTGAAGCGCTGCGGGCGCGCGAGGCGGCGGTGCCGGCAGAGGCGCTGGCGTGAGCGACACCGCCGCGCTGGCCGCCGAACAGGCCGCGCTGGTCCGCGCGCTGTGGCTGCCGTCGCTCGACGACGCTGCGCCCGCCATCGCCGGCCTGGTCCATTCGGTGCTGGCTGGCGGGCCGCACCACCTGCACACCGGCCTGTCGGTGTACCGCGCCAACGGGCTGGGGCTGGCGGCCCGCGTGCTGCCCGCCGCCTACCCGGTGCTGGCGCGGCTGATCGGCGCCGACAGCATGGCCGCGCTGGCAAAAGACCTGTGGCGGCAGCACCCGCCGACCGACGGCGACATCGGCCGCTGGGGCGGCGCGTTGCCGGCTTTCGTGCGCTCCTCGGCCGCGTTGGCCGACGTTCCGTATCTGGCCGACGTGGCCGAGGCCGAATGGGCGCTGCACCGCGCGGCCACCGCCGCCGACGCGGTGCGCGACGACGCCTCTTTCGGCCTGCTCGCCAGCGAGCCGCCCGACACGCTCACGCTGCGGCTCGGCGCCGGCGTGGCGCTGCTGCGCAGCCCGTGGCCGGTCGCCAGCCTGATCGCCGCGCACCAGGCGAACGACGACGCCGCACTCGCGCGCATCGCCGAAGCGCCACAACCCGAACACACGCTGGTCTGGCGGCACGGCTTTCAGCCCCGTTGCCGCGCGGCAAGCGACGCAGAAGCCGCGTTGGTCGAGGCCTTGCTGCACGGCGACAACCTGGATGCCGCGCTCGCGCTCGCGCAGGGGCTGGCGTTCAAGGCCTGGCTGCTGGAGGCGGTGCGCAGCGGGCTGGTGGTGGCCGCCGACCGCCGACGGGCAGCGGATTAAAAGTCCGCTGCTGCGGCCAGCGCCCGCCGCACCGTGTCGGCGTCGAAACCCCGGCCCAGCAGGAAGCGCATCTGCTTGGCCTTGTCGGCCGGGGTGCCCGGTGGTTGGTCACCGAACTTCTTCAGGCGCACGGCGCGGGCCCGCTCCAGCTCGCTGCCCCGCAATGCCGCCAGGCTGCGGGCAATGGCATCTGCCGCCAGGCCGCGCTGCTGCAGCTCCTGCTGCAGCCGGCGCTGGCCGAGCTGGCCGGCGCGCCGGTGCACCACGCTGTCGAGCACCCGCTGCTCGTCGATGAAGCCCTTGGCCTGCAGCGCGTCCAGTGCGGCGGCCAGTTCGCCCGGCTGCTGTTCGTGGCTGGCGAGCTTGCGCTCCAGCTCGGCGCGCGAATGCTCGCGCCCGGCCAGCAGCCGCAAGGCGCGGGACTTTAGGGACGGGGGCGATGCAGCCGGCAAGACGCTACCAAAACAGAAGCAAACTATTCAGCAGTGGCGCTGACTACAAGGCCTTTTGGCATTGAAACCCGCCGATCAGGCCTCGCCCGCCTCCACCGCGGCCGGCAGCAGCGCGATGCCGAGCGAGTCGCGCACCTTGTTCTCGATTTCGCGGGCCAGCTCCGGGTTCTCGCGCAGGAACTCGCGGGCGTTGTCGCGGCCCTGGCCGATCTTTTCGCCGTTGTAGGCGTACCAGGCGCCGGACTTGTCCAGAACGCGCGCGTTGACGCCCATGTCGATGATCTCGCCCTCGCGGCTGATGCCCTCGCCGAACAAGATGTCGAACTCGGCGGTCTTGAACGGCGGGCTGACCTTGTTCTTCACCACCTTGACCTTGGTCTCGTTGCCGATCGCCTCCTCGCCCTTCTTGATGGTGCCGATGCGGCGGATGTCCAGCCGCACGCTGGCGTAGAACTTCAGCGCGTTGCCGCCGGTGGTGGTTTCGGGGCTGCCGAACATCACGCCGATCTTCATGCGGATCTGGTTGATGAAGATCACCATGCAGTTGGTTTTCTTGATCGTGGCGGTCAGTTTGCGCAGCGCCTGGCTCATCAGCCGCGCCTGCAGGCCGGGCAGCGAGTCGCCCATCTCGCCCTCGATTTCGGCCTTGGGCGTCAGCGCGGCCACCGAGTCGACCACGATCAAATCCACCGCGCCCGAGCGCACCAGCGAATCGACGATTTCCAGCGCCTGCTCGCCGGTGTCGGGCTGGCTGATCAGAAGGTCTTGCAGGTTCACGCCCAGCTTCTGCGCGTACTGCACGTCGAGCGCGTGTTCGGCGTCCACGAAGGCGCAGGTGCCGGCCTGTTTCTGCATCTCGGCGATGACCTGCAGCGTCAGCGTGGTCTTGCCCGACGATTCCGGGCCGTAGATCTCGATCACCCGGCCGCGCGGCAGGCCGCCCACGCCCAGCGCGATGTCCAGGCCCAGCGAGCCGGTGGAGACGACCAGGATGTCTTCCAGCGCCTCGCCCTCGCCCAGCCGCATGATGGTGCCCTTGCCGAACTGCTTTTCGATCTGCGCCAGCGCGGCTTGCAGCGCCTTGGCGCGTTCGCTGTTGGCGGCGGTGCTGGAACCCTTGACCGGTGCGTCCATGGTGAAAATCCCTTTGTGAATCAATGGTTTGGTAAAACTGGCGGCCATCTGACGATTTCAACAGGCTGGACGCTTGAACAGTAGTTTAGGGGTTGGTCGAAAAAAGAAAAGCCGATTAATCGTCAGTTTGCCTTACCATTTCCGCATGGCCGATTCACCCGCAGCCCTGGCGCCCGATTGGCGGCAAAGCCACCTCGGCCGCCTGCTCGGCCACGCGATGCGTCGCTTCGACGAACGGGTCATGCATGTGATGGCGCACAGCGTCGAGGTGCCGCTGGCGCTGTCCAACCTCGCGGCGCGCGGGCAGGTCAGCGCCGCGCACATCCACCTCACCCGCCACCTCGCGCTGGAAGGCTCGCGCCTCACCGACCTGGCCGAAGCCGCCGGCATGAGCAAGCAGGCCATGGGCGACCTCGTCACGCAGTGCGAGGCCTGGGGCCTGGTCACGCGCGAGCCGGGCCTGGCCGACCGGCGCGCCCGCCTGATCTGTTTCACCGAGGCCGGCCGGCTGTGGCTGCGCGCCTTCGAGCAGGCGGTGGCGCGCGCCGAGGCCGAATTCCGCGCGGAAGTGGGCGCGGAAGTGGCGACCGTGGTGACGCTGGGTCTGGAGGCCTACGCGGGCGGCTACGGCGCGCCGCGCCAGGGTGCCCGCGACCTACAATGACCCGAAAGAACGCAGGAGACAACCATGCGGATACTCATTGCCGAGGACGACCAGGTGTTGGCCGACGGCTTGCTGCGCAGCCTGCGGACCGGCGGCGCGGCGGTGGACCATGTGCCCGACGGGGCGCAGGCCGATGCGGCGTTGATGACCAACACCCAGTTCGACCTGCTCATCCTCGACCTCGGGCTGCCGCGCCTGCACGGGCTGGAGGTGCTCAAGCGCCTGCGCGCCCGCGGCGCCACGCTGCCGGTGCTCATCCTCACCGCCGCAGACGGCGTGGAGGAACGGGTCAAGGGCCTCGACTACGGCGCCGACGACTACATGGCCAAGCCCTTCAGCCTGCAGGAGCTAGAAGCCCGCGTGCGGGCCCTCACGCGCCGCGGCATGGGTGGGGCCACCAGCGCCATCAAGCACGGCCCGCTGGTGTACGACCAGGCCGGCCGCGTGGCCACCATCGACGGCAAGATGGTCGAGCTCTCCGCCCGTGAACTCGGCCTGCTCGAGGTGCTGCTGCAGCGCGCCGGCCGGCTGGTGAGCAAGGACCAGCTCGTCGAGCGGCTGTGCGAGTGGGGCGAAGAGGTCAGCAACAACGCGATCGAGGTCTACATCCACCGCCTGCGCAAGAAGATCGAGAAGGGCCCGATCCGCATCGCCACCGTGCGCGGCCTGGGTTATTGCCTAGAGAAGATCGTGCCGTAGCCGGGCGCTTCAGAGGACGGCTGCCGACGTGAAGATCTTCCAGCGCGAGCAGCGCTCGCTGTTCGGCGAAATCCTCGACTGGATGCTGACGCCGCTGCTGCTGCTGTGGCCGGTCAGCCTGGTGCTGACCTGGCTGGTGGCGCAGGGCATCGCCGGCAAACCTTTCGACCGGGCGCTCGAATACAACGTGCAGGCGCTGGCGCAGCAGGTCTCGCTGCAGAACCGGCAGGTGCGGCTGAACCTGCCCGCCTCGGCGCGCGACGCGCTGCGCGCCGACGACACCGACATCGTCTACTACCAGGTCGTGGGGCCGCGCGGCGAGCTGCTGAGCGGCGAGCGCGACTTTCCCCCGCTGGGCGACGACGACAAGGCCCTGCCCGGCGAGGTGCGGCTGCGCGACGGCACCATCCGCGGCGACGACGTGCGCATCGCCTCCACCTGGGTCAAGCTCAACACGCCCGACGAGGCCCAGGTCTTGGTACAGGTGGCCGAGACGCTGGAGAAGCGCTCCACGCTGGCCAGCGAGATCATCAAGGGCGTGATGCTGCCGCAGTTCGCCATCCTGCCGCTGGCGGTGCTGCTGGTCTGGCTGGCGCTGGTGCGCGGCATCAAGCCGCTCAGCGAGCTGGAGGAGCGCATCCGCGAACGCAAGCCCGACGACCTGAGCCCGCTCGACGACCGCGCCGTGCCGCAGGAGGTCGCGCCGCTGGTGCTCTCCGTCAACGGCCTGCTCAAGCGTCTGCAGGAGTCCATCGCCACGCAGAAGCGTTTCCTGGCCGACGCCGCCCATCAGCTCAAGACGCCGCTGGCCGGCCTGCGCATGCAGGCCGACCTCGCGCAGCGCGCCGGCGGCAGCGCGGAGGAGCTGAAGCTGTCGCTCGCGCAGATCGGCCGCTCCAGCGTGCGCGCCACCCACACCGTCAACCAGTTGCTCGCGCTGGCCCGCGCCGACGGCACCGCGCGCAACCTGAAGGCCGAGCCGCTGAACCTGGTGGAACTGGTGACCGACGTGGTGCAGGACTCGGTGCCGCGCGCGCTCGACAAGCGCATCGACCTCGGCTACGAAGGCCCGGCCCGCGGAGACGCCGGCGTGCGCATGGCCGGCCACCCCACGCTGCTGAAGGAGGCCGTGCGCAACCTGGTCGACAACGCGATCAACTACACGCCGACCGGCGGCGTCATCACCGTGCGCATCTACGCCGACACCTTCGGCCGGGTGCTGCTGCTGCAGGTGGAAGACTCCGGCCCCGGCATTCCGGAAAGCGAGCGCGCGCTGGTGGTGCAGCCCTTCTACCGGGTGCTGGGCACCAACGTCGACGGCTCCGGCCTGGGCCTGGCCATCGTGAACGAGGTGGCGCAGCAGCACGGCACGCCGCTCACCATCGAAGACGCGCAGCCGGGCCGCAACCCGCCGGGCGTGCGCTTCACGCTGCGCTTCGAGTCCTTGCGCGCGTAGGCCTTCTTGAACTGGTTGAGCGGCACCCGCTCGCGCTCGATCACCCGCGCCACCGGCGGCAGCTCTGCCACCCGCTGCACGTGCGCCCACAGCGCCGGGTAGCCCTCGGGGTCGATGCCCATCATGCCGCCCCAGCGCAGCGCCACCAGCGCATAGGCGTCGGCTGGGCCGAAGCGCGCGCCGCTCAGAAAGCCGCCGGCCGGCAGTTGCGCGGCGCGGTCCTCCAGCTCCCTGAGCTGGCCTGCGTAGCGCTTCTTCGCCTCGGCCTTCAGCGCCTGCTGCGCGGCCTCGTCGTCGCCGACCGAGCCCTGCGGCTTGAACATCTGGCCGAAGGTGGGGTGCACCGTGTTGTTGATCCAGGCCACCAGGCCCATCACGCGGGCGCGCTCCAGCGGGTCGGCGGGCAGCAGGCCGGCCTCCGGGAATTTGGCGTCGATGTAGCCGACGATGGCCGCGATCTGCGTGACCACCGCGTCGCCATCCACCAACACTGGCACCTGGCTGCGCGGGTTGATGGCCTTGAATTCGGGGCTGAACTGCTCGCCCTTGTGCAGCTTCACGAGGCGCGGCTCGAACTCGGCGCCGGCCGCTTCCAGCAGCGTGTGGGGCACGAACGAACAGGCGCCGGGGCCGTAATAGAGGTGCAGGGCCATGGAATGTGTCTCGGGTTGTGGGTTGTCGAGGCATTCTCCGACAGCATGGTTTTTCGTGCAGCGCCACAATCGAAACCCATGACCGGCATCAACAAGCGGCTCAAGATCGGGCTGTCGGCTTGCTTCTCCTATGCGGACCCCACGCGGCCGCTGTTCACGGGCAAAACCCTGCAATACGTCGAGCAGTCGATCGCGCATTGGCTCATGTCCACCGGCGCGCTGGTCGTCATGGTGCCCTGCCCGACCGGCGAGACCCAGCGCGGCGACGTCAAGCTGGCGCACTACGCCGAATGGCTCGATGGCGTGGTGATGCACGGCGGCGCGGATGTGTGGCCCGGCAGCTACGGCGAGGAGCCGATGCAGGAGGCGTGGATCGGCGACCGCATCCGCGACCTTTACGACCTCGCGCTGGTCGAGGCCTTCGAGCAGGCCGGCAAGCCCATCTTCGGCGTGTGCCGCGGCCTGCAGCTCATCAACGTGGCCTTCGGTGGCTCGCTCTACCAGGACATCGAGACCCAGCACGAGGGCGCGCTGCGCCACCGCGACGCCGCCACCTACGACCGCAACTTCCACGACATCGAGTTCGTGAAAGGCTCGCGGCTGTCGCAGATGTACCCCGGCCAGGCGCGGGCGCGGGTCAACAGCATCCACCACCAGGGCATCAAGCACCTGGCGCCCGGCTTCGACGTCGAGGCCTGGAGTTACCCCGACCGGGTGCCGGAAGCCATCCGCCGCCGCTGGGCGGGCCGCTCGGCCGGCTACATCGCCGCCACGCAATGGCACCCCGAGTTCCACCAGGCCGACCAGAACACGCTGGACGACGCCGCCATCCTCCACGACTTCCTGCAGGCCTGCACCTTCGGCCGCACTCGGCCGGCCACCGGGCGCCGCCTGCCGGGGCAGATCCAGGACCGCGCCGCGCGGCTGCTGCGGCAGGCGCTGCTGCAGGCCCAGCGCCTACCCAGCCGCCTGCGCTTCTAGGCGCGCCTCAGCCCAGGTGCTTGCCGACGATGCCGGCGAGCTCGAACATCGACACCTGCGGCTTGCCGAACACCGGCAACAGCTTGGCGTCGGCGTTGATGGCGCGCTTGTCCTTGGCGTCCTGCAGGCCGTTGGCCTTGATGTAGTCCCACAGCTTCTTGATCACCTGCGGCCGTGCCACCGGCTCGGCGCCGATCACCGCCGCCAGCGCCGCGCTGGGCACCGCGCCGGCCGACGCCGAAGCGGTCTTGCGCGGTGCGGCGGCCTTCTTGGCGGCCGGCGCCTTTTTCGCGGCAGCGGCCTTCTTTGCCGGCGCGGACTTGGCGGTGGCCTTCTTCGCGGCGGTGGGCGGCGCGTCGCCGCCGTCGGCGGTCTTCGCGGCCGTCTTGCGCGGCGGGAACTTGGACGGCGCGAACTCGAAGCCGACCTTGCCCGCTTCGGCGTCGTATTTCAGGTGGGCCTTGAACGCGCGGCGGGTGCGCATGGAGACGAACTTGTCGAGCAGGTCGGTCTTGCCTTCCGTGAGCAGCTTGTGCATCTGCGCGCGCTCCACCGGCTGTTGCAGGATGATCTGGCCGGTCTTGAAGTCGCAGCTCGGCGTGGGCTGCTTCATCGTGGGCACCGAGCGCTCGCAGACGTAGTTCTTGCCGTGCTCGTGCACCTCGCCGCTGCACTTCGGGCAAGCGCCGAGCGATTCGTCGGTGAAGGTGACCAGCTCGCCCGACTCGGCGTCGGCGGCGTCCTCGCCGAAGTCGAACTCCAGCTTCCAGTTCTTGTCTTCGTCGCTGAACTTCAGCACCATCTCGGCCACGAAGGGCCAGCCCGCCTTGGAGCGGAACCCGTCGAGCGGGCCGATGTGTTTGTCGTGCACGAAAGCCTCGGCTTCGGCGGCGTCGAAGGTGCGGCCGGCCGGCGTCTTGGTGAACGAGAAGCCGCAGCCCTGGTCCTCGCTGTTGCCGGCCTGGCCGGTGCAGGCGTAGCGGCGGTAGTTCTCCTTCACCACGCCGCCGCAGTTGGGGCAGGGCGTGCGCAGCGTGGCGTAGTCGCCGGGCACGGTATCGCGGTCATATTCCTTCGCCTTCTTGACGATGTGTTTCGTCATCTCGGCGATTTCCTGCATGAAGGCGTCGCGGCTCAGCTTGCCCAGCTCCATCTGCGCGAGCTTGTACTCCCATTCGCCGGTCAGCTCGGGCTTGGAGAGTTCCTCCACGCCCAGGCCGCGCAGCAGCGTCATGAGCTGGAAGGCCTTGGCGGTGGGAATCAGCTCACGGCCTTCGCGCAGCATGTATTTCTCGGCGATGAGCCCTTCGATGATGGAGGAGCGGGTGGCTGGCGTGCCCAGGCCCTTTTCCTGCATCGCTTCGCGCAGCTCGTCGTCTTCCACGAACTTGCCGGCGCCTTCCATCGCGCCCAGCAGCGTGGCTTCGGAGTAGCGGGCCGGCGGGCGCGTCTTCAGCGGCTTGACCTCGGCCTGATCGGTCTTCACCGTTTCGCCGGGCGCCACCGCCACCAGCGTCTTGTCCTTCGAATCCTCGCTGTCGGCGTCGACTTCCTTGCCGTAGATGGCCAGCCAGCCCGGCTTGACCAGCACCTTGCCGTCGCTCTTGAAAGAATGCCCGGCCGCCACCGTGATGCGGGTGGTGATCTGGTATTCGGCGCTGGGGAAGAACACCGCCATGAAGCGGCGGGCCACCAGGTCGTAGATCTTCTGCTCGGCTTCGCTGAGGCCGCTGGGCGCTTCCAGCGTGGGGATGATGGCGAAGTGGTCGCTGACCTTGGCGTTGTCGAAAACGCGTTTGGTCGGCTTGATGTAGCCGCCTGCAAGCGCCGTCTTGGCGTGCGGCGCGAGGTGCTTCAGGCTGCTGGCAGCCAGCATCTCGAAGGTGTTCTTCACCACCGACACGTAGTCCTCGGGCAGCGCGCGCGAGTCGGTCCGGGGGTAGGTGAGGGCCTTGTGGCGCTCGTACAGGCTCTGCGCGATCGACAGCGTGGTCTTGGCCGAATAACCGAAGCGGCCGTTGGCCTCGCGCTGCAGGCTGGTCAGGTCGAACAGCAGCGGGCTGGCCTGGGTGCTGGGCTTGGATTCCTCGGTGACGGTGCCGGGCTGGCCGCGCACCGCCTTCGCGATGGCCTGGGCGTCGGCGTCGGTCCAGACGCGGTCGGCCTTTTTCTCGGCGTCCTCCGCGTCTTTCTTCCAGGCCGGGTCGAACCACTTGCCGGCGTATTCACCGGCCTTGGCGCCGAAGGTGGCGTGGATTTCCCAGTAGTCGCGGCTCACGAACTTGCGGATCAGCTCTTCACGCTCCACCACCACGCTGAGCGTCGGCGTCTGCACCCGGCCCACGGTGGTCAGGAAGAAGCCCCCGTCGCGCGAATTGAAGGCCGTCATGGCCCGCGTGCCGTTGATGCCGACCAGCCAGTCCGCTTCGGAGCGGCAGCGCGCGGCGTCGGCCAGCGGCAGCATCTGGCCGTCGGTGCGCAGGCTGTCGAAGCCGTCGCGGATGGCCTGCGGCGTCATGGACTGCAGCCACAGCCGCTTGCTCGGCTGCTTGGCGCCGGAATACTGCTGGATGAGCCGGAAGATCAGCTCGCCCTCGCGCCCCGCGTCGCAGGCGTTCACCAGCGCGCTCACGTCCTTGCGCTTGGCGAGCTTGACGATGGCGTTGAGCCTTGTTTTGGTCTTGTCGATCGGTTTCAGGTCGAAATGCGGCGGGATCACCGGGAGGTGGGCGAAGCTCCACTTGCCGCGTTTCACGTCGTACTGTTCGGGCGCCTGTATCTCCACCAGGTGGCCGACCGCACTGGTCACCACATAGTGTTCGTTTTCAAAATGTTCGGCGGCCTTGTCGAATTTCCCGGCCACCGGCGTCAGCGCACGGACGATGTCCTGTGCAACCGACGGCTTCTCTGCAATCACCAGCGTCTTCATCTGTCTCACTACAATGCGGCTCTCGCGTGCGTGCGCACGCGCGCCTGGCGCGGGTCCGCACGCGCGCACCCGCTCAAATTCAACATACCAAATTTTCGAGTCGTGTCCAAAAACCCCACGTTTGCATCAGGTCGCCGCATCCAGGTCCGCCGCTCCGGTGTGCATGGCAAGGGGGTCTTTGCGGCACAGGCCATCGCCGAGGGCGAGACGCTGATCGAGTACATCGGCGAGATCATCAGCTGGAAAGAGGCGCAGCGCCGCCACCCGCACGACCCGCTGGACCCCAACCACACCTTCTATTTCCACGTCGACGAGGACCGCGTCATCGACGCCAAGCACGGCGGCAATTCAGCGCGCTGGATCAACCACAGCTGCGACCCGAACTGCGAGGCCGACGAGGAAGACGGCCGCATCTTCATCAAGGCGCTGCGCAACATCCCGGCCGGCGAGGAACTGAACTACGACTACGGCCTGGTCATCGACGAGCGCTACACCAAGAAGCTCAAGGCCGAATACCCGTGCTGGTGCGGCGCCAAGGCCTGCCGCGGCACCCTGCTGGCGTCCAAGCGCCGGCGCTGAACCCCCGGAGGCACCCATGGCAGCCAGCCCCGCCAGCAGCTTCTCCGGCGCCGCCGAGACGGTCTGGGAGGCGGCCAGCGCGCAGCTGCCGGACTTCAGCGTCGAGGTGCTGCCCGAGGTCGACTCCACCAACAGCGAGCTGATGCGCCGGGCCCGCGCCGGCCAGGCGGCGCCGGTGCTGCTGGTGGCCGAGCACCAGCGCGCCGGCCGCGGCCGCATGGGCCGCGAGTGGCAGAGCCGGCCGGGCGATTCGCTGACCTTCTCGCTGGGCCTGCCGCTGGCGCCGGAGGACTGGTCGGGCCTGTCGCTGGCGGTGGGGCTGTCGCTGGCCGACGCGCTGCACGAGCGCATCCTTCTGAAATGGCCGAACGACCTGTGGCTGGACGGCCGCAAGCTGGGCGGCGTCCTGATCGAGACCGCCTCGGTGGGCGACCGGCGCTACGTGGTGGTCGGCGTGGGCCTCAACCTCGCGCTGCCGCCGGCCGAGGGGCTGGCTACCGCGCCGGCCGCGCTCACGGAGCTGCTGCCCGGCATCACCGCGCCCGAGGCGCTGGCCCGCGTGGGCGGGCCGCTGGTGCGGGCGGTGCTGCGTTTCGGCGATGCCGGCTTCGCGCCTTTCCGCACGGGCTACGAGGCGCGCGACGCGCTGCGCGGCCGGGTGGTGCGGGTGGCGCCGCCGGCCGGCGCGCCGGCCACCGACGACGCCGTGGAGGGCACGGCCAGCGGCATTGCCGCCAACGGCGCGCTGCTGGTGCAGACGGCGGTCTGCATCAAGGAAGTGAGCAGCTCCGAGGTTTCCGTCCGGCCGCAGGCCTGACGCACGGCAGATGCTGCGGCTGCTCGTCATTCTGCTGGTGCTGGCCAACGGCGCCTATTTCGTCTGGACGGAGCGCTGGCTGGATCCGCTGGGCTTTGCCGCGCCGTCGGTGTCGGAGCCGCAGCGCATGGCCGGGCAGATCCGGCCGCAAGACCTGAAGGTCACGCTTGAAAGCGGCGTGCCGCCGCCGTTGGCGGGCGCGTCGGCGCCGGCCGGGGCGGGCAGTGGCCCGGCATCGGCCCCTGCCCCGTATGCCGCCGCACCGGCGGAGGCGGCGAGCGCACCCTCGGCCTGCCTGCAGGCCGGCCCGCTGGACGCCGCCACGCTGGCCGCGTTGAAGCCGGTGCTGGCCACGCTGCCGGCGGCCTCCTGGACGCTGGAGCCGGTGGTGGAACCGGCCCGCTGGACGGTCTACATGGGCAAGTACGACGCCGCCACGCTGGAGCGCAAGAAGGGCGAGCTGGCGCGCAAGAACATCGCGTTCGACCCCATCGCCGCGCCGGCGCTGCAGCCGGGCCTGTCGCTCGGCCGGTATTCGGCCGAGGGCAACGCCCGCGCCGCGCTCGCGCAGCTCGCGTCGCGCGGGGTGAGCACCGCCAAGGTGGTGCTCGAACGGCCCGAAGGCCGCGTCCAGCTGCTGAAGCTGCCCGCCGCCGACGCCGCGCTGCAGGGCCGCCTGGCGCCGCTGCGCAGCGCGCTGGGCGCCAAGCTGCCGCTGAAGGCCTGCTGAGCCGGCCCGCGTTGCTCCTGATTCAGTAGCTACAAAGCGAGATTCGGCGCTGACTTGCGGCCGATTTGATTCCTAAAACCCATGAAAAAACCGCCCGAAGGCGGTTGTGCGGCCGGGTTGGGCTGCGGGCTTACTTGGCGATCACGCGGACCATTTCCAGCGTCTTGTTCGAGTAGCCCCATTCGTTGTCGTACCAGCTCACCACCTTGACGAAGGTGCCGTCGAGCGCGATGCCGGCTTCGGCGTCGAATATGGAGGTGCGGGCGTCACCGCGGAAGTCGGTGGCCACCACCTTGTCTTCGGTGTAGCCGAGCACGCCCTTCAGCGCGCCTTCGCTCTGGGCCTTCATTTCGGCGCAGATGTCCTTGTAGCTGGCTTCCTTGGTCAGCTCCACCGTGAGGTCGACCACCGAGACGTCGGAGGTGGGCACGCGGAAGGACATGCCGGTCAGCTTCTTGTTCAGCTCGGGAATGACCACGCCCACCGCCTTGGCCGCGCCGGTGGAGGAGGGGATGATGTTTTCCAGGATGCCGCGGCCGCCGCGCCAGTCTTTGTTGCTCGGGCCGTCCACGGTCTTCTGCGTGGCGGTGGCGGCGTGCACGGTGGTCATCAGGCCGCGCTTGATGCCCCACTTGTCGTTCAGCACCTTGGCCACGGGCGCCAGGCAGTTGGTGGTGCACGAGGCGTTGGAGATGATGGTCTGGCCGGCGTAGGTCTTGTCGTTCACGCCGAACACGAACATCGGCGTGTCGTCCTTCGACGGCGCCGACATGATGACCTTCTTGGCGCCGGCGGCGATGTGCTTCTCGGCGGTTTCCTTGGTCAGGAACAGGCCGGTGGCCTCGACGACGATGTTGGCGCCGACCTCGTTCCACTTCAGTGCGGCCGGGTCGCGTTCCTGCGTCAGGCGGATTTTCTTGCCGTTGACGACCAGCGTGTTGCCCTCGACAGACACGTCGGCGTCGAAGCGGCCGTGCACGCTGTCGTACTTCAGCATGTAGGCGAGGTAGTCGGGCTCCAGCAGGTCGTTGATGCCGACGATCTCGATGTCGTTGAAGTTCTTCACCGCCGCGCGGAACACCATGCGTCCGATGCGACCGAATCCGTTGATGCCGATTTTGATGCTCATGGTTTGCTTTCGAGGGAAGTTGGAAAACGGTGGACTCAGCGGCGGCGCAGCACGGCCTGCACCGTGTCGGCCACGTTCTTGGGCGTGAAGCCGAAGTGTTCGAACAGCACGGGCGCGGGCGCGCTCTCGCCGTAGGTGTCGATGCCGACGACGGCGGCGCAGCCGTACTTCCACCAGCCGTCGGTGGTGCCCATCTCGACCGCGACGCGCGGCAGGCCCTTGGGCAGCACGGCGTTCTTGTAGGCCACGCTCTGTTTGTCGAAGGTGGTGGTGCTGGGCATGGAAACCACGCGCACCGCGATCTTGCGGCGCGCCAGTTCTTCCTGCGCCTTCAGCGCGATCGTCACCTCGGAGCCGGTGGCGATGATCACCGCCTGCGCCTTGCCGCGCAGGCCCAGGTGCGCTGGCTCCGACAGCACGTAGCCGCCCTTGCGGATGTCGGCCAGGTCGCGCTTGGGGGCGTAGGGCAGGTTGTGGCGCGACAGCAGCAGCGCCGTGGGTTTGGCGGTGTTCTGCAGCGCCACCGCCCAGGCGATCACCGTCTCGGCGGTGTCGGCGGGGCGCCAGACGTCGAGGTTGGGAATCAGCCGCAGGCTGGCCGCATGCTCGATGCTCTGGTGCGTGGGGCCGTCTTCACCGAGGCCGATGGAGTCGTGCGTGAAGACGTGGATGACGCGCTGCTTCATCAGCGCCGCCATGCGGATCGCGTTGCGGCTGTAGTCGCTGAACGTCAGGAAGGTGCCGCCGTAGGGGATGTAGCCGCCGTGCAGCGCCACGCCGTTCATGATGGCGGCCATGCCGAACTCGCGCACGCCGTAGTTGATGTGGCGGCCGCCCACGCCTTCCGGCGTTTTCACCACGTTGCCGCTCACGTCGAAACGCAGCGCCGGCGTGGCCTTGGTGTTGGTCAAATTGGAGCCGGTCAGGTCGGCGCTGCCGCCCAGCAGCTCGGGCAGCGCGGCGGTGAAGGCTTCCAGCGCCAGCTGCGAGGCCTTGCGGGAGGCCACCGTCTCGGCCTTCTCGTGCGCGGCCACGGCGGCGTCGAACACCAGCTGGTCGAAATTCGCGGGCAGCGTGCCGGCGAGGCGGCGCGACAGTTCGGCGGCCAGCTCGGGGTGCGCGGCCTTGTAGGCGGCGAAGGTGGCGTCCCACTGCGCCTCGGCGGCGAGGCCGGCGGTGCGGGCGTCCCAGGCGGCGTAGACCGGCTTCGGCACCTCGAACGGCGCGTGGTTCCAGCCGATGGCTTCGCGCGTCAGCTTGATCTCTTCGGCGCCCAGCGGCTCGCCGTGCGCCTTCGCGGTGTTGGCCCGGTTGGGGCTGCCCTTGCCGATGTGGGTCTTGCAGATGATGAGCGTGGGGCCCTCGCTCGCGGCCTTGGCTTGGGCGATGGCCTTGTCGACCGCGTCCACGTCGTGGCCGTCGATGGGGCCGATCACGTTCCAGCCGTAGGCGGCGAAACGCAGCGCGGTGTTGTCGATGAACCAGGGCTGCACCTGGCCGTCGATGGAAATGCCGTTGTCGTCGTACAGCGCCACCAGCTTGTCGAGCTTCCAGGCGCCGGCCAGCGCGCAGGCCTCGTGGCTGATGCCTTCCATCAGACAGCCGTCGCCCAGGAAGGCGTAGGTGTGGTGGTCGACCACGGTGTGGCCGTCGCGGTTGAATTCGGCCGCCAGCAGCTTCTCGGCCAGCGCCATGCCCACCGCGTTGGTGATGCCCTGGCCCAGTGGGCCGGTGGTGGTTTCAACGCCCGGCGTGATGCCCACCTCGGGGTGGCCGGCGGTCTTGCTGTGCAGCTGGCGGAAGTTCTTCAGCTCCTGCATCGGCAGGTCGTAGCCCGTCAGGTGCAGCAGCGCGTAGATGAGCATCGAGCCGTGGCCGTTGCTGAGCACGAAGCGGTCGCGGTTGGGCCACGCCGGGTTGCCCGGGTTGTGGCGCAGGTGGCGGTTCCACAGCGCGACGGCGATGTCGGCCATGCCCATGGGCGCGCCGGGGTGGCCGGAGTTGGCCTGCTGCACGGCGTCCATTGCCAGCGCGCGGATCGCGCCCGCCATCTCGGCAGTCGTGGCGGCTTCGGAAGTGGCGTTGGAAAGGGTCACGGGTTCGGCCATGCGGGCGGCTCCGGCTAAGAGGTGGGAAGGGGCGGGGAACCCAAGATTTTAACCGGCCGGGCGCAGCGGTGATGGGGCCGGGCCAAGCGTGGAAATCGTGCGGCCGCCAAGGGCAAATGCTCTACAGTCGCGCCATGCATGGCCTGCACCTGACCGCCGACTGCTACCAGTGCCGCTGCGACGCCGCCTGGCTGACCGACGCGGCCCGCCTTGGCGACTGGTGCGAACAGGCCGTGGCCCGCGCCGGCCTGCAGGTCGTGAACCGGCTGTTCCACACCTTTCCGGCCACCGACAAAGGCCCCGGCGGCGTGACCGCCACCGTGCTGCTGGCCGAGTCGCACCTGTGTGTGCACACCTGGCCCGAGCAGCGCGCCGTCACGCTCGACGTCTACGTCTGCAACTTCGGCGGCAACCATTCGGCCAAGGCCGTCGCGCTGATGGACGCTCTCGTGGAACGCTTCTCACCCGAATGGACCGAGCGCCGCTCGCTCGACCGCGGAGATGCTGCATGAGCCTCAGTGCATTGATCCTCGCCGCCGGCCGTGGCGAACGCATGCGGCCGCTCACCGACCACACGCCCAAGCCGCTGCTCGAGGTGCGCGGCAAGCCGCTGATCGAGTGGCACATCGAGGCGCTGGTGCGCGCCGGCGTGACCGACATCGTCATCAACACCGCCTGGCTCGAAGAACAGTTCGAGGCCCGCCTCGGCGACGGCCGGCGCTTCGGCGTCGGGGTGCGGCTGATCTATTCGCCCGAGGGCCGCGATTTCGGCGGCGCGCTCGAAACGCTGGGCGGCATCGTGCGCGCGCTGCCCATGCTGCCCGACACCTTCTGGCTGGTGGGTGGCGACGTGTTCGTGCCGCACCCGGTCTTCAGCGCCGCAGAGGCGCTGCATTTCAGCGCCTCCACCGCGCAGGCCCAGTTGTGGCTGGTGCCCAACCCGCCGCACAACCCGAACGGCGATTTCGGCATGACGGCAGACGGCCGGGCCTTGAACGTGGCGCCGCAGCGCTACACCTATTCCACCATCGCGCTGCTGCGCAAAAGCCTGTTCGCGCCGCCGCTGTGCGACATCCTGCCCGGCAACCCGCGCGGCGTGAAGGCCCCGCTGGCGCCATTGCTGCGACAGGCGATCGACAATGGCGTGGTGGCCGCGCGGCCGCTGCGCGGTGGCTGGACCGACGTCGGCACGCCCGAGCGGCTGGCCCAACTGAACGCGACGACGACGACACCACCACCATGAACGCCTCCCTCTACGCCGAACGCCGCGCCCGCGTGGCCGCCGAACTCGCCAAGGACGGCCCCTCGGTCGCCCTCATCCCCACCGCGCTGGAGCGCCCGCGCAACCGCGACAGCGACTTCCTCTTTCGCCACGACAGCTACTTCTACTACCTCACCGGCTTCACCGAGCCGCACGCCTGGCTCGCCATCACCAGCGACGGAAAATCCACGCTGTTCTGCCAGCCGCGCGACATCGAACGCGAGATCTGGGACGGCTACCGCCTCGGCCCCGAAGCCGCGCCCGCCGCGCTGGGCGTGGACGAGGCGTTTTCGGTGGCCGAACTCGACAGCCGCGTGCCCCGTTTGCTGGAGAACCGCGCCACCGTCTGGTATCCCTTCGCCACCCACAAGGGGCTGGAATCCACCGTCGACGGCTGGCTGGCCGCCGTGCGCGCCCGCGTGCGCTTCGGCGCGCTGTGCCCCGAGCGCCAGCGCGACTTGTGCGGCGTGTTGGACGAGATGCGGCTGGTCAAAGACATCCATGAGCAAGACGTCATGCGCCGCGCCGCGCAGATCAGCGCCGCCGCCCACATCCGCGCGATGCGCCTCAGCGCGCAACGCCTGCGCGACGGCCAGGACGTGCGCGAATACCACCTCGACGCCGAACTGCTGCACGAATTCCGCCGCCAGGGCTCGCAGTACCCGGCGTACAGCTCCATCGTCGCCGCCGGCGCCAACGCCTGCGTGCTGCACTACCGCGCCGACGTGGCCCCCGTGCGCGACGGCGAGCTGGTGCTGATCGACGCCGGCTGCGAGCTCGACGGCTACGCCAGCGACATCACCCGCACCTTCCCCGCCAACGGCACATTCACCGGCCCGCAGCGCACGCTCTACGAGCTGGTGCTGGCCAGCCAGGACGCGGCGGTGGCCGCCACCAAACCTGGCGCCCGCTTCACCGACCCGCACGAGGCCACCGTCAAGGTGCTGGCGCAAGGCATGCTCGACGTCGGCCTGCTCGACGCCAACAAGGTCGGCAACGCCCAGGACGTTATCGAGAAACGCGCCTACTTCCAGTTCTACATGCACCGCACCGGCCACTGGCTCGGCATGGACGTGCACGACTGCGGCAGCTATGTGGAACCAGGCGAGGTCGGCACCGCCAGCGAACGCAAGGACCCGCTCAGCGGCGAGACCATCGTCAACCGCCCCAGCCGCATCCTGCAACCCGGCATGGTGCTCACCATCGAACCCGGCCTCTACGTGCGCCCCGCCGAAGGCGTGCCGGAACACTTCCACAACATCGGCATCCGCATCGAAGACGACGCCATCGTCAACGCGGGGGGCTGCGAATTGATCAGTCGGGGGGTGCCGGTAAAGGCTGGGGATATTGAGGAGTTGATGCGGGGGTAATTGTGAGGGCGTGTAGACGCTGTTGCTTGGTTTAGCCTGTAACTCGCCTCACGGGCGGCGCGCTCCTGGAAATCATTTGGCGTACTCGAGCGGTTCACGCATCGGACAGAGTTAGTGGCCAATTGTTTTCTATAGCTGAAGGCGAGTCCATCCAATGGCGCGACCCAACTAGATTGGCTTTTGGACTGACTTGCCAACAGCATGGGTAATTTTCTAAATTTATTTAGGCAATAAAGGAGAGATATGGATCAATTTGTTTTCTGCCTGTGGTTTCTTGGCATACCGTTCGCCTGCCTTACTCTTATGTATGTGATCCTTGTTTTCGCGAACGGGGAAACAACCGGAGAGATCAAAATGATTCTTCCACCAGAAATACTGTTGAAGGTTTTCGCGGTATTTATGGTCACAGGAGTTATCTTCGTTTTGGCAGTTCTAAAAATTATCCAAGAGTCCACTGTTAGCGCGTTACTTGGTGCGGTGGCTACCGGTGTCCTGGGGTTCTCTGCCAAGAGAAATGATGGGTGAAATGCCCAAGTGCCTCATCCGACGTATTCGCTTTCGCTGCCGAACTTTTGCGTTAAGCATCCCACCGATGTCGGAGAATATGCGCTTAATGAAACGCTTGAATCTCTCGTCACGTGAGGTTGCTATGGACATTCATGTCCAAATGATCACCGCTATTCGGGTTCAGCATAGGTTGGGTGTGCCCCGGGTTCTCTGAGTGGCTGAACTTAATGCGAGTAACGAGATATGACTTGCTATTGCAGGCGGCGGCCTCTGCCTAGGCTATGCTCCAACTTTTCGCGCAGCCTTACTGCGGAAACACACTCGGAAACACCACCTGCCGCGCCCAATCCGGCAGTGGCTGTACCCGCAGATCAGTAGCATCCGCCTTGCAGCGGGCCACCAACCGATGCGTACCACGCTCCACCGCATGTGAGTCGTACAGCAGCGCCGCGTCGGCCTGCCGTACCGCGATGGCCAAGTGCGCGAGGCTGCGTGGGTAGCGCTCCAGGATGCGTTCACGCGGCACGGCATGGCCGCCCTCTTTCACGCGGCGTGACACGCGTTGCACCAGCTGCCGCGTGTCGTCCAGGCCCACCACCAGCAGCAGCACGTAGAAGCCGGCGGCGCGGGCGTCGGTGACCAGTTGCAGCTTGGAGGCGTGGGAGAACACGGTTTCGCTGACGAAGGAGCGGAGCTGGGCGATGCATTCGGCGCGGCGGGCGTCGGCCCAGGCGCGGGCTTGCTGGGAGCGTTGCAGCGGGTCGGCCACTTGCTGCAGGTGGGCGGCCTCGTACAGGTCGGCATTCACGAATTCGAGCGACGCGGGCAGCGTGCCGTTGTCGACGAGCGCGCGGTACAGCGTGGACTTGCCGGCGCCGTTGGGGCCGGCCAGCAGGTAGAAGACCGGTTGTGTCGCAGCCAAGGGCGGCGGCTTACTGCGCCTTCAGCGCGGCGGCCCGGGCGCGGTTGCCGGCGATGACGCGGCGCACGCGGGTGGCGAGGCTGCCGTCGGCCTCGGAGGCCATGAAGCCGTGCAGCACGGCGTCGTCGGCGAAGGGGTCGGCGGGCGTCGCGGCGGCCGACGGCAGGCGCGTGGCTTCGAAGCCGGCGATGGCCTGTTGCGCTTCCTGCACCGTCAGGCCGGCGTGCTCGACGGCCTGGCCGAGCATGGCCCAGTACTCGATCTGGCTGGCGACAGACCGGCGCAGCGTTTGCGCCGACTCACGGGCCTGGTCGACCAGATCGGTCGAGAGTTTGACGGAAGCAAAACCGGACATGGCGAATCCCGAAATGTGCCAGAGATGCGCCAAATGGTAGCAAAGTGGCGCAATCGGGGCAATGCTGTGGTTACTTCCAGCGCCAGGTGTAGACCGCGTCGACCGCGTTGTCGCTGCCGGTCTGGCCGCGCAGCGTGAAGCGCTGGGCAATGCGGTAGATGAGCTGAAAACTGCCGGTGGTGCCGTTCAGGCCGCGTTCGTAGCCCACGTACACGCGCTCGTTGATCTGCTTGCCGAGCGTGACGATGGTTTCTTTTACCTCGCCGTCGGTCTGCCGCAGCGAGATGTCGTCGAGCCCGATCGCCTTGGTCAGCTGGGTGGTCACGCCCTCTTCCTCGCCCGACAGCAGCGCCACGGCGGCGCGCTGCAGCAGCGCGGTGTCGGTGCGGCCCAGGCCGCCGCTGGCGCGGCCCAGCACCAGCCACGAGAGCTTGTCGACCTCGGGCAGGTCGGGCTCGGAGAACAGCCGCACGCGCGGGTTGATCGCGTTGCCGGTGACCTGCACGCCCACGCGCACGTCGGTCTGTGGCCGGGTGGCCTCGATGTCGAGCCTCGGGTTGCCGGGCGCGCCGCTGAAGGTCAGCAGGCCGCGGTCGATCGTCATCTTCTGGCCGTAGGCGGCGTAGTTGCCGCCCACCGTGCGCACCTGGCCGTTCACCGCCAGCGCGCCGCCGGGCGCGGTGATCTTCAAATCGCCAGCCAGCCGGGTGTTGAGGCCGCGGCCCTTCAGCCGCAACTGCTCGCCCAGGCTGAGCGTGAGGTTCAGCGCGAGCTGGCGCGGCGTGGCGACCGGCGCCTGCGCCGGCGGCGCGTCGGGCTGGGTGGCGCCGCGCGTCACCACGGTGCCGCCGGGGCCGGCGGTGGTGGTGGCGGCCGGCTTGGCACCTGGCGCTGTGGGCGCGGGTTTGGCGCGGGTCACGACCACGTCGTCCGACAAACTCGGCGCGTCGCCCTTGGTGAAGTCGATCAGCCCTTCGTCAACGGCCAGCTTGCCGTCCATCGCGATGCGGTCGGGTGCAACGCGCAACTGCGCCTGGCCGCTGGCGACGATGCGCATGTCGACCCGGCCGAGCAACTGGAACTTGTCGGCCACCAGTTGCAGCGCCGCGCTGGGCGCGTTGCCCAGCTTTGCACCGCCCGTCACCGTCAGCGTGCCGTTGCCGGCCTTGGCGGTGAAACGCTCGATGCGGGCGCTGTCGCCGGCCAGTGTCACCGCCACCTCGCCGTCGGTGATGTTCACGCCCTGCAGCACGTTGCGCAGCGCCAGCTTCTGCGCGGCGATGCGGCCGGTGAGTTCCGGCCCACCGAGCTTGCCGCCCACCGTGGCGCGGCCCTGCAGGCTGCCGCCCACCCGCCAGCCGGTCGGCACCCAGCTCGCCAGCGCTTCCAGGCTGGCCACGTTGAGGTCGATTGCGCCCTGCACAGGCGTGGCCGCGTCGGGCAGCAGCGCGCCGGCCGAGGTGCGCGCCACCACCGAGCCGCCCGCCGTGCCGGTGGCCTTGCCGGCCACGCGCGGCGTGAAGGTCCAGACGCCGTTGGCGGCGGTCAGCGCCACCTTCAGCTCCGTCAGGCCCAGCGCCTGCCGGGTGCCGTCTTCGGTGGTCAGCACCAGGTCACCCTTCTGCCGCTCGACCACGATGTCGGCGCTGACGGCGGGGCTGCTTTTCATCGCGATGCGGCCGCCGATCACCAGGTCGCCGTCCCAGCCGAAATCGGGCTGGACATGCGCGAGCAACGGTGCCACCGCCACCGGGTCCAGCGTGGCCTGCACGTCGAACTGCGCGGCCGGCGGCGCTTTGGCGTCTGGAGCGTTGGCGGCCTGCTGCCAGACCGCACGCGTCCAGCGAATCGCCGACGCGGTGGGGCCGGCCTTGAAGTCGATGCGGCCGGGCTGCAGCTCCACACCCATCGCCTCGGCCGACCACCGCACCGCCGCCTGAATGCCGCGCGCCTGCAGCCATGGCGCGCCGGGGTTGGCCACGTCGGCCGCCACCAGCTCCTGCACCGTGCCTTGCCACGCGCTGGTGGTGCCGCTGCCCTTGGCCACGGCCAGCGCGGGCGCGTCGTGGCGCAGGCCACCTTGCAGCTTCAGCGCCAGGTCAGCGGCTTTGCGGGGTGCTGTGGTTTCGCCGCCGGCGGCGGGCACGCCGGGTTGCGGCGACTCCAGCGCGGCGCGGGCCTTCAGATCGAGCTGGTGCGCGCGCGCCGTGCCCTTCAGCGCGATGTCGGCCGACTCGACCGGCTGGCCCGCCAGCAGCAGTTGCCGCAGCGTGGCCTCGATCTGCGCGGGTGCGTCGAGCGTGGTGCCCAGCTTCCAGCGCACGTCGCCGCTCTTCAGCGCGTTGTCGGCGCCGGCCGTGAGGCTGCGAATGGTGAGCTGGCCCTGGCTGCTCACGTCGGGCCAGCGGCCGCGCAGGCTGGCCTGGCCTTCGACCTCGCCGGCCAGTTTGGGTGCGGCCGGCGCGGCGGTTTGCTTCGCGCCTTTCACCGGTGGGCCGCTGGCCGGCAGCAGGTCCATCAGTGGCTGCAGCTTGTGCAGCGCCGGTGCGCGGATGTCGAACTCGGCCACGTCGCCCGACGCCGGCTGCACGGCGAGGCGGGCCTTGGCGTTGAGCTTGTTGTCGGCGAGGTTGAGCACCGCGTCGGCGCGGCCGGCGCCTTTGTCGTCGCTGCCCACGGCCACGTCGGCCTGCAGCGGCACGCCGACCAGTTGGCTGTTCGCGAGCTTGAGCTGCGCCTGGCCGGTGAAGGCCGCGAAGACCGCCTGCCAGACCGGCGCGCCGCCCTTGCCCGCAACCTGGGTGGCGGCCTTGGCGGCTGAGGCGGGGGTTTCGGGTGCTTGCGCGTTGGCCGGCAGGCCCTTCCAGACGAGGTCGACCCCCGCCGTGCCGTTGATGCGCGTGGCGCCGCGGCGCAGCGCAGATTGACGCGCGCCCGGCCACCACAGCAGGGGATCGAACGCGCGGAAATCACCGCTCAGCTTCACCTGCCACGGCGCGGCCAGCGCCTCGCGCGTGACGCGGCCGTTCAGCGCGGCCTGCGAGGCGCCGGCGGCGAGCCGCGTGTGGCGCAGGTCCAGCGCCATGCCGCCGTTGGCCTGCTGCACGACGCCGGCGTCCAGGTCGACCGTCACGTCGCGCGGTGCGTTGCCGGGCAGGCCGGGGGCCAACAGCTGGCCGTTGAGCTGGCCTTTCACCGCGAGCGTCTGCGGTTGGTCGGCGTCGGGTGCGCTGCCGCTGGCCGACAGCGGGCCAGAGAGTGTGAGCTGCGGCGCGCGGGCGTCGAGCTGGTCGGGCCGCACGTCCTGCAACGTGGCGTCGACGGCCCAGCCCTTGGCGTCGTTCCTGCCGGTCAGCGCGATGCGGCCGGCGGGCTTGGCGGCAGAGCCGAGTTCGGCCACCGCGTCGCGGATGGTGATGCTGCTGGCCTGGTCGGGCCGCGCCAGCAGCGTCAGCGCGGCGCGGCGCAGCGGCAACCGGAGATCGCTCCACAGCCCGGCCGCCGCGTTGTCGATGGCCAGCGTGAGCGTGGCCGGCTGGTCGGCCGCCGGGCTGGCAATGCTGGCGCTGCCGCTCAGCTCGGTCTGCGGCGCGGCGCTGGTGAAACGCGCGAGGTCGAGCTTGTTGAGCCGCGCTTCGAGGACCGACACCGGCCACGGCGCAAAGGGCTGGACGATGGCGTTGGCGTCGAGCAGGTCACCGGGTGCAGCGGCGGCGGTGGCGGTGGTTTCAACGCCGCGCAGCGTGGCCTGCAGCGCGAGCTGGTTCAACGGGCCTTGCAGGCGCAGAGTGCCGGCCAGCGGCGGCGCGCGCAGGCCAGCCGCGTTCTCGGCCACCGCCGGTTGCGAGAGCGCCAGTTGCGCGTCGACCGGCATGTCGCCGTCGGCGCCGGCCTGCGCAAAGCCGCTGAGCTTGATCAGGCCCCAGCCGAGCTGTGTGAGTTCGATGCGGTGGCGCGCGCCGTCGTCGGCGCCGATCGAGAGCCGCGCCTCGATGTCCTTCAGCGGCTGTTCGCCGAGCGAGGCCAGCTTCACCTCGCCCACCTTCACGCTGCCGATCTGCGCGGTCAGCGGCAGCCGCAGGTCGCGCGGCGCGGTGGTGGGCGTGGACGGTTGCGGCGGCGTGGGTTTGTCGATGACCTCCACCCGGCCGACCTCGACGCTGTCGGCCTGCAGCGCCACCCAGGCGCCGCGCACCGATGACCAGCCGACGCTCAGCCCGCGCCAGCGCAGGTCGCGCAGCCGCACGGCGGTGCCAGCCGTGTCGATGTCGAGCGCGGTGGCGTTGAAGTCGCCGAGCAGCGCGCCCTCGGGCGCGGTCACGGTCACGCCCGGCAGCCGCGCCAGCCACCAGGCCGTGCCAGCCGGCGTGCGCAGGCTGGCCAGCATGGCGGGAATGGCGCCTGCGGCCAGCACGACCAGCAGCGCGCCGCCGCCGGCGAACCACGGCCACCACCTGCGCCGCGCCGGGGGCGTTGGCGTGGGTGGCGGGGGAGCGGAGGGGCGTGCCTCGGTCATGGCGCGGCCGCCGTCAGAAGGTGATGCCAACGCCGAAGTGCAGCCGGAATTCCCGCACGTCCTGGCCGTAGGCAATGTCGACGCGCAGCGGGCCCACGGGGCTGCGCATCCGCACACCCACGCCGTAGCCCACCACCGGCCGCAGCTCGTTCCATTCGTTGGCGGCGGCGCCGGCATCGATGAAGACCGCGCCCAGCAGCGCCGGCACCGGCGGGTAGATGGGCGTGGTGGCCTCCAGGCTGCCGGTCAGCAGCACGCGGCCGCTGCTGACGGTGCCATTGACCAGCGGGCCCAGCGAGCGGTACTGGTAGCCGCGCACCGAGTCGTCGCCACCGGCGCGGAAGAGCAGCGTGTCCGGAATGCCGACGTCGCGCTTGGCGAACACCTGCGCCGCCTCGATGCGGGCCTGGCCGAACCATTTGTCGCCCAGCGGCCGGTAGAGCGTGACGCGGCCGAGCGCGCGGCCGAAGGGGCCGCTGGCCGCCACGTCGGACACGGCGTAGCCGCCGGCCAGTTCGGCGTGCAGCGCGCGGCCGCGGGTGGGCACGATGATGCTGTCGAGGTCGCGCACGGTGAAGTGGTAGTTGCCGGAGAGCGAGCGGTCGATCCGGTTGCCCGCGGTGCCGCCGCGGGTGGAGGCGGCCAGCCCTTCGAGGAAGACCAGCCGGTCGATGTGCTCGCTCTCGAAGGTGCGGCCCGCGCGCACGCTGGCCGAGTTGATCTGCGCGCCGGCCACCGTCTCGCGCTGCAGCTTGCCCGACAGCAGGTAGCGGTTGGCGCCGGGCAGTGCGTGCGTCAGCAGGCTGGACTCCAGCGTCTGCCGGTCGCGGCCCAGCTCCACCTTGCTGCGCGAGATGATGTCGGTGCCGAAAAAGCTGCGGTCGAGCAGGCGGCGGTTCAGGTGCTCCACCGACACGCGCTGGCCGGTGCTGTCGCTGTAGCCCGCGCCCACCTCGGTCTGGTTCTTCGACAGCTCCGTCACCCGCACCGTCACGGGGGTGGCGGCGGCCACCGCGGGGTCGGGGTCGATCTCGACCACGCTGCTCTCGAACAGGTTGGCGCGCTGCAGCCTGTCCTGGAAGTCGAGCAGCGTCTTCTCCGTGTAGGGCGTGCCCTTCTCGAAGGTGCGCAGGTTGGTGATGGCCTGCGGCTGGTAGCGCTTCAGGCCCTCGGTCTTGATCTCGCCGAAGTGGAACATCGGCCCGCTGTCGAGCTTCAGCTCCAGCCGGGCGGTGTTGCCTGGCGCGTCCACGTTGGCCTGCGTGCTGGCCCAGCTGGCGGCCGCGTAGCCGCCGCCGCGCGCCTGCGCCAGCGTGGTGTTCTTGGCGTCGCTCCACACGCCCTGCTGAAAGGGTTTGCCGGGCTGCAGCTTGAAGTCCCTGCGCAGGTTGAGCTGCAATTTCTCGGCCGCCGGGTCGCCGCGCGTCAACGCATCCTGGAATGCGCCGCCGGTGCCGATCTGCAGGTCGGTCACGGTGGTGCGCGGGCCGGGATCGACCTCGACCACCACCAGCGGCAGGCCGTTCTGTTCGCCGTCGCGGCGGGCCTTGACGGTGGCGTTGAAATAACCCTCGGTTTCCAACAGCGAGCGGGCCTGCGCCGGCGTGGCCTGGATCAGCCGGTTCAGGTCGGCGAGGTTGACGCGGTCGTCGCCCTGCAGCGCCTGGAAGCGGGCGAGGTCGAGGTAATTGACCAGCAGCGTCTTCAGCGGTTTGGGCGCCTGCACGTCGATGGCGTAGGCCACCGGGGCGTCGGTGGCGCCGGGCTTGGCCGCGGTGTCGTCGTCCTTCTTGCCGGGCATGAGGGACGACAGCGCGCCGCAGCCGCCGAGCAGCAGCAGCGAGGCCATCAACACGAACAGCGGCGTCGCGCGGGGCAAGGGCATGGCGGCATCTTAAGCGGGGGTGAAATCCCCCGCGCCGCGCCGACCGTTGCTCACGCGCGGGCCGCCCAGCCGCCCGCTGCGTTGCCGAAGGTGAAGGCCTCTTCGAAGATGGAATACCCGGCGAGGTCGGCGTGGGCAAAACGCAGCCGCTGCCACGGCGCGGCCTGCGGCTGCCGCAGGGCCGCCAGCGCGGCGCTGCTGTGTACGCCGGGCACCGGCATGCTCATGGCGTGGCCGTAGCGGGTCAAGGCGATGCGGGTGGCCTTCTTCGCGATGTCGGGGTGCGGCAGCGCCAGTTCGGCCAGCACTTCGTCGCGCCAGGCGGTCCACGGCCGCTCCAGCAGTTGGCGCCGGCCGCCGGGCTGGTCGCCGAGCGCGCGGTAGCAGGTGAGCACGGTGGCGCCGGGCATGGGCGACAGGCTCTGGTGCTGCGCGTCCACATAGCCCAGGCCCCGGCTGCCGTAGATGACGTTGTCCCAGCTCGGCGGCGCGCCGGGCCGGTCGAACAGCGGCTCGGCGATGTGCACGTTGGCCACCAGCCAGGGCGCATAGCGCAGCTTGGCCGCCGCCTCGGCCAGCGCCGGGGGCGGGTTTTCGACCACGCGCGCGGCCACGAACAGCGGCAGCGCGACCACGCAGCGCTCGGCCGTCCAGCGCTCGGTGGCGCCGCTGGCGGTGTTGAGCGCGTCAACGGTCACGCCGTGTTTGTCGCAGGCGATGCGGGTGACCACGCGGCCCGGCTTCAGGCGCTCGCCGAGGGGCGCGGCCAGCCGTTCGGCCAGCCAGGCGTTGCCCTCCGGCCAGGTCAGCAGGCCTTCACTGTCAGGCGGCGCCGGGTGGCCGGGCGCGTGGAAGCCGTGGCGGCTGGCGAAGTAGTGCAGGCCGGCCCAGGCCGAGACCTGGGCGATGCCGGCGCCGTAGTCGTCGCGGCAGCAGTAGTCGAGGTACCAGCGCAGCCGCGCATCGGTGAGGCCATTGGCGGTCAGCCATGCTTCAAAAAACATAGCGTCCAATTCAGTGTGGACGCTGACTACCGGGCGTTTTGATGATGGAATCGTGAATGTGGCGGCGCGCTGGGCTTCGTCCACCAGCGTGGCGAATCGGCGGTACTGCGCCAGCGTCTCGGCGCCCACGCCGGCCAGCGGCAGCAGCCCTTCCTGCCAGTGCCAGCCGTCGCCGCCGTTGTAGAACAGCCGCTCCTGCGGCGTGTGGCACAGGTGGCGTTCGTCATACGTCCAGCGGCCGGCCACGCGGCGGCGCAGGCCGAATTCTTCCAGCAGGTCCTGCACCTCGGGCGCGTCGTCGCTGGGCAGCGGCAGGTAGTGCGCGCCGAGCGGGCAGCGCAGGCCGCTCACGCTGCCGCCGCGGCTGTTGCCGCCGGCCGTGTCTTCCAGCTCCAGCACCACCACGTCGTCAACGCCGGCCAGCCGCAGCGCCCGCGCCGCCGCCAGCCCGGCGACGCCGCCGCCGGCGATCAGCACGCGGGTGCCTTCGGTCTTGCCCGGGGCTTGCGCTGGTCGCGCTTCGCGCAGTTGGTGGCCGCGCTCGAACGAGATGCCGGTGAAGCCGCCGTCGATGTGGCCGAAGCGGTCGGCAGACTCGTCGCAGCCGGCGAGCGCTGCCGCCAGCGGAAGGGAGAACAGGTCGCGCCGCTTCATGCCCGCCTCAATGCGCGACCTTGCCCCATTCCTGCTCGTAGGTGGTCACCAGCACCTGGTTCGACAGGCGGTTGATGTCGGTGTCGATGCGCGCCATGTCTTGCGGAAAATCGAACAGCAGCGGCAGGCTTTGCAGGTTGAGAAAACGCAGGCCGGCCGGCAGCGAGGCCGGTGCATGGAACGGCCGCCGGCTCGCGATGACGAAGCCCCATTCGCCAAAGCTCGGCACGTTGGCGTGGTACGGCGCCGTCTGCAAGCCGACCGATTCCACCGTCTTCACCACCGTCCAGTAGCTGCGCCGCGCGACCAGCGGCGAGGTGGTCTGGATCACCGCGTAGCCACCCGCCGCCAGCCGCCGTTCCAGCAGCGCGTAGAAGGAGTTGGTGTAGAGCTTGCCGATCGCGAAATTGGTCGGGTCCGGGAAATCGACGATGACCACGTCGAAGTGTTCCTCGGTTTTCTCCAGCCAGCCGAAGGCGTCGGTGTTGACGATCTTGACCTTGGGCGACTTCAGCGCGCCGCCGTTGAGCTGCACCAGCGCCGGCTGCTCGGAAAAGAGTTGGGTCATCGCCGGGTCCAGCTCCACCAGCGTCACGCTCTCCACGCTCGGGTACTTCAGTATTTCGCGCACCGCCATGCCGTCGCCGCCGCCCAGCACCGCCACCCGGCGCGGCCCGCCACCGGCCGACGCGTAGGCCGACATCACCGGATGCACCAGCGCCTCGTGGTAGCGGTACTCGTCGCGCTCGGCGAACTGCAGGTTGCCGTTCAGAAACAGCCGGTAGCCCGCATGGCCGGCCGCACCGCTGTGCGTGACGACGATGCGCTGGTAGGGCGAGCTGGCGGCGAACACCACCCGGTCCTGGTAGAACTTGTCCTCGGTCCAGCTGGTGATGGTGGCCGCACCCGCAAAGCCCGCCAGCAGCGTGGCCGTCACGCCGAAGCAGGCGGCGGCGTGCGCCGCGAAGTGCCGCAGCTCGTGCCGGAACAGCCACAGCGCCCACACCGCCACCAGCGCGTTCATCACGCCGAAGAACAGGCCGGTGCGCACCAGCCCGAGCTGCGGCACCAGGATGATCGGGAACGCCACCGACACCGCCAGCGCGCCGAGGTAGTCGAAGGTCAGCACCTGCGACACCAGCTCCTTCAGCGCCACGTCGCGCTTCAGAATGCGCATCACCAGCGGAATCTCCAGCCCCACCAGCATGCCGACCAGCAGCACCAGCCCGTAGAGCAGGAACCGGAAGGCGCCGGGCGTGTAGGCGTTGGCGAGGAACAGCAGCGCCGGCATCACGCCGCCGACCAGCGCCACCATCAGCTCCACCCGCAGGAAGTGCGCGGGCAGTTGCCGGTCGAAGAAACGCGACAGCCAGGAGCCCACACCCATCGCGAACAGATAGGTGCCGATCACGGTGGAGAACTGCAGCACCGAGTCGCCCAGCACATACGACGCCAGCGCGCCCGCGACGAGTTCGTAGACGAGGCCACAGGCGGCCACGACGAACACGCTGGCCAGCAGCGCGATCTCGATGGGGCGGGGGGCGGGTGAGGAAGGGGCGGTCACGGTGTGGCGGCCGGTCCCGCCCGGTGTTCGGGCGAAGGCTTCAACCGTGGATCGCCGCTGCGACGATGATGGAGATGCCCAGGCACATCGCCGCGACCACCAGGCCCAGCGCCACGTTGTGTTTCTCGACGATCTCGCCCCACAGGTCGTAGGGCGTGATCTTGTCGATGATGATGAACGCCACCCAGAAGATGATGACGCCGATCAGCGCGTAGATGATGGAGCCGATGAAGGCGCCGGGTTTCAGCCATTCAAGTCCCATGGTGTGCTCCCAGTAGAAACCGTGTGTTGAGAAAGAGGGGGGGTCACTTGTGGCCGCCGCCGCCGGAGAAACCGCCGAACGAACCGCCCGAGTTGCGGTAGCTGTTGCCGGAGCTGCTGCAGTTCTCGGTCTCCGGGTCGCACGAATCGCAGCGCGACAGCGCCACCGCGATGAAGACCAGCACGAAGAAGGTGATGAGCACGCCGCGCAACGTGATGGACGAGCCCAGGCTGGTCGGGCCGGCGTCGCCGAACGGCGGCGAAGCCTTCAGGTTCTTCAGGCCGAAAGCGGTGGCCACCGTCGAGGCCGGGAGGTTGTTGCCGTAAGACCAGGTCACCTCGTTGGCCGACTGTTCCATCGACAGCAGCAGGCCGCCGCTGGCGTAGTCGCGGTTGAAGGTCTTCTGGCCGCGCTGCACCCGCCAGTAGAACTCGCCGGCCACGTAGTTGGTCTCGGCGGCGTAGCTGTATTTGCGCTGGTAGCGTTTGCCGAGGTAGGTGGCGACGTTGCCGTTGGTGTCCAGCGTGGGCGCGCCGGTGGCCGGCTTCACCATGCTCCAGCCTTCCTCGGAATCCACGAGGAAACTGAAGCCCTTTTTCTGGTTGAACAGCAGGTACTCGCCCCAGCCGAAGGACTCGTCCGGGTCTTCCGGCGCCTTTCCCATGCGGTGCTGAAACCCCACCACCTGCCACTGCACGCCCTGCAACTGGCCGACGCTGCCCAGCGCGATGACCGGGCGCACCGGGTCGTCCTGCTCCGCGTGGGCCAGCGCGGCGCCGGTGCCCTGCGACAGGTCGATGATGCTGTTGCAGGCGGTGCAGGTGATGCTCTTGCTGGTTGCCAGCTTGACCTCGACAGGCGCGCCGCAATTCGGGCAGTCGAAGCGCTGGCCCTTTTCGTCCTTGGCCGACTCGTCGCGCAGGCCTTTGAGCGCCAGCGCATCCAGCTCCACCGCCTGGCCGCGCGACAGCGTGGGTTGGCGGCCGGCCGCTTGCGGGCCGTAGTCGATCGACAGCACCTCGCCGTCGTCGCTGCGCAGCTCCACCACCGCGAAGGGCGCGCCGATCGGCGGCATCTTGGGCAGCTCGCCCTGCGCCGCCGCGAGCGACACCGGTTCGTTGCTGGAAACCGTGTACTTCTTGCCGGCGATCGTCGTCGTCGCGCCGACCTTGAAGACCTCGGCGGCCGGCACGTCGCGCTGCGCCGCGACCACCCGCGACATGACGAAGGAGCCGTTGTCCTCGCTCAGCGTGGCGGTGCTTTCGGGGCTGCCGTCGCTGTCGTCGAAATTGGCGATCCACTCGTTCCAGCTGCCTTCGGCGTAGCGGTACTGCAGCCGGCCGATCAGCGTGAAGCCGCGGTTCTGCCAGCGGCCCGACACGAACAGCTGCAGCGGGCTGTAGTCGTCGAACACCTCCGACATCTTGCCGATGCGGGCCAGCGTCTCGCCGTCGCGCACCACCGTGCTCTGGCAGTAGCCGCAGACCGCGTGGGTGGACTGCGCGTTGCGGAACAGCACCGGCGCGCCGCAGCCGGGGCAGGCCGCGCGATAGGCGCGCTGGCTCTCACCCCCGCCGGGCGGGTTGCCGGAGTCTCCCTCGGTGGCCATGTTCGTTTGCGGCGCTTTGTTGTTGTTGTCGCCGAAGGGGGCGCTAGCTCAGCTTCTTGAGCAGCTCCGCCTTCTTCGCGTCGAATTCTTCCTGCGTCAGGATGCCCTTGCTCTTCAGGTCACCCAGCTTTTCCAGCGTGGCCATGATGTCCTCCGGCCGCACCTGCGCGGCGGCCGCGGCATTGGCCTGCTGGTTGCTGCTGTTCAGGCCCTGGCTCAGGTTCTGCGCCAGCACCTGGCCCAGCGCCACACCGGCACCCAAGCCCATCGCGTCGCCGGCCACGCCGCCGCCGTTGCCCGCGCCCTCGGCGAATTTGGGAATGGCCTGCGCGGTCTGGTACTGCATGAACTTGCCCATGTCGTTGCCGACCATGCCCATGCCGATCTTCTGGTCCAGAATCTTCTGCAGCTCTTCCGGCAGCGACACGTTCTGCACCGTCATGCCGTCGAGCTTGATGCCGATCTTCGCGAACTCCGGCGCCAACTGCGTCACCAGCGCGTTGGCGAACGCCATCTGGTTGGCCGCCAGATCGAGGAAGGGGATCTGGCTGGACGCGATCGCGTTGCTGATGTTCTGCAGCACCAGGCCACGCAGCTGGCCGTCGAGGTCGGCCACGGTGTAGCGCTCGCGGGTGCCCGAGATTTCGGTGTGGAACAGCTTGGGGTCGGCCACACGGTAGGCGAAGTTGCCGAAGGCGCGCAGCCGTACGGCGCCGAAGTCCTTGTCGCGCACGGTGATCGGCTGCGGCGTGCCCCACTTCTGGTCGATCTGCTGGCGCGTGCTGAAGAAATAGACGTCGCTCTTGAACGGGGACTCGAACAGCTTGTCCCAGTTCTTCAGGTAAGTCAGCACTGGCAGCGTCTGGGTGGTGAGCTTGTAGGTGCCCGGCCCGAACACGTCGGCGACCTTGCCTTCGTTGACGAAGACCGCCATCTGCGATTCGCGCACCGTGAGCGAGCCGCCGTTCTGGATTTCCATGTCGCGCATCGGGAAGCGCCAGGCCAGCGTGCCGTCGCCGTCCTCGGTCCACTGGATGATGTCTATGAACTGCTTCTTGATGAAGTCCATCAGCGCCATGGCGGCCCCCTTGTGAAAGTGTGCGGGAATGATACCCCCGGCCGTTTTTCGGGCAACTGCCAACCGCGCGGCTCGATAGCTCCTATCAATGGATTAGCGGAACTCAATTGGCCCAACAAAAGAAATTGGCTATCATTTCTTCATCGCCGATGCAAATTGACTATCTATCTATCGGCCGATCCAAGAAAAGGAGTTCCCTGATGACCACGTCCCGTACCCCTGAAATCAAGACCCTGGCCAACCTCGAGGCGGCCTTCGCCGGCGAATCCATGGCCTACATCAAATACCGCTATTTCGCCAAGCTGGCGCGGGAAGCGGGCGACGAGGCCACGGCCCGCACCTTCGAGGAAACCGCCGACCAGGAGGTGATGCACGCCTTCGGCCACCTCGATCTGCTCTACCCCAAGGCCGACATGACGCCGGCCAAGGCGCTGCAGATCGCCATTGATGGCGAGACCTACGAATACAGCGAGATGTACCCCGGTTTCCGCAAGACCGCCGAGGTGGAAGGCCAGGCGGCGGCGGTGGCCGAGATCGACGAGCAGATCGAAGAATCAAAGGAGCATGCCGCCCGCTTCCAGGCCGCCCAGCTCAAGCTGACGCTCGCCACGGCGCAGAAGCGCTTCGCCGCGCTGGCCCGGGTCGAGGAGCGCCATGCCGCGCACTACCAGTCCCAGCTCGACAAGGTGCGTCTGGCCGCCTGATCGCGACGATTAGGTTGCGTCCACCACACCGATCGCGACACTCCCGGGGTGGCCGGTTGCGCCGGCAGCCCCATTCGTACCATTGAACATTTGAGCCCAACCATGAAAACCTACCTCTGCATCATCTGCGGCTTCGTCTACGACGAGACCGCCGGCCGCCCCGAAGACGGCATTGCCGCCGGCACCCGTTGGGGCGACGTGCCCGACAGCTGGGCCTGCCCGGACTGCGGCGTCGCCAAGTCCGACTTCGAAATCGTCGAGATCTGAGCGCGATGGTTTCCGCTGACCCGGCCGGCAAGCCGGTGGTCGTGCTGGGCAGCGGCCTCGCCGGATGGACCACCGTGCGCGAGTTCCGCAAGCTCGACACCGTGACCCCGGTGGTGATGGTCACCGCCGACGACGGCCACTTCTACGCCAAACCCACGCTGTCGAACGCCGTCGCGCAGAACCGCCAGCCCGCGCAGCTCGTCACCACGCCTGCCGAGGCCATGGCGGCCAATCTGAACGTGAGCCTGCTGACCCAGACCCGGGCGGAGGCCATCCGGCCGCACCAGCAGGAAATCGTCTTGCCCACGGGGCCGCTGGCCTACCGGCATCTGGTGCTGGCCACCGGCGCCCGGCCGATCCGCGTGCCCATCGCCGGCAACGCCGCGCACCGCGTGCTGTCGGTCAATTCGCTCGACGATTTCGCCGTGTTTCACCCCGAACTGCAGCGCGGCCGCACGGTGCTCGTCATGGGCGCCGGCCTGATCGGCTGCGAATTCGCCAACGATTTGATCGCCGGTGGCATCCAGGTCACGCTGGTCGACCCGGCGCCGCACCCCCTGGCCGCGCTGCTGCCGGCTGAAGCCGGTGCCGCGTTGCAGGCCGCGCTCGAGGCAGCGGGCGTGCGTTTTTGCCTGGGCACGACCGTGCAGGCGCTGGACGGCACGCCCGACGGCCGCACCCTAGCCACACTCGCCAACGGCGAGACTCTGGTTGCCGACGCGGTGCTCAGCGCGATCGGCCTGCGGGCCGACCTGTCGCTCGCGCAGGCCGCCGGCATCGCCTGCGACCGCGGCGTGCTGGTCGGCGACCAGCTCCAGACCAGCGCACCCAACATCCACGCACTCGGCGACTGCGCGCAGTACGCCAGCGCCGGCCACCTGACGCTGCCCTACGTCATGCCCATCATGCATGCCGCCAAGGCGCTGGCGGCCACTCTGGCGGGCCAACCAGCACAACTGGCCTTTCCAGTCATGCCGGTGGCGGTCAAGACACCCGCGCTGCCGCTGGTGCTGCTGCCACCGCCCGCCAACACGGTGGGCGGCTGGACACGCGAATCCGGCGAGCGCTGGGACTGGCTGGACGAGGCCGGCCGCCTGCGTGGCTTCGTGCTGGCGGGTGCGGCCACCCGGCAGCGGATGGCGATGAGCGCCGCGGTTCATCGGTAGTCCCCACAACGACGCGCCAGAGGGCGAGGTCTACAATTCCGCTCCTTGCGGCGCCTCCACGCGCGCCGTCGCGGCACCTCGGCCGCAGGAGAAAAACGGATGAATCCGAACGACACCGACCTCACAGAAGAAAAACGCGCCAGCCGGCTCGAAGAACGGCGCCGCGCGGCGCTGGAATACCATGAATTCCCCACGCCCGGCAAGGTTGCCGTGGTGGCCACCAAGCAGCTCGTCAACCAGCACGACCTTGCTCTGGCCTACTCGCCCGGCGTCGCCGCGCCCTGCGAGGAAATCGTCAAGGACCCGGCCGCCGCGTTCAAGTACACCAGCCGCGGCAACCTCGTCGCGGTCATCACCAACGGCACGGCCGTGCTGGGCCTGGGCGACATTGGCCCGCTGGCCGCCAAGCCGGTGATGGAAGGCAAGGGCGTGCTGTTCAAGAAGTTCGCCGGCATCGACGTCTTCGACATCGAGATCAACGAAAAGCACGACCTCGACAAGTTGGTCGACATCATCGCGGCGCTCGAGCCCACCTTCGGCGGCATCAACCTCGAAGACATCAAGGCGCCCGACTGCTTCTATGTCGAGCGCAAGCTGCGCGAGCGCATGAAGATTCCGGTCTTCCACGACGACCAGCACGGCACCGCCATCGTCGTTGGTGCGGCCATCCTGAACGGCCTGAAGGTGGTGGGCAAGGACCCGAAAAAGGTCAAGCTCGTGACCTCCGGCGCCGGCGCCGCCGCGCTGGCCTGCCTGGGCCTGCTGGTCAAGCTGGGCATTCCGCGCGAGAACATCTATGTGACCGATCTGGCCGGCGTGGTCTATGAAGGCCGTCAGGAGCTGATGGACGAGGACAAGATCCAGTTCGCCCAGAAGACCGACGCCCGCACGCTGGCGCAGGTGATCGCCGGCGCCGACATCTTCCTCGGCCTGTCGGCCGGGGGCGTGCTGAAGCCGGAGATGGTGAAGTCGATGGCCGCCAACCCGCTGATCCTGGCGCTGGCCAACCCCACGCCCGAGATACTCCCCGAAGACGTGCAGAAGGTGCGCGGCGACGCCATCATGGCCACCGGCCGCACCGACTACCCGAACCAGGTCAACAACGTCCTGTGCTTCCCCTACATCTTCCGCGGTGCACTCGACAGCGGCGCGACCACGGTGACCGACGAGATGGAGATTGCCGCGGTCCACGCGATCGCCGAGCTGGCGCAGGCCGAGCAGAGCGAGGTCGTGGCCGCCGCCTATGTCGGCGAGAAGCTGAGCTTCGGGCCCGAGTACCTGATCCCCAAGCCCTTCGATCCGCGGCTGATGATCAAGATCGCGCCGGCGGTGGCGCGCGCCGCCGCCGAGAGCGGCGTGGCGCAACGCCCGATCGACGATCTCGACGCCTACGCCCAGCGCCTGCAAAGCTTCGTCTACGCCTCCGGCACCACGATGAAGCCGATCTACCTGGCCGCCCGCCAGTCGGAGAAGAAGCGTGTCTGCTACGCCGAGGGCGAGGAAGAGCGCATCCTGCGCGCCTGCCAGATCGTGGTCGACGAGGGCCTGGCGCGGCCCATCCTGATCGGCCGGCCGCTGGTGGTCGCGCAGCGCATCCGCAACTTCGGGCTGCGCCTGCGGGAAGGCCATGACTACGACATCGTCAACGTCGAGCAGGACCACCGCTACCGCGATTTCTGGCAGACCTACCACCAGATGACGGAGCGCAAGGGCATCACCGCCCAGATGGCCAAGATCGAGATGCGCCGGCGGCTGACGCTGATCGCCTCGATGATGTTGCACAAGGGCGAGGCCGACGGCGTGATCTGCGGCACCTGGGGCAGCACCGCCATCCACCTGCACTACATCGACCAGGTCATCGGCAAGCGCGCCGGCGTCAACACCTACGCCTGCATGAACGGCCTGCTGCTGCCCGGCCGCCAGGTCTTCCTGGTGGACACCCACGTCAACTACGACCCCACCGCCGAGCAGCTTGCCGAGATCACCACGATGGCGGCGGAGGAAATGCTGCGTTTCGGCCTGAAGCCGAAGGCCGCGCTGCTCAGCCATTCCAATTTCGGCAGCAGCAACCACCCGAGCGCGGTCAAGATGCGGCAGGCGCTGGAACTGCTGCGTACCACCGCGCCTTGGCTGGAGGTGGACGGCGAAATGCACGGCGACGTCGCGCTCGACGCGATGGCGCGGCACACAGTCATGCCCAATTCCACGCTGGAGGGCGAAGCCAATCTGTTGGTGCTGCCCAACATCGACGCGGCCAACATCGCCTACAACCTGCTGAAAACCGCAGCCGGCGGCAACATCGCGATCGGCCCAGTTCTGCTGGGGGCGGCACAGCCCGTGCACATCCTGACCGCCAGCACCACCGTGCGCCGGATCGTCAACATGACCGCGCTGACGGTGGCCGACGCCAATGCGGCACGATAAGCCTCAAACAACGAGCAAGCGCTAACTTTACCCGCCGCAGACACCCGCACACCCCTGCCTAATCGTTGGGCAGGGACTTGCTTTTCTGACGCGGATCGGTCACACTTTCGCTTTGAAATTTTCGGGTAAACCCGGAGGTTTGGAAGGGTTGTGATGGCGCGGGTCGTGGCCGACAAAATCTATAAGTTAGGGCTCGCTTGGCTTTTCTGCGGTGCTGCCATCCTGGCGGCGCCCTCTGCTTCTGCCCGGGGAGAAATCCCCGGTGACGTGTCGCAGCAAGCCAGCATCGCGTTGTCGGAACTGCCGCGGCAGGGGCGTGAAACCTATGCGTTGATTCACCAGGGCGGTCCTTTTCCATATGAAAAGGACGGTGTGGTGTTCGGCAACCGGGAACGCCAACTGCCCGGCAAGGTCAGAGGCTACTACCGCGAATACACGGTGAAGACCCCTGGCGCCCGCACCCGCGGTGCCCAGCGCATCGTGTGCGGCGGCCAACCCCGGACCCCGGACGTCTGTTACTACACCAACGACCATTACGCGAGCTTTCGCCGGATCGTTCAGTAACCGGCTCCCGCCAGACGGCCATTCGAAGGCCGCAGATATTTTTTGACTACTGAAAGAGTAACGAAGATGGACATGACACTTCGTGGCATCAGACCCAACATCGTGCAGTCGATCCGCGCGTTCCGGGTCCAGGACCTGCAGGACGCTGCGAGCCACCTCGGCCAGCACTTCCTGTACGCCAACCTGGCCACCGCCCAATCCAAGCAGGACGTGCTCGACCTGATCGCTGGCCAGTTCACGCTGCCCGCGCACTTCGGCAAGAACTTCGACGCGCTGTACGACTGCATGACCGACCCGGTCCACAAGTCGGGCCCGCAGCCCGGCTTCGTCGTCGTGCTCGAACAGATTCCGGCGAACGCCAAGTTCGACAAGGAAGCCCGCGAGCAGCTGCTCGACATCTTCCGCGACACCGCCGACTACTGGGGAGACCGGAAGATACCGTTCAGGTGTTTCTATTCTTTTCTGTAGCCCGTTCTGCACAAGCCAGCCAAGCAGAACGGGCGAATCAGGCTAACAGCGACGCCGTCACCGGCATCGAACTGACCACTGAAACCGGCGAGAAGATGCCCACCGACAAGCTCGTGGACGTTTCGCCGTTGGCGCTGCGCATGAGCAGCCCCTTCAACGCCGGGTACTGGCTCGCGGCCGCTTAATCAAGCGCCCACGCTCCCCGCTGCGCGTGCACCGTTCAAAAGGCCGGCTTCAGCCGGCCTTTTGCTTTTCGGCGGCCAGCGCCTGCGCCAGCGCCACGTATTCGGCCACCGGCACTTCTTCGGCCCGGCGTTGCAGGTCGAAGGTGCCGCCGAAGGCCTTCTCTTCGAGCCAGCGGCCGAGGCTGTGGCGCAGCAGCTTGCGGCGCTGGCTGAACGCCACCTGCACCAGCTCGGTCAACAGCCCGAGATCGATGGACGCCGGTGCGGCCAGCGGTTCCATCCGCACGACGGCGCTGTCGACACGCGGCGGCGGATCGAAGGCCTCCGGCGGAACGTGCAGCACGTTCTCCATCGCATAACGCCATTGCAGCATCACGCTGAGCCGGCCGTAGGCAGCGGTCGCCGGCACGGCCACCATGCGGTCCACCACTTCCTTCTGCAGCATGAAATGCTGGTCGAGCACCACATCGACATGGTCGAGCAGGTGAAAAAGAATGGGCGTGGAGATGTTGTACGGCAGGTTGCCGACCACCCGCAGCTTTTTGCCGCCGTGTGTCGCCGCCAATGCGCTGAAATCGACCCGCAGCACGTCCGACTCGACGACCTGTAATTGCGGATGCTCCCGCAGGCGTTTCGCCAGGTCGCGGTCGAGTTCGATCACGGTCAACCGCCCGAGCCGCTCGACCAGCGGCTGTGTCAGCGCGGCAAGGCCTGGCCCGATCTCCACCATCGCATCGTCCGGCTTCGGCGCAATCGCCCGCACGATGCCGTCGATGATGGCGTCGTCGCTGAGGAAATGCTGACCGAAACGTTTGCGGGCTTGGTGCTTCATGACCTGCTCTCGGCGCCATTTCCAGAGCCATGCGTCTTGCCGCCGGGCCGCTCCCAAGGCAAGACAGCCCCCTCGGGGGGCAGCGCGCTACACGCAGTGAGCAAGCGTGGGGGCCTTGTTCACTGTTGCGGCGGCTCGCGGAACTCGACGTAGGCGCGGCCGCGCACTTCCTGCGCCCAGTTCGTGTAGTTCTCGTCGGCGCGCTTCTCACGCACGGCGTTGCGGGCCAGCTCGCGCTGCTGCGAGGCGGTGAGTTGCTGGTCGCGCCGCTCCAGCACCTGGATCAGGTGCAGGCCGAAGCGCGACAGCAGCGGCTGCGAGATCTCGCCCGGCTGCAGGCCGTTCATGGTTTCCTCGAACTCGGGCACGAACTGCCCGGGAATCGACCAGCCGAGGTCGCCGCCGGCAGGTGCCGAGTTGTCCTGCGAGAACTCCTTGGCCAGCGCGGCGAAGTCGGCCTTTTCACTCAGCACGCGCTGGCGGAAGGACGCGAGCCGTTCGCGGCCCTGGGCTTCGGTCATCTTGGGGCTGATGCGCAGCAGGATGTGGCGTGCATGCGTCTGCCGGATCGAGGTCGGGATGCCGCCGGCCGTCTGGCGCTCGATCAGCTTGATGACGTGGAAGCCGGCGCCGCTGCGCACCGGCGGCGCGATGCCGCCGTTGGACAGGTTGCGGGTGGCCTCGATGAACAGCGCGGGGTAGCGGCTGGCGGTGCGCACGCCCATCACGCCGCCCTGGCGGCGTTCCGGGCCGGCCGACAGCTCGGCGGCCAGCGCGGCGAAGTCTTCGCCCTTCTGGGCGCGGTCGTAGGCGGCCTGCGCGCGGGCGCGCAGCGTGGCAACCTGCGCCGCCGTGGCCGACTCCGGCACCGCGATCAGGATCTGCGCGAGGTTCAGCTCGGTGCTGTCGGCGTCTGCCGCGGTGTTGGCCTGGTCGCGCAGGTATTGTTCGACATCGGCGTCGCTGATGCGGCCGCGGGCGTCGGTCTCGCGTTCGCGCACGCGGGTCAGCAGCAGCTGGTCGCGCACGTCCTGGCGGAACTGGTTCCAGAGAATGCCTTCGGTGTCCAGCCGCGTCTTGAGCGCTGCCACGCTGAGCTGGTTGTTGGACGCGATCTGGCCGATCGCCTGGTCGATCTGGGTGTCGTCGACCTTGATGCCGTTCTCGCGCGCCACCTGCAGTTGCGCGCGCTCGTTGATCATCTGCTCCAGCAGGCGGCGCGCGAGCTGGTCGCGCGGCGGCATCGCGGTGTTCTGCTGCTGCATCTGCTGCTCGGTGCGCAGCAGGCGGGCGCGCAGTTCGTTGTTGGTGATCGGCTCGGAGTTGACCACGGCGACGATGAAGTCGGCCGGCAGCGGGCCGCTCTGCGTGATGCGCTGGGTGGGCTGAGCGGCGATGCGGCCCGAGGGGCGCAGCGACTGCGCCTGCGCGCTGGTGGCGGCGGCGCACAGGGCCACGGCCAGCAGGGCGGCGTGGGCGGCGGGCAGCGGTCGGAGGCGGGCGAGTGGCATGGCGTTCGGTCGGTCAGTCGTATTGGGTGAAGCGGCTCGGTGACGTGGTCTGCTCGCGCAGGAACTGGTAGCGGGGAATGTTGTCCTTCAGCGTCTTCAGCGGGTTGGAGCCGAGGCGCGAGAAGCCCACCAGTTCGAGCTGGAACAGGATGCGCTGGTTGGCCGAGGTGCCGCTGCGCTGCAGCCGCTCCGCGACGATGCGGCCGATCCAGCAACCGGCATCGTATTCCAGGCCGACGATGGAATCCACCATCTTGTTGTCCTGCAGGCTGTAGTTCAGCCTGCCCACACCATACCACCTTCCGGGGCCCTGGCCGCGGCCGGGGCCGAGGTTCAGGCCCTTGTCGCCCCAGAGGTCGTTGAGCGGCCACTGGAAGCCGACGTCGATCTGTTCGCTGGCCGGAAACTGCGAGCCGTCGGCGCGCTGCAGCCGGTAGGCCGCGCTCAGCACGCGGTAGGGGCTGGGGCTGTAGCGGCCGCCGATGGTGGTGCGCACCGAGCGGCCGAGCTTCTGGTTGTATTGCACCGTGCCTTCGGCCGACCACTTGGGGTCGAAGCTGAGGCCCACACCGGCCAGCAAATCCGAAATGCGGTCGAGCTGCGGCGTGCCGCCGGGCAGGGTGACAAGCTGGTCCTTGAAGCGCAGCCGCTGCGCGACGCCGAAGCGCGCGGCCTCCGCGCCGGTCTGCGGGTCGAGCAGGCGCGTGGTGACGCCCAGCGTCAGCAGGTTGTTGTCCGAGATGCGGTCGTTGCCGCCGAAAGCGTTCTCGGTGTAGACGGTGGCGAAGTTGAAGTCGTTCGGCGCGGAGTCGTAGTTGGGCAGGAAATTCTGGTCGCGGAACGGCGTGTAGGTGTAGAACGCGCGCGGCTCCAGCGTCTGCACGAAGTCGCGGCCCAGCACCTGGGTCTTGCGCTCGAGGATGAGGCCGGAGTCCAGGCTGAGCGTGGGCAGCGCGCGGGTCTGCGAGTCGCGGCCGTTGGCCAGCGCGGCGTCGAACTGGTAGTTGGTGTAATGGAACTGCGCCTTCGGAATCACGAACCAGCCCGGCGCGACCCACGGCCGGCTGAGCTGCGCGATGGCGTAGCTGCGCGTCGCGTTGGGTTGCAGCGTGAGCGTGGGGTCCGACACGAAGTGCGTGGCGTCGGCCTCGAAGGACACGTCGAAGCCGCCGCCGATGTCGGTGCGGGTGTAGCGCGTGTTGAGCTGCGGCAACCGGTCGTAGGGCGGCGTGATGGGCGCGGTCACATCCTGCAGCGTCTGGAATTTCTGCACCCGCACCATGCTGGTCAGGTTGCCGTTCGACCAGTTCACCACCCCGTCATTGGACAGCAGGCGCTGGGTCAGCGACGCGGTGGCGCGCGGGAAGTCGCGCCAGTAGTTGTCGTCGCTCACGCGGTTCAGGTTGAGCGCATAGGAGAACGGCCCGAAGTCCGCCCAGCCGGTGTTCACCGTGCCGTTGTGCTGCGCGCTGTAGCCCCAGCGCTCGCGGTCGCGCAGCTTGTCGGTGGGCATGTAGTCGCCGCGCACCGTGCCGTTGTAGTTGGATTCGAGGTAGCGGAACTGCGCGCCGAGGTTGATGCCGCGCCGCGACATCAGCGAGGAGTACAGCGTGGCGTCGCGGTTGGGCGCGATGTTCCAGTAGTACGGCAGCGTCAGGTCGAGGCCGCTCAGGTTGTCGATGCCCACCGTGGGCGGCAGGAAGCCGGACTTGCGCTTTTCCGACAGCGGGAAGTCGAACGACGGGAACGGCAGGATGGGTATGTCGAGGAAGCGCAGCGTCGCGCCTTCCGCCTGGCCCACGTCTTCTTCCTGGTCGAAGTCGAGCGTGGCGGCCTTCAGGATCCAGGCCGGCATCCAGTCGGGGCCACCGGTCGGCTTGCAGGTGGACAGGCTGGCGTTGCGCATGATGCTGCGCTTGTCGTCGATGAAGTCGATGCGGTCGGCCTGGCCGTAGCTGTCGTTGCGCAGGAACTGGTAGCTCGGTTTCTCGAAGCTGCCCTGGAAGGCCTCGACCTTCAGGTCCAGCTTCTCGCCTTCGTAGACGTTGCCCGCGCGGTTCACGCGGACGTTGCCGTTGGCCTTCACCTGGTCGTCGGGCTGCGAATAGTCGAGGTGGTCGGCCTTGATGACGGTGTCGGCGCGGCGCAGTTCGGCCTTGCCGTCGATCGTGGTGTCGAGGTCGGTCCGGCCGCTGATGGCGTCGCCGCGCACGAAGGTGGGGCGCTCCTTGCCGGCGTCGGGTGTCAGCAGCTCCTGCAGCATGGCCGAGGGCTTGAGCACCAGCGGCGCCTGCTCGGCCTCGTCTGCCAGCGCGGTGCCGCAGCAGGCGAGCAGCACCACGGCGGCGACGGGTGTGCGTGCCGGACGCAGCCTGCGCGGAGCGGTGGAAACCATCGGTGGTTGGCTGCGAAGGCGCACGCGGCGTAGGTCGTCGGTGGTGGTGAAGGCGGGCGGGCGGTTGGCCCGGATTTGTAGAATGGATTATCCATGAGTCCATCTCCCTCCATTGTCTGGGCGGACCCGGCGCGCCAGCAGGCGTTCGAGGGTTGGCTCGCCGCCGTCGCGCCGACGCACCGGCTGCTCCCCGAAACCCTGCGCCTGGCCTCGGCCGACGCCAGCTTCCGCCGCTACTTCCGCCTGGATGCCGCCGATGGCGACTCCCGCATCGTGATGGACGCGCCGCCCGCCACCGAGAACAGCGAGCCCTTCGTGCGCATCGCCGGCCTGATGGCCGCCGCCGGCCTGCGGGTGCCGGAGGTGCTGGCCTGGGACCAGGCCAACGGCTTCCTGCTGCTGAGCGACCTGGGCCCCCAGACGCTGCTCGACGTGCTCGACTTCGACCACCCCGACGCCAACCGCCCGCACTACATGGCGGCGGCCGACGCGCTGGTGGCCTGGCAGAAGGCCTCGCAGCCCGGCGTGCTGCCGCCGTACGACGAAGCGCTGCTGCGGCGCGAGCTGCAGCTGTTCCCCGACTGGTACGTCGCGCGACACCGCGGCATCACGCTCGACGACAAACAGCAGGCCACGCTGAACGCCGCCTTCGACGCCATCGTTCAACAGAACCTCACGGCACCCGCCGTCTACGTGCACCGCGACTTCATGCCGCGCAACCTGATGATCGCCGCCACGCCCCCCGGGGGGGCTGTCTCCGACGCCGGCCTCGGCGTGCTCGATTTCCAGGACGCGGTGTACGGCCCCATCACCTACGACATCGCCAGCCTGATGCGCGACGCCTTCCACACCTGGGAAGAAGACTTCGTGCTCGACATCACGGTGCGCTACTGGCAGAAGGCGCTCAAGGCCGGCCTGCCGGTGGGGGCCGACTTCGGCGAGTTCTACCGCGGCGTGGAATGGATGGGCCTGCAGCGCCACCTCAAGGTGGCCGGCATCTTCGCGCGGCTCACGCTGCGCGACGGCAAGCCCAAGTACCTGGCCGACACGCCGCGCTTCATCCACTACATCCGCGCCACCGCCGCACGCTACCGCGAACTGGCGCCGCTGCTGCGGCTGATCGACCAGATCGAGAACATCCAGACGCCGGTCGGGTTTGCCTACGGGCGCGTCGGCTAGGCGCCGCAGCGCCGCTTTTGGCCATGAAATGCCGTTGCAGTCAGCGCCAAATGGCGCTTTGCAGCTATTGAATTTGTAGCATGCCGCGTTTGTTCGTCGATCATCCCCTGTCTGCCGCCACCGGCCTCGAGCTGCCGCCGGCGGCGGCCCGCCATGTGCAGGTGCTGCGGCTGCAGCCCGGCCGCGAGCTGACGCTGTTCGACGGCCGGGGCGGGGAATGGTCGGCCCGGGTGGCGCGCATGGGCCGCAGCGACGTGGCGGTCGATGTGCTGGCGCACGACCCGGTGGAGCGCGAGGTGGGCTGCCACGTCACGCTGGCGCTGGGCATGCCGGCCAATGAGCGCATGGACTGGCTGGTGGAAAAGGCCACCGAGCTGGGCGTGTCGGCCATTCAGCCGCTGCTGAGCGAGCGCGCCGTGCTGCGGCTCGACGGCGAACGGGCCGAGAAGAAGCGGGCGCACTGGCGCGCCATCGTGGTGGCGGCCAGCGAGCAGTGCGGCCGCAACACGCTGGCCGAGGTGTACCCCGTTCAGCCGCTGGCCGCGTGGCTGCGCGAGCCGCCGCTGCCGGCCGGCGCCGCGCGGCTCATGCTGTCCTTGCGCGCCGCGTCCGGGGCCGGCGGGCTGTTGCCGGCCACCGCCGGCGGCTCACCGGCGGTGTTTCTTTCAGGCCCCGAAGGCGGCCTGTCGGACGCCGAGGAAGACGCCGCCATCGCCCAGGGTTTTGCGCCGGTTTCGCTGGGCAACCGCACGCTGCGTGCGGAGACCGCGCCGCTGGCCGCATTCGTCACATGGCTGGCGCACAATGGCCGCTCACACTCTGACGGAGGTTGACGACATGGGCTTGTTCGATTCAATGGTGGGCGCGGCGATGGGCCAACTGCAGCAAGGCGGCCTCGGCCAGGCGCTGGGCGGGCTGCTGTCCAACGACGGCCCGGTGGGCGGCCTCGACGGCCTGCAGGCGCGTTTCCACGAAGCCGGCCTGGGCGGCGTGATCCAGTCGTGGATTGGCAGCGGCCAGAACCTGCCGATCTCGGCCGAGCAGCTGCAGAGCGTGCTGGGCAGCGACACGGTGAAGCAGATCGCCGGCCAGCTCGGGCTGGACCCCGAGCACCTGACGGGCCAGCTCGCCTCGCTGCTGCCGGGCGTGGTGGACGGCCTCACGCCCAACGGCCAGGTGCCCGACGGCGGCGTGGGCGGCCACACCGACCTGCTCGGCATGCTGGGCGGTTTGCTCCGAAAATAAGAGCAAACAAGTCAGCATTGGTGCTGACTTTCGGCCAATTTCGTTCTGAAAACGGCCGCTACGGCGGTGGAAACCGCGGTTCCAGCCAGCGGCGCAGCTCCTCGAGCACGGCCTCGCGGTCGCGTTCACGCTCGTTGAAGATCTCGTGGAAGAGCTTCTCGAAGCAGCGCGCCTGCACCACCTCGCGCGGCGCGGCGGCCAGGAAGGCGCGGCTGCCGGCGGGGCTGACCAGCCTGTCGGCGCCGGCGTAGAGCAGCAGCGTGGGCGTCTGCCAGCGCGGCGCGGCGCTCACCACCGCCGGTCCGGCGTCGGCGATGTACCTGGCCAGCCGCGCGCTGATGCGGTCGTGTACCCGGGCGTCGGCCTTGTAGGCGGCCACCACATGCGCGTCGTGCGAGAGGTAGACCGGCTTCAGCCCGTTGCCCACCCGCAGGTTGGGCGCGGCGCGCGGCAGCCAGCCCAGCAGCCAGCGCTGGAAGGGGCTCAGCCCGGCGTCGAACGCGGGTGAGGAAAGCACCAGCGCGTCCACCTCGCGCGGGCGCTGCCGCAGCAGGTCTGCCGCCACCAGCCCGCCCATCGAATGGCCGAGCAGGATGAGCGGCAGCGGCGTGTCGTGCAGGCGGTAGCGGCGGCGGGTGTCGTCCACCACGTCGCCCAGGTCCACCGTCAGGCGGTCTGCACCCGGCAGCCCGCCGCGCGGGCCATGCGACTCGCCGTGGCCGAACTGGTCGTACCCGCGCACCACGAAGCCCCAGGCGTTCAGCCGCTCGGCCAGCGCCGCGTAGCGGCCCATGTGTTCTCCCAGGCCATGCACCAGCAGCACCACGCCGCGCGGCCGCCCGGGGCCGGCGGGCCGCCAGTCGTAGACCGCGAGGTTGGCGCCGTCAACGGCGATCAGCGGGGTGAGGGTGGCGGTGTGCACGGCGGGCGCTTCAGGGCATGCGCGCGATCACGCCGGCCACTGCGGCGGTGAGCTTCTTCGCGTAGCCGAGGTGCAGGAATTCGTTGGGGCCGTGGGCGTTGCTCTTGGGGCCGAGCACGCCGCAGACCATCATCTGCGAGGTGGGAAAGCCCTTGCTCAGCAGGTTCATCAGCGGAATGGTGCCGCCCTGGCCGATGTGGCCGCAGCGCGCGCCGAAATGCGCGGTGGACGCGTCGTCCAGCGCCTGCGCGAACCACGGGGCCACGGCCGGCGCATTCCAGCCGGTGGCGCCGCCTTCGCCCTCGAAGGTCACGCGGGCCTGGTAGGGCGCGTTGTCTTCCAGCAGCGCCTTCAGTTTGGCCACCGCCGGCGCAGCCTCCACCAGCGGCGGCAGCCGCAGCGACAGCTTGAACGCGGTGTAGGGCCGCAGCACGTTGCCGGCGTCTTTCAGTGCCGGAAAACCGTCGGCGCCGGTGACGCTGAGCGTGGGCCGCCAGGTGCGGTTGAGCAGCGCCTGTACCGGGTCGTCGGTCATCGGCAGCGCAAAGGCGCTGGAGCCGCCGCAGTCGTGGTGCGCCCACGGGAAACGCTTGTACAGCTCGTCGCCGAGGATGGCGGCGGTGGCGTGCGCCTGCGCCAGCCGCTCCGCCGGCACCTCACAATGGAAGCTCGCGGGCAGCAGGCGGCCGGTGGCGCTGTCTTCCAGCCGGTCGAGCACCTGCCGCATGATGCGGAAGCTCGACGGCACCACGCCCGACGCGTCGCCCGAATGCACGCCTTCGGTGAGAATTTCCACCTTCAGCACGCCGCTGGCCATGCCGCGCAGCGAGGTGGTGAGCCAGAGCTGGTCGTAGTTGCCGGCGCCGGAGTCGAGGCACACCACCAGGCCCACGTCGCCCAGCCGTGGCCGCAGCGCGTCGACATACGGCAGCAGGTCGTAGGAGCCGCTTTCCTCGCAGGTCTCGATCAGGCCGACGATGCGCGGGTGCGGCGTGTTCTGCGCCTTGAGCGCCTGAACGGCGGCGATGCTGGCGTAGACCGCGTAGCCGTCGTCGGCGCTGCCACGGCCGTAGAGCTTGCCGTCTTCGATCTTCGGCGTCCACGGCCCGAGGTCGCTGCGCCAGCCGGTGAATTCGGGTTGCTTGTCGAGGTGGCCGTACATCAGCACCGTTTGGCCGGTGTGACCGGCGGCCGCGCGGGTGGCCGCCACCTCGAAAAACAGCACCGGCGTGCGGCCTTCCAGCCGCACGATCTCCAGCGTGAGGCCGGGCACATTCTGCGCGGTGATCCAGTCGGCCGCATCGCGCACCACGGTGTCGATGTAGCCGTGCGCGGCCCAGTCGGTGTCGAAGCCGGGCGACTTGGCGGGCACGGTCACGTAGTGGGTGAGCTGGCGCACGATGTCGTCGTCCCACTGGCGCGTCACGTCGTCCAGCAGGCGGGCGGAATCCAGTGTGGCGGCGGGCATTTCTCGGTGCAGCGGGGCGTTCATGGGTGGCGGGTTCTCCAGGTGCCGGCGCGGGCGGGCGCAGCGGCCACTGTATCGGCTGCCGGGCGGGCCGCGCAACCGGGGCGCGTCCCGCAGGCGAAATGCCCAGCGGCTACTGGGCGGCGGCGGGCGCTTCGGGGGCCGGCGCCTGCTGCGATCGGGGCGGCGTGGGGTGCAGGTTCTGCCGCAGGAATTCGAATTTCTCGCCGTAGGTTTCCAGCACGTTGTCGAGGCTGCCGAAACCGTGGCCCTCGCCGTATTTGGCCAGCCAGCGCGGCTCCTGCTTGTTGGCGCGCAGGGCCGCGCGCATCAGGTCCATCTGCTCGATCGGCGTGCGGCCGTCGTCCACGCCGCCGTACAGCATGACCTGGCCCTTGATGCGGGCGGCCTGCCGCGCCGGCGAGGCGGCGGCCAGCGCCTCGGCGTCGCGCGCCGGGTCACCCACCATCTCGATCCAGTATTGCCGGGCCTCGTCGTCGCGCGAGATGTCGCTCCAGCCGGAGCTGATCTGCGTCGGCAGGTCCGTCACCGGCATGCCGGCGATGGCGCAGCGGTATTTGTCGGGCGTCTTCACCAGGCCCATCAGCGCCGCGTAGCCGCCGTAGCTGGCGCCCGAGAGGCAGACCCGCGCGGGGTCGGTGATGCCCTGGGCCACCGCCCAGTCGACCGCGTCTTCCAGGTCTTCCTGCATGCGCTTGCCCCACTCGCCGCGCGACGACTGGTAGAGCTTGCGGCCCAGCCCGGTGGTGCCGCGGAAGTTGGGCATCAGCACCGCGTAGCCCTGCGCGGCCAGCATCTGCGCCTCCTGGAAGGACGAGCTGTGGAACGCCCAGCGGGCCGGGTGCGCCCAGGGGCCGCCGTGGATCAGCACCACGGTGGGCAGCGGCTCGCCGGCCTTGCGCCGCTGCGGCAGGATGTGGAAGGCGGGCACGCCCAGGCCGTCGCGGGTGGTGTAGGTGAACGGGGTCATCGCCGCGAGCTGGCCGTTGTCGAGCCACGGCATGGCGACGAACAGCGGCTCCATCTGGCCGGTGCTTTCGTTCAGCAGGTGCCAGCGGGGCGAGCGCTGGTCGGCGTAGGACGCGACCAGCGTCACCGGCGCGTCGGCGGCGCGCTGGAACATGGGGGTGAAGCCGGGCAGCGCGCCGTCGAGCAGCTTCTGCAGCCGGGCGTGGCGCTCGTCGAGCCAGATCGTTTGCGGCCGCCCGCCGCCGTCCACGCGCAGCCCCACGATTTCTTCCTGCCTCGGGTCGTAGACGAGGTCGCCCATGTATTCGCCCTCGGCGTCGGCGCCGAGGTCGACCGTGGGGTGCTCGGCCAGCAGCGCCTGCCGCTCGCGCGTGGCGGGGTCGTAGCGGTAGATGGCCATGGTGTCGCGGCCGGCGTTGCTGGCCACCAGCAGGTGCCGGCCGTCGGACTCGACGTGCAGCGGCACCATCATGTCGCCGCTCACCGAGTTGGCGCGCCACAGCTCGGTCCAGGGGCTGGTGGGCGTGGCGCGCCACCAGGTGATGGTTTCGGTGCTTTTCTCCACGCTGGACTGCGCCACGCGCGGCACGCCGTTGCGGTCGAGCAGCCAGGAGGTGGTGCGCGGCGGGCGCTCGCGCGTGAGCAGCTTGCGGTCGCCGTTGTCGATGTTGAAGCGGTACAGGTCCACGCTCTCGCGGTCGCGGTCGTTCATGGCCACCACCAGCTCCGCGCCCTCGCGCACCTGCGGCCCGGCCGGCGCGGCCGACACGTAGCGCTTGTAGCCGGCCAGCGCCTGGTCCTGGAAGGTGGGCACCAGCCGCCGCTGCACGGTGCCGTCGCGCGAGACCATGAACAGGCCGCCGGTGTTCCAGCGCCAGGTCATGGCCACGTCGTGGCGCGCCTTGGCGAACACCAGCCGGTCGTTGCCGACCCACGCGGGCGAGCTGACGTCGGCGGCCGGAATGTTGATGCGGTTCACGACCTTGCGCGCCTGCAGGTCGAAGATCACGAGGTGCGTGCGCGCCTCCACCGGCACCAGCACGGCCACATACTGGCCGTTGGGCGAGAGCACCGCGTCGCGGAAATCGGGCGTGCGCAGCATGGTCTTCAGGCTCAGCGGCTGAGCCTGGGCCCACGCCGCCAGGGCCAGCAGGCCCAGCGCCGCCACCCACGCGCGGAGACCGCCGCGCCGTGCCGTCTTCATCGGTGTTCTTTCCATGCGCCAAGGGTAGCGCAGGCGGTGGCCGAACGGCCGGTCAACCCTGCGGAAGCACGGGCTGGGGCGTGGCGGGCGCGGGTGGCGCGGGTTCGCTCCAGGCGCCGTCGTTCAGCACGTCGGTGAGCGCGGCGATCAGGTCGGCCTGCGCCACCATGCCCTGGTAGACGCCGCGCGCGTCGGTGACGGGCAGGTGGCGGTGGCCGCTGCCGGCGAACAGCGCCACCAGGTCCAGCGCATGGGCGTCGGCATCGGCGCAGACCGGGTGGGCCTCCATCACCTGGCCCACCACCTCGGGTTTCTCGCTCTGGCTGTGGCCTGTGACGCGCAGGCGCTCGCGCAGCCGGTCCATCAGGCCTTCGTGCACGTCGAGCTGGGCCAGCCGCAGGAAGTCGGCCCGCGTGACGATGCCGATGACGCGGTCGAAGCGGTTCACCACCGCCAGCGCCTTGTGGCCGCCCGGCCGCATCAGCGCCCAGGCCTCGGTGAGCGGGGTGCCGAACTCCACCGTGGGCACGTCGGCGTGGGCCACCTGGCGCACGGTGCGCACGCCCAGCCGGCGCCGGTGCGCCTGCAGCTCGGCCTCGTGCAGCAGGTCTTCCAGTTCGTCGCGCGCCACGTCGATCAGCGCATTGTGATGGGCCAGCACCACGTCCAGGTCGGCGCTGGTGAAACCGGGGCGGGCCGGCGGCGGCGCGGCCGGCGCGATCTGCCGGTGCGGGTAGGGCCGGCGCGTGGCGGTGTTGTAGGCCACGCCGAAAGCGGTGAGCGCCAGTGCGTTGACCAGCACCGGCCCGTAGGCGAAGGCGTAGCCCAGCGGCGCCAGCGCGGGCGCGCCCAGCACCGCCGTGAGGGCGGCCGCGCCGCCCGGCGGGTGCAGGCAGCGGCAGGCCAGCATGACGCTGATGGCGCCGGCGGCGGCACACGCCGCCGCGACCACCGGGTGCGGGATGTAACGGGCGCAGGCCACGCCCACCAGTGCCGACAGCACGTTGCCGCCCACCACCGCCCAAGGCTGGGCCAGCGGGCTGGCCGGCACGCCGAACACCAGCACCGCCGAGGCGCCCATTGGTGCCACCAGCCACGGCACGGTGCCGGCCGGCATCAGCCCCTGGCCGACGAAAGCGGTGAGCGTCAGCCCGAGCAGCGCACCCAGCACCACGCGGATGCGTTCGCGCAGGTCGGTGGTGGTGGGGGCGGGGCGCCACGGCGCCCAGAAGGCCGCGAGGCGCTGGCGCCACGGGACGATGGGGCTGTGCACCCCCCGATTATCCTGGCTCGCCAGGCCGCCCGGCGGGGGCGGCCCTCAGCGCGGCCGGGGCGGCGTCAGTAGCGGTAGGGGTTGCCCGGCCGCGCGTCGTAGCGGTTGGGCACGCCGTCACCGTCGCGGTCGCCACGGTAGTAACGCGGGCCGCCGGCGGGCGGCGCGTCGTAATAGCGGTAGCCGCCGCGGGCCGGAACGACCACGCAGCCCGACACGATGGTGGTGGCGGCAACGGCGGCAAGCAGAACGAGCTTTCTCATGGTGTTTCCCCTCAGGGTGTCTGTGAATCGATGGCTCCATTGAAACCGCATCAGGTGTCTGCGCTGTTGGGCCGGTGCGCAGCGGCGGTTAACGGCGTTACCAGATGTGTGACCCGCGCCGCCGCCCACCTCGGGAATACCCGAGTCGCAATAGGTGCCTTGACAATAACTGCCTAGGCAGTTATATTTCCGATCCATGACAGATGCCCCCGTTCCCCGTTGCGGTCTGTACCACCCGGACACCTACCAGGCCAGCGAGTCCGTGGGCTACCTCATCAAGGTGCTGTACCACTCGCTGCAGCGCAACATCGACCAGCGCATGCAGGAGCACGAACTCACCGCCATGCAGTGGGGCCCGCTGCTGCTGCTGGCCAAGGGCAAGGGCGACACCGCCGCCGAGCTGGCGCGCGACATGGGCACCGACACCGGCGCCATGACCCGCATGCTGGACCGCCTGCAGGCCAAGGGCCTCATTCAGCGCCGCCGCAGCGAGGAAGACCGCCGCGTGGTGCACCTCGAACTCACACCGGCCGGCCACGAGGTGGTGTCGCGCATCCCGCCCGGCCTGTGCTCGGCCATGAACGAACACCTGAGCGGCTTCACTGCCGAAGAACTGGAGCAGCTCAAGAGCCTGCTGCGCCGGATGATCGCCAGCGGTCTGGCGGTCGCCCACAACGAACAACCGAAAGCCTGACATGAACCGCACCCGCGTTCCCGCCCTTCTCACCCTGGTGGCCGCGCTCGCGCTGGCCGGTTGCGCCAGCACCGGCGTCGTCTCGCCGCAGGCCCGCGAACTGCCCGCCGCGCAGGCCGGCGCCACCGCGCCCTTCGAGGCCTGGCCGCAGGCCGACTGGTGGACCCGCTACAACGACCCCGCGCTGAACGCGCTGGTGCAGCAGGCGCTGGCCGGCAACCTGAACATCCAGCTCGCGCAGGCCCGGCTCGCCAAGGCCCGCGCCGCCGCCGACGTGGCCGACGCCGCGCGCTACCCGCAGGTGGGCCTCGCGGTGGACGCCACCCGCCAGCGCTTCAGCGAAAACGGCCTGTACCCGCCGCCGTTGGCCGGCTCCACGCAGACCAGCAGCCAGGCGCTGGTCAACGCGAGCTGGGAGATCGACTTCTGGGGCAAGAACCGCGCCGCGCTCGACGCCGCTCTGAGCCAGGGCAAGGCGGCCGAGGCCGAGGCGCAGGCGGCCAAGGTCATCGTCTCGTCGTCGGTGGTGCGCGGCTACTTCAACCTGGCGCGCCTCGTGGAGCAGCGCGAGGTGGCGCAGGCCATTCTTCAGCAGCGCGCGCAGACGCTGCAGCTCGTGCAGCAGCGCGTGGGCGCCGGGCTCGACACCCGGGTCGAGCAGCGCCAGGCCGAGGGCAATCTGCCGGTGACGCGCGGCGACATCGCCCAGCTCGACGAACAGATCGCGCTGGCCCGCAACGCGCTGGCCGTGCTGAGCGGCCAGGCGCCCGATGCCGCCCGCACGCTCACGCCGCATCTGGCCGTGGGCGCCGCGCCGTCGCAGGCGCCGGCCGCCATTCCGGCCGATCTGCTCGGCCGCCGCGCCGACGTGGCCGCCGCCCGCGCCCGGGTGCAGGCCGCGGCCGGCGACATCGACGTGGCGAAGGCGCAGTTCTACCCCAACGTCAACCTCACCGCCTTCGCCGGCTTTGCCAGCCTGGGCGTCTCGCGCTGGTTCGAGTCGGGCAGCGCCACCTACGGCATCGGCCCGGCCGTCCATCTGCCGATCTTCGAGGCCGGCCGGCTGCGCGCCAACCTGAAGGGCAAGACCGCCGACTACGACGCCGCCGTGCTCAGCTACAACCAGGCCGTGCTCGACGCCGCCCGCGACGTGGCCGACCAGGTCGCCTCGCTGCAGTCTCTGGCCGTGCAGCGGCGCGAGCAGAAAGACGCGCAGGCCGCCGCCGAGTCGGCCTTCGACCTCGCCACCCAGCGCTACAAGGCCGGCCTCGCCAACTACCTCACCGTGCTGACCGCCGAGAACGCGGTGCTGGCCCAGCGCCGCGCCGCCACCGACCTCGCCGCCCGCGCGCTCGACCTCGACGCCGCGCTGAATCGCTCGCTCGGCGGCGGCTACGTCGCCGGTTAACGCATCCGAACCCTTCGTCCAAGGACACCACCATGACCGCACCGAACAACAACACCCCCGCCGTCGCCGCCAACCCCAACCGCCGCAAGCCGCTGCTGATCGCGCTGGCCGGCGTGTTCGTCCTCGCCGGCATCGGCTACGGCGCCTACTACGGCCTGCACGCCCGCAACTTCGAGACCACCGACAACGCCTACGTGCAGGGCAACGTCGTCCAGATCACGCCGCAGGTCGGCGGCACGGTGCTGGCCATCGAGGCGCAGGACACCGACTTCGTGAAGGCCGGCCAGAGCCTCATCAAGCTCGACCCCGCCGACGCGCAGGTCGCGCTCGACCAGGCCGAGGCCCAGCTCGCGCAGACCGTGCGCGAAGTGCGCACGCTGTACACCAACAACTCGTCCTTGGCCGCCAACGTGTCGCTGCGGCAGGCCGAACTGGCCAAGGCCAGCGCCGACGTGAAGCGCGCGCAGGACGACCTGGCGCGCCGTGAGCCGCTGCAGGCCAACGGCGCGGTGTCGGGCGAAGAGCTGGACCATTCGCGCACCGCGCTGGCGGCCGCCCGCAGCGCGCAGAACGCCGCGCAGGCCGCTGTCAATGCGTCGCAGGAACAGCTCGCCTCCAACAAGGCGCTGACCGAAGGCGTGCCGGTTGACGAACACCCCAACGTGCTGCGCGCCGCTGCGCGGGTGCGCGAGGCCTACCTCGCGTTCAAGCGCGCCGAGCTGGTGGCACCGGTCGGTGGTTTCGTGGCCAAGCGCAGCGTGCAGGTGGGCCAGCGCATCGCGCCCGGCGCGCCGCTGATGGCCATCATTCCGCTCGACCAGGTCTGGGTCGACGCCAACTTCAAGGAAGTGCAGCTGCGCAACATGCGCATCGGCCAGCCCGTCACGCTGACGGCCGACGTGTACGGCAGCAAGGTGACCTACCACGGCAAGGTGGCGGGCCTGGGCGCCGGCACCGGCTCGGCCTTCGCGCTGCTGCCGGCGCAGAACGCCACCGGCAACTGGATCAAGGTGGTGCAGCGGGTGCCGGTGCGCGTGGCGCTGGACGCCAAGGAACTGGCCGACCACCCGCTGCGCGTGGGCCTCTCGATGGAAGCCGAGGTGGACGTGCACGACCAGAGCGGCAAGGTGCTGGCCGACGCCGGCAGCACGCCGAGCGCGCCCGAGGCCATTGCGGCACCGGCCGTCGACAAGGACGCCGACGCCCGCGTGAAGCAGATCGTCTCGGCCAACCTCGGCCGCAAGACCTCGGCGGTGGTCGATGCGCATGCCGCCGCCACCGCAGGCGCCGCCGTGCGCCCCGCCAACGGCGCCGCGCCCCGCACCGCCGCCACCGGCGCCTGAGCCATGGCCCAGGCCGACACCCTTTCCGGCAACGCGCCGCAGCCCGCAGCGGGTGCGGCCGCCGCGCCGCCGGCCCACATCGAGCACCCGCCGCTGACCGGCGGGCAGCTGGTGCTGGGCACCATCGCGCTCTCGCTGGCGACCTTCATGAACGTGCTCGACACGTCCATCGCCAACGTGTCCATTCCCGCCATCTCCGGCGACCTGGGCGTGAGCCCGAGCCAGGGCACCTGGGTCATCACGTCGTTCGCGGTGGCCAACGCCATCTCGGTGCCGCTGACCGGCTGGCTGACGCAGCGCTTCGGCCAGGTCAGGCTGTTCACCGCCAGCGTGCTGCTGTTCGTGATCGCGTCCATCCTGTGCGGGCTGGCGCCCAGCATCGAGATGCTGATCTTCTTCCGCGTGGTGCAGGGCGCCGTGGCGGGGCCGATGATCCCGCTGTCGCAGACGCTGCTGCTCGCCAGCTACCCCAAGGCCAAGGCCGGCACCGCGCTGGCGCTGTGGGGCATGACCACGCTGGTCGCGCCCGTCATGGGGCCGCTGCTCGGCGGCTGGATCACCGACCAGTTCAGCTGGCCGTGGATCTTCTACATCAACATCCCGTTCGGCCTCGCCGCCGCCTTCTTCACCTGGAGCATCTACCGCAGCCGCGAATCGGCGATCCGCCTGCTGCCGATCGACAAGATCGGGCTGGCGCTGCTGGTGCTGTGGGTGGGCGCGCTGCAGGTCATGCTCGACAAGGGCAAGGAGCTCGACTGGTTTGCCTCCGGACAGATCGTGCTGCTGGGCGCCACCGCGCTGATCGGGTTCACGTTCTTCGTGGTGTGGGAACTCACCGAGAAACACCCGGTGGTCGATCTGCGCCTGTTCGCGCGGCGCAACTTCTGGACCGGCGCGCTCGCCACCTCGCTGGGCTACGGCGTGTTCTTCGGCAACGTGGTGCTGCTGCCGCTGTGGCTGCAGCAGTACATGGGCTACACCGCCACGCAGGCCGGCATGATCATGGCGCCGGTGGGGCTGCTCGCCATCGTGCTGTCACCGCTGGTGGGCAAGAAGGTGGGCACCACAGACCCGCGCTGGCTCGCCACCATCGCCTTCCTGGTGTTCGCGCTGGTGCTGTTCATGCGCTCGCACTTCAACACCCAGGCCGACTTCACCACCATCCTCATTCCCACCATCGTGCAGGGTGCGGCAATGGCCTTCTTCTTCATCCCGCTGGTCAGCCTCACGCTGTCGGGCCTCACGCCCGACCGCATACCGGCGGCGTCGGGGCTGTCGAACTTCGTGCGCATCACGGCCGGCGGTTTCGGCACCTCCATCGCCACCACGCTGTGGGACGACCGCGCCGCCATGCACCACGCGCAACTGGCCGAGAACATCTCCACCGCCAACGGCAACGCCAGCCAGGCCGTGGCCGGGCTGCAGAGCCAGGGCTTCAGCGCCGAGCAGGCCTACGCCATGATCAACCGGCTGATCGACCAGCAGGCCTTCATGCTCAGCGCCAACGACATCTTCTACGCCTCGGCCTTCATCTTCCTGCTGCTCGTCGGCGTGGTGTGGCTGGCCCGGCCGGTGAAGGCGGCCGGGGCGGGCGGCGCGGAGGCCATGGGCGCGCATTGAGACGGTTGCTGCGGCCGGAATGAAGATGTTTTCGGCCTCAAGTCAGCGCCGAATCTGGATTTGTTGCTATGAATTCAGAAGCGGCGCTCAATCACGCAGGCGCCGCAGCGTCTGCGACGGCAGCTCGCCAAAGCGCCGTTCGTAGGCGTGCGCGAAGATGCCCATGTTGACGTAGCCCCAGCCCGCCACGACCGACGACACCGTGGCCCCCGGCCGCGCGGCCAGCAGGTCGGCGCGCACGCCCTGCAGCCGCAGCTCGCGCAGGTACTCGCCCGGCGAGTGGCCACGGAAGGACCGGAAGCCATGCGTCAGCGCCCGCACACTCACCCCCACCGCCGCGGCCACCTCGGTCAGCGTCGGCACCTCGCGCGCGTGTTCGCGCAGGTGGTCTTCCGCCTGCTTCACGAAGCGCGGTGCCAGCGAACCCGTGCGCTCCAAGGCCTGGTCGCCGAGCGCCTGGCGCCATTGGCTCAACAGGTTCATGCCCAGGATTTCTTCCAGGTGCTTGCTGAAAGGCCCTTGCCTCACCTGCTCGGGCATCTCGGCGATGCAGCGGCTCGCATATTCCAGCAGTGCGTACCAGCTTGAACCCGGCCCGCCGAACTTGAACTTGAGCTGCCACATCTCCTGCGGCGCGGGTCTGCCGTGCCAGCGCTCGTACAGGTCGGCGAGGAAGCGGTGGGAAAAGCTGAGGTTGACCTGCAGGTGGTCTGCGCTGGCCGCGAGAAAGTAGCCGGTGCGGCTGTTGTCCACCAGAAAGCTTTCTCCGGCCGCTGTTTCCGCCAGATCGCAGTGGCGCACGCAGCCGCGCACGGTGGTCAGCGCAATGCCCTTGCCCGGGTCGGGCGCAAAGTCGCGCAGATCGACCGGCACGCCGTAGCAGAACCGGCTGAGGGTGAAGCTGCCGATGTCGAACGCGTACTGCTCGGAGCGCGGCTTGCGCAGCTTGTTGTCGGGGTTCACGACATACGGCATGTAGACCGAGTCGGTCATGGCGCCGATCTCGTCCCAGTCCCGGGACCGCAGCGCCAGATGGGCGTCGGTGGGTTGCCCACGGGCATCCAGGATCAGGGCGTTCTGGATAGAGGTCAGCATGTCGCCTCCTGCGTGTCGCGGTCAGTCCCCGGGGCGCTCGTGCCGCAGGTGGCGGCATGGTATCAAGCCTCTGACGGGGCGCAAGGATGGCAACAGCCTGGCGGAGAAGGAATGAACACTGAACGCAGAGGCCAGGCTGTTGCCAAACGGGTTCACCGGCTCAGCGTGCGCTGATCCGGCAGTTGCTGACCGGCGGCCGGCCCGCGAAGCGGTCTGCGATGAACTGCACGCCACCCGGCGCCCCGAGGAAGATGCCGGCCAGATGCTCGTAGGGGCCAGAGCGGAATTCCACCGTCGCGCCCTGGGCGCACCAGCTGTCGCGCAGCCGCTCCGCGAATTCGTAGGGCACGATGTTGTCCATGTTGCCGTGGTACACGTACATGGGCACGCGCGGGGCGGTGTTGCCCAACTGCTGCTCCTTCAGCCGCGCGCGGACCTGCGGCAGCTGCGCGAAGTCGGGCGAGGTCACGTCGGAGGTGCGCAGGCCGGGGTAGGCGAGCAGCTCCTGGTAGATGCACTGGGTGCGTGCCGACTCGAACAGCTTCTGTCCTTCCGGCTTGATGTAGGCCTTCAGGTTCAGTTCGGGGTAGGCGTTGTCCAGGCCGATCATCTGGGCCAGCAGCAGGCCGGAATTGATGAGCCCGCCCTGGTTCCAGAAATCGGCAATGGCCAGCGCGTCGGTCACCACGCCGCCCGCCACGATGCCCTTCATGTTCAGCTCCGGCGCATAGCTGGGCTGCAACTGTGCCGCCCAGGCCGCCGCCTGTCCGCCCTGCGAATAGCCGGTGAGGCCGACCATGCTCTGCGGCGTGGCGCCGGTGCCCGGCAGCTTCAGCGCGGCGCGGATCACGTCGAGCCCGGCCATGCCTTCCGGGCGGCCGATGAGGTAGCTCTCCGGCACCTTGGTGCCGCCGCCCACGTAGTCGGTCACGGCCACCACGTAGCCGCGCAGCAGAAGCTGGTGGTATTCGGCCACCGAGTAGTCCACCATCAGCGGCGTGAGCGTGGCGATGTTGAAGCCCTGCGACGGCGCGCAGTGGTCGCCCATGCCGCGCGTGCCCGGCGTGACGCCGACCACCGGGCGCTGCGCGTACTTGGGCCCGCCGACCGGCACGCCGAGGTTGGTGCCCAGCAGCTCGCCCACCACCGGCAGCGTGGGCAGCGGCCCCTGCAGCGCCACCGGCACGTTCACCAGGCCGCTCAGGTCCAGCGTGGGCACCAGCACCGTGCCGGTCACCGGCACCAGCTTGCCGTTCACGTCGGTCGAGACGTACATGATCTGCGTGACCTTGGCTTCGGGGAAATGCGGCGCCAGCACGCTGCGGCTCTTCAGGATGTCGCCCGGCTTCTTGCCGGCGGTGGACACGCCGCTGACGTCGTAGAACGGGTCGTTGCGGCCGCCATACAGCACCTTCTGCAACGTGGTCAGCAGGTCGCCGTTCAGCAGGCTGGTGACGGGTGTCAGGCTGGGAACGCCGCCCACCGCCAGCGGGCCGCCGGTGCTGTTGCCCGACAGCGAAAGCTGCGCGCCGGCGGGCGCCGACGCGAGCGCCGACACCAGGGACACGAGCAGCGCGGCCAGCTTGCCGGCGCCGCGCGCGGAGAATGAATGCTTCAAGATTTGTCTCCTGTTTTTTTGGAATGAAACGCGAATGCCGGGCCAGCGGAAGGGCTGGCGCGGCACCCGGTTCCATTCTGGGAAGAGCCCCGGTTTGCGGCCGCTTCCACCGGGCAGGTGCCCGTCTCTGGAGGGCAGATATGTGAACCAAAGGCTTACAGGCAGGCCCATGCACCGCGACGCGTGGCGCGGCGCCAGGCGGCGATTCTGGGTGAGGTTTTTGAAGAAAATCCGGCGCAAGTCAGCGCCAGATGGTTATTTCGCGCTATTGATTCAGGAGCGCTGCGCGTGCGCCTCGCGCCAGCGATTGAGCCAGCCCAGCCCATCCCGCGTGGCATTCGCCGCCGCGCCGCGCGCCGGCCGGTACTCGCAGCCCACCCAGCCGGCGTAGCCGAGTTCGTCGAGCACCCCGAACAAGTGTTCGTAGTTCACCTCGCCCAGGTCGGGCTCGCCGCGCGCGGGCACGCCGGCGATCTGGATGTGGCCGACCTTGCCGCCGGGCAGGTACTTGCGCAGCTTCATTTCCAGGTCGCCCTCGACGACCTGGCAGTGGTACAGGTCCATCTGCACCTTCAGGTGCGGTGAATTCACGGCGTCCACGATCTCGTGCGCGTGGTCCTGCCGGTTCAGGAAGTAGCGCGGCATGTCGCGCTGGTTGATGCCTTCGACCAGCAGCGTGACGCCGTGGCGCCCCGCCTCCTCGGCCGCCCATGCGAGGTTGGCCACGACCAGCGGCTTGAGCGACTCGCGTGCCGTGTGTTCGGGCAGGATGCCGCTCATCACATGCACGCGCGGGCAACCGAGCTGCTGCGCGTAGTGCAGCGCGTAGGCGATGCCGGCGCGGAACTCGGCCTCGCGGCCGGGCAGGGCGGCGGTGCCGCGTTCGCCGCGCGCCCAGGCGGTCTGCATGGCGGCGTAGTCGGCGCCGCCGGGCGGCGCATTGAACAGCACCTGCTGCAGTTGCCAGCGGTCGAGCCGCGCCTTCAGTTCGGCGGCCGGCCATTCGTAGGGGAACAGGTATTCCACCGCGCGAAAGCCGTCGAGCGCGGCCGCCTCGAAGCGGTCGAGGAAGGGCCGCTCGGTGTACATCAGGCTGAGGTTGGCGGCGAAACGGGGCATGGCCGAAAGCTTAGCCCAAGCCCGACAGCCGCAGCGCCAGCCCGGCCAGCGCGCAGCCGGCAATGACCCCGGTCACGCCGACTTTCCAGCGCACCAGCGCCAGCAGCGCCACGCCGGCCAGCGCCAGCGCGGCGAAGTCGATTCTTGAAAGAATCGGGCCGCTGGTCAGCGCCGGCATTGCAATGTGCGCTATGAAAAACAGAGCGAGACTGGCAATCACGCCAACCACCGCAGCGGTCACGGCCGTCAATGGCGCGGTGAAGCCGAGCTTGCCGTGGGTGGCTTCCACCAGCGGGCCGCCGGCCAGAATGAACAGGAACGACGGCAGAAACGTGAACCACGTCACCACGCCCGCCGCCAGCGCCGCGCCGGCAAACAGCGCGTCGGGGCTGAGCACCGCCTTCGTCCAGCCGCCGACGAAACCGACGAAAGCCACCACCATGATGAGCGGCCCGGGCGTGGTTTCGCCCAGCGCCAGGCCGTCGATCATCTGCGGCCCGGTCAGCCAGCCGAAGTGCTCGACCGCGCCCTGGTACACATAGGGCAGCACCGCGTAGGCGCCGCCGAAGGTCAGCAGCGCGGCCTTGCTGAAGAACCAGCCCATCTGCGCCAGCGTGCCGCTCCAGCCGCCGTGCGCCGCCAGCAGCGCCATCGGCACCGCCCACAGCACCGCGCCCACCGCCAGCACCGTGGCCAGCCGCGCGCGGCTGAAGCGGGCGTGCGGCGGCGTGGGCGTGTCGTCGTCGATCAGCGCCGGCCCGTAGGAGGCCGCCGCGCCCGCGCCATGCGCGCCGCCGGCCTGGAACTGCGCGGGCCAGCGCCGCGCGCCGAGCCAGCCCGCCAGCGCGGCCATCGCCACGATCAGCGGAAACGGCAGGTTCAGCAGGTGGATGGCGACGAAGCTGCCCACCGCCAGCGCCCACAGAAGCGGCGCGGTGCGCGGCGTTTTCAATGTGCGGCCGCCGATGCGGTGCACCGCGTGCAGCACCAGCGCCGCCACAGCGGGCTTGATGCCGTAGAACAGCCCGGCCACCAGTGGCACGTCGCCAAAGCGCACGTATACCCAACTCAGCGCGATCAGAATCACCAGCGACGGCAGCACGAACAGCGCCCCCGCCGCCACGCCGCCCCAGGTGCGGTGCAGCAGCCAGCCCACATAGGTGGCGAGCTGCTGCGCCTCGGGGCCGGGCAGCAGCATGCAGTAGTTCAGCGCGTGCAGGAAGCGGCGCTCCGAGATCCAGCGGCGCTGCTCCACCAGCTCGCGGTGCATGATGGCGATCTGCCCGGCCGGCCCGCCGAAGCCGATGAAGCCCAGCTTGAGCCAGAAGCGCAGCGCCTGCGCGAACGAGGGGCAGGTGGGCCGTGCGGGTGCGGCCGTGCCCATGGCGTCAGGCCGGCCGCTGCTGCAGCTTGAACACCGCCGTGCCCGCGCGCGCGTTGGGCCAGAGGCGCACCGTGCGGCCGTCCTGCAGGCCATGGCTGTCCAGCACGGCCAGCCCGTTCTTGCGGGCCAGCGCCTCGAAGTCGCGGAAGGTGCCCACGCGGATGTTCGGCGTGTCGTACCACTGGTAGGGCAGGCGGCGCGTCACCGGCATGCGGCCACCCAGCACCGCCAGCCGGTTCGGCCAGTGGCCGAAATTGGGAAACGCCACCACGCCGATGCGGCCCACCCGCGCGGTCTCGCGCAGCATGGTCTCGGTGTTGCGCAGGTGTTGCAGCGTGTCGATCTGCAGCACCACGTCGAAGGAGTTGTCGTCGAACATCGCCAGCCCGTCTTCGAGGTTGAGCTGGATCACGTTGACGCCGCGCTTCACGCAGGCCAGCACGTTGGCGTCGGCGATCTCGATGCCGTAGCCGCTGCACCCGCGGTGCCGCTGCAAATGGTCGAGCATGGCGCCGTTGCCGCAGCCGAGGTCGAGCACGCGGGAGCCCGCGGGCACCAGCTCGGCTATCGCTTCCATGATCTGCCGATCCGTCATGCGCCCACCTGTCGGAAATACTCGCGCACCACGCCGATGTAGCGCGGGTCGTCGAGCAGGAAGGCGTCGTGGCCGTGCGGCGCGTCGATTTCGGCGTAGGCCACGTCGCGGCGGTTGTCGAGCAGCGCCTTCACCACCTCGCGGCTGCGGCGCGGCGAGAAGCGCCAGTCGGTGGTGAAGCTCACCAGCAGGAAGCGGGCGCTGGCCTTCGCGAGCGCGGCGGTGAGGTTGCCGCCGTGGGCGCGGGCCGGGTCGAAGTAGTCGAGCGCGCGGGTGATCAGCAGGTAGGTGTTGGCGTCGAAGTAGTCGCTGAACTTGTCGCCCTGGTAGCGCAGGTAGCTTTCGATTTCGAACTCCACGTCCTGAGTCGAATACCGGTAGGCGCCGGTGGCCAGCGCGTCGCGCAGATGCCGGCCGAACTTCGCGTTCATCACGTCGTCGCTCAAATACGTGATGTGGCCGATCATCCGCGCGATGCGCAGGCCGCGCTTGGGCACCACGCCGTGGCGGTAGAAGTGGCCGCCGTGGAAGTCGGGGTCGGTCACGATGGCGCGGCGGGCGACCTCGTTGAACGCGATGTTCTCGGCGTTCAGGTTGGGCGCGCTGGCGATCACCACCGCATGGCGCACGCGGTCGGGGTACTGCAGCGTCCAGCTCAATGCCTGCATGCCGCCCAGGCTGCCGCCCATCACGGCGGCCAGCGTCTGAATGCCCAGCGCGTCGAGCAGCCGGGCCTGCGCCGCCACCCAGTCTTCCACCGTCACCACCGGGAAGTCGGCGCCGTAGGGTTCGCCGGTGGCGGGGTTGGGGTGCATCGGCCCGGTCGAGCCGAAGCAGGAGCCGAGGTTGTTGACGCCGATGACGAAGAAGCGGTCCGTGTCGACCGGCTTGCCGGGGCCGATCATGTTGTCCCACCAGCCTTCGCTTTTCGGCTGCCCGGCGTAGCGGCCCGCCACATGGTGCGACGCGTTCAGCGCGTGGCAGACCAGCACCGCGTTGGAGCGGTCGGCGTTGAGCGTGCCGTAGGTCTCGTAGGTGAGGTCGTAGCCGGCCACCGACGCGCCGCTGGCCAGCGGCAGCGGCTCGGCGAAATGGTGGGTCTGCGGCGTGACGATCATCTGGGGCGAGCGAAAAAACAAAAACCCGGCGTCGCTAGAGGCGAGGCCGGGTCGGCGGGGTACTCGTCTTTAGCTGAATTTCTAAAGCGCCCGCAATCGGGTCAAATCGGCGCCCCGCCAGTATAGCGGCGGCCTGCGGGGGGGTGCCGGCTCAGCCGGCCAGCAGCGCCGCAATGCCCAGCGCCAGGAAGATCAGCGCCGACACCACGTGGATGGCGCGCACCGGCAGCTTGCGGGTGAGCCTGTCGCCCAGCCAGACGGCCGGCGCATTGGCCAGCATCATGCCCAGCGTGGTGCCCGTCACCACGGCGGCGTAGGCGTCGAAGCGGGCCACCAGCATCACGGTGGCCACCTGCGTCTTGTCGCCCATCTCGGCCAGGAAGAAGGCCACCAGCGTGGTGCCGAACACGCCGAGGTGGGAGCGCGGGCGGGCGGCTTCGTCGGTGTCGTCGAGCTTGTCGGGCACCAGCATCCACGCCGCCATGGCGAGGAAAGACACGCCGAGCAGGATGCGCAGCCCTTGCGCGCCGAGCTGCGTGGTCAGCCAGGCGCCGACCGCGCCGGCCAGCGCATGGTTGACGATGGTGGCCACGAAGATGCCCGCCAGAATCGGCCAGGGCCGGCGGAAGCGCGCCGACAGCAGCAGCGCGAGCAGTTGCGTCTTGTCGCCGATTTCAGCGAGCGCGACGATGGCGGTGGAGATGAGGAAAGCGTCCATGGAGCGGCGGCGATTGTAGGCAGGGGCGGTTCGGCGCGGGGCCATGCCCCACGGCGTAGGTGGGGTCCGTCAACACCGCGTCATGCTGGCCGATTCCGGTGGCGGGCCGCGGGTGCGACGCTGGAGGCAGCCTGAGGAGTTCCGCCATGAACACGTTCCGCACGCCCCGCCGTTTCGCCGCATCGGCCGCCCTGCTGCTGGCCGCCGCCACCTCTGCCGTGGCCTGGGCGCAGGGGGCCGGCCCAGCCGCCGTGCCGGCGCCCACCGCGCCCACGGCGCTCAGCCCGGTCGGCTCGCCGCCTTCGGCCATTGGCGCGCCGGTGGTGCCGTCGGGGGTGGGTGCGCCGCCTTCGGTGGCCGGCACCCTGCCGTCGCCCGGCGCCACGCTGCCGTCGGGCACGCTCGCCAACCCGAACCCCAGCCCCGGCGCGCTGGCGGCGTCGCGCAGCTTTGCCGACCCCAGCCGCGCGGCCGGCGCCGACGCGCTCTCCAATGGCGCTGACCTGTGCCCGGCCAGCCTGATCCGCACCGCCGCCGGCTGCGTGCCGATCAGCCAGGCCCGTTCGTCGGGCGACAACACGCTGTACCGGCGCGACTTCAAGCGCTGACGCTCCCGGCCGACGCGCCGGGGCGCCTCTTCAGCCCCCAGCCACCTCCCGATCCCGCCCTGCACCAAGCCGGGGCGCACAGCCTTGGCGCGTTATTTGCTTGATTTTGGTGCGATTTCGCGGCAATCGCCGATCGCGCACCAAACCACTGCATTTTCGAGGTCGGGAGACATATGGAAGCACTAAAGCAGGGCTCGGACGCCTTGTTCATCCTGTTGGGCGGCATCATGGTGTTGGCCATGCACGCGGGTTTCGCCTTTCTGGAGCTGGGCACCGTTCGCAAGAAGAACCAGGTCAATGCGTTGGTGAAGATCCTGGTCGATTTCTCGGTCTCGACCGTCGTCTACTTCGTCGTCGGCTACGCGGTGGCGTATGGCACCTCCTTCTTCGTCGGCGCCGACCAGCTCGCGCAGCGTAACGGCTACGACCTCGTCAAGTTCTTCTTCCTGCTGACCTTCGCGGCGGCCATTCCGGCCATCATTTCCGGTGGCATTGCCGAGCGTGCGCGCTTCGGCCCGCAACTGATGGCAACGGCGGTCATCGTCGGCTTCATCTACCCATTCTTCGAGGGCATTGCCTGGAACCAGCATTTCGGCGTGCAGGCCTGGATCAAGGGCCTGACCGGCGAGGAGTTCCATGATTTCGCCGGCTCCATCGTCGTGCATGCGGTGGGCGGCTGGCTGGCGCTGCCGGCGGTGCTGCTGCTGGGCGCGCGCAGCAACCGCTACCGCAAGGATGGCGGCATCGCCTCGCACCCGCCGAGCAACATCCCCTTCCTGGCGCTGGGCGCATGGATTCTCACGGTGGGCTGGTTCGGCTTCAACGTGATGAGCGCGCAGACCATCGACAAGATCTCCGGCCTGGTCGCGGTGAACTCGCTGATGGCCATGGTGGGTGGCACGCTGGCGGCGCTGGCGGCCGGCCGCAACGACCCCGGCTTCGTGCACAACGGCCCGCTGGCCGGCCTGGTGGCGGTGTGCGCCGGCTCCGACCTGATGCACCCGCTGGGCGCGCTGGTGGTGGGCGCGGTGGCGGGCGGCCTGTTCGTGGTGATGTTCACGCTCACGCAGAACAAGTGGAAGATCGACGACGTGCTGGGCGTGTGGCCGCTGCACGGCCTGTGCGGGCTGTGGGGCGGCATCGCGGCCGGTATCTTCGGCGCCAAGGCGCTGGGCGGTCTGGGCGGCGTGAGTTTCGGCGCTCAGGTGATCGGCAGCCTGATGGGCGTGGGCTGGGCGCTGCTGGGCGGCGCCGTGGTCTACGGCACGATCAAGAAGCTCGTGGGCCTGCGGCTGTCGCAGGAAGAGGAATTCGACGGGGCCGACCTGTCCATCCACCGCATCAGCGCCACGCCGGAGCGCGAGGCCAACTGGTGACGGATGGCCGGTGCCGCTTCTGATTTGATAGCAAACAATTCAGCAGCGGCGCTGACTTGCGGCCTAAAAGTCGCTTAAAACCGCCCAAACCGCCCAAGCCGCCTGAAAACCCGGTGGGCGGCTTTCAGTCGCCCAGGCCGAGCATCAGCTTGAGGTTCTGCACCGCCGCGCCGCTGGCGCCCTTGCCCAGGTTGTCCAGCCGGGCCATCAGCACGGCGTGGGGAAACTCGGGGTTGGAGAACACCCGCAGCTCCATCTGGTTGGTGTCGTTCAGCGCGGTGGCGTCGAGCTTGCCTTCGGCGCCCGCTGCTTCCACCGTGACCCAGCGGCTGCCGGCGTAGTGCTGCGTCAGCGCGGCCTGCAGGTCGTTGGCGCTGGGCTTGCCGGGCAACTGGTCGAGGTGCAGCGGCAGTTCCACGATCATGCCCTGCTTGAAGTTGCCAACCGACGGCACGAAGATGGGCCGGCGGCTCAGGCCGGTGTACTTCATGATTTCCGGCACATGCTTGTGCTTCAGGCCCAGGCCATAGGCCTCGAACAGCGGCGCCTCGCCGTTCTCGTAGGCCTCGATCATCGTGCGGCCGCCGCCGGAATAACCGCTGACCGACGGCAGCGCGATGGGAAAGTCGCGCGGCAGCAGCCCGGCGTCGACCAGCGGCCGCACCAGCGCGATGGCGCCGGTGGCGTAGCAGCCGGGGTTGGACACGCGGGCGGCCTTGCGGATCAGCTCGGCCTGGCCGGGCGCGAGTTCCGGGAAGCCGTAGACCCAGCCGTCTGCGGTGCGGTGGGCGGTGGAGGCGTCGATGATGCGCGGGCCGCCGGCGCCCAGGCCGTCCACCATGGCCACCGTTTCGCGGGCGGCGTCGTCGTGCAGGCACAGAATGACCAGATCAACGCCGGCGATCAGCTCGCGCTTGGCGGCGGGGTCTTTGCGGCGCTCGGGCGCGATGCTGACCAGCTCTACGCCGGCCATGTTCTGCAGGCGGTCGCGGATCTGCAGACCGGTGGTGCCGGCTTCGCCGTCGATGAAGATTTTGGCCATGGCGTGTGCGGTGTCGAACGGGTCAAAAGGGTTGAAAACGGGCTTGGCCCGGTGTCAGCCGGGGGCAAGCGGGCCTCATATAATTATGTATTACGCTACCAATGCGGCGTTATTTGTGCAATGCATCATGATACAGTTCGCGCGGGATTCACGCCCATGTCACACCTCGCGGCGGCCGCGCCGCGGCTGATGCATTCGCACTCCCTTCTTCTTCGTCAGACCACGCCAGCGAGAGAGGCCCCATGAAAATCCACGAGTATCAAGGCAAGGAAATCTTGCGCAAATTCGGCGTGCCCGTGCCGCGCGGCATTGCGGCGTTCACCGTGCAGGAGGCCGTGGAAGCGGCGCAGAAGCTGGGCGGCCCGGTCTGGGTGGTGAAGGCGCAGATCCACGCCGGCGGCCGTGGCAAGGGCGGCGGCGTGAAGGTGGCCAAGAGCATCGAGCAGGTGAAAGACCTGGCCGGCCAGATCCTCGGCATGCAGCTCAAGACGCACCAGACCGGCCCCGAAGGCCAAAAGGTGCGCCGCCTCTACATCGAGGACGGGGCCGACATCCAGAAGGAATACTACGTGTCCGTCGTCACCGACCGCGCCACGCAGAAGGTCGCGTTCATCGCTTCCAGCGAAGGCGGCATGGACATCGAGGAAGTGGCGCACAGCACGCCCGAGAAGATCATCACCGAGTTCATCGACCCGCTCACCGGCCTGGGTGACGCGCAGGCCAAGAAGATCGCCGACGCGATCGGCATCCCGGCCGACTCCACCGCGCAGGCGGTGGACGTGTTCAAGAAGCTCTACACCTGCTACATGGACACCGACGCCTCGCTGGTGGAAATCAACCCGCTGAACCGCGACGGCAAGGGCAACATCATCGCGCTGGACAGCAAGTTCAACTTCGACAGCAACGCGCTGTTCCGCCACCCCGACATCGTCGCCCTGCGCGACCTGGACGAGGAAGACGCGGCCGAGGTCGAGGCCTCCAAGTTCGACCTCGCCTACATCAGCCTCGACGGCAACATCGGCTGCCTGGTGAACGGCGCCGGCCTCGCCATGGCCACCATGGACACCATCAAGCTGTACGGCGCCGAGCCGGCCAACTTCCTCGACGTGGGCGGCGGCGCCACCCCCGAGAAGGTGACCGAGGCCTTCAAGATCATGCTGAAGAACCCCAAGGTCAAGGCCATCATGGTCAACATCTTCGGTGGCATCATGAAGTGCGACACCATCGCCACCGGCGTCATCACCGCCTGCAAGGCCACCAACCTGAACGTGCCGCTGGTCGTGCGCATGAAGGGCACCAACGAGGAACTGGGCAAGAAGATGCTGGCCGAATCCGGCCTGCCCATCATCAGCGCGGACACCATGGCGGAAGCGGCCGAGAAGGTCGTCGCGGCAGTGAAGGCTTGAGGGATACAACATGTCGATCTACATCAACAAAGACACCAAGGTCATCACCCAGGGCATCACGGGCAAGACCGGCCAGTTCCACACCGAGAAGTGCCAGGAATACGCGAACGGCAAGAACTGCTTCGTCGCCGGCGTGAACCCGAAGAAGGCCGGCGAAGCCATCTTCAACATCCCGATCTACGCGTCCGTCAAGGAAGCCGCCCAGCAAACCGGCGCCACCGTGTCGGTGATCTACGTGCCGCCGGCCGGCGCCGCCGCGGCGATCTGGGAAGCGGTCGAGGCCGAGCTGGACCTGGCGATCTGCATCACCGAAGGCATTCCGGTCAAGGACATGCTGGAAGTGCGCAACAAGATGAAGGCCAAGGAAGCCGCCGGCGGCAAGAAGACGCTGCTGCTCGGCCCCAATTGCCCCGGCCTGATCACGCCCGACGAGATCAAGATCGGCATCATGCCCGGCCACATCCACCGCAAGGGCCGCATCGGCGTGGTGTCGCGCTCCGGCACGCTGACCTATGAAGCCGTGGCCCAGCTCACCGAAATCGGCCTCGGCCAGTCGAGCGCGGTCGGCATCGGCGGCGACCCGATCAACGGCCTGAAGCACATCGACGTGATGAAGGCCTTCAACGACGACCCCGAGACCGACGCCGTCATCATGATCGGCGAGATCGGCGGCCCGGACGAGGCCGACGCCGCACGCTGGTGCAAGGCCAACATGAAGAAGCCGATCGTCGGCTTCATCGCCGGCGTCACCGCGCCCCCCGGCAAGCGCATGGGCCACGCCGGCGCGCTGATCTCCGGCGGCGCCGACACGGCAGACGCCAAGCTGGCCGTGATGGAGGAGTGTGGCTTCACGGTCACGCGCAACCCGTCCGAAATGGCCAAGCTGCTCAAGAAGCTGATCTGAGCCCGGCGCAAGGCCGACTGGCCGGCAGGGGCAGCGACCCCGCCGCCAGCCGGCCGGCTGTGCGCGGCTAAACTCGGGCGCACGACGGGCGGCCGCGCCGCCTTTCCCCGACCCCAACCAGCGGAGCACGGATGGAGCTGCTTTCCAGCACCGATTTCTGGATCGGTCTGATCAAGATCGTCTGGATCAACATCATCCTCTCCGGCGACAACGCCGTCGTCATCGCGCTGGCCGCCCGCACGCTGCCGCCGGCGCAACAGAAGCGGGCCATCTTCTTCGGCTCCGGCGCGGCGGTCGTGCTGCGCGTGATCCTCACGGTGGTTGCCGCCCGGCTGCTCCAGCTGTCCTACCTGCAGATCGTCGGCGGCCTGCTGCTGCTGTGGATCGGCGTGCAGCTGCTCGACGGCGACGACGAGGCCTCCGGCGAAGAGAAGGCCTACGGCAGCCTGCTGGCCGCCATCCAGACCATTCTGGTGGCCGACCTGGTGATGAGCCTGGACAACGTGATCGCGGTGGCCGCCGCCGCCCACGGCAGCATGGTGCTGCTGGTGCTGGGCCTGGGCATCAGCATCCCGCTGGTGGTGTTCGGCGCCACGCTGATGGTCAAACTGATGGAGCGCTTCCCCGCCATCGTGACGCTGGGCGCCGCGCTGATCGGCTGGGTGGCCGGCGAAACCATCGTGAGCGACCTCGTCCTGCGCGACGTGGTGGCCGACCGCCCGGCCCTGCACTACATGGCGGCGGCCATGGGCGCCGCCTTCGTCGTGCTGGCGGGCCTGCTGCTGCGCCGCCGCAGCAGCGCCAACCGGGCGCCATGATCCACCGGTTCGCAAGCCGCACCGACTGCGGCCGGCTGCGGCAGAACAACGAAGACGCGGTGGCGGTGCTGCCGGGCCCCGGGCTCGCCGTGCTGGCCGACGGCATGGGCGGCTACAAGGCCGGTGAAGTGGCCAGCGCCATGGCCACCTCGCTCGTCGGCGCCGAACTGTCGCGCTGGGTCGCCGAGGCGCCGCCGCACGCCAGCGAGGCCGACGCCAGCCGCGCGGTGGTGCTGGCGGTGGAAAACGCCAACCTGGCGATCTGGTCGGCCGGCCAGGTCAACGCCGACTGCAGCGGCATGGGCACCACCGTGGTGGTGGCGCTGTTCGGCGAGGGCCGGCTGCTGCTGGCGCACGTGGGTGATTCGCGCGCCTACCGGCTGCGCGACGGCGAACTGGCTCAGCTCACGCGCGACCATTCGCTGCTGCAGGAGCAGATCGACGCCGGCCTCCTCACGCCTGAAGAAGCCCTCACCGCGCCCAACCGCAACCTCGTCACCCGCGCGCTGGGCGTGGAGGCGGTGGTCAACGTGGAACTGCACGGCCACGCCATCAGCCCGGGCGACCTGTACCTGCTCTGCTCCGACGGCCTCACCGACATGCTGCGCGACGATGAAATCGCGGCGGTGCTGTACGAGGGGCGCGATTTGGCGGAAATGGCCGACTCGCTGATCGAAACCGCCAATCTGCATGGCGGACGCGATAACATTTCGGTCGTCCTGGTGCGGTCGCAGGATGGCGCCCCCGGCGCCGGTTAGCCCCCACACGGAAAACAGATACAGCCAGAGCCGGCGCCCGGAACTGGCCGCGGGAGAAGCGGGATGCCCAGGTTGCTTGTGACGGCGGTCGGCGCCATCGGGACACGGCGTGTTCGGTAGGCGGCGGCTCTTCGGCGCCATGCGCCCCGGTGGCGGCGTGCTTGGCACGCTGCGCCAGCACTGGGCCCGCATCGGGGTCACGCTCGTGCCGCTGCTGCTGGCGCTGGGGCATGCCACCGGTGTGCAGCCCATCGACGCGCTGCACCGCCTGGACGACGTGATCTACGACGCCCGGCTGCGCGCCACGGCGCCGCGCACGCTGGACCCGCGCATCGTCATCATCGACATCGACGAGAAAAGCCTGGCCGAGGTGGGCCGGTGGCCGTGGGGCCGCAACTGGCTGGCCACCATGATCACCGAGCTGATGAACCGCCAGCATGTGGCGGTGGTCGGCTTCGACGTGGTGTTCGGCGAAGCCGACGAAAGCTCCGGCCTCAAGCAGCTGCGCCAGCTCGCGCAGAGCGACCTGCGCGAGATACCCCGGTTCGTGGACCAGGTGCAGCGGATGGAGCCCATCCTCGACTACGACGCCGCCTTTGCCCAGGCGCTGCAGAAGCGCCCGGTGGTGCTGGGCTACTACTTCACGTCGGACCGCGAGGGCCGCACCAACGGCACGCTGCCGGCCCCGGTGTTCAAGCCCGAAGCGCTGGAGGGGCAGGCGGTCGGCTTCACGCACTGGACGGGCTTCGGCGCCAACCTCGAGGTGCTGGCCAACGCGGCGCCGCGCGCGGGCTTCTTCAACTCCCTCACCGACCGCGACGGCGTGGTACGGGCCGTGCCGCTGATCGCGGAGTACAAGGGGCAGTATTACGAATCGCTGGCGCTGGCGGTGTTCCGCACGCTGGTGGGCGGCCCCGCCGTCACGCCGGGTTTCGTGCCGGCGTCTGACCTGACGGCGGGCCACCGGCCGCTGGAGCGCATCGACCTCACGCAGGCCCCGAGCCGCATCTCGATTCCGGTGGACGAGCGGGTGGCGGTGCTGGTGCCGTACCGCGGCGCGGGAGGGGCGGGCGGGGAGTCTTTCCGCTACGTGTCGGCGGCCGACCTGCTGGCCGGCCGCCTGCCACCCGACAGCCTGAACGGCAAGATCGTGCTGGTCGGCACCACCGCGCCGGGCCTGCTGGATTTGCGGGTCACCCCGGTCGGCGAAACCTACCCCGGCGTGGAAACCCACGCCAACGTGGTCTCGGCGCTGCTCGACAACCGGCTCTTCGTGAAGCCCGACTACGCGGCTGGCTACGAGGTGTTCGTGCTGCTGGTGGCCGGGCTCGTTCTTGCGCTCATGCTGCCGCAGCTCACCGCCGCCAGCGCGGTGGCGCTCAGCGTGCTGGTGCTGGGCGCGGTCGTGGGCCTCAACGTGTGGCTGTTCGTGGCCTTTGGACAGGTGCTGCCGCTGGCCTCGGCCCTGACGATGGCCCTCACCGCCTTCGCGCTGAACATGAGCTACGGCTACTTCGTGGAAAGCCGCTCCAAGCGCGAGCTGGCCCAGCTCTTCGGCACCTACGTGCCGCCCGAGCTGGTGGACGAAATGCTGCTGCACCCCGACAGCTACAGCATGAAGGCCACCAGCAAGGAATTGACCGTGATGTTCTGCGACATGCGCGGCTTCACCAAGATGTCGGAGCAGATGGAGCCCACCGAGCTGCAGGCGCTGCTCAACAGCGTGTTCAGCCACCTGACCGATCTGATCCGCTCCAACCGCGGCACCATCGACAAATACATGGGCGACTGCGTGATGGCCTTCTGGGGCGCGCCGGTCGACACGCCCGACCACGCCGCGCTGGCCGTGAAGACCGCGCTGGAAATGGCCGGCTCGGTGCGCCGCATCAACGGTGAGCTGCGCGCGCGCGGGCTGCCGGCGGTGAGCGTGGGCATCGGCATCAACACCGGCGTGATGTGCGTGGGTGACATGGGCTCCTACGTGCGGCGCAGCTACACCGTCATTGGCGATGCGGTGAACCTCGGCGCCCGGCTGGAGGGGCTTTCCAAGACCTACGGCGTCGACACCGTGGTGAGCGACACCACCCGCCGCGCCGCGCCGGGCTTCGTCTGGCAGGAACTCGACAAGGTGCGGGTGATGGGCAAGGCCCAGGCGGTTTCAGTCTTCGCGCCACTGGCCGATCCAACGGTGGGCGACACTGTTTCTGCGCACGAGATGGCCGCCTGGAGCCGGCTGCTGGCGGCGTACCGGGCGCAAGACTGGGCCGCCTGCGACGAGGCGCTGGCGGAGTTGCGCGCACACAACCCGAAAAAATACCTGTTGCAGCTCTATGCGGACCGTGTAGCCTCGCTGCGCGGACTGCCTTTCGATCCCGAATGGGATGGAACCACCACCTTTGACACCAAGTAGCGCTCCACTCCGATGAAACTGCGTGTGCTCGGATGCTCAGGCGCGATCGCGCGGGACTGCCGCACCACGGCCTTCCTGCTCGACGGCGACGTGCTGGTTGACGCCGGCACCGGCGTGGGCGACCTCACGCTGGACGAGATGGCCGCCATCGACCATGTCTTTCTCACGCACGCCCACCTCGACCACATCGCCGCGCTGCCGCTCATGGTCGACGCGGTGGCCGGCCGGCGCGACAGGCCTCTGGCCGTGCACGCGCTGCCCGGCACCATCGCCGCGCTGCAGGCCCATGTCTTCAACGACGTGATCTGGCCCGACTTCACCCGCATTCCCACGCCCGAGGCGCCGTTCATCCGCTTCGTGCCCGTGGAGGTGGGCGACGTGCTGGCCATTGGCGGCAAGCACATCGAGGTGCTGCCCGCCGTGCACACCGTGCCGGCGGTGGCCTACGCCGCGTGCGTGCCCGGCGGCCGGCACTGGGTGTTCTCCGGCGACACCGAGCGCAACCCCGGCTTCTGGCGCCGCGTGAACGAGCTGGACGTGGCCATGCTCGTCATCGAAACCGCCTTCAGCAACCGCGAGCGCGAACTCGCCGAACGCAGCCTGCACCTGTCACCCGAGGTGCTCGCGGCCGAACTGGCCTGCATCGTCGCCCGGCAGGCCTACCCCATCTTCATCACTCACACCAAGCCCGCCGAAACCGAATTGATCATGCGCGAAATCGAGCTGCTGGAGCAGCCCGCGCAGACACCCGCCTACGCGCGGCACGACATCCGCTGGCTGCATGCGGGGCAGGAATTCGACCTGTAAGCGCCGGCGCGCCATTTGTGTCAGGTAGTAAAAAAGACTGACAAATCGTGACAGTTTCTAACCGCGCGGAAGCTGCGCTGTCTGACATTTTTGTCAGTTTCTGGTCGCTGCGAGGCGTTCCCGGGCGAAAAAGCGGTGGTTTTTGGCATGGCATGGAAGCTGCGACCCGGTCGAGGTCCAATTTCATAACTGAGGAGTTTCGAATGAAGCGTTCCATGCAAAAGGGTTTCACCCTGATCGAATTGATGATCGTCGTCGCGATCATCGGCATTCTGGCCGCCGTGGCCCTGCCGGCTTACCAGGACTACACCAAGCGCGCGAAGATGTCGGAAGTGATTCTGGCCGCGTCGGCTTGCCGCACGACCATCACCGAAATCTACCAGTCGGCCAATTCCAGCGCCAACATTCCTGGAGCCGGCAATTGGGGCTGTGAAGTCAATCCCGCTTCCGGTGGCGGCAGCAAGTATGTCCAAAAGGTGGATACCGATGCAAATGGCGTGGTGACGGCATATGCCCAAAACATCGACGCCGCAAATATCGATACGAAGGCAATTCAGTTGACGCCTTATGTCGACTCCGCTGCGGGCACCCCGATGACCAACGTGCAAGCAGGCAGCGCTGTGGCTGCTTGGAAGTGTGGTCCCGCATCGACCGCCGGCATTCCCGCGGTTCCGGCGAAGTATCTTCCCGGTTCTTGCCGCGGTTGATGGCACTTGAACGAAGGACTCTTGTTCTCGTTTGAAAAACGCTCCCTCGGGAGCGTTTTTTTCTGGGCGCGCTGCATTGGTGCAGCCGGTGCGTTGGCGTTCTGCGCGTGCTGGCTGGCGCCCAACCATTACCCGCCATGGCGCAGCTTCCATTCAGAGTTGCTGGCATTCCTGGCTGTGGCATTGATGGCGTTGAGTCAGGCCATGCACAGTGGGCCGCGTGTCCCGCTCCCGCGCGCCGCGGTGGCCTTGCTGGTGGTCGCTGTCTGGCCTTGGCTTCAATGGGGCGCCGGCGTCGTCACGTTTGCCGGCGATGCGCTGCTGGTGTCGCTGTACCTCGTGTGCGCTGCGGCCGGAGTCTGGATCGGGGCTTCCCGGCAACCCACCCGCACCGGCTCTGAAAGCTGGTTGCCAAGCCTTGCGGTGGCGCTGGTATTGGCCGCTCTGTTGTCGGCGGGCATTGGCTTGCTCCAGTGGTTTGAATTGACGGCGTTCCTGGACATCTTCGCGGTGGAAAACGGCTCGGGAGAGCGGGTCAGCGGCAACCTGGCCCAGCCCAACCACCTGGCCACACTGCTGCTGTTGGGGCTGGTGGCCGCGGGCTGGCTCCACCAACGGGCGCGCATCGGTGGCCGGGTATTGACGGCGGTGGCCGTTGTGCTGCTGCCCGTGTTGGTGTTGACGGCCTCGCGCGGCGGCTTGCTGTCTCTGGTGGTGCTTGCCGTGTACACCGCTTGGCAGAGCCGGCGCGGCTTGTTGCGCCTGCCGGTGCCGGCGCTTGCGGCCGGGGTGGGGGTGACGCTGTTGCTGGCCTGGGGCCTGCCGTGGCTTTCGCAGGCGTTGCTGGTTGGGGAGGCGCAATACTCCACCGGCAGCAGCGGGCGCGTGCTGATGTGGCGGCAGATGCTGGCGGGCATCGAGCACCAGCCCTGGTGGGGTTACGGGTGGAACCTGACGCTGGCTGCCCAGCGAGAGGGGGTTTTGCTGTTTCCCGGCACTACCTACACCGACTATGCACACAACCTGTTGCTCGATCTGCTGATCTGGAACGGCGTGCCGCTGGGCCTGCTGCTGATCGCAGTGGGCGGCTGGTGGTGGTTCACGCGGCTGCGGGCCGCCCGCCATCCGGACGCTGTTTTCGCCCTCGCCGCGCTGTTGCCAATCCTGGTGCACAGTCTGGTGGAATACCCGTTCGCCTACGCCTACTTCCTTGCGGCTGCCGCGTTGATGGTCGGTGTGGTGGAGGCCGCGCATCCGCGTGGCGTGCCGCTGGTGGCGCCGCGTCCCTGGGTCGTGCTCGGTGTGGTGGCGTGGGCTGCGGTGGCCGCATTGGTGGCGCTGGAATACCTCGACATCGAAGAAGATTTCCGCGTCACCCGCTTCGAAAACCTGCGCATCGGCAAGACGCCCGACGACTATGTGCCGCCTGCTGTCTGGTGGTCCACCCACCTCGGCGCCATGCTGCGCGCCACGCGCACGCCGGCCACTGAGCACATGCGCACGGAGGACCTTCGCGAATTGCAGGCGGTGTCGCGGCGCTTCGGCATCACCCCGCTCAACTACCGCAGTGCGTTGGCTCGGGGACTCAACGGCGACCCCGAGGGCGCGGTGCGCGAGCTGGCGGCCATGCGCGGCCTCTACGGTGCACGAACCTACCGGGCGGTCCTGCGCGATTGGGCCGACGACGGCCGCCGGTATCCGGCCATCGCGGCGATCGTGCCCCCGTCCCCGGTCGCGCCTTGACCCGCCGCCGCCAGCCTCGGGTTTAATACGGCGCCATGATGTGGGCCGTCTTTCTCGCCGTCTTGATTCCGTGGGTCAGCCCGGTAACCCTCGGTCCCAGCGCGGCCGTGGTGCCGTTGATTGTGGCCAGTGCTGCGGCGCTGGTGCTGTGGGTGGTGGCATCGCCACCGGCACAGGAGCGGGAATCCTGGCGGCTGGGCGTGGCGTTGGCAGTCGGCGGCCTGGCGCTGCAGGTTGGCGGTCAGGAAGGCGCAGCCCTTGGCGTGGGTTTGCTCACGCTGCTTCTCACCTACTTTTCGGCGGCTGCGCAGCCTGCCCCCGAACTGGTTCGCGCGGTGATGTGGGCCTGGCTGGTGGCGGCGCTGTTGAGCGTGGTTGTCGGGCTGGCGCAATATTTTGGTCTGGCCGCGCATCTGCTGCCGTTCGTGGACGTGTCCAGCCCCGGCGTGGCCTATGGCAACCTGCGCCAGCGCAACCAGTTCGCCTCGCTCACGATGATCGGCTTGGCGGTGCTGCCCTGGTTGGCGGGGCGCGGCCTGCGGTTGCGCTGGCTGTTGCTCGCGGCGGTGGTGCTGGCCGTGGGCAACGCGGCATCGGCGTCACGCACGGGCGTGCTGCAGTTGGTACTGATATGGGGGGTCGTGGCGGTATGGGCGCGCGACCTGCGATCGCGTGCCGCGTTGCCGCTCGGTGTGGCCGTTCTCGCTTATGCCGCAGCCAGCGTGGCCTTGCCGTGGTTGCTCGGCGTGACGGGCCAAAGCGGCGGCGAAAGCGCCCTCTGGCGCCTCGCGCATGAAGACGGCTGCTCCAGCCGGCGCGTGCTGTGGTCCAACGTGTTGACGCTCATTGGCCAAAAGCCGTGGTTGGGCTGGGGTTGGGGCAACCTCGATTTCGCGCACTACATGACGCTCTACAGCGGCGAGCGGTTCTGCGACATTCTCGACAACGCGCACAACCTGCCGCTGCACCTGGCCGTCGAGTTCGGCATTCCCGTGGCGGTGCTGGTGTGCGGATGGGTGTTGTTCTGCGTGGTGAGCGCGAGACCCTGGGCTGAAACGAATGCCACCCGCCGCGCGGCGTGGCTGGTGCTTCTGGTGATCGGTCTCCATAGCCTGCTGGAGTATCCGATCTGGTACGGCCATTTCGAGATGGCCGCGGCTTGGGCCGCTGGGTTGCTGTGGCCGCTCAGCCGTTCCGCGACAGATCCTTCGCGCGAGGACCGCATGGGCTTCAGCCCTTTGCGCACGGTGGCCGCGCTGCTCATGGGCGCCGCCCTCATGTACGCCGCCTGGGACTACCACCGCATCAGCCAGGTCTATCTGCCGCCGCAGGAGCGTGACCCGGTGTACCGCACCAACACCATGGCCAAGGCGCAGAAGAGCTGGCTGTTCCACAACGCGGTGGATTTCGCACTGCTGACCACCACCGAGGTGCGGCGTGCCAATGCGCTGCCCATGCACGCGCTGGCGCTGGACCTGCTGCACTATTCGCCGGAGCCGCGCGTCATCGAGAAAGTCATCGAGAGCGCCACGCTGCTGGGTGATGACCAGGAGGCGCTGGCGCATGCGGCGCGCTACCGGGCGGCGTTTCCCACGCAGTACGCGGAATGGGCGGCGTCGCACGCGCTGCCGGGTGCCTCGGCGCCGGTGGCGGCCCCGCGCTGAGGCACTGGCCGCACCGGCGGGCTTCAGTCGCCCGCGACGAAGCTGCCCGATTTGCCGCCGTGCTTCTCGCGCAGCCGCACGTCGCCCAGCGTCATGCCGCGGTCCACCGCCTTGCACATGTCGTAGATGGTGAGCAGCGCGACCGAGGCGGCGGTGAGCGCCTCCATTTCCACGCCGGTGGGGCCCACGGTTTCCACCGTGGTGCTGCAGTGCACGCCGGGCAGCGCGGGGTCGATCTCGAAGTCGATCGCCACGCGGGTCAGCGCCAGCGGGTGGCACAGCGGAATGAGGTCGCTGGTCTTCTTGGCGGCCTGGATGCCGGCGATGCGCGCAATGCCCAGCACGTCGCCCTTCTTCGCGGTGCCGGACTCGATGAGCGCCAGCGTGGCCGGCAGCATGCGGATGTGGCCGGTGACCAGCGCCACGCGGTGGGTGGCGGCCTTGGCGCCGACGTCGACCATGTGGGCCTGGCCTTGCGCGTCGAAGTGGGTGAGTGGACTCATGGCTGAAGTGCGCTCCGGTGACAATTGACCGAACGTTTACAAACAACAGGGATCATAGGCCCATGGCGAATTGGAAGGACAGGCTGCGCGCCGCCGGCATCCACCTCACGCTCAGCCTCGCGGTGGCCGCGCTGGCCGCCGGGCTGGTGTTCGGCCTCTGGTACCCGTGGCCCTACCGCGAACTCTCGGGCGGCCGGGAGCTGTTCCTGCTGGTGGTGTCGGTCGACGTGGTGATGGGCCCGCTCATCACCTTCGCCATCTTCAACCGCGCCAAGCCCTGGAAGTCGCTGCGGCGCGACCTGGCCGTGGTCGGCCTGCTGCAGCTCGCCGCGCTCGGTTATGGCCTGTGGACGGTGGCGGTCGCGCGGCCGGTGCACCTGGTGTTCGAGTACAACCGGCTGCGCGTGGTGCACGCCATCGAGGTGCCGCAGGACATGCTGGCGCGTGCGCCCGCCACGGTGCAGGCGCTGCCGTGGAGCGGCCCCACGCCGCTGTCGCTGCGGCCTTTCAAAGACAGCAGCGAAAACTTCGACGCCACCCTGGCCGCCATGGGCGGCGTCAGCCTGAGCGCCCGCCCAGACCTCTGGCAACCCTACGACGCCGGCCGTGCCGACATCTTGAAAGAGGCCAGGCCGGTGGCCGTGCTGCGCCAGCGCTTTGCCGCTCGCGCGGCCGACATCGACGCCGCCGTGGCCGCCACGGGCCGGCCGCCCGACGCGCTGCGCTGGCTGCCGGTGGCCGGCCGCAAGGTCTTCTGGACAGCCCTCATCGACGCCGCCACCGCCCAGCCGCTGGGCTACTTGCCACTGGATTCGTTCTGATGCGTTTTTTCGAATCAAATCACCTCCGAGTCAGCGTCATTCCTGCGGTTGTAGCTATGCTTTTGCTAGCGCCAACACCGCTGCTCCACGCCCAGCTCCCCAGCCTGGGCGACGGCGCCGACATGACGGCCAGCGCCGAGCGGCGCCTGGGCGACCGCATCGCCAAGGAAATCTTCCGCGACCCCGACTACGAAGACGACCCGCTGCTGCTGGAGTACGTGGACGGCATCTGGCGTTCGCTCATGGCGGCCGCGCGCACGCGCGGCGAACTCAGCCCCGAGCTGGACGACCGCTTCGCCTGGGAGATCGTGCTCAACCGCGAGCGCACCATCAACGCCTTCGCGCTGCCCGGCGGCTACATGGGCGTCAACCTCGGGCTCATCGGCCTGGTGGCCAGCCGCGACGAACTGGCCTCGGTGCTGGGCCACGAGCTGAGCCACATCACGCAGCGCCACATCTCGCGGCTCATTGCCAAGCAGGGCGAGACCACGCCGTGGCTCATCGCCGCCATGGTGCTGGGCGTGCTGGCGGCCCGCAAGAGCCCCGACGCCGCCAACGCGTCCATCGTCGGCGGCCAGGCGCTGGCCATGCAGAACCAGCTCAATTTCTCGCGCGACATGGAGCGCGAGGCCGACCGCGTGGGCTTTGGCGTGATGACCGGCGCCGGCTACGAGCCGCAGGGTTTCGCCAGCATGTTCGAGAAGCTGCAGGCCGCCAACCGCATCAACGACAACGGCTCATTCCCCTACCTGCGCAGCCACCCGCTCACGAGCGAGCGCATCGCCGACGTGCAGGCCCGCGTGCAGCTCCAGCCGCAGGCCGTCAAACGCACCACGCCCGACTACGTGCACGGCATGATGTCCGCGCGCGCCCGCGCGCTGTCGGCGCCGGGCGTGGACATCCTGCGCGCCTGGGTGCGCGAGGCGCAGACGCTGCCGGCCGGCAACCTCGGCGTGCCGCCACCGGTGTCGGCTGCGTCGGCCGCGGCTGCCGCACCCGCCGGCAACAACCGGGCCGTGGGCGCCGCCATTGCGTCGCAGGAAGCGGCGGCGCGGCGCATCGGCGTGCTGTACGCCGGCGCCATGGCCTCGGTGCAACTGCGCGACGTGAACCTCGCCAAGACCTTCATTGCGCGGCTCAACACCGCCGTGGCCGGCGACGCCGACGCGGTGCGCGTGGCCAACCTGCTGGCGGCCGAACTGGCGCTGCGCGAGCACAACCCCACGCAGGCCATCGCGTTGATCGGCGCGGGCGGCGGCGGGCCGGTCGGCCCGGTCGACCCCGCCTTCGCCGCCGCGCGCTCGGCCGGCAATTCGGGCCGGCCCGAGCTGCTGATGCTGGCGCAGGCGCGGCTGGCGGCCGGCGCCCAGCCCGGCATGGCCGAGCAGGCGCAGCGGCTGCAGAACTGGACCATCTCGCACCCGCGCGACGCGCAGGCCTGGAATGCGTTGTCTTTGTTGCAGGGGGCCCTGAACCAGCCGGCGCAGGCCGCGCGTTCGGCCGGCGAGTCGCGCGCCGCGCAGCTCGATTTCTCGGGCGCGCTCGACCGCTTCAAGGCCGCGCAGGACATGGCCCGCCGCAGCAGCGGCAAGGGCAACGACTACATCGAGGCGTCCATCATCGACCAGCGCACCCGCGAGATGGCCGACAAGGTCAAGCAGTCAGCGCGCGAACAGGCGCTCGAGCGCTGACTCGATGACCATGCCCATCACCGAGTAGATCAACGAGCCGATCAGCGCGGCGACGAAGCCCGTCACGTGGAAGCCGCCCAGCAGCGAGGCGGCGGCCCAGAACATCAGCGCATTGATGACGAACAGGAACAGGCCCAGCGTCACCAGCGTCACCGGCAGCGTCAGCACCACCAGCACCGGCCGCAGCAGCGTGTTGAGCAGCCCGATCACGAAGGCCGCGATCAGCGCCGACGTGAAATTCGTGACCTGCACGCCGGAATAGAGGTGCGCCACCGCCAGCAGCGCGGCCGCGCTCAGCAGCCATTTGAAAATGAGCTTCATGGTGCCGCCAGCATAGCGCTTCAGCGTGGCGGTGTGTCGGGCGGGGCGGGTTCGTCCACCTTTTCGCGGGCGCGCTCGGCGTAGCGGTTGAAGCGCCAGGCCTCGCCCTGCTGCGTGAGCCGGCGCCAGCTTGCGCGTTTCTCCGCCGGCGTCATTTCAGGCCAGTGCTGCACCTCGCCCTCGGTGCGGCCGCAGCCCTTGCACACCGCGTCGCCCTGGCTGGTGGAGCAGATCGCGATGCAGGGCGTGTCGGGCTGCGTCTCGTACCAGGCCAGCCAGGCCTCGTGGGCGGCGCGCGGCATCGAGCGCTCGTCGGCCTCCAGCTCGTGGTGGAAGACCAGCAGCGCATACACCTCCGCCAGCGCGCGCAGCTCAGGCGCCAGCGTCACGCCGTCGGGCGAAGGTTTCTTGGAGCGCCAGAAATTGATGGCCGCTTCGATGTCCGTGATGTGGATTCCCGCCATGTCAGTGGACCCCCACGCTCCCCCACTGCGTGTGGGTCGCTGCCCCCCGAGGGGGCTGTCCCGCCTTGGGAGCGGCCCGGCGGCGGGACGTGGCGCATGTTGTGGGGTTTGGGGCCATTGTCGAGCCTTCTATCATCCTCTTATGAAACGTCTGCTGCAGGCCCCGGACATTGCCCTGGCCACGCTGTGGTGCGACTGCCTGCGCGAGGCGGGCATCGAGGCCACGGTGGAGCGCCAGCACCTCACCAGCGTGGCGGGGCAGGTGCCGCCCGACCAGTGCCTGCCGGAGATCTGGCTGCGCCACGAAGAGCACCTGGAGCCGGCGCGGGGGCTGATCGACGCGCTGCAGAACGTGCCCCAGCACCGCTGGCTGTGCCGCTGCGGCGAGCTGGTCGAAGGGGGCTTCGAGACCTGCTGGAACTGCGGCGAAGGCATGCCGATCGACGTTTAGTTGCTCCTGAATCAATAGCTGAAAAGCGCCATTCGGCGCTGACTGCGGGCCGATTCGATTCAAAAAACAGGGCGGCGCGCGCTCAGAGCCAGCGCACCGGCTCGATGTGCACGTGCCGCTCGCTGCCCGACAGGCTGAGCGCGCCGTCCTGCACGGTGGCCTGCAGTTGCATGCTGCGTTCGGCCATTGCGGCCAGCGCCTGCGAGGCCTCGGTCGGCACCCGCCACACCTGCAGGTTGGACGGCCGCGTCAGCTTGGTCTGGATGCCGCGCCACCAGACCTCGGCCGAGCTGGCAAAGCAGTAGAGCAGCACCTGGTCGGCCTTGCCGCAGGCCTTGATGACGGGCTTGTCTTCCGGCTGGCCCACTTCCACCCACAGCCGCTTGGCGCCGGTGAAATCGGTCAATGAGACGTCGGGCTCGTCGGGGTCCGACAGGCCGGCGCCGAAGGCCAGCGTGCCGTCGCCGTTGCACATGTCCTGCAGCTGGAAGGCGTTCAGCGCCAGCGCCACCAGGCGGATCATCATCCGTTCGTCGGTCTCGCTCGGGTGGCGCGCCAGCGTGAGCGCGTGGTCGGCGTAGTAGGCGTGGTCGATGTCGGCGATCTGCACGTTCGCCTTGTAGACCGTGGATTTGAGGGCCACCGGGTTGCCTCAGACCCGGCGGGCGAGTTCGGCCGCCTTGCCCACGTAGCTGGCCGGCGTCATCGCCAGCAGCCGCTGCTTGGCCTCGTCCGGAATCGCCAGCGATTCGATCAGCGCGTGCAAATCCGCGGCGGCCACGGTCTTGCCGCGCGTCACTTCCTTGAGCTTCTCGTAGGCGCCCTGCACGCCGTAGCGGCGCATCACGGTCTGGATGGGCTCTGCCATCACTTCCCATGACGCGTCCAGGTCGGCGGCCAGCGCCTCGCGGTTCAGCTCCAGCTTGTTCAGGCCCACCATCAGCGCGTTGTACGCCAGCACGCTGTAGCCAATGGCCACGCCCATGTTGCGCAGCACGGTCGAGTCGGTCAGGTCGCGCTGCCAGCGGCTGATCGGCAGCTTCTCGGCCAGGTGGCGCAGCAGCGCGTTCGCGAGGCCGAGGTTGCCTTCGGCGTTCTCGAAGTCGATCGGGTTGACCTTGTGCGGCATCGTGCTGGAGCCGATCTCGCCTTCCTTCAGCCGCTGCTTGAAGTAACCCAGGCTCACATAGCCCCAGATGTCGCGGGCCAGGTCGGTCAGGATGGTGTTGGCGCGCGCCATCGCGTCGAACAGCTCGGCCATGTAGTCGTGCGGCTCGATCTGGATGCTGTAAGGCTGGAAGGTCAGGCCCAGGCCCAGCGGCTCCGGCGTTTCCACCACCTTCTTCGCGAAAGCCTCCCAGTCGAAGTCGGGCCAGGCCGCGAGGTGGGCGTTGTAGTTGCCCACCGCGCCGTTCATCTTGCCCAGCAGCGCAATGCCGGCAATCTGGGCGCGCACCGCCGCCAGCCGCACCACCACGTTGGCGATTTCCTTGCCCACCGTGGTGGGGCTGGCCGTCTGGCCGTGGGTGCGGCTCAGCATCGCCACATCGGCGTAGCCGTGCGCCATGTCGCGCAGCTTGGCGATGAGGCCGTCGATGGCCGGCAGGATCACCTGGTTGCGCGCCACCTTCAACTGCAGACCGTGGCTGGTGTTGTTGATGTCTTCGCTGGTGCAGGCGAAATGCACGAATTCGGCGGCGCTCTGCAGCTCCGGCCGGGCGTCGAATTTCGACTTGATCCAGTACTCCACCGCCTTCACGTCGTGGTTGGTGGTTTTCTCGATCTCCTTGATCGCCTTGGCGTCGGCCTCGGAGAAGTTCTTCACCAAACCCAGCAAGTAAGTGCGTGCTCCGGGCGTGAGCGGCTTGAACTGGTCGAATCCGGCATCGCTCAGCGCGATGAACCAGGCAATTTCGACCTGCACGCGGCGGTGCATGAAGCCCAGTTCACTGAGCAGCGGCCGCAGGGCGGCGAGTTTGCCGGCATAGCGGCCATCGAGCGGAGACAGGGCCGAGATCGTGGAGAACGTCATCCTCGAATTGTAGGTTGCGCACCACGGCGGGCTTTTCGCAAGCTGGGTGTGAGGTTCGTCTCTATAGAATCCCGCCGTTCATCGAGCCACCCCATGAAACTGATCGGATCCCTCGCCAGCCCCTACGTCCGCAAGGTCCGCGTCGTCATGGCGGAAAAAAAGCTCGACTACCAGTTCGTCCTTGAAGACGTCTGGGCGTCCGGCACCGGCATCGGCAGCTCCAATCCGCTCGGTAAGGTGCCCTGCCTGGTCATGGAAGGCGGCGAGGCGGTGTTCGACTCCCGCGTCATCGTCGAGTACCTCGACACGCTCTCGCCCGTCGGCAAGCTCATCCCGCCCTCCGGCCGCGAGCGCGCCGAAGTCAAGACCTGGGAAGCACTGGCCGACGGCATTCTGGACGCCGGCGTTGCCGCCCGCCTGGAAAACACCTGGCCCGGCCGCACCGACGCCGAACGCTCCCAGGCCTGGATCGACCGGCAAATGGCCAAGATCGACGCCTCCCTCGTCGCCATCAGCCAGGGCCTCGGCGAAAAAACCTTCTGCAGCGGCATCCACCTCAGCCTGTCCGACATCGCCGTCGGCTGCGCGCTCGGCTGGCTCGAGTTCCGCTTCCCGCAGATCGACTGGCGCAGCCGCCACCCCAATCTCGCCCGCCTGCTGGACCGGCTCAGCCAGCGGCAGAGCTTCATCGACACCGCGCCGCGGGTTTAGCGGGTTGCCGCGCGGCGGCTCTTTACTGGGCGGATCTGTCCGCCGGAATTGCGGTGGCCTACAAATACCCTGCGGGGCTGCCATGCAAATTGACAAGGTGTTGAACCAACCGTCGACGGGTTTAGACCCGTTTGCTTTGGCCCCCCTGATCCGAACGGCGGCCCGTTGGAAAATCCCGCGCGACGTCGCTCTTGAGGTGTTGGCTCGTGACCTGCGTTGCATTTATTGCAGCCGGGAGTTTGATCGCGCAGGGCCAAGAGTCAGCGTTCCTTCGTGGGAACACATCGTGAATGACCTGTCGCAGGCCAGCGCTGCGAACATCGCTCTTTGTTGTGTGGGTTGCAACGCGAGCAAAGGCATGAAGAGCCTCAAGACATGGCTGGAGTCAGACTACTGCCGCGTGCGGGGCATTACAGGCGCATCCGTGTCTCCCATTGCGGTGCGCGCACTTCATGGCAGCGAGCAGCCAGCGTGACGGTCAGCGCTTGGGTTTCATGAACCCCGTACGCCGCGGTTCCGCCAGCAGTGACCCCGCCGTGACATCGTTGGTGCTCCAACCTGCCAGCCCTGGCGGGCGCCGTGTTAGCCTCTGCTGAACAACACGTTCGGTTAACGCCGTAACCGCGCAGACGGTGCGGCTGGAGGCAAACATGGCTTTCTCTTTTCTCGTGCGTGCAGCCGCCGGCTGCCTGCTGCTGGCTGGCACGGCGCTGGCGCAGGTGCCCAATGCTCCCGGCGGCGCCGGCCTGGGTGACCTCGCGTTCGGCGTTTCCACCCAGCGTTACTGGGCCACGCCCACCGCCGCGCCGGACAAGGGCTGTGCCACCGGCCGGGTGCCGGTCACGCTGCCGCTCGCCGCGCCGCTGCTGGCCAGCCCCTTCGTGCCGTTCGGTGAACTCTCCAAACTGGCGCCCAACGTCACCAGCTACGTGTACGGCGAGCTGTGCATGAGCGGCGCCGCGCGGCAGGCTGCTGCCGCCGGCAAGCCGCCGGCCGTGCTGGTGCTCACCCCCGGCTACACCTACAACGGCTACTACTGGGACTTCCCGTACCGCCCCGAGCTGTATTCCACCGTCACCGCGCTGGTCGCCGCCGGCTACGCCACCTTCAACTACGACCGCGTCGGCACCGGCCGCTCGGCGCACCCGCCGTCGGCCATGACCACCGTGGGCAACCACGCCAATGTGCTGAGCCAGCTCATCCGCCAGTTGCGCGGCAACGGCATCTTCGGCACGCGGTTCAACGCGGTCGGCAGCGTGGGCCATTCCTTCGGCAGCATCACGGCCTATGTGGAAGCCTCGCAGTTCAACGATGCCGACGCCGTCATCCTCACCGGCTTCGGCCACCGCGTCGCCGCCGACGCCGGCGGGCCGGCCCTCAACAGCGGCCCCGCGCTGCTCGATGCCCGCACCGCCCGCGAGCCCTGGGCCAAAGACCTCGGTTACCTCATGCCCAGATCCGGCACGCGTGACACCCGCATCTTCTACGCCGCCGGCAACTTCGAGGCGGCCATGGTCGCGGTCGACGAGCAGCTCGCCGACACCATCACCGCCTTCGAGATCACCAACCTGATACCGTCCATGCTGGTCGACAGCGGCAAGGCGCTGCGCATCCCCACCTTCACCATCAACGGCGAAAAGGACGCGATCTTCTGCGGCAACGGCATGAAGGCCTGCGCCACCACCGGCACCGCGAGCGACAGCCCCGCCCAGCTCGAAGCCAAGGCCGGTACCTTCGTCGCCTACGACGGCCCCGCCTTCCCGCCGCAGGCCTGCTTCCGCGCCGCCATCGTTCCCGGTTCCGCGCACAACCTCAGCCTGCACCTCAACGCCCCGCAGTTCGTGCGCCAACTGCTCTACTTCGCCGACCAGGCCATCGGCCGCAACGGCGAGAACGTCAACGCCTACAAGGCCGGCTGCATGAAGCGCGCGCCCACGCTGGTCGACCAGCTGCCCGAACTCACCCGTCTGCTGCCGCCGGTGACCCAGAGCGGGGTGGGCAACTGATATGCCGCTGACCCCACTCCTGCGCTGCTTGTCCATCGACGACACCCGCCGCTTCTACGGCTCGGTGCTTGGCTTCGATGTGCACGACAGCGCCGAAGGCACGCTGACCGTCGAACGCGGCGGTGCCAGGCTGATCTTCACGTCGGCCGACCTGTGGAATGGCGCCCCGGCCCTGACCGGCACGCTCTACCTCACGGTGCCCGACGTCGACGCGTTCTACGCGGCGGTGCGCGACCGCGCCACGATTGCCTGGCCGCCGCAGGACATGCCGTACGGTTCGCGCGAATTCGGCCTGCGCGACCCCAACGGCTACCACCTCGCGTTCCAGCAGCAGGGCGGCGCCGCCGCCTGAGCGGCGGGCGCCGTCAGGGTTTGCCGGAGCCGGCAATGCCCTCGACGATCTTCTTCGCCAGCGTGGCTTTCTTGCGGGCCCGGATGTTGAGCATTTCCACGCCCAGCGAGAACGCCATGGCGAAGTAGATGAAGCCCTTGGGCACGTGGTAGCCCAGGCCCTCGGCCATCAGCACCAGGCCCACCACCAGCAGGAAGGCCATGGCCAGCATCTTGATGGTCGGGTGGTTGGAGACGAAGCGGCCGATCGCCGGCGCGAACGCCATCATCATGCCCACGGAAGCCACCACCGCGGCGATCATCACCTCCACGTGGTCCACCATGCCGACGGCGGTGATGATGGAGTCGAGCGAGAACACCAGGTCGATCACGATGATCTGCACGATGGCGGCGGCAAAGGTGGCGCGCACCACGTTGGGAGCGTGCTCGCCACCGCCTTCCACCGACTCGTGGATCTCGGCCGCGCTCTTCCACAGCAGGAACAGGCCGCCGAGGATCAGCACCAGGTCACGCCCGGAAATGCCCTTGCCCAACACTTCGAACAGCGGCGCGGTCAGCCCCACCAGCTTGGACAGAATCAGCAGCAGGCCGATGCGCATGAACATCGCCAGGAACAGGCCCAGCCGGCGCGCGAAGGCCTGCTGGTGCTGGGGCAGCTTGTCCACCAGGATGGAGATGAAGATGATGTTGTCGATGCCCAGCACCAGCTCCAGCGCGGTGAGCGTGAAGAAGGCGATCCAGACTTGCGGATCGGTCAGCAGTTCCATGATGGCGGTGCAAACGGTGTGAAAAGGGATGGCGAAGCGGGCCGGCGCCGGCAACCGGCGCGAGGCCCGCTCGCTTCAGGGCGCGATGTTCGTCGAAAAGGGCGCCGGTGTCAGCGCAGGCGCAGCTTGCCGGCCAGCGCGAACACCGAGTTCGGTGCGTTCACCAGCGTCGGCGTGCGGGTCGGCTGCACCCGGTCGATGACCAGGCGGCGCGACGGCTGCGGGTCTTCGATGCGCACGCCCTTGGCCAGTTGTTCCAGTACCAGGTCGCGCAGCGAAATCGACTGCATGTAGTCGATCATGTTGGTGCTCAGGCGGTCCCACAGGTCGCGCGTGAGCGACTGGTCGCGCACGCGCTGGCCGGCCGGCTGGTCGTCTTCGGGCTGGTCCACGGCGAGGATGATGTCGGCCACGGAAATCGACTCTGCCTTGCGGCCGAGCGAATAGCCGCCGCCGGGGCCGCGGGTGCTCTCGACGAGGCCGCAGCGGCGCAGCCGGCTGAACAGCTGCTCGAGGTACGAGAGCGAAATCTGCTGGCGCGTGCTGATCGCGGCCAGTGTGACGGCGCCGCGCTGTTCGCGCAGTGCCAGATCGATCATCGCCGTGACGGCGAAACGGCCTTTGGTGGTCAAGCGCATGGCAATCTCCCTGGGCTGTGGTGAAAAACTGTCTGGCGCCGCCTGCCGCCCCGGCCCGGCGGCGCCGTCCGAACCCGGAAAGCCCGGATTCATGTTCTGGACTTTAGGGCGCCAAACACTTCGCGTATATTCGTATTTCAATTTCCAATTCTTCGAGAAAATCGAAGTATTAACGCCTCCACCCGGCCATGAACTTCAAGCACCTGCGGTATTTCTGGATGGTTGCGCGGGCCGGCGGCGTGATGCGGGCGGCCGAGCAGCTGCACACCACGCCGCAAACCCTCTCGGGGCAGATCAAGCTGCTGGAAGAGTGGCTGGGCCACCCGCTGTTCCGCAAGAGCGGCCGCAACCTGGAGCTGACCGAGGAGGGCCGCATCGCGCTGGCCTACGCCGACGACATCTTCACGATGGGCGAGGAGCTGGAGCACGCGGTGCGGCAGTCGCGCGACGCCGCCCGCACGCTGGAGTTCCGGGTCGGCGTGGCCGATTCGGTGGCGAAATCGGTGGCCTACAACCTGCTGGAGCCGGCGCTGGCGGTGGAGCAGCCGGTGCGCATGATGTGCCACGAGGGCAAGTTCAGCGACCTGCTGGCCCAGCTCGCGCTGCACCGGCTCGACCTGGTGATCGCCGACGAGCCGCTGTCGCGCAAGATCAGCGTCAAGGCCTTCAACCACCCGCTGGGCACCAGCGCGATGAGCTTCTTCGCCGCGCCGGCGCTCCAGCCGCTGCTGAAGGGCAAGTTCCCGCAGTGCCTGACCGGCGTGCCCATGCTGGTGCAGGGCCAGCAGTCGTCGGTGCGGCAGCGCTTCGACCAGTGGCTGAGCAAACACCGGCTGCGGCCGCGCATCATCGGCGAGTTCGACGACAGCGCGCTGATGAACGCCTTCGGCCGCGAGGGCCGGGGCGTGTTCATGTCGCCCACCGTGCTGGAGGCCGAGACGCGGGCGCAGTTCGGCGTGGAGGTCATCGGCCGCACGGACGAGCTGGTCGAGGAGTTTTTCGCTATTTCAGTGGACCGCCGCATCAGCCACCCCTGCGTGGCCGCCATTACCCGCGCGGCCAAGGCCCAGCTCTTCAGCGGCGTGCCGGCCGCCGCGCCCGCGCCGGGCTGACTCAGCGGCAGATCAGTTGCAGCGCGTGGCGCAGGCCGGCGTCGTACACGGCCTCGGCCGTTGCGCGGGGCGGTGCCGCCCGGCCCGGTGCGGGGGCTGGCCCCGGCGGCAGGGGCACCACCGTGATGCGGCCGCCCGGGCCGCTGGCGCCCAGCACGCCGGCCAGCGCGCCGTTGGCGTCGAAGACCGGGCTGCCCACGGCGCCGGCGGGCGCCGGCACGCCGAGGTGGATGTCGGCGTCGGGGCGATCGGCTGGCGCCAGGAAGAAGCCGGCGCCCAGCCGTGGCCAGGCGGCCGCCGCGTCGGGTGCGGCGACGTGCGCGACCAGGTAGCCGGGGCTGCCGGGAAAGGGTGCGCGGGCCGCCGTTTCGGCGCCGGCCGGCAGCGGTGTGGCGGTGGCCAGCGCCACCAGGCCACGCGGCGCCGCCGCGCCCCGCGACGGCCGGGCCGCGGTGGTCTGCCCCAGGCCGTTGCGCAGCCAGGCCGGCGATGCGCCGCAGGCCTTCAGGGCGGCGGCCGGTGCCCAGGCCACGCGGCCGTCACCCTGTCTCT
>CAMFIB010000006.1 GCA_945952465.1 uncultured Pseudomonadota bacterium
TTGACGTGCGGCTTGGTACGTGTGAACTTCTCTTTTGCCATTTTTCAATTCTCCAGCTGAACGCCAAAAACAAAGTAACCACTAACAGCAACGGGTGTTGCGCCGCGCGGCGCAACACCCTTAACCGTGGTGCCCATGGCGGGAATCGGACCCGCGACCTCTCCCTTACCAAGGGAGTGCTCTACCACTGAGCCACATGGGCTGAAAAACTCACTCAACGACCACCGGACATTGGAGCGGGAGACGGGAATCGAACCCGTATCATTAGCTTGGAAGGCTAAGGTTCTACCACTAAACTACTCCCGCATCGAACCTGCCCTGCAGGCGGCGCGGAACGTCCGACTACCGTTTCCAAACAACCAATACCGAATCGCCAAGATTCAATTTCTGCTGGTGGAGGAGGCTGGATTCGAACCAGCGTAGGCGTAAGCCAACAGATTTACAGTCTGCCCCCTTTAGCCACTCGGGCACCCCTCCTCAGCGAACCTCGAATTATGCCATGGAAACATGGCAGTTGCCAAACCGCTCGACGGCGGCCGTTCACCACCGCACCGGCGCACCGCCGCGGGATACCAGCCAGCCATTGGCGAGACCGAAATGGCCGCAGCCGACGAAGGGCCTGGGCGGCCGCCGCGCCGCCAGCGGCGACGGGTGGTTGGCCAGCAGCAGCAGGTGCCGGCCGTCGGGCCCGATCAGGTGCGCCTTGGCCTGGGCGTGCGCGCCCCACAGCATGAAGACCACACCGCGCGGCTGGGCCGCCACGGCGGCGATCAGCGCGTCGGTCAGCGCTTCCCAGCCGCGCCTGGCGTGGCTGGCTGGCTCGCCGTCTTCCACCGTGAGCGTGGTGTTGAGCAGCAGCACGCCCTGGCGGGCCCAGCGTTCCAGCGCGCCGTCGGCCGGCAGCGGCGGCCCGGCCCGCTCACGAGCGACTTCGGCCAGGATGTTGCGCAGCGACGGCGGCAGCTTCAGGCCGGTCGCGACCGAGAAGGCCAGGCCGTCAGCCTGGCCGGGGCCGTGGTACGGGTCTTGGCCGAGGATGACGACACGCACGTCGGCCAGCGCGGTCAGCGAGAGCGCCCGCAGCGGCTGTGGGGGATAGACGGTGGCGCCCTCTTCCAGCCTGCCGACGACGAATTCGCCCAGCGCATGGCCGGTGTCGCTGGCAAAGAAGGGGTCGATCACCGGCCGCCAGTCGTCGGCCACCGCCCACGCCGCGGGCGCCCAGGCGGCCAGAGACGGCACTTGAGGCATCAAATCGGCCTCAAGTCGGCGCCGATGGGTCATTTGTTGCTATGAATTCAGGAGTTACCTGACGCCGGCAGGCCGAACAGGCGGGCCAGTGCCTCGCCGGGTTCTGGCGCGCGCATGAAGGCCTCGCCGACCAGGAAGGCGTGCACGCCGGCGTCGCGCATGCGGGCCACGTCGGCCGGCGCGAGGATGCCGCTTTCGGTGACCAGCAGGCGGTCGGCCGGCACATCGTTCTTCAGGCCCAGCGTGACGTCGAGCGAGACGTCGAACGTGCGCAGGTTGCGGTTGTTGATGCCGACCAGCGGCGTGTGCAGCTTCAGCGCCCGCTCGAGCTCCTTGCCGTCGTGCACCTCGACCAGCACCGCCATGCCGAGCGACTCGGCGATGGCTTCGAGGTCGGCCATTTCCTCGTCGTCCAGGCAGGCGGCAATCAGCAGCACGCAGTCGGCGCCCATCGCCCGCGACTCGAAGATCTGGTACGGCTCGACCATGAAGTCCTTGCGCAGCACCGGCAGGTCGCACGAGGCGCGGGCCTGCTTCAGATAGTCCACGCTGCCCTGGAAGAACTGCTTGTCGGTCAGCACCGAGAGGCAGGCCGCGCCGCCTTCGGCGTAGCTCTGCGCGATGTCGGCCGGAATGAAGTCTTCGCGCAGCACGCCTTTGGACGGGCTGGCCTTTTTCACCTCGGCAATCACCGCCGGATGGCCGGCCGCGATCTTGCGGCGCAGTGCGCCTTCGAAGTCGCGGGTGAGCACGCGCGATTCGGCGTCGGCCCGCATCACGGTCAGCGGCAGGCGCTTATGCGCCGCGGCGATTTCCTCGCGCTTGACGGCGATGATCTTGTTCAGGATGTCTGGGGTGGCCATCAACGGGTTCCTTCGGTGGCGAGTTGCTGGCTCAGCGCCACGAGCTGCCGCAGCTTGGCCCTCGCCGCGCCGGAAGCCACCGCTTCTCGCGCGCGCCGGATGCCGCCGGGAATGGAGTCGGCCACGCCGGCCGCGTAGAGCGCAACGCCGGCATTCAGCACGACGATGTCGTGCGCCGGGCCGGGCTGGCCTTCGAGCACGGCCAGCAGCAGCGCCTTCGACTGCTCGGGCGTCTCCACGCGGAGCTGGCGGCTGCTGGCCATGGTGAAGCCGAAATCTTCCGGGTGCAGCTCGTACTCGCGCACCTCACCGTCTTTCAGCTCGCCAACCAGTGTGGCGGCGCCGAGGCTGACCTCGTCGAGCCCATCGCGGCCGTACACCACCAGCGCGTGTTCCGCGCCCAGCCGCTGCAGCGCGCGCACCTGGATGCCGACCAGGTCGGCATGGAACACGCCCATCACGATGTTCGGCGCGTTGGCCGGGTTGGTCAGCGGACCGAGGATGTTGAACAGCGTGCGAACGCCCAGCTCCTTGCGAACCGGCGCGACGTTCTTCATGGCCGGGTGGTGGTTGGGCGCGAACATGAAGCCCAGGCCGGCCTCGGCGATGCAGCGGGCGATGGCGGCGGGCGGCAGGTTGATCTGCACGCCCAGGCTCTCCAGCACGTCGGCGCTGCCGGACTTGCTGCTGACGCTGCGGCCGCCGTGTTTGCTGACGCGGGCGCCGGCTGCCGCCGCCACGAACATCGAGCAGGTGGAGATATTGAAGGTGTGGGAGCCGTCACCGCCGGTGCCGACGATGTCGACCAGGTGCGTGCGGTCGGCGACCTCGACCTTGGTGGAAAACTCGCGCATCACCTGCGCGGCGGCGGTGATCTCGCCGATGGTTTCCTTCTTGACGCGCAGGCCGGTGAGGAGTGCGGCCGTCAGCACCGGCGACATCTCGCCCTGCATGATCAGCCGCATGATGTGCAGCATCTCGTCGTGGAAGATTTCGCGGTGCTCGATGGTGCGTTGCAGGGCCTCCTGCGGCGTGATGAGACGGGCCGTCATGCCAACTCCATGAAATTCTTCAGCATCGCGTGGCCGTGCTCGGTCAGGATGGATTCGGGGTGGAACTGCACGCCCTCGACGCGCACCTCGCTGGCAAAACCGCTGTGCCGCACGCCCATGATCTCGCCGTCGTCGGTCCAGGCTGTTACCGCCAGCTCGACGGGGCAACTGCTGCGCTCGATGGCCAGCGAGTGGTAGCGGTTCACCGTGAACTGCGCCGGCAGGTTGGCGAAGACGCCCCGCTGCGTGGTCGTGATGACACTGGTCTTGCCGTGCATCAATTGCTGGGCGCGCACGATGTTCCCGCCGAAGGCCGCGCCGATGCTCTGGTGGCCCAGGCACACGCCCAGAATAGGCAGCTTGCCCGCGAAATGTTGGATCGCCGGCACCGAAATGCCGGCCTCGTTGGGCGAGCAGGGGCCGGGCGACACCACCAGCCGGTCGGGCTGGCGTGCGGCGATGCCCGCCAGCGTGATCTCGTCGTTGCGGAACACCTCGACATCGGCACCGAGTTCGCCGAAGTACTGCACCAGGTTGTAGGTGAAGCTGTCGTAGTTGTCGACCATGAGGATTTTCATTGCAGCCCCTCCTCGACCAGCTCGCTCGCCCGCAGCAGCGCGCGCGCCTTGTGCTCGGTCTCGCGCCATTCCATCTCGGGAATCGAGTCGGCCACCACGCCGGCCGCCGCTTGCACGTACAGCGTCTGGTTCTTGATGACGGCAGTGCGGATGGCGATGGCCACGTCCATGTCGCCGGCATAACTCAGGTAGCCGCAGGCGCCGCCGTAGAGACCGCGCTTGCTCGGCTCGAGCTGGTCGATGAGTTCCATGGCGTGCACCTTGGGCGCGCCGGTCAGCGTGCCGGCCGGGAAAGTGGCCTTGAGCACGTCCATGCTGCTCATGCCGTCCAGCAACAGCCCTTCGACGTTGCTGACGATGTGCATCACATGGCTGTAGCGCTCCACCACGAAGGCCTCGGTCACCTTCACGGTGCCGGTCTTGGCGATGCGGCCGATGTCGTTGCGCGCGAGGTCGATCAGCATCACATGCTCGGCGCGCTCTTTCGGGTCGTTGATGAGCTCCTGCTCGGCGGCCTTGTCGGCCTCGGGCGTGGCGCCGCGCGGCCGGGTGCCGGCCAGCGGGCGGATGGTGACCTTGGCGCCCTGCGGCGTGTCTTCCTGCCGCACCAAAATCTCGGGCGACGCGCCAACCACGTGGAAGTCGCCGCCCTCGCCGTCGGCGCCGCTGAAGTTGTAGTAGTACATGTAGGGGCTGGGGTTCAGCGAGCGCAGCGCGCGGTACAGCGCCAGCGGCGACTCGGTGTAGCGCTTGGCGATGCGCTGGCCCACCTGCACCTGCATGAAGTCGCCCGCCGCGATCAGCTCCTTGGCCCGCTCCACTGCGGCCAGGTAATCGGCCTTGGCGAACTCGCGATGCGCTTCCTGGCCAGGCGCCCCGGCGATGACCGGCGCGGTGACCGGCTGGCGCAGCCGCGCCTTCAGCTCGGCGAGCCGAGCGCTGGCGGCGGCGTAGGCGTCTGGCACGGCCGGGTCGCCGTAGACGATCAAATGCAGCTTGCCCGAGAGGTTGTCGATGACGGCCAGCTCCTCGCACTGCAGCAGCAGGATGTCGGGGCAGCCCAGCGTGTCGGGCGGGCAGCTGGTTTCGAGCTTCTTCTCGATGTGGCGCACCGTGTCGTAGCCGAAATAACCGGCCAGCCCGCCGCAGAAGCGCGGCATGCCCGGCTGCAGCGCGACCTTGAACGACTGCTGGTAGGCAGCGATGAAGTCCAGCGGGTTGCCGCCTTCGGTGCGCACCACCTGCCCGTCGGTCACGACCTCGGTGCGCGCGTCGGCGCCAAAGCCGCGCGAGCGCAGCAGCGTGCGCGCCGGCAGGCCAATGAAGCTGTAGCGCCCGAAGCGCTCGCCGCCGACCACCGATTCGAGCAAAAAGCTGTTGGGGCCGGCCTGGGCGAGTTTCAGGTAGAGGGACAGCGGGGTTTCGAGGTCGGCGAAGGCCTCGGCCGTCAGCGGAATGCGGTTGTGGCCCTGTTCGGCCAATCGCTTGAATTCGGATTCGGTGATCACGGGTGAGCGAGCCTCCCAGCTCGGGCAGTGCGCGGGGCACCGCGTTCATTCAGACCAGGGCCTCCGTTGGAGGCGGGGACACGCGGCCGGCGGCCGCGCACGTCAGCGGGATACGGCGGACGGACGGCGCCAGGGCCAGGCTCCCCGGTCGAGGCGACCTGCGGCGCGGATGCTGCGTTGAACGAACATGCCCGCCAGTGTAGCAAAGGGGGCCGCCGCACCGCGCCAGAGCCGCCTTCGGGGGATAACCCCGTAGACGACGCACCCTAACAACGCGTTTACCCTGATGCCGTTCCCTGAAAAGCCTCCAGAATCCGGGGGTTTCCAATCGAACGATCGTTCTTTTTTCACCAAGGAGTGAGACATGAAACTGTTGAAGCAACTGGCCGTGGCAGCCGCTGGGCTGATGCTGGCCGCCAGCGCGATGGCCGCCCCCGACATCGACGGCGTGAAGGTGCCGGACACCGCCGACGTGGCCGGCAGCAAGCTCGAACTCAACGGCGCGGGCATCCGCACCAAGATCGTGTTCAAGGTCTACGTGGCCAGCCTGTACCTGCCCAAGAAAACCACCTCCGCGGCCGACGTGATCGGCGGGCCCGGGCCCAAGCGCATGACCATCACCTTCCTGCGCAACCTGGAAGGCAGCGACATGTCCAAGGCCTTCGTGGAAGGCATCGAGGCCAACACCTCGGCTGCCGAACTGGCCAAGCTGCAACCCAACATCGCCCAGGTCAATGCGCTGTTCGCGCAGCACAAGGAGCTGAAGAAGGGCGAGAACGTGCTGATCGACCTGGTGCCGGGCACCGGCGTGGTGTTCACCATCAACGGCAAGGCCGATCCGGCGCCGATCAAGGACACCGAGTTCTACGCCGCGCTGATGCGCATCTGGTTCGGCGAACACCCGGCCGACAGCAAGCTCAAGGGCCAGCTGCTCGCCGGCAAGTGATCCGGAGCGGCTGGCTCAGCCGCCGTTTCCCAGCAAGACCGGGCTCGCGCCGAGCTCGGCCAGCGAATCGACGAACCCGTCCGCGTGCACCGCGCGCACGGGTTCGCCGTGGTTGTAGCCGTAGGTGACCAGCACCACGGGGCAACCCGCCGCCCGCGCGGCCTGCGCGTCGTTGCTCGAGTCGCCGACCACCAGGGTGCGGGCCGGCACGCTGCCCAGGGCCTCGCAGGCTTTCAGCAGCGGCAGCGGGTCGGGCTTCTTGCGCTCGAACGCGTCGCCTCCGAACACCTCGTCGAAATAGCCCGCCAGGCCTTTGGCCACCAGCAGTTCCCGCGCGAAGGCGCCCGGCTTGTTGGTGACGCACGCCAGCTTGAGGCCGGCGGCCTTCATGATCTGGAGCCCCGCTTCAGCACCGGCGTAGACGCGGGCGAATTGGCCATTCACGGCCCGGTAGTGGCGCTGGTAGGCAGCCCCGGCCGACGCCAGGAGCGCTTCAATTTCAATAGCTGAAAATCCAGCATTGGCACTGACTACAGCCCGATTTACTATTGAATGAACCAGAAATTCGGAGCCTTTGCCGACATAGCGCTCCACCACCTCGCGGGGCACCGGCGCGGGCAGGGCCAGCTCGGTCAGCATGCCGTTGAGGGCGGCGGTGAAATCGTCGAGCGTGTCGACGAGCGTGCCGTCGAGGTCGACGATGGCGGCGGTGGGCTTCAGCATCGGCGCGCATGTTAGCGCGCGGCGGTCACTGCGCCGGCTGCTCGACCAGAGTGGACAGCATGGGCGGCGCGCTGGCGATGCCGTTCGACCAGGCCCAGAACGCCAGCTCGAAGTCGGTGTTCAGCGTCAGCTTGCTCTTGATCTGGCTGAGGTAGTTGCTCACCGTCTTGCTGCTGATGCCCATGGCGTTGGCCGTTTCGTCCAGCGTGTGGCCTTCGGCCAGCAGACGCACCACGTCCAGTTCGCGCGGGCCGAGCTGCTGGATGGCGCCGTTGCCGGTGCCGAGGAAGCGGGGCAGCGACTGCATGAGGTCGGGCGACATGAAGAGCTGGCCGCGCAGCACGTGCTGCACCGCGGTGACCAGCGTCTGCGGGTCGCTCGACTTGGTCACGTAGCCGCGGGCGCCGAGCTTCAGCGCCTGCGCCGCCACGCTGGGGCTGTCGTGCATCGACAAGATGAGCACCGGCAGCTCGGGCCAGCGCGTGGTCACGCGGCGCAGCAGGTCCAGGCCGCTGCGGCCCGGCAGGCTGGCGTCGAGGACGAGCAGGTCGCAGGACTGCCGCGTGAGCAGCTGGTACGCCTCCTCTGCGTTGGAGCATTCGCCGACGATGGACAGGTCGGGTTCGGTCTCCAGGAAACGGCGGTAGCCGGAACGCACGACCGCATGGTCGTCAACAAGGATCAGGGTCTTCATCGGTCGGGAGCTGAGGCGGTGAGGTCATTCGATCACGAAAGTCGGCGCCGCATCAGGCCACGAAGAGAAGTCGGGAAAATTTCCTCGTCCAGCTTGGGAAGTTATCGGCAGACACGGCGTGAAGGGGCGCCACAGAATCGCTGACCTTGCCGACCCCACGTCGCAAGTGCGCGCCTCCGCCAGCAAGGGCGGCGGCGCGGATTCGTGGAGACATCCAAAACACTGGAGGAAGAGGAACACATGAACCCGACCCGTCAATCGAACCGCCGTTTCGCATCGTTGGTGCTCGCACCCGCGATGCTGGCGATCATGGCCCTGGCACCGTCCGCACACGCCGCCGGCAAGCCCGTGACCTGGGAAGACATCGCCAACAGCGACAAGAGCACCACCGAAGTCCTGACCTACGGCATCGGCCTGAAGGCACAGCGCCACAGCAAGCTGGCCAAGATCAACGCCAAGAACGTCAGCGCCCTGGTTCCGGCCTGGAGCTTCTCGTTCGGCGGTGAAAAGCAGCGCGGCCAGGAAGGCCAGGTTCTGGTGCAGGACGGCGTGATCTACATCAGCGCCTCCTACTCCCGCCTGTACGCCGTTGACGCCCGCACCGGCAAGCGCCTGTGGCAATACGAGCACCGCCTGCCCGACGACATCCGCCCCTGCTGCGACGTCGTGAACCGCGGCCTGGCCATCTATGGCAACAAGGTGTACATGGGCACGCTGGACGCGGGCATCGTGGCCATCAACAAGGACACCGGCAAGGTCGAGTGGAACAAGAAGTGGGGCGATCACAAGATCGGCTACACGATGACGGGCGCGCCCTTCATCATCAAGGATCAAAAGACCGGCAAGATGCTGCTGGTGCACGGCTCGTCGGGTGACGAGTTCGGCGTGGTCGGCTGGCTGTTCGCCCGCGACACCGAAACCGGCGACGAAGTCTGGGCCCGCCCGATGGTCGAAGGCCACATGGGCCGCCTGAACGGCAAGGACAGCGTTGCCACCGGCGACCCGAAGGCACCGAGCTGGCCGAACGACCCGGCTTCGCCCACGGGCAAGGTCGAGGCCTGGAGCCATGGCGGCGGCGCCCCGTGGCAAACCCCGTCGTTCGACATCGAGAAGAACACCATCGTCGTCGGCACCGGCAACCCGGCACCCTGGAACACCTGGAAGCGCACCCCGGCCGGCGAAAAGCCGATCAACTTCCCCAGCCTGTATACCTCGGGCCAGGCCTATGTGGATGCCACGACCGGCGAACTCAAGGGCTTCTTCTCGCACACGCCGAACGACGCCTGGGACTTCTCCGGCAACAACTCGGTCGTGCTGTTCGACTTCAAGGATCCGAAGACGGGCAAGACGATCAAGGCTTCGGCCCACGCCGACCGCAACGGCTTCTTCTTCGTGACCGACCGCGAGAAGTTGTCGGCCGGTGGTGGCCACCCGTGGAAGCAGACCTCCATGCTGGCCGCCTACCCCTTCGTTGACGGCATCACCTGGACCAAGGGTTTCGACCTGAAGACCGGCATGCCCTCCGTGCCGGACGCACAGTACCCGCCGCTGCCGAAGGCTGGCGCCGACAAGGGTGACTCGATCTTCGTGTCCCCGCCGTTCCTGGGCGGCACCAACTGGATGCCGATGAGCTACAGCCCGGACACCGGCCTGTTCTACATCCCGGCAAACCACTGGGCCATGGACTACTGGGCCGAGAACATCACGTACAAGGCCGGCGCCGCGTACCTGGGCCAGGGCTTCCGCATCAAGCGCCTGTTCGACGACCACGTCGGCACGCTGCGCGCGATCAACCCGCAGACCGGCAAGATCGCCTGGGAGCACAAGGAGAAGTTCCCGCTGTGGGCCGGCACGCTGACCACCGCTGGCGGCCTGCTGTTCACCGGTACCTCCGACGGCTACGTCAAGGCGTTCGACGCCAAGACCGGCAAGGAACTGTGGGCCTTCCAGACCGGCTCCGGCGTGGTCTCGGTGCCCGTCACCTGGGAAATGGACGGCGAGCAGTACGTCGGCATCCAGTCGGGCTACGGTGGCGCTGTGCCGCTGTGGGGCGGCGATATGGCCGAGCTGACCAAGCAGGTCAACCAGGGCGGCTCCATGTGGGTCTTCAAGCTGCCGAAGCTGGTGGCCGGCAAGTAATCACTTCGTGATGTGCTGACAACGCAGGGCCGACGCGGGCGCAATCCGCGTCGGCCCTGCGCCTTTTCCAACCTTGAAAACCTTACCCACGATGCCGCTCCACCGCCTCACCACACCGCGGGTTCTGCTGGCCCTGCTGGCCGCGCTGGCGCTCACGCCGGCCGCGCAGGCCGCAACGCCCAAGAAAGCCGCACAGCAGGCTCACCCCGCAGCAGCGCCCCACAGCGCCGCACCCGCAGAGGAAGCACCCGCCCCGGCACCGGCGAAAATCGATGTGCTGGTCGTCAACGGCTGCCCGATCTGGCCGTACACCCGATGCCCCGGCGCCGATCTGCGCCATGCCGATCTGTCGGCGAAAGATCTCGCCGGTGCCGACCTGCAAGGCGCCAACCTGACGCGCGCGGACCTGCGCGTGGCCAACCTGGCAGGCGCCAACCTCGACGGCGCCAATCTCACGGCCGCACGGCTCAACAAGGTCAATGCGCCGGCCTCCACCTTCCGTGGTGCCAACCTCACGGGAGCCGACCTTGAATTCGGCCGGCTGATGCACGTCGACTTCTCGGATGCCAACTTCACCGGCGCCCGGCTGGAAGCGGCACGCGCCAACTTCTCCTGGTTCAAGCGTGCCAAGCTGATCGGCGCCAACATGCAGGAAGCCAAGTTCAACGCGACCACCCTGCAAGACGCCGTGATGGAAGGCAACGTGCTGCGCTACGCGATCTTCCCCGACTCCTTCTTCGAGGGCTGCAAGGGCTGCCCCACCGACTGGTAACCCGAATGGCACTCACATTTTCCAGGCTGACCGGCCTGACCGCGGCGCTGGCCGCCACCCTGCTCGCCGCGGCTGCATTCGCAAGCCCCGGCACCGACACCTCCGGCCTGCCACCGCTGGGCCCGGAGTGGAGACCGTCCAACCCCTACCGCGGCAACGAGGCGGTAGCCGCCATCGGCAAGGAAATCTTCACGGAGAACTGCGTGCGCTGCCACGGCGCCGACGCCACCGGGCGCAGTTCGATTGGCGCCAACCTGCAGCTGGTCGGCCGCTTCTGCCGCCGCATCAGCGATGAAACGCTGGTGCCGCGCTGTCTGGCGGATGCCGACGACTACTTCCGGCGGTCCGTGCAGGGCGGGAAAATACGGCTCGGCCTCACCTACATGCCGCCGTGGAAAGACGTCTTCTCGCAAGAGGAGATCTGGGCACTGCGCACGTATGTGGAATTGCTGAGCATCACGGCACGCGACGCCAACCGGCAATAGCGCAGCCTATGGCGCGAGCGTGGCCTCACGCTCGCGCAGTGCCGCCTCGCGCTGGTCGATGTAGCCGCGCGTGAGCGGCACGTTTTCCTGGCGCGGCGCGAGCTGCACCTGGAAGATGGCGATGTCCTGGTAGCGGAAAGCCGCCTCGGCCATGGACAGGTAGTACTCCCACATGCGGCAGAAACGCTCGTCGTACAGCGCCACGGCCTCGGCGCGGCGTGCCATGAAACGGTTGTGCCAATGGCGCAGCGTGGTGGCGTAGTGCAGCCGCAGCACCTCGATGTCGGTGACGATCAGGCCAGAGCGCTCGATCGCCGGCGTGAATTCCGACAATGAGGGCAGATGCCCGCCGGGGAAGATGTACTTCTCGATCCACGGGTTGTTGAAGTCCGGGACGTCGGAGTTGCCGATGAAGTGCAGCAGCATCACGCCGTCGTCCTTCAGCAGCGCGCGGCACTGCCTGAAAAAGGCATCGTGGTAATGCAGCCCGACATGTTCGAACATGCCGACGGAAACGATGCGATCGAATGTTCCTCCGGTGCTGCGGTAGTCCTCCAGCCGGTACTCGACCGGCGCATTGCCGGCGTTCGCCTTCGCGTAGGCCAGTTGCTCGGTCGACAGCGTGACGCCGGTCACATGGCCGGCGCCGGCCACCTGCGCGAGGTAGCGCGACAGGCCACCCCAGCCGCAGCCAATGTCGAGCACCCGGTGGCCGGGTTCGACCAGCAGCTTGGCGGCGATGTGGCGCTTCTTGGCGAGCTGGGCGTCGTCCAGGCTTTGCTCGGGCGTCTCGAAGTAGGCGCAGGAGTACTGGCGGTCGCGGTCCAGGAACAGCGCATAGAGCCGGTCGTCGAGGTCGTAGTGGTGGGCGACGTTGGCACGGGCCTTCTGCGGCAGGTTGTTCTGCAAGAACCGCCGCAGCCCCATGCGCAGCCGGTCCAGCGTGCGCACAGCGAGGTTGGGCTGCACATGCTTCGCGTCTTGCAGCAGCAGCGTCAGCACGTCGTAGATGGTGCCCTCTTCCACCACCAGCCGCTGATCCATGAACAGCTCGCCGAGCTGCAGGTCGGGGTCGAGCAGCAGGTCGATCACCGCGCGGCCAGTGGTCAGCCGGATCGCGGCGCGCACGCCGCCTTCGCCGTTGCCCAGCGTGTGCCGCTCGCCGGTGGGCAGGGTGACGCGCAACTCGCCGCGCCGCACCAGGGGCCGCAAGGCCCGCATCAGCATCGACGAAGCGATCCGGGCGAGCATCTTGGCGGGGCGCTCGTCAGCGGCCTGCGAGGGCGACGCGCATCGAGTCGATGACGGCGCGGTAGTCGGGCTTGCCGAAGATCGCGCTGCCGGCGACGAAGGTGTCGGCGCCGGCAGCCGCCACCCGCGCGATGTTGTCGGGCTTGATGCCGCCGTCGACCTCGAGCCGGATGTCCTTGCCGCTGGCGGCGATGCGTTTGCGCACGTCTTCGATCTTGCGCAGCGCGGAGTCGATGAAGCCCTGGCCGCCGAAGCCGGGGTTGACGCTCATGATCAGCACCAGGTCGATGTCGTCGATCACCCAGTCGAGCACGTCGAGCGGCTCGGCCGGGTTGAACACCAGGCCGGGCTTGCAGCCGGCGGCGCGGATCGCCTGGATGCTGCGGTGCACGTGGGTGGAGGCGTCGGGGTGGAAGCTGATGTAGTCGGCGCCGGCCTCGGCGAAGGCGGCGGCCAGCGCATCGACCGGCTGGATCATCAGGTGCACGTCGATCGGCACGGCCACGCCCTCGGGCGTCCTGGCGTACGGCTTCAGCGCCTGGCAGACCATGGGGCCGAACGTGAGGTTAGGCACGTAGTGGTTGTCCATCACGTCGAAGTGGATCCAGTCGGCACCGGCCGCGACGACGTTTTTCACCTCTTCGCCAAGCCGCGCGAAGTCGGCCGACAGGATGGAGGGGGCGATGCGGAATTCGGAGCGGGTCGGGGCGGTCATGTCCCGGCCATTCTCGCAAATTCGGGCCGCTGCCGTGTCGCGTTAGGATGCGGTGATGGCGAGTTGTGAATTCCGTGTGAAGGTGGCGCCGCAGTACCGGCCCGAACAATCCGACCCCGACGAGGGGGTGTACGGCTTCGTCTACACCGTGACGATCTCCAACGTGGGCGAGGTCACCGGCCAGTTGCTGACGCGCCATTGGGTGATCTGCGACGCCAACGGCCATGTGGAAGAGGTGCGCGGGGACGGCGTGGTCGGCCACCAGCCGGTGCTCAAGCCCGGCGAATCCTTCCAGTACACCAGCGGCACCCGGCTGCGCACCGCCACCGGCACCATGCACGGCACCTATTTCTGCGAGACCGAGGACGGCACGGCTTTTGAAGCCCGCATTCCCATGTTCGTGCTCGACGCCGGAGATGCCGCCGGCGCCGCTCCGCGCGTGCTGCACTGAGGCGCTGAAGCACCCGCCCGCCCGCGGGCGCCTAAGGCCCCACGCGGAGTCGTCCTTGTCCTACAGGCGGCCAGAGGGAACGCGGTTACATTGCGACGCATTGTTTGCCGCGCACCGTGCCTGCGGTTCTCAGCGCGCCGGCCGGCCACGGCCGGCACAGCCCAACCGAAGGAAAGCCCCGACATGAATGAACTGATGGCCGTGTGGGCCGACTGGGCGGCCTGGCTCAAGCCATCGGCCGGCCTGCCGACGCTGCAATGGTCCTTGCTGCTCGCGGTGGCGGCCATCGCCGGCCACGTGGTGCAGCGCTACACCGGCCTGCCCAAGGTGCTGGGCTATTCGGTGGTGGGCACGCTGGCCGGCCTGGCCGGTTTCAGCGGCGCGATCTGGCCGCTGCAGGGCATCGGCCTGTTCCTGGTCGAACTCGGCATTGCCGTGGTGCTGTTCGAGGCCGGCAGCCGCATCCCGCTGCGCTGGTTCCGCCACAACCCGATGGTGCTGGTGCAGAGCCTCACCGAAAGCGCCGTCACCTTCATCGCGGTCTACCAGGCGATGCGCTGGCTGGGGGTGGACCACAACGTGGCCGGCCCGCTGGCGCTGGTGGCCATGGCGGCCTCCCCCGCCGTGCTGACCCGCGTGGTGATGGACACCCGCGCCGCCGGCCCGGTGACCGAGCGCGCGGTGGTGCTCTCCACCCTCTCCACGCTGTATGCGCTGACGCTGTGCAACGCCAAGGCCGGGCTCATGGACCGGCCGCACACCGGCCTGACCGACACGCTGTACCCGGTGATCGTGGTGCTGGGCATTTCGCTGATCGTCGGCGCGCTGCTGGCGCTGATGCTGCGCACCGCGATGCGCGTGATGAGCGCCACCAGCGAGAACACCGCGATGCTGTTGCTGGCGCTGATCGCCGCGGCCACCGCGCTGGCCGCGCACTTCGGCGGCTCCGCGCCGCTGGCCGCGCTGATCGGCGGCATGCTGCTGAAACAGCTCAACCCCAAGCCCTGGGCCTGGCCGCGCCAGCTCGGCACCGCGTCGAGCATTCTCATCATGCTGATGTTCGTGCTGGTCTCCACCGTGGCCGCGCAGGCCGACTGGAGCCGCCCGGTGGCCGGCCTGGTGCTGGCGCTGGTGCTGGTGCGCGCGCTGGCCAAGGTGTTCGGCGTGGCGCTGGCCAACCCCGGCAGCGGCGCGCGGTTCACGCAGGCGCTGTGGGTGGGCTGCGCGATGTCGCCCATGTCGTCGGTCGCGCTGCTGCTGGTGTCGCAGTTCGCGTCGGCCTCGCAAACGCTGGGGCCGCGCATCGCCCGCATCGGCCTGCCGGCCATCCTGCTGATGGAAGTGGCCGGCGCGGTGATGGCCACCATCGTGCTGTACCGCGCCGGCGAAAGCTCCAAGCCGTGGGCGCCGCTGGCCACCGCGCTGTCGGGCAGCTCGCCACCGCCGGCCGGCGCCGACACGGCAGGAGGGCGCGAAGCGTGAGCGCCAACCCCAACCCCGTGAAACCGCCGGCCGCACCGGCCGCGCTGGAGCCGTTCAGCCACTCGGCCGCGCTGACGCTGGGCGTGGAGCTGGAGCTGCAGCTCGTGAACACGCACGACTACGACCTGGCGCCGTATGCCGACGACATGATCCGCCTCATGTCCTCGCACAGGCTGCCGGGCAGCGTGGTGCCTGAAATGACCACCGGCATGATCGAGATCTCGACCGGCGTCTGCCAGTCGTCGTCGGAAGTGCTGGGCCAGCTCTCGCAGATCCGCGACGCGCTGGTGAAAAGCGCCGACAAGCTCAACATCGCGGTGGTCGGCGGCGGCACCCACCCCTTCCAGGAATGGCACCAGCGCCGCATTTACGACAAGCCGCGTTTCCGCGAGCTGTCGGCGCTGTACGGCTACCTCTCCAAGCAGTTCACCATCTTCGGCCAGCATGTGCACGTGGGCTGCCCCGACGCCGACTCGGCGCTGCTGCTGCTGCACCGCATGTCGCGCTACATCCCGCACTTCATCGCGCTGTCGGCGTCGTCGCCCTACGTGCAGGGGCACGACACCGCGTTCGACTCGGCGCGGCTCAACTCGGTGTTCGCGTTCCCGCTGTCGGGCCGCGCGCCCTTCGCGCTGACCTGGGACGCCTTCAGCGCCTACTTCGACAAGATGACCCGCACCGGCGTGGTCAAGGGCATGAAGGACTTCTACTGGGACATCCGGCCCAAGCCCGAGTTCGGCACCATCGAGATCCGCGTGTTCGACACGCCGCTCACCGTGGAACGCGCGGCCGCGCTGGCCGGCTTCGTGCAGTCGCTGGCGGCCTGGCTGATGCACGACCACCCCTTCCAGCCCAGCGACGACGACTACCTGGTCTACACCTACAACCGCTTCCAGGCCTGCCGCTTCGGGCTCGACGCGATCTACGTCGACCCCGCCACCGGCGAACACATGCCGCTGCGCGACCACATCCTGCTGACCATGAACGCCCTGTCGTCGCATGCCGACCACCTCGGCGCCTCGGCCGCCGTGCAATTGCTGCGCGCCGACGTGAACCGCAGCCACAACGACGCCCGCTGGCTGCGCGAGCGGCAGACCCGGGAACGGCTGCTGGCCGAGGTCATCCGGCAGGCGGCGCAGAAGTTTCGCGGCCTGCCCGGCTGAACGCCGAACCGGGCGCATAGCCCGTTATGCTCGACCCTTCCATGGGTGAGTTCGACCTGATCGCACGTTATTTCGCGCGGCCCCTGCCTCAGGGCTCGGCCGGCGGCGCCATCGCGCTCGGCACCGGCGACGACTGCGCGCTGCTGGCGCCCGCGCCGGGCATGCACCTGGCCGTTTCCAGCGACATGCTGGTCGAGGGCCGGCACTTCCTCTCCACCGTCGATCCCGCGCGGCTGGGCCACAAGGCGCTGGCCGTCAACCTGAGCGACCTCGCCGCCTGCGGCGCCGAACCGCTGGGCTGCACGCTGGCGCTGGCGCTGCCGCGCGCCGATGCGGCTTTCCTCGACGGTTTCTCGCGCGGCCTGTGGGCGCTGGCCGACGCCGCCGGCTGCCCGCTGGTCGGCGGCGACACCACCCAGGGCCCGCTCAACCTGTGCATCACCGTGTTCGGCCAGGTGCCGGCCGGCCAGGCGCTGCTGCGCCGAGGCGCGAAGGCCGGCGACCAGATCTGGGTCAGCGGCACGGTGGGCGACGCGCGGCTCGCGCTCGAGGTGTTCCGCGGCACGCTCGCACTCCCCGGCGACGCCTTCGACGCGGTGCGCGAGCGCATGGAGCGCCCCACCCCGCGCGTGGCGCTCGGCGTGGCGCTGCGCGGCGTGGCAACCGCCGCCATCGACGTGAGCGACGGCCTGCTCGGCGACCTGTCGCACCTGCTGCGCGCGTCCGGCGTTGGCGCCACGGTGCAAGCCGGCGTCGCCATGACGACCGGCGCCACCAGCGCCCACCTGAAAGCGCTCGGCGCCGAACGCTGCGCCGCCTTCGCGCTGTCTGGCGGCGACGACTACGAACTGGTCTTCACGGCGCCCGCGTCGGCCGCCGACGCGGTGCGCGCCGCCGGCGCGGCCACCAGCACGCCGGTCACGCCCATCGGCCGCATCGACGCCGAAGCCGGCCTGCGCGTGGTGGACGCCAGCGGCCGGCCGCTGGACCGCGCGTTCTCTTCCTTTGACCATTTCGCCTGAGCATGCCCGACGCCACTGTCGCACTCGCCCCGCCGGTCCGCGCCAACGCCCGCTTCATGCGCGGCCACCCCGCGCACTGGATCGCGCTCGGTTTCGGCTCCGGCCTGAGCCCGATCGCGCCCGGCACCGCCGGCACGCTGTGGGCCTGGCTGGCCTACGTGGCCATGGCCAGCCGGCTCTCGCCGCTGGCCATCGGCGGCGTGATCGCGGTGTCGCTGGTGGTCGGCTGGTGGGCCTGCACCGTCACCGCCCGGCACCTGAACGTCGCCGACCCGTCGGCCATCGTCTGGGATGAGATCGTCGCGTTCTGGCTGGTGCTGTGGCTGGTCACGCCGGCCGGCTTCGCCGCGCAGCTGGTGGCCTTCGCGCTGTTCCGCGGCTTCGACGCCGCCAAGCCCGGGCCGGTCGGCTGGGCCGACCAGGCCTTCAAGGGCGGCGGCTGGCGCGGCGGCTTCGGCATTCTGTTCGACGACCTGGTGGCCGCTTTCTGCACGCTGCTGGTGATTGCCGCCTGGCGCTGGTACACCCCATGAGCGAATCCGTGATGCTCCTGAATCTGGAGCAACAAATCCAGCATTCACGCTGGCAGGCGGCCGATTTTCTTCTGAAAAAAGGCTGGATGATGGCCACGGCCGAGAGCTGCACCGGCGGCCTCATCGCCGCCGCCTGCACCGACCTCGCCGGCTCCAGCGCCTGGTTCGAGCGCGGCGTGGTCACCTACTCCTACGCCGCCAAGTCCGAACTGCTCGGCGTGCCGGCCGACCTGCTGCTGCGGCACGGCGCCGTGAGCGAGCCGGTGGCCCGCGCGATGGCACACGGCGCCCTGGCCCGCACGCCGGCGCAGGTGGCGCTGGCCGTCACCGGCATTGCCGGGCCGGGCGGCGGCAGCGCCGACAAGCCGGTGGGCACGGTGTGGTTCGCGTTCGCGGGGCCCGGCTTCGACGTGGCCGAATGCCGCCGCTTCGACGGCGACCGCGCGGCGGTGCGCGCCGCCACCGTGGCCCACGCGCTGGCCCGGCTGGCCGAACTGCTCGCCAGCGCCCGCTGATCCGCACGCGACAGCGCCGCGCGCCCCTGCGGCCGCGCGGGTGTAGCATGCGGCGCACTGCGGCCCGTGCCCGCAACAGGGAGCTTCCCATGCATCCGAACGCCACCACGCTGCAGCGCTTCTACGACGCCTTCGCGGCGCTCGACGCCGACACCATGACCGCCTGCTACGCGCCCGACGCCGCCTTCGACGACGAGGCCTTCTCGCTGCGCGGCCAGGACGAAATCGGCGCGATGTGGCACATGCTGGCCGACGCCACCCGGGCTAAGGGCGCCGACGTCTGGCGGCTGGAGGCCAGCGGCATCGAGGCCGACGACCGCAGCGGCCGCGCGCACTGGGAGGCCTGGTACCGCTTCAGCGCCACCGGGCGGCTGGTGCACAACGTCATCGACGGCAGCTTCGAGTTCGACGGACAGGGCCGCATCCGGCGGCACATCGACCGCTTCGATTTCTGGCGCTGGTCGCGCCAGTCGCTCGGCCTGCCCGGCCTGCTGCTCGGCTGGAGCGGCGGCCTGAAGAACAAAGTCCGCGCCACCGCCGCCGAGAACCTGCGCAAGTACCGCGCGGCAAAAGGCACAGCGGTGTGAGCGCCGCCGGTTGGTTCGACGGTTTTCAGATTCGCGACCTGCCCGGCGCTGACGGCCAGACCGTGCGCGTGCGCACCGGCGGCCGCGCCGACGCGCCGCCGCTGGTGCTGCTGCACGGCTTTCCGCAAACGCATGCGATGTGGCACCGCGTGGCCCAGCGGCTGGCGGGCGACTTCCACCTGCTGCTGCCCGACGTGCGCGGCTACGGCGACACCACCCGCCCGCCCGGCGGCCCCGAACAGGCGGCCTACAGCAAACGCACCATGGCGGCCGACGTGGCGGCCGTGCTGGGCCACCTGGGCATCACCAGCGCCTTCGTCTGCGGGCACGACCGCGGCGGCCGTGTCTCGCACCGCCTGGCGCTCGACCACCCGCCGCTCGTGCGCAAGCTGTGCGTGCTCGACATCGCGCCCACGCTCGACATGTACGCCGCCACCGACATGGCCTTCGCCCGCGCCTACTACCACTGGTTCCATCTGATCCAGCCGGAGCCGGTGCCCGAGATGATGATCGGCGGCAACGCGGTGGGCTACCTGCACGCCAAGCTCAGCGGCTGGGGCGGCCGTTCTCTCGACTTCATCGAGCCGCGCGCGCTGGCCGAATACGAGCGCTGCTTCTGCACCCCGCAAGGCATTCACAGCGCCTGCGAAGACTACCGCGCCAGCGCCGGGATCGACCTGGAGCACGACCGCGCCAGCCGCGAGCGCGGCGAGAAGATCGCCTGCGACCTGCTGGTGCTGTGGGGCGAGCGCGGCGTGGTGAACCGGCTGTTCAAGCCGCTGGACCTGTGGCGGGCGCAGTGTGCCGGCCACGTGAGCGGCGAGACCGTGCCCTCGGGCCACTACATCCCGGAAGAGTTGCCCGAGCGCACGGCCGACGCGCTGCGCGCCTTCTTCAGCGCGGGCTGAGACCCACCGGGCGGGCTCAGCCCGCGCCGTGGCACTTCTTGTATTTCTTGCCGCTGCCGCAGGGGCACACGTCGTTGCGGCCGGGTTCGGCGGCCTTGCGCACCGGATCGACGCGCGGCCCGAGCGTGCGCCACAGCTCGCGCAGGTCGTACACCGCCCACAGCGCCGCGCCGTAGGCCTCCAGCCGCGCGTCGCTCACGCTGGGCGGGCCGTCTTCGCTGAACATCGAGACCGTGGGCACGCCGGTGTCGTCTTCGGTGAGCGCCACGATGGCGTCGAGCGCGCCGTTCAGCCACTCGGCGGCTTCCTTGTCGCGCGGGGCGGCCCAGTCGTCGGGCCAGTTCTCCACCGCGTACATGAAGCCGAGCGCCCAGATCTGCGCGAAGCTGGGCAGCGGCTCGTCGTCGGGCAGGGGCACGCGCTCGGCCTCGGGCAGCGCGGCCATGCCGCCGCGCACGTCCAGCGTCTCGGGCTGGTAGGCGCGGTCGTCGTCGAGGCTGTCCACGTCGGCGTCGAGCGCGGTGGCAATTTCGTTCCAGCGGCGCGTCCACAGGGCCATGAAGCGCTCGCGCTGCGCGGCTTCGGCGAACGGCAGGCTGTCGCCGTCCACGTCGAGCAGCATCGGCAGGTATTCCTCGGCCGGAACCGCGCGGCGGCAGCAGATCATCGCGGCCATGAAGCCTTCGCAGAATTCCCACTGGGGGGTTTCGTCGTGGCGGGTCCGCAGGTCGTCGAGCAGCGCGTCGAGTTCGTCGAAGTCGTCGGGCTGGAGGGTGGAGTGGGCTGTCATGCGGGGAGTTTAAGACCGCAGTACCCGCCGTCATGAAGGCGGCCCACAAAGCCGCCATACTGGCGGTCCCGAAGCCAAGGAGCCCGCCATGCTGGACCGCCTCGACATCTTCTACCCGGTCCGTTTCACGGTGTTCGCGCTGTGCATCTTCGGGCTGCTGCTGTCGCTGTTCAGCCTGGCCGTGTTCGGCGTGGGTTGGCTGGCGCTGCTGCTGTTCGGCGCGCTGGTCGGCGTGGGCATCTTCGATCTGCAGCAGACGCGCCGTTCGGTGCTGCGGAACTACCCGGTGGTGGGCCACATGCGCTTCATGCTGGAGTCGGTGCGGCCGGAGCTGCGCCAGTACTTCCTCGAAAGCGACACCGAGGCAATGCCGTTCTCGCGCTCGCAGCGTTCGCTGGTCTACCAGCGCGCCAAGGGCGAGCCCGACAAGCGGCCCTTCGGCACGCAGCTCGACGTGGGCGCCGAGGGCTACGAATGGATCAACCACTCGATGACGCCGACGCGGCTCGCCTCGCACGACTTCCGCATCTGGATCGGCGGCACGCCAGACGCCGCCGCCCCTGGCGAAGCCGGCTCGGGGCAGTGCACCCAGCCGTACCAGGCCAGCGTGTTCAACATCTCGGCGATGAGCTTCGGCGCGCTGTCGGCCAACGCGGTGCTGGCGCTCAATGCCGGTGCCAAGCGCGGCGGTTTCGCGCACGACACGGGCGAGGGCTCGATCTCGCGCCACCACCGCGAACACGGCGGCGACCTGATCTGGGAGATCGGCTCGGGCTACTTCGGCTGCCGCGACGACGAAGGCCGGTTCAGCGCCGAGCGGTTCGTGAAGAACGCGACCGACCCGCAGGTGAAGCTGATCGAACTCAAGCTGAGTCAGGGCGCCAAGCCGGGCCACGGCGGCGTGCTGCCCGGCCCCAAGGTCACGCCGGAAATCTCCGCCGCGCGCGGCGTGCCGGAGGGGGTGGACTGCGTGTCGCCGTCGGCGCATTCGGCGTTCGCCACGCCGGCCGAGATGATGCGGTTCATCCGGCACCTGCGGGTGCTGTCGGGCGGCAAGCCGACCGGCTTCAAGCTGTGCATCGGCCACCCGTGGGAGTGGTTCGCCATTGTCAAGGCGATGCGCGAGACCGGCATCCTGCCCGACTTCATTGTGGTGGACGGCGCCGAGGGCGGCACCGGCGCGGCGCCGCTGGAGTTCACCGACCATGTGGGCGCGCCGCTGCAGGAAGGCCTGCTGCTCGTGCACAACACGCTGGTGGGCGTGGGCCTGCGCGACCGCATCAAGCTGGGCTGCGCCGGCAAGGTGGTGAGCGCCTTCGACGTGGCGCGCATGATGGCGCTGGGCGCCGACTGGTGCAACGCGGCGCGCGGCTTCATGTTTGCGCTGGGATGCATCCAGGCGCAGACCTGCCACACCGGCAACTGCCCCACCGGGGTGGCCACGCAGGACACCTCGCGCCAGCGCGCCATCATCGTGCCGGACAAGGCCGAGCGGGTCTTCAATTTCCACCGCCACACGCTGGAGGCGCTGCGCGAGCTGATCCAGGCCGCCGGGCTGGAACACCCGCAAGACATCACCACCCACCACATCGTGCGCCGCATCTCCTCCAACCAGGTGCGGCTGCTGGCCAACCTGGTGATGAAGGTGGAGCCGGGCGCGCTGCTGCGCGAGTCGCTGGAAGACCAGCACGAGGTGTTCAAGCGCTACTGGCCGCTGGCCCGCGCCGACAGCTTCACGCTACAAATGCAATAGCAGACAACACAGCAACGCCGCTGACTGTGAGCCTTTTTCTCATTGAAGTGACGGCGGCATCCTTGCTCAGGAGCGCCGCACCGTGCGCCACCGCGAGGTCGATGAAAGCCTGGTCGTCCGGGTCCTTGCAGCGCCAGGGCGCACGCGGCGCCACGGCCACCAGCGTGGCGTGCCGGTCGAAGGTGTGCAGCACCGCTTCGGCGGCACCCTGCGCCAGCAGCCGGCGCGCGATCTGCGGGTAGCCGAGCACGCGCTGCAGCTCCTCGCGCATCGCGGCGGTGGCCAGCCAGCGCAGCCGGCCTTCGGCCAGTTCGGCCTTGAGGGGCCGTGAAGCGGGGTCGTCGAACACCAGCAGATCCAGGACGACGTTGGTGTCGATGACGACGACCCGCGGGTCGCTCATGGCGCGGGTTCGGCGGCGGGCCTGTCGCGCGCAGAGCCGCCGACCATGTCGAAGCGGAACAGCCGGCACTCGATCGGGCCGTTCCACATCGGCACCCGGCGCGACTCCTTCAGCCGCATGCGGCCGGGCAGTTTCAGGTCGGGCGTGAGCACCCAGCCGGTCCAGCCGGCGTAGTTCTTTTTCCAGTGCGAGGCCAGCGCGCGGAAGAAGTCGTCGCCGGTGTCGTTCTGCGCGGTCTCGCGGCCGGCCTGGGGGCCGCGGCGCGGGTCGTGCGAGCGGCCCGCCACGCCGGCCACCTCGATGCGCTCGCCGTAAGGCGGGTTGACCAGCATGGTGCCGCGCTCGGCGGGCGGCATGCGCTGCAGCGCGTCGCCGCCGCGCAGTTGCACGGCCTGCGCCACGCCGGCCCGCTCGGCGTTGCGCTGCGCGAAATCGACCATGCGAAAGGCCACGTCGCTGCCGAACACCGGCGCCGGCGCGGGCCGCACGCGGTCTTGGGCGGCGGCCTTCAACTGTTGCCAGACGTGGGCCTGGTAGGGCGCGTACTGCTCGAACGCGAAGCGGCGCGACAGCCCCGGCGCGATGCGGCAGGCCACCTGCGCGGCCTCGACCGCGATGGTGCCGCTGCCGCAACACGGGTCATAGAGCGGGCTCTCGCCGTCCCAGCCGCTGGCGGCGACCATGGCGGCGGCCAGCGTTTCCTTGAGCGGCGCGTCGCCCTTGTCGGCACGCCAGCCGCGCTTGAACAGCGGCTCGCCCGAGGTGTCGATGTACAGCGTGCAGGTGTCCACCGTCAGGTGGGCATAGATGCGCACGTCGGGCCAGTGCGTGTCCACGTCGGGCCGCACGCCGCCGGCGCGTTCGCGGAAGCGGTCGCAGACCGCGTCCTTGATCTTCAGCGCGGCGAAGTTCAGCGAGCGCAGCGGGCTGTGCTGCGCGGTGAGCTCGACCTTGATGGTCTGGCGCGGCGTGAACCAGGCCTCCCAGGCCACGCCGGAGGCCAGCTCGTACAGGTCGTTCTCCTGCCGGTAGCCGCCGTGCGCCAGCGTCACCAGCACCCGCTGCGCGAGCCGGCTGTGCAGGTTGAGCGCCATCGCGTCGCGCCACGGCGCCCGCAGCCGCACGCCGCCGCGCAGCCGCTCGGCCGGCACGGGGGTGATGGCGCGCACCTCGTCGGCCAGAAAGTCTTCGACCCCCGCGGCGCAGGGGAGAAACAGGGACAGCTCGTTCACAAGGCTTTTCTAAGGTTCGCCGGAGCGATGCGCAGCGCTTCGCGGTACTTGGCGACGGTGCGGCGCGCGCACTCGATGCCCTGCTCGCGCAGCATCTCGGATATCTGGTTGTCGGAGAGCGGCTTCTTGGTGCTCTCGGCGCTGACGAACTGCTTGATCAGCGCGCGCACCGCGGTGCTGGAGGCGTTGCCGCCGGTCTCGGTGCCGAGCGCGGAGCCGAAGAAATACTTCAGCTCGAAGGTGCCGTAGGGCGTGGCCATGTACTTGGCGGTGGTCACGCGCGAGATGGTGGATTCGTGCAGGCCCAGCTCGTCGGCGATCTCGCGCAGCACCAGCGGACGCATGGCCAGCTCGCCGTGCACGAAGAAGTTCTTCTGCCGCTCGACGATGGCGCTGCTGACGCGCAGGATGGTGTCGAAGCGCTGCTGGATGTTCTTGATGAACCAGCGCGCCTCCTGCAGCCGCTGCTGCAGCGCCTGCGAGCCGCCCTTGCTGGCCTTCAGCGCGCCGGCATACACGTCGTGCACGCGCAGCTTGGGCATCACGTCGGGGTTGAGCTGCACCCGGAAGCGCACGCTGGCGCCACGGCCGCTGCGCAGCACGATGACGTCGGGCACGACCACGTTGCGCTCCACGTCGATGAAGCGCCGGCCCGGTTTGGGCTCCAGTTGCTGGATCAGCGCGATGGCGCGGCGGATGCGCGGCTCGGTGTCGTGGCAGAGCTGCACCAGGCGCTTGATGTCGCGCCGGGCCAGCAGCTCGATCGGCTGGCGGCAGATTTCCAGCGCGCATTTCACGACGTCGTCGGACTCCAGCGCGCGCAGCTGCAGCGTCAGGCACTCGGCCAGGTCGCGCGCGCCGATGCCGACCGGCTCCAGGCTCTGCAGCAGCCGCAGCGCCACTTCGAAGCGCTGGATCAGCTCCTCGATCTCTTCCTCGCGGCCGCCGGCCACTGCTGCGGCGAGCACGGCCAGCGGCTCGTCGAGGTAGCCGTCGTCGTTCAGCGATTCGATGAGGAAGTACAGCGCCGCGCGCTCCACGGCGTCGAGCCGCAGCGCCAGCGCCTGGCGGTGCAGGAAGGCGGTCATCGACTCCTGGTTGCGCGCCAGCTCGACCGCGTCCATGGTGTCGTCGTCGCCGTCGGCCTTGCGGGTGCCGGGTGCGTCACCGCCCCATTCGCTGTCGTCCGGCGACACCTCGACCGAGCCGTCGCCCTCCCAGTTGTCCTGCAGGCCGACATCGACGTCGGGCGTGTCCACCGCCGGGCCGTCGTCGGCCACCGAATACGACTCGGTGCTCTCGCCGTCTTCGCTGCTGCTGGCGGCGGTGCGGGTGTCGGCCGGGGCGCTGTTGAAGTCGTCGACCGTGGGGCCGTCGTCGGCCACCTCGAGGAAGGGGTTGTCGTCGAGCATCTGCTCGACTTCCTGACTCAGCTCGAGCGTGGACAGCTGCAGCAGCCGGATCGACTGCTGCAGTTGCGGCGTCAGTGCAAGATGCTGCGAGACGCGAAGGGACAACCCCTGTTTCATCGCGCCCCCACGCTCCCCACTGCGTGTGGTTCGCTGCCCCCCGAGGGGGCCCTCGCGCCTTGGGACGGCCCGACGGTACCGCTCGCCCCCACGCTCCCCACTGCGTGTGGTTCGCTGCCCCCCGCGGGGGCCTTCGCGCCTTGGGGCGGCCCGACGGCGCTCATATCCACTCTCACCAGGTCAGTCCTACATTCGGAAATGTTCGCCGAGATAGACCCGGCGCACGTCGGCGTTGTCGACGATCTCGGTGGGCGTGCCCTGTGCCAGCACATGCCCCTCGCTGATGATGTAGGCGTGGTCGCAGATGCCCAGCGTTTCGCGCACGTTGTGGTCGGTGATCAGCACGCCGATGCCGCGCGACTTCAGGAAACCGATGATGCGCTGGATCTCGATCACCGCGATCGGGTCGATGCCGGCGAAGGGTTCGTCGAGCAGGATGAACTGCGGCTGCGTGGCCAGCGCACGCGCGATCTCGACCCGGCGGCGCTCGCCGCCCGACAGGGAGGGCGCCGGTGAATCGCGCAGGTGGTCCACCCGCAGGTCCTGCAGCAGGCCGTCGATGCGCTCGTTGATCACCGCCCTGGACAACGGCTTGCCGGCGTCGTCGCGCTGCAGCTCAAGCACCGCGCGCACGTTTTCCTCGACCGTCAGCTTGCGGAAGATCGAGGCTTCCTGCGGCAGGTAGCTCAAGCCCAGCCGCGAACGGCGGTGAATGGGCATGCGCTCGACCGACACGCCGTCGATCGTGATGAGGCCGGCGTCAGCCCGCACCAGGCCCACGATCATGTAGAAAGACGTCGTCTTGCCGGCGCCGTTCGGCCCGAGCAGCCCGACGACCTCGCCCTTCTGCACGGCGAGCGACACGTCTTTCACCACCTGCCGGCTGCCGTAGGCCTTCTGCAGGCCGCGCGCCTCCAGCCGACTGGCCGGCGCGGCCGCGCTCGCGGGAACGGCGCTCATTTGCGCGGCGTTCCCAGGCCGCCGCTCGACCGCAGGTTGGCGCCGGAGGCCGCCGGCGCGGCCGGCGCCGAAGCGGCGGGCTTCGGGCTCAGCATGGCGCGGATGCGGCCACCCGGGTTGTCCGGCGTGGCGTTGGCGGCGCCACCGGCCACCGTGAACACGTCGGTGTTGTTGTCGTAGTTGATCTGGCTGCCCGTGGTCTCGTCGGCCATCACGTCGCCGCGGAACCGCCGCAGCACCGCCTTGCGGATGAACTTCACCGTGTCGGCCTTGCTGTCGTATTCAATGACTTCGGCTTCGCCCTCGATGACCTCGTCGACCCCCTCGCGCTTCTGCCGGAAGTAGGCCAGCTTGCCCGGCGCGCCGGTGGCCACGCCGAACTGGAAGCCCTGCGGGTCCTGCTTCACGTCGACCCGGGCGGCGCGGATCACCAGCGTGCCCTTGGTCATGACCACGTTGCCGGTGAACAGGCTGGTCTGGTTCAGGTCGTCGTAACGCAGCGCGTCGGCCTCGACGTTCATGGGCTTGTTGCGGTCCGCCCGCTCGGCCGAGGCCGGCCCCGCGACGAAAGCGCCGGCCAGTGCGGCGGTCAGGGCCAGGGCAGGAAGGAATGAACGGTATTTCATAGGGGCATGAATCTTGCTGGCATTGTACCGGCCTGCCCGACGGCACCGTCACAAAAAAAAGGCCCGCTCACGCGGGCCTCCGCAACGCCATGGCGTTGCTCATTTACCGGCGGTGCGCTGCTCCGCGATCAACTTCTCGACCGCCGCCAGCGTGTTGTCCATCGAGCCCGTGACCGTGGCGTCGGTGTAGTACTTGCCCGCGATGCCGAACGACGGCACGCCCTGCAGTTCGTAGCTTTGCTGCAACTTGGCGGCCTTGGCCACCTTGGTGGACACGGCGAACGAGTTGTAGGCCTCGGTGAACTTCGCCTTGTTCAAGCCGTTCTTCTCGGCCCAGGCGGCAATGGCGGCGTCGGTGTCGAGCGGGTTCTTGTCGATGTGGACGGTGTTGAACACCTTGAGATGCAGCTCGTCCACCTTGCCCAGCGCTTCGAGCGTGTAGTACAGCTTCTGCTGGGGAATGAAATTGGGGCGGAACTGCACCGGCACGCGCTTGAAGGCCACGTCTTTCGGCAGCTTCTTCAGCCACGCTTCCAGCTGCGGCTCGAAGGCGTTGCAGTGCGGGCAGCTGTACCAGAAGAACTCGATCACCTCGATCTTGCCGGCCGGCGCATCCACCGGCACCTCGGTGTGCAGCTTCAGGAAATCCTTGCCTTCGCGGGCCTTGCCCTGCGCGGCCGCCAGACGGTGCACGCCGAAACCGGCCATCGCCAGCGCGCCGGCACCCACGGTCAAACCAAATCCACGTCGATCGATCACGAGCCCACTCCTTTATTCCAATCAGAACTCTTGCCTGTCTGAACCCCGCCGCCCGGCAAAGTTCAGCGCTGCACCCGGACCAGCGCGGTTTCCAGGCCGCTGGCGTCGAGCTTTTCCTTGCTGCGGTCGGCGTCTTCCTTGCGCTCGAACGGCCCCACCCGCACCCGGTAGACGGTGCGGCCAGACTGCTCGCGCTCGGTCACCCGGGCCTCGGCGCCCAGCAGCGACAGCCGCGCCCGCTGGGTCTCGGCCTCCTCGGGCGTGCGGAAGGCGCCGGCCTGCACGAAATACGTGAACGGATCAGCCGGCGCCGCCGCCGACAGGCGGGCCGGATTGGCGGCGGGGGCCGCGGCGGCGGCGCGCACCCGCGCCAGATCGCCCAGCGGGTCGGCCGAGCCGGGCGCCGGCTTGATCTCGGCGCGGCCGTCGGCCGGAACATCACCGCGCGCGGTGGCCGGCTGGCGCGCCGACGAAGCGGCAGCCCGTGCGGCAGCGTTGGCGCCGGAAGCGGCGGGCGTGGCCGGCGCGGGCTTCAGCGAGTCGTTGTTGAGCACGATGGGCGGGCGCGCCGGGTTCTTGCCCTGCAGCGACGCGTTGGGATCCCAGTCCTTGTTCTTCTGGGCCTCGGCGGCGTCCTGCGAGGGCGTGCGCGCCTGCGGGCCCTTGTTCATGAACGGCACCGGCACCTTGGTGACGAAAACCGCCACCGCCAGCGCCGCGCCCAGGCCGACGAGCACGCCGATGATGAAGCCGATGATGGCTTCGCTGCGCCGTTGAATCATGTGCCCCTCTGCCCTTCCTGAATCACATCTTGCGCGGGGCCGAAACGCCCAGCATCGCCAACCCATTGTGCAACACCTGCGCGGTCGCGGCGACCAGCGCCAGCCGCGCCAGTTTCACCCGTTCGTCATCGACCAGGATGCGCTCGGCGTCGTAGTAGCTGTGGTAGGTGGACGCCAGTTCGCGCAGGTAGAAGGTGACGTCGTGCGGGGCGAAGGTTTCGGCGGCCGAAGTCAGCATGTCCGGGTACTTGGCCATCAGCAGCATCAGCGCCTGAGCGGCTGGCGTGTCGAGCGGCGACAGGTCAACGGCGGCAAGCGACGCAACGTCGCCGCCCCAACCGGCCAGCACCGAGCAGATGCGCGCGTGGGCGTACTGCACGTAGTAGACCGGGTTGTCGTTGTTCTGCGCCACCGCGAGGTCGACGTCGAAGGTGTACTCGGTGTCGGGCTTGCGGCTGAGCAGGAAGAAACGCACCGCGTCGGCACTGGTCCATTCGATCAGGTCGCGCAGCGTCACGTAGCTGCCGGCGCGCTTGGATATCTTCACCTCCTGCCCGCCCTTGGTCACCCGCACCATGGTGTGCAGCACGTAGTCGGGGTAGCCGGGGGGAATGCCCTCGCCCACCGCCTGCAGGCCGGCGCGCACCCGGGCGATCGTGCCGTGGTGGTCGGTGCCCTGGATGTTCACCACACGATGAAAACCGCGCTCCCACTTCGCGAGGTGGTAAGCGACATCGGGCACGAAGTAGGTGTAGCCGCCGTCGGTCTTGCGCATGACCCGGTCCTTGTCGTCGCCGTAGTCGGTCGACTTCAGCCACAACGCGCCGTCCTGCTCGTAGGTCTTGCCGGCCGCGACCAGTTTGGCCACCGTGCCCTCGACCCGGCCGCTGGTGTACAGGCTGGACTCCAGGTAGTAGTGGTCGAAGCGCACCGCGAAGGCCTTCAGGTCCAGGTCCTGTTCGCGGCGCAGATAGGCCACCGCGAACTGGCGGATGCCGTCGAGGTCGTCGACGTCGCCGCTGGCGGTGAAGGCGCGGTCGTCGGCGCTGACGGTCTTCTTGGCCAGGAAATCGGCCGCGATGTCGGCGATGTAGTCGCCGTTGTAGGCGGCTTCGGGCCAGCCGGCGTCACCGGGTTTCAGCCCCCGCGCGCGCAGCTGCACCGAGTTGGCGAGCGTGGCGATCTGCACGCCGGCGTCGTTGTAATAGAACTCGCGCCACACGGCGTGGCCCTGGCTGGCCAGCAGGTTGCAGATCGCGTCGCCCAGCGCGGCCTGGCGGCCGTGACCCACGTGCAGCGGCCCGGTCGGGTTGGCCGACACGAACTCCACCAGCACCTTGTCGCCCTGGCCGGCACGCCGGCCCCAGCCGGCGCCGCCCTCCAGCACCTCGCGCACCACCTGCTGCTTGGCCGCGGGCTTGAGCCGGATGTTGATGAAGCCGGGACCGGCGATTTCCAGCGCATCGACCCACTGGGCGAAGGCCGGGCGGGCGGCCAGTTCGTTCTTCAGCGTCTCGGCGAGCTGGCGCGGGTTCTGTTTGAGCGCCTTGGCCAGTTGCATGGCGGCGGTGCAGGCGAAGTCGCCGTGCGCGGCGACCTTGGGCGATTCGAACTGGGCCGGCACCGATCCACCCGGCGCGGCCTGTTCCAGCACGCCGGCGAGGTCGGCGAGCAGCTGTTGTTTGACGGAAGGCATCCTCCGATTCTAGGAGGCCGGCCCGGCGGGGCGCGAACGCCCGGTCAGGCACCCTGCGGGCCCATGCTGGCCAGCACCCTGCTCGCCAGCGCCGGCGGGCAGCCCTTGATCTGGTCCAGCCGCGGGTAGACCGTCGGGTTGTTGATGCACAGGTGGGAATCCAGCGTTGCCAGGATGTAAGCGTTGCTGCTGCTGTAATAGACACCGCTGCCCTTGATCACGCTGACCCGGCCGTCCTGGGCGCCGCCGCGCAACTTCTGATCCTCGCGGATCGCCTTGGTCAGCGGATCGTCTTCCTTGCCGCTGTAGGCGCCGCCCACCGTGATGTTGGCCACCAGCGCTTTCAACGAGGGCGGGCAATTGCCGAAGGCCGCCAGGGCCTTGTAGCCGAGTTGCACGAGGTCGACGTCGTCGCGCAGGTTGGGACAGTTCACACCGACGTTGGCGTCGATGTTCCAGTAGAAATGTTTGTCCTTGTTCTGGGCGATGAAGGGGCTGGCCATGAAAGTCTCCGTGTGGTGGCTGTGTCTCCCCTGAAAACGACCGAAGGGGCCGGATTCTCAAGCACCCCAGCAGTTGCAGCGGCCGTGCGAAAAGTCCGCCCCTCTGTCATCCGCCTTGCAAACCCCCGCGTTCTATGCTGGAATTTCCCGCGCCTTCCCAACGTCAACCCCCCCCAACCGACTGGAGAAACCATGAACAAACTGCTGCCCTTCATTGCCGCCGCGGGCTTTGCGCTGTCCTTCGCCGCCCACGCGGCCGACGCCACTTGCGAAGCCAAGGCGGGCGAGAAAAAGCTCGCCGGCGCGGCAAAGACCAGTTTCCTCAAGAAATGCGAGAAAGACGCTGGCGGCGCGGCGGCTGCTTCTGCCTGCGATGCCAAGGCTTCGGAAAAGAAGCTGGCTGGCGCCGCGAAGACCAGCTTCCTCAAGAAGTGCGAGAAAGACGCGGCTGCCGCCAAGAAGTAAAAAGCCGGCAAGCGCCACCCCCAAACCCCGCCCCGGCGGGGTTTGTCGTTTCCGGGCTCAGGCGGCCTTCTGCCAGAAGCCCGGCTGGTCGTAGTTGAGCTTCAGGAAATCGACCCACACCCGCACCCGCAGCGGCAGGTGGCGGCGTTGCGGGAACACCGAGTAGATGCCGTTGGGCGGGGCGGCGTAGTCGGCCAGCACCTCGACCAGCGTGCCAGCGGCCACTTCGGCCTGCACCTCCCAGGTGCTGCGCCAGGCGATGCCGTAGCCGGCCAGGCACCAGCTGTGCAGCACCTGGCCGTCGGAGCAGTCGAGCGGGCCCTCGGGCTTCATGTAGATGACACGGGGCCGGCCGTCGCCGTCGGCCTCGGGCGGCAATTGGAAGGCCCAGCCGCGCGTCTGCGAGGCGTCGCTCGACAGCGTCAGGCAGTCGAAGCGCGTCAGGTCGTGCGGGTGTTCGGGCGTGCCGCAGCGCTTGAGGTAGGCCGGCGAGGCCACGCACATGCGGCGGTTGTCGGCCATGCGCACGCTGACCAGCGACGAGTCTGGCAGGTCGCCCACCCGCACCGCGCAGTCGAAGCCCTCGGCCGACAGGTCCACCACGCGGTCGCTGAGGTTGAGGGAAATGGAGACGTCCGGGTGTTCGTCGCGGAAGCGCGGCACCAGCGGCGCGACGTGGCGGCGCCCGAAACCGGCGGGCGCGGTGACGCGCAGGTGCCCGCTGGCCTTCACGCCGCCGGCCGACACGCTGGCCTCGGCGTTGGACACGTCGGACAACAGCCGCTGGCAGTCCTCCAGGAAGGCGCTGCCCTCGTGGGTGAGGGAGATGCGCCGGGTGGTGCGGATCATGAGCTTCACGCCGAGCCGCTCTTCCAGCGCGTCGAGCCGGCGGCCCATGATGGCGGGAGCGACGCCTTCGGCCCGGGCGGCGGCGGTGAGGCTGCCGCGCGCCGCCACCGAGACGAAGGATTCGATCTGCTTGAATTTGTCCATTCTTGCGGGTGGCTTCTTGGGGTTCCGGTTGGGTGGCGGGCGGCACGATTCGTGCGTTCTGGTGCGGCAATGGTTGGCCGCGCGCACCCATTCCAGCATCCGCACGCGGCGATCTGCAAGCAACGGGGCAATTTGTCACAAATGAAGCGACCCGGTTGCAAGCTCGATTAGATACAAAAAGTCATTGATCAGTCTACTTTTTGTTGATTAATCTTCACCCAAGTATCAAATACAGTCGGAGTCATCTCCCAGAATTTGCCCGCCGCCGGGCTTTTCTTCGTTTGTTTTCACCCGAGGATCGTCATCCATGACTGAACGCACCGCCGTCCACCGCCTGCAGGTCGCCACCGAGCTGCACCGTTTCATCGAATCCGAGGTGCTGCCGGGCACCGGTGTTGACGTGGCGGCGTTCTGGGCCGGCTTCGACGCGATCGTGGCCGACCTCGCGCCGAAGAACATCGCGCTGCTGGCCGAACGCGACCGCCTGCAGACCGAACTGGACGGCTGGCACAAGGCCAACCCGGGCCCGATCACGAAGATGAAGGCCTACCGCAAGTTCCTGGAAAAGATCGGCTACCTCGTGGAGCCGCCGGCCAAGGTGAAGGCGACCACCGCGAATGTGGACGCCGAACTCGCCACGCAGGCCGGCCCGCAGCTGGTGGTGCCCATCCTGAACGCGCGTTACGCGCTGAACGCCGCCAACGCGCGCTGGGGCAGCCTGTACGACGCGCTGTACGGCACCGACGCGATTTCTGAAGCCGACGGCTGCGAAAAAGGCCCGGGCTACAACGAGAAGCGCGGCGCCAAGGTGATTGACTACGTGCGCAACGTGCTGGACCGCACCGCGCCGCTGAAGAAGGGCTCGCACGTCGGCTCGACCGGCTACGCGGTGGTGGACGGCAAGCTGGTGGTCACGCTGGCGGGCGGCAAGACCAGCGAGCTGAAGAGCGCCAAGCAGTTCATCGGCTTCCAGGGCGACGCCTCGGCGCCGAGCAGCGTGCTGCTGCAGCACAACGGCCTGCACCTGGATTTGCGCATCGACCGCTCGCACCCGATCGGCGCGACCGACGCGGCCGGCGTCAGCGATCTGGTGCTGGAATCGGCGCTGTCGACCATTCTGGACCTGGAAGATTCGGTGGCGGTGGTGGACGCGCAGGACAAGGTGCTGGCCTATGGCAACTGGCTGGGCATCCTGAAGGGCACGCTGACTGAAAGCGTGAGCAAGGGCGGCAAGACCTTCACCCGCGGCCTGAACGCCGACCGCGTCTACACGGCCGCCAACGGCCAGGGCGAAGTCAAGCTGCACGGCCGCTCGCTGATGTTCGTGCGCAACGTGGGCCATTTGATGACCAACCCGGCCATCCTCTACACCGCCGCCGATGGCAGCGTGAAGGAGATCCCGGAAGGCATCATGGACGCGGTGGTCACCACCACGATCGCGCTGCACGACCTGCAGGGCCACGGCAAGGACGGCATTCGCAACAGCCGCAAGGGCAGCGTCTACATCGTCAAGCCCAAGATGCACGGCCCGGCCGAAGTGGCCTTCGCCAATGAGCTGTTCGGCCGCGTGGAAAAACTGCTGGGCCTGAAGAACAGCACCGTGAAGCTGGGCATCATGGACGAAGAGCGCCGCACCTCCGTCAACCTGAAGGCCTGCATCGCGGCCGCCGCCAGCCGCGTGGCCTTCATCAACACCGGCTTCCTCGACCGCACCGGCGACGAGATGCACACCTGCATGCAGGCCGGCCCGGTGTTCCGCAAGGGCGACATGAAGACCAGCGCCTGGATCCAGGCCTATGAGCGCAACAACGTGCTGGTCGGCCTGGGCTGCGGGCTGCGCGGCAAGGCGCAGATCGGCAAGGGCATGTGGGCCATGCCCGACCTGATGGCCGCCATGCTGCAGCAGAAGATCGTGCACCCCAAGGCCGGCGCCAACACCGCCTGGACGCCCAGCCCCACCGCCGCCACGCTGCACGCGCTGCACTACCACCAGGTGCTGGTGAGCGACGTGCAGAAAGAGCTGGAGAAGATCGACGCCGACGGCGAACGCGACGCCATCCTGGCCGACCTGCTGCAGATTCCAGTGGTCAAGAAAGACAAGTGGACCGACGCCGAGAAGCAGCAGGAGCTGGACAACAACGCCCAGGGCATCCTGGGCTACGTGGTGCGCTGGATCGACCAGGGCGTGGGCTGCTCCAAGGTGCCCGACATCCACAACGTGGGCCTGATGGAAGACCGCGCCACGCTGCGCATCTCCAGCCAGCACATGGCCAACTGGCTGCACCACGGCGTGGTAAGCAAGGCCGACGTGCGCAAGACCTTCAAGCGCATGGCCAAGGTGGTGGACAAGCAGAACGCCAGCGACCCGCAGTACAAGCCGATGAGCGGCCACGAAGACGGCGCCGCCTACCAGGCCGCGACCGAGCTGGTGTTCAAGGGCCTGGCGCAACCCAGCGGCTACACCGAGCCGCTGCTGCACGCCTGGCGCCTGAAGGTGAAAGCCGGCCACGCCTGAGCACCCGGCCGACCCCCGGTTCCACGGCGCCCACGGGCGCCGTTTTCAATGGCGGCCCGGGCGAACGCTTGCTATTGATTCAGAAGCAAACTATTCAATGCTGGCGCTGACTATCGGCCGATTTTTCTTGAAAATTCGCCATTACAGCGCGATGCGGGCCGCCAGCTCGCGCAGCCGCTCCAGCCCGGGCTCCCGGCGCGGCCAGACCAGGCCCACGCCGTCGCCCTCGTGGCGCGGCAGCACGTGCAGGTGGGCGTGCGGCACGGTCTGCCAGCCGGCCGGCTTGTTGGTCTGCAGCACCGTGATGCCGGCGGGATTGAACGCCCGCTGCACCGCCCGCGCGATGCGGTGGGCCGCCACCATCATCGCGGCGGCGGTGGCCTCGTCCATGTCGAGCAGCGTCTCGAAGGGCTGGCGGCTGGCCACGATGACGTGGCCGTCGTTCACCTGCCCGGCGTCCATGAAGGCGAACACGCGTTCGTCCTCGTAGACCTTGGCGCAGGGCAGCTCGCCAGACATCAGGCGCTCGAAAATCGTCGGCATCGCAAGGGGCTCCGTCGGGTTGGCAACACCGCATTGTGCGGGCCTGCGACAATGCCCGCGCCATGAACGACGACGTCTACATCCTCACCCTCTCCTGCACCGACCGACCCGGCATCGTCCACGCCGTCTCGGGTTTCCTGCTGGAGCGCGGCGGCAACATTGAGGAGGCCGCCCAGTTCAACGACGGTGACACCGGCCTGTTCTTCATGCGGGTGCGCTTCGCCTGCAGCCAGCTCAGCCACGACGAGCTGCGCGACCAGTTGCCCGAACTCGCCGCCCAGCTCGGCCTGGACTGGAGCCTGCACGTGGCCGCCAAGCCGCTGCCCACCGTCATTTTGGTCAGCAAGGAAGGCCACTGCCTCAACGACCTGCTGTTCCGCTGGAAGAGCGGGCTGCTGCCGCTGGACATCCGCGCCATCGTCTCCAACCACCGCGACTTCTACCAGCTGGCGGCCAGCTACAACGTGCCCTTCCACCACATCCCGGTGACGGCCGCGACCAAGCCGCAGGCCGAGGCCAAGCTGCTCGACGTGATCGCCGGCGAAGGCGCCGAGCTGGTGGTGCTGGCGCGCTACATGCAGATCCTGAGCGACAACCTGTGCCGTCAGCTGGCCGGCCGCGCCATCAACATCCACCACTCCTTCCTGCCCAGCTTCAAGGGCGCCAAGCCCTACTACCAGGCGCACGACCGTGGCGTGAAGCTGATCGGCGCGACCGCCCACTACGTGACGGCCGACCTCGACGAAGGCCCGATCATCGAGCAGGACGTGGCCCGGGTGGACCACAGCAAGAGCGTGGAAGACCTCACCGCGCTGGGCCGCGACACCGAAAGCCAGGTGCTGGCGCGCGCCGTGAAATGGCACAGCGAGCACCGGGTGCTGCTGAACGGCCACAAGACCGTGATCTTCAGGTAAGCGCCGAGGTGCCCGGTGCGGGCGCCGCCGCAGCAGCCAGCGCGGCCGGCCCGCGCGCCGCCCACATGCCCCACAGCGCGGCCTCGAAGTCGCGCGCGAAGCCGGCGGAGTCGAACACCCGGCTGGCCCGTGCCCGCTCGCGCAGGCCGGCGCGAAGCGCGGCCAGCGCGGCGGTGTCGGCGGTCAACGCCAGCGCCTTGCCGACGTAGTCGTCGGCGTCTTGGGCCACCCAGTCGTCCAGCCCCACCGCCCGCAACAGGCTGCCACTGGAGCGCGACAGCGGGGAGTGCCCCGGCAGCGCCAGCGTGGGCACGCCCATCCACAGCGCCTCGCAGGTGGTGGTGACGCCGGGGTAGGGAAATGTGTCGAGGATGGCGTCGACCTCGCCGAGGGCGCGGAGGTAGTCGGCGTGCGACGCGCAGTGCGGCGCGAAATCCACCCGCGACGGCTCCAGGCCCTGCGCGACGAGGCGCTCGAGAAACGAGGCCCGCACACCGGCGTCGTCCAGTTGCGGCGCCTGCACCCGGAGCCGCGCAGCCGGCTGCCGCGCGAGCACCCGCCCCCAGGTCTTGAGGCACAGGTCGTTGATCTTGGCCAGGTTCTGGAATGAGCCGAACGTGATGTGGCCGCGACTCTCGGCGGGCAGCGGCGCCACCGGCACCTGGCCCTCGGGCTCGGCCAGGCACATGGGCGCATCGCCCAGCAGCCAGATCGCCTCCGGACCACGCCCCCCCGCCTCGCCGAGATACTGGTCGCGGCCCAGCAGAAGCCAATCCATCGTCGCCACGCCGGTCGGGTTGGGAAACCCCAGCCAGCTCGCCTGCACCGGCGCCGGCCGGTGCGCGAACAGCGCGAGCCGGTTCCCGGCGGTGTGGCCGCTCAAGTCCATCAATAGATGGATGCCGTCGGACTTGATCATGGCGGCGGCGGTGGCATCGTCCACGCCGGAGATGGGGTACCAGCCGGAGAAATTGGAACGCAGCTTTTCGCTGAGGTCGTCGGTCGCGTCGTCGGTCGGATAGGCGATCAGCTCGACGCGGGAACGGTCGAGGGCGCGAAGGAAGCCGTCGAGGAAATAGCCGCAGGGATGGCGGCGCAGGTCACCGGAGACACAACCCACGCGCAGCTTCGCGGGCGCCGGCTCGCAGTCCCACTGGCGGTGCGGGCGGCGGGCCAGCCGCTGCACGACGGAGCCGAAGATGTCGACCTGGGCCTGGAGGGCAGCCGCCGACAGGTCTGGCCGGTAGGCTGCCGTAAAGATGATGGCGCTGCGCAGGCTGGTGTCGTCGGGGTCGATCGCCACGGCCTCGGCCATCAGGGCTTCGCCTTCGGCCATTTGGCCCCGCCAGGCCAACAGGGTGCCGAGCACGCGGCGGAACCGGGTGTCGCGCGGCCAGCGGCGGACCAGCTCGCGCGCCAGCGCCTCGGCCTCGGTGCCGCGACGCAGGTCGCGCAGCGCCATCAGCAGGCGGCGCTGGACCTCTGGATCGTCGGGCGAAAGCGTGGCCGCGCGGCGAAAGGCGTCCACGGCTTCGGCGTCGCGCTTGTGTTTTTGATGCAGCGCGCCCAGGTTGCGCCAGGCATCGGCGTAGTCGGGCTTGAGCCGGACGGCGGCCTCGAAGGAGGCCAGGGCCCCGGCCGCGTCGCCCCGCGCCAGTTGCACCGCGCCGAGGTTGTTGTGCACCAGCGGGTGCAGGGGGTCGAGCAGCAGCGCATGGCGGTAGCCGACCTCGGCCTCTGCCAGATCGCCCATGCGGTGCAGGGCCAGCGCGGGCTCGAACACCGCCTTCAGATCGGCCAGCGTGTGCTTCTTCAGCAGGCCGCCGTACTGCACCACGCCGCGCGCCGGCACGACGGAAGGTGTCAGGGGACGCGGCGGCAGGACGGACGGCGGCAAAGTCGGCGGATGGCTCATGGCGTGGGGATGGGCAAACGGCTCCCGGCGGGCGATGCCGGCAGCAAAACGCCCGATCGTACGCCACCCGGGAAACGCCCCTCGTTGCTCCTGATTCAGGAGCAACAAACGCTTATCTGGCGCTGACCAGAACCGGTTTTTTCTGTGAAACCCGGCCGCCGCGGCAGGCGGCGTAGGCGTCGAGGGTGCTGCGGTAGTCCTGGGTCTGGACGTCCATCAGCCCCAGCACCGAATGGAAGTAGTGGTCGTGCGAGACCGGCTGGTCGCGCCGCGCGGAGAGGCACGCTTCGTCGAGCGCGTTGCGGCGCGCGAAGCCGGGCGACAGCCAACTGACCCACGCGACGTGTTTCTGCACGTCGGGCGCGATGGCGTAGGGCATGCCGTGCAGGTAGAGGTTGTTCTCGCCGAGCGATTCGCCGTGGTCGGACACGTAGAGCATGGCGGTGTCGCCGGGCTGGCGCTTCAGCCAGCCGATGGCGCGGGCCAGCATGTGGTCGGTGTAGGCAATGGAGTTGTCGTAGGCGTTCACCAGGCCTTCGGCGCTGCAGTCGGACAGCACGGTGCTGGTGCATTCGGGCTGGAAGGGCTTGAGCCCGGCGGGCGAGCGCTGGGCGTAGGCCGGGCCGTGGCTGCCCATCTGGTGCATCACCAGCACGATGCCTTTGGCGCGCCTGGCGGGGTCGAGCGCGGCGATGCGCTCGTCCAGCCCGTCGAGCATGGCGCCGTCGAGGCATTCGCCGCCGTCGCAGCCGAGGGTGGAGGTGTCGGCGTGGGGCACGCGCGCGCAGACGCCCTTGCAGCCGGCCTGGTTGTCGAGCCACAGTACGGCGAGGCCGGCGCGCTGCAGCACGTCGAGCAGGTTCTCGCGGCGCTGCGGGCCGTCGTCCAGGTGCTCGCGGGTCAGGTTGGAGAACATGCACGGCACCGACACCGCCGTGCTGGTGCCGCACGACCAGGCGTTGCCAAAGCTCAGCGCGCCTTCGCGCGCCAGCTCCGGCGTGGTCGGCCGCGGGTAGCCGTTGAGGCCGAAGTGGTCGCCGCGGGCGGTCTCGCCGACCACCAGCAGCAGCACCGGCGGCCGCGCCTGGCCGGCGTAGGCCGCGCCCAGCCGGGCGTCGGCGCCAACCGGCAGCAGTGGCCGGTCGCGGGGTTCGTGCGACTCGAACGCCACCCGCCCCACCGCGTACAGGCTGTTGAGCGGGTTGATCAGGTAGCGCACTTCCTTGTGGTTGCGCATGAGCGAGGCCAGCGGCTGGAAACACGCCAGCGTGGCCAGCAGCATCACCGCCAGCGCCGCCGCCACCGTGGCGGGGCTGCGCCAGAGCTGGCGCTTCAGGCTGCCGTAGGCCACCGGCTGGCGCCACAGCAGCCAGGCGGGCAGCAGCGCCAGCAGCGCGACGATGAGGAACAGCCGGCCGTTGGCCAGCGCGCCGGCCTCGTGCGCGTCGGTCTGCAGCGCGTTGGTGATCATGCCGGGGTCGATGACGACGCGGTAGCTCAGCATGAAGTGGCTGGCCAGCGCGGTGGCGACGATCAGCAGCGTGGCAACCGGCTTCAGCACGAAGCGCCATGCAGCCAGGCCGAGAATGGCCGCCAGCGCGGCCCAGATCATCAGCAGCATGGCCGCCGCGAAGGCCCAGCCGCCGCCGCTGGCCAGCAGGCCCAGCTCGCCGAACTGGCGCCACAGCGCGCCGTTGCCGGCCAGCGCCATCCACAGGCTGGCGACCAGCACCACCCACAGCGGCGAAACGGCGTGGCGGGTCATCGCGCCACCTCCGGTGCGGCCGGCACGCGCAGCCGCGCGAACAGCGGGTCGCTGAGCCAGGCCACCACCGCGCACAGCCAGCCCGTCCACAGCGTGTGGCTCATGAAGTGCGCGCCGCGCCATTGCTGCACCAGCCCCAGCGACAGCCCTGCCACGACCGCCGCCACCAGCCAGGCCCGCGCCAGCCGGGGCCGGGCCTCGCGCAGCGCGAACCAGCCGCCGATGAACGCGAAGCCGGTGCTGGCGTGGCCGGCCGGAAAGCAGCGGCCGGCGCCGCCGTCGGCGCTGCGCCAGCCGGCCCAGTGCGACAGGTGGCGGGCCACGCCGCCGAAATCCGCCAGGTCCCAGGGGCAACTGGTGTGGTTGCTGCCCTTCAGCAGCACCACCACGCCGGTGGCCAGCAGCACGCTGGCCGGGAGCTGCAGCCGGCGCCCGAAAGGCAGGCCCACCAGCGGCCCGGCCGGCCGCGCGATGCCGAAGCACAGCACCACGACGAACAGCCAGCCCGCGCGGCGGGCGCCGTCGTGCAGCACGTTGGACAGCAGCCAGTCGTCGCGCAGCGCAAAGCCCTGCGGGCCGCCGCCGGTGGCGTGGGCCAGCGCAACGTCGAGCCCGCTGGCGTCCCAGGCGAGGCACAGCGCGAATGCCAGCGCCAGCACGATGGCGGCGCGGCGGTCGAGGTGGAAGGTCGGCATGATGGGGCCGGACTGTCGGCCGCCGCGCTTAAGTCATGCTTAAGTGGTTTCCGCGCACAATGCCGGGCATGCGGGTATTGGTGGTGGAAGACGACGAGGGCATTGCCCACGGCCTGGAACTGGCGCTGCGCCACGAGGGCTGGGCCGCCGACACGGTGCCGGGCGTGGAGGCAGCGTGGTCCGCCCTCACGGTGGAGCCGTTCGACATCGTGCTGCTCGACCTCGGCCTGGCCGACGGCGACGGCGCGCAGGTGCTGCAGCGGCTGCGCCGGGCGCCGCCCGGCCGGCTGCCCGACCCGGCCACGCCGGTGCTCATCATGACCGCGCGCGACCAGGTGGCCTCGCGCATCGCCGGCCTTGACATGGGCGCCGACGACTACGTCACCAAGCCCTTCGACGCCGGCGAGCTGGCCGCGCGCATTCGTGCGCTGCGCCGCCGCGCTGCGGGCCGCGCCCAGCCCGAGCTGCTGTGGGGCGAGCTGGCCATCGACCCCGCGGCCCGCCGCGTGACGCGCGCCGGCAAGGCGGTGGAGCTGTCCAGCCGCGAATTCGGCGTGCTGATGGCGCTGATGGAAGCGCGCCCGCGCGTGCTGTCGCGCCAGCAGATCGAGGCCAGCCTCTACAACTGGGAGAGCCTGCTCGACAGCAACGCCATCGAGGTGCATGTGCACCACCTGCGCCGCAAGCTGGGCGACGGCGTGATCCGCACGCTGCGCGGCGTGGGCTACTTTGTGCCGGCGGAGCCTGCGCCGTGAACGCCGAGTTGCCCAAGAAGCGCCGCGGCCTGCCGGCCTCGCTGCTGCGCGACCTGCTGGCCTGGGCGCTCGGCGCGCTGCTGCTGGTGTGGGGCACCTTCGTGGCGTTCGGCTGGCGCACCGGCGTCCACGAGGCCGACGAACTCACCGACGGCCACCTCGCCAGCGTGGCCGCGCTCATGCTGGCGCAGCGGCACTTCGACTTCCAGCCCGCGCCCAGCGCCGCCTCGATCAGCGGCAACGCCGAGCTGCGCGCGCACGACTACCAGCAGTCGCTCAGCATCGTCGTCTGGGACGGCGGTGGCCAAGTGGTCGCCCGCACCGGCGAGGCGCCGACCCCGCCCTTCAGCGACACCGAAGGCTTCGAGACGCTGCAGATCGGCACGCCGCCGGCCGGCTGGCGCACCTTCTCGCGCTGGGATTCACCGGCGCACGACCGCAAGGTGACGGTGCTGCTGAGCATCGCCGAGCGCGACGACCTGGCCGACGACATCGCCGAACAGGTCACCACGCCGGGGCTGTGGCTGCTGCCGGTGGTGGCGCTGGTGCTGGCGCTGGCCATCCGCCGCGGGCTGCGGCCGCTCGACCAGCTCAGCCAGCAGGTGCACCAGCTCGACATCCAGCGCGACACCGTGCTGCACGCGCCGCCGCACGAGGAGTTCCGCGCGGTGGTGTCGTCCATCAACACGCTGATGGCGCGCTACAACGCGGCGCTGTCGCGCGAGCGCGAGCTGGCCAGCGAGGTGGCGCACGAGCTGCGCACGCCGCTGGCCTCGCTGAGCCTGCACGCCTCCTCGCTGCAGCGCGGCCTCGACGCCGCCGAGCAGGCCGACGCCATCACCCGCATCGAACGCGACGCCGCCCGCGCGGCCAACGTGTTGTCCGACCTGCTCACCATGGCCCGCGCCAGCCGCGCCGAGCTGGCCGAGGCCGCGCAGCCGCTCGACCTCTGCGAGCTGGCGCGCGGCGTGGTGGCCGACTACGGCCAGAGCGCGCTGCAGAGCGGGCACGAGCTGTCGCTCGACGCGCCCGACACCGCCCCGTTCAAGGGCCACCCGGTGCTGCTGGAGCTGGCGCTGCGCAACCTGATCGACAACGCGCTGGCCCACACGCCGCACGGCACCGCGGTGCAGGTGCGGGTGACGGCCGCGCCGCCCGCCTTCGAGGTCAGCGACAACGGCCGCGCCGTCACGCAGGCCGCCGGCGGCAAGCCCGCCGGTGGCAACGCCGGCCTGGGCCTGGGCCACCAGGTGGTGCGCCGGGTGGCCGCCGTGCACGGCGGCACCTTCGAGGCCGACGACGGCCCGGCGCGCCAAGGCGGCCGCTACCGGCTGCTGCTCGCCGAGGGCTGACCCGCGGCCTCGCAGGGCCGCGCGAATTCCCGTACAGTGGCCGCATGAACGCGCCGACCGCTGCCGCCGAAACCGGAACGCTACAAAATACAGAGCGCAAAGCCGAGATTCTGCGCCGACTTCAGCCGCTTTTGCCGTCTCATGCGCTGCTCTGGCAGGCCGAAGACACCACCCCCTACGAGTGCGACGGCCTGACCGCCTACCGCCAGCGCCCGCTGGCCGTGGCGCTGCCCGAAACCGAGGCGCAGGTGGCCGCCGTTTTGAAGGCCTGCCACGCGCTCGGCGTGCCGGTGGTGGCGCGCGGCGCGGGCACCGGCCTTTCGGGCGGCGCAATGCCGCACGGCCAGGGCGTGACGCTGTCGCTGGCCAAGTTCAACCGCATTCAGCGCATCGACCCGCTGGCCCGCACGGCGGTGGTGCAGTGCGGCGTGCGCAACCTCGCCATCAGCGAGGCCGCTGCGCCGCACGGCCTGTACTACGCGCCCGACCCGTCGAGCCAGATCGCCTGCACCATCGGCGGCAACGTGGCCGAGAACTCCGGCGGCGTGCACTGCCTGAAGTACGGCCTCACGCTGCACAACGTGCTGCAGGTGCGCGGCTACACCGCCGAGGGCGAGCCGGTCACCTTCGGCGGCACCGCGCTCGACGCGCCTGGCCTCGACCTGCTGAGCTTGGTGGTGGGCAGCGAGGGCATGCTGGCGGTGGTGACCGAAGTCACCGTCAAGCTGCTGCCCAAACCCCAACTGGCGCGCTGCATCATGGCCAGCTTCAACGACGTGCGCCGGGCGGGCGACGCGGTGGCCGCGGTGATCGCGGCCGGCATCATTCCCGCCGGGCTCGAGATGATGGATAAGCCCATGACGGCCGCCGCCGAAGACTTCGTGCACGCCGGCTACGACCTGAACGCCGAGGCCATCCTGCTGTGCGAGAGCGACGGCACGCCAGAAGAGGTTGAAGAGGAGATCGGCCGCATGGAGGCGGTGCTGCGCGGTGCCGGCGCGACCGCCATGTCGGTCAGCCGCGACGAGGCCGAGCGCCTCAGGTTCTGGAGCGGCCGCAAGAACGCCTTCCCCGCCAGCGGCCGCCTCAGCCCCGACTACATGTGCATGGACAGCACCATTCCGCGCAAGCGGCTGGCCGACGTGCTGCTGGCCATCCAGCAAATGGAAGGGAAGTACGGCCTGCGCTGCGCCAACGTGTTCCACGCGGGCGACGGCAACCTGCACCCGCTCATCCTGTTCGACGCCAACGACCCCGACCAGCTGCACCGCGCCGAACTGTTCGGCGCCGACATCCTGGAGACCAGCGTGGCGATGGGCGGCACCGTCACCGGCGAACACGGCGTGGGCGTGGAGAAGCTCAACAGCATGTGCGTGCAGTTCACGCCCGAGGAGCGCGAGGCCATGTTCGCCGTCAAGCGCGCCTTCGACCCCGCCGGCGGGCTGAACCCGGGCAAGGTCATTCCCACACTGCAGCGCTGCGCGGAGTACGGCAAGTTGGTGGTGCGCGGCGGCGTGCTGCCCCACCCGGAGCTGCCGCGGTTCTGATGCTGGCCTTGAGGGGACTCGCATGGATCCTCCTGCTGCAGTCGGCAGGCGAGGCCCTGGTGCACCTCACCGGCTGGCCCCTGCCCGGCCCGGTGCTGGGCCTGTTGCTGCTGCTGCCGGCGCTGGCCATTCCGCTGGTGCGCGAGCCCGTCGGCGCCTGCGCCGAACTGCTGCTGCAGCATCTGTCGCTGCTGTTCGTGCCGGTGGGCGTGGGCGTGATGACCCACCTCGACGTGCTCACGCGCTACGGCCTGCGGCTGGCGGCGGTGATCGTGCTCTCCACCTGGATCGGCATGGCGGTGACGGTGGGCGTGTTGAAACTCTTGCAGCGGCGGGGCGATGGCGAACTTCGTTGAACTCTGGGTCTACCTCGCGTCGACCCCGCTGTTCGGGCTGACGGCCACGCTGGTCGTCTACCTGCTGGTGCATGCCGCCTACCTGCGGCTGGGGCAGCCGCCATGGGCCAACCCGGTGCTGTGGTCGGTGGTGGTGCTGGCCGTCGGGCTCACCGTCACGCAGGTGCCCTACCCCACCTACTTCTCCGGCGCGCAGTTCATCCACTTCCTGCTCGGCCCCGCCGTGGTGGCGCTGGCCTGGCCGCTGTGGCTGCGGCGGCGCGAACTGGCGCGGCGCGGCGGCGCGCTGCTGCTGGCCGCGCTGGCCGGTGGCGCAGCGGCGGCCGGCTCGGCGCTGGCGCTGGGCTGGGCGGTCGGGCTGCCGCAGGACGTGCTGCTGTCGCTGGCGCCGAAGTCGGTGACCGCGCCGGTGGCCATGGGCGTGGCCGCGAAGATCGGCGGCATCCCGGCGCTGGCGGCGGTGTTCGCGGTGGTGACCGGCATGGTCGGCGCGCTGAGCGCCAAGCTGCTGTTCGACCGGCTGCGCATCCCGGCGGCGGGCAACGGCTGGGCGATGCGCGGCTTTGCGGTGGGCACCGCCGCGCACGGCATCGGCGCCGCGCGCGCCCTTCAGGTCAACGAAGACGCCGGCGCCTATGCCGCGCTGGCGCTGGGCCTGCAGGCCATCCTGACGGCGCTGCTGCTGCCGCTGGTGTTCCGCTGGCTGGGCTGAAAACGCTCAGCCGTTGGTCGGCATGCCGTCCAGCGCGCGCTGCAGGTGCGAGACGGTGCGCTCGACGTGGTGCAGTTTTTCAAGCCCGAACAGGCCGACGCGGAAGGTCTTGAACTCCGGCCCTTCGTCGCACTGCAGCGGCACGCCGGCGGCGGTCTGCAGGCCCTGGTTCAGGAATTTCTTGCTGTTCTGGATGTCGGGGTCGGTGGTGTAGCTGACCACCACGCCAGGCGCCTGGAAACCTTCGGCCGCCACGCTGGGAATGCCGCGGTTCTCGAACAGGCGGCGCACCTGCACGCCCAGTTCACCCTGCTCAGCCTTGACCTTCTCGAAGCCGTAGTCGCGGGTCTCGCGCATCACCTCGCGCAGCCGGGCCAGCGCGTCGGTGGGCATGGTGGTGTGGTAGACGTGGCCGCCGGCCTCGTAGGTTTCCATCACCTGCAGCCACTTCTTCAGGTCGCAGGCGAAGCTGGTGCTGGTGGTGGCGTCGATGGCCTTGCGGGCGCGTTCGCTGAAGGCGATCATGGCGCAGGCGGGCGAGCCGCTCCAGCCTTTCTGCGGCGCGCTGATGAGGATGTCGACGCCGGTGGCCTGCATGTCGACCCACATCGCGCCGGAGGCGATGCAGTCGAGCACGAACAGGCCGCCGACCGCATGGGTGGCGTCGGCCACGCGCTTGAGGTAGTCGTCGGGCAGGATCATGCCGGCGGCCGTCTCGACGTGCGGCGCGAACACCACGTCGGGCTTCTTGGCGGCGATGGTGGCCTCGACTTCTTCGATCGGGCACGGCACCCAGGGCGCCTGCGCGCCCTCGCCGGTGCGGCGGGCCTTGAGTACGGTGGATTCGGCGGGAATGCCGCCCATGTCGAAGATCTGCGTCCAGCGGTAGCTGAACCAGCCGTTGCGAATGACCAGCGCTTTCTTGCCGGTGGCGAACTGGCGGGCCACGGCCTCCATGCCGAAGGTGCCGCTGCCGGGCACCAGCGCGGTGGCATGGGCGTTGTAGACCTCTTTCAGGATGCTGGAGATGTCGCGCATCACGCCCTGGAAGCGTTGCGACATGTGGTTGAGCGCGCGGTCGGTGTAGACCACCGAGAATTCGAGCAGGCCGTCGGGATCGATCAGGGGCAGCAGGCCGGGCATGGGTGACAAAGCTCCGTGTTGAGGGGTCGGCATCGCGCCTGTGGCGCGCAGCCGGCTACTCTATCTCATCGGCCGCCGCGCAGCGGCCGCGCCGCCTCAGCGTGCGCCGCGGTGGCCGAAGATCGCGGTGCCCACGCGCACCAGCGTGCTGCCGGCATGCACGGCCGCCTCCAGGTCAGCGCTCATGCCCATCGACAGCGTGTCGAAACCGGGCGCGGCCGCGCCGAGATCGGCTTTTATGGAGTCAAAAAGGCTTCTTGTCAGCGCCAACACTCGCTTTTGAGCTACAAAATCAGGAGCGGGCTCGGGAATGGCCATGAGCCCGCGCAGGCGCAGGCGGGGCAGCGCGGCGACCGCCTTCGCCAGCGCGGCGGCTTCGTCTAGTGCCACGCCGGACTTGTTGGCGCCGCCGTCGGCGTTGACCTGCACGCACACGTTGAGCGGCGGCTGGCCGGCGGGCCGCTGCTCGCTGAGGCGCTCGGCCACCTTGAGCCGGTCGATGGTGTGGACCCAGTCAAAGTGCGCGGCCACCACGCGGGTCTTGTTGCTCTGCAGCGGCCCGATCAGGTGCCATTCAAGGCCAAGGCCGCGCAGCGCCTCGATCTTGCCGACCGCCTCCTGCACGTAGTTCTCGCCAAAGGCGCGCTGGCCGGCGGCGGCGGCCTGTCGCACGGCGTCGGCGCCGAAGGTCTTGGAAACGGCCAGCAGGCGCACGCTGCCGGGGGGCCGGCCGGCGGCGGCGCAGGCCGCGCCGATGCGGTCATGCACGCCTTGGAGCGCGGCAACAATCGTCGTCATAATGCCTTCAGCGTAACAAAAACCAGAGGCCCGGCGCGCGACGCCCGGCCCACGAGGGCCCGTCGTGGACATTACCCAGCTGCTCGCGTTCAGCGTGAAGAACAAGGCGTCCGACCTGCACCTCTCGGCCGGCCTGCCGCCGATGATCCGGGTGCACGGCGACGTGCGGCGCATCAACATCGAGCCGCTCGGGCACAAGCAGGTGCACAGCATGGTGTACGACATCATGAACGACACCCAGCGCAAGCACTACGAGGAGTTTCTGGAGGTCGATTTCTCGTTCGAGATCGACGGGCTGGCGCGCTTCCGCGTGAACGCCTTCAACCAGAACCGGGGCGCGGGCGCGGTGTTCCGCACGATTCCCTCGACCATCCTCACGCTGGAGCAGCTCAATGCGCCGCGCATCTTCTCCGACCTGGCGCTGAAGCCGCGCGGGCTGGTGCTGGTGACGGGGCCCACCGGCTCCGGCAAATCGACCACGCTGGCGGCCATGATCAACTACCTCAACGAGAGCGAGTACGGCCACATCCTGACGGTGGAAGACCCGATCGAGTTCGTGCACGAGTCGAAGAAGTGCCTGGTGAACCAGCGCGAGGTGGGGCCCCATACGCTGAGCTTCAATGCGGCGCTGCGCTCGGCGCTGCGGGAAGACCCCGACGCGATCCTGGTCGGTGAAATGCGCGACCTGGAAACCATTCGCCTGGCCATGACGGCCGCCGAGACCGGGCACCTGGTGTTCGGCACGCTGCACACCTCCAGCGCGGCCAAGACCATCGACCGCATCATCGACGTGTTTCCGGCGGAGGAAAAGGAAATGGTGCGGGCCATGCTGTCGGAGTCGCTGGTGGCGGTGATCTCGCAGACGCTGTGCAAGCTGAAGGACGGCTCGGGCCGCGTGGCGGCGCACGAGATCATGCTGGGCACGTCGGCCATCCGCAACCTGATCCGCGAGGCCAAGGTGGCGCAGATGTATTCCACCATCCAGACGGGCAACAGCATGGGCATGCAGACGCTGGACCAGAACCTCTCGGAGCTGGTGCGGCGCAACCTGATCAGCGCCGCCGAAGCACGCTCCAAGGCCAAGATCCCCGACAACTTCCCGGGCTAGCCGGATGCCCCCACGTCCGCTCGCCGCCTGCCGCTCTCTGCCCCACCCAAGGGGCGCGCTTCGCCTGGGGAACGGCCCGGCGGCGAAGCCCCCTCACTCAAAGGTGCTCTGATGGAACGCGACCAGGCCAGCCAATTCATTCACGACCTGCTGCACCTGCTCATCACGCGCAAGGGCAGCGACCTGTTCATCACGGCGGAATTCCCGCCGGCGCTCAAGGTGGACGGCAAGGTCACCCGCGTCTCGGCGCAGGCCCTCAGCGGCCAGCACACACTGGCGCTGGCCCGCGCCATCATGAACGACAAGCAGGCCGCCGAGTTCGAGCGCACCAAGGAGTGCAACTTCGCCATCGCGCCGTCGGGCATCGGCCGCTTCCGCGTCAGCGCCTTCGTGCAGCAGGGCAAGATCGGCATGGTGCTGCGGGTGATTCCGGCCACGCTGCCGACGATCGACGGGCTGGGCATGCCGCCCATCCTGAAGGACGTGGCGATGAGCAAGCGCGGGCTGTGCATTCTGGTGGGTGCCACCGGCTCGGGCAAATCGACCACGCTGGCGGCCATGATCGACTGGCGCAACGAGAACGACTTCGGCCACATCATCACCATCGAAGACCCGGTCGAGTTCGTGCACCCGCACAAGAACTGCATCGTCACGCAGCGCGAGGTCGGGCTGGACACCGAGAGCTGGGGCGCCGCGCTGAAGAACACGCTGCGGCAGGCGCCCGACGTCATTCTGATGGGCGAAATACGCGACCGCTAAACCATGGAAAACGCCATCGTGTTTTCAGAAACCGGCCACCTCTGCATGGCCACGCTGCACGCCAACAACGCCAACCAGGCGCTCGACCGCATCATCAACTTCTTCCCCGAGGAGCGCCGGCCGCAACTGCTGATGGACCTGTCGCTGAACCTGCGCGGCATGGTCTCGCAGCGCCTGATCCCGCGGCAGGACGGCGTGGGCCGCGTCGCGGCGGTGGAGGTGATGCTGAACTCGCCGCTGATCTCCGACATGATCTTCAAGGGCGAGGTGACCGAGATCAAGGACATCATGCGCAAGAGCACCAACATCGGCATGCAAACCTTCGACCAGGCGCTGTACGACCTGTACGAAAAGCACCTCATCACCTACGAAGACGCGCTGCGCAACGCCGACTCCGTGAACGACCTGCGCCTGCAGATCAAGCTCAACAGCCAGCGCAGCCGCTCGCCGGACCTCGCCGCCGGCACAGAACACCTCGCCATCGTCTGAAACGCACCGCAGTTCCTCCATGCCCGGCACCAACCCCAAGACCTACGAACCCGCACCACCCCAGCGCGTCGCCTTTCTCGGCCTCGGCGTCATGGGCTACCCCATGGCCGGCCACCTCGCGCTTGCCGGCCACCAGGTCACCGTCTACAACCGCACCGCTTCAAAATCGATAGCATGGAAGCAAGAATTCGCGCTGACCAGCGGCCCACAACACGCTGAAACCCCGCGTGAGGCCGCCGCCGGCGCCGAGCTGGTGTTCTGCTGCGTCGGCAACGACGACGACCTGCGCGCCGTCACCGTGGGCGACGGCGGCGCCTTCGGCGGCATGGCCCCGGGCGCGGTCTTCGTGGACCACACCACCGCCTCGGCCGACGTCGCCCGGGAACTGCACGCGGCGGCCAAGGCGCGCGGCCTGGGCTTCGTCGATGCGCCTGTGTCGGGCGGCCAGGCCGGCGCGCAGAACGGGCTGCTGACGGTGATGTGCGGCGGCGACGCAGCCGACTTCGACCGCGCGAAGCCCGCCGCCATGGCGTTCGCGCGCGCTTTCACGCGGCTCGGAGAAGCCGGCGCCGGGCAACTGACCAAGATGGTCAACCAGATCTGCATCGCCGGGCTGGTGCAGGGCCTGAGCGAAGCCATCGCCTTCGGCCAGAAGGCCGGCCTCGATCTGCCGCAGGTGCTCGACGTCATCGGCAAGGGTGCCGCGCAGAGCTGGCAACTGGACAACCGCGGCAAGACCATGGCCGCCGACCAGTTCGACTTCGGCTTCGCGGTGGACTGGATGCGCAAAGACCTCGGCCTTGTGCTGGACGAAGCCCGCCGCAACGGCGCCCGCCTGCCCGTGACCGCGCTGGTCGACCAGTTCTACGCCGACCTGCAGAACATGGGCGGCAACCGCTGGGACACCTCCAGCCTCATCAAGCGGCTGAAATGAAAAACGGCCCCGTGGGGCCGTTTGCATTTCAGTGCGGCTGCGGTGAGAGCTTGCGAAGTTCTTCTTCGCTGATCACCTCGAACACGCGCACCACCTTCTGCACGCCGTTCACGCCGCGCACCACGTCGGCCGCGCGGTCGGACTCGCGCTGCGTCACGCGGCCCAGCAGGTAGACGGTGCCGCGTTCCGTGACCACCTTGATGTTGGTCGGCGACAGGTCGCGCGTGTCGACCAGCGCGGCCTTGGCCTGGCCGGTCACCAGCACGTCTGAAGAGCGCTGCGACAGCGTGGAGTTGCCCATCACGCCCAGCTCGTTGACGATGCCGCGCACGTTCTCGACGCGCCGCACCACCTCTTCGGCCGTCACGCGGTCCTGCTCGTTCGGCACTTCGCCGGTCAGCAGCACCTGGCGGTTGTAGCTGGTCACGTTGATGTGGCCGCGGTTGCTCAGCGCTTCGGGCAGCCGGTTGCTGGCGCGCAGCTCGATGGTCTCGTCTTCCAATTGCGCGCCGGAGGTGCGGCGGTCGGTGGCCACCAGCGCGGTGCCGACGGCGGCCGAGCCGACCACCAGCGGCACGCAGCCGGCTGCGGTGGCCGCCAGCAGCGCCGCGCCGAGCAGCTTGATGAGCAGGGAATTCGTGGGGGTCAGATTCATGGGGCTTGTTCCTGGTCGCCGAGAAGTTGCGCGTCCACGCCGTCGCAGATGCAGTGCAGCGCGAGCAGGTGGACTTCCTGAATGCGGGCGGTGCGCTCGTGCGGCACGCAGACGTGGACGTCGGTGTCGCGCAGCATCGCGCCGATCTTGCCACCGCCACGGCCCGTGAGGGCCACAACGGTCATTTCACGTTCGTGCGCGACCTCGATCGCCGCGATCACGTTGGCCGAATTGCCGCTGGTCGACATCGCCAGCAGCACGTCGCCGGCCTGGCCCAGCGCCCGCACCTGCTTGGAGAAGATCACGTTGTAGTCGTAATCGTTGGCGATGGCGGTGAGGATGGAGGTGTCGGTGGTCAGCGCGATCGCGCCCAGCTCCGGCCGCTCGCGCTCGAACCGGCCGACGAACTCGGCCGCGAAATGCTGGGCGTCGGCCGCCGAACCACCGTTGCCGCAGGCCAGCACCTTGCCGCCGCTGGTCACGCTGGCCAGCATGGCCTGCACGGCGGCGGCCAGCGGCTTGCTGAGGCTTTGCGCGGCTTTGTACTTGAGGTCTGCACTGTCGATGAAGTGCTGCTCGATGCGCTGTTCGATCATGGGAGCGGATGATACCGCCCGTCGCTGCAGTGCAGCGTGACCAAGGGCAACCGAGGGCACCGTGGCAGAAATGCCAATTTCACCCGGATGATATTGACCGATCAATTTCATCCGGGTAATAATTGCGCCATTCCATGCTTTGAGAGTTTTCCGATGAACGATCCCCTGCCCCGCAGCTACACCAGTTTCCACGGCCACCGCCAGATCGCCTCCGGGCCCTTGCTGGCCAACGCGCTGGCGGCCCGGCGTGCGCTGCTCGATGCGCCGACGGCCCCTGTCCTGACCTTCGACGACGAAACCGGCCGCACCACCGAGATCGACACGCGCGGCACCGAGGCCGAGGTGTCGGCGCGGTTGGCTGCCAGTGCCGGCGAGAGCCCCGGTGAAGCCACCGACGCAGCGCCTGCCAGAGGCCGTGGGCGCCCCAAACTGGGCGTGGTGCCGCGCGAGGTCACCCTGCTGCCTCGGCACTGGGAATGGCTGGCGGAACAGCCCGGCGGCGCCTCGGTGGTGCTGCGGCGCCTGGTGGAAGATGCGCGCCGCGCTGGCGGCGAGAAGAACGAAAGGCGCCGCGCGCAGGAAAGGGCCTACCACTTCCTCTCGGCCATCGCCGGCGACCTGCCCGGCTTCGAGGAAGCCAGCCGCGCCCTGTTCGCCGGCGACGCCGCCAAGCTGCGCGGCCAGCTCGCCACATGGCCCGCAGACGTCCGCAACCACGCCATGCGGCTGGCCTTCGGCGAGGCGTGACGCGGTTCGGCAGCTAGTCGCCCGCGTCGAACGCCGCCTGCAGCCACTCCACCGTGGCGTCGGCGTCGTTCAGGCAGACCACGTCGAACCGGCACGGCGGCAGTACCGCCAGCTTCATCAGGTAATGCCGCGCCGCGAAAACGATGCGCCGCTGCTTCACGCCGGTGACGCTGGCCGCTGCGCCGCCGTGGCCGCTGGCGCGGCGCTTGCGCACCTCCACGAACACCAGCGTGCCGTCGGCGTCACGCATCACCAGGTCGATCTCGCCGCCGCCACGTCCCGGCGTCCGATAATTGCGCTCCAGCAGCCGCAGGCCGGCGCGCCGCAGATGGGCCGCCGCACGGTCTTCCGCCGCGTCGCCGATCTGCTTCTTCGAAAGCCCCTCCGTTGAACCCATCGCTGTTCGCTCCCGCCGTGGCCGCCGCCGATGCTGCGGCGTCGTCGCAGCATTATCCGAAGGGCTGCCTCTACGTGGTCGCCACGCCCATCGGCAACCTCGCCGACATCGGCCTGCGGGCCCTGCACGTGCTGGGCCTGGTCGACGCCATCGCCTGCGAGGACACCCGCCACACGCAGGCGCTGCTGCAGGCCTACGGCATCCACGGCAAACCGCTGCTGGCGGTGCACGAACACAACGAGGCCGAGGCCGCCGTCACCCTCGTTCTGCGGCTGGCCGCCGGTGAGCGCATCGCCTACGTCAGCGACGCCGGAACGCCCGGCGTCAGCGACCCTGGGGCCCGGCTGGTGTCGGCCGTTCAGGCAGCCGGCCAGCGCGCCATGCCGCTCCCTGGCGCCAGCAGCATCACCGCGCTGCTCAGCGTGGCCGGCATCGTGGCCGGGGCCGGCGCCTTCGTGTTCGAGCGCTTTCTGTCGCCCAAGGCCACGGAACGCGACCAGCAACTGCAGCGCCTGGCGTCAGAAACCCGGGCCGTGGTGCTGCTGGAGTCGCCGCACCGCATCGAGGCGCTGGCCAAGGCGCTTGCGGTGCTGGGAGAGCGGCCGGTGACGCTGGGCCGCGAACTGACCAAGCAATTCGAGCAGATCGTGACGCTGCCCGCGCGGCAGGTGGCCAACTGGCTGGCGCAGGACGCGCAACACCGCCGCGGCGAATTCGCGCTGGTGCTGCACCCGCTGAACGAAACGGCGCCGGCCGGCGGCGGAGACGCCCCCCGCGTGCTCCGGCTGCTGCTGGCCGAACTGCCGCTGAAAAGCGCCGTGAAGCTGGCCTCCGAGATCACCGGAGAGCCGCGCAATGCGCTGTACGAACAGGCGTTGCAGATGAAGCAGGCTGCCGGAGATTGAGGCGATATTGCCTAGCCGCCCGGCGCCGCTAATTGCGCATTCAAAAAGATCGAACCGACAAACAAAAACGCCCGCTAAGAGCGGGCGTTTTGTATCGGCCTTGTGGGGCCGCTGTGTTGGTTGCGCGAGGAGGATTTGAACCTCCGACCTTTGGGTTATGAGCCCAACGAGCTACCAGGCTGCTCCATCGCGCGGCAAGACAGAAATTATAGCTTATTCTGCGGCGTTTTGCTCGCCGGCAGGGGCTTCGGCAACTGGTGCGCGGTCCACCAGTTCGACGAGCGCCATGGGGGCGTTGTCGCCCACGCGGAAGCCCATCTTCAGGATGCGGGTGTAGCCGCCCGGACGCGCCTTGAAACGCGGGCCGAGGTCGTTGAACAGCTTGGTCACGCTGTCGCGGCTGCGCAGGCGGTCAAACGCGAGGCGGCGGTTGGCCAGCGTGGGTTCCTTGGCCAGCGTGATCATCGGCTCGATGACGCGGCGCAGTTCCTTCGCCTTCGGCACCGTGGTCTTGATGACCTCGTGCTCGATCAGCGAATTCATCATGTTCTGCAGCATCGCGAGGCGGTGCGAGCTGGTGCGGTTGAGTTTGCGGAGTCCGTGTCCGTGACGCATGGTGTTTTCCTTTCGTTATGTTGCAAAGGCAGCCGTATCAGGTACTGCCCGTTCACCAGATGATTGGCGAGGAGCGGCCGATCAGCGCTTGTCGAGGCCAGCCGGCGGCCAGCTGTCGAGCTTCATGCCCAGGGTAAGGCCGCGCGAGGCCAGCACTTCCTTGATTTCGTTGAGCGACTTGCGGCCCAGGTTCGGGGTCTTCAGCAGCTCGTTCTCGGTGCGCTGGATCAGGTCACCGATGTAGTAGATGTTCTCGGCCTTCAGGCAGTTGGCCGAACGCACCGTCAGTTCGAGTTCGTCGACCGGGCGCAGCAGGATCGGGTCGAACTGCTGCGAGCTGCGCGGCGCGGGCTGGTCGAATGCGGCCAGCTCGTTGCCTTCCAGTTGCGCGAACACGGCGAGCTGCTCGACCAGGATCTTGGCCGACGCGCGGACCGCGTCTTCGGCGGTGATGGCGCCGTTGGTCTCGATCTCGACGACCAGCTTGTCCAGGTCGGTGCGCTGCTCGACGCGGGCGCTTTCCACCGTGTAGCTGACGCGCTTCACCGGCGAGAACGAGGCGTCCAGCACGATGCGGCCGATCGACTTCGTCGGCTCGTCGCCGTAGCGACGCAGGTTGCCCGGCACGTAGCCGCGGCCCTTTTCGATCTTGATCTGCATATCGAGCTTGCCGCCTTGCGACAGCGTGGCGATGACATGCTCGGGGTTGATGATCTCGACGTCGTGCGGGGTCTGGATGTCGGCGGCCGTGACGACGCCTTCGCCGTCCTTGCGCAGCGACAGCGTGACTTCGTCGCGGTTGTGCAGCTTGAAGACCACGCCCTTCAGGTTCAGCAGGATGTTGACGACGTCTTCCTGCACGCCGTCGATCGACGAGTATTCATGGAGCACGCCGGAGATCGTGACCTCCGTTGCCGCATAACCGACCATCGACGACAGCAGCACGCGGCGCAGCGCGTTGCCCAGCGTGTGGCCATAGCCACGCTCGAAGGGCTCCAGCGTCACCTTGGCATGGTTGGTGCCCAGCTGCTCGACGTTGATGGTTTTGGGTTTCAGCAAATTGGTCTGCATTCAAACTTCCTCTCAATACCCCCGGCTCGTTACACCGGTAAGGCTGGTGAAGCGCCCTGCGCACGGTGCCCCACGCGCAGGGAACGAAAAAACCTCTGGCAAACGGGGCGCTGCGGCCCCGTGCCCATCGCTTAGCGCGAGTACAGTTCGACGATCAGCGATTCGTTGACGTCGGAGGCGAACTCGTCGCGGTCCGGCGTCTTCTTGAAGGTGCCCTCGACCTTGTCGATGTTCACTTCGACCCAGGCCGGGAAACCGACCTGCTGGGCCAGTTGCAGCGCTTCAACCACACGGCCTTGCTTCTTCGATTTTTCACGCACCGCGACCACGTCGCCGGTCTTGACCATGTACGACGGGATGTTGACCGGCTGGCCATTCACGGTGACCGCCTTGTGCGACACCAGCTGGCGCGCTTCGGCGCGGGTCGAGCCGAAGCCCATGCGGTACACGACGTTGTCCAGGCGCGATTCGAGCAGCGTCAGCAGGTTGGCGCCGGTGTTGCCACGGCGGCGATCGGCCTCGGTGAAGTAGCGGCGGAACTGGCGCTCCAGGATGCCGTACATGCGCTTGACCTTCTGCTTCTCGCGCAGTTGCAGGCCGAAGTCGGACGTGCGGGCACCGGAGGTGCGGCCGTGCTGGCCCGGCTTGGAATCGAACTTGGCCTTGTCGCTGATCGAGCGGCGCGCGCTCTTCAGGAACAGGTCGGTGCCTTCACGGCGGGAAAGTTTGGCCTTGGGGCCGAGGTAGCGTGCCACGTGGTGTCCTTTGAATCAAATCTGCCGCGGCCGGTTACCGCGGGAGCCTTCGGCGCGAAGCCTGATGGCAGTGGGCTTGTTGAAAAACGTTGAATCGATGAAACAACAAAAGGTGGCGGACATCACCGATGCCCAGCCACCCCTGACGGAGACCGTCTCAGATGCGGCGACGCTTCTGGGGACGGCAGCCGTTGTGCGGCACCGGCGTGACGTCCGCGATCACATTGATGCGGATGCCCAGCGCGGCGAGCGCACGGACCGACGATTCGCGACCGGGGCCGGGGCCCTTGATCTCGACGTCGAGGTTCTTGATGCCTTGCTCGATGGCCGCGCGGCCAGCCACTTCCGAAGCGACCTGCGCCGCGAACGGGGTGGACTTGCGCGAACCCTTGAAGCCTTGACCACCGGACGAGGCCCACGACAGCGCGTTGCCCTGGCGGTCGGTGATCGTGATGATGGTGTTGTTGAACGACGCGTGCACGTGCGCGATGCCGTCCGCAACGTTCTTGCGGACCTTCTTGCGAACGCGCTGCGCGGCGTTATTGGCGGGAGCTTTTGCCATGGGGATCCTTCAGTTCCGATTATTTCTTCAGCGCCTGAGCGGCCTTGCGCGGGCCCTTGCGGGTGCGCGCGTTGGTGCGGGTGCGCTGACCACGCACGGGCAGGCCGCGGCGATGGCGGAAACCCCGGTAGCAGCCGATGTCCATCAGACGCTTGATGTTCATCGTGGTTTCGCGGCGCAGGTCGCCTTCGATCGTCAGCGTGGCGATTGCGTCGCGGATCTTTTCGAGATCGCCGTCGGTCAGGTCCTTGACCTTTTTCGCGTAGTCAATGCCGCAGGCTTCGCAGATCTTGCGAGCGCGGGTGCGACCAATGCCATAGATCGCCGTCAGGCCGATTTCGGCGTGCTTGTGCGGCGGAATGTTGATACCAGCAATACGTGCCATGTTCGTTCCCTGTAACTCGTGCGGGCGATCAGCCCTGACGCTGCTTGTGACGCGGATCGGTGCAGATCACACGCACCACGCCCTTGCGGCGGATGATCTTGCAGTTGCGGCAGATTTTCTTGACCGAAGCCGAAACTCTCATTTGATTTCTCCTAAAACTCTTGCTTCCAGGCGACTCAACGGCCCGGCGACGTCTTGAAATTGGCCTTCTTGAGCAGCGACTCGTATTGCTGCGACATCAGGTAGTTCTGCACCTGGGCCATGAAATCCATCGTCACGACCACGATGATCAGCAGCGAGGTGCCGCCGAAATAGAACGGGACGTTGTACTTCAGGATCAGGAATTCCGGCAGCAGGCAGACGAAGGTGATGTAGATCGCCCCCGCCAGCGTCAGCCGGACCAGAATCTTGTCGATGTAGCGGGCGGTCTGGTCACCCGGACGGATGCCCGGAATGAAAGCGCCGCTCTTCTTCAGGTTGTCGGCGGTTTCGCGGCTGTTGAACACCAGCGCCGTGTAGAAGAAGCAGAAGAACACGATCGCGGCGGCGTACAGCATCACGTAGATCGGCTGACCCGGCGACAGCGTGCTGGCGATGTCCTTCAGCCAACGCATCGAATCGCCCGAGCTGAACCAGCTCACCACGGTCGCCGGCAACAGGATGATGGACGACGCGAAGATCGGCGGAATCACGCCGGCCATGTTCAGCTTCAGCGGCAGATGGGACGACTGGCCACCATAGACCTTGTTGCCGACCTGGCGCCGCGCGTAGTTCACCAGAATCTTGCGCTGACCCCGCTCCACGAACACCACGAAGTAGGTGACCAGGGCCACCACCGCGACGATGAGGATGGCGATCAGGATGCTCATCGCACCGGTGCGCACCAGCTCCAGCAGACCGGCGATCGACGCCGGCAGGCCGGCAGCAATGCCACCGAAGATCAGGATGGAAATGCCGTTGCCCAGACCGCGCTCGGTGATCTGCTCGCCCAGCCACATCAGGAACACCGTGCCGGCCGTCAGGCTGACCACCGCCGTCAGGCGGAAGCCGAAGCCCGGATCGATCACCAGACCCGGCGAGCTTTCCAGCGCGACGGCGATGCCGAGGGACTGGAACAGCGCCAGGGCCAGCGTGCCGTAGCGGGTGTACTGGGTGATCTTGCGGCGGCCCGCCTCGCCTTCCTTCTTCAGCTGCTCGAATGTCGGCACGACGTAGGTCATCAACTGCATGATGATCGACGCGGAGATGTAGGGCATGATGCCCAGCGCGAACACCGTGAAGCGCGACAGCGCGCCACCCGAGAACATGTTGAACAGGTTCAGGATGCCGCCCTGCTGGCCCTTGAACAGCGCCTGCAGCTGGTTGGGGTCGATGCCCGGCACCGGGATGTGGGCGCCGATGCGGTAGACCACCAGCGCGAGCAGCAAGAACACCAGACGGCGACGCAGGTCGCCGTACTTGCCGGTCTTCGCGAGTTGCGCCGAATTCGTCGCCACGTGTCGTTACCTTCCGATTCCGGACCGTTTAAGCCAGGCTGCCGCCGGCCGCTTCGATGGCCGACTTGGCCGCGGCGGTGGCGCCGATGCCCGTCAGCTTGACCGCCGCCTTCAGTTCGCCGGTGTTGATGACCTTGATCACGCGCGCCAGCTGCGGCACCAGGCCGGCCTGCTTGAGCGTGAGGACGTCAACTTCGGCTGCGCCCAACTGTGCCAGTTGGCCCAGCGTGACTTCGGCGTTGAACTTCAGCGTCTGCGACTTGAAGCCACGCTTCGGCAGGCGGCGCTGCAGCGGCATCTGGCCGCCTTCGAAACCCACCTTGTGGTAGCCGCCGGCGCGGGACTTCTGGCCCTTGTGGCCACGACCAGCGGTCTTGCCCAGGCCTGAGCCGATGCCGCGACCGACGCGGCGCTTCGCGTGCTTGGCGCCCGCTGCGGGCTTGATGTCGTTGAGTTGCATCAGAGCACCTTCACCAGATAAGCGATCTTGTTGATCATGCCGCGCACCGCAGGCGTGTCCTGCAGTTCGCTGACGCTGTTCAGCCTGCGCAGACCCAGGCCGCGCACCGTGGCGCGGTGGTCTTCCTTGCAGCCGATGGGGCTGCGCACCAGTTGAACCTTGACGGTTTGTGCCGTAGTCATGTTCCTGCTCCTGATCAGCCGAAGATCTCTTCGACCGTCTTGCCGCGCTTGGCCGCGACTTCGGAAGCCGTGGTCGAGTTCTTCAACGCGTCCAGCGTCGCGCGCACCATGTTGTAGGGGTTCGACGAACCGTGGCTCTTGGCCACGATGTCGGTGATGCCCATCACTTCGAAGACCGCGCGCATCGGGCCGCCGGCGATGATGCCGGTACCCTTGGGGGCCGGGTACATCACGACGGACGAAGCGCCGTGGTGGCCGTGCACCTGGTGGTGCAGCGTGCCGTTCTTCAGGGACACCTTGTTCAGGTTGCGACGGGCCTCTTCCATCGCCTTCTGCACGGCGGCGGGCACTTCCTTGGACTTGCCCTTGCCCATGCCAACGCGGCCGTCACCGTCGCCGACCACGGTCAGTGCGGCGAAACCGAGAATACGGCCACCCTTCACCACCTTGGTCACGCGGTTGATCGCGATCATCTTCTCGCGCATCCCGTCATCGGGTGCGTCGTTCGGGGCCTTCGCTTGAAATTTAGCCATGTTCGATTCCGATCCGCTTAGAACTGCAGGCCGGCTTCACGCGCGGCTTCAGCCAATGCCTTGACACGACCGTGGTAGGCGAAGCCCGCACGGTCGAAAGCCACCTTCTCGACGCCGGCAGCCTTCGCCTTTTCGGCGATCAGCTTGCCGATCTGCTGCGCGGCGGACACGTTGGCACCCTTGCCGGCGCCACCGAGCGACTTGCGCAGGTCGGCCTGGGCGGTCGATGCCGTGGCCAGCACCTTGGTGCCGTCTTCGGAAACCACCGTGGCGTAGATGTGCAGGTTGGTGCGGTTCACCATCAGGCGCGCGACGCCCTGGGTGGCGATGCGGATGCGGGTCTGACGGGCCCGGCGCAGACGCTGCTGTTTTTTGGTCAACATCGTGCAGCTCCTTACTTCTTCTTGGTCTCTTTGATCGTGATCTTCTCGTCCGCGTAGCGGATGCCCTTGCCCTTGTAGGGCTCGGGCGGACGAATCGCACGAATCTCGGCGGCCACCTGGCCGACGCGTTGACGGTCTGCACCCTTGATCAGGACTTCGGTCGGGGTCGGCGTTGCCACCGTGATGCCCGCCGGCATGTCCTTGTTGACCGGATGCGAATAGCCGACGTTCAGGTTGAGCTTGGCACCCTGCGCCGCGGCCTTGTAGCCCACGCCGACCAGGCTCAGCTTCTTCTCGAAGCCCTTGGTCACGCCGACCACCATGTTGTTGACCAGCTGGCGCATCGTGCCGCTCATCGCGTTGGCTTCACGCGACTCGTTCACCGGCTCGAAGCTCAGCTTGCCAGCGGTGTTGCTGACCTTCACCAGCGCGTTCTGCGCCAGGCTCAGCGAACCGCCGGTTCCCTTGACGGAAATCTGGTCTTCCTTGATCGCCACGTCCACGCCTGCGGGGACGGTGATCGCTGCTTTACCTACTCGGGACATCTCTGTTTCCTTCCCTTAGGCCACGAAGCACAGGACTTCGCCGCCGACGCCGGTGGCGCGGGCCTTGCGGTCGGTCATCACGCCTTGCGGGGTCGTGACGATGGCCACGCCCAGACCGTTCTGCACCTGCGGAATGTCGTTGCGGCCCTTGTACACGCGCAGGCCGGGGCGGCTGACGCGCTCGATGCGCTCGATGACCGGACGACCGGCGTAGTACTTCAGGGTGATCTGGAGGTCGGACTTGTTGCCGTCGCTCTTGACCTCGAAACCGTCGATGTAGCCCTCGTCCTTCAGGACCTGGGCAATCGCCACCTTGATGTTGGACGACGGCACGCTCACCGTGGCCTTGGACACCATCTGCGCGTTGCGGATGCGGGTCAGCAGGTCAGCAATGGGATCGCTCATGCTCATGTTGAATCTCTCCTGCCTGGCTTACCAGCTGGCCTTGGTGACACCGGGGATGTCACCGGCGAAGGCCAGTTCACGGATCTTGGCGCGGCCAAGACCGAACTGGCGGAAGGTGCCGCGCGGACGACCGGTGATTTCGCAACGGTTGCGCTGGCGCGTCGGGTTGGCGTTGCGCGGCAGGGCCTGCAGGCCTGCGCGCGCGGCGGCGCGTTCTTCGTCCGACTTCTTGGCGTCGTTCGAGGCGGACTTCAGTTCGGCGTATTTCTTCGCGAACTTGGCGGCCAGCTTCTCACGCTTGAGTTCACGCTGGATCAGTGCTGCTTTTGCCATACGTCAACCTCAATTCTTGAACGGGAAACGGAAGCCCGCGAGCAGCGCCTTGCACTCTTCGTCGTTCTTGGCCGTGGTCGTGATGCTGATGTTCAGGCCACGCAGAGCGTCGACCTTGTCATACTCGATCTCGGGGAAAATGATCTGTTCCTTGACGCCGATGTTGTAGTTGCCACGGCCGTCGAAGGCGCGGCCCGAGATGCCGCGGAAGTCGCGGACGCGGGGCAGCGCAACCGTCACGAAACGGTCGAGGAACTCGTACATCTTCACGCCGCGCAGCGTGACCATGCAGCCGATCGGCAGACCTTCGCGGATCTTGAAACCGGCGATGGCCTTCTTGGCCACCGTCACGACGGGCTTCTGGCCGGCGATCTTGGTCAGGTCGCCCACGGCGTTGTCCATGACCTTCTTGTCGGCGACGGCCTCGCTCACGCCCATGTTGAGCGTGATCTTGGTGATGCGGGGAACCTGCATCGGGCTCTTGTAGCCGAACTTCTGGATCAGGTCGGGAGCGACCTTTTCGCGATAAAACTGTTGCAGTCGTGCCATGGTCATGCCACCTTGATTTCTTCGCCGCTGGACTTGAAGACGCGCACGCGCTTGCCGTCCGAGCCCTGCTTGATGCCCACGCGATCGGCCTTGCCCGTGGCGCCATTGAAGATGGCGACGTTGGACTGATGGATGGGCATGCTCTTTTCGATGATGCCGCCGGTCACACCCTTCATGGGGTTGGGCTTGGTGTGCTTCTTCACCAGGTTGATGCCCTCGACCACCACATGCTCTTCGCCGCTGCGCAGCGCAACCTTGCCGCGCTTGCCCTTGTCGCGGCCAGCGATGACGATGACTTCGTCGCCCTTGCGAATCTTGTTCATGATGTCAGGTCCTCAGAGAACTTCAGGGGCCAGCGACACGATCTTCATGAACTTTTCGGTGCGCAGCTCGCGCGTCACCGGTCCGAAGATGCGGGTGCCGATCGGCTCCAGCTTGGCATTCAGCAGCACGGCGGCATTGCCGTCGAACTTGACGAGCGAGCCGTCGGCGCGACGGATGCCCTTGGCGGTACGCACCACCACAGCGCTGTAGATCTCGCCCTTCTTGACGCGACCCCGCGGAGCGGCTTCCTTGATGCTGACCTTGATGACGTCGCCCACGCTGGCGTAACGGCGCTTGGAGCCGCCGAGCACCTTGATGCACAGGACGGACTTCGCACCCGTGTTGTCGGCCACGTCGAGCCGCGATTCTGTCTGGATCATTTTCTATATTCCCAACTTGTACCGGCCACCGGAGCGGTCAGTCAGTCTTGGGCCCGTATCAGGGCCGCGAACCACTCGCGACCCGTCTGGATGGGCAGATTCTCAGCCCAAATTGGGCAGAGCCAGTAATTATGGCAGAACTGCCGGCGGTCGTCAAACACCCCCTGCGGCGCCGATGTAGCGCGCAACCAACGCCTCGAACGGCGCCGGGGAAACCGGCCGCCCCAGCTCCCCGGCCAGCAGCGCCGCCACCGGCGCGGCGAGCCGGCGCGCCAGCGCGGCGTCCAGGAACAGCAGGCGGCTGCGCCGGGCCAGCACGTCGGCTACCTCGCGAGCGTATTCGTGGCGGGCGGCGAAACGCACCATGGCCTCGGTCAGCCCGCCGCCCAGTTCCCGGGTAGCGCCGGGCAGGCTTTCCAGATACGGGGTTTCGGTGCCGTAGGGGCCGGGAGAGGCTTCGGCGCTCTCGGGGGCGCCGACCAGCCGGTGGCGCACGGTTTCGCCAGCGGGCCGCCGCGCCAGCAGGCCGGCGTCCTCGCACTGGGCCAGCACGTCCTCGGCCATGGCGCGGCAGGTGGTCCATTTGCCGCCGGTCACGCTGACCAGGCCGCTGGGCGCGACCAGCACGGTGTGTTCGCGGCTGACCTTGCGGCTGGGCTCATGGCCACCCACCGGCCGCACCAGCGGCCGCAGGCCGGCCCAGCGGCTGCGCACATCGGCCCGGGTGGGCTGGCGCTGCAGGCAGCGGCCGGCTTCCTGCAGGATGAAATCGACCTCGTCTGGCGCCGCTTCCGGCTCTTCCGGTGCGTCGTCGCGCGGCCGGTCGGTGGTTCCGAGCACGACCTTGCCCTGCCACGGAATGGCGAACAGCACCCGGCCGTCGGCGGTGCGGGGTACCAGCAGGGCGTGCTGGCCGGGCAGAAAGTCGGCGTCAACCACCACATGCGCGCCCTGGCTGGGCGCGACCAGCGGCGCCGCCTCCTGTTGCGGGCCGGCGTCGTCGCGGCGGCGCAGTGCGTCGACCCACACGCCGGTGGCATTGACGACGCAGCGGGCGCTCACGTCCACCGTGCGGCCGGTTTCCGCGTCGCGGCAGGTCAGCCCGGCGATGCGGCCGTGCACGTCGTGCCGCAGCGCGGTGGCCGCCATGTGGTTGACCAGCAGCGCGCCCTGGGCGGCGGCGCTGCGGGCGATGGCGAGTGCCAACCGGGCGTCGTCGAACTGGCCGTCCCAGTACTGCACGCCGCCGCGCAAGCCGTCACGCCGCACGCCGGGCAGCCGCACCAGCGTGTCGTCGCGGCCCAGGAATTCGGTGTTTTTCAGGCCCACCGCCTCGGCGCGGCGGCCGGCCAGCGCGTCGTACAGCTTCAGGCCGGTGCCGTAGAACGGTTTTTCCCAGAGGCGGTAGCAGGGCATGACGAAGGGCAGCGGCCGGGCCAGATGGGGCGCGTTGCGCAGCAGCACCGCGCGCTCGTGCAGCGCCTCCCAGACCAGCGGCAACTGGCCCTGGGCGAGGTAACGCACGCCGCCGTGGATGAGTTTGGTGGAACGCGAGGAGGTGCCCTGCGCGAAATCACCGACCTCCACCAGCAGCACCCGGTGGCCGCGCAGCGCGGCGTCGAGCGCGACCGACAGGCCGGTGGCGCCGCCACCGACGACGGCGATGTCGAACCCGCGCTGCGCTTCCAGTTGCGCCAGCAGCGCGGCGCGGCGGGTGGGCTGCGGGTCGGGGACGGTCACGGACGGCTCGCCCGCCGCCGGGCCGCCCCCTCGGGGGGCAGCGAACCACACGCAGTGGGGAGCGTGGGGGTCATGGTTTCGCCCAATGGCGGGAGCGATCCACCGCCTCGCGCCAGCGGTCGAGCTTGGCCTGGCGCTCGCGGTCGCCGATGCGGGGCTCGAAACGCTTGGCAGCGCCGCTGGTGGTGTCCGCCGCGTCTTGCATGGCCTGCGCGTCGGGCCACACACCGGCGGCCAGGCCGGCCAGCCGGGCGGCGCCGAGCCCGGTGGTTTCGGTGACGGCCGGCCGCACCACCGGCACGCCCAGGCAATCGGCCTGCAGTTGCATCAGCAGGTCGTTGCGGCTGGCGCCGCCGTCGACGCGCAGTTCGGCCAGCGGCAGCCGGGCGTCGCGGGTCATGGCGTCGAAGACGTCGGCGCTCTGCAGCGCGATGGCTTCCAGCGCGGCGCGGGCGATGTGGGCACGGCCTGTGCCGCGGGTCAGGCCGACCAGCGTGCCGCGGGCATGACCGTCCCAATACGGCGTGCCAAGGCCGGTGAAAGCCGGCACCAAAAAGACATCGCCGGTGTCGGGCACGCTGGCGGCGAGCGCCTCGATCTCGTCGGCCGACTTGACGAGTTGCAGGCCGTCGCGCAGCCACTGCACGGTGGCGCCGCCCATGAAGACGCTGCCTTCCAGGCAATAAGTCGTTTCCAGCCCGCGCCTGGCCGCGCCGGGCGGTGCCTGCCAGCCGACGGTGGTGAGCAGCCGGTTGCGGCTGGCGACGGCGCGGGCGCCGGTGTTCATCAGCATGAAGCAGCCGGTGCCGTAGGTGTTCTTGGCCATGCCGGGCGCGAAGCAGCCCTGGCCGAAGGTGGCGGCCTGCTGGTCGCCGGCCACGCCAAGGATGGGGATCGGCCGGCCGAACAGCCCGGGCGCGGTCTCGCCGAAGCTGCCGCAGGACGGCCGCACCTCGGGCAGCAGCGCGCGTGGAATGCCGAACAGCGACAGCAGGCCGTCGTCCCAGTCCAGCTTGTGGATGTCGAACAGCAGCGTGCGCGAGGCGTTGCTGACGTCGGTGGCGTGGACCCGGCCGGCGGTGAGGTTCCAGACCAGCCAGCTGTCGATGGTGCCGAAGGCCAGCTCGCCGGCCTCGGCGCGGGCGCGGGCGCCGGGCACTTCGTCCAGCAGCCACTGGAGCTTGGTGGCGGAAAAATAAGCGTCGGGGATCAGGCCGGTGGCGCGCTGCAGGCGGCGGGCCTGGCCACCCCGGCGCAGCGCGTCGCAGCGGGCGGCGGTGCGCCGGTCTTGCCAGACGATGGCCGGGGCCACCGGGCGGCCGGTGGCGCGCTCCCACAGCACCGTGGTTTCGCGCTGGTTGGTGACGCCGATTGCTGCGATTTCAGGAGCACCATCTCCAGCATTGGCGCTGACTTGAGGCACTTTTTGCAAGCATTCCCGGGCCACGGCGAGCTGCGAGGCCCAGATCTCGGCGGCGTCGTGCTCGACCCAGCCGGGCTGGGGAAAATGCTGGGCGAACTCGCGTTGCGCCTGCGCCGCGATGCGGCCGTGGCGGTCGAACAGCAGGGCGCGCGAGCTGGTCGTGCCCTGGTCGAGCGCGAGGATGTGCGGCATGGGGCTAGCGTAGCCGAAGCGGCCCCCACCGAAAAGAATGGTGACAATCGGCGCATGCACAACCAACGCATCGCATTCATCGGCGGCGGCAACATGGCCAGCGCCATCATCGGCGGCCTGATCGGCCAGGGCCTTCCGGCCGACCACATCGAAGTCGTGGAGCCGTCGGCCGGCGCCCGGCAACGGCTCGTTCAGCAATACGGCGTGTCGGCCCGCGAGGCGGCTTCAGACGCGATCGGCAGCGCGGAGCTGGTGGTCTGGGCCGTGAAACCGCAGAGCTTCCGCGAAGCGGCCGAGCAGTCGCGTTTCCACAGCAAGGGCGCGCTGCACCTGAGCGTGGCCGCCGGCATCCGCTCCGAGAGCATCGCGCGCTGGCTGAACACCGAGCGCGTGGTGCGCACCATGCCCAACACGCCGGCGCTGATCGGCCGTGGCATCACGGCGCTGTATGCCCGCACCGGCGTGCTCGACACCGACCGGGCGCTGGTGGAGCGGGTCATCGGCACCACCGGCGAATGGCTGTGGGTGAGCGAGGAAAGCCAGCTCGACGCGGTGACCGCGCTCTCAGGTTCCGGCCCGGCCTACGTGTTCTATTTCATCGAGGCCATGACCGAGGCCGGCGCCGCGATGGGCCTGTCGCGCGACCACGCGCAGCGGCTGGCGATCAGCACCTTCGGCGGCGCTGCCGAGCTGGCAAGCCGCTCCGACGAGCCGCCGGAAACGCTGCGCCAGCGCGTCACCTCCAAGGGCGGCACCACCCACGCCGCCATCACCTCGCTGGACAACGACGACGTGAAGGCGCGCTTCGCCCGGGCGTTGAACGCGGCCCGCCAGCGCGCCAAGGAGCTGGGCGACGAATTCGGCGGCTGACCGGCCGGGCGCCGCGCCGCCATGCGCTTGCGGCACAATCTCGCCCGCCACGGCACCTGCCGTGGCCCGTTTTCAACCCACCGCACGACGAACACCATGAAGAAACTGCTCACCGCGCTGATCAGCGCCGCTTTCATTGCCGCACCGCTGGCCGTGATCAGCACCCCGGCGGCTGCCGCCACCAAGACCGGCGTCACCAAGAAGCACAAGAAGGCCAAGACCAAGAAGGTCCGCCCGGCCGCCGCGCACGCCCAGTAACCCGGGTTTGCAGAAAAAAGCCGCCTGCGGGCGGCTTTTTTCATGGGCGCCCGAAAAACCCCGCTACCCCCTCAGCGCATAGCTGCCGGCAATGCCGGCGAACAGCGCGGCGCCGATCCAGTGGTTGGCGCGGAAGGCGCGGAAACAGCCGTCGCGGGCGCGGTGGCGGATGAGCGTGGCGTGCCAGACGGCCTGGCCGGCCGCCGCGGCCAGGCCGAGGAGGAACAGCGGGTGGCCGACCGGCCGGGCCAGCACGGCCGCCCAGATCGCGAGGAACAGCGCGTAGAACGCCATGATGGCCGGCACGTCGAACCGGCCCAGCGTGATGGCGGAGGTTTTCATGCCGATCTTCAGGTCGTCGTCGCGGTCGACCATGGCGTATTCGGTGTCGTAGGCCAGCACCCAGAACAGGTTGCCGGCCAGCATCAGCCAGGCCAGCAGCGGCACCGCGTCCCAGGCGGCGGGCAGCCCCAGCACCGTGTGGTTCACGTGGGCCGACATGAGCCGGAACAGGTCGTTGCCGCCGTTGACGGCCGTGAAGGCCATCGGGATGCCGAACGAGAACGCGATGCCCAGCACCGCCTGCGGCATCGACACGAAGCGCTTGGCGAAGGGGTAGACCAGCGTGACGGCCAGCGCGGCGAACGACCACAGCACCGTGACGCCGTTGGTGGTGAGCACCAGCGCGAAGGCCGCCAGCGCCAGCACCGCGCCCACCGCCAGCGCCTCGCCGGGCCCGACCGCGCCGGAGGTGACGGGCCGCTGCGCCGTGCGCTTGACGTGGCGGTCGAAGTCGCGGTCAGCGACGTCGTTCACGCAGCAGCCGGCGCTGCGCATCAGCACCGTGCCCAGCGTGAACACCGCGAACAGATGCCAGCCCGGAAAACCGCCGGCGGCCACCCACAGCGCGCTCAGCGTGGGCCACAGCAGCAGCAGCCAGCCGGCGGGCCGGTCCCAGCGGATGAGCTGCAGCCAGAGCTGGAAGCGGGCCTTCACGACAGCCGCTTCACGCCCGGCAGCTCGCAGGCGTAGATCGCGTTGCGCAGCTCGGCGATCGCCTCGTAGCGGGTGAAGCTGCGGCGCCACGCCAGCACCACGCGGCGCGTGGGCGGGTTGCCCTCGAACGGCAGGTAGCGCACGTAGCTCTCGTCGGCGGCGCGGCGTTTGGGCCTGGCGGCCAGCGCCTCTTTCGGCACACCCAGCCGCGGCACCAGCGTGACGCCCATGCCGGCGGCCACCATGTGCTGGATGGTCTCCAGCGACGAGCCCTCGAAGCTCTTGCGGATGCCGTCGGCGTCGCTCGAGAACCGCGCGAACTCGGGGCAGACCTCGAGCACGTGGTCGCGGAAACAGTGGCCGGTGCCGAGCAGCAGCATGGTCTCGTGCTTCAGCTCCTCGGACGTGATGGCCTCGCGCTGCGCCAGCGGATGGCCGACCGGAATGGCCGCCATGAAAGGCTCGTCGTACAGCGCGGCGGTGGCCAGCCCGGTGTCTGGAAACGGCTCGGCCATGATGGCGCAGTCGATCTCGCCCATGCGCAGCATCTCGAGCAGCTTCACGGTGAAGTTCTCCTGCAGCATCAGCGGCATCTGCGGCGTGCGCGAGATGGTCTGGCGCACCAGGTCGGGCAGCAGGTACGGCGCGATGGTGTAGATCACGCCCAGCCGCAGCGGGCCGGCCAGCGGGTCCTTGCCGCGCTTGGCGATCTCCTTGATGTTGGCGGCCTGCTCCAGCACGCTCTGCGCCTGCCGCACGATCTCCTCGCCCAGCGGCGTCACCGCGATCTCTGACGACGAGCGCTCGAACAGCTTGACGTCGAGCTCCTCCTCCAGCTTCTTGATCGCCACCGACAGCGTGGGCTGCGAGACGAAACAGGCGTCGGCGGCCTTGCCGAAATGCCTTTCCCTCGCGACCGCGACGATGTATTTGAGTTCAGTGAGGGTCATGCGGCATTTTCACGCACGGGAACGCGCCGGGCCGCCTCCAGCCCCGCGCCGGCTTCCAGGCGGTGCAGGTCCAGCTCCTGCGCCGGCACGGGGCGGTGCCGCGCGTCGAAAGCCACGTCGCCCGGCCGCCAGCCGGCCCGGCAGCGGATGGCGCCCCAGAACCGGCGCAGCGCCTCGCGCTGCTGGCCGACGATGCCCAGCGTGTTGTCCCGGTCGACCATGGGATCGCCCACTCCGGTGGGCCGCGCCGCCTGCCCGTACAGCGCCGTTCCGAACACGATGTCCCAGAGCGGAAAGGCGAAGGAGAAATTGCAGTTGTGCAGGTTGGGCCGGTCGGGGTCGACCAGCATGTGGTGCAGCCGGTGGTAGTGCGGCTCGACCACCAGCTTGTCGAGCACGGGGCCGAAGCGCAGCCGCACGTTGGCGTGAGAGAAGTTCTCGAGCAACGCGCCGGCGAGCACCAGCAGCGCGTATTCGGTGGGCGAGGTGCCGAAGACCATGCCCGCCGCCGCCAGGATCAGCGCCTCCAGCAGGTCGTCGAGGTAATGGTCGCGGTCGTTGGACCAGCAGCTGAGCTGGCGCTGGCTGTGGTGCAGGCTGTGCAGCCCCCACCACCACGGAATGGCGTGCTGGAGGCGATGCGTGCCGTATTGCACCAGGTCGAACAGCGCGTAGTAGGCCCAGAACAGCAGCACCGGGTGGTGCGCCAGCGCCGGGAAGAGCTGCGGCAGCGAGACCAGGCCCGCTGCATCGTCCGGCCCGCCGAACGCGTCGCCGCCCAGCCAGTGGCCCAGCGGCTCCATCACCGCGAAGGTGAACAGCGGCAGGATGCCCAGCACCTTGATGAGCGTGTAGGCGCGGTCGATGCGGGTGGCGCGGCGGTCGGGCCAATGCTCGAACGGGAAGCGGGCCTCCAGCGGCCGGAACACCAGGGCAATGACGCAGACCTGCGCCAGCCCGATCAGCAGCAGGCGGGTGATGTCGTCGGCGTGGCTGCACAGCTCGTGGCCGGCGTGCAGCCGGGTGAGCACCGGCGTCACCGCATGGGCGCTGAACCAGTGCACCGCCACGACCCACGCGGAGAACAAGTGCTCGAAATGCATGTGCCAAGTATGCCGCTGCTCAGGCTTTCAGGAAGTCGCTGCGCCCGCCCATCCAGCGGGCGACGTGGCGCGCGGCCAGCTCCGGGTGCCGGTCCAGCATGGCGGGGGCGGTTGACTGGGCCCAGGCGAGCCAGTCGGTGTCGGTGGCGAGGTCGGCAAAGCGCAGCAGCGGCGCACCCGACTGGCGGGCGCCCAGGAATTCGCCGGGGCCGCGAATGTCCAGGTCGCGCCGGGCGATCTCGAAGCCGTCGGCGGTTTCCACCATGGCCTTCAGCCGGGCCCGGGCGGTTTCGCCCAGCCGGGGGGCGTCGCCGGTCGAATAGAGCAGCACGCAGGCCGACGCCGCCGCGCCGCGCCCCACCCGGCCACGCAACTGGTGCAGTTGGCTGAGGCCGAAACGCTCGGCATGTTCAATGACCATCAGCGACGCGTTGGGCACGTCCACCCCCACTTCAATGACGGTGGTGCTGACGAGCACGCCCATCTGGCCCGCCGTGAACAGCGCCATGACCGCCTTTTTCTCGGCCGGCGCCATGCGCGAGTGCAGCAGGCCGACCAGCACGCCGGGCAGCGCCTCCGACAGCGCCGCGTGGGTGGCGGTGGCGTTCGTCAGATCCAGCGCCTCGCTTTCCTCGATCAGCGGGCAGACCCAATACACCTGCCGGCCCTGGTCGAGCTGCGCGCGGATGCGCTCCACCACCTCGTCGCGCCGCGCCTCAGCCACCAGCCGGGTGACGACCGGCGTGCGGCCGGGCGGCAGCTCGTCGATGGTGGACACGTCGAGTTCGGCGTAGTAGCTCATGGCCAGCGTTCGCGGAATCGGCGTGGCGGTCATCATGAGGAGGTGCGGTTCGCGCGACGCGTCGCCGTCGGGCGCGGCGGCCATCTTGGCGCGCAGCGCCAGCCGCTGCGCCACGCCGAAGCGGTGTTGCTCGTCAATGACCGCCAGCGCGAGCGACTTGAACAACACCTGGTCTTGAATGACCGCGTGGGTGCCCACCACCAGCCCGGCCTCGCCGCTGACCACCAGCGCCAGCATCTCGGCGCGCTCCTTCTTCTTCTGGCTGCCGGTGAGCCAGGCCACCCGCTGGCCGAAGGGCGCGAGCAGCGGCTCCAGCCAGCCGATGAGTTTGCGGAAATGCTGCTCGGCCAGGATTTCGGTGGGCGCCATCAGCGCGCACTGGTGGCCGGCGTCGATCGCGGCGGCCGCCGCCAGCGCGGCCACCACCGTTTTGCCGGAGCCGACGTCGCCCTGCAGCAGCCGGTGCATGGGCACCGGGCGGGCGATGTCGGCGGCGATCTCGGCCACCACGCGCTGCTGCGCGCCGGTCAGCGCGAACGGCAGCGCGGCCAGCAACTGGTCGCGCAGGCCGCCGGCGGCGGCGGGCAGCGGCGGCGCGCGCAAGGCGTCGTGCTGGCGCCGGGCCTGCAACTGCGAGAGCTGCTGGGCCAGCAGCTCTTCCAGCTTGAGCCGCTGCCATGCGGGATGGCTGTGGTCTTCCAGCGTGGCCAGCGCCGCGTCGGGCGCTGGATGATGCAAAAATGATAGCGAACTTTCCAGATTCCACGCTGACTTGAGGCCGATTTTGCTTAAAAATTCGGCCGGAACGGTCTCGGACAGGTCGGCGCGGGCCAACCCGGCCAGCACGGTCTTGCGCAGCACCGGCTGCGAGAGGCCGGCCACGGTGGAATAGACGGGCGTCAGCGCGTCGGGCAGCGGGCCGCCGGCGCTGCGCACGGTGGGGTGCATCATGGTGGCGCCGGCAAAACCGGTGCGCACCTCGCCGCGCGCGCGCACGCGGTTGCCCACCGCCAGCGCCTTCTGCTGGCTGGGGTAGAAGCTGAAAAAGCGCAGCGTGCAGGTGTCGCCGCCGTCGTCCAGCACCACCAGCAGCTGGCGGCGCGGCCGGTAGGTCACATCGCAGCCGCGCACCGTGCCTTCGATCTGCACCGTCTCACCGTCGCGCGCGGCGTTCAGCGGGGTGATGCGGGTCTCGTCCTCGTAGCGGATGGGCAGGTGCAGCGCGAGGTCGATGTCGCGGTGCAGGCCCAGTTTGGCCAGCGCCTTGGCGAGCGCGGCCGCCGCGTCGCTGCGGGGCGCGGAAGAACCGGGCGGAGAAGCCGGCGAAGGCGGGCGGGCGGGCATCGCCGTGCATTCTGCCCGCTGACCGCTCGGAAATTCGCGGTCGGTTAAGGTGACCGAAGCTCAACCCGCCGGACTTCGCCATGCACACACGCCTTGCCCGCCGCTTCGCCTGCCTCGCCGTTCCGTGCGTGGCGCTGACCGCCTGTGGCGGCGGCGGCGGCGGTTCGGGTTCCGACGGCGGCGGCTCGGTGTCGCCACCGCCCACCGCCACCACCTACAACTTCGACGCCGCGATGGAGCGCATCTTCACGCTCGGCACCAGCCTGTCGGCCAGCGCCACCGACAGCTCGGGCGCCCAGCTCACGGCGGTCTACACCACCACCCCGCAAGCCGACGCCGCTTTCGAGAACGCCACCCGCAAGCGCACCCTGGAAGCCGTGAGGCTGACGCGCGCCGGCGTGACCCAGGCCACCGACAGCTCCACCACCTTCTACGGCATCAGCCCGTTCACGATCTACGGCTCGCTGGAGTCCGACGGCAGCTACACCGTGGCCACCTCCAACGGCGCGCTGCCCTCGGCCGGCACCGTGGGGCAGTCGGGCACGCTGCTGAGCGACGTGACCTACGCCGACGCCACCAAGGCCCGCGTGACCGGCCGCAGCACGGTGAGCTGGTCGCTGGAGGCGGGCAGCGGCAGCACGGCCTACGCCTGCGTGAACACCGCCTACACCACCAGCACCGGCCAGGCCGACGGCTCGGCCGCGCAGTGCTTTCTGATCGGCAGCACGGGCATGGTCTCCGGCATGCGGCTGACGCTGACCGACGCTTCGGGCCAGAGCGTCGTCTTCCGCTGAGGCGCCGCCGTAGGACAGCCGGAACGCCCGGCGTCCTACAGATCGCCGTGCTACCGGCGGTTACAACCAAAGGCATGAGCCGCCCGCCTTTGACCGTCATGACGGTGAACATCCACAAGGGGTTCACGTCCTTCAACCGCCGCTTCATCCTGCCCGAACTGCGCGAGGCCGTCCGCAAGGTCGGCGCCGACGTGGTTTTTCTGCAGGAGGTGCTGGGTTCGCACGAGCTGCACGAGGCCCGCATTCCCGGCTGGCCGCGCGAGCCCCATTACGAATTCCTGGCCGACACGATCTGGCCCGAGGTGGCCTATGGCTGCAACGTGGCCGCGCCGCGGCTGCACTTCGGCAACGCGCTCATCAGCAAATTCCCCATCGTCCACCAGAAGAACCACGACGTGTCGATCGCCGGGCCGGAACGCCGCGGCCTGCTGCACTGCGCGCTGCAGGTGCCCGGCCAGCCGACCGACGTGCACGTGATCTGCGTGCACCTGGGGCTGCGCGAGTCGCACCGGCTGCAGCAGCTCGACCTGCTGATCGACCTGGCGCGGCGCGAGGTGCCCGCCAATGCACCGCTGGTGGTGGCCGGCGACTTCAACGACTGGCGCCGCCGCGCCCACCGCATCCTCGAGAAAAAGGCGGGCTTGCGCGAGATCTTCGTGCAGGCCTACGGCACCTCGGCCAAGACCTTTCCCGCTCGCATGCCGGTGCTGGCGCTGGACCGCATCTACGTGCGCAACGCCTCCAGCCACCTGCCGGTGGTGCTGCCGCGCAAGCCCTGGGCCCACCTGTCGGACCATGCGCCGCTGGTCGCGGAGATCCACCTGTGAGCCGCCCCGCCGTCGCCACCGCTGCTGCCTCGCAGCCGCACTTCCAGTCGCGCTGGACGTCGGGCAACGCCTTCGAGCTGCTGGAAAACGGCGAGGCCTACTACCCCGCCGTGTTCGACGCCATCCGCTCGGCCGAGCGCGAGGTCGTCATCGAAACCTTCATCCTGTTCGACGACAAGGTGGGGCAGGAGCTGCATGCGGCCCTGCTGGCGGCAGCGGGCCGCGGCGTGGCGATCGACCTCACCATCGACGGCTTCGGCTCGCCCGACCTGCCGGACGAATTCACCGGCGCCTTGCTGGCGGCCGGCGTGAAGCTGCACGTGTTCGACCCCGCCCCCCGCATCGCCGGCTGGCGCACCAACTGGCTGCGCCGCATGCACCGCAAGATCGTGGTGGTAGACGGCCGCATCGCCTTCGTCGGCGGCATCAATTTCTCGGCCGACCACCTCGGTGATTTTGGCCCCGAGGCCAAGCAGGACTACGCCGTTTCGGTGCGCGGCCCGCTGGTGGCCGAGGTGCGCGACTACGTGCGCGCCGCCATCGCGCCCGGCCGCCGCTCCCGTCCGCGCTGGTTCGGCCGCCGCCAGGTGCAGGCCGACGCCGCGCCCGGCCAGGCCATGGCGCTGCTGGCCGTGCGCGACAACCACCAGCACCGCACCGACATCGAGCGCCACTACCGCGCCGCGATCCGCTCGGCCAGGGAGCGCGTGGTCATCGCCAACGCCTATTTCTTTCCCGGCTACCGGCTGCTGCGCGACATCCGCCACGCGGCCAAGCGCGGCGTGAAGGTGGCGCTCATCCTGCAGGGCCAGCCCGACATGCCCATCGTCAAGGTGGCGGCCCGCATGCTGTACCACCACCTCGTCAGCGCCGGCGTGGAGCTGTACGAGTACTGCCAGCGCCCGCTGCACGGCAAGGTGGCGCTGATCGACGGCGAATGGTCCACCGTGGGCTCCAGCAACCTCGACCCGCTGAGCCTGTCGCTGAACCTGGAGGCCAACGTCGTCATCCGCGACCGCGCCTTCAATGCCACGCTGGCCGAACGGCTCGGCCACCTGATGGACCATTGCTGCCAGCGCGTGGAGGCGCGCGAGCTGGGCCCGCTCAGCACCTGGGGCCTGGTGCGCAGCCACGTGGTCTACCACCTCGTGCGCTGGTACCCCCGCATGGCCTACTGGTTCCCGGAGCATCGGCCCACGCTGGAGACGCTGGCCCCCGCCGCCGACCACGAGGTGCTGGCCCACCGGGGCGGCGGGGCCTGACCATGCCACGCGGCGCTTCGGCCGCCGCCGGGGCGCCAGCGCGTGACCGCCCGGCGCCCCGCGCGCCAGCCACGCGCGAGCGGCGCTGGACGCTGGTGAAACGCGGCCTGACACTGGCTTTCGCGCTGGCCGTTGCCGCCCTGCTGGCGCGCTACGCCACGGCGGTGGACTGGCCCGGCGTGGGCCGCGCCGTGACGGAAGTGCCGCTGCCGGTGCTGGCCGCCGCCGCCGCGCTGGCCGCCACCAGTCACCTCCTCTACAGCGGCTTCGACCTGTTCGGCCGCCACTACACCCGCCACACGGTGCCGGTGCCGCGCGTGATGGCCATCACCTTCATCAGCTACGCGTTCAACCTCAACCTCGGTTCGCTCATCGGCGGCATCGCGTTTCGCTACCGGCTCTACGCGCGCAGCGGCCTGCCGCACGGCACCACCACCCGCGTGATGCTGATGAGCATGGCCACCAACTGGCTGGGCTACCTGCTGCTCGGCGGCCTGCTGTTCGCGCTCGACCCCTTTCCGCTACCCGACGGCTGGGCGATCGGCCAGACCGGGCTGCGTGCGGTGGGCGTCGCCATGGTCGCGCTGGCGCTGGCCTATGCCGCCGCAGTGCTGTGGTCCAAACGCCGCGCGTTCGTGCTGCGCGGCCGCACCATCGAGCTGCCTCGGGCGAGGCTCGCCGCGCTGCAGTTCGCCGCGTCCATGACCAACTGGGCGGTGATGGGCGCGCTGGTCACCGTGTTGCTGCAAGGCGCCGCCTCCTACCCCACCGTGCTCGGCGTGCTGCTGGTGGCGGCGGTGGCCGGCCTGTTGACGCACATTCCCGCCGGCCTAGGCGTGCTGGAGGCGGTGTTCGTCGCGCTGCTGTCACCGCCGCTCGACACCACCACGCTGCTGGCCGCGCTGCTGGTCTACCGCGTGCTGTACTACATCGTGCCGCTGGCGCTGGCGACCGTCGGCTACCTGTTGCTCGAGACCCGCTTCACCCGCGCGGGCTGATCAGGCGGCGGCCGGCGCCTCGTCGCTCGGCGTGGCGGCGGCCTGTGTGCCGCACGCGTGGCAGAAGCGCGAGAACGCGTTCTTGCGCGTGCTGCAACAGCCGCAGCGGTTGAACAGCCCGATGCCGCAGTGCGGACAGAAATCGACCGCCTCGTTCTTCAGGTCCACCGCCCGCTCGCAGCCGGGACACACGCCTTTCGACAGCCTGGTGAGCGCCACGTCGTAGCTCAGTTCGGTGCGGCGCTCGGCGTCGGACTTCTGCTCGGTCGCCTGCTGGCGTTCGCGGTAGCGGTTCAGCGCCACGATGGCCTGCCGCCCGACCAGCACCGTGATCACGATGCCGACCACGTAGCGCACATAGCCGCCGTAGCTCGGCAGGTAGGGCACCAGCTCGACGAAGAAGGCGAACAGCGCAAAGAAGATGAAGCCCCAGACGAAAGGCCACCAGGTGCTCTTGCGGTGCTTCTTGAACAGCCAGCCGGCCACCACCAACAGCGGCAGCAGCAACGCCAGCCGGTAGAGGAAGACGCGCAATTCCTGGCTGCGCTCGGCCGCCTGCAGCCCGCCCTGCGCGCCGAGTTCCAGCTCCGAGAGCCGCGCCTGCGCCCCCGATTCGGCCTGCTGCGCGTCCAGCGCCACCTGCTGCTGCGCCTCCACCGCCGCCAGCGCCTGCCGCTCGGCGGCCTTCAGCCTGTCGAGCGCGGCGGTGCGGGCCACCAGCTCGCCGTCCTGCTCCGGCCGCTCGGTGGCGCGGCGGGTCTGCAGCCAGTTGTCGAACGTCTCGCGCGCGGCCAACGAATCGGCCTGCGCGGCACGCTGCTTGAGCTGCGCCTGCTCCAGCTTGTCCTGCGCCTCGCGGGCGGTGCCCTGCGACGTCTTGATCGCCGCCCGTGCGGCCTGCGCCTGCCCGCGGTCCATGAAGTCGTCCAGCGAATAGCGCTTCTCCACCTTCGGCAGATCGCCCACCACGGTGCCGCCCAGCCCGATCAGGAATCCGGCGAAGATCACCGCGACCAACCACAGCCCCCGCTGGAACCATTTTTCCGACAACCTCAGCGCCTTGCTCATCGGGCCTCCTCGTCCGCGACCGGGTGGCGCGGCGTGGGACAATTCTGCCTTCCTCCCCTCCCCATGGGAACGGGCCCGTCCGGCCCTCCACCGATGACCGCTTTCACCGTCTCCGATTTCGACTTCGATCTGCCGCCCGGCCTGATCGCCCAGCACCCCGCGCCCGAACGCAGCGCCTCGCGCCTGCTCGACGGCCGCGCCGCCGCCCCGGTGGACCGCAGCTTCCGCGACCTGCCCGGCCTGCTGTCGCCCGGTGACCTGCTGGTCTTCAACGACACCCAGGTCATCAAGGCGCGGCTGTTCGGACACAAGCCGTCGGGCGGCAAGGTCGAATTGCTGGTCGAGCGGGTGCTGGATGGCGGCGAGGTGGTGGCCCACATGAAGGCCAGCAAGAAGCCGCTGCCCGGCACCACGCTGGCCATGGACGGCGGCTTCCGCGCGACGCTGCTCGGCCGCTGGCCCGACGAGAACGGCCGGCTGTTCCGCTTCGCGCTGGCCAACGACGCGGGCCACGACCCGCACGCGCTGATGGCCGCGCACGGCCATGTGCCGCTGCCACCCTACATCGAGCATGCCGACACGGCCGACGACGAACGCCGCTACCAGACCGTGTTCGCCAGGCACCCCGGCGCGGTCGCAGCGCCCACCGCCGCGCTGCATTTCGACGAAGCGCTGCTGGCCCAACTCGACGCGCGCGGCGTTCAGCGGGCCAGCGTGACGCTGCACGTGGGCGCCGGCACCTTCCAGCCGGTGAAGACAGAATCGCTGGCCGACCACGTGATGCACAGCGAATGGTTCGACGTGCCGGAGGCCACCATCGCCGCCATTGCCGACTGCCGCGCGCGCGGCGGCCGCGTGGTGGCGGTTGGCACCACCACCGTGCGCACGCTGGAGTCGTGGGCCTCCACCGGGCTGACGCGCGGCGACACCGCGATCTTCATCACGCCGGGCTTCGGGTTCAAGGTGGTCGACACGCTGATCACCAACTTCCACCTGCCCAAGTCCACGCTGATGATGCTGGTCAGCGCGCTGGCGGGCCACGGCCACGTCATGGCGCTGTACCGCCACGCGGTGGCGCAGCACTACCGCTTCTTCAGCTACGGCGACGCCATGCTGCTCGACCGCTCGATAATCGCCGCGACACCATGACCCACGCCGCCGACACGGCTCTGCCCGACACCGATGCGCTGATGCAGCGCCTGCACGCGGTCGATGTGCTGGTCGCGCGGGGTGACGTGCCCGGCGCGGTGAACGCCCTCGACGCCGCCGCGCGGCAGGCCCCGAACGACCCGCGCGTGCTGTTGATGCGGGCGCGGCTGGCCGAGGCCACCCGCAACCCCGAGGGCGCGATCGACTACCTGCGCCACGCCGTGAGCGCCGCGCCGCACTGGGAGGTGCCCGTCACCGAACTCGCGCTGGCGCTGGCCCGCTACGGCCAGCTCGGCGAGGCGGTGGCCGCCGCCGGACACGCCGTGGCGCTCGCGCCCGACAACCTCGACGTGCTGTACCGCGTGACCGACGTCGCGCAGCAGGCCTTGAACCCGGCGCTGGCGCTGGCGTGGCTGGAACTGGCGGCCCGGCTCGATCCCGACAACTCCGTGGCGCAGCAGATGCGCGCCCGCTGCCTGCACCAGCTCGGCGAGTCGGCGCGCGCCGTGGCCCTCTACACGCCGCTGGTCGACGCCGACCCGGCCGACGCCGAATCGCGCTTCGGCCGTGCCAAGGCCGCCCTCGCCGACGGCCAGCGCGCGCTGGCCCTGGCCGACTGCGACGCGCTGCTGGCGCTGGACCCGGCCAACGAGACCTACGCCTTCTGGCAGCGCGTGGCGCGCGGCGAAACGCCCCCCACCCAGCCCGACGCGATGGCCGTGGCGCTGTTCGACGGCTACGCCGCCGCCTTCGACGACCACCTGGTCGATGGGCTGCAGTACCGCGTGCCGTCGCAGGTGGCGCAGCACATTGCCGGCTGGCATCCCGACAGGCATCTGAACCTGCTCGACCTCGGCTGCGGCACCGGCCTGCTGATGCAGTCGCTTGGCGCCGTCAACGGCGAAGCGGTGGGCGTGGACCTGTCGCCGCGCATGGTCCAGCAGGCCGAGCGGCTCGGCCTTTACAACTGGCTGCTCACCACGGGCCTGCGGCCCGCGCTGGCCCAGGCGCTGTCCGCGCATTTCGACGTGATCGCCGCCTGCGACGTGTTCATCTACGCCGGCGACATTGCGCCGGTGCTGGCCGACGTGTGGCGCACGCTGAAGCCCGGCGGGCGCTTCGTGTTCTCCTGCGAATCTGCCGCCGACGGCGAGGCCGACCTCGTGCTGCGGCCCAGCACCCGCTACGCGCACAAGGCCGCCGCCGTGCGCGCAGGGCTGGCCAACACCGGCTTCACCGACGTCGTCCTGCACGACACCACCATCCGCGTCGAGAACGGCGCGGCCATTCCCGGCTACATCGCGGTGGCGCGCAAGCCGGCCTGACCCCTTTCTTTTTTTCCCACTCCCGCATGCTCAACTTCGAGCTTCTCACCACCGACCCCGAATCCCACGCCCGCCGCGGGCGGCTCACGCTGGCGCACGGCACGGTCGAAACGCCGGTTTTCATGCCGGTGGGCACCTACGGCACCGTCAAGGGCGTGATGCCGCGTTCGCTGCACGAGATGGGCGCGCAGATCATCCTCGGCAACACCTTCCACCTGTGGCTGCGGCCCGGGCTGGACGTGCTGAAGCAGTTCGGCGGCCTGCACCGCTTCGAGAACTGGCCCAAGCCCATCCTCACCGACTCCGGCGGCTTTCAGGTCTGGAGCCTGGGCGAGATGCGCAAGATCAGCGAGGAGGGTGTGCGGTTCGCATCGCCGGTGAACGGCGACAAGCTGCTGCTGACGCCTGAGGTCAGCATGCAGATCCAGACCGTGCTGAACGCCGACGTGGTGATGCAGTTCGACGAATGCACGCCCTACGAAACCGGCGGCCACCTCACCACGGAGGCGGAGGCCCGCTCGTCGATGGAACTCAGCCAGCGCTGGGCCAGGCGCTGCCAGGACGAAATGGCGCGGCTGGAGAACCCCAACGCGCTGTTCGGCATCGTGCAGGGCGGCATGTTCGAACACCTCCGCGACGAATCGCTGGCCGGGCTGGAAGAGCTCGACCTGCCCGGCGTGGCCGTCGGCGGCCTGTCGGTCGGGGAGCCGAAAGACGACATGCGCCGCATCCTGCAGCACGTCGGCCCCAAGCTGCCGGCGCACAAGCCGCACTACCTGATGGGCGTGGGCACGCCGGAAGATCTGGTGGAAGGCGTGAGCCACGGCATCGACATGTTCGACTGCGTGATGCCCACCCGCAACGCCCGCAACGGCCATCTGTTCACGCGGTTCGGCGACCTGAAGATCCGCAACGCCCGCCACAAGACCGACGAGCGCCCGCTGGACAAAACCTGCACCTGCCACACCTGCGGCACCGGCTTCAGCCGCGCCTACCTGCACCACCTCGACCGCTGCGGCGAGATGCTGGGGCCCATGCTGGCCACGGTGCACAACCTGCACTACTACCTGAACCTGATGCGCGAGATCCGCGAAGCGCTCGACACCGGCACCTTCAGCGACTGGAAGCGCCAGTTCCACGCGGACCGCGCCCGCGGCGTCTGAACGGCGCCCGGCGCTGAAGCCCCCGGAACCTTCGGGCCTTTCCGGGGCTCCCTCTGTGTTTGACCCAACGAACGACAGGAGGAAGCACGATGCTGAACGATCCCGAAATCCTGCTGCGGCTACTGGCCGCAGCCGTGCTGGGCGGCGCCGTGGGGCTGGAACGCGAGCGGCTGGAATGGGTGGCGGGCTTGCGCACCCACATGCTGGTCTGCCTGGGCGCGGCGCTGGTGATGGTGGTGTCGGCCCACGGTTTCAACGACATGCTGAAAGACCCGCATGTGGTGCTGGACCCCTCGCGGGTGGCGGCGCAGGTGGTCAGCGGCATCGGGTTTCTGGGCGCCGGCACCATCTTGTTCCTGCGGCAGGAGGTGATTCGCGGGCTGACGACGGCGGCCAGCCTCTGGACGGTGGCGGCCGTCGGGCTGGCGGTGGGCGGCGGGCTCTACCTGGCGGCGGTGGTGGCCACGCTGCTGGTGCTGGCCATTCTGGCGCTGGTCAAGCCGCTGGAACGGCGGCTGTTCCGGCGCGACCTGACGCGCCAGGTGACGGTGCTGATCGACCGCCGGCAGGTCTCGCTGCAGCAGGTGTCGCAGGCGATCGAGGCCAGCGGCGTTGCGGTTTCCCAGATCGTGCTGACCCCGGGCGACAACCCGAACGACGGCGCCATCGCCTTCACGCTGCTGCGGGGCGCCCCGCGCGACACGGCGGGGGCCATCGCCACCGAACTGCAGGCCATGGCCGGCGTCCGGCAGGTCAGCTTGTAAGCCCTTGCAAACCGGCGAGGCGGCCCCATGTCTCCCGCATGACCCCCGCCACCCCTCTCCCGGTTTCCCCCATCATGGCCGATGCCCGGCTGCTGGCACAATTGATGGAACGGCTCGAACACAGCCCGGCGCCGGTCGACGCCGGCCAGTACCGCGCGGTGGCCGAGCGGCTGACCGCCCTGCTGGTCGCCCAGCCCCCGGGGCTGGCCCTGACGGCGCTGCTCGACACGCACCCGGCCTCCGCCGAGCTGTACGAGAACCACCACTACCAGCATGCGGGCCTGTGCCGCTCGCCGCTGGAGCCAGCGCTGGCGGCCGACATCGGTGCGCGCGCAGCCATTGTTCGAGCCCAACAGCATCGCAAGGAAAACAGCATCCATGGCAAGAACTGAAACCAAGACCGCGGTCGTCGCGGACGGTTTGCGTTACAAATCGAAAATCTCGGGCTCCCCGTTCGGCGCCACGTCGTCGTTCGGCGCGGCGACCATGTCGTGCTTCCTGTGCGGCAAGCACCGCGCGCGCTCGCAGATGGGCACCCGCAAGGTGGCCGGCAAGTCGCAGACGGTGTGCTCGCCGTCGTGCAAGGCCTTGGACGAAGTGGCCACCGCCCGCTGAGCGCGGCCCACCCCCGGCGATTCAACCCTCCCGGCGCACCAGCAGCCGGTAACCGACTCCCGTCTCCGTCAACAGGTGCTGCGGCTGCGCCGGCTCGGCCTCGAGCTTGTGGCGCAGGTTGCCCATGTAGATGCGCAGGTAGTGGTTCTGCCCGGCGTGCGACGGCCCCCAGACTTCGCGCAGCAACTGGCGGTGCGTCAGCACCCGGCCGGCGTTGGCCACCAGCACACCCAGCAGGCGGTATTCGATCGGCGTCAGGTGCACTTCGGCACCGGCGCGCCGCACGATGCGCGCCTGCCGGTCCACCTCGACCTCGCCGAACGTGAACACCTCGTCATCGGTCGCCGCACCGCCCGCCGCCTGCCGTGGCCGCCGCAGGTTGGCGCGCACCCGGGCCAGCAGTTCGCCCACGCCGAAGGGTTTGCTCAGGTAGTCGTCGGCGCCGGCGTCTAGCGCGGCGATCTTGTCGGCCTCGTCGGTGCGGGCCGACAGCACGACGATGGGCACGCTGCTCCAGCCGCGCACATCCCGGATCAGCGCCACGCCGTCGCCGTCGGGCAGGCCGAGGTCGAGCACCAGCAGATCAGGCTTGCGGGTGCCGGCTTCGCTCAAACCCTTCTTCACGGTGTCGGCCTCGAACACCGCCCAGCCCTCGGCCTCCAGTGCCGCCCGCACGAAGCGGCGGATCTGCGGTTCGTCCTCGATCACGACGGCGGTCAGCGTGGCCATGGCCTCATTCTCCTGCGGCGGCGTCGGTGGCCGGTGGTGCGCGGCGCGGCAGCGTGATCGTGAACACCGCACCGCCGCCTTGCGCCTGGCCGGCCTCGATGCGCCCGCCGTGCGCCAGCACCGCCGCCTTGCAGATCGCCAGGCCCAAGCCCACGCCCGGCGTGGCCGATTCCGCCTCGCCGCGCCGGAATTTGTCAAACAACTGCTGTTCGCTGCCGGGCGGAAGACCCGGCCCGTGGTCGCGCACCGACAGCGCCAGCGCATCCGCCGTGACGCGGGCCGCCAGCACGATGGGCGGTGCGCCGTATTTGACGGCGTTCTCCAGCAGGTTGACCAGCACGCGTTCCATCAGCGTGGCGTCGAACTCAACCAGCGGCAGGTCGGCCGGCACCTCGGTGCGCACCGGCCGTCCGGCGAGCGCCGGGCCGGCCGCGCGAATCGCCGCGCCGACCAGTTCCTCCACCGAATTCCAGTCGCTGCGCAGCGTCACCGCGCCGTGCTGCAGCCGCGCCATGTCGAGCAGGTTGTTCACCAGCGCCGCGAGTTCGCGCGCCTGCCCGGAGATCGCGCGGGCGGTGCTGCGCGCGCCGTCGTCGGTCGGCGGCAGCGCGCGTTCCAGCGATTCGGCCAGGCCCACCACCGCGGTCAGCGGCGTGCGCACGTCGTGCGAGATCGCGGCCAACAGCGCGTTGCGCAGCCGCTCGCTTTCCATTTCCACCAGCGCCTGCTGCGCCACCTCGACGTAATGCACCCGCTCCAGCGCGATCGCGATCTGCCGGGCCAAGGTATCGAGCTGCTGCAGTTGCTCCGGGATCAGCAGCCAGCGCGGCTGCGCGGGCTTCAGCGCCAGCACGCCGCGCAGCCGCATCGGCGCGCGCAGCGGCACGTAGTGCCAGGGCTGGGCCGGCAGCGTGGCGGTGGCCAGGCCGGCCGGCTGGCCCTGGCGCAGCGCCCAGCCAGCGACCCCGGCGTCCAGCCCTTCGGGCGGCGCTTCGGGCAGCAGCACGCGCGGGTCGCCCAGCGCGCCGTCGCTCAGCAGCACCACCGCCTCGCCGCCGAAGGTGCGCTGCACCGCCGCACCGCCGAGTTCGGCGATCTGGCTGGACAGCAGCGCGCCGGAGAGGTCGCGCGACAGCTCGAACAGCGCCTGCGCGCGCTGCTCGCGGCTGGCCGCGATGCGGGCCTGGAAACGCAGGCCGGCGGTGAGCTGTCCGGTCAGCAGGCCGACACCCAGCATGACCGCGAAAGTCAGCACGTACTGCACGTCGCTGACCGCGAACGACAGCTGCGGCGCGACGAAGAAGAAGTCGAACGCGGCCACGTTGAGCACGGCGGCCAGCGCCGCCGGCCCGCGGCCGAGCTTGAAGCCGACGCCCACCACGCCGAGCAGGAACAGCATGACGATGTTGGCCAGCGCGAGCCTGTCGTGCAGCGGCGCGGCCAGCGCGGTGACGGCGACGCTCGCGGCCACCGCCCAGGCGTAGCGCGGCAGATGGCGCGTTCCGCCCGGCTGCACGTCGGCCGCATCGCTGCGGGGCAGCGCGCGCGGCAGGCGGCGTGAACGGTCGGACTGGCCGGTCTCGACCACGTCGAAATCGGTGGCGATGCGCGACAGCCGCTGGCCGACGCCCACCGGCGACCACGGCCACACGCGGCCCTGCGAACGGCCGACCACCAGCGTGGCGCAGTTCAGCGCCTGCGCGCGTGCCACCAGTTCAGCGGCGACGTCGTGGCCGGTCAGCACGGCCGTGTCGGCGCCCAGTTCCTCGGCCAGCCGCAGCACCGCCAGCACGCCGTCGCGCCGCGCGTCGGGCAGGCGCTGCAGCCTGGGCGTCTCCACGTACGCGGCGTGCCAGCGCACGTTGAGCCTGGCGGCCAGCCGCGATGCGGTGCGCACCGTCTGACTGGCGCTTTCGCCGGGACCGACGCAGGCGAGGATGGCCCCCTCGGTGTGCCAGACCGGCGCGATGGACGCCTCGACGCGGTAGCTGCGCACGTCGTCTTCCACATGCTCGGCGGTGCGCCGCAGCGCGATCTCGCGCAGCGCGATCAGGTTGCCCTTGCGGAAGAAATTCTGCGCGGCGCGCTCCGCCTGCTGCGGCAAATACACCTTGCCGGCCTTCAGGCGTGCCAGCAGTTCGTCGGGCGTGACGTCGATCAGCACCAGCTCGTCGGCTTCGTCGAGCACCGTGTCGGGCACCGTCTCGTGCACGGGTATGCCGGTGATCGCGCCCACCGTGCCGTTCAGGCTTTCGAGGTGCTGCACGTTGACGGCCGACCACACGTCGATGCCGGCGTCGAGCAGCTCGCTCACGTCCTGCCAGCGTTTGGGGTGGCGCGAACCGGGCGCATTGGTGTGGGCCAGTTCGTCCACCAGCAGCAGCGCCGGCTGGCGTTCGAGTGCGGTGTCGAGGTCGAACTCCTTCAGCGCGCGGCCGCGGTAGGGCACCTGTTTGGGCGGCAGCTCCGGCAGGCCCGCAAGCAGCTCGGCGGTGTCGCGCCGGCCGTGGGTCTCGACCACGCCGACCAGCACGTCGCGCCCGGCGGCTTGCTCGCGCTGGGCGGCGCCGAGCATCGCGAAGGTCTTGCCCACGCCCGCGCTGGCACCCAAGTAGATGCGCAGCCGGCCGCGCCGCTTCTCGGCCTCGCCGTCGCGCAGCCGGGCCAGCAGCGCGTCGGGGTCGGGGCGGGCGGCGTCGGCCATCAGCGCACTGTAGCGGCCTTGGGGCTGAGCGCGTCGAGCGCCAGGTTGAGCCGCAGCACATTGACGCGCGGCTCGCCGAGCACACCCAGCAGCGGCGCTTCGGTGTGCCGCTGCACCAGCGCCTGCACCTGGGCCGCCGGCAGGCCGCGTGCGCGGGCCACACGGCCGAGCTGGTAGGCCGCGGCGGCGGGGCTGATGTGCGGGTCGAGGCCGCTGGCCGAGGTGGTGACGAGGTCGACCGGCACCGGCGCGGTGTTGCCGGGGTCGGCCGCGCGCAACGCCGCGACGCGGGCCTTCACCGCGTCCGCCAGCGCCGGGTTCAGCGGGCCGAGGTTGGAGCCGCCGGAGCCGGCGCCGTTGTAGGGCATGGGCGTGGTGGCCGACGGCCGGCCCCAGAAATACTTCGGCGAGGCGAAGTTCTGGCCGATCAGCTCGGAGCCCACCGGCTGGCCGCCGCGCTCGATCAGGCTGCCCGCCGCCTGCACCGGGAACAGCACCCGGGCGGCGCCGGTGACGGCCAGCGGGTACAGAAGACCCGTCAAAATTGATAGCAATAACACCAGTATCGACGCTGGCTTGAAGGCATTTTTCATCTGATTTTCTCCTCACACGATGCCACAGGCGACCAACAGCCAGTCGATCGCCTTGATGCCGACGAAGGGCACCACCAGGCCGCCGAGCCCGTAGATCGCGAGGTTGCGGCGCAGCAGCGCGGCCGCACCCACCGGCCGGTAACGCACGCCCTGCAGCGCCAGCGGAATCAGCGCCACGATGATCAGCGCGTTGAAGATCACCGCCGACAGAATGGCCGAGGCCGGGCTGCTGAGCCGCATCACGTCGAGCGCGCCGAGCTGCGGGTAGGTGGTGACGAAGATCGCCGGAATGATGGCGAAGTACTTGGCCACGTCGTTGGCGATCGAGAAGGTGGTCAGCGAGCCGCGCGTCATCAGCAGCGCCTTGCCGGTCTCGACGATCTCCAGCAGCTTGGTCGGGTTGCTGTCCAGGTCGACCATGTTGCCGGCCTCCTTCGCGGCCTGCGTGCCGCTGTTCATGGCCACCGCCACGTCGGCCTGCGCCAGCGCGGGTGCGTCGTTGGTGCCGTCGCCGGTCATCGCGACGAGACGGCCCGCGCCCTGGTACTGGCGGATCAGCGCCAGCTTGTCCTCCGGCGTGGCCTCGGCGAGGAAGTCGTCGACGCCGGCCTCGGCCGCGATCGCGGCGGCGGTGAGCTTGTTGTCGCCGGTGATCATCACCGTTTTGATGCCCATGCGCCGCAGCTCGGCGAAACGCTCGCGGATGCCGCTCTTCACGATGTCCTTCAGCTCGACCAGCCCCAGCACCTCGGCGCCGTCGCACACCGCCAGCGGCGTGCCGCCCCGGCGCGCGATGTCGTCGGCCGCGCGCGCCACCTCGGCCGGCAAGCTGCCGCCGAGCGACGCGACGTGCGCCTTCACCGCCTCGACCGCGCCCTTGCGCAACAACCGCGTGTTGCCGCCTTCGGCCAGATCGACGCCGCTCATCCGCGTCTGCGCCGTGAACGGCACCGCGGTCGCCACACCGACCAGCGGCTGCGCCAGACCGACCTGCTTGGCCAGCGCGACGATGCTGCGGCCCTCCGGCGTTTCGTCGGCTTCCGACGCCTGCATCGCCGCCGCACCGAGGCGCGCCTGCGCCACGCCCGGCGCCGGCACGAAGGCCGACGCCTGCCGGTTGCCGTGGGTCACGGTGCCGGTCTTGTCGAGCAGCAGCACATCCACATCGCCCGCCGCCTCGACCGCGCGGCCCGAGGTGGCGATGACACCGGCCTGCATCATGCGGCTCATGCCGGCCACACCCACCGCCGACAGCAGCCCGCCGATCGTCGTCGGGATCAGGCACACCAGCAGCGCGACCAGCGCGGTGAGGCCCACGACCTGACCCGATTTCGCCGCCTCGACGCTGAAGACCGAGAACGGCAGCAGCGTGGCGGTGACGACGAGGAAGACGATGGTCAACGCGATCAGCAGGATGGTCAGCGCGATCTCGTTCGGCGTCTTCTGCCGGCGCGCGCCCTCCACCATGCCGATCATGCGGTCCAGAAACGATTCGCCGGGGTTCACCGCGATGCGCACCACCAGCCAGTCCGACAGCACCCGGGTGCCGCCGGTCACCGCCGAAAAATCCCCGCCCGACTCGCGCACCACCGGCGCCGACTCGCCGGTGATCGCGCTCTCGTCCACCGAGGCCACGCCTTCGATCACCTCGCCGTCGAGCGGCACCAGCTCGCCCGCTTCGATCAACACCACGTCGCCCTTGCGCAGCCGCTCCGCCTGCTCCGGCAACCAGGCATAGCCCGGCGCTTCGCCCGCTTCCACCCTGGCGCCGAGCTGCACATCGGGCCGCAGCTTCTTCGCCCAGGTGTCGGTGCGCAGACCGCGCAGCGACGCCGCCTGCGCCTGTGCCCGGCCCTCGGCCAGCGCCTCGGCGAAGTTGGCGAACAGCACCGTGAACCACAGCCACACCGCAACCGCCAGCGTGAAGCCGGCGCCGAGCCCCGTGCCAGGTTGGCGCAGCTCATGCAGGCACAGCAGCGTGGTCAGGATGCTGCCGAGGTAGACGACGAACATCACCGGCATGCGTGCCTGCCGGGCCGGGTGCAGCTTGGTCAGCGTGCCCAGCAGCGCGGTCTTCACCAGCGCCGGTTCGAACAGCGCCAGCGCGCCGGGTCTCTTGACGGAATCGTTCGCCATCTCAGTGGCCTCCCCACAGCATCAGGTGCTCCACCACCGGCCCGAGCGCGAGCGCCGGCACATAGTTCAGCAGGCCGACCAACAGCACCGTGCCGATCAGCAGCACCACGAACAGCGGCCCGTGCGTGGGCAGCGTGCCGGGCGTCACCGGCAGCCGCTTCTTCGCGGCCAGCGAGCCGGCCAGCGCCAGCACCGGCACGATCACGCCGAAGCGGCCCAACCACATCACTGCGGCCAGCAGCGCGTTGTAGAACGGCGTGTTGGCCGAGAGGCCGGCGAACGCGCTGCCGTTGTTGTTGCCGGCCGAACTCAGCGCGTACAGGATCTCGGAGAAGCCGTGCGCGCCCGGGTTGGCGATGCCGGCCTTGCCCGCGTCGGCACCCACCGCGATGGCCGTGCCCACCAGCACCAGCAGCGGCGTGACCAGGATGACGACGGCGCCGAGCTTCATCTCGTGCGACTCGATCTTCTTGCCGATGTATTCCGGCGTGCGGCCGATCATCAGCCCCGCGATGAACACCGCCAGCACCGCGAACACCAGCATGCCGTAGAGGCCGGACCCCACACCGCCGAACACAATCTCGCCGAGCTGCATCAGCACCAGCGGCACCAGGCCGCCGAGCGGGGTCAGCGAGTCGTGCATCGCCACCACCGCGCCGCAGGAAGCCGCCGTGGTGATCACCGTGAACAGGCTCGACGCGGCGATGCCGAAGCGCGTTTCCTTGCCCTCAAAATTGCCGCCGGCCTGCAGCGCGCTGGCGGTCTGGTCGACGCCGAGCGACGTGAGCAGCGGGTTGCCGGCCTGCTCCGCCAGCACGATCGCAAGCACTGCGGCGACGAACAGCACCGCCATCGCGGCCAGCACCGCCCAGCCCTGCCGCAGGTCGCCCACCGCGCGGCCGAAGGTGAAGCACAGCGCAGCCGGAATTGCGAAGATCGCCAGCATCTGCAGCAGGTTGGAGAGCGCGGTCGGGTTCTCGAACGGGTGGGCCGAGTTGGCGTTGAAGAAGCCGCCGCCGTTGGTGCCCAGCATCTTGATCGCCTCCTGCGACGCCACCGGCCCCATCGCCAGCGACTGCGTGGTGGCGGTGAGGGTCTTGCCGGCGTCGGTGTAGCTGACGGGTTCGAGCAGCGTGGCGGTTTGCGGCGCGTCGAAGTTCTGCACCACGCCCTGGCCCACCAGGGCCAGCGACAGCACCACCGCAATCGGCAGCAGCAGCCACAGCGTGATGCGCGACACATCGACCCAGAAGTTGCCGATGCCGGCCAGCGAACGCGACGCGAAGCCGCGGATCAGCGCAAACGCCACCGCCACGCCGGTCGCGCCCGACAGAAAGTTCTGCACGGTGAGCGCCAGCATCTGCGTGAGGTGGCTCATCGTCTGCTCGCCGGAATAGCCCTGCCAGTTGGTGTTGCTGACGAAGCTCACTGCCGTGTTCAGCGCCGAGTCGGGCGACACCGCGGCAAAACCGGCGGGGTTCAGCGGCAGCCCGCCCTGCAGCCGCTGCAGCGCATAGACCAGCAGCGCACCGAGCGCATTGAACGCCAGCAGCGCGAACGCGTACTGCGTCCATTTCATCGACTGGTCCGGTGCGGTGCCAAGCAGCCGCCACAGCGGCGCCTCGACCGTCATCAGCCAGCCGGGCAGCCGGCCTTCGAGCAGCGCCGCGCACCAGCGGCCGAGCGGCCAGGCCAGCGCCAGCAGCAGCGCGAGGAACAGGGCGGTGAGCACCGCCGCCTGGGTGTAAGGGCCGGCCATGTCAGAAGTCCTCCGCGCACAGCAGCGCGTAGACCAGCCAGCCCAGCAGCACCAGCGTCAGCGTGCCGGCCAGGCCGTACAGCGCTTCGAGCGGGATCACGGCCGGCCTCCGCCGGGGCGTTCGAGTTTCTCAAGGCCCTTCACGAGCAGGGTGGTCAGGCCCCACAGCGCGGCCAGCAGCGCCAGCATCAACAGATCCGTCACGTCGGCTTCTCCTCACGAATGTCCATGCCGCCAGTCTCGCGACGGCGGTATCAAGACGGTGAACAGAGTCGGCGCGGGGCCGTAAAGAAAGCATCAAGAAGGCGGCGCGCGGCCGCCGCCGGCCGGCTCAGCGCGACGCGGTGCCGAGCTGCCAGCCCTGCGGCGCGCTGGCCATGCCGGTGCGCTGCAGGAAAGCGAACACCGAGTCCACCGTGACGGTCTCGATGCGGTCTGAAAAACGCTTCTCGCTCGGGTGGTCGTCGAAGGCGACGTTGGCCGCCGTCAGGCGGCCGCTGAGGCGCGTGAGCGCGTCGATGCGCAGGGTGGTCGGCTCGTAGCCCTTGAAGCGCAGCCACTGCTGGGCGCGGGTGCGGTTGCCGGCCACGCCGGGTTCTAGGACCGCCGCCAGCGTCTCCAGCACCCACTGGTTGGACTGCTGGTAACGCACCGCCCACGGGTAGGCGACGACGCTGTAGGCCGGGCTGTGCAGCGCGGTGGCGCGCCGCCAATCGGCCAGCAGCGCGAGCAGCCTCTCCTGCACCTCGGGCGTGGGCACGACCCAGGCGGCCTCATAGCGCCACGGGTCGTCCAGGAAGAACTCGCCCAGCCCCTGCCGGTACACCGACGCGGTGGCGGTGCCGCAGGCGTTGAGCTTGTGCAGCACCCGCCAGACGTGGCCGCCGGGCGCCTGCGCGTCGGGCACCTGGTAGGCAAAACCGAGGTGCGAATAGCGCAGGCCGTAGCGGCTCAGGTCCTGGCCGGCGCGGGCCAGCACCACCACTTTGGCGCCGGTGGCGTCGAGCGCATTCAACGTCTGCTCGGCCATGGTCAGGCCCTGGGTCATGGCCTGCGCGGTCAGTGGCCGCGTTTCGCAGGAACGGCCGGCGTGGGCGGCGGGCAGCGCGGCCAGCGCCAGTGCCGCCGCCAGCGCCCAGGTGCGCCACAGCCGGCTCACGGCGTCACCCGCTCGTTGTGCAGCAGCGCGCGGCCCAGCGTGTTGGGAATGAAGGCGATCGCCTCACCGGCCGCCGACAGCACCACGCCGGCGCCGACCACGCTGACCGCGACCGCGCTGCCCACGCCGAAGGCGACCGCCTGCACGCCGCTGCCCACCACTTCGACGCTGACCCGCGCGCCGTCCGACGCCCGCTCCAGCACATAGACGGTGCCGCGCGCCGACACCTCCACCGCCTTCACCACCAGCACGGTGCCGGCGGTCGACAGCAGCACCGGCACCGCGACCACCGCGCCGGAGACGGTGGCGCCGGCCACAACCACCGAAGCCACCGGCAGCGCCGACAGCGTGACAGAGGCCGCAGAGGCGTCGGCGGGCCGTGCCTGGGCACAAAATGGCACGGAAGTCAGCGCCAATGCTGCATTTGCAGCTATCAAAAACGAAGCAATTTGTTTCTTTGCGAACATGAAAAAACTCCAGAAGATGGGACGGTCAGGCTTCGCGGGCGGCGGCCAGGCGGCCGGCTGCGTGGGCCTCCAGCAGATCGGCCTCGTGTGTGTCGCGCAGCGTCTTGGCCAGCGTGAAGGTGGTGGTGATCAGGTACAGCCAGCTCACCGCGAGGAAGGCCTTGTAGGTCTGGTTGATCTCCATCTGCCACAGGCCCCAGCCGGTCAGCGCCATCGCAATGAAGAAACCGCCCCACACCACCCAGCGGAACATCGGCGTGTCGGCCTTGGCAGCGTTCGGAGAGCGGCGGGCCTTGTCGGCATCTCGCACGAACTTGGCGAGCACGAACGCGGCCGACAGGCAGAACACGTAGCCCATCACCATGAAGGCGCGGTCGATGTCGCGGCCCGGCAGCCAGGCCAGGCCCACCCCGCACAGGAAGGCGGCGACGAGGAAAGAGACCCAGACTTGCAGCTGCCAAGCCGCCGTGTCGCGCTGAATCGTTGAAACTGGCATGAGACCCCTGAAGGCGTTGTTGAGAGGCCTTCAGTGTCTGGCGCGGCGCGGAAAAAGTGGCTTTTCTTTGCGCCCGGTCATTCAATATGGGCTGGCGGGTATCGAAATGCGATACCCGGCACAGCCAACGGCAACGCGGCTGCGGCTACGCCGGTTCCCGGAACTGCACGACGTTGCCTTCGGGATCGTGGCCGTCGCAGGCGCGAAAACCCCGTGCCGCCCATTCGTTGGCCGAGGGGTCGATCACGCCGCCGTGCGCCGATGCGATGCGCCGCGCCGCCGCCAGGTTGGCCACCGGCAGGCACAGCTTGATGGGCGTGCTCTCGCGGCGCAACGGCGGCGACGCGATCTCGATGCGCGCCGCGACCGCTGCCGGAATGCCATGCACCACCAGTTGCATGGCCTCGCCGTCGAGCACCACATGAGCGGTGCCGGTCTCCAGGCGGGCCAGCCCGGCGGTCGCGGCGTAGAAGGCGGCGAGCTTCTCCACGTCTTTCGCGAACACCACGGCGCTCGGTTTGGGCAACATGGCGTGCTTCAACCCGGAATGGTGGGCTCGACGAGCTGGGCCAGCAGCACCAGCGACTCCTGCCAGCCGAGGTAGCAGGCCTCGGGAGGAATCATGGCCGGAATGCCTTCGTGAAGCACCTGCAGCTCGGTGCCGCACGACACCGCCGTGAACGTGATGGTCTTGCGCATCTCGCCGGGCAGGTGGGGGTCGTCGAAGCGGTCCACCTGGACGATGCGCTGGCCGGGCACCAGCTCCAGGTAGTCGCCGCCAAACGAGTGGCCGCCGCCCGTGGAGAAGTTGGTGAACGACATGCGGTACGAGCCGCCCACCCGCGCGTCGATGGCGTGCACGGTGGCGGTGAAGCCGTGCGGCGGCAGCCATTTGGCGAGCGCGGCGGCGTCGAGAAAGGCCTTGTACACGCGCTCGGGCGGCGCGCGCAGCACGCGGTGCAATTGAATGGTGCCGGTGGTCATAGGTGGCCTTTCTGTCAGAGGGATGGGGCGGCCGGCGCAATGTCGAAATGCAGCACGTCCTCGCGCACGCCGAGCTGGGTGTAGAGCGCGATGGCGGGGTCGTCGCCATGGTCGGCCTGCACGAAGATCGCATAGATGCCGCGTTCGGCCGCGAGCTGCTGCAGCAGCTTGATGCACGCGGTGGCCACGCCCTGGCGGCGGCGCGCCGCACTCACCGCGAGGTCGTAAATGTAGAACTCGGAGCGGGCCTGCTCGAACTTGGGCAGCACGTAGCCGGCCAGCCCGCCGATCACCTGCCCCTGCGGCGTACGGGCCACCACCGCCACAAACCCGGGGCCGGCCAGCAACTGGTGCAGGTAGGCGTCGTTGGGCTGCAGCGCGGTGTAGGTGGCGACGTCGTCGAACGCGGCGCCGAACATCGCGAGCAGCTCGCGCAGCACCGCGACGTCGGCGGCGCCGAGCACCCGAACGTCGAACCGCGCCGCCGACATCGCGCGTTCAGGTCAGAGCAGTTCGGCGGGCACGTTGCCGCCGTTGTCGGCGATCTTCTGCAGCACCGTCTTGTGCAGCCAGATGTTCATCTGCGCCGAGTCGCCCATCTTGTCGGCCGGGCAGCCCAGCTCGGTGGCGAGCTGCTTGCGCGCGTCCAGGCTGCTGTCGATGCCGAGCAGCTTCAGCAGGTCGACGATGGAGGTCTTCCAGTTCAGCTTCTGCGGGTTCTGCGCGGCCAGGCCCTCGAGCTTGCCGACCACGTCGACCACCGAGATGGCCTGCACCGCGGGCGGCGCGACGGGTGCCGGCGCAGCGGCTTCGGCGGCAGGCGCCGGGGCCGGGGCGGCTTCCGCCTTGTGACCGAAGCCGAGTTTTTCGAGGATGGTTCCGAACAGGCTCATGGCATTTTCCTCTGGATGGGTGTGAATGGACGGGCCAGCTTAGTCGACTGCGCCGCCACGCGTGTGACGGCGCCATGAGACACGGCAGGGCGCCGGGTTTTTGCCGGCGGCCGCCCGCGCCCCCGGTTCAGGCGGCCAGCAGTGCCGCCACCCGCGCCTGCAGGTCTTCCGGCGTCACGGCCTCAGCCGCCACCGGCGTGCCGACGTTCAGGCCCACCCGGCTGAAGAAGCCGCGCCGGAACGGCCTGGTCATGGCGGCGCCTTTTTCCACACGGCTGAAAAAGCTGCCCCACAGGTTGGTGAGCGCCATCGGCACCACGGGGGGGTCGATGCCGTCGGCCTTGGCGCGGGCCAGGATCTTCATGATGCCGCCCCGGAAGGGCTGCAGCTCGCCGTCTTTCGTCAGGCCGCCTTCGGGAAAGATGGCGAGCAGGTCGCCCTCGCGCAGCACGCCAGCGGCAGTCTCGAACGCGGCCTCGTAGGACGCGGGGTCTTCCTTCTGCGGCGCGATGGGAATGGCCTTGCCCAGCCTGAACAGCGTGCCCAGCACCGGCGTGGCGAAGATGCGGTGGTCCATCACGAAGCGGATCGGGCGCGGGCTGGCGGCCATGAGCAGCACCGCGTCGACAAAGCTCACGTGGTTGCAGACCAGCACGGCCGGGCCTTCGGCGGGGATGCGCTCCACGTGGGCCGGCTGGAAGCGGTAGACCAGGTTGCACAGCACCCAGGCAACGAAGCGCAGCAGATACTCCGGCACCAGCAGGAAGATGTAGACCGCGACCACCGCGTTGGCGATGCCCACCGCCAGAAAGATCTGCGGGATGGTGAAGCCGGCCTTGAGCAGCGCGCCGGCAATGACGGAACTGCCGATGAGGAACAGCGCGTTCAGGATGTTGTTGGCGGCGATGATGCGGGCGCGGTGCGTGGCCGCGCTGCGCAACTGGATGAGCGCGTACATCGGCACGCTGTAGAGCCCGGCGAACAGGCTCAGCAGCAGCAGGTCGGCCATCACGCGCCAGTGCGCGGCAATGGCGATGAACTGCGCGGCGCTCAGGCTGTCGGCCGGCGGCAGGCCGCGGCAGGCGAAGTACAGGTCGATCGCGAACACGCTCATGCCGATCGCGCCCAGCGGCACCAGGCCGATCTCGACCTGCCGGCGGCCCAGCACCTCGCACAGCAGCGAGCCCACGCCGATGCCCACCGAGAACACCACCAGCAGCAGCGAGGCCACCTGCTCGTTGCCGTGCAGCACCTCCTTGGCGAAGGCCGGGAAGTTGCTCAGGAACACGGCGCCGAAGAACCACATCCAACTGATGCCCAGCAGCGAGCGGAACACCACGATGTTGCCGCGCGCCAGCTTCAGGTTGCGCCAGGTTTCCGTCACCGGGTTCCAGTTGATCTTGAGGCCGGGGTCGGTGGCTGCGGTGGGCGGAATGGCCTGCGCCACCGCGCGGCCCGCCAGTGCCAGCAGCACGCAGCCGATGGCCACGTCGCGGTGGCCGGTGCCGGGAATGGCGACCAGCAGGCCGCCCGCCACGTTGCCCAGCAGAATGGCGACGAAGGTGCCCATTTCCACCATGCCGTTGCCGCCGGTCAGCTCGCGCGGCTGCAGCACCTGCGGCAGGTACGCGAACTTCACCGGCCCGAAGACGGTGGAATGCAGCCCCATGAGGAAGGTGCAGACCAGCAGGATCACCGGGTTGCCGGCCACAAAGCCCCAGGCCGCCAGCGCCATGATGCCGATCTCCAGGTTCTTGACGAAGCGGATCATCGCCGTCTTGTCGAACTTGTCGGCGAGCTGGCCGCTGGTGGCCGAGAACAGCAGGAAGGGCAGGATGAACAGCGCCCCGATCACCAGCCCCGCCATGGCCGGCTGCATCCAGCTCACGCTGAGCTGGTAGGTCACCATCACGGTGAAGGCGAACTTGAACAGGTTGTCGTTCGCAGCGCCGGAGAACTGCGTCCAGAAGAAGGGGCCGAAGCGGCGCTGGCCGAGCAGCGCGAACTGGTTGCCGTGTGCGCCATCGGGCGTGGCGGCGGCGTCGCGGTGGGTGGTGGTCATGAAGGCATCACCTTTCGGTCGTGTTGGGCGCGGCGCGCGAGGTGGCGTCGATTCTGCACGGTTTCGGTGACGGCATGCTTCAATCCGTGCGACCTGACGCCAGCTCGCCAAAAGCAAACGCAGCGCCGCGTTGCTTTGCGCAAACATTCCCAAAGGCCGTAGAAAGAATTTGCGGCCCGTATCCACTGCACTCTTGAAATGGATCCTTATTAGAAATCCCTCAATCCTCGGCGCAGTTTCTCTTCGCGTTCACGAACAGCATCAAGCATGTAGTTCAGCGCCACTACGCCGGGAAACTTTGGCTGACCGTAATCAGTGATCTCCATAATGTTGCCGCCAACATACCAAATCTTTCTCCATTTGGCAGGTGTCAGCCCCTGGGCATCCGATCCCCTCTCGCTGGGTTGACCGAATTTTTTAGTGGCAATTTCAGCCGCTAGATCAATGCTGAAGTTAGCCAATACCAACATTACGAATGAGACACGCCCATCGCGAAACGTTGCATGCCCGCTGATGACGCGCTGTCCTGCGAATGAGGTGCGAGCTTCGCATGCTGCCGCAGAATCCACCTTTTCACACTGTGCACTTTCGTAGCGGCACTCCCCATTGTCACCGCAGATGAAGTCTGGAAGACGCTGTTTAAAGATCGATAGCGAGCCTCCTATCGGAAACCCTTTATAGCTGAGCGGCTCGGTACCAGCACGACTTATCGGAGCGATCGTCGTTAGCATCAATCCGAGAATACAAAAATGAGCGAGTTTCAGTGTCATTTGCTTCATCATTCATAAACTAGTGCCGCAAAAAGTCGAGCTGAATGCTCAACAGCAACCGCATGTTTAACGCGCACGAATCCTTGGACCCCCAACAAATTGGGGCCGAGCAACTAACCAATTGCGAAGTAACCGTATCCGGTGACCGAATCGTTTCCCGATGAAAGTAGAGCTCGATTCATTTGTCGGCCTCGACGACCTAACGGTCGCCCCACCAAAACTGCAATCTCAAAATTTCTAGTGCGATGGCTATGAAGCATTCGGTCTTTTAGTGAATAGAGAGAGCAGCAGCGATTTCTTATCGGCTGAAGTATCGATATCTGAACTAATTCGTAGGTATGCCGCTCTCTTCGGAGTTATCCGTGAGCCGGAGTAAACCATGAGCACCACCGCCGACCTCGTGCTGGCCCTGAAAAAGGAGCTGAAAAGCGCGCACATGACCTATGCCGACCTCGCCCGCGCGCTGGGCATGGCCGAGTCCAGCGTCAAGCGCATGCTGGCCAAGGGCGACATGCCGCTCTCGCGCATCGACGCGATCTGCCGCGCGCTGAAGCTGGACTTCGCCGACCTCGCCCGCCGCGTGGCCGACGCGCAACCGCTGCTGGCCGAAATGACGCAGGAGCAGGAGCGCGCCGTGGTGGCCGACAAGAAACTGCTGCTGGCCGCCATCTGCGTGCTCAGCCAATGGACGCTGGAACAGATCACGGCCTATTACCGGCTCAGCGAGGCCGAGGGCATCAAATACCTCGCGCAGCTCGACCGCATCGGCATCATCGAGCTGCGGCCGCTCAACCGCTACCGCCTCAAGCTGGCCAAGACCTTCCGCTGGCGGCCGCACGGCCCGGTGATGACCTACTTCCGGGAACACGCATTGATGGACTACTACGCCGGCGGCTTCGACGGCCCCGGCGAGGGCCTGCTGATGGTGCACGGTGCGATCAGCCGCGCGCTCGCCCCGGCCTTCCTGGAACGCATGCAGCGCGTGGCCCAGGATTTCGCGCAGCAGCATCTGGCCGACCAGAAACTGCACGAGACCGACCGGGAAGGCTACACGCTGCTGCTGGCGATGCGGCGCTGGGAGTTCGAGGCGTTCGCGGCGTTGCGGCGCTGACGCGGGCAGCTCAGATCGTTTCGCCCTGCTGGTGAACCACGCGGCCAATCAGCAGCGCATGCGGTGCAGCCAGCGCCTTGCGGGGAAAGCGCAGGTGGTTGTCGGCCACCAGCCACCAGACGCCACCGTCTCGCAGCAAGCGGCGCAGCAGGCAGGCCCCTTCGAAATTCACCGCGAACACCTGGCCGTCCACGGGGTCCACCTGTTGCGAGCTGACCGTGACGACGTCGCCCGGATACAGCGAAGGCTGCATGCTTTCGTCGCCCACCCGCAGGGCGAGCAGGGCCTCAGGGCGATGCCCGCGTGCCGCCAGCCACTCCGGCGAAAACACCACCGCCGGCCCCTCGGCCCGTTCCGCCGTGAAACGGTGCTCGCCGGCGCTCAACGACAGCGCCACCAGGTCGATGGCCACGACCTCGGGCGGTGAACCGCCCACCGCATAGGGCGCCGCAGGTTCCCGCGCCACAACGCGCGCCGAAGCCTCCTCGAACCAGCCCTCCATGCCGTGCAGCGCTTCGATGGCGCGCACGGTTTTGTCCGACACGACCCGGCTGCCGGTCAGCATCTGCCGCATGAAAGCGCCGTCGCGGTAACCCAGCAGCCGCGCGAACGCCGTGACATTGCCGACCGTCAGGCGGGCAACCGCCTGCTCCAGACGCTGCCGGCGAAGCATTTGCAGTGCGGTTTCGTCGAGGGGTGAAGACATGCCAAATGGTTAAAGAAATAACCGATTGGTCAAAACATTGATCAATCATTCCCCAGATCGGCTGGCTGGGTAGCGTCTGAAACGCAAGAATTTGAAAGAGTAGCATAAGCTACAGTTGCAAATGCTACCTTTTTCAGTACCATGCGTAGCCGTTGCTCCTGCATCCGGCATGAATTTGAACGACTACCTCCACCTCGACGGCGCGCCCACCATCCGCGAATTACGCAGGCGCATGGCGGAGCACGGGTCAGCCGTCAAGAGCGATGCCCAGATCCGTCAGTGGCAGCACCACTATGCACAGCGGGTTCCGTCGCCGCTGAACTGCGTCGCCATCGAACTCGCCACCGAAGGCCGCGTCACCCGCCGGGACCTGCGCCCCCACGACTGGGCCCTGATCTGGCCTGAACTGACCGCCCTCCTCTGAACATGAACGCCAATCCTTCACGCAGCCTCAGTGCCGCGCGCTTCGGCGCGGCCGGCACCTTCCATCCGGCGGGTCAATCCACTGTCCACCGCGCAGCTTCCACCACTTCCGGCAGCCGCCTCCACCGCCATGCTTGAGGGTGTCTACCGCTTCTGGTTTTTCTTCCCGGTGCTCGTGGTGCTGCTGCCATTCGGCGGCGGGCTGCTGGCACGGCTGATGACACAGGCCGCCAACCCTTTGCGCGACTACAGCCTGACGCCGATGGTCAGCGTGCTGCTGCCCGTCTATAACGAAGGTCGCCACGTGCTCGACACCATCGAGAGCATCCTGGCCTGCGACTGGCCCGCCGAGCGGCTCGAGATCGTCGCGGTCGACGACCGCAGCGGCGACGACTCCTGGCACTGGCTGCAGGTGGCCGCCACCCGTTGGCCGGCCCTGCGGATTCACCGCAACGAGGTCAACAGCGGCAAGCACGTGTCGCTGTCGCGCGCGCTGGGCTGGTCACGCGGCGACATCCTGATCTGCATCGACAGCGACTGCATCTTCGACCGCCGCGTCATCCGCGAACTGGTGGCCTGCTTTGCAGACCCCAAGGTTGGCGCGGTGGGCGGCAACATCGGCATCACCAACGTCAATGAAAACGTGCTGACCATGGGCCAGGCCATGGTCTATTACATGAGCTTCCAGTTCGGCAAGATGCTGCAGAACCTCTCGGGCCACCTGTTCTGCATCAGCGGTTGCCTGTTCGCGGTGCGCCGACCGCTGTTCGAGCAGGTTGAACACGAGATCAAGAGCCGCTCATGGTTCGGTCTCGGCGTGCGCGACGGCGAAGACCGCTACATGACCCACGCCATCATGATGCGCGGCTGGAAAACCATCCTGAACCCGCACGCCAGTTGCTGGACCGCGGCGCCGGCCCGTCTGTCGCAGTTTTTCTCGCAGCAGGTGCGCTGGCGCCGCTCGGGCTTGCGCGACCTCTTCTGGACCTGGCGACGCATGCCGCAACACATCCAGATCATCGGCATGCTGCCGCTACTGACAGCCTTGGTTCCCGAAACCTTCACAGCCGTCTGGGCGTTCCTTCTGATGGCGGACATCGTGAGCACCGGCATCGCGGAAGCCACCCGCACCTTGCTGGCCGCCATGATGACCTTCTCCGGCCTGTTCGTGGTCGCGGCTCTCGTCTACAACCTCACCTGCGACCGGCTGGCGCCGGGGTCGGTGAAGATCAAGACGCCTGTGCTGGCGGTCGTGGCCGGGGCGTGGTTCTTCGTCGACGCGCTGCTCATCACGCTGGTGGCGCTGCTCACGTTCGATGTCGGAGTCTGGGGAACGCGCGAAAAAACCACTGCCGCAGGCACGACGGAGCCGCAGGCATGACCCCCGCCCAGAAACTGATCGTGGCGGCCTACCGCTACCTTGCGATCGCCGTGTTGGGAGCCGTCCTGTCCACCGCGCTCGCTTATGCAGCGGTGACGCTTTTCTACACCGTCAACACCAGTTGGACAGCACCGCTCGTCATCTCCCGTACACACGAAAAGATTCTGCGGCTCACCGCCGAAGTGGTGCGGACCCGGCAGGCCGCTGACAGCCTGGAAGCCGCGGCGGCAGCGCTCACCCGCGAATCCGACGCCATCCGCGAGCAGGAGCAGGTGCTGCAAGGCCTGGTGACCAGCACCAGCCATGCGGCCGCGCAGCAGCGCGACGCCGACCTGCAGTTGGCCATGAAGATGGCTCAGCTCGACAGGGCCAAGCAGGCCGACATTGCGAAGACCCGGCAGGTCCTGGCCGACATCGCGCCGCTCGAAGAGGCGATCAAGCGCGACCTGCAGGCCGGCCTCGTGACCCGAGACGACGCCGCCAAGATGCGCGCCACGCTCAACACCTACAAGACCTCCGCGACCGACGCCACCGTGGCGGGCGTGACGCTGGAACGCCAGTTGTCCGACCTGCAGCGTTCCGCCCGCACGCTGGCCGGAGGGCCGGCCCTGATGCCCCAGGCGGTCGACGTGCTGGCCCGCGTGGCCGCCTTCCGCATGCAACTGGAGGAGGCGCGCCTGAAACGCCAACAGAACACACTGGAAATCGAGGCGAAGCAGCGAGAGGCGCAACAGCTGCGCGCCATCATCGCAACACTGACCGACAGCCCCTACTACCGCGTCACGCAGTCGGAAGTGCCTCTGTCGTTTGCTTTCGTCCCCTACGAAAACGAAGCCGCCGCACGCCCCGGCCAACCCGTTTTCGACTGCCTGCTTCACCTGGTGGTGTGCCGGCAGGCCGGCACCGTGCTTCGCGTCCACCACGACGAGGAGCGGGCCCAGCATCCTCTGTTCCGTGTGGACACACGCGGTTTTCTGGTGGAACTCAACCTGACCGACCCTCAGGCCGCTAAATCCCGCGTGCTGTTCATTGGCCGCGCGCCCATCCTCCTCTGATGCCCATGCTCCACCACCATTTGATCGCCGTGAGCCTTGGGCTCATCCCGCTGCTGACCCTTGCCGACGAGGTCGGTTCCTATTGCGAGCTAGTGGCCACCCAGGGCAAAGCCCAGTCCGCGCTGCTGAACGCGCCCGACGCATTTGCCAGTGTCGGCGATCCAGCGGCACAGAACCGCAGCGTCGTGGCGGGCGTGCGCGGCAGCCTCTCGCGCTGGCGCCAGGGCCATCTGGTGACCGAACTGGCCCAGGCCCAGTGCATCGCCTACCGATCGAAAAAACGGCTCGGCCAACGCCTGGCCGGCATCGAACAGGAGGCTGAACAGCGCGGCCTGGTGGCCCTGGGGCCAGCGCTGAAAAGCGCCATCGCGCTGGCCGAATCCAACGTGGGCCGGGAACGCCAGATGCTGGAACGTCGCCAGTCCACGCTGCTGGACGTCCGCGCCGCGCTCGACTTGCAAGATCGCCTTCGGGAACGGCAGGCCCGCGCCGCGCAACGCCTGGGCTACCTGTCTGCCCGCCCGCCCGTGGAAGACGGCGCGGTGCAGCCCGACGTCGAGCAGGCCATCGCAGACCAGGCACGGGTGACCCAATTGACCTCCCGCCTCCAGGCTGAAACCGGTTGGGACGTCAACCTGTCTGTCGGCGTGCGCCGCGCCCTGTCGGACGGCACCCAGTCGACCTTCGCGAGCGTGGCGCTCTCGCGCAACTTCGACCTGGGCTCTGCCCGACAAGCCGCCCTCGACACCAACGATCTGGCCTCGCGCTGGCTGGCCTCCCAGGAAGACGGCCCACTGCAGCAGTTGCTGCGTGCCCGCGACGCCATCGCGGGGGCGCACGCCGCCGGAGAAATCATCCGCACCGGCCTGCAAGATCGCCGGCGTGCGCTGCGCGAAACGCTCGAAGCGCTCGACGGCAGCGATACCGCCACGGCCGCCCGCACGGCACGCAGCCTGCGCGCTGAAATCCTGGCCACAGACGCCGAGCTGGCGGACCATGCCGCGCGCCAGACCTACCTGCAGGACTGGCTGTCTGCGAATGCCACCGCGCCATGAACATTGCCATCGTGGGATTGGGCTACGTGGGAGCCCCCCTGGCCGTCGCCCTGGCGCCGCACTTTTCCGTGGTGGGCTACGACGTCGATGCCGCCCGCGTGCAGGAACTGCGGGAAGGCTGTGACCGTACCCGGGAAATCGAGCCCGGGGCACTCGCCTCCTGCACGGCCCGCTGGACCACGGAGCCGGCCTGCATCACCCGCAGCGATGTGGTGATCGTGACCGTTCCCACCCCCATCGACGAATTCCGGGTGCCCGATCTGGGCGCCGTGCGCGCCGCCACCGAAACCATTGGCAGCTACATGCGCCGCGGCACCATCGTGGTCTACGAAAGCACGGTCTACCCCGGCGTCACGCAGGACATCTGCGTGCCGCTGCTGGAACAAGGCTCCGGCCTGACCTACCCGCAGGACTTCAGCGTCGGATATTCGCCGGAACGGATCAACCCGGGCGACCGCGTGCACACCCTGACCACCACCACCAAGATCGTGGCAGGCGACACACCGGAGGTGCGTGACACGCTCGCCCGCATCTACGGCGCCATCACCCGCATCTACGCCGCGCCCACCATCAAGGTGGCAGAAGCCGCAAAGGTTCTGGAAAACACGCAGCGCGACATCAACATCGCGCTGATGAACGAGCTGAGCCAGATCTTCTGCCGCTTGGGCATCGACACCACCGACGTGATAGACGCGGCACGCAGCAAATGGAATTTCATGGACTTCCGGCCGGGCCTGGTTGGCGGCCATTGCATCTCGGTCGACCCCTACTACCTGAGCCACAAGGCCGCGTCCCACGGCATCGTGGCCGACATGATCCTGTCGGCGCGGCACATCAACGAGAGCATGCCCGCCTTCGTCACGGAGCAGTTGCTGAGCCGCCTGATGCAGCGCAAGCTCCTGCAACCCGGCACCGTGATCACCATCCTGGGCGTGACGTTCAAGGAAAACGTGAAAGACGTGCGCAACTCCGGCGTCATTCCCATCCACCGTCAACTGAGCCGGCTCGACCTCACGGTGCAGCTCATCGACCCCCTGGCCGATGCCGACGCCCTGCGCCATGACGAGGGGCTGCACATCATTCCGCTGTCCGAGGCGCGCCCGGCAGACGCCATCGTGCTGGCGGTGCCGCACGCCGATTTCGTCGAACAGGGCTGGCCATTGATCGAGCGGCTGGCCCGGCCCGGTCAGGAAGTGGTGGTCGCCGACATCAAGGCGGTGTTGCCGCGGGAGTCGCGGCCCCGGCACGTCGTGCACTGGCGCCCCTGAGCGGCCGGGGCCGGCGGGGCCAAGGCCCGCCCCGCGTCACTCCGCGGCAGCGGTGAACACCGTCAACACGCCGGTGTAGCCGTACAGGTGGTTGCGCGCGATCTCGCCGCCGGCGAAGAAGCCGACCAGCGGCACGTCGCCGAGCGCGCGGCGCACGATCTGCAGCTCGGCGTTGGGCGCGCCGAAGTGCGGGCCACCGCGGCCGGCGCAGCTCACGTACACAGCACCGGCGATGCGGCGCGCGACGTGGGGCTGCGACTCGGCCTCGGACATGGCCAGCGCGGTGGCGGTGGCCAGCGTCATTTCTTCCGGCTCCAGTTCCTCGCGGATCTCGGCGCAGATGCGCACCAGGTCGGCGCGCGCGGCGGCCGGGTTGCGCTGGCAGAACGCCACGCGCATACCCGGCTCCACCTGGTCTGAAACGGCGATGCCCTTGCGCCCCGGGTCCAGCCCGATGATGTGGCGCACCACCACGTCGGCACCGAAGTTGCCGGTGCGCGCAACGGAGATGCCGTCGGCCACGTTCTCGCGGGCGATCAGGCCGGCCAGCGTGCCGCGCAGCTTCTCGATGGCGGTGTCGGGCTGGGCCAGCGTCACGTCGAGGTCTTTCAGCAGCACGTCGAGCGCGGCCTCGGCGTTGAGGCCGAGGATGACGTTGCCCTGGGTGGTGGTGATCTCGCGCATCGGGGTGATCGGCTGGCAGCCCTGCGTGACGCGCGAGACGATGCCCACGCCCTCGCCAAAGGCCACGCCGCACATGCCGCCCGAGAACACGCCCCGCGCGCCGCCCTGCCCCTTCACGTTGCCGTTGCCGGCCAGCGCGAACTGCACGGCCTGCGAGCGGCCCGACGACAGGCCGCCGAACACGTAGCCCGAGCCCATGCGGCCGGCCATTTCATTGACCATCTCGCCCAGTTCGGGCATGTCGGCGTCGGCGTGGACCAGCGCGGTGTGCGGCTCGAAACCCATGCCGGCGCCCGAGGCCAGCGGCGCCACGCCGGAGAACACGCGGTACTGGTCGGGCGGCAGCTCGCACAGCATCACGGCCAAGGCCGGCTCGTCGAAGTACTCCACGTTGCTGGCCGAGATGCCGACGCCCACCGTGCCGGTCCAGTCGGTGATCTCGGGCAGCTCGGCGCCAAGGTGGTCGAGGATGTCTTGCGCCTCGGCGGCGTAGTGGTCGGTGATGTAGAGCAGGCCCAGCGTGGGCGCGGCGGCGTAGTCGCCGCGCGTCATGAGCGCGCGCAATTGCGCCAGCACCAGGCCGGCGGCCATGCGCCACTGCGGGTGGGTGGCGTGCGCGTGGGGAAAGAGCTTCACGGTCGGCGGGGTGGGTGGGGTGGGGGCCAGAGGCCTCGGGCCATCATAGACCAGCCGCGCCGGCGGCAGCCGTGCTCAAGACCGCTTGCGGGCCGCTGTTTTTGAGGTTTTCTTGGCTGATGTCAGCGCCGTTGCTCGCTTTGTTGCTCCTGTTTTGGTAGCAACCTTGGCCATCTCGCTGGCCCCTTTCAGCGCTTCCTTGGCCATGCCGGCGGCGAGGTTGCGGGTGGTGTCGATCGCGGTCTTGCCGGCGGCGTCTTTCATGGCGTTGGCGGCGATGCTGCCGAACTGCTGGGTGAGCGCGCCCCACCACTGCATCGGGTCCACCAGCCCGCCAGCAGCGGCGCCGGCTTTCTTGGCCGCGGCGGCCTTGCGCGTCCGGGTGACGGCTTTGACAGCGCCCTGCGCCGCGCCGCTGGCGGCTCCGGCGGCTACGTCACCGGCGGCGCCGAAGGCGGCTTTGGCGGTGTCGCTGGCCTTGGCGGCCACCTTCTGCGCGCCGCTGGCCAGCGCAGACGCGCCGATCGCGTTGCCCACGGTTTCGGAGGCCTTCAGCTTGAAGGCGTTGGCAACGTCCGCGAAGTTGAAGTTCATGCCCTTCAGCGTGGCCAGCGTCATTTTCTGCACCTCCAGCGCCTGGATGGTGGCGCTGAGCGCCTTGGAGTTCTGGTCGAGCCAGAAATGCACGGCCTTGAGCTCGTCGATGCGCTTGTCGAGTTCTTCCACGTTGAGCGTGGGCGCCACCCAGTTCGACAGGTTGGGCAGTTGCGGGATGGCGCTCGATGCGCCGCCGGCGGCCTGCTTGGCCAGCCCTTGCAGGAAATCGAAACCCGGCACGAACTTGCCGAAGCCGAAGTTGCCGTTGTCGCTCATGAGCCGTCTCCTTCATCGGGCGCAGCGCCCTGTTGGGCGACAGCTTACCCGATAGGCGCCTGCGCGCGGCGAAAGCTCAGTGGTGGTGGGCGCCGGCCGCCGCCGGTGCGGCCAGCACCGGCAACTGCAGCGTGGTGGCGGTGGTCTTGCCGGCCGCGTCCTTGAAGGTGAGCGTGAGCGGCACCGTGCTGTCCTTGGGCAGCGGGCCCTTCAGGTCTTGCAGCATCAGGTGGTAGCCGCCGGGTTTCAGCTCCACGGCCTGGCCGGCCGGCAGCGGCAGCCCGGTGGCCAGCGGGCGCATGCGCATGATGTCGCCCTCCAGCTTCATCTCGTGCACCTCGGCGAAACCGGCGGCCGGCGAGCTGGCGCTGACCAGCGTCTGGTTCTGCCGGGCGGTGAGCGTCATGAAGGCGCCGGTGGCCTTCTGGCCGGGCACGGCGGCGCGCACCCAGGCGCCCTGCACGTCAACGGCGGCTGTCTGGGCGTGGGCCGCAAAAACGGTGGCGGCCAGCAGCACGGCAGCGGCCGTGCGGGAAACGAAGGAGGTGTTCATGTTCAGGAAAAATGAAGTGTCATTCGATGACGGAATGGAACGGGGCGTTGAGCCGCCCGCCTGCCCCGGGTGCCCGCCTTTCAGGCGCGGCTACTCGAGGACGAAGTTGATCGGCACGTTGAACCACATCGCCTCCACCTGGCCGTTGCGCTTGCCGGGCACGTAGCGCCAGCGCAGCACGGTGTCGTAGGCGGCCTTGTCGAGCCGCTCGTAGCCGCTGGAGCTGCGCACCTCGGCGCGCTGCGCCATGCCGTCCACGCCGATCAGCACCCGCACCACGACCTTGCCCTGCTCGCCCAACCGCTTGCTGATTGGCGGGTAGGCGGGCTTGGGGTTGGCGAGGTAGTCGGCGTCGCTGGACGGCAGCTCGATCTTCGGCGGGGCGGGCGGCGCCGGGGGTGGCGCGGGCGGCGCGGGCGGGGCCGGTGGCGTGGGCTCCACCACCGGCGGGGGCGGCGGCGGGTCGATCACGCCAACGGGTGCGGCGGGCGCGGGGGGCAGCTCGGGCCGGGCCGCCAACTGGGGTGGCGGCGGCGGGGTGAGCTTCTTGGGCGGCGGGGTTTTGGGCGGCGGCGGCGGCGCGGGCGGCGGGTCGGCCACCGGTGTCGGCTCGATGATCTCGGCGAGCAAGGCCACCGGCACCACGACTTCCACCGCCCGGCGCAGCAGGCCGGACTGCAGCGCCCAGATCGCCAGCCCGTGAAACACCAGCACGCTGCCGGCGATCAACGCGGTGCGCCGGCCCGGCGGCATTGGCGCGCGGGGCGCCGCTGTGCGGGTGTCGGGCGGCGGCGGCGGCGTGGTCACGGGCATCGCGAAAACTCTCCTGGGCTGAACCGGGCGCGGCAGGTGGCGCGCCCCGGCGTGGCGGGATGGTGGGCGACAGCGGCGACAACATTGCGTCGACCGTCAGTGCCGGTGTTCCTCCGCTTTCGCGGCGGGCACCACCTGCAGCAGCGCGGCGGGCGACTTGAGGCCCTGGGTGGAGGTGCCGGACGCCGGCACTTCCGACCAGTCGGTCTGGGTGTCGCCGCACCGCTGCAGCACCTTGAACCAGATCGGAGCGGCCTGCTCGGGCAAGGTTCCCACCAACACGAATTCGTCGTACTGCGCGTCGGGCAGCGCGTCGGCCGGGGTGGCGGCGGTCCAGGCGATCTCGGCCACGTCTTCGGTCAGGGTCTTGCCGTGGTAGACGTAGCTGGCGGCGAGTTTGTCCTGGCGGATGGCGAGCCGCCAGCCGGCCTTGGGCATGGGCTTGGCGCCCTTGAAGCCGGGCGGCAGCGTGACGCGGATGCCGGTGGTGGCGGCGTCGCCGCAGCCGTGGCCGACCTTGAAGACGGCCCGGTACGGGGCGCCGGCCGGGGCGCTCTTCTCGGCCAGCACCACATGGGCAAATGCGGCCGGAGTCATCGCCAATACTGCACTCATTGCTATGAATTTAGGAATTTTCATGGTCGTTGAAGTTCACAGGTCGAATTTCAGCTCAGCGGAATAGCTGCGCTGGGGATACGGGTGGAAGTTCCAGTATTTGTCGTTGTTCAGGTTGTCGATGCCGAAGGCGGCCGACCACTGTTTGTCGATCTGCCAGCGCACGCGCAGGTCCATCGTGAAGAAGCGGCTGACGCCCATGTAGGTGAAGCCATTGACGTCGCTGTTGTCCAGCGTCCGGTACTGGCGGCCACTGTAGCGCGCGCCGAGGCTGGTGGTCCAGGCGTTGTTCCAGCGGTAGCTGGCCAGCGCGGTGGCGCGCCAGCGCGGGATGTTGGGCTGCCATTTGCCGATGGTGTCACCGGGCACCGACACGAAGCCGGCGTTCTCCTTGATGACCGAGTCGGTCCAGGTCACGCTGCCGCTCAGGTCCAGCCCCCTGGTCAGCACGTCGCTGCCGCTGAAGGCCGTCTCGACGCCGGTGGTGGCGATGCGGCCGACGTTCTGCACGCGGCTGATGGTGCGGTTGGCCACCGGGTCGATGACGGACTGCGAGTACAGCGAGTCGCGCGTGTTCTCGGCGAACAGCGTGATGCGGCCGGTGGCGTTGCCGAAGTCTTTTTCGGCCGTCAGCTCGCCGGTCCATGAGCGCTCGGGCCGCAGGTTGGGGTCGTTGATGAACTGCGAGTTGGTGGTGGACGTGGCGCCGTACAGCTCGGCCACCGTGGGGAAGCGGATCGCGCGGCCGACCGATGCCTTCAGCACGGTGTCGGGCTGCAGTTGCCACGACAACGCGGCCTTGGGCGAGAAGAAGTCTTCGCTGCGTTCCGGGTAGCGTGTGTTGACGGCGGGCGTGGCGCCGGGAATCTGCGTGTAGCCCTGGCGCGCCGTCCAGCGTTCGGCACGGCCGCCCAGCACCGCTTTCCAGCCGGGCGCGAAGGCCCAGGCGTCTTGCGCCCACAGGCTTTGCAGCCGGGTGTCGCCACCCACATTGCTGGCCACGCTGCCGGCGCCGTCGCTCAGGTAGTTGCCGGCGATGTTGGAGGTGAGGTAGCGCAGCTGGTAGGCGTCGTGCTGGTAGCCGAAGTCGACGGTGTGCGGGCCGCCCCAACCGGCCGGCCGCCAGATGCCCTTCAGCGCCAGGTTGTGCCAGCCGGTGCCGCTGCCGTCGGCCACGGTGCCGGCGCCGCCGCTGAAGGCCGCTGGAATCGGGTTGCCGGCGGCGTTCTGGCGCTTCTGGTCCTTGTCGTAGTCGTACAGGCTGGCGGCCACTTCCCAGTCGAACGTGTCCCGGGTGTTGGACTTGACCGACAGGCCGTGCATGACGTGCGTGAGGCTCTCGCGCGTCACGGCGAAGTCGCCGCCGGTCAGCGCGGCATAGGAGCGGCCGTCGATGTTGATCGCGCCACTGGTCACGCTGCCGCCGGCGGCGTTGCGCAGGTAGCTGGCGGGGTTGTTGTCCGAGGTGTTCTGCCAGAGGCCCAGCGTGTAGGTGGCCCGCACGGTGGGCGAGAAGTCGTAGGCGAGCTTGACCTTGAGGTGGTCTTGCTGCGTGTGGTACTGCGTGCCGCTGCCCAGGATGTACCAGGGCGCTCCCGTGTTGTTGCGGTCCAGCACGGCGCCGGTGACGGGCGTGCCGGCGGCGCCCGGCGTGCCGGTGCTGACCAGGCGGCTGGCGAAGGTCAGCGGCTGGCCCTGGCTGTCGGTGCGGTTGGCGTTGAGCCACCACGACCAGTCGCCGCTCTTGTTGCCGAGCGACGCGCTGGTCTGCCAGGCGCGGTAGGTGGCGTCGGTGTTGTACAGCTCGAAGGGCTGCACCACGTAGCCGACCTTCACGTGGGCCTCGAACTGGGTCGGCATGCGGGTCACGTAATCGACCACCGCACCGACCGAGTTGCCGGGGTAGGCGGCCGAGAACGGGCCGTACATCACGTCCACCCGCTCGATCTCTTCCGGCGTGACCAGCCCCCAGCGCGGCGGAAAACTCAGGCCGCCCACGCCGTTGCCGAGGTAGTTCGACAGCAGGATGCCGTCGGCGTACACGGCCGAGCGCGCGCTGTTGCCGGTGCCCGACGCGCGGCTGGACAGGATGGCGTGGTTGTAGTCGCCGATGTAGCGCTTGCGCACCAGCAGGCTGGGAAAGTACTTGAGCGCGTCTTCGCTGTCGGTGGCGTTGACAGTGCGCTCGATCTGCTCGCGCGTCACGCCCTCCATCGTGGTGGGAATCTGCGTGGGCAGCGAGGTCGGCTGGCCGCTGGTCACGGTGACCACGCCCAGGCTCTTGGTCTGCGCCTCGCCGGTGGCCGGTCTGGCCGCCGGCGCCGGCTGCGCGATCTGCACCGGCTCGGCGGCGGTAGGGGTGTCGGCCTGCGCGAAGGCCGGCACGGCGGGAAAGGCCACGGCCAGGGCCGCGGCAACGCGTGTCACACGCATGGGAATCTCCAGAATCTTGTTGAAATGAGGCGCCAGTCAGCGTGGAATGGGCGTCTCTAGCTATCTATTCGGTAGCAAACCCGGTTCAGTGCGGCGCCGGCGCGGGGCGGCATTCCGCCCGCCACAGGGCCTGCAGGCCGGGCAGCAGTTCGCCGCTCACGCGCCGGGCGGCCGGCGAACGCAGCGCCGACGCCGGCAGCGCGTCGGCACAGGCCAGGCAGAACGCCAGCGGCCCGGCGGCGGCGTGCGGCCGGGCCGCCAGCCATGCGGCGGGAAACAGCGCGTCAACCGCGCAGACCCACGGCTCGGCCGGGGCGCCGGCACCGCCAGACAGGCGGGCCAGCAGGGCCAGCGCAAGGCGCTGGCGGGAGGCCGGCACGGTGGCACCACCGGCAGGCCAGGCCGGCGCGCGCACGGCGGCCGGCAACGAAGAAACAGACAGGGACATGACAGCTCCACAGACGGTCGATCGGCAACGGCCACGCCTTCGCGCGCACCGTCAACGGCGGGATCGGGTCGTCAGAGCTGTGGGGGGCCACGCGCCGGCAGCGGCGGCGCGGTGAGGAAGGCGATTTCGGCCGCGCGTTGCGGCGTGAGGGCATAGGCCAGCGGCTGCACCGGCTCGGGCAGCACCACGGCCACCGGCGGCGGCGCACCGACCGCCGCGCACAGCGGACAGTCGAGCGAATGGGCCAGCCGCAGCTCCTTGGCGTGGCCGTCCTGGTCGACCACCACCAGCTTCATGGCGGCCTTGCCGGTACAGACCATTTGCAGGCCCTGCGGGTTGACCAGCGGCGACGCAACCGCCACGCCCAGCGACAACACGAACCACGCCAGCAGGAGGCGGGCGAGCTGGCGGGTGGTGCGCAGGGCGTGCATGGGCCCCGATTATCAGCCAAGCCACCGGCCCGGCCCGGCGCCCCGTTCCAGGACAAGCACTTACGTAGTGGGAACCGGGGCCGCCGCCACGCGGAAGGCCGCTGCCCGGCGTGCCGGAAGCGCCGCGCGTTGTGGCCTAATAGCGGATTGGCCTTTTCTTTTCATCGTCAGGACACACTGCCATGGGCAACAAGATCGTTACCGAAGCCGACCGCAAGCGCACCCCCCGCCCGATTCCGCCGAACGGCGTGACCTTGCCCCGCGAGGGTGGCGGCCAGCGCATCAGCCTGGAGCGCGGCGTCGCCACGCGCAGCAAGAAAAACCCGGGCAAGCGCGCCAACAAGGGCGGCTGACCGCCCCTTCATGCGGCGCCGGCCCCGCCGGTGCCGCGCGCGCCCGCCGTGTCAGGCCGCGCGCAGCCGCCGCAGCACGCGCGACGGCCATTCGTCGAACCGCCGGTGGTAGGCCGCGGTGAAGACGATCACGTTCGCGAACCCCCATTCGGCGGCCACGCCCGCCACCGTGCTGCCCGGCGGCGCCGCATGCAGCGCCGCCCGCACCCCCTGCATCCGCTGCTCCGCCAGGTAGGCCATCGGCGTGCTCTGCCGGTGCGCCTCGAAAGCCTGCCGCAGCGCCTTCACCGCCACCTGCCCGGCCGCCGCGATGCGGCTCAGCGTCGGCACCTCGCGCGCGTGGTCGCGCATGAAACGCTCGGCCTGCTCCACGTCGGCCAGCGTGCCGCTGCGCGCGTCGTGGCTGGTCTGTTCGCGGTGCTGCCGCTTCCACTCGGCCAGCATGTGCAGGCCGAGCTGCTCCTCGAGGTGCTGGCCGAGCGGGCCGCTGGCGGTCTGCTCGGGCATCTCGGTGGCGCAGCGGCCGCAGTACTCCAGCAGCGCGGCCCAGCTCGTGCCCTGCCCGCCGAAGCGCGCCCGCGTGCGCCACAGCGACTCGTCGGCCTCGTGGCCGTGCCAGCGCTCGTAGAGGCCGGCCATGAGGTCGTGCGGGAAGACCAGGTTGAGCTGCAGATGGCCCTCGCTGAATTCACCGCCGTAGCCGGTGCGGCTGGTGTCGACCAGATAGGCCTCGCCCTCGCGCGACTCCACGCTCTGGCCGCCGTCGTCCCAGTGGCGCACGGTGCCGCGCAGGCTGGTGAGCACCATGCCGACGCCGGCCTCGCGCGAGAACTCGTCGACGTGGATGGGAATGCGGTAATGGAAGCGGCTCAGCGTGAAGCCGCCGACCGCCGCCGCGAACAGCTGCGACTGCGGCCGCCGCGCCTTGCCGGTGGCCCGCACGCGGTAGGGCATGTAGACCTCGTCGGACCACAGCTTGATTTCGTCCCAGTCCTGGGACTCGCAGACCAGGTGGCGGGCGCTGGGCGCGCCGCCCGGGTCTGTCGTCAGCAACCGGCTGAGGTGTTCCACGGGGCGTGCTCCGCCGCGGTCAGTGGATGCGCAGGCGGTGCAGCGTCTGCGACGGCGACTCGCCGAACTTGCGCTTGTAGTTCACCGCGAACAGGCCGAAGTTGCTGTAGCCCCACTGCGCGGCGATGGCGGCCACGGTGCTGCCGAAAGGGGCGGCCATGAGCGCCCCGCGCACGCCGCGCAAGCGCTCCTCGCGCAGAAACTCCATGGGCGTGTAGCCGCGGAACTCGGCGAAGGCGCGGTTCAGCGAACGCACGCTGACGTGGATGGCCGACGCCACGGTGGTGAGCGTGGGCGCGTCCTGCGCGTGCTGGCGCATGAACTCCTCGGCGCGCCGCACCTGCACCGGCGCCAGCCGCGGCACGCTCTGGAAGCTCTCCTGCCCCAGCGCACCGCGCCACTGCATCAGCATGTGCATGCCGATCAGCTCCTCCAGGTGTTTGCCCAGGGGGCCGTGCTCGGTCTGCTCGGGCATCTCGATGACGCAGCGGCAGGCGTATTCCAGCAGCGCCATCCAGCTCGACTGCGGCCCGCCGAACTTGACCTGGCCCTTCCAGAGCCGCTCGTCGGCGGGGGCGCCGTACCAGCGCTCGTACAGGTCGGCCAGCATGTCGTGCTGGAAGCACAGGTTGACCTGCAGGTGCTGGGGATCGAAGTCGACCCAGTAGCCGCTGCGGCTGTTGTCGACGAGGAAGGTCTCGCCAACGCCGGTGTCGGAAAACTTTTCCCTGTCGGCCCAGTGCCGGGCCGATCCGCGGATGGTGGTGAGCACCATGCCGGTGCCGGATTCGGGCGAGAAATCGTCGATGTGAACGCCGATGCCGTAGTTGAAGCGGCTCAGCGTGAAGCCGCCGATGCCGGCCGCGCGCAGCACCGACTTGGGCTTGATCTGCCTGCCCAGCGGCGACACCGTGTAGGGCATGTAGACCTCGCTCGAGAACAGCTCGATCTCGTTCCAGTCGCTGGAATCGACGAGCAGGTGGCGGTCGGTGGGGTTGCCCTGCGCGTCGAGCAGCAGCACCCGGTTGATGGCGTCCATGGACATTGCTTTTCTCCTCCATCAGCGCCGCTGTGGCCGCGGCTCGTGTTGTTCAAGCTTACTCACCGCAGACCCAAAAGGAAAGCGCCGGGGCAGTTGCCTGACCCGGCCAAAACGAACACTGATCTGTTTGTGGTGCGGCGTATCAGCCCCCTGTTCGCCCTCGCATCAGCTCCTGCTGCTGGTCGAGCCGCTGCACGGCGCGCTGCGGCGAGCCCTTCAGCGTGTCCATCAGCGCGTACAGATCGGGCGGCGGCACCGGCTCGGGCAGCGGCGAGGCGCCAAGCCCGCGCAGCATCGCGCCCATCTGCATGATCTCCTTGGACTGATCGACCAGCATGCGCCAGGCGGCCTGCCGCACGACCAGCGTTTCGGCGTGCTGCGCGGCGTAGACCAGCATCGGCGATCCGCCCTGGTGGTGGCGGATCATGTACTGCAGGAACAGCACGTCGACCTTGGCCGGATCGGTGGTCTGCTCCAGCCCGCTCACCTCGTCGACGGTCGTCGAGCCCGGCATGCCGCCGGGCGTCTTGGCGCAGAGGTCGAGGTAGTTGGCCAGCGCCACCGGGTCGGCCGTGTCCTTGCGCATCGGCATCCAGCTCGCCATGTCGCTGGAGGCCGGCAGCCACGGCTTGTTCCACAGCGCCAGCCAGCCTTTCAGCGAGCCGATTTCCAGCAGCTGGTCAGCGGCCAGCTTGCGGCCCAGCGCCTGGATCTTGGGTGAGGCGCGCTTCTGCACCGAGTAGCCGAGCACCACGACCTGGTCGTGGTGCAGCACCATGAACTGCGAGAAGCCGACGTCCACCGGGCCGCTGGCCGGCACCGGCAGCAGGCCCGGCACCGCGCCGGCGTCGCGGGCGCCGCCCCAGAGTTTCCAGCCGCCGGTGGGGGACACGGTCGTCGCGAGGAGACCGCCCACCACCAGCAGGGCGCCGGCACCGAAGATCAGCTTGCTGCGCAGAGACAACACGATGCCGCTCCCTTTCCCGTCTTCAGTTGCCCGCACCCGGCTGGGTGGTCAGCGGGTACGAGTTGTTGGTGAACTCGAAGAACATGGCGCCGTTGTCCTGGCAGGTGATCCAGAGCTGCTGGCGGCCGGTCTTCTTGCTCGGGCCCATGAAGAAGCCGCTGGAGGTGCAGTTGTCGGTCGTCAGGTTGGCCTTGAGCGCGGTGGTGCGCAGGATCTGGCCGAGGTCCTTGTTGCCCACTTCCGAGATGTTGGTGGGCGCGCTGCCGATGATGCCCCAGGCGTGCTCGGAACCGGCCAGCTCTTCACGCGGCTTGTCCATTTGCGACGGCGGGTTGTAGTAGGCGATCTCGCGCGGCTTGGCCGGGTCGCGGATGTCGAACACCCGGATGCCGGACTGCATGAAGCCGCAGGCCAGAGCCGTCGGGTTGACCTTGCTGTCGGCGCGGCAGTAGTGCGACTCGTAGCCGAACCAGCCGTTGCCGTTGACTTCGTCGCGGCGGGTCTTGGCGTGCTTGGGCAGCATGGCTTCGAGCTGGATGTGCGACACGGTCTTGGGCTTGGTCTCATCGGAGATGTCGATGATGCGCACGCCTTCCGCGGCCAGTTCGTCCACCGCGATCACGTAAGGCTTGGTGCCGTACTTGACGGGAATGGTCATCTGGCTCAGGCCAAGGGCGTTCCAGAACACGCTGCCGACCTGACGGATGATCGGGAAGGGCTTGCGCGACTGGATGTCGCTGGTGTCCAGGATCAACATGCCGGCCGGGAAGGCCATCGACAGGTACAGGCGGTTGCCGTCGTCGCTCAGGTTGAAGCCGTGGTTGGAGATGGCCGAGGTGCCGGTGTAGATGGTCTTGGGCGACTTCGGGTCGCTCACGTCGATCGCGTTCAACGAGCCGGTGAACAGGCCCGTGGAGTAGTAGGTCATGCCGTCCGGCGCCCAGTTGCCTTCGTGGCCCAGGGTGTTGGCGGGCTTGCTGACGCGCGAGCTGCCCAGGAAGCTGTTGAGCAGCTTGGGCTTGCGGCAGTCGTCCTTGATGTCGTACACGTCGAAGGCCAGCGCGTCGTAGCCGAAGTTCACGCCCACGCCGGCCAGCAGGTGCCGTGCCTCGTTGACCTTCAGCGTTTCCCAGGTGCCGCGGTAGAACGCCGGGCTTTCCAGGTTGGTGGCCAGCGTCGGGTTGCTGGTGTCGGTGGCGTCCACCACCTGCACGCCCTGCGACTTCTTGAAGTTGATGCCGGCGGACGCGGTACCGAAGTACTTGCAGCCCACGCCCTTGTTCGGGCCGTCGGTGTGCTGGGTGGCGGTGGAGTACCAGGTGGTGCCCTCACCCTGGTACTGGCCCATCAGCTTCAGGTTGCAGCTGCGCGCGACCTTGTTGGCGCCGTTGGTGCGCTCGGCCACCGTGGTCTGGCCTTGCTGGCCTTTTTCGGGGTTGTCGCCCGCGTCGCAGGATGCGGGGCCGGGGACGGCGGTGTTGGCCGCCGCCGTGGGGTCGAGAATCTGGCCGAGGTTGCCGCCGTTGGCGCCGCCGGTCAGGCCGGCGAGAAAGCTGGTCAGCAGATCGGCCGGGCTGCCCGACGCCGCGTTGGCGGTGACGGTGGCGTTGCCCGCATTCACATTGGCGTCGGCGGTGCTGGAGCCGCCGGACATCAGAACGCCGCCCAGTTCAGGCGCGGCACTGCCCGCCGGCACCTTCAGCTCCATGGCCGACGTGGTGCCTCCGGACCCGGCGCCATCACCCCCGCCGCAGGCCGCGAGGATGGGCAGCATCAGGGCCGCGAGCCTCAATCGCTTGCTTGCCATCATTTCAGACTCCCTTCAATTACTGTTGATCATGCGCAATTGCATGGGAGGAATGTAAATAATTCACCTTCGACAATTCTTGCGTTGATTTCTTATCTGACTACCTAAGTGTTAATACTAGGTTTTGCACAAAATACGCTGCGACGGCGGTTGCCGCAAGCGGCTGGATGAGTCTATCAGAGGGAAAATCGCCATTTTCTACCGGGTTGGCTATTTTGAATTTGATACGAATTGATTCGGTGAAAACCCTTGGAAAACTACGTACGTATATTTCCGCCAACCGATTGAATTTGTACTTTCCGGTTATTCATGGTTAACCACGAGAGGAAATTACGTAAGCAACCAAAATCCGTGCATGAATTCATCGATCGAATTTAGTATGACGTGTCGAAATTCTTTTTTTGGAGCACAACATGTTGCCTGACCTGCCGCTCGCGGGCCTGCTCGGAGGGGGCCTGCCGGCCCTGAACCAGTTGACCTCGTACGCCTACCTGACCTCCCACATCCCGGGACTGCCAGACACCGCCACCCCGCTGGCCGCACTGGCGCCGATCGGCGACCTGGTGCCGAACCCGCTGGCCATCTCCAACGGCCTGGCGCTGCCCGAAGGCCTGGTCGCCATCCCCAGCGGCCTGCCCTTCCTCGGGGTTGGCAACCTCATCGGCTTTCCGCCGCCCATCCTCGACCAGCTGATGAGCGAAGGCAGCCCGCTGCAGCCGCTGTCCACGCTGCTGGCCCCGGCGCAGCCCACGCCCGCGCTCGCGGTGCTGGAGCCGATCTCCGGCTTCCTGCTGTTCTGAGCGGCCGTCCGGCCGCCGCCCTGCGCCGTGGCGCGGGGCAACCGAAAGCCCCTCGCGAGGGGCTTTTTTCATGGCCGTTCTCACCGCTGTTCACCCGTGGTCACACGATTGACCAGAACGAGACATGGCGCGTCCAGAACAGAACAGACGCTGTGCGGACCGCTGCCTAGACTGCCCTCAAGAGACAAACACGGTGGCGACGCAGGGCCGAGGCGCGCCGCCGATGGGAGAAGCAGACATGACATCGACACGACGAGACGATCCTTCACGCGCCGACGGCGATTCGAAGGCGGGCGCCAGGCCGGCCGGCGAAGCGCTGGCACCGGCGGCTTTCGGCCCGGTGGACTTCCGGGCCACCTTCGAGTCGGCCCCGATCGGCATGCTGGTGATGCAGCGCGACACCATCGTTGCCGTCAACCGCGCCCTGTGCGCCATGTTCCGCACCAGCGAGACGGCCCTGCTGGGTCAGCCCTTCGGCGCGCTGTTCCCGGACGGCGACGCGCTCGACGCGATCCGGCCGGCGATCGACGAGGCGGTGGGCCGCGTCGGGCAGTACCGCGAGCACCGGCTGCTGCGCCAGCGCGCGCTGCCCGGCGCCGACGAGCCGGAGCTGGTTCAGGTGTCGCTGCAGTACCTGCACCTCGACGCCGAGCACCTGCTGGTCATCTGCGCGGCCGACGACCTGGCCCGCGCACCGGCCGGCGGCCATGCCGACCTGACGCCGCGCGAGCGCGACGTGGCGATGCTGCTGCGCAAGCGCTACACCGCCAAGGAAATCGGCAAATGCCTGGGCATCAGCCACCGCACGGTGGAGGTGCACCGCAGCCGGCTGATGCGCAAGTACGGCGTGAACAGCGCCGCCGCCCTGCTGCGCTGCCTGCTCGACGACCCTTTGGAGGGCCCTTCCGCGGGCCAGCCTGAAAGCCCCAAACCCTGGACGCCCCCGGCCTCCGCCCACGCCCGCCCGCTGGCCGTGCCGCACCGGCTGCAGGCCGCCAACACCCTGCCGTACCACGGCCGCGCCTGACGGCGCCGCGCGGCCTCAGCCCCGCGCGATCACCAGCAGCCCGGCCACGATCAAGCCGCAGCCCGCCAGCTTGGCCGCGCTGAGCGACTCGCCCAGCAGCAGCGCCGCCAGCAGCACGGCCACCACCACGCTGCCCTTGTCGATCAGCGCCACGCCCGACACCTCGCCCAGCGCGATCGCGCGGTAATAGCAGACCCACGACGCCGCCGTGGCCAGCGCCGACAGCGCCAGCCAGCCGACGTGCGAGCCCTGCAGCCGGCCCCACTCCGCGCGTGGCACCACCGCCAGCACGAACGGCACCACGAACGCGAACACGAAGGCCGTTCGCACCGCCAGCCCAACGTCGGCCGACAGGCCCTGCAGGCCGAACTTGGCGACCACCGCCGTCACGCCGGCGAAGGCCATCGACGCGAACGCATAGAGCATCCAGGTGGGCACGGGCATCTCCTTGTCGGGCCGGTTGGTTCTGCGCCGGTGGCCCGTGCCGGGCATTTTGCATGGGCATGGGGAACTTGCACCGCGCGGCCCTTCTCCCACCGGCCATGGGGCCACGCCGGCGCCCTCCGCCTGCGGCCCCGTTCGCTGAGAGCGAAGGAGCACACATGGCCACGACCCACTCCCCCTCCGCCACCCCGAATGCCGCTGGCGGGCACCGCGACGACAACGCACTCGCGTTGATGTTCCTGCACCTGACCGACGCCCTCGAGAGCCCGCTCACGCAGGGCAACGGGCACGCCGCGCCGGCCCATGCCACCCATGCCCCGCCGGCCTACCACCCGCTGCCGCAGACCCGCACCGCGGCCGGCGCCGCCTGCCGGCTGCCGGCGCCCACCGCCGCCGGCAAAGTCACCGCCGAATCGCCGGCCATCGAGGTCATGACCGACCTGCACCATGTGGCGCCGCTGACCATCTCGGCCGGCGCCACCGCCGACGAGGCCAACGACACCATGGTGGCCGGCGGCGTGCGCTCGCTGTTCGTGGTGGACGGCGGGCGCGCCGTCGTGGGCATCGTCACCTCGGTGGACCTGCTCGGCGAAAAGCCGGTGCTGGTCGCGCAGCAACGCGGCCTGCACCACACCGACGTGCTGGTGCAGGACATCATGACGCCGGCCGGCCGGCTGGAAGGCATTGCGCTGCCCGACGTGCTGGCCGCGCGGGTGGGCGACGTGGTCGCCACGCTGCGCCACAGCGGCCGCCAGCACGCCCTGGTGCTGGACCCCGCCGACCCGCACGACCCCGCCACCCGCACCGTGCGCGGCATCTTCTCGCTCACCCAGATCGCCCGCCAGCTCGGCGTGGCCCTGCCCACGGGCGACGCGCAGGTGGTTTATGGGCGCGTGAACTGATTTTTTGAATGAAATCGGCCGGAAGTCAGCGCCGAATGGCGATTTGCAGCTACTGAAAATGTAGCAGCAGAGTCACCGCATCGGAACCCGCTCCACCGCAAAACCACGCTCGCGCAGCAGCGCGGGCAGGCCCTTGGGGCCGACCATGTGCAGGCTGCCCACCGCCGCGAACACCGCCTTGCCGCCGGCGTGCAGCGCAACGATCTTGTCGGCCATGGGGCCGTTGCGGTCGTCGAGCAGGCGGGCGTACTGCGCGCGGTCGGCGTCGGTGCGCACGCAGTCGCACCACTGCGGGTAGGCGGCCAGCAGCTCCTCGTCGCCGCCGGCCCAGGCCAGCGCCAGCTTGCGCAGCATGGGCGGCACCTGACCGCCCTCGATCTCGTCGAGGCCGCTGTCGACGAGTTCGCCCTCTTCCTGCGCGTTGCGGCCGGCCAGCAGCGCCAGTTGTTCGGCGGCGGTTTCCAGCGCGACGATGGGTTTGTCGGAGCGCGACGCGTAGCCGGCCAGCACGGTGTCCACCGCGAATTCGGAGTGCAGCCCCACCTCGCGCCCGGCCAGCAGCGACAGCGCCGAGACGCGCAGCGCCGGCCGCATGGTGCTGTAGGCGCTGCCGCTGACGCAGGCCTTGATCTGCGCGCGGGCCAGCCGCTTGCGGCGCGGCTCGGTCAGCACGCGGGCCACCAGCGCGGGGTCGGCGGGGTCGGTCAGGGGCTTCAGGGAATCGAGGTCGAGCGGGTTCAGCTCCAGCGCCACCACGTCGCTGGACAGCAGCGCCTTGGTGGTGATGGGGCCGGGAAACAGCCAGTCGAGCTGCGCGACGTGCAGCGTGCCGTACAGCCACGAGACCCGGCCGTCTTTCTCGGCGCGCCACAGCAGGCCGTGGTCGCGCGCGGCGGCGCGGGCGGCGCTGACGCGCTCGGGCGTGAGGGTGGGCGGCGGCGGCGGGCAGGCCGCACGGGGCACGGCGGGTTTCCTGGCGGCGGGGTGGGCGGCGGCCACCGCACTGGGCTGCTGGGCGGCCATGTCGGCGGCGGTGGCGGCCCGCGCGGCGGGGAACGGGGCCGCGCCGCACAGCGCGGCGAGCAGCGCCAGCGCCGCGCGGCGGGCGGTTGTCGTCAGCAGGGCGGGCACCCGCGGCATCGGTCGTTCGGTCAGTGTCGTCACGCGGCTGCATCTTACGAGAAGGGCCTCGCGCCGCACAGGGCGCTTGCTACCATCCGCGGCAGGAGAACGCACCATGACGCTGCCGCACGCCCCGACCCGCCGACCGACGCGCACGCGCGCCGCCGTGGCGGCGCTGCTGCTGGCCAGCGCGCCCGCCTGGGCGCTGGAGAGCTGCGAGGTGAACGGCCAGCCGGTGAACCCGGCCAACGGCTCCACCACCGCCGACAAGACCGGCCTGATGCGCTGCAAGGACCGCGAGACCGGCGTCGTCCAGCGCGAGCAGGAGCTGCGCGGCGGCCGCTTCATGGGCATCGAGCGGCGTTACACCGACGGCAAGCTGAGCCGCGAGCGCTCGGTCAACGCCAACGGCAACAGCGACGGCCGGGCCCGCGAATTCGCGCCCGACGGCACGGTGCTGGCCGACGCGGTGTACGACAACGGCGAAGTGGTCGGCATTTCCAGACGCTTCCACCCCAACGGCCAGCTCAAGCGCGCGGCCTTCTACGGCAAAGGCAACGACGAACGCGCGGTGGCCGAGTTCACGCCGCGCGGCCAGTTGCACGACCTGCGCTGCGGCGTGCAGCCGCTGCTGGCTCCGGCGGTCGACGACGCCCGGCTGTGCGGCTTCAGCGGCGGGCCTTCCAGGCTGGAGTTCTTCCGCGACGACGGCCAGATGACCGGCCGCGCCGTGTACGACGCCGGCCGCCGCCTGAAGCTGGAACAGTTGTGGGACAACGGCGCCGTCAGCCAGTCTCAGGAGACCAGCGGCAACACCCGGGTGGACCGCAGCTTCAGCCGCGAAGGCCAGAAGAAGCGCGACACCATCTGGACGCTGAGCGGCACCATGGCGGTGATGGAGCGCGACCAGGAATTCGCCGCCTCCGGCTCGCTGCTGCGCGAACGCAAGTGGACGCGCGGCGACCTGGTGAGCGACGAGCAGTTCTACCTCAACGGCCAGCCGCGCCAGCGCAACGTCTACACCACCGACGGCAACCTGCGCAGCCTGGAGAGCACCTTCTTCCACGACAACGGCCAGCCCGCCAGCACCGGCCGCTACCTGGCGCCGGGCCGCTCGTCACAGATTCCGCAGGGCGCGCACAAGCGCTTCGACGCCAGCGGCAAGCTGCGCGCGCAGACCGACTACGACGCCCAGGGCAAACCCACGCGCGAGCGCGAGTGGGACGAGGCCGGCCAGCCGACGCGCGACGACGCGGTGTTCGAAGACGGCTCGCGCAAGGCCTTCTCGAAGTAGGCCGTGCGCCGCGGGCCCTCAGCCGGCGGCCACGTCCTGCTCGATGGCGCCGAACAGGCTCTGGCCGTCGCGGCCCTTCATCTCGACGCGCACGCCATCACCGCCCATCAGCCAGCCGGTGGTGGGCTGGCCGTCGGCCGCCGTCTCCAGCGCCCGTTTCTCGGCGATGCTGTGGTAGCCCAGCGCCACGTCCGGGTGGGCCACCGGGCCGCTGGCCAGCACGCTGCCGGCCCGCAGGTGCCGGGTGCCGGCCCAGGCCGCCAGCAGTTGGCCGAAGCCGTGGCCCATGCCCGCTGCCGCGTCGGTCAGGCCGACCTTGCGGCCGTTCCACTGGGTTTGCAGCGTCAGGCCCACGCGGCCGGCCGACCAGGCCTCGCCCAGCTCGTCCGGCGTCACCGCCACCGGCGCGAATGCCACCAGCGGCCGGCTGTGCAGCGGCGCCTGGCCGGCCTGCGCCTCGGCCGCCTCGATCTGCCGCAGCACCACCGCGTTGGCCAGCATCAGCAGCCGCACGCCGTCCAGCGCCTTGTCGGAGGCCGCGCCGGCGCGGATGTCGCCAGTGACCACGGCGAGCTGCGCGCCGAAGTCCAGCCCCAGCGCCGCCTGCTCGGCCGTCAGTTCGTGCTGCGCGCCGCCGAAGGCCGTGCCGCCGCCCGGCCACAGCCGCGGCTTGCGGGCCGGCGTGCCGCCCAGCCGCTCGACGTGCGCGGCATAGGCCTCGCCCCAGGCGAACGCGTAGGCGCGCGGCAGCGGCGCGGCGGCCAGCGCGGGGTCGAACGGGAAGGCGTGGCGCGGCTTGCCATGGTTCAGCGTGTCGTACAGGTCCTGGAGCTGCGGCGACATGAAGTTCCAGTCGTCCAGCGCCTGCTGCAGCCGGCCGGCGATGCCGGTGGCGTAGTGGGCGGTCGTCAGGTCGCGCGACACCACCACGAGCTGGCCGTCGCGCGAGCCGTCCCGTAGCGTCGCGAGTTTCATGGCCGGTATTGTCCACCAGCGCCCCCGGCCGCCCGGGCCGCGCCAGACTGGCGTATCGTGCCGACACCCGCCCGCCATGACCTATACCGCCCTGCCCCTCCCCGTCCACCGGCCCGCCGCCATTCCCGGCCGCCCGCTGGCCGCGCTGGCGCTGGCGGTGCTGGCGGCCCACCTGCTGCTGCTGTGGCAGCGGCCACCGGCTTTCGCGGTGAACGACCTGCCGGACGGCGCCATGCGCATGGTGACGCGGCAGGTGGTGCCGGCAGCGC
>CAMFIB010000007.1 GCA_945952465.1 uncultured Pseudomonadota bacterium
AGCACGAACACGGGCACGGGCACGGGCACCAGCACGAACACGGGTACGAATACGGGTGAGAAGCCGAATCTGCTGGATCCCAGCAAGGTGCTGGTTCACAACCTGCTGGAAGCTCTGGGCAACAGCCCGTTGAATGCAGCTGCGGCCACCGGTCTGCTCGTCACGCTGGACAACCTGTATGGCTCTGTTGCCAACACCGGCAACAGCCTGACGAACGCCCTGGGTCTGAATCCCGGCGTCGACGCGCCGAACAACCTCGACGGTGTTGACAATGCCGCGGCTCAGGTCACGGGTCTGCTGGGCCAAGTGCTCACGCCGGTGGTCGATGGCTTGTTGGGCAACGGAGCAACAGCTTCGCTGATCAACCCTGTGAACCTGCAAGTCGATTTCCTGACGAACGGTCTGTACAACTTCCTGAACGGCGGCATCACCGCTCCGGGCGGCAGCACCAGCATCGGCGGTAGCTTGTTGGGCGGCTTGTTGGGTGGATCGCTCAACATCGGCTCGCTGGGTCTGCCGAGCGGTGTCGGCGGCGGCTTGTTCGGCGGCTTGCCGCTGGGCAACCTGACGGGTCTTCTGGGTGGTTTGGGCGGCCTTGGTGGCCTGCTCGATCCGGTCCTTGGCCTTCTCGGTGGCTTGGGTGGCGGTACTTCGGCCAGCTCTCTGGACGGCCTCGGTTCGCTGACCGGCCTGCTGGACGGTCTGCCGCTGCATCTCGATGCCGTGACGGGCTTGCTGGGTGGCGGCTTGCCCCTGGATGCCGTGACCGGCCTGTTGGACGGCCTGCCGCTGCACCTCGATGCTGTCACGGGCCTGCTGGGTGGTGGCCTGCCGGATCTCGGCTCCGTGACCGGCTTGCTGGGTGGCGGTTTGCCCCTGGATGCTGTGACGGGCCTGCTGGGCGGCGGTTTGCCGGACCTCGGCGCCGTTACCGGTCTGCTGAGCGGTGGCTTGCCGGCGTTGCCGGGTGTCCCGGACCTCGGTTCGGTGACGGGCCTGCTGGGCGGTGGCCTGCCGGATCTCGGCGCCGCCACCGGTCTGCTGGGTGGTGGTCTGCCGGCGCTGCCGGGCGTGCCTGACCTGGGCGCTGTCACGGGTCTGCTGAGTGGCGGCTTGCCTGCTCTGCCGGGCGTCCCCGACCTCGGTTCGGTGACGGGTCTGTTGAGTGGCGGTCTGCCGCTGGATGCCGTGACCGGCCTGCTGGGCGGCGAAAGCAGCCCGCTGGCGGCTCTGCCGGGCCTGGGCACCGTTGCGTCCAGTCTCCCGCTGCCGCTCACCAGCCTGACCGGCGGCGAGGCCAGCAACCCGGTGACGGGCCTGCTGGGCAGCATCCTGCACCACCGCTGATCCGGGCAGACGCACGAGGCAGACTGTTCCCAGCCTGCCCTCTTGCTCAACCCGCGCCGCACAGTTGCCTTGCAATTGTGCGGCGTTTGTCTTTCTGGAGCGGTGCCATGAGCCGAGGGAAAAACAGGTCCCAATTCGACGACTGAGCCGCGCCCGAGTCGGCGTACACTCGCTGTCGTCGTTTTGTACCAGTTGCGGGTCTGGCCATGGGGGTTCGGACAAGCGGGTGCGCGACGCCGGGCCCATCGCGCGCAGCCAACCTTCAGAACAGCCATGCTCAAACTCCTGCTGCCCCGTCAACTCACAAAAAAGGCAGCCAATGATCCAAGCGGATCGCCCTATGCGGGAACTCTGAACGATGCGTTCACTGCGGCGTATCCGTTCGTGCGCCGCGCTGCGTGGTGGTCGCTTCCCATCAGCCTGTTCGGCTTGTTGCCGTCGTTGTTCACGCTGCAGGTCTACGACCGGGTGATCAACCGAAGTGGGCATGCGACCTTGGCAGCTTTGCTGGCCGGCATTCTGGTTTTTCTGCTGCTCGAGTTGACGCTGCGCAACAAGCGCACCGCTGCGCTGCGCGATGCTGGCGCAACCGTGGACCATGTGGTGTCCAACGCCCTGATGCACTCCATGTTGCAGCGCCCGCTGCGTGCACTGGAGGCGCGGCCGGCAACCGCATGGTTCCTGCTCTTCCGAGATGTGGGGGCGGTGCGCATGACGGTGACGGGTGGTCTCGTCACATCGATCTTCGATTTGCCGGTAGCGATTTTTGCGCTGATCATCATTGGCATCGTCGCATGGCCATTGCTGCCGGTGCTGCTGTTGTACCTCGGCATTCTGGCTTTCTTCGCCTGGTGGTGGGCCGACGAAGTGCGCGCTGGCCGAGTCGAGGAAATCACGCGGGGCCGTAGCCTGGACGCCGTGACATCCGAAATCTGCCGTGCGCGCGAGACGCTCAAGAGCCTCGGCAACGACCAGCCCATCGTCACGATGTGGCAGCAGAACTACAACGCCTGGCTGGCGGAAAGTTTCCGCAAGAACAGCGAGATCGAGCGTGCGCGCGAACTGACGACGGTGATGATGTCGCTGTTCTCCGTGGTGCTGGTGGCCGTCGGCGCGCTCGCGGTGATGGCGCAGTGGATGACGGTCGGCGGCCTGATTGCGTCCAGCATGCTGTCGATGAAGGCGCTGTCACCGATCGCCGGCCTGGCGTCCAACTGGCGTTCGCTGGCCTCGGCCACAGAGGCGGCTCAGCGGCTGGAGAACGTGCTGAAGGAAGGCACGGATCGCCGCCCGGGCGGGATCGTGCTGCCCAAGCCGAAGGGCTCGATCCACTTGCAGGATGTGACTTTCCAGTTCAACGAGAACGCAGCCGCCGTGTTGGAAAACGTCAACCTCGACATCGGGCCGGGCGGGCTGCACGTCATCGTCGGCAAGAACGGTGCCGGCAAGTCGACGCTGGTGAAGCTCATTGCGGGACTTTATGCGCCGACCAACGGCAAGATCTCGGTGGACGAATACGACCTCGGCCAGTTCGCCCGCGAAGAACTGGTGCAGTGGATCGCCATCCTGTCGCAGGAGGTCTATCTGTTCGGCGGGGAAATCATGGAGGTGTTGCGCCGCGCAGCGCCGGACCAGACCGACGAGCGCATCGTCGCCGCCTGCCGCCTGTCGGGCGCGCACGAATTCATTTCACGGCTGCCGGCAGGCTACCGCACGGTGCTCGGGGAAGGCGGCATGGGCCTGTCGATGGGCGAACGCCGCAAGCTGGCGCTGGCGCAGTTGTTCCTGCGCGACCCGTCGGTCGTGATCTTGGATGAGCCCAGCAACGACCTCGACTACCAGGCCGAGACCGCGCTGATCGCCGCCCTCATGGCCGCCGCCCGCAGCCGCACCATCATCGTTGTGACACATTCGCTGCGCATCGTCGCCAGTGCCACACAGGTTCATTACGTGACCGGCACCGGCAGTGTTGAAAGCGGATCGGCTTCGGTGATGGTGCCCAAGTTGTTCGGCGTGAAGCTGCCGCCGCCGCAGGCCGCCACCGCGATCGCCGGCGCCACGGCTGGCGCCGCACCGGCGCCTCAATCCTCCACGGCGCCGACCACGTCGGCCGACAGTTGACTCACGCGGTGCCGAAGACATGAATTCCTCGAATCCCAACAGCCTGCTCCCGCACGTGTTGCAGAACGCCGGTGCGGCCGGTGGCAAGGCGCTGCCCTATGCCGGCGGCGGCAAGAACGCCAAGACCAAGGTCTGGCTGGTCTGGGGCGCTGGTGCGCTGCTGGCCGCCGTTTGTCTCGGCTGGCCGGTGGAATCGGTTGTCACCGCGTCCGGTCGCGTGATTCCGTCTGACCAGGTCAAGGCGGTTCAACATTTGGAAGGCGGCATTGTCAGCGCCGTGCTGGTGAAGGAAGGCGAGCGGGTCAAATCCGGCCAGCCGCTGGTCGAGATCGACCTCGGTGGCAATTCGCTGAACCTGGAAGAACTGACGGCGCGTTACGCGTCGCTCGCCGCGGCGCGCACGCGCTTGATGGCCGAAAGCCAGGGCAAGCCCATCAAGCGCTCCGACTTCGGCAAGGAGATCGAAGAGCCGGTCTATTTGGCGGAGGCCGGTGCGTATGAGGCCCGCGCCCTGGAGCAGAAGGGCATCGTCGATGCCGCAGAGTCGCAATTGGCCCAGACCAAGAGCAAGGTGGTGGAGCAGCAGGAGCGCATCGCCGCGCTGCAGGAGCGCTACCAGCTGTACAAGAAGGAAGTCGACCTGTCGCAGCAACTGCTGGACGAAAAGCTCATCCCGCAACTGGAGGTGCTGGAGAAGCAGCGCCAGATGGGCACGGTGAAGGGCGACCTCGCCACCGCCAAACAGGCGCTGGTGTCGGCCCAGTCCGCCATCATCGAGGCGCAGGGCAAGGTGGTCGAGGCTCAGGGCCGCTTCCGCCGCCGCGCGTCGGACGAGCTCTCCACGGCCGAGCGCCAGCTCGCCTCGGTCAGCGAAGATCTGTCGCGCGCCAAGGTGCAGCGCTCGCGGACCACGGTGCGCGCGCCGACCGATGGCGTCATCAAGGGCTTGCGCAATCCCAGCCCGGGCTGGGTGGTGAAGCCGGGCGAATCCATCATGGAGGTGGTGCCGGACAGGGACCAGATCACCGTGGAGGCGCGCCTCAATCCAAGCGACCGCGGCTATGTGCACAGCGGCCAGACCGCGCACCTCAAGATCAGCGCGTACGATTTCCTGCGCTACGGCGCGGTCGATGGCAAGGTCACGCTGGTCAGCGCCGACGCCGACACCGACCCCAGCAATCCGATGCAGCGCACTTATTACCGGGTGCTCGTGAGCGCGGCAGAGAACTATGTCGGCAAGCCCGAGCATCCGATCACCGCCGGCATGGAGGCCCAAGTCGATCTGCTGGTGGGGAAGGACCCCTTCATCTGGTATATGCTCCGACCCGTGTTGAAGGTCCAGCGTGAGGCCTTCCAGGAGCCTTGACCGTGTTCAGATTTTCTCCACTGCCGTTGGCGGTCGTGCTGCTGTGCGCCGGTGCGTCCGCCGTGCAGGCGCAGGACGAGGTCGATCTTTTGCTGTCGCCGTCGTACACGCTGTCGGGGCGCTCCGTCGGCACGGCAGACTATGCCGACCGCGTGAAAATCGGGCTGGTCAACATGTCGCAGGACCACCCCGAGGTGCTGGCCGCCCAGACGGCATTGACCTCCAGCGGCTTTGAGGGTGAATCCGCCAAACGCGCCCGCTTTCCGCGGTTTGCACTCGCCACCTCCTCCGGCAAGTCCAGCACCTTCATTTCGGCTGACCAGACCGTTTCGCAGCGCTTCACGTCTGTGACGGCCAGCGTGCGCGCGACGCTGCTCGACGCCGGCGGCATCAGTGCCCGCGTCCGGTCGGCCGACGCCAACACCGCCGCGCTGGAGGAAGCGCTGCGCACGGCCTCGCAGAAAGTGCTGCTCGACGGCATCACCGCCTACCTGCAGGTGCAGCGCTACGACCTGAAGAAGCGCATTGCCGCCAAGTCCACCGAAGTGCTCGACGAGATGTCGCGCGCCGAGCAGCGCAAGGTCGATCTCGGCGCGGCCGGCCAGAGCGACGCCCGGCTGGCTGCATCGCGCCGAGCCGGCGCCGCTGCCCGCCGCCAGGAGTTCGATGCGCTGCTGATCGATGCCACCGCGAAATTCGAGGTGTACTTCAAGTTCCGGCCGGCCCCGGGCGCCCTGCCCAACATGATCGTGCCGCGCAACTGGATCCCGGCCACACAGGACGAGGCCATGCAGATTGCCGAGGCCAACAGCTCCGAAATGGCCGAGCAGCGTGCCCGCATCCTGCGCTCGCAGGCCAACGTCGACGCCGTCAAGTCCAGCCGTTTCCCCACGCTCGATGCGGTGGTCTCCAAAACCCGCGACAACCGCGACCTCACGGTGGAACCCAGCCGCGCCGCGCTGGAACTGAACCTCAACGTCGGCAACGGCTTCGACATCCAGTCCCGCATCCGCGCCGCCATGGTCGACGTCGACGCGCAGGAGGCGCGCCTCGAGCAGGCGCGTGCCAACCTGTCGGAGTTCACCACCGCTTCTTACGGCCGCACGCAATCCAGCGTGGACCGCGTCAAGCAACTGACCGACGCGGTCAGCGACTCCGGCCTGGCCTACCAGAGCAAGCGCCGGCTGTTGGGGTTCGGCCGCGAGACGCTCACCAACGTGCTCGATGCCCAGCTTGAGCACTACAACCTCCTGCTCGACCTCGCCGACGCGATGTTCGACCAGCGCATCGCCGAATTCCGGCTGGCCCGCAGCACCGGCCGCCTGCTCGTTGACGGCAACCGCGACAACGCCTGGATCAACGCCATCGTGTCCACCTCCTCGACCTCGACGCAGGACGTGTTCGCCACCAACCTGCAGGAGCAGGTCTGCAAGGGCGACACCACCGCCTGCTACGGGCCGCAGCAGACCGCGCAACTCCCGGAAATCCGCAACCCGGTGCTGCGCCGCACGCCGACGATGTTCATTCCTGGCCAGAGCTACGGCGTCGACATCACCGCGCCGCAGAACTGACCGGGCACGCCGGGGCCGCGCGCTGGCGGCCCCGTTCCCCGTGATTCCCTCCCCGTCCGGACCCGCCGCACGATGACCACCCCTTCCACGCCTTCTGCCAACCCGAACCAGCTCCAGTTCATCGCGGCCATCCTGCAGGCACGCACGCTGCTGACGCGGCCGCAGGCCACGGTGGCAGAGGTGCGCGCCGCCTTCGAGCGGGCGATTGCCTTCTCGCACAACGACTACGGCGCCCATGCGGTGCTGGGCGACTACCTCAACCAGCGCGGGCTGCCGCAGGACGGCATCGCGCTGCTGCGGCCGCTGTTCGACGCAGGCAAGCTGGCCTTCGAGGGGTCGATGGCGCTCGGCAACTGCTGTGCCACGCTGCAAGACTACGCTGGCGCGCGGCTCGCCTACACCCAGGCTGTCGGCCAGAAGCCGGGCGACCCGATGGCGCGCAACAACCTCGGCTTCGTGCTGACGCAGCTCGGCGTGAACGACGAAGCGCTGGTGCACCTGAGCGAGGCCGTCATCCAGAAGCCCGACCTGATGCTGGCGCAGTCCAACCTGATCGACCTGCTCGTCCGGCTGGACCGCTGGAGTGACGCGCTGCTGTTCTGCCGCACCTACGACAAGCTCGAGAAAAGCGACCGCAGCCAGTTCCTGCTGGGCCGCGCCTACCAGGAAACGGGCGATCTGGCCAAGGCGCGAGACGTCTGGACCGACGGCATCCGCCGGTTTCCGCAACACGCCTCGACCGCCACCTACCTCGGCGGCATCTGCTACCGCACCGGCGACATCGCCCGCGCGACCGCGCTGTTCCGCGCCGCCGCCGATGCCGACCCGAACAACGCCGTTGCCACCACCAACTACCTGCTCGCGCTGAACTATCTGCCGCACGACCCCCGCTGGATTGCCGGCGAGCACGCCGAACGGGTGCGCCGCTGGCCGGGCGGTGACCAGCCGGCGCCGGCAAAAAAGCCGCGGCTGGCGGCGCAGACGCGCCAGCGCCGCCTGCGCGTCGGCTACCTCAGCCCCGACTTCTACGAGCACCCGGTCGGCCAGATCGTCGCGCCGGTGCTGAAGGCACACGACGCCGGGCGCTTCGAGGTTTTCGTGTACCACGTGGGGCACCAGCAGGACGGGCTGACCGACGGCCTGCGCGCCCACTTCGGTGAACGCTGGCGGCACCTGCCCGAGGACGGCACCGACACGCTGGTGGAAAAGGTCAAGGCCGACAGCATCGACGTTCTGGTCGATCTCTGCGGCCACACCGGCGAAAGCCGGCTGCCGGTGTTCGCGCGCCGCGCCGCGCCGGTGCAGGTCACCTACCTCGGTTACCCCAACACCACCGGCTTGTCGCAGATGGACTACCGCATCACCGACGCCATTGCCGACCCGCCCGGCCTGGCCGACGAGATCCACACCGAGCAGCTGCTGCGCATGCCCGCACCCTTCCTGTGCCTGCGCCGGCCGCCGGAGCTGCCCGACGCCGGGCCGACCCCCGCACTCAGCAACGGCCACCTCACGCTGGCCAGCTTCAACAACCTCGCCAAGCTGTCCGACCAGACGCTGGCGTTGTGGGCGCGGGTGCTGCAGGCGCTGCCCGACGCGCGGCTGCTGGTGAAGGCTGCGCCGCTGTCCGACGAGGCGCTGAAGGCCGAGCAACTGGCCCGTTTTGCCGCCGCAGGCATCGACACGGCGCGCGTCGAGATGTTCGCCCGCATGGGGTTCCACGACCATCTCGCGTTGTACCGGCGCGTCGACCTCGCGCTCGACCCCTTTCCGTACCACGGCACCGCGACGACGATCGAGGCGCTGTGGATGGGCATTCCGGTGCTGGCGCTGGCCGGGGACACGCATGTGTCGCGGGTGAGCGTGTCCATTCTCACGGCCCTGGGCCTGCCCGAGCTGGTGGCCGACAGCGCCGACGCCTACGTGGCGCGTTGCCAGGCCTTCGCTGCCGAGCCGCAGAAGCTGCAGCAACTGCGCGGCGGCATGCGGCAGCGGCTGGAAAAGAGCCCCGCCACCGACCCGGCCGACAGCGCCCGCAAGCTCGAGGCGCTCTACACCTCGCTGCAGGACTGAGCGGCGTTCAGTCCGCGCGGACGGGGTAGCGTTGGATGAGCGCCAGGTAGATCACCACGCTGAACAGCAGCGCCGCCGCTGCCAGTTCCAGCGCCAGCGAGAAACCCTGGCCGGGCGTGGCGCTGCGTGCCAGCAGCCACGCCACCAGTGCCGGCCCGACGATCTGGCCCACGCCGTACAGCGCGGTCAGCAGCCCCATGTAGCTGGCGGCCGAGGCCGGCAGCAGGCGCCGCGCTTCCTGCATCGCGAAGAAGGTCAATGCGGTGAACGGCAGGCCCAGCAGCAGGCTGCCCAGCGCAAAGCCGGTCAGCGTGGGCAGCCAGACGCTGATCAGCACGCCCGAGCCCTGCAGCAGGTAGGCGGCGGCGAGCAGCCAGCGGCGGTCGCGCACCGGCGGCAGCCGGGTGGCGACCAGCGCGCCGATGACCACGCCCACCCCGAAGATCGGCCAGAACAGGTCGAGCCACGGCGAGCCGGGCAGGGCGGCCCGCGCGATCACCGGCAGGAAGGTGGCGGTGATGATGTAGCCGAAACCCGCCAGCCCGTAGGCCACCGCGAACACGCCCAGTTCCATCCGGCCCGGCGCATAGGCCACCGGGGCTGCCGCGGTGGCCGATGTGGTGGCCACCGTCACCACATCGCCGCCCCGGAAGGTGCGCCAGATGACGGCCGTGAGCGCCACCGCCAGCACGCCGAAGGCCAGCCAGCCGCTGGCGGCCGACCAGTGCGCGGCCACCATGGCCGAGGCGGCCAGCCCGCCGAGCGCAATGCCGGCGCCCGGCCCGGTGTAGATCATGCCGCCCAGCGCCGGTGTGCCGCGCTGCGCCAGTTGCGCCAGGCACCAGCCGGAGGTGAACACGAAGACCAGCGCGCTGGCCACCCCGGCGGCGAAGCGCAGCCACGGCCACAGCGCCGGCAGCGGCACCACCATGCCCAGCGTCAGGAGACAGGTGGCGGCCAGCCCGGCGCGCACCCAGGTGGCGCCGTGCACGGTGCGCCAGCCCAGGCGGCGCCACAGCCAGGGCTGCAGCGTGCAGAACAGCGCGCCGACGAGGTAGCCGAAATAGTTGGTGCTGGCGAGCCAGCTCGCGGCGGCGAGATCCACCACGCCGTCGGCCAGCATCATGGGCAGCAGCGGCGTGAAGGCGAAGCGGCCGATGCCCATGGCCACGGCCAGCGACAGGGCGCCGGCCACGGCGATCCGCCAGCGGCCGGCGGCGGGCCCGGAAGGGGAAGGCGCGGAGAGAGACGGCATGGGGGAGACGCGAATCGGTGATGGTACCGTCGGCGCGCCGGGCGGCTGTCGCGTTGGGGCAAGGCCGGAAACTTCGTGGTGTGGCGGCCACTCGAAACCGCAAGGGCAAACGCTGTTGGTTGAATCGGCATTGGCTTGCGCTTACATTTGCATACCAGTTGGACCGCTGCCCCCGACGGCGTTGCCTTGCCCCATTGCCCATCGCCAGGAGTACGCATGACCACCCAGACGCACCGTTCCGCCGCCTCATGGATCGCCGCCGCCGTGCTGGCGCTGGGCGCTGGCGCGGTTGCCGCAGCCGAGCTGAATGCCCAGTTCATCAGCGACAGCGAGCGTGCCAGCTTCGCGGGCAGGGGTACGGCCTGCACGGTCGACATCGTCAAGCTGCCCGAACAGAAAACGGTGGCCGTCATTTCCGACAACAAGGCCGCGCTGGTCAAGCTGGGCCGCACCACCAGCGAGCATTACGTCTACTTCCGCAACGCCAAGGAAGTGAAGTTCGGTGGCCTGTCCATTGCGCCGGGGGGTGACTTCGTCGTCGAGGCGCAGCTCACCAAGAACGGCGACGAAGGCCTGTGCGAGCCGGTTGGCTGCCGCTCCATTCCGGCCCGCATGGTGCTGGACGTGAGCTCGCGCGAGGGCAAGAACCGCGCGATCGACAGCAACGTGCTGATCCAGGACAAGTGCGGCCGCATCGACGCCCGCCGCCTGCTCAACTGATCCCTCACGCCGCGCCCGCCTTTGCCAACCGGCGGGCCGGGCGCCTGCTGGTATTCTCCGAAGCGGCCTTCGGCGCCCGCGCCACCGCGTCTGCATGTGGCCGCCCGGCGCCACAGCCGCTGCACCGCCCGACATGACCCGAAACCCCCTCTTCGCCGCACCGCTGCTGACGGCTGCCGCCCTGGCCCTGCTGGCTGGCTGCGCCACGCCCCGGCCCGACCCGCTGCCGGGCCCGACGCCGCCGCCCCACTGGCAGGCGCCGCTGCCGCACCACGGCTCGCTGACCGATCTGTCGCAGTGGTGGGCCGCGCAGGGCGACCCGCTGCTGGTGGAGCTGATCGACGCCGCGCAGCGCGAGGCACCCAGCGTGGCCACCGCCCGCTCCAGAATCGCGCAGGCCCGCGCCACCCGCGTCGCCGCCGGCGCGGCCCTCGCGCCGGCGCTGAATGCCAATGTCAACGCGGTGCGTGAGCCGCTGGAAACCGTGGTCGCAGCCAACCAGCCGCCGCCCAACCTCATTTCGACCACCGTCACCGGCCAGTTGCAGGCCTCGTGGGAAATCGACCTGTTCGGCGCCAACCGCGCGGCGCGCAACGCCGCCCAGGCCCGGCTGGAAGGCGCGCGCGCCGGCTGGCACGACGCCCGCGTTTCCGTGGCGGCCGAGGTGGCCAACCAGTACGTGTCGCTGCGCACCTGCCAGCGGCTGCTGGCGGTGAGCGAGGCCGACGCCGCCTCGCGCGGCGAAACCGCGCGGCTGACCGAACTGGCCGCCAGCGCCGGCTTTCAGGCACCGGCCAACGCCGCGCTGGCCCGCGCCAGCGCCGCCGACGCCCGCGGCCGCCTGTCGCAGCAGCGGGCGCAGTGCGAGGTGGACGTGAAAGCGCTGGTGCAGCTGACCGGTCTGACAGAGCCTGATTTGAGACAAAAACTGGCCAAAGTCAGCGCCAAACATGAAGACTTTGCTCCCATAACCATAGCATCCGTGCCCGCGGCCGCGCTCAACCAGCGGCCCGACCTGCTGGCCGCCGAGCGCGACGTGGCCGCCGCCAGCGCCGACCTCGGCAGCGAGCAGGCGCAGCGCTACCCGCGCCTCACGCTCAATGGCTCGGTCGGCTTCATCAATTTCCGCAGCAGCGGCACCTCCTTCAATTCCGGCACCTGGGCGGTTGGGCCGCTCCAGCTCGCGCTGCCGCTGTACGACGGCGGGCAGCAGACCGCCAACGTGGCGTCGGCCCAGGCGCGCTACGAGGAAGCCGCCGCGCTGTACCGCGCAAAAGCCCGGCAGGCCGTGCGCGAAGTGGAAGAGGCGCTGGTCAACCTGCACAGCACCGCCGAGCGCACCGCCGACGCCAAAGCCGCGGCCGACGGCTACCGCGCCTCGTTCGAGGGCGTGCAGGCCCGCTACCAGCGCGGCCTGGCCAGCCTGATCGACCTGGAAGACGCGCGCCGCACCGCGCTCAGTTCGCAGACCACCGCCGTCAACCTGCAGCGCGAGCGCATGGCCGCGTGGATCGCGCTGTACCGCGCCGCCGGCGGCGGCTGGACGCCGGCCACGCCCGACGCGCCACCGGCCTGACCCCTCGAGACACCCACCGGATCGCCCCCATGACGTTCCCCAACGCCCCTCGTTTTGCTATTACTGTTGTAGCTGCATCGCTTGTATTGGTGCTGACTGTGGCCGCTTTTTCCTCCAAATCAGAGGCGGCGGACGAGAAGAAGCAGCCGCCCCGCCCCGCACTGACGGTGACCACCACCGTGCCCTCGACCAGCCGCCTGCCGGTGGTGCTGTCGGCCAACGGCAGCATCGCCGCCTGGCAGGAGGCGGTGGTCGGCAGCGAAGCGAACGGCCTCAAGCTGGCCGAGGTGCGCGTCAACGTGGGGGACCGGGTGACCAAGGGCCAGGTGCTGGCGGTGTTCGCCGCCGAAGCGGTGCACAACGACGTGCTGCAGGCCCGCGCCAACCTCGCCGAGGCCGAGGCCAATGCGGCCGACGCCGCCGGCAACGCCGAGCGGGCCAAGGGGCTGGTGGGCACCGGCGCGCTGAGCACCCAGCAGATCAACCAGTTCACCACCACCGCGCTCACGGCCAAGGCCAAGGCGATGGCGGCGAAGGCCGCGCTGGCCGCCCAGGAACTGCGGCTGCGGCAGGCCCGCGTGACCGCGCCCGACGCCGGGCTGATTTCGTCGCGCACCGCCACGGTGGGCGCGGTGGTGGCCTCTGGCGCCGAGCTGTTCAAGCTGGTCCGCCAGGGCCGGCTCGAATGGCGGGCCGAGGTGACGTCGAGCGAACTGGGCCGCGTCGGGCCCGGCACCACCGCGCTGGTGACGGCCGCCAACGGCACGCAGCTGCGCGGCCGCGTCCGCACCATTGCGCCAACGGTCGACCCGCAGACCCGCTCGGCCTTCGTCTATGTGGACCTGCCGGCGGCCGATGCGTCGGCGCCAGCCTTGGCGGGCATGTTCGCCAAGGGCGAATTCCAGCTCGGCGAGTCGCAGGCGCTCACGCTGCCGCAGCAGGCGGTGGTGGTGCGCGACGGCTTTTCCTACGTGTTCCGCCTGAACACCGACAACCGGGTGAGCCAGATCAAGGTGCAGACCGGCCGCCGGCTGAACGACCGCATCGAGGTGCTGCGCGGGGTGGACGACAAGAGCGTCGTCATCAACGACGGCGCCGGCTTCCTGAACGATGGCGACGTGGTGCGGAATGCGTCGGCGCCGGGCGGTGCGGCGTCGGCCCCGCCCCCGCCGCCGGTGAAGCGCTGAAGGAGCGGCCGCGATGAATTTCTCGGCGCTGTCGATCCGCAACCCCATCCCGGCGATCATGCTGTTCGCGCTGCTGACGCTGGCGGGGCTGATCGCGTTCAAGGGCAACGCGGTGCAGGATTTCCCGGACATCGAGCTGCCCATCGTCACCGTCAACGCGTCGTTGCCCGGCGCCGCGCCGGCCCAGCTCGAAACCGAGGTGGCGCGCAAGATCGAAGACTCCGTCGCCACGCTGCAGGGCGTGAAGAACATCTACACCAAGGTGCTCGACGGCGAGGTGGCGATCACCGTCGAGTTCATCCTGGAGAAAAACCTCTCCGACGCGGTGAACGACGTGCGCGACGCGGTGGCCCGTGTGCGGGCCGATCTGCCGAGCGACCTGCGCGACCCCAGCGTCACCAAGACCTCGACCGCCGGCCGCGTGGTGCTCACCTTCACCGCCACCGCCACGCCCACCGCCAGCGGCCAGCCCGGCACCTTCGACGATCCCGACCTGAGCTGGTTCGTCGACAACCAGGTGTCCAAGCGCCTGCTCAGCGTGCCCGGCGTGGGCGCGGTCAAGCGGGTGGGCGGCGTCACGCGCGAGATCCGCATCGAGCTGGACGCCGCGCGCATGGCGGCGCTCAACGTGGCGGCGGTGGATGTGTCGCGCCGGCTCAAGCTGGTGCAGGCCGAGGCGCCGGGCGGCCGTGGCGACGTGGGCGGCGCCGAGCAGGCGGTGCGCACCATCGCCACCGTGAAGACGGCCGATGAGCTGTCGCGCATCGACCTGCCGCTGGCCGACGGCCGCCACATCCGGCTGGACCAGGTCGCCACCGTGCGCGACACGGTGGCCGAGCCGCGGTCCATCGCGCTGCGCGACGGCAAGCCGGTGGTCGGCTTCGAAATCTTCCGCACCAAGGGCGCCAGCGAAACCGCCGTGGCCGAGGGCGCCCGCGCCGCCATCGCGCAGTTGCAGGCCGAAACGCCGGGCATCACGTTCGAGCAGGTGATCGACAACGCCTCGCCCATCCAGGAGAACTTCGACGGCTCGATGGAGCTGCTCTACGAAGGCGCGCTGCTGGCGGTGCTGGTGGTGTTCTGGTTTCTGCGCGACTGGCGGGCCACGCTGGTGGCCGCCGCCGCGCTGCCGCTGTCGGTCATTCCCACCTTCCTCGGCCTCAAGTACTTCGGCTACACCCTCAACACCGTGACGCTGCTGGCGCTGGCGCTGGTGGTCGGCGTGCTGGTGGACGACGCGATCGTGGAGATCGAGAACATCGCGCGCCATCTGCGCATGGGCAAGAAGCCCTATCAGGCGGCGATGGAAGCGGCCGACGAGATCGGCATGGCGGTGATCGCCACCACCTTCGCGCTGGTTGCGGTGTTCCTGCCCACCGCCTTCATGGGCGGCGTGCCGGGCCTGTTCTTCAAGCAGTTCGGCTGGACGGCGGTGCTCGCCATCCTCGCCTCGCTGATGGTCGCGCGGCTGCTGACGCCGATGATGGCCGCCTACCTGCTGAAGCCCGCCAAGGAAACCGGCGAGCACGACGGCTGGATGATGACGCGCTACCTCGCCGCCATGAAGTGGTGTTTGAACCACCGCGCGGTCACGGCGGTGGCGTCGGGCGTGTTCTTCGTCGCGTCGATCGCGCTGGTCGGGCTGTTGCCGACCGGCTTCGTGCCGCCCAGCGACCGCGGGCAGACGCAGATCAACGTCGAGCTGGCGCCCGGCAGCACGCTGAATGAAACCCGGCTGGCGGCCGAGCAGGCGCGCGTCGCGGCGATGAAGGTGCCCGGCGTGCTGCATGTGTTCAGCTCGGTGGGCGGCGGCTCCAGCGGCGACGCCTTCGCGCCCGGCGCGTCGGCCGAGGCCCGGCGCGCGGTGCTGACGCTGACCACGCTGCACCGCAACGACCGCAGCGAAAGCCTGTCGGAGGTCGAGAACAACATCCGCGCCGCGCTGTGGGACATTCCCGGCGCCCGCTTCACGGTGGGCGCGCCCGACACCGGCACCAAGATGCAGCTGGTGCTGCGCAGCGAAGACCCGGTGGCGCTGACCGCCGCCGCGCAGCGGGTAGAGCGCGATTTGCGCACCATGCAAGGCATTGGCGGCGTGACGTCGAGCGCGGCGCTGGTGCGGCCCGAGATCATCGTGCGGCCCGACTTCGCCCGCGCGGCCGACCTCGGCGTGACCGCCTCCAGCATCGCCGAGACGGTGCGCGTGGCCACCGCCGGCGACTACGACACCGCGCTGACCAAGCTCAACGTCACCGAGCGCCAGGTGCCGATCCGCGTCAAGCTGCCCAATGCGGTGCGGGCCGACATCGGCGCCATCGAGCGGCTCACCGTGCCGGGCCGCAACGGGCCGGTGCTGATCGGCAACGTGGCCACCGTCACCATGGACAGCGGCCCCGCGCAGATCGACCGCCTGAACCGCAGCCGCAACGTCACGCTCGACGTGGAACTGGGCGGGCTGGAGCTGGGCGAGGTCAGCGAGAGCGCCAAGCTGCTGCCCAGCATGCGCGACCTGCCGCCGTCCGTGAAGGTGGCCGACCTGGGTGACGCCGAGGAAATGCGCAACCTGTTCGACAGCTTCGGTGTGGCCATGCTGATCGGCGTGTTGTGCATCTACGGCGTGCTGGTGCTGCTGTTCCGCGACTTCATGCAGCCGGCCACCATCCTGGCCGCGCTGCCGCTGTCGATCGGCGGCGCTTTCGTCGCGCTGCTGATCACCGGCCGCGCGCTGTCGATGCCGTCGATGATCGGCCTCATCATGCTGATGGGCATCGTCACCAAGAACTCCATCCTGCTGGTCGACTACGCCATCCTCGCGCGCGAGGCCGGCATGAACCGCTTCGACGCGCTGGTCGACGCCTGCCACAAGCGCTCGCGGCCCATCGTCATGACCACCATCGCCATGGGTGCGGGCATGATGCCGCTGGCCCTCGGCTGGGGCGCCGACCCCAGCTTCCGCTCGCCCATGGCCATTGCGGTGATCGGCGGGCTGATCACGTCCACGCTGCTCAGCCTGCTGGTGGTGCCGGCGGTGTTCAGTCTGGTCGACGACGGCGAACACTGGCTCGGCCGCCAGGTGCGCCGGCTGCGCGGCCGCTCAGCGGCGCCGGATGCACCGCAGCTCCCCGGCATGCCGCCGGCAGGCTGAACGGGAGGGGCCGCGGCCCCGCGTTTTCACCGGCTGCCGCGGGCGTAGTGCGCTGCAATAATGGCAGATTGAACGGGCCACCAGTGCCCGTACCACCGATGCACGCCACGTGACACAGAGCACAAGGAGAACCCATGTCCAGCGACCAGAGTTACAAACCGGGTGAACTGCCCAAGCCGCCCATGGCCAGCGAGGAGCAGGCCGTCGAGATCCTGCGCGTCTGGGTTTCGCCCGGCAAGGAGCAGCAAACCACGCTGAAGCCGATGTGGGAAGACGTGGGCCTGTGGGGCATGCTGCTGGCCGGCGTGGTGCGTGACGTGTCTGCCGCATACGCGCGCAAGGGCCACAACGAAGAGCAGGTCTTCAAGCGCATTTTCGAAACCTTCGAAAGCGAATTCGCCGTGGCGCACGACGTGGGCGACCTGTCGGGCGACGACACCCCGCAAGACCCCGCCCGGCCCAACTGATTGTCTCGGCGCGCGCCGGCCGGCGCGTGCAATACCTGAAGTCGCGCCAGGGTTAGGCGAATGCGTTTAGTCTGCTTTCAGTCCCATGAGCAGCCTGACGCAAAAACTCGAATCACGCCTGCGTGGATTGCCGGTGCCGGTGGCGTTCGAGCTGCCGGGCGGCCAGCGGCTCGGCCCGGCCGGCGCCGCGTTGCGCCTGGCCTTTCAGGACTGGACCTCGGTCGCGCGGCTGGCCGCCGGCCAGATCGGGGCCGCAGGCAAGGGGTTCGTGGAAGACCGGATCCGGCTGCAGGGCAGCATGCGCGACCTGATGGCAGCGGCGGTGGGCTGGCTGTCCTCGGTTGACCCCACCCGCGCGAACAGCGACTGGCTGACCCGTGCGGTGCGGGGTGCCGGCAGTGTGCTGCACCACACCCGCCAGCGCGACGCCCGCAACATCGAATTCCATTACGACGTTTCCGACGACTTCTACGCGCTGTGGCTGGACCCGCGCCGCGTCTATTCCTGCGCCTACTTCCGCGACGCCGGCATGACGCTGGCGCAGGCGCAGGAGGCCAAGCTCGATCTCATCTGCCGCAAGCTGATGCTGCAGCCCGGCGAACGCTTCCTGGACATCGGCGCCGGCTGGGGCGCGCTGCTGCTGTGGGCGGCAGAACACTACGGGGTGGACGCCACCGGCATCACGCTGTCGCGCAACCAGCACGCGCACGTCACGCGGCTGATCGAGCAGAAGGGCCTCGGCGGCCGGGTGCGGATGGAGCTGCGCGACTACCGCGACCTCGACGCATCGCAGCCCTTCGACAAGATCGCGTCGGTCGGCATGTTCGAGCACGTGGGCCGCGCCAACATGGTCGGCTACTTCGAGAAGGTTTTCGGCCTGCTGCGGCCCGGAGGACTGGTGCTGAACCACGGCATCACCGCCGGCGGCCTCGACAACCGCGGCCTCGGCGCGGGGCTGAGCGACTTCGTGCAGGAGTACATCTTTCCCGGTGGCGAGTTGTTGCACGTCAGCCTGGTGCTGGAAGACATGGCCAAGGCCGGCCTCGAGATGGTCGATTGCGAGAACCTGCGGCCGCACTACGCGCGCACGCTGTGGCAGTGGTCCGACGGGTTGGAGTCTCACCTCGACGAAGCGCGGCAGGTGCTCGAATCGTCCCGCCCCGACGACACGAGCGCCGCCGAGAAGACGCTGCGCGCTTACAGGCTCTACCTGGCCGGCAGCGCGATGTGTTTCGAGGAAGGCTGGATCGCGTTGCACCAGATGCTGGCGGCCCGGCCCACGCACGACCACGCCCCGGTTGCGGGCGGCCTGCCCGGCGCCCAGTCCGACTACCCTTTCAACCGCTCCTACATCTACAACCCCAACTGAGCAGGAACACCAATACCATGGCCGTCACTTTCAAATCCGCCACCGCCGCCGACCTCACGATGCTCGACGCCAATGCGCGGCAGGTGCTGCAGATCCTCGGCAAGGACGCTTCCGGCAAGGGCATCCTGACGCAGGAGCAACTGCCCGGCGCGATCGCCGCGCTCGAAGCCGCCGTGGCCCAGGAGGGCGGTCAGAAGGCGCAGGCCGAGAAGTCCGAGAAATCCGAGGACGACGAAGAAGACAAGGGCGCCCGCGGCGTGTCGCTGCGCCAGCGCGCCTACCCGCTGCTGGACCTCCTGCGCCGCAGCCACCAGGACGGCAACGACGTCACCTGGGGCGTCTGAAAGCGCAACGCCCGGCCGGAGCCGGGCGTGGTGTGGCCGAGCCTGGAAAGGGTCAGTCGGCGTAGACGCCGGCGGCCTTGATCACCGGACTCCATTTCGCGATTTCCGCCGCAACGAAGCGTTTGTGTTCGGCGGGCTCAATGCGCTTGTCGGTCACCACAACGGCGCCCAGGCCTTCCTGCTTCTTGATGAATTCGGGGTCCTTCAACGCGGCCTTCAGTGCTTCGTTGAGCTTGGCCGTCACGTCGGCCGGCGTGCCCTTGGGCGCATAGAGGCCGTGCCAGATCGTCACCTGGAAGTTCTTCAGGCCGGCTTCGTCCATCGTCGGCAAATCCTTCAGCGCCGGCGTGGTGAGGCGCTTGGTGGTGGTGACGGCGTAGGCCTTGACCTTCTTGCCCTCGATCTGCGAGGTGGTGTTGGTGGTTTGGTCGCACAGCAGGTCGATGTGGCCGCCGATCAGGTCGGTGATGGCCGGCGCCGTGCCCTTGAACGAGATGGTGGCCATCTCGGTCTGCGTGGCCGACTGGAACAGCAGGCCGCAGAGGTGCGAGGCCGAGCCGATGCCGGCGTTGCCGAGGTTGATCTTGCCCTTGTTCTGCGCCATCCAGCCCTGCAGTTCCTTGAAGTTGGCGGCCTGCATGGTGGGGCGGGCGATCAGTGTCATCGGCACGTCGTTGACCATGCCGAGGTACTCGAAGTCGCTCTCGACCTTGAACGGGATGTTGCGGACCAGCGTCGGCATGGTGGACATGCCGATGTGGTGCAGCAGCACCGTGTAGCCGTCTGGCGCGGCCTTGGCGACCTTGTTGGCGCCGATCGAGCCGCCGGCCCCGGCCGCGTTGTCGACCACGATGCTGACGCCGCCCAGCGGCTTGCGCATGGCCTCGGCGAGGTCGCGCGCGACGCGGTCGGTTGGGCCGCCGGCGCTGAAGGGCACGACGATGGTGATGACCTTGTCCTTGGCGGGAAAGTCGGCGGCCGAGGCGGCCAGCGCGAGCAGGCCTGCGGCCAGCGCGAGGGCGGATTTCATGGGCTTGTCTCCTGAGTCGGGAAGGGAAAACGGCTACGCACAAATGGTAGTCGGGCGCCCCGCCCACGGGCATTACGGGAACTACCAATAAAGCGGCCCCACACGAGGTGGGGCCGTTCGGGGTGAGTGCGGCTGTGGCTACTTGTAGCTGCGTGCGTCCTCGATCACCTTGCCGTCGTTCGGCAGGCTGCCCGGCGTCACGAACTCGACCGCGCCGCGCAGCTTGGTGACGTCGCGGATCGCTTCGCTGAGGCGGGCCGAGAGGTCGTCCGAGTCGGTGACCGACTCGACCTTCAGCGTCATGTTGTCGTTGGCCATTTCGCCGCTGACGACCAGGCGCGCCTTCTTCACCTCGGGGAAGCGTTTGGCGATGTCGGCCACCTGGCCCGGGTGGACGAACATGCCGCGGATCTTGGTGGTCTGGTCGGCCCGGCCCATCCAGCCCTTGATGCGGGTGTTGGTGCGGCCGGTGGGGCACTGTCCCGGCAGCACGGCCGACAGGTCGCCGGTGCCGAAGCGGATCAGCGGGTAGTCGCGGTTGAACGTGGTAACAACCAGCTCGCCCACCTCGCCTTCGGCCACCGGGTCGCCGGTGCCGGGCCGCACGATCTCGACCAGCACCCGCTCGTCGAGCACAAGGCCCTCGCGCGCTTCGGTTTCGTAGGCAATGAGGCCGAGGTCGGCCGTTGCGTAGCACTGGTAGGCGTTCAAGCCGCGCTCGCTCAGCCAGTCGCGCAGGCTGGGTGGGAAGGCCTCGCCAGAAACCAGGGCCTTGGTCAGGCTGGGCAGCGGAACACCCAGCTCGGCGGCTTTCTCGAGCAGGATCTTCAGGAAACTCGGCGTGCCCGCGTAGCCCGAGGGCCGAAGCTCCGACATCACCTGCACCTGCTGCTCGGTCTGGCCGGTGCCGCCCGGGAACACCGTGAGGCCCAGGTAGTGGGCGCCGGTTTCCATGATGGAGCCGGCCGGCGTGAAGTGGTAGCTGAAGCTGTTGTGCACCAGCTCGCCGGGGCGGAAGCCCGCGGCGAACAGCGCACGCGCCACACGCCAGTAGTCGGGGCGGTGGCCTTCGGGTTCGTAGATGGTGCCCGGGCTGGCGAAGATGCGCTTCATGCCGGCGCCATAGACCACGCTGGCGAATCCGCCGAAAGGGTCGGTGCCGCGTGTCTTCTGCTGCTGCTCCAGCAGCTCGTACTTGCGCACGACCGGCAGTTTGGCCAGGGCGGCGAGGCTGTCGATGCTGCCGGGCTGCACGTCGGCGTACAGCTTGGCATAGGCCGGCGCGTTGTCTTTGGCCCAGGCGATCTGGCCGGGCAGCTCGCTCAGGAAAGAGGCTTCGCGGTCGTCCTGGCTGCGGGTCTCGAGGTGGTCGAAGTAGCGGGTGGTCGTCACGGCATCCACCTCCTCAAGCCAGCCAGCGCTTGCGGCGCTTGTAGCTCTTGACGTCCTTGAACGACTTGCGTTCGCCGCCGCCCATGCCGAGGTAGAACTCCTTGACGTCCTCGTTGCTGGCGAGGTCGTCGGCCTTGCCGTCCATCACGATGCGGCCCGACTCCATGATGTAGCCGTAGTCGGCGTAGCGCAGCGCCATGTTGGTGTTCTGCTCGGCCAGCAGGAAGGTCACTTTTTCCTTGCTGTTGAGGTCCTTCACGATCTCGAACACTTCCTCGACGATCTGCGGCGCCAGGCCCATGGACGGCTCGTCGAGCAGCACCATGCTGGGGTTGGCCATGATGGCGCGGCCGATCGCGCACATCTGCTGCTCGCCGCCCGAGGTGTATGCGGCCTGCGAGCCCTTGCGGGTCTTCAAGCGCGGAAAGTAGTTGTAGACCTTTTCGAGGTTGACCGCGATCTCGGCCTTGCTGCTGCGCGTGTAGGCCCCGGTCAGCAGGTTTTCCTCGATGGTCAGGTGGGCGAAGCAGTGCCGGCCTTCCATCACCTGGACCACGCCGCGCTGCACGAGGTCGGCAGGCGACAGGTTCTCGATGCGCTCGCCGCGCAGCTCGATGGAGCCCTTGGTGACTTCGCCGCGCTCGCCCTTGAGCAGGTTGGAAATCGCGCGCAGCGTGGTGGTCTTGCCGGCGCCGTTGCCGCCGAGAATGGCCACGATGCCGCCTTCGGGGACGCTGAGGGAGACGCCCTTGAGCACGAGGATCACGTGGTTGTAGATGACCTCGATGCCGTTGACGTTGAGAACGATGTTGGGTGCAGTCATGGTGTGGGTGTTGGCAATCGGCAGGGCTGTCGGTGCTGGGCGCCGAACGACAGGCCTGCCGGTTGCCGGCTCCCGCGAGCCGGCGCGGGAAGCCCGCGAAGGCTTCCCGTTTTCCGGTCAGGACTGGCAGTCGGCCGCGGTGCGGCGCTGCAGCTTCTTGTCGGCCAGGTACTTGTCGGCGCCGGCCTTCACCATCGGCTTGATCACCGCCTCGTCGGCCTGGTACCAGTCGGAGCTCATGTTCCACTTGGCGCCGTCCCAGGTGTGGATGCGCGCCCAGGTGGAGCCCATGTGGTCGGCGCAGCTGGTCGACAGCGGGCGCATCACGCCGGCAAAGCCCAGCGCGTCCAGCTTCTTCTGGTCGAGCGCCAGGTTCTCCAGGCCCCAGCGGACCTGTTCACCGGTCATGACCTTGCCCTTGCCGAAGCGTTCCTGCGCGCGGCGCACACCTTCCACGCCCAGCATCGCGATGATGGCGCCGCGGGTGTACAGCACGGAACCGACTTCGTCCTTCGGGCCGGTGCCCTGGCCCTTGTCGTGCACGTTCTTCAGGATGTCCTGGATGACCTTGGGCTGCTGGCCCGAGGTGTTCAGCGCCAGAGCGTTGTAGCCCTTGGCGCCCGCGCCCACGTCCTTCACGTCCGGCTCGGCGCCGGCCCACCAGACGCCGTACATCTTCTCGCGCGGGTAGCCGGTGGCCTGCGCCTCTTTCAGCGCAGTGGAGTTCATCACGCCCCAGCCCCACAGCATCACGTAGTCGGGCCGGCTTTGGCGCACCTGCAGCCAGGCGGCCTTCTGCTCCACGCCGGGAGCCGTGACCGGGATCAGCTGCAGCTCGAAGCCATCCTGAGCGGCCAGGTTCTGCAGCAGCGGGATCGGTTCCTTGCCGAACGGGCTGTCGTGGTAGACCAGTGCGATCTTCTTGCCCTTCAGCTTGTCCTTGCCGCCTTCCTTCTTGGCGATGTCCTGGACGATGATGTCGGCGGCGGTCCAGTAGCTGCCCATGAAGGGGAAGTTCCACTTGAAGGCGTTGCCGTCCTGCGCGACCGACAGGCCATAACCCAGCGTGATCAACGGAACCTTGTCGGCGGCAACCTTCTCGGTCAGCGCGAAGGTGATGCCGGTGGCTTGCGGGTCGAACAGCGCAACGCCGGGCCGGCTCTTCAGGCGTTCATAGCACTCCACGCCGCGGTCGGTGGCGTAGCCGGTTTCGCATTCTTCAAAGGTGAGCTTGACGCCGTTGATGCCGCCGTCGCGCGCGTTGATCATCTTCAGGTAATCCTGCTTGCCGTTGGCCCAGGGCGTGCCGTTCGGCGCGTAGGGGCCGGTGCGGTACGAGAGCAGCGGGAAGAACTGTTCCTTCGCTTGCGCAAAGGCATTCGTGCTGAGCAGCGAGGCCATCGCAACGGCCGTGACAACAAGGGTGCGAATCTTCATGGGAGGCTCCTTATAAAAAGCGTTGAGGCGGTTGAAACCAGAAGGAAGTTGAAACGCATTCAGACGAAAAGACATCAGGGCTTGTCAGTAAGGGCATACGCGGAAGCTCAATGCGGGAACGGCCACAGCCGCAACTTCTGCTTGCCGATGGACCACAGCTTCGCCAGCCCGTGCGGCTCGACGATCAGGAACCAGACGATCAGCGCGCCGAACACCATCAGCTCGGCATGAGACACACCGGCTGTCGACACCGTCATGCCGAACAAGCCGGCGGCCCATGGCAGGAACTGGTTCAGCAGGATGGGCACGATCACGATGAAACCCGCACCGAAGAAGGCGCCCATGATGGAGCCCAGGCCCCCGATGATCACCATGAACAGCAGGCGGAACGACATGTCGACCGAGAAGGCGCCCGGCTCCCACGCACCGAGGTAGACAAACGCCCAGAGGCCGCCCGCTACGCCGATGATGAAGGAGCTGACCGCAAAGGCCGTGAGCTTGGCGTACATGGGGCGGATGCCGATCACGGCGGCGGCCACGTCCATGTCGCGGATCGCCATCCATTCGCGGCCGATCGCGCTGCGCACCAGGTTCTTGGCCAGCAGCGCCATCACGGTCAGCATGCCCAGGCACAGCCAGTATTTGCTGAGCGCGCTGTCGATCGGAAAACCGAACACCTGGAGCCCGTTCACCGAGACCGCGCCCGACGGCGAGTCGTTGGTGAACCACTTCACCCGCAGGAACATCCAGTCGCTGAAGAACTGCGCGGCCAGCGTTGCCACCGCGAGATACAGGCCCTTGACGCGCAGGCTGGGCAAGCCGAACAGGATGCCGAAAACGGTGGCGCACAGCCCGCCGAGGATCAACGCCGGGATCAGCGGCATGTCGGGGATGCGGACGAAGAAGTTGAAGGCCCCGTAGGCACCCACCGCCATGAAGGCGCCCGAACCCAGCGAGATCTGGCCGCAATAGCCCACCAGGATGTTCACGCCCAGCGCGGCGAGAGACATGATCACGAACGGGATCAGGATGGCGCGGAAGGTGTAGTCGCTGACGAACACCGGCACCACGATGAACGCGGCCGCGACGAGCAGCAGGATGGCGATCCGGTCCTGCAGGATCGGGAAGATCTGCTGATCGGCCTTGTAGGAGGTCTTGAACTGGCCGTTTTCTCTGTAAAGCATGGCGATTCTTCTGGGTTGGGGCCGGTGTCGTCAGACGCGGTCGATGATCTTTTCGCCGAACAGGCCTTGCGGTCGGAACAGCAGGAACACGAGGGCCAGCACATAGGCGAACCAGATCTCGATGCCGCCACCCACGTAGCTGCCGAGATAGACCTCCGAGAGCTTTTCCCCGACGCCGATGATCAGCCCGCCGATGATGGCGCCGGGCACCGAAGTGAGGCCGCCCAGAATGACGACGGGCAGCGCGCGCAGCGCGATGGTGGCGAGCGAGAACTGCACGCCCAGCTTGCTGCCCCAGATCATCCCGGCCACCAGGGCCACGACGCCGGCGACACACCAGACGACGACCCAGATGCGGTTCAGGGGAATGCCGATGGATTGCGCCGCCTGGTGATCGTCGGCCACCGCGCGCAAGGCGCGGCCGGTTTTGGTCTTCTGGAAGAAGATGCTCAGCACTGCCACCAGCGCGGCGGCGATGCCGGCTGCGATCACGTCTTCCTGATTGATGAGCACGCCGCCTGGGAACATGGAATCCAGCACGAACACCGGATCTTTCGGCATGCCGATGTTGATCGAGTAGATGTCGTTGCCAAAGAAGGTCTGGCCGAGGCCTTCGAGGAAGTAGCCGATGCCCAGCGTGGCCATCAGCAGCGTCGCGCCTTCCTGATTGACCAGGTGGCGCAGCACCAGGCGTTCGATCAGCCAGGCCGCGACGAACATCATCGCGCCGGCCATCAGGAAGGCCGCGATGTTGACCACCACCGGATGGGTGATGCCCGTCCAGCCCGGCAGCCACTCGGAGAAGCGCGCCATCGCGAGGGCCGCGAACAGCACCATCGCGCCCTGGGCGAAATTGAAGACGCCGGACGCCTTGAAGATCAGCACGAAGCCGAGCGCCACCAGCGAATACAGCATGCCGGCCATCAGGCCGCCCAGCAGGGTTTCGAGAAAGAAGGCCATGGAAAAGGTGTCTCCGCGATCAGTGGCTGGTGCCGAGGTAAGCGCTGATGACTTCGGGATTGCCGCGCACCTCTTCGGGGCTGCCGTCGCCGATCTTCTTGCCGTAGTCGAGCACGACCACGCGGTCCGAGATGTCCATCACCACACCCATGTCGTGCTCGATCAGCACGATGGTGGTACCGAATTCGTCGTTCACGTCGAGCACGAAGCGGCACATGTCCTGCTTTTCTTCGACGTTCATGCCGGCCATCGGTTCGTCGAGCAGCAGCACCTGCGGCTGCAGCGCCAGCGCCCGCGCCAGATCGACGCGTTTCTGCAGGCCGTAGGGCAACTGGCCGACGGGTGTCTTGCGATGGGCCTGGATCTCGAGGAAGTCGATGATGTGCTCGACGTACTCGCGGTGCGCCATCTCCTCGCGCACGGCAGGGCCGACGCGCATCGCCTGCATCAGCAGGTTGCTTTTGATGCGCAGGTTGCGGCCCGTCATGATGTTGTCGAGCACGCTCATGCCCTTGAACAGCGCCAGGTTCTGGAAGGTGCGGGCAATGCCCATCTCGGCCACCTGCCGGCTGTTCATGTGCCGGAAGGTCTTTCCGCGGAAGGTGATGTTGCCTTCCTGCGGCGCGTAGACACCGTTGATGCAGTTCAGCATCGAACTCTTGCCGGCGCCATTGGGGCCGATGATGGCGCGGATCTCGTGTTCCTTGACGTTGAACGAGATGTCGGTGAGCGCCTTCACGCCACCGAAACGCAGGCTGATGTTCTTGACGTCGAGGACGACGTCGCCAATCTTTTTGGTCACTGGAGTCCCTCTGCCCTGCGGGCTGCGGTGTGATGAACCTTCGGAGCGGCCGCGCGGTTCATGCTGCAGCCTTCACGGGGGTGAAGGTCTTGGTATCGACGATCTTGAGGTTGGCGCTGATGCTGCCGGTGCGGCCGTCCTCGAACTTGACCTGTGTGTCGATGAACTGCTCGGACTTGCCGCCGTACAGCGCATCGACCAGGGGCTGGTATTTCTCGGCAATGAAGCCGCGCCGGACCTTGTTGGTGCGGGTGAGTTCGCCGTCGTCGGCGTCCAGTTCCTTGTGCAGCACCAGAAAGCGGCTGATCTGGCTGCCGGCCAGCAGCGCGTCGCGGCTCAGGTCGGCGTTGACCTGCTCGACGCACTCCTTGATGAGGCCATAGACCTCCGGTTTCTGCGCCAGGTCGGTGTAGCCGGCGTAGGGCAGGTTGCGGCGCTCGGCCCAGTTCGCCACCGCGTCGAAGTCGATGTTGATCATTGCGCACACGCGGTCGCGCTTGTCGCCCAGCGCCACCGCTTCCTTGATGTGCGGGAAGAACTTGAGCTTGTTCTCCACGTACTTGGGCGCGAACATGGCACCGTCGTTCGGGCCACCCATGATGCGTCCCACGTCCTTGGCCCGGTCGATGATCTTCAGGTGGCCCTGGTTGTCCAGGAAGCCCGCGTCACCCGTGTGGTACCAGCCGTCGGCGGTCAGCACTTCGGCCGTGGCGCCGGGGTTCTTGTAGTACTCCTTGAGCAGGCCGGGCGACTTGACCAGCAGTTCGCCGTTGTCGGCCACCTTGATCTCCACGCCGGCCAGCGGCACACCCACCGTGTCGGCCTTGGCCTGGTGGTCCGGCTGCACGCAGACGAACACGGCCGTTTCTGTCGAGCCGTAGAGCTGCTTCAGGTTGACGCCGATCGAGCGGTAGAAAGTGAACAGGTCGGGGCCGATCGCCTCGCCGGCGGTGTAGGCCACCTTGACGCGGCTCATGCCCAGGTTGTTGCGCAGCGGCCCGTAGACGAACAGGTTACCCAGCGCGTACAGCAGGTTGTCGACCAGGCCGACCGGTTTGCCGTCCTTCTTGTCTGGCCCCACGCGGCGTGCCACGCCCATGAAGCCATGGAACATCTTGCGCTTGAGCCAGCCCGCGTCTTCCATGCGGATCATCACGCTGGTCAGCAGGCCTTCGAACACCCGAGGCGGTGCGAAGTAGTAGGTGGGACCGACTTCCTTCAGGTCGATCATCACGGTGCCGGCCGACTCCGGGCAATTCACCACGTAGCCGCACGACAGCCACTGCGCGTAGGAAAAGATGTTCTGGCCGATCCACGCCGGCGGCAGATAGGCCAGCACGTCTTCGTCAGGGCCCAGCCGGTCGAACTGGGCGGCGGCGTGGCCGCGGTTCAGCAGCGAGAAATGGGTGTGCACCACGCCCTTGGGGTTGCCGGTGGTGCCCGAGGTGTAGAACATCGAGGCCACGTCGGCGGGCTTGCCCTTGGCGATCTCATTCCGCAGGAACTCCGGGTTGGCGGCCTGGAAAGCCTTGCCGGTCTCCAGCAGCGCGTCCAGCGCCTGCAGCCCGGGCTCGCTGTAGTTGCGCAGCCCGCGCGGGTCGTCGTACAGGATGAGGGCAACGTTGGGGCACGAGCCCCTGATTTCCGACAGTTTGTCGACCTGTTCCTGATCTTCCACGAAGGCGAAGCGCGCGCCGGTGTCGTTGATGGGGTACACGCATTCGGCTGCCACCGCGTCCTGGTACAGCGGCACCGGAATGGCGCCCAGCGACTGAATGGCCAGCATGGTGGCGTACAGCCGCGGCCGGTTGGAGCCGACCAGCACCATGTGCTCGCCGCGCTGCAACCCGGCCTGGTGCAGGCCGCAGGCAATCTGCTCCACCAGCGTGGCCATGTCGCGCCAACCCAGTGTTTGCCAGATGCCGTATTCCTTCTCGCGCATCGCGGGGGCGTCGGGCCGTTCGGCGGCGTGCTTGAGCAGCAGGTGGGGGAACGTCGTCTGCATTCCGTTTCCTTGAAAATCGGATCTGTACAAAAGGTGCGAAGGTGTCCGATGTGAGACACCGAATGGCTGCGATGGTAAGCAAACGTTTGACGCCGTTTTGTCGTTTCCCTGACAATCCTAGGGTGTCCCCTATGGGGAGTTTCCCGGCGCGAAGTCCCTTTTTGATGTAATGAATTCAGACCTCAGCCTTCTTCAGCGGCGGCGCCTGCCCACCGAGCAGGAGCTCGACAGCATCCCGTGGTTCAAGCTGCTGTCGGCGGGTGAGCGCCGCTACATCTCCGGCGAGTTGCGGGTGTCGGATGCCCAGCCCACCGACTTCCTGTGCCGTGTCGGCCGACCCTGTACCTACTGGTTCGGCGTCATCGAGGGGCTGCTCAAGATGAGCTCCGACAACGAAGAGGGCCACCACATGACGTTTGCCGGCATTCCCGCCGGCGGCTGGTTCGGCGAAGGCACGCTGCTCAAGCGCGAGTGCTACCGCTACAACATCTCGCCGCTGCGGCGCAGCCTGGTGGCCGGCATTCCGGTGGAATCCTTCCACTGGCTGCTCGACCATTCGTTGGGGTTCAACCGCTTCGTGATGAACCAGCTCAACGAGCGGCTCGGCCAGTTCATCGCGGCCCGCGAGATCGACCGCATCAACAACCCCGAAGTGCGCGTTGCGCGCAGCCTGGCGGCGCTGTTCAACCCGGTGCTGTATCCCAGCGTGGGCCAGGTGCTGCGCATCACGCAGCAGGAGCTGGCCTACCTGGTCGGGCTGTCGCGGCAGCGGGTCAATGAGGCGCTGGCGCGGCTCGAAGCCCGCCACATCATTCGCGTGGAATACGGCGGCCTGCGGGTGCTGGACCTCGACGCGCTTCGCCACAGCACCGACTTGAAAGACAACGATGGCCGCGAACGCTGACACGCCTCGCCCGGTTGCCGGCACCGCGCGGCGCATTCCCAAACCCGCCACCGGGGCCCCGGCGCCCGCTGGGCAGGCGACTTCGCGGCTCAACAAGCGCATGGCCGAACTGGGCCTGTGCTCGCGGAGGGAAGCCGACGACTGGATCGCCAACGGCTGGGTCGTGGTCGACGGCGCAGTCGCGCAGATGGGCATGCAGGTGGGGCCGCAGGCGCGCATCGACATCGACCGCCGGGCCCGTGGCCAGCAGGCCGAGCAGGTCACCATCCTGTTGCACAAGCCGATGGGCTACGTCAGCGGCCAGGCCGAAGACGGCCACGAGCCCGCAGCGTCATTGATCGGCCCGCGCAGCCGCTGGGACCACGACCGCAGCCCGCACCGCTTCTCGTCCGCCCAACTGCGTGGGCTGGCGCCGGCCGGCCGGCTCGACATCGACTCGGTGGGCCTGCTGGTGCTCACTCAGGATGGCCGCGTGGCGCGGCAGCTCATCGGCGAGGACTCCGGCATCGAGAAGGAATACCTGGTGCGGGTGAGCTACGCGGCACCCGGCGGCGGAGACGTCACGCAGGGCGTGCAGGGCGCGTTTCCGGCGGCCGGCCTGGCGCGGCTGCGCCACGGGTTGAGCCTGGATGGCCAGCGTTTGAAACCGGCCCAGGTCGACTGGCAGAACCCCGAGCAGCTGCGCTTCGTGCTGACCGAAGGCAAGAAGCGGCAGATCCGCCGCATGTGCGAGCAGGTCGGGCTGAAAGTGGTGGGGCTCAAGCGCATCCGCATCGGCCGCGTGGTGCTGGGCCAGCTGCCGCCGGGCTGCTGGCGCTACCTGGGCGCCGACGAGCGTTTCTGAAACCTGCGCCGCGCCGGTCCGGCGCTTGAAAGCCAGCCGGGCGACCATAATTCGGGGTGGTTCCGGCCGCGCGCCGGCAGCCCCTCATTTGACATTCACCGCGATCCCATGAGCAAGCAAAAACTTTCCTTCCAGGCCGAGGTGGCGCAGCTGCTGCACCTCGTCACCCATTCGCTGTACTCCAACCGCGAGATCTTTCTGCGCGAGCTGATCTCCAATGCGTCGGACGCCTGCGACAAGCTGCGCTTCGAGGCGCTGAACAACGCGTCGCTGTACGAGGACGCGCCGGAGCTGGAAGTGCGCATTGCCGTGGACAAGGCGGCCCGCACGCTGACCATCACCGACAACGGCATCGGCCTGTCGCAGCAGGAGGCGATCGACAACCTCGGCACCATCGCCAAGAGCGGCACCCGCGAGTTCGTCGGCAAGCTGTCGGGCGAGCAGAAGGCCGACGCGCAGTTGATCGGCCAGTTCGGCGTGGGTTTCTACTCCGGCTTCATCGTGGCCGACCGCATCTCGGTCGAGTCGCGCCGCGCCGGCCTGCCGGCCGCCGAAGGCGTGCGCTGGAGCAGCACCGGAACGGGCGACTTCGAGGTGGAAGCCATCGACCGCGCCGCGCGTGGCACCAGCGTCATCCTGCACCTGCGCGACGACGCGGCCGACTACCTCGAAGGCTGGCAGATCCGCCAGATCGTCGGCAAATATTCCGACCACATCTCGCTCCCGATCAAGATGGAAAAGGAGGAGTGGAAGGAAGGCGAGAACGACCAGCCCGGCGAGATGGTGAAGACCGGCGAATGGGAAACCGTGAACCAAGCCAGCGCGCTGTGGACGCGCCCCAAGAAAGACATCACCGACGAGCAGTACACGTCCTTCTACCAGCAGATCAGCCACGACCCCGAGGCGCCGCTGAGCTGGAGCCACAACAAGGTGGAAGGCAGCACCGAGTACACGCAGTTGCTGTACCTGCCGGGCAAGGCGCCGCACGACCTCTACAACCGCGAGAAGGTGGCGGGCGTGAAGCTGTACGTGAAGCGCGTCTTCATCATGGACGACGCCGACTCGCTGATGCCGGGCTACCTGCGTTTCGTGCAGGGCGTGGTCGATTCGGCCGACCTGCCGCTCAACGTGAGCCGCGAACTGCTGCAGGAAAGCCGCGACGTGAAGGCGATTCGTGAGGGCTGCACCAAGCGCGTGCTGAGCATGATCGAAGACCTCGCCAAGCACGAGGTGGCGGCCGATGGCGCCGACGACGACGCCAAGGCCAAGGCTGGCCGCTTCTCCAGCTTCTACAAGGAGTTCGGCCCGGTGCTGAAGGAAGGCCTGACCGAAGACTTCTCCAACCGGGAACGCATCGCCAAGCTGCTGCGCTACGCGTCGACCACCACCGACTCGGTCAGCGTCTCGTTCGCCGACTACAAGGCGCGCATGAAGGACGGCCAGGAGGCCATCTACTACATCACCGCCGACACGCTGGCCGCTGCGCAGAACAGCCCGCAGCTCGAGGTCTTCCGCAAGAAGGGCATCGAGGTGCTGCTGATGACCGACCGGGTGGACGAATGGGCGTTGGGCTATGTGCACGAGTTCGACGGCACGCCGCTGCAGAGCGTGGCCAAGGGCCAGTTCGACCTCGGCAAGCTGCAGGACGAGGCCGAGAAGAAAGCCGCCGAAGAGGCCGCCGAGAGCTTCAAACCGGTGCTGGCCAAGCTGAAGGAGGCCCTGAAGGACAAGGCGCTCGACGTGCGCGTGACGACCCGGCTGGTCGATTCACCCGCCTGCCTGGTGGTGCAGGACGGCGGCATGAGCATGCAGCTCGCCCGCATGCTGAAGCAGGCCGGCCAGAAGATGCCCGACACCAAGCCCACGCTGGAAGTCAATGCCGAACACGCGCTGGTGAAGAAGCTCGACGGCTCGGTGCATTTCAACGACCTGGCGCACATCCTGTTCGACCAGGCGCTGCTGGCCGAGGGCGGCCTGCCGGACGACCCGGCGGCCTACGTCAAGCGCGTGAACGCCCTGCTGGTCTGAGCCGGCACCTTCGCGCGGCCGCCGCGCGAAGGCCGCTCAGGGCGGGTCGAACCACGGCAGCGCGCGCCGCGCCAGCTCGATGTCGCTGCCCACGCCGAGCTTGCGCTTGATCTGGTAGTGCAGGTTGTTGACCGTCTTCTCGCTCAGGTGCAGGGCACGGGCGATGTCGGCCACGGCCATGGGCGCCAGTAACAGGCGCAACACCTCGAACTCGCGCGGCGTGAGGGTCTCCAGCCCGTCCGCCCGCCCTTGCTGTTCACCCAGGCGCTGCAGCGCAATGGCTTGCGCCACGTCGGGGCTGAGGGCCAGCCGACCCTGGGCCACGTCGCTGATGGCCTGCAGCAGCGCTTCGGCGGGGCTGCTTTTCGTGACGTAGCCGCGCGCGCCGGCCTTGAGCGCGACCTGCGCGAATTCGGCCGAGGCGTGCATCGAGAACATCAGCACGCGGCACGCCGGGTTCCATGCCACGAGGCGGCGGGTCAGTTCCAGGCCGCTCTGGCCGGGCAGGGCCATGTCGGTCACGACCACGTCCGGCTTCAGGCTCTGGCACAGCGGGTAAGCCTCCTCCGCCGTCGCCGCCTCGCCGAGCAGATCGAGGTAGGTTTGCCGCTTGAGGAGGTGCCGGTAGCCCGCACGCACGATCACGTGGTCGTCCACCAGCAGCAGCCGCACGGGCGTGTCCAGCGGGGCGAGCAGGGCGCGGGCGGCCGTCATGCGATCCATCCGGTGGCGGCGGGCGCGGCCGGCCACACGGCGCGCAGCTCGAACGAGCGGGCGTCGGTGCGGTCCAGGTTCAGGCTGCCGCCCACGGATTGCAGGCGCCCCGCGAGCATGGCCAGCCCCAGGCCGGTGCCGCGGGACGGCCGTGGCTCTTCCGCGCAAGCACTGCTCACCACCAAGGCTAGGCCGGCGCCGGTGTGGCGCGACAACGCCAGCATCACCGGGCGGCTGGGTTCGGCGTAGCGCGCGGCATTGGTCAGTGCCTCCTGTGCCGCGCGGTAGAAGGCCAGCGACACGGCCTCGGGCAGGTTCGCCTCGGTCGCCGCCTGGTCTTCGGGCAGCGTCAGCACGGCGTGCAAGGGCGCCGGGCCCGCCAGGCGCTGCCTGGCATTCCAGGCCTGCACCAGTTCGCGCAGCGCGAACGCCAGCCCCTGCGAGTCCAGCAGCGGCGGCCGCAGCCGGCCCAGCAGCGCGCGCAGGCCGCTGTGCAACTGCTCGATGGTGTCGTCCAGCGATTCGGTGTCGTCGGTGCGGGCCGGCTCCAGCGCGCGCGCGCTCATGCGGATGCTGCCTGAAATGGCCTGCATCGCGGCCAGGCCCTGGCCCATTTCGTCGTGCAGGTCACGGGCCACTTCGCGCCGTTCGGTTTCCTGGCTGTCGATGAGGCGGGCCGTGAGCGCGTTGCGCTGGGCCGTCAGGCCGGCCAATGCGCGGCGCAGGTCGTCCACATGCCGGGCGATGTGGCGGAACTCGCGCGGGCCGCTGGGCGCCAGGCGGGTGCTCACGTCGCCCGCCGCCAACCGGTCGAGCGCCTGCTGGATGCCCTGCGTGGGGCGCAGCAGGCGGCGCAGCGTGAACCACACGCCGACGTTGACGGCGCCAATGGTGGCCGCCGTCAGCATCGCCAGATCGCGCAGCCTGTGCCACAGGTCGTCGATCACCAGCGGCTCCACGGTGAGGGTGCCGTCGCGCGTCGACCACAGCGTGATGGTGCGCTGCACCTGGCGGGGCAGCGCACCCGACCCGATGAGCAACTGGCCGAACCAGCCCGGCGCGGCATGGCCCTCCGGGTCGTGGTCGCCGCAGCCCCAACTGCTGGCGTGACTCACGTCGTAGCCCTTGTAGCGCAGGCACACGGGGCGGCCGAAGTTGGCCGCCACGCGGGCCAGATCGGGGTCGCGCGTGCCGGCATCGATGGCGATGAGCTGGCGGTGCAGCTGCTGCTCGGTCAGCACCTTCAGCCGGTCGGCCTGGGCTTCGCCATCGGTCTGGCCCTGGTGCTGCAGGCGCCAGATCAGCGCCAGCGACACCCCGATCCAGCACAGCAGGCCGACGAGGGTGATGCGGATCAGGACGTGGGTGGAGAGCGACATGGGCAGGCGGGCGCGGGCTATGGCCCGCCGCCCTTCAGTGGCTGGCAGCCGGGCTTTCGGGCACGTACACCATCGTACCGTCCATCATCTGGTACGCGGTGCCGGCCTTCACGCCGCGGCCTTCGCCGGCACCGTCGCCGGCCTTGAAGCGCTCGACCTTCGAGCCCTGCTTCACCAGCACCTCCATGCCCGGTTTGCCGGCGTTCTTGATGACCGTGAGGTCTTCGTGGCCGAGCAGCGCCGCCGGCTGGTTGCCGATGGCCAGCAGCAGCGCGGCGATGATGACCAGGAACACGTCGATCAGGTTGACCAGCGACAGCATGGGGTCGTCGTCCTCGTCGTCGAGGTGCGCGTGCAGCTTCATGGCGCCGAGGCCTCCTGCCACGCCAGCAGGTCGGCGGCGTACCAGCGCCGGCGCACCTGTGCCACCGCGTAGGTGAGGGCCGCCGCCACCAGCGCCAAAATCACCGCCGAGAACGCCACCGTCAGATGGCGCGAGACGTCGGCCACCTGACCGTCGGCCAGCGACCGCAGGGCAGGCCCCATTGGGATCATGGTGGCCACCAGGCCCAGCATGGGCGCGATGCGGGTGACCAGCCGCACCCGTTCCAGGCGGTGCAGGGCGTAGGCCTCCAGAGCCTGCGTGCTCGGCCTGGCCGAGCGCCGCGCCTGCGCCGCCAGCTCGAAGCCCGACCCGGCCGGCCGGCCGCGCTGCCACGCCTGCCACAGACAGGCGCCCAGGGCGGCGAACGCATAGGCAAAGCACAGGGCAATGGCCACCAGCACCGGTGCCAGGAACAGCTGGCTGACTTCGTACATCAGGTGTTCGACCGGGCCGTTCATGCGTATGCCTCCTTTTCGGTGGCGTCCACGGCCTTCTGCCGGCGCCGCTGCTGCCACGCACCGGTCAGCATCAGCGCGGCCAGTGCGGCCGCCAGCACGCCGCGTTGCCAGTTGGGCATTGCGGAATCGGCCGAGGCGGTCTGGCGCACCAGCGCCTGCCCCTGCACCGCTTCGGTCGGCACGCCCACGCCGCGGCCCGTCACGTCGCGGCCGCCGGTGTGGTGGCCTGTGCGCAGGAATTCCGCCGCGTCAGGGCTGCCTTCCTGCGCCGCCCGTTCGAACCAGCGGCGGGCCTCGGTTTCATTCTTGGCCACGCCCTTGCCCTCGTACAGCGCGCTGGCGTAGTGCAGCTTGCCCAGGGCGCCGTAGTGGCCCTCGCCGCTGTCGGCGGCCTGCCTGAACAGCGCGGTGGCTTTCGCGTCGTCTTGCGGCAGGCCGTAGCCGTTCTCGTACATCAGGCCTTTCCAGATCATGGCGCCGGCATAGCCCTTGGCGATGCACTTGTCGAAGATCTTCAACGCGGTGACGTGGTCGCCGCATTTCTCGGCCAGATAGCCCATGCTGCAGGTGAGCATGCCCGCCGGCTGGTCGGCGATGCGCGACAGCGACAGGTCGCTGGTGACGTTGGCCAGGTCGGCCGGGTTCTTCGGCACGCCGTCGGGCATGCCGCAGACGCCTTGCGCCGCCAGCGCCGCCGCCGGCAGCCAGGCGAGCAGGCCGCACAGCGCGGCGGTGCGGGCGAGGGAGAGGTGGAGCGGGTGTTTCACAGCCATGTCGGGCCTCATGCGGCGGCAGTGACCGGGAAGAACAGCCAGGTCAGCGCGAAGAAGGCGGCCCACAAGCCGATCTCTGCGGTTTCCGTCCAGGGCTGCTGGCGGCGAATGGCGCCCCAGATGTGGATCACCACCATGGCGGCGCACACGCACATGAGCATCACGAACACCAGGGCGATGTCGTGCCCCAGCACCGCCGCGCGCAGCATCAGGGCTTCGAACAGCAGCGCGAAGGCGCCGAGGCAGCGGCCGAAATAGACGGCCAGGTCGGTGTCGTCCGGGATGCGCCACTGGAACAACCGGGCCCACACGAGAGGCGCGAACGAAATCGGGATGGAAAAAATCAGGGTGGTTCCCGCCACGAACACCAGAAGGTAGTCGGTGGCGTGTTCACCCCAAAGCCCCAGCAAAGTCATGAAATCTCCTGCAACGTTGATCGTGCGGAAATCGTAGAAACGACGGGGCGTTTTTGACACGGCCGAGCGGCGTGTCGGGCAGTTCCACCCGGGCACGTCGGGCGTTTTGCCCGGGTGTGCGGGTTGTATGCGGCCGAAGCGGCGCGTCAGGCGACCAGCGGCGGCTCTTCCATCGCCTCGATCTGGTCTTCCAGCATCTGCACCTGGCCCTGCCAGTAGTCGCGGCTGCCGAACCAGGGGAAAGCGCGGGGAAAGCTGGGGTCGTCCCAGCGGCGGGCCAGCCAGGCGCTGTAGTGGATGAGGCGCAGCGTGCGCAGCGGCTCGATCAGCGCCAGCTCGCGGCGGTCGAACTCGCGGAACTGCTCGTAGCCGTCGATCAGCGCGCCGAGCTGGCGCTGGCGCTGCTGGCGGTCGCCGCTGAGCAGCATCCACAGGTCCTGCACGGCGGGGCCGCTGCGCGCGTCGTCCAAATCGACGAAGTGCGGGCCGCCGCCGGGGCGGTCGGTGGGTGTCCAGAGGATGTTGCCGGGGTGGCAGTCGCCGTGCAGGCGAATGCGGGTAATTTCTGAATCATTTTGGCCGCAAGCCAGTGCCATTGCTGGATATGTAGCTATCAATTCAAGAGCGGCGTCGCACAGCGTCTGCCAGCGCGACGAGACGTCGAGCGGAATGGCGTCGTGCGACAGCAGCCAGTCGCGCGGCTCGGTGCCGAAGCTGGCGAGGTCGAGCGCGGGCCGGTGCGCAAAGGGCTGGCGTGCGCCGACGCTGTGGATGCGCGCGAGGAAGCGGCCGATCCATTCCAGCACCTCGTCGTCGTCCAGCTCCGGCGTGCGGCCGCCGCGGCGCGGGCAGACGCTGAAGGCGAAGCCGCCGAAGTGGTGCAGCGTGCCGCCGTCCAGCGCCAGCGGGCCGACGGCCGGAATTTCGGCGGCGGACAGCTCGGCCGCAAAGGCGTGTTCTTCACGGATCTGCGCCTCGCTCCAGCGGCCGGGCCGGTAGAACTTGAGCACCACGGCGTCGGGCACGCCGGGGGGCGGGCCGTCGAGGTGGGCGAGGTAGACGCGGTTTTCGTAGGAGCTGAGGGCCGTGAGGCGGCCGTCGCCGTACAGCCCCACGGCGGCCAGTGCGTCTTGCACCAGGTCGGGCGTGAGGGCTTCAAAAGGGTGGGTCATACACGAGCGGGGGCAGCAGCGATTCGAGCTGCTCGAAAGGGAGGTTGGGCTTGACCAGCACCACCGTGCAGGGCGCAGCCATGGCGACCTTGATCGGCACGGTGGCCACCAGGCGTTGCAGGGTCAGGCCGTGGGTGGCCGCGCCCATGATGAGGATGGACACCTGGTTGCCCACCGCGTAGCGGATGAGCGCCTGAGCGGTGTCGCTGGCTTCGATGACGTGGCACGACAGCGATTGCGCCGGCAGGCCGAGCGGCTCGGCCCATTGGCGCAGCCGCGCGAGGTGGCGGCGGTGCACGCTGGTTTCGCTGCGCTCGGCGTCGGTGGCGCTGGCCTCGTCGGGCGACACCACGCTGACGCAGGCCAGCCGCGCGCCGGGGCGCTGCGCCAGCACGCGCGCGGCCGATTCGCGCAGCGAGAACAGGGTGGCGTCGCTCACGTCCCAGTGCGGAACCGCCACCATGGCGATGGGCGCGGCCTCGAGCTGCCGCGTGGGCAGCGGGCTGGGCTGGTAGTGCAGCCCGGCCGCGCGGAACCAGCGCTTCACGTGGGTCCAGCCGCTGGTGCCCACCAGCCGGCGGCCGCGGTCGGTGATGGGAATGGCCTCGGGGTGGCAGAGGTCGAAGGCGAGCTGGCTGGCCGAGGGGTAGCGTTTGGCGGCTTCGGGCTCCAGGCAGCGCAGCACCACCTCCTGCAGCCATTCGGGCAGGCCGGGTCGGTGGGCGCGCAGCGGCTGCGGGTCGGTCCAGAGCCGCTGGCGCAGGCCGCCGGCGGTGGTCGGGTTGCCGAACGGCAGGCGGCCGGTGGCGAGCTGGTACAGCATGACGCCGATCGAGAAGATGTCCGAGCGCGGGTCGCCGCGCACCCCCACCACCTGCTCCGGCGCCATCCACGCCGGCGAGCCCACCGCCTTGCGCAGCTCCTCGGCCAGCAGGTCGGGGTAGTGGGCGTGCCACGACAGCCCGAAGTCGAGCAGCACCGCCGCGCCGTCGGGCCGGATCATGACGTTGCCGGGCTTGAGGTCGAGGTGCACCGCGTCTTGCTGGTGCAGGCTGTGCACGGCGCGCGCGGTGGCGGTGCCCAGCGCGGCGATCTCGCTGGCGGACAGCGGCTCGTCGCGGTCCAGCCAGTGCTGCAGCGTTTGGCCGGGCAGGTGCTCCATCACCAGCCAGGGCATGCGGGCGAGGTCGCCGGTGGCCACGAAGCGCGGCACGTGCGGCCCGCTCAGCGCCCGCAGGATGAGCTGCTCCACCTCGAAGCCGATGATGTTCTCGGCGCCGTCGCCGGCCGTCATGCGCGGCACCTTCATCACCATGGCAAAACCCGGGTCCGGCGCCGAAGGGCTGGCGTAGCGCACCGAGTAGATGTGAGCCATGCCGCCCGCGTGCAGGCAGTCGCCGATGACGAAGCCGTCCAGCTCGGTGCCGGCTTCCAGCAGCCTCATCGGCCGTGCTCCAGGCGTTCGGCGAACCAGCCGGGCAGGCCGCTGCCGCGGATGGCGGCGGCGGCGGCAATGTGGTCGTAGGGCACGCGGTGAAAGCAGAGCTGCTCGGCGGCGGTGTCGAGCACCGCGTACATCGCGCGCGGGTCGCCGTCGCGCGGCTGGCCGGCCGAGCCCACTGTGGCCAGCCATTGCCGGTGCGAGGGCACCGGAATCGGCGTGCCCGGGTGGGGGTCGAAACGCATCAGCGAGCGGCCGCTGCCGCGGTAGAACAGGCACTGCCGGTGCACGTGGCCGCCGAAGACATAGCGCACGCCGGGCTGGGCGCAGGCGGCCCGCAGGCTGGCGTCGGCCACCTGCTCGTCTTCCACGTAGCGCCAGGCGGCGGGCGCGTCGGCGCTGGCGTGCACCAGCAGGCAGGGCGGCTCGCACACAGTGAGCGGCAATTGGTCGAGGTAGGCACGCTCGTGGCCGTCGAGCTGGTCGTGCGTCCAGTGTGCGCCAAGGTCTTGCGCGCTGGCGGGGCGGCCGTCGGCGCCCACGCGGGGCGGCGGTGAAACGGCAGCGGCATCGTGGTTGCCCTTGACGACCCAGGCGCCGGCGGCCGACAGCGCCATCAGCCGCTGCACCACCGCCGAGGGGTCGCCGCCGTAGCCCACGGAGTCGCCCAGCACCGCGACGCGGCCGACGCCCTGGCCGGCAGCGTGCTCGAGCACCGCGTCGAAGGCCTGCAGATTGGCGTGGATGTCGGAGATCAGCGCCAGCTTCATTGGCGCCGGCCTCCTGCGGGCGACGGGGTCGGGAACAACATGGCCGTCATCATGCCGCATCGGGCGGCACGAGACGGCCTGCGGTGCCGGTCAGACCACCGTGAGCGTGACCTCGATGTTGCCGCGCGTGGCGTTGGAATACGGGCACACGATGTGCGCCTTTTCCACCAGCGCCTGAGCGGCTGCCTTGTCCATGCCGGGGATGCTGATCTTCAGCTCGGCCTGGATGCCGAAGCCGTTGGGGATGGGGCCGATGCCCACGGCGCCGTCGATCTGGGTGTCGGCCGGCAGCGTGAGTTTGTCCTTGGCGGCCACGAATTTCATGGCGCCCAGAAAGCACGCCGAGTAGCCGGCGGCGAACAACTGCTCCGGGTTCACGCCGCCGCCGGGGCCGCCCATTTCCTTGGGCACCTGCAGCTTGACGTCGAGCAGGCCGTCAGAAGACTTGGCGCTGCCGTCACGGCCGCCGGTGGCGGTGGCGTGGGCGGTGTAGGCGACTTTTTCGAGTTTGTTCATGGTGATCTCCAGCGGTGGTGGGTTGAGGTGAGGGGTTGAACGGGTTCAGCCGGCGGCAGACGGGGTCTTTCCGGTTTTTGCGAGGTCGTCCTGCAGGTGGCCGCGCAGCGTGCGAAGCTGCGAATTCAGCGCCAGCAGTTCAGGCACCGAGCAGCGCACGGCACTGGCCACGCAGGGCGGAATTTTCAGGCCCTTGGCGCGCAGCTTGCGGCCCTGGGCGGTGAGCTGGATGTAGACCTTGCGCTCGTCGTCGGTGGCGCGCAGGCGGCTCACCCAGCCGGCCGCCTCCATGCGCTTGAGCAGCGGGGTGAGCGTGCCGGAGTCGAGCGAGAGCCGGTCGCAGAGCTGCGAGACGGAGAGGTTGTCGCCCTCCCACAGCACCAGCATCACGAGGTACTGCGGGTAGGTGAGGCCCAGCTCTTCCAGCAGCGGCTTGTAGAGCTTGGTCATGGCCAGCGACGCCGAGTACAGCGCGAAGCACAGCTGGTTGTCCAGCAGCAGCGCGTCGTTGGCGGTGAGGGTGGTCGTGCGGGGCATGGCTTGAATTATAGCCAGCAATTGAATTGTGTGCAATTGAAATGACCCGCATCCGGTTGTTGAATCGTGTGTCTGCCTGCAACCTATGATTCGGCCCATGCCCCCGTCCAAGTCCGGGCGCGCCGCTTCCAAGGCCGCCGCACCCTCCCATGACAGCGCCGACATCGTCGGCGACCAGTCCGTCGAACTGCTGAAGGAACTGCACATCCTCACGCGCGACGGCAAGCTCAACCAGGACTCGCGCCGCAAGCTCAAGCAGGTCAACCACCTGGTGCAGTTCATCGCGCCGCTGCTGGAGCAGGTGATGAACGTGCGCGGCGACGTGTCGCTGGTGGACCACGGCGCCGGCAAGTCCTACCTCGGCTTCATCCTGTACGACCGGGTGCTGAAAAGCCGTGGGCTGGGCCATGTCACCGGCATCGAGACGCGGCCCGAGCTGGTGGACCGCTCACGCGCTCTGGCGGCGCGGCTGGGCTTTGGCCGCATGCGTTTCCTGAACCTGTCGGTGGAGGCGTCGATCGCGTCGGCCGAGCTGCCGCAGCCGGTGGACGTGGTCACCGCGCTGCACGCCTGCGACACCGCGACCGACGACGCGATCCGTTTCGGCCTCGCGCGCGGCGCGGCGCACCTGGTGCTGGTGCCGTGCTGCCAGGCCGAGGTGGCCGGCGTGCTGCGCCAGCACAAGGCGCTCGCGCTCAGGCGCACACTGCTCAGCGAGATCTGGCGCCACCCGCTGCACACCCGCGAGTTCGGCAGCCAGATCACCAACGTGTTGCGCTGTTTGCAATTGGAAGCCAGCGGCTACGCGGTGACGGTGACCGAGCTCGTCGGCTGGGAGCACTCGATGAAGAACGAGCTGATCGTCGCCAGCCGGCAAACGGCCGGCGGCCGCGGCCAGGCCCATGCCCGCGCGCGGCTGGAGGAGCTGCTCAACGAGCTGGGGCTGGACGACCTGCGCGCGCGTTTCGCACCGGCCCCGGAAGCTCAGTAGCGGTAGACGCCGTGGCCGGTTTTGCGGCCCAGGCGGCCGGCGGCCACCAGTTCCTTGAGCAGCGGGCAGGGGCGGTACTTGGAGTCGCCAAACTCCTTCAGGTAGACCTCCATCACCGCCAGGCACACGTCCAGGCCGATCATGTCGGCCAGCGCCAGCGGGCCGATGGGTTGGTTGCAGCCGAGCTTCATGCCGGCGTCGATGTCTTCCGGCGTGGCCAGGCCTTCGGCCAGCACGAACAGCGCCTCGTTGATCATGGGCACCAGGATGCGGTTGACCACGAAGCCCGGCGCGTTCTTGACCGTGATCGGTGACTTGCCCAGCGCCACGGCCAGCGCGTGCACCGCGGCGTGGGTGTCGTCGCTGGTCTGCAGGCCGCGGATGATCTCCACCAGCGCCATCATGGGCACCGGGTTGAAGAAGTGCATGCCGATGAAGCGCTCCGGCCGGCCGGTGACGGCCGCGAGCTGCGTGATCGAGATCGACGAGGTGTTGGAGGCGATGATGACCTGCGGCGCGAGCTGCGCGTCGAGCTGCTTGAGGATCTTCACCTTCAGCTCGAAGTTCTCGGTCGCGGCCTCGATGACGAGGTCGGCCTTGTTCAGGTCGTCGTAGCGGGTGCTGCCGGTCACGCGGGCCAGCGCGGCGTCTTTCTCGGCCGCCGTCATCTTTTCCTTCTTGATCAGCCGGTCCAGGCTGCCGCTGATGGCGGCCACGCCCTTGGCGACGGCGGCGTCGGAAATGTCCACCATCACCACGTTCACGCCGGCCACCGCGCAGGCCTGCGCGATGCCGTTGCCCATGGTGCCGGCACCGACGATGCCCACGGTGCGGATGGAAGAAGGCTGGCTCATGAAATCTCCTGTTCGGGTTGACTGCTGCAAAGCTGGGGTTCGGGAAACGGCCCGTGTGTTGCTGGGCAACCGGGCTCTGGGCGCGGCCAAGCGCAACGCCGTGTGGAAGAACCGGAATTACGTCACGCCACTGAGGGAATCAGCGACGTGCTGTAGGCAGATTTCTGACACACGATTCGTCTGTTGACCGACTGTTTCACATTTTAGGCACGCCCTACAGTGAGCCCGTCAACAACAGACGGCCCGAAACCGTTCATCGAGAGTCAAGGAGAAACGCCATGCAAGCCCACCTCGCCAATCCGTTTGCGATGCTGCTCAACGCCGAAGCCGTGCTGCACGAGATGCACCACTCGGCGAGCCTGGAGCGGCTGGCGCATCAGGTCTACCACCCGCTCGACAAGATCACCAAGGTCCGCACGCCCAGCGGCGCCGAAGCCTTCGACGAAACCGTGGACGCGATGGCCGACGACCCCTCCGCCGCCGACTTGCCCGAGTCCTATGCCGACCCCGAGCAACTGATCGGCGACGAAGACGACCTCGCCGACTACGACACCCGCCACTGAGCGGCCGGTTAGGCCCGGAAGCGTTTGCGCGTGAGCGCCAGCGCCACCCACAGGCCCACGGCGGTGTACGCCGCCAGCACCAGCAGGTGCCAGCCGGCGTTTTCCGGCCATTGGTCCAGGAACAGCGGCCGAACCAGCGCCACCGCATGCGTCAGCGGCAACATCTCCGACAGCACCCGCACCGCACCCGGCAACTGCTCGCGCGGGAAGAACACGCCGGAGAGAAACATCATCGGCGTCAGGAACAGCGTGAAGTAGTAGGTGAAGAAGTCGTAGCCCTTGGCCAGCGCGTTGAAGATGAGCGCGAGGCACGAGAACGCGATGCCGGTGCCCAGCAGAATGGGCCAGGCCACCAGCAGCTTGGGGCTGTGGCTGATGTCCAGCGCCAGCATCACGCCGAGGATGGCGGTGGTGGTGAACAGCGACTTGAAGCCGGCCCACATCATCTCCGCGAATACGATGTCGTCCAGGCTCACGGGCGCGTTCATGATGCCGTCCCAGGTCTTCTGAACGTGCATCCGCGAGAACGCCGAATACAGCGCCTCGAAGGTCGCCGCGTTCATCGCGCTCATGCAGATGGAACCGCTCGCCAGGAACAGGATGTAGGGCACTGCGGTGCCGCCGGCCTTCACCTGCCCCACCAGCATGCCCATGCCGTAGCCGAAGGCCACCAGCCAGATCAGCGGCTCCGCGATGTTGCCCACCAGGCTGGGAATGGCCAGCTTGCGCCACACCAGCAGGTTGCGCAGAAAGACCGGCCACCAGCGGCGGCTGATGCGGGGCGGGGCCCAGATGCTCGTCGCGTCCATGGTCAGGCGTCCTCCCTGATTTGGCGGCCGGTGAGCTTCAAGAAAAGATCCTCCAGGTTGGCCGGCCGGTGCAGCGTGCGCAAGCCCGCATGCAACGCGTCCAGAGCGGCCAGCAGCGGTTGCGCGTTGGCGGTGTAGAAGAAGACCGTCTCGCCGCTCACCTCGACGCGCGCCGCATGGGCGCGCAGCGGCGCGTGTTCGTCGGCCTTGGCGAGCGCCAGCGCGCCGGCGCCGTAGACCTCGACCACGTCGGGCTCCAGGTGCTCACGGATCAGCTCGCGCGGCCGGCCTTCGGCGATCTTGCGGCCGTGGTCCAGCACCAGCAGGCGCGAGCACAGCCGCTCGGCCTCGTCCATGAAATGGGTGGTCAGCAAAATGGATTTGCCCTGTTGCAGCAGCGCCTGCAGCCGTTCCCACATCAGGTGGCGGGCCTGCGGGTCCAGGCCGGTGGTGGGTTCGTCGAGCAGCAGAAGACGCGGGTTGTTGACCAGCGCGCGGGCCAGGCTGAGCCGGCGCTTCATGCCACCCGACAGCGCGCCGGGTTTGGCGTCGGCCTTGTGGCCGAGCGCGGCGAAGTGCAGCAGCTCCGGCACCCGCTCGCGGATGGTGGCGCTGGCCAGGCCAAAGTAGCGGCCGTAGACCATCAGGTTTTCGGCGCAGGAGAAGTCGGGGTCCAGCGTGTCGAACTGGCTGACCACGCCGACCTGCGCCTTGATGGCCAGTGCGTCGCGCGGCATTTCCAGCGGCGCGGCGCCCTCGGTGGGCTGGTACAGGATGTGGCCGGCGTCGGGCGTGGTCAGGCCCAGGCACATGCGCACGGTGGTGGTCTTGCCGGCCCCGTTGGGGCCGATGACGCCCAGGCATTCGCCCGGCGCGATCTCGAAGGACACGTCGTCGACCACCTGCGCGTCGCCGTAGCGTTTGCACAGGCCGGCCACGGAAAAAAGCGGGGTCGGCATTGGCCCGATTGTGGCCCACACGGCATACCCGTTCACAAGGCCCTGCGGCCCTGCCCACGAGGGGCGGCCGATATAATCGCGCCCCTGATGACCACCGGCAAGCCACGTGTCTGACCGCCTGGCGGTCATGTTGCAGCACCTGCTGCCCAAGCAGGCGCTGACCCGTTTCGCGGGCTGGGTGGCCGGCGCCCGCGGCGGTGCGGTCACGCAGTGGATCATCCGCCGCTTCGCCGCCAAGTACGGCGTGGACATGAGCGAGGCGCATACGCCCGACTTCGCCGCCTACGCCAGCTTCAACGACTTCTTCACCCGCGCCCTGCGCGACGGCGCGCGCCCGATGGCGCCGGCCGATTTCATCTGCCCGGTGGACGGCGCGATCAGCCAGTTCGGCGCCATCGCGGGCGATCAGATCTTCCAGGCCAAGGGCCACCGTTATTCCACCACTGCCCTGCTGGCCGGCAACGCCGCCGAGGCCGCGCGCTACGAACACGGCAGCTTCGCCACGCTGTACCTCAGCCCGCGCGACTACCACCGCATCCACATGCCCTGCGTCGGCCGGCTGCGCCGCATGGACTACGTGCCCGGCGACTTGTTCTCGGTCAACCCGCTGACGGCGCGCAACGTGCCCGGCCTGTTCGCGCGCAATGAGCGGGTGGTCTGCCACTTCGATTCTGCGCACGGCCCCTTCGTGCTGGTGCTGGTGGGCGCCACCATCGTCGGCAGCATGGCGACCGTCTGGCACGGCACCGTGAACCCGCCGCGCCACGGCAGCGTGAAGACATGGACCTACGCCGACGGCGAGGTCACGCTGGCCCAGGGCGCCGAGATGGGCCGCTTCCTGCTCGGCTCCACCGTGGTCATGCTGTTCCCGCAGGGCGCGCTGCACTTCAACCCGGCCTGGACCGCCACCGGGCCGGTGCGCTTCGGCGAGGCCATGGCCAGCGCCGGCCCGGGCTGACCTTTCCACACCCACCAGGAGACCGACACATGCCGCAGCACACGCCCACCCGTTTCGGAACCCCGTTGTCCCCCGCCGCCGTGCGCGTGATGCTGCTGGGCTCTGGCGAACTTGGCAAGGAGGTGCTGATCGCGCTGCAACGGCTTGGCGTGGAAACCATCGCGGTCGACCGTTACGAGAACGCGCCCGGCCAGCAGGTGGCCCACCACGCCCGCACCATCACCATGAGCGACCCCGCGCAACTGAAAGCGCTGGTCGAGGCCGAGAAGCCGATGCTGGTGGTGCCCGAGATCGAGGCCATCGCCACGCCCATGCTCGAAGAGCTGGAAGCCGCCGGCACCGTGCGCGTGATTCCCACCGCCCGCGCCGCCCGCCTGACCATGGACCGCGAAGGCATCCGCCGCCTGGCCGCCGAAACGCTGGGCGTGCCGACCAGCCCCTATGTGTTCTGCGACTCGCTCGACGAGCTGCAGAAGGCCATTGATGGCGGCATCGGCTACCCCTGCATCGTCAAGCCGGTGATGAGCAGCTCCGGCAAAGGCCAGAGCAAGATCAGCGGCCCGGAAGACGTGAAAAAAGCCTGGGACTACGCGATAGCCGGCGGCCGCGTGAGCCACGGCCGCGTCATCGTCGAGGGCTTCATCGACTTCGACTACGAAATAACCCAGCTCACGGTGCGCGCCGTCGGTGCCAACGGCGAGATCGCCACCCATTTCTGCGAGCCGATCGGCCATGTGCAGGTGGCCGGCGACTACGTGGAAAGCTGGCAGCCGCACCCGATGTCGCCGGTCGCGCTGCAGAAGAGCCGCGACATCGCCAAGGCCGTGACCGACAACCTCGGCGGCCAGGGCATCTTCGGCGTGGAGCTGTTCATCAAGGGCGAGAACGTCTGGTTCAGCGAGGTCAGCCCGCGCCCGCACGACACCGGCATGGTCACCATGACCACGCAGTGGCAGACCCAGTTCGAGCTGCACGCCCGCGCCATCCTCGGCCTGCCCGTCAACACCGCGCTGAAGAGCCCCGGCGCCAGCGCCGTGATTTACGGCGGTGTCGATGCCCAGGCCGTCACTTTCGACGGCGTGGCCGACGCGCTCAGCGTGCCGAACAGCGACCTGCGCCTGTTCGGCAAGCCCGAGAGCTTCGTCAAGCGCCGCCTTGGCGTGGCGCTGGCTTTCGACGCCGATGTCGAGGTCGCGCGAACCAACGCCAAGCTCGCCGCCTCGCGCGTCAAACCCAAAGCGGCCTGAGCCAATGTCCGCAGGCCAGCCCGTACCGCGCCGCGTGCTGCCGGTTCTGGTGCTGGCGCAGTTTGCCGGCACCTCGCTGTGGTTCGCGGTCAACGCCGTCATGCCGGACTTGCAGCGCGAATTCGGCTGGCCGGCCGATTCGGTCGGCACCCTCACCTCCACGCTGCAGATCGGCTTCATCGCCGGCACGCTGGTGTTCGCGCTGCTGGCCATTGCCGACCGTTTTGCGCCGCGCAAGGTGTTCCTGCTGTGCGCGCTGGCCGGCGCTGCCTGCACGGTGGGTGCGTGGTGGCAGGTGCATTCGTTTCACGCGCTGCTGGCGTGGCGCTTCGCCACCGGTTTTCTGCTGGCGGGCATCTACCCCGTGGGCATGAAGATCGCGGCGCAGTGGTACAGCAAGGGGCTGGGCACCGCGCTGGGCCTGCTCGTTGGTGCGCTGGTGCTCGGCTCGGCCAGCGCGCACGGCCTGCGCGCGGCCAGCGACAGCCTGCCCTGGCACTGGGTGATGCTCGGCATCGCGCTGCTGGCCGCCGCCGGTGGGGTGGGGCTTTACGCCTTGTTGCCCGAGCCGCCCAAGCCGCCCGGTGCCAAGCCCGCCCAACTCGACTGGCGCGCGCTGCGCGTGCTGTGGACCGACGGCCGGGTGCGCGCGTCGGTGCTCGGTTACTTCGGCCACATGTGGGAGCTGTACACGGTGTGGGTGCTGGTGCCGCTGGTGCTGGCCGCGCGGCTGCAGGGGCAAGCGCTGTCGCTCGCCGCCTTCGTCGTGCTCGGCGCCGGCACGGCGGGTTGCGTGGTCGGCGGCTATCTCGCGCGGCGCTGGGGCAGCGCGCGGGTGGGCGGCGCGCAACTGGCGATGAGCGGGTTGTGCTGCCTGGCCGCGCCGTGGCTCATCGACGCGCCGACGCCCTTGTTCGCGGTGTGGCTCGTGGTCTGGGGCATCACCGTGGCCGGCGACTCCCCGCAGTTCTCCGCCCTCACCGCCAGCAACGCACCGCCGGCGGCCGTGGGCAGCGTGCTGACGCTCACCAACAGCATCGGCTTCGCCATCTCCACCGCCAGCATCGCGCTGTTCACTTCGCTGCTCGGCACCGTGCCGCTGGGGCAGTTGCTGCCGTGGTTGGGGCTGGGGCCGCTGCTGGGGTTGATTGGGTTGTGGCCGCTGTGGCGGGAAAAGCCGGCGTGATGGCCATTTTCATGGGGAAGAATGCCCCAAGTCAGCGTCAGTTCTGGCTCTGATGCTATATAAATAGCAGCTTAGACCGGTGCGTTAGGCCACGTTTCCAAACCATTTCCTCACGACATCAATCGCAGCCGATTCTTTGGCGAGCCGGCCCGCAACACGGCGGAAAGCTGACGCCCGCCGGCCTGCCTCGCCTCTACTGAAACGCCACCTCCGCAAAGCTCCTCAGCTTGCGGCTGTGCAACTGATCGATCCCGCGCTGCCTCAGCAGCTCGATCGCCCGCAGCCCGATCTGCAGATGCTGGTCGACGCGTTCGCGGTAGAAATGGTCGGCCATGCCGGGCAGCTTGATCTCGCCGTGCAGCGGCTTGTCGCTGACGCAGAGCAGGGTGCCGTAGGGCACGCGGAAGCGGAAGCCGTTGGCGGCGATGGTGGCGCTTTCCATGTCGAGGGCGACGGCGCGGCTCTGGCTGAAGCGGCGTTGCGGCTGGTTGCCGGGCAGCAGTTCCCAGTTGCGGTTGTCGGTGCTGGCGACGGTGCCGGTGCGCATGACGCGTTTGACGCCGGGGCCGTCGAGTTGGGTCACGTCGGCCACCGCGCGTTCGAGCGCCTGCTGAATCTCGGCCAGCGCGGGAATCGGCACCCACAGCGGCAGTTCTTCGTCGAGCACATGGTCTTCGCGCACGTAGCCGTGGGCCAGCACGTAGTCGCCCAGGCGCTGGCTGTTGCGCAGGCCGGCGCAGTGGCCCAGCATGAGCCAGGCGTGGGGCCGCAGCACGGCGATGTGGTCGGTGATGGTCTTGGCGTTGGACGGACCCACGCCGATGTTGACCATGGTGATGCCGCTGCGGTCGGGCCGGGTGAGGTGGTAGGCCGGCATCTGCGGCAGGCGCGCGGGGGGCAGGCCGGCGTCTGTCGGCAGCACCTCGGCGCCGGGCGGGCGGGTGATGACGTTGCCGGGCTCGATGAAAGCCGTGTAGCCGCTGTGGCCGTCGGCCATGGCGGCGCGGCCGGCCTGCACGAACTGGTCGATGTAGAACTGGTAGTTGGTGAACAGCACGAAGTTCTGGAAACCGTCGGGCGAGGTGCCGGTGTAGTGGCGCAGCCGGTGCAGCGAGTAGTCCACCCGCGGCGCGGTGAACAGCGCCAGCGGCATGGCCTCGCCGGGCGCGGGCTCGAAGCTGCCGTTGGCAATGCCGTCGTCCATCGCGCCGAGGTCGGGCAGGTCGAACCAGTCGCGCAGGGCGGCGCGTTGCGCCACGGTGAGCTGGGCTTCGAGGTGGCCGTCTTCGCCGAACGCGAAGTGCACGGGAATGGGCTGCGTGCCGGTGCCGATCTCCAGTTCCACGCCGTGGTTCTCGAGCAGCAGCTCGAACTGCTCGCGGTAGTAGTCGCCGAACAGGTCGGGCCGGGTCAGCGTGGTCTCGAAGCGGCCGGGCCCGGCCACGAAGCCGTAGCTCAGGGCCGCGTGGGCGGCCGGGATGTCGTGGCGCAGCGCGCTGTCGGTCTGTACACGCACCATGGGATAGTGGGCGCGCACCCGCCGCTCCAGCGGGCCGCCGGGCTGGCCGGACACGTGGCGCAGCATGGCTTCGCGCAGGTGGCGCACGCTGGTGTCGTAAATGTGGCGCGCCTGTTCCAGCGCGGCGCGGGGATCGGTGAAGCGCTCGGGCGCAACGTAGACGGGCAGGTCGAACATGGGCCTATTGTGGCCCTGTCCCGTGGCGCTTTCAGGCCAGCGCAACGCGCCGGTTGAACCACGCGCGGGCCAGCTCCACGCCGCAGATGCACAGCAGCAGCCAGGCGGTGCCGCTGGCAAAGCCGGCCAGCACGTCGCTGAAGTAGTGCACCTGCAAGAACACGCGGCTACAGGCGGTGGAGAACGCGATGCCCACGGCCAGCAGCACCACCGGCAGGCCGTAGCGGCGCACCCAGTGGGCGGGCATCAGCCGCAGCAGCAGGTAGGCCATCATGCCGTAGGTGACGACGGCGCCGGAGGTGTGGCCGCTGGGAAAGCTCCAGCCGGTGGCGGCGGCCAGCCCGTGTTCGTGCACGGGACGCACCCGCTCGAAGAGTTGCTTCAGCGTGGTGTTGAGAATGCCGTTGCCGATCTGCGCGGTGAGCCACGGCACGATGAGCCACAGCTTGTTCAGCAGCGCCAGCACGACGGACACCACCAGCCCGATCTGCACCAGCACGGCGGTGTCGCCGAAGCGGGTGACCTGCGCGAAGACGGCCAGCGTCTCGGTGGAGACCGAGTCGCGGATGCCGCTGGAAAAGGCGTCGTCGAGCTTGCCCATCAGGCCGCCGTCGCCCAGGCCGCCGGCCAGCGCCAGAAACAGCCCGCCGGTCAGCACGATCAGCCCGAAGCCGATGAGCACATGCAGCGCCAGCACCAGGGTGGGCGGCCATTTGCCGTGCAGCCGCGGCACCCAGTAGTGGGCGGCCAGGCCCCACAGGCCCGACAGCGTCCACAGCAGCACCAGCAGCCCGGCGATGAAGGCGGCCAGCGCCTCGGACCCGAGGCCGTAGGCGAAGGCGATCAGCGTGTCGGCGTCAAACAGCGGCATCGTGGTTCAGGTCGGTTCGGTCCACGCAGGTGAAGCGGCGTTGCGCGTCCACGTAGTCCCAGCGTTCCAGCCGGGCGCAGCGCGGCCGGTCGGGCGAACGGTGAATGTAATTCACCGAGTTGCCGGCCTTGCGCCGCAGCCGGCTCGACACCGCCGTGCCCGCGTTCACCGCCCACACCGCGTTCGGCAACTGCGGCCGCTGGCGGTGCAGCGGCAGCACGAAGGGCAGGTGGATGTGCCCGCCCAGAATGATGTCCACCCCCGCCTGCGCCCAGCGCTGCACGGCGGGCGCCTGGCCGCGCAACAGCGTGTGGCCGTCCTTGGGCAGCGTCACGGCCACCGGCTGGTGCGTGACCACCACGCGCAACTGGCCGGGCCTGGCGGCCTCCAGCCGGGCCGCCACGCGCTCGGCCTGCCGGTGCGAGACCTGGCCGTTCTCGTGGCGCCACCAGCGGGTGGTGTTGAGCGCCAGCACCAGCCAGTCGTCGCTCTCGTAGCTGGGCTCCAGCTCGGGGCCGAAGGCATGGCAGTAGTCCTTGTAGGGCGTGCGAAAACGCTCCCACAAATCGAACAGCGGGATGTCGTGGTTGCCCGGCACCACCAGCAGCGGCGCGGGGCCGAGCCGGTCCGTGAAGCGGCGCGCGGCGGCGAATTCAGACGGCGTGGCGCGCTGCGTGACGTCGCCCGACAGCACGGTGAGCGTCGGCGGCTGTTCGGCCACCAGCGCGAGCAGCGCCTCGACGACCTCGGGCCGTTCGGTGCCGAAATGCGTATCAGAAATCTGCAGCAGTGTGCTCATCGCGCCGCCGGCTCCGGCTTGATCAAATACAACGGCTCGGGCGACACGGCGAACTGCAGCGGTGCGTCCATCCAGACGATCTCGCCATCGGTCGCCACCTTGGCGCGGCGCGTGCCGCTGCCGCCGAAGGGCCGCACCGTGAGCTGGCGGAAGGTGAAGCCCTCCACGCTCTCGGCCTCGCCGAGCCGGCCCATCAGGCCGCGCAGCAGCAGCCACAGCAGCATGCGGGTGCGCACCGGCTTGAGCACGATGGCGGCGAGCTGGCCGTGCTCCAGCGCGGCGGCCAGCGGCATGCCGATCTGCTCCATCTGCAGCGGGTTGTTGCCCACGAACAGCGTGGGGGTGCGGATGGTGCGCGGCTGGCCGCCGCTGTCCATGGTGAGGCGCAGTTGGCGGTGCTGGCGCAGCAGCGTGGCCACCCCGGCGACGAGCGCGACGAAGCGGTTGCGGCCGAACTGCTGCTTGTAGCCTTCGCGGTCTTCCAGCAACTGCGGGTACAGGCCCAGGCTGGCGTTGACGATGAAGGGCCGGCCGTTGACCAGCCCCACCTGCACCGGCCACGCGGTGCCGCCGAGCAGGTGGCGCATCGCGCCCTCGTTGTCGAGCGGAATGTCGTGGGCGCGGCCGAAGTAGTTGAAGGTGCCCTGCGGCAGCACGCCGAAGGGGCAGCCGGAGCCCAGCACGGCGGCGGCCACCGCGTTGAGCGTGCCGTCTCCGCCAGCCGCCACCACCACGCCGCCGGCCGCCCTGGCGTCTTTCACCGCGTCGGCCGCGACCTCGGGCACCGGCCGGCTGCCGTCCAGGGTGCGCAGGTGCCAGCGCCGCCCGGTCGGCCCGATCACGGCCTCCAGCGACGCGGTGAAGGCCTCGGCCTTCTGGCTGCCGGAGCCGCTGTTGAAGACGATGAAGAGCGGCGCGTCGGGCGCGACGGCCATCGGGGCGTGGTCGGTGGGTGCGGGCATGGCGGCGCTAGCTTAGCGGGCTTTGGCAAGGCCCCGCCGCCCAGGGGATGTCTGCGCCGGATTTGATGAATGAAATGTGCCGCAAGCCAGCGTGGAATGGCGCTGTGTAGCTATTCAAACCATAGCGCCGGGTGGCCTGTCCAGATCAAACCCTGGCGGCGCGCCGCGCGGGCTTGCGTGGCGTGGCGGTCGGCTTCGTTGCCGTGGGTGCCTTCCTAGGCGCCGCCTTCTTTGCGGGCGCCTTGCGCGCGGCACGCTTCTTTGCCGGCGTGCCGGTGGCCTGGGCCTTGGCGGCGGCCGCGTCGGTCTCGGCATCGACCGCGTTGGCGACCGGCGTGAGCTTCAGCAGCTCCTCGTGCGCGAGCTGGATGTGGCGGGCCAGCTCGGGCAGGTCGGGCAGCGCCTTGCGGCAGGCGGTCAGGCCGAAATCGAGCGAGCCGTGGTAGCTCTGCACCGTGATGTTGAGCGCCATGCTGTGCACCGCGATCGACACCGGGTAGTAGGTCAGCAATTTGGCACCGGCAAAGTACAGCGGGAACTTGGGGCCGGGCACGTTGGAGATGGCGACGTTGGCCAGCGGCGGCAGCGTGTTGGCGAGCCGCGAGCGGCCGAACAGCGAGGCCAGCCCGCTGATGAGCCAGGGCGCGCCGAGCGACGGGAAATCGGTGGGCAGCACCGACTTCACGCTGCCGGTGAGCGCCTTCGAGCGGGTGGACGCGCGCCTGATCGCCTGCAGCCGCGCCAGCGGGTCGGCCACAGTGCTGGCCAGCCCGATGCGCATCATCGACACCTGGTTGTTCAGCTCGGTGTTGCCGGCTTCGCGCAGGCTCACCGGCACCGCCGCCAGCAGTTGCTCGGCGGGCTGGCAGCCGCGGTCTTCGAGGTAGTGGCGCAGCGCGCCCGAGCAGATGCCCATCACCACGTCGTTCAGCGTCACGCCGTTGCCCTTGGCGATGGCCTTGATCTCGGCCAGCGGAATGGAGAGGCCGGCGAACAGCCGCTGGTTGGTCACCGCCACGTTGATCGGCGTCTTCGGGCCGAACCAGGCGTGGCCCGGGTCGCCCGGCTGCGCCTTGCCGGCCTTGCGCGCGGCGATGGACGCCGGCCGCACCAGGTTGACGGCGGTGCCGGCCACGGCGGGCAGCGCCTTCACCATTTTGGCTATCTGCACCGCAGTGGAGGTGAGGCCCACGCGCGTGAGCTGGCCCAGGGTGGGCGGCTCGGCCGGCTCGCGTTCCGGCGCCGGTTTGACCTCGCGCGGCTCGGCGCTCACGTCCAGGATGGCGCTGGCCAGCGCGATGCCGCCGGCGCCGTCGAGCGCGGCGTGGTGCACCTTGGAATAGAAGGCCACATGGCGGGTGCCGGCGGGCGCGTCGGCCGGCGTCTGCAGGCCTTCGATGATGTAGAACTCCCACAGCGGGCGGCTGCGGTCGAGCAGGCTGGAATGCAGGCGGCCCACCAGCCGGTCGAGCTGGGCGCGGCTGCCCGGCTTGGGCAGCACCACCGAGCGCAGGTGGTAGTCGAGGTCGAGCGCGTCGTCGTCCACCCACACCGGGTTGGCCAGCTCGAACGGCATGTGGGCCAGCTTGCGCTGGAACACGCTGGCCAGGTGCAGGCGCTGCTTCAGGTGGTGCTTGACGTCTTCCACGAAATCGCCGCTGTGGCCGGGCGGCAGCTCGCAGATGTTGAGCCCGCCGACGTGCATCGGCTGCTCGGGCGTCTCGAGGTACAGAAAGGCGGCGTCGAGCCCGCTGAGCTGGTCCATGGTGTTGTCTCCCCTGTCGTGGTGGGCCGCATCATGCGGCCGCCGCACCGCTGCGGGCTGGCACCCAGGCGTCAGTTCCCTAGGCGCTGGCGTCTAGGCCACCGGCTCGCGCATCGTCACGAACTCCTCGGCCGCGGTGGGGTGGATGCCGATGGTGCTGTCGAACACCGCCTTGGTGGCGCCGGCCCGCAGCGCCACCGCGAAACCCTGCACGATCTCGCCGGCCTCGGCGCCCACCATGTGCAGGCCCACCACGCGGTCGCTCGCCGCATCGACCACCAGCTTCATCAGCGTGCGCTCCCCGCTGCCCGACAGCGTGTGCTTCAGCGCCTTGAAGTCGGCACGGAAGACGGTGATCTGGCCGAATTTTTCGCGCGCCTGCTCTTCGGTGAACCCGACGGTGCCGATGTTGGGGTGCGTGAACACCGCAGTAGGAATGAACGCGTAGTCCATCTCGCGGCGCGGTTTGCCGGCGCGCGGGCCGAACAGGTGGTCCACCAGCACCATGCCCTCGGCCAGCGCCACCGGCGTGAGCTGCACACGGGCCGTCACGTCGCCGATCGCGTGGATGGACGGCACCGAGCTGCGGTAGTCGGCGTTGACGGCGATGCCGCCGCCGTCGCCCAGCGCCACGCCCAGCGCTTCCAGCCCCAGGCCCTGCGTGTGCGGCACCCGGCCGGTGGCGTACAGCACCGTGTCGGCCGGCAAGACCTCGCCATTGGCGAGCGTGACCGCGAGCGCGCCGCCCGCCCGCGCGACAGACGCCACCTGCGCGCCCAGCCGCACATCGACACCGGCCTTGCGCATCTCGGCCGCGATGAAGCGGCGCACGTCGCCGTCGAAGCCGGTCAGCAACTGTTCGCCGCGGTGCAACTGCGTGACCTGCGCGCCCAGCCCGTTGAAGATGGACGCGAACTCGCTGGCGATGTAGCCGCCGCCCACCACCACCAGCCGTTGCGGGAATTCCGGCAGGTCGAACATCTCGTTGGACGTGACGACCAGCTCGCGGCCCGGGATGTCGGGCACCCGGGGCGTGCCGCCGGTGGCCACCAGCACATGTTTGGCGCGCAGCGTGCGGCCGTTCACCGTGGCCTCGTGCGGGCCGGTCAGCGTGGCATGGCCGCGCACCAGTTCCACGCCGGCGCCGGCCAGCAGGTTGCCGTAAATGCCGTTGAGCCGGGTGATTTCCAGCGCGCGGTTGGTCTTGAGCGTGGCCCAGTCGAAGCGCGGCGTGCCGGCGAGCTGCCAGCCGAAGCCGCGGCTCTGCTCAAAGGCGTCGGCGAATTCGGCGGCGTAGCTGTAGAGCTTCTTGGGCACGCAGCCCACGTTCACGCAGGTGCCGCCCAGCGGGCCGGACTCCACCACCGCGACCCGGGCGCCGCGCTGGCCGGCCATGCGGGCGGCGCGCACGCCGCCGCTGCCCGCGCCGATGACGAGCAGGTCGAATTCAAAGGCGGGATCGGGCGTGAAAGACATGTGAGAACAGCGGGGCGGTTGGCAGGGTTCGCCAGCATGCCCGCACTCGCAACGCCCTGCAAGCGCAGGCCCATAATCGGCGATTCGTTTTTCACACCGATTGGAGATACCCTTGCGCACCTTGGCCGCCCTCGCGCTCAGCGCCGCCTGCCTCGCACCCGTTCTTTCGTCCCACGCCGCCGACAACGCCGCGGCCGCTGCCGCCGCCAAGGAGCCGGGCGCCAGCGTCAGCCCCAGCGGCCTGGTTTTCCGTTCCCTGAAAGACGGCACCGGCGAAAGCCCCAAGGCCACCGACAAGGTGCGCGTGCACTACCGCGGCACCTTCCCCGACGGCAAGGAGTTCGACAGCTCCTATTCGCGCAACGCCCCGATCGACTTTCCGCTGATGGGCGTCATTCCGTGTTGGACGGAAGGCGTGCAGAAGATGAAGGTTGGCGGCAAGGCCAAGCTCACCTGCCCGCCCGACATCGCCTACGGCTCGCGCGGCGCCGGCGGCGTCATTCCGCCGGGCGCCACGCTGCAGTTCGAAGTGGAACTGCTGGCGATCAACCCGCAGCGCCAGTAAGCGCCGTCAGCCGCGGCCGGCGTCCTGGTAGACGACGACCGCCTCCATCGGGTCGACCGGCGCCGTCCACGGCGCGGCGGCCAGCATCTTCCGCGTGTCGGCGTAGCCCGCCTGGCGCCGCGCGCGGATGCCGCTCACCGAAAAGTCGATGTCCTTGCTCATGTCCTCGCCGTCCAGGCGGGGCGCGAGCAGGCGCACCACCTGCATCGTGGTGCTGCAGCCCTGGTCGACGAGTTGCTGCACCAGCGGGTCGCTGAGCTGGTGGTCGGGCAGCGCCTTGTGCAGTTCGCGGATCACGCGGCGCAGCCGGTGCAGCTGCTGCTGCCGCGCGATGTGGCTCTCGTCGCGGCTGGCGTACTGGATGTCTTTCTGCCGCGCCAGCACCTGCGCGATGGTGCCGGGCTCGGGCCCCTGCTGCTGCCACACGTTCACCGAGAAGATCAGCGAACTCTTGCGCGAGGGGTCGTCGAACACCGCCTCGATCGGGGTGTTGGAGTACAGCCCGCCGTCCCAGTAGGGCTCGCCGCCTATGCGCACCGCCGGAAAGGCCGGCGGCAGCGCGCCCGAGGCCATGATGTGCGCCACCTCCAGCGTCTGCGCGGTGCTGTCGAAGTAGCGGATGGTGCCGCTGCAGGCGTTCACCGCGCCCACCGTGAGCCGGGTCTGGCAGTGGTGCAGCCAGTCGAAATCGACCAGCTCCAGCAGCGTCTCGTGCAGCGGCGTGGTGGTGTAGTACGAGGCCTGCTCCACGCCCACCGTGGCAAGGGGGCCTTGCAGCGCGGCGGGGTTGGGCGCGAAGAAGCCGGGAATGCCGCCGGCCACCGCGTTCACGCCGGCCAGCCAGTTCTCCAGGCCCGGCCAGGCCAGCGGCACCAGCGCCGGCGAGCGCTGCTCCACCATGTCCCAGAAGGCGTCGAGCTTCGCCATGCGCGCCTCGGGCCTGTTGCCCACGATGAGCGCCGCGTTGATCGCGCCGATCGAGGTGCCGATCACCCAGTCGGGCTCCAGGCCCGCCTCGTGCAGCGCCTCGTACACGCCCACCTGGTAGGCACCCAGCGCGCCGCCGCCCTGCAGCACCAGCACCGTCTGCTTGGGCTGCGGCGGCGGCTGCGGTGACGAGGGCACCTTCTGCGACAGCGGCACCGCGCCGGCGGGTGTCACGGATGGTTTCGATTGCGTGCGGGTCTTGCGTGTGGGGGGTCGCGTGGCCATGGCCCGATCTTCGCGCCAAAACCATCGGCCTGGCCGGTTGGTGTCTTTTCACGTGTTTGCCGGCGTTTTGTGAGGGCCACCGGCACCAGCAAGGTGCATGCCCGGCGGAGTGGCGCTTGGTTGTCTTTGTAACGGCTTGCCCGCCTACAGCCCGCGCCTGAGCCCCGGCGTAGCCTACAGGGGTGGACTTCGGTCCCGCCCCTCACAACGACAGACAACACAGAAAGAGCTTTTCCCTTGGTCCGACTCGAGCTATCCCTGCAACTCGAATACGACATCGGCGCCGGTGGCTGCGATTTCGTCTTCAACATCCATGCCGCCCGCACCGCGCAGCAGCGCGTCGTCGACGAGAGGCTGCGCATCTCGCAGCCTCTGCGCCCCGACGTGCACACCGACCCCGCCACGCTGGCCCGCGTGATGCGCCTGAGCGCCGACGCCGGCCCGCTGAAGGTGAACTACGGCGCCACCGTCGAACTCGACCACCACGTCGCGCGGCCCGAATCGCTGCGCGAGGCCTGCGTGGCCGAGCTGCCCGGCGAAGTGCTGCCCTACCTGTACCCCAGCCGCTACTGCCAGTCCGACCGGCTGCACCGCTTCGCCTGCGAAACCTTCGGGTCACTGCCGCCCGGCTACGGCCGCGTGCAGGCCATCCGCGACTGGGTGCAGAACCACGTCCGCTTCCAGTCCGGCAGCTCGGACGCGCACACCGCCGCGATCGACACGCTGGTGGAACGCGCCGGCGTCTGCCGCGACTTCGCGCACCTCATGATCGCGCTGTGCCGCGCCGTCAACATCCCGGCGCGCTTCACCACCGGCATCGATTACGGCGCCGACGAAGCGCTCGGCCCGACCGACTTCCACGCCTACGTGGAGGCCTTCGTGGGCGACCGCTGGTACCTGTTCGACCCTTCCGGCACCGCCATTCCCATGGGTTTCGTGCGCTTCGCCACCGGCCGCGACGCCGCCGACGTGGCCTTCGCCACCATCTTCGGCAGCTGCTGGGCCTCGGCGCCCAAGGTGGCCATCCAGGCGGTGCCCAACGCCGACGGCAAGCTCGTCGTGCCGCGCCATGTGCGCCATGCGCTGTCCACCGACGGCGAAGGCCGGCCCGCCATCGGCATGCTGCCGCAACTGGCCACCGGCGCGCGCGGCCGCACGCCGGCCCGCCCCATCGCCATTCCGGTCGCGGCCGGTATTTTGGCAAGGAAATCGGGCGACAGTCAGCGCCGCAGCTCGACTTTCAGCTATTGATTTTGTAGCTTCAGGCGGCAAAAAAAGCGGCCCCTAGGGGCCGCTTTTTTCATTGGGGTGGCGGGTTGCGGCGCCGGTCGTCGTCGTTGCCGCCGCGCGGGCCCTTGGGGCCGTTGCGATCGTTCTGCCCCGAATAGCCCTGGCGGATCTGCCGCGCCTGCTCAGCCTGTTGCTGTTGCTGCTGGGCCTGCTGTTGCGCCTGTTGTTGCTGCTGCTGGCGCTGCATCTGTTGCTGCTGCATTTGCTGCTGGTGCTGGGCCTGCTGCTCCCGCGCCTGTTGCATGCGCTGCTCGTGCTCCTGTTGGCGTTGCTGTTGCGCCTGCTGCATCTGCTGCTGGTGCTGTTGGGCCTGCTGGTCGCGTTGCTGCTGCATGCGCTGGTCGGCTTCGCGGCGGCGCTGTTCCTGCTGCTGTTGTTGCTGTTGGGCTTGCTGTTGCTGCACCTGCTGCGCCTGTTCACGCTGCTGGCGCTGCTGGTCGAACTCGCGGCGGCGTTGCTCCTGCATCTGCTGCTGTTGCTGTTGCTGTTGTTGCTGCTGCTGCTGCGCGTCCTGCTGGCCGTTGCCGATGAATCGCCGGCCGGGCTGCTGGCCCTGCGGCGGCTGGCCTGGCTGCGCGGCGCGGCCGGGTTCCTGCGCCGGCACGCTGATCACGCCGCCGGCCTGCGCGCCAGCCTGCACAGCGGCCGGGCCGCGCGGGCCATTGCCGCCGTTGAACTGGGCGCCGGCACCGAAGTTGCCGCCCCGGAACGGCGGGCGTTCGGCGGCGGCGCGCTGCACCAGCGCGTCGCGCTGCGTCACGGTGGCCGGCGGGGTCTGGCCGGGCGGGCGGTTGTTGTCGCGCCCGCCGAACCAGCCGCGGTTGCCGCCAACGTCGCGTTGCGGCGCGACGTTGGGCGCTACCACCACCTGGTTGCGGCGCAGGTCGTCGTCGCGGAAACGGTGCCAGTCGTTGCGGATGGGCCGGCCCTGCTGGAACTGCTCGGCGCGCACGGCGGTCACCGCATGCGGTGAATGCTGGAAGCGGTAGCCGTCGTAGCCCCGGTCGGGGCGCGGGTAGTTGTTGACGGCGAAGTAATTGACGCGGCTCACGTAACGCGGGCTGGCGCGGTAGTAGGGCTGCCAGGCTTCACCGGGGCCGAGCGGGAACCAGCCCACGCTGGGTTGGCCGCCGATGGAAAAGCTGAGGCTGGCGCCGCCACCGCCGATGAAGCCGACCAGCGCCGGTGCGTAGACCGCGCGGCGGGCCACCGGGCCGGGCACCCAGCCCCAGCGGTTGCCCACGTAGGCCCAGCGGCCGTAGTGGAAGGGCGCGAAGCCCCACGGCGCGTCGTCGATCCAGGTCCAGCCCCAGGGGTCGATGAACTCCCAGTGGCCGGCGCGGTAGGGCGCCCAGTCGGCGGCCACGGCGCGCGGGTACCAGACGTTGCCGTAGCTGGCGTCGCTGGCCCAGTCGCCGTACTGGTCGAGCTGCTGGTAGCCGATGACCTCGCGCGAGACGTAGCGGGCGGTGATGGACTGCTCTTCGGCCTGGTCGCGGGCGGCGACCCAGGCGTCGAAGGCGTCGCGCGGCGGCACGTTCTGCACCGCGAGCTGGGTGAGGTTGGTGTTGCCGAAGGTGACCTGCAGGCCGTTGTTCAGCGTGTAGTACACGCCGCCCTGGCCATAGGCCGCGCCGCTGCCCGACAGCACCGCCACCCGCGTGGCGTTGCGCGCGGGATCGACGTCGATGCGGTATTCGCCCGGCTGGGCCGCGACGAAGGCGAGGTTGGGCGTGTCGATCTGCAGGCGCTGGCCGTCGGCCAGCGAGCGCACCCGCAGGCTGACCGTGCCCTGGGTGAGCTGGAGCTGGGTGCTGTCGTCGTCCACCGTGATGAGGTTGAGCGAGGTTTCGCTGCCGAGCCGCGCGGCGGTGGAGCCGACGTGGATTTCGGCGCGCGAGCGCTCGGCCGTCCAGAGGCGGTCGCCGGCGGTGAGCGGCCGGTTCAGCGCGGCGCTGCTCCAGTCGTCTTCGCGGCCGGTGGAGTAGCTCATGCTGCCTTCCACCAGGTCAACACGGGCCACGCGGCCCGGCGGGTCGATGCCGCCGGCCTCGTCGATCGGGGGCGGCTGCTGGGCGATGGCCGCCACCGCGGCAACGGCGGCGCAGGCCGCCAGCAGCCAGCGGGCGAACGGCGAGACGGCGGAAGAACGGGGGCGCGGGGTGAACAGGGTGGTCATGGCAAGGCTCGATGCGGCAGGTGCGCGGGAATTGAAAACATCATGCCCCCAGAACGCGCGAGCGGTGCGAAAGTACACGAAGCCCGGGTAAATCCGGGCGGCGCTGTGCAACGGGTTGTAAGGAAATGCTCCTGAAATAAGAGCTGAATCGCTATATTTGGCGCTGACCCAGGCCCGACAAGGCTGGTAATTCGCCCAATTCCGCGCGAATCCAGTCGATGAAGCGCCGGGTGCGGGCCGGCACCAGCCGCGCGTGCGGGTAGACCACGTGCACCGGCCGTGGCGGCGGCTCGAAGGTTTCCAGCAGCACCTGCAGCCGGCCCTGCGTCAGTGCCGGCGCCACCTGGTACGCCAGGAAGCGGCCCACGCCGAGGCCGGCCACGCAGGCATCGACCGCCGGCGCCGCCTGGTTGAACGACAACGGCCCGCCCACCTCCACCGTGAGCGGCCGGCCGCCGTCGCGGAACTGCCAGCCCGGCGGGCCGCCGAGGTCGAAGCGGATGCAGTCCACGCCGGCCAGGTCGCGCGGGTGGGCGGGCGTGCCGTGCCGCGCCAGAAAGCCGGGGCTGGCCACCGCCACCCGGCGCAGCTCGCCCAGCGGCAGCGCCACCAGGGACGAGTCGTCGAGCGGGCCGATGCGGATGCCCACGTCGATGCCTTCTTCCAGCAGGTTCACCACCCGGTCGTACAGCTTCAGGTTGCAGCGCATGCGCGGGTGGCGCTGCACGAAGCGGGTGACGGCCGGCGCCACGTGCATCTGGCCGAACAGCACCGGCGCGGTGATGGTCAGCGGGCCGGCGGGTTCGTCGGCCTCGCTGCGCAGCGCGGCCTCGGCGTCGGCCACGGCGGCCAGCACATGGTGGCAGTGCGCCAGGTAGCGCTTGCCCTCTTCGGTCAGCGCGAGGCGGCGGGTGGTGCGGTTCATGAGCCGCACGCCGAGGTGGGCCTCCAGCGCGGCCAGGCTGCGCACCGTGGCCGGCAGCGAGGCGCCCTGCGCGTGGGCGGCGGCGGTCAGGCTGCCGCGCTCGGCGATCTCCACGAAGCTGGCCATCGCCTTGAGTCGGTCCATGCGGCCATATTAGACCGATTAATGAAAGAGTGAAGTGCAGATGCAGGCATTTATTGAAATGAACGGAGCAAACAGAATCGGGCCCATCACCCATCCAACCGCAGGAGACCTCCGTGACCTCATCCACCCGCCGCCCCGCCCAGCCCATCCGCCTGCACGGCCTCAAGCTGTCGGGCCACAGCCACCGCGCCGAGCTGTTTCTCTCGCTGCTCGGCCTGCCGCACGACTTCGTGGACGTCGATTTCATGGGCGGCCAGCACAAGTCGCCGCCGTTTCTGGCCATGAACCCCTTTGGCCAGGTGCCGGTGATCGAAGACGGCGACCTCGTGCTGCCCGATTCCGCCGCCATCCTGGTCTACCTTGCTAGGCAGTACGGCGAGCCGCACTGGCTGCCGGCCGACGCGCGCGGCGCCGCAGAAGTGCAGCGCTGGCTGTCGGTCGCGGCCGGCCAGCTCGCCTTCGGCCCCGCCGCCGCCCGGCTGATCACGCTGTTCGGCGCCACGCTGAACCCGCAGGAAGTGATCGGCCGCGCGCATGGCCTGCTCAAGGTGATGGAACAAACGCTGGGCCGGCACGACTGGCTGATCGACGGCGCGCAGCCCACCATTGCCGACGTGGCGCTGTACAGCTACACCCTCACCGCGCCGGAGGGCAACGTCTCGCTGGCCGACTACCCCAACGTGCGCGCCTGGCTGGCGCGGGTCGAGGCACTGCCCGGCTTCGTTGCCATGCCGCGCAGCGCGGTGGGCCTGGCCGCATGATGGCCGACGCCCTCGTCGGCCTGCCGGACGCCGGCTGTTTCCACGAGGGCGAGCGCGCGCTGCAAGCGGCGGCTGGCGCGCAGGCGTCGGCCGCCATGATGGGCGGGCGCATGGTGCGGCCGCTGCTGGCCGAGCCGCAGCGCGCGTTCTTCGCGCAACTGCCCTTCGTGGTGCTGGCGCAGGTCGATGCGGTGGGCCAGCCGGTGGCCCGGCTGATGGGCGGCGCGCCCGGCTTCGCGGCCTCGCCAGACCCGTCGCTGCTGCGCATCGCCACCGGCGACGGCGACAGCGACGGCCTGCCGCCCGGCACGGCGGTGGGCCTGCTCGGGCTGGAGCCGCACACGCGGCGGCGCAACCGCGTGAACGGCACGGTGGCGCGGTACGGCGCAGGCAGCATCGACGTGCGCGTCGGCCAGAGCTTTGGCAACTGCCCGCGCCACATCGTGCCGCGGCGGGCGGTGTTCGACGCCGGTGCTGCGGCGCCCCCGATGGCCGCGCCCTTGGGTCGCGCTGCCAGCGCCACGCTTGACGCCGCCGCGCTGGCGCTGGTCGCGCGGGCCGACACGCTGTTCATCGCCACCGCCCACCCGGCTGCGGCGGCCGGCGGCTTTCAACTGCCGCCCGAGCACGGCGTGGACGTGTCGCACCGCGGCGGGCCGGCCGGATTCGTGGCCGCCTCCACCGGCGACGACGGCTGCCAGTGGCTGACGCTGCCCGACTACGACGGCAACCGCTTCTTCAACACCTGGGGCAACCTGGCGCTCAACCCGCGCGCCGGCCTGCTGTTCGTCGATTTCGACAGCGGCATGCAACTGCAGGTCGCGGTCGAGGCCCGACTGGTCTGGCCGACCGGCGAGGGCGAGGGGCGCCAACTGCGCGCCCGCGTGTTGCAGGCCGTATGGGAGCCGGGCCCGCCCGGGCTGCGCTGGGAGCGCCCCGCCCCCTGAAAAGCGCGGCGTTTTCACGCGGCGGCAACATGACAGCGGGATGATGGCGGCCGATGTGCCGATCGCCCGCTGTTCCCTTGCCGCCCGGCTTCGGCACCCTGATGGCGGCGCAGTTCTGCTCGGCGCTGGCCGACAACGCGCTGCTCATCGTCTCCATCGCGCTGCTGCACCAGCAGGGTCTGCCGGTCTGGTGGGCGCCGCTGCTCAAGCTGTCGTTCACCGTGGCCTACGTGGTGCTGGCGCCCTTCGTCGGCCCCATCGCCGACGCCTGGCCCAAGGCGCGTGTGATGGCCTGGATGAACGGGCTGAAGATGGCCGGCACGCTGTTGCTGCTGTTCGGCGCCAACCCGCTGCTGGCCTTCGGCGTCATCGGCATCGGCGCGTCGGTCTATGCGCCGGCCAAGTACGGGCTGGTGACGGAACTCGTCGGCCCCGAGGGGCTGGTGAAAGCCAACGGCTGGATCGAGGTGTCGGTGGTCTGCGCGGCGCTGCTCGGCACGCTGTTGGGCGGCTTTCTGCTGAGCGATCTTTTCCAGGCCGCGATGCCCCCCGACTGGGCCGGCACCGACGCCGGCATCGCCACGCTGCTGGCGGTGTACGCGCTGGCCGCCGCGCTCAACATCGGTGTGCCGGACAGCGGCGTGCGCTACCCGCGCGGCGGCCTCTCGCCGGCGGTGCTCATCGCCGACTTCATGGCCGCCAACCGCCTGTTGTGGCGCGACCGGCTGGGCGGGCTGTCGCTGGCGGTGACCACGCTGTTCTGGGGCGTGGGCGCGATGATGCAGTTCGCCGTGCTGCGCTGGGCCGACGTGGCGCTCGGCCTCGGGTTGTCGCAGGCGTCGTACCTGCAGGCGGTGGTGGCGGTGGGCGTGATTTCCGGCGCGGCGGTGGCCGGCCGCCAGGTGGCGCTGGGCCAGGCGCTGCGCGTGCTGCCGGCCGGGATTGCGCTGGGCCTGCTGCTGCCGGCGATCGCCATGACGACGGAGATGCTCGCGGCGGTGCCGCTGCTGGTGCTGATCGGCGCGGTCGGCGGCCTGCTGGTGGTGCCCATGAACGCGCTGCTGCAGCACCGCGGCCATGTGCTGCTCACCGCCGGCCGCTCCATCGCGGTGCAGAACTTCAACGAGAACCTGAGCGTGCTGCTGACGCTGGCCGCCTATGCGGGGCTGCTCGCGCTGGAACTGTCCATCGTCAGCGTGATGTGGCTGGCCGGGCTGGCCATTGCCGGGTTCGTGGCGGGCGTGATGTGGCGGGCACGGCGCGGCGGGCGCCGCGCGGCCTCACCAGCCGCCGATGCGGCCGGGCACCAGCGTCGGTGACGGCGCGGCGCCCTGGCCGCGCATGGCCGACAGCATGGCCTGCTCGATCTGCGCGACGATCTGCTCCCACTGCAGGCCCTGCGCCGTGTAGCGGGCGGCACGGCCCATCTCGCGCAGTTCGTCCGCGCCGCTGACGGCGGCCGCTGCTCGGGCCACGAAGGCGTCGTCCTGGCCGAAAGGCACCAGCAGGCCGTTCTGGCCGTCGCGCAGGTATTCGGCGGCGGCCGCGTAGTCGTAGGCCAGCACCGGCAGGCCGCTGGCCATGGCCTCGGTGGTCACGTTGCCGAAGGTCTCGGTGGTGCTGGGGAACAGAAAGAAATCGGCCGACGCGTAGTGCGTGGCCAGCGGCTCGCCGGTCACCATGCCGGCGAAACGCGCGTCGGGGCAGCGGGCCTCGGTCTCGCGCCGCGCCGGGCCGTCGCCCACGAACACCAGCAGGCTGTCGGGCCGCTGCCGGCGGATCGCCTCGAAGGCGCGCACCACGGTGGCGAGGTTTTTTTCCGCCGCGAGGCGGCCCACATGCAGCACCACCAGCGTGTCGGGGCCGGCGCCCCATTCGGCCCGCAAGGCTTCGGAGCGGCGGGCAGGGTCGAACAGCCGGGTGTCCACGCCGCGCGCCACCACCTTGAGGTTCAGGAAACCGCAGGCCAGCAGGCTCTGCTTCAGCGCCTCGGTCGGCACGAAGGTGCACAGCGTCTGGTTGTGCAGCTTGCGCAGGTACGAAAAGATCGGCCGGCGCAGCCAGCCCACGCCGTAGTGCCGCATGTAGGTGTGGAAGTTGGTGCGGAAGTCCGACGTGACCGGCAGCTTGAGCCGCCGCGCCGCCTGCAGCGCCGACCAGCCCAGCGGCCCTTCGGTGACGATGTGCACCAGGTCGGGCCGCTGGCGCGACCACAGCTCCACCAGCGCCTTCTTCGACGGCAGGCCCATCGTCAGGTGCGGGTAGCGCGGAATGGGCAGGCCGCGCAGCAGCACCTCGTGGAAGCCGGGGTCGGCGTCGTCGGGAGAGGCCTGCGGCGTGGCGCGGTCGCGGCGCGGCCGGATCAATTGGATGCTGTGGTTGCGCGCGCGCAGCCCTTCGACCACGCGGGCGATGGTCATGGCCACGCCGTTGACGTCGGGCGTGTAGGTTTCGGTGACGACGGCCAGCCGCAGAGAGGGCTGCACCGGGTGCCGGATTTCGACTTCGAGCATCGTGCGCTCCGGATGGAATTTGAGCCGATGCTGCCGCTGCCTTGTGGCGGCCGTGTGTCGGTTCGGTGGCGGAGCCGCGTCAGCGCCGGCGTCACCGTGCTGACACATGACAACGGCAGCATCGCGGCGAGCGGATGGGCCCATCCGCGACCCCCTTTCCTCAGGAGACCGCATGAACGCGTTCACGCAGGCGCTGCACACGCAACGCTGGGACGACCACCGCTATTACCACCACAGCACGATCAACCAGAGCCTGCATCTGCTCAGCGCCTGCAGCTTCGTGATGGCCTACCTGCTGCTGCTGGTGGACCCGGCCGCCGCCGGCCTGCTGGCCTGGCTGGTCGGCATGACCAGCCGCCAGGCCGGCCATTTCTTCTTCGAGCCCAAGGGCTACGACGAGGTGAACCAGGCCACCCACGAGCACAAGGAAGAGATCAAGGTCGGCTACAACCTGCGCCGCAAGGTGGTGCTGATGGCGCTGTGGGCCGTGTCACCGGCCGTGCTGCTGCTGGAGCCCAGCCTGTTCGGCCTCATCGAGCCGGCCGACTCCGCGCTGATGTTCGTGCGCCAGATCGGCCAGGGCTGGCTGCTGCTGGGCCTGGGCGGTCTGGTGTTCCGCATGGTCCACCTGTTCTTCCTGTACGACGCGATGACCGGCGTGGTGTGGGCCACCAAGATCGTGACCGACCCCTTTCACGACATCAAGCTGTACCACCGCGCGCCGCTGCTGCTGCTGCAGGGGCATCTGCTCGACCCGGCGTCGGCGCGGCACCGCCGCTGAGCCGGCCGCCGTGGCGCGACGACGGCCAGAGGCCGCGCAGGCGCTCGGCCAGCATCTCGCGCAGCAGCCGGCGGTGGATGCGGGCGGCGGTCAGGCCGGCCGGTGCGTCCCACCAGCCGTCGGCCCGCATCGCCTCGCAGCCGCGCTCGAAACGTTCGGCAATGCGGGTGAAGTCGGCCTCGGTGTGGGCCAGCGTGAAGATCAGCCGGCCGCTGCCGACCCAGCTCAGTGCCAGGCCTTCCAGCCGCAGGTAGTACGGCAGCATCCAGTGGTAGCGCGAGACCGTGGTGAACAGCACCGTCCACACGGTGGAGAGATTCGTCACGCGCACCGGCAGGCCGGCCGATTCGAGCCGCTGGTTCAGCGCGGCGGCGCGGCGGTCCCAGGTGGCGTCGAGGCCGTCGTACAGCGCCTGGCAGGCGGGCGATGCGAGGCGTTCCAGGAAGACCTGCATCGCGCCCATCACATGGGGGTGGGCGTTGAAGGTGCCGCGCGCGAAGTTCAGGTCGGCCGGGCGGTCCTCGCGGAAGCGTTTCATCAGCCCGCGCTTGCCGCAGACCACGCCCACCGGCAGGCCGCCCCCCAACGTCTTGCCGTAGGTGACGATGTCCGCCTGCACGCCGAAGTAGGCCTGTGCGCCGCCGGGCGCGAGCCGGAAGCCGAGAAAAACCTCGTCGAAGATGAGCACGATGCCGCGGCGCGTGCAGACCTCGCGCAGCTGCTTCAGCCAGGCGGTGTAGGCCGCGCGGTCGAAGCCCGCCTTGCGGCTGCCGTCGACCAGCGTGGAGTCGCCCGGCGCGGCGCGGTTGGGGTGCAGCGCCTGCAAGGGGTTGACCAGCACGCAGGCGATGTCCTTGCGGGTGTCGAGCACGCGCAGCGTCTGTGCATGCAGGTCGCGCAGCGTGTAGGTTTCGTGCGGCGCCAGCGGGTTGCCGGGGCCGGGCTGCACGTCGCCCCACCAGCCGTGGTACGCGCCGGCGAAGCGCACCAGGTGGCTGCGGCCGGTGTGGTACCGCGCCAGCCGCACGGCCTGCATCACCGCCTCGGTGCCCGACATGTGGAACGACACCTCGTCCAGCCCCGACAGTGCCTGCAGCCGCCGCACGTTGTCGGCCACGCAGGGGTGGTAGCTGCCCAGCACCGGCCCCAGCGCCTCGACGCGGCGAGCGCCTTCGGCGATGCAGCTCTTGTAGAAGTCGTGGCCGAACAGGTTGACGCCGTAGGAGCCGGTCAGGTCGTCGAACACGTTGCCGTCGAGGTCGGTCACCGTGACACCGCCGGCCGAGGCGACGAAGCCGCCGCTGGGCACATGCTGGCGCAGCAGCGCGCTGAACGGAAACGGCACGCGGTAGGCGGCGGTGAGCTGCAGGTCCGACAGGCCCGCGCGGGCTTCGGCCGTCAGCGCAATGGAGCGGGCGAAGCGCTGGCGGTAGGTGCCCGACAGCCGTGCCAGAGCGGCGCGTCGGCGGCCGGCCACGGCTGCGTCGGCGCCGTCGGCGTCAAACCATTGCGCGTCGTCGTAGCTGTAGCCTGGAATCCAGCCGGTCAGGCGCTTGGCCATGCGTGTGTGCCCGGCCAGGCCCGGTTGCTTGGCGCGCGACAGTGCCAGCCGCCGCGCGATGCGCGGCGCCAGCGCCGCCGTTGCGAGCGCCACCGCGCTCCACCCAACCAGTTCCATGGTGTTCCCAAAATGACTTTGTTCTTTCGGTTGTATGGCCGAGCGTTGACAAGCGTATGAAAACCGCCGTTTCTTCTCCCGCCCGTTTCGAGACTCTGCGCCGCTGGCGCGACCGCCTGCTGCTGCAGGAAGACCTGAACTTCCTGCTGACCAACCGCATCCCGCGCATCGCGCTGACGCGCTTCATGGGCTGGTTCAGCAAGATCCGCCACCCCTGGGTGTTCAGGCCGTCGCTGGCGGTCTGGCGCATGTTCACCGAGCTGGACCTGAGCGAGGCGAAGAAGAGCCGCTTCGAGAGCCTGCACGACTGCTTCACCCGCGAGCTGAAACCCGGCGCGCGGGTGGTCGATGCCGACCCGGATGTCATCGTCAGCCCCTGCGACGCCATCGTCGGTGCGTGCGGCACGGTGGAGGGCGACCGGCTCTACCAGGCCAAGGGGTTCCCGTACACGCTGGGCGAACTGGCGGCCGGCGACGCGCTCGCGCCATTCGCCGGCGGCTGCTACGCCACGCTGCGGCTCACCTCGGCGATGTACCACCGCTTCCATGCGCCGGCCGACCTGCGGGTGCGCTCGGTCGACTACATCAGCGGCGACACCTGGAACGTCAACCCGATCGCGCTGAAGCGGGTGGAGAAGCTGTTCTGCCGCAACGAACGGGCGGTGCTGTGCGGTGAACTGACCGGCCCCGGCGGCTCACCCGCCGAACCCTTCGCGCTGGTCGCGGTGGCGGCCGTGCTGGTGGCCAGCATGCGGCTGCACTGCCTCGACGTGCTGCTGCACCTGCGCTACCGCGGGCCCGCGCACCAGCGCTGCGACGCGCCCGCTCGGCGCGGCGACGAGCTGGGCTGGTTCGAGCACGGCTCCACCATCCTGGTGTTCATGCCGCCGGGCAGCGCGCTGTGCGAGGGCATCGGCCCCGGCACCCGGCTGCGCATGGGCCAGCCGCTGATGCGGCGGCCTGCCCAGAGTTAGCCGAGGTCTTCCTCGAAGAACTCCAGCTCGCCTTTTTCACCGGCCTGACGGCGGTCGGCCTCGCCCTTGCGCAGCTCCACGCGGCGGATCTTGCCGGAGATGGTCTTGGGCAGTTCGGCGAACTCGATGCGGCGGATGCGCTTGTACGGCGCCAGCCTGTCGCGGCAGTAGGCGAGGATGTCGCGCGCCAGTTCGGCGCTCGGTTCCCTGCCGCCGACCAGCACCACGAAAGCCTTGGGCACGCACAGCCGCACCGGGTCGGGGCTGGGCACGATGGCCGCCTCGGCCACCGCTTCGTGCTCGATCAGCACCGACTCCAGCTCGAACGGGCTGATGCGGTAGTCGGACGACTTGAACACGTCGTCGGCGCGGCCCACGTAGGTGATGTAGCCGCTGGCGTCGCGCTGCGCCACGTCGCCCGTGTGGTAGTGGCCGGCGCGGGTCACGTCGGCGGTTTTCTCGGCGTCGTCCTCGTAGCCGATCATCAGGCCGACCGGCCGCGGCGACAGGCTGAGGCAGACCTCGCCTTCGTCGGCGGGTTGGTCGTCGGCGTTCAGCAGCACCACCTCGTAACCGGGCATCGGCCGGCCCATGCTGCCGTTGACGACCTTCTGGCCGGGGCTGTTGCCGATCTGGCAGGTGGTTTCGGTCTGGCCGAAGCCGTCGCGGATGGTGATGCCCCAGGCCGCCTGCACCTGCTCGATCACCTCCGGGTTCAGCGGCTCGCCGGCGCCGATCAGCTCGCGCAGCTTCACCCTGGCCTTGGTGAGATCGGCCTGTATGAGCAGCCGCCAGACGGTGGGCGGCGCGCACATCACGGTCACGCCGCAGCGCTCCAGCACGCCGAGCAGCGCCTCGGCCTTGAAGCGCGCGTAGTTGAAGATGAAGATGCAGGCCTGCGCGTTCCACGGCGCGAAGAAGCAGCTCCACGCGTGCTTGGCCCAGCCGGGCGACGAGATGTTGAGGTGCACGTCGCCGGGCTGCAGGCCGATCCAGTACATGGTGGACAGGCTGCCCACCGGGTAGCTCTGGTGGCTGTGCAGCACCAGCTTGGGCTTGGACGTGGTGCCCGAGGTGAAGTACAGCAGCAGCGGGTCGGTGGCCTTGGTCGGGCCGTCGGGCGTGAAGGCTTCGGGTGCCTTCGCGGCATCGTCGTAAGCGGTCCAGCCGTCGACCGGCTTGCCCACCGCGATGCGGGTGTAGCCGCCGGCAATCCTGGCGAACTTGCCGGCATGCTCGGCGCCGGCGATCACGTGCTTCACGCGGCCCCGGTCGAAGCGGTCGAGCAGGTCGTCGTGCACCAGCAGCGTGGTGGCCGGAATGACCACCGCGCCCAGCTTGAAGCAGGCCAGCATGATTTCCCACAGCGGCCGCTCGTTGCCCAGCATCAGCAGCACCCGATCGCCGCGCTGCACACCCAGCCCGCGCAGCCAGTTCGCGGCCTGGCTGGAGCGGCTCGACATCTGCGCGAAGCTGCGTTTTTCCTCGCGGCCGTCTTCCTCGACGATCCACAGCGCCGTCGCGTCGTTGTTCTTGGCGAAGCCGTCGAAATAGTCGAGCGCCCAGTTGAAGTCGTCGAAGCGCGGCCACTCGAAGCCTTTCACCGCGCCGTCGTAGTCGGTGCGGTGGTCGAGCAGGAACTGGCGGGCTTTCTGGAAGGTGGCGTGGTTGGCGTTCATGGTGGGGCCGGCGGTCGGCGGTGGCACTGGAGCAAAGATGCTACGGCCTGCCCGGGCCGCGCCAAGGGCGGGTAAACGCTGTACCGGGAAGCGACAGCCCGCGCTCAGCTCGGGGTGGCGAAGGCGGCCAGCACCGCCGCCTCGATGCGGTCGGCTGCGCGCGGGTCGATGTGCGGGGCTGCGGGCAATGCCTCGTCGAGCACCAGTTGCTGGGCCCGCGTCCCCGCGCCGTAGTGGTCGCGCATGGCGATGGCCCAGACGCGGCGGGCGATGCCGGCCATCGCCTGCTGTTCCGCCGCGGTGCCGGTCGGCACCACCAGCACCACCTGCGGCGCGACGTCGTCGATGGGTTCGCCGCGGGCGAGACCGGCCTCGACCGCGTCGAAAGCCTGCGCCAGCGTGTTCGCCCGTTGCGGCGACTCGGCAGCCGGCGCGGACGTGGTGCTGTGGGTGTACGGAAAGTGGCCCGGCAGATGGTGCAGCGCCAGCCATTCCAGCCGCTCGCCGTGGTCGGCCGTTGCAGGCAGGGCATCCGGGTGCGCGGCCAGCAGCGCCGGCCATTGCGCGAGCAGCGCCACGGCCGTCGGGTCCTGCTGCCCGCGCCGTGACGCCGCCAGGTCCCGCGTGGCCTCGGCGGCCCGCGGCCGCCCGGCCTTGCCGTCGGCCAGCATCTGCGCCACCGCCTCGAGCTGCTGGATCTCGCGGGCCAGACGGGCCTGGTCTGCGGCCCACTGCCGGTAGGCGTTCACCCGGGCAGCAATGGCGTGCAGGTGCGCGCGCCCAACGGTGGCCGGGGCAGGTGGAGGCGGGGCGGTCATCGGGGGTGGCATCGTGTGCGGGCACGATTGTCGGGCATGCCCTCGCCGGGTCGTTGGCGCTACCGCACCACCAGGCCCGCCAGCCCCGGGTCGCCCGGCGGGTAGCGCAGCTTCAAGCCCTTGAGGGTGTCGCGCACGGCGGTGGCGATCATCAGGTTGCGGTGGGTTTTCGAGTCGGCGGGCACCACGGTCCAGGGCGCCCAGGGTGTGCTGGTGGCACCGAGCATGGCGGCGTAGGCCTGCTGGTAGTCGTCCCACTGGCGGCGCACCTCGATGTCGGACAGCGCGAATTTCCAGTGCTTGGTGGGGTCGTCGATGCGGGCCTGCAGGCGTGCGCGCTGCTCCTCCGAGCTGATGTGCAGCATGAACTTCAGCACCACGGTGCCGGTGTCGGTCAGCATGCGCTCGAAGTCGTTGAGGTGGCCGCAGCGCTGCCTGACCTGGGCCGGCGTGATCCAGCCGTTGACGCCGGGGACCAGCACGTCTTCGTAGTGGCTGCGGTTGAAGACGGTGATCTCGCCGGCGGCGGGCAGCGCCTTGTGGATGCGCCACAGGTAGTCGTGCGCCTTTTCCTCGTCGCTCGGCGCCTTCCAGCCAATGGTGTGCACGCCCAGCGGGCAGACGCGGGCGAACACGCCGCGCACGGTGCCGTCCTTGCCGGAGGTGTCCATGCCCTGCAGCACCACCAGCAGCTTGAAGCGGCGGTCGGCATAGAGCAGGTCTTGCAGCGCGTCGATTTCCTGTGCCAGCGCATCGACGGCGGCCTTATCGTCGGCCTTGCTGCCGCTGGAGAAGGGTTTGGCGCCGGGGTCGATGCCGGCCAGGTCGAACGGCTTGCCGGCCTTCTTGCCCGCCGGGTCGGCCGGGGGAACCTGCCAGTCGGCGAGGGAGGGGCGGGGCGGCGGCTTCGCGCTGGGCATGCGGGTCTCCTGGGGGTGAGGCGGCGGGCCGGCCGCGAGGCCCGCCGCACCGACCGGATGGATGCCGTGCAACGGTATCACGACCGGCGCGGGGGCATCGCGCGGGCGATACCATGCCACCCATGACCACGCCCGATCACAACCCCTCTTCCCCAACCTCCCCCGACGCGGTGCGGCCGGCCACCGGCTATGCCGGCGACGTGACGCCCGAAACCGCCTGGGCCTGGGTGCAGCGCGGCCACGCCGTGCTGGTCGACGTGCGCTCCGACGCCGAGCGCGAATGGGTCGGCGGCGTGCCGGGCGCCACGCCGGTGGCGTGGAAGCAGTGGCCGGGCATGGCCATGAACGCCGCGTTCGACGCGCAGATGGCGGCGGCGGTGCCGGCGGGCGGCAAGGTGGTGCTGCTGTGCCGCAGCGGCGTGCGTTCCGTCAGCGCCGCCAAACGCGCGACCGAGCTGGGCCTGGAGGCCTACAACATCCTCGAAGGCTTCGAGGGCGACGCCGACGAGGCGGGGCACCGTGGCCAGAAGGGCGGCTGGCGGCACCGCGGCCTGCCGTGGCGGCAGAACTGACGGGGCGGTTAACCCCTAGACGCCGGCTTGCGGCGGTGCAGATAATGCCGGGCATTTCCAACCCGATTTGTGTGACGCGCCCATGACCTTTCTCGCCCTCGACGTGGGCAACACCCGGCTCAAGTGGGCGCTGTACGAGGCGCCGCACGCCGGCGCGCCGCTGCTGGCGCAGGGCGCTGAATTCCTGGAGAACATCGACCGGCTGGCCGAAGGGCCCTGGAGCGCGCTGGCCGCGCCCAGCCGCATGCTGGGCTGCATCGTTGCCGGCGACGCGATCAAGCGCCGCGTGCAGGAGCAGATGGAGCTGTGGGACGTGCACCCGCAGTGGGTGGTGTCCAGCCCGGCCGAGGCGGGCCTGAGCAACGGCTACGACCACCCCTCGCGGCTCGGCTCCGACCGCTGGGTGGCCATGATCGGCGCCTGGCACCGCATGCGGGCGCAGGGCCCGGCGCGGCCGCTGGTGGTGGTGATGGTGGGCACCGCGGTGACGGTGGAGGCCATCGACCACAACGGCCGTTTCCTGGGCGGCCTCATCCTGCCGGGCCACGGCATCATGCTGCGCGCGCTGGAGTCGGGCACCGCCGGGCTGCACGTGCCGACCGGCGAGGTGCGCATCTTCCCCACCAACACCAGCGACGCACTCACCAGCGGCGGCACCTACGCCATCGCCGGCGCGGTGGAGCGCATGACGCAGCACCTGCGCACCGAGTGCGGCGCGGAGCCGATGTGCATCATGACCGGCGGTGCCGGCTGGAAGATGGCGCCGCACATGTCGGTGCCGGTGGAGCTGGTCGACAACCTGCTGTTCGACGGCCTGCTCGAGATCGCGGCGCGCCGCTACGCGGCAGCGGCGGTGCCAGCCTGAGCTTCTGAGTTGCTCCTGAATCAATAGCTGAAAAGCGCCATTCGGCGCTGGCTTGCAGCCGGTTTTCCTTGTAAAAAGGCCGCTCAGCCGCCCCAGGGCAGCATCAGCGTGACGATCGCCATCTTGGCGAATTCGGGCTCGAACTCGTCGATGATGGCCTGCGGGTCGGGGCACAGCGTGCTGTCGCTCACCACGCCGAACTGCACGCCGCCGCCGTAGCTGAGGATGGACACGCCCAGCCCCACGTCGCCCGACTGCGGCACCCAGAACATCGTCTGGTCCAGCGTCGCGCCGCAGAAGTTGAGCTTTTCCTTCGGGCCCGGCACGTTGGTCATGACGGCGGTGGTCTTCTTGGCGAACAGGTTCAGCATCGCGTCCTGCGCCGGCTTGATGAGCAGGCCCGCCACCGCCAGCAGCCCGAAGGCCAGCAGCGGCTGCATGCTGCCCTTGAGCTGGTTCATGCGCCGCCGCACCTCGTAGACCCGCTCGATCGGGTTGTCCACGCCAATGGGCAGCACCAGCGGCACCAGGCCGAAGCGGTTGCCCAGCCGCCACGCCTCCGACAGCGGCCGCAGGTTCACCGGCACCATCGCGCGGATCTCCTTGCCGGTGGTGTCCTCGCCGTGGCTGCGCAGGTAGGCGCCGATCGCGCCGGCCACGCAGCTCAGCAGCACGTCGTTGATCGAGCAGTTCAGCGCCTTGCCCACTGCCCGCACCTCTTCCAGCGGAATCGGCTGGCACCAGGCCACCTTCTTCGCGGTGCCGGGCTTGCCTTTCAACCGGGTGGGCGAGTCGTCCGGCATGAGCGCGAGCGAGGCGCCGTCGCTGAGGATCTGGTAGGCCGCCTTGGCCAGTTCCAGCGAGGCGCCGATGCCTTTCTGCGGGTCGCGCAGCAGCTCCAGCGAGCGGGCCACGCTGTCGCCCGTGCTGCCCAGCGCCTTGACCGTCATGCCGGTGAGCGGCTTGATCAGCGTGTCGGCAATCCAGTCTTCCGCCCCCGCCGGCGCCACGCGCCTGCTGCGCGCCGGCGGCTCGGTGCCGCCGTCCACCATGGTCATCATCACCGAGATCAGCGCAATGCCGTCGGCGATGCAGTGGTGGATGCGCGCGATCAGCGCCGAGCCGCCCTCGTAGTCTTCGACCAGATGAAATTGCCACAGCGGCCGGCGCGGGTCCAGCGGCTGCATCGCCAGCTCGCCCACGCGGTCCTGCAGCGCGGCCTGCTGGTCACGGGCGTTCTTCGGCAGCTTCTCGATGACGACGTGGTTGGCGATGTCGAAGCGCTTGTCGTCGACCCAGGTGGCGCCCGCCGCGTCTTCCACCACCCGCTGGCGGAAGCGGTTGTACTTGAGCAGCCGCGCCTGCACGCGCTCGCACACCGCGGCGTGCGAGACGCCGGGCTTGAGCACCCAGACGCCGACGATCATCATGAGGTTCGAAGCCGTGTCCATGCGCAGCCAGGCGGTATCGACCTTGCTCATGCGCTCACCCGACAGGCCCAGCGTGCCGCTGACCGCCCGGTTCACGTTCTTGCGCACCTTGTCGCCCACTTCCTTTGCTGCGCGCGCAGCCTTGATGCGTGTCACCATCCCGTCGTCTCCGGTTCCATCTGGTTATTGGGGGCTCGCCCTATTCTCGGGGGTAAGCAGACCGTAAGATACCGCGCAGTTTCCCGGACGCGTAGACGTTCGCTTCTAGTCCATACCCACAGGAGATTCACCATGGCCGACCTGAAAGCCACCTTCGAAGCCGCCGTTGCCAATTCCAAGAACCTCACGGAGCGCCCCGACAACGCCACGCTGCTGAAGATCTACGCGCTGTACAAGCAGGCCACCGCCGGTGACAACGCCGAGAAGAAGCCCGGCTTCAGCGACATGGTCGGCCGCGCCAAGTGGGACGCCTGGAACGGCTTCAAGGGCACCAGCAGCGACGACGCGATGCAGCAGTACGTGGACCTGATCGAATCGCTGTCTTGAGCGCCCGTGGCTGCCTCGCCCCGGGGCGGTCCGGCGGCGAAGCGCGCTGATTTTTCAAGCAAAATCGGCCGGTAGTCAGCGCCAATACTCGCCTTTCAGCTACAAAAATAGTAGCGATCCGCTTCAGGCCACGATCCCGCGTTCGCGCAGCGCGGCGATCTGCTCGCCGCTGATTCCCAGTTCCCGCAGCACCGCATCGGTGTCGGCGCCCAGCGCCGGCGCATTGCGGCGGTGTTGGCCCGGCGTGGCCGACAGCTTGGGCACGAAGCCGGGCACGGCCATGGTGCTGCCGTCGGCCATCGTCACCTGCTGCAGCATGCCGCGCGCCGCGTAGTGCGGGTCGGCGGCGATGTCGGCCGCCGAATAGGCCTTGCCCGAGGGCACCTCGGCCGTGCCCAGCACGTCGAGCACCTGCGCGATCGGGTGCCGCGCCGCCCAGGCGCCGATCGCCTCGTCGATCTCCGCCACCCGCTTCACCCGGCCCGCGTTGTCGGCCAGCGCGGGGTCGGCCGCCATGTCGGGCCGGCCGATCGCCGCCATCAGCCGCTTGAAGATGCTGTCGCCGTTGCCGGCGATCAGCGCCCAGGTGCCGCAGGCGCAGCGGTAGGCGTTGCTCGGCGCAATGCCCGGCAGCGCGCTGCCCGCCGGCTGCCGCACCGCGCCGAACGCGCTGTATTCCGGCAGCAGGCTTTCCATGCAGTTGAACACCGCCTCGTACAGCGCCACGTCGATCACCTGGCCCCGGCCGCTCGCGTGCCGCGCCTGCAGCGCCAGCAGCACGCCGATCACGCCGTGCAGGCTGGCCAGCGTGTCGCCCAGGCTCACGCCGGTGCGCACCGGCGCCCGGCCCGGTTCGCCGGTCAGGTGGCGCAGCCCGCCCATGCCTTCGGCCACCAGCGCAAAGCCGGGGCGGTCGCGGTAAGGCCCGGTCTGGCCGTAACCGCTGATGCGCAGCACGATCAGTTTCGGGTTGGCTTTCAGCAGGTCCTGCGGGTCCAGGCCCCAGCCCTCCATGGCGCCGGGGCGGAAGTTCTCGATCAGCACGTCGGACTCGGCCGCGAGCTGCCGCGCGATGGCCTGGCCGTCGGGCTGCCGCAAGTCCAGCGCCAGCGAGCGCTTGTTGCGCGACTGCACCTGCCACCACACCGAGGTGCCGTCCTTCACCATGCGCCACTGGCGCAGCGGGTCGCCGGTCTTGGGCGGTTCGATCTTGACCACGTCGGCGCCGAAGTCGGCCAGCGTCTTGGCCGCGAAGGGCCCGGCGATCAACTGGCCCATCTCCAGCACCTTGAGGCCGGCCAACGGGCCGGCCGGCGTGCCTGCGGCGGCGCTCATTTCTTCGCGCGCGGCGCGGCGGCGGTTTTCTTGGCTGCCGCAGGCGCCTTGGCCTTTGCGGCGGTTTTGGCGGCGCCGCCAAGCAGGTCGTCGAGGTTCTTCACGATCTCGCCCTCGATGCGGTCTTTGAAGGCGCCGAGCAGAAAGCCCAGTTTGGCGTCGAGTTCGAAGCGGTCTTTCGTGACCGTCAGCGAGCCGCTGACGCCGCTGCGGGTGAAGCTGACCCGGTCGCTGGTCTTGCCTTCTTCGTAGGTGCAGGCCATGTCGAACTTGGCTTCGGCCTGTTCGGCCCAGCTGAAGGCGAGCTTGCGCGCTTGCGCCAGCCCAAGTGCGTGGTCGCGCGTGATGTGGATGTCAGGCACCGGCTTTCTCCATCGTGGGGGTCTCCTTCAGCGCGCGCTCCAGGGCGTCGCGCCGTGCTTGCCGGCTCAGGGCGGCCAGCTCTTTCACCGCATGATAGAACCGCGGCCAGGGGTCGGGGCCGGCGCGCCGCTCGCGTTCGAACAGCGCTTCGAAGCCCGGCACCAGTTCGTCGTAGGCGGCCTGCGCGCCAAAGCTCGCGTTGTTGGCGCGGGCCACCCAGCCGTCGTAGCCGGCAAAGCCGCCCCAGGCCGCTTTCAGTTCCGCGTAGCGGGCGCGGAAGGTGGCCATGGCCTGCGCCTTCTGCGCCGCGAGATCGGGCGGCGCGGGCTGGCCGTCGGCCGGGTAGATGGCTTCCAGCGCGCGGCGGGTGTCCAGCGTCAGCGCCTTGAAGGCGTTGCGGCGGTCGTTGTAGGTGGCGTATTCGGCGCGCGCCTCGGGGCTGGCCCGCTCGGCCAGCCAGCGCGCGCCACCCAGCCGCTCCACGGCGGTGGCGAAGGATTCGTTGAACATGGTGTCGCCCGGCGCGAACGCGACCTGGTGCGACAGCTCGTGAAAGATCAGGCGGGCCAGCTCGCCCTCCGGGTAGCCGATGAAGGTGTTGAGCAGCGGGTCGCCGCCCAGCCAGTTCAGCCAGCCCAGCGTGGAGTAGGCGGGCACGCCGTAGGTCATGGTTTCCAGCCCGGCGGCCTGCTGCTTCACGGCCTCGGCCTTGGCGTCGGCCTCGTCGAAATAGCCGCGGTAGCCCACGCAGCCGGTCACGGGGAAGCACCAGGTCTTCAGCGCCAGTGAGTCGGGCGGCGCGGCCACCACGTTCCAGACCACCGCAGCGCGGTGCAGGTCGGCGTAGCGGCGGTAGCTGGCGTTGTCGGGCAGGTGCAGTTCGGCCACCGCGTAGTCGCGGATGCGCTGCGACAGCTCGAGCCGCGCCTTCAGCTTGGCCGGCGCGCCGGCGTCGGCCAGCCAGTCGGGCACCGGGCGGGCGGCGTTCATCAGCTTCACATGGCCGCTGACCGACTGCCAGTAGTAGCCGAGGCTGTCCCCCAGGTCGTCGCCGAGGCTGGCGCAGCCGCCGAGCACCAGCAGCAGGGCGGGTGTCAGCCAGCGCAACGGGGAGTACAGCGGGGAAGTGGCGCGCATCGCAGGGTGTTTGCCCGGCATTATGGTGGCCGTTCGGGGTCGGGGTAACATGGTTCGTCAACGCCCCTTCATCCGCCATGAAAGTCATCGATTCCCTCGTGACGCAGGCCGCCGCGATGGCCGCCGTGCGGCGCGACATCCACGCCCACCCGGAGCTGTGCTTCGAGGAGCAGCGCACCTCAGACCTGATCGCGGCCAGGCTGGAAGGCTGGGGCATCGAGGTGCACCGCGGGCTGGGCACGACCGGTGTGGTCGGGGTGCTGAGCCAGGGCACCTCGAAGCGGCGCATCGGCCTGCGCGCCGACATGGACGCGTTGCCCATCCAGGAACGCAACAGCTTCGAGCACCGCAGCCAACACGCCGGCAAGATGCACGCCTGCGGCCACGACGGCCATGTGGCCATGCTGCTGGCCGCAGCCCAGCACCTCGCCACCACGCGCGACTTCGACGGCACCGTGGTCTTCATCTTCCAGCCGGCGGAAGAAGGCGGTGGTGGTGCCCGCGAGATGATGAATGACGGCTTGTTCGAGCGTTTCCCGGTCGACGCCGTGTTCGCCATGCACAACTGGCCGGGGCTGGCCGCCGGCCAGTTCGCGCTGAGCGCCGGGCCGGTGATGGCGTCCAGCAACGAATTCCGCATCGTCGTGCGCGGCAAGGGCTGCCATGCGGCGATGCCGCACCTCGGCATCGACCCGGTGCCGGTGGCCTGCCAGCTGGTGCAGGGCTTCCAGACCATCGTCAGCCGCAACCGCCGGCCGATCGACGCCGGCGTCATCTCGGTCACGATGATCCACGCCGGCGAAGCCACCAACGTCGTGCCCGAAAGCTGCGAGCTGCAGGGCACGGTGCGCACGTTCACCACCGAACTGCTGGACCTGATCGAAGACCACATGCGGCGCATGTCCGAACAGACCTGCGCCGCTTTCGGCGCCGGCTGCGAGTTCGAGTTCAGCCGCAACTATCCGCCCACCATCAACCACGATGCCGAGACCGGTTTCGCACGCGAGGTGCTGGCCGCCATCGTGGGTGCCGACAACGTGCTGAAGCAGGAGCCGACGATGGGCGCTGAGGACTTCGCCTACATGCTGCAGGGCAAACCGGGTTGCTATGCCTTCATCGGCAATGGCGAGGGCGCGCACCGGCATGTGGGCCACGGCGAAGGGCCGTGCACGCTGCACAACCCCAGCTACGACTTCAACGACGACCTGATCCCGCTCGGCGCGACCTATCTGGTGCGGCTGGTGCAGGCCTGGGGCCAGCGGCCGTAGCGGGCGGCGGCGCTCAGTCGTCGTTGAGTTCGGCGCGGGCCATGTGCACGTCGAGCCGCTCGGTCGCGTCGGCCGGCGTGCTGGCGGCGGCCAGTTCGTACAGCCGCGTGGCTTCGGGCATGCGGCGGTCGCCATCGAGCATGACCTGCCCGTTGGCGTATTCGATCATCCCGATCGCCGAGCGCGGGTGCAGCCGCAGCCCCTCCTGGAACAGCCGCAGGCCCACCTCCTTCTTCGCGCCGTAGGTCATGCTGCCGATCAGCGTGCCGACCTTGTCGATCACTTCGGCGTGGAAGGTGCCCAGCGCGATGTGGGCGTCGGCGTGGTGCGGCTGCAGCCGGATGACGCGCTCCAGCGATTCCTTGACCTGCCCGCCCAGCCCTTGCGCCAGCGCCTTGGCCACGCTGATGCCCTGGCTGTACCGGCCCAGCGCATAGGCCTTCCAGTACCAGGCGTTGACGCAGGCGGGATCGGCCTCGATCTGCTGCTCGGCGCGCTCAGCCGCTTCGAGGAACAGGTCGAGCTTGGCCTTTTCCTTCTTCTCCAGGTAGTTGGCGTAGATGCAGGTGGCCTTGTTGGCCACCGTCAGGCCGGGACCGCCGAGGCGCAAACCGGCTTCGGTGGCCCGCTCGAACTCGCCGTTGTGGAACAGCGCCCAGGCCGCCAGCAGCGCGTCGTCAGTGGGCAGGGGCTCGGCGTCGCCCTGATGCAGCCGCTGCCAGTGCTGGCGCACCGAGGCCACGTCGAAAGAGAACTCGCCCAATTGCGAAAAGGCGGTCCATTTCGGCATGATCGCTTCCTTGACCTCCGCGTGCCCCGAAAGTTTCAGCCTTCGGTGGTCTGGTAGGCGCTGACCAGATCCATCAGGTGCTGCCGTTGGCCCGGCTCGAGGAAGGGCATCAGCAGGTTCAGCACATGGTGGGCGCCGCGCATCAGCGCGGCCTGCGCGGCCTCGGGCTCCAGCGCGCGGCGCGGGTCGCGCACGTATTCGTAGCTTAGCCAATAGGTGAGCACCACGACCATGCAGGTGGCGGTGGCGTCGATCTCGCGCGAGTCGATGCGCAGCGCGCCGGCGCGGCTCATGCCGTCGAGCATGCTGCGGGTGGCGCGGGTCTTGTTCTTCAGCACCCACTGGAAGTGGGTTTCCAGCCGGCGGTTCTTGCTGAGCAGGTCGTTCAGGTCGCGGTACAGGAAGCGGTACTGCCAGATCAGTTCGAACAGCGAATGGGTGAAGAACCAGGCGTCTTCCACGTCGCGTACGCCGTCGCTGGCGTTGAGCAGCTCGTTCAGCCCGCGCTCGTAGCGGTCGAACAGCGAGTTGATCAGCTCGTCTTTCGCGGGGTAGTGGTAGTAGAGGTTGCCGGGGCTGATGTTCAGTTCGGCCGAGATCAGCGTCGTGGAGACGTTGGGTTCGCCAAACCGGTTGAACAGGTCGAGCGTGACTTCGAGAATGCGTTCGGCCGTGCGACGTGGCGCTTTTTTCGCCATGGGTGTGTCTACCTCGTTGTTGCCGGACTTTAACCGACTCCACCCCGCCTGAGAATCACCCGGGCGCCAGGCTCTGGGGCCAAAAAAAGGGCGCCACCCGGGCACCCTTCGTTGTTGCGGCGCGGCAATCGCCGCCACCGTCATTCGGCCGCAGCGGCTTTCTTGGCGGCAGCGCGCTTGCGCGGCGCCGCCTTCTTGGCTGCGGGAGCCTTGGGGGCCGCCGGCTTGGCGGCACGGGCTGGCTTGGCGCCGCCCTTTTCCAGCGCCTCGACGCGCGCCGCCAGAGCAGCCACGTCCTTGGCCGAGGGCACGCCCAGCTTGGCCAGCGCCTTGGCCACGCGGCCTTCGAAGATGTTTTCCAGCTTGTCCCATTGGCCGGACGCCTTGGAGGTGATGTCGGAGGCCATGCTGGTCATGCGGCTGGTGGCTTCGGTGATGCGCTCTTCGGCGGCCGACTGGGTTTTGCGCTGGATGCTGGTGCCTTCCTTGACCAGCGCCTCGAACACCTTGCCGCCTTCTTCCTGTGCCTTGGCGAAAGCGCCGAGGCCGGCCAGCCAGATCTGCTGTGCGGAGTCCTTCACGGTGGACGACAGGTGGGCGCCTGCGCGCTGCTTTTCTTCGGACGTCTTCTGCATCTTCTTAACCATGGGGTTTTCTCCGGAATGGGGGTTGGCTAGGATGGCGGTCGGCGCGCCACGCGTACCGGCACTGTAAGCGGGCGATGCTGCCAGATTTAGGCGCGATCGACTAGATCATTAGTGCGTGGCATCTAGGGCCCGCACGGGTTTCTGCTGAATCGACCCCCGCTGCTTTCGGCAAGAATGCCTGACCCAAAAATGGAGATTGACATGCAGTACTTTGTGACCGGCGCCACGGGCTTCATCGGCAAACGGCTTGTCCGCAAGCTGCTGGAGCGCAAGGGCTCGGTGGTGTATTTCCTGATCCGCAAGGAAAGCGCGTCCAAGGTCGCGGCCCTGCGTGAGTATTGGGGCGCCAGCGCGGCGCGCGTCATTCCCGTGCACGGCGACCTGACCGCCAAGAAGCTCGGGGTGTCGGCCGAGGACATCAAGAAGCTCAAGGGCCAGATCGATCATTTCCACCACCTCGCGGCGGTTTACGACCTCGGCGCGGACGAGGAAAGCCAGGTGGCCGTCAACATCGACGGCACCCGCAACACGGTGGAGTTTGCCAAGGCCATCGATGCCGGCCACTTCCACCATGTCAGTTCCATCGCGGCGGCCGGCCTTTACGAAGGCGTGTTCCGTGAAGACATGTTCGAGGAAGCCGAGAACTACGACCACCCGTATTTCATGACCAAGCACGAGAGCGAAAAGATCGTTCGCGAGGAGTGCAAGGTGAAGTGGACGGTCTACCGCCCCGCCATGGTCGTCGGTGACAGCCAGACCGGCGAGATGGACAAGATCGACGGCCCCTACTATTTCTTCAAGCTGATCCAGCGCATGCGCCAGTTGCTGCCGCCGTGGATGCCGGCGGTGGGCCTGGAGGGTGGCCGCATCAACATCGTGCCGGTCGACTTCGTGGTTGAGGCACTCGACGTCATCAGCCACAAGGCCGACATCACGAAGAAGTGCTACCACCTGGTCGACCCGGTGGGTTACCGCGTGGGCGACGTGCTCGACATCTTCAGCCGCGCTGCCCACGCGCCGCGCATGAATTTGTTCATCAACGCGGCGCTGCTGGGCTTCGTGCCCAAGAGCGTGAAGAAAAGCCTGATGGCGATCGCGCCGGTGCGCCGGGTGCGCAATGCGGTCATGAAAGACCTCGGCCTGCCGGAAGACATGCTGACCTTCGTCAACTTCCCGACGCGCTACGACTGCCGCGAGACGCTGGCCGCGCTGAAGGGCAGCAACGTTTCCTGCCCGAACCTGAAGGACTACGCCTGGCGGCTGTGGGACTACTGGGAGCGCCACCTCGACCCCGACCTGCACGTCGACCGTTCGCTGCGTGGCACCGTGGGCGGCAAGGTGGTGCTGGTCACCGGCGGTTCGTCCGGCATCGGCCTGGCGGCGGCGCACAAGTTCGCGGAGGCTGGCGCCATCACCGTGATCTGCGGCCGCGACCAGGACAAGCTCGACGAAGCGCAGAAGGAGGCCAAGGCCAAGGGCTACAGCTTCGTCTGCTACGCCGCCGACATCGCCGACATGGCCGACTGCGATCGCTTCACCAAACTGCTGGAAGTGAACCACGGCGGCGTCGACTACCTGATCAACAACGCCGGCCGTTCGATTCGCCGCGCGATCGAATCCAGCTACGACCGTTTCCACGATTTCGAGCGCACCATGCAGCTCAACTATTTCGGCTGCCTGCGGGTGACCATGGGCCTGCTGCCCGGCATGGTGGCCAAGCGCAAGGGCCATGTGGTCAACATCAGCTCGATCGGCGTGCTGACCAACGCGCCGCGCTTCTCCGCCTATGTGGCGAGCAAGTCGGCACTGGACGCCTGGACGCGTTGTGCCTCGAGCGAGTTCTCCGACCAGGGCATCACCTTCACCACGATCAACATGCCGCTGGTGCGGACGCCGATGATCGCGCCCACCAAGATGTACGACAACGTGCCCACGCTGAGCCCCGAGCAGGCGGCCGACATGATTGCCGAGGCCTGTGTGTTCAAGCCGGTGCGCATCGCGACGCGCCTGGGCATTTCCGGCCAGATCCTGCACGCGCTGGCGCCGCGCATCGCGCAGATCGCTATGAACACCAGCTTCCGGATGTTCCCGGACTCGTCGGCAGCCAAGGGAGAGAAGGGTGCCAAGCCCCAACTGTCGGCCGAGGCGGTGGCGATGCAGGAAATGCTGCGCGGCATCCATTTCTGAGGGCTCCGTAGCCCTGCCAACGAGCACCTTCTAGCGCTTTCTCCGTGCCCGGTGTGGGGGCGGCCCGGGTGGGATAATGCGCGGTTGGATCGGCCGCGCGGCGCGGCCGGCAGGAGAAGCTTCCCCATGATTCTGGTGACGGGTGGCGCCGGCTTTATCGGCGCCAATTTTGTTCTGGATTGGCTGGCCCAGTCTGACGAGGCAATCGTTAACCTCGACAAGCTGACCTATGCCGGCAACCGCGAAAACCTGGCCTCGCTGAGTGACCATCCGGGTCACCTGTTCGTGCAGGGCGACATCGGTGATTCAGCGCTGATCGATCGCCTGCTGAAGCAGCACAAGCCCCGCGCGGTGCTGAACTTCGCGGCCGAGTCCCATGTGGACCGCTCCATCCATGGTCCGGAGGACTTCATCCAGACCAACATCGTCGGCAGCTTCCGGCTGCTGGAGTCGGTGCGGGCCCATTGGAACGGCCTGCCGGCCGACGAGAAGGCGGCCTTTCGTTTCCTGCACGTCTCGACCGATGAAGTCTATGGTTCGCTCGGGCCGGGCGACGCGGCCTTCAGCGAAGCCCACCGCTACGAGCCCAACAGCCCCTATTCGGCCAGCAAAGCCGCCAGCGACCATCTGGTGCGCGCCTACCACCACACCTATGGCCTGCCCGTGGTGACGACCAACTGCTCGAACAACTACGGGCCCTACCACTTCCCCGAGAAGCTGATCCCGTTGATGATCGTCAACGCGCTCGCTGGCAAGCCGCTGCCGGTCTATGGCGACGGCATGCAGGTGCGCGACTGGCTCTACGTGAAGGACCACTGCAGCGCCATCCGCCGGGTGCTCGAAGCGGGCCGCGTCGGCGAGACCTACAACGTCGGCGGCTGGAACGAGAAGCCGAACATCGAGATCGTGCACACCGTCTGCCAATTGCTCGACGAACTGCGTCCCCGTGCCGACGGCCGGCCCTATGCGTCGCAGATCACGCACGTGGCCGACCGACCAGGCCACGACCGCCGCTACGCGATCGACGCCCGCAAGCTTGAGCAGGAACTCGGCTGGCGCCCCGCCGAGACCTTCGAAACCGGTATCCGCAAGACGGTGGCGTGGTACCTCGAGCACGAAGAATGGGTGCGCAACGTGCAGTCCGGCGCATACCAGAACTGGGTTCAGGTCAACTACGCTGGGCGTGCCGCATGAAGGTCTTGTTGTTCGGCAAGAACGGCCAGCTCGGCTGGGAGTTGCAGCGTAGCCTGCAACCGCTGGGCGAGGTGATCGCCGTCGATTTCGACAGCGAAGCGCTGAGCGGCGACTTCACCCAACCCGAAACGCTGGCCGCCACCGTGCGGACCGTGCGCCCCGACCTGATCGTCAATGCCGCGGCACACACGGCGGTCGACAAGGCCGAGACCGAACCTGAGATCGCGCGACTCATCAACGCCGCCGCGCCAGCCGTTCTGGCCGCCGAAGCTGCCGCATCGGGGGCTTGGCTGGTGCATTACTCGACCGACTACGTGTTCGACGGCAGCGGCTCGCAGCCGCGCGACGAAAGCGCGCCGACTAGGCCGCTGAACGTCTATGGCCAGACCAAGCTGGAAGGTGAGATCGCGGTGGCGCAAGGGTGTCCGCGCCATCTGATTTTTCGCACCAGCTGGGTCTATGCGGCGCGCGGCGGTAATTTCGCCAAAACCATGGTGCGGCTGGCCGGCGAACGCGAGCGCCTGACGGTGGTCGACGACCAGTTCGGTGCGCCGACCGGTGCCGACCTGCTGGCCGACGTGACCGTCCACGCACTGCGGACCCTCCGTGACCGAGGCGATGCCGAGCGCTTGGCGGGCCTGTACCACCTCACCGCCGGCGGTGTCACCAACTGGCACGGCTACGCCCAATTCGTCGTCGAGACGGCCCGGCGCCTGTGCGGCCCGTTGAAGTGCACCGGCGTGGACCCGGTGCCCAGCAGCGCCTTCCCGACACCGGCTCGCCGACCGCTGAATTCGCGGCTCGACTGCCACAAGCTCAAAGACACCTTCCTGCTGAACCTGCCGGAATGGCAGCTTGGCGTGGAGCGCATGTTGCACGAAATTCTCTGATTTCTTTCCATGACCCAACGCAAAGGCATCATCCTGGCCGGCGGTTCCGGCACCCGCCTGCACCCGGCCACACTGGCGATCAGCAAGCAGTTGCTGCCCGTCTACGACAAGCCCATGGTCTATTACCCGCTCAGCACGCTGATGCTGGCGGGCATCCGCGACATCCTCATCATCAGCACGCCGCAGGACACGCCGCTGTTCCGCCAACTGCTCGGTGACGGCTCCCAGTGGGGCCTGAATCTGGAGTACGCGGTTCAGCCGAGCCCGGACGGCCTGGCGCAGGCCTTCATCATCGGTGAGCGTTTCATCGGGCCAAATCCGAGCGCGCTGGTGCTGGGTGACAACATCTTCCACGGCCACGACTTCGCGCAGCTGCTGTCGGCCGCCAACGCGCAGACCAGCGGCGCCTCTGTGTTCGCCTATCACGTGCACGACCCCGAGCGCTACGGCGTGGTGGCGTTCGATGCGCAGGGCAAGGCCAGCAGCATCGAGGAAAAGCCGGTGCAGCCCAAGAGCAATTTCGCGGTGACGGGGCTGTATTTCTACGACAACGACGTCGTCGAGATCGCAAAGTCGATCAAACCCAGCGCCCGTGGCGAGCTTGAGATCACGGCCGTCAATCAGATCTACCTGGAACGCCAGGCACTGCGCGTGCAGATCATGCAGCGCGGCTATGCCTGGCTGGACACCGGCACCCACGACAGCCTGCTCGAGGCTGGCCAGTTCATCGCGACGCTGGAGCACCGCCAGGGCCTGAAGATCGCTTGCCCGGAAGAGATCGCGTGGCGCAGTGGCTTCATCGACACCGCGCAATTTGAACGCTGCGCACAGAGGTTGGTGAAGAATGGTTACGGCCAATACCTGTTGCGCCTGCTGAAGGAGCAGCCGCTTCCGCTCTGAACCAGGGTCAACCGGCCATATCCGGCACCAGGGTCTGGGCCAGCGCATAGTCTTCCGGCACGCCGATGTCGATCAACCGGCTGTCGGTGAGGCTGGCATGAACCTGCAGTTCGCACAGGCGCGCATTCAGGTAATCTTGCTCAAACGAAAAGCGCGCGGGCCAGTCGCGGGCCAGCAGGCTGTCGCGGCGCACAATGTAGACGCCCGCATTGATGAAGCCGGCGCCTCGGCGCCCTTTTTCCTCGAAGGCGGAGACGCGGTGGGGTTGCTCCGGGTGGAAGTTCACCGCGCCATAGCGCTGTACATCGGCCATGTGTGCCACCACCATCGCCACATCGCTCCGGCGCGCACGGTAGTCGCCAAGCAATTGCGGCAAGTCCGCCATCACAAGCGTGTCCCCGTTCAGCACGAAGGCTTCGGGCCGATCAGCCTGTCGCAGCGTGGCGGCGATGGCGCCGCCGGTGCCCAGCGGCTCGGTTTCCTGCACGATGTGCAGTGTCATGCCGAAGCAGGGCGAGGTGAATGCCTCGGCAATCGTATCGGCCAGATAACCCACCGACAGGTAGACCTCGCGGACGCCCTGCTGCGAGAGTCGGCGCAACACCCACCAGAGAAACGGTCGACCGGCGACGGGAGCCATCGGTTTGGGCAGATTGGGCACTGCGGTGCGCAACCGCGTACCCAGGCCGCCGGCGAGCACGATGGCGGGGATCATGGGGGCGGGTAGAGCGTGGCTTCGGCTAGGCCGCTCACGATGTGCCCGGCTAGCATGTGGGCCTTCTGGATCGTCGGCGTTTCGGTCGGGGGCGCGGCGATGCACAGATTGGACCGTTTTGTCATCGGGCACGCCCGGTCGCTGGTGAATCCGATGGTGTACAGGCCCTTGCTGCGCTCTTCTTCCATCGCGCGCAGCACGCCGGAAGTGGAGATGCCCCAGAACATTCTGCCGCGATGGTTGGCACCATCAGGTTCGCCACGAATAGCCCCCCTGGTCGGTGAAGTTGCAAGTGAAAACCTGCCCTTGGAAATTGGACAGTGCGCGGATCACGTCCGGCCGACGGGTGGGATCGGTCGCGAACATCATGAAGCCACCACCGCCGGCGCCCGAGACCTTGCCGGCCAGCGCGCCGCCGGAGATGGCGGCGTCGAACACCGCATCGATCGTGGCGTTGCTGATGCTGTCGGCCATGCGCTTCTTCGATTCCCACGACTGGCGCATCGAGTCGACGAAGGCTTGGATGTCGCCCCTGAGGACGGCTTCCTTCATGCGCACAGCTTCCTGTTTGAGCCGGTGCAGGGCGTCCAGAGAGGTGGTCTTGCCGGTGCGCACGTTGTGGGTCTGCTGCTCGATGATGGTGGCGGAATCGCGCGACACGCCGGTATAGAACAACACCAGCGACGACTCGAGTTCTGCCCTGATCTCGCGGCGGATCCGCAGCGGATTGACGATGACGCGGCTCTGGTAGAACTCCATGAAGTTAAAGCCGCCGAACGCCGCGGCGTACTGGTCTTGTTTGCCGCCGGCCAGCGCAAGATCGACCCGTTCAATGTCGTATGCAAGCTGTGCGACGTCATATTCGCCGAGAGGAATTTGAAGGAACTCCGCAAATGCAAGTACCAAGGCCACTACCATGGCTGAAGATGAGCCCAACCCGGAGCCCGGTGGTGCCTCCGCATGGGTGGTTACGGTGACGGGCACTCCTCTGCCACCTACGTAGTCGCGCACGATGCGGTTGTACGTGCCGCTCAGCAACTCCAGGCCTGGGACCACCTCCAGCGTCGCCGTGGCGGGCACCACGTAGTTCAGAGACTTGTCTGCCGACACCAGCGCGATCTGCCCATCATGGCGGGGAGAGATGGTGGCATAAGCGAACTTGTCGATCGTGGCATTGAGCACCAAACCCCCGAAGTCGTCCGAGTAAGGCGAAACATCTGTTCCGCCGCCGGCCAACCCGAGGCGCAGCGGGGCACGGGCACGGACGATGGGAGGGTCGGTGGAAAGAGCCATATTGTGATCGCGTGGTTTTCGGAAGGCTCTCGCCAGGATGTGATGCTGCGGAGGTATGCCGCAGCATCACATCAGATCGCGTTCGAACACCTCTCGGATGGCAGCCTTCGAAAACCGGCTTTGCACATATGCGAATCCGGCAAACTGCCGCTGCTGTCGCAACGCTTCATCGTTGACGAGTGCCAGCACGTGGTGGGCAAAGTGCACAGGGTCATCCGCGATGCTGGCAACTTCGTCGAGCTTTGGCAGGCCTTGTGCGCCGATCTTTGTGGTGACCAGGGGGACGCCGTGGTTGAGGGCTTCCAGAACCTTGTTTTTTACACCGGCGCCGAACCGCAGCGGAACGACCGCAACAATTGCACCCGCATACAGGCTGGCCAATTGGTCATCAGGCACGTAGCCGGTCACCGTGATGCCGTCAGCAGCAAGCCTCTGGACTTCCTCCGTCGGATTTGAGCCCACCAGCAACAATGGGAGATTTGGCAAGGCACTTCGAATGTGAGGAAGAATCTCGCGGACCAGCCAACCAGCTGCATCGATGTTCGGAGGATGGCCGAAGCCGGCCACGAACAGCAAATGTCGGCTTGAAGCGGTCGGCTTGACGGGTACTGGATCGAAGAAGTAGGGCGGCAGCGTGCGCGCGGCGACGTTGGGGGCCATTGATCGCACGACGGCCGTTTCCTCATCGGAGGGGTAATACACCATGTCGACCGCATTCCAGATCTTGAGCTCGCGCTTCCTTTCATTATCCGCCTGCAAGATCAGTGCGGAGTCACCAGACAGGCGGCCTTCATCGAGCCGGCGCGAGAAATGCAGATCGTGGCCGTAGTAGAGCAACCGGGCGCGTGGTAGCCATCTGCGCAATGGCCCAATCAAGGGCTCGCTGATGTGGGGGCGGTTCAGCAGCACATCATCCACGGAGAGATCGGTGCGCGCCAGCCAGCTTTCCAGGCCATCACGGTATTCGGGTCCATAGAACACCTCGATCCCTAATTGTTGCAGTGGTCGAACGTATGCAGGGTCATACCAAAGGTTGTCCGGCCACAGCTTCACATGGCAGCCCATTTCCACCAGAACACGGATGAAGCACAACAGACTGCGGGAACCGGCATCTCGATCCGGTTCCGGAACCTTGTGATCGATGATCAAAACGGTCTTGTGGTGGCGTGTCCGGCCGCAGGCGGCTGCGACCGATCGCTCGTTTTCAAAGTGGTCACGTTCCAGAACCGATCGCCAGCGCTGGAAAAATATTTTCTGATTCGTTACTTGGTGCGCCTTGACGCCTTGGCCGATATCAATCCCGTTGGACACTCCCTCGTAATGCACAACCAGGGATTCTGGTTGGTACAGAACCTCGAACCCAGCCGCCCTCACCTTAAAAGCCAAATCCGAGTCTTCGCAGTAAGCAGGGGCGTAGCGGTCGTCGAAGCCGCCGACGCGTTCGAACAGCTGGCGGCGGATCAGCAGGGATGCGCCAGACACGTAGTCCACCGACCGTACGTAGTTGTAAGCGCACTTCGAAGGGTCGTCCAGCCGGCCAAAGTTCCAGGCGGAACCGTCTCTCCAAACGATGCCGCCCGCTTCCTGCAACCGACCATCTGGGTATACGAGCTTGGAGCCGGCAATGCCGCAATCGGGGCGCCGATCGAACAATTCAAGCAGGGCGTCCAGCCAGCCCGGGGCAACCTCGGTGTCGTTGTTCAGAAAGTACAAGTAGTCGCCACGCGCGATGCTGGCGGCGTGGTTGCAGTTGCGCACGAAGCCGAGGTTTTGCGGTTGCCGGACGAAACGTAGGCCGGGCACATCGGACAACCGATCGATGGCGCTGTCACTCGAGGCGTCTTCGGCCACGATGATCTCGATCGGGATCTTTGGCAAATGGTCGTGGATGGAGCGGAGACAAGTCAGCGTGTGCGGCAGGTTGCCATAGGTCGGCACGATGATGGACACATGAGGTGCGTCCGTGATGGCAAACCCCAGAGAGCCGAGCACGGTGTCTATGTCGGCCGCCGCCACTGCGCCTTTACCCAGCGACTGCAACAGCGGCGCGTGCTGCTTCTTCCAGTTCTCGTAGTGGGGCACCCCCTCCATCAGCGGACCCAGCAGTCGGAACGCCGCGTCGGCGAGTCGTGCCTTGTGTCGTTCCTTGAGAGGAATCGCACGGTAGGTTTTCCGGCCCATCCGTTGAACGAAATGCTTCAATGCGCGACCGGGGTTGCGCGCATGTGTGGCGAGCCTGTCCTGCTGCGCATTCCACCAGTATGCCCAGCGCGCCCGGTCGGGCAGCAGGGATTGGCCATCAAGCTGGGCGCGCAACTGGTTGCACTCCTTGTCCAGCAACAGCGCCCACCGCGTACGACCTTCGTATTCGCGTTGCAGCCGCTGGATTTCCCGGTCCCGTGCCGCAATCTCATCGACCTGTCGCGTAGCCCAGGCCGCGATCTCGCCGTGCCGTGCATACAGGTCGTTCCCATCTTCGAAAAAAACAGAGGCCGACAAGCGCTCAACCACGTCCGACCGTGGTGTTTTTTGGCACACCACCACAAAATACATCGCAAAGTTGGTGTCCACAGTGCGCCGTTCCAACTGGCCCGTGCTACCGAGCGTCAGCGCCGCATACCGGGTGTGCTGTCCGGCATGAGGAACGATGGTCGAGACGGTCGTCAGACGTTGACCGAAGTAGGTTGTGGCGCCAAGGAAATGTCTGCCGATCAGTGCATCGAGCTCGTCGAAATAGAGCTCACGCACATGGAATTCGTTGCGAAAATTTCGGTCGTCCGAATACACCTTCTTATTCGGCGACGACAGAATCAGGAAACCATCGGGCTTCAACACCCGGGCCAACTCGGCCATCATCTCTTCCTGTTCGGCGAGATGTTCGATCGTTTCGAACGACACGACGGCATCCACGCTGCCGGAGGCCATCGGCAGGGCTGCGGCGCTGCCTTGCAAAAAATCCAGGTTGCCGACAGCGCCATAGGCCTCGCGAGCGTGTAACACCGCTTCTTGCGACACATCGACGCCGACGACATGAGCGGCTTTGGCGGCCAGCATGGCTGATCCATAACCTTCACCGCAGGCGACATCGAGCACGATCAAGCCTTCGATGGCGGCGGTGGCCCAGCCGTAGCGGTGCAGATGCTCGTACCGAATTTCGCCCGACTCGGCCGGGACGTAGCGTTCGCCGGTGAAGCCGATCACGTGCCCGCCGCCTCTTTCAGCACGTCTATCGTCAGCATGGGAATGCCGACGAGGCCGAACTTCATCGTGCTGTCGACGGCCTTGAAAGTCAGTCCGTCGTGCAGCCAGTGGTGCTGCGTGTGGTCGGTCTGGGTGCCGGTCGCCACAGCCGCATCGACGGTATAGATGCCTACCGGCAGGATGGGCATCCGAAAGCTGAACCGAGCCCGGACAACGTCCTCGGAATTGCCTTGGACTGAGTCGGTATGGCTGATGAAGGTGTTGTCACCGAACAACCGCTGGCCCAATCGATCTTTGACGTAAAAGCCGAAAATGAGTCCCGTGAGATGGGTGCTCAGCTGCACGGTGATTTCCAACATCACCAGTTCTCCGCCGTGCAGCAGTACCGCCGTTTCTCCTTTGTCGTCGAGCAGCCGAATGTCGACGATACGGGCGCCTCCGGCGCCAAAACCTGCGGTATCGGCGGCCGGGTCAAAGGCAAAGACCTCAAGGGGGTTGCGTTGCTCTAGCGATTTTTGTCGAACGTCGGTTGCCGCTGCAGGATGCGCGCGGAGAGCAACCGGTCGATCGTTGGTTTTGACGACAGCGCCACCCGCATTTCTGTCTTCGGCATGCTGCTCGGCGAGGTAGGCTTCAACCACTTGTTTAGCGGACCCCTCCATTCGCATGCGACCCTTGTGCATCCAGACCGCCCTCGTACACAACCCCACGACGGCGCCTACGTCGTGGCTCACGAACAGCAAGGTGCCGTTCTGCTGGAACTGCCGCAAGAAGCGCATGCACTTCTGCGTAAACCGGGCGTCGCCCACCGAGAGGGCCTCATCGACTACCAGGATGTCCGCGTCGACGTGCGCGGCGATGGCGAAGGCCAGGCGGACGTACATGCCGCTCGAGTAGGTCTTGACCGGCTGGTGGACGAAATCACCGATTTCAGCGAACTCGACGATGGCATGGAACCGCTCCGCCAGTTGCCGATCGGACAGGCCGTACAACTTGCCACTGAGGTAGACGTTCTCTTCGCCGGTGAATTCCGGGTTGAACCCGGCACCCAGCTCCAGCAACGCCGCCACCTTGCCCCGAGTCTGCACGCGCCCGTTGGTCGGGAACAGGGTGCCGCAGACGATCTGCAGCAGGGTGGACTTGCCGGAGCCGTTCTGACCAATGATCCCAACGGTGTCGCCTCGCCGCACGCTCAGCGAAACGTCGTTAAGCGCCCAGAACTCTCGAAAATAATTCCGCGTGGGTTTGCCGACGGCCCGCGACAACCGTGGCAAGACCATTTGCTTCAAGCGATCTGCGGGCGCTGAATACAGTTCGTAACGTTTCCCCAGCTGCGCCACCTCGACCATCACGTCGCTGTCGACGCCGTCGGCTGGTGGAGTGGCTTTAGGGATCATGATAGGTTGGGGGGGGGGGGGTGACGCGGTGTGCGCGCCTCGGGCCAAACCCAGAGTATCACCTCATTCACTGGCGCTCTCGGTAAGGCCAACCCAAGCGAATAAAATTCCGCGATGAATGTTCGACCTACTGCCATTCCGGGCGTCGTGATCCTGGAGCCCAGCGTTTTCGGGGACGATCGCGGATTTTTCTTCGAGAGTTTCAACGATAACCGCTTCCGTGAACTGACTGGCACCGATGTGCGGTTCGTCCAGGACAACCATTCCCGCTCGTCCAAAGGGGTCCTCCGAGGCTTGCATTACCAGATCCGTCAGCCTCAGGGAAAACTTGTGCGGGTGACGCGGGGCGCAGTTTTCGATGTTGCCGTTGATGTGCGCCGCCGTTCTCCAACGTTCGGTCAGTGGGTCGGGGTGGAACTGAGCGAAGACAACAAACGGCAGTTCTGGGTTCCGGCCGGCTTCGCGCACGGTTTTGTCGTGTTGTCGGACACCGCAGACTTTTTGTACAAGACCACCGACTACTACGCGCCGGTCCATGAGCGCAGTATCCGTTGGAACGATCCGGACATCGGCATTCAGTGGCAATATGAAGGGGAACCCAGTCTGTCCGACAAGGATCGCAACGGCCAACCATTCGCAACAGCCGAGGTGTACGAGTGAACCCGCACGCCTCGCCCAGCGTTTCGCCCGTCGCTCTGGTCGGCAGCTTGTGGCGTCACCGGGAGCTGATTGTCGGGATGACGAAGCGGGAAGTGATCGGGCGCTACAAGGGCTCGGTGATGGGGCTGTTGTGGTCCTTCCTCAACCCCGTTCTGATGCTGGCGGTGTACACCTTCGTGTTTTCGTTCGTTTTCAAGTCGCGCTGGCAGGCCGGCGTGGAAGAGAACCATTCCCAGTTCGCAATCATCCTGTTCGTCGGCTTGATCGTGCACGGCCTGTTTGCCGAGGTGTTGAACCGGTCCCCAATGCTGATCCTGAGCAATGTGAACTACGTGAAGAAGGTGGTGTTCCCCTTGGAGATACTGCCGGCCATCACCGCGGGGGCCGCCCTGTTCCACAGCCTCGTCAGCCTGAGCGTGCTGCTGATTGCCGGTGTGATTTTTAATGGCTCGCTGCCCTGGACCGTGGTGCTGGTGCCGCTGGTGTTGCTGCCGTTGCTGATCTTGATTCTGGGGTTGGCGTGGATGTTGGCGTCTTTGGGCGTCTTCGTGAGGGACATCGCGCAGACCGTCGGCATCCTGACGATGATGCTGATGTTTCTGGCGCCGGTGTTCTTCCCGAGTTCGGCCTTGCCCGAGCAGTTCCGCCCATTGATCCAGGCCAATCCGCTGACGCTGATCATTGAGCAGGCGAGAGAGGTGCTGATCTGGGGCAGGCTGCCCAACTGGTCCGCTCTCGGCCTTTATCTGTTGTTGGCTTGTGGCGTGGCTTGGTTGGGGTTCGCCTGGTTCCAGAAAACCCGGAAGGGATTCGCGGATGTCCTCTGACCAGATCGCGATCCGCGTTCAAGGGCTCAGCAAGTGCTACCCGATCTACGAAGCGCCGGGTCACCGGTTGAAGCAGTTCCTGATGCCGCGGATCGACACGTTCATGGGGCGGGAACAGCGCAAGTATTACAACGAATTCTGGGCGCTCAAGCAGCTTGATTTTGAAATCCGAAAGGGCGAGACGGTCGGCATCATCGGGCGCAATGGGTCGGGGAAGTCCACCCTGTTGCAGCTGATTTGTGGGACCTTGTCACCCAGCGCCGGCTCCGTGGAGACGCGCGGCCGTGTTGCCGCCCTGTTGGAACTGGGGTCGGGCTTCAACCCCGATTTCTCCGGGCGGGAAAATGTCTATCTGAACGCCTCTGTCCTGGGACTGGGCAAGGCCGGCATCGACGCCCGGTTCGCATCGATCGAACAGTTCGCCGACATCGGGACCTTCATCGACCAGCCTGTGAAATCCTATTCTTCCGGCATGGTGGTCCGGCTGGCATTTGCGGTGATTGCCCACGTTGATGCGGACATCCTCGTGATCGACGAGGCGCTGGCAGTGGGTGACATGGTGTTCACCCAGAAATGCATGCGTTTCCTGCGCGGCTTCATGCAAAAGGGAACAGTCCTTTTTGCCAGCCATGACGCCAATGCGGTGGTGGGCCTGTGTGACCGCGCCATCTGGCTCCGTAAGGGAGAAATGGCGGGCGAAGGGACGGCGTCAACCGTCATGCAGAGCTACCTCCGCGCCAGCTTTCAGGACACCTACGGCGACGCGCTCACCTTCCAACCAGTGGGGGCCACCGAAGAGCCGGCATCAGCGGCCGGCGGCGACGACGTCACCGCCCGTTTCACCGATAACCTCACGCAGTCACCTGGCTGGCAAACGGGGGAGGCCGAAATCGAATCTGTCGAACTGACGGGCGAGGACGGCCAACCGATGGCAGCGTTCCAAGGCGGTGAGGTGGTCAACCTGAGCATCCGAGCCCGCTGCAGTGTGTCGTGCACCAGCCCGATTCTGGGGTGGTTCGTCAAGGATCGATTGGGACAGGTGCTGTTCGGTGAACACACTTTCACCCATGCCCCCCCCCCCATGCTGGTGCCCGCAGGCGGGGGGCTGGTGGCACGTTTTCGGTTTCGCCTGCCCATGCTGCCCAACGGCGACTACGCGATGACGGTATCGATCGCGGAAGGAACGCCGGAAGACCATGTCCAGCACCACTGGTTGCACGACGCGATGCTGATCAAGGTCGCGTCGACCAAGATGCGTTATGGGCTGGTCGGCATTCCGTTCGAATCCGTGACGATGGAGCAGGTCTGATGGAGTTCTTGAAGAGCCAGGACGCGCGGATCGTCGTGGGCGATTGCACCTACGGTCGACCGAAGTTCATGATCTGGGAGCCGCACGAACGGATCACCATTGGCAAATTCTGCTCCATCGCGGAGGGCGTCACGATTTTTGCTGGCGGGGAACACCGTCTGGACTGGATCAGCACCTATCCGATGCGGATCATGCTGAACGAGGCGGGCGCCCATCAGGACGGTCACCCTCACACCAAAGGCCCCACGGTCATTGGCAGCGATGTCTGGCTCGGCTTTGGCAGCACCATTCTATCGGGGGTCACCATCGGCCATGGCGCGGTGGTGGGCGCCGGTGCGGTGGTGGTCCGGGACGTTGAGCCTTACAGCATCGTGGCGGGCAATCCGGCCCGGTTGGTGCGACCGCGATTCGATGCGGGATTGGCGAATCGACTGTTGGCGGTGGCGTGGTGGGATTGGCCTTTGGAGATCATCCGGCAGCAAATCGGTCAACTGAACGGATCAATCGACGAGGGCAGGCTGCAAGCGCTTGAGCGGGTCGCCGAAACCCGGCGCGGGGCCTAGGCCGCAGCCAGTTCTTCGATCGCGTCGGCCCAGTCGGTGGCGCGGGAATCGAGCATCCGCTCCCGCCAGACATGGGCGTGGGCCTCGCGTGCCATCGCACGACGTGATCCCGGGTTGGTGATCATTTCTTCGAGTGCCGCTTCCCAGTCCGTTGGCGAGCGCGCGAGCAAACCGTTTCGACGGTGGCTGATCGCGTCACGGTAAGCCGGAACGTCCGAAAAGACCCCGGGAATGCCCTTGACCGCGTAGTCGAGGTACTTGATGTCGGACTTGCTCGAGGAGAAGCGGTTGTCGATCAACGGCGCAATCCCGAAATCCCAATGCACTTGGTCGAGCATGAAGCGGGCGAAGTTCTCGTACAGCCCGGACCTTGGCGGCACTTCGATCACGACTGCGTCAAGCCCGTCAAATAGCCTGGAAATGAGCCTTTGGTCACCGATGCCGATGATTTCAAGTCGCGCGTCATGTCGCTGCATCACGGCCCGGAGTGGCCGGAGAACAGACATCAGGTCTTCCAAATGGGTGTAGGTGCCCATGTAGCCTAGCACCACCTTGTCGTCCATACGTCGGCTGGGCAGCCGCCGCGCATCGGCGAACAGGCGATCGTCGAGCGCATTGGCTACCACGCTGACCTTCGGGTTGAGGTTGGACATGCGCTCGGCGAGCCGTTCTGTGGATACCAGTAAACCGTCGGCGCGACGCGCCATTTGGCGCATCCACATTTTTCGCTCCTGCCACGAAGCATCGTCGGGGGCGCCCAGCGCCAGCAAATCATCGTCGAGTTCGAAGATGACGCGAGCGCCACGGGCCTGAACGTCGCGCAACATCTGCTCGTCACGCGTCCAGTCGAAGCGGTGATCCCAGAACCGCTCGACGATCAGAACGTCGAAATCGTGATTAGGCAAGCCAATTCCAAAAGACAGCTCGATGCGACCCGCGACACCCGGATGGGACAGCGGGCGCAGCAGGCGAATGACGCTGCAACCGTGCGGCACGCCGCCGGAAGAGGACTCGAACAGAACGTGGACCCGCAACACAATCTGCCCCAATGAACTAAGCGACGGGCTGGACCAGCGCGGGCTTGAACAGCACATCCAGCAAGCGAGCGGCAGCAGCTGCAGGCGTGAACTTCAACACGCCCATTGCATTGGTTCGCAAACGCGCGAGGTACTCGGGGTTGGCGACAAGGTCACCAACCGCCTGAACGATGCGGCCCTCATCGAGCGTGTTGACTAGGCGGCCGTTCGAGCCGTCTTCGATGATTTCGGCCAGCCCACCGTGGATCGGACCAATCACAGCCAGACCGCAAGCCATGGCTTCCATCGCGGTCAGACCCATGGCCTGGAACAACGAGCAATCGACAAAGATGTCATGGGCTGACAAAGCGCCGGCGACGCTGCGGCTGTCGACCTCGCCGAGATTGGTGAAAGCGAAATCCTGCACGTAACCGGAGAAGGCCGGATCATCCGGCCTCACGCCGAAGATCGTAATCTGCACGGCGTCACCCAGCCGATGTGACACTTCCCTGAGGACGCGCATTGTGCCTTCCGGCGCCCTGCGAGGTGTACTCGGCCTGACCATGGCGATGATGCGGATTGGGCCCATCGTGGGACGCATGGCTGCGGCCGGGTGAAAGCGTTCTGCATTGAAGGAAGGGCCGACCCAAGCCGCCGTCACGCCTAGGCGCTCGCCCAGCATGCGACGGTTCCATTCGGTCTTGGTGAACAGCCGGATCGACGGGTGGGCGGTGTAGCTGTCCAATGCTCTTTGCCGTTCCGGGTCGTTCTCTTCAAAGAAGTCCGGCTCATAGTCCTGGACGTAATAGGCCAGAACCGGCGGTTGCTCGAGGCGGGTCAATGGCAGCAGCCAAAACACGGTTAGATACAGCGTGGCCACCACCGCATCGTAAGACTCTGCCACGTTGACGAGGTCAGCCGGGCTGTTCAGATAAATCACTGGCACCGTGTTATCGGGATGGCTGCGTTCGAACAGTTCGCGGTGCATGGCCAGATTGGCGATCCGTACATCGACGCCCATGCGGCGCATCTGGGCGGCTTCCAGCAACACGATGTTGCCGCCACCCCCGGCGGAACCTGCCGGCAGCAGTATCAGAATACGCTGACCTTCGTGGCGACGCAGCGTGTCCAGTTCCGTCGATTCGATGGTGTCGAGCGCGGCGACTCGCCGCCGGACGTGATCCAGAGCCGGGTGGTCGCGCGTGATGGACAGGTTGGCGCCGATGCGCATGCCACCATGTTTCCGATCAAGTGCTTCTCCCGCGCGCTGCACCAATAGGGCCCGCCGCTCGTGCGAATAGCTGCGCGACTGGGCGTGGTAGACATAACAATCGTCGGCGACAGCCAATTGCCAACCAGCAGCGGTGGCCCTCAGACAGTAGTCATTTTCTTCGCCATAGCCTTGGGCAAAGGTTTCTTCGTCGAACAGGCCGATGTCATCCAAGACTTCCCGGCTGATCATCAGGCAAAAGCCATTGAGGAATCCCACCTTCGGATAGATGCGCTGCGACCTCGCCGATACTTCACCAGCAAATCGGGCCAGATCCCAACCGGCAGGCAGATGATTCTCCGCCCAGTCGCCCTGGTCGTTGAAAATGGCGGGCACCGACTGCCAGGATGCCGTGTTGCTCACCGGACCGATCAAGCCAATGCGATCACCGGAACGAGCGCAACGCAGCATCTGTTCGTCCCAGCCCTTCGACACGATCGTGTCGCTGTTGAGCAGCACTACATAACCGGACGAAGAGGCCCGCAAGCCCTGGTTCGCCGCCAAGGTGTAGCCACCGGCCACCTCGTTCCTCAAGAGGCTCAAAGGCTGACCGGCCGCGAAATCACGCAAAAAGTCTCTGGTGGGGGCGTCGCTGCCATCGTCGACCACGATCAGTCGATAAGGCACCGTGGTGTGCGCCACGATGGATTCCAGACAGGCCCGCACATCGTCCAGCGAGTTGTGCACACACACGATCACGTCGACGGAGCCGGTATACGGCGCAATCGTGATCGCAGGGGGTAGGAGCGCCTGCGCTGCAAGCGCGGCGGGCGCAGCGGCCCGGGAGTTTTCCGATGTCAGCCGTGCGTGCTGTTCAAGCAAAAAACGCAGCCGAAGGCGCACGCCATGAAATCCCTCTCGCCGCAGGACCGTCATCAACCGTCCCGTGCCCTTTGACCATGAGCCGGTGTGTCGCAGCGCAAGCCCGGCCGCGCGATACAGCAGCTTGACGCGGAGAACCTGCGCTCCGGCCCAACGCCACGGGGCAGTCAATGCCCAACTGGTCGATCTGCGCAGTTCGTTCTCGCGGAAGATGCTGTCGGCCAATGCCCCCCGCAAGCCTCCCATTTCGGTATTGTTCGCTTCCAGCGCCATGCGAAGTTGATGCAGAGACTGCAGATGCACCTCGTTCAGCGCGATGGCCCGTTCAACATCCCCTCTTAGATTCGCTTCGCGCACCAACCCAGCCTGCGCGGCGGCTTCGCCTATATCGCGCACCTGTCCCAGTTCCGAGCGAAGCTGCTCTTCGCGTTGTGCAGCTGCTTGAAGACCTGTGGCGTGAAGGCTCAGCGTTTCCCGCAGCTCCTCCTGATGCCGCGACTGCAGCTGAAGCAGTTCGGCCTGAAGCTGGGTTAGCGCCTGCGTCAAGGTGTCGCGCGCTGACAGTGTTTGTTGCAGATCATTCGTCAGCTCTTCTATACGCTGTGCTGCGCGGGATGCCGCTTCAACGGTAGCGTCGAGCCGTTCCTGCGTTTTGGCATTATCTTCAGCCGATCGGGCCTGCAGGTCTGTGAGCTGAGCCTGCAGATCGTCCCGCTTGTGGATCAGTTCGGATTGCCGGGCACGTTCCGCATGGAGTTCGTCGGTCAGCTGGGCAGCCTCGCCTTGCGAACGAGCGAGCGCCTCCTGATGCTCGTGCAGCGATCGCTCGAATCCTTGTTGCCGATCCAGCAGGGCGCTTTCCATCTCGCGCTGCTTGTCGTGCAATGCGCGTTCCAGCTCCCCGCGGCGGATCTGATCGACGGTGGTTTGATACTTTTCCTGCTGCCGCGCGCCGAGTTGGGCAAAGAAATCCCGAAGCCGCAACTGGTCTTCATGAGGGATGTCGAACAGCGGCAACTTCCGCGATTCGGGAATGGCCTTGACCTGCACCACACCCAAGCCGTGAGAATGCACGAACTCGAAATGCGCCGGGTAGGTGGATTTGATTTCTTCCCAAAAGCGCCAGACCCCGAACCCACGTTCGCGCACGTTGATGTCGTGAAAGATGACGACCGCGCCATCCGCCAGCTTGGGCAACCAGGTCTCGAAATCGTGGCGAACCGCTTCGTAGGTATGCAGCCCATCGATGTGCAGCAATTCGACCGATTCGTCGGAGAAATAGTCCACCGCATCGTCGAAGGTCATTCGCAGCAGGCGGGAGAAATCGGCGTAGGTGGAATCATTGTGCCGATAGGCGTGCCCGAACACCTCATCGTTGTAGAACCCGGCATGCTCGTCCCCTTGCCAAGTGTCGACGCCGTAACTCTTCGTCGCGCAGCCGGATTCGCGGATCGCCTTGCAGAACGAAAAATAGGAGTGGCCCCAATGAACACCGAGTTCGACGTAAATAGCCGGCCTCAGTTCGGCAATCAGCCAGCTCGAAAAGGGCAGGTGGCCGAACCAGGCGCTATTCTGATTGAAATGGCTCGGCGAGAATTTAGGAGCATCAAGCAGGTGATCCAGGTTGATCGCTCGCGGAAATTTGGCGCGCACACCATGTTTCGAACCGGAGAATTCGACCACTTCGGTCGATTTGGGCTGGAAAGCGTGCTCTGCCATGTATCAATCAGAGAGTTCGAGGGTTGGAAGGCAACGTCGCCTGGAGGCCGCAGATATCATGCGTCGCAGTTGAAAACGAATTGCCTCACCGTTTTGAAAATGCTGGCTTCAAGAATCGTTTTCCCGAGCCGGATTTCGGCACGCACAAAGCCAAGAGTTTACCGCACGCACTGCTGCAGTGCATCACCATGTGAAACGAGAGGTTGCCATCGACCTTTGGGGTGCGTTGGATGAACACCCGCGTCACGGTCATCGTGGTTAACTGGAACAGTGGCGGATTGCTGGGGCGTTGCCTAGATCATCTGTCCCGACAGACCGTCCCGGCAACGGTGTTGGTGCTGGACAACGCCAGTTCCGATCGTTCGGAAGTTAGTGCTGAGGCCAGGGGGCTGGCGGTTCGGCTCGTGCGAATGCCCTCCAACCTGGGCTTCGCCGCGGCCAACAACATCGGCATTCGTGACAGCAGCACCGAATTCGTGGCCCTGCTGAACCCTGACGCCTTTCCCGAGCCGGATTGGCTGGCCAGCCTGATCGGCGAGGCTGACCGTTTCCCGGGCGCTGCGGCATTCGGTTCACGTCAGTTGCGCGATCAGTTGGACGGCATTCTGGATGGCATTGGAGACACCTATCATTGGACGGGGGCGGCGCGGCGGGAAGCCCACGGCGTGAGGCAACAAGCCAGACACCTGCTGGGCAAAGAAATCTTCTCGCCCTGTGCTGCGGCGGCGCTGTATCGGCGGGAGGCGGTGCTCGCCGCAGGAGGGTTTGACGAGGCGTATTTTTGCTATATGGAGGACGTGGATCTCGGCTTCCGACTGAGACTGGCTGGTCATGCATGCCGTTACGTACCAAGCGCGGTGGTGGCCCATGTCGGTTCGGCCACCACGGGGGGGCGGGGAAGCAATTTCTCGGTGTACCACGGCCATCGCAACCTGGTCTGGACCTTTCTCAAGAACATGCCAGGGCCGCTGCTTGCGCTTCTTCTGCCTTTGCATCTCATGCTCAACCTCGTGGAGCTCGTGTGGTTCTCTTCACGGGGGCAGGCGCGGACGATCTGGCGCGCAAAACGGGATGCCTGGCGAGGATTGTCGGCGGTCTGGAAGAAGCGCCGCACCACGCAAGCGGGACGACGGGCCAGTTACCGCGACATCTGGCGCGTCCTGAGCAAAGGTTGGCGAATACGCGATTGAACCATTGGTTGCGGCTTGTCTCTATTTGTCGGGGTGCGGGCTGGTCCGCTGCTATTATCGAAAGCTATGGTCATGGGATGGACGCGCCGGCGGGTTTTCGGAGGGGTGGTCGCCGGCGTTTCGGCGGTTGGCCTCGGCGTTGCGCGCGGACAGAGCGCGGTCCCGCTGCCACGGCGCTTGGCTGCGTCGTCACCGCTTTTCACCAAAAATACGATCGAAGCGGTGTTGTCCGGCCTGAATCCGCCGGCTATCGCCAACCAGATCACCCCTGGAAACGATCTGCTGCTGGACATTCCGGATGTCGCGCTGCCGGGTTTGGTGAAGGTTCGATTGTTGAGCGCCATGGGGAAGACGGAGGAGTTCTGGCTGTTGTCCAGCGTTCCGGACCCGGCGACGGGTAGCGCCCTCCTGGCTTCCTTCGGTTTCGATAATGACGCGATTCCGGAAGTCAAGTTTCCCATCAGGGTCGAGAAAACCCAGATATTGATGTTTCTGGCGCGGGTGGGCGGACGGTACTACGGCGTGCAACGCGAGATCAAGGTGGGACGAATCAGCCGGGGTGGCAAGCCATGATCGGCCTTTCTGAGCGATCGTTTGAAGCCTACCTTCGCGAGTCGGGTATTCTCAACGCCACGGCGATTCAGCAGATGGAGTCGCTGACTCGGGTGCGCAGCGAGTCGGTGGCGGCGCTGTTGCGTAGGACCGGTATGGTGGCAGAGGAGCAGCTCTCTCATGCCATGCTGCGCTACACCGGTTGGGAATCTGTAGGTCTCGAAACACTGCAGCCCCTTGAGCCCGTCGTGCGACAGTCGATGATTGAAACCGGGCTCAGCCACGCGTTCTGTGTTCAGAACGGGTTGATCGTCTGGCTGACCGAAGGGGAGTTGAACTGCGCCACGGCAGATTTCCCCGGGCGGTCAGCGGGCGAGGTGCTTCAAGGTAAGGCCTTGCAACTGGGCCGTGCTGTCCGGATGTGGCTGGCGCGGCACGGCGATGTGGAGCGGTTGCTGGCCCAACTGGACACGACCGGCGGACGAACCGCCGTTCATACCGGAGGCAACATTGCGCACCTGAGAGAACTGGCGGAAGAGGGCCCCATCATCGAACTGGTCAATGGCTTGCTCAGCCAAGCGGTGACCCGCCGCGCCTCGGACATCCACATCGAGCCTGGCGAAGCGCAGTTTCTGGTGCGCGTCCGCGTTGACGGGGTCATGCGGGAGTTGCAACGGGTGCCGTTCGATCGCTTCGATGCCACCGTGTGCCGGATCAAGATCCTGTCGCAGCTTGACATCGCTGAACGCCGCCTGCCGCAAGACGGCCGCATGACGGCCCGTATTCATGGCGAAAGCTTCGACGTGCGGGTGTCGGTGTTGCCAGGCGTTCGCGGCGAATCGGTGGTGTTGCGTCTGCTGCGGCAGGACCGTCAGAGCTATTCACTGGCCGGGCTGGGGATGTTGTCGGACCATGCCGCCATGTTCGAGGCGTGGGTGAAGACGCCAAACGGCATCGTGCTGGTCACCGGTCCCACCGGCTCGGGCAAGACGACCACCCTCTATACTGCGCTTGACCTCGGGAACGACGGTCTGAACAAGATCGTGACCGTCGAAGACCCGGTCGAATACAAGCTGCAGGGCATCACGCAACTGCAGGTCAATCCGGACATCGGCTACACGTTCGCGTCGGCCCTCAGGTCCATCTTGCGGCACGATCCGGATGTCATCCTGATCGGTGAAATCCGAGACCAGGAAACCGCTTCGATCGCCGTTCAATCGGCATTGACTGGGCATTTGGTCTTTTCCACGCTGCACACGAACAGCGGTGCCGGTGCGGTCACGCGCCTGGTCGATATGGGCATCGAACCTTTTTTGTTGGCGTCCAGCCTGCGCGGCCTGATGGCCCAGCGACTGGTCCGGCGCTTGTGTCCCCATTGCAGCCAGGCCGTCGAACATCCTTCGGCCCAGCAGACGGCGCTCCTTGAGGGTGCGGTCGAGCGGGCTCGCGGTGTGGCGCCCGACATGGTGTCTGCAAAGCCCCAGATTCGGGTGCCGGTGGGCTGCGACATCTGTCTGCACACCGGCTATCTGGGCCGCATAGCGGTTTACGAATTGTTCGATGTGGACGATGCGCTGCGCCATCGCATCCTTGCCAACACCAGCGAGACCGAGCTGATTGCAGAGCTGCGGCAGCGCGGCGTCCGCTCGATGACGGACGATGGTTTGCTCAAGGCCTGGGTTGGCATCACCACCGTTGACGAAGTCTTGACGGTCTGACGAGCGACCGATGCCTGGTTTCCAGTACAAAGCCGTGGACGGCGCCGCACGCCGAATCAATGGCTCGATCGATGCACCCACTGAAGCCGATGCGCTCAAATTGCTGGGCGCCCGCGGCATTCAGGTATTCGAGCTCAACCGGGCTGGCGGCGCAGGCATTGATGCTACTTCGAGCGGCATCACGCCTCCCAGTGACCTTCGACGCCTGACCGGCGCGTTTGGAGGGCGTGGTCGTGCGAGGGTTTCGATGGCCGACCTGCTGCTGAGCATCCAGGAATTGGCGACCTTGCTCGATGCCGGCATTCCCTTGGCCGATGCCGTGGAAAATATTGCACGGGGCTACGAAGACCGACCGCTCGGGAGTTCGTTGAATGCGGTCTACGCCGCGCTTCGCTCCGGCATCGGCTTCGCACGGGCGCTGGCCGACGCGCGCCTGCCGTTGCCTGCCTACGTGCACGAACTGGTCAGGGCTGGCGAGGAGACCGGCCGACTGGCCCAAGCGCTGCGATCGGCTGCGGTGCAAATGGAAGCGGATGCCCGGTTTCGTCGGGAGGCTCGCAACGCACTCACTTATCCACTGTTGCTTGTGTTCAGCGGGTTGATAGCAACGCTCGTCGTTTTTATCTTCGTGGTTCCGAAATTCGCGGGCATTCTCAACAATCCGAAAGCCGACATCCCGGCCATTTCGGCCTGGGTGCTCCAGGCGGGGCTTTGGCTGGTCGCCAACAAGTTGCTGGCGACCGGTATTGCCGCGGGGATCATCGTCGCGGCGGGGGCTTTGGTCGCGCAGCCGGGTTTCCGGGCATGGCTCTGGGAGGCCGCCAGCGTCACCCCAGTGCTGAAGCGGTGGATCGAACACGTGGAACTGGCTCGATGGGGCAGCATGCTTTCGGTGCTGTTGAGCCACCATGTTCCCTTGCTCGAAGCGCTGGCCCATTCCACCAATTCGCTGGCTGGCCGCGACTGGCGCCGTAAGGCCGAGTTGCTCACCGGCGACGTGCGCGGCGGCAAATCGCTTGCGGATGCCATGCAGGTTCACCATTTTGTCGATGCCGTCGGGCTGAATCTGGTTCGGGTTGGCGAACGGTCCGGCGCGCTGGCCAAGACTGTGGGTTCGCTCGCGGACATGCACCGCACCAGCAGTGAGCAGAGTCTCAAGCAGTTTCTGGTGCTGTTGGAACCTCTTACCATCCTGCTTGTCTCAGTGCTGCTGGGCGGGATCATGATTTCGGTGATGCTGGCCATCACCAGCCTGACAAACGTCATCTGAGGTCGATGAACATGAATACACGCGCCCTGAACGGCATTCGTCCCACGCGCGGCTTCACGCTGCTTGAAATGCTGGTGGTGATGGTCATCATCGGCCTGCTTGCAGGCCTGGTTGGCCCGCGCATTTTTGGAAAAGTGGATTCCAGCAAAGTCAAGACGGCGCAGACACAGATCAAGATGCTCGAAAGCGCCATCCACATCATGCGGCTCGATGTCGGCAAGCTGCCGGAAGGTGATGAGTCCTTTCGCTGGCTGACCACGCGTCCCGAGGGCGACGAACGGATCAAGGGGCTGTGGAATGGGCCGTACATTGAAGGCAAAGTGCCGCTTGATCCTTGGAACAGCCCGTATCAGCTGAAGGTGCCGGGTAACAGCGGCCGCGCGTTTGCCGTCATCTCGCTTGGTGCCGACGGCCAACCAGGCGGCGAAGGCATCAACGCCGATATCGGCAACGAGTGACTCTGTGCGGCACCTTGCCGACGATCGCCCGTTTTCGCCCGGTTCGGCTCGCTCGACCATTCGGCAGCCTCGATCCGGGTTCACTCTGATCGAGATGATGGCCGTCATGGTCATCATCGGCCTGATGTCCGTAGTCGTTCTGCCATCCTTTCAACGGTGGTTTGACGGCCTTGACAGCCGTATCCAATCCACTGAATTGGCCGCCCGATTGCAGCGCTTGGTGGCGAGGGCCGCGTTGCTGGGGCAAACCATCGACGTCACGCAGGCCAATGTTGGCGACAAGCTGGCGGACGGGCGGGTGGCACTCACGCTGCCGGAAGGGTGGCAGATTGCAGACAAAGAAACCTTGCGTATCAACGCCTCCGGCGTGTGTGCGGGAGGTCGTCTGAAGTTCGACACGCCGCGGGGCTCGATCGTATTGAAGGTCGATGCCGGTGGGTGCGAGGTGTTGGTCGTGCGAGGCGAGTCGTGAACCGCTACGCCCGTCCGTCGGTGCATGCCCGCGGCTTCAGCCTGCTCGAGGTGATCGCCGCGCTCGTCATCCTCAGCATGGGAGCCTCGGCGGCCTTCACCTGGCTGTCACAAACGGTGCAATCGATCGCACGGCTCAAGGAGCAGGAGGCGCAACTGCTCGTTCGGCAGGAAGCCATCGAATACCTGAGAAGCCTGAACCCCATGCAGCAACCTGAAGGTCAGGTGTCGATGGGTGAGATGGGGTTGAAATGGACCAGCAAGGCCGTTGCGCCGGTGATGCGTGCGCAAGCAGGATCGGGTGGCGCGGGCCTTTACGAGGTCGGGTTGCATGAGGTCACGCTGGTCGTCAACCGCCAGCAATCGGAGGAGCCTTGGTTCACGGTCGTGCAGACGGTCCCGGGCTACCGACAGATCGCTAAGGCGGAGTCGCAGCGTTCGTTTGGAGGCGGTCTGTGATGGTGAGCCGGTCGCCGAGGCATTGGCGTCGCACCGAGGGTTTGACCTTGGTCGAGCTGCTGGTGACTGTCGTGATTCTGGGCTTCGTCATCGCTTTGATGTCCGGAGCATTCTTTCAGGTTGCACAAGTGCTGCGTGTGGCCACTGCCAGCGGGAACGGGTTCCAGGCGAGATGGCAGCAATCGCGAGCGTTGCACGACGTCGTTGGCAACCTGGTTTACTTGGAAACGGAGGCCCCTAGCCTCGTCGGGCGCGCCGATCGTTTCGATTGCGTCACGCTGGCATCTCCCGTCGGGGTGCCGGGTGTGGCGGAGATGTTGTCGGTGGCGCTGGTTAGCAGTGGCGATGAGCGTACCCGGCTCGTTCTGGCGCCCTTGGAAGCTACTGGTTTGTCCGACACGGTCGTGCTGGGTTCTGGCCGCGCCAACGATCTGGGCAAAGGGATTGAATGGACGCAGTGGCCTGGGCGGCTCGAATTCCGCTACGTCGATGCAGATGGCGCGGAGCACGCCACCTGGCCCCCAATGGGTGCCGCGGCCACCAACGAGGCGCCCCATGCGGTAGTGATCCGCGAAATGGGTCAGGCCAGCGCAATTCGTGTCGCGGTGTACGAAGGCGGACGGGCTCCGCCGAGCACAGGGCGGTTGCAGGATGTTTTTGGCGGAGGGACACCATGAGCCGTGCCGCTTGCTCCAAAAAAAGTTCGACGGGGTTTGCGTTGGCGGCGGTGCTCTGGATGCTGGCTGGCTTGGCGATTCTCGTGGCATCGATCAGTCGCGTCAGCCTGGAGCTGGCCGAGCGGGTCCATCAACTGCGTGAGCGGGTGACCTTCACGGAAAGTGCTTACGCCACGCGTGCCAAGATGTTGTACTGGTTGTCGGCCACTGGCGCAACGACCAATGCTTACAGCGATGGCGCACAGGCTGTGCGCGTCGATCGAACGGCTTATCGTGCGCAGGAGGGCAGCATCGTACAGATGCAGGAGTTGGGCGGAACGCTCAACCTCAACAAGCCCAACCGCGACTTGATGGGCCGCTATCTGGAAATCTGCGGCATCGAGCCGGCCCGGATCGACAGCCTTCTGGACGCTCTGGAAGATTACGTCGATGCCGACAGCCTGAAACGTTTCAAGGGGGCTGAGCGGGAAGATTACCTTGCCGCAGGGCTCCCCCGGGGGCCACGCAACGCCAAATTGCTGTCAGTTGAAGAACTGTGGTTTGTCTTTGGATGGCAGCAGGTGAAGCCCCAATTGGAGAAGGCTGCTTGCGTGACCGACTTCACCGTTGAGAATTCGCCGGCCAACGTGAATCTGGCCACGGCATCGCCCAAGTTGTTGTTGGCCGCAGGCTTGAACGAGCAAGCCGTCAAACTGCTGATGGACGGCCGTCAATTGTCCAATGAAGAGCAGGCGCAACAGATGCAAGCGGCCGGAATCGGTGCCGCTTCGCCGATGGGGGGTATCGCAGGTTTGCGAGCGTCGCGTTTGTTGCGGGTGACCCATTCGGAGCCTGGTCAGCCGTGGCGGATCGACTACACTTTGCGGCTGACGGCCCAGCGCGATGGCGGGCCGTGGCAGATCGTCGGGCCGACGATGGCTGCTGATCCGCACGGGCCGGCACCTGCGCCGCCCTCTCTGTTCGATTGGCCGAGCCAACCGCCGGCGGCGCGAACCAACAATGCTGCGAACGTCTTTTCTTCTTGATCCGGCCGGAAACGGTCGTCAACTGCACTCAGGACCGGGTTGGTTGCGGCCTTGGATGGGAGTGCAGCTTGTCGTACCTCGCAGCCTGTGCACCTACCTCAGACTCGATGCCGCCGGCGTGCCACTGCGCCGATTGCGCAGCTTTGTCGAACTCCAGGTAGCCGGGCAGTCGCCGTTTCAGGAGACCGGTTTCTTCGCCATGCGCATGGGCGTTCGCTTCCACGTCTGGCTGTGGGATCAGCGACTCCTGAATGACGCCGTGATTCGACATGGGCTGAGCGGCGAGCGGGTGCGTGCCGTCCCAAGCAGCATGCTGGGCCCTCGGCTCAAGGATGGCGGTGCCTTTTTCTGGACCATGCCGGGAATGCATGGTATTGAGGCTCAACTGTGGGAAGGCCGGAAATTGGCTTTCAGCGCTTGGTTCCCGGCCCGTCCCGGACCGGAGGAGTGGCGTGGCTGGCGACACGAGATCGAGGCCCGTGAAGGCGTCACGTGGCCGGCGGACCGGCCGATGCAGCGGCAGGATCCTCCGGCCCCGGCGCCTTGGGCGCGCAACTTTGCTTCCAATAGTCAGTTGGCCGCATGGCCAAAGCAGCGATTGGTGCCGGTCATGCTGGGGGCTTTGACCACCGTGCTCCTGGCTTATGGTGCGTGGGTCTATGGTCAGATCGTCGCAAACGAACAAGTGATTCAGCTTGCCGAAGCCCCAGTACTGGACGACAGCCAGCGCTCAGCGCAGCAACAGAAGGTCAAAGCGCTCGATGCTCAGCGGTGGGTACAAGACGTGAGTGCCTTGCGCGGCGAGTACCGCATGACCGACTTGATGCGCGCGTTGTCGCCCGTGCTTGCTGCGGAAGGGTTGCTGCTGCGAGAAATCGATGTTCAGGGAATGGGCATTACCGCCACGCTGCGGCCCACACGTGAGTTCAAGATCGCGTCAGTCATCGAGCGCCTCGAAAATGCCGGTCTGTTTGAGAATGCCCGTTTGCTCGACGCCGCCAATGGCGCCCTGCGGGTTTCGTGGCGCATCCGCGACAGCCAGGCGTTCGAGGGATCGCCGGCGATATCAGCCGGATCGCCAAAGCGTGCGACGGAAGCCATGCGATGAATCAGGCCGGTTCCCTCAAGTGGTTGATCTGGGTGGCCGTGCTGATCGGCATTCTGGTGGCTGTTCTGGATGCGCAAGATCGTTTGACGGCGGTGCAGGAAGAGCGCGCCGCGGTAGAGAAACGCCGACAGCGCGAACTGGCGGCGGTAGCCGGTATCGACTGGGCTGAAGAAGCCCAACGCGCGCAGGCCGTGCAGACGGCTTGGCTGGATCGGCTGCCAGAATCCGTGAACCCGGCGGTCACTCGCGTGAAATTGATGGAGCAGGTGGGTCGCTTGTGCGACGAAGCGCGGTTGCAGTGCGAAGTGGCGCAACTCAGTGATGGCAGTCAGGAAGCATCGCCCGCCAACCGCGGATTAACCGGAGCGGCAAAGCAAGGGCGGGGCTCGGTCAGTCCCTCCGCCGCCCATGGCGTGAGCGCCTATGCGTTCCGGGTGGCGGCCAACTTCACACCAGAGGGCATGTTGGATCTGTTGGATCGCATCGAAGCGGGTGAGCGGCTGTATGCCATTCAATCGTTGGCAGTTCGGAACAACCGGCTGGAACTCAAACTGATCGCATTCGCGCTTGATGAGAAAGAGGCGAAGGCTTTGCGGTCTGCCGCGTCCTTGAGCGCCGGTGAGGTTGTGGTGCGATGAGCGCAGACTCGACGTCTCTGCTGATGAGGTCGCCCAGAGTGGGAATGATGCTGGGCGTCGCTATTGCGATCGTGGTATTTGCGGGTTGGTGGGGCTGGGACGTGGCCGACCAGGCGCGTTCAGAGCGCGAGCAAGTGGCAAGGTTGAATGTCGGTGCGGTTGCGCGGAAACCCCTGTTGCTTGTCGAGCCGCCCATGGCCAAGCGCAAGACACTCGAAACGCCAAAGCCGTCGGTTGGTGGCGCATCGGCAGCACGGAAAGCTGTCGCGGGCGGGGCCCGACTCGATCCTTTGGTGGAAATGTGGGAGGCCGCCTATCTGCGGCCACCGACCACCAGCAACGAGCCCCTGACGCCGCCGAGATGGGTCATCGTGGGCGTTGCGAATCGGGGTGAGCAGCAGATGGTCATGGTGCAGCGAGGGAGCGACCCCACGCCGCATTACTACAAGATTGGCGACACGTTGCCAGGTGGTTCGCGCATCGTCTGGGTCAAGCCAGGGGTGGTCGGCATCGCGACCTCCCGTCGCGAGCGCATTGAACTGCCGTTGGGTCAGTGAGTCGAAACCGGAATTCGAGGACGAGGCATGAGCGTCAAGCAAAAAACGAGGCATTCCGGATTTCCGGGTACGATCAATCTGCTGGTTGCCAGCATGGCGCTGGCAGGTTGCACGACGCCCGAGCCATTGCCCTATCTGGATTTCGAGCGCAGTCCGCAGTCTCGTCAAACCAGCAAGCTCGGTGTCGATGCGCCGTCGATACCGCCTGAAACGGCTGTTGGTCGCACGCCTCGGACTCCGGCCCAAGTCGCAGGCAACGTGCGGCAGACCACTGCAACACCGATTGCTGATGATGGCAAAGGCGACATCACCCTGAGCATCGAGCAGATGCCGCTACCGGGTTTCATCCAGGCGGTGTATGGCGGCATCCTCAAGGTCAATTATTCGGTTGATCCTGCCGTTTCGGCTCGGACCGAGCTGATCACGTTCCGAACTCCGCAGCCAATGACTGCGACACGTTTGGTCGAGGTGGCGTCCAAGCTGCTGGCCAGTTATGGCGTGGCGGTGCAGGATTTTGGCGGCCTGCTGCGAATCGTTCCTAATACCAGCACCGCATCAATCCAACCCCAGGTGCGCCGCGGCCGCGCGCTGCCATCCGTTCCGGCTTCACTGCGCCCTATCTACCAATATGTAGAGTTCGAAGCCATTCGCGTGAGCAGCGTGCTGTCGACGCTGCGCAAGATACTTGGGACTTCGGTTGAGTTGGTGGAGGACGGCGGTAACGGCCTGCTGATCAGCGGGCAGCCCGATGCTGTCCAGGTGGCACTCGAATTGATCCAGGTATTCGATCAACCCAGTCTGCGCGGCCAGCGCAGCGTGAAGATATCTCCTCGTTTCTGGGGCTCCGAGGAATTTGCCCGCCGCTTGACGGATGTGCTGAAAATTGAAGGGTATAACGCCGCATCCTCGCCTGATGGCAGCGCCTCCGTGATCATTTTCCCGGTGTCGCAAATCAACAGTGTCCTGGTTTTTGCCCAGACAGAAGATGTGCTCAACCATGTCGTGGCGTGGGGTCGCGAACTTGACCAGGTCAGCCAGATAAAGGCCGGTAATTCGTTGTTCACGTATGCCATCAAGCATGCTGATGCAACCGAATTGGCCAAAGCGTTGAATGATTTGATCAGTGGTGGTGCAGTGACGCCCGCAGCAACCACCGCCGCACCGGGTACCCCTGCGGCGATCGCCGCCTTGAGTTCCGCCAATACCTCACGCCGCCGGGTGGTGGTCAACAGCGCGACCAACAGCCTGATCTTCCAGGGAGGAACCCAGGAGGAATACAGGCAATGGCTGACCCTGCTGGCGGATCTCGACAGGCCAGTCAAGTCGGCACTGATCGATGTCCTGGTGGCCGAAGTTGCCCTGACCGACAACGATTCGCTCGGATTCTCTTGGCAACTCGAACAACTGACGTCTGGCTCGGGCGTTCGCACCGGCGGCACCATCACGAACCTGCAGTTCGGTGGAAGTGGCGTGACCGTCAATGCACTGCTGGGCGGCAATCCCCTCCGACAATTGGCAATCTCGGCCCTGGCTTCCAATTCAAGGGCCAAGGTGATTTCCAGCCCGAAAGTGGTTACCCGCAACGGTGAGACGGCCAGCATCCGGGTGGGCCAGGAGGTGCCGACTGTTACCTCGCAGGCGGTCACCAACAGCGGCGGCGTGTTCACCGGCGGTACCACGGTGGTGCCGCAAACCATTCAATATCGCAATACCGGGGTCTTGCTTCGCGTACGGCCCGTCATTCACGCGGGCGATCGGATCGACGTGGAGGTTTCGCAAGAAATCAGCAGTGCTGAAGCAACCACCACTGGTGTCACGACGTCTCCCACCATCCGCAACCGCAACGTCGAAACCAAGTTGACGCTGCGTGATGGCGCCACGGTCATGTTGGCCGGCATGATGTCGGAAAACAATACCGACAGCAACAGCGGTGTTCCATTGCTCAAAGACATTCCCGCTCTTGGCGCCTTGTTCCGGAATTCGCAGCACACGCGTGATCGAACCGAACTCGTGATCCTGATCACGCCCTACATCCTCAATGATGCGCATGATCTCGAGGCTGCAACCGACGGCTTCCAGAACTCTCTGGGCGAATGGGCGGATTCCGTCCGTGCACGCGTTCGAGCCAGCCGTGCCGCTGTCGGACGGGGCGGGGTCGAGGACATCAGCCCTGCCATACGGGGGCTTCCGCCAGGGGACGAGGGCGCACGCAAAGGAACTGTAGAGGCCCTGCCTATAGAGGACGGCAATTCCCCGAAGTCGGCGCCCGGTCGCTCTGATGCAACCGGCAAACCCGAAGCGGCCGAAGAAGGCCGGATGATCCAGATCGCGCCAACTGAAGCTGCGGCTCCTCTGCCGAAGAAAGACGACGTTCCTGCCGTCCAAGGCGGCGAAGTCAGCAATTCGGGCAAATCCAATCCCTCGACGGCGGTGCCTGGCTCCACCAAACCGGCTTCACCCGAATCGATGGTGGCGCCAGAGGGGGCGAAGGTCGTCACCGACCCTAAGCTGCTTCAGGAACTGCGTCGCCGCTGAGTAGGCAGATCCAGCCGTCATCAACGAGGGTGATCGCCTTTCGCCGGTAGATAGGCGGAGCCGCAGCCGCTTAGGCTGCACATTTCCCAACAGCGTGAGCCGTCGCCGAGACATGCGGTACCCGGCGGGCAGCGATGGCGCGCCAGTATTGCGCTGGACGGCCCACATACCCTCTGTAGTCAGCCGTTCACCACGGCACAAGCATCCCGCGGTTTGTCATATGAGGCGTTGACGCGCCAGGTTCGTGGGCGTAATCAACCGGCTTCCCCACGGAGCTCTCCTGGAATTTCGGGCAAAAAAAAGAGAGGCCGAAGCCTCTCTTGAGATTTGAGAGAAGGGTTGCGTGGGCA
>CAMFIB010000008.1 GCA_945952465.1 uncultured Pseudomonadota bacterium
CCCGCTGCCGGCCGCCGAGCCCGATGACGCCCCCGCGCCGCGCAGCGCCCGCCGCACCGCTGCACCGCTGGCGGCCACGCCGCCGGTGGCGCCGGCCAACGAGCCGCGCATCTACGCGCTCGCCGATCTGCCGGCCGACATCCGCAACGGGCTGCCGCAGCTCACCATCGGCGGCTCCAGCTACTCCACCAACCCGGCGCTGCGCATGTTGATGGTGAACGGCCGCATGTACCAGGAGAAAGACCAGGCCGGGCCGGACCTGGTGCTGGAACAGATCCGCCAGGGTTCGGCCATCATGCGCTTCAAGGGCTACCGCTACCGCATCACCTACTGAGGGGTGCTGCCGCGCGTCCTACCCACCGGACGCAGCGTTTTCCTACAAGCGTATTTGTAACGGCGCCTTACCATGCCGAAGCCTGTTCACGCCGCATGCCGGGGCATTCGCCCCTGACCGGCCCTTCTTGCACGACGCTGTTCCATGGACGACGCCACCCCCCGCATCCGCCCGCTGGATGCCACCGGCAACGCCGCAGACACCGCATCCGCCGCCCCCGCGGCGGGCAGCGGCGGCGCGGCGCTGCTCGGTTCCTGGACGGTCTCGCAGCTCGCGCGGCCGGCGGTGTGGAAAACGCTCTCGGCCGAGCTGTCGCGCTGCGGGAGCGGGGCCGCTTTCGTCTGGGACCTGCGCGGCATGCAGCAGCTCGACCATGTCGGCGCGCAGCGGCTGTGGGACCACTGGGGCAAGCAATGGCCGCACGACGTGCGGGCCGAGCCGCGCCAGCAGGCGCTGCTCGAACGGGTGTCGGAATACAGCCAGCTCCCCAAGCCGCGCAGCGCTCCGGCGGCGCTGCAGCGGCTGGAGGCCCTCGGCGCATGGCTGTTCGACGCCGGCCGGCAGGCGCGCGATTTCACCGCGCTCATCGGCGGGCTGGTGCTGGACGCGGCGCGCTGGGCGCGGCGGCCGCAGGCCGGGCCGTGGCGCGACTTCTCCGGCCACCTGTACCAGATCGGCGCCACCGCGCTGCCCATCACGGCGCTGGTGGGCTTTCTCATCGGCGTGGTGCTGGCCTACCTGCTGTCGCAGCAGCTCCGGCAGTTCGGCGCCGACGCCTTCATCGTCAACATCCTCGGCGTCTCGCTGATCCGCGAGCTGGGGCCGATGCTAGGCGCCATTCTGGTGGCGGGCCGCTCCGGCTCGGCCATCACCGCGCAGATCGGCGTGATGCGGGTGACGGAGGAGCTGGACGCGATGCGGGTGCTGGGCATTGCGCCGGGCTTCCGGCTGGTGCTGCCGCGCGCGGCGGCGCTGGCCATCGTGATGCCGCTGATCAGCGTCTGGACCACGCTGGCGGCGCTGGGCGGCGGCATGCTGGCCTCGCTGTTCGCGCTGGGCATCGGGCCCAGCTATTTCATCGACCAATTGCCCAAGGCGGTGTCCATTGGCAACCTGTGGCTGGCCACGGGGAAGTCGGCGGTGTTCGGCGTGTTCATCGCGCTGATCGCCTGCCATTTCGGGCTGCGCGTCAAGCCCGACACGCAGAGCCTGGGCGAGGGCACCACCTCGTCGGTGGTGGCGGCAATCACCATGGTGATTCTGGTCGACGCGCTGTTCGCCGTGGTCTTCAAGGGAGTGGGAATGTGAGCGCCGCCCAACACAACCCCGACGCCGTGATCGACGTGCGCGGCCTGTGGACGGTGTTCCCCGGCGCCACCGTGCACAAGGACCTGAACCTGCAGATCCGGCGCGGCGAGATCGTCAGCCTGGTGGGCGGCTCCGGCACCGGCAAGACGGTGCTGCTGCGCCAGATGCTGGGGTTGGAAACGCCCACGAAAGGCGACATCACCGTGCTGGGCGAGCCGGCCGCGCAACTGACCCGGGCCGGCGCCGCCGCGCGGGTGGGCATGCTGTTCCAGCACGGCGCGCTGTTCTCGGCCTTCACGGTGCTGGAGAACATCGCGTTTCCGCTGCGCGAGCTGCGCACGCTGCCGCCGCAACTGGTGCGCGAGGCGGCGATGGTGAAGCTGCAGCTGGTCGGCCTCGGGCCGGAGCACGCGCACAAGATGCCGAGCGACCTGTCTGGCGGCATGATCAAGCGGGTGGCGCTGGCGCGCGCGCTCATCATGGACCCGCCGCTGCTGCTGCTCGACGAACCCACCGCCGGGCTGGACCCCGAAAGCTCCGACAGCTTCTGCGAGCTGCTCACGGCGCTGCACGAAGACCTGGGCCTGACGGTGGTGATGGTCACGCACGACCTCGACACCCTGTTCGCGCTGAGCACGCAGGTGGCGGTGCTGGCCGAGCAGAAGGTCATCGTCCACGACACGCCCGAGCAGGTGGTGCGCTTCGACCACCCCTTCATTCAGACCTTCTTCCTCGGCGACCGCGGCCGGCGCGCGCAGGCGCCGCTGCCGGCCGCGCCGGAACGTGCCGCGCCCGCGGCGGAAAGGCATCCCACCCATGGAAAATAAAGCACACGCACTGGCCGCCGGCATCTTCGTGCTGGTGGTCGCAGCGCTGCTCGCCGGCCTGGCCTTCTGGCTGGCGCGCGACACCACGCCGCACGACTTCTACGAGCTGACCACCACCGAGCCGATCAGCGGGCTGCAGCCGCAGGCGCAGGTGCGCTTTCGCGGCGTGCTGGTGGGCAAGGTGGCCTACATCGGCTTCGACCCCACCGCGCGCGGCAGCGTGCTGATCCGGCTGTCGATCGACCGCGGCTCGCCCATCAGCACCGCCACCTTCGCCACCATCGCCACGCAGGGCGTCACCGGGCTGGGCTTCATCCAGCTCGACGAGGACGAGAAAGAGGCGCCCACCGCCAAGCCGCTGCCGCCCAATGAAGACAAGCCGCCCCGCATCCCGCTCAGGCCGGGTTTCTTCGACAAGCTGAAGAACCAGAGCGAGGTCATCCTCGACCAGTTCGAGCAGGCCAGCACCCGCTTCAACAAGCTGCTCGGCGACGACAACCAGCGCAAGTTCTCCGACGCGCTCGACCAGCTCGGCAACGCCGCCGGCAGCATCAGCCGCCTCGCCCTCAAGCTCGACCGCAACGTCGATCCGGCGCTGGGTTCGCTGCGCAGCGGCGCCGACAAGGTGGGCCGGGCGGCCGACGGCTTCGACAAGGTGGCCCAGCGGCTCAACGCCAAAGACGGCCCGGTCGACCGGCTGGCCGCCGGCAGCGACGCGCTGGCCCACAGCGCGCAGACCTTCAACGCCATCACGCTGCCGCGCCTGAACCGCGCCACCGAAGAGGTGACGCGCGGCGCCCGGCAGGTCTACCGCGCCGCCAACCTGCTGGGCGACAACCCGCGCTCGCTGATCTTCGGCGCCGGCCCGGCGGTGGCCGGCCCCGGGGAACCCGGTTTTGCCGCGCCAGCCGGCGGCGAGGCCGAGGCGCCGGTCCGCTGAAGCGCCGGCCTGGATGCTCACAAATTCATAGCTGAAACATCAATACCCACGCTGACCATGGCCACATTCAACCCCTCATTTCGCGTTCTCGCCGCCGCGCTGGCGTTGTCCCTGCTGGGTGGCTGTGGCGCGCTGAGCAGCCTCAACACCAAGCCGCTGCGGCCCAACCAGTACGACCTCGGCCCCGGCGGCTCGGCCACGCCGCCGCCGGCCTACGGCGAAGCCGCCGCGCGCCGGGCGATTGCGCTGGGCGAGGTCGATGCGCCCGCCTCGGTGGACAACCCCGCCGTGCTGTACCGCCTGGCGTATGCCGACGTGCAGCAGCAGCGGCCCTACGGGCTGGCGCGCTGGAGCATGTCGCCGCCGCAGCTGGTGCGGCTGCGGCTGCGCGAACGGCTGGCGCAGAACCGGCCGGTGCTCAACCCCGGCGAAGGCGCGGTGTCGCGCCTGCTGCGCGTGGAGCTGGAGGAGTTCAGCCAGGTGTTCGACGCGCCGGACCGCAGCTACGGCCTCGTGCGGCTGCGCGCCACGCTGCTGGAGACCACGCCGACCGGCGAGAAGCTGGTGGCCCAGCGCAGCTTCACCGAGCAGCGCCCAGCGCCCAGCGCCGACGCCGCCGGCGGCGTGCGCGCACTCACCGCATCGACCGACGCCGCCATCGCCGCCGTCGACCAGTGGCTGCAGGAGACGCCCTGAGCGGCGCCGCGCCCGGCTACTGAGCGGGCTTGTCGGCCGGCGCGCCCGGCTGGCGGCGGCGGAACATGCCCCAGCCGTCCATCAGCAGCACCTTGTCGCCGCGCTGGTTGAACATTTCCCAGGTGGTGCGCGCCAGGCCGACGTCGGGCCGCGAGTTCATGGGCCGGGTCTCGATGACGGTGCTCTTCAGCGTGAGCGTGTCGCCGGGAAACACCGGCCGCAGCCACTTCAGGCTTTCCAGGCCGGGCGAGCCGAGGCTGGACGACTGGTTGAGGAAGTTCGTGGTCATCAGCTTCATGGCCAGCGCGCAGGTGTGCCAGCCGCTGGCGCTCAACGCGCCGAAGACCGAGGCCTTGGCGGCCTCGTCGTCCAGGTGGAAGGGCTGCGGGTCGAACTGGCGGGCGAAGGCCAGCGTTTCCTCGCGCGTGGGGGTCACGCTGCCGAGGTCGCGCACGGCGCCGGGCTGCAGGTCTTCCCACCAGTAAAGGATGTCGGGTTGGGTCATGGTCATATGCGGATCAGCGGCCTCCGGCCACGTCGAGCAGGCTGCCGGTGGTGTAGCCGGCGGCGTCGGACAGCAGCCACAGAATGGCCTCGGCCACCTCGTGCGCGGTGCCGGCGCGGCCCATGGGCAGTTGCGGCGCCATCTGCTGCGCGCGGCCGGGCTGGCCGCCGCTGGCGTGGATGTCGGTGTCGATGATGCCGGGCCGCACCGCGTTGACGCGGATGCCCTCGGCCACCACTTCCTTGGCCAGCCCCAGCGTGAAGGTGTCGATCGCCGCCTTGGCGGCCGCGTAGTCCACGTACTGGCCGGGCGAGCCGATGCGGGCCGCCGCGCTGCCCACGTTGACGATGGCGCCGCCGCTGCCGCCGTGGCGCGTGCTCATGCGGCGCACCGCCTCGCCGGCGCACAGAAAACTGCCGGTGACGTTGATGGCGAACATGCGGGTCAGCCGCGCGGCGTCCATCTCGTCCACCCGGGCCGGCACGTCGATGACGCCGGCGTTGTTGACCAGCGCGTCGGGCCGGCCGAGCCTGGCGTCGATCTGCTCGAACATCGCGCGCACCTGGGCGGCGTCGCTCACGTCGGCCTGCACCGCCATCGCGCGGCCGCCGCCCTGGCGGATGGCGCGCACCACCTCGTCGGCCGCCAATGAATTCGCGGTGTAGTTCACCGCCACCGCCCAGCCGCGCTGCGCGGCCAGCAGCGCGGTGGCAGCGCCAATGCCCCGGCCGCCGCCGGTGATGACACAGAGTTTGTCCAAGGCCCTCTCCAAAAACCGCCTTCCAGCGGGCGTAACCGTTCTCGGCTACAACGGTGGGCGCCCAGCGTACACCAACGAGCGAGACCCGTCTTGAGCACGACCATCGACTACTACCTCACGCTGCAAAGCCCGTTCGCCTACCTCGGCCACGAGCGCTTCGTGGCCATCGCGCGGGCCGCTGCGGCGCGTGTGGCGGTGCTGCCGGCCGATTTCGGCGGCCAGGTGTTTCCGGTGTCCGGCGGGCTGCCGCTGGCGCAGCGCGCGCCGCAGCGGCTGGCCTACCGGCTGCTGGAGCTGCAGCGCTTCGCCGAGTACCTGGGCCTGCCGATCAACCTGAAGCCGGCGCATTTTCCGGTGAGCGGCGACAAGGCCGCGCGGCTGGTCATCGCGGTCGACACGCACGACGGCACCGACGCGGCGCTCACGCTGGCCGGCGCTGCGCTGAAGGCGGTGTGGGCGCAGGAGCGCGACATCGCCGACGACGGCACACTGGCGCAATTGCTCCACGAGAACGGCCTGGGCGCGGCGCGGCTGGAGCAGTCGCGCGCGCCGGAAGTGCAGCAGCGCTACGCGGCGCACACCGCGCGGGCCGTTGCCGCCAACGTGTTCGGCGCGCCGAGCTATGTGGTGGACGGCGAGCTGTTCTGGGGCCAGGACAGGCTCGACTTCGTCGAGCGCCGGCTGCTGCACCTGCGCGCCGGCTGAGAACAAGATTTCAAACCATCAGGAGATTCAAGTGGGCCATTTCACCGAACTGCAGACCAACGACGGTTTTCTGCGTTTCAACGCCTATGTGGCGCAGCCCGAGGGCACGCCCAAGGGCGGCATCGTGGTGCTGCAGGAAATCTTTGGCGTGAATGCGCACATCCGCGACGTGGCCGACCGGTATGCGGCCGAGGGCTATCTGGTGGTGGCGCCGGCCACCTTCGACCGGGTGCGCACCGGCGTGGAGCTGGGCTACACCGAGGAAGACATGGCCACCGGCTTCGACCTGAAGAAGCAGGTCGAGGCGCTGCCGGCGCCGTGCGTGATGGACGACATCGCCGCCGCCATCACGCACGCCTCGCACGCCGGCAAGGTCGGCATCGTGGGCTTCTGCTGGGGCGGCCTGCTGAGCTGGCGCTCGGCCTGCCAGTTCAGCGCCTTGAGCGCGGCCGTCACCTACTACGGCGGCGGCATGACGCTGGAGCCGGACATCGGCCGCTCGCCGCTGTGCCCGGTGCTGTCGCACTTCGGCACGCAGGACCAGTTCATCCCGGCCGATTCCATCGAGGCTTTCAAGAAGGCGCACAGCGACGTGGAGGTGCACACCTACGAGACCGGCCACGGCTTCAACTGCGACCAGCGCGGCGCCTACAACGAGGCCGCCGCCACGCTGGCCCGCGAACGCACGCTGGCCTTTTTCAAGCAGCATCTGGCGGCCTGAACGGCCTGCAGCGGCCGGTTTTTGGAATCAAATCGGCCGCTTGTCAGCACCAACGCTGGAAAGTCAGCTATCAAAAACAGAGCGACCGGATGGGCGGATGCGTTGCCGCCGCCGATGTGACAAGCCTGTGTCCGGCCCACAGGCAAACCGGCTAAGCTTGGGCACAACAGGTTTCCAGAACGGCCGATTCGCCATGATCGCTTTTCCCACTTCCGGTGTGCCGCCCGTCAGCGGCGGCTCCACGCTGATCCACCAGCTCCAGCTCGACAGCGCCACCTCGGAGCCCTATTACCGCCAGCTCACCCGGCAGATCCTCGCGCTCATCCAGCAGGGCGACCTGCAGCCCGGCGCCAGCCTGCCGTCCGAGCGCGACCTGGCCGAGGCGCTGCAGGTCAGCCGCACCACCGTCAAGCGCTGCTACGACGAGCTGCGCGGCGCCATGCAGCTCAGCACCCACGGCCGTGGCGGCACGGTGGTGAAGGGCACGCCGCAGCTCAGCCCCACGCTAGGCCGGCTGAAGGGCTTCACCGAGGAAATGCGCGAGCTGGGCATGACGCCGTCGACCCGGGTGGTGGAGCACCAGATCGTGGCCGACCGCACGGTGGCGTCGATCTTCCAGCGGCCGTCCACGGCCACCTTCCTGAAGCTGGTGCGCATCCGCTACGCCGACGAGGTGCCGATGTCGCGCGAGGTGGCCTGGTACGACCTGACGCTGGCGCCCGACCTCGCGCTGTGGGACACCGCCGGCTCGATCTACACCTTCCTGAAAGAGCAGTGCCGGGTGCAGCTCGCCAACGCCGAGCAGAGCATCGAGGCCGTGACGAGTTCGGCCGAGGAAGCCGCCGTGTTCGGCTTCACGGCGCCGTCGCCCTGCCTGCTGTTCAAGCGCCGCTCGTTGTCGGAACAGCACCAGTTGGTGGAATACGTGGAAGGCACCTTCCGGGGCGACGCCTACTCGTACCGGCTGACGCTGCGCGCCTAGGCGCCCAGTTCGGCGCGGGTCGGCAGCACCGCCAGCACCCCGCGCCGCGCCGCCAGGTGAGCGCCGCAGGCGTTGCCCCGGCGCAGCGCCGCCTCCAGCGGCAGCCCTTCGGCCAGTGCGCTGCAGAAACCGGCCGAGAACGCGTCGCCGCAGCCGGTGGTGTCCACCGCCGCCACCTCCGGCGCCGGCACCGTGATGGGCGCTTCGCCGCGCGGCCAGGCGGTGCAGCCGGCCGCGCCCTGGGTGACCACCAGCGTGGGCACCGCGCCGGGCACGCCGCCGCTGGCGCGCCAGTCGGCGGCCTCTTGTTCGTTCAGCAGCAGCACGTCGGTGTCGGCCAGCAGCGCCGGCGCAATGGCGCGCCACGGCGAGGGGTTGAGCACGGTGGCCACGCCGGCCTCGCGCGCCAGCCGGAAGGCGCGGGCCAGCGCGGCGTCGCCCACCTCGAACTGGCCGTAGACCAGCCGCGCTGCAGTGATTGCGGACCGCGCCGCCTCGGCCTGCGCCGGCCCCAGCCGCGCGTTGGCGCCGAAGTCGATGGCGATCATGTTGTGCCCGCATTCGCCGATCAGCGCCACGCCGCAGCCCGACGGCCCCGGCAGGGTGTGCACCAGCGCGGTGGACAGGCCTTCATCGGCCAGCCGCTGGCGCAGCGCGGCGCCCCAGGCGTCGTCGCCCACGGCCAGCAGCAGGTCCACCGCCACGCCCAGCCGGTGCGCCGCCACGGCCATGTTGAGCCCCTTGCCGCCGGGTTCGGTGAAGAAGCCCGAGGCCGCCACGCTTTCGCCCGGCAGCGGCAGGCGCTCGACCGGCCAGCACATGGCGTGCACGAACGAGCCGACGACGAAGATGCGCGACACCGTGGCGCCCGGAGGTGGCGCTCAGCGCCCGCGCAGGTAGTGCTTGCGCCAGAACACGGCAACCATCACGACGCCGACCAGCCCCATCAGCAGGCTGGCCCACCAGAAGCCGCCCTGCGTGTGGATGAGCGGGATGAACTCGAAGTTCATGCCGAAGAAGCCGGTGATGAGGTTCAGCGGCAGGAAGACGGCGGTCAGCGCGGTGAGTGTGCGCATGACGTCGTTGGTGCGGTTGGCGGTGGCCGAGTAGTGCATCTGGATGGCCGACTCCAGCGACTGCTCCAGCCGCTGCACGTGCGACAGCACCCGCTCCACGTGCTCCAGCGTGTCGCGGGTGCGCACCTGCAGCATCTCGCGGTCCACCGCGTCGAAGTCGTCCTCGTTCAGCGTCTGCAGCCATTCGGCCAGCGCGGTGCGCTGGTCCTCGCACATCTCCTGCAGCTGATGCAGCGTGTTGCGGCCGTCGAGCAGCGCCTGCCAGTTGTGGAAACGGCCGCGCTCGTCGAGCAGGTCGGACTGCCAGCGGTCGAGCTGCGAGGTGAGCAGCCGGCGCAGCTCCAGGTAGCCGTCGACCATGTGATCGACGATGCGCAGCATCAGTTCGGCCGGGCTGCTGGGCATGCGCACCAGGCCCTTGCGCGCACCCGGGGCAACCGGGTCGCCGCTGCGGCCGAGCAGGCGGTCGGCAAAACGGTCGCGCACGGCGCAGTCGACCGGGTGCACGGTCAGCAGCACGCGGTCGAACACCGCGAAACCAACCGGGCTGGTGTCGATGTGGCGCAGCGCCGAGCCGTTGGCGGTGTCCGGCCGCTGCCCTTCGTTGTTCAGCAGGCCGCCGGACAGCAAGGCCGTCTCGCGGCCGGCCGCGGCGAGGCGGCGGAACACCACCACGTCGTAGACCGAGGTGAAGTCGTAGTGCGACGGCAGCTGGTTGTTCAGCAGGTCCAGCACATGGAACTCCAGCAGCGCGGTGCCGGTGAGCCGCTGCAGCGCCTCCTGGATCTGCGCCTGGTTCACCTCGAACTCGCGCCGCGCGACCGAAATCCAGAGGAAGCCGCTGGCCGGCGCGGCGGCGGGCAGGGCGTCGAGTTCGCGGGCCTGGGTGCCGATTTCGAGGATGCGCATGGCGGGCCTTTTCAGCGGCGCAGCAGCCGTGCGGCGTCGCGCGCGAAATAGGTCAGCACGCCGTCGGCGCCGGCGCGCTTGAAGGCCAGCAGGCTTTCCAGCATGACGGCGTCGTGGTCGAGCCAGCCGTTCTGCGCTGCGGCCTTGAGCATGGCGTATTCGCCGCTGACCTGGTAGGCGAAGGTCGGCACCTTGAACTCGTCTTTCACGCGGCGCACCACGTCAAGGTAGGGCATGCCGGGTTTCACCATCACCATGTCGGCGCCCTCGGCGATGTCGATGGCCACCTCGCGCAGCGCTTCGTCGGTGTTGCCGGGGTCCATCTGGTAGACCTTCTTGTTGCTCTTGCCGAGGTTGGCGGCGGAGCCGACCGCGTCGCGGAACGGGCCGTAGAAGGCGCTGGCGTACTTGGCGCTGTAGGCCATGATGCGGGTGTGGATGTGGCCCTGCACCTCCAGCGCGTCGCGGATGGCGCCGATGCGGCCGTCCATCATGTCGCTGGGCGCCACGATGTCCACGCCGGCCGCCGCCTGCACCAGCGCCTGGCCCACCAGCACCTCCACCGTTTCGTCGTTGAGGATGTAGCCGGTGTCGTCGAGCAGGCCGTCCTGGCCGTGGCTGGTGAAGGGGTCGAGCGCCACGTCGGTCATCACGCCCAGCTCGGGGAAGCGCTTTTTCAGTTCCTGCACCACGCGCGGCACCAGGCCGTCGGGGTTCAGCGCTTCCTTGCCGTCGGGCGTCTTCAGCGAGGCGTCGATCACCGGGAACAGCGCCATCACCGGAATGCCCAGCGCCACGCAGTCTTCGGCCACCGGCAGCAGCAGGTCCAGGCTCAGGCGCTCCACGCCGGGCATCGACGCCACGGCCTCGCGGCGGTTGGCGCCGTCGAGCACGAAGACCGGGTAGATCAGGTCGTGCGGCGTGACGGCGTGCTCGCGCACCAGGTTGCGGGTGAAGGCGTCGCGGCGCAGGCGGCGCGGGCGCGCGGAAGGAAACGGGGCGGGCGGAATCATCGGCGGCATGGCAACGGCGGGGCAGCGGGGAAACGGCCATTATGGCAACGCGGCGTGACGGGGAAACCGCCGGGACTACACTGCCCCGATGCTGTGGGTCAAAGCCTTTCACATCGTCTTCGTCGCGAGCTGGTTCGCCGGCCTGTTCTACCTGCCGCGCATCTTCGTCAACCTCGCCCTGGTGCCGGTGGAGAGCGTGGCCGAGCAGCAGCGGCTGCTGCTGATGGCGCGCAAGCTGCTGCGCTTCACCACCATCCTCGCGGTGCCGGCGCTGGCGCTGGGCCTGTGGCTGTGGCTGGGCTACGGCATCGGTAAGGGGCCGGGCAACGGCTGGCTGCACGCCAAGCTGGCGGGGGTGCTGCTGGTCATCGGCTACCACCACGCCTGCGGCTCGCTGCTGAAGAAGTTCGAGCGCAACCAGAACCGGCGCAGCCACGTCTGGTACCGCTGGTTCAACGAGGTGCCGGTGCTGCTGCTGGTTGCCGTGGTGGTGCTGGTCGTCGTCAAGCCGTTCTGACCGCCGCGCGATGAGCCCCGACAGCCGCACGCCGCCAGCCGCCGCCGTGCCGCCCGCACCCGCGGCGCCGGCCGTGATGGAGGTGCCGCACCTCACCGCCGCCTGGCCGCTGTCGCTCATCTACACGGCGCTCATCGTCTACGCCAGCCTGTACCCCTTCGGCGAATGGCGCGACCAGGGCGTTTCGCCGTTCATCTTTCTCACCGCGCCGCTGCCCAAATACTGGTCGGGCTTCGACGTCATCGCCAACGTGCTGGGTTACGCGCCGCTGGGCTTTCTGTTCGCGCTGGCCGCGCTGCGAACCGGGCGCGGCCGCGGCGCGCTGGTGGCGGCCTTCGTCGCGCCGGCGCTGCTGTCGCTGGCGATGGAGACGCTGCAAAGCTATCTGCCGACCCGCGTGCCATCCAACGTCGACCTCGGGCTGAACGCCTTCGGCGCGTGGCTGGGCGCCACCACCGCCTGGACGCTGGAGCAGCTTGGCGCGCTCGACCGCTGGGGTCGCTTCCGGTCGCGCTGGTTCGTGCCGCAGTCGCGCGGCGCGCTGGTGCTGCTGGCCACCTGGCCGCTGGCGCTGCTGTTTCCCGCCGCCGTGCCGCTGGGCCTGGGGCAGGTGATGGAGCGGCTGGAAGCCGGCCTGGCCAGCCTGCTGGAAGACACGCCGTTTCTCGAATGGCTGCCGGTGCGCGACATCGAACTGCAGCCGCTGGTGCCGGCGGCCGAACTGCTGTGCGTGGTGTTCGGCCTGCTGGCGCCCTGCCTGCTGGCGTATTCGGTGATCCGCTCCAAGCGGCGGCGGGCGGCCGTGACCGTTGGCATCCTGCTGGTCGGGCTGCTGGCCACAGCGCTGTCGTCGGCGCTGAGCTACGGGCCGGAACACGCCTGGGCCTGGCTGCGGCCGCCGGTGCAGGTCGGGCTCCTGCTCGCCACCGCGCTGGCGGGCGGGCTGATCTGGCTGACCACCCGCGCCTGCGCGGCGGTCGGTTTGCTGGTGCTGGGCGTGTCGCTCAGCGTGCTGAACCAGGCGCCCAACAGCGCCTACTTCTGGCAAACGCTGCAGACCTGGGAGCAGGGCCGTTTCATCCGCTTCCACGGCCTGGCGCAGTGGCTGGGCTGGATCTGGCCCTACGCCGTGGTGGCCTACCTGCTGGGGCGGCTGTCGCGGCGCGAGGTGCAGCGGCTCGGCTGACACCCGGCGGCGAGCGGCAAAGGCCGCACCCCAGCACGCCGCCAAGGCCGTTCCTACAATGGCGCGATGAGCCCCTCATCGCCGCATCCCCCGTATTTTTCGCGCCACGTCTTCTTCTGCCTGAACCAGCGCAAGAACGGCGAGGAGTGCTGCGCCAACCACAACGCCGACGCCGCGTTCGACCACTGCAAGCGCCGCGTGCGCGACGAAGGACTGGCCGGCCCGGGCCAGATCCGCGTGAACAAGGCCGGCTGCCTCGACCGCTGCTCGGCCGGGCCGGTAGCGGTGGTTTACCCGGAAGGCGTCTGGTACAGCTACGTGGACCTGGCCGACATCGACGAGATCGTCGATTCCCACCTGAAGAACGGCACCATCGTCGAGCGCCTGCTCACGCCACCGGACGCGGGGCGCTGAGGCGGCGCGCCGGCGCTCAGCCCGCCTTCTTCGACCGCTCGTACAGCGGCATCACCAGCGGCAGGTTGCGTTCCATCTGCGCGATGCGGGTGGTGCCCGAGGGGTGGGTGGAGAGCCACTGCGGCGGCGCGCCCTTGTTGGCGGCGGCCATCTTCTTCCACAGCGTGATGCCGGCGCGCGGGTCGTAACCGGCGCGCGCGCCCAGCTCCATGCCGACCAGGTCGGCGTCGGTTTCGTTCTCGCGGCTGAAGCTCAGCGTGAGCAACTGCGCGCCGCCGCCGATGAGCTGCTGGCCGATCGCGCCGGCGCCGAGGAGCTGGCCGAGCAGGTTGGCGCCGATGCTGGTGGCGGCGTTCTTGCCCATGCGCTCGCGGGCATGCTCGCGCAGCGCGTGGGCGATCTCGTGGCCCATCACCATCGCCACTTCGTCGTCGGTGAGCTTGAGCTGGTCGAGGATGCCGGTGTAGAACGCGATCTTGCCGCCGGGCATGCAGAAGGCGTTGATCTGCTTGCTGCCGATCAGGTTGACCTCCCACTTCCATTCCCTGGCGCGGGGGTTCCAGTCGTAGGTCAGCGGGACGATGCGCTGGGCAATGGCGCGCAGCCGCACCACCTGCGGGTGGTCGGCCGGCGCCAGCGCGCGCTGTTCGGCCGCTTTCTTCAGCAGGTCGGCGTACTGCTGGGTGGAGGCCTTCTCCACGTCGGCCGCCGGCACCAGCTTGGAGAACGACGAATTGCCGCCCACGTCCACGCCCTCGCGCGACACGGCGGGGCCGGTTGCCACAGCGGCCACGCAGGCCAGCGCGCCGGCGGCGAGCCAGTGGCGCGCGCCGCGCCGGGGTTCAAGCTGCTGCTGTGGTGCTGGTGTGCCCGCCATCGCCGGTCCTTTCAAAAGCGTCCGCGTATTATTCCCGCATGACCGCTCCCGTGCCTGTGGCAGAAGACCCCAAACCGTCATGGGCCGCGACCTTCCGGGTCTACCTGGAGGGGCCGACGCTGCGCATGCTGTTCCTCGGCTTCTCGGCCGGGCTGCCGCTGCTGCTGGTGCTGGGCACGCTGAGTTTCCGGCTGCGCGAGGCGGGCATCGACCGCGCCACCATCGGATTCCTGAGCTGGGTGGGGCTGGCCTATGCGTTCAAGTGGGTCTGGGCGCCGCTGGTGGACCGGCTGCCGCTGCCCGGCCTCACCACCACGCTGGGCCGCCGACGCGGCTGGCTGCTGATGGGGCAGGCGCTGGTGATCGCCGGGCTGGTGGGCATGGCGCTGGCCGACCCGCGCGAGGGGCTGGCCGCATTGGTCGGCTTCGCGGTGCTGGCGGCCTTCGGCTCGGCCACGCAGGACATTGCGCTCGACGCCTACCGCATCGAGTCGGCCGCCACCGAAAAGCAGGCCGCGCTGGCGGCGGCCTACCAGACCGGCTACCGGCTGGCCATGATCTGGGCCGGCGCCGGTGCGCTGTGGCTGGCGGCGCGGGCCGAGACCGGCGACGCCGGCGCGGCGCTGCTGTACCAGAACGCCGCCTGGCAGACCGCCTACCTGGTGATGGCGGCGTCGATGGCGCTGGGCGTGCTGACGGTGCTGCTGTCGCCCGAACCCCCGGCACGCGCAATGCCGCCGGCCCGCAGCGCCGCCGACTGGCTGCGCGGCGCGCTGGTCGAGCCCTTCGCCGAGTTCCTGCGGCGCTACCGCTGGCAGGCGCTGCTCATCCTGTCGCTGATCGCGGTCTACCGCATCGCCGACGTGGTGATGGGCATCATGGCCAACCCGTTCTACGTGGACATGGGCTACACCAAGGACGAGGTGGCGGCGGTGACCAAGATCTACGGCGTGGTCATGACGCTGGCGGGCGCCTTCGTGGGCGGCGTGCTGGCGCTGCGGCTGGGCGTGATGCGGGTGCTGATGCTGGGCGCGGTGCTCAGCGCGGCCAGCAACCTGCTGTTCGCGTGGCTGGCCACGCGCGGCCACGACCTGAGCGCGCTGATCGCCGTCATCGCGGCCGATAACCTCTCCAGCGGCATCGCGTCGGCCGCCTTCATTGCCTACCTCTCGGGGCTGACCAACATCCAGTACTCGGCCACGCAATACGCGCTGTTCAGCTCCATGATGCTGCTGCTGCCCAAGACGCTGGCCGGCTTCTCCGGCGCCTATGTGGACGCCCACGGCTACGTGCAGTTCTTCACCGCCACCGCGATGCTGGGTATGCCGGTGCTGCTGCTGGTCTGGCTGGCGGGCCGGGCGCTGCCCGCCGCGCCGCGCGACGGGGCCTGATGCGTCGCTGGCGAACCGCGGCTTGCAGCCGTTTACGTTTCTTTACGCAGGCTTCGTTCACGCGCAGCCTCGTCAAACCACACTGAATGCGAGGGGCGGCAGGCGCCGCTTAGACTGAAAACATGAACCAGAACCTGTTGATGATCGAGGACGACTCCCGGCTGGCCCAGATGGTCGGTGAGTACCTGCGCCAGTCCGGCTTCGGCTTCACGCACGCCGCCGACGCCACCAAGGGCCTGGAGCAGGCCGAGGCGCAGGCGCCCGACCTCGTCATCCTCGACCTGATGCTGCCCGACATGGACGGCCTGGAAGTCTGCCGCCGGCTGCGCGGCCAGTCTGGCGCACTCGCCAAGGTGCCGGTGCTCATGCTCACCGCCAAGGGCGACCCCATGGACCGCATCATCGGCCTCGAGATGGGCGCCGACGACTACCTGCCCAAGCCCTTCGAGCCGCGCGAGCTGCTGGCGCGCATCCGTGCCATCCTGCGGCGGCGCGGCGAAGCCCCGCAGCAGGCCAGCAAGGCGCTGACCTTCGGCTCGCTGGAAATCGACCGCGACGCCCGCACCGTGAAGGTGGCCGACCAGCTCTGCGACCTCACCTCGTACCAGTTCGACCTGCTGCTGGCATTGGCCGAGCGCGCCGGCCGCGTGCTCACGCGCGACCAGATCATGGAAGCCGTGCGCGGCCGCGAGCTGGAGGCCTTCGACCGCTCCATCGACGTGCACATGGGCCGCATCCGCGCGGCCATCGAGGAAGACGTGAAGAACCCCAAGCGCATCGTCACGGTGCGCGGCGTGGGCTACGTGTTCGCCAAGCAGCAGGACTGAGTGTTGAACAGCCGCGTCGCCATGCACAATCCCCTCCGCCACCGGGCCACCCCAGGGCGGAGACGGGCCCCTCGGGGGGCAGGGAGTTGCACGCCGTGAACGACCGTGGGGGCGAACGCACCTGGCGGCAACGGCCCTGGCAGCGCATGACGCAGCGGCTGTGGCTGAAGATGTGGCTGGCGGTGGTGGGCGCGGTGATGGTGCTCACGCTGCTGGTCGGCTGGGCCTGGCGGCTGGCGGCCGATCCGCCGCTGCGCGAGGTGCGGGTGCGCAACGAGGCGGGCCAACTGGTGGGCGCGGCGCAGTCCAAGCCGCGCGACAACGACGACGCCGAAGAAGACAACGCCCGCCCGCCGCGGCCACGCGGCCCCGAGTTCGACGTGACGCTGGCCGACGGCCAGGTGCTCAACATCCACATGCCGCGGCCGCAGCGCAACTTCTGGGCGCGGCCCGGCGGTTTTCTGTGGACGCTGGCCCTGGTGGGCCTGGGCGTGGCGCTGGCCACCTACCCCCTCGTGCGCCACCTCACGCGGCGGCTGGAGCGGCTGCAGCGCGGCGTGGAGCAGTGGGGCGACGGCGACCTGTCGGCGCGCGTGAACGTGGGCGGAAAAGACGACGAGATCGCCTTTCTGGCCGGCCGCTTCAACCACGCGGCCGGGCAGGTCGAGACGCTGGTGCGGTCGCACAAGTCGCTGCTGGCCAACGCCTCGCACGAGCTGCGCTCGCCGCTGGCGCGCATCCGCATGGGGCTGGAGCTGTTGGGCGGTGACCCGGCCTCGCCGACCCGCGCCGAGATCGCCCGCAACATCGGAGAGCTCGACACATTGATCGACGAAATCCTGCTGGCCAGCCGGCTCGACGCCCGGCAGGCCGACGTGGGCAGCTTCGAGCCGGTCGATCTGACCGGCCTCGCCGCCGAGGAGTGCGCGCGGCTGGGCAACACGGTGCAGGCGGAACTGCACGCCGAGTTCGACGCGCCGCCCGTCATGGTGCTGGGCGTTTCGCGGCTGCTGCGCCGGCTGGTTCGCAACCTGCTGGAGAACGGCCGCCGCTATGGCGACGGCCGCATGGACGTGGACATTGCCACCCGCGGCGACCGCGCGCTGCTGCGGGTGAGCGACCACGGCCCCGGCGTGCCGCCCAGCCAGCGCGAGCGCATCTTCGAGCCCTTCTACCGGCTGCCCGGCGCGAGCGAAAGCGAGGGCGGCGTGGGGCTGGGCCTGGCGCTGGTGAAATCGATCGCCGAACGCCACGGCGGCAGCGTGCGCTGCGACGACCAGCCCGGCGGCGGCGCCAGCTTCGTCGTGGAGCTGCCGCTGCTGGCCAACGCACCGCCGCCACACCCGGCCGACGCCGGCGGACGCCTGACGCCGGCCTGAGCCGGCTGCCAGTGAAATGTGGGGCCAAATCGGCCCGAAGTCAGCGCCGAATGGCGCTTTTGAGCTATAGATTCAGGAGCACGCGCTGCGCCGTCACATCGACCAGGCAGCGGGTGTGGCCGAGCGGGCAGGTGCGCTCGAAGCACGGCGCGCAGTCCAGCGGGGGCGCGTAGGCGGGGTCGTCCTTCAGCCAGATCACGCGCGCCGCGTCGTTCAGCGGCGGCGTGTGGTGCGGGCTGGACGAACCGAACACCGCCACCTGCGGCACACCAAAAGCGGCCGCCACATGCATCAGCCCCGAGTCGTTGCTGACCACGCCGCGCGCCGAGGCAATCAGCGCAAAGGCCTCCAGCAGCGTGGTGGCGCCCGCCAGGTTGCGGCAGGCGCCCGGCCGCCGGGCGTTCGCCGCCGCCACGATGTCCTCGCACAGCGCGGCTTCCTTGCCCGAGCCGAGCAGCAGCACCGGCGTGTCCAGCAGCACCGCGAGTTCCGCGAAATGCGCGGCCGGCCAGCGCTTGGCCGGCCCGTATTCCGCGCCCGGCGCGAACACGTGAAAGCCCTGCGGCACCAGTTGCTGGCGGGCCAGCGCCTCGGCCACCTCGCCGGCCGGCAGCTGCAGCCGGGGCCGGTCGGCGGCCAGGCCGGCGGTCTCGCCGCTGAGGCTGGAGTAGAAGGCCACCATGGGCGGCCGCTCGGTGCGCGACGGGTTGGGCCAGCGTTGCGTGAGCACGCCGTAGCGCGACTCGCCGTGGTAGCCGATGCGCCTGGGAATGCCCGCCAGCCACGGCAGCAGCGCGCTCTTGAAGGAGTTGGGCAGCACATAGGCCGCGTCGAACCGGCCGCGAAAAGCCTGGGCCTGCGCCTTGCGCGCCGCCCACTGCAGGCCGCCGTGCGCAAAGCGCGGGAAGTCGATCACCTCGGCCACCTGCGGCATGGCCCGGTACACCGGCGCCACCCACGGCAACGCGCCCACCGTCAGCACCTCGCCCCGCGCCGCCAGCCGCCGCATCAGCGGCTCGGTCATCACCGCGTCGCCGATCCACTGCGGCGCGATGACGAGGCTGCGGGTCACGGCCGCACTACCCGCACGGCTGAGGGCGCGGTCAGAAAGCGCCGATGCAACGCGTCCTGCACCGGGCGCTCAAATCCGCGCCACAGCCCCCAGGCCAGCGTCACGGCCACGACGGGCACGATCAGCATGGCAATGGCCGCACCCGCCAAGCCTGTCGCGCCAAGCGCCATCAACGCCTTGCAGACGGCGCTGACGATTGGAAAGTGAACCAAGTACAGAGCGTAGGACATGCCACCAGCCGCATTGAACCAGCCGGGGCAGACCAACGCGGCGTGTCGCTCGGCCTTCACCAAACCCACGATCAACCCCGCACACAACAGGCCATGGAGCAACACCCCCTGGACCGCACCGATCGGCGGCCAGATTGACCAGGACGCACCGATGGCATACACGACGAACGCGCACCATCCTGCGCCGAACGCCCAGACCCATCGAAGCGGATGCGCGATCGGCCATTGCCGGGCCACCACCGACGCCGCCGCGCCAAACGCGAACAGTGCCAGCAGCCAGGGGCGCACGAACGCCAGTGGCCAGGGAACATCCAGTTCGCGGCAGACCCATGCCCAGCACAGCAGCACCGCGACGGCCGTTACCACCCACCGGCGGCCTGCAATCGCACAACCCACAGCCACATAGAACATCATTTCGTACTGCAGCGACCAGGCCACTGCCAACACGGGTGACCCGGTGCCGCCCACCACGGCCGGGTCTTGCGGCCACAAGCTCAGGCTTGCCAGCCATCCAGTCACGCCAGCCGGCAACGCAAGGATGTTCCCACCGCCCATGACGGCCAGTGTGCCGGCCATCAGCAGAAAGACCAGCCAATACGCCGGATAGATCCGGAATGCCCGCCGCAACGCATAGCGCTTCAGCCTCTCTGGCCGCCCGAAGTCCAGCCGATGGGCTTCGGTGATGATGAACCCGCTCAGCACAAAGAAGAACTCGACGCCCACGCCGCCGCCGAACCGGAACCAGGGCTCAAGCGTGCGGGCAGCGAAATACTTGTCGAGCGCGGCCACGCTCGCCGCATGGAACATGACCACCAGCAAGGCCGCCAGGAAACGGCAGCCTTGTAGGGACAGCAGCATGGGCGGAGGCTCCAGGCCCTGAGGGTCGGCGGCTCAGTGCCCGCCGGCGAAATGTTCGCCGGCCTTGAGCTGGTAGACGGTGCCGCAATACGGGCACTTGGCGGCGCCGCTGTGGCCCACGTCGAGGTAGACCTTGGGGTGGGTGTTCCACAGCTTCATGTCGGCCTTGGGGCTGGGGCAGTAGACACCGCCCTGGGCGTTGAGGTCGCTGGCCAGCAACTCGACGGTGGCGGCGGCTTTGGTGGTGGTGCTCATGCTCAGACCTTGGTCAGCCAGTGGGCGTATTGGGGGTTGCGGCCGTTGACGATGTCGAAGAACGCGCTCTGGATCTTCTCGGTGATGGGGCCGCGGGAGCCGATGCCGATCTCGATGCGGTCGAGCTCGCGGATGGGCGTGACTTCGGCGGCGGTGCCGGTGAAGAAGGCCTCGTCGGCGATGTAGACCTCGTCGCGGGTGATGCGCTTCTGCACGATCTCCAGGCCCAGGTCCTTGGCGATGTGGAACACCGTGTTGCGGGTGATGCCGTTGAGCGCGCCGGCCGACAGGTCGGGCGTGTAGATGACGCCGTTCTTGATGACGAAGATGTTCTCGCCCGCGCCTTCGCTGACGAAGCCGGCCGAGTCGAGCAGCAGGGCTTCGTCGTAGCCGTCGTCCACGGCTTCCATGTTGGCGAGGATGGAGTTGCTGTAGTTGCTGACCGCCTTGGCCTGCGTCATGGTGATGTTGACGTGGTGGCGGGTGTAGCTGGAGGTCTTCACGCGGATGCCGCGCTTCAGGCCTTCCTCGCCGAGGTAGGCACCCCAGGCCCAGGCGGCGACCATCATGTGGATGGTGTTGCCCTTGGGGCTCACACCCAGCTTCTGCGAGCCGATCCAGGTGAGCGGGCGCAGGTAGCAGCTTTCCAGCTTGTTCTCGCGCACCACGAGTTTCTGCGCCTCGTTCACTTCTTCCTTGGTGAACGGAATCTTCATGCGCAAGATCTTGGCGCTGTTGAACAGCCGCTCGGTGTGCTCTTCCAGCCGGAAGATGGCGGTGCCGTTCACGGTGTTGTAGGCGCGCACGCCCTCGAACGCGCCGCAGCCGTAGTGCAGCGTGTGGGTCAGCACGTGGATCTTCGCGTCGCGCCAGTCGACGAGCTGGCCGTCCATCCAGATCTTGCCGTCACGGTCGTGCATGGGCGGGGGCATCATCGTGGGCGCAGCGGCGGAGCTCATCGTCTATTCCTCTTGGGGCGTCGGGGCGGAAAAGGGGCAGGCCCCGAACCGGGGCCAGGGCGGGATTTTAAGGCGCGCCGTGCCGCGGCTCGCCGGTGGCGGTTTCCGGCGGCCGGCCGAAAGTCCAGCGCGCCAGCCGCCCGCCCGCGAATTCCGCGCGCACGAAGGCGCCGCCCGGATCGGTCCAGACGAACACCTCGGGCTGGGTGTCGGGCGGCGAGGCCTGCCGGCCCAGCGCACGGGTCAGGCCAATGACGTGCAGCAGCGTCTGCCCCGCCTTCAGCCGCGACTGCAGCATGACGGCGCTGTCCACGTGGCCGATCGGCCGGTCGGCCGCGCGCTTGAGCGCCCGCACCAGCTGCGAGAAATGCAGCAGCATCCAGGTCACGATGCCGGTGGCCGCCAGCGCCACGCCGGGCCAGCCGGCGGCACGCCAGGCGCCGGCCACCAGCACGGCGGCCATCACCGGCCAGAGCGCCTGCCGCCAGTTCATGCGTCCAGCCCCCGCACGATGGCCATGGCCTCGTCGATGCGTTCCACCGCATGGATGGTGAGCCCCTCCAGTTCCTTGCCGAGCTTCTTCGGCGCATTGGCCTTGGGCACCACCGCCACGCTGAAGCCGAGCTTGGCCGCCTCTTTCAGCCGCTCCTGGCCGCGCGGCGCGGGCCGCACCTCGCCGGCCAGCCCCACCTCGCCGAAGGCGATGAAGCCGCGCGGCAGCGGCTTGCCGCGCAGGCTGGAGGCAATGGCCAGCATCACCGCCAGGTCGGCCGCCGGCTCGCTGATGCGCACGCCGCCCACCGCGTTGACGAACACGTCCTGGTCGGCGCAGGCCACGCCGGCGTGGCGGTGCAGCACCGCCAGCAGCAGCGCCAGCCGGTCGCGCTCCAGCCCCACGCTCAGGCGCCGCGGGCTGGGCCCGCCGCCGTCCACCAGCGCCTGCACCTCGACCAGCAGCGGCCGCGTCCCCTCCAGCGTGACCAGCACGCAACTGCCGGGCACCGGCTGCGGGTGCTGGCTGAGAAAAATCGCGCTGGGGTTGCTGACGCCCTTCAGCCCCTTTTCGGTCATGGCGAACACGCCGATCTCGTTGACCGCGCCGAAGCGGTTCTTGATGGCGCGCACGAGGCGAAAGCTGGAATGCGTGTCGCCCTCGAAATACAGCACCGTGTCGACCATGTGCTCCAGCACCCGCGGCCCGGCCAGCGCGCCCTCTTTGGTGACGTGGCCGACCAGCACGATCGCGACCCCGCTGGCCTTGGCCACGCGGGTCAGGTGTGCCGCGCACTCGCGCACCTGCGCCACCGAACCGGGTGCCGAGGTGAGCTGGTCGGAATAGACGGTCTGGATGGAATCGATCACCGCGATCGCCGGCCTGAGCTGCGACAGCGTGGCGACGATTTTCTCGAGCTGGATCTCGGCCAGCACGCTCACCTGCGAGGCGGGTGCTAGGCCGAGCCGGCGCGCCCGCATGGCCACCTGCGCCGCGCTTTCCTCGCCGGTCACGTAGAGGGTGTTCTGGTTGGCGTGCTGCAGCGCGTCCAGCGCCTGCAGCAGCAACGTGCTCTTGCCGATGCCGGGATCGCCGCCGATCAGCACCACGCCGCCTTCCACGATGCCGCCGCCCAACACCCGGTCCAGCTCGTCCAGCCCGGTGGGCGTGCGCGCCACGTCCACCGCGTCGATCTCCGACAGCACCGCCACGCCGGCGCCCGGCGCCAGCGCGGCAAAGCGGTGCTTGCCCGACGGCGCGCCGCTTTCGGCGACCGATTCCACCAGGGTGTTCCAGGCGTTGCAGTGCGGGCACTTGCCCAGCCATTTCGGGCTGGTGCCGCCGCACTCGCCACACACGTAGATGCTCTTGTCTTTTGCCACGGCTGAACTGTAGCCTGCCCGGTCAACGCAGGCGGCGAGCGGGGCGTTGAAGCGGCTGCGCCCGCTTTTCCCGCCCCGACCCATGCTCAAGCTCTACTGCGCCGCCGGCACCTGCGCGCTCGCCCCGCACATCGCCCTGGAAGAAGCCGGCGCGCCGTTCGAGACCGTGCGGCTCGACCTGCAGCGCAACGACCAGCGCAAGCCCGACTACCTCGCCCTCAACCCCAAGGGCCGCGTGCCCGTGCTGGCCACCGAGCTGGGCGTGCTGACCGAGACGCCGGCCATCCTCGCCTACGTGGGCCAGCGCTTCGGCGCGGCCAACCTGCTGCCGGCCGACCCCTTCGCGTTCGCGCAACTGCAGTCGTTCAATGCCTTCATCTGCTCCAGCCTGCATGTGGCCCACGCGCACCGCACGCGCGGCCACCGCTGGTCGGACGACCCCGCCACCATCCACGCCATGAAGGCCAAGGTGCCCGAGACGGTGGCCGAGGCCTTCCGCTTCATCGAACTGCATGCCTTTCAGGGCCCGTGGGTGATGGGCCAGCAGTACACCGTGGCCGACGCCTACCTGTACGCGGTGGCGCGCTGGATGGAGGGTGACGGCGTGGACCCGGCGCAGTTCCCCCGCGTGAGCGACCACCGCCACCGCATGGGCCAGCGGCCGGCCGTGCAGCGGGCCCTGGCCACCGAGGAAAGAGCCGCGGCCGCGCCCTGACGGCGCGCGCCCCGCGCGGCGTCAGTCGGTGGTGACGGCCACGCGCGGCGCCAGCGCGCACATGAGCTCATAGCCCACGGTGCCGCCGGCCTGGGCCACTTCGTCAATCGGCAGCACCGCGCCGTTCTCGGCCCGGCCCCACAGCGTGACGGGGCTGCCGATGCCGGCGTCGGGCACCGGCGTCAGGTCCACCGCGATCAAATCCATGCTCACGCGGCCCAGCGTGCGGGTGCGCACGCCGTTCACCAGCACCGGCGTGCCGGTGCCGCAGTGGCGCGGGTAGCCGTCGGCATAGCCCACGGCCACGCTGCCGATGCGCAGCGGGGAATCGGCGGTGAAAGTAGAGCCATATCCCACGGTAGTCAGCGCCGCCATTGCCTGTACAGCTACTATTTTGCTAGCAAGCGTCATCGCCGGCTGAAGCGCCCAGTGCGCCGAAGAATGCTCGGGGAAGTCGGGCGAGCTGCCGTACAGCACGATGCCGGGGCGCACCCAGTCGGCCGCCACCTGCGGGTGCCGCAGGATGGCCGCGCTGTTGGCCAGGCTGCGCTCGCCCGGCAAATCGGCCGCGGTGCGCTCGAACACGCCGAGCTGGCCTTCGATGCCGGCGCCGCCGTCGGCGTCGCTGAAGTGCGTCATCAGCGAGATTTCATCGACCTGCGGCAGCGTGTTCAGCCGGGCCCAGGCCGCGCGGAACCGCTCAGGCGCGAAGCCCAGCCGGTTCATGCCGGAATTCATTTTCAGGAACACCCGGTGCGGCGACTCGGTCTTGTGCGCGGCCAGCATGTCGATCTGTTCGGCGCAGTGCACCACGTGCCACAGGCCCAGGCGCGAGCAGCGCTCCAGGTCGCGCATCTCGAACACACCTTCGAGCAGCAGGATGGGGCCGCGCCAGCTTGAAGCGCGCAGGCGCTCGGCCTCGCCCAGGTCGAGCAGCGCGAAGCCGTCGGCGCCCCGCAGGCCGTCGTACACCCGCTCGATGCCGTGGCCGTAGGCATTGGCCTTGACCACCGCCCAGACGTTGGCGTCGGGTGCGGCCGCGCGCACCCGCGCGAGGTTGTGGCGCAGCGCGTCGGTGTGGATCGTGGCGTGTATCGGGCGCGGCATGGGTGCAAAGCGCACCATGATATAACCGGCACAGCCCCGGAGACAGCCGACCCCACAACGACCTGCGCATCAGCCGCGCTGATGCCCGCCTGCACACTGAATGAAGCGCGGTTTCTACACCATCATGGCGGCCCAGTTCTTTTCGTCACTGGCCGACAATGCGTTGTTCGTCGCTGCGGTTGAACTGATCCGGGCCGCCGGTGGTGCCGAGTGGCAGCGCGCCGCGCTGGTGCCGATGTTCGCGCTGTTCTACGTGGTGCTGGCGCCCTTCGTCGGCGCGTTCGCCGACGCCCGGCCCAAGGGCCGCGTCATGTTCTTCAGCAACGCCATCAAGGTGGTCGGCTGCGTCATGATGCTGGCGGGCCTGCACCCGCTGCTGGCCTACGCCATCGTGGGCCTGGGCGCCGCCGCCTACTCGCCGGCCAAGTACGGCATCCTCACCGAGCTGCTGCCCACCTCGCAGCTCGTCAAGGCCAACGGCTGGATCGAGGGCCTCACCATCGCCTCCATCATCCTCGGCGTGCTGCTGGGCGGCCAGCTCGTGGGCCACAAGGTGTCGGGCATCCTGCTGTCGTTCGACTTTCCGCTGATCGACACCGGCATCGACACGCCGCCCGAAGCCGCCATCACGGTGCTGGTCTTCATCTACGCCTTGGCCGCCTGGTTCAACACCCGCATTCCCCTCACCGGCGTGGCGATGCGGCCGATGCCGGCGCAGAAGTTCGAGCTGCTGTCGGACTTCTGGCAGTGCAACAACCGCCTGTGGCGCGACAAGCTGGGCCAGATCTCGCTGGCCACCACCACGCTGTTCTGGGGCGTCAGCGGCAACCTGCGCTACATCATCCTGGCCTGGAGCGCGGCGGCGCTGGGCTACAGCACCACGCAGGCGTCCAGCCTGGTGGGCGTGGTGGCCATAGGCACGGCGGTGGGCGCGGTGATGGCGTCCATGAGGATGCGGCTCGACCAGGCCACCAGCGTGATGCCCATGGGCATTGCCATGGGGCTGCTGGTGATCGCGATGAACTTCATCCACAACGTGTGGGTGGCCGCGCCCTTCCTCATCCTGCTGGGCGGGCTGGGCGGCTTTCTGGTGGTGCCGATGAACGCGCTGCTGCAGCACCGCGGCCACAACCTCATGGGCGCGGGCCGCTCCATTGCCGTGCAGAACTTCAACGAGCAGGCCTGCATCCTGGGCCTGGGCGCGTTCTACAGCTTCTCCACCGGCCTGGGCCTGTCGGCCTTCGGCGCCATCACGGTGTTCGGCATCGTCGTCGCCGGCATGATGTGGCTGATCCAGCGCTGGCACCGGCGCAACTGCGTGGTGCACCGCGACGAGGTCGAGCACCTGCTGGCCATCGCGCGCAACGACAACCTGCACGGCTGACCCGCAGTTGCCCTCCCGGTCCGCCTCCACGCTGCCGGTCGCGGCGCTGCTGCTCAACGCCTGCATCTGGGGGCTCTCGTGGTGGCCGTTCCGCCTGCTGCAAAGCCACGGCCTGCACCCGCTGTGGAGCACCGCACTGGCCTATGCGCTGGGCGTGGTGCTGGCGCTGGCCTGGCGGCCCTCCACCGCGCGCGCCTTCCGGCAACACCCCGGGCTGTGGGGCCTGCTGCTGGCCGCCGGGCTGTGCAACGCCGGCTTCAACTGGGCGGTGACCAGCGGCGACGTGGTGCGCGTGGTGCTGCTGTTCTACCTGATGCCGGTCTGGTCGGTGCTGCTGGCCTGGCCGCTGCTGGGCGAGAAGCCCACACCCGCCGCCCTGGGCCGCCTGGCGATCGCGCTGGCCGGCGTGGTGGTGGTGCTGAAGACACCCGATTCACCGTGGCCGCTGCCGCGCGACGGCTTCGACGCGCTGGCGCTGGCCGCCGGCGTGGCCTTTGCACTCACCACCATCTCGCTGCGCCGGCTCGAAAAAGCCCCGGCGCCCGCGCGCGCGCTGGCGATGTTCGGCGGCGGCGCGTTGATGGCCGGCGGCGTGGCGCTGGCCGGCAACGGCCACGGCCTGGCCACCGCGCTGCCGGCGCCCGACGCGGCCTGGCTGCTGCCGGTGGCCGGCCTGGGCCTGGCGCTGATGCTCGCCAACGTGTCGCTGCAATACGGCGCGGCGCGGCTGCGGGCCGGCACCACCTCGCTGGTGATGCTGTCGGAGGTGGTGTTCGCCAGCCTCTCGTCCATCGCGCTCGGCGCGGCGCAGGTCGACACCCGGACCCTGATCGGCGGGGGGTTGATCATGCTGGCGGTTTTGCTGGCATCATGGGCCGAGCCAGATCCCCACGGAGCACCCCCACCATGAGCGGCAGCGTCTACGACTTCCAAGCGACCAGCATCCAGGGCCAGCCCGTGCCGCTGTCCGACTACCGCGGCCAAGTGCTGCTGATCGTCAACACCGCCAGCGCCTGCGGCTTCACGCCGCAGTTCGCGGGGCTGGAGCAGTTGCACAAGACCTATGGCGACAAGGGCCTGGCGGTGGTCGGGTTTCCATGCAACCAGTTCGGCAGCCAGGACCCCGGCAGCAACGACGAGATCGCCTCGTTCTGCGAGATGAACTACGGCGTGAGCTTCCCGATGATGGAGAAGATCGACGTCAACGGCAGCGCCGCCCACCCGCTCTACAAATGGCTCACCGCCGAGGCGCCCGGCCTGCTCGGCTTGAAGGCGATCAAGTGGAACTTCACCAAGTTCCTGGTCGGCAAGGACGGCCAGGTCATCCAGCGCTACGCGCCGACCGACGCGCCGAAGAGCCTGGCGAAAGACATCGAAAAAGCGCTGGCGGCCTGACCGTCAGTCGCGGCCTCCGGTCTGTTTCCGAACGGTGGTCCACAGGCTTTCGGTGCGCCGATCGTTCAACTCGATTGCGCAAGCGACGCGTTGGTCGTTTTGTGCGTTGCCACCGAAAGCCAACACTGCGAACGCCTCGCAGTGTCGGGTTCGGTAGACCGGAAATGCCCGGTTGTCAGCGGCCGCAGCCCGCAACGCACGGTGGCGATCCTCGGACGACTCGTCGATCTTGTTCAGCATGGCGGCCATTGCCTCCTCGGCCTCGGCAAGCTGGCGGTGGCTGCTCGTGAGTCGCTGATGAAGGCATTGCCGCTGCTCGGCATGCGATGCGGCCAGCGCGCATTGGGTCAGCAGATCGAAGCGATCGGCGGCCCGGCCCCCAGGCGTGGTCGCAACCACCAGCACAGCAACACCCCAAGGCAACAACCTCATCACGCCGCCGCAAGCGCTTCGTCCAGCAACTCCACCCAGTGCCGCACCGGCAGCCCGGTGCCGCTCTGCAAATGCGTGATGCAGCCGATGTTGGCCGACACGATCTGCTGCGGCTGGGTGGCGTCGAGGTTGGCGAGCTTGCGGTCGCGCAGGGCCTTGGCCAGCTCGGGCTGCAGCACGGAATAGGTGCCGGCGGAGCCGCAGCACAGGTGGGCCTCGGCGGGGCTGGTGCGGATGTCAAAGCCGAGCGCGCGCAAACCCGCCTCGACGCCGCCGCGCAGCTTCTGGCCATGCTGCAGCGTGCAGGGCGGGTGGTAGGCGACGGTGCCGGCGGGCGCTTCTATGCGGGTTTTCAGCGCCTCGACCAGTTCGGGCAGCAGCTCGCTCAGATCCCGCGTGGCGGCGCTGACGCGGGCGGCCTTCTCGGCGTACGCCGGTTCGTGCCGCAGGATGTGGCCGTATTCTTTGACGGTGACGCCGCAGCCGGACGCGTTCATCACGATGGCCTCGGCGCCGGCCTCCAGCATCGGCCACCAAGCGTCCACATTGGCGCGCATCTGGGCCTTGCCGCCGTCGTGGTCGTTCAGGTGGAAGCGCACGGCGCCGCAGCAGCCGGCCTGCTGCGCGACCACGGTCTGGATGCCGGCGGCGTCGAGCACGCGGGCGGTGGCGGCGTTGATGTTGGGCGACATGGCGGGCTGCACGCAGCCGGCAAGCAGCACCATCTGCCGCGCGTGCGTTCGTGTGGGCCATTCGCCGGCGTCCTGGCGCGGCGGCACCTTGGCCTGCACGGCGGCGGGCAGCAGGCCGCGCACCGCCTGCCCAAGCTTCATGGCCGGCGCAAACAGCGGCGACGGCAGGCCTTCCTTCAGCGCCCAGCGGGTGGCGCGCTCCAGCGGCGGGCGGGGCACGGCCTCGTCGACGATCTTGCGGCCGATGTCGACCAGGTGCCCGTACTGCACGCCGCTGGGGCAGGTGCTTTCGCAGTTGCGGCAGGTCAGGCAGCGGTCGAGGTGGGTCTGCGTGGCGCGGGTGGGTGTTTCGCCTTCGAGCACGCGCTTGATGAGGTAGATGCGGCCGCGCGGGCCGTCGAGCTCGTCGCCGAGCAGCTGGTAGGTGGGGCAGGTGGCGGTGCAGAAACCGCAGTGCACGCACTTGCGCAAAATGGCCTCGGCCTCGTCGCCGTCGGGCGTGCCTTTGAAGGGCGGGGCGAGGTGGGTCTGCATGGTCAGAAAGCGGGGTAGAGCCGGCCGCGGTTGAAGATGCCGGCGGGATCGAACGCGCGTTTCAGCGACTCGTGCAGCCGCGCGAGCGGCAGATCGAGCGGCGGGAACGGGCTGCCGGATTTCTCGTGCGCTCTGAAAAGAGTAGCATCAAAACCAGATGTGGCGCTGACTGGACGCAGATTTTGTTCTGAATCGGCGGCGTTCTGCACGATCCAGCGCTGGGCGCCGCCCCATTCGATCAGCGTGGGCCCGAGGTCCAGCGGCGGCGCGGTGTCGGCCACCGCGATGCGCCACAGCGCCTGGCCCGGGCCGAGCGTGAAGAACGGGTGGCGGTGGTCGCGCAATGCCTCCCAGAAGGTGGCGGCCTCGGCGGTGTCCACCACCTCGCCGCCGAGCGAGGCGCTGGCGGCCTCCACGGCGGCGCGGGCGCCGCGCAGCCGCAGCATGAGCCGGCCACCGAGCCAGCAGGAGGCGTTGAGGGGCAGCGGCTGGCCGGCCCAGCGGTTAAGCCGGCCAATGGCGGTGGCCTCGTCCAGCTCGAACGCCAGCGTGCGTTCGGCAACCGGCCTGGGCAGCACCTTGAGCGTCACCTCGGTGATGGCGCCCAGCGTGCCGAGCGCGCCGGCCATCACGCGCGCGACGTCGTAGCCGGCCACGTTCTTCATCACCTGCCCGCCGAAGCCGAGGTGTTCGGCCCGGCCGTTCAGCAAAGACAGGCCCAGGACGTGGTCGCGCACCGAGCCCACGGCCGCGCGCGAGGGTCCGCTGAGGCCGGCCGCCACCAGGCCGCCGAGCGTGCCGCCACCGCCGTCGAAACGCGGCGGCTCGAAAGGCAGGCACTGGCCGCGCTCGGCCAGGGCGGCCTCCACATCGGCCAGCGGGGTGCCGGCCCACGCCCGCACGTACAGCTCGCTGGGCTCGTAGGCGATGAGGCCGCTGAGCGGCCGGGTGTCGAGCAGCGCGCCGTTGAGCGGGCCGCCGTAGAAGTCCTTGCTGCCCCCGCCGCGGATGCACAGCGGCGCGCCGTGGGCCGCGGCCTCGTGGATCTGGTCGGTGATCGCCCGCAGCGCGGGGGGAGGGGTCATCGCCGCCATGTTAAGCGCTGCGGGGCGGCCCTGTGCGTCAGTCGGCGCGGCGGCGGCGCCGGGGCCCCGGCTCGGTGCGCCGCAGCATGGCCGATACGTCGAAGTACAGCGTGCGCTCCACGCCGGCGGCGTCGCGCACGCGCCAGAGGTCCATGCTGTTGCGGCGCTTGCTGACCATCATGCGGGCCAGTGGCTTGTAGCGGTCCTGGTGGGCAATGAACCAGCCGTCGGCCTCGCTCGGCAGCACCAGCTTCAGCGCGGTGGCCTCGGTGAGGCCGTTGCCGCTGGCGTCGATCAGGCCGACCAGCGCGGTGGCGAAGGCGCGGTGGTGGCGCAGCAGATCGCTCTGCCGTTTGTCCTCGGCGATGGCGGCCATCAGCAGTTGCACCTTGATGAAGGGCAGTTCGGCGATGGGCGCGTATTTTTGCAGCGGGGCCAGCGCCAGCAGCGCGCGGTCGCCGTCGTTGCGGTCCCAGGCGGCCTCGGCCTTCTGCAGCGCGTCGGCAAGGTCGGCCTCCACGCGGTAGGGGTCGACCGCGTTGCTGCGCAGGTAGCGGCGCAGCCGGGCGGCGCGCGGCTTCACCAGCGGCAGCCGCTGCTCCAGCGTGAGTTCGGCGCGCGCCGCCGGCCATGCGGCAACGGCGAGCAGCGGCGCCAGCAGCAGGCGCCGGCGGGACAGGGGCACGTGAGGGGAGTTCATCGGAGCAAGTCGGCGCGCGGGTCGGCCGTTGGCGGCCCCGGGGCCGCCGCGCGACACGCGGCAGGCCGCCATTGTCGGCGAAGCGCGCCGCCCATGAAAAAACCCGCCGGGGTTGCCACCGGCGGGTTGAGGGTTGGCCGGGAGACGCGGCCGGGAGATCGATCAGCGGTTGTAGGCCGTTTCGCCGTGCGAGGAGATGTCGAGGCCTTCGCGCTCTTCTTCCTCGGTGACACGCAGACCAACGACCAGATCGGCGATCTTGTAGGCGATGAACGACACCACACCGGACCAGACGATCGTCACGACGACGGCCTTGAACTGGATCCAGACCTGGTCCGCCACCGGCACCGACGAGACGGCGGCCGTGACCCAGTCGCCCACCAGGCCGGGGCCACCCAGCGCCTGGTTGTTGAACACGCCGGTCAGCAGCGCACCGACGATGCCGCCGACACCGTGCACGCCGAACACGTCGAGCGAGTCGTCGGCGCCCAGCAGGCGCTTGAGGCCATTGACGCCCCACAGGCAGGCAAAGCCGGCGATGAAGCCCACCGCGATGGCGCCCATCAGGCCGACGTTGCCGCAGGCCGGGGTGATGGCGACGAGGCCGGCAACGGCACCGGACGCAGCGCCCAGCATCGAGGCCTTGCCCTTCATCAGCGCTTCACCGATGCACCAGGCCAGCACGGCGGCGGCCGTGGCGGAGAAGGTGTTGATGAAGGCCAGCACGGCGGAGTTGCCGGCTTCCAGCGCGGAACCCGCGTTGAAGCCGAACCAGCCCACCCACAGCAGCGAGGCACCGACCATGGTCAGCGTCAGGCTGTGCGGCGCCATCGATTCCTTGCCGTAGCCGGTGCGCTTGCCGATCACGTAGGCACCCACCAGACCGGCGACGGCGGCGTTGATGTGCACCACGGTGCCGCCGGCGAAGTCCAGCGCGCCCCATTGCCAGATCAGGCCGGCCTTGGCGTTCAGGCCATCGACCAGTTCCTTGCTGGTGTACGCGTCCGGGCCGGGCCAGAACCACACCATGTGGGCGATCGGCAGGTAGCTGAACGTGAACCACAGCACCATGAACAGCAGCATGCCCGAGAACTTGATGCGCTCGGCGAAGGCGCCGACGATCAGGCCGCAGGTGATGGCCGCGAAGGTGGCCTGGAAAGCCAGGAACAGCAGCTCCGGCAGCACGACGCCCTTGCTGAACGTGCCGGCCATCGCGAATTCGCCCTTGATCGGGTCGAACAGGCCCTGCATGAACAGCCGGTCGAAGCCGCCGATGAACGCGTTGCCCTCGGTGAACGCCAGGCTGTAGCCGTACAGGCACCACAACACGACGATCAGCGAGAAGGTCACGAACACCTGCATCAGCACCGACAGCATGTTCTTGCTGCGGACCAGGCCGCCGTAGAACAGCGCGAGGCCGGGGATGGACATCATGATGACCAGCAGCGTGGAGACCAGCATCCACGACACGTCGCCCTTGTTGGGCGTGGGCGCCGGCGGAGCCGACGCGGCATCAGCCGCCGGCGCGGCGGCAGCCGGAGCCGCGGCCGGAGCGGCCGCAGCGGGGGCTTCGGCCTTGGCGGCTTCAGCGGGTTTGGCTTCGGCGGTCGCCGCAGCCGGCGCGGCGGGGGCCTGCGCCAGCACGGCCGGACCGGCCGCGAGCAGGCTGAGCCCCAGCGCGAGGGAGGCAAGCAGTTTTTTCATGTTCAAGTCCTCTTCTTATGGTTGGGGCTCGATCAGAGCGCTTCCTTGCCGGTTTCGCCGGTGCGGATGCGGACGACCTGTTCGAGGTTGTAGACAAAGATCTTGCCGTCGCCGATCTTGCCGGTGCGGGCAGCGCCTTCCACGGCTTCGATCACGCGGTCGACCAGCTCGTCGGACACCGCCGCCTCGATCTTGACCTTGGGCAGGAAGTCCACCACGTATTCGGCGCCGCGGTACAGCTCGGTGTGGCCCTTCTGGCGACCGAAGCCTTTCACTTCGGTGACCGTGATGCCCTGGACGCCGATGCCGGAGAGGGCCTCGCGGACCTCATCGAGCTTGAAGGGTTTGATGATCGCTGTGACGAGTTTCATGTCGGGTCCTTTCGTGACCGATGTGTGGTTGTCAGAAGGTGTACTTGGCGCCCAGCACCAGGCTGGTTTCACCCAGCTTGCGGCCGTTCACGGGCGACGAGTAGAAGCCCTTGTCGGCGTTGGTGCCCACCACGGCGGCGGTCAGGGCCAGGCCGTTGCCCAGGTCCTTGGCCAGCGTGACCGAGGCGTCGGTGTACGAGGCCACGCTGTTGTTCACGCTGTGGCTCTTGAAGTACTGGCGGCCGACGTGCGGGGTCAGGCTGAAGCCGTTGCCCAGGTCGAACGTGGCGGCGGCTTCGAGGTAGCCGGAGCCGCGGCTGTCCGGCACACCGAAGGTCTGCTTCTGCAGGGAGTGCGAGTACTTGACGGTGGCGGGGCCGAACGAGACGGCGCCATACAGCTCGGTGGTGTTCACGGTGGGCGTGAAGTTCTCGCTCGGGTACTGGTAGCGCAGCAGGCCGACGTCGTAGCTGACGGCGTCGTTGAACTTGCCCTTGTAGCCGCCGTAGAAGTCGAGCTCGACCGGGCCGTCGCCGCCCGGCAGGTCTTTCAGGATCTTGATCGACGAGAACCAGAAGCCCAGGTACAGCCCGCTGTCGGCCGTGTAGTCCACCCCGCCTTGCACGGCCGGCTTGCGGCGCGACTGCGAGATGCCGCGGAAACGGTAGTCGGTGACCACGCCGAGGTTGAAGGCCAGCGGGCTGGCGGGCGCGGCTGCCGGCTCGGCAGCGGGCGCTGCGGCGGTCTGGGCGTTGGCCGCGGCGCCGAAGGTGGCCAGCAGGCCGGCGAGAATCAGAGAGCTGAAGGGCGACAGTTTCATGAGAACTCCAGAGGTTTTTGAGGATGAGCAGGCCTGTTAAGCAGAAGGTGTGCCACCCCGATAAGCCCTCTGGCGTATGCTGCAACGCAATGCAATCGGCCGGCTGCAGGCCGTGGCGGGACCAAGTTGGGGCAGACCGCGCACCAATTGCGTGCAAACCTGTACCTGAAGCCGCTTTTCGCCACACAACGCACGTTTTTCGGGAGGGAAAAGCCGATGGGCTTGTCTTTGGTGCAGAGCCGGACCCTGGTCGGCCTGCAGGCGCCGCCGGTCACCGTCGAGGTGCATCTGGCCAATGGCCTGCCGAGTTTCACGCTGGTCGGCCTGGCCGACACCGAGGTCAAGGAAGCGCGGGAGCGGGTGCGCAGCGCGCTGCAGAACGCCGGGCTGGAATTTCCGCACAACAAACGGGTGACCGTGAATCTGGCGCCAGCCGACCTGCCCAAGGACTCCGGCCGCTTCGACCTGCCGATCGCGCTGGGCCTGCTGGCCGCCAGCGGCCAGGTGGACGCCTCGCGGCTCGCCGGCCATGTCTTCGCTGGCGAGCTGTCCCTCAGCGGCGAGCTGCGGCCGGTGCGCGGCGCGCTGGCGATGAGCCTGGCCGTTGCCGCTTCCACCCCCCACGAGCGGTTGGTGCTGCCCCTGGCCAGCGCCCAGGAGGCCGCGCTGGTGCCCGGCGCCACCGTCTATGGCGCCCGCCACCTGCTCGACGTGGTGCGGCAGTTCACGCCCGCGCCAGTTGACGCTCTGGCGGCAGACAGCGCCGACAACGACGGCGGCGGCTGGCAGCGCGTGCAGCCGCGCGCGGCGGACGGCGTGGAGCACCACCCCGACCTCGCCGACGTGAAGGGCCAGGCCGGGGCCAAGCGCGCGCTCGAGATTGCGGCCGCCGGCGGCCACAGTGTGCTGATGCTCGGCCCGCCCGGCTCCGGCAAATCGATGTTGGCGCAGCGTTTCGCCGGCCTGCTGCCGCCAATGAGCACGCAAGAGGCGCTGGAGAGCGCCGCCATCGCCAGCCTCGCCGGCAGCTTCGACCTGCGGCGTTGGGCGCTGCGCCCGACGGCCTCACCACATCACACGTCGAGCGCGGTGGCGCTGGTGGGCGGAGGGTCGCCGCCGAGGCCGGGCGAAATCTCCATGGCCCACAACGGGGTTCTGTTCCTGGACGAATTCCCTGAATACCAACGGACGGCTCTGGAAGCCCTGCGCGAGCCGCTCGAATCCGGCCGGATCAGCATATCGCGCGCCGCCCGCCGAGCCGATTTCCCGGCACGGTTCCAGTTGCTGGCGGCCATGAACCCTTGCCCCTGCGGTTTCCGTGGCAGTGTGGTGCGGCTGTGCCGCTGCACGCCCGACCAGGTGACGCGCTACCAGGGCAAGCTCAGCGGACCGCTGCTCGACCGGATCGACCTGCACGTCGAAGTGCCCGCCGTGGCGGCGGAAGAACTGCTGCATGCGCCGGCCGGTGAAAGCAGCGCGGCGGTGCGGCAACGCGTGGCCGCCGCCCGCGACCGTGCGCTGGCCCGCCAGGGCTGCGCCAACCAGGCGCTGCAGGGCCGCGAGATCGACGCACAGGCCCGCGCCGACGCCGACGCGCTGCGTTTTCTGCAGACCGCCGCCACGCGCCTCGGCTGGTCGGGCCGCAGCACGCACCGCGCCCTCAAGGTCGCCCGCACCATCGCCGACCTGGCCGCCAGCGACGCGGTGACCACCGTCCACGTCGCCGAGGCCATTCAAAACCGGCGCGGGCTGCAGGCGCCCCACTGAACCACCCATGAAAAAGCCCGGCCGCAAGGCCGGGCTTCAGGGGAGGCGCGGGAGCGCCGGAGGTCGCTTTTTTTACTTCTTGTTGGCGCCGAGCTGGCCGCGCACTTCGCCGGTGGTGTTGGCGGCGCTGTGGGCGTTCAGGTACAGGCCGTCCGTCATCAGCAGCGCGGCATCGCTTTCCGACAGCGTGGTGTTGGCGGGTGTGCGGTAGACCTGCAGCGTGGGCTGGGTGGTGTCACGCGTGAATTCGGTGATGACGTCGCCGTTCGTGCCCTTGTTGCCCCGGTGGATGTGGGCCATGGTGGGGGTGAAGCCGGTGAGCGTCATCTGGCCGAAGGCACTGAAAGGCTTGCTGGAATCCGGGTCGAAGGCGTAGAAGCCGATGCCGGTGGACGCGGTGACGACCGGCGGGTTTTCCTCGGCGCCGGTCATGGAGGCAATGCGCGCCTGATAGCCGATCTGGCCGCGGATCTCGCCGTCCGGGAAAGCGGCGCTGTGCACGTTGAAGTACTGGCGCTTGGCGCGGAAATCGGCCAATTGGGCGTCGGTCAGCACCTGGCTGCCGGTGTACTGGCCGGCGCCGGCCGCGGCCATGTCGATCAGCACGTCGCCCTTGGTGCCGATGGCGCCCGTGTGCAGATGCGCCATGGTCGGCGTGAGGCCGGCGTAGGTGATGCTCACGTCGGCGCGCTTGCTGTCGGGGTCGACCGCGATCACGCCCAGCCCGGTGGCTGTCGATTTGTTCTGCACCAGTTCCTGCAGACCGGACAGGCGGGCCAGCTGCACCTCGCGGTTGATCTGGCCCCGCAGCTCGCCGTTCGGGAAGGCGGCGGAATGCACGTTGAGGTAGAGGCCGCCAGCCTTGAAGGCGTCGATCTGGGCGCGCGTCAGCACGGTGTTGTCGGGCACGCGGTACTGGTTGGTCTGGCCGCTGATCGGTGTCAGGTTGACGATGACGTCGCCGTTGGTGCCGGCCGTGCCAGCGTGGATGTGCGCCATCGTCGCCGTCACGCCGCTGACGGTCAGCACGCCCGACAGGTCACCGCGGTCGGTGTTGAGCGTCAGCACGCCGGTGCCGGTGGCCAGTGAACTCACCTCTTCCACCTCCTGCGTCGGGCTGAGCTTGGTTTCACGAACGGTGAAGTTGTCGTCGTCGCCACCGCCGCAAGCGGCGACAAGCGACGCAACCGTGACGGAAAGCGCCAGCGCTGGCAGCCAGCGTGACAGTGTGAAGCGGGCATTCATGGGGAGTCTCCTTGGGGTGTGTGCGGTTTTGCCGGGGTGCAGCCCGAGCATAGGAACGCACTACCCACCATTGAGACGGCGCGACTCCCCTGTCGGCGCCGGTGCACACGCCGAACCGGCGATGGTTCGGGCCTACAAGGGTTTACACCGCCAGAAATGGCAACGGCCCCATCGAGGGGCCGTTCTCATGACAGGCTGCGGCTCAGAACTTGCCGAGCTGATCGCCCTGGATGCGCACGATCTGGCCGGCCTGCCCGTGCGGTTGCGGCTCCTGCGCGAAGGTGCGCACGGCACCCTCCTTGGTCTTGACGGTGGTGACCCAGACCTTTTTGCTGGCGACCTTCTTCTGCGCCTCATTGCCCACGTAGCGGCCGGTGCCGCCCCCGCTGCCAAGCGCCGTCAAGCCAATGAAAAAGCCGCCCGGCCTACAGCGCGGGCGGCTTCGCAGCCGAGGCCGGAGCGACGGCCTCAGTAGGCCGAGCCAGAGCCGACGTAGCCGCTGTTGGGCGCGGGCGCCGGGCCATACACCGCGTTGTCGGCACCGCGCAGCGTGTTGCCATCCACCGTGACGCGAGCGCCGATGGCCGGGGCCGTGGCCTGCTCGACGGTGCGGTAGCTGCCGTCTTCCATCCGCACGCGAACCTGATAGGTGGTGGTCTTGTTCATGTTGCGCTGCACCGCGTTGCCGGCATAGCCGCCGCCCACCGCACCCAGCACCGTGGCCGCCGTCCGGCCGCTGCCGTGGCCGATCTGGTTGCCAACAATGGCGCCCAGCACCCCGCCGGCGACCGCGCCGACGCCGTTGCCCTGGCCGGCGTGTTGCACCGGGGTGACCGACTCGATCGAACCGCAGTTCACGCAAATCTGGCGCGTCGGCTGAGCGACCGGGTAGTTGCCCGGCGTCTGGCCCACATTGCCGGTGGGGTAGGCGCTGGGCGCATCGTGGCGCACAGGCGGTGCACGGTGCACGACCTTGGGAGCCGGCTTGGGGGCGGGCTTGGGCGCCGGCTCGTCAATGATGGGCGCGGCGGCGGCCTGCGGCTTGGCGGTGTCGGCAGGGGCCGGCGTGGCGGCGGGCGCCACAACGGCGGCGGCCGGCGCCATGGCCACGGCCTCAGCCGGCGTGGTGGCTGGCTTCATCTGCGTGTAGGCCAGCGTGCCACCCAGGGCCAGCACGGCGGCGCCGAGCGCACCCACGGCGATCCACAGGGGTTTCTTGTTGTCGCTGGCGGCGCCGGGTTGGGCATTGCCGTTGGGAGAGTAGGGGGTGTCCATAAGGGTCCTCGCGTTTTGTTGGTTCGGATGCCGCTATTTAACGCCGTTCGGCCGTCTGGCGCTTACCGGCCGGGTTTCGCTGCGGCGAAGCTTTGTAACCTGCCGTATCGTCCGGAAACGCCTGGAAGCAGGTTATCAGGGTGTGACGGCCTCGACCACCGCGCGTTTGGCGTCGTCCAGATCGTTGATGTGGCGCACCTCTTCCAGCGCGCGGGCGCAACCGGCCGAGAACAGCAGGATGGCGGCCGAGAAATAAATCCACATCAGCAGCACGATGAGCGAGCCGGCGGCCCCATAGGCCGACACCACCGCCGCGGAAGACAGGTAGGCGGCCAGCACATGGCGGCCCACCGTGAACAGCGTGGCACCCACGCAGGCGCCGAACAGCATGTGCCGCAGCGGCGGCTTGGGACCGGAGCTGAGCCGCATCAGGCCGACGAACAGGCCCGCGCAAATGGCATACGCAATGACCTCGTTGAGCACCACCAGCAACTGCTCCAGCGCCACCCACTGGCCGGCCCAGCCGGCGAACAGGTTCAGCAGCGTGGTGATGGTGAGCGACACCAGCAGCAGAAAACCGAAGGCCAGGATGTAGGCCACGCCGCGCAGCCGCAGCGAGGCGGTGTACCACCACTGGCGCTCCGACGGCGCGCCGCGGTCGTGCCACCACAGCCGCTCCATGGCCGACTGCAGCTCGCCGAACACGCCGGTGGCCCCGAAGATCAGGATGGCAAAGCCCAGCAGCGACGCCAGCAGGCCTTCGGCGGGCTCCTTGGCGCTGTCGAGCGCGCCGCGCAGCACCGCCGCACCCTGGTCACCCACCACGGTGCCGATCTGCGCGATCAGCCCCTGCTCGAGCGTCGAGCGGTCCACCCACCAGCCGAGCAGCGCAACCAGCAACACCAGCAGCGGCGCCAGACTGAGGATGCCGTAGAACGACATCGCCGCCGCCATGCGCGTGCCTTCGGCGTCGCTCCAGAGCTGGTAGGCGCGCACGATGGGATGCCAGGGGCGCCGCGTGTCGGCGGCGACCCGCTGGAAGCGGTCGGCGGTCTGGCGGAAGATCATGCCGCCAGCGTATCGAGGGCGGCGCGAGAGCGCCATCGGAAGCCGGCGAAAGTGCCTGTAGGCGTGGTCCGATCACGCCCGCGAAAGCACGGCCGCCGGGCCGCCCAGAGGGTCAAAGGTTCGGGGCGAGCAGGCGCTGAAGATCGCTCGCCGCCAGGCCGCGCCGCGCGGCGAGTGCCTGCACCTGGTCGTCGCCGATCTTGCCCAGGCTGAAATAGGTGGCTTGCGGGTGGCCGATGTAAAAGCCGCTCACGCTGGCGGCGGGTGTCATGGCCAGGCTTTCCGTCAGCCCCATGCCGATCTCCTCGCACTGCAACGTGTCGAACAGTTCGCGCTTCACGCTGTGGTCGGGGCAGGCCGGGTAGCCGGGCGCGGGGCGGATGCCGCTGTACTTCTCGGCAATGAGTTCGTCGTTGCCCAGCGCTTCGTGGGGCACGTAGCCCCACAGGTCGGTGCGCACGCGCTGGTGCAGGCATTCGGCGAAGGCTTCGGCCAACCGGTCGGCGAGCGCCTTGAGCATGATGGCGGAGTAGTCGTCGAGGTCGTCGAGGAAATACTTTTCCTTCTTCTCGGCGCCGATGCCGGCGGTCACCGCGAACAGGCCGGCGTAGTCGGCCTTCACGCCTTGGGGCGCGACGAAATCGGCCAGGCAGCGGCTGGGCCGCATGACGCCGTCGATCACCTGCTTCTCGGTCTGCTGGCGCAGGCCGAACCAGGTCATCGCGACTTCGGTGCGCGACTCGTCGGTGTAGAACACGATGTCGTCGTCGTTCACCGTGTTGGCGGGGTAGAGCCCGACCACCGCGTTGGCGGTCAGCCAGCGGCCTTCGATCAGCCGCTTCAGCATGCGCTGGCCGTCGCTCATCACGCGCACGGCCTCGGTGCCGACGACCTCGTCCTTCAGGATGTCCGGGAATTTGCCGGCCAGGTCCCAGGTCTGGAAGAAGGGGCCCCAGTCGATGTACTTGGCCAGCTCGGCGAGGTCGAAGTTCCTGAACACGCGGCGGCCGAAGAACTTGGGCGTGGTGGGCGTGTGCGCGGCCCAGTCGATCGGCGTCTTGTTGGCGCGTGCCTTGGCCAGCGACCACAAGGGCGTCTGCTTCTTGTTGGCGTGCTGGGTGCGGACCTTGTCGTAGTCGGCGTTGATGTCGGCGATGTAGTTCGCCGCCTGCTCGCTCAGCAGGCTCTGCGCCACGCTCACCGAGCGCGACGCGTCGGGCACGTAGACCACCGGGCCTTCGTAGTGCGGCGCGATCTTCACCGCCGTGTGCACGCGGCTGGTGGTGGCGCCGCCGATGAGCAGCGGGATTTTCTTGATGCGGAAGTGGTCGTCCTTCTGCATCTCGCCGGCCACATACTGCATTTCCTCCAGGCTGGGCGTGATGAGGCCGGAGAGGCCCACGATGTCGGCGCCCTCGACCTTGGCCTTGGCCAGGATCTCGTGGCAGGGCACCATCACGCCCATGTTCACCACCTCGAAGTTGTTGCACTGGAGCACCACGGTGACGATGTTCTTGCCGATGTCGTGCACGTCGCCCTTGACGGTGGCGATGACGATCTTGCCCTTGCTGCGCACGTCGCGACCGGCGGCCTCGTCGCGCTTCTTCTCTTCCTCGATGTAGGGAATGAGGTGGGCCACGGCCTGCTTCATCACGCGGGCGCTCTTCACCACCTGCGGCAGGAACATCTTGCCGGCGCCGAACAGGTCGCCGACGATGTTCATGCCGTCCATCAGCGGCCCTTCGATGACGTGCAGCGGGCGGCCGCCGTCGGCGACGATGCGCTGGTAGACCTCTTCGGTGTCGGCCACGATGTGGTCGGTGATGCCGTGCACCAGCGCGTGCGAGAGGCGCTGCGCGACGTCGGCGTTGCGCCACTCGTTCTTCTTGCTGTCGTCCTTGGCCGCGCCCTTGGCGCTTTCGGCGATCTCGACGAGGCGCTCGCCGGCGTCGGGCCGGCGGTTCAGCACCACGTCTTCCACGCGTTCGCGCAGCTCGGGCTCGACGTCGTCGTACACGCCGACCATGCCGGCGTTGACGATGCCCATGTCCATGCCGGCCTTGATCGCGTGGTACAGGAACACGGTGTGGATGGCCTCGCGCACCGGGTCGTTGCCGCGGAACGAGAAGCTCACGTTGGAGACGCCGCCCGACACCTTGGCGCCCGGCAGGTTCTGCTTGATCCAGCGCGTGGCCTCGATGAAATCGACCGCGTAGTTGTTGTGCTCCTCGATGCCGGTGGCAATGGCAAAGATGTTGGGGTCGAAGATGATGTCCTCTGGCGGGAAACCGACCTCGTCGACCAGGATGCGGTAGGCGCGCTCGCAGATCTCGACCTTGCGGGCGTAGGTGTCGGCCTGGCCCTGCTCGTCGAAGGCCATCACCACCGCCGCCGCTCCGTAGCGCCGCACCAGCGTGGCCTCGTGCTTGAATTTCTCCAGCCCTTCCTTCATCGAGATCGAGTTCACGATGCCCTTGCCCTGCACGCAGCGCAGGCCGGCCTCGATGACGTCCCACTTGGAGCTGTCGATCATGATGGGCACGCGGGCGATGTCGGGCTCGCTGGCGATCAGGTTCAGGAAGCGCACCATGGCGGCCTGGCTGTCGAGCATGGCCTCGTCCATGTTGATGTCGATCACCTGCGCGCCGTTTTCCACCTGCTGCCGGGCCACCGCCAGCGCCTGCTCGAAGTCGCCGGCCAAAATCATCCGCGCGAAGGCCTTGGAGCCGGTGACGTTGGTGCGCTCGCCGATGTTGACGAACAACGTGTCCGACCCGATCAGCACCGGCTCGAGGCCCGACAGCCGCATCGGCTCGACGGCAGCGGTGGATTCAGCGGGGGAAGACGGAGATGTGGACATGGCTCACCTTGTGCGGGACAGGTGAGCGTCGTTGGCAAAGCGAGACAACCCAAGCCTGACGGCGCCGGCCCGGCTCCGCTGCAACGCTCCTTGGGTCACAATCGATTTTAGTCCAACCTGCGCTCCGGCCACCCTTTCAGTCCATGCTCCAGTCGCTGTTCCAACGCAAGCTCGGCGGCCGCCTGCTCGGTGCGTCGCGGCAAGACCGGCTGGAGGCCATGGAAGGCTCGGAGAGCGCGGCGCTGGCCGCCGAGCTGCTACGCGCGCCCACCGCGCTGATGCAGCTCGACGAAGCCGAGGCGCGCACGGTGGTCAGCTACATGCTGCCCATGCGCATCCCGGCGGGCAATACTTTCATCAAGCAGGGCGACCGCGACAGCACCGACTACATGGTGCTGGTGCTCGACGGCGAGATCACGGTGGAGACCATCGTCGTCAGCCGCACCGAGCCGGTGGTGCTGCATGTGCTGGGCGAAGGCGCGCTCATTGGCGAGCTGGGCCTGCTCGACGGCGAGCCGCGCTCGGCCTCCTGCACCGCCACCGTGCCGGTGAGCTGCGCCATCCTGACGCGCCGCGCACTCGAAGACCTGATGCGCGACGACCCCCGCACCGCCGCCAAGCTGATGATGGCCATTTCGGCCCGGCTCGCGCAGCGCATCCGCGAAACCAGCGAGAAGCTCAACCGTTTCGCGATGCTGACCAAGGCCATGCAGCAGGAAATCGACCGGCTGCTGCCCACTTGAGCGCCGTGGCGCCGCCCCCGCTCAGGGTTTGGCGAATTCCTGGTTGAAGCCGAGCGTGACGATGCGCGCGCCGGTTGCCGACGAGCGCGCCACGCTGAGGTCCAGCCCCAGGTCGTCGTTCACCATCCAGCGCGCGCCGACGCGCGAGATGCCGTCCTGCAGCCGCAGGATGCGTTCGGCCATCAGCGTGAAGCGGTCGTTCGGCGACCATTCGGCGCCAACGCCCACCCGCTTCGTCGAGGGCACGCCGCCGCCCCAGTCGCCGCCCACGTTGGCATGCACCTGCAGGCGCTCGCTGGGAAACAGCGTGAGGGGCACGATCATCGAATGGATGGGCTTGCCGCCGGGCCTCAGGTCGAACGCCACCGAATAGGCCAGCCCGGCCGACAACCGAGACACCAGCGGGTCCACCACCCACTTGACGGACGGCCCGGCCGTGCGGACCACGCCCGTCTGGTCGTGCCGGTGGTCCAGGTTGAGGCCCAGCTCGAAGGCGCCGACCCGGCAGGCCGGCCCGATGTGCGGGCTGTCGCCGCCGGTGTTGCGCGCGGCGTGGATCTTCCAGACCTCGACCTGACAGCGCCCCTCGTTCACGATGGCCGCGTCGTCCACCTCGAAGTGGCCGCCGGCGGCCAGGGTCCACGGCGCGGGCAGGGCACAGGCCAGCGCCAGCAGCGCCGCGCGCGCGGGCCGGAACACGCTCAGAACAGCTGCGAGAACAGCCAGAACAGACCGCCGGACAGCGCCATGGCGGCCGGCAGCGTCAGCACCCAGGCCATCGCCAGGCTGCGCACGGTGGACCATTGCAGGCCCGAGCCGTTGGCCGCCATGGTGCCGGCCACGCCGGACGACAGCACGTGCGTGGTCGACACCGGCAGGCCGAAGATGTCGGCCGCGCCGATGGTGCCCATGGCCACCAGCTCGGCCGAGGCGCCCTGGCCGTAGGTGAGGTGGGTCTTGCCGATCTTCTCGCCCACCGTCACGACGATGCGCTTCCAGCCGACCATGGTGCCCAGGCCCAGCGCGATCGCCACCGCCACCTTCACCCACAGCGGAATGAACTTGGTCGCGTCGTCCATCAGCGCCTTGAACGCCACCAGGTTCTTCTTCGCGTCTGCGGTGAGCTTGAGGTTGCCGTCTTTCAGCACGTAGCGGGTGGTTTCGGAGGCGAGGTACATGTCGTTGCGGACGTTGGACACTGCCTCGTTCGGCACCTTGTCGAGCGTGCCGTACTGGCGCACCTGCTGGCCGATGTCGCCGGTCACGGCGGCCAGGGCCGGCAGCAGTTCGGGCTTCACCTCGCGGGTGCGCAGATAGTCCGACAGCGCCAGGCGCGGCTCGGCCGGGCGGGCGCCGGGGGCGGTTTCAACGATGGACTGCTGCGTGACCTGTGCCAGCGCGGCGAACTGCACCTGCTGCTCCATCGGCATGGCGCGGTTCAGCGCGTAGGCCAGCGGCACGGTGCCGACCAGGATCAGCATGATGAGGCCCATGCCCTTCTGCCCGTCGTTGGAGCCGTGCGCGAACGACACGCCGGTGCAGGTGAGGATGAGGATGGCGCGGATCCACAGCGGCGGCGGCTGGTCGCCCTTGGGCTCCTCGAACAGCTCCTTGTTCTTGCGCAGCAGCGCGCGCAGCGCCAGCAGCAGCAGCGCCGCCACGCCGAAGCCGACCATGGGCGACAGCAGCAGCGCGTAGCCCACCTTGGTGGCCTGCGCCCAATCGACGCCGCTGGTGCCGTCGCGGCCGTGCATCAGCGCATTGGCCACGCCGACGCCGATGATGGAGCCGATCAGCGTGTGCGAAGAAGACGCCGGCAGACCCAGCCACCAGGTGCCCAGGTTCCAGACGATGGCGGCGATCAGCAGCGCGAACACCATCGCGAAACCGGCGCTGGAGCCGACCTGCAGGATCAGCTCCACCGGCAGCAGCGAAATGATGCCGAAGGCCACCGCGCCGCTCGACACCATGACGCCGAGGAAGTTGAAGAAGCCCGACCACACCACCGCCACGTTGGCCGGCAGCGAGTGGGTGTAGATCACGGTGGCCACCGCATTGGCGGTGTCGTGGAAACCGTTGACGAACTCGAAGCCGAGCGCAATCAGCAGCGCCACGCCCAGCAGGATGAAGGGCAGCATCGTCGTCGTGCGCAGGCCGCTGCTGTCGACGTCGGCAAACAGGCTGTAGCCGGTGAACGCAATGCCGCCGAGCAGCAGCACGGCGAACACCGCCACCGTCAGCGGGCTGGTCTTGCCGTCGAGTTTGGGGCGCGCGGATGCGGGGGTTGTGGCCGCCGGGGCGAGGGTGGACGACATGGGGATGGGTGTGGGGTGGAAAGGAACCGCATCGTCCCCGGCGCCCGTGACAGGCGCGTGTCACCCAGCCCGCCGCCCGTGACGGACGTGTGTCAAAACCCCGCTGGCCGCCGGTGTGGCCCGCCAGCGGGCAGCCGGCCGCTCAGGCGGCTTCGCGGTAGAAGCCGGCGCGGTGCAGGCCGCGCGGCGCCAGCGGCGCGACGGTGCGGCCGATGGCGCCGATGTGGTCGGGCGTGGTGCCGCAGCAGCCGCCGACGATGTTGACCAACCCCTCGGCCGCGAACTCGTGCAGCAGCCGCGAGGTGACCTCTGGCGTCTCGTCGAAGCCGGTGTCGCTCATCGGGTTGGGCAGGCCGGCGTTGGGGTAGCAGCTCACGTAGGTGTCGGGCGCGACCCGGTTCAGCTCCTGGATGTAGGGCCGCATCAGCGCCGCGCCGAGCGCGCAGTTGAGGCCGACGGCCAGCGGCCGCGCGTGGCGCACGCTGTGCCAGAAGGCGGTGACGGTCTGGCCGCTGAGGATGCGGCCGGAGGCGTCGGTCACGGTGCCGCTGATGATGAGCGGCAACCGCTCGCCGCTGTTGTCGAAGAACTCCTCGATGGCGAACAGCGCGGCCTTGGCGTTCAGCGTGTCGAAGATGGTCTCGACCAGCAGCACGTCGCTGCCGCCCTCGACCAGCGCCTCGGTCTGTTCGTAATAGGCGGCGCGCAGTTCCTCGAAGCTGGTGTTGCGGGCGCCGGGGTCGTTCACGTCGGGGCTGATGCTGGCCGTCTTGGGCGTGGGGCCGAGCGCGCCGGCCACGAAGCGCGGTTTGTCGGGCGTGCTGAACTTGTCGCAGGCGGCGCGCGCCAGCTTGGCCGATTCCAGGTTCATCTCGCGCGCCAGCTCGGCCATGTCGTAGTCGGCCTGCGCGATGGTGGTGGCGCCGAAGGTGTTGGTCTCGATCAGGTCGGCGCCGGCCGCGAGGTAGCCTTCGTGGATGTCACGGATCACGTCGGGCCGGGTCAGGCTGAGCAGCTCGTTGTTGCCCTTCACGTCCTTGTGGAAGTCCTTGAAGCGCTCGCCGCGGTACTGGGCCTCGTTCAGCTTGAAGCGCTGGATCATCGTGCCCATTGCGCCGTCGAGGATGGCGATGCGTTGCGCGAGGATGGCCGGCAGCGCCTGGCCGCGGGTGTAGACGAGGGGCTTCATGCCGCCATTGTAGGAAGCGGCTCCGGCATTGGCGGGACAATGGTCGGCGCCGCTGGCGGCTCTTTGGCCCTGTTTTTGCAACATTTTCGGCCTCAAGTCAGCGCCAGTGTTCGTTTTCTAGCTTCTATTTTGATAGCGCATCTGCCGTGACTTCCCCTTCCCACAACGCCACGCCCGGCCTCGACGTGCTGCACGAGGTGTTCGGCTACGAGGCCTTCCGCGGCCCGCAGGCCGCCATCGTCGCGCAGGTAGCGGGCGGCGGCGACGCGCTGGTGCTGATGCCCACCGGCGGCGGCAAGTCGCTGTGCTACCAGGTGCCGGCCATCCTGCGCCAGCGGGCCGGGCACGGCACCACCGTCGTGGTGTCGCCGCTGATCGCGCTGATGCACGACCAGGTGGGTGCGCTGCGCGAGGCCGGCGTGGAGGCCGCCTTCCTCAACTCCAGCCTGTCGTTCGACGAAGCCTCGCGCGTGGAATCGCAGTTGCGCCAGGGCCGGCTCACGCTGCTCTACGCCGCGCCGGAGCGGGTGACCACGCCGCGCTTCCTGTCGCTGCTCGACGACCTGCACGCCCGCGGCCAGCTGGCGCTGTTCGCCATCGACGAGGCGCATTGCGTGAGCCAGTGGGGCCACGACTTCAGGCCCGAATACCGCGCGCTGACGGTGCTGCACGAGCGCTACGCCAGCGTGCCGCGCGTGGCACTCACCGCCACCGCCGACGCGCTGACCCGCGCCGACATCGTGGAGCGGCTGCAATTGGAAGACGCGGGCCAGTTCGTCAGCAGCTTCGACCGGCCGAACATCCGCTACCGCATCGTCGAGAAGCGCGACCCCATCACCCAGTTGTTCCGCTTCATCGAGGGCGAGCACGCCGGTGAAGACGGCATCGTCTACTGCCAGTCGCGCAAGCGGGTGGAAGAGGTGGCCGCCGCGCTGTGCGAGCGTGGCGTGGATGCGCTGCCCTACCACGCGGGCCTGGACGCCGCGCTGCGCCAGCGCCACCAGGACCGCTTCCTGCGCCATGTCGCCGCCGACGACGGCGCCGGGCTGGTGATGGTGGCGACCATCGCCTTCGGCATGGGCATCGACAAGCCCGACGTGCGCTTCGTCGCCCACCTCGACATGCCGCGCAACATCGAGGGCTACTACCAGGAAACCGGCCGCGCCGGCCGCGACGGCGAGCCCGCCAACGCCTGGATGGCCTACGGCCTGCAAGACGTCGTCACGCAGGCCCGCATGATCGACGAAAGCCCCGCCGGCGACGACTACAAGAAAACCATGCGCGGCAAGCTCGACGCGCTGCTCGGCCTGGCCGAAAGCACCGACTGCCGCCGCGTGCGCCTGCTGGCCTATTTCGACGAAGCCAGCTCGGCCTGCGGGAATTGCGACAACTGCATCAGCCCGCCCGACATCTGGGACGGCACCGAGGCCGCCCGCATGCTGCTCAGCTGCATCTACCGGGTGCGCCAGCACAGCGGCATCGGCTTCGGCGCCGGCCACATCATGGACATCGTGCGCGGCAAGGCGACGGAGAAAGTGGCGCAGTTCGGGCACGAGGGCCTGAGCACCTTCGGCGTTGGCGCGGCCTGGAGCGAGCCGCAGCTTCGCGCGGTGCTGCGGCAGTTGCTGGCGATCGGCGCGGTCACGGTGGACGCGCAGGCCTACAACACGCTGGCGCTGGCCGAAGCCTCACGCGCGGTGCTGCGCGGCGAACGCACGGTGAAGCTGCGCGAGGCCGCAGCCGCCAAGGCGCCGCGCAGCCGCGGCAGCACACCCAAGGCCACCGGCGTGGCCGCCACGCTCGACGTCGCCGGCCAGGCCCGGCTGGCCGCGCTGCGCGCCTGGCGCAGCGAAGTGGCGCGCAGCCACGACCTGCCGGCCTACGTGATCTTCCACGACGCCACGCTGGCCGCGATCGCCGAACGCGCACCGCAGACGCTGGCCGAACTCGACGGCATCAGCGGCATCGGGGAAAAGAAGCGGGCGGCCTACGGCGAGGCGCTGCTGCAGGTGCTGAAAGCACCTCTGTAGAACGCCGCAGCGAAGGGCCGTTCCCGAGCAAGGCAGCCCCCTCGGGGGGCAGCGACCCGCGCAGCGGCGGAGCGTGGGGGCCTAAAAGAACTGCTCAACCAGCTTGACCGTGGCCTCGGCGCTCAAGGGCTTGGTCATGTAGGCCTTGATGGCCGGGTACTGCTCGGCACGCTGGTGGTCTTCCGACGACGGCGAGGAGGTGAGCATGACGACAATGGCGGCGGGGTGGCGCACCGTGAGCTTGGCGTACTGCTCGAGAAACTCGAAGCCGTTCATGCCGGGCATGTTGATGTCGAGGAAGATCAGATCGACATCCGGCGAGGCTTCCTGCTTCAGATAGTCCAGCGCCTCGAAGCCCGACTCCTTGACAACGACGTCGCTGACCACGCCCGAGCGTTCGATCATGATCTGGTGGTAGACGTTGTCGGCCTCGTTGTCGTCAATCAGCATGACGCGGTCAATCTTCTTCAAGCGGTTTCTCCTCGGCGCTCGTTCGGGGTGCAAAGCGGATTTTCTTCTTTTTTGCGGTCAGCCGCGCGTCAGTGTTTCCCGCCGCGCGCCGGAGCTCAGGCGTCGGCCGGCGGCCGGGCGGCGGCCACCGGCGTGGCGCGCTTGAGCGGCAGCTCGACGTGGAAGCGGCTGCCCTCGCCGGGCACGGACTCGGCCCAGATGCGGCCCTGGTGGTACATGGCCACGCGCCGGCACATGGCCAGCCCCAGGCCGCTGCCGTCGTATTCCTTGCGCGGGTTGAGCCGGTGGAAGATGCGGAAGATGGCCTCGAGCTTGTCGGCCGGAATGCCGATGCCGTTGTCGGCCACCGTGATCAGGCAGGTTTTCTCGCTGACCTTGGCCTCCACCCGCACTTCGGGCTGGGCGCCGGGCTTCTGGAATTTCAGGCCGTTGCTGACCAGGTTCTGGATGAGCAGCCGCAACATGGACGGGTGCGCCGGAATGACCGGCAGCTCGCCCACCACGATGCGGGCGTGGCGGTCGCGCAGCGTGGAGTCCATGTCCTGCTGGATCTCGCCGAGCATCTCCACCAGGTCGCAGTCGGCGAAGGTGTCTTCGGGCTGCTCCAGCCGCACGAAGCTCAGCAGGTCGTCCAGCAGCCGGCGCATGCGGCGGCCGGCGCCGTTGATGAATTCCAGGTAGCGCTGGCCGGTGGCGTCGAGTTGCTGCGCGTGGTCGGCGCTCAGCATGTTGGAGAAGTTGATGATGGAGTTCAGCGGCTCGCGCAGGTCGTGCGAGAGGATGTAGATGAACTCCTTCTGCAGCGCGTTGACGCGCTCCAAAGAGGCCACGGTGGCGCGCAGCTCGGCTTCCAGCGCATGGAACTTCGTCACGTCACGCGCGCGCACCACCACGCCCAGCACGTTGCCCTGCGTGTCGCGCGCCGGGGTGTAGAGGATGTCGAGGTGCTTCTCGCTCTGGTCGGCGGCGACCAGCGTCCAGCCGTACTCCACCGTGTTGCCGCTCAGCGCTTCGTCGAGCAGCGGCTTGGAGGTGCGGCGGAACGAGCCCTCGCCAATGATCTCGGCCACCGGGTGGCCCTCGATCTGGTTCAGCGGCTTGTCCAGGTAGGCGCGGTAGGTCTCGTTGACGTAGCGGTACATGTAGCGCCGGTCGACGAAGGAGACCATGTCGGACGAGGCGGCGCCGATCGCGCTGAGCTGGGCGCGGATCTCCAGCGCCAGCCGCCGCTCGTGGGTGAGCGCGCGGTCTTTGAAGGCCAGCAGCCGCAGCGTCTCGACATGCGACATCGCCTTGCGGGCCAGCAGTTGCAGCGACTCGATCTGCCCGGCGTTGAGCGAGCGCGGCCGCTGGTCGAGCACGCACAGCGCGCCGATCGCCTGGCCGGTGGAGGTGATCATGGGCGCGCCGGCATAGAACTGCACGAAGGGCTCGCCCGTCACCAGCGGGTGGTCGCGGAACCGTTCGTCGCGCGAGGTGTCGGTGACGATGAGCACATGCTCGGGGTCGATCACCGCGTGCGAGCACAGGGTCAGGTCGCGGGTGTGCTCTTCGGGCTTGAACCCGAGCTCCGGTGCGTACCACTGCAGGCTGCCGTTGATCAGCGCCAGCGCGACGATGGGCGTGTTGCAGATCTGCGCCGCAAGAATGGCGATGTCGCGCAGCTCGCCGGTGGTCTGCGCGCCGTGTTCCCCGTCCGGCAGGGACACGGCGCGCGACGCGTCTTGGAAGGCGACTGGGTTGGCGGCCATTGGCGGGTTGCGCAAGGGTCTCGGAGGCGTGGTGGGTGAAGCAGGGGCCGGCGCCCGCGTGCGGGGCCGCGGCCGGGCGGCGCGGGGCAGGGGCCGATGGGCGCCAGCTTACTGCAAAAAGCCGATGCCGCGCCCGTCGCGAACCTCGGGTTTGATCCGATGTTCCGCCTCTAATTGGCGCATGAAGTCGTCGGCCGTCTGTTCGCCGCCAAGAATCTCCGCCTGCCGCTTCACCGCCGCGAAGTCGCCGGGGCAGAGCTGCTCCAGCTTCGCCAGCCGGCGCCGCAGGCCGTCGTCGAGCCGCGTGCCGTCGCCGGCCAGCGCTTCCACCACGAACATGTGCTCGCGCTGCGCGGGGGTCAGCGCACGGAAGCCGATCTTGAACGCGAAGCGGCGCAGCGCCGCGGGGTCGATGCGGTCGAACAGGTTGGTGGTGCAGATGAAGATGCCGGGGAACCGCTCCATGCCCTGCAGCATCTCGTTGACCTCGGTCACCTCGTAGTGGCGCTGCGCGCCGCGCCGGTCCTGCAGGTAGCTGTCGGCCTCGTCGAGCACCAGCACCGCTTTCTCGCCCTCGGCCTCGCGGAACATCGCCGCCAGGTTCTGCTCGGTCTCGCCGACGAACTTGCTGACCAGGTCGCTCGCGCGCTTCACCAGCAGCGGCCGATCGAGCGCGCGGGCGATGTGCGCGGCCAGCGCGGTCTTGCCGGTACCGGGCGGGCCGTAGAAGCACAGCGTGCCATGGCCGCGCGCCTTCAGCGCGTCAACGATGCGCGGCACCTCGTAGCGGCTCTCCACGTTCAGCATCTCGAGGTCATAAGTGGTTGCCATCGGCAGGCCGCCGGACTCGCCGCCACGCCCGCCCAGCGCCTGGTCGGCGCCGCGCAACTGCCGGTCGATCAGCGCCTCGGCCTCGGCCGCGCGCAGGTCACCGACCAGCCCGGCGAAGCGCACCGCGGTGCGGATCTGCGCCGGTGTCAGCCCGCGCCGCCCGGCCAGCTTGCCGATGAAGGCGTCGCCCACCGCCACGCCCTCGAGCGTGCGCCGCACCAGTGCCTCGCGTGCGCCGGGCGGCGGCGATTTCAGCTCCAGGTGGTAGGCGAAGCGGCGGCGGAAGGCCGGGTCGATCTGCTCGATGCGGTTGGTCACCCACAACGTGGGCACGGGGTTGGTTTCCAGGATCTGGTTGACCCAGGCCTTGCCGCTGACCGAGCCGCTCAGGCCGGCCGGCGCGGCGGCCTGGTCGGCCCGCGCCATCAACTGCGCCGCCTCGCTGCTGATCGGCGGAAACACGTCTTCCACCTCGTCGAACAGCAGCGCCGCCTGCGCGCTGCCTTTGAGGAACACCTGCGCGATCTGCAGCGAGCGGTAGCGGTCGCGGCCGGAGAGCGAATGGCCGTCGCGGTCGGCGTATTCCACCTCAAACAGGTCCAGCCCCGCCGCCTGCGCCACCACCTTGGCCAGCTCGGTCTTGCCGGTGCCCGGCGGGCCGTAGAGCAGCACGTTGACGCCCGGCTCCCTGCGCGCGGCGGCGTTGCGCAGCAGCGCGCACAGCACCTCGGCGTCCTGCGCGACGAAGGCGAAGTCGGGCAGGCCGAGAGCGCTTTTCGCGCAGGGCCGGGTGAACACCGCCATCAGCTCGCTGTCGTCGCGGTATTCGCGCATCAGCACCGGCGGCAGCTTCTCGCTGACCTTCATCAGGTCGGCGAGGTCGGTGATGTTGTGCTCGGAAATGAGGTTCTCGATCAGCCCGATGCGTTCCAGCCGCGAACCGGCGCGCAGCGCCTCGCCGATCTCGGCCGCGTTGACGCCGGCGATCTCGGCAATGGCCGCATAGGCCTCGGGTGCGTTGTTGACCTTGAACTCCACCAGCAGCGAGCGCAGGTCGCGCTGGTAGCGGGCCAACGTGCCGTACAGCAGCAGCGCGCGCTCGGCGCGGTTGAGCTGCAGCAAATGCGCCAGCGCGTCGATGTTCTTCTCGACCAGCGTACTCTGCTTCTTCAGCGCGTTGGTCAGCCACTCGCCGGTGACGGCCAACGCCGAGAGCAGGTCTTTCGGGGCGTCCTTGGCGAATTCGTCGAGGTAGAAAAACAACGTGCCTTCTTCGTACGGCCCACGCCAGACGCCGTGGCGGGCCATGAAGGCCGGCGTGGCCAGCGCCTCGTGGCCGCGCCAGAACTCGTTGCCGACGCAGCGCCGGCCCAGAAACTCGCGCAGCCGCGCCAGCACCGGCTGCGGCCACACCAGGTGCCGGCCGGCCAGCGAGAGCAGGCCGTTCAGGTCGCGCCGCACGTTGAATTTCAGGCCCTGCTTGGCGGCCAGCGTCAGCACGAAATGCGAGCACATCAGGTCCAGCACCGGGGCTTCAGCGAGCCCCGGCGACGGGCAGACCAGCGTTTCGGCAAGGCGTTTCACCATGGGCGGTACGGCGCGGTTTGTCCGCACCATAACGCAGCGGGCGCCAACATGGAAGACACCCGTGCGAATGCTGCGGGCGCGCGACACGCTCGCCGCGCGCTTCACCGCATGTTGATGAGTTTGCGGTTGGCGAAACGTTCCGCCACGTTGACCGACCGGGAGCCCGGCACCAGCCGCGCCGCCTGGCCGGCCACCACCGAACCGGGCACGGCGACGCTGCAATAGAAGCCGCAGACGCCGGCCACCGCCATCAGCTTCGACGCCTGGCGGAAACCCATGGCCGCGTTGAACTTGTAGCAGGGGTTGCGCGGCGCGCTGATGCGCAGCGTGCAGTCGGGGAACACCAGCTCGTCGCCGATCCAGGCGTCGGCCTCGGTCAGCCCGGTGATGGTGAGGTTCTCGCCCAGCGCGCCCATGGGCAATGGGCCTTCCAGGGGTGGTTCGCCATTGCCGGCAGCGTCGCGCGGGCCGAAGGGCGGCACCGGGCCTTCGCCAGCGGCCTCGACCGCCACGCGGGCGCGTTCCCAGAAGGCGTAGTGCTCGACGGGGTAGAGGTACACCGCCTTTTCGAGCCCGCCGTGCACGCTGGGGTCGGCCTGCTCGTCGCCGTCCAGCCCCAGCGGGCCGACCCGCACGGGCCCGTCGACAGGCTGCTTGTAGTAGCCGGTCGGCACCGCGAGGCCGTCGATGAGCACGCGCCGCGTGGCCGACCGGGCAACCGAGACGATGGCGATGCCCGGAGCCGCCTTGGGGCCAGTTAAAATCATGGGAATATTGTCTGATCCAAGAGAGCCTGCCATGTCCGAATCCACCCAGCACGCCAGCCACAAATCGGTCGACCTGACGCACGAAACGCCCGACACCATCGAGGCGCTGGTGCCGCTGATGCCCGTCGTGCTGCCGGTGTGCGGCGGCCTGCTGATTTTCCTGCTGGCCTGGATCGCGGTCTACATGGCCTGAGGCCCTCGGGTCTTTTTGCGCGGGCCACGGCTGTGGCCTGCTCGCGTTCTCCCGCCAGATGCCGGGCCGCGCCACGGCGGCCGACACCGCTCAGGCAACTCTCGCCCGCGTCCCTGCGGCGCTGCAAGCCGGACGGGCTGTGCAGAACCCCCGTGACCTGTTCTACGCCACTGTCCGGCAATCGTCTGCCGGACAGCTTCATCGCGCCCGAGATGATGGGGACATGCGGTACACAACTGGCGCCCGTGCCACCAAGCGCATAACGTTATGCGGGTTTTGCATGACCTCCCCGCAACGGTTTGGGGGCGAGTTCATAAAATGGTCATCCTTGGTCGACCAGCGGTTCGGAAAACCGGCCATCCGCCCCTTTTCCGTGCCTGCGCAGAGCGCATCCCGCCCCGCATTCCGCATGCCGTCCGAGCCCCTGGCCGGTCATCGCGACCGATTTCAAAAGGCCAGTGCTCGATCCCCCTGATGGTCAGAGCCTCTTTTTGAAATACGGTTTTCAACTTAGGAGCTTATCGATGAACTCACCCGTGATGCAGGGCCTGCCGATCCAGGCGCCCGCGCATGTGAAGAACGCGAAACTGATCGCCTGGGTGGCCGACATGGCCGCGCTGTGCAAGCCCAAGGACATCTACTGGTGCGACGGCAGCCAGGAAGAATACGACCGCCTGTGCCAGTTGCTGGTGGACGCGGGCACCTTCAAGAAGCTCGACACGGCCAAGCGCCCCAACTCCTTCCTGGCCTGGTCCGACCCGTCGGACGTGGCGCGCGTGGAAGACCGCACCTACATCTGCTCGCAGCACAAGGAAGACGCCGGCCCCACCAACAACTGGATGGCCCCGGCCGAGATGCGCAAGACGCTGCAGCCGCTGTTCGACGGCTGCATGAAGGGCCGCACCATGTACGTGGTGCCGTTCTCCATGGGCCCGCTGGGCAGCCCCATCGCGCACATCGGCATCGAACTCTCCGACAGCCCGTATGTGGCCGTCAACATGAAGATCATGACGCGCATGGGCAAGGGCGTGTACGACGTGCTGGGCGTGGACGGCGAGTTCGTGCCTTGCGTGCACACCGTGGGCGCGCCGCTGGAAGACGGCCAGAAGGACACCACTTCCTGGCCCTGCAACAAGACCAAATACATCGTCCACTACCCGGAAACCCGCGAGATCTGGAGCTACGGCTCGGGCTACGGCGGCAACGCGCTGCTGGGCAAGAAGTGCTTCGCGCTGCGCATCGCCTCCACCATGGGCCGCGACCAGGGCTGGCTGGCCGAGCACATGCTCATCCTGGGCGTGACCAACCCGCAGGGCAAGAAGTACCACGTCGCCGCCGCGTTCCCGTCAGCCTGCGGCAAGACCAATTTCGCCATGCTCATTCCGCCGGCCGGCTTCGACGGCTGGAAGGTCACCACCATCGGTGACGACATCGCCTGGGTGAAGCCCGGCGCCGACGGCAAGCTGCGCGCCATCAACCCGGAAGCCGGCTACTTCGGCGTGGCCCCCGGCACCAACACGCTGACCAACCCCAACTGCATGGCCAGCCTGGACCGCGACGTGATCTTCACCAACGTGGCGCTGACCGACGACAACGACGTCTGGTGGGAAGGCATGGGCGACGCCCCGGCACACGCCATCGACTGGCAGGGCAAGGACTGGACGCCGGCCATTGCCAAGGAAACCGGCGCCAAGGCCGCCCACCCGAACGCCCGCTTCACGGTAGCCGCCGCCAACAACCCGGCACTGGACGAAGCCTGGGACGACCCGGCCGGCGTGGTGATCGACGCCTTCATCTTCGGTGGCCGCCGCTCCACCACCGTGCCGCTCGTCACCGAAGCGCGCAGCTGGACCGAGGGCGTCTACATGGCCGCCACGATGGGCTCTGAAACCACCGCCGCGGCCTTTGGCCAGCAGGGCGTGGTGCGCCGCGACCCGTTCGCCATGCTGCCCTTCATGGGCTACAACATGAGCGACTACTTCCAGCACTGGCTCAACCTGGGCAAGAAGCTCGAGGCCACCGGCGCCAAGCTGCCCGCCATCTTCACCACCAACTGGTTCCGCAAGGGCGAAGACGGCAAGTTCGTCTGGCCCGGCTACGGCGAGAACATGCGCGTGCTGAAGTGGATGATCGACCGCATCGAAGGCCAGGCCGCCGGCGACGAGCACGTGTTCGGCATCAGCCCCAAGTACAACGAGCTGAACTGGACCGGCCTGGACTTCACCGCCGAGCAGTTCAAGAGCGTCACCAGCATCGACAAGGCCGCCTGGCTGGCCGAGCTGAAGCTGCACGACGAGCTGTTCACGCAGCTGGCGTACCACCTGCCCGCCGAACTGACCGCCACCAAGGCGCAGATCGAGCAGCGCCTGACGGCCTGAGCGCGTCCGCCGCAACCGATTGAGCGGCCGGCCCCCACCCGGGGTCGGTTGCCCCAGCCGCCCTGGCCACAAACCTCGGCGGCTTTCTTGCGTCTGGAAGCCGCCATTCTAATAAAAAAGCCGCTGCGGTCAGCGGCCTTGCTGGCGATGTTGCTACGTTTTTCGTAGCTGCGCGCCGTTCAGCGCAGCGCGCGCACGTCGCTGGCGGCGTCGCGGCTCATCGCCACGCTGATGTCGGCCATCACGCGGGCGTCTTGCAGCGCCAGCGCCCAGAGCTGGCGGTCGGCCTCGGCCGCGCGGTGGCGCTCGGCCAGACCGCCCAGCCAGCCGGCCAGGCGGTGCGCGAGCCGGCGGATCGGCGTCAGCAGCGCGGCCAGGCTGGCGAAGGCCACCGTCCACAGCACGATCCAAGCGGCCAGCAGGCGGCCTTCGGTCCATTGCGTGGTCACCTCGTTGGCGGCGACCAGCAAAGCCGCCACAACGGCCGCCAGCAGCAGCGTGGCGAGGCCCTTGCCGTCGGCCTGATCTGCTCTGTTTTTGGAAGCAACATCACCAGCATCGGCGCTGACTGCGGCCGAAAAAGCATCTGAAAAACCGACTTCGCGGGACAACACACGGCTCATGGCTCGCTCCTGACGACATCGCACGTTGCGATGCTCGGAGATTAGGGTAAACCCGAGAGTCTTTCCACTTTATATTGGTGATGCTTGTCATTCATCTGGTGAATCATCGTGGCCGTGCCCAACTTCCGCTCGCTCGACCTCAACCTGCTGCGCGTGTTCGACGAGGTCATGACCGAGCGCAGCCTGACCCGCGCCGCCCGCAAGCTGTCGCTCACGCAGCCGGCCGTCAGCAACGCGCTGCGGCGGCTGCGCGAGACGCTGGGCGACGACCTGGTGCGGCGCGGCCCGCAGGGCGTGACGCCCACGCCCCGCGCCCTGGCGCTGTGGCCGGCCGTGCGCGGCGCACTGGCGCAACTGCAGGCGGTGCTGGCACCCGGCGCCTTTTCGCCCGCCGAGGCGACCGACACCTTCGTGCTGGCGATGGCCGACGCCACCGCCGCCGAACTGATGCCCGAGCTGATGGCGCCGCTGGAGCGCGATGCGCCCGGCGTCTCGCTGCGCGTGCTGCCGCTGACCACCCGCGACCCGCGCCGCCTGCTCGAAGACGGCGCGGCCGACCTCGCCATCGGCTACTTTCCCGCCGTGCTGGCCGACCTGACCGCCCGCGCACAGGCCGGCGAGGTGCCGGGCTTCGAGCACCAGCGGCTGTACGACGGCCACTACGTCTGCATCATGCGGCAGGGCCACCCGCTGGCGCGCGGGCCGCTCACGCTGGGCCGCTACTGCGCGGCGCGCCACATGCTGGTGAGCTTTTCGGGCCGCTCGTTCGGCTTCGTCGATGAGGCGCTGGCCTCGCTGGGCGCGAAACGCCGCGTGGTGGTGACGGTGAACCAGTTCTTCACCGCCGGGCGGCTGGTGGTGAACTCCGACCTGCTGGCGGTGGTGCCGCGCCACTTCGTCAGCGTGACCGGCATCGCCGACCAGCTCGTGCTGCGCGAGCTGCCGTTCGCGATGCCGGTGGTGCATGTGGACGCGCTGTGGCCCTCACGCAGCGGCGCGCTGGCCGCGCAGCGCTGGCTGCGCGACGCGGTGGGCGCGGCCGCGCACCGGGTCTTCGGCCCGCCCGACGGCGCTCAGGCCAGGGCCGGGTAGTCGGTGTAGCCCTTCGCGCCGCCGCCGTAGAAAGTGGCCTTGTCGGGCGTGTTCAGCGGCGCGTTTTCCTTCAGGCGGCGCGGCAGGTCGGGGTTGGCGAGGAAGGGCGTGCCGAAGGCCACCAAGTCGGCCCCGTGCTGCACCGCCTCGGTGGCCAGCGTGCCGTTGTAGCCGTTGTTGACCATCCAGGCACCGTCGCCGCCGGTGTCGCGCCAGGCTTTTCGCAGTGCGGCGTAGTCGAAGGGCTGGTCGCCCTGCTGGTGGTCGCGCGGGCCGCCGGTCGCGCCTTCGATGACGTGGATGTAGGCCAGCTTCAGCGGGCCGAGGCCGCGCACCGCGTGTTCGAACAGCGGCTGAGGGTGGTCGTCCTTGGCGTCGTTGGCGGGCGTCACCGGCGACAGCCGCAGGCCGACCTTGCCGGCGCCGATCTCCTCGGTCACCGCGCGCACCACTTCGAGCAGGAAGCGCGTGCGGTTCTCCAGGCTGCCGCCGTAGTCGTCGGTGCGCTGGTTGGAGCCGGCGCGCAGGAACTGGTCGATGAGATAGCCGTTGGCGCCGTGCACCTCCACGCCGTCGAAGCCGGCGGCGATGGCGTTGCGGGCGGCGCGGCGGTAGTCCTGCACGATGCCGGGAATCTCCCCGGCGTCGAGCGCGCGCGGCGCCGACGTTTCCACGAAGGTGGGCACGCCGTCCTTGATGAGCACCGTCTTGGTCTTGGCCGTGATGGCCGACGGCGCGACCGGCTGGCCGTTGTTCGGCTGCAGATCGGTGTGCGAGACGCGGCCCACATGCCAGAGCTGCACGACGATCTTGCCGCCGGCCGCATGCACCGCGTCGGTCACGCGCTTCCAGCCCGCCACCTGCTCGGCGCTCCAGATGCCGGGCACGTCGGCATAGCCCTGGCCCTGGTGGCTGATGGCGGTGGCCTCGGTCACCAGCAGGCCGCCCGACGCGCGCTGCGCGTAGTAGGTGGCCATCAGCGGCGTGGGCACGGCGCCGGGTGCGCGGTTGCGGGTGAGGGGCGCCATCACGATGCGGTTGGCGAGGGCAATGTCACCGGCGCGGGCCGGTTCGAACAGGGAGGTCATGGATGGAAAACCTTGGTGATCGGATGAAGATGTAACAAGCCGCAGCGTACGGTCAAGCCGGAAGCCTTGCCGGGCACGGCTTGTTGGGTTTTGCGGTAGAAGAGCCCCGGTTCAGCGCGCCCAGGCGCCGAGCCGGATCGCGCCGGCCACCGTCAGGCCGTAGACCGCGAGGCTGGCGGCCACCACGCCGAAGAAGGCGCTGGCCGGCGCCTGCAAGAGCGCCACGCAGACCCAGCCGCCGGCCGCCACCACCACCAGCCGCGCGCTGCTGGCCACCAGCGGCCACAACATGCGGCCCGCGCCCTGCGACGCGAACAGCAGCGCCAGCCCGAAGCCGAACAACCCATAGCAGCCGCCGACGATGCGCAGGTAGCTGCCGCCGAGTTCGCGCACCACCGGGTCGGTGGTGAAGGCGTGCATCCACCACGCCGGCTGCCACGCCGCCAGCAGGCCGATGCCGCCGGTCACCGCCGCCACCACCGCGCCACCCAGCCAGGTCACGCGCAGCGCCCGCGCCACCTGCCCGGCGCCCATGTTGGTGGCCACCATCGCGGTCAGCGCGGTGCCGAAGCCGAAGGCGATGGGCACCAGGATGTACTCCAGCCGCGCCGCCACGCCGAAGCCCGCCAGCGCGGCCACGCCGTAGCTGCCGACCACGGCGGTGGCGATCGCGATCGAGCCGTTGCTGATCACCGGGTTCAGCGAGGCCGGCAGGCCCACCCGAAGGATGGCGCGCAGCAGGCCGCCGTCAAAACGCCAGTGGGTGCGCAGCAGCGGCGCGGCGCCGCCGCGCTTCAGCAGGTGGCGCAGCATCAGGGCGGCGGCGAGGCCGTTGGAGACCAGCGTGCTGGTCGCCGCGCCGGACACGCCCAGCGCCGGCACCGGCCCGCCGCCGAACACCAGCAGCGGGCACAGCACCAGGTGCACCGCGGCCGTCAGCACCAGCGCGAGCGAGGGCAGCAGCATGTTGCCGGCGCCGCGCACGATGCCGGCCAGCACGTTGGTCCACCAGATCACCAGCGCGCCGCCGAACAGCACGTTGGAGTAACCCAGCGCGTCGCCCAACGCCGCGCCGCGCCCGCCGGCCGCCGCATAGACCGCGTGGCCGCCGCCGACCAGCACCGCCGTGAACAGTGCCGCCATCACCGCCGCGATCAGCAGCGCGTGCTGGGCCAGCCGGCCGGCGGTTTCGCGGTCGCCGGCGCCGAGCGCGCGCGCTACCGCGGCGGTGGCCGCGCCGCCGATGCCGCCGGCCGACATCTGCAGCATCAGCATGGACAGCGGGAACACCAGCGCGATCGCGGCCAGCGCGTCGGCGCCGAGCCGGCCCAGGATGTAGCCGTCGTAGCCGATGACGACGGTGGTGGCGAACAGGCCGACCACATTGGGCGTGGCCAACTTCAGCAGCGTCGGCAGCAGCGGCGCGCGCAGCATCTGCTCGGTGCGCGACAGCGCGGCTGCGGACTGCGCGCCAGCGGCGGGCATGGCAGCGGACAGGGTGGTCATGGCGGGCTCCGTTCGGTTGAAAGGTTCAGCGCGCCAGCACGTTCAGGTACACGCCAGGCTGGGCCGACAGCCCCAGCTTCACCTGCTCGGTGATGGCGTCGGCGCGCACCTCTTCGTCACCGGCCTCCAGCGCGTCGAACGCGCGGGCGACGATGTCGTCGGGCGAGGACTTCGGCAGGTCGAAGCCGCGCGTCAGGTCGGTATCGACGAAACCCATGTGCAGGCCCAGCACCTGCGTGTGCTGCGCGCGCAGCTCGTGACGCAGGCCGTTGGTCAGCGACCAGGCCGCCGACTTGGTGGCCCCGTAGGCGGCCAGCCCCGGCGAGCTGATCCAGCTCGCGACCGACAGCACGTTCAGGATGGCGCCGCCGCCGTGTTTGGCCAGCACCGGCGCGAAGGCCTGGCTGAGCCGCAGCGGGCCGACGACGTTGGTCTCGAACTGTTCGCGCGCCAGCTCCACCGCGTTCGGCGCCAGCCAGCCGCCAGCGCGGGCAATGCCGGCGTTGTTGATCAGCAGCGTGACGTCGCCGCAGCGCGTGGCGGTGGCCGCCACCTGCGCGGCGTCGGTCACGTCCAGCCGAACCGGCTCGACGCCGGGCAGTTCCACGCTGGCCGGGTTGCGCGCCCCGGCGTAGACCTTGCGGGCGCCGCGCGCCAATGCCGCACGGGCGAAGGCAAGGCCGATGCCGCGGTTGGCGCCGGTGATCAGCACGGTGGCGTTCTGGATGTTCATGACGGGGTTCCTTCTGGAAAAAGGCCGTTCATATGATGATCGTCATATTCGACGGCGAAGCAAAACGGACGAACACGCATCGGTGGTCGCCCGGTCAGGTGGAGGAAACGGGCACCGGCGCGTCGTGCTGCGCCAGCAGCGCGCGCCGGGTGTCGGCCAGGAAGGCCAGGCCTTCGTCGGTGTTGCCCAACGCGCGGGCCAGTTGCAGCGCGCCGACCAGCTGGCCGGCGACCACGCCGGCCGCTTCGGGCGCAGCGCTGGCCGGCAGCGCCTGGCGCACCATGTCGACCAGGCCGCGCACCCGCTGGGCGGCGGCCTCGCGCACCGCGTCGGCCTGGCGCGGCATTTCGGACGCCAGTGCGGCGACCGCGCAGCCGGACTCGGCGGAGGCCAGCGTGCGCGCCGACAGATAGCTCTCCACCAGCCGGCGGAAGGGGCTGCGGCCGTCGGCCGGGTCATCGCGCTGCACCTCGGCGAGCAGGGCCGAACCGCGCCGGCCGGCGTGCGCCAGCGCCTCACACAGCAGCGCGTCGCGCGAGGCGAAATGCGCGTAGAAGCCGCCGTGCGTCAGCCCGGCCTGTTTCATGATGTCGGCCACGCCCACGCCCTGAAAACCCGAGCGCCGGATCGCGCGCGAAGCCGTCTCCACGATGCGGTCGTGGGTCTGTTCCTTGCGGCTGGGCGGGGCGGAGGACGAGGCCATGGGCGGACTCTAGCACAAAATATGATGATCGTCATATGCACCTTTCATGGCCCGCCGTCCGATGGCCGGCCACGGTGGCGACAAGCGCCGGGCCGACCGCTGCCGCACAATCGCCCGATGCCCGCTGCACCGACAGAAGAACACCCCGGCCAGCCGTCTCCCCGAACCGTGTTGCTGCTGGCGATGGCGCTGTCGATGGGCGGCGCGATTTCGCTGGGCATCACCCGTTTCGCCTACGGCCTGCTGCTGCCGGCGATGCGGGCCGACCTGTCATGGAGCTACACGCTGGCCGGCGCGATGAACACGCTGAACGCCGCCGGCTACCTGATCGGCGCGCTGGTCATGCCGCAGCTGCTGCGGCGCTTCGGCCCGTCGCGCACCATGCTGTGGGGCGCGGTGCTGGCCAGCCTGTTCATGGGGCTGAGCGGCTTTTTCATCGACCCGGTGGCGCTGCTCACGCAACGCCTGCTGGCCGGGCTGGCGAGCGCGCTGGTTTTCGTGGCGGGCGGGCTGCTGGCGGCGCGGCTGGGCACGCTGGCGCCGTCGCGCAGCGGCCTGCTGCTGGGCATGTACTACGGCGGCACCGGGCTGGGCATCACACTGTCGGCGGTGGTGGTGCCGCTGGTGCTGGAGGCGGCACACGCCCGCCCTCACGGCTGGGCCTGGGCCTGGTGGGCGCTGGCGCTGGCCTGTTTCGCTGCCACCGCGCTGCTGGCCTGGCCGGCCCGGGTGCTGGCGCGGCTGACACCCGCCGGCGCGGCGCAGGCCACCGCCGGCCGCGTGCGCTGGGCGCCGATGGCCTACGCCTTGATGGGCTACGGCCTGTTCGGCGCCGGCTACATCGGCTACATGACCTTCGTCGTCGCGCTGCTGCGCGAGGAAGGCGCCAGCCAGGGCGACGTGATGCTGTTCTACGCGCTGCTGGGGCTGGCCACCGTCGCCTCGTCGCGGGTCTGGGCGGGCCTGCTCGACCGCTGCCGGGGCGGCGAGGCGCTGGCGCTGCTGAACCTGCTGGTGGGCGCGGCCTGCGTGCTGCCGGCGCTGACCTCGGCCTGGCCAGCGATGCTGCTGTCGGGCATCGTGTTCGGCGGCGTGATGCTGTCGGTGGTGGCGTCGACCACCGCCTTCGTGCGCCACAACCTGCCGGGCCCGCTGTGGGCGGCCGGCATCAGCGCCTTCACCATCGTGTTCGCGGCGGGGCAGATCGTCGGCCCGACGGCGGTGGGCTGGGTGGCCGACGGCCCGGGCGGGCTGGCGCGCGGGCTGGTGCTTTCGGCCATTGCGCTGTGGCTGGGCGCGGCGCTGGCCTGGCGGCAAAAGCCGCTGCCGGCGCAACCGGCAGCGGCCTGAACGGGGGCTTGCGCCTCAGCGGCGCCAGATGAGTTTCTGGCGGCCGTCTTCGGTGACGAGGTAGCGGTCGGAAAAACGGTAGCGGGTCGCGGCCTGGAAGTCGCCGCCGGCGTCGGACTTGACGTAGATCACGCCGTCGCGGCTGTACCAGCGGCCCGAGAACTCCACCTTGCGGCCGCCGTCGTAGTTCCAGTTGCCGCCGCCCCCGACCGAGGTGACCCATTGCGAGATGCGGCCGTCGGCGTCCATCTGGAGCGTGCGCACGGTGCTGAACGACGCGAAGTTGCCGCCGCCGCTGCTGTTGGTCATCTTCTCGTTGACCCAGCGGCCGACCAGCCGGCTGTCGACACTGCCGGCGGTGGCCGAGCCTGCGGTGCGCACCATCACCGGCTCGTCGGCGACGGCGGCCTCGGGCCGCGACAGGCCGGCCGGGGTGAAGCGCACGGTGCGCTGGGCGCCGCCCATCACCGGCGCGGCGCGCAGCAGGGCGTCGATGCCGCTGCCGTCGATGCGGCCTTCCAGCGTGGCCACCGGCAGGCCGGTGTGCGGCTGGATGAGCTGCGCGGCCAGCCGGTTGGCGCGGGCCGTGCCGCGCACCGCCAGCCGCAGCTGGCCTTCGATCAGCTCGCCCGACACCTGCTCGGCCTCGAAGGCCAGGCTCAGCGTGCTGGCGAGGCCGTCCACGTTGGCGTGGTAGGTCAGTTTGGGCGAGGCGGCGTTGGCGGTGAGCGGCGCGGCGAGGGCGGCGACAACGGCGAACAGGGCAAGGGCGGCGGTGCGGCGGTTCATGGAGGCTCCGGTGAAAGGGTCGGCGGGGTCTGGTGAGGTGTCCTGCCCATCAGACGGAGCGAATGGCGCGGCGGATGCAGCGGCCTCAAAAAAAAGGCATCGGCGCCGTCCTACAGCGGGCGTGGCGGCGCACCGATGGGAGGCGCGGCAACACATCTTTACGCTTCAATCATTGCATTGGCGAGCCGCTGTCGTGTTCGCCCAAGGAGACGAAGATGTTGAAGTACGCCATTATTTTTGCGTTGATCGCGCTGGTTGCCGGCGCGCTGGGTTTCGGTGGCATTGCGGCCGGTGCGGCCGGCATTGCCAAGATCCTGTTCGGCCTGTTCCTGCTGGTCGCCCTGGTGTTTCTGGTGCTCGCGGCACTGGGCATCGGCGCCGCCAAGAACGCGCTGAAGTGAGGACGGCCGCAACCATGTCCCGCAAGGCTTTCGCGCGGCCGGCCGCTGGCAGCCACCCGTCCTCGCCCCGCGCGCTGGCAGCCCGGGTGCTGGCGACCACGCTTCGCCACTGGGGCTCAACCCCCCGCGCGGCCGAGGTGCCAGAGCCGGTGCCGGCGCCGGATGCCCCCAAGCGTTCGCTGCTGGCGCAAGGTGCTGTTATCGCCGCCAATTCGCGGCTCGGCAGGCGCTTCGTGCTCACGCGCAAGCAGCCCGATTTGGAGCCCAATCCGCAGATGGTCAGCTTCCAGTCTGGCTGGCATGCTACAAATATCGGAGCGCCGAGGCGCTTCGCGATCTGACGGATCGTCTCAGGTGCGGTAGCTGCCGTCGAGCCGGTCGAGCTTGCGGATCAGCGCCGGCCACACGAAGGCGCCGCCCAGACTGCCGGTCTGCACCCGCATCGCCTCGGCCGTGCCCTTGACGATGCGCGGGTCCACCTGCGTCAGCTCGCCGCCGCCGGCCTGCGCGCCGATCTGGATCTGGCAGGTGCTCTCGAACACGTACATGTTGAGAAACGCGTCGGCGATGGTCTTGCCCACGGTCAGCAGGCCGTGGTTGCGCAGCACGAGATAAGTGGCGTTGCCGAAGTCGGCCACCAGCCGCGGCTTCTCGTCGTCGCGGAAGGCCACGCCTTCGTAGTCGTGGTACGCGATCGACGCCAGCACGAAGGTGGACTGCTGCGAGATCGGCAGCACGCCGCCCTTCTGCGCGCTGACCGCCACGCCCGAGCGGGTGTGGGTGTGCAGCACGCAGCCCACGTCGTGCCGGGCGTCGTGCACCGCACTGTGGATCACGAAGCCGGCCGGGTTCACCGGGAACGGCGAATCGATCAGCTTGTTGCACTGCTGGTCCACCTTGACCAGCGACGAGGCCGTGATCTCGTCGAACATCAGCCCATAGGGGTTGATGAGGAAATGGTGATCGGGGCCGGGGATGCGCGCGGAGATGTGCGTGAACACCAGGTCGCTCCAGCCGTACAGCGCCACCAGCCGGTAGCAGGCGGCGAGGTCGCAGCGCAGCTGCCATTCTTCGGGGCTGACCTGGTCGACGACGGACGGGATGTGCATGGCGGGCTCCTCACCGGCGCGCCGCTGCGGCGCGCGCAAAGCAGCCCAGAATAGCGCGGCCCACCGCGCGGCGCTGTCGGACGGGCGACCGGGCGCCGCCCGCGCCGCTCAGAGCTTGGAGGCGGCGGGCAGCACCGGCGCGGCCGGCAGCGGCGGGGCGTCTTCCAGCGCCGGCGCCGGCACACCGGCAGCAGCGGCCGGGGCGGCGCGGTCGCGCGCGATCTGCGCGACCTGCACGGTGCGCGCCGGCTGAACCGGCGGCTGGCCGGCGTCGGCGGCCACCGCCTCGATGGCGGCTTCGGTCGGGGCGTCGAAGGCGGCCAGCGGGCGGGCTTCGATGTCGCTGTCGTTCACCTCGTGCGCTTCCACCCGCACCGAATTCCACAGCGCCATGGTTTCGCGGTGGTGGGCTGCGGCCAGCGCCCGGTAGTGCTTGGCCTTGGCCTCGGCCTCGGCCTTCAGCTTCTCGTCGGTGTCCTGCCAGAAGATGATGCCGGCGGCCAGACCGCCGACCAGCGCGATCGGGTTGCCGGCGGTGATCAGCACCAGCAGGTTGTTGACGGCGGCGCCGCCGAAGGTGGCGTTCATCGAGCGCAGGATCTCGGCGCGCTGCTGGTCGGGCAGGGTCTCGGCCCAGTTGGCCAGGCCCATCTTGGCGGCCGTCATCAGCGCAATGCCGATCGGCGAGCTGGGCATGATGGGGTTCATTTCCACGCCGCCGGCCGACAGCACGCCCAGCGTGGAAACGCCGTCGGCCAGCGCGGAGGTGGCGGCCTGGCTGGTGGCGTCGCGCGAGGCCTGGCTGAGCGAGCCGGGTTTGGTTTCGGGCTGCGGCAGCGGCTCGGGGTTCCACGGCGGCAGGGCGGCCAGGGGCCCGTTCGGCGCTTCGGTCTGAGGCTCGGCGGCGGCTGTCGCGGGCGCGGCGGCTTCTGCGGCGGGGGCTGCTGGCGCGGCAGCCTCGACCGCTGGCGGCGGCGTCAGCGGTGCGGCGGGCGCGGCGACCACGGGCTGTGGAGCCACTGGCGCGTCGGCCGCCAGCGCGGGCAACTCGTGGGCGGCGGAGCCAAGCTGGTTGCCGAACACCGGCGCGGCCACGGCGTCGGCCGCCGCCTCGACCGCAGCGGCACCGGCGGTGGGCGGCAGCGCGTCGCTGGCGAAGGCACCCATCGAGAGGCCCGCGATGCAGGCGGCGGAGAGCAAGGAAAGCACGGGTCTCATGGGCGGCGTCCCGGAAAAAGTGCGAAGCGGATGCAGTCTTTGGTATTAAGCCCAGCCCGCTTCGCGAGGGTCAAGGCGAACCTGCCGGTGCTGACCAATCAAACGCCGGTTCCGTGATATTTTCAGCATGTGAACTGCCGGCAAGCGGCTGATAAACAGGACAAGCGCGCCCCATCTCCCCGGTTCGGAGCGCCTAAAATATGGGCAGGCGACTCCCGCCTGTCTGCGTCCGGCTGGCCATGCCGGCGCCCCCTGCACAAATGATCTACCCCGACGTTTTCGACGTGATCGTGGTCGGCGGCGGCCATGCCGGCACCGAGGCCGCGCTGGCGGCCGCCCGCATGGGCGCGGCCACGCTGCTGCTGTCCCACAACATCGAGACGCTGGGCCAGATGAGCTGCAACCCCAGCATCGGCGGCATCGGCAAGGGCCACCTGGTCAAGGAGATCGACGCGCTGGGCGGGGCCATGGCGGCGGCCACCGACGAAGGCGGCATCCAGTTCCGCATCCTCAATTCCAGCAAGGGCCCGGCGGTGCGCGCCACCCGCGCGCAGGCCGACCGCATCCTGTACAAGGCGGCCATCCGCCGCCGGCTGGAGAACCAGCCCAACCTCTGGCTGTTCCAGCAGGCTGTAGACGACCTGATGGTCGAGAACGACCGCGTGACAGGCGCTGTGACGCAAGTGGGCATCCGCTTTCGTGGCAAAGCCGTGGTGCTGACGGCCGGGACGTTCCTCGACGGGAAGATTCACGTCGGCCTCAACCATTACGCGGCCGGCCGCGCCGGCGACCCGCCCGCCGCCACGCTGAGTTCGCGGCTGAAAGAGCTGAAGCTGCCGCAGGGCCGGCTCAAGACCGGCACGCCGCCGCGCCTGGACGGCCGCAGCATCGACTTTTCCAAATGCACCGAGCAGCCGGGCGACGGCATGCCGGGCGGCGCCACCGACCGCATGCCGGTGTTCAGCTTCATGGGCCACGCCCGTCAGCACCCGCAGCAGATGCCGTGCTGGATCACGCACACCAACGAGCGCACGCACGACATCATCCGCTCCGGCTTCGACCGCAGCCCGATGTTCACCGGCAAGATCGACGGGGTGGGGCCGCGCTACTGCCCGAGCGTGGAAGACAAGATCAACCGCTTCGCCGACAAGGACAGCCACCAGATCTTCCTGGAGCCGGAAGGGCTGACCACGAACGAGTACTATCCCAACGGCATTTCCACCAGCCTGCCGTTCGACGTGCAGTACGACCTGGTGCGCTCCATGGCGGGGCTGGAGAACGCGCACATCCTGCGGCCTGGCTACGCGATCGAATACGACTACTTCGACCCGCGCTCGCTGAAGAGCAGCTTCGAGACGCGGCAGATCGCCGGCCTGTTCTTCGCCGGCCAGATCAACGGCACGACCGGCTATGAAGAAGCCGCAGCTCAGGGCCTGTTCGCCGGCATCAACGCCGCGCTGCTGGTGCGCGAGCAAGACGCGTGGCTGCCCGGCCGCGACGAGGCCTACCTCGGCGTGCTGGTCGATGACCTGATCACCAAGGGTGTGACCGAGCCCTACCGCATGTTCACCAGCCGCGCCGAGTTCCGGCTGCAGCTGCGCGAGGACAACGCCGACATGCGCCTCACCGAAGCCGGCCGCCGGCTGGGCCTGGTCGACGATGCCCGCTGGGACGCCTTCTGCCGCAAGCGCGACGCTGTTTCACGTGAAACAGAACGGCTGCGCACCACCTGGGTGAACCCGCGCAGCCTGCCGGCCGCCGAATCGGAGCGGGTGCTGGGCAAGGCGATCGACCACGAATACAACCTCGCCGATTTGCTGCGCCGGCCCGACGTGAGCTACGCATCGCTGATGTCGCTCGACGGCGGCAAGTACCGCAGCGCCGCCTTGGCTGAGGCACAAGCGGCGGACCCGGACGGCACGGCCACCGTGATCGAACAGGTCGAGATCGGCCTGAAGTACGCCGGCTACATCGACCGCCAGAAAGACGAGGTCGACCGTGCCGCCCATTTCGAGCGGCTGAAGCTGCCGCCCGAGCTGGACTACATGGCCGTGACCGCGCTCAGCATCGAGGTGCGGCAGAAGCTGATGAAGCACCGGCCCGAAACGCTGGGCCAGGCCTCCCGCATTTCGGGCGTGACGCCCGCGGCGGTGTCGCTGCTGCTGGTGCACCTGAAGAAGAGCGGCTTCAGGGATTTGCTCGCCGCTCCGGCGGCAAACGTTTCGGCGTGACGGCGCCGCCCGAATTCGGCGACACGCTGCGCGCCGCCGCCGGCCAACTCGGCGTGGCGCTCGACGAGGCGCAGCAGGCCCGGCTGCTCGGCTACCTGGGCCTGATCGGCAAATGGAACAAGGTCTACAACCTGACCGCGCTGCGCGACCCCGCGCAGATGCTGAGCCACCACCTGATCGACAGCCTGGCCGCCATTCCACCGCTGCTGCGCCAGACCGGTGGCCGGCCGGTTCGGCTGCTCGACGTGGGGGCGGGCGCCGGACTGCCGGGCGTGGTCATCGCCACCTGCTGCCCGCACATCCAGGTGACCTGCATCGACACCGTGGCCAAGAAGGCGGCCTTCGTTCAGCAAGCGGCGGTGGAGCTGAAGCTGCCCAACCTGCGCGGCCAGCACGGCCGGGTCGAGCAGGTGAGTGAGCCGCACGACGTCGTCACGTCGCGGGCCTTTGCGTCGCTGGTTGATTTCGTGAGCTGGTCGCGCGCGGCGCTGAAACCGGGTGGCTGCTGGCTGGCCATGAAAGGCAAGCGGCCGGACGACGAGATCGCCGCACTGCCGGCCGACGTGGCGGTGTTCCACGTGGAACAACTGGCGGTGCCGGGCCTGGACGCGGACCGGTGCATCGTCTGGATGCGCCCCGTATCCGCCTGACGCCGGGTCGGTAGCCCTCAGCCCCTCGCGTACACTCGGTCCCTCAAACAAGGCCGCACGAGGCGCGAGGGAGTGGGCAGCATGATGGATTCCGGGGGCGCACGCTGATGGCCCGCATTTTCTGCATCGCCAACCAGAAGGGTGGCGTTGGCAAAACCACCACCACCGTCAACCTCGCCGCCGGCCTGGCCTCCATCGGCCAGCGGGTGCTGATGGTCGATCTGGACCCTCAAGGCAACGCCACCATGGGTTCGGGCATCGACAAGCGGCAGCTCCAGCTCTCGGTGTACGACGTGCTGCTCGAATCCGCCTCGGTCGCCGAGGCACGGGTAAAGAGCGAAAAATGCGGCTACGACGTGTTGGGCGCCAACCGCGAACTGGCGGGCGCCGAGGTGGAACTGGTCGAGGTCGAGCGCCGCGAACGCCGGTTGAAGGCCGCGCTCCAGGCCGCCGACGCCGACTACGACTTCGTGCTGATCGACTGCCCGCCGTCTCTGAGCATGCTCACGCTGAACGGGCTGTGCTCCGCCCACGGCGTGATCGTGCCCATGCAGTGCGAGTACTTTGCGCTGGAAGGGCTGACCGATCTGGTCAACACCATCAAGCAGGTGCACGCCAACCTCAACAAGGATTTGCAGATCATCGGCCTGCTGCGCGTGATGTTCGACCCGCGCATCACGCTGCAGCAGCAGGTGAGCGACCAGCTCAAGGACCATTTCGGCGACAAGGTGTTCGACACCGTCATCCCGCGCAACGTGCGCCTGGCCGAGGCACCGAGCTACGGCCTGCCGGGTGTGGTGTTCGACCCCGCCGCCAAGGGCAGCCACGCCTACGTGGCGTTTGCCGAAGAAATGGTGGAGCGCATCCGCAAGCTGTGAGCCGCCGCCACTGTTCCACGTGAAACCATTCGCCGCTCCGTCAGCCCGCCACGCATGAACACCTCTCCGCCCATTTTGCTGCTGCCCGGCTGGCAAGGCAGCGGCCCCGGCCATTGGCAGCAGCAATGGGCCGCCAACGGCCACACGCTGGTCGAGCAGCACGACTGGCAGCACCCGCGCCGTGGCGACTGGATCGCCCGGCTGGAAGAGGTGCTGCTGGCCACGCCAGAGCCCGCCGTTCTGGTGGCGCACAGCCTGGGCTGCCACCTGGTGGCCGCCTGGGCGAGCCATTCGCAGAACACCGGCCGCGTGCGTGCCGCGCTGCTGGTGGCGCCGCCCGACACCGAAACCGACGAGCTGCGCACGCTGTTGCCGGGTTGGTCGCCGGTGCTGTCTGACCCGCTGCCGTTCGTCAGCGCCGTGGTCGCCAGCACCAACGACCTGTACGCGCCGCTCGACCGCGCCCACGCCTTCGCCCGCGCCTGGGGCAGCCGCTTCTTCATGGCCGGCGCGCACGGCCACCTCAACGCCGAATCCGAACTGGGCGACTGGCCTCAGGGGCAGGAACTGCTGAACAAGCTGATCGCCCAGACCCAGCCGGCGCCCCCGAACTGAACCCACACGACCATGGTCACCAAGAAACCCAAAGGCCTCGGCCGCGGCCTCGAAGCGCTGCTCGGCCCCACCTCCCAGACCGGCGAGCCCGCCGCCGCGCCGGCCGGCGCGCCCACCGTGCTGAAGCTCGAGGCGCTGTCGCCCGGCATCTACCAGCCGCGCACACGCATGGACGAAGGCGCGCTGTACGAGCTGGCCGAAAGCATCAAGGCGCAAGGCATCATGCAACCCATCCTGGTGCGGCAGCGGGGTGAGGCGGGGCAGTACGAAATCATTGCCGGCGAACGGCGCTTCCGCGCCGCCAAGCTGGCGGGGCTCGACGAGGTGCCGGTGCTGGTGCGCGACGTGCCTGACGAATCTGCCGCCGCGATGGCGCTGATCGAGAACATCCAGCGCGAAGACCTGAACCCGCTCGAAGAGGCGCAGGGCCTGCAGCGGCTGATCCGCGAGTTCGGCTTCACGCACGAGCAGACCGCGCAGGCCGTGGGCCGCTCCCGCAGCGCCGCCAGCAACCTGCTGCGGCTGCTGAACCTCGCCGAACCGGTGCAGACCATGCTGATGGCCGGCGACCTGGACATGGGCCACGCCCGCGCGTTGTTGTCGCTGGACAAGGCCACGCAGATCACGGCGGGCAACCAGATCAGCGCCAAGAAGATGTCGGTGCGCGAGGCCGAAAGCCTGGTGAAAAAACTCGCGGCCGAATTCAACCTCGTCTCGCCCAAGCCCAAGAAAGAGAAGTCGCGCGACCTGAAGCGGGTGGAAGAAGAACTGTCGGACCTGCTGGCCGCCGCCGTCGAGGTGCGGGTGAAAAAACGGGTGAAGCGCCACGGCCGCACCGAGGAGCTGGGTGAAATTGCCGTGCAGTTCGGCTCACTCGACGAGCTGAACGGCCTGATCGACCGGCTGCGCGCCAGCGGCAATTGAGCCGCGAGGTTAGCGCCTACTTGGCTGCTGGCACTCGCCAGAGCTTGCCGCACAAGCCGCGGTAAACGAAGGCACCGCCCGGCGCCGCCGGCGTGGCGCCGATGGTTTCCAACGACACCGCCAGCTCTTTCGCGTCGGCAAACAGCAGCTCCGACGGCTGCGGCAATTGCACCTTGACGAAGCCGCCGCTCGGCAGCGGGCCGATGGCCCGGGGTTTGCCGGCCGCGTCCAGCGCCCACAGGTACAGCGTCTGGCCAGCGGGCACGGCCACCGCCTGGACCGCCTTCACGTCGAGCTGCGTGCCCTGGCGCAGGCTGGAAACGATGAGCCCGGTTGCGCCGCTCGCGGTGGCCAGCACACCCACGTAGCTTGCCGGCAGCGCGGTGTCGGTTGGCTCGTCGCGCAGCATCGGCCCGAGCACGCCGGGCAGCAGGGTGCCCAGCACCAGCCCCATCGCCAGCGCGCCGGCCGGCACCGGGCCGAGCAATTGCCGCCACCAGGCCGCGAACCGGGATTCGGCCTTCGGCGCGGCGGCCGGGCCGCCATAGGCTTGCTGTTCGATGCGCCTCCACAGGCCGGGCGCCGGCGCCAGAGGCGCGAGGCGCTGCGCCATCGGGTGCAGCCGGCCTTCCCAGTCCTCGACCGCTGCGCGCACGCCGGGCCGCTCGCGCGACACGGCCTCGAACCGCCGCCGCGCCGGGCCGGAGAGGGTGCCCAGCACGTAGGCGGCGGCGAGCTGGTCGACCGCTTGTCTGGATTGCGTCCAGTGCGTCACGGCAACGCCCTCCGCGCCGTGCGATGCGGGGTGCGCCGTGCGGTGGCCGGGCGGCTCATGCGGGCAGCCCTTCGGCGCAGAGGCAGTCCTTCAGCTTCAGCAGGCTGCGCCGCACCCAGGCCTTGATGGTGCCGAGCGGGTGCTTCAACTGCGCCGCCAACTGCACATGGGTGAGGCCGTCGTAATAGGCCAGCATCACCACCTGGCGCTGCACAGGGTCCAGCCGGCCCAGGCAGCGGGCCAGGCCGCCCTCCGACTCGGCGCCGATGAGCTGCTCCAGCGGTGAGCCGCTGGCGTCGGCCACGTCGTGCGAATGTTCCTCGCCGTTGGCGTCGGTCCATTGCAGCGGCACCTCGGGCGCCTGCCTGGCGCGGAGCTTGTCGATTGCCTTGTTGCGCACCATCGAGGTCAGCCAGCCGAAGGGGTTGGTCTGCACCGGCGGGTAACGGCCGGCGCGCGTCCAGAGGGTGACGAACACCTCCTGCAGCACGTCCTCGGCCATCGCGCGGTCGCGCAGCAGGCGGTGGGCCACTGCCAGCATCTGCGCGCCGATCGCGGTGTACAGCGCGTTGAAGGCGGCTCGGTCCTGCAACGCGATGCGGCCCAGCAGGGCATTCAAGGTGGCGGCGTCGGTGGTCATGGGCGGGCAGGGGCTTTCGGCGGGCGCGAACCGGCGGCACCGGGCACGGGCGCCATTGTGTCTCCGGCCGGCCGCAGCAGCCTGAGAGCCACCACGAAGCCGGAGGGTTCAGCCCACCCCGGACAGACGGCGCGGGCGGCTTGGCGGATGCAGCAGCGCGAAAAAAAAGCGGCCGCAAGGGCCGCCGAAGGGGATTGATGGGCGTTTCTCGCCACACGCTCCGGGTGAGGGGGGTTCTAGCGCGGCGCGACGGCCGGCTGCGGCTGTGCCGGCCGGGCGGAATCTGGCCGGTCGGCCTGGGCGGCCACCACCGACATGGCCAGCCCCACGGCGATGGCGCACAGCCAGACCAGGGGCGTGGGCGGCGGCGAGGCGGCAGGGTGCGGATCGGTCGGCATGGGGGCTCTTTCGCGGTTCGTGGCGCCCCGGCAGCGGGGCGCATGCGTTGAAAAGACGATGCGCCGCCTCGTTCTTTCAAACATGCGCGGCGGCCGGCCGGTGGGCAGGGCGCGCGGCTTTTGCGACAATTTGTTGCAACCCCCCGCAGGCGCCGGTTGCGGCGCCGCTTCACGCCTTTTCAACCCTTCGGAGCTTTCCCCATGGCCGTCACCCGTTCTGTTCTCACCCTGTCGCTGCTCATGTCTGCCGGCGCGCTACTGCACGCGCAAACGCTGGGCGGCGGCGGCGGCCCGGCCGGCGACGCCACGCAAGTGGAAAAGTGCGACGCGCCCAAAGGCACCATCGCGGTGGTGGAGCCGCAGGACGCGGTGATCCAGTCGCTGTTCAGCGTGGGCCTGAAGTCGCCCACCGGCATGATCCGCATCATCATCCAGCAGTCCAACTGCTTCCAGATCGTCGAGCGCGGCACCGGCATGCAGAACATGATGCAGGAGCGCGCGCTGGCCGAGGGCGGCCAGATGCAGGGCGGCCAGAACGTCGGCAAGGGCCAGATGGTGGCGGCCGATTTCATCCTGACGCCCAGCGTGGTGTTCTCCAACAACAACGCCGGCGGCGTGGGCGGCGCGCTGGCCGGCCTGGGCGGCAAGCTCGGCATGCTGGGCGCGCTGGCCGGCGGCGTGAAATTCAAGGAAGCGCAGACCAGCATGCTGATGGCCGACACCCGCTCGGGCATCCAGGTCGCGGCGGCCGAGGGCAGCGCGCAGAAGACCGACTTCAGCATCGGTGGCGCGCTGTTCGGCTCCGGCGGCGCGGCGGCGCTGGGCGGCTACGGCAACACCTCGGAAGGCAAGATCATCGCGGCCTCCTTCCTCGACAACTGGAACAACATCGTCCGCACCATCCGCAACAACCCGTCGCTGGTGCAGGCCAAGGCCGGCATCGCCAGCCAGCACAACGCCGCCGCCAGCGTGAAGGCCGGCGCCGGCGCTGCGGGCGACGTCTACATGCCCAAGATCGCCAACGTGAAGGCCTGGAAGAACCCGGCCGAAGGCGGTGCGGCCGTGGCCACGCTGCAGAAAAGCGACGAGGTGATCTTCGAAGGCGAAGAGGCCAACGGCTTCATGAAGGTCGCCACCGCCAACGGCAGCGGCTGGGTCAAGGCGGTGTTGATGCGCAAACAGTAGACCTGCTGAAAATTTAGTTTACGCCTCACTTGACTAGCCACCTCAACGAGGGAGGTTGTGGAAAACTCTGTGGATTTCCAGTTAATAGTGCTATAAATAAGTTCATAACACCGGGGCCTCGAAAGTTTCGCGGCAACCGTACCTATTATTCGAATTGGATGCCACCCCGAGTCTGCAGGAGCGACGCCATGACCGACTACAGAGAAAATCCAGTACGTGAAGAATTGATAGCGTACGAAGCGGCGCTGCCCAGCTTGCTTCAGCAACACCATCATCAATACGTCGTCATTCGCGGAACAAATCTGGTCAACTACTTTGATTCTTACGAGGAAGCCATCGATTGGGCTTATGAAGCATTTGGATTAAGTCCATTTTTCGTCAAGCAGGTCTCTGAAGAAGAGAACGTCGCTCATTACATACGCGATCTCGGCACGTGCCTCAGCTAAGACGCCTCACAGGACAAGTCAGGCGCACAGGGCTATTTGTCGATGTGAATGTTGGCATCAGCGATGGACGGCGGAAACAACTTTGGAAAAAAAGCATTGAGCCGCCCCCTGCGGTGTTTGCGACTTTTTTATTGGATACGGGTGCCGACACCACGCTGGTCGAAGAGCAGATCATGCGAACGTTGAGCCTCTCGGCAATCAATCAGAGAAAAGTTGTCACGTCGGAGTCGAAAGGTATTCCTCAGTTGTGCGATGTGTATGACATCGGGCTTGAGGTGTTGAACCGTGGCGGCCCTTCTTGGCACATTTCAACTGTTCAAGCGCTGGCACGCCCGCTTCTTGATGAAACAGTTCACGGCGTCATCGGGCGGGATCTACTTGATCGAGTCGTCTTGACGTATGACGGGCCTCGCAAGATTTTTCATATCGACTACATATATTAATTCCGGACCGCGTGGTCCCATCCTTGCGAGATGAGTGCCGTCAGGCGATGAAGATCTTCCCCGGGTTCAGGATGTTCAGCGGGTCCAGCGCCTGCTTGACGGCCCGCATCATGGCCACCGCGCCGGGGCCGGTTTCGCTCAGCAGAAAGCCCATCTTGTGCAGGCCCACGCCGTGTTCGCCGGTGCAGGTGCCGCCCATCTCCAGCGCGCGCGCCACCAGGCGGTGGTTCAGGCCCTCGGCGCGGGCGCGTTCGTCGGCACTGGCGGGGTCGATCAGGTAGCCGAAATGGAAGTTGCCGTCGCCCACATGGCCGACGAGGAAGTAGGGAATGCCGGAGGCGTCGGCCTCGGCCACCGATTCGAGCAGGCAGTCGGCGAGCCGGGAGATGGGCACGCAGGTGTCGGTGGTGATGGCGCGGCAGCCCGGCCGCGACTGCACGCCGGCGAAATACGCGTTGTGCCGCGCCGTCCAGAGCCGGGTGCGCTCCTCCGGCGTGGCCGCCCATTCGAAGGCGTTGCCGCCGTGGTCGGTGGCCAGGGCCTGCACCGCCTCCACCTGTTCGCGCACACCGGCCGGCGAGCCGTGAAACTCCATGAGCAGCATCGGCTCTTCGCGCAGCGCGGTGCCGGAATGGCGGTTCACCATCGCCACCGTCTGGCCGTCGAGCAGCTCGCAGCGCGCAACCGGCACGCCGAGCTGGATGACCCCGATGGTGGTGCGCACCGCAGCCGCGATGTCGGGAAAGGAACACACGGCCGCCATCACCGCCTCGGGCAGCGGGTACACCCGCAGCGTGATTTCGGTGATGACGCCCAGCGTGCCTTCGCTGCCCACCATCAGCCGCGTGAGGTCGTAGCCGGCGCTGGACTTGCGCGCCCGCGTGCCGGTGCGGATGACTTCGCCCGCCGCCGTCACCACCTCCAGCGCCAGCACGTTCTCGCGCATGGTGCCGTAGCGCACCGCGTTCGTGCCGCTGGCGCGGGTGGCCGCCATGCCGCCCAGGGACGCGTCGGCGCCGGGGTCGATCGGGAAGAACAGGCCGGTGTGGCGGATGGCCTCGTTGAGCTGCTTGCGCGTCACGCCCGGCTGCACCGTCACCGTCAGGTCGTCGGCGTCGATGGCCAGCACCGCCGCCATGCGCGACACGTCCAGGCTGATGCCGCCCTGCACCGCCAGCAGATGCCCTTCCAGCGAAGAACCCACGCCGAACGGAATGACCGGCACCCGGTGCTGCGCGGCCAGCCGCACCGCGTCGGCCACGTCGGCCGTGCTCTCGGCGAACACCACCGCGGCGGGCGGCGGCACGCTGAAAGAAGACTCGTCGCGGCCATGCTGCTCGCGCACCGCCTGCGCCCGAGAGCAGCGGCCGTTGAAGCGCGCGACCAGTGCGTCGAGCAAGGCCTGCGGCACCTCGCGCAGGTGGATCTGCGGCAGCAGGCCGGCAGCGGAGGTCGGAGCGTTCATGGCCGGTTCAGTTTACGCCGCGGCGGGCCACCCCACGGCGACAATGGCGGCTTCTTCGAGGACAGCACCATGGGCAACCGACTTTCACAGATCGCCACCCGCACCGGCGACGACGGCACCACCGGCCTCGGCGACAACACCCGCGTGGCCAAGCACAGCCTGCGGGTGCACGCGATGGGCGACGTCGACGAGTTGAACTCCCACATCGGCCTGCTGCTGTGCGAGGAACTGCCCGAAGGCGTGCGCGCGCTGCTCGTGGAGGTGCAGCACCAGTTGTTCAACCTGGGTGGCGAGCTGAGCATTCCCGGCTTCGAGCTGCTCAAGCCCGACGCCGTGCTCGCGCTCGACAACGCACTGGCCGACCACAACGCCACGCTGCCGCGCCTGCAGGAGTTCATCCTGCCCGCCGGCAACCGCGCAGCCGCGCAGGCCCACGTCTGCCGCACCGTGGCGCGGCGCGCGGAGCGGGCGGTGGTGGCCCTCGGCGCGCAAGACGAACTGCGCGACACGCCGCGCCACTACCTCAACCGGCTGAGCGACCTCATGTTCGTGCTGGCGCGGGTGCTCAACCGCATGAACGGCGGCGACGACGTGTATTGGAAAAGCGAGCGGCTGGCGCGGGCGAATTCCGAGTGAGCGAACGCCTGGCGAAATCTCAGGCCGAATAACTCAGCGCGCGCCGCCCTCGAATTCGCTGCGCGACAGCAGCCCGTCCCTGTTCCGGTCCAGCGCGTCGAAGTCGATGCGCGCCGCCAGCGTCTGCGCCTCGGCGCGGGTGAGCACGCCGTCGTGGTTGGCATCGGCCTGCGCGAAGGCGGCCGACCGCTGCGCGGCGGCCCCGGCCGTGGGGGGCACCGGCGCGGCGGCGGGGCTGCGTTCAGGGGTGACGATGGCACCGGCCGACGGCGCCAGCACCGGCTCCTCCGGTGCGGCGCCGCTCTGCGCTGCCGCCATGCCGGCAGCGGCGGCGCAACCGCACAAGGCGGCGGCAATCAGCATTCGGTTCACGGCCATGGGCGTCTCCTGGGGCGGCCTTTTCAGGCCATGGTCCCATTCTGGCCAGGCACCCGCGCGCCGTCGGCCGGAACAAGGCGCCGCGCGGCGTAGGAGGGGGCTCACGCCCCGCCGGCGGCAGCGGTTTCAGCCCTGCGCCTGCAGCACCGCCAGCGTCAGCCGCGACACGCAGGTGGGGCGGCCGGCGTCGTCGAACAGGTCGATCTGCCACACCTGGGTGCTGCGGCCGCGGTGCACGGGCCGGGCCACGCCGGTGACCCAGCCGTGGGCGGCGGCGCGCAGGTGGTTGGCGTTGATGTCCAGCCCCACCACCCGGTGGCCGTCCGGCACCGAATACGCCGCGCCCATCGAGCCCAGCGTTTCGGCCAGCACCACCGACACGCCGCCGTGCAGGATGCCGTAGGGTTGCCGGGTGCGGCCATCCACCGGCACCCGGCCGCGGATGAAGTCGTCGCCCACCTCCAGGCACTCGATGCCCAGCCGCGCCACGGCGGTGTCGACGTGGATGCGGTCGAATTCCGCGATGGAGAACGCTCGGGTCCAGATGGGCATGGCGCCATGGTAAGCCGGCCGGCGGCGCCGAGCGGTCGCGGCCGGGGCATCGCCCCGCAGCCGCAACCGCTGCCCGCCTACAGCGCAGCCGGGCCGCCGCCGTTAACGTGGGCGACCATGGCCACCACCCCCGCCGCGCCCGCCGCTCCGCACACGCCGCACATGCCGCCGCGCGGGCGCCGCCTGCTGCACTGGCTGGCCGCCGCGCTCGGCGCGCTGGTGCTGCTGGCCGTTGCCGCGTGGGCGGCGCTGGTGGCCTGGCTGCCGAGCGACGAGGAGCTGGCCCAGCGCTTCGTGAACGAGGCCGGCCAGCGCCTGGGCGTGCCGGTGGCGATCGACGCGCTGCGCTGGCAGATCCTGCCGCTGCCGGTGGTCACGCTGGCCAACGCCCGCACCGGCCAGCCGTCGCCGATCTCGGCTCAGCGCATCGCCATCTACCCCGAGTTGGCGCCGCTGCTGCAGCGCCGCGTGGTGGTGCGCGAGGTGGTGGTCGACGGCGCCCGCGTGCCGCAGCTCTCGCTGCGCGACCTGAGGCTGCTGCCGGCCGACGGCGCCCGCGAGCCCGGCGCGTTCAGCCTGCAGCGGCTGGTGCTGAACGACATGGCCTGGGTGCAGCGCAACGGGCTGGCGTTGCCGCTGGCCGGCGAGATCCTGTTCGACGCGCGCAACATCCCCCGGCGGGTGGAGCTGGCGCGCACCGGCTTCACGCCCGAAACGCGGGTGGTGCTCACGCGGCGCAGCCCGGCCGTGGCCGACGGCCAGACGCCGGAAGACTGGGGCGTGCAGCTCGCCGTGGGCGGCGGCCGCGCCGACGGCGGCTTTCGCCTCACCCACCGGGGCGGCGGGCGCATCACGCTGGCCGGCGAGCTGGCCCCGCGCCGCGTGGAGGTAAACGACGGCCTGGCGTCCATGGGCCGGCGCTCGCCGGTGGCCGGCCACGCCAGCGGCGCCACCACGCTCGCCGCCGACGCCGAAGGCTACGGCCGGCTGCTGCGCACGCTGCAGACCACCACCCGCTTCGAGATGGCCGACGCGGTGCTGCTCAAGTTCGACCTCGACCGCGCGGTGCGCTCGGCCGGCAAGGAACACGCCGGCCAGACCCGCCTGGACAGCCTCACCGGCACCCTGCACACCGAGAACACGCCGCAGGGCATCGTCGCCCGCTACAGCGACCTGAAGGGCAGCTCCGGCGCCTTCACCGCCACCGGCCAGGCCACGCTGGCGCACCGGCAGATCAACGCCGACGTGGCGGTGGACCTGGTGGACGGGCTGGTCGGCGTGCCGCTCAAGGTCACCGGCCCTTACGACGCGCTGCAGGTCTCGGTGCCCGGCGGCACGGTGGCCGGCGCGGTGGTGGGCACGGCGGTGCTGCCTGGCGTGGGCACCGCCATCGGCGCGCGCATCGGCGCCACCCTCGGCCGCATCTTCGGCGGGCCGGAGCCCGTGCCGCCGAAGCGCGCGCGCCCGGCGTCCCGGCCAGCGGCGGAGGCGTCCGCACCGCCCCGGCGCGGCGGCTGACACAGCGGCAACCGCCCGATGTGTCGCGCCAGGGCGTTGAAAGCCGCGCCGGAACAGGCATGATCGCGGGTTGGCGCAAACGGCGCGGTCGCCCGACCCCGCTGAATGCGGGTGGCGGATGCCGGTGTTCACCGTTTCGGCCACCGGCCCGGCGGTTATGCTGGCCGCCTTCCGAACAACCGTTTTTTCCGGGCCCCGCGCGGGGCCGGGCTTGGAGTGTGGTGTCGTGCTCGTGGTGGTGTCGCTGATCCAGCCGGTCGTCAAGCCGGCTCGCCTGCTGGCCTGGGGCCTGCTGCCGGTGCTGCTGGCGGCCTGCTCCACCCGCAGCCCCGACCGTGGCGCAGACGAGCCCTACGGCGGCTACGCGCCCATCGTGATCCGCCGCGCCACCTTCCCCTCCGACCCCGCCGCGCTGCCGCCACGCGCGGGCGCCAGCGCCGCCACCGCCCGCGCGGCCAGACCGGAGG
>CAMFIB010000009.1 GCA_945952465.1 uncultured Pseudomonadota bacterium
CCATCCGCGAAGGCGGCAAGACCGTCGGCGCCGGCGTCGTTGCCAAGATCATGGAATAAGGTTGTCGGGCGCCGACTCCGGTCGTCGCCCGAACGTGCAGGGGCGTAGCTCAATTGGCAGAGCGTCGGTCTCCAAAACCGAAGGTCGGGGGTTCGAGGCCCTCCGCCCCTGCCACCTGATCCAGGTGGTCCCTTATAAAAAGCCCGCCATCGTGATGGCGGGCTTGCGCGTCTGAAGAGACGCTGATTTCAGATAGGAATTTCGGCACAAATGGCCACTTCACAGATCGAGACGGTGAGTACCGGCGCCGACAAGGCGAAGCTGGGGTTGGCTGTTGCGCTGGTCGTCGGCGCGCTGGTCGCGTTCTACATGCTCAGCCCGCAAGGCCCGCTGGTGCAGTGGGGTGCTCTGCTGGCCGCGCTGGCCGCTGCGGTCATCGTGTTCGGCACGTCCGAGCATGGCCGCCAGTTCGTGGCCTTCGGGCGCGATTCGTGGCGCGAAGTCAAGAAGGTGGTCTGGCCGACGCGCAAAGAAGCGATCCAGATGACGCTGTATGTCTTCGCTTTCGTCGTGATCATGGCGCTGTTCCTGTGGGTGACCGACAAGACCATCGAATGGGTCTTCTACGACCTGATCCTGGGCTGGAGGAAATGACGATGAGCGACACCGAAACCGTGGTGCCCGGCGCCCTGCCGCCGCCGGTCGACAACGCCAATCCCGACCTCCGCTGGTACGTGGTCCATGCCTATTCGGGCATGGAGAAGGCCGTCGAGCGCAACATCCTCGAGCGCATCAACCGCGCCGGCATGCAGAACAAGTTCGGCCGCATCCTGGTCCCGACCGAAGAAGTGGTCGAGATGAAGAACGGCCAGAAGCGCACCACCGAGCGCCGCTTCTTTCCCGGCTACGTGCTGGTCGAGATGGTGATGGACGACGAATCCTGGCACCTGGTGAAGCACACCAACAAGGTGACCGGCTTCGTCGGTGGCGCCAAGAACCGCCCGGCGCCCATTTCCGAAGCCGAGGTGCAGAAGATCGTCAACCAGATGCAGGAAGGCACCGACAAGCCCCGCCACAAGGTGGAGTTCGAGGTCGGCGAGTACGTCCGCGTCAAGGAAGGCCCCTTCACCGACTTCAACGGCACCGTCGAAGACGTCAACTACGAGAAGAGCAAGGTCCGCGTGTCGGTCACGATCTTCGGCCGCGCGACGCCGGTGGAACTGGAATTCAGCCAGGTCGAGAAGACCTGAGGCCAAGGCCCGATCGAATCAAGGTTCTGCGCTCCCCGACTCGGCGCAGACGCAAGTCAGGCAAGAGTCTTCAACCCCGGGGAGCTTTGGCGAGAGTCGAGGCGTCTGACCCGCAAGGAGTATTGAAACATGGCGAAGAAAATCGTCGGTTTTGTCAAGCTGCAAGTGCCGGCTGGCAAGGCCAATCCGTCGCCGCCGATCGGCCCCGCCCTCGGCCAGCGCGGTTTGAACATCATGGAATTCTGCAAGGCGTTCAACGCGCAGACCCAAGGCGTCGAGCCGGGCCTGCCGCTGCCGGTGGTCATCACCGCGTTCGCCGACAAGAGCTTCACCTTCATCATCAAGACGCCGCCGGCGACCACGCTGATCAAGAAGGCCATCAAGCTCGACAAGGGCTCCCCGGTGGCCAACAAGCAAAAGGTCGGCAAGATCACGCGCGCGCAGCTCGAAGAGATCGCCAAGACCAAGATGAAGGACATGACCGCCGCCGATCTGGACGCGGCCGTCCGCACCATCGCCGGCTCTGCCCGCTCGATGGGCGTGACCGTGGAGGGTGTGTAAATGACCAAGCTGACCAAGAAAGCCAAGGCGCTGCAGGGCAAGGTCGACACGACCAAGCTGTACCCGCTGGGTGAAGCGCTGGGCATCGTGAAAGATGCCGCCACCGCCAAGTTCGACGAATCGATCGACGTGGCCGTGCAGCTCGGCATCGACGCGAAGAAATCTGACCAGGTCGTGCGTGGCGCCGTCGTGCTGCCCAACGGCACCGGCAAGACCAAGCGCGTGGCCGTGTTCGCCCAGGGCGCCAAGGCCGAAGAAGCCAAGGCTGCCGGCGCCGACATCGTCGGCATGGACGACCTCGCCGCCATGGTGAAGGCGGGCGACATGCCCTTCGACGTGGTGATCGCCGCTCCCGACGCGATGCGCGTGGTCGGTACGCTGGGCCAGATCCTCGGCCCGCGCGGCCTGATGCCGAACCCCAAGGTTGGCACGGTGACCCCGGATGTCGCCACGGCTGTGAAGAACGCCAAGGCCGGCCAGGTGCAGTTCCGCGTGGACAAGGCCGGCATCGTGCACGGCACGATCGGCCGCCGCTCGTTCGACAACGACAAGCTGCAGGGCAACCTGGCCGCTCTGATCGAAGCGCTGAACAAGGCCAAGCCGGCGACCAGCAAGGGTGTGTACCTGCGCAAGGTGGCGGTGTCGTCGACGATGGGTGTCGGTGTCCGCGTGGACACGCAGACCATCTCGGCGTAACGGCTGAAGAGACGGCGCAAGAGAAATGGCCCGTCCTCCGGGATGGGCCGATGTGGTGGGTCGCAGCGGTGAAAACCGCTGCGGGCCATCCAAGACCGTTGGCGCGGGGCTTCCGGGCTTCGCTTAATACGCCAGCCAACGCAGATGGCGATCCCGCCGCAGATGGATGCACAAGTCCTGAACGGTTGGTCGCTGCAACGAGGCGTGGGGTCCGGTGCGAACCGGGCCACACATTCAGAAGGAGTAGACCTTGAGTCTGAATCGCAGTGAGAAAGAAGCGGTCATCAATGACGTGACCGCACTCGCCGCCCAAGCTCAAACGCTCGTGATGGCGGAATACCGTGGCATCACGGTCGCTGACATGACCCGTCTGCGCTCCGACGCCCGCAGCAAGGGTGTGAGCCTGAGTGTTCTGAAGAACACCCTGGCCCGCCGTGCCGTGGCCGGCAGCGCATTCGAAGTCGCGTCCGACCAGATGACCGGTCCGCTGATCTACGGCTTTTCGACCGATGCCGTGGCCGCCGCGAAAGTGGTGGCCGACTTCGCGAAGACCAACGACAAGCTGGTCATTCGCGGTGGCGCATACGGTGGCAAGGTCCTGGACGTCAACGGCGTGAAGCAACTGGCCAGCATTCCCACGAAGGAAGTGCTGCTGGCCCAGTTGTGTGGCTTGCTGATGTCGCCGATCTCGCGCACGGCCGTTGTGCTGGGCGCCCTGGCGGCCAAGCGTGGCGAAGGTGCTGCCGAACCGGCAGCGGAAGCTGCCGCGGCTTGAGCCCCGGCCAATCAACCCCATTTAGGAAATCAACATGGCATTCGATAAAGACGCATTCCTGACCGCTCTCGACAGCATGACGGTCCTCGAACTCAACGACCTGGTGAAAGCCATCGAAGAGAAATTCGGCGTGAGCGCCGCTGCAATGGCTGCTCCGGCAGCCGGCGGTGGCGGTGGTGCTGCTGCCGCTGCTGAAGAAAAGACCGAATTCAACGTGATCCTGCTCGACGCAGGCGCCCAGAAGGTCGGCGTCATCAAGGCCGTCCGCGAAATCACGGGCCTGGGCCTCAAGGAAGCCAAGGACCTGGTCGATGGCGCTCCGAAGAACGTCAAGGAAGGCGTTGCCAAGGCCGACGCCGAAGCTGCCGTCAAGAAGCTTGTGGAAGCCGGCGCCAAGGCCGAACTCAAGTAAGGGTTCGCACTCAGAAGGCTGGAGGCCCGAAAGGCTTCCAGCCTTTGGCGCTTCAAGAGATGCGCCAAGAACGCACCCCGAAGGGCTGGTTTCAGCCCTTCCGAGTGTCTTCTGATCCGACTGCGGAAGACGCCTTGGTTCGGGCGGTGTGCAATGCACCGCCGTCAGCCACTGGTTGGTAGAGGCCAACCACCAAGCCCCGTGTCGCGCAGGTTGGCTGCGCCACAGTCGCCAAAGACCCAGGACCGTCACTTTGCCCGGAGATCTCATGGCCCAATCGTCCAGTTACAGCTACACCGAACGCAAGCGCATCCGCAAAAGCTTCGGCAGCCGCGACAGCGTTCTCACCGTCCCGTATCTGCTGCAGATGCAGAAGGACGCCTACACCGCATTCCTCCAGGCCGACACCGGCCCGCGCAAGCGCACCGCCGAGGGTTTGCAAGCGGCGTTCGAAGCCGCCTTCCCCATCGTCTCGCACAACGGTTTCGTCGAGATGAAGTACCTCGAGTACAACCTGGCCAAGCCGGCCTTCGACGTGCGCGAGTGCCAGACCCGTGGCCTGACCTTCGCCTCGGCCGTGCGCGCCAAGGTGCAGCTCATCATCTATGACCGCGAGTCGTCGACCTCGCAGTCGAAGGTGGTCAAGGAAGTGAAGGAGCAAGAGGTCTACATGGGCGAAGTGCCGCTCATGACGGACAAGGGTTCGTTCATCATCAACGGCACCGAGCGTGTCATCGTCTCGCAGCTGCACCGTTCGCCGGGCGTGTTCTTCGAGCACGACAAGGGCAAGACGCACAGCTCGGGCAAGCTGCTGTTCTCGGCGCGCATCATTCCGTACCGCGGCTCCTGGCTGGACTTCGAGTTCGACCCCAAGGACATCCTGTATTTCCGCGTCGACCGCCGCCGCAAGATGCCGGTCACGATCCTGCTGAAGGCCATCGGCCTGAACCCGGAATCCATCCTGGCGAACTTCTTCGTCAACGACAGCTTCCGCCTGATGGACAGCGGTGCGCAGATGGAATTCGTGGCCGACCGCCTGAAGGGCGAAGTCGCGCGTTTCGACATCACCGACAAGTCGGGCAAGGTGCTGGTCGCCAAGGACAAGCGCATCACCGCACGCCACACGCGTGAGCTGGAGCAGTCGGGCACCTCGCACATCAGCGTGCCGGAAGACTTCCTGCTGGGCCGCGTGGTGGCCCGCACCATCGTCGACCCGGACACCGGCGAAATCATCGCCAAGGCCAACGACGAGCTGACCGACGCGCTGCTGAAGAAGCTGCGCACCGCCGGCGTCAACGAGATCCAGTGCATCTACACCAACGAGCTGGACCAGGGCGCCTACATCTCGCAGACGCTGCGCATCGACGAAACGGTGGACGAGTTCGCCGCCCGCGTGGCCATCTACCGCATGATGCGCCCCGGCGAGCCGCCGACCGAAGACGCCGTGCAGGCCCTGTTCCAACGCCTGTTCTATAACCCGGACACCTACGACCTGTCGCGCGTGGGCCGCATGAAGTTCAACGCCAAGGTCGGCCGAGACGAAGCCACCGGCCCCATGGTGCTGACCAACGAGGACATCCTCGCGGTGGTGAAGATCCTGGTGGACCTGCGCAACGGCCGCGGCGAAGTCGACGACATCGACCATCTGGGCAACCGCCGTGTGCGCTGCGTCGGCGAGCTGGCCGAGAACCAGTACCGCACCGGTCTGGCCCGCATCGAGAAGGCCGTGAAGGAACGCCTCGGGCAGGCCGAGCAAGAGCCGCTGATGCCGCACGACCTGATCAACTCCAAGCCGATTTCTGCGGCGCTGAAGGAGTTCTTCGGTGCGTCGCAGCTGTCGCAGTTCATGGACCAGACCAACCCGCTGAGCGAAATCACGCACAAGCGCCGTGTCTCGGCCCTCGGCCCGGGTGGCCTGACGCGCGAGCGCGCCGGCTTCGAGGTGCGCGACGTGCACGTCACCCACTACGGCCGCGTCTGCCCGATCGAAACGCCGGAAGGCCCGAACATCGGTCTGATCAACTCGCTGGCGCTGTACGCCCGCCTGAACGAATACGGCTTCATCGAAACGCCGTACCGCCGTGTGATCGACAGCAAGGTCACGATGGAAATCGACTACCTGTCGGCCATCGAAGAAGGCAAGTACGTTATCGCGCAGGCCAATGCTGCGCTCGACAAGGACGGCCAACTGACCGGTGACCTGGTCTCGGCGCGCGAACGCGGCGAATCCATCCTGGTGGGTGCCGAGCGCGTGCAGTACATGGACGTGTCGCCGGCACAGATCGTGTCGGTTGCCGCCTCGCTCGTGCCGTTCCTGGAGCACGACGACGCGAACCGCGCATTGATGGGCGCCAACATGCAGCGTCAGGCCGTGCCGGTGCTGCGCCCCGAGAAGGCCTTCGTCGGCACCGGCATCGAGCGCGTGTCCGCGGTCGACTCCGGCACCGTGGTGACCGCGACGCGCGGCGGTGTGGTCGACTACGTCGATGCCACCCGCATCGTGATCCGCGTGAACGACAGCGAAGCGCAGGCGGGCGAGGTCGGCGTCGACATCTACAACCTGATCAAGTACCAGCGTTCCAACCAGAACACCAACATCCACCAGCGCCCCATCGTCAAGAAGGGCGACAAGCTGGCCAAGGGCGACGTGATCGCCGACGGTGCCTCGACCGACCTGGGCGAGCTGGCGCTGGGCCAGAACATGCTGGTCGCGTTCATGCCGTGGAACGGCTACAACTTCGAAGACTCGATCCTGATCAGCGAACGCGTCGTGGCCGAAGACCGCTACACCTCGATCCACATCGAGGAACTGGTGGTGATGGCGCGCGACACCAAGCTGGGCGCCGAGGAAATCACCCGCGACATCCCGAACCTGAGCGAACAGCAGCTGAACCGCCTGGACGAGTCCGGCATCATCTACGTGGGCGCCGAGGTCATGCCGGGCGACACGCTGGTGGGCAAGGTCACGCCGAAGGGCGAAACCACGCTGACGCCGGAAGAAAAGCTGCTGCGCGCGATCTTCGGCGAGAAGGCATCGGACGTGAAGGACACGTCGCTGCGCGTCGACCAGGGCTCGCAGGGCACCGTCATCGACGTGCAGGTCTTCACCCGTGAAGGCATCACGCGCGACAAGCGCGCCCAGCAGATCATCGACGACGAGCTGAAGCGTTTCCGCCTGGACCTGAACGACCAGCTGCGCATCGTGGAAGCCGACGCCTTCGACCGGATCGAGAAGCTGTTGAACGGCAAGGTTGCCAACGGCGGCCCGCAGAAGCTGGCCAAGGGCACCAAGCTCGACAAGGCTTATCTGGGCTCGGTGGAGAAGTTCCACTGGTTCGACATCCGCCCGGCGGACGACGACGTGGCCAACCAGCTCGAGTCGATCAAGAATTCGCTGGAGCAGACCCGCCACAGCTTCGACCTGGCTTTCGAAGAGAAGCGCAAGAAGCTGACGCAGGGCGACGAGCTGCCGGCCGGCGTGCTGAAGATGGTCAAGGTCTACCTGGCCGTCAAGCGTCGCCTACAACCCGGCGACAAGATGGCCGGCCGCCACGGCAACAAGGGTGTGGTCTCCAAGATCGTTCCGGTCGAGGACATGCCGCACATGGCCGACGGCACGCCGTGCGACATCGTGTTGAACCCGCTGGGCGTGCCCTCGCGGATGAACGTGGGCCAGGTGCTGGAGGTTCACCTGGGCTGGGCCGGCAAGGGCATCGGCCAGCGCATCGGCGACATGCTGCAGCAACAGGCCAAGGTGGCCGAACTGCGCAAATTCATGGATCAGCTCTACAACGGCTCCGGCCGCAAGGAAGACCTGGCCCAGTTGACCGACGAGCAGGTGGTGGAGATGGCCGGCAACCTGTCGACCGGCGCACCGTTCGCCACTCCGGTGTTCGACGGCGCCTCGGAAGAGGAAATCCGCGCGATGCTGAAGCTGGCCTACCCGGACGCGATCGCCGCGGCCAAGGGCCTGACCGACACCCGCACGCAGGCCAACCTGTTCGACGGCCGCACCGGCGAGCCGTTCGAGCGCCCGACCACCGTCGGCTACATGCACGTGCTGAAGCTGCACCATTTGGTGGACGACAAGATGCACGCCCGCTCGACCGGCCCGTACTCGCTGGTCACGCAGCAGCCGCTGGGCGGCAAGGCGCAGTTCGGCGGCCAGCGTTTCGGCGAAATGGAAGTGTGGGCGCTGGAAGCCTACGGCGCTTCCTACACGCTGCAGGAAATGCTCACCGTCAAGTCCGACGACGTGCAGGGCCGTACCAAGGTCTACGAAAACATCGTCAAGGGCGAGCACGCGATCGAGGCCGGCATGCCGGAGTCGTTCAACGTGCTGGTCAAGGAAATCCGCTCGCTGGGCATCGACATCGAGCTCGAGCGCTCCTAATCGCAGGAAGGAACCAGGATTCAAACCATGAAATCACTACTCGACCTGTTCAAGCAATTCACGCCCGACGAGCATTTCGATGCGATCAAGATCGGGATGGCCTCGCCGGAGAAAATCCGTTCGTGGTCGTTCGGCGAAGTCAAGAAGCCGGAAACCATCAACTACCGCACGTTCAAGCCGGAACGCGACGGCCTGTTCTGCGCCAAGATCTTCGGGCCCATCAAGGACTACGAATGCCTGTGCGGCAAGTACAAGCGCCTGAAGCACCGCGGCGTCATCTGCGAAAAGTGCGGCGTTGAAGTCACGCAGACGAAGGTGCGCCGCGAGCGCATGGGCCACATCGACCTGGCCGCACCCTGCGCGCACATCTGGTTCCTGAAGTCGCTGCCGTCGCGTCTGGGCCTGGTGCTCGACATGACGCTGCGCGACATCGAACGCGTGCTGTACTTCGAAGCCTACGTGATCACCGACCCCGGCATGACCCCGCTGAAGAAGTTCGGCATCATGTCCGAGGACGACTACGACGCCAAGGTCAAGGAATACGGTGACGAGTTCACCGCCAAGATGGGCGCCGAAGGCATCAAGGACCTGCTGGAATCCATCGACATCGACCTCTCGATCGAGAAGCTGCGCGGCGACCTCACCGGCTCCGAGATCAAGATCAAGAAGAACGCCAAGCGCCTGAAGGTGCTGGAAGCCTTCAAGAAGTCCGGTATCAAGCCGGGCTGGATGGTGCTGGAAGTGCTGCCGGTGCTGCCGCCGGACCTGCGTCCGCTGGTGCCGCTGGACGGCGGCCGCTTCGCGACCTCCGACCTGAACGACCTGTACCGCCGCGTCATCAACCGCAACTCGCGCCTGCGCCGCCTGCTGGAGCTGAAGGCGCCGGAAATCATCGCGCGCAACGAGAAGCGCATGCTGCAGGAAGCCGTCGACTCGCTGCTCGACAACGGCCGCCGCGGCAAGGCGATGACGGGCGCCAACAAGCGCACGCTGAAGTCGCTGGCCGACATGATCAAGGGCAAGTCGGGCCGTTTCCGCCAGAACTTGCTGGGCAAGCGCGTCGACTACTCGGGCCGTTCGGTCATCACCGTGGGCCCGACCCTCAAGCTGCACCAGTGCGGCCTGCCGAAGCTGATGGCGCTGGAGCTGTTCAAGCCCTTCATCTTCTCGCGCCTGGAAGCCATGGGCATCGCGACCACGATCAAGGCCGCGAAGAAGGAAGTCGAATCCGGCACGCCGGTGGTCTGGGACATCCTGGAAGAGGTGATCAAGGAACACCCGGTGATGCTGAACCGCGCACCGACGCTGCACCGCCTGGGCATCCAGGCGTTCGAGCCGATCCTGATCGAAGGCAAGGCCATCCAGCTGCACCCGCTGGTCTGCGCCGCCTTCAACGCCGACTTCGACGGCGACCAGATGGCCGTGCACGTGCCGCTGTCGGTGGAAGCGCAGATGGAAGCTCGCACGCTGATGTTGGCCTCCAACAACGTGCTGTTCCCCGCCAACGGCGAGCCGTCCATCGTGCCGTCGCAGGACGTGGTGCTGGGTCTGTACTACACGACCCGCGAGCGCATCAACGGCAAGGGCGAAGGCCTGATCTTCTCCGACATCGGTGAACTGCAGCGCGCCTTCGACGCCGGCCAGGTGGAGCTCAACGCGCGCATCAACGTGCGCCTGACCGAGTACACCAAGGACAAGACCAGCGGCGAATTCGTGCCGTCGACCAAGCTGTGGGACACCACCGCCGGCCGCGCGATGCTGTCGTCCATCCTGCCGAAGGGCCTGCCGTTCGCCAACATGAACAAGGCCCTGAAGAAGAAGGAAATCTCCAAGCTCATCAACGTGAGCTTCCGCAAGTGCGGCCTGAAGGAAACCGTGGTGTTCGCCGACAAGCTGCTGCAGAGCGGCTTCCGCCTGGCAACCAAGGCCGGCATCTCGATCTGCATCGACGACATGCTGGTGCCGAAGGAAAAGCACGCGATCATCGCGCGCGCCCAGAAGGAAGTGAAGGAGATCGAGCAGCAGTACGTCTCCGGCCTGGTGACGGCCGGCGAGCGCTACAACAAGGTGGTCGACATCTGGGGCAAGTCGGGCGACGAAGTGTCCAAGGTGATGATGGCCCAGCTGTCCAAGGAAATCGTGACCGACCGCCACGGCAAGCAGGTGGAGCAGGAGTCGTTCAACTCCATCTACATGATGGCCGACTCGGGCGCCCGCGGTTCCGCCGCGCAGATCCGCCAGGTGGCCGGCATGCGGGGCCTGATGGCCAAGCCCGACGGCTCCATCATCGAGACGCCGATCACCGCGAACTTCCGCGAAGGCCTGAACGTGTTGGAGTACTTCATCTCCACCCACGGTGCGCGTAAGGGCCTGGCCGACACGGCACTGAAGACCGCCAACTCCGGCTACCTGACGCGCCGCCTGGTCGACGTGACGCAGGATCTGGTGATCACCGAGGAAGACTGCGGCACGCAGGACGGCTCGCAGATGCGCGCCATCGTCGAAGGCGGCGAAGTGATCGAGTCGCTGCGCGACCGCGTGCTGGGCCGCACCACGGCCGACGACGTGCTGCACCCGGAAAACCAGAGCGTGCTGATCACGGCCGGCAACATGCTGGACGAAGACGCGATCGAAATGATGGAAGCCGCCGGTGTCGACGAGGTGCGCGTGCGCACCGCGCTGACCTGCGCAACCCGTTTCGGCCTGTGCGCCAAGTGCTACGGCCGCGACCTCGGCCGCGGCGGCCTGGTGAACAACGGCGAAGCGGTCGGCGTGATCGCGGCGCAGTCGATCGGCGAGCCCGGCACCCAGCTGACGATGCGGACCTTCCACATCGGCGGCGCGGCGTCGCGCGCGGCCATCGCGTCCAGCGTCGAAGCCAAGTCCAACGGCAGCATCGGCTTCAATGCCACGATGCGCTACGTGACCAACAGCAAGGGCGACCTGGTGGTGATCGCGCGTTCCGGCGAGATCGTCATCCACGACGAACACGGTCGTGAGCGCGAGCGCCACAAGGTGCCGTACGGCGCCACGCTGACGGTCAAGGCCGACCAGACGATCAAGGCCGGTGCGGTGCTGGCCAACTGGGACCCGCTGACCCGCCCGATCATCACGGAATTCGCCGGGCAGGTGAAGTTCGAGAACGTCGAGGAGGGCCTCACGGTCGCCAAGCAGGTCGACGACGTGACCGGGCTGTCCACGCTGGTGGTGATCGATCCGAAGCGCCGCGGCGCGGCCAAGGTCGTGCGCCCGCAGGTCAAGCTGGTCGATGCCGGCGGCAACGAGGTGAAGATCCCCGGCACCGACCACTCGGTGACGATCGGCTTCCAGGTCGGCGCGCTGATCCAGGTGCAGGACGGCCAGGACGTGGGCCCCGGCGAAGTGCTGGCGCGTATTCCGGTCGAAGGCCAGAAGACCCGCGACATCACCGGCGGTCTGCCGCGCGTGGCCGAACTGTTCGAGGCGCGCACGCCGAAGGACAAGGGCATCCTGGCCGAAATGACCGGCACCGTGTCGTTCGGCAAGGAGACCAAGGGCAAGATTCGCCTGCAGATCACCGACCCGGAAGGCAAGGTCCACGAGGAACTCGTGCCCAAGGAAAAGAACATCCTGGTGCACGAAGGCCAAGTGGTGAACAAGGGCGAGAGCGTGGTGGACGGCCCGGCCGACCCGCAGGACATCCTGCGCCTGCTGGGCTCTGAAGAGCTGGCGCGCTACATCGTCGACGAGGTCCAGGACGTCTACCGCCTGCAGGGCGTGAAGATCAACGACAAGCACATCGAGGTGATCGTTCGCCAGATGCTGCGCCGCGTCGTGGTCGAGAACCCGGGCGAGTCGGGTTACATCGCTGGCGAGCAGGTCGAGCGTTCCGAGATCCTGGACACCAACGATCGCCTGCGCGACGAGGGCAAGATCCCGGCGACCTACAGCAACCTGTTGCTGGGGATCACCAAGGCCTCGCTGTCGACCGATTCGTTCATCTCCGCCGCGTCCTTCCAGGAAACGACCCGCGTGCTCACCGAGGCGGCCATCATGGGCAAGCGCGACGAGCTGCGTGGCCTGAAGGAAAACGTCATCGTCGGCCGCCTGATTCCAGCGGGCACCGGCATGGCCTACCACCAGGCACGCAAGGCCAAGGACCTGATGGACGAGGCCGAGCGCCGCGCCATCGCCGACGCCGAAGCCGCCGAACTGGCCGGTGCCACGCCCGAGCAGGACAGCAGCAGCGAGGCGGCCGCCGCCGAGTGAGCTGAGCGGGGCAGAACCCCGATGCTATGAAAAGCGTAGCGCCTCCAGTCCGTTCCACGCTGACTGGAGGCGTTTTTTCTTGTGAAGTCGCCCATGGGAAGGCATGCGCGGCCGCCATGAGCTTCACACGACAAATTGTTTGCCGGCGGCGCACGCGCTGGTGATACTACGACCCGCGACAACTCCACGACGACGAACGGGAAGGGGCCTCCAATGAACACCCGATGGATGACGATGGCCACGCTGGCGCTGCTTGGCGCGCACGGCATGGCGGCGGCGCAGCCCGCGAAGGACGCGCTCTACGTGCGCAGCTTGGCGGCGACCTGCGCCAATTGCCACGGCACCGATGGACACGGCGCACCCGGCTCCACCGTGCCGTTGCTGGCCGGCCAGAGCCGCGACGCGCTGCTCGCCAGCCTGAAGGCCTTCAAGGCCGGGGGCCGGCCCGCCACCGTGATGCAACAGCTGGCCAAGGGCTACACCGACGCCCAGCTCGAACAGCTCGCCGGTTATTTCGCGGCCCAGGCCGCCCAAGGAGGCTCGCGATGATCGACCGCCGTTCCCTGCTCTCGCTGGCCGCCGGTGGCGGCGCGCTCGGCCTGGCCGGCTGCGCCAGCGGCCCGCAACGCACCATCGCGCCCGGCGCCAAGGTCATCGTCATCGGTGGCGGCTATGGCGGCGCCACCGCCGCCAAGTATTTGCGGCTGCTGTCGGACGGCCAGATCGACGTCACGCTGCTGGAGCCTCACGAGTTCTTCATTTCCTGCCCCATCTCCAACCTGGTGCTGGGCGGCAGCAAGCAGCTCGCCGACATGACGCTGCCCTACACCGGGCTGTCGCGGCATGGCGTGAACGTGGTGCGCGACATCGCCGCCGCGGTCGACACGCAGAAGAAGACGGTCAAGCTCGGCAACGGCAGCTTCCTGCCGTACGACAAGCTGGTGGTGTCGCCCGGCATCGAGCTGCAGGACGCGCTGATCGAAGGCCTGCCGCAGGCCCACGCCGCCGGCCAGGCACTGCAGGCCTGGAAGGCCGGCCCCGAGACGGTTGGCCTGCGCCGCCAGCTCGAAGCCATGCCCGATGGCGGCGTCTACGCCATCACCATTCCCGAGGCGCCTTACCGCTGCCCGCCCGGTCCCTACGAGCGGGCCTGCCAGGTCGCGTGGTACTTCAAGCAGGCCAAGCCCAGGAGCAAGGTGCTGGTGCTCGACGCCAACCCCGACGTCACCTCCAAGGGCGCTCTGTTCAAGAAGGTGTGGGCCGAGCAGTATGCCGGCATCGTCGAGTACCGCAGCCAGCACAAGGTGACCGCTGTCGACGGCAAGGCCGGCCTCATCAAGTTCGAGGTGCAGGGCGACGTGAAAGCCGACGTGCTGAATGTCCTGCCGCCGCAGCGCGCCGGCCTGATCGCGCAGCAGGCCTTCCTCAACAACATGGCCAACAAGCGCTGGTGCGGGGTGGACTATCAAACCTTCGAGTCCACAGCCGCCAAAGACGTTTTCGTCATTGGCGACGCGATCCAGCTCGCGCCCGGCATGCCCAAGAGCGGCCACATGGCCAACAACCACGCCAAGGTGGCGGCGGCCGCCATCGTCGCCCAGCTTGCGGGCTGGGAAGTCAACCCCGCGCCGGTCCTCACCAACACCTGCTACAGCTTCGTTGATGACCGCAGCGTGATCCACGTCGCCAGCGTGCACGAGTATGTGGCGGCCGAGAAGACCTTCAAGCCTGTCGCGGGCTCGGGCGGCCTGAGCCCGGCGCCGAGCGAGCTGGAAGGCAGCTACGCCATGAGCTGGGCCCGCAACATCTGGGCGGACACACTGGCTTGAACACCTCGCCCAAGCCCCCGCTGTGGCGGCAGCTGCAGGCGGTGGCCCAGGTGCTCGCCGCGGTGCGCGCCGGCCGTTCCCTGACGCCGGCGCTCGACGCCGTCGAGGCGCCGCTGCGCCCCGGCGTGCAGGCCCTGTCTTTCCTCGCGCTGCGGGGTCTCGGCCGCGCCCAGGCGCTGCGCCGGCAACTGGCGCGGCGGGCGCCTCCCCCGGCGGCCGACACCCTGCTGTGCGCGGCTCTGGCGCTGGCCACCTCGCACGACGGCCAGCCGCCGCCGTACGAACCGTTCACGCTGGTCGATCAGGCGGTGGAGGCGGCCAAGCGCTCCGCCGCCACCCGGCAGCAGGCGTCCTTCATCAACGCCTGCCTGCGCCGCTTCCTGCGTGAGCAGGCCGAACTGCTGCACGCGGTCGAGCCCGACCCGGAGGCCACCTGGAACCACCCGTCGTGGTGGATAGACCGGCTGCGCCGGGAACACCCGCACGGTTGGCAGGCCGCGCTGAAAGCCGACGGCCTTCATGCGCCGATGACGCTGCGCGTGAACCGCCGCCGCACCACGCTGGCCGCCTACCGCGACCAGCTCCAGGCCGACGGCCGGCGGGCCAGCGGCGTTGCTGGCAGCAACACCGCGCTGGTCCTGGAGCGGCCGTGCCCGGTGCAGCAGTTGCCCGGCTGGGCAGAAGGCTGGGTGTCGGTGCAGGACGCCGCCGCGCAGCTCGCTGCGCCGCTGCTGCTGGACGATCTGGTGCGACCGCACGACCGGCCGCTGCGGGTGCTCGACGCCTGCGCCGCCCCCGGCGGCAAGACCGCCCACCTGCTCGAAATGGCGGAAGACGCCGAAGTGCTGGCGCTCGACGTCGATGCCGAGCGTTGCCAGCGCGTCCGCGAGACATTGCGGCGCCTGCAGCTGCGGGCCGAGGTGAGGGCCGCCGACGCCGGAAAACCGGCCGACTGGTGGAACGGCCAGCCCTTCGACGCCATCCTGCTCGACGCACCGTGTACCGCCTCCGGCATCGTGCGGCGGCATCCGGACGTGCCGTGGCTGCGCCGCGAAAGCGACGTGGCGCAGCTCGCCGCCACCCAGGCCCGGTTGCTGGACACGCTGTGGCCGCTGCTGCGGCCCGGCGGCCGGCTGCTGTACGCCACCTGCTCGGTGTTCAGGGCCGAGGGCGACGGGCAGATCGAAACGTTTGTTGCACGCAACACGGATGTGCGACGGATGCCAGCCCCAGGGCATTTGCTGCCCCAAACCGGAATGGATGGGGACCTCTTCCCGGACAATGTCCAGCGTGACCACGACGGCTTTTATTACGCGCGGCTGGAGAAGATTCCGCACTGACCTTCGTCATGGACTGGTTCTGGTCGTGGGCCTGTTGCTGGCCGCATCGGCGGCCTTTGCCGACGCCGACATCGCGCAGCTCCGGCTGGAGCGGGGCGATGACGGCATCTACCTGTCGGCCGACGTCAACTTCGACCTGCCGCAGCCGGTGGAAGAGGCCTTGGTCAAAGGCATCGCCGTCTATTTCGTCGCGGAGGTCGAGTTGCTGCGCGACCGCTGGTACTGGTCGGACAAGCGGGTCGCCGCTTCGTCGCGGGCGTTCCGGCTCTCGTTTCAGCCGCTGACCCGGCGCTGGCGGGTGCAGGTATCGGCCAACGGCCAGGTGCCCAGCGGCCCTGAACTCACGCTCGGCCAGAATTTCGAGAGCCTGCGCGAAGCGCTCACCGCCATCCAGCGGCCCTCGCGCTGGCGCATCGCCGATGGCGCTGATTTCGACCCCACGAGCCGCCACACGCTGGCCTTCAGTTTTCACCTCGACATGAGCAAGCTGCCCCGTCCCTTCCAGATCGGCGCGCTGGGGCAGAGCGACTGGAGCATCGCCGTGCGGCGCACGCAGCGCGTGGTGCTGGAGCAGGAACGGTGAGCGGCACGCCCGCGCCGGCCGGCCGGGCCACGTCGCGCGGGTTCCGGTGGGGCGTGGTCGTCACGGCCGCGGCCATGGTGGCTATCGGCCTCGTGCTGCTGTTCCTGTTGACCCAGGCCACCGACAACCAGATCTTCTACGAGCGCAACTACGCCAATCTGTTCGCGGTGAACATCGCGGTGGCGTCGATGTTGTTCGCCGTGATTGTCTGGATCGTCTGGCGGCTGTGGTGGCGCGTGCGGCGCGGCCGCTTCGGCAGCCGGCTGCTGATGAAGCTGGCCGCCATCTTCACGCTCGTGGGCCTGCTGCCCGGCCTGTTGATCTACACCGTGTCTTACCAGTTCGTGTCGCGCTCCATCGAGAGCTGGTTCGACGTGAAGGTGGAGGGCGCGCTCGACGCCGGCCTCAATTTGGGACGCGTCACGCTGGACACGCTGGCCAACGACCTCGCCAACAAGACCCGCGTGGCCGGCGAGCAACTGGCCGGCAAATCCGATGCGTTGGTCGGCATCTCGCTGTCGCGGCTGCGCGAACAGCTCGGCGCCACCGACGTGACACTGTGGAGCGCCGGCGGCACGCTGATCGCCAGTGCCGGCGAAACACGGTTCCAGGTGAATCCGGAGCGGCCGTCGCCCTACCAGTTGCGGCAGGCCCGGTCGCAGCAGCGCGCGGTCACGCAGATCGAGGGGTTGGACGACATAGGCGCGGCACCCGTTGCCACACAGGCCCGCGTGCGGGCCCTCACGCTGGTGCCATCGACCACGGTGGGCCTCTTGTCGGAAAGCCGCTTTCTCCAGGTCACGCAGGAACTGCCGCCCAACCTGGTGGCCAACGCCATCGCCGTGACGGAGGCCAACCGCGAGTACCAGGAGCGGGCGCTGGGCCGCGAGGGGCTGCGCCGCATGTACATCGGCACGCTCACGCTGAGCCTGTTCCTGTCGGTGTTCGGTGCGGTGCTGCTCGCCGTGCTGCTCGGCAACCAGCTCGCCAAGCCGCTGCTGCTGCTGGCCGACGGTGTGCGTCAGGTGGCGGCCGGCGACTTGACCCCCAAGGCCATGCTGCAAAGCAAGGACGAACTGAGCGGCCTGACCCGCTCCTTCGCCGACATGACGCAGCAGCTCGCCGACGCCCGCGCCGATGTTCAGAGCAGCATGAGCAAGGTCGATGCCGCGCGGGTGCAGCTGCAGACCATTCTCGACAACCTGACCGCCGGCGTCATCGTGCTCGACGCCACCGGCACGATGCTGAGCACCAACCCCGGCGCGACCCGCATCCTGCGAGCGCCCATGGCGGCCTTCGAGGGGCAGCCGCTCGCGGCCGTGCCGGGTCTGGAAGCCTTTGGCCAGGGGGTGCAGCACCAGTTCGCGATCTTCCTCAGTGAGAACAAGCAGCACGGGCTCGACCATTGGCAACAGTCGTTCGAGGTCAACGCGGCCCGGCCCGGGCTGCCGCCCGACGCCATCAACCTGATCGCCCGAGGCGCCGAGATGCCGGGCGGCGAATGGTTGCTGGTGTTCGACGACATTTCCGAAATGGTGTCGGCCCAGCGCGCACAGGCCTGGGGTGAGGTTGCGCGCCGGCTGGCCCACGAAATCAAGAACCCGCTGACCCCGATCCGCCTGGCAGCGGAGCGACTGGAAATGAAGCTGGGCGGCAAGCTGCCCGACAGCGAGCAGGCGGTACTGGGCAAATCGGTGAAGACCATCGTCGATCAGGTCGACGCGATGAAGCGCCTCGTCAACGAATTCCGCGACTACGCCCGCCTGCCCGCCGCCGACCTCAAGCCCATGCAGCTCAACACGCTGGTCACAGACGTGCTGCACCTCTACGCGCACGATACCCGCGGCATCACGCTGAAGACCGAACTCGACGCCGACTGCCCGCTGGTGCTCGGCGACGTGCATCAACTCCGTCAGGTGCTGCACAACCTGCTGCAGAACGCACAGGACGCCGCCGAGGGCCAGCCCCGCGCCGAGGTGCTGGTGCGCACCCGCTACATCTCGGCGGCGGAGCGTGTGCGGCTGGTGGTGCGTGACAGCGGTCCCGGCTTTCCAGAGCACATTCTCAAGCGTGCGTTCGAGCCCTACGTGACCACCAAACCCAAGGGCACAGGCCTGGGGCTCGCGGTGGTCAAGAAGATCGCCGATGAGCACCGCGCCCGCGTCGACATCGCCAACCGTGAGGCCGATGGAGTGGTGACAGGCGCGCAAGTCTCGTTATCATTTATAGTTGCAAATTGACAACACCGTGACGCGGAGCACCGCAGGCGCGGTGAGCGTGTCCGGGGCTGGTGCCCGGCGGCATCCAAGAGCAACAAGGCGGCAACTCGAACATGGCAAACATCCTGGTGGTGGACGACGAACCCGGCATCCGGGAACTGCTGTCTGAAATCCTCAACGACGAAGGCCACAACATCGAGCTGGCCGAGAATGCCAGCCAGGCCCGTGCTGCCCGCGCCCAGTCCACGCCCGACCTCGTGCTGCTGGACATCTGGATGCCCGACACCGACGGCGTCACGCTGCTGAAGGAGTGGTCGGCCAGCGGCGCGCTGACCATGCCCGTCATCATGATGAGCGGCCACGCCACCATCGACACCGCCGTCGAGGCCACCCGCATCGGCGCCCAGGCCTTTCTCGAAAAGCCGATCACGCTGCAGAAGCTGCTGAAGGCAGTGGAGCAAGGGCTTTCCAAGGGCCAGAACCGAAAGGCCGGCCTGCCGTCGCTCGCGAGCGATCTGGTGGCCGATGCGTCGCTGCTGCCTGGCCAGGCTCTCCCGCAACTGAAAAGCCTGTCGCCGCAGTCCAAGCAGCACTTCGAACTTGATCAGCCGTTGCGCGAGGCGCGCGACGAATTCGAGAAGGCTTACTTTGAGTTCCACCTCGCCAAGGAGGGCGGTTCCATGACCCGTGTGGCCGAGAAGACTGGCCTGGAACGCACCCACCTGTACCGAAAGCTCAAGCAGCTCGGCGTCGACCTGTCCCGCGGCAAACGCAGCGCTGCCTGAGCTTCGGCGGAAACCGGCTATGGGGCTGCTATAATCTGAGGCTCACGGCCCGGTAGCTCAGTTGGTAGAGCAGCGGATTGAAAATCCGCGTGTCGGTGGTTCGATTCCGCCCCAGGCCACCAAATGCACAACGCCCCAGAATCGCCAGGTTCTGGGGCGTTTTCGCTGGTGCGTTCAGCGGCAGCGGGTGCAGCGCATCAGCCCCATCTTCTGCGGCCCTTTCTTCAGTGAACTCACCAGCCACTCGTAGTTGTAGGGGTTGCGGATCGCGTTGCTGAAGATGTCGCCCTTCGGGTTGAAGTAGGGGCGTTTGTCGTCCTGCGGCTCGACGACCAGCACCGCCAAGCCGCCGCCCATGCCCGGGTGGTCGGGCGACTGCAGCGTGATGTGGGCGCGTTCGTGCATCAGCACCACTGAACGTTCTACGCCGTCGGCCTTGTCGAAGTACTGTGGGTTCACGTAGATGGTTTCGTCGGGGTAGATCACGTAGGCGTCGGCTTCGAGGCCACCGGCGTGGGTGCCCATCTCGAACTTGAGCGGCAGCAGCAGCGAAGCCTGCAATTGGGCCAGCCGGCCCTGCAGTTGGGTCAGCATGACCTGGTTAAAGCCGGCCGCCATCGGGTTGTCGGTCGGCGCGACGTCGATGCTGAAGTTGAACAGCAGCATCTTCACCACATGGTTGTCGGCCTTCATGAACGGTGCCACGCCGAGCAGGCCCCGCGTTTCCTGCAGCAGCAGGACGGCGCGGTCGAGATCCTGCCGCAGCATGTCGACCTGCTCGCCGTTGAAGCCGGTGAAGGTGTGGATGCCGCTGTTGGCGCTGGGCGCGTTGAGCAGTGCAATGATTTTCTGCAGCGTCTGCTGGCCGGGGTCGATGCGGCCGTCGGCAAAGCCGAGCTGCTTCTGCTGGAAGCCGCGGATCGCGCCGTTGGTCTTCGGGCCGCAGAGCCCGTCGATCACCAGTTGCACGAGCGGGCCGCCGGCAACGGTCGGCATCAGGTTGAGCAGGCCCTGAATGGTCTTGACGTCGGCCAGCCGGTTGGCGCCGCCCACGCCGACCGGCGCGGTGATGCTTGGAATGCCCATGGTGTGTTCCCCTTGAAAAGGGAACGAGCCGGCAGGCTGCGCTTTGAAAGCGGCGGTTCAGCGGTAGCTCTGGAACACCGCCGTGGCGCCGTCCTTGGCCAGCAGCAGCACGTCATACGGATCGCGGCGGCCGTTGTATTCGGGGCCGTCCATGCCAGGAGAGCCGATCGGCATTCCGGGCACGGCTAGGCCAAGCGCATCAGGCTTTTCATTGAGCAGGCGCTGGATCTCGCGGGCGGGCACGTGGCCTTCGATGACGTACCCCTCGATCCGCGCGGTGTGGCACGAGGCCAGGGCCATGGGCACGCCGAAATGGCGGCGCGCCTGGGCGTTGCCGGTCTCGAAGGTGCGCACTTCGAAGCCGTTGGCCTGCAGGTGCGCCACCCATTCCTTGCAGCAGCCGCAGGTCGGGCTTTTCCAGACGTCGACCTGCGGTTTGCCGGCCGCGGCGGCGCTGAAGCGAGAGAGCGGCAGGGCGAGCACGCTCAGGACGAGGGCGCGGCGGCGCGGTGTGAAGCGGGTGGGGCTCATCGCCTGGATTGTCAGGGATGGCGGCGCGAGCGGTCTTGGCCTACAGCATGTGCGCCCAATCGAGGCTGGCGGGAGCGCCGCGGGCACCAGATGATCGGCTGACCATGAAGACGCTGAACGCCCGTACTGTTTTGCCCCCGATCGGTGCGAAGGCCTGGATCGCCCGCATGTGGCCGATGGTGCGGCGCTGGCTGTTGCCGCTGTTCGCAGCCCTTGTGTTGGCCATGCTGGTGTCGCACGCCCGAGAGGTGGATTGGCCGGCCGCCTGGCGGGCGGCGAAGCGGTATGACGCGGCGTTGCTGGTCGGGGTGGCCGTGATGGCCCTGGCCAGCCACGCCCTGTATGGTTCTTTCGATCTGATCGGCAGGCATCAAGCCCGCCATGCCGTTTCGCGCCGCCGATCGTGGGCGATTGCGGTGACCAGTTACGCGTTCAACCTCAACCTGGGCTCGCTGGTGGGCGGCATCGGTTTGCGGGCGCGGTTGTACGCGCGGGCCGGCCTGCGCGGCGGGCAGATCGCCCAGGTGGTGGCGTACAGCATGGTGACCAATTGGCTGGGCTATGGCTTGTTGGCGGGTGTGCTGTTCGCGGCCGGCCTGATCACGCTGCCTGCCGACGCGCACATGAACCCGGCCCTGTTGCGCATGCTGGGCGTGGCGATGCTGCTGGGGGTGGCGGGTTACGTGGCGGGTTGCGCGTTCTCGCGGCGCCGTGAATGGCGATGGCGAACGCACGCGCTGCGCCTGCCCACGGCCCGGCTGGCCATATGGCAACTGGTGGTCTCGTCGGCCAATTGGGCGCTGATGGGCGCGATGATGTTTCTGCTGCTGGGCCAGCAGGTGCCCTACGGCACCACCCTGGCGGTGCTGCTGGCCGGCGCCATTGCCGGCGTGCTGGTGCCGGTGCCCGGCGGGTTGGGTGTGCTGGAGGCCGTGTACATCGCGCTGCTTGCCGGCCGCGTGCCCGAGGCCGCGCTCGTCGGCGCAGTGCTGACCTATCGCGCCCTGTATTACCTGCTGCCGCTGGGAATCGGGCTGGTGGTCTATGGGGTGCTGGAACGCTGGCCTCGTTCGCCCGCAATATCGGCAGGCTGACCCGAGGCTCCCCCGCACCGCCTTTCGATGTGAGGCGAGCAGATTACCGATCTGGCCTGTCTCCCCGCGCCGGCTATCTCCTCTGATTCATCCTTCTGCGCCCGACCCGCGCCGACACCCGGCCGCTGTGTTTGCGAGAGGCGTCCATGCCGCCCCCTATAATTGACCTAACAAATGTTTGATTGACCAAGGAGTTGGTAATGGCCGCCGCCCTGCATGAGAGCTTCCCTTATTTCACGTCCGAGCATGACATGTTGCGCCAGACCATTCGCCGTTTCGTCGCCGAGCAGGTGCTGCCGTTTGCCGACCGCTGGGAAGAGGAGGGCCTGACCCCTCGGTCGGTGATGGCGGCGATGGGCGAACTGGGGCTGCTCGGCATCCGCTTCGAAGAGGCCTACGGCGGCAGCGCGCTCGACACGCTGTCGACCGTGGTCTACGCCGAGGAACTGGGCCGCTCGACCTACGGCGGCTTCGCGATCACCGCGCTGGTCCACACCGACATGGCCGCGCCCCACCTGCACCACGCCGGCAACGCCGAACAGAAGGCGCGGCTGATGCCCGACATCGTGGCCGGCAAGCGTATCGCCGCGGTGGCCATGACCGAACCCGACGCCGGCTCCGACCTCGCGTCGATGCGCACCACCGCGCGGCGCGAGGCCGACGGCAGCTGGGTGCTGAACGGCGCCAAGATGTTCATCACCAACGGCGTGCACGGCGAGATCTTCTTCGTCGCCGCCAAGACCGGCGAGTCCGGCCGCAACCACCACATCTCGATGTTCATCGTGGAAAAGGGCACGCCCGGTTTCAGCGTGGCGCGGCCATTGAAAAAACACGGCTGGCTGTCGAGCGACACCGCCGAGCTGGTGTTCGAGAACTGCCGCATCCCGGCCGCCAACCTGCTGGGCGAGGAGCACCGCGGCTTCTATGCGCTGGTGAAGAACCTGCAGAACGAGCGCCTGGTGCTGGCCGCGCAGTCGATGGGCGAGGCGGCCCGCGCGATCGAACTGACGCTGGAATGGGTGACGCAGCGCAAGGCCTTCAACGCCACGCTGTGGGACAAGCAGGCGATCCGCCACCGCCTGGCGATGCTGACGGCCCGCGTGCAGGCCGCCCGCGCCATGCTCTACAACACCGCCTGGCGCGACACCCGTGGCGACAACGTGGTGGCCGAGGCGTCGATGCTGAAGGCGCTGTGCGGCGAACTGGTGAACGAGGTGATGTACGACTGCCTGCAGTTCCACGGCGGCATGGGCTACATGCGCGAATCGGCCATCGAGCGCATGGCGCGCGACGCCCGCATCCAGTCGATCGGCGGCGGTGCCAGCGAGGTCATGCTGGACGAAATCGCCAAGCGCATGCACTGAAGCGTCGCCATGCCGGTTCTTCCCCGTTCCAAGCCCGTTTCCGAGGGCAGCGGCGCCGAGTCGCGCCAGTTGATTCTGGAGACCGCCGCGCGCCTGTTTCGCCGCGACGGTTACGCCAGCACCACGCTGCGCGCCATTGCGAGCCACTGCGGTATGCAGGCCGGCAGCCTGTACTACCACTTCTCGTCGAAAGACGAGATCGTGACCGCGGTGCTCGACATCGGAGTGCAGCGCGTGTTCGATGCGGTGAAGTCCGCCACCGACGCGCTGCCGCCCGACGCCGACCTGCGCAGCACCCTGCACACCGCCTTTGCCGCGCATCTCGGCGCGCTGCTGACGGCGCACGATTTCACGTCGGCCAACATCCGCATCTTCGGCCAGGTGCCGGCGCATGTGCGCGAGGCCCACATGGCGGTGCGGCGCCGCTACGAACGCTTCTGGCGCACGCTGCTCGGCGACCTGCAGGCACGCGGCCAGATCAGGCCCGGCGTGGAACTGGTGCGGTTCACGTTTTTCCTGTTCGGCGCAATGAACTGGACGACCGAATGGCACGATGAAAGCAAATCCAGCCTCGGCACCCTCGCGGCCGATCTGACGGACCTCGTCACACGCGGGCTGCAGGCCGGCGGACAGCACGAAGCGGCCGCCCGATGACCGGCGTTGCACCACAGTCGGCCGTGGATCCGTCGTCCGCCGGCTTCCAGAAGAACGCCGCGCGTTACCAGGAACTGCTCGCCACGCTGCGCGAGCGCATGGCCGTGGCGATGGCCGGCGGTGGTGATGCGCTGATGCGCCGCCACATTGAGCGCGGCAAGCTGCCGGCGCGTGAACGCATCGAGCTGCTGCTCGACGTCGGCTCGCCTTTCCTCGAAATCTCGCCGCTGGCCGCTTGGGGCTTGTATGGCGGCGGTGTGCCGGCGGCCGGCGCGGTGGCGGGCATTGGTCTGGTCGAAGGGCAGCACTGCATGGTGATCGCCAACGACGCGACCGTGAAGGGCGGCAGCTTTTTCAAGGAGACCGTGCGCAAACACATCCGCGCGCAAGATATCGCGCTGCAGAACCGCCTGCCGGTGCTCTACCTCGTCGATTGCGGCGGCGCCTATTTGCCGCAGCAAGACGAGGTGTTCCCCGACTGGGGCCATTTCGGCACCACCTTCTACAACCAGTGCCGCATGAGCGCCGAAGGCCTGCCGCAGATCTCGGCGGTGTTCGGCGGCTGCACGGCCGGCGGCGCCTACATTCCTGCGCTGTCGGACGAAGCCATCATCGTGCAGGGCACCGGTCGGATCCACCTGGGCGGCCCGCCGATCGTGAAAGCGGCGATCAACGAGGTGATCGACGGCGAATCGCTGGGCGGCGCGGCCATGCACACCCGCGTCTCCGGCGTCACCGACTACCTGGCCGCCGACGAGCGCGAGGCGCTCGCCAAGATGCGTCAGATCGTGCGCCACCTGAACATGCCCAAGCACGGTTCGGCCGAACCGCCGCGTGCCGCAAGGCCACCGCGTTTCGACGCTGCCGAAATCCCCGGCATCGTCGGCGCTGACCTGAAGCAGCCCTACGACGTGCGCGAGGTGCTGATGCGGCTGGTGGACGACAGCGAGCTGCAGGAGTTCAAGCCCGAATACGGCGCCACGCTGGTCTGCGCCAGCGCGCACATTCACGGCCGGCCGGTCGGCATCCTCGCCAACAACGGCGTGCTGTTCTCGGAATCGTCGGTGAAGGGGGCGCATTTCATCGAGCTGTGCAACCAGCGCGGCCTGCCGCTGCTGTTTTTGCAGAACATCACCGGCTTCATGGTCGGCAGCGAGGCCGAGCGCGGCGGCATCGCCAAACATTCGGCCAAGCTGGTCTACGCGATGGCCACCGCCCGCGTGCCGCGCCTCACGGTGCTGATCGGCGGCTCCTATGGCGCCGGCAACTACGGCATGTGCGGGCGCGGCTTCGCGCCGCATTTCCTGTTCAGTTGGCCCAGCTCGCGCATCGCCACGATGAGCCCGGAGGTTGCCACCACCGTGCTGACCGACCTGAAGCGCGCGTCGTTGAAAGGCCCGGGCGCGGAACACGAGATCGACGACCTCGCGCGAGAGACCACCGAGCAGTTCACGCGCCAGAGCGACCCCTACTACGCCACCGCGCGGCTGTGGGACGACGGCATCATCGAACCCGCGCAGACCCGCGACGTGCTGGGGCTGTGCCTGCAGGTCATCGCCCAGGGCACGCCGCGCGCCACCGGCCCGTCGCCGGTGTTCCGGATGTGAGGGGCGGCCACACCATGTTCACCCGCATCCTGATCGCGAACCGCGGCGAGATCGCCTGCCGCATCATCCGCACCTGCCGCCGCCTCGGGATCGAGACGGTGGCGGTGCATTCCGAAGCCGACCGCCATGCCCGCCATGTGGCCGAAGCCACGCTGGCGGTGCCCATTGGTCCGGCCAGCGCGGCCGAATCCTATCTGCGCGCCGACCGCATCGTCGAGGCGGCGCTCGCCACCGGCGCTCAGGCCATCCACCCCGGCTATGGCTTTCTGTCGGAAAAGCTGGAGCTGATCGAAGCCTGCACCGAGCACGGCATTGTGTTCATCGGGCCGCACCGTGGCGCCATCGCGGCGATGGGCTCGAAGATCGAGAGCAAACGCCTCGCGCGAGCCGCCGGCGTGGCCTGCGTGCCCGGCTACGACGGCGACGACCAGAGCGACGCCACGCTGAGCGCCGAGGCCGCCCGCATCGGCTTTCCGTTGCTGATCAAGGCCAGCGCTGGCGGTGGTGGCAAGGGCATGCGGCGCGTGGACGAGGCTGCGGCGTTCGACGCGCTGCTGACGCTGGCCCGCAAGGAGGCGATGGCGTCGTTCGGTGACGACGGGGTGCTGCTGGAGAAATACATCGCGCGGCCGCGGCACCTGGAGGTGCAACTGGTCGGCGACCGGCATGGTGGTCTGGTGCACCTGTTCGAGCGCGAGTGTTCGGTGCAGCGGCGCTTCCAGAAGGTGATCGAGGAAGCGCCGGCCAACCATTTGCCAGCGGAGGTGGCGCAGCAGCTCTACGCCGCCGCGCTGGCGATGGGCCGCGCGATCGGCTACGACAACGCCGGCACGGTGGAGTTTGTGCTCGACGCCGACGCCCACGATGCGCCATACTTCCTGGAGGTGAACACGCGGCTGCAGGTCGAGCACCCGGTGACCGAGATGACGACCGGGCTGGATCTCGTCGAGTGGCAGTTGCGCGTGGCGGCCGGTGAAACACTGCCGCTGGCGCAAGACGCGATCACCCGGCGCGGCTGGGCGATCGAGTGCCGGCTGAACGCCGAGGACCCGGAGCACGACCACCGCGCCAGCCTCGGCGCGCTGGCCGGCTACGCGGAGCCGGCGGGCCTGCCGGGCGTGCGCGTTGACAGCGGGCTGCAGGCCGGCAGCGAGGTCACGCCCTATTACGACGCGATGCTGGCCAAGGTGATCGGCTTCGGCAATGACCGCCAGCAGGCGATCACCCGCGCGCTGGCCGGTCTGGCCACTCTGCGCGTCGAAGGCCTGCGCACCAACGCCGGCCTGCTGGCGCAGGTGCTGCGGCACCCCGCCTTCGGCGACGTGTTGACCACCAACTTCCTACCCCAGCACCTGCCGGGCGGGCCGGTGGCCGAGGCGGGTGTGCTGGAGCGCCACCGCCTCGCGCTGGCCGCCGCCTTCGCCGCGCAGCAGCCCGTCACCGCGCCGGTCTGGTCGGCGCTGCGCGGCTTTCGCATCACCGCACCGGCGGGCGGTCTGGCGACGGTGCCGCTGCGCATCGCCGACGCGTCGGCCCTCGATGCACCGGCGGTCCCGCTCACCTTCACCTTCGACGGCAGCCGCTGCGCCAGCCCCGAACTGCCCGGCGTCACCGCCCAAGCCATGGCCGACGGCAGCGTGCGGCTGACCGGCGCGAACGATGCGACCCAGGCCGCCCACGTCACGCGGGTGGGCGACCGCTGGTGGACCTGGCTGGCCGGCGACGCGCGGGTCTGGACGGTCGCGCACGGGCTGGCCTCGACCCCGCGCGCCGGCGCCGCCAGCACGGCCGGGCGCGAGCTGCGGGCGGCCTTGCCCGGCCGCGTCTCCGAGCTGCTGGCACAGGCCGGGGACGTGCTGACGGCCGGCCAGCCGGTGCTCACGCTGGAGGCGATGAAGCTGTACCACACGCTGGGCGCGCCGCGCGCCGGCCGGTTGGCCGCGCTGAAGGTGGCGGCCGGCGAGATCGTCGGTCAGGGCCAGCTGCTGGCGCTGTTCGACGACGACACCACCGACACCACAACCAAGGAGTAAACCGCGATGGCCGGTCTGTATTTCGAGGAGTTCGAGGAAGGCCGCGTGTTCGTGCACGCGGTCGGCCGCACCATCACCGAGTCCGACAACGTGTTGTTCTCGTGCCTGACGTTGAACCTGCAGCCGCTGCACATCGACGCCGAATTTTCGTCGCGCACCGAATGGGGCAAGCCGCTGGTCAACAGCCTGTTCACGCTGGGCCTGATGATCGGCATCTCGGTCAACGACACCACGCTGGGCACCACGGTGGCCAACCTCGGCATGACCGACGTGCGCTTCCCCAAGCCGCTGTTCCATGGCGACACGGTGAAGGTGAAGACCACCGTGAAGTCGCTGCGTGCCAGCCAATCGCGGCCGACCGTCGGCATCGTCGAATTCATGCACGAGGCCTTCAACCAGCACGGCGAGCTGGTCGCCGTCTGCACGCGGCAGGCCATGATGCGCAAACGACCGGCGGACGCGGCGGCATGAAGGCCGAGCCGCGCTCCTATTTGTTCGTGCCGGCCAACCGGCCGGAGCGTTTCGGCAAGGCCCTGGCCAGCGGCGCCGAGGCGCTGATCCTCGACCTGGAAGACAGCGTGCCGGCGGCCGACAAGGCGGCGGCGCGCGAGGCCGTCATCGCCTGGCTGGCGTCGGGGGCGGCGGGCGACGTTCCGGTCTGGGTGCGGGTGAACCCGCTCGGCTGCCAGCACCACCAGGGCGACCTCGACGCGGTGGCGGCGGCCAGGCCCTTTGGCGTGGTGCTGCCCAAATGCGAAGGCCTGGGCGACCTGACCGGCTTCGACGAGGCGCTGCGCGAGATCGAGGCGCGCAACGGCTGGCTGCCCAACCTGCTGAAGGTCATGGTGATCGCCACCGAGACGGCGCGGGCCATGCAGCGCATCCACAGCTTCGACCGGCCGGTCTCGCGGCTGGCGGGTGTGTTGTGGGGGGCGGAAGACCTGGCGGCCAGCCTCGGTGTCCGGCAGTTGCGCGACGCCAGCGGCCGTTATTTGCCGGTGGCGCTGCGGGCGCGCGACGCGGCTTTGCTGGCCAGCCACGCCTGCGGTGTGGCGGCGATCGACGCGGTGTTCACCGGACTCGACGACCTGCCCGGCCTCGCCGCCGAAACGCGCGCCCATGCGGCGATGGGCTTCACCGCGAAGGCGGCCATTCACCCGTCGCAGATCGCCGTCATCCACGAGGCCCTGCGCCCGCCGGCCGACGACGTGGCCTGGGCGCGCGAGGTGATCGCGGAGTTGCAGGACGGCGCGAAATCGTCGGGCCGGGTGCGCGGCTTGATGGTGGACCAGCCGCACCTGACGGCGGCGCGCCGCATACTCGCGGCGCTGCGCACCTAGGCCTGCGCGGTCCTGGCGCGCACCAGCGTCGGGCCGACGCGCCTCTCGATGCGTTCCTGTTCGTCGCGGCGCAGGCCGAAGGCGAACGCGGCTTCGGCCATCACGAACAGCGGGCCGATGACGAGGCCGACCAGGTCGTCGACGAAAGCCGGCTTCTTGCCCTCGTAGTAGTGGCCGATGAACTGCAGCACCCAGCCGACGACGAACAAACCGATGCCGCCGGTCAGCCACACCGCCGTGCTCTGCGCGGCCAGCGCGTACCCTACCCACAGCGAGCCGGCCATGGCCACCGCCATTGCCAGGCCAAAGCGGACGTCGAGCAGCAGGTAGTAGGCGACCGTCAGGCCGGTGACGACGAGTGCTGGTGTGACCAGCCAGCCACCCACGTCGACGCCGGGCCGCGACAGCAGCGTGGCGACGGCCACCACGATCATCGGGATGCCGACGAAATGGGTGGCGATGTTGCGGCGGTCGCGGTGGTAGGCCGCGTACTGGGCGAGTTGGTCGGTCAGCGTCTTCATGGTGGCGGCTCCTGACGAAGCCCCCACCTTACGCCGGCCGGCCGTGCCCGGCAACCGCCGACGCGACAGTTCTTTTTGCCTACCAGTCGACCAGGCTCAGCCCCACGCTGAACACCGTGCGGCGGCGGTTGTAGTCGATCAAGGTGTCGCCATAGCCGCTGAACAACTGCAGGTGCAGCCGCAGGCCGCTCAGGTCCTTGTTGCTCTTGCCGTTGCCCAGTGTGCGCAGCCATTCCGCGCGGGCGGAGCCGCGCATCTGCTCGCGCAGGTTGCTGCGCAGCGTCAAGCCGACCATGTTCTCGCGGTTCGGCGTCCAGTAGCCGGTCAGCTCGGCCCGGCCGATGAAGTTGCTGATGTCGGGGTTGTCGTCGTTGTCCTTGCGGTCCGGAATGCGTTTCCAGATGCGGCCCTGCAACCGCCACTTGCTGCCGTTCTCGGCGCCGGCCATCAGGTAGGCGCGGTTCCAGCTGCGCGACAGCGGCAGCGACTGGCCGTTGGACTGGTGCACCAGCCCCGCTCCGGTGTAGCGCACCCGCCAGCCACCCGGCAGATCGACATCGGTCGGGTAGGCGTAGATCAGTTCAGGCTCGTGGTCGGTGCTGCGGAAGGGCCTGGAAAGCCCCTTGTTGAACAGCTGCCAGTACGACTGCTGCGAGTACGCGAACCACAGCGAGTCCTTGCCCTGGGTGGAGCCGCCGGTGAGGATGTCCTTGGCGATCTTGGTGCGCACCGAGAGCTGCACCCGGGTTTCGCTGCGGCTGAACTCCACCGGCGTGACGGCGGTGTTGGCGGCCGAGGGCGAACTCGGCAGCGGGTTGGTGCTGCTGGCCCGGGTGACCGACAGGCTGAGCGGCCGGAAGCCGCGGATGCCGAAGGTGCCGCAGTCGCTGCCCGGCTCCAGCTCCCAGAAGCGCGAGAGGTCGGAGAACTGCAGGTTGCGGCAGCCCTCCTCCAGCGTCAGGTTGACGAACACCGGCGCCTCGGCCTTGGCCGCCACTTGAGACGGTGTCGGCGGCTGGGCCGGCTTGGCCAGCTCGGGCGCGGCCACCACCGGCTCCACCGGCGCCTTCGGCTGGGCCGGCACCGCTGCGCCGAGGCTGGACCAGCGGTCGAAGCAGGCGAGGCGGGCGGCGTTGTCCTGCGTCAGTGCCACGCAGGCCTGCCAGCCGTTGGGCGGCTGGGCCACGGTTTGGGCGGCGGCGGGCGGGGTGGCGGGGAGCAGTGCCGCGCACAGCATGGCGGCGGCAAGAGGGGAGAAAGACCAGGACGTCGACGGCATCATCGGCGGTAGGGCGTTGGGTTCAGGCAGGATTGCCGGATGCCATTGTGGCGGCCCGCGCCGCGAATTCGGCGCGCAAGGCCTTCAGTTTCTCACGCGGGTCTTCCTTCACGGTGGCCTGGTCCAGCGCCATCTCGGCAATGAAGCGGCTGGGTCTGGCCGCCACCATGTCGCGGCCCTTCTTGCGTTTCTTGGTCCAGCTCACCGACAGGCTGCGCTGCGCGCGGGTGATGCCCACGTACATCAGCCGGCGTTCCTCCTGCAGCCGCAGCAGCATCGCGTCGTCGGCGGCGGCGTCCTTGTCCTTGCCTTCGGCCTCCAGCTTGAACGGCAGCATGCCCTCGGTCACGCCGACCAGCATCACATGCGGCCACTCCAGCCCCTTGGCCGCGTGCAGCGTGGAGAGCGTGACCACGTTCTGGTCGGCCTCGCGCTCGCTGATGGTGGACAGCAGCGAGATGGTCTGCGCCACCTCGATCAGGCTCTTCTTCTCGCTGGCCAGGCTCACGCCGGCGGTGTCGTCGATCTCGCCGCCGCAGCGCTTGGCCATCCAGTCGCAGAACTCCAGCACGTTGGTCCAGCGGGCGGCGGCCAGCTTCTCGCTGTCCTCGCCGTCGTAGAGGTGTTTCTCATAATCGATGGCCTTCAGCCAGTCCATCAGGAAGGCCATCGCGTCTTCCTGGCCCAGCGTCTGGCGGGCGCGGAATTCGAGGTCGTTCACGTAGCGTCCGAACTCGTGCAGCCCGCCCACCGCGCGGGCCGGCAGCACGCTGCCCAGCGAGTGGCTGAACAGCGCCTCGAACAAACTCAGCTTGTACTGGCCGGCGAAAGCACCGAGCGACTGCAGCGTCTGGTGGCCGATGCCGCGCTTGGGCGTGGTCACGGCGCGCAGAAAGGCGGGGTCGTCGTCGTTGTTGACCCACAGCCGGAACCAGGCGCAGAGGTCTTTGATTTCGGCGCGGTCGAAAAAGCTCTGGCCGCCCGAGACCTTGTACGGCAGTTGGGCCTTGCGCAGCGCCTGCTCGAACACCCGGGCCTGGTGGTTGGCGCGGTAGAGCACGGCGAAATCCTTGAACTCCTTGTGCTGCGCACCGGCCTGGCCCACCACGCTGCCGGCCCGCAGGCTCTGGATGCGGGCCACCACGCGCTCGGCCTCGTGTTCCTCGTTGTCGGCGTCGACCACCCGCACCGGCTCGCCTTCGCCCAGCTCGCTGAACAGCTTCTTGGGGAACAGCTTGGGGTTGGGGCCGATCACGTTGTTGGCCGCCCGCAGGATGGCGTTGGTCGAACGGTAGTTCTGCTCCAGCTTCACCACCTTGAGCTGCGGAAAGTCGAGCGGCAGCTTCTTCAGGTTGTCCAGCGTGGCGCCGCGCCAGCCGTAGATGGACTGGTCGTCGTCGCCCACCGCGGTGAAGCGGGCGCGTTCGCCCACCAGCAGCTTCAGCAGCTCGTACTGGGTGGCGTTGGTGTCCTGGTACTCGTCGACCAGCACATGGCCGAGCGCGGCCTGCCATTTCTCGCGCACCTCGGCGTGGTTCTGCAGCAGCTTCAGCGGCAGGCCGATCAGGTCGTCGAAGTCCACGCTCTGGTAGGCGGTGAGGCGCTCTTCGTACAGCGCCATGATGCGGGCGTTCACCCGCTCGGTGTCGTCGGCCGCCTGCGCGGCGGCCGTGGCGGCGTTCAGGCCCATGTTCTTCCACAGGCTGATGGTCCACTGCACCTGCCGGGCGGCGGCCGCGTCGAGCCCGCCGCCGCAGTCCTTGATCAGGCTGGTCACGTCGTCGCTGTCCAGAATGCTGAACTGCGGCTTCAGGCCGAGCGCGGCGCCGTCCTGCCGCAGCATGCGAACGCCCAGCGCGTGGAAGGTGCAGACCAGCACCTCCTTGGCCGCCTTGCCGATCAGCCCCTTGGCCCGCTCGCGCATTTCGGCGGCGGCCTTGTTGGTGAAGGTGATGGCCGCAATGCGGCTGGGCGCCGCGCCGGCCTGGATGAGCCGCGCGATCTTGTGCGTGATGACCCGCGTCTTGCCGGAGCCGGCGCCGGCCAGCACCAGACACGGCCCCTGCAGGTAGTTCACCGCCTCCTGCTGCGCGAGGTTGAGGCCGGAGAAATCGAAGCGGGGGGTGGCAGACATGCGGGCGGGAACGCGGGGCGGGTCGGTGGGGCGGGCCATCATAGCCAGAGGCGTTTTCGCATCATGCGGCGTTTTGCATGGTGGCTGGCCCGACAATGGCCGGGTGCTGGCCATCCTGTCCGTCACCTTCCCGTTTTTCGCCCTGGTGGCGGCCGGCTACGCGGCGGCGCGGCTGCGGCTGCTGCCGCTCGACGCGATTCCCGGCCTGAACGCCTACGTGCTGTTCTTCGCGCTGCCGGCCATGCTGTACCGCTTCGGTGCCAACACGCCGCTGGCCCAGTTGCTCGACGCGAAGGTCGCGCTGCTGTATGTCATGGCCGCCACCGTGATGCTGGCCCTGGTGATCGGCCTCACGCGCCGCCGCCACGGCTGGAACGACGCCGCCTTCGGCGGGCTGGTGGCGGCTTTTCCCAACACCGGCTTCATGGGCGTGCCGCTGCTGCTGGCGCTGTTGGGCGACGGCGCGGTGGGCCCCATCATGCTGCTGCTGGTGATCGACCTGGTGGGCACCACCTCGCTGTGCATCGCGCTCTCGCGGCTGGGCACGCCGGGCGGTGCCGGCACCGCCGCGCGCCTGGCGCTGGCCGGCGTGCTGCGCAACCCGATTCCGTGGGCGGTGCTGCTGGGCGCGGCGGCGTCGGCGCTGGCGTGGCAATGGCCCAAGCCGGTCACGCAGACCATCGCCCTGCTGGCCGACACCGCCTCGCCGGTGGCGCTGTTCACCATTGGCACCGTGCTGGCCCGCTCGCAGATGCGGGCCGCCGCCGGCCATGCGCCGGCCACGCCGCTGAAAGACTATGTGCCGGTGGCGCTGGCCAAGCTGCTGCTGCACCCGGCGCTGGTCTGGGGGCTGTGCGCGGCGGCGGCGGCGCTGGGCGCCGGGCTGGAGCCGCTCACGGTGACCACCCTGGTGCTGATGGCCGCGCTGCCCAGCGCCAGCAACGTCTCGATGCTGGCCGAGCGCTACGGCGCCGACAACGGCCGCATCGCGCGCATCATCATGGCGTCCACCGCGGCGGCGTTCTTCAGTTTTCCAGCGATCGTGGCGCTCCTGAAATAGGAGCTGCAAAGCGCCATTCCATGCTGACTTGCGGCCGATTTCGTTCTGAAAATCGGCTCAGATCGCCAGCGGATCGACGTCGATCGCCCAGCGGATCAAGCCCTTGCCGGCCGGTTGCGCGCGGGTGGCGTGCAGCGTGCCCTGCCAGTGCGCCAGGAAGTGCTGCAGCGCCGGCCGGGAAGCGCTTTCCACCAGCATCTGCGCGCGCTCCATGTTGGCGATGCGCTGCAGCGACATCGGCACCGCCGGGTAAAGCGTGACGGCGTCGCGTGCGGGCAGGCCGTCGGCGGCGGCGCTGGCGGCACTGAGAAACCCCTGGGCCACCTCCTGCGTGCGCGCCTCGGCCCGCACCAGCGCCTGATAGGTGAAAGGCGGCAGCGCGGCCTGGGCGCGCTCGGCGAGCTGCTGCGCGGCGAAGGCGGGGAAGTCGTGGTGTTTCAGCGCGGCGAACAGGGCGTGGTCGGGCACCGCGGTCTGCAGCCACATCTCGGCGCGCTGCTCGCGGCCGGGCGCGCGGCCGGCCCGGCCGGCCGCCTGCATCAGCAGCGCGAACAGCCGCTCGGGCGCGCGGAAATCGCTGGAGAAGAGGGCGCCGTCGGGGTTCACCGCCGCCACCAGCCCGATGCGCCGGAAGTCGTGGCCCTTGGCGATCATCTGCGTGCCCACCAGCACGTCCACTTCACCGGCATGCACCTGCGCCAGTTGCGCCTCCAGCGCGCCCTTGTGGCGCACGCTGTCGGCGTCGATGCGCAGCAGCCGCAGCGGCGAGCCGTCGGGCCGGGTCAGGCCGGCCAGCAGCGCGGCAAGCTGTTCTTCCAACTGCTCGGTGCCCTGGCCCATGGGCACGATGTCGGGGTTGCCGCAGGACGGGCAGCCGCGCGGCACCCGGCCCGCCGTGCCGCAGTGGTGGCAGCGCAGCGAGCGGTCGATCTTGTGGAAGACCTGGAAGGCGCTGCAGTGCGGGCAGTCGCTTTTCCAGCCGCAGTCGGTGCAGTGCAGCACCGGCGCATAGCCGCGCCGGTTCAGGAACAGCATGGCCTGCTCGCCGCGCGCCACCACCTCGGCAATGGCATCGACCAGCACCGGCGCGATGCGGGTGCCGCGCGGCTGCAGCCGCATGTCGACCCGCCGCACCCTGGGCAGCACCGCGTCGCCGATGCGGCTGGGCATGGCCAGCCGCACGTAGCGCCCGCCGTCTTCGGCCGGCCGGCTGTGGTGCCAGCTTTCCAATGACGGCGTGGCGGAGCCGAGCACCACGCGGCACATCGCCGTGCCGCCCGGGTCTTGCTCCCGCAGCGCGTCGGTCTCCAGCTTGCCGCGCAGCACGGCCAGGTCGCGCGCCGAATAGCGGGCGCCTTCCTGCTGCTTGTAGCTGGGGTCGTGTTCCTCGTCCACCACGATCAGCCGCAGCCGCGGCATGGAAGCGAACACCGCCAGCCGGGTGCCCAGCACGATGCGGGCGTCACCCGCGTGGGCGGCCAGCCAGCTCTGCAGCCGCTGCGGGTGGGTGAGGCCGCTGTGCAGCGCCACCACCGCACCGGCGCCGAAGCGGGCGGCGAAGCGCGCCTCCAGTTGCGGCGTCAGGTTGATCTCCGGCACCATCACCAGCACCTGCGCCGCCGGGTCGTCGTGCAGCGCCTGCGCTGCGGCGCGCAGGTAGACCTCGGTCTTGCCGCTGCCGGTGGCCCCGAACAGCAGGAAAGGCCCGTTTTCAGCATGAATTCGGGCGATTGCCAGCGCCTGCTCTGGCGTTGGCGCTATTGAATCAGGAGCAAACTCGACTCTGCCGGCCGGCTTGCGTTTCTTCAGCCGCCGCGCGAGCTGGGTGCGGTCCAGCTCGCGCAGCGCCTGCGGCAGCACGGCCAGCGCCAGCTCACCCACCTGGCGCTGGTAGTAGCCGGCCGCGAACGCCACCAGCATCCGCCAGGGCGCGGTCAGCGGCGGCAGCGCGTCCAGCACGTCGGCCACCGGGCGAAGGGCGGCGCCGCCGGCGTCGGCCGTGGCCGTGGGCACGGCGTCGTCCCAGACGATGCCCAGGCACTCCCGCGCGCCCAGCGGCACCCGCACCAGGGTGCCGGGCGCGAGTGGCGCCTCACTTTCATAGCTCAGCGTCGAGCCCAGCGCACTGTGTGCGGGCAACGAAACGGCCACGGAAACCGGCTGGGTCATCGCTTAGCGCCGAAAGCTCAGAATCACTTGCGAAATCGCACCTAAATGGCTGATTTCGCAGGCTTTTTGGGTGCGTCCACGTTTTCTGTGGATAACTTTGTTGATACCTTGTCGGCGCCCGCGCCAAAGCCTTGCAAATCAAGGCTTCCGACAGATTGCCCCGAAATCGCGCAGCCGTGCAAGTTCATATGAATCAACGACTTACGGACGCTTCGATTTTGATAGCGCCAATTGTTTCCGGCCCCGTGGAATGCTGCACCGCGCAAGCTGTTTTGTGCATAAGTCAATAGCCACAAAGATGGTTGGGGCTGGACAAACGTCAAAAAACGTGGTTTTGCGGCGCAAGCCTGGTGTCAGGCGCGCAGCCGGCGCGAGTGCTCGTGCACCGCATCCACCAGCGCCGCCACATGCTCGGGCGGCGTGAACTGGCTGATGCCGTGGCCCAGGTTGAAGATGTGCGTGGGGCCGGGCTGGCTGGCGTCGGTGTGCGGCACACCAAAGCTCTCCAGCACGCTGGCCACCTCGGCGCGGATCGCCTCGGGCGGCGCGAACAGCACGTTGGGGTCGATGTTGCCTTGCAGCGCCTTGGTGCCGCCCACGCGGCGCCGGGCGTCGCCCAGGTTGGCCGTCCAGTCCAGGCCCAGCACCTCGCAGTCCAGCCCGCCCATGTCGTCAAGCCAGATGCCGCCGCCCTTGGTGAAGACGATGCGCGGGATTTTCTGGCCGTCGTGCTCGCGCTTGAGCTGGGCCAGCACCTGCGCGGTGTAGGCCAGGCTGAAGCGCTGGAATACGCCGTCGGCCAGCACGCCGCCCCAGCTGTCGAAAATCATCACCGCCTGCGCGCCGGCCTCAATCTGCGCGTTCAGGTACGCGGCCACCGCCTGCGCATTGACGCTGAGGATGTGGTGCATCAAATCAGGCCGGCTGTACAGCATGCTTTTCACCAGCCGGTAGTCGTCGGAGCCGGCGCCCTCCACCATGTAGCAGGCCAGTGTCCAGGGGCTGCCGGAAAAGCCGATCAGCGGCACCCGGCCGTTCAGTGCGCGGCGGATGGACGTGACCGCGTCGAACACGTAGCGCAGCTTGTTCAGGTCGGGCGCCACCAGCGCCTTCACGGCGGCCTCGTCGCGCAGCGGGTGCGCGAAGCGCGGGCCTTCACCGGCCGCGAACGACAGGCCCAGGCCCATCGCGTCCGGCACCGTCAGGATGTCGCTGAACAGGATGGCGGCGTCGAGCGGGTAGCGCTCCAGCGGCTGCAGCGTGACCTCGGTCGCCAGCTCGGGGTTGGTGGCCAGCCCCATGAAGCTGCCGGCGCGGGCGCGCGTGGCCACGTATTCCGGCAGGTAGCGGCCGGCCTGGCGCATCAGCCAGACGGGGGTGTGGTCGGTGGCCTGGCGCCAGCAGGCGCGCAGAAAGGTGTCGTTGCGCAGCGGCGCGAAAGCGGTGGAAGCGGACATGGCGCAATTGTCGCAGGGCGGTCGTCGCGCTCCGGCCCATGCACCACAATGCCCGACCCATGAACGACGACACCGACCCCATCAAGCAGGACCGCCTCTGGTCCGACAACGGCTGGACCGCCCGCGTCATCAAGAACGAAGACGACGACGGCTGGGCCGTGGCCATGGCGCGCGACGGCGAGGCCGAGCCCGCGCTGGTCGGCCCCTGGACCATGGGCCGCGACAAGAAGAACCCCAAACCGCTCGACACCGCCGCCTTCAACACGCTGGTGAAAACAGCCGCCGAGGTGGTGCGCCGGCATGAGCAGCAGGCCCACGCACAACTGAACCGCAACGTCGCCATCACCGTGTCCGGCGAAAAATGGACGGTGGCGCTGGAGATCGTGCCCGACGAGTTCGAGCCCTACGCGCTGCTCAAGGCCATCAACGCGCTGGGCGATGAGGTCGAGCGCGCCAAGGTGCGGGCCGACTTCAGGCTCACCACCGCCAGCGCAACGGCCTGGGTGGAAAGCGGCTGGCAAACGCCCCGCTGACGCCGCGCTTCAGAGCTGCCCGCGCGCACGCGCCCGGGCGATCTCGGTCTTGATGCAGCGGTTCTGCACCACCTGCAGCCCGGCGGCCTCGGCCTTCTGCGCCGCCACGTCGTGGGCGATGCCCAGTTGCAGCCACAAGGCCTTCGCGCCAATGGCAATCGCTTCGTCGGCCACGGGCGGCACGTCTTCGCTGTTGCGGAACACGTTGACCACGTCGATGGCCGGGTGGGCCTTGGCGGCCTCGGCCAGCGTGGGGTAGACCTGTTCACCCAGAATGCGGTCGGCGTTCGGGTTGATGGGCAGCACCTTCCAGCCGTGGTGCTGCAGGTACATCGCGATCTCGAAGCTGGCCCGCCATGCCTTGGGCGACAGGCCCACAACGGCCACGGTGCCGGGCGACTGGAGGATGTCGAGGATGGTGGCGGGATCGTTCATGGCAGGGCGATTGTCGGTCGGGGCGCACAAGCCCGGTCGGCGGCGTGGGTTTTGGGGCTCCGGCGTGGGATGATGCGGCCCCTGAAACCTCCACGATCCACAAGGACATTTCGCCATGCCCACTCTGCCCCACACCCCGCGACGCGGCGCCCTGGCGCTGCTGTTCAGCCTGTGCCTTGCGGCCACCGGCCTGCTGCCGGCAGGCCCTGCCGCCGCAGCCGCAGCCGACCCCGGCGCGCGGGCCTTCGAGCAGGCCGGCCAGCTGGTGGAGCGCATGAAGGCCTTCGACGCCCAGGGCGTGTACGACCTGACCGACGTCCGCTTCTTCACGCAGCAGGGCATCGACCTGGGCAAGGCGCGGGAAGCCGTGGGCACGCTGAACGAGCAGCTTCAGTCCATCGGCGCGCACTATGCGCGGTTCGACCTGCAGGCGGCCGAGCCCTTCGCCGGTGACGGCCGGCTCTATGTCATCCTGCCCTACGTGCAGGTCATGGAGGTCAAGGGCCGCCGGATCCAGGCAGAAGCCTTCTTCATCGGCACCTCGGAAGACAAGGGCCAGAACTGGAAATTCGTCGACGGCGCCGGTGCGTCCGACGAAGGCATCCGGAAGATCATTCCCAGCTACGCCGGCCAGCCGCTGCCGCCGCGCCGCCAGCGCTCGGTGCAGTAACAACGGCGCAGGAGCGGGGTGGGCAGCCGCTCAGCGGGGTGACGCGGTGCGCCGCGTGCCGGCCGCCTGGGCCAGCGCCTGGTCGATGTCCCAGACGATGTCGTCCAGCTCCTCGATGCCCACGCTGAGGCGCACCATGTCGGCACTCACGCCGGCCTTCTTCAGCTCATCTTCATTGAGCTGCCGGTGTGTGGTGGACGCGGGGTGGATCACCAGCGTCTTGGCGTCGCCGATGTTGGCGAGGTGGCTCAGGAATTCGCAGGCGTCGATGAAGCGCTCGCCGGCCTTGGCCGGGTCAGGCGCCTTGATGCCGAAGGTCAGGATGCCGGAGGCCAGCGGCAGGCCGTCGGGGCCGGCGCGGAACTGTTTTTTCGCCAGCGCGGCATACGGCGAGTCGGGCAGGCCGGGGTAGTTGACCCAGGCCACGGCCGGGTGCTGCTGCAGGAATTTCGCGATGGCCAGTGCGTTGGCGCTGTGGGCCTTCATGCGCAAATGCAGCGTCTCGATGCCCTGCAGAATGAGCCAGGCGTTCAGCGGCGACAGCGTGGCGCCGAAGCTGCGGTTGATCTCGAAGCGCGCCTTCATGGTGTAGCCGAAATCGCCGAAGGTCTCGTAGAACTTCACGCCGTGGTACGCGGCCGACGGCTCCACCAGCTCGGGGAAGTTGCCGTTGGCCCAGTCGAACTTGCCGCTCTCCACGATGACGCCGGCCATCGTCGTGCCGTGGCCGCCCATGTACTTGGTGGCGCTGTGCACCACGATGTCGGCGCCGAACGCGAACGGCGTGCAGACATAGGGGCTGGCCACCGTGTTGTCGATCACCAGCGGCAGGCCGTGGTCGTGCGCGACCTTCGCGACGGCTGCGATGTCGAGCACGTTGACCAGCGGGTTGCCGATGGTCTCGCCGTACAGCGCGCGGGTGTTGGGCCGAATCGCGCGGCGGAAATTCTCGGGGTCGGCCGGATCGACGAAGCTGGTCTCGATGCCGAGACGCTTGAAGCCCACGCCCAGTTGCCCCACCGTGCCGCCATACAGCGTGCTGGCCGCCACGATGTGGTCGCCGGTTTTCAGAATGGCCAACAGCGCCGTCATCTGCGCGGCCATGCCGGTGGCGCAGGCCAGCGCCGCGCGGCCGCTTTCGAGCGAGGCCACGCGTTCCTCCAGCACCGCCACCGTCGGGTTGCCGATGCGGCTGTAGACGTTGCCGAAGGTCTGCAGGTTGAACAGGCTGGCCGCGTGCTCGGCCGAGTCGAACACGAAGCTGGTGCTCTGGTGGATGGGCGTGGCGCGCGCGCCGGTCACCGGGTCGGGGATGGCGCCGGCGTGGATGGCGCGGGTGCCGAAGCCGTAGTCGCGGTCTTTCATGGGTTCAGTACGGGAGCTGTTGGGGGCGACGAGAAGAAATCACGCCGGTGTTCACCCCGAACCAGCCCAGCCCGCCGAACAGCCGCGCGTGTTCGATCTTCACGCAGCGGTCCATCACCACCTCCAGCCCGGCGGCGGCGGCCTTGTCGGCGGCGGCGTGGTTCAGCACGCCGAGCTGCTGCCACAGGCACCTGGCGCCCACCGCGATGGCTTCGTCGGCGATGGGGCCGATGTCGTCGGTCTTGCGGAAGCAATCGACGATGTCGATGCGGTGGTCCTGCGCGGCCTCGGTCACGCTGGCGTATGAGCGCTCGCCGAGGATCTCGCTCGCCGTCGGGTTCACCGGCACGATGCGGTAGCCGTGCGCCTGCATGTACTTGGCCGCGAAGAAACTTGGCCGGTGCCACTGCGGCGACAGGCCGACCACCGCGATGGTCTTCATCGTGCCGAGGATGCGGCGCAGCTCGCTGATGCTGTTCATGGAACCAGTTTAGCCACCGGCCCCGGCCCGCGCAGTCGCCCAGGGAACCTCAGGCCTTGTACTTCACCGAGCAGCCGTAGGGGCGCGTCACGGCCATGCTGACCGGCTTGCCGGCCAGCGCTTCGTCCAGGCTTTGCCGCACGTAGTTGGTGGCGGTCTTGATGTCCTGCGGGTTGGCCGACGGGATGGAGTCGATGCCGCCGGCGTACACCAGCACGCCCTTGGGGTTGATGATGTACATGTGCGGCGTGGTGCGGGCGCCGTAGGCCTTGCCGATGGTGCCGCTCTCGTCCATCAGCGTGGCGCTGGCGGCGGCCTTCTCCTTCGCCATCCAGGCGGCGAGCTGGGCCGGCGGCAGATGGTCCGGGTGGCTGCTCTCGGTGGAATTCACGGCCAGCCAGACCACGCCCTTGCCGGTGTAGGTTTTCTGCAGGCCCTGCATGTTGGCCGCGCCGTAGTGCTTCTGCACGAAGGGGCAGCCGGGGTTGACCCATTCCAGCACCACGTACTTGCCGGCATAGTCGGCCAGCCTGTGGGTCTTGCCGGCGGTGTCGGTGGCGCTGAAGGCCGGCGCGGGCGCGCCGACGGTGGCCACCGCGCCCTGCGCCCAGGCGGCGGTGAGCAGCGGCGAGAAGGGCGCGGCAGCGGCCCCCAGCAACATCGAACGGCGGCGGTTCATGGCAAGACTCCTCGGGTGGGGTTGGGGTTGACGGCGAAAACCGCTTCAGAGGGGGGCGAGCGCGGCGCGCACCTCGTCCACGCTCAGCACCTCGGACAGCAGCACCGGCGGCTTGCCGGGCGCATAGACCACGTAGAGCGGCACGCCGTTGCGGCCCAGGCCGTTCAGCGCGGCGCTGATGGCGGGGTCGCGCCGGGTCCAGTCGGCGCGCAGCAGCGCGACCTTCTTGTTGCTGAAATCGGCCAGCACGTCGGCGTGCGCCAGCGTGGTCTTCTTGTTGTACTGGCAGGTCACGCACCAGGCGGCGGTGAAGTCGACGAACACCGGCGTGCCGGCGGCGGTGAGCTGCTCCACGCGGCCCGGCTCCCAGGCCTGCCACAGGCCGCTGGCCGCGCCGCCGCTGGCGGCCGTGGCGTCGGCCAATTTGGTGACATTCTGGCCGATGGTCAGCGCCAACGCTGCAAACCCTGCTATTGAAAGTGAAGCAATGATGAGCCGCGTGCGGCTCGCCAGCGTCAACGCCCACGCCACCATCGCGCCGGCCACCAGCAGCACCAGCAGCGCGGCCGCGCCGTCGATGCCGGTCTGCTGGCCCAGCACCCACACCAGCCAGGCCACGGTGGCGAACATCGGGAAGGCCATCAGCCGGCGGAAGGTGTCCATCCACGGCCCCGGCCGCGGCAGGGCGCGCGCCACGGCCGGCAGCGCGCTGGCCAGCACGAAGGGCAGCGCCATGCCCACGCCGATCGCCGCGAACACCAGCAGCGCCTGTGCGGCGGGCAGAGCTATCGCGAAGCCGAGCGAAGCGCCCATGAAAGGCGCGGTGCAGGGCGAGGCAATGGCCACCGCCAGCACGCCCGACAGCAGCGCGTTCACCGCCGGGTGCTTGGCTTCGGCGCTGGCCAGCCGCTGCGGCACGAAACCGCCGAACTCGAACAGCCCCGCCAGGTTCAGCCCGATCAGCGTGAACAGCCCGGCCAGCAGCGCCACCACCACCGGCGACTGGAGCTGAAAGCCCCAGCCCAGTTGCTCGCCGGCCGCCCGCAGCGCCAGCATCAGCGCGCCGAGCGCCACGAACGACAGCACCACCCCCGCCGCATAGGCCAGCCCCTGCAGCCGCAGCGCGCGCGGCGGCTGCCCGCCGTGGCTGCCAAAGCCGACCAGCTTGATCGCCAGCACCGGGAACACACAGGGCATCAGGTTCAGGATGAGGCCGCCCAGCAGCGCGCCGAACAGAGCGGCCAGCAGCGAGGTGGCCCCGTTGCCGCCCACCGGCGCGCCGCCCGCCGCCGCGTTGGCGCGCAGGGCCGCGTCGAGCTGCGGCGACACGCCGGCACCGCCCGCCACCGCGGGCCAGTTGCCCTGCACGGCCGCCTCGGTGCGCCAGCCCTGCCGGGTGGCGCCGCCGCCCAGGGCCAGCACCACCGGCATCACGGTGGGGCTGGCGCTGCGCTGCGCGGAGAGGGGGATGGTGCCGGTCCAGACGTCGCCGTTCCAGGCCTGCGTGTAGGGCGCGGCGGTTTCGATGACCTCGGCCGTCTCGGGGTAGAACTCCAGGCTCTTGCCCTGCGCTTCGGCCGGCAGGCCAGACACCGTGACCCGGATGTTCCTGCCCTCGACCGCCACCGTGCCGGCGCCGGCCGGCAGGTCGCGCGGGTGCTGCGCCATGGTGTCGTTGAACACCTGGGCCTGCAGCGCGGTCGAGCCCTTGGCGGGGATCTTGAGCGTGAAGGCGCCGTCTTGCGGAATGCACTCCTTGCGGCAGACCAGCCAGGTGGCCTTGAGCTTCACCTCCAGCGTGTCGCCGATGAGCGAGGGCTTGAAGTCGGGCCCGATGGTCAATGGCACCGGCAGCAGCACCGTGCCCTCGTAGCCGTAGTTGGCCAGGTTGCCGAGCGGAATCTTGTGCGGCATCGGCCAGGCGATCTCGCCGGCGCTCACGCCTTTGGGCAGCGTCCATTGCACCGAGGTGGGCAGGCCGGAATCGCCGGCGTTCTTCCAGTAGGTGTGCCACTCGGGCTGGTGCGCGATCTGCAGGCCCACCCAGACCGGCTTGTCGGGGCTCACGCCGTCGGGCGCATAGGCCATCAGCTCGGCCCGCACCTGGTCGGTGGTGACCACGGTCTGCGCGCCGGATTGCACGGCGGATTGGGCCGATGCCAGCGTGGATGCTAGCGTTGTTGCTATGAAAAACGCAGCTATCGCCAGCCGGCCAGCGGCTCGGGTCAAGGGGTTGGGGGAGCGGTTCATCGCAAGGTCTGAGGGGGTACGGGGGGCGAAGTTCCGATTCTCCTATGATGCGGCCACCATGTCCCTGGCCCTTCAGCCCCCAGGCCCGCGCCGCTGGGCCGACCTGAGCAGCGCCGATTTCGCCCGGCTGGACCCGGCGCGCACCGTTGCCGTGCTGCCGCTGGGCGCCACCGAGCAGCATGGCCCGCACCTGCCGCTGTCGGTCGACAGCGACATCCTTGCCGGCACCATCGCCGCCGCCGAACCGCACATCGCCGCCGACGCACCCGTCCTGTGGCTGCCCGCCCAGCCGGTCGGCCGCAGCGTCGAACACCTGGCATTCCCCGGCACGCTCACGCTGGGCATCGACACGCTCATCCACAGCTGGATCGACATCGGCGAATGCGTGGCCCGCACCGGCCTGCGCAAGCTGGTGCTGCTGAACGCGCATGGCGGCAACATCTCGTCCATGGACATCGCCGGCCGCGAGCTGCGTGCCCGCCACGGCCTGCAGGTCTGGCTCGTCCACACCTTCCAGCTCGCGCTGCCGGCCGAGGTGCAGGCCCTGTTCACCGCCGACGAGCACCGCTACGGCGCCCATGCCGGCGCCGTCGAAACCTCGCTCATGCTGGCGCTGCGCCCCGAGGCGGTGCGCACCGCGGCGTTCGCCCGGTTCGACTCCGCCACCCAGGCCCGCGCCGCCAGCCACCCGCTGCTGGCCCGGCACGGCGTGAAGCTGGCCTGGGCCGCCGAAGACCTCAACCCCAGCGGCGCCGTGGGCGACACCACCGCCGCCAGCGCCGACAAGGGCCGCGCGCTGATCGGGGCGATGGGCGCCGCGCTGGCGGAAGTGCTGGGCGAACTGGTGCGCGTCTGAGCTGGCGCGTGGCACGGCGGTTGCTATTCCGTTGCACCGCCGCACCGTTGTGGCGCGCAACGGAGGCCCCATGAACCGCAACGACGTCACCGAAAAAATCATCACGGCCAAGGTCGCCAAGGGCATCCAGTGGGCCGACGTGGCGAAGAAGGTCGGTGAATCCAAGGAATGGACGACCGCGCTGTGCCTCGGCCAGATGACGGCCAGCGCCGCCCAGGCCCGGGTGCTCGGCAAGCTCTTCGGCCTCACCGCCGAGGAGCAGAAGTGGCTGCAGGTGCCGCCGTACAAGGGCTCGCTGCCCACGCCCGTGCCGACCGACCCGCTCATCTACCGCTGGTACGAGATCGTCAACGTCTACGGCAGCACGATCAAGGAGCTCATCCACGAGGAGTTCGGCGACGGCATCATGAGCGCGATCGACTTCAGCATGGACATCCAGCGACAGCCCGATCCCAAGGGTGACCGCGTGAATGTCGTTTTGTCCGGGAAATTTCTTCCCTACAAGACCTATTAAGGCGCGTCGAAGCGCACGGCCTGCTTGCCGCCGCGCGGCCGCACCACCACCGTGCCGGCCAGCTTGTCGTGCCAGCCCTGCTTGCGGGCGTCGAAAGCCACCCACAGCAGGCCGAGGCCGAACGGGATGGTGGAGACGAAGTAGCCGAGGTAGCGGCCCAGCGCCTGCGCGGTGCTGGGCTTGCCACCGGTGCGCGCGTCCACGATGCGGGCGCCGAACACCATCTTGCCCGGCGTGGCCTGCCGCGCCAGCCAGAACACAACCACCGCCAGCGCCGGCAGCACCCAGGTCAGGAACACGTCCATCGGCCCCTGCACGATGACCTGGCTGCTCATCGACCAGTAGCCCGGCCCGTAGACATAGGTCGCGAAGGGCGCGAGCAGCAGCATCAGCAGCAGGCTGTCGATCACGGCCGCCCACACGCGCAGCCAGAAGCCGACGTACTCCAGCTCGCCGCCGTCGTGCACGGTGCCGTTCATGCGAGCCGCCCCATCTTGCCGGCCTGGAAATCCAGCATCGCCTGGCGGATCTCCTGCTCGCTGTTCATCACGAAGGGCCCGTAGCCGACGATGGGCTCGTCGATCGGCTCGCCGGCCAGCAGCAAGAGCGTGGCGTCTTCGGCGCCGGCCCGCAGCCGCACCCCGTCGCCGTGGCGCTCGAACAGCGCGGCCTGCGCGGGCGCCAGGGGTTCGGCGGCGCCGTCCACCGCCACCCGGCCGTGCAGCACCACGGCGAGCGTGGTGTAGCCGTTTGGCACGGCCAGTTCCAGCGGCTGGTTGGCCTTGAGGCGGATGTCCCAGACCTGCATGGGCGTGAAGGTCTGGGTGGGGCCGCGGGTGGCATCCTGCGCGGCGGCCGGGTACTGGCCGGCGATCACGCGCAGCGTGCCGGCGCCGCCTGGCAGCGGCACCTCGGGAATCTGCGCGGCCGTGATGCCCTGGTAGCGCGGCGCGCCCATCTTGTCGCGCGCCGGCAGGTTCACCCACAGCTGCACCATCTCGAAGGCGCCGCCCCGGCCGGCGAAGTCGCTGCCGTGGAACTCTTCGTGCACCAGGCCGCCGGCGGCGGTCATCCACTGCACGTCGCCGGGGCCGATGCGGCCGCCGCCGCCGGCCGAGTCGCGGTGCTCCACCTCGCCGGCGTAGACGATGGTCACCGTCTCGAAGCCGCGGTGCGGGTGGCTGCCCACGCCGCGCCGCGCGGTGGTGGGCTCGAACCGCGCGGGGCCGGCGTAGTCGAGCAGCAGGAAGGGGCTGAGGGCGGGGGCGAGCGGGCCGTCGTAGCCGAACAGCGTGCGCACCGGAAAGCCGTCGCCCACCCAGTGGCCGCCGGCGCTGCGCAGCACCTGTTGGAGGGGTTTGGGGTTCATGGTGGTCATTGTGCCGGCACGGTGGTCTGCGTTTCGCGGATCACGCCGCCGCCCTCCACGCTGCCGCTGGCCGAGCCGGCGCCCCGCACGCGGGCGATGCAGTCGGCCTTGTCGGCGGCGGGCAGCGGGTCGCAGCGGCGCGTGGCGTTGGCGGACAACGCCGCCTCGCCGTTGCCGAGCAGGCCGCGCTGTTCGTCGGCGCGGGCGTTGCGGGCCTCGAGCATGCAGGCCGCGAGGTCTTGCTGCGGGTGGTGCTTCTGGCAGTTGGCGCGGTCGGCGGCGGCCTCGGCGCTGCTGCCGGCTTTGGCGGGTTTCTTGTCGGCGGCCTGCGCGGGCGCGAGCAGCAGGGCGCCCAGCGCGAGCGCGCAGGCCGTGGTGCAGGTGGTGGCTGAACGGGGTGTGGGGCGGTGCGGCATGGCGGTCTCCTGCCGGGTTGTGAAGACCGCCAGCTTAAGGGTCGGCCAAGACCCGCACCGACGCCGGGGTTCAGCCGCCCGGGTTCAGGCGAAGCTGACGCAGTGGGCGCGGTCCGGGTGCTCGAGGTGCGGCAGCGTGTTGAAGGTCTGCAACTGGCAGCGCTTGGGGTTGCAGTGCAGCTCGGTGATGGCGCTGTTGCGCAGCCGCAGGTTCAGCTCGATGGTGGCCTCCGGTGAGGTGCCCAGCACATGGCCGACCGCGGTGGAAATGGGGCCGCCGCTGGAGACGATGAGCACGTCGCCGCTGCAGTGGGCGCGGGCGTGGTCGAGTGCGTCCACCACGCCCGCGCGGAAGCTGTCGTAGTCGGGCATGCCGGCGGGCGACACCACGCCGGCCATCCACTGCCTGAGGCCGTCGCGCAGCAGCCGGAAGTGGTGGCGGTACAGCTCGGGCGTGTCGGGCCTGGCCAGCGGCTGCGGGTGCACGGCGGCGATGACGGCGTGCGCGTCGTATTCATTCAGGCCGGGCCGCTCCAGCGCCTCGGGCAATGCGTCGGCGTAGCCTTCACGGATGCCGGCCCAGGTCTGGCGGTGGCGGCGCAGCGTGCCGGTCAGCACCGCCTCGAAGCGCACGCCCTTGCGGCGGAAATACTCGCCGAGGTGCACGCTCTGCGTGTGGCCCAGTTCGCTGAGCTGGTCGTAGTCGTCCGCGCCGAACGAGGCCTGGCCGTGCCGCACGAGGTAAAGGGTTCCCATATCGGCGCGATTGTGGGCGGGCCTGCGGCGGCGGCCATGTCGCTGCTGCGACGAAACGCGGCGCCGGAGTCTCCGACCGGACTGCCGCCCGCGCCCCTCACAGCGTGGCGTGGCCGTGCAGCACCGTCACGCTGTGGCCGCCCACCCAGACCTGGCCCGCGTCGTCGCGCTCGATGAACACGCGGCCGTCGCGCTGCAGGCAGCGGCCCTGCGCGGCCACGTAGCGCGGCGGCGCCACGCCGTCTTCGATCAGCCACTGCGCCAGCGCCGCGTTCAGGCTGCCGGTGACGGGGTCTTCCGGCACGCCGATGGGTGCGGCGAAGGCGCGCACCTCGCACCAGGGCAATTCCGGATTTGCTCCCAATTCGATAGCTACAACGCCAGCATTCACGCCGACAACGCCCACTTTTTGTTCCAGAAACTTGAGTTTGGCGTGGTCGGGCGCCAGCCGCAGCACGGTGGGCACGCTGTCCAGCCGCAGCGCCAGCCACACCGGCCCGTTGTCGAGCAGCTGCGCGCTGACGATCTGCCCGGCCGACAGCCCCAGCGCGCCGGCCACCTGGGCCAGCAGCGTGGGCGAGGGCGCGCTGCGCTTGAGCGGCGGCGCGGCGAAGAACAGCCGGCCGGCGCTGCCGGGCGTGTCGTCCTGCCGCACCGACACCAGGCCCACGCCGCACTGCTGCCGCACCAGCCCGCGCTGGCGCGGCCGGCCGCCGGCCGCCAGCCACGCGTGGCAACTGCCCAGCGTGGGGTGGCCGGCAAACGGCAGCTCGCCGCCGGGCGTGAAGATGCGCACCCGGTAGTCGGCCGCCGGGTCGGTGGGCGGCAGCAGAAAGGTGGTTTCCGACAAATTGGTCCAGCGCGCGAAGGCCTGCATCGCGGCGTCGTCCAGGCCCTCAGCGTCGAGCACCACCGCCAGCGGGTTGCCGAGCAGCGGCCGGTCGGTGAACACGTCGACCTGCGTGTAGGTGCGTGTTCGGCTCACGGGCGTTGCTCCACGGCCTCGCGCACCACCGCCGCCAGCGCGGCGATGCCGGTGTCGATCTGCTCCGGCGTGGCGGTCACGAAGGAGAGCCGCAGGCAGCGCGCGTCGGCCTCACCGGCGAAGAAGGCCGCGCCCGGCACGTAGGCCACGCCGCGCGCCACCGCGGCCGGCAGCAACGCCGTGGCGTCCAGCCCGCGCGGCAGCCGCAGCCACAGGAACATGCCGCCGTCGGGCCGGTTCCATTCGGCGCCGTTGTCGCCACCGGCCGGCATGTGGCGGGCCAGCGCGGCCAGCATCGCGTCGCGCTGGGCCTTGTAGCGGGCGCGGATCATCGGCACATGGCGGTCCAGGAAATCGCCCTGCATCACCTCGAAGGCCACGCGCTGGTTCAGGCTGGGGCTGTGCAGGTCGGCCGCCTGTTTCGCCTGCAGCAGCTTGGGGTAGAGCGCGCCGGGCGCGACCACAAAACCCAGCCGCAGCCCCGGCGCCAGCACCTTGGAGAGCGAGCCCAGGTACAGCGTGCCCTCGGGCCGCAGCGCGGCCAGCGGCGCGGGCGGCGGCGTGTCGAACCACAGCTCGCCATAGGGGTTGTCTTCCACCAGGCCGAGGCCTGTGCGCTCGGCCGCTTCGGTGACGGCTTGGCGGCGTGCCGCGTCCATCGTGCGGCCGGTCGGGTTCTGGAAATTGGGCAGCAGGTAGGCGAAGCGCGCGCCCGGGGCTGCGGCGGCCAGCGCGTCGGCGTCGGGGCCGGCGTCGTCGCCCGGCACGGCCTGCACCGTGGGGCCCATCGGCGAGAAGGCCTGCAGCGCGCCGAGGTAGGTGGGCGTTTCCACCAGCACCCGGCTGCCGGTGTCGATCAGCACCTTGGCGATCAAGTCCAGCCCCTGCTGCGAACCGGTGGTGATGAGCACCTGCGACGGCTTCACCGGCCACGGCAGCCGCGCCGCCAGCAGCTCGCGCAGCGGGCCGAAACCCTCGCTGGCCGCGTACTGCAGCGCGGCGGGGCCGTCGTCGGCCAGCACCTTCTGGCAGGCCTCGGCGAAGGCCGGCACCGGGAAGGTCAGCGGCGACGGCAGGCCGCCGGCGAAGCTGATGGTGCCGGGCCGCTCGGTGAGCTTCAGGATTTCGCGGATCACCGACGGGTTCATCGCGTCGGCGCGTTGCGACAGGGTCCAGGTCATGCGGGTCTCCGGCAGGTCGTTGTGTTCGGGAGGCTCGACTGTAGGCGGCGCAGCCGATACAGTTGCAATACAGATTTCAAGGTCAATTCGCATGCTGTATCGGTCAAAACCATGAACACCCCGGTGCGCGCCTCCCCCGGCGCCACGCTGGCCGAGCAGCTCGCCGGCCGGCTGTCGGCCCGCATCCGCGACCGGCTGCTGGCGCCGGGCGCCCGCCTGCCGTCGGTGCGCGAATGCGCGCGCCAGCAGCAGGTCAGCCCGTCCACCGTGGTCGCCGCCTACGACCGGCTGCTGGCCCAGGGGCTGGTGGAGTCGCGGCCGCAGCGCGGCTTCTTCGTGCGCGACCAGGCCGGCGCCACCGTCGACG
>CAMFIB010000010.1 GCA_945952465.1 uncultured Pseudomonadota bacterium
GGTACATGGACGGCAAGATCAACATCGACGACCTCATCACCCACACCATGCCGCTGGAAGACATCAACAAGGGGTTCGACCTGATGAAGAGCGGCGAAAGCATCCGCGGCGTGGTGCTCTACTGAGGCGCGCGGTGTTCATCGAGCTGCTGTCTTCCCACGCCTGCCACGGCGGCGTGCAGCGTTTCTACCGGCACGAGTCCGGCCACGTCGGCTTGCCGATGCGCTTCTCGGTCTTCCTGCCGCCGGCCGACAAAATTGCCGAGGCGGGCGGCCGGGTGCCGGCGCTGGTCTACCTGGCCGGCCTGACCTGCACCGAGGAGACCTTCGCCATCAAGGCTGGCGCGCAGCGGCTGGCGGCCGAGGCCGGGCTGGCGCTGATCGCGCCCGACACCTCGCCGCGCGGCGCCAACGTGCCGGGCGAGACCGACAGCTGGGACCTCGGCGTGGGCGCCGGCTTCTACCTGGACGCCACGCAGCGGCCCTGGGCCGCGCACTACCGCATGGAAAGCTACATCGTGCGCGACCTGCTCGGCCTGATCGGGCCGGAATGCGCGGAGCTGCCGATCGACCCGGACCGCATCGGCCTGTTCGGCCACTCGATGGGCGGCCACGGCGCGCTGGTGCTGGCGTTGCGCCACCCCGGCGTGTTCCGGTCGGTGTCGGCCTTCGCGCCGATCTGCGCGCCGATGGACTGCCCCTGGGGCCGCAAGGCCTTCACCGCCTACCTGGGCGACGACCCGCTGCTGTGGGCCTCGCACGACGCCAGCCGGCTCATGGCCTCGCAGAGCGCGGCGCCGCACCCGGCCGGCATCGTGGTGGCCAGCCAGGGCGGCAAGGCCGACAGCCGCGCGCCGTTTCCGGCCGGCATCCTGATCGACCAGGGGCTGGACGACAAATTCCTGGCCGAGCAGCTGCACCCGCACCAGTTCGAGGCCGCCTGCGCCCACGTCGGCCAGCCGCTCACGCTGCGCCGGCACGCGGGCTACGACCACGGCTACTACTTCATCCAGAGCTTCATGGCCGACCACATCGCGCACCACGCGCGGCAGCTCGGCGCCGACTGAAGGCCCCGGCCGGCTTCAGCGCGCCTCGCCGGGCAGCAGGTGCTGCAGCGGCAGCGCGCCGCCGGCCTTCACCTCGCCCAGCGAAAAGCTGGTGTGCAGGTCTTTCACCTTGGGCAGGTTGAGCAGCACCTCGCGCGAGAAGGTGCTGAAGGCATTGAGGTCGCGGCAGACCACCGTGAGCTCGAAGGTGCCGGTGCCGCTGATGTAGTGGCACGACACCACCTCGGGCAGCGCGCGGATGGCGGCCTCCAGCTCGCGCGTCACGTCGCCGGTGTTGCGCTCGGCGTCCAGCCGCACGAAGGCCAGCACGTCCAGCCCGATCTTCTGGCGGTTGATCTCGGCCCGGTAGCCGGTGATGTAGCCGGCCTCTTCCAGCGCCCGCACGCGCCGCCAGCAGGGCGCGGCGCTCAGGCCCACGCGCGCGCTCAGCTCGGTGTTGGTGAGCCGCGCGTCGGTTTGCAGTTCTTGCAGGATGGCGATGTCGAACTTGTCGAGTGTTTCCACAATTCACTGTTTGGAGAAATATTATTTCTCAGAATAGCGGAAACACGGCAAAAAAAGCAAACATTTATCGGCGCTGTTTGCCTACACTTTGCGCAACGCCCCACACCGACCCCGCCCGAGAGGTCCGTCATGAACGCACCGCTGCCCGAACACATCCGCAAGGCCCTCGAAGCCGTTTCCCTGGACGACAAATACAGCCTCGACCGCGGCCGTGCCTTCATGTCCGGCGTGCAGGCGCTGGTCAGGCTGCCGATGCTGCAGCGCCAGCGCGACGCGCTGGCCGGCCACAACACCGCCGGCTTCATCAGCGGCTACCGCGGCTCGCCGCTGGGGGGTTACGACCAGGCGCTGGTGAAGGCGGCCAGGCACCTGAAGGCGCAGAACATCGTGTTCCAGCCCGGCGTGAACGAAGAGCTGGCCGCTACCGCGCTGTGGGGCACGCAGCAACTGGGCTTCGCGCCGCCCGGCACCAACAGGTTCGACGGCGTGTTCGGCATCTGGTACGGCAAGGGCCCGGGCGTGGACCGCTGCGCCGACGTGTTCAAGCACGCCAACATGGCCGGCACCACGCCGCTGGGCGGCGTGATCGCGGTGGCGGGCGACGACCACACTGCCAAGAGCAGCACCGCCGCCCACCAGAGCGACCACATCTTCAAGGCCTGCGGCTTCCCGGTGTTCTTCCCGGCCAGCGTGCAGGAGATTCTGGACCTCGGCCAGCACGCGTTCGCCATGAGCCGCTTCTCCGGCGTCTGGGCCGGCATGAAGACCATCCAGGAAATCGTCGAGTCCAGCGCCACCGCCGTCATCGACCCCGAACGCGTCAACACCGTCGTGCCATCCGATTTCGGCATGCCGCCGGGCGGCGTGCACATCCGCTGGCCCGACACCGCGCTGGAGCAGGAGGCCCGGCTGTTCGACTACAAGTGGTATGCCGCGCTGGCCTACATCCGCGCCAACCGGCTCAACCACAACGTCATCGAAGGGCCGAACGACCGCTTCGGCATCATCGCCAGCGGCAAGGCCTACAACGACACCCGCCAGGCGCTGCTCGACCTGGGCCTGGACGACGCCACCTGCCGCCGGCTCGGCATCCGCGTGCACAAGGTGGGCGTGGTGTGGCCGCTGGAGGCGCAGGGCACCCGCGAGTTCGCCACCGGGTTGCGCGAAATCCTGGTGGTGGAAGAGAAGCGCCAAGTCATCGAGTACCAGCTCAAGGAAGAGCTGTACAACTGGCGCCCCGACGTGCGGCCCAACGTGCTGGGCAAGTTCGACGAGGTGCCCGGCGACTTCAGCGGCGGCGAATGGAGCATGGCCAACCCGACGGCCCACACGCTGCTGCGCGCCAACGCCGATTTGTCGCCCGCACTGGTGGCCCGCGCGGTGGCGCGGCGCCTGAAGAAGCTGGGCCTGCCGGCCGACGTCGAGGCCCGCATCGACGCCCGACTCGCGGTGCTCGACGCGCGCGAGCGCTCGATGGCGGTGCTGGAGGTGAAGGCCGAGCGCCAGCCGTGGTTCTGCTCGGGCTGCCCGCACAACACCAGCACCCGCGTGCCGGAAGGCTCGCGCGCCATGGCCGGCATCGGCTGCCACTTCATGACGCTGTGGATGGACCGCGCCACCACCGGCTTCACGCAGATGGGCGGCGAGGGCGTGCCGTGGGTCGGCCAGCAGGACTTCGTCACCGACCCGCACATCTTCGCCAACCTCGGCGATGGCACCTACTACCACTCCGGCCTGCTGGCGATCCGCCAGAGCATCGTGGCCGGCGTCAACATCACCTACAAGATCCTCTACAACGACGCCGTTGCGATGACCGGCGGCCAGCAGGTGGGCGAGCGGCCCGAGGGCCACAGCGTGCTGCAGATCGCGCAGAGCCTGCGCGCCGAAGGCGTGAAGAAGATCGCCATCGTCACCGACGAACCGGAGAAATACGAGGGCGCCAAACACGAGACCACGCCGGGCGTCATCCTGACGCTGCCCGACGGCATTGCGGTCCACCACCGCGACCGGCTCGACGCCGTGCAGCGCGAATTCCGTGAGCTCAAGGGCTGCACCGCCATCATCTACGACCAGACCTGCGCCACCGAAAAGCGCCGCCGCCGCAAGCGCGGCACGCTGGCCGACCCGGCCGAGCGCGTGGTCATCAACGAGCTGGTCTGCGAAGGCTGCGGCGACTGCGGCGTGCAGAGCAACTGCCTGTCGGTCGAGCCGCTGGAGACCGAGTTCGGCCGCAAGCGCACCATCAACCAGAGCAGCTGCAACAAGGACATGAGCTGCGTCAACGGCTTCTGCCCGAGCTTCGTCACCGTGGAAGGCGGCCAGCTTCGCCGGAAGAGCAGGAACGCCGCCGTTCCGTCGCCGTTCGACGACGGCGCCTTCGGCGGCCCGCTGGCCGCACCCACGCTGCCGCTGCTGGACGCGCACGCCGCCTGGGGCATCGTGGTGGCCGGTGTCGGCGGCACCGGCGTGATCACGGTTGGCCAATTGCTCGGCATGGCCGCGCACCTGGAAGGCAAGGGCATCGTCACGCAGGACGCCGCCGGCCTGGCGCAGAAGGGCGGCGCCACCTGGAGCCACGTGCTCATCGCGCCGACGCAGGACGACATCCGCACCACCCGGGTGGGCATGGCCTCGGCCGACCTCGTCATCGGCTGCGACCCGGTGGTGGCCGCCAGCAAGGACACCGCGCTGCGCCTGCGCGAGGGGCGCACCCATGTGGCGCTCAACAGCCACGGCGCGCCGACGGCGGCTTTCGTGAAGAACGGCAACTGGGTCAATCCGGCCGACGACTGCATCGCCGCCGTGGTGCAGGCGGTGGGTGAAGACGCCGTGGGCGTGTTCGACGCCGACGCCGCCGCCACCCGGCTGATGGGCGACGCGCTGTACGCCAACCCGATGATGCTGGGCTACGCCTGGCAGCGCGGCTGGGTGCCGCTGACGCTGGCCGCGCTGGACCGCTCCATCGAGCTGAACGGCGTGCAGGTCGAGGCCAACAAGGCCGCGTTCGCCTGGGGCCGCCGCGCCGCGCTGCAGTCCGACGCGATGCGCCGCATCGTGTCGCCGGCCGGCGCACAGGTGGTGCAGTTCAAGGCGCGGGAAAGCGTGGACACGGTGGTCAACCGGCGCGTGGAGTTTCTGGTGGGCTACCAGAACGCCGCCTACGCCGCCCAGTACTGCGAACTGGTCGACCGCGTGCGCGCGGCCGAACTGGCTTTCGGCAAGACCACGCTGACCGACGCCGTGGCCCGCAACCTGTTCAAGCTGATGGCCTACAAGGACGAGTACGAAGTCGCCCGCCTGCACACCGACCGCGCCTTCACCGACAAGATCGCCGCCCTGTTCGAGGGCGAGGTCAGGCTGCGCCACCACCTCGCCCCGCCGATGTTCTCCAGAACCAACGAGAAGGGCGAGCCGGTCAAGCGCAAGTTCGGCCCCTGGGTGCGCTCGGCCTTCCGCGTGCTGGCCAAGATGAAGGCCCTGCGCGGCACCGCGTTCGACCCCTTCGGCCGCACCGAGGAGCGCCGCACCGAACGCGCGCTGGTGGCCGAATACCGCCGCGACGTGGAAGCCATCCTGGCCGGGCTCACCGCCGGTAACCACGCCGCCGCGGTGGCGCTGGCCCGGGCGCCGGAAGCGGTGAAGGGTTTCGGCCACATCAAGGCCCGCAGCCTGGCTGCCGCCCGCCCGGAATGGGAGGCCCGCCGCGCCGCCTTCCACCAGCCTGCGGCCCGGCCGGTGCCGCAGGCGGCCTGAGCCGGCCCGTCGCCCCCGCCGCTCGCCCGTGGCGGCGCTGCCGCCTGGTTGTGTGACAAAAAAGGCCGCAAGTCAGCGCGGAATGGCGCTTTATTGCTATTGAATCAGGAGCATTCCGGTGCGCGAGCGTGCCTGCTTCAACCCCGTCCGGCGTCCGGCCAAGGCCCCGGCGGGGCCGGGTGGCGCCGCATACAATTCGGGGTTCGCCCGCGAATGCCGTGGGCCGTCGTCTTTTTGGTCTTTTTGGAGCCTTACCGTGTTCATTACGTCCGCAATTGCCCAGACCGCTCCGGCCGCCGCCGCGCCTGGCGGCTTCGACATCGCCCAGCTCGCCCTGCCGCTGGTCATGATCGCCGCGCTGTACTTCATCATGATCCGCCCGCAGATGAAGAAGCAGAAGGAACACGCCGCGATGATCGAGGCGCTGGCCAAGGGCGACGAAGTGGCCACCGCCGGCGGCCTGCTCGGCAAGATCACCAAGATCGCCGACGGCAACGTGAGCCTCGAGATCGCCAGCGGCGTCGAGGTGCAGGTGCAGCGCAGCGCCGTGGTGCAGGTGCTGCCCAAGGGCACGATCTGACATGAACCGCTACCCGGCCTGGAAGTACGCGATCATCGCGTTCGCGCTGCTGGTCGGCGCGATCTACACGCTGCCCAACTTCTTCGGTGAGTCGCCGGCCGTGCAGGTCTCGGCCGGCAAGACCTCCACCAAGATCGACAGCGGCACCGAAACCCGCGTGACCGAGGCGCTGAAGGCCGCCGGTGTCACGCCCGAGGTCGTGGCCCTCGACGCCAACTCGGTGAAGGCCCGCTTCGACACGCCCGACCAGCAGCTCGCCGCGCGCGACGCGATCGAGAAGGCGCTCAACCCCGACAAGGCCGACCCCGCCTACGTGGTGGCGTTGAACCTGCTGTCGCGCTCGCCGTCGTGGCTGAGCGCGCTGCACGCCATGCCCATGTACCTGGGGCTGGACCTGCGCGGCGGCGTTCACTTCATGCTGCAGGTCGACATGCAGGCCGCGCTCACCAAGAAGGCCGAGTCGCTGGCCGGTGACATCCGCAGCGTGCTGCGCGAGAAGAACGTGCGCCACAACGGCATCAGCCGCGAAGGCCAGACCATCGAGCTGAAGTTCCGCGACCAAGCCGCGCTGCAGCAGGCGCAGAACATCCTCACCGACCAGTTCGCCGACCTGCAGGGCACGGGCGGCCCGTCGGGCGACGAATTCAAGCTGACCGCCACCATCAAGCCCGAGGCCGCGCGCCGCGTGCAGGACCAGGCGCTCAAGCAGAACATCACCACGCTGCACAACCGCATCAACGAACTCGGCGTGGCCGAGCCGGTGATCCAGCAGCAGGGCCTGGACCGCATCGTGGTGCAGCTCCCCGGCGTGCAGGACACCGCCAAGGCGAAAGACATTCTGGGCCGCACCGCCACGCTGGAAATCCGGCTGGTGGACGAAAGCACGGCCGCCCGCGCCGCCGAGCTGAACAACGGCGCCGTGCCCTTCGGCACCGAGCGCTACCTGGAGCGCAACGGCCAGGCCGTGGTGGTGAAGAAGCAGGTCATCCTGACCGGCGAAAACCTCACCGACGCGCAGGCCGGCTTCGACAACCAGACCCACGAGGCGGCGGTCCACCTGACGCTCGACGCCAAGGGCGCCCGCGTGTTCCGCGACGTGACCCGCGAGAACATCAACAAGCGGATGGCCATCCTGCTGTTCGAGAAGGGCAAGGGCGAGGTCGTGACCGCGCCGGTGATCCGCGGCGAAATCGGCGGCGGCCGCGTGCAGATTTCCGGCCGCATGACCACCGCCGAAGCCAGCGACACCGCGCTGCTGCTGCGCGCCGGCTCGCTGGCCGCGCCGATGGAAATCATCGAGGAACGCACCATCGGCCCCAGCCTGGGCGCCGACAACATCAGCAAGGGCTTCCACAGCGTGGCCTGGGGCTTCGCCGTCATCGTCGCCTTCATGGCGCTGTACTACATGCTGTTCGGGCTGTTCTCCGGCATCGCGCTGGCCGTCAACCTGATGCTGCTGGTGGCGGTGCTCTCCATGCTGCAGGCCACCCTCACGCTGCCCGGCATGGCGGCCATGGCGCTGGCGCTGGGCATGGCCATCGACTCCAACGTGCTGATCAACGAACGGGTGCGCGAGGAGCTGCGGCTGGGCGTGTCGCCGCAGGCGGCCATCAACGCCGGCTACGAGCGCGCCTGGGCCACCATTCTCGACTCCAACATCACCACGCTGATCGCCGGTGTGGCGCTGCTGGCCTTCGGCTCTGGCCCGGTGCGCGGCTTCGCCGTGGTGCACTGCCTGGGCATTCTCACCAGCATGTTCTCGGCCGTGTTCTTCTCGCGCGGCCTCGTGAACTTCTGGTACGGCCGCCAGAAGAAGCTCAAGAGCGTGTCCATCGGCACCGTCTGGCGCCCCGGCACCGCCACCGCACCGGCCAAGACGGCGCAGGCCAACTGATCAACGGAAGGAGCACACACCATGGAATTCTTCCGCATCCACCGCGACATCCCGTTCATGCGCCACAAGCTGGTGCTGAACATCGTCTCGCTGCTGACCTTCATCGCCGCCGTCTTCTTCCTCACCACCCGCGGGCTGCATCTGTCGGTGGAGTTCACCGGCGGCACCGTGATGGAAGTGGCCTACACCCAGGCCGCCGACATCGGCAAGGTGCGCGACGAAGTCGCCAAGCTCGGCTACCAGGACGTGCAGGTGCAGACCTTCGGCACCGCCCGCGACGTGATGATCCGCCTGCCCGCGCAGAAGGGCGTGACCTCGGCGCAGCAGAGCGAGGCCGTCATGAACGCGCTGAAAGCCGGCGACCCCGGCGTGGTGCAGCGCCGCGTCGAGTTCGTCGGCCCGCAGGTCGGCAAGGAGCTGGTCGAAGACGGGCTGAAAGCGCTCGGCTTCGTGGTCGCCGGCATCATGATCTACCTGGCCTTCCGCTTCGAGTGGAAGTTCTCCGTGGCCGCCATCGTCGCCAACCTCCACGACGTGGTCATCATCCTCGGCTTCTTCGCGTTCTTCCAGTGGGAGTTTTCGCTCTCCGTGCTGGCGGCGGTGCTCGCGGTGCTGGGTTACTCGGTCAACGAGTCGGTCGTGATCTTCGACCGGATTCGAGAGAACTTCCGGCGCTACCGCAAGATGGACACCGAGCAGATCATCGACAACGCGATCACCTCCACCATCAGCCGCACCATCATCACCCACGGCTCCACGCAGATCATGGTGCTGTCGATGCTGCTGTTCGGCGGCGCCACGCTGCACTACTTCGCGATGGCGCTCACCATCGGCATCTGCTTCGGCATCTACTCCTCCGTCTTCGTCGCCGCCGCCATCACCATGTGGCTCGGCCTGAAGCGCGAAGACCTGGTGAAGCCGATCAGCAAGAAAGACGGCGGCCCGCAGGACGAGAACGCGGGGGCGGTGGTGTGAACCACGGTTGACGCCACACGAGAAACGGGCCGCGAGGCCCGTTTTTTTTGTCGAGCGAGCCGGACAGATGCGGGCGCCCGGCGCCGCTGCTGAATGCGCCGCTCAGTGCGCGACGCGCGCCGACTTGTCGTCGGTCAATTCATCCAGGATCAGCGAGTCGGGCTCTTTGCCGAAGCGCCAGTAGACCATCATGACGATGATCTTCAGGTCGTCGACCGCTACAGGGTGGCCGGGGGCGGCCATGGCGCGGTCGACCACGATTTCGCGCATGGCGGGGGGCAGCACGCCGGCGCTTTCCAGGAAGCAGATGAAGCCGAGGCAGCTCGCGCCAAGGTGTTCCTGCTCCTGCGTGGAATACACGCGCAGGCTGTTGGCGGACTGGGGCAGCAGGTCTTGCGTGGCCTGCGCGGCGTCGGCGGCGAAATTCAGGCCGTCGAGCCAGTGCAGCGCTTCCTCGATCTCGGCGGCTTCGAAGCCGACGGCGCTGAGCTTGCGGCCCAGCGTGGGGAGTTCGGGGCAGGCGTCGCCGCGCCAGTAGTTCTCGAAAACGAAGACAAGCACCTCGAACATGAGGCCAATATACCTCAGGGTTCCGGTGAAAGTGCCCGGTACTGTGGACCAAAGTACACAGCGTGCAGACTTTTACATCACACCGACACGGTGCGCTGGAACAGGCCGCCGGGCAGCCGGCCGACCTGGCCGGCCAGTTCCAGCTCCAGCAGCCGGGCCAGCAGCGCGTCTGTCGGGAGGCCGGTGCGGGCCTGCAACGCGTCCAGCCCCACCGGGTCGTGGCCCAGCGCCTCGAGCAGCGCATTTTCAGAGTCGTTTTGGCCGGAAGTCAGCGCCGAATCTGGATTGTTTGCTATTGATTTTGAATCGTTCCAGCGCAGCTCCTCCAGCACGTCCTGCGCCGATTCAACGAGTTTGGCGCCCTGGCGAATGAGGGCGTGGCAGCCGCGCGACTGCGCGGAGTGGATGGAGCCGGGCACGGCGAACACGTCCTTGCCTTGTTCGGTGGCGAGCCGGGCGGTGATCAGCGAGCCGGACTGCAGCGCCGCCTCCACCACCAGCGTGCCGTCGCCCAGCGCGGCAATGAGCCGGTTGCGGCGCGGGAAGTGGTGGGCCATGGCCGGCGTGCCGATGGCGAATTCGCTCACGATCAGCCCGCGTTCGGCGATGCGGTGGGCCAGCTCCAGGTGCTGCTTGGGGTACACCCGGTCCAGCCCTGTGCCCACCACGGCCACGGTGCTGCCGGGGCCGGCCAGCGCGCCTTCGTGGGCGGCGGCGTCGATGCCCAGCGCCAGCCCGGAAACCACGGTGATGCCGCGTTCGCTGAACGACCGGGCGAAGGCCCTGGCGTTGGACGCGCCCTGTGGCGTGGGGTTGCGGCTGCCCACCATGGCGAGTGCCGGCGCCGGCGCGTCGAGCTTCAGCGTGCCCATGGTGTACAGCAGCAGCGGCGGGTCTTCGATGGCGAGCAGCGCCGCCGGGTAGCCGGGGTCGCCCAGCGCCAGCACCTCGCGGTTAGCGCCGCCCGCCTGCCAGGCGGTGGTGGCGGCGAGCTGCCCCTCGAGCTGCGGCGGCGCGGTCTTGAGCGCGGCGGCCAGGGCGGCGGGCACCACCTGCCGCAGCGCGGCGCTGCCCTGGTCGAACACGGCCTGCGGCGAGCCGAAAGCGGCCAGCAGGCGGCGCGCCGCCTCGGGCCCGGCACCGGGCGTCAGCAGCAGCCGCAGCCAGGCGGCGAGTTCATCGGGCGGCGGCACGCTTCAGCGCGGGTTGACGACGCGGTCACCCACCTTCACGCCGTCGGTGATCTGCAGCAGCAGGGCGTAGGAGACGCGGTCGAACGCGCGGAACACCATCAGCAGGCCGTTGCGCTCGTCGGGCAGCTTGATGGTGGCCTTGCGCGGGTCGGTCTTGTCCACCAGCCGCTCGCCGGTTTTCAGGATGGCCAGCACATGGCCGCGCTCCAGCCCGTCGCGGCTGCCGCGGTTGAGCAGCACCACCTGGCCCTGCGCCGCGAAGCGCACCGCGCTGCCGTGGATGGCGGCGATCTGCCCGTCGACCGGGCTCTCCGGCGCATGCGGCACGTAGCGCGGAAACTCGCGGGGCGGCTCGGGCAGCAGGCGGTCGCCGGCGCGGATTTCTTCCTTCACGTCGAGCAGGTCGATGGTGCCGGGCTCGATGTCGGTCACCGTCTCGCCGTTGTCCTGCTTGCGCTGGCGGGTGGCTTCCGGTCGCACGAGCTGGGCGCGGCCCACGAGCTGCGCCTCGTGGCCCAGCACCGCGCCGGTGCCCGGGTCTGTGATGGGCCGGGCTTCGCGGAAGATGCGGAAATACTCGCCGCCGGTGTTCATGCCGCGCACGTAGGCGCGGTCGCCGCGGCCCAGCATCACGCGGCCTTCCTGCGCGGCCACGATGCGCGGCGCGGCGTCTATCGTGGCCTGGTCCACGATGAGCGCGTCGGCCAGGAAGGGTTCGATCAGGTTGGGCGGCAGCGGGGGAATGCCGCGCTCGTCCAGCGGCGTGGCGCGCACATGCGGCGAGAGCCGCTCCACCGGCGGCGGGGGCTCCGGCGCCGCCTGTTGCATCACGCCCTCGCCGCGCCCGAAGCGCAGCCGCGCGCGGTCGCCCGAGCGCTCCAGGTACAGCTCCTGGCCGGGGTAGATGAGGTGGGGGTTGCGGATGTCCTGCAGGTTCATGCCCCACAGCTCGGGCCAGCGCCACGGGCTTTTCAGGAACAGCCCGGAAATGGCCCACAGCGTGTCGCCCTTCTTCACCACGTAGTGGTCGGGCGCGTTCGGCGCCAGCTCCGACAGCGGCACGCCGGCCTCGGCCACCTGCTGTGCGGTGGCGCGCTGGCCGGGGGTGATGGGGTACTTCTGGGCCAGGGCGGCGGCGCTGCCGGCGGCGGCCAGCAGCGCCACGGCGGCCAGGCGGGCGGCCCGCTTCGGGTTCAGGGGGGTTGTTGTCGTTGTCAAGCGGTGCCTCGGCGGCCGGACAGTGGCCGCAAAACACCCGGGATTCTGCTGCCAAGGCCCTGATTGGGCAACGCCTGTCGCGTTTGCAATCCGCGAGGCCGCCCCAAAGTAGCGAAAATAGCGACACCCGTTTTCTCCGTGCGCCATGGCCAAGCTCCCCATCCTCTGTTACCCCGATCCCCGCCTGCTCAAGGTCGCTCAACCCGTGGCCAAGGTGGACGCGCGCATCCAGGCGCTGGTGGCCGACATGCTGGAGACCATGTACGACGCCAACGGCATCGGCCTGGCGGCCACGCAGATCGACGTGCATGAGCGCGTGGTCGTCATCGACACCAGCGAGGAGCGCGACCAGCCGCTGGTGCTCATCAACCCCGAGCTGGTCTGGGCCAGCCCGGAAACGCAGGTGGGCGAAGAGGGCTGCCTGTCGGTGCCCGGCATCTACGACGGCGTGGAGCGTTCCACCTCGGTGCGCGTGCGCGCCACCGACCAGCACGGCCAGTCCCGCGAGATCGAGGCCGACGGCATGCTCGCCATCTGCATCCAGCACGAGATGGACCATTTGATGGGCAAGGTGTTCGTCGAATACCTGTCGCCGCTCAAGCGCACCCGCATCAAGACCAAGATAGCCAAGGCGCAGCGCGAGGAGCGGCGTTGAGGGTGGTGTTCGCGGGCACGCCGGAGTTTGCCCGCGCCGCCTTCGAACGCCTGCACGCCGCCGGGTTCACCGTTCCGCTGGCGCTCACCCAGCCCGACCGCCCCGCCGGCCGCGGCATGAAGCTGCAGGCCTCGCCGGTCAAGCAGTTCGCGCAGTCCCGGCACATCCCGGTGGCGCAGCCGCGCAGCCTGCGGCTGGACGGCAAATACCCCGAAGACGCGGCGGCCGCGAAAGCCGCGCTGGAAGAGGCCCGGCCCGATGTGATGGTGGTGGCGGCCTACGGCCTCATCCTGCCGCAGTGGGTGCTGGATCTGCCGCGCCTGGGCTGTTTGAACATCCACGCTTCGCTGCTGCCGCGCTGGCGCGGCGCCGCGCCCATCCACCGCGCGATCGAGGCGGGCGACGCCGAGACCGGCATCACCATCATGCAGATGGACGCCGGGCTCGACACCGGCGACATGCTGCTCGAAGAGCGCCTGCCGATCGCGCCCACCGACACCACCGCCACGCTGCACGACAAGCTCGCCACGCTGGGCGGCCGGCTGGCCGTGGAGGCGCTGGAAATCGCGGCCTGCGGCGGCTTCCGGCCGGTGAAGCAGCCCGAGGCCGGCATCACCTACGCGCACAAGATCGAGAAGGCCGAGGCCGCGATCGACTGGCGCCTGCCGGCCGACGCGATTGCCCGCCGCGTGCGCGCCTTCGATCCCTTTCCCGGCGCCGCGACCCCGGTGGGCGGCGAGGTCGTGAAAATCTGGCGCTGCGAAATTGAGAGCAACAATACCAGCATTGGCGCTGACTGTGGTCGTATTTTGTCTGTAAATCCTGATTTCGTGGCCGTTCAGTGCGGCCAGGGCGTGCTGCGGCTCACCGAGCTGCAGCGGGCCGGCGGCAAGCGCCTGCCGGTGGCCGACTTCCTGCGCGGTTTTCCGCTGGCCGTTGGCCAGACGCTGGGCGGCACCGCGGCCTGAGCCATGCCGTTGCGCCGCGCCACCTGGGCCCACCCCGAGTTCAGGGCCGGCGTGCGCGACATGATGTCGGTCGCGCCCGGCATGGCGGCCTGGGGGCTGATGACCGGCGTGGCCATGGTGAAGTCGGGCCTCAGCCTGGTCGAGGCGCTGGCCATGACGCTGCTCGTCTTTGCCGGCAGCTCGCAGCTCGCGGCCATGCCGCTCATTGCCGCCGGCGCGCCGATGCTGGTGATCCTGGCCACCGGCTTCTGCGTGAACCTGCGCTTCGTCGTGTTCAGCGCCCACCTGCGCGCCTACATGATGCACCTGCCGCTGGCCACGCGGCTGTTCGCCGGCTACCTCACCACCGACCTGAGCTACGTGCTGTTCACCCGCCGCTACCCGCAGCCCAGCGACGACGCGGCCGAGCGCGCCGCGCAGCAGGCCTACCTGGCCGGCGGCGGCGTGCTGAACTGGGTGAGCTGGCAGTCGGCCTCCATCCTCGGCATTCTGCTGGCGCACGCGGTGCCGATGGCCTGGGGCCTGGGCTTCGCCGGCATCCTGTCGCTGCTGGGCATCGCCTGCTCGCTGGCCAGCAGCCGGCTGCGCGCCATCTCGGCCGGTGTGGCCGGCGCGGCGGCCGTGGCGGCCTTCGCGCTGCCGTTCAAGCTGAACATCGTCGTCGCCATCGCGGCGGCGGTGGCGCTGTGCCTGGTGCTGGAAAAGCCGGCTGACCGGGAAGGGCACGCGTGAACACGCCTGTCGACGTCACCGATCTCTGGACCCTCGGCGTCATCGTCGGCCTGACCGTGGTCACGGTGCTGAGCCGCGCCTTCTTCTTCATCAGCAACCGCCCCTGGACGCTGCCGGAATGGGCGCAGCGCGGCCTGCAGTACGCGCCCATCGCCGCGCTGGCGGCGGTGATCGCGCCGGAAGTCCTGGTGGCCAACGGCGCATTCGTCACCACCTGGCAAGACGCCCGCATCTTCGGCGCCGCCGCCGGGGTGGCCTTCTTCGTCTGGCGCAAGGGCCGAGGGCAGGCGGTGCTGGGCACCATCGTGGCCGGCATGGCGGTGTACCTGCCGCTGCACATCGGGCTGGGCTGGTAGCCGCCCGCGCACGCGGCCCGCCACGGGCCGGGGCGGAGGGCGCGATTTACAATTGCCGCTTCAGCCAACCCATCTCGCGCACCCGCTCGCGGCGCGCCGAATTCCATGCAATTCATCCGTTTCTCAGACCTCTGCGCCAACGGTCAGGCGCGCGGCAAGCGTGTGTTCATCCGCGCCGACCTCAACGTGCCGCAAGACGAGGCCGGCCACATCACCGAAGACACCCGCATCCGCGCGTCCATCCCGTGCATCCGCATGGCGCTGGAGGCGGGCGCCGCCGTCATGGTCACCTCGCACCTGGGCCGCCCCACGGAGGGCGAGTTCAAGCCCGAGGATTCGCTGGCGCCCGTGGCCGCGCGCCTGGGCGAGCTGCTGGGCCGGCCGGTGCCGCTGGTGGCCAAGTGGGTGGACGGCGTGAGCGTGGAGCCCGGCGAGGTGGTGCTGCTGGAGAACTGCCGCCTGAACAAGGGCGAGAAGAAGAACAACGAGGAACTGGCCCGCAAGATGGCCGCGCTGTGCGACATCTTCGTGCACGACGCCTTCGGCACCGCGCACCGCGCGGAGGCCAGCACCTACGGCATCGCGCAGTTCGCGCCCATCGCCAGCGCCGGCCCGCTGCTGGCTGCCGAGATGGACGCCATCGGCAAGGCGCTCACCAGCCCGGCGCGCCCGCTGGTGGCCATCGTGGCGGGCTCCAAGGTCAGCACCAAGCTCACCATCCTGAAAAGCCTGGCCGCCAACGTGGACCAGCTCATCGTGGGCGGCGGCATTGCCAACACCTTCCTGCTGGCCGAGGGCTTTCCCATTGGCAAGAGCCTGGCCGAGCCCGACCTGGTGGACGAGGCCAAGGCCATCATCGCCATGATGCGCGAGCGCGGCGCCGACGTGCCGATCCCGGTCGACGTGGTGGTGGCCAACGAATTTGCCGCCATGGCCCGCGCCAACAAGGTGCCCGCCACCGAGGTGCAGGCCGACGACCTGATCCTCGACATCGGCCCCAAGACCGCCGCGCAACTGGCCGGCATCATTGCCCACGCCGGCACGGTGGTGTGGAACGGCCCCATGGGCGTGTTCGAGTACGACCAGTTCGCCGGCGGCACCCGCACGCTGGCGGCGGCCATCGCGCATTCGCCGGCCTTCAGCATCGCCGGCGGCGGCGACACGCTGGCCGCCATCGCCAAATACGGCATCGAGAAGGACATCGGCTACATCTCCACCGGCGGCGGCGCCTTCCTCGAAGTGCTGGAAGGCAAGACGCTGCCGGCCTTCGAGATTCTCGACAAGCGCGCCGCGGCTTGACGGCTGCTGTACGCTGGACGCATGCCCATGAGTGAATCCAAGACCCCGCCGGCCAAGCTGCGCCGCGCCACCAAGATCGTTGCCACGCTGGGCCCCGCGTCCAGCGCGCCCGATCTGCTCGAAGACATGATCCGCGCCGGCGTCAACGTCGTGCGGCTGAACTTCAGCCACGGCAAGGCGCAGGACCACATCGACCGCGCGAAGCTGGTGCGCGAGGTCGCGCAGAAAGCCGGCCGCGAGGTCGCCATCATGGCCGACCTGCAGGGCCCGAAGATCCGCGTCGGCAAGTTCGCCGACGGCAAGGTGGAGCTGAAGGGCGGCGAGAAATTCGTGCTCGACGCCTCCCGCGCCACGCCGGGCGACCTGGGCGGTGTGGGCCTGGACTACAAGGAGCTGCCGCGCGACGTGGTGAGCGGCGACCTGCTGCTGCTGAACGACGGCCTGATCGTGCTGACGGTCGACTTCGTGCAGGGCGACGCGGTGCACACCACGGTGAAGATCGGCGGCGAGCTGTCCAACAACAAGGGCATCAACCGGCAGGGCGGCGGCCTGTCGGCGCCGGCGCTGACGCCCAAGGACATGGAAGACATCCGCACCGCGATGAGCTTCCAGGCCGACTACGTGGCCGTGAGCTTTCCCAAGAGCGCGAGCGACATGGAAATGGCGCGCCAGCTCTGCAACGCGGCGGCGGCTGAGTACAACCACAAGCCGCACCTCATCGCCAAGATCGAGCGCGCCGAGGCCATCCCCGCGCTGGAAGACATTCTGAAGGCCAGCGACGGCATCATGGTGGCGCGCGGCGACCTCGCGGTGGAGGTGGGCAACGCGGTGGTGCCGGCGCTGCAGAAGCGCATGATCAAGCTGGCCCGCGAGCTGGACAAGGTCGTCATCACCGCCACGCAGATGATGGAAAGCATGATCACCAACCCGGTGCCCACCCGCGCCGAGGTCAGCGACGTCGCCAACGCCGTGCTCGACGGCACCGACGCGGTGATGCTGAGCGCCGAAACCGCGTCGGGCCGCTACCCGCTGGAAACCGTGCAGGAAATGGCGAAGATCTGCATCGCCGCCGAAGACGCGGAAGACGTGGAACTCGACGCCGACTTCACCGGCCGCGTGTTCCGCACCATCGACCAGTCCATCGCCATGGGCGCGCTGTTCACCGCGCACCACCTGGGCGCCAAGGCCATCGTGGCCATGACCGACAGCGGCTCCACCCCGCTGTGGATGAGCCGCCACCGCATCCACGTGCCCATCTACGCGCTCACGCCACGCGTGGCCACGCAGCGCAAGATGGCGCTGTACCGCAACGTGCGCCCGCTGCTGATGGACACCAGCGTGGACCGCGACACCGCGCTGGCCGAGGCCGAGGAGCACCTCAAGAAGCGCGACATCGTGCAGAGCGGCGACGTGTATGCCATCACCTGCGGCGAGCCCATGGGCGCGCCCGGCGGCACCAACATGCTGAAGATCTGCCGGGCCCGCTGAGGGGGCTTGCATCCATTGCCGCCCGCAGGCCGTATGCTGAAGGCATGAACCCCCTGCCCATCACCCGCCGGCCGCTGCGCATCGGCGCCTGGGGCGGCGCCCTGCTGGCGCTGCTGTCGGGCTGCTCGTCCACCACAGCGCTCGACCGCGTGGTGCCGCGCGACACCTACGTCACCCCGGTCGCCACGGTGGCCTACGGCCCCGAACCGCGCCAGCAGCTCGACGTCTACAAGCCCCTGCCCGCCAACGTGCGGGGCGGCGGCGCCGCCCCGCTGGTGGTGTTCTTCTACGGCGGCAGCTGGACCAGCGGCGAGCGCGCCGAATACCGCTTCGTCGGCGAGGCGCTGGCTTCGCGCGGCATCGTCGCCGTGGTGCCCGACTACCGGCTCAGCCCCGGCCACCGCTACCCCGCCTTCGTGCAGGACAGCGCCGCCGCCACCGCATGGGCGCTGGAGCATGCCGCCGAACTGGGCGCCGACCCGGCCCGCGTCTACGTCATGGGCCACAGCGCCGGTGGCTACAACGCCGCCATGGTGGCGCTCGACGCCCGCTGGCTGAAGGCCACCGGCCACGACCCGCGCCAGCTCGCCGGCTGGATCGGCCTGGCCGGCCCCTACGAGTTCCTGCCCATCGGCGACCCCGACGTGCAGGTGGCGTTCGACTGGCCCAACACGAAACCGGACACCCAGCCGATCAACCACGTCGGCCCGCAGTCCCCGCGCACGCTGCTGCTGGCCGCGAAGAACGACGACAAGGTCAACCCGCCGCGCAACACCATCGCGCTGGGCCAGAAGCTGCAGGCCGCCGGCGTCAACACCACGGTGAAGCTGATCGACAGCCTGAGCCACGTCACGCTGGTGGCCGCGCTCGCCACGCCGCTCAACTTCCTCGGCCCGGTGGCCGCCGACGTGGCCGATTTCGTCAACCCGCCGGTGCGGCCGGTCACGCGGAAATAGCCCCGGGGCCGGCGCGGATGGCGGCGCGCCGCGGCCCGCTAAAATCAAGGGTTTCCGCCCCGCCCGGGCCCCCGCCACGGGCGCCGCTTTCTCCACCTTTCAGGATCCCCGCCATGCCCCTCGTTTCGATGCGCGAGCTGCTGGACCACGCCGCTGTCAACGGCTACGGCATTCCGGCTTTCAACGTCAACAACCTCGAACAGGTGCAGGCCGTCATGGAAGCGGCCAAGGAAACCGGCGCGCCGGTGATCCTGCAGGCCAGCGCCGGCGCCCGCAAGTACGCCGGCGAGTCCTTCATCAAGCATTTGATCCAGGCGGCCGTCGAGGCCTACCCCAACATCCCGCTGGTGATGCACCAGGACCACGGCCAGAGCCCGGCCATCTGCCAGGGCGCGATCGACCTCGGCTTCAGCTCGGTCATGATGGACGGCTCGCTGAAGGAAGACGGCAAGACGCCGGCCGACTTCGACTACAACCTCAACGTCACGCGCAAGGTCGTCGAGCTGGCGCACAAGGTCGGCGTGACGGTCGAGGGCGAGCTGGGCTGCCTGGGCAACCTGGAAACCGGTGACGCCGGCGAGGAAGACGGCATCGGCGCCGAAGGCAAGCTGGACCACAGCCAGATGCTGACCGACCCCGAGGAAGCCGCCACCTTCGTGAAGGCCACGCAGCTCGACGCGCTGGCCATTGCCATCGGCACCAGCCACGGCGCCTACAAGTTCAGCCGCAAGCCCACCGGCGACATCCTCGCGATCAGCCGCGTCAAGGAAATCAACAAGCGCATTCCCAACACCCACCTGGTGATGCACGGCTCCTCCAGCGTGCCGCAAGACCTGCTGGCCATCATCAACCAGTACGGCGGCAAGATGAAGCAGACCTTCGGCGTGCCGGTCGAGGAAATCCAGGAAGCCATCAAGTTCGGCGTGCGCAAGATCAACATCGACACCGACATCCGCCTCGCAATGACCGGCGCGGTGCGCAAGTTCATGGCCGAGAACCCCGACAAGTTCGACGCCCGCGAATGGCTGAAGCCGGCCCGCGAAGCCGCCAAGGCGATCTGCAAGCAGCGCTACATCGAGTTCGGCTGCGAAGGCCAGGCCGGCAAGATCAAGGGCGACAGCCTGCAGGTCGTGGCCGCCCGCTACGCCAAGGGCGAGCTGGAGCAGGTCGTCAACTGACGCCGCCGATGCCGCTTCGCACCACCGTTCTGGGCTGGCTGGTCGCGGCATCGTGCCTCGGCGGTGCGGCGCTGGCCGAGCCGATCACCACGCCCGACGGCCTCATCGTCGACCCGCCGCCGGCCATCGACGTGAGCTACCAGGTGGTGCCCGCGGTCGACCCCGCGCGGCCGGTGCTGGTGGGCCGTTTCGACGGCGGCCCCGGCTACGTGATGGCGATCGAGCCGCTCGGCGCGCAGTGGACCGACCCCAACAAGTATTTCAACGGCCTGCTGGGCGCCATGCGCGCCGAAGGCAAGCGCTTCGAGGTGCGGCCGATCGGCAGCTACACCACGCCGCGCCAGCTCAAGGGCGGCGTCATCGAGGTGCGCTACCCGGCGGCCGAGGGCGCCGAGCCGGTGGTGCAGCACCTGCACTTCATTACCGACGGCACCCGGTCCTTCCGCGCTGTCGTTAGCCCGTCCGGCGCGGACGAAACGGCGGTCAACCGTGCGCTGCGCGAAACGGTGGTGATCCTCGGCACCGCCACGGTGGTCGCCGCCGCGGGGCCCGCTGCCGTTCCCGCGGCAGCGCCCCCACCACCGGCCCCCGAGATGCCTGCGCCGGCTCCCGAAGCGGCCGCACCGGCCCCGCAAGCCCCCGCCGCAGCCGAGCCGGCACCCCTGCCCGCAGCCACCCCGGCTGACGCGCCGGCCGAGGTGCCCGCCGCCCAATAAGGGCACGCCGCTGGCCGTTGGGGCCAGGCCGAAGCGGGTCAGCAGTTTCAGGCAGTGGCCTTCCCCGATGCCGGGGCTGCCGCCGGGCGCGAGCTGGCGAAAAGGCTGCCGGCGCGGCAGGCACCGGCGCAATAGACCGCGTTCACTGCGCCAGCACCCGCGCCATCTCCAGCAGCCGCAGATCGATCGGTTTCGTCTTGTCGGCCACGTCGGCGAGCGGGGTGGCGACGAGGCCGTTGCCGCGTGTGCCGACGAGCAGGCCGTGGTCGCCGCGGGCGAGGTGGTCTACCGCGGCGGCGCCGAGCCGGGTGGCCAGCACGCGGTCGCAGGCGGTGGGGATGCCGCCGCGCACCACATGGCCCAGCGTGGTGACGCGCAGCTCGAACCCGATCGCGTCGCGGTGCTCCTCGAAGTGCCTCATCATGGCCCGCGCATCGTGTCTGGCGCCTTCGGCCACGACGACCAGCGCGTGGGTCTTGCCGCGCTGGTAGGCGGCCTGCAGGCGTTCGGCGACCTCGTGCGGCGCCACCTCGAATTCGGGAATGGCGATGACCTCGGCGCCGCCGGCAATGCCGGCCATCAGCGCGATGTAGCCGCAGTCGCGGCCCATGGTCTCCACCAGGAACGCGCGCTGGTGCGACGAGCCGGTGGTGCGCAGCCGGTCGATCGCCTCCAGCGTGACGTTGACCGCGGTGTCCACGCCGATGGTGGTGTCGGTACCGACGATGTCGTTGTCGATGGTCGAGGCCACGCCCACCACCGGAAAGCCCATCTGCGCCAGCGCGTGGGTGCCGGTCTGCGAGCCGTTGCCGCCGATGACGACCAGCGCGTCGATGCCGTGCTGCGCCAGGTTGCGCAGCGCCTTGGCGCGGCCGGCCTCGCTGCGGAATTCGGCGCTGCGCGCACTGCCCAGCACGGTGCCACCCTGCTGGATGATGCCGCCCACCTCGCGCGCGGTCAGCGGCATCAGCGTGTCGGCGATCAGGCCGGCGTAGCCGTTGCGCACGCCGAACACCTCCCAGCCCTGCGCCAGCGCGGCGCGGGTGGCGGCGCGCACCGCCGCGTTCATGCCGGGTGCGTCGCCGCCGCTGGTCAGAATCGCCATCCGCCGCATCGTTTCAATCCTCCTGTGGTGTGCCGAGCCGCGCGATCAGCGCCATCGCGGCGGCCGGCGCCTTTTCCTTGGCGCCGCTGATGAAGAACATGAAGACGTCGCGCGCATGGGTCTGCGCCAGCGGCGGCTGCACGCGCGGCAGGCCGGCCGGTTCATGGCCCGCCTGCCAGGCGCGCGCGCAGCCGGCCAGCGCGTCGAAGGTGGCGGGCGGGCAGCCCTCGGGCAGCGAAGACTGGGTGCGCATCATGCGCAGGTAGACGAAGTCGCCGGTGACGTCCGCGATCGGCGGGTAGTCGTCGGAGTCGGTGAACACGGTGGCCACGCGGTGGCGCCGCGCCAGCGCGAGGTACTGGCCGGTGCGAAAGCTGTCGTGCCGCACGTCCATCGCGTGGCGCAGCGGTATGCCGCTGGCGTGGGTGGGCAGCAGCCGCAGGAAGGCTTCGAAATCGTCGGGGTCAAAGCGCTTGTTCGGTGCGAACTGCCAGACGATGGGGCCGAGCTTGTGGCCCAGTTCGGCAATGCCGCTGTTCACGAAGTGCTCGACCGAATCGCCGGCCTCCGCCAGCACCCGGCGGTTGGTGGTGAAGCGGTTGGCCTTCAGTGAGAAGACGAAGCCCTCGGGCGTCTCGTCGCGCCATTTGGCGAAGGTGGCGGGCTTCTGGGTGCTGTAGTAGGTGCCGTTGATCTCGATCGCGGTGAGCTGGCGGCTGGCGTGGTGCAGCTCCTGCGCGTGCGGCAGGCCCCGGGGGTAGAAGTTGTCGCGCCACGGCTCGAAGGTCCAGCCGCCGACACCGACGCGGATCGTGGGGGAGGGTGCGGCGGCGGCCTGGCTCATGGTTGCTCCTGCGGGGCTGGCGGGCCAGTGTCCCACGCTCGCCGAATCCTGTCCGGCGCGGGGGCACACAGCGAAGCGGGCGATTCGATGCGCGAAACGCGGCCCGCTGGCAGAATGGCCCGCGCTTGGGGCACTTTTGCCAACGACACACACAGGAGCACAACCCATGACCACCCCCTCGACCACGCTGCGCGAACTCGTCGGCCTCGGCCAGCAGCCCGGCAAGCTCGGCGACGCCGCGCTCATCATGATCGACCTGCAGAACACCTACCGCCACGGCGTGATGCAATTGACCGGCGTGGAAGAGGCCATCGTCGAGGCCAGGAAGCTGCTCGACATCGCGCGCGACAACAAGGTGCCGGTGTTCCACATCCAGCACGACGCCGGCCCCGGCTCGCCCTACGACGTGCGCGCCGAGATCGGCGCCATCGCCAAGGAGGTCGCGCCGATCGCCGGCGAGAAGGTCATCGTCAAGAACTTCCCCAATTCCTTCGTGCAGACCGATCTGGACGAGCAACTGAAGGCGCTGGGCATCAAGAACATCGTGCTGGCCGGTTTCATGACGCACATGTGCATCAATTCCACCGCCCACGGCGGCTTCAACCTGGGCTATGCGCCCACCGTGGTCGCCAGCGCCACCGCCACGCGGCCGCTGCAGACGGCGGGCGGTAAGGTGCTGACGGCGCAACAGGTGCACGAAGGCGCGCTGGCCGCCACCCGCGACCTGTACGCCGCCGTGGCCGACACGCTGGGCGACCTGCGCCTGGCCTGAGCGGCGGCGGGCGGGTCCGCCATGAGAAAATCGCGGGCTGTTTCACACGCAACACCCTGAGCGCATGAGCGACCCGCTGCACACCTCCACCCTCACGTCCTTGCCGCTCCTGGCGCGCGGCAAGGTGCGCGACAACTACGCGGTGGGCGACGACCGCATCCTCATGGTCGCGAGCGACCGCATCAGCGCGTTCGACGTCATCATGGGCGAGCCCATTCCCGGCAAGGGCGAGCTGCTGACGCAGATGGCGCTGTGGTGGTTCGACAGGCTGGGCGGCATCTGCCGCAACCACCTGACCGGCGACGCGCCCGAGAGCGCGGTGCCGGCGGCCGAAGCGGCGCAGGTGCGCGGCCGCTCCATGCTCGTGCAACGGCTCAGGCCCATCCCGGTCGAGGCGGTGGTGCGCGGCTACCTGGCCGGCAGCGGCTGGAAGGAGTACCAGGAGAGCCAGTCGGTCTGCGGCGTGGCGCTGCCGGCCGGCCTGAAGAACGCCAGCAAGCTGCCGCAGCCCATCTACACGCCGGCGGCCAAGGCGGCGGTGGGCGAGCACGACGAGAACATCACCTTCGAGCGCACGGTCGAGATGATCGGCGCCGAGCTGGCCGGCCGCATCCGCGACGTGTCCATCGCGCTGTACAGCCGCGCCGCCGAGATCGCCGCGACCAGGGGCATCATCATCGCCGACACCAAGTTCGAGTTCGGCCTGGACCCGCAGGGCGAGCTGGTGCTGATGGACGAGGTGCTCACGCCCGATTCGTCGCGCTACTGGCCGGCCGAAGGCTACGCCGAGGGCCGCAACCCGCCCAGCTTCGACAAGCAGTTCCTGCGCGACTGGCTGGAAACCGCCACGCTGAACGGCGAACCCTGGAACAAGACCGCGCCGGCGCCGCAACTGCCGGCCGACGTCATCGCGCAGACCGCGGCCAAGTACCGCGAAGCGCTGCAGCGCTTGACCGCCTGAGGCAGCAGGCCATGACGCCGCGCCGGAGCCTCGCGATCATGGCCACCTGGCTGCTGGCGGCGCTGGCCGCCGGGCCGGTGGTGGCGGCCAGCGTCACGGCGGAACAGGCCGCCACGCCCGACGGCACGCGGCCCTTCCTGCTGGCCCGGCCAGCATCGCAGCCGGCCGGCAGGCGCCCGCTGGTGTTGCTGCTGCACGGACACGGCGGCAGCGCCGCGCAGGTGCTGGGTCGGCAACGCTCGGCCGCGCCGATGTCGGTCTGGCTGCCGATCGCCGACCGCGAGGGCCTGCTGGTGGCGGCGCTGGACGGCAGTCGCGCGGGCGACGGCCAACCGGGCTGGGCCGACTGCCGGCGCGACGCCACCGGCAACCCGGCCGTCAACGACGTGGCGTATGCCGAGGCGGTGGTGAAGCGGCTGGTCGACGAAGGCGAGGTCGACCCGGCCCGGGTCTATGCGATGGGCATGTCCAACGGCGCGATGATGGTGCTGCGGCTGGCGCAGGAGATGTCGCCGCCGCTGGCCGGTTTCGCGGCGGTGTCGGGCCTGATGGCCAGCGACAGCCTGTGCCAGCCGGCCACCCGCGCGGTGCCGGCCATGATCGTGGCCGGTACCGACGATCCGCTGGTTCCCATCGCGGGTGGCCAGGTGCATTTCGGGCGCTCGCTGCGCGGCGGCGTGCTGAGCGCCAACCAGACGGTGGAGGCGTGGCGCGGCATCAACCAGGCCGGCGGCGCGCCCCGGGTGTCGGCGGTGCCGGCCACCGAGCGCGATACCCGCGTCGAGCGCATCGCCTTCGGGTCGCAGACCGGAACGGCGCGCGTGCTTTTCTTGCGGGTGGAAGGCGGTGGCCATGTGGAGCCGAGCACGTCGCAGCGCATCGGCCGCCTGTACCAGCGCCTGGTCGGGCCGCAGAACCACGACCTCGAAGTGGCCGAGGAGGCGTGGCGGTTCTTCGTCAGCCGGTGATGGCGAGGCGCACCGCCGCCAGCGGTGCGTTCGGCAGGGTGCCTGCCGGGGTCACGCCCAGTTCGCGCCAGAGCTGCGGCAGGTCGGGCGTGACGGGCTGGTCTTTCATGCCCTCGTACAGCTCCTGCAGCACCGGCAGGCCGGTGGCGGCGTCGGCGGTGCGAATGACGCGCTCCAGCGGCCAGTGTTCGGCGTAGCTGGCGCCGGCCGCGCGCAGGCCGGCGAAGGCGGTGGGCAGGCCCACGGTGTTGCGGCTGCGGCGGCGCAGGGCCACGTCGGCCAGCAAAAAATACAGCGCGCCGCCCCAGTAGGTGCGGCCCCAGGTGCCGGTGTGGTCGAGCCCGCGGTCGCCGGGTTCGGGCAGGCCGCGCGGCAGGTTCTGCGCGAGCTGCACCCAGGCCGACTCGCGGGTGGTGAGGCCCACGCGGGCGCGGGCGATGATTTCCACGTAGGTGGCGGCGCCTTCATGGAACCAGTTGTGCCGGTCGTCGAACTGGGGGAGGGCGAGGTGCACCATCTCGTGCACCATGACCCAGTCGTCCAGCAACCGCGCTTCTTCTGCGCCGGTGCCCAGCCGCACCCGAACGGTGAGGGGCGGCGCGTTGTAGGTGGTGCCGCCGCCGATGCCGTTGCCGGCGGTGGCCTGCAGCACCACGCGCGCGCGCTCGACCGGGAAGGCCCCCACGTAGGCGGCCACGCAGGCGGCGGAGCGCTGCACCCAGGCCCTGGCCATGGCCCGCTGTGGCGCGGGGAAGCCGCCGCCGAAGCGCAGGTCGATGCGGGCGCTGCCCTGGGTGACGACGTCGTCAGGGCCGTCGGTGGTTTGCGCGCGGGCGCCGGGCGCCAGGGCCAGACCCGCCAGCGACAGGCCGGCCAGCAGCCCGCGGCGGCGGGAGGGGTCGGGCATGGTGTGGGCCATGCTCCGATGGGAGCCGGAGCGGCCCCCGAAGTTCCTAGCTCAGCACGACGCTGCTGAGCCGGCGCCGGTAGCTGGCCACGGTGGGGTCTTCCGGCGGGATCTGGCCCTCGGCCACCTTGACCTTGGGCGGCTCGATCAATTCCAGGATGGCGATGTAGGTGAGCCGCGCGGCCTCGCCGTTCCAGGCCTTGTCGCGCATCAGGATTTCCAGCAGCTCGTCCATCGCGTCGGTCCAGCGCTGGCCGGCCATCAGCAGCCGGGCGCGGTCGAAGCGGGCCTCGAAATCGCGCCGGTTGGCGGCGATTTTTGCGTCAATTCCGGCTGAAGTCAGCGCCAAATCTGGCGATGTAGCTGCGAAATCAATAGCGTTCATCCAGCGCTGTAGCGCGTCGAGGCGGCGGTCCAGCGCGGTCTTGGCGATGACCGGCGCGAACGCCACCTTGGCGTCGTCGGTGTGGCCCAGCTGCAGCAGCAGCTTGATGTAGTCGAAGCGGGCGGTGTCGTTGGCGGGGTCTGTGGCCACCGCGTGCTGCAGCTTCTCCAGCGCGGCGCCGGTGTCGCCGCCGGCCAGCGCTTCCAGCGCTTCTTCTTCCTCTTCTTCAGCGGCGGCTTCGGCCTCGCTGGGAACGTGTTTGTCGAGGAACTCGCGCACCTTGCCTTCCGGCACCGCGCCCATGAAGCCGTCGACCGGCTTGCCGTTCACCACCAGCATGCAGGTGGGCAGGCTGCGCACGCCGAAGGCGCTGCACAGCTCCTGCTCGGCGTCGGCGTTCACCTTGACCAGCTTGAAGCGGCCGGCGTAGTCGGTCTCGAGTTTTTCGAGGATGGGCCCGAGCGACTTGCAGGGGCCGCACCAGTCGGCCCAGAAGTCGACCAGCACGGGGGTGGTGGCGGACGCGGCGATGACCGCGTCTTCGAAGTTTTGCAGCGTGACGTCCATGGTCGGGCTCAGGTAAGAGTCAAAACGTAAAATTCAATCTTTGTACGGCCGACGGGGGACCCGTGACTCTAATGCAAATCGGTGTGGTGATGGGTTCCAGCAGCGACTGGGACACGATGCAGCACGCAGTGCAGATTCTCCAGCAGTTCGATGTGCCCCACGAGGCGAGGGTCGTCTCCGCGCACCGCATGCCCGACGAGATGTTCGCCTACGCCGAAGCCGCCGCCGACCGCGGGCTGCGCGCCATCATCGCCGGTGCCGGTGGCGCCGCCCACCTGCCCGGCATGCTGGCCGCCAAGACCACCGTGCCGGTGCTGGGCGTGCCGGTGGCCAGCAAACATCTGCAGGGTGTCGATTCGCTGCACAGCATCGTGCAGATGCCCAAGGGCATCCCGGTCGCCACCTTCGCCATCGGCGTGGCCGGCGCCGCCAACGCCGCGCTGTTCGCGGTCGCGATGCTGGCGGCCGGCAAGCCGGAACTGCGCGCGAAGCTGGAGGCCTTCCGCCGCGAGCAAACTGCGGCGGCCCAAGCGATGACCTTGCCGCCGTCAGCATGAGCAACACCGTCTTCAATAAGGGAGACCGTCCCGCCGCCGGGCCGCCCCAAGGCGGGACAGCCCCCTCGGGGGGCAGCGAACCACGCGAAGCGGGGAGCGTGGGGGCGCCTATCCTTCCTGGCGCCACCTTGGGTGTCATGGGCGGCGGCCAGTTGGGCCGCATGTTCGTCCACGCCGCGCAGCAGATGGGTTACTCCACAGCCGTGCTCGACGCCGACGCCACCAGCCCCGCCGGCTTGGTGAGCCACCACCACATCCGCACCGGCTACCTCGACGCCGAAGGCCTTGCCGCGCTGCGCGACGCCAGCGCCGCCATCACCACCGAATTCGAGAACGTGCCGGCCGCCGCGCTGGCCACGCTGGCCATCGACCGGCCGGTGTCGCCGGCCGCCGACGCGGTCGCCATCGCGCAGGACCGCGCGCTCGAGAAGCAGCACTTCCAGCGCTGCGGCGTGCCCTGCGCGCCCTTCGCCGAGATCGCCGACGAGGCCGCGCTCGCCGCCGTGCCCGACGACCTGCTGCCCGGCATCCTGAAAACCGCCTGCCTCGGCTACGACGGCAAGGGCCAGGTGCGTGTGGCGACACGCGCCGAGCTGCAAACCGCCTGGGCGACCGAGCTGAAGGGCGCGCGCTGCGTGCTGGAAAAAATGCTGCCGCTGGCCGCCGAATGCTCGGTGATCGTCGCGCGCGGCCGCGACGGCGCCATGGTGAATTTCCCGCTGCAGCGCAACCTGCACCGCGGCGGCATCCTGGCCGTGACCGAGGTGTTCGAGGCCAATCTGCCGCCCGTGCTCGCCGATGCGGCGGTGGCGGCCGCGAAGTCGGTGGCGGAGGGGCTGCGCTACGTGGGCGTGCTGTGCGTCGAGTTCTTCGTCGTGCAGGATGCCGGTGGCGTTGCGTCGCTTGTCGTCAACGAGATCGCGCCACGGCCGCACAACAGCGGCCACTACACCCTCGACGCCTGCGACCAGTCGCAGTTCGACCTGCAGGTGCGCACCATGACCGGCCTGCCGCTGGTGCAGCCGCGCCAGCACAGCCCGTCGCTCATGCTCAATCTGCTGGGCGACATCTGGGCCGCCGGCACGCCGAAATGGGCCGAGGTGCTGGCACTGCCCGGCACCCACCTGCACCTCTACGGCAAGACCGACGCGCGGCCCGGCCGCAAGATGGGCCACCTCACCGTGACCGGCCCCACGCCCGACGCGGTGCGCGCGGTGGCGCTGCAATGCGCGGCGCTGCTCGGCATCGCGCCTTTCTGAGTGTCGTTTCAATGATCCTTCCCGGCAGCGACCCCGCCGCCGTCGCCCAGGCGGCCGAGCGGCTGCGGGCGGGCGGCCTCGTCGGCCTGCCGACAGAAACGGTGTACGGCCTCGCCGCCGACGCCGCCAACCCGCAGGCGGTGGCCGGCATCTTCGCCGCCAAGGGCCGGCCGAGCGACCACCCGCTGATCGTCCACGTCGCTTCCGCCGCCGAGGTGCCGGCCTTTGCGCGCGAGGTGCCGGCCTTCGCCCAGCGGCTGATCGCCGCGTTCTGGCCCGGGCCGCTCACCGTCATCCTGCCGCGCCGGCCCGACGTCGCCGCTGCCGCCGCCGGCGGGCAGGACTCGGTCGGCCTGCGCTGCCCCGCCCACCCGGTTGCCCACGCGCTGCTGGCCGCCTGCGCCGAGCGCGGCGTGATGGGCCTGGCCGCGCCCAGCGCCAACGCCTTCGGCCGCGTCAGCCCCACCACCGCCGCCCATGTGGCGGGCGAATTCGGCGAAAGCCTGCTGGTGCTCGACGGCGGGGCCTGCGCCGTCGGCATCGAGTCCGCCATCGTCGACTGCACGCGCGGCGCTCCGGTGCTGCTGCGCCCCGGCGTGCTCACCGCCGACGCCCTCGCGGCCGCCTGCGGTGAGCCCTTGCTCACGCCGGAGTCGTTATCTGGCAAGGCCCCGCGCGCGTCGGGTACCCTGGAGTCGCACTACGCGCCGCGCGCCCAGCTGCGGCTGATGGACGCCGCCGCGCTGCACACCGCCCTGCAGGTGCTGGGCAATGCGCCGCCTGACGCGGGCGGCCGGCCGGTCATCGCGGTGTGGTCGCGCGAGGTGGTCCACCCCGCCAGCGCGGCCGTGCTGGCCCGCCGCATGCCCGACGACGCCGCCGCCGCCGCGCAGCTGCTGTTCGGGGTGCTGCGCGATTTCGACGCGCTGGGCGTCAAGCTGATCTGGGTCGAAAGCCCGCCCGCCGGCCCCGAGTGGGCGGGCGTGGCCGACCGGCTGGCCCGGGCCGCCGCCAGCCGGTGACGGCTGGGTGGGGCCGGGTGGGTCCGTGCGGTTAACAGTCGCACGGTAAGATAGCCCGCTTGCCGTTGCTTCCGGGCCGGCCGTCATTCCTCTTGGAGATCCACCGATGAAATTTCCCGTTGGCCTGCGCCGCTTCCTGTTCGCCGTGGCCGCCTCCGGCGCCCTGCTGGCCGGTTGCGGCGGTGGTTCCGTCGTCGGCCAGCTGCAGCCCGGCCGCCTCGTGGCGTTCGGCGATTCGTTCAGCGACGTCGGCCAGGCCGGCGGCCGCTACAGCGTCAGCGACGGCGCCGTCGACACCTGGCTGGAAGAAGTCGCCGCGCGCTACGGCCTGTCTCTCACGGCGCAGTCGGCCGGCGGGCAGGGCTATGGCCAGGGCAACGTGCGCATCACCGCCAAGCCCGACGCCGGCGGCAGCAGCACCAGCCGCACCGTGAAGGAACAGATCGACGCCTTCCTCACCGCCAGCTCGGTGCGCGGCGACGACCTGATTTTCGTGGGCGGCGGCTTCGGCGACGTGATCTACCAGACCGTCAACACCGCCAGCCAGGACACCCGCGTGACCAACATCAAGCAGGCCGCCACCGACCAGGCCGCGCAGGTGCGCCGCCTCGTGGCCGCCGGCGCCAACCAGATCGTGCTGACCGGCATATACGACCTCGGCAAGACGCCCTGGGCCGTCGGCCTTGGCCAGCAGAGCCAGATTTCCGCCCTCGTGCAGAACTACAACGACACGCTGAAGGTCGCGCTGGCCGACCTGGGCAAGTACGTGCTGTACGTGGACGCCGCCAACTACTTCAACTTCATGTTCAACCAGCCGGGCAACTACGGCTTCACCGATTCCACCACCGTCGCCTGCACCTCCACCGGCAGCGGCACCACCGGCATCGGCATCAGCGCCAGCGCGCATGTCAGCTCGTACTCGTGCACCACGACGACCATCGCCACCGGCCTGGACTACACCGTGACGCTGTTCGCCGATTCGGTCTACACCACGCCCAAGGCCCAGCGCCTGTTCGGCGACAACACCTTCGACGTGATCCGCGGCCGCTTCTGACCGCGCGGCGCCTCGCGCATGAAAAAGCCGGCCCGAGGGCCGGCTTTTTCTTTGGGCCGCGCGCTGCGGTTTAGAGCCAGCCGGCCTGCTGCAGGGCCGCGGCCACGGTGTTGGCCAGCAGCTCGTGGCCGAGCGGCGTGGGGTGGAAACCGTCTGAGAACAGGTAGGTGGTCCACCAGTTCGGGTTGGTCACGCCGACCGGCGGGCTGGCCGACAGCGCGGTGGCGGTGCAGGTCTGGAAGTTGTAGTTGGGCAGGCCGTCGGAGCCGATGCCGGTCGACGGGCAGGCCGGCTTGGTGGTGTTGGTGATGCTGTACTTGCCGGGGTTGGCGAGCTGCTCGTTGAAGCTGCCGTAGAAGTCGACCACCACCACGCGCTTGTCGGTGCCGGCCCGGCTGAGCAGCTCGGCGTTGAAGGCCATCACCCAGCCGTCGAAAACGGCCTTGGACTGCGCGCGCGCGGTGGCGCCGGCGCTGCCGCCGCCGCTGGCCGCGGCGATCTGGTCGAGCACGGCCTGGAAGCGCGGCGTGTTGGTGATGCCGGGAATGTTCAGCACGGCCACCCGGGTCGCGCCCTTGTCGAGCGCGCGGGTCTGGATGGCGTCGTAGAAATTGTCAGCCAGCTTGGTCATGTACAGCGTGCCGACGGTCACCGCGCCGTTGGGCTGGGCCAGCGTGGTGGCCACCGTCTGGCCGCTCAGCACGGTGGCCAGCAGCGCCGCGTAGGTCACGCCGCTGTCGCTGGCGGCCTTGAGGTAGGCGCCCACGAGGTCGGCCGCGTCGTTGCCGCCGCCGTCGACCAGCAGCAGCTCGTTGGCGGCGTAGCCGCGGTCGCCCAGGTCGCGCAGTTGCTTGATGATGGACAGCTGGCTCTCCGGGCCGAGGCCGGCGAGGTTGTTGATGCGGCCGCCGCCTATGGCGTAGCTGGTGCAGGCCGCGTTGTTCACGGTGAAGGTGCTGGAGCCGGTGGCGCGGTAGTAATTGCACAGGCTGGCGGTCTTGTACGAGTTGGCCGCGATGCGTTCCGTCCACAGCACATTGGGCTCGGCGGCGCTGCCCTGCACCGAGAAGATGCGGCCGTTGCCGGCGGTGCCGGCGAAGGTGCCGCTGTCGGCCAGGCTGTCGCCGGCCACCTTGACCGACGAGACGTCGCGCTTGTCGGTGCTGCTGCCGCCGCCACCTCCTCCGCAGGCGGTGGCGAGGAGTGCGGCGGCGCCGATGGCGGCGGCCAGGGCGGCGGGGCGGAAGGAAAAGAGTGGTCTCACTGCGGGTCTCCGGTGGGTGGTGGCAAGCCCCAAGCCATGCGTGTCGTCGGCGTTCGTTGGTGTGGTCGACGCATGCTACGCCCGGGCGGCGCCGCGCCGCTGCGGGTTTGCGAGATGCTGGAGCGCGGCGCTCGCCTATTGACGGCGGCCGGCCGCGGTGGTTCCGTTGCCGTGGCGGCTGAAGTGCAGCTTCATGGCCAGAATGGCGAGCGAGAGGCTCAGAGTGACCGCGTTGGCCGCCACCACCGGCCAGGCGCCGAGCCGCCAGCCGTAGGCCAGCCACAGCGCAACGCCCACGGTGAAGATCGCGTACATCGGCAGCGAGATGCCGCTCACGTCGCGCGTGCGCCAGCTGCGCCAGGCCTGCGGGATGAAGCTCACGGTGGTGAGCAGCGCGCCGCCGTAGCCCACGCAGTTGGTCAGGTCGGCCTCACCCATCGCTCAGAACTCGCGGGCCGTCCACTCGATCAGCGCGTCGAGCGCCGGCCGCGCCGCGTTGGCGTTGGGGTGGTTGACGATGGCGACGAACACCGCGCGGCGGCCGCTGGCGCCGTCCACGTAGCCGGCCAGCGCCACCACGTCGCGCAGGCTGCCGCTTTTCAGGTGCGCGCTGCCGGGCAGCCGCGCGCGGTTGCGGCGCAGCGTGCCGTCCACGCCGGAAATGGGCAGCGAGGCGGCCAGCTCCGGCATCACCGGCGAGGCCCAGGCCTGCTGCAGCATGCGGCCCAGCGCGCGGGCGCTCACGCGTTCGTTGCGCGACAGGCCGGAGCCGTTCTCCAGCAACGGCGCGTCGCCCTCGCCGAAGCGCTCGCGCCACCAGCGGCCCACGGCGTCGCGCGCGGCCTCCGGCGTGCCGCGGCCGCTGTTGCCCAGCGCCAGCCCCAGCGTGAGGAAGAGCTGCTGCGCCATCACGTTGTTGCTGTACTTGTTGATGTCGCGGATGACCTCGGCCAGCGTGGGCGACTGGAACTCGAACGCCGGCTTCAGCCCCGCCGGCACCCGGCCGTCGCGCACCTTGCCGGTCAATGTGCCGCCGATCTCGCGCCACTGCCCCTCGACCACGCGGCGCGCGTAGCTGGCGGGGTCGGGGTAGGCCAGCGGCCACACGCGTTCGCCGCAGCTCGCGGGGTAGGCGCCGTTGAAGCGGATGCGGTTGGGGTCGGTGAAATCGGCCTTCAGCCCGCCGCGCCAGTCGCCGCAGTCGCCGGGGCCCAGCGGCACCGTGGCGGGCAGCTCCACGCCGGCCAGCCGGGGGTCGGCCGTGAGGGTGGCCACGCCGGCCGCACGGTCGGGCAGCAGCGTCATGACCAGCGACTTGTAGTTGAGCAGCAGCGCGTCGGGGCTGGCGTTGTAGGGCCGCAGCGGCTCGCCGTCGAATTCGCCGGGGTCTTGCGGCGGCACCTCGAAGGCGGAGCGGTCGAGCACGATGTCACCCACGATGGCGCGTATGCCCAGCCCCTGCACCCGGCGCAGCAGCAGCCACAGCCGCTCCATCACCAGCTTGGGGTCGCCCTGGCCCTTGATGTACAGCGTGCCGTTCAGCACGCCGTTCTGCACCCGGCCGTCCACATAGACCGGCGTGTTCCACATGTAGTTGGGGCCAAGCTGGTCGAGCGCCGAATAGGTGGTGACCAGCTTCATCACCGAGGCCGGGTTCAGCGCCGCCTGCGCCTGGTGCGCCAGGCGCGGCGCGGCGCGCGGGTCGGTGTCGGACACCCACACGCCCACGGCGCTGGCCGGCACCCGGGCGCGGGCCAGCGCAGCCTCCACCTCGGCCGGCAGCCCGGCCTGCGGCACGGGCGGCTGCGCCAGCGCGGCGCCGGCGGGCAGGGCGGCGAGCAGCGCGAGAAAACGTCGGCGGCGGGTGGGTGGAAAGGTCGAATGCGGCATGCGGAAATCCGCGCCGAGTCTAACGCGCGGCCACCGGGCAAGGCCGATAATGGGCCCACGACAGCGCCCGATGATGCTCCTGTTTCAAGAGCAATAAACCTATATTTGGCGCTGACTTGAGCCCGATTTGATGCCGAAAAAGCCCGTTCTGCCCCGCCCATGAAGATTCTGGCCTTCGACACCAGCACCGAGACCCTGTCGGCCGCGCTCGGCGTTGGCCTGGGCGGCCGTGTCGCGCAGGTCTGGTCGCACGACGGCCCCGGCGGCGCACAGGCCTCGGCCACGCTGATCCCCATGCTGATGCAGCTGCTCGACCGCGCCGGCCTCACGCTGCGGCAGCTCGACGCCATCGCCTTCGGCCGCGGCCCCGGCAGCTTCACCGGCCTGCGCACCGCCTGCGCCGTCGCCCAGGGCCTGGCCTGGGGCGCCGACCGGCCGCTGCTGCCCATCGACACGCTGCTGGCCGTGGCCGAGGACGCGCGCCACACCCACGGCGCGCAGCGCGTGGTGGCCGCACTCGACGCCCGCATGGACGAGGTTTACACCGCCGCCTGGGATTTTTCCGCCGGCGCTGCGCCACGGGCCGACAGCGAGCCCGAGCTGGTGTCGCCCGAGGCGCTGCAGGCCGGCGAGGGCTGGGTGCTGGCCGGCAACGTCACCGGCCCCTACGGCGAGCGGCTGGCCCAGCCCTGCCTGCCCGCGCTGCCCACCGCCGAAGCCCTGCTGCGCCTAGCCCCCGCGCTGATCGCCGCCGGCCACACCGTGCAGGCCGACCAGGCCCTGCCGCTGTACCTGCGCGACAAGGTGGCGCTGACGACGGCCGAGCGCGAGGCGAAGAAGTCGATGGTGGCGACAGCGTGCCTCGTCGCCGGGCCGCCCCAAGGCGAGGCAGCCCCCTCGGGGGGCAGCGCACCACGCGCAGCGGGAAGCGTGGGGGCCTCATGAGCGCGGTGCCGACACAGGCGGAGGCGTGGTTCCAGCCGATGGGAGAGGAATTCCTCGACGCCGTGCTGCGCATCGAGCACACCTGCTACGACCACCCCTGGAGCCGCGAGAACTTCGCCGATTCATTGCGCAGCGGCTACGAGGCGCAACTGCTGATGGGCGGCGACGATGTCCTCGGCTACTTCGTGGCGATGCGCGGCGTGGACGAGGTGCACCTGCTCAACATCACGGTGGCGCTGGCGCACCAGCGGCAGGGCTGGGCGCGCAGCATGCTCGACGGGCTGGCGATCTGGTCGCGCGGCGTCGGCGCGCAATGGCTGTGGCTGGAGGTGCGCGAAAGCAACCACCGCGCTTTCGAGATCTACCAGCGCTACGGTTTCCACCGCATCGGCGAGCGCCGCAACTACTACCCCGCCAGCGGCGGCCGCCGCGAACATGCGGTGGTGATGAGCCTGAAGCTGTGATGGCCGCCGCGCCGGACCGCCCCCAGCAAGGCAGCCCCCTCGGGGGGCAGCGAGCGACACGCAGTGCGGGCGCGTGGGGGCGTCATGCTTGATGGGCGGCAACGGGCGATGCTGGGCGAGATGGGCGTGACCGTCTGGTGGCCGAGCGAAAGCAACGCTGCCGTGGTCGAAGCGCCGGCCGTCGTCAAAGCCGTGGCCGCGCCAGCGGTCGCGAAGCCGCCCGCCGTGGCTGTCGCGCCACCGCCGGTCGCCAAACCCGCCGCCCCCCTCGGGGAACGCCCCGCCGGCATCGCCGCGATGGACTGGCCGCAGTTGCAAACCGCCGTCAGCGGCTGCACCGCCTGCGCGCTGGCCCGCACCCGCACGCAGACCGTGTTCGGTGTCGGCCCCGTAGCGAACGGCGAGGCGCCGCCCACGGTGGACTGGCTGGTGGTCGGCGAAGCGCCGGGCGAGCAGGAAGACCGCCAGGGCGAGCCTTTCGTCGGCCCCGCCGGCAAGCTGCTCGACAACATGCTGAAGGCCATCGGCCTGAGCCGGCGCGGGGAAGCGCCATTGAAGGGCGCCTACATCGCCAACGTCATCAAGTGCCGGCCGCCGGGCAACCGCAACCCGGCGCCGGAAGAAATCGCGACCTGCTCACCCTATCTGGAGCGGCAGATCGCGCTGCTGCAACCCAAGGTCATCATCGCGGTCGGCCGCTTCGCCATGCAGGCGTTGCTGAGCGACACCGTGCCCGACGTCGCCACCCAGCCGCTCGGCCGGCTGCGCGGCCGGGTGCACCGCTGGCGGGAGGTGCCGGTGGTCGTCACCTACCACCCCGCCTACCTGCTGCGCACCCCGGCCGACAAGGCCAAGGCCTGGGCCGACCTGTGCCTGGCGCTGGCGACTGCGGGCGCACCGGCCGCCAACTGAGTTTCGCCGCTGGGCCGCTCCCAAGGCGAAACAGCCCCCTCGGGGGGCAGAGAGCCACACGCAGTGGGCGAACGTGGGGGCCTAAAATCCTTTGATGAACTTTGTTGACATGCTGCGCGCGGCCGAGCGCCGCAACGGCTCGCTGCTGTGCGTCGGGCTGGACCCGGAACCGAGCCGTTTTCCCGGCGGCTGGAAGGGTGACGCGGCCCGCATTTATGACTTCTGCGCCGCCATCGTCGACGCCACCGCCGACCTCGCCATCGCGTTCAAGCCGCAGATCGCCTACTTCCACGCGCACCGCGCCGAGGCCCAGCTCGAGCAACTGATCGCCCACATCCGCAAGGCCGCGCCGCAGGTGCCGGTCATCATGGACGCCAAGCGCGGCGACATCGGCTCCACCGCCGAGCAGTACGCCCGCGAGGCCTTCGAGCGCTACGGCGCCGACGCGGTCACGCTGTCGCCCTTCATGGGTTTCGATTCGGTCGAGCCCTACCTGAAGCACCACGGCAAGGGCGCCTTCCTGCTGTGCCGCACCTCCAACCCCGGCGGCGACGACTTCCAGGCGCAGCGCCTCTCCACCGTGCCGGGCGAGCCGCTGCTGTACGAACACATCGCCCAGCTCGCGCAGGGTCCGTGGAATCTGAACGGCCAGCTCGGGCTGGTGGTGGGCGCCACCTACCCGGCCGAAATCGAGCGGGTGCGGGCGCTGGCGCCCACGCTGCCGCTGCTGATTCCCGGCGTCGGCGCACAGGGCGGCGACGCGGCCGCCACCGTGAAGGCCGGCTGGCGGGCCGACGCGCCCATCGTCGTGAATTCGTCGCGCGCCATTCTGTACGCGTCGAGCGGCGACGACTTCGCGGCGGCGGCGCGCAGAGAGGCCACGCGCACACGGGATCAGCTCCAGGCGGCAAAATAGCGGTTCCATGAACGCGCTGAACATCCCCGAGATCATGCAGACCCTGGGCCTGCAGGCCCGCCGTGCGTCGGCCGAGATGGCGCGCGCGCCGGCGGCGGTGAAGAACCGCACGCTGCAACGCCTGGCCGTGCTGCTGCGCGAGAGCGTGGGCGCGCTGCAGGCCGACAACGCCGCCGACATTTCCCGCGCCGAATCGGCCGGGCTGGCAGCGCCCCTGGTCGACCGGCTGCGGCTGACCGACAAGGTCATCGAAACCGTGGCGCAGGGCTGCGAGCAGCTCGCCGCCATGCCCGACGTGATCGGCGAGATCAGCGGCCTGCGCCAGCAGCCCAGCGGCATCCAGGTGGGGCAGATGCGGGTGCCGATCGGCGTGTTCGGCATGGTCTACGAGAGCCGGCCCAACGTCACCATCGAGGCGGCCAGCCTCAGCATCAAGAGCGGCAACGCCTGCATCTTGCGCGGCGGCTCCGAGGCCATCGAATCCAACAAGGCGCTCGCCAAACTCGTTCAGCAGGCGCTGGCCGAGAACGGCCTGCCGGCCGACGCGGTGCAACTGGTGCAGACCACCGCGCGCGAAGCGGTCGGCCAGCTCATCACCATGCCGCAGTACGTGGACGTCATCATTCCGCGCGGCGGCAAGGGACTGATCGAGCGCATCAGCGCCGAGGCCAAGGTGCCTGTCATCAAACACCTGGACGGCAACTGCCACGTCTACGTCGACGACCCGAGCGACGTGGCCATGGCCGTCACCGTGGTCGAGAACGCCAAGACCCAGAAATACAGCCCCTGCAACGCCGCCGAAGGCCTGCTGGTGGCGCGCGGCGCGGCGGCGGCCTTCCTGCCGAAGATCGGCGCCGTGTTCGCCGCCAAGGGCGTGGAAATGCGTTGCGACGCCGAGGCCAGGGTGCTGCTGGCGGCCGTGCCCGGCGCCCATCTGGTGGACGCCACCGAGCAGGACTGGTTCGAGGAATACCTCGCGCCCATCATCAGCATCAAGGTGGTGGAGGGGCTGGACGCCGCCATCGCCCACATCAACCACTATTCCAGCCACCACACCGACGCCATCGTCACCAACGACCACCGCCACGCCCAGCGTTTCCTGCGCGAAGTGGATTCCGCCAGCGTCATGGTGAATGCGAGCACCCGCTTCGCGGATGGGTTCGAGTTCGGGCTGGGCGCGGAGATCGGCATCTCGACCGACAAATTCCATGCGCGTGGTCCTGTAGGCATAGAGGGCCTCACCTCGCTCAAATACGTGGTGTTGGGCCACGGCGACGTGCGCACCTGATCCGCGCGGCCCGCCAGGCTGTCGCGCAGGTGCGGGGATGTCGCGCGCATGCCGCACTTGCGGCTGCGCAATACGCCCCCAACTCCCTACAATTCTTCGGCCACACCACAAGAGGACCGCATGGTTCCCCATCTCGTCACCGCCCTGTCCGGGCCGATCAACGAACTCGAACAACGCGTGTTGGACTCCATGCCGGCCATCGAGCGCTGGTTCCGGCTGGAGTGGATGGAGCACACGCCCACCTTCTATTCGTCGGTCGACGTGCGCAACGCCGGCTTCAAGCTGGCCCCGGTCGACACCAACCTCTACCCCGGCGGCTGGAACAACCTCACCAACGAGATGCTGCCGCTGGCGGTGCAGTCGGCCATGGCGGCGATCGAGAAGATCTGCCCCGAGGCGCGCAACCTGCTGCTCATCCCCGAGAACCACACGAAGAACACGTTCTACCTGAGCAACGTGGCGCAGCTCCAGCGCATCTTCAACATGGCCGGGCTGAACGTGCGCATCGGCTCCATCAGCCCCGAGGTGAAGAAGGCCACCACCATTCACCTGCCGCACGGCGCCGGCAGCGTCACGCTGGAGCCGGTGGTGCGCAGCAAGCGCCGGCTGGGGCTGAAGGATTTCGACCCCTGCACCATCCTGCTCAACACCGACCTCTCCACCGGCATCCCCGGCATCCTGGAAGACCTGCACGAGCAGTATCTGCTGCCGCCGCTGCACGGCGGCTGGAGCGTGCGCCGCAAGAGCAACCACGCGCACAGCTATGAAGAGGTGAGCAAGCGGCTGGGCAAGCTGCTCGGCATCGACCCCTGGCTGATCAACCCGCTGTACGGCAAGGTCGCCGGGGTCGACTTCAACGAAGGCACCGGCCTGGAAGAACTGCAGACCAGCGTCGACGCGCTGCTCACCCGTGTGCGCCGCAAGTACAAGGAATACGGCATCAACGAAAAGCCCTTCGTGCTGGTCAAGCCCGACAACGGCACCTATGGCATGGGCATCATGACGGTGCGCGATGCCCGCGACATCGAGAACCTCAACAAGAAGGCGCGCAGCAAGATGAGCGCCCTGCGCGACGGCCTGGAAGTGCACGAGGTGCTGCTGCAGGAAGGCGTGCTGACCAACGAGCGCATCAACGACGCGGTGGCCGAGCCGGTGGTCTACACCATGGACCGCTACGTGGTCGGCGGTTTCTACCGCATCCATGCCGATCGCGGCACCGACGAGAACCTCAACGCGCCCGGCTCCAGCTTCGTGCCGCTGGCCTTCGCCGAGTCGCATGTGCTGCCGCAGCCCGGCGTGAAAGCCGGTGCCAGCGCACCCAACCGCTTCTACATGTATGGCGTGGTCGCACGGCTGGCCATGCTGGCCGCGAGCTACGAACTCGAGGCCACCGACCCCGACGCCGAAACCTACGATTGAAACCGGGCGCAACACCAGTTGTTGCGGTGCAACAGAACCACGAATAGGCCGGTTTTTTGCGTTTGACGCCCCTTGCATGATCCGTTCGCGGGCGCACAATGGCGTTCCCCGAACCGACTGAACGCTCCGTCAGGCCGCCTTCTCCACGCTCTCGTGCAAAGCTCGAAATCATCGCTCGCGGCATTGACCATCGGTGCCATCGGCGTGGTCTACGGCGACATCGGCACCAGCGTGCTGTACGCGATGAAGGAGGTGTTCGGCTCCGGCCATGTGCCGTTCACGCCGGAAAACGTCTACGGCATCCTGTCGATGTTCTTCTGGACATTGACGGTCATCGTCTCGCTGAAGTACGTGGTGCTGGTGCTGCGCGCCGACAACGCTGGCGAGGGCGGTCTGGTCGCCATGCTGGCGCTGGCCTCGCAGGCCGTGAAAGACAAACCCCAGCTGCGCCGCGTGCTGCTGGTGCTGGGCATCTTCGGCACCTCTCTTTTCTATGGCGACGGCGTCATCACGCCGGCCATCTCCGTGCTCTCCGCCGTCGAGGGCCTGGAGGTCGTTTCTCCGGGGCTGCACAGCTACGTGCTGCCCATCACGCTGCTGGTGCTGTTGTGCCTGTTCGCCCTGCAGAAACGCGGCACCGGCGGCATCGGCAAGTTCTTCGGGCCGCTCACGCTGGTGTGGTTCATGATTCTGGCGGCGCTGGGCGTCTCGCACATCGCCGACAACCCGTCCATCCTCGCCGCGCTGAGCCCGCACTACGCGCTGCGCTTCGTGTTCGACTTCCCCGGCATCACCTTCGTCATTCTTGGCGCCGTGGTGCTGTGCGTGACCGGCGCCGAAGCGCTGTACGCCGACCTGGGCCACTTCGGCAAGCGGCCCATCCGTCTGGCCTGGTTCGTCATCGTCATGCCGTCCCTGGTGCTGAACTACTTCGGCCAGGGCGCGCTGCTGCTGATGCGGCCCGAGGCGGTGAAGAACCCGTTCTTTTTGATGGCGCCCGAGTGGGCGCAATTGCCCATGGTGCTGCTCGCCACCATGGCCACCGTCATCGCGTCGCAGGCGCTCATCACCGGCGCTTTCAGCGTGACCAAGCAGGTCATCCAGCTCGGCTTTCTGCCGCGCCTGCGCATCCTGCACACCAGCGTGAAAGACACCGGCCAGGTCTACCTGCCCTTCGTCAACTGGGGGCTGTTCTGCGCCATCGTGCTGGCGGTGGGCATGTTCAAGTCGTCGAGCAACCTCGCGGCGGCATACGGCGTGGCCGTGACCACCGACATGCTCATCACCACCATCCTCACCTTCTTCGTGGTGCGCTACCGCTGGAACTACCCGCTGTGGCTGTGCGCGGCCGCCACCGGCTGCTTCTTCGTCGTCGACTTCGCGTTCTGGGCCTCCAACCTGATGAAGCTGCCGCAGGGCGGCTGGTTCCCGCTGCTCATCGGCGGCGCCATCTTCACGCTGATGCTCACCTGGAAGGAAGGGCGCCGCCTGCTCAACGAGAAGATGCGCTCAGACGCCATCGACCTCGGCAGTTTCCTCGAGGCGGTGTTCGTCAGCCCGCCCGCGCGCGTGGAGGGCACGGCCGTCTTCATCACCGCCGACATCGACACCGTGCCCAACGCGCTGCTGCACAACCTCAAGCACAACAAGGTGCTGCACGAGAACAACCTCTTCGTCACCGTGCGCAGCCACGAGGTGCCGTGGATCGGGCTGGACAAGCGGCTGGAGATCGAATCGCTGGGCCACCACTGCTGGCAGGTGGTGGTGCACTACGGCTTCAAGAACGACCCCGATCTGCCCAGCGCGCTGGCGCAGATGCGCGGCCGAGGCTGCGAGCTGGAGCAGATGACCACCAGCTACTTCCTCTCGCGCGACACCGTCATACCCAGCATCGGCAGCGGCATGGCGCACTGGCGCGAGAAGCTGTTCGCGCAGATGCACCACAACGCCACCGCCGCCGCAGACTTCCTGCGGCTGCCCAACAACTCCGTCGTCGAGCTCGGCAGCAAAATCGAGATTTGACGACAATCGCGCGATGCATCTGCTCATCGTCGCCGACCCCGTTGAATCGTTCAAGATCTACAAAGACACCACGTTCGCGATGATGCGCGAACTGCAGCGCCGCGGCCATGCCATCGCGGTCTGCGAACCCCGCCACCTGCACTGGAACCGTGGCAGCGCCGGCGCCGCACCCGTCACCGCCCGCGTGCGCGACATCACCCTCACCGGCGACGCCGACACCTGGTTCAAGGTCACTGCCGAACGCGCCGTGCCGCTGCGCGATTTCAGCATGGTGTTGATGCGCAAGGACCCGCCCTTCGACGCCGAATACATCTACGCCACGCACCTGTTGGAGCAGGCCGAACGCGAAGGCGCCACCGTGGTCAACAAGCCCGCCGCGCTGCGCAACCACCCCGAGAAGCTCGCCATTCTGGAGTTCCCCCAGTTCATCGGCCCCACGCTGGTGACCAGAGACGCCGCTGACATCCGCGCCTTCCACGACGAGCACCAAGACATCATCCTGAAACCGCTCGACGGCATGGGCGGCATGGGCATCTTCCGCGTGAAGGAAGATGGGTTGAACCTCGGCAGCATCAGCGAAACGCTCAACGCCAACGGCGCGCAGACCGTGATGGTTCAGAAGTTTCTGCCCGAGATCAAACAGGGCGACAAACGCATCCTCGTCATCGGCGGCAAGCCCGTGCCCTTCAGCCTGGCCCGCATCCCCCAAGGCACCGAGGTGCGCGGCAACCTGGCGGCCGGCGGCAAGGGCGTGGCCCAACCGTTGAGTGAACGCGACCGCGAGATTGCAGAAACCTTAGGCCCCATCCTGTTCGCCCGCGGCCTGCTGCTCGTCGGTCTCGACGTCATCGGCGGCTGCCTCACCGAAATCAACGTCACCAGCCCGACGTGTTTTCAGGAGATCGCGGAGCAGACGGGGTTCGATGTGGCGGGGATGTTCGTGGACCAACTCGAGGCAAACACCAAGCCCGCACGCTGAGAACCGCTCGTTCTTCTTGGCGGGATGGGTGCTTGCCGCTACGATGCGCGTCGCTTCTTTGCCCTGAATTCCGTGAATCAACGGGCGCTCGCAGGCCTGTCCAGGGTGCCGCGTGCGGCGGGAAGCGGCTTTCGTCGTTGGACAGTCATACACAAAACAGAGGAGAGATCGATGCGTCAGCGTGTTGCAGCTTCGTTGCTGGTTCTATTTTTCGTTTCCGGTTGCTCGACGTTTTCCGGGCGGGCGCCGCAAGGTGAAACCGGTGTGGACGGACAGGCCTGCGTGGGCGCCATCGGCCCATTGCCGGCGCAAGTGAACCCCGCCGCAAACGAGGCCTTGCTCGGTCAGGCGCAGATGGCCACCGGCAAGGGCGGCACCTGCGCATCCAAGGTGGTGTCCGTCAAGGCGCCTCTGGTGCTGTACCGCGTATTCGACTCCAGCAAGCCGTACACCAAGTTCGGCGGCTGGTGGGCCTTGAGCCGGCCGTCGGGCCCCAAGGACGCCTACCGCGCGGCCTACGCCATCTGCCCGGAGTGGAGCAGCCTCGACCGCATGGTGTCCTGTGAAGTCCGGCCCGGCACGGAGCTTGTGGTCGGTACCACGCAGAGCGCCACCTGCGCAGACGGCTCCACGCTGCCGAAGACCAAGGAGATCCAGGTGTTCGTCCCGAACGACGGCCGCGCCGGCATCATCCACGTGGGCGCCTGCAGCGAAGAAACGGCCTGGCCCTGAGAGAAAGCCCCACGCCCCGCTTCCCGGGCCGGTGGGGGCTCTGTAGCGGCGGCAAGGGGCGGTCCGGTGGTTACCGGACCTGTCCGCCTTCGAACACCCGCAGTTCTCCCGCCGCGAACTTCACCCACGCCTCATTCGTCGTCAGCGGCGTGGTGACGACCACCGCAATGCGGTCCCCCTCCTTCGCGTGGTCCGCGAAGTTCACGCTCAGTTCTTCATCGCTCAGCGTTGCATGCGTGAACGGGTGTTGCCGCACCACGTAGTGCAGGTCGGTCGACGCGTGTGCCCACAGCGCCTGTCCGTTGGAGAGCAGCATGTTGAAGGTGCCGTGGGCTGCTATGCGGGGCATCAGCTCGCGCAGCGTGAGCGTGAGTTCGGCCACGCTGGGCACGCCGGCGTGTGACTTGGCCAGCTCCTGCATCAGCCAGCAGAAGGCGCGTTCGCTGTCGGTGTTGCCCACCGGCCTGAAGCTGGCGTGCAGCCGTGGGTGGAAGTCCTTCAAATCCCCGTTGTGCGCAAACACCCAGTAGCGGCCCCACAGCTCGCGCACGAAGGGGTGGCAATTCTCCAGCGCAATCACGCCCTGCGTGGCCTTGCGGATGTGGGCGATGACGTTGCGGCTCTTGATGGGGTAGCGGCGGATCAGCTCGGCCACCGGCGAGTCGAACGCGGGCGCATGGTCGACGAAGTGGCGCAGGCCCTTGTCGCTGCCGGGCTCGCAGCCGCCCTCGAAGAAGGCGATGCCCCAGCCGTCGGCGTGGTGGTCGGTGCGGCCGCCGCGCTGCGCGAAACCGGTGAAGCTGAATGTCACGTCGGTCGGCGTGTTGCAGTTCATGCCCAGCAGTTGGCACATCTAGCCGGCCTCCGTCGTCGGCGTGGTGGGCGCGGGGTCGCGCAGCCGCCAGGCGGCGATGAGCGCGATGGCACACAGTCCGGCCAGCATGAAGAACGACTCGTTGAAGGCCGCCAGCCGCGCGGGGCTGGTGGCGGGGTTGGTGAGCGAGTCGCCGTGCGCGGCGAGCCGCCACTCCAGCACGATGCCGCACAGACTCACCCCGGCCGCGCCGCCCAGCATGCGCAGGAAATTGATGGCGCTGGCGCCATGCGGAATCAGCCGCAGATCCAGCCCGCGCATCGCGCCGAGGTTGAGCGACGGCAAGATGAAACCCAGCCCGATGCGCCCCAGCACCGACCACGCCGCCAGCAGCCACAGCGCGCTGCCCAGCGTGATGGTCGCCATGCCAGCAAAAGACGCCGCCAGCAGCACCAGCCCGGCGCCGACCAGCACGCGGGTCGGCAATTTGTTGGTGAGCCGGCCCACGCCGCCGATGGTGACGGCCAGCACGATGCCGGCGGGCAGCAGAATGGCGCCGACGTGCGACGCGGCCAGCTTGAGGCCGAGCTGCATGTAGATCGGCAGCAGGTAGGTGGAGCCGAACAGCGCGGTGCCGTACACGAAGGCCACGATGCTGCCCATCGCGAAGCTGCGGGAGCCGAACACCTCGAAGTTCATCAGCGGCTCTCGGCCGCGCTTTACCGCTGCGCGCTGCCACCACACGAAGGCGATCAGCGCGGCCAGCGCGCCGCCGAGCAACGTGGCGGCCTGCACCGCCGAGCCGCCGTGCAACTCGACCAGCCCGTTCAGCAGGCACAGCGTGCCGGCGGTGCCCAGCAGCAGGCCGCGCCAGTCGAGCGCGCTGCCGCGGTTGGCCACCACGCCGCCGGGCGCGCTGGTGGGCACGTAGCGGATGGCCAGCCAGATCGACGCGATGCAGAACGGAATCACCATGAAGAAAATGGAGCGCCAGCCAAAGGCGTCCACCAGCAGGCCGCCGATGCTGGGGCCTATGGCTGGCGCCAGCACCACGCCCATGCCGAACAGCCCGCTGGCGCGGCCCTGCTCGCTGGGCTCGAAGGCGCGCAGCATGATGATGGCGGGAATCGGCTGCACCACGCCGGCCGCCAGCCCTTCGGCCACGCGCGCGGCCAGCACCAGCGGGAAGTTGCCGGCCAGCCCGCCGACCAGGCCGCCGGCCATCAGCAGCAGCATGGTGCCGATGTAGGTCATGCGGTAGCCGTAGCGCGACAGCAGCCACGGCGTGGTGAGCATGGAGACGGTCATCGCCACCATGAAGCCCGAGCTGACCCACTGCGCGCGTTCCTGGCCCAGCGTGAAGTGGTGGCTCATGTCGGGAATGGCCACGTTGACGATGGTCGACGACATGATCGACGCCATGGTTCCCACCATCACCGAGCCCAGCAGCAGCCAGCGGTAGCGCGCGCCGTGGCGGGCGCGCAGACCGGCGATGGTGGTGTCGTTCGCGGTTGAGGGTGGCGGCGGTGGGGCGTCTGGCATGGCGGCTGCCGCCCATTGTGCCGCGTGGGCGCAGGGCCATGGCCGCGGGCGGACAATGCACGCGACTGAAAGGATCGCGCCGTGGCCCTCGCTTCCGCTGTTTCGCCCGATTTCTCGTTCGACCACCTCTGGCTGCCGTTCACGCCCAACCGCGGTTTCGCCGCCGAGCCGCGGGTCTTCACAGAGGCCGACGGCATGTTCTTCACCACGCACGACGGCCGGCAGGTGCTCGACGGCATCTCCAGCCTGTGGTGCGTGGGGGCAGGACACAACCGCAAGCCGATCGCCGAGGCCATCACCGCGCAACTGCACAAGCTGGACTACGCCACCGCCTTCCAGGCCGCGAGCGACGTGGCCTACAGGGCGGCCGAACGCATCGCCGCGCTGGCGCCGGGCGACCTGAACCGGGTGCTGTTCACCAACTCGGGTTCCGAGGCGGCCGACACCGCGCTCAAGCTGGCGCTGGCCTACCACCGCGCGCGCGGCGAGCCGCAGCGCACCGTCTTCATCGGCCGCGAGAAGGCTTATCACGGCGTGGGTTTCGGCGGCATGAGCGTGGGCGGCATTCCAGGCAACCGCAAGGCGTTTTCAGCCGCGCTGCTGCCGCGGGTGGACCACATCGCGCACATCCACGACGCCGAGCGCCACGCCTACATCCACCACGAACAGCCGGCCTGGCAGCACGACCCGCTGCAGGAGCTGGAGCAGCGCATCCTGCCGCTGCACGACCCGGCCAACGTGGCGGCCGTCATCGTGGAGCCGGTGGCGGGCAGCGCGGGCTGGTATGTTCCGCCGCGCGGCTATTTGCAGCGGCTCAAGGAGATCTGCCACCGCCACGGCATCCTGCTGATCTTCGACGAAGTCATCACCGGTTTCGGCCGGCTGGGCCACGCCTTCGCCGCCCAGCATTTCGACGTGACGCCCGACATGATCACCTTCGCTAAATGCGTGACCAACGGCGTGATCCCGCTCGGCGGCGTGGTCGCGCGCGACGGCGTGTTCGACGCATTGCTCGACGCCCATGCCGCCGCGCCGCCGCACGCCGTGGAGTTCGCGCACGGCTACACCTACTCCGGCCACCCGGTGGCCTGCGCGGCGGCGATCGCCACGCTCGATTTGTTCGAGCACGAGGGCCTGTTCGAGCGCGCCGACCGCATGGGCCGTGTGCTGGGCGACGCGATGCACGGCCAGCTCAAGGGTTTGCCGCATGTGGTCGGCATCCGCACCTACGGGCTGGCCGGTGCGGTGGAACTGGCGCCCGGTGCCACGCCGGGCAAACGCGCCTACGAGGTGTTCCTGGATTGTTTCCGCCACGGCGTGCTGGTGCGGCCGGCGGGCGACAACATCGTGCTGTGCCCGCCCTATGTGGTGGAGGCCGGCCAGATCGGCCAGATGGTGGACGTGCTGGCTGCGGCGATCCGCGGCGTGCGCTGAATCAGCTCTTCGCGGCCGGCTTCAAAGACTCCTTCAGTTCGGCGCAGTAGTCCTTGGCCGGCAGCGCCGGTGTGTGCCAGACGACGTCGAAACCCTGCGGCGTCTCGGCGGTGCTGACGCTCCCGTCGGCCATCAGCCGGACCGCCGTCACCCGAAGCCGGGGCGGCAGGTGGCGCGGCAGGCCCAGCCGGCGGTCCACATGGCCGCTGCCGGCCAGCACCAGCACCACCTGAGCGGCGTCGCGCCGTGCGGCCAGCGCGGCTTCGGCGGTTTGCGCCAGCGCCAGGTCGCGGGCAATCTGCACCCGCGTCATGGCCGGGAGCTGGGCGTCGGGCAGCAGGCGGCAGTGGCTTTCACGGATCAATTCGCGCTGCACGGTGAGGGCGTCCGGGTCGAGGCGGGCGTCGAGCGTGGCGTCTTTCATGGCGCCGCGCTGCGCGGCCCTGGGCAGGTTGCCGCCCAGCACCGGCACGCCGGCGCGCACGGCGGCCATCACGGCGGGGCCGTAGGCGGGCCAGGGCCAGCCGTCGGGCTGCCAGCGCAGCCGGTCCTGCACGTCGGCCTCGGGGGCGCCGGCCGGCAGGCCTTCGGTGGAGCCGCCCTGTTCGGCCATTTCCACCACCACCGCCGCGAGCTGGCCGCGGGCAGCCAGTGCCTCGATCACCTCGCGGTGGATGCGCTGGTGTTCGGGCGCGTCGTGCTGTTCGCCCAGCAGCATCAGGTCGGCCGGGCGCAGCGCCTCCACCTGCGCGGGGCTGACCAGCGGGGTGGCCTGCACGGCCGGCGGTGCGGCGCAGCCGCCGAGGCCCCAGGCCAGGGCCAGCGCTGTTGCGCACACGAGCAGGAAAGGGCGGTCGGATGGCATGCGCCGATCGTAGCGCCGCCCCAGCAAAAAGGGACCCGCAGGTCCCTTTTTGCCCTTCACCACCGAGGTGATGCGTTCAGTGCATTACCACCGGGTTCTGCGCCAGGCCGGTGTAGCCCTCCAGCGTTTCTTCGACTTCCTCGGCGCTGGGCATGTTGAGCTGCCAGGCGCGTATCTGCTTGTGGAACAGCTCGGCCCAGGTGCCGTCGAGGTAGACCTCCTTGCCGGAGCGTTTGTCGACGATCTCGAAGCCATGGCGGGCCATGGCCGGGTGCAGGGCGGGCGGCGCGGTTTCGCTGGCGGCATCCGGCTGGATGTGCACCACGGCGAATGTTTCGGAGTCGTAGAGCATTTGCATGTTGTCGATCAGATCCACTGTTCTAGTCTCCATATAGCAACGTTCCACCGAGATTCAAGGTTGTCAGCCCGGAGGCGCCAGACGCCCACTTTGCAACCGCTTACATCCCAACCACAGGAGCGGACCCTTAACCACAAGAAGTCCTTGTAACCACTTTCACTGCGTCAGGGCGTCTCCGAGCTTTCATACACCTGATCGACAAAATCGCCGCGGACTTGAGTCAATTTGATGCGTATGGGCAAAAAATTCAGGCTCGGTGCAAACCAAAGTTCAACCTTCTGGTCGAATTCGTGGCGCGGCGGGCGCACCAGGCGGATGGCCCGCACCTCGCCCGACCCCACACGAAGGTTCTCTTCTCCCGCCACCTCGAAGGTCCAGACCGCCGCATCGCGCGGTCCGGCCGTCTGCACCGAAACGGTGCTGCCGGCCGGGTAGCGGGCCGCATCGGCCGCCAGCAGCCCGGCCAGTTGAAACACCACGCTCAGCCGGTCCTGCGCGCCGGGCTGCAAGGCAACCTGCGGCGCGTTGCCGCTGAAGGTGATGAGGTTCTTCTCGCGCTCGAAGTGGGTGGCCTGCTCGCTGCGCGATTTGTCCGAGAACCGCGTGGGCGCCAGGCCCTGCGGCGTGAGCTGGCCGGTGCTGGTCTGCACGCGGCTGCCGAGCAGGAAGGCGCCGACCGTGAGCCGGGCATCGTAGCGGGCGCCGTCGGGCTTCCAGAGCAGCTCGGCGCTGGCGCTGTAGTTCAGGCCCTTGGCCATGCCGGCCACGTTGTATTTGAGCTTCACCGCGCCGGGCAACTGCACCGGCGGCGCGCTGGCGGCGGGCGGGCCAGCTTCCGGCGTGGGTGCGGAGGCCGGGGCCTGAGCGGCGGCCGCAGCCACAGCCGGTTCAGGCGCGGGTGGCGGGGCCGGCGTGGCGCTCGCGGCTGCTATATTTTCAGGAGCTGAAACGCCAGATTCGGCGCTGACTGTGGGCTGTTTTTGTTCCGAAACCGGGCTGTTGGCGGTGGTGGGGCGGCTGGGGGCTGCCGGCGCGGTGCGGCGC
>CAMFIB010000011.1 GCA_945952465.1 uncultured Pseudomonadota bacterium
CCATCCGCGAAGGCGGCAAGACCGTCGGCGCCGGCGTCGTTGCCAAGATCATGGAGTGAGCACGATGTCGACCAAGCAAAAAATTCGCATCCGCCTCAAGGCCTTCGATTACAAGCTGATCGACCAGTCCGCCGCCGAGATCGTCGACACCGCCAAGCGCACCGGCGCGATCGTCAAGGGCCCGGTGCCCCTGCCGACCCGCATGAAGCGCTTCGACATCCTGCGTTCGCCGCACGTCAACAAGACCAGCCGCGACCAGTTCGAAATCCGCACGCACCAACGCCTGATGGACATCGTCGACCCGACCGACAAGACGGTCGACGCGCTGATGAAGCTGGATCTGCCGGCCGGCGTGGACGTCGAGATCAAGCTGCAGTAAATGTGGCTGACGGCCCGGGCTTGCCGATCCGGCAGGCCCGGGCTATAATCCTTGGCTTCGCTCTTTGACGAGGGCGAAGCTTTATCAACCTTCTTTCGCACACCAAACGCGGTCGCCAATTGCAGTGGCCGCGGCGGAAGTTTTGGAGAAAACAATGAGTCTGAGCAACTCCCTCGGGTTGCTGGGCCGCAAGGTGGGCATGATGCGCCTGTTCACCGCTGATGGGGACGCTGTTCCCGTCACGGTGGTTGACGTGTCGAACAACCGTGTGACCCAGGTCAAAACCGAAGAGAACGACGGCTACGTCGCCCTGCAGGTGACGTTCGGCGCGCGCAAAGCTTCGCGCGTGAGCAAGCCGCAAGCCGGCCACCTCGCCAAGGCGGGTGTCGAAGCCGGTGAAATCATCCAGGAATTCCGCGTCACCGCCGACACCGCCGCCAAGTACGCGGCTGGTGCCTCCGTGCCGGTGACGGACCTGTTCCAGGTCGGCCAGAAGGTGGACGTGCAGGGCACGACCATCGGCAAGGGCTTCGCGGGCACCATCAAGCGCCACCACTTCAGCTCGCAGCGCGCGTCGCACGGCAACAGCCGTTCGCACAACGTGCCGGGCTCGATCTCCATGGCGCAGGATCCGGGCCGCGTGTTCCCGGGCAAGCGCATGACCGGCCATCTGGGCGACGACACCGTCACGACCCAGAACCTCGACGTCATCCGCGTCGACGAAGCCCGTCAACTGCTGCTCATCAAGGGCGCCGTTCCCGGTTCCAAGGGTGGCTTCGTCACCGTGCGTCCGGCCATCAAGGCCAAATCCAAAGGAGCGAACTGATGCAGCTCGAACTCCTGAACGAACAGGGCCAGGCCTCGTCGAAGTATGACGCCCCGGAAACCGTGTTCGGCCGTGAATACAACGAAGACCTGGTGCACCAGGTCGTGGTCGCTTTCCAGGCCAACGCGCGTCAGGGCACCCGTGCCCAGAAGGACCGCGAGCAGGTCAAGCACTCGACCAAGAAGCCGTTCCGCCAAAAGGGCACGGGCCGCGCCCGCGCCGGTATGACCTCGTCGCCGCTGTGGCGCGGGGGCGGCCGGATCTTCCCGAACATGCCCGACGAAAACTTCACGCAGAAGCTGAACAAGAAGATGTACCGCGCCGGCATGGCGTCGATCTTCTCGCAGCTGGCCCGTGAAGGCCGCCTGGCGGTTGTCGATTCCATCAAGGTCGATTCCCCGAAGACCAAGCAGCTCGCCGCCAAGTTCAAGGCGATGAACCTGCAGTCGGTCCTGGTGATCGCTGAAGAAGTCGACGAAAACCTGTACCTGGCTTCGCGCAACCTGACCGGCGTTCTCGTCGTCGAGCCGCGCTACGCCGATCCGCTGTCGCTGGTGCACTACAAGAAGGTGCTGGTCACCAAGGGTGCCATCGACAAGCTCAAGGAGATGTTCGCATGAGCGCAACTTCCCAGCAGAAATTCGACGAAGGCCGCCTGATGGCGGTGCTCGTGGCCCCGATCGTGTCCGAAAAGGCCACGATGGTGGCCGAGAAGTCCAACGCGGTCACCTTCAAGGTGCTGCAGGACGCGACCAAGCCCGAGATCAAGGCGGCCGTTGAACTGATGTTCAAGGTCGAGGTCAAGGGCGTGTCGGTGGTCAACACCAAGGGCAAGACCAAGCGCTTCGGCAAGTCCATCGGTCGCCGCGACAACGTTCGCAAGGCCTATGTCACGCTGAAGCCGGGCCAAGAGCTCAACCTGGGCGGAGAGGCCGTCTGATCATGGCAGTCATCAAACTCAAGCCGACATCCCCGGGCCAACGTGGCGCGGTGAAGATCTCGCGTGGTCACCTGCACAAGGGTGAGGGTTACGCGCCGCTGCTGGAACCCCAGTTCCAGAAGGCCGGCCGCAACCACAACGGCCACATCACGACGCGCCACAAGGGCGGTGGTCACAAGCACCACTACCGCGTGGTCGACTTCGTCCGCAACAAGGATGCGATCCCGGCCAAGGTCGAGCGCATCGAGTACGACCCGAACCGCACGGCCCACATCGCTCTGGTGTGCTACGCCGACGGCGAGCGCCGCTACATCATCGCCCCGCGCGGCCTGGAAGCCGGTGCGTCGCTGCTGAGCGGCGCCGAAGCCCCGATCCGCGTCGGCAACACGCTGCCGATCCGCAACATCCCGGTGGGTTCGACCATTCACTGCATCGAGCTGCAACCCGGCAAGGGTGCGCAGATCGCGCGTTCGGCTGGCACGTCGGCCACGCTGCTGGCCCGTGAAGGCGTCTACGCCCAGGTCCGCATGCGTTCCGGCGAAGTCCGCAAGGTGCACATCGAGTGCCGCGCGACCATCGGCGAAGTGGCCAACGAAGAGCACAGCCTGCGCCAGCTCGGCAAGGCCGGTGTGAAGCGCTGGATGGGCATCCGCCCGACCGTTCGCGGTGTCGTCATGAACCCGATCGACCACCCGCACGGTGGTGGTGAAGGCAAGACCGGCGAAGGCCGCCACCCTGTCGACCCGTGGGGCAACCTGACCAAGGGTTACCGCACCCGCAACAACAAGCGCACGCAGGTCTTCATCGTGTCGCGCCGCAAGAAGTAAGGGATAACAAATGACTCGTTCTCTCAAAAAGGGTCCGTTTGTTGACTCGCACCTCGTGGCCAAGGCCGAGAAGGCGGTGAACACCAAGGACAAAAAGCCGATCAAAACCTGGTCGCGCCGCTCGATGATCCTGCCGGACTTCATCGGCCTGACGATTGCCGTGCACAACGGCAAGCAGCACGTGCCGGTCTACATCACGGACCAGATGGTCGGCCACAAGCTTGGCGAGTTCGCCCTGACGCGCACCTTCAAGGGGCACCCGGCGGACAAGAAGGTTCAGAAGAAATAAGGCAAGTACCATGGAAACTCGTGCAGTACTCAAAGGCGTGCGCCTGTCGGTCGACAAGGGCCGCCTCGTGGCCGACCTGATCCGCGGCAAGAAGGTGGACCAGGCGCTGAACATCCTGAACTTCACGCAGAAAAAAGCTGCGCTGATCGTTCGCAAGGTGCTCGAATCCGCCATCGCCAACGCTGAACACAACGACGGCGCCGACATCGACGAACTGAAGGTCAAGACCATCTACGTCGAGCAGGGTGCTTCCCTGCGCCGTTTCACTGCCCGCGCCAAAGGCCGTGGCAACAGCATCCGCAAGCCCACGTGCCATGTGTACGTGACGGTCGGCAACTGAAAGGTCAGAAGCAATGGGACAAAAAATCCACCCCACCGGCTTCCGCCTGGCGGTCAGCCGCAACTGGGCCAGCCGCTGGTACGCGAACAACCGTGACTTCGCCGGCATGCTGGCCGAAGACATCAAGGTTCGCGAATACCTGAAGACCAAGCTGAAGAACGCTGCGGTCTCGCGCATCTTGATCGAGCGTCCCGCCAAGAACGCCCGCATCACGATTTTCTCGGCTCGTCCGGGTGTCGTGATCGGCAAGAAGGGCGAAGACATCGAGAACCTGAAGAAGGAACTCGCCTCGCGTCTGGGCGTGCCGGTTGCGGTCAACATCGAAGAAGTGCGCAAGCCTGAAATCGATGCCAAGCTGATCGCCGACAGCATCACGCAGCAGCTCGAGAAGCGCATCATGTTCCGCCGCGCCATGAAGCGCGCGATGCAGAACGCGATGCGTCTGGGTGCCCAGGGCATCAAGATCATGAGCGCCGGCCGCCTGAACGGCATCGAAATCGCGCGCACCGAGTGGTACCGCGAAGGCCGCGTGCCGCTGCACACGCTGCGCGCCGACATCGACTACGGCGTCTCCGAAGCCAAGACCACCTACGGCGTCATCGGCGTCAAGGTCTGGGTCTACAAGGGCGACACGCTGGGCCGCAACGATCTGCCCGCGGTGGAAACCCCGCGTCCGGACGAAGAGCGCCGCCCGCGTGGCCCGCGCCGCGATGCCCGCCCGGGTGACCGTGCTGCGCCGTCGCGCGGCCCGCGCCGCCCGGTGGGTGGCAATGCCGCGCCGGCCGACGGCAGCGACAAGCCCGCAGAAGCAACAGGTGCCGACGCACCGAAATCTACCGTTAAGCGCGTTCGCAAGGTCGCCGCGCCGGCAGCCGCCGACGGTAAAGGAGAATAAACATGCTGCAACCCGCTCGCCGCAAATACCGCAAAGAGCAGAAGGGCCGCAACACCGGCATCGCAACCCGTGGCAACACGGTGGCGTTCGGTGATTTCGGTCTGAAGTCCACCGACCGCGGCCGTCTGACGGCCCGCCAGATCGAGTCGGCCCGCCGTGCGATTTCCCGTCACGTGAAGCGTGGCGGCCGCATCTGGATCCGTGTCTTCCCGGACAAGCCGATTTCGCAGAAGCCGGCCGAAGTCCGGATGGGTAACGGCAAGGGCAACCCCGAGTACTACGTTGCGGAAATCCAGCCGGGCAAGGTGCTGTACGAGATCGTCGGTGTGCCCGAAGAACTCGCACGCGAAGCCTTCAAGCTGGCGGCTGCCAAGCTGCCGCTGCGCACGACCTTCGTGTCGCGCATGATTGGCCAGTGATAGGAGCACGGACATGACCAAAGCTGCTGAACTCCGCAACAAAGACGTCGTCGGCCTGCAAACCGAAGTGAAGGACCTGCAGAAGGCCCACTTCAGCCTGCGCATGCAGAAGGCCACGCAACAACTCACCAACCCGGCTTCGCTGCGCTCCACGCGCCGCGCCATCGCTCGCGCCAAGACCATCCTGGCCGAGAAGCAGTCGGCCGCCAAGTAAGGAAGCGAACATGACGGAAACCACCACCTCCCTCAAGCGCACCCTGATCGGCAAGGTCGTCAGCGACAAGCGGTCCAAGACCGTGACGGTGCTGGTCGAGCGCCGCGTGAAGCACGAGCTCTACGGCAAGATCGTTGCCAAGTCGAGCAAGTACCACGCGCACGACGAAAAGGGTGAATACAAGCTCGGCGATACGATCGAGATCACCGAAAGCCGCCCGATCTCCAAGACCAAGAACTGGGTTGCGACCCGTCTGGTCGAGAAGGCCGCCGCGGTCTGATCGAAGCTGTTCATCGCGCTCCGGCGCGTGAACCTGAAACGGCCCACAATGTGGGTCGTTTTTCATTTGAGGAGCAGAAAAAATGATCCAGGTTGGTGACGCGTTGCCCGAAGCCACGCTGATGGAATATTCCGAGGTCGAAGGCGGCGGCTGCAGCATCGGCCCGAACCCGGTGGACGTGCGCCAGGCCTCGGCCGGCAAGACCATCGCGCTGTTCGCGCTGCCTGGCGCGTTCACGCCGACCTGCTCGGCCAAGCATGTGCCGGGCTATGTGGACCAGCACGACGCCTTCAAGGCGGCCGGCGTGGACGAGATCTGGTGCGTGAGCGTGAACGACGCCTTCGTGATGGGCGCCTGGGCGCGCGACCAGAAGACCGGCGGGAAGGTGCGCATGCTGGCCGACGGCAGCGCCGATTTCGCCAAGGCCACCGGCCTGACGCTGGACCTCACCGCGCGCGGCATGGGCCTGCGCAGCGACCGCTACTCGATGCTGGTGCGCGACGGCAAGGTGGTGACGCTGAACCGCGAGGCGCCGGGCAAGTTCGAGGTCAGCGACGCCGCGACCCTGCTGGCGCAGGCCAAGGCTTGAGCGCCAGCGCCGGGCTCGGGAGGCTCAGTCAGGCCTCGGCCAGCAGCTTCTCGATGAGCTGGTGCAGCTCGGCGAAGTTCGGCTCGCCAACGTAGCGCTTCACGATTTCACCGCGCTTGTTCACCACGAAGGTGGTGGGGGTGAGCTGCACGTCGCCCCAGGCCTTGGCCACGGCGCCGGTGTTGTCGATGGCCACCTGGAAGGGCAGCTTGCGCGTTTCGGTGAAGTTGACGACGTAGGCCGGCGGGTCGTAGCTCATGGCCACGGCCAGCGTGTTGAAGCCCTTGTCTTTGTAGCGCTGGTAGGTGTCGATGATCTTCGGCATCTCGGCCACGCAACTGGTGCAGCTGGTCGCCCAGAAATTCACCAGCGTGACCTTGCCCTGCAGATCGGCGGCAGTTTTCCTCGAACCGTCGAGCAGCACGAAGGTGGATTCGGGCGCCTGACTCGAACCTGTGCCAACATACAGGCCGGCCGCGACAGCCAGTGCAACGGCGGCAGCGGCAACATAGACAACGGGTTTCATTTTCAGGAGCATCCTATGGATCGCAGGCAATTCGGCGGCGTGGCCTCAGGCTGGGTGGCGTCGGTGCTGCTCATTGCAGCGCACAAGGTTGAGGCGGCGGGCGGACTCGCGTCGCTCAGCGAAGGCGAGGCCAGCCAGGGCCTGAAACTCGCGCTGGAAAAGGGCGCCAACGCAGCCATCAGTTTACTGGGCCGTACCGATGGATTCCTCGGCAACCCAAAGGTTCGCATTCCGCTGCCCGGATTCCTGGAAAGCGCCTCCAAGATCCTGAAAACCATGGGCCAGGGCAAGAAGATCGACGAACTGGTGACGTCGATGAACCGGGCGGCCGAGACGGCGGTGCCGATGGCGAAAGACCTGCTGGTCGGCGCCGTGAAGAACATGAGTGTGCGCGACGCCAAGAACATCCTGACCGGCGGCGACACCTCGGTTACCACCTTCTTCGCCGAAAAGACCCGGGAGCCGCTGAACGTGAAGTTCCTGCCGGTGGTGACCAAGGCCACCGAGAAGGTGGGCCTGGCCGAGCGCTACAACAACGTGGCCGGCAAGGTGGCGGGCTACGGCCTGGTGAAGAAGGAAGACGCCAACATCCAGCAGTACGTGACGGGCAAGACGCTCGACGGGATGTACCTGGTGATCGGCGAAGAAGAAAAGAAGATCCGCCAGGACCCGATCGGCACCGGCAGCGCGCTGCTGGGCAAGGTGTTCGGCGCGCTGAAGTGAGTGCGGTTGCTACTAATTAAATAGCTGCATCGCTATATTTGGCGCTGACAGGCGGCCGATTTTGTTCGCAAAACCGCCGCGCGGCGTCCCGCAGGCTCAGTCTTCGCTCCACCACGGCTTGCGGTGGGCCCAGGCCAGGTTTGCCGCATCGGGGTCGTAGAGGTCGACCGTGTCGAACGCCACCGCGATGCGGAAGTGTTTTTCGGTCTCGGTGCGGCGCAGCGGCGCATTCAGGCGGCGAGCGATGTCGGCGATGAGCCGCCAGCTCAGCGTGTCCTGCATGGCCAGCGGCTGGCCGCCGCATTCGGTGACCGGCGCATTGCGCAGCACGGTGGCCTGCAGCACCGGGCGCGGCGGCACGCCGGCAGGGCGGCCGAGAAAGGCCACCCGGTGGCCGCTTTCCAGCCCCCAGTCGACCAGCGCCACCGCGAGCGCCCGCACCAGGGCCTCGTCGGCGTAGGCGGGAATCGGCTTGATGGTGGTGCGCACGTCGAGGTCGAGCTCGTCGATGACCGCGCCGCGCGCGTCGATGGCGGCGTGCATCGCTTCGTCGAGGCTGACGATCTGGCGCTCGGCGGTGGGGTCGGTGCCGGCCAGTTGGCCGATGCGCCGGCTCCGGTCGGCCAGCGATTCGATCTGGTGCGCCGCATTCACCAGCTTCTGCGCCTGCTCCAGCGGCAGCTCGTGCGATTGGGCGTAGGCGTCGATGATGTCTTGCAAGGCCTTGAGCGGCGCGGCCATTTCCTCCCCGATCTGCCCGCCGAAGTGGGCCACGCTGAACGGCGGCGTGGTGCTGGCTTCTGATTCGTCCCAGATCTGCTTCACCGGCGGTGCGGCAGTGGGTTGGGCGGGTGCATCGGAGGGGTTGGCCATGGTTGTTTTTCCTGCGTCGGGCGGCCGAGTGACCGCCCGGTTTTGTCTCGGATCGCAGTGTACCGCCGCCGCCTTCACACCGCGCCGGCGGCGCGCAGCGCGGCCAGCCGCGCGTCGTCGGCGCCCAGCAGTTCACGCAGCACCTCGTCGGTGTGCTGGCCCAGCAGGGGCGGCGGCCGGTCGCGCCGCACCGGCGTGGCGGCCAGCTTGAGCGGGCTGGCCACCAGCGGCAACGCGTCGGACAGCGGGTGCTGCGGCCACACGTCGACCATGCCGCGCGCCTGCACCTGCGGGTCGTCGAACACGTCGCGCAGCGTGTTGATCGGGCCGGCCGGCACCTTGGCCGCCTCCAGCGCGGCCAGCCAGTCGGCGCGGGTGCGGCGCTTCAGCACCGCCTCGAGCAGCGGCACCAGCACCGCGCGGTGCCGCACCCGCCCTTCGTTGGTGGCGAAGCGCAGGTCGGCCGCCAGCGCGGGCTGGCCGGCCACCGCGCAGAAACGGGCGAACTGTGCGTCGTTGCCCACCGCCAAAATGACGTGGTCGCGCTCGCCGGGCCGGTCGGTTGCGGGAGCCACCTCGAACACCTGGTAGGGCACGATGTTGGCGTGGGCGTTGCCGGCGCGGCCCGGCACCTGGCCGCTGGAGCGGCCGTCGACGAGGTAGCCGGCGCCCAGGTTGGCGAGCATGGCGACCTGGGTGTCGAGCAGCGCGAGGTCGATGTGCTGGCCTTGCCCGGTGCGCTGGGCGTGCCGCAGCGCCGCGAGAATGGCCACGCTGGCATACAAGCCCGTGAACAGGTCGGCCACCGCCACGCCCACCTTCTGCGGCCCGCCGCCGAGGTCGTCGCGCTCGCCCGTCACGCTCATCAGCCCGCCCATGCCCTGCACCGCGTAGTCGTAGCCGGCGCGTTCGCGGTACGGCCCGGTCTGGCCGAAGCCGGTGATGCTGCAATACACCAGCGACGGCTTCAGCGCCAGCAGCGAGGGCGCGTCGAGCCCATAGCGCGCCATGTCGCCTACCTTGAAGTTCTCCACGAAGACGTCGCAGTGCGGCAGCAGCTCGCGCACCAGCGCCTGCCCTTCCGGCCGCGCGATGTCGCAGGTGACCGAGCGCTTGTTGCGGTTGGCGCCCAGGAAGTAGGCGGCCTCGCCCGTGTCGCGGCCGGCGGCGTCTTTCAGGAAAGGCGGGCCCCAGCCGCGGGTGTCGTCGCCGCTGCCGGGCCGCTCGATCTTGATGACGTCGGCGCCGAGGTCGGCCAGCGTCTGGGTGCACCAGGGTCCGGCGAGGATGCGGGAGGCGTCGAGGACGCGGATGCCGTCGAGAGCGTTCATGCACCCATTCTGTCGCCATGCGGGCGCAAACCGATAATGGGGCATGCATGGCTTGCGCGTCGCGGTGGTGGGGGTCTGGGTGGTGTGGCTGGCGGCTTGCACCCCGTCGCTGAACTGGCGCGAGGTGCGACCGGAAGAAACACCGCTGGTCGTGCTGCTGCCGTGCAAGCCCGACAAAGGCGCCAAGACGCTGCCGATCGGCGGCCAGCCCACCGAGCTGCGCATGTTGGGCTGCGAGGCCGACGGCATGCTGTTCACGGTGGCGAACGCGCAGCTGGCCGAAGGCGCCGACGTGGCCGCCACGCTCACGCAATGGAAAACCGCCATGCTGGCCAACGCGGGCGCCACCTCCTCGCAAGACGCGCCGTTCCGCCCCGCCGGTGCCACGCCCTACGCCACGGCGGCGCTGTCGCGTTTTCAGGGAGGCGCGGGCCACGCGCCGGTCGGCGCGGCGGTGGCGGTGTTCGCCAGAGGCCACCAGGTCTTCCAGGCCGCCGTCTTCGGCAAGACACTCGATGCGGCGGCAACAGACGCCTTCTTCGCGAGCGTGCGGGTGGATTGACACAGGCAAACGCGATAATCCGGCCAGCCCAATGAAGAACGGCATCCTCCTGATCACCCACGCGCCACTGGCCCATGCGCTGCGCCAGTGCGTGCTGCATGTGTTCCCGGACAGCGCCGGCGAGTTGCTGGCGGTGGACGTCCAGCCCAATGTCACGCCCGAAGAGTCGCTGGCGTCGGCCCGCATCGCGATGGCGCAGCTCGGCACGCCGCATGTGCTGGTACTGACCGATGTCTTCGGTGCCACGCCCTGCAACGTCTCGCAAAAGCTGGTCGACGGTGTGCGCTCTCGCCTGGTGGCCGGCGTGAACCTGCCCATGCTGCTGCGCGCCATGACCTACCGGAACGAATCGCTCGACGCGCTGGTCAACCGCGCGGTGGCCGGCGGCACGCAGGGCGTCATGCCGGTGGCCATCACAGCCCCCCAATACCAGGCCAGAAGAAAAGATGATCAAGACCACGACGACCATCAGCAATAAGCTGGGCCTGCACGCCCGCGCCTCCGCCAAGCTGACCAAGCTGGCTGGCAGTTTTCCCTGCGACGTGTGGATGAGCAAGGGCGACCGCCGCATCAACGCCAAGAGCATCATGGGCGTGATGATGCTGGCCGCCGGCTTGGGCTCGACGGTCGAAGTCGAGACCGACGGCGAGCGCGAGCAGGAGGCGATGACCGCCTTGCTGGCCCTGATCGCCGATAAATTCGGCGAGGGCGAATGAGCATGGCCCCCACGCTTACCCGCTGCGCGGTGTTCCCTGCCCCCCGAGGGGGCTGGTCCTGCTTGGGGCGGCCCGGCGCATGACCTTCTCCATCCACGGTCTGGCGGTTGCCCGCGGCATTGCGATCGGGCGGGCGGTGATCGTGGCGTCGAGCCGCGTCGACGTGGCCCACTATTTCATCGAGCCCGAGCAGATCGAGGCCGAGATCGACCGCGTGCGGGTGGCGCGCAACGCGGTGGTGGACGAAATCATCCGGGTCCAGGAAGGCCTGATGGACATGCGCACCAAGGAAACGCCGCATGAACTGGCGGCCATTCTGGACGTGCACCTGATGCTGCTGCAGGACGACGACCTGATTGACGGCGTCAAGCAGCGCATCTCCGGCCGGCTGTACAACGCCGAATGGGCGGTGACGGCCCAGCTCGAAGCGCTGGCGCGGCAGTTCGACGAAATGGAAGACCGCTACCTGCGCGAGCGCAAGGCCGACATCGAGCAGATCGCCGAGCGGGTGCTGCGGGCGATGCAGGGCGCGCCGTCACCGATCGCGCCGCCGGTGCCGAGCCGGGGCAAGCGGTCGTCGCAGGATTTGCTGCTCGACGACACGGTCGATGTGCCGCTGGTGCTGATCGCGCACGACCTGTCGCCAGCCGACATGCTGCAGTTCAAGCAGAGCGTGTTCGCGGGTTTCGTCACGGACGTGGGCGGCAAGACCTCGCACACCGCCATCGTGGCGCGCAGCATGGACATTCCGGCGGTGGTGGGCGCGCGCAGCGCCAGCCAGCTGGTGCGGCAGGACGACTGGGTGGTGATCGACGGCGACGCCGGCGTCATCATTGTCGACCCGTCGCCCATCATCCTGGCCGAGTACGGCTTCAAGCAGCGCCAGGGCGAGCTGGAGCGCGAGCGGCTCTCGCGGCTGCGCTTCACGCCAGCCGTCACGCTGGACGACCAGAAGATCGAGCTGCTGGCCAACATCGAAATGCCGGACGACGCCCAGGCCGCGGTGGCCGCCGGCGCGGTGGGCGTGGGCCTGTTCCGCAGCGAATTCCTGTTCATGGGCCGGCAGGGCGCACTGCCCGGCGAGGACGAGCAGTACGAGGCCTACAAGCGCGCCGTCGAGGGCATGCAGGGCCTGCCGGTCACGATCCGCACCGTCGACGTCGGCGCCGACAAGCCGCTCGACAACAAGTCGGCCGACCGCATCCACCGCGATGAGGCCCACCTGAACCCCGCGCTGGGCCTGCGGGCCATCCGCTGGAGCCTGGCCGACCCCGCGATGTTCCTGACGCAGCTGCGTGCCATCCTGCGGGCGGCGGCGCACGGCAAGGTCAACCTGCTGTTCCCCATGCTCGGCGCCGCCAGCGAGATACGCCAGGCGCTGGCGCTGGTGGCCATTGCCCGCGCCGAACTCGACCAGCGCGGCATTCCCCACGGCGCGGTGCGGCTCGGCGCCATGATCGAGGTGCCGGCGGCGGCGCTGACGCTGCCGATGTTCATCCGCCATTTCGATTTCCTGTCGGTCGGCACCAACGACCTGATCCAGTACACGCTGGCGATCGACCGCGCCGACGAGTCGGTGGCCCACCTGTACGACCCCGTTCACCCCGCCGTGCTGCGGCTGCTGGCCGGCACCATCTCGGAGTGCCGGGCGCGCGGCAAGAGTGTCAGCGTCTGCGGCGAGATGGCCGGCGACATCACGCTCACCCGGTTGCTGCTGGGCCTGGGGCTGCGCAGCTTCTCCATGCACCCGTCGCAGATCCTGGCCGTGAAGCAACAGATCCTGCGGGCCGACACCTCCAAGCTGCAGCCCTGGGCGCAGCAGGTGCTCGACGCCGAAGACCCCGCCTCCCTGCTGGCCGCCTGAGCATCTGGCCGGCCACGGCCCGCAAACGAAAAAGGCGCCTCGCGGCGCCTTTTTGCTGAGTACCCGTTTGTGCTCAGAACGTGTACTTGGTGCCCACGCTCAGCGTGTGCAGCGGTTCGCCGTCGATGCGGGTGTAGCGGTAGTCGCCGGTCAGGCTGAACTGCGGCGCCACCGGATACTCGAGGCCAGCACCCAGGAACAGGCGGGTGCGGTCGTCCTTGTTGCCCGCGCCGTCCTTGGCCTGCACCTTGATCACGCCGGCCTTCACGCGGCCGACGAGGTCGGGCGTGAGCTGGTAGCTGGCGACCGCGCCGATGTGCGCGCCGCGCAGCTTCACGCCGAGGTCTTTGCCCAGCGAGTCGTAGCCGGCTTCGATGGCGAAGGTCGGGTCGAGGTTGTAGCCGAGCGTCAGGCCCAGGCCCTGGTCCTGGAAGCGGTATGTGGTGTTGGTCGTGGTGTCGACGAACTTCGTGCGCGCAAAGTTGATCTTCGCCTCGAAGTACAGGCCATTGAGCTGGTTCGTGCTGCTCTGCGCGCTGGCCACGGTCGGCAGCGCGGCGGCCAGCGCAAGTGCGGCGGCGGTGACAAAGGTCTTCATGGGGGTCTTTCTCGTATGTGGGGTGACGGGCAAATGCCGACGCCCCTTTCTGTGAGGGACGCGAAGAAATTCTAGGGAGATACCCTTGTCGGTTCCAGCAGCTTTTTGCAAAGTGACGGGGTTTCACAACAACCCCGCCGGGTATGTATCAAAAGGTATTACAGCGGTGCGGGGGCCGCTATCTGTGTGCGTTCTTGCACCACGCCGACAAGTCAGGGCGCATCGACACCGAAGGCGCCGCGCTCCGCCTGACCGAAAGGCAAGCGCCCCGCAAGCGGCTCATATGTTGATCAAGGCCGACGTGAAGAGAAGGAACAACACATGATCGTCGGGCGGCAGCCGGCAGTGCTCAGGCCTTGTGGTGGACGCTGATGTAGTCGATCACGCTCTGAACGTTTGTGAGCCGCTCGGCGTCTTTCTTCGGAATTTTGATACTGAACTCGTCTTCGAGCGCCATCACCAGCTCCACCAAGTCAAACGAGTCTGCGCCGAGGTCTTCCACGAAAGCCGCGTTACCGGTGATCTCGAACTCGTCTACATCGAGCTGCTCGACGATGACTCTCTTGACACGGTTTTCGATATCGCTCATGACTTCCCTCAAGGTGCAAAACAGTCCACAAGTCTGGTCGGATGCGAAATGAATTCTTAGCCCCGCAACAAATCGACGACATCGATCAAACTTTTTGGCGTAGTGATTCTCTCGGCCTTCTCATCAGGAATCTCAATGTTGAACTCTGCCTCGGTCGCCATTAACAGTTCCACTATGTCAGTCGCATCGGCGCAGAGATCTTCCGCAAAACCCGCGTTGAGAGGGAAATCCGTGCCCATCCCAAGCTGGGCGTCGATGAGTTCTCTGACACGGGGTTCGGTATCGCTCATGGTTCTCTCAGATGAGGCTGTAAAACAGCCGGCGAGTGTATCAAGCGGGGAATGCATGCCTAGGCATGGTCACGGCCAGCATTGGCGCAACCCGGCTTGCTCACATTAAAGACAATCGTTACCACCAGCAATCACTGGAGCGCTCGACCCCATGCTTGGGTCGACGCGATTCAGGCGCTCAAAGGGAGTGACATCCAATCGGGCCCGCAGCGGGGACAAATAAGTGAAGATGCTGGGCTGCATCGACCTGTTGGAGCGGTCCGGAAACGGGGCATCGCTCATCCAATCCACGCGCCAGAACCGACCCGCGTTAGGAGGCAGTGGGTCGTCAGCAAGTTGTTGTCAATAGATTGATCGGTCGCTGTTACTTACTTCTGACCACTCGCACTCACTATTGGTCAATCGCATGCAAACCTGCTGCATGCGCCTGCTGGTCGGCGTGGTAGCTGCTGCGCACCATCGCGCCGACGGCGGCGTGGGTGAAGCCGAGTTCGTAGGCCTTCTCTTCCAGCATCTTGAAGGTGTCGGGGTGCACGTAGCGGCGCACCGGCAGGTGGCTGTTGCTGGGCGCGAGGTACTGGCCGATGGTGAGCATCTCGACGTCGTGCGCGCGCAGGTCGCGCAGGGTTTGAATGATTTCGTCGTCGGTCTCGCCCAGGCCGACCATGATGCCGCTCTTGGTCGGCACGTTCGGGTGCATTGCCTTGAATTTCTTCAGCAGGTTGAGGCTGAAGGCGTAGTCGCTGCCGGGGCGGGCCTCCTTGTAGAGGCGCGGCACGGTCTCGAGGTTGTGGTTCAGAACGTCGGGCGGCGCGGCCTTGAGGATGTCCAGCGCGCGGTCGTCGCGGCCGCGGAAATCGGGCACCAGGATTTCGATCTGGGTGCCGGGCGAGAGTTCGCGGGTGCGGCGGATGCAGTCGACGAAGTGCTGGCTGCCGCCGTCGCGCAGGTCGTCGCGGTCGACGCTGGTGATGACCACGTATTTCAGCTTCAGCGCGGCGATGGTCTTGGCCAGGTTCTCCGGCTCGTTCACGTCGAGCGGGTCGGGGCGGCCGTGGCCCACATCGCAGAATGGGCAGCGCCGGGTGCACTTGTCACCCATGATCATGAAGGTGGCGGTGCCCTTGCCGAAACACTCGCCGATGTTGGGGCACGAGGCCTCCTCGCAGACCGTCACCAGCTTGTTCTGGCGCAGGATGTCCTTGATCTCGTAGAAGCGGGTGGTGGGCGAGCCGGCCTTCACGCGGATCCATTCGGGCTTCTTCAGCACCTCGGCCGGCTGCTGCACCTTGATGGGAATGCGCGCCAGCTTGGCGGCGGCCTTTTGCTTGGCGCTGGGATCGTAGGCCTCGGGTGACGCGGGAACGTCGCGAATAGCGGGGCGGAGGGCTTGTGGCGGTTGGCTCATTTTTGGGGGCAGTGGGTCACGGCGCAAGGTGCGTGGCGAGCTTGTGGCCCAGCACGTCCGCCACCTCGTTGGGGCTTGCGGATGCACCGATTGTAGAAAGGTCCACCGTTTTCAGTCCTACGTAGCCGCACGGATGGATGCGCGAGAACGGCTCCAGGTCCATCGCCACGTTGAGCGCCACGCCGTGGTAGGTACGGTGGCGGCTGACCTTGATGCCGAGCGCGGCGATCTTGCCCAGGCCGGCGAACGGGTCGGCGCCGTCGGCCGGCGGCGCCAGCCGGGCGTGGGAAAACGGGTTGTCGAGCCGCACGTAGATGCCGGGCGCGCTGCGCACCCGGTGGCCGGTGACGCCGAACTCGGCCAGCGTGCGCAGCACGGCTTCCTCGATGCGGTAGACGTATTCCTTGACGAAGTAGCCGGCCCGCTTCAGGTCGAGCAACGGGTAGGCGACGACCTGGCCGGGCCCGTGGTAGGTGACCTGGCCGCCGCGGTCGGTGGCCACCACGGGGATGCTGCCCGGCGCGAGAACGTGGTCGCTCTTTCCGGCCAGGCCTTGTGTGTAGACCGGCGGGTGTTCGCAGAGCCAGAGCGCGTCGGGCGTGGTGTCGTCGCGCGCGGCGGTGAAGGCCTGCATGTCGGCGTAGACCGGCGGGTAGTCCACCAGGCCGAGCCGGCTGACCCGCATGGCTACAGCACCACCTTGACCATCGGGTGCGTGCTGAGCGTGCGGTAAAGCTCGTCGAGCTGTTCGCGCGAGGTCGCGGTGACGGTGATGGTGATGCCCAGGTAGTTGCCGCCCTTGCTGTCGCGCAGCTCGATGGTGGCGGGGTCGAAGGTGGGGTCGAAGTGCTGGGCGATCGTGGTGATCGCGTGGACGAAGCCGTCGACCTTGCTGCCCATGACCTTGATGGGGAACTGCGAGGGGTATTCGATCAGCGAGTCTTCAGGCGCGATGGGCGGTGGCGGGGTGTCGGGTGGCGTGCTCATGGGGTGGGGCTATTGTCGCTTTTCAGCCGCCGGCCTGTGGCGCGCAGGGCCGTGGGCGCTGGTGAACGGCCCGCACGCCATTTTTCGAACAAAATCGGCCGGAAGTCAGCGTGGAATGGCGAAAGTACGCTATTAAATTCAGAGCGTGCAATGGCGTTCACGGTGCCGACCGCGGTGGCAGCCAGCGGGTCTGGCCGATGGCCAGCGCCTCGAAGGCGTCGTCCGGCAGGCCGGCGGCCTGGCGGGCGGCGGCGAGGTCGCGCGGCGGCTGGTCGAGCGCTTCGGAGCTGAGGTCGAAGGTGCCCCAGTGCACGGCGATGCTGTGGTGCGCCCGCACCTCCTGGTGCAGCGCCACCGCCTCGCGCGGGTTCACGTGCTGCGGCTGCATGAACCAGTTCGGCTCGTAGGCGCCGATCGGGATCAGCGCGAGGTCGAAGCCGGCGCTGGCCTGGCGTTCGGCAAAGTGTTCGCGGGTTCGGCGGAAGTCGCCGGTCCAGCCGGTGTCGCCGGCGAAGTACCACTGGAAGTCGGGCGCGAACACCGCCCAGCCGCCCCACAGCGTCTGGTTGCGGTCGGTCAGGCTGCGGCCCGACCAGTGCTGCACGGGCGTCAGGAAGAACTCCACCGCGCCAATGCGGTGCGACTGCCACCAGTCCAGCTCCACCGCGCCGGCAATGCCCTGGTCGGCGAACCACGCCGCCTGGCCCAGCGGCACCAGGAACACCGGCGGCCCGCCTGCCTGCCGGGCGAGCGCCCGCACGCTGTCGCGATCGAGGTGGTCGAAATGGTTGTGCGAAACCACCACCGCGTCGATGTGCGGCAGGTCGGCCAGCGCCACGCCGGGCGGGCGCTGCCGCTTCGGGCCGATGAAGGAGACGGGCGACGCGCGCTCGCTGAACATCGGGTCGGTCAGCACGTTGAGGCCGCCGGCCTGCACCAGCACCGTGGCGTGGCCGATCCAGGTGGCCGACGGCTTCATCGCCGCGCCGGCCAGCGCGTTCGCCTTCAGCGCCGCCAGCTCGGGCTGCACCATCGGCGTGGGCTGCGGCGGCGGCTGGCCGGGGCCGAAGAAGTCGCGTTCGCTGAACAGCCGCAGCACGTCGGCGAATGACTTGGTGACGGTGCCGATGTCGTTGTTGACGAAGCCCTTGGGGCTGCGGTGCCGGCCGGTGACCTGCGCGCCTTGTTCCGGGTCGGACGACGCGCAGCCGGCAAGCGACGCGAGAACGGCAAATGCCCCGGCAATGCGCGCCGGCCAGGCGCGGCGTGTTGCACGATGAAGAGAGGTCGGTGTCATGACAAGGTTGGGCCCGCAGGCACCGCTTTGGTGACCGCGTGTGGAATAGTTTGAGATTGGTGCGGGTTTGTACTTATAATCAATGGCTTTGTAGAAATTTCCGGGCCCTGTCAGTCGAGCGTCAAAACAAATGCCAACAATCGCTCCTGGCCCTGAAGTGGATGCACCTGACGCCGATTTCAAGCCGCTGACCGCCGACGAGGCGCGTGCGCTGCGAGAAAAAAACCCGCCGATTTCCGTCTGGCGGGTCATTGTGGGGCAGGTGGCGGTGGGGCTGCTGGCGGCGTTGGTCGCCTGGGGCATCACCGGGAGGTTGAGTGTGGGGGGGTCGCTCGCCTACGGCGTGCTCGCGGTGGTTGTCCCCGCGGCGCTTTTCGCCCGAGGTCTGACCAGCCGCGTCAGCTCCGTGAATCCGGGCGCCGCGGCGTTCGGTTTCTTTTTGTGGGAAATGGTCAAGATTGCCCTGACCGTGGCGATGCTGTTCGCCGCGCCGCGGCTGGTGCCTGAGCTGAGCTGGCCTGCGATGCTGGCCGGTCTGGTGTTGACCATGAAGGTTTACTGGGTGGGTTTGCTGTTAAAGCGGACCACGCCTGCCAAAGTTTGAACTTAGAGACGAGCAAACAGAATGTCTTCTGCTGCAGCAAACGGGCCCACCGCGGGTGAGTACATCGGTCACCACCTGACCCATTTCCAAAACAAGCCGATGAGCGGCGTGATCGACTTCTCGGTCTACAACATCGACTCCATCATCTGGGCCGTGCTGCTCGGCCTGGTGGGCTCCCTGCTGCTGTGGAAGGCGGCGCGCACCGCCACTTCCGGCGTGCCGGGCCGTTTCCAGGCGGCGGTTGAAATCCTCGTCGAGATGGTCGACAACCAGGCCAAGGGCATCGTGCACAACGCGCAAAGCCGCAAGCTCGTGGCCCCGCTCGCCCTCACAGTGTTCGTTTGGATCTTCCTGCTGAATTCCATGGACTTCTTGCCGGTCGACCTGTTCCACGGCATCTTCGGCGCCACCGGCCTCGACCACACCATCCACTACTTCCGCGTCGTGCCGACCGCCGACCTGTCCACCACGCTGGGCATGTCCGTTTCGGTGCTGCTGGTCTGCCTGTTCTACAACATCAAGATCAAGGGCGCGGGCGGCTGGTTCCATGAGCTGATCAGCGCGCCGTTCGGTGGCCACCCCATCCTGTGGCCGTTCAACTTCATCTTCCAGATCATCGAGTTCATCGCCAAGACCGTGTCGCACGGCATGCGTCTGTTCGGCAACATGTACGCCGGCGAACTGATCTTCATGCTGATCGCGCTGATGGGCGGCGCCGCTGCCGCCTCGCTGTCGGGCGTGCTGCTGCCGGTCGGCCACATCCTGGCCGGCTCGATCTGGGCGATCTTCCACATCCTGATCGTCGCGCTGCAGGCCTTCATCTTCATGATGCTGACGCTGGTCTACATCGGCCAGGCCCACGACGCACACTGATTTTCCGCTTTCCCCTTCCCTTTCACCTTCACTTCCATATCACAGGAGCAATCAAATGGAACACGTTCTCGGCTTTGTCGCACTCGCAGCTGGTCTGATCATCGGTCTGGGCGCCATCGGTGCTTGTATCGGTATCGGCATCATGGGCAGCAAGTACCTCGAATCCGCTGCCCGTCAGCCGGAACTGATGAACGAACTGCAAACCAAGATGTTCCTGCTGGCTGGTCTGATCGACGCCGCCTTCCTGATCGGCGTGGGTATCGCGATGATGTTCGCGTTCGCCAACCCCTTCGTCCTGAAGTAAATCGCCTGCTTGTCCCATCAACTGACTGAAAGGGTGTTGCTGTGAGCATCAACGCAACCCTGTTCGTCCAGGCCATCGTTTTCGCGATTCTGGTGCTGTTCACGATGAAATTCGTGTGGCCGCCGATCGCTGCCGCGCTGGACGAACGTGCCAAGAAGATCGCCGACGGCCTGGCCGCCGCCGACAAGGCCAAGTCCGAGCTGTCCGCCGCCAACAAGCGTGTGGAAGAAGAGCTGGCCAAGTCGCGCAATGAAACCGGGCAGCGCCTGGCCGACGCCGAGCGTCGTGCCCAGGCCATCGTGGAAGAAGCCAAGGCCAAGGCCACCGAGGAAGGCAACAAGATCGTTGCCGCCGCCCGTGCCGAAGCCGATCAGCAAGCCGTGAAGGCGCGCGAAGCCCTGCGTGAGCAGGTCGCCGTGCTCGCCGTCAAGGGCGCTGAGCAGATCCTGCGCAAGGAAGTCGACGCCAAGGTCCACTCCGATCTGCTGGGTCGCCTCAAGGCCGAGCTTTGAGGAACTGCCATGGCTGAACTCGCCACCATCGCACGGCCTTACGCCGAGGCCTTGTTCAAGGCATCGGCTTCCGACCTCGACGGCACCGCCAGCTGGCTGGAGCCGCTGGCGGCCGTGGCCGCCGATCCGCAGGTCAAAGTCTTTGCCGACAACCCCAAGGTCACGGCGCAACAGGTCTATGACCTGCTGAGCAGTGTGTCCAAGGCCCAACTGTCGAACGCCGGCCAGAACTTCCTGCGCACGGTGATCGACAACGGTCGCCTCGACGTGCTGCCGGAAATCGCCGCCCAGTTCCGCGCGCTGAAGAACGCGCGCAGCGGCTCGTCCGACGCGACTGTCTACAGCGCCTTCCCCATCGAGGGTGGTGCGCTGGCCGACGTCGCGACCGTGCTGGAGCAGCGCTTCAAGCGCAAGCTCAACGTGCGCGTCGAGCAGCAGCCCGAACTGATTGGCGGCATTCGCGTGGTGGTCGGCGACGAGGTGCTGGACACCTCCGTCAAGGCCCGCCTGGAACAAATGAAAGTGGCGCTGACGGCCTGAGGGCCTTCGGCGGCAATTTACTGGAAAGAAGGAAAGAGTCATGCAACTCAATCCCGCAGAAATTTCTGAACTGATCAAGAGCCGCATCGAAGGGCTCGCCGGCAGCGCCGACATCCGCAACCAGGGCACGGTCGTTTCCGTGGCCGACGGCATCTGCCGCATCCACGGCCTGTCGGACGTGATGCAGGGCGAAATGCTGGAGTTCCCGGCCACCGCCGACGGCACCCCCACCTACGGCCTCGCGCTGAACCTCGAGCGCGACTCGGTCGGTTCCGTGATTCTGGGTGAGTACGAGCACATCTCCGAAGGCGACACCGTGAAGTGCACGGGCCGCATTCTGGAAGTGCCGGTCGGCCGCGAGCTGATCGGCCGCGTCGTCAACGCGCTGGGCCAGCCGATCGACGGCAAGGGTCCGATCAACGCGAAGCAGACCGACGTGATCGAAAAGGTCGCCCCGGGCGTGATCGCGCGCCAGTCGGTCAGCCAGCCGGTGCAGACCGGCCTGAAGTCGATCGACTCGATGGTGCCCGTCGGCCGTGGTCAGCGCGAGCTGATCATTGGCGACCGCCAGACCGGCAAGACCGCCGTGGCCATCGACGCCATCATCAACCAGAAGGGTCAGAACATGACCTGCGTGTACGTCGCGATCGGCCAGAAGGCTTCGTCGATCAAGAACGTCGTGCGCGCGCTGGAGCAGGCCGGTGCGATGGAGTACACCATCGTCGTCGCCGCTTCCGCTTCTGAATCCGCTGCCATGCAGTATGTGTCGGCCTACTCCGGCTGCACGATGGGCGAATACTTCCGCGACCGTGGCGAAGACGCGCTGATCGTCTATGACGACCTGTCCAAGCAGGCCGTGGCCTACCGCCAGGTCTCGCTGCTGCTGCGCCGCCCGCCGGGCCGCGAAGCCTACCCCGGCGACGTGTTCTATCTCCACAGCCGTCTGCTGGAGCGTGCCGCCCGCGTCAACGCCGACTACGTCGAAGCCTTCACCAAGGGTGAAGTCAAGGGCAAGACCGGCTCGCTGACCGCGCTGCCGATCATCGAAACGCAGGCCGGCGACGTGTCCGCTTTCGTGCCGACCAACGTGATCTCGATCACCGACGGCCAGATCTTCCTGGAAACCAGCCTGTTCAACGCCGGCATCCGCCCCGCCATCAACGCCGGTATCTCGGTGTCGCGCGTCGGTGGTGCAGCCCAGACCAAGCTGATCCAGAAGCAGTCCGGCGGTATCCGTACCGACCTGGCCCAGTACCGTGAACTGGCCGCCTTCGCGCAGTTCGCTTCCGACCTCGACGAAGCGACCCGCAAGCAGCTCGACCGCGGCGCCCGCGTGACCGAACTGCTGAAGCAGGCCCAGTACAGCCCGCTGTCGATCAGCCTGATGGCCGCGACGCTGTTCGCCGTCAACAAGGGCTTCATGGACGACATCGAGGTCAAGAAGGTTCTGGCGTTCGAACACGGCCTGCACGCTTTCCTGAAGGACAAGCACGCAGCGCTGCTAGACAAGCTGGCCACCGGCAAGGCGATCGACCAGGAAACCGAACCCGAACTGTCCGCGGCCATCGGCGCGTTCAAGAAGTCGTTCGCGTAATTCCACCAGCAGGAGCCAACGATGGCAGCAGGCAAGGAAATACGCGGCAAGATCAAATCGGTGGAAAACACCAAGAAGATCACCAAGGCCATGGAAATGGTGGCCGCGTCCAAAATGCGCAAGGCGCAGGACCGGATGCGCTCCGCCCGACCCTACAGCGACAAGATCCGCAACATCGCCGCCAATCTTGGCAAGGCGAACCCGGAGTACGTGCATCCGTTCATGAAGGCCAACGACGCGAAGGCGTCGGGCTTCATCGTGGTGACCACGGACAAGGGCCTGTGCGGTGGCATGAACACCAACGTGCTGCGTCTCGTCACCAACAAGCTGCGGGAACTCCAGTCCGCCGGTCAGACCGCCAAGGCGGTTGCCATCGGGAACAAGGGACTGGGCTTCCTGAACCGCGTCGGCGCCAGCGTGGTGTCGCACGTGACGCAGCTCGGTGACACGCCGCACCTGGACAAGCTGATCGGCCCCGTCAAGGTGCTGCTCGACGCCTACACCAAGGGCGAAATCGGCGCGGTCTACCTGAGCTACACCAAGTTCGTCAACACGATGAGCCAGGTGCCGGTGATCGAACAGCTGCTTCCGCTGTCGGCAGACAGCGTCAAGGCCGACGAAGGCAGCCCGGGCTGGGATTACATCTACGAACCCGACGCGCAGACGGTGATCGACGAACTGCTGGTCCGTTACGTTGAAGGCCTGGTCTACCAGGCTGTGGCCGAGAACATGGCGTCCGAGCAATCGGCGCGCATGGTCGCGATGAAGTCCGCCACCGACAACGCCGGCAACGTGATCGCTGAATTGAAGCTGGTCTACAACAAGACGCGTCAGGCCGCGATCACGAAGGAACTTTCGGAGATCGTGGCGGGCGCCGCGGCGGTTTAAACATTTATTGGAGCAACAGATGGCTCAAGCACAAGCGAATACGCAAGGCAAGATTGTTCAATGCATTGGCGCCGTGGTGGACGTGGAGTTCCCGCGCGACCAGATGCCGAAGGTCTACGACGCACTGAAGATGGAAGGTTCCTCGCTGACGCTGGAAGTCCAGCAGCAGCTGGGTGACGGCATCGTGCGCACCATTGCCCTCGGCTCGTCCGACGGCCTGCGCCGCGGCAACATGGTGTACAACACCAACAACCCGATCACGGTTCCGGTGGGCAAGGCCACGCTGGGCCGCATCATGGACGTGCTGGGCACGCCGATCGACGAGCGCGGCCCGGTCAGCACCGAGCTGAGCGCCCCCATCCACCGCAAGGCCCCCGCTTACGACGAGCTGAGCCCGTCGCAGGAACTGCTCGAAACCGGCATCAAGGTGATCGACCTGGTCTGCCCGTTCGCCAAGGGCGGCAAGGTGGGCCTGTTCGGCGGCGCCGGCGTTGGCAAGACCGTGAACATGATGGAGCTCATCAACAACATCGCCAAGGCGCACTCGGGTCTGTCCGTGTTCGCCGGCGTCGGTGAGCGCACCCGCGAAGGCAACGACTTCTATCACGAAATGATGGAGTCCAACGTCGTGGTGTCGGACAACCTGCCCGAATCCAAGGTGGCCATGGTCTACGGCCAGATGAACGAGCCGCCGGGCAACCGCCTGCGCGTCGCGCTGACCGGTCTGACCATTGCCGAATCCTTCCGCGACGAAGGCCGTGACGTGTTGTTCTTCGTGGACAACATCTACCGCTACACGCTGGCCGGCACCGAAGTGTCCGCTCTGCTGGGCCGCATGCCGTCCGCCGTGGGCTACCAGCCGACGCTGGCCGAGGAAATGGGCCGCCTGCAGGAGCGCATCACCTCCACCAAGGTCGGCTCGATCACGTCGATCCAGGCCGTGTACGTTCCGGCCGATGACTTGACCGACCCGTCGCCCGCTACCACCTTCGCCCACTTGGACTCCACCGTCGTGTTGTCGCGCGACATCGCCGCGCTGGGCATCTACCCCGCCGTGGACCCGCTCGACTCGACCAGCCGCCAGCTGGACCCGCACGTCGTTGGTGAAGAGCACTACAACGTGGCCCGCGCCGTGCAAGGCACGCTGCAGCGCTACAAGGAACTGCGCGACATCATCGCGATTCTGGGCATGGACGAACTCGCGCCGGAAGACAAGCTGGCCGTGGCCCGCGCCCGCAAGATCCAGCGTTTCCTGTCGCAGCCCTTCCACGTCGCTGAAGTGTTCACCGGCACTGCCGGCAAGTACGTGTCGCTGGCCGAAACGATCCGCGGCTTCAAGATGATCGTCAATGGCGAATGCGACCACCTGCCCGAGCAGGCGTTCTACATGGTCGGCACCATCGACGAAGTCATGGAGAAGGCCAAGAAGGTCGCCTAAGGAGCCCACAGCATGGCCAATACCATTCATGTGGACGTCGTCAGCGCCGAGGAGTCGATCTTCTCGGGTGAGGCGCGTTTCGTGGCCTTGCCGGGTGAAGCCGGTGAGCTGGGCATCTACCCGCGCCACACGCCGCTGATCACCCGGATCAAGCCCGGCACGGTGCGCATCGAGAAGGCCGACGGGGGTGAAGAGTTCGTCTTCGTCGCCGGTGGCATTCTGGAAGTGCAGCCCGAGTGCGTGACCGTTCTGTCCGACACCGCCATCCGCGGCAAGGACCTGGACGAAGAGAAAGCAGCGACGGCCAAGCAAGCGGCCGAAGAAGCCCTCAAGAACGCCAAGAGCGAGCTTGACCTGGCCAAGGCCCAATCCGAGCTGGCTGTCATGGCCGCCCAGATCGCCGCGCTGCGCAAGTACCGCCAGAAGCGTTGAGCGTCTTATCCGCACCAACGAAAAAAGCCCGTCTCGTGACGGGCTTTTTTCTTGGCGCCTGCGGTGTCAGTGGGCCTGCAGGTTGTGGCGCAGGCGTGCGATCGACTGGCCATGCAGCTGGCAGACACGCGACTCCGTCACGCCGAGCAGCGCCGCGATCTCCTTGAGCTTCATGTCGTGCTCGTAGTACATGGTCATCACGTACTGCTCGCGTTCTGGCAGCACTTCGATTGCCTTGGCCAGCGCGCGGTGCCGGCGGTCGCGGCTGAGCTGTTTCATTGGGTCGGCTTCCGCATCACCCAGGTTGCGGTCGAGGAAGTCGTCGCCTTCCGAAGTCGCCCCCAGGTCTTCCAGGTACATCAGCTGCACGCCGCGTACTTTGGTCACCAGCTCCTGGTACTCCGACATCGACATCTTCATGCCTTCGGCGATTTCCGAGGCCACCGGTGGCCGGCCCAGTTTCTGTTCCAGCCGGTGCGTGGTGCGCTCCAGGTCCTTCTGGCCGCGGCGTGAGTTGCGCGAGATCCAGTCGACGCCCCGCAACTCGTCGATCATCGCGCCTCGGATGCGCTGGCTGGCAAAGGCCTCGAAGGCCACGCCGTGCGATGCCTCGAATCTATCCAGTGCCTCGGTCAGGCCGATCAAGCCGACCTGGATCAGGTCGTCGACATCGACGCTGGGCGGCAGCCGCATGACCATCCGATGCGCCAGCCGGCGCACCAACGGGCTGTACAGGCGCACCAGTGCGTTGCGTTCGATGCGGTTCTCGCTGGACGCCATGCTCAGGCCTTCGGCACAAGGCGCGAGAGAAGCCACGCAGGGGGAGCGGCGAGCCGGACAATGGTCGAGGTCACGGAGTGGTTGTGTATCGCCGGAGAGGGGCGCCAGACTGGCGCGCAGACCGAAGTCCGACGGTGATCCAAGTGTGTCAATCCCAGCGCCCGCTGTTGCGGCAATGAGGCTCGGAAATTGCACGCTATTGGGGATTTAGCGTGACTACCACGTCGGCTAAATAAATCGAGGGATGGTTTTTTCCTTCGAATAATGGCCACCAGCCAGTGCGCAAGAATTCCGACAAGAATTCGCGCTACAGTGGGCGCCGTCGTTGCGAAAAAGGGAGCGTGGGGAGCATTGCATAGCCCAAACACGGAAATACCGCACGAAAAGGGCCGCGACGCGTATACTTTTGTCTATGCTCGTCAAGAGCACCAATATCTTTGAAACTGAGGATGGTCTAAAAATGAGATTTCTGATTGCAATGCTGAGCGTGCTGGCGATGTTGGTCGCTGGCTGCACCTCGACCGCCGGCAAGCCCGACGAAACGTCTATCTACTACTACGGCAATCGCGCCCCCAGCTCCAACGCCGGCAGTGGCCAAGGTGGTGATGGCAGCGGTGCCGGTTCTCAGGCCATTGCCACGGCACGCCCGGCGGCTGTGACGGCTGTGGTCCCGACAGACGGCCAAGGCCCCCCGGGCGTCCCGACGGTCGTGTACTTCGACTACGACAAATTCGACGTGAAGGCTGAATTCCAGGGCGTCATTGCCGCACACGCCAAGTTCCTCGTCGCCAACCGCGACCGCAAGGTGCTGCTGGAAGGCCACACCGACCAGCGCGGCGGCCGCGAATACAACCTGGCCCTCGGCCAGAAGCGTTCCGAATCGGTTCGCCGCGCGCTGGCGCTGCAAGGCGTCCAGGACAGCCAGGTCGAAGCCGTGTCGCTGGGTGCAGAAAAGCCCGCTTCGACCGAGCTGTCGGAGAAGGGTTATGCACTGAACCGCCGCGTGGAATTCCGCTACCGCTGATTTCCGGCGCTGTACCGGTTCGCAAAAAAGCCGCCCTTGGGCGGCTTTTTTTTTGTGTACGAGACGGCGCTGGCGGATTCAGTGGAGCTGAATGCCACCGAACGTCTGGCCCTTGCCAGCGCGGGCCGGTGGGTTGCAGAGGCCGCAGACGTAGTGGCGGGCATTTTCGTAGGGCTCGCTGACAAACATGCCGCTGCAGTGCTTGCACTTGGTCATCGTCAGCATGCCGTTGTCGACGAATTTCATCAGGCGCCAGGCGCGGGTGATCGAGAGCAGCGGCTCGACGTCACAGGCCCGCATCTGCTCGCAATACAGCGTGTAGGCCTTGATCACCGAATCGATCTCTTCCAGCGCGCTGGTCTTGGAGATGTACTCGTGGATGTTCAGGAACAGCGACGCGTGGATGTTGGGCTGCCAGGTCAGAAACCAGTCGGTGGAAAACGGCAGCTGGCCCTTGGACGGAGACTTGCCGGCCACTTCCTTGTACAGGCGCAGCAGGCGCTCGTAGGACAGGCTGGTTTCGGTTTCCAGAACCTGCAGGCGGGCGCCGAGCTGGATCAGCGTGACGGCGCGTTCGATCTGACGGGTTTCGTTCAGGATGCTTTTGGCGGTGGCCATGTTCTTCTCCGGTGGGGCGTCTGAAGGGTCGTTGTCCGGTGCCTACATGGCTTCCCGGAAGTTGCCCGCCATCAGGATGTTGGCGTGCAGCCGCGCGGTCTGGCCGTTCGACGATTTGCCGAGATTCTTCTGCGTCAGCAGGTTCCAGGTCAGCGTGTCGTCCATGCGGAAGCGGCACAGCAGCGTGTTGACCGATGCCACTTTCATGAGCTGGGCCGGCGACAGGCCGACCAGCACGTCGGCGGTCTCTTCGGAGACACCCAGGCGGAACAGCGCGTTGGCCTTGTCCTGGCGGATCAGGCGCTGGGCGAGCATCAGGTACGACAGATTGGTTTCGCGGATGTCGTCGAGGATTTGTTCGTCGGCTTGCATGATCACTCCCATCAAAAAATGTCCAGAAATCGGCTCTTTTTCGGCGCATCAGACCGGTCCCGATCTGCTTGCCATGGGATGAATTGTGGAGCGGGGCACTGAAAGCTTGAGTGCGGAAGCCGCTGTTTGTGCTGTCTCATCGCGGGAGACAGCCCGTCGGAGAAATGCCTACACAAATAAGTCCGGAAAAGCAGCGCTTTTCAAACGAACCGGCATTTCGTCACGAATCGTTACCGACCGTTTCAAATATTCCGTGCTAGCCGGGCGGCGCAGCCCCTGCTCTTGCCCGGCCGGCTTACACCAGCCCGCTGCGGATGGCGTAGACGGTGAGTTCGGCGTTGTTGGAGAGCTTGAGCTTCTCCAGCACGCGGGCCCGGTAGACACTGACAGTCTTGGGGCTGAGCATCAGCTCCTCGGCAATGTCGGACAGCCGCTTGCCGGACGCGATCTTGAGCAGCGTCTGCATCTCGCGGTCCGACAGCGTGTTGTGCGGCGCCTCGGGCGGCTCGTTGGTGAGGCTGTCGACCAGCATCTGCGCGATGTCGGGTGTGACGTATTTGCGGCCCAGCGCCACGGTGCGCACCGCGTTGATGAGCAGCAGCGGGTCGCCGGCCTTGTTGACGTAGCCGCTGGCGCCGGCGCGCAGGCTGCGGATGGCGTACTGGTCTTCCGGGTACATCGAGACGATGAGCACCTTGATCGGCGACTCCTCGGCCTTCAGCGTGGTCAGCACGTCGAGGCCGTCGCGGCCGGGCATGTTGATGTCGAGCACCAGCACGTCGCAGACGGCGCTGCGCAGCACGTCGCGCAGCTCGGCGTAGTTGCCGGCCTCGCCGGTGACCTGGATGTCGACCGCTTCGCTGATGGTGTCGCGGATGCCGCGGCGCACCAGCGCATGGTCGTCGCACAGCACGACGCGGATCATGCCGGCGGCCTCTGCATCGACGGGTATTCGAGGTTCATCAGCGGCACCGACAGAATGACGGCCGTGCCCTGCTGGCTGGTGGACACGTCGACCCAGCCGCCCACCGTCTGCGCGCGCTCGTGCAGGCCGCGGATGCCGAAGGACTTGGGCTTGGCGAGGTCGGCGTCGTGCAAGCCTTTGCCGTTGTCGGCGATCTCCAATGACAGCACGCCGGTGTCGGGCGTCATGTCGATGGTGACTTCGGTGGCGTGCGCGTGCTTGAAGACGTTGTTGAGCGCTTCCTGCGCGGTGCGGTAGGCCACCTGCTGCACCTCGTCGGGCAGGCTGATGTCTTCGTGCGTGGTGTGGAACACCGTCTTGATGCCGGTGCGCTTCTCGAAACTGCGGGCCAGCCATTCGATGGCGTGCACCAGGCCCTGGTCGAGCACCGCGGGCCGCAGGTTGACCATGATGCGCTGCGTGGACTGGATGGCCTGGTCGATGGTCTCGAGCGAGTCGAGCGCGCGGTTGACCACCGCCTCGTCGGTCGCGTGGCGGCTGATCCACGACACGTCGAACTTCAGTGCGGTGAGCACGCTGCCGATCTCGTCGTGGATCTCGCGGGCAATCGCGGTGCGCTCGGCCTCGATGCTGGTCTGCAGGTGCCGCGCCAGTTCGGCGATGCGCTGCTGCGACTCGCGCAGCTTCGTGTCAGCCGCCTCGCGGGCGATGAGGTTCTGCGAGGCTTCTATGGCGCGCTGCAGCGCGGGCCGAAGGCGGTGCAGCCCGTCTTTCAGCACGTAGTCGCTCCCACCTTCGTGCAGCAGCGCGATCGCGGCGGTCTCGCCGATGGCGCCGGACACGATGATGAACGGCGTGCTGGGCTGGCGCGCCTTCAGCAGCTTGAGCGCGTCGAGCGCGGTGCAGTCGGGCAGGTTGTAGTCGGCCAGCACCGCGTCATAAGGCTGGGCTTCCAGCGCACGTGTGAAGGCGGCGCGGGTGTCGACCCAGGTGGCCTGCACCGCGAGGCCGTCGCGCTGCAACGCCAACAGCACCAGTTCGTGGTCGACCTCGTTGTCTTCGAGGTGCAGAATCTGGAACGGTGGGGAGCCCGGTGGCATCGGTGCGGGTGGGGTGAACAAAAGTTGTCGATGATGCGGGCGAGCAACCTGCTGCGCAATGCCCGATAACCCGAAAGGCATCGTATCCGAACGTGCGGCCGAATCGGCCTTCCCGGTGGGCGATTTCGCTATCGCCATGGCTTTGCCACAACGCTACCGACCCCAGTCCGGTGAGGCTCGCCGAAGCGGGGCACAATCGTTGTGAACCCAGTACCACGGTCCTCCAGCCATGCCGAAAGCCAAACTGCCGGTTGCCCTAGCCAGCGAGTCCTGCGACGAGGTCGAGGCCGCGTTCTACGAGGCCATGCGCAACGCCGACATCGAGCGCCTCATGGCCTGCTGGTCCGACGAGGACGAGGTGGTGTGCGTGCATCCCGGCGGGCCGCGCATCGTCGGGCTGGGCGCGATCCGCGCGTCGTTCGAGGCCATGTTCGCCACCGGCGGCGTGCTGGCCCGCCCCGAGCGGGTGCGCAGCGTGCCCTCGTTGACGTGCGAGGTGCGCCACGTGCTGGAGCGCATCGAGGTGTTGACCGGCGATGGCCCGCGCCACGCCTACGCGATCGCCACCAACGTTTACCTGAAGACGGCGCAGGGCTGGCGCCTCGTGGTGCACCACGCCAGCCCCGGCACCGCCGAAGAGCTGCACGAGGTGACCGACGTGCCTTCCGTGCTGCACTGAAAGGCAATGGACTACCGCGCGCCCTACTGGCTGCCCGGCGGGCAACTGCAGACGATCTGGCCCGCGCTGTGGTCGCGCCGCGTCAGCGGCGCACCGCCACGCTGGACCACGCCCGACGCCGATTTCATTGATGTGGACCACCTCGTCGCGCCGCCCAGGCCCGCCGGTGCTCCGCTGCTGGTGCTGTTTCACGGCCTCGAAGGTTCGTCGCGCAGCCACTACGCCGAAGCCTTTGCCGACTTCGCCCGCAGCCACGGCTGGCGGTATGCCGTGCCACACTTTCGGGGTTGCAGCGGCGAACTGAACCTGGCGCCGCGCGCCTACCACTCCGGCGATTTCGAGGAGATCGGTTGGATGCTGGGCCGCTTGCGCGAAACGCTGGACGCGCAGGGCGGCGGCCCCATGATGGCCGTGGGCATCTCGCTCGGCGGCAATGCGCTGCTGCGCTGGGCCGAGGAGGCCGGCGACAGCGCCGCCCGCACCGTGTCGGCCATTTCTGCCGTCTGCTCGCCGATCGACCTGGCCGCCGGCGGCGACGCGATCGGCCGCGGCTTCAACCGCCTTGTTTACACCCGCATGTTTCTGCAAACCATGAAGCCCAAGGCCTTGCGCAAGCTGAACCAGCACCCCGGCCTGTTCGACCGCGAGCGCCTGGTCGCCGCGCGTGACCTCTATGCGTTCGACAACGTCTTCACCGCGCCGCTGCACGGCTTTCGCAACACCGAAGACTACTGGCGGCGTGCGTCGGCGTTGCCACACCTCGACCGCATCCGCATCCCGGCGCTGGTGGTCAACCCGCGCAACGACCCTTTCGTGCCAGCGGCCAGCCTGCCGTCGCAGGCCGATGTCGGCGAGCACGTCACGCTGTGGCAGCCGGCGCATGGCGGCCACGTCGGCTTTCCGCAGGGCGCGCCGCCCGGCCACGTCACGGCCATGCCCGCCGCCGTTGGCCGCTGGCTGGCCAGCGCGGCGGCGCTGCCAGCCAGCGAGGAGGTGGCCCATGGATGACATCGTCAAGCAGGCGATGGCCAAATGGCCCAACGTGCCGCACTGCTGCGGATGGCTGGGGCTGGACGCCCGCGGCCAGTGGTTCATGCGCGACGACCGGGCGCAGCGCGCCGGCCCCTTCGCCGGCGGCGGGCTGGCCGCGAAAGGGGCCGTGTTGCGCCACGACAAACTCATCGACTTCATCGGCCGCAACTACCTGGCCGACGACAGCGGCCGGTGGTTCTTTCAGAACGGCCCGCAGCGCGTGTTCGTCGAGCTGGAAGCCACGCCCTGGGTCTGGCGGGTCGCCGACGGTGACTTCGCGGTGAGCGGCCACACCGGCCAATGTGCCGGCGCCGTCGAGGCCAGCCTGCTCGACGAGGCCGGCCGGCTCTACCTGCTCACCCAGGCTGGCTTCGGCCTCGTTCACACACTGGACGTTGGCGTGGCAGCCAACGCGGTGGAACAGGGCTTGTGGGTGCCAGAGGCGGTGCATTCCACCACGCTGCCAGCCCGCTTCGGTTACGTCGTCAGCCCGCAGGCCGTTGCCGGGTGACTGTCAAAAACAATAGCAAACAATCCAGCATTCACGCTGACTGGCGGCAGATTTGATGCTGAAAATCTGCCCCAAAAGCAAAAAAGCCGGTCGATGACCGGCTTTTGTGTTGCAGCAGTGAAAACCGCTTACTTGCTCGCGGCGGCAGACGCCGGAGCGGCAGCGGCATCACCCGACGCGGCGGGCGCTGCGCCAGCGGCTGCGGCCGGGCGTTGCGGCTCGGCGAACTTGGCGCCGGCGGCATTGGCCATGTAGACCACGGCACGGCCCACTTCGAGATCGTCGAAATCGCCGCCGCCCTGCGGGCCCATCGCGCCCTTGCCCTTCAGCGCCGAATTCAGCAGCGCTTCGTAGCCGGTCTTGATGCGCGGCGCCCAGGCGGCCTGGTCGCTGAACTTCGGTGCGCCGGCCACGCCCGCGCTGTGGCAGGTCGTGCACTGGGCCTTGAACACTTCTTCGCCGGACTTCAGCGGGCGGTTGGCGTCGCGGATCTCGACGCTGCCGACCTTCTCGATGCGCGCCTCGATCGACTTCTTTTCGTCGGCCGAACCCACGCCCGGGCCATGCTTCTGGCCGGACGTCACGAAATGCACCAGGGCCACGATGCCAAACACGGGAATGACGAACGCGAAGAAAACCGCGATCAGCAATTGCTTGGGCGTCTTGATCGGGCCGGTGTGTGCGTCGTCGTGGGCGTTGTCGCTCATGTTGTCCTCGGTGGCGTGGAATCTGTTATGGATGGGGAATCGCTTGATAGCCCACGATTATAAGGGGCCGCCCCGTGCAAACCCCTAGCGCCGCGCCGCCGCAGCCGCGTGTGTCGGCTGCCCGCGACGGCCCGCTAGAATGCAAGGTTCGTGACAGCGCAAGCGGCTGTAGCTCAGTGGATAGAGTATTGGCCTCCGAAGCCAAGGGTCGTGGGTTCGATCCCCGCCAGCCGCGCCACCGACGTGTCACGCCAGCCCCGCCGCCTTCGTGCACACTGCGGCCATGGCGCTGGCTCTCCACCTTCGCACCGCCACCCGCGAGTGGCACGCCCGCGCCGAGCGCGCTGGCGTGATGGGCGCGCTGCTGCGCGGCGATCTGCCGTTGCGTAGCTACCAATCGCTGCTGCGCAACCTGCATGCGGTCTACGCCGCTCTCGAGCCGGCGCTGGCCCGCCACAGGGAAGCACCCGCGCTGGCCCCGTTGTGGGACGACCGCCTCGCCCGCCTGCCCGCCCTCACGGCCGACCTCGACGCCCTCGACCCCGACTGGCGCGGCCAACCCCTTGCCACAGTGGCCCGCCATTACGCCGAACGCCTGGCCGACCTGGACGCTGAACGCCTCGTCGCCCATGCCTACACACGCTACCTCGGCGACCTCAGCGGCGGCCAGGTGCTGCGCCGCCTGGTCGCTGGCCGCTACGGCATTGCCGGCCCCGATGGCCTGCGCTTCTACGACTTCGGCGGGCCGAACGCAGTGGCCGCGCTCGCGCAAGGTTTCCGCGTCGCGCTCGACCGGCTGCCCGTTGGCGCTGCGGGCGCCGCGCGCATCGCCGACGAGGCATGCCGCGCCTTTCGGTTGCACGCCGAATTGTTTGACGAACTTGCACAGGAGCCTGTTCCCCCATGACCGCCGCCAACCCCTACAACCAGGATCTCGAACGCAACGCCGCCAACCATGTGCCGCTGTCGCCGCTGAGTTTTCTCGAACGCTCGGCTCGGGTCTATCCTGGCCGGATCGCCATCGTGCATGGCGAACTGCGCCAGACCTGGGCGCAGACCTTCGAGCGCTGCCGCCGCCTGGCCAGCGCGCTGGCGCGGCACGGTGTGGGCGAGGGCGACACCGTGGCGGCGATGCTGCCGAACACGCCGCCGATGTTCGAGGCACACTTCGGCGTGCCGGTGACCGGCGCGGTGTTGAACACGCTCAACACCCGGCTCGACCCGGCGGCCATTGCCTTCATGCTGGAACACGGCGGCGCCAAGGTGCTGCTGACCGACGGCGAATTCGCCGACACGATCGAGCAGGCGCTGGCGCTGATGCCCGGCGCGAAACCGCTGGTGATCGATGTGGTCGATGCGCTGTGCGAGGGTGGCCGCCGGATCGGCGGCGTCGAGTACGAGCAGTTCCTTTCTGGCGGCGACCCGGCCTTCACCTGGCGATTGCCCGGCGACGAATGGGATGCGATCGCGCTGAACTACACCTCGGGCACCACCGGAAACCCCAAAGGCGTGGTCACGCACCATCGCGGCGCCTACCTGAACGCCGTCTCCAACGTGGTGACTTGGGAAATGCCGCGCCACCCGATCTACCTGTGGACGCTGCCGATGTTTCATTGCAACGGCTGGTGTTTCCCCTGGACACTGGCGCTGCAGGCCGGCACCAGCGTCTGCCTGCGCCGCGTCGATCCCGGGCTGATCTTCCCGCTGATCCGCGATCACCGCGTGTCGCACCTGTGCGGTGCGCCCATCGTCTACGGCATGCTGATCAACGCGCCGGCCGCGCTGCGCGAAGGCATCGCGCATCCGATCGCGGGCCTGATCGCAGGGGCTGCGCCGCCGGCGGCCATCATCGAAGGCTGCGAGCGCATCGGGCTTGCCATCACCCACGTCTACGGCCTGACCGAGGTTTACGGGCCGGCGTCGGTCTGCCCGCCGCAGGATGGCTGGGCCGAACTGCCGATCGGCGAGCGCGCCCGGCTGAACGCCCGCCAGGGCGTGGCCTACCCCTTGCAGGAGGGCATTGCGGTGCTCGACCCGGACACGATGGCGCCGGTGCCGCACGACGGCGAGACCATCGGTGAAATCTTCTTCCGCGGCAACATCGTCATGAAAGGCTATTTGAAGAACCCCGCCGCCACGCAGGAAGCCTTCGCCGGCGGCTGGTTCCACACCGGCGATCTGGCGGTCACCCACCCCGACGGCTACGTGAAGATCAAGGACCGCAGCAAGGACATCATCATTTCCGGCGGTGAAAACATCTCCAGCGTCGAGGTGGAAGACGTGCTGTACCGCCACCCGGCGGTGCTGGTGGCGGCGGTCGTCGCCCAACCCGACCCGAAATGGGGCGAAGTGCCCTGTGCCTTCGTCGAACTCCGGGAAGGTGCGGATGTTGCGCCCGAGGCGATCATCGGATACTGCCGTGAGCACTTGGCGCGGTTCAAGGTGCCCAAGCAGGTGGTGTTCGGGGAGTTGCCCAAGACGTCCACCGGAAAGATTCAGAAATTCGTGTTGCGCGAGCGGGTACGTTCGGCATCCGCCCTGGAGTAGTTGCGAGCCATATGTCCGACGACACCATCCTGCAGACGACGGGACTCACCAAGGAATTCAAGGGGTTCGCGGCCGTTCAGGATGTCAACCTGAAGGTGCAGCGCGGGCATATCCATGCGCTGATCGGGCCCAATGGCGCTGGCAAGACCACCGTCTTCAACCTGCTGACGCGCTTCCTGGAACCCACGGCCGGCAGCATCCGCTTCAACGGCGTCGACATCACCAACGAGGCGCCGGCGCAGATCGCGCGGCGCGGCATCGTGCGCTCCTTCCAAATCTCGGCCACCTTCCCCCACCTCACCGTGCTGGAGAACGTGCGGGTGGCACTGCAGCGCAAACTGGGCACATCGTTCCATTTCTGGCGCTCCGAGTCATCGCTGAACGTGCTGCGCGATCGCGCGGTGGAGTTGCTGGAGTCGGTCGACCTCGGCGGCTACATCGACAGCGTGACGCTGGAGCTGCCCTACGGCCGCAAGCGCGCGCTGGAGATAGCCACCACACTGGCGCTGGAGCCGGAGCTGATGCTGCTCGACGAACCCACGCAGGGCATGGGCCACGAAGACGTCGGCCGCGTCGTGGAACTGATCCGCAAGGTGTCGAAGGGCCGCACCATTCTGATGGTGGAACACAACCTGTCGGTGGTGGAATCGCTGAGCAACGTCATCACCGTGCTGCAGCGCGGCTCGGTGTTGGCCGAAGGCCCTTACGCCGTGGTATCCGAAGACCCGCGTGTGCTCGAAGCCTATGTGGGGGTGGCCGCATGAGCGCGGCGATGCTGGAGCTGTCGGGGGTGCAGGCCTTTTATGGGGAATCGCATATCCTGCACGGCATCGACCTCGAGGTGCGCAAGGGTGAGCTGGTCACGCTGCTGGGCCGCAACGGCAGCGGCCGAACCACCACTTTGAAGGCCATCCTCGGGCTGGTCGGCCGGCGCACCGGCACCATCCGTTTCAACGGGCAGGACATCGCGTCCATGTCGCCGCACCGCATCACGCGGCTCGGCTTGGGCTATTGCCCGGAAGAGCGCGGCATTTTCTCAGGCCTCACCACCGAGGAGAACCTGCTGCTGCCGCCGGTGGTGGCCGAGGGCGGCATGGGGCTGGACGAGATCTACGAGATATTTCCCAACCTGCGCGAGCGCCGCAACAGCCCCGGCACCCGGCTGTCGGGCGGGGAGCAGCAGATGTTGGCCATGGCCCGCATCCTGCGCACCGGCGCCCGGCTGCTGCTGCTCGACGAGATCACCGAAGGCCTGGCTCCGGTCATCGTCAAGAAGCTGGGCGAGGTGATCCGGCTGCTGAAGCAGCGCGGCTACACCATCGTGCTGGTGGAACAGAACTTCCGGTTCGCCGCGCCGCTGGCCGACCGGCACATCGTGCTCGAACACGGCCGCATCGTGGCCACCGTGACGCAAGAAGAACTGCCGACACGCACCGACATGCTCCACGAGCTGCTCGGGGTTTGATCGGCACAGGCCTTTTCCCTTGAACCTTGGAGATACAACAGATGAAACTCAAGACCCTTTTCAAAGCCGTCGCGCTGGCGCTCGCCGGCATCGGCTCCGCCCATGCCCAGGTTTCCGACGGGGTGGTGAAGATCGGCGTGCTGACCGATTTGTCCGGCCTGTATTCGGACGTGGCCGGTCAGGGCACCATCATCGCCACGCAGATGGCGATCGACGACTTCATCGCCAAGGAAAAGCCGAACTTCAAGATCGAGCTGGTCTCGGCCGACCACCAGAACAAGGGCGACATCGCCGCCAACAAGGCGCGTGAATGGCTGGAGCGCGACAAGGTGGACGCGGTGACCGAGCTGGTCACCACCTCCGCCGCCCTCGCGGTCATGAAGATCGCCAAGGAAAAAAACCGCATCGCGCTGGTGAACGGTGCAGCCTCGGCCCGCATCACCAACGAGGACTGCAACGATGTCACGGTGCATTGGACCTACGACACCTATTCGGTGGCCAACGGCACGGCCAAGGCGGTGGTCAAGCAGGGCGGCAAGAAGTGGTTCTTTCTGACCGCCGACTACGCTTTTGGCCATTCGCTCGAGAAAGACGCGAGCGACGTGGTCAAGGCCAATGGTGGCGAAGTGGTCGGGTCGGTCCGGCACCCGTTCCCCGGCACCGATTTTTCATCCTTCCTGCTGAAGGCGCAGTCGTCCGGCGCGCAGATCATTGGCTTGGCCAACGCTGGCGGTGACACCATCAACTCGATCAAGCAGGCGTCTGAATTCGGCATCACGCCCAAGCAGTCTCTCGCCGGTTTGCTGATGTTCATCACCGACGTGCATTCGCTGGGCCTGAAGGCCACGCAGAACATGTACCTCACCGAAGGGTTCTACTGGAACCTCAACGACGAGACGCGGGCCTGGTCCAAGCGCTTCTTCGACAAACACAAGCGCATGCCCACCATGGTGCAGGCGGGCCAGTATTCGTCCACCCTGCATTACCTGAAGGCGGTCAAGGCCGTCAACAGCGACGACACGCAAAAGGTCATGGCGCAGATGAAAAAGACGCCCGTCAACGACTTCTTCGCGAAGAATGGCCACATCCGTGAAGATGGCCGCATGGTGCACGACATGTATTTGATGCAGGTCAAGGCGCCGGCGGACTCGAAGACGCCGTGGGACTACTACAACGTGCGCGCCACGATCCCGGCGGCCGAGGCTTTCCAGCCGCTGTCGGCATCGAAGTGCTCGCTGGTCAAGAAGTAAAGCGGTAGACAACAACGCGACACGGCGGCCGGTGCGTATCCGGCCGCCCGCGCGGGAGGCGTGATGGAAATATTCGGGGTGTCGTCGCGGGCCTTGTTCGGCCAGCTGCTGCTGGGGCTGATCAACGGCTCGTTCTACGCCGTGCTGAGCCTGGGGCTGGCGATCATCTTCGGGCTGTTGAACATCATCAACTTCTCGCACGGCGCGCTGTACATGCTGGGCGCTTTCGTCGCATGGATCGGCCTGACCGAATTCGGCGTCAATTACTGGTTCGCGCTGGCGCTGTCGCCGCTAATCGTCGGAGTGCTCGGCGTGGTCATCGAGCGGCTGCTGCTGCGCCATCTCTATCAGCTCGACCACCTCTACGGCCTGTTGCTGACCTTCGGCCTGGCGCTGATCGCCGAAGGCGTGTTCCGCAATTTCTACGGCATCTCCGGCAACTCCTACGACGTGCCGGAGGCGCTGCAGGGCGGGATCGACCTGGGGTTCATGTACATGCCGATCTACCGCGGCTGGGTCGTGCTGGCCTCTTTGACGGTGTGCTTGGTCGCCTGGTTCCTGATCGAAAAAACCCGGCTCGGCGCCACACTGCGCGCTGCCACCGAGCGGCCGCAGCTGGTGCAGGCGCTCGGCATCAATGTGCCGTTGATGATCACCATCACCTATGGCGTCGGTGTGGCGCTGGCCGCCTTTGCCGGTGTGCTGGCCGCGCCCATCGTGCAGGTCAACCCGCTGATGGGCTCCAACCTGATCATCGTGGTGTTCGCGGTGGTCGTGATCGGTGGCATGGGCTCCATCCTCGGTTCCATCGTCACCGGCCTCGGCCTGGGCGTCATCGAGGGCTTGACCAAGGTGTTCTACCCGGAAGCTTCAGCCGTCGTGATCTTTCTGATCATGGTCATCGTGCTGCTGCTGCGGCCAGCCGGCCTGTTCGGCAAACAGGCTTGAGCGCGATATGAACTCTTCAACTTCCGCCACTTCTGGCAGCCGCGATGTGAAGGCTTCGCGTCGGGCCCTTGTGATGTTCGCGGCACTGGCCATCGCCGGCGTTGCCGCTCCGTTCCTGTTCTATCCCACCTTCTTGATGAAGGTGTTGTGCTTCGCGCTGTTTGCCTGCGCGTTCAATCTGTTGCTCGGATTCACCGGCCTGCTGTCCTTCGGCCATGCGGCGTTTTTCGGCGGCGCGGCTTATGTCTGCGCCTACCTGTGCAAGGAGTGGGGTTGGACGCCAGAGTTGGGCATTCTGGCGGGTGCCTTTGCGGCCGGCCTGCTGGGGCTGGTGTTTGGCCTGCTCGCCATTCGGCGGTCGGGCATCTATTTCGCGATGATCACGCTGGCGTTGGCGCAGCTCGTCTATTTCGCAACGCTGCAGTTGCCGCAGACCGGTGGCGAAGATGGTCTGCAGGGCGTTCCGCGCGGGCTCTTGTTCGGTGTGATCGACCTGTCCGACAACCTGACGATGTATTTTTTCGTGTTCGCCGTCTTCATGCTGGCGTTCTGGCTGATCTACCGCGCCATCCACTCGCCGTTCGGCCAGATCCTCAAGGCCATCCGAGAGAACGAGCCCCGCGCCATCTCGCTCGGCTACGACGTGTCCCGCTACAAGTTGATCGCCTTCGTGCTCTCGGCCTCGCTGGCCGGCATGGCCGGAGCGGTCAAGGCGCTGGTGTTCCAGTTGGCCTCATTGACCGACGTTCATTGGCACACCTCCGGCGAGGTGGTGCTGATGACGCTGCTTGGTGGCCTTGGCACCGTGCTTGGCCCGGCCGTCGGCTCGGCGACCATCGTGGCGCTGCAGAACCAGTTGGCCGACAAGGTCGGTTCGTGGGTCACGGTGATCATGGGGATCATCTTCGTGTGCTGCGTGCTGATCTTCCGCCGCGGTCTGGTCGGCGAATGGAACGCCTGGCGAGACCGTCGCAAGAGCGCATCTTCCTGATTCCGGCGCGCAGATGAGATTTGTCTTTGCTCCACGAGGTCTCGTGCTCCGCTGACAAATAAGTCACGGAATTGGGCGCGGCAGACCTCAAGAACAGAGGCGTCATGCCGCAATAAACGTATACTTTAGTTACTTTTCCCCGCGAATTTGTGAAGGATTGCCATGGACTCCAGTCAAGATACGAGTGCGAAAGAACTCAACGCAGAACGCGGGGAAGCCACCCATGCTGCGCAGGGCGTTCAGGTGGCCGAAGTGACGGCTGCCGCGCCTGAATCCGTTGCAGCGGCGGCGCCAGAGGCCGTCGCTCCCGCAACTGCCAGCGCGGCGCCCGCCGCTGGCAACGGGCTCGGCGTGATTACCGGTGCCACCAAGGGTGTCGAAATTGTGCGCGATGGTGCCCACATCCCGGTCGATCAGGCTACGGCGCTGAAGGCCGGTGACCGCGTCATCGTGCCGGATGGCGGCTCTGCCAACGTCGATTTTCCGGCTTCTGCGGCCAACCCCAACCCGCTGGTTGGTGTGTTCGCCGGTGGGACCGATGCAGTGATCGGCGTCAAATCCCTGGCTCCAGGCGTTGATCAAGTGGTGGTTGATTTGGCCGCTGGTGATTTCGTCGTGGCGCCGCCGGATCTTTCCCAGATCGAATCGTCGTTGGCTGTGCGCAAGAAGGGCCAGCCGGCGGAAACCGGCCTTGGCTGGCTGCCGCTCGCGGCGCTGGGTCTGGCCGGCCTGGCTGCGGCGGCAAGCGGTGGTGGTGGCGACGACAACAGCAACCCGCCACCGCCCCCGGCGCCTCCGCCGAGCAACCCGCCGCCCGGCCCCAACCCTCCGTCGCCGCCGCCCGTGGAGCCGCCGCCAAGCAATCCGCCTCCGAGCGAGCCGCCTCCCGCTCCCCCGCCCGCGAGCAAGGGCATGGGTTTTCTCGATCCAACAGCGACATTGTTTGATCATCTGACCGATGGCCTTGCTGCGGCGCCGACTACCAGTGCGTTGGGTACTGCGCTGCAGCCGGCTGACGATGTGGTCCGCACAGTCACGAACACCGGAAACGATTTGCTGGCCCCGCTGGTTGGGCGGGAGTTCTTCGCTGACAGCCCGAATTCGCTGGATTCCGTTGACTCGCTGGTCCATCAAGTGACGGATGTGGTGGGCGGGCCTGTCACTCCCTTGGTCGATACGTTGCTGACCAGCGGTGTGACCTCCAGTCTGGCCCAGCCGGCCAATCTTCAGGTCGACTTCGTCACCGATGGCGTCAACAATCTGCTTGGCAATACCGGGCTGCTTGGCATTGGTGACAGCGTCGGACTCCCTGGTATTCTGGGTCCGGTAACCACAGCCAGCAGTAGTCTGGGAGATGCGGGTGCTGCTGTTGCCCCATTGGGGCAACTCGGCAATCTTGTCACCGGTGAGGGCACGCCGACTGCGCTTCTTGCCCCCGTGGTGAATCTCATTGAGAACGCGACCGGCCACGGAGTAACTCCTGCCGCCATTCCGTCAATCAGCACAGCCACAGACCTTGCTGCTGGTACACCGCTGGCCTCTTTGCTGAGCAGCCTGCTGCGGCACTGACGGAACTGTGAGCCAAATTGGAAAGGCGCCTTGGGGCGCCTTTCTTTTTGAGGGTTGCGATTGGCCGGCTATTGGCTTCGGCAGGCCGCAATATTGAGCGCCAGCCGGTCGCGCTCCTCTGGTGGGGCAATCTCGCTGCCCAAGATCGCTTGCCAAAGCTGGATGGCTGATGTTCTATCGCCAGTCTGGGCGCAGCACACCGCCAATTCATCGGCACGACGCCATCCGTAGGTGTCCACTTCGACGAACAGGCGATCGTTTGTCATGGGAATGCGGATCGCCTCATTCAGGAAAAACCGTGCCATCAGGAAGCGTTGGCGGCTCCTCATATAGACGCCCAACCACACCAACGATTCGGCGCGGCTGGGGCGGAATTCGTAGGCCCTGAGATAAGCGTTGATGACCGCACCTTCTGGGTGCCCTGCTTTGTCCATCAGCCGTGCAGCCTGGTAAAGCGCATGCCAGTTCTCTTCGTCCCACCCACTCAGGGCCGCCCGATATTGGTAGGCGGCAATCGCTTTTTCGGTCTCGCCAGCATCGCGCCAGCTTTGGGCAAGGTAATACCGGTACCGTGGGTTAAGCGGGTCGGATTGCAACGCGCGCTCCAGCAAGGCCGCGTCATCGTGGAATTTCCGCGGATTCTTGCTTCGTGCGCCATCCATCGTGAATTCGACGGCGACGCCGTCGAGAGACTTTGCCACCACAGGCTTCTCAGCTTCCAGATATTCGTGAAGCACCCCGACGAATTTCCATGACAATCGGCAAGCGATGATGCAGATCCGGCTGTAGCGCACATGGTGGCGGGCCATTGTCACCCCATAGGCGTCGGCCGCAAAATCTGGCCGCTGGAATCCGGGAGGTAATTTCAGGATCTCGTCGGCGTCGATGAAGAAAAGGTATTCGCTGTGCGGCCTCGCTAGCTCAAGGGCCTGGTTCCGGTTGTGAGCGAAGTCCACCCAGGGGCGTTCATGCAATTGACCGGGGATGCCGGCACGGCGGAAGAATTCCCGAACGCGTTGCTGGGTGCCGTCTGTTGATCCTGTGTCCACCACCGTCCAAGTGTCGATCAGCGGAATCACCGACCGCAGGCAGCGCTCGATCACGTCACATTCATTGCGAACAATCATGCACAGCCCCAATTTCGCGGCGTTTTGCGGGATATGCATGGCTTTGGTTGTATTTCCTGTGATTTCAATGTGCCCGCTGAGGCCGTCCGGCAGCGGAATTCATTCCGCATCGCGGGGCTTGGCCGCTCTTCAACGGTTTCATGAATTAAGTCACATCAAAAGTCCCAAAAACGATAAACGAAAGCATTAAAGTTTTCCGCCTCCGGGCCCGATATCTATAATCGAGACCATCGTAAGTACCCAATATCCTGCTTTCCAAAGGATTTTCCATGATCGAAACACAAGAACCCAGCCCCACGGCGCCGCTGATGGCTGGTGAAGATACGGCCGTTGTGGCTCAAGCCTCGACGACCGCCGCACCCGCAGCCGCTGCTGGCGCAGCAGCCCCCGCTTCCGGCGGCTTGGGAGTCCTGTCTGGCGCGACGCCCGGCGTGGAAATCGTTCGTGGCAGCTCTCGCCTTCCTGTGAATGGCGATACGTCATTGCTCGCCGGTGACCGCGTGATTGTCCCGAAGGATGGCACGGCAAATGTGACCTTTCCCGGCCCCGGCGGCAACAAAACCCCGCTGAATGGCGTGTTTTCCGGCGGTTCCGACGGCGTGATCGGCGTGAAGACGCTGGCGCCTGGCGTGGAACAAGTCACGGTGGACATGGCTGCTGGCGACCTGTTCGTCGCGGCCCCCGATGCCGCTGACCAAGCCTCCGTCGCCGTGAAGAAGAAGGGCGCAGCTGGCGCCGCCGGTATGGACGGTCTGGGCTGGGCGGCTCTTGGCCTGCTTGGATTGGCCGGTTTGGCTGCACTCGCCAACGACGACGACGACAACAACGGTACCAGCACGAACACGGGCACGGGTACCAGCACGAACACGGGCACGGGTACCAGCACGAACACGGGCACGGGCACCAGCACGAACACGGGCACGGGTACCAGCACGAACACGGGCACGGGTACCAGCACGAACACGGGCACGGG
>CAMFIB010000012.1 GCA_945952465.1 uncultured Pseudomonadota bacterium
CCTTTCCCCACCCCGCCCGCAAGGGCGGAAGGGGGCGGCGTGCTACATCGTGGCCCGGCCGTGCCTGGGCTGTACTGGCCGCGCTGATCGTCTGCGGGCTGGCCGTGGCGTTTGCTGTCGGCAGACAGCAAGCCCACGCAGCGCAGCCGGAGGAAGCCTGCGACCTTCACTTTTCCAACGGCACGACCCTGGCGGGCGTGCCCGTTGCGAAAACAGCCGAGCAGCAGGCGAGGGGACTTGCCAAGCGTGACGACGTAGGGCGGGGCATGTTGTTCACCTGGGCGAAGGCGGAACCGCGCGTGTTCTGGATGCGAGATACCCGCGTTCCTTTGTCCATCGGGTTCTTTGACGACACGGGGCTTTTGTTTGCCATCGAGGACATGCAGCCGGAAACCGACGACTACCATTTCTCGATCAAGCCAGCATCCGACGCGCTGGAACTTGCACGAGGGCAGTTCCAGGCGCACGGATTGAAAGAGGGTGTCCGACTGACCGGGCGAACTTGTTCACCGCTGTAGGCCACGTTTCGATGCCAAGCAAAAGCCGCCGTAAGGCGGCTTTTTCGTTCCCATCACGAAATTCTTCCGTGAGTGTCGGGCGCAAGACCGCGTTTCCCGACAAAAGAGGGCCAAAACTTCGTCATGACGAAAAGAGTGTGGGGGGGTGTGGGCTAATGCAGGATAGGCTAACGCCGGTAGTGTGTGCTACACTACGTTTGCACATTGACCCCCCCACCCCGATTAGGAGGCACCTATGCCGCGCAAGGCCGAGATTGGGGCGACACGAGATAGCTACGTATATCGTCTTCGCGTACCCGCTCCGTTGAAGGCGCAATGGGACGAGCATTGCGCCAAGCAAGACAAGAATCCGTCCGTGGTGATGCGGGCGCTGATGCGCTACATCATCCAGGACGACATGCCGCCCGACGTTCGCCGCTGGATTGCAGAGCAAACCGAGGGCGAGCCGGACGACGGGCCGAAAGAACGCCTTGAAGTCCGTTTCACTCCGACCGAGTTCCAGGGCATCACGGCCCGTTCCGAGGCCGAGGGCTGTTCGCCGCAGCGTTGGGTTATCAACTGCGTGCGCGCGAGCCTCACGCACGAACCGCAGTTCACGATGGAGACGACGAAAGCCCTATGGGAGTCGTCCTACCAGCTTCGGGCCATCGGTCGGAATCTGAACCAGATCGCCAAGCGGTTGAACGAAGGCAAGCCGGCGAACATCAAGACCGAGCAGATAGAGAAGCTGGCGACGTACATCTACCGGCATACCGATAAGGTGGCGGCCGTACAGGACGCCAGCCTTAGCCGTTGGGGCATCCAGGTGAAGGGGGCCGGCGATGGCGAAGCGTGAGATTGACGGCGTTATCAAGGATTGGGGCGAACGCGCGGATTACGGCCGCGTCCAGGGCCGCAAGGGTAAGAACATCGCGGGCGGGCGCTATGCCAAAGCCGCGCCGACCAAGAGGCCGGCCGGGCGTGAAAAGCTGGCGGCGACCGTGCGCAAGGCTCCCGAAGTCATGGTGAAGATTTCGGGCGGCGGTAAGGACATGCGCAGCATCAAGGCGCACATGGACTACATATCGCGGAACGGGGCCGTCGAGCTGGAGGACGAGCAGGGCAGGGTTCACCAGGGCAAGGAAGACGTGCGAGCTGTCCGCGACGACTGGCGCGGCGGTGGCATCCCCTACGAAGATGGCAAGAAGCGCGAGGCGTTCAACATCGTGCTGTCCATGCCGCCCGGCACCGACCGGGCTTCGGTGAAGAATGCAGCCCGCGCCTTCGCGGCCGAGCTGTTCGGCAATCACCAGTACGTTTTTGCCGCACACGACGACGAGAAGCACCCGCACGTTCACCTAGCCGTCAAGGCTGTTGACCTGGACGGCGTGAGGCTCAACCCGCGCAAGGCCGACTTGCAGCACTGGCGCGAGACGTTCGCCGAGAAGTTGCGGGAGCAGGGCATCGAGGCCAACGCAACGCCCAGGAAGGTGCGGGGCGTGGTGCAGAAGGCCGAGAAGCAGGCCGTCCGTCACATCGACCGAGAACATGCCAAAGGCAGGCGCAAGGCACCGGCCCGCGTGTCCGCCTCGCAGCGTGAGGCGGCCGAGCTGGAGGCGAGGGCAGGGCGCAAGCACGTCAACCCGGCGCACGACAACATCATCGCGCAGCGCAAGAGCGTGCAGCACGATTTCGGCACGGTGGCGCGGGCGCTGGCAACCGGCGACCAGGACGACAAACGCCTAGCGGTCGAGGTTGTCCAGTTCGTCAAGCAGATGCCGCCGATTAAGACGCGGCACGCGGAGCAGGTCGAGGCGTTGCAGCGGGCAACGGTGCAGCAGGGCGGGCAGGGCGTCGAGCAGACGCAGCAGCCAGGGAAGCCAAGCCCGGAGCAGGGCAGGGCAGAGGATAAGGGGCGCGGGCGTTGATGGTGACAGGAAGATCCACCAGGTTGGTGGATTCTGTCACCAACGGCCTTGACACAAATTCGCTTATAAGCGAAAATAAAGCATGTTCGAGATAAAGCACTACATCACCGACGACGGCCGCGACGTGTTCGAGGACTGGCGCGACAAGGTGAAGGACAGCAAGGCGAAGATTGCCATCGACCGGCGCATTTACCGCGCCGAGCTTGGCAACTTCGGCGACCACAAGCCATGTAGGGAAGGGGTGTGGGAGCTTCGTATCGACGTAGGGCCGGGCTACCGCGTCTATTACGCGCAGGCCGGGCAAACCGTGGTCTTGTTGCTTTGCGGCGGCATCAAGCGTTCGCAGGACGCCGACATATCGAAGGCGTGCGAATACTGGAAGGACTGGCAGCGCAGCAACGTGAAACAGGAGAAAGAGCGATGAAAGATCGAGCACATGACGACGCGATGGCCGAAGTCTTCCGCAAAGACCCGGCCTATGCGGTGGAGCTGCTGAACAGCATTCTTGAAGACGGCGACCAGGGCGAGCTACTGATCGCGCTTCGCCAGATGACGAAGGCATTCGGTGGCGTGTCCAAGGTGGCAGAGAAGGCGCAGCTCAACGGCACGCACATCTACCGCACGCTGTCCGCGAAGGGCAACCCGGAGATTCGCAGCCTGTCGGCGATTCTCAAGACGATGGGCCTGCGTCTCGCGGTGCAGCCCATCCAGCACCCGGCAGCGCACGCCTGAACGCCGCGCCGCGTTGGTGACGCGGCCGAGCTGGCCAGGAGCTGCGGCTGTCGCCAAAGAAAAAGCGCGGCAATGCCGCGCTTTTTCTGGCCCTTGAGGGGCGTACTACTTCTCGGGGTAGCTGGTGCCGTCGATTTTGACCGAGGCCCACCCGGAGATTTTTTTGGCGGTCTTCACGGCCTTGTCGAAATCCTTGTGCGTGTCGCGCAGCAAGTCGCCAGTGCGGGCATTCCAGAAGTGGCCGCCCTCGTCCTGATAGCCTTCCGGTAGCTTGTCGCGCAAAGCGTTCATACGCTTCTGCACGTTGGCTGTCATCTGGTAGGCGATCATCACGGCGTTGTTCACTTTGACGAGTGATTCGGGCGTCAGCAACTCTGCACCGTCGAACACGTCGTAAATCACCTTCGTGTAGCTTTGCTGCGTTGACAAGAACCGCTCGGCTTCTTGCTGGAGCGTGACCAGCTCGGCGACGAGTTCAGGCGTCAGGGCGGGAGCTTTCGTGTCCGTCATGTCGCTTACTCCTGGCCGGCCGGGCTGTCGAAGAACGACGGCCCAGGCGAAGCATCCACTACCGTGAACGAATAACCGAAATCATCATCGTGAGAGCTGCCTTTCACGTCACCGGCTCGAAGCCGCGCGAGCACGGTTTCGAGCTGGTCGATGATGGCCTTACGGTCGCTATGTCGGGTTCCTTGCAGCCGGACGACAACCTGCTGCAACGGGTAGGCATGTTCAACCCATTCGGCACTTGTCATTAGTTTCCACCTCCCCAGGAATTGCGGCGGCGTTCCTCGTCCTCGCGGGCGATGCGCTCGTTGTATTCGCGCAAGGCTTGCTCGTAGTTAGCCGGATCGACCCAGAAGCCGCCACGCTCGGGCGTGCCCACGTAGCGGGCCGCCACGCCTTTCAGATCGGTGTAGGCGTTATTGTTGTAGGCCGTGCAGTAGCTCGGCATCGCGTTGCTGACGATCCGCACGTCGCTGTCCCAATTCCAGACCATCAACGACGCATTGAGCGAGGCTGCATCGCAACGGCCTGCACCGTTGCTGATGTCGTTCACGAGCTGGCGCATCTTCTCGTCCTGGCTCGCGGCCGGGCAAAGGTTCAGGAAGTTGCGGCGCGCTTTCAGCGTGTCCGACAGCTTCTTGTGACTGATCGAGAAGTACCGCTTCAACGACGGCGCGCACTCGCTCGGCCGCGTGCCGGAAGACAAGCACAAGACGGCTTCGCACGCGAGGCGCACGTCGCCAGTGAAAAGGCCATCGTCGGCCTGGGCCGCCGTGGCGCTGAACATGCCCGCGAGCGCGAGCGGCAAAAGGGCGAGCTTCTTCATAGTCGATTCCTCCTTACTGGTTGAAAACCTCGATTTCCACGCGGCGGTTCTGCGCGCGGCCAACGGCCGTGCCGCCTTCCGCTACATGGTCGCCACCCGACAGGTAGTTGACCGATACCTTCGTCGCGGGAACTCCACGGGCCACCAAGTAGTTCATGGCGGCTTGTGCGCGCTTGAGCGCGATACGCTCATCGCCAGCACTCGGGCGCTCGGCATCCGTGCGGCCCCTGACCTCGATCCGGCGAACATTCGCCAGGAGCGGCAGAAGCTCGGCTTCCTGGGCCGCCGTGGGCTGGAAGTGTGCCGAGTTGAAAGGGAAGTGAACCGTGACCGTGTGCGAAACCGGCGCGGGCGGCGGCGCTGGATGCACGACGGCCGGCACTGCGGCCGGCCGGCGTTCCAGTTCTCGCACTCGTTGCTTCGTTTCGGCCAGATCGGCCCGGAGGGACAGCACGGAGGCGGTTTCCGCGTCATTCACCGCCGTGCGGTTCGTGCCGTCCACGGTCGGCGGTTTAGGTGGCGTCGAGCACGCGGCAAGCATGGCGGCACAACTGATGATGACCAATCTACGCATTTTGAACCCCTTAGTTGGTGACTTTTGCGAACCAAAATTATACATCTTGGTAGCGTTTGAGGATAGGCGCGGCGCTGAAATTGTCTTGCCCGACATGCGTCGAGCTGTCCAGGTCGGCCGACGTGCCGGCATTGGTGACAAACAGATCCACCAGGTTGGATGCGTTTGTCACCACACACGGGAGCTGCGCAGCGTGCCGATGGTGACGGCCGCCGCGCCTGGCCGGGCTGGCCGTGTCACCACGTCCGGGCGATTGGTGACGGATCTCGCCGGCGCCGGCGGCGGAACTGTCACCAACGAAAGAGGCGGGCAAAAAAATGGTGACATCGAGCGCGCATCGAGGCGGCCGCGGCGTCACCCTCAATCAATAGACTGGCGCTATCAGAATCCGCCGGTCATTTTACATAATCTATATTATATGAAGTAGGCTAAAGCCTTGTCGCACAAGGATTTTTGCCGTCTGCAAGACAGTTTCAGCGCGTTATGCGAAGTGCCAAACCACGGCCGCGATGCCGATTGCGACCACGGCCGCGATGATCCCGAGCATCCCGAAAAACAGCCGCAAGCCCAGGCGGCCGAAGACGTAGCCACCGGCCGAAGCGGCCACCAGGATGACGGCCAAGCGGCCCATCTTGGGCCACGCCGCACCTACGCCGAACAGCGAAGCCGCCACAAGGCCGGCGACCAGGAAGGCGGCGAAACCAACGGCTGCATAGAAGTAGTCGAACTGGTTCGCCGCCATGCTGCCTTACCTCGTCCGCTCGGCGTTGCGCTCGACCTGGGGCCGCGTCTTCTCAGGCTGCTGTTGCGTTGTCGGTGCCGCCTTGTCGTACACCGGCACCGAGGGCACCTTGCCGGCCTTCTCGCGCTGTTCCAGCCGCTCGTTGATGGCCTTCATGATCGCGTCCCGTTGCTTCGGGTCTTTGACCTTCTCGGCCAGCACTTCGGCGGCGACGGCGGCCACCACCTTGGCCTTGTCCGACCGCTCAGGCGCTTTTTCAGGCTGCGGGGCGGCCTGGGCCTTGCCCGCGTCCTGCTGCGTGCCCTGGCGGGCTTTCTGCGCGTCCTGGCGCGTCTGCGTGGCCTCTTGCTCGACTACGTTCTTCGAGCGCAGATCGCGGCGGGCTTCCAGCTCCTTCAAGTCCTTCTCCTGGGGCTTGAAGCCGCGAACCTCGATACCGCGAAGGTTCGCTTCCATCCAGACCTCGCGCTGGAAGTCAGGATGACCAGAAACGCGAATGGTCTTCCAGCCCTTCGCCTCGGCCATCGTCGCCATCGCATGCGCGACACGCTCATCGTTCGACGCGGACACCATGCGCGGGCCTTTGTCCTTGAAGGCCACGCGCTGCGGCTGATCCTTGAAATGGAACTTCGCGCCGGAGACGCGGAACTGCTGGTGAACCTGCTGCATGAGTTCCACTTGCCGGTTCTTCTCGCGCTCGGTCGATACCTGTTCCGGGTAGGCGGTATCCGCGCCCGTGCGCTCGGCGATGCGGTTCGCGTCGTCTTGTTCCTGGGCCTTCTCGGACAGGTTCTCAACCTTGATGCGCTTTCCCTCGGCCTGCTGCCCGAGCTGGTTTTGCTCGGCCGCTAGACGCTGCTGCTTCTCGACCTCGCGCATGCGCGCCACGCGGGCCAGCGCCTCGTCCACGTTGATTTCTTCGAGCTTTTCAGGCTCGTGCGAAACGACGTTCTTCTCGGTCGGGTCATCCGGCTGCATGCGCTCGAACTCGGCTTGCTTCCGTTCTTCCTTCGCTGCCACGCGCCGGGCGTTTTCCTCGGGGGAAAGCCCGTATTCGCTCGCCAGGGCCGAGCCTTTCAGCGTGCCCTTGTCGGCGTCCGCTTCACGGATCGCCTTCGCGTTCTTGTCGCCGACTGCGTTCTCTAGGTCGATGTCATCAAGACCCTTGAGCTTCGCCACGGTCTTGTTGTCCATCGTGAACGACACGTTGTAGGCCGGCTGGCCGTCCTTCTCCGTGCGCTCGTAGCGGATGGCCGTCGCGGCCTTGTCGTCAATCTGCGTGACGCCGACCGAGGGGCCGCGCATCGCGTCGTCCAGCTCGGCCGCGCGCTTGGCCTGGGCGATTTCCTTCTTCCAAGCCGGATCGGCATACGCCGGAGGCGTTGCCCACTCGGGCGCGTTGTCCTTCCAAGCCTTGATCGCCTTGTCGTCGTTCACCCGCGCCAGGGTGTCCAGGTCGTCGTACAGCTTGTTGTCCAGGTTCGGAGCCTTCACCGGATGATCCGGCCGGGCCTTCTCCCAATCGGCCTGTTTCAGTCGCTCGTTGACCGACTTTTCCAGGGCGTCCATGTAGCCCGCGCGAAACTCGGCATCGCCCTTGTGCGAGTCCGGCAGCGTCTTGACGAACTTCTGTTCGCCGTTCGCGTAGGTGGCATGCACCTGCGTGTCGGCCATGATGCGGCCGAACCGGCCGCCCGGTGCCTCGGGATCGTTCTGCGAGTGAATGACGGCCGGCCGGTCGGAGCGTTCTTCATTGAAGAACGCCGCGCCGGCTTCCTTCGCGTCCGTGAACTGCTGCTGCTTGTTCGTGCGCGGGTTGTGTACCGTGTAGATTTCAGCCATGTCCGCGCCCCTTATCGCTCGATGCCTTTGTCAGCCTGCTTCGCAGGCTGCGCCTTGGTCGGTGCCGGCTTCGCGGCCTGCTGCGCCGCTTGCTCGCGCGGCTCGAAAGCCTGCTTCGTCACGGCTTCCATGTGCTTCAAGAACGCGGCCCGCTGGTTCGCGTTCTTGATGTTGCCGGCAGCGTATTCCTGCGCCTGGGCAAGCAACGCTTCGGGCTTCATCGTCTCCTTCGCTTCCTTGGCCTTCGGCGCTTGGTCGCGCTGCAGGCCCTGGGCCTGATCGGCCGTCGCTTCCTTCGGCTTGAACGGGTACGCCTTCGCCTTATCGCCCGTGTAGTGAATCTGGACGTTGAAGCCGTTGAGCTGCTTCTTCGCGTCCAGCATCGCCAGCGTGGAGCCTTGCAGCTCCACCTTGTCCTTCGGATGCACGACCGCATAGCTGCGATCCTTGCCCACGGCCTGCACGATGAACTTGTCGTTGTTCAGGACAACGGGGCCGTAGTAGCTCCCGTTTTCCTTCGCGGCGGCGATGCCCGCACGAACTTCCTTGCCGGCGTCGTCTTTCAGCCGGTTGCCGTCAGCGTCTTTCGGGGAAAGTTTGTTGATCGCGTAGTCCCGAACTTCCTTCGGAACTTCCTCGATCTTCATCAGGTAGTCGCCCACTTGGGGGCGCTGCTTCGCGGGTTGCTTGGCCGGTGCGTTGTCGCCGGCAGGGATGGTGCGGTCATTCATGGTGAAGGCTCCTATGGAGTTTAAAAATGCGACTTGCGGTGAAGTCGCCCTTGGGCTGCGCCCGTTTTGGTAGTTGCCGACATTCATCGACACATACCAAATTCATGCCTTAACCAGCATTCTTCGTTGAAGGCAGGGGCTTGTCAAGCACGCCTAAATCCAGTAGAGGCGCGCGAGACTCGGTTTCCGGTGCCGGCTCATCGTCCAGCATCGGCGGTTCTTCCATCGCATCGAGAGCGGCCAGCATGTCCGCCTCGTCCGGCATACCGTCGTCGCCGGGCATGGCCGCATCCATCATCGCGGCCAGCTCGTCATCGCTCGGCAGATCGTCCAGGCCGTCCGGCAAGACAGTTTCATCGTCCGCCGCGTCGTCAGCCTCGGCCATCGTCGCCGGCAGCGCCTGGGGCACTTCCTGGGCTTCCTGGGCGTCGTTCGCGTCGTCGTCGGTGTCCACGTTCACCGCGACGGCGGTCGGCGCTGTATTCACGTCCAGGGCCGTGTCCAGCGCGTTGTCCAGCTCGGCCACGTCGTCCGCCTCGGCCTGGGCCTGGGCGGCGGTATCGACGCCGGCATCCGGTTCGGCATCGAGCGCGGCCAGCTCGTCGTCGCTAGGCCGTTCGCCGATTCCGTCGTCGCCGATTTCCTCGTCGTCGTATTCGTTCACGGCGTCCAGGGCGTCGAAGAAGCCGTTCACGAAGTCTTCGACCTGTTCGGGCGCGATGCCTTCGCTACCGCTCGCCACCTTGAGCGCCGAGGTATTCAGGGCCAGCTTGCGAAGGTCGATGCCTTTCTCGACATCGGCCGTCGTCAGTTCGCGGATGCGCGACTGCACCACGGCTTCATGCAAGTCCAGATCGAGCGACGGCACAGGCGATGCCAGCTCGCCGGAACCCCACACGTCTTCAAGCTGCTTCTTCGACGGCAGCTTGCGGCCGAGCTTCGCCAGCGTGGGCGACACCGACTTGAGTCGATCCATGAAAGCGTGATCGGCGTAGTAGGCGATCTTCTCGCAGCGAATCGGCTTCGTGTTCTCCAGGCTGATGATTTGCTCGCGCTGGCTCATCTCCTTGAGTTCCTGCGGCAACATCAAAGCGCGGCGCTGGCCGGCACCCTCGCCGATGGCTTCGGAAAGGCTGGTGCCGCCCCGGCCGTTGCTCTTGTTCTTCGAGTGAACTGTCATGTAGCCCAGGGCTTCCGAATACTCGTTCGCGTCCCGTTGCTCCCGTGGCGTGTAGAAAATCTGGCACGCATGGTTCGTCACGAAGGTGCGCGCGTTCTCGCGGCCGTAGCCCTTCGGCGGCTCGGCTTCGAGCTGGCCCGGCGACTGGATGATCGTCAGCAGGCGCAGGCCATAGCCGGCCATGTAGCTGTTGGCCTTGTCGATGATGCCGATCCGGCCGGGCGCGGTGAACTCGTCGGCCAGGATCAAGCATTGGTATTTCAGCTCGGGCGTGGCGTGCAGAAGCTGGTTCGTGTTTAGGTTCACCAGTTGGGTGTAGAACAGGTTGATGAGCAGCTTCGCCTCGGCCAGCTTGTTGGCCGGAATGCCCAGGTAGATCGACATGCGCCGCTTGCGCACGTCGCGCAAGTCGAAGTCGTTCGCCGACGTGGCCGCGTCCACGATGGGGCTGGCCCACATCGTCAACGGCACGTTGAACGTCGCCATGATGGACGACAGCGTGTTGTCCGAGGTGGACGTGAAGCGGTTGATCGCATCGACGCATTCACTCGACAGCGGCGGCAAGCCTTCGCCGTCCCACTCGGTCACGGGAACGAGCGTCTTCGTAATCTCGCCCGTTTCCTCGTCCACTTCCTCAACCTCGCGGTAGTTCCGCTGGTTGATGATGCCTTGCAAGTGATCCTTGATCGGCTGGCCCTTGCCCGACGACTGGCGCAGCAGCTCCCCGATGGTTCGCGGCAGCGTGGGCGTCTCGCACAGGTACAGCGTCAGGCCCAGGAACAGGTTTCGCGCCGCATCATCGAAAAACGCATCGCGGCCTTCGCCCGGATAGAGCGAGTAGCCAATCGCCAGGATGTCCGTCACGCGCATGCGCGGATCGTCGCTGATGTACCCCAGGGGGTTGTATCGGTGCGTCTTGCCGTTCAGCGGGTTGCCCTCGGCGTCCTCGGCAATCGAGAACGGGTTGAACAGATAGACCTCTTGCCCCCACTTCCTGCGGAACTTGGACGTGATGAGGAAGTTTTCCAGCTTCACGTCCATTGCCACGACCGACTCGGCCCAATTGAGCAGGTTCGGGATGACGATGCCGACGCCCTTACCCGAGCGAGTCGGCGCGGCCAGCAGCACGAATTGCATGCCGGCGAACATCAGGAAGCGGTTCTTCCACTTCCCGATGATGATGCCGGTCTTGTCGAACAGCCCGGCCTTGGCAATCTCCGGCGTCTTGGCAAAGCGGGCTTCGCCGTGCAGCGTCCGCACGTCGCGCAGCGCCGCAATCGTCAGCACGATGGGCACGCCATAGCCCACGGCCGCCGCCACGATCATGGACACCGTGAGGCGCTTCGCCACGACCGGATCGTTTTGGTAGAACTGCCAGTACGTCCACCACGTTGAAAAGTCGGTCTTACCGAACGGGTTCGCCTTGCTGAACAGGAAGAAGACGAACCCCGACAGCCACACGATGCCCACCGTCGCGGCGATGAACACGGCCAACCCGAACAGCCACTTCGCCCACTTAGGCATTTCCATATCAATCCCCTTTGGTGACAGGCCGACGACCTGGCCAGCTCGCCGGCGTCACCATCCAGAAAAACAAAATGGTGACGAACAGATCCACCAGGTTGGATTCGTTCGTCACCACCGGAGCGGCTTTGCCGCCTTTCCCCACCCCGGCCACAGGCCGGAGGGGGCGGCGTGCATGATTGGCGACAGGCGCAGCTCCTCGATCGCGCGGGCCTGTCACCATCGCCCTACGCATCGGCCGGAGCCGGTGCGCGTTTTAGCTTCGGCTCGTACCACAGCTCGGTGATGTGGCGGCCGAAGTCGCCGTACACGTCGTTATGCACATGCACCACGACATCCACCACCATGTAAAGCAGGCGGCGGATGACCGCATAGGGCAGCGTCCGGCCCTGCCGGTTCTGGAGCACCATCAAGCCCAGGCGCTCGAACGTCAGTTCGGCGGAACCGGCGTGGCAGCTCGTGATGCTGCCACCGTGACCCGAGGCGGCCACGTTGATGAAGTCGAACGTCTCGCCACTGCGCAGCTCGGCCAGCAGGATGCGAGTCGGCTTCATGCGCAAGCAGCTCTTGAGCAGCGCCGCAGCCGTCACGGGCGCGTTTTCTTCTTCCTTGGCCTCGGACGGATAGAACAGATGGACGTGGTTCGGATGGTTCGGCAAGAACAGCTCGGGCACGTCTTCAATCGTGATGATGCGTTGATCCTGGGGAATCTCCTGCATCAGCGCCTTCATGAAGGTGGTCTTGCCCGAGCCGGTTTCGCCGGCCACCACGATGACCTTTTCGAGCTGGACGGCCCGACGCAGGAAGCCGACGTAATCGTGCTTTTCCTTGAGCTGTAAAAGCTCCAGCTCGTCGGGACTCAGGTCGGCGCTGATCGGCCGAATGTGGGCGAAGAAGTCTTGCTTCGCGTAGTCGTCCAGCGTGCGAACCGTGAAGGACGGCTTTCGGATCGTGACCGAAATCGTTCCTTGCTCGCACGCGGGCGGCATCACGATTTGCACGCGCTCGCCTTGCGGCAGGATGGCCGAGAGGATCGGCCGCACGTCCGACACGTCGTTAGACGAGAACTTGGCGACGGCCGTCGCCAGCGAACGCAGATGCTCGTAAGTGAGAGCCGGCGCTTCGTGCCGTTCCCACTTGCAAGCCCTTTCGCACCACACTTCACCCGGCCGGTTCACGCAGACTTCCGTGATGGCCGGATCGCCCATCCAGGTGGCGAGCGGTTGAAGGTGGAAATCGACCGAAGTCGCGCGGTTCAGCGAGGCCGCGAGGTATTCACTGGTTGGTTGCTGCGACATCGTACACGCTCGAAAAGTCCAGATCGCGGGCGATATAGACACCGACTTGCTCGCCCTGATTCTTGTAGAGGGTTGGCGGAATGTTGATGGTGTTCTTCAACGCTTCCGCCGCCATGTTTTGAGTGGCCTCGCCCGTGCTGCTGAAATTGATTTGGCCGCTGTTGTTGCTCGTGCCCTGGGTGGCATAGCGTGCAACGTCATCGACCAGACTCAGCATCAGCGCGCCGCCGAACCGCTGCCAGAAGTGGTTATCAATGTAGCCCGGCAGGCCCGCACCGCCGAGCGGATCGGTGCCTGGGGAATCCAGGTTGATGACCACGCCGTTCGGCGTCTTGATGCGCGACCACAGCACGAAGATGCGGGCCATGCCTTGCCGCATGTTCGATTGGTACTCGCCCGAAATGGTTGAGCCGCGTTCGACCAGCAGCACCTTGCCGTTGTCGCTGTAGATGTTGCGCGTCACGACGCAGGCCGTCATGCCGGGCACCGTGCTATCGAGCTTCGTTTGCAGCGCGCAGTCGATGAAGCTGCCTTTCGCCAGGATGAAGTTGCGATTGCCCAGGTGCCCGGCCTTGCGCGACGGCGTGCGCGTCGAAGACAGCAGGGCCGAGAGGCCGCCACCTTCGGGCGGCGGTGCCGCGCGGCCCGGCTGGCCGCCCGCATCCGCGCCCGTGTCGCCCTTCTGCGCGACAGCCATCAGGCCCGAGCCGGACTTGTCCAGCGAAGGCGCGGGCCGTTGCTGGCCGCTGCCGCCCGCATCGCCCGGCAGAGGCGGTGCGCTCGCCTGCCCTGCCCCACTCGGCGCAGGAACGACCGGCACCGGAGCCGCAGGAGCCGGCGCAGCTCCAGGCAGCGCGGGCGGATCGGAGAAGGTGCGCGCCGGCACGGCGCTGGTGACTTGCATCGCCTTGGCCTGCTGCGCATCCGCTGCGCGGTCGGCCCGCTGCTTGTGCTTCCAGTAGGCCGCGCCACCGCCCAGGCCCACGACCAGGAGCAGCACCACCACGATGAGGCCGCGCTTCGCGGTCGATGGCCCATGATCGTTCACGCTCGGCATGCCGCGCTCGCCGTCGAACGTCTCCAGCTCGGCCTGCTGATTGGTTTGGTTGCTCATTCTTCATCCCCTCCAACGATTACGCGCTTCACACCGGGAACCGTCGTGCCATCAGTGGGCGGCAAGCCGTCCACGTCGTACTTGTCGTTGTAAACGCCAACGACAGCGTTCCCGAGGCGCAAGACCAGCTCGCGGGCCACGCGATGGACGACCAGCACATCCTTGTCCACATGCGTGTTCACGAGGCTTTCCGACTTGTCGGCCGCCACGATGAAAACGGCCGGGAAATCCCGGTTGTTCGGGAATTTCAGATAGGTGAAACGACCGTCGTCGTAGGCCATCGTCGGCGCGATGCCATCAGAGGCATCGCCGACCTGCATCGAGTAGGCCCAATTGCGCGGCGCGGGCTTCTCATCGAGCTTCGCTTGCGCCTTGGCCTTGTCGGCCGCCCTCGCCCGCGCTGCCGCTTCGTCCTCGGGATACTTGAACTCGACGCGATAGGCCACGCGCTGGCTCTGCGGTGCCTTGCCGCTGTTGCCGCCACCCGGCAGCAGCTTCAAGTCGAAGTCGTACATGCGGCGGTTCGTCGTCACCATCAAGTTGGTGTCCCACTTCCCCGCCTCGGGAGCCATCACGATGGCTTCCTGGCCGCTGCCGGTCTTGATCGACTTCGGCTTGACGTACAGGATGTTGCGCCGGTCGGAGAACTCCCATCCCTGGGTGAAGCCCGACGCTACATCAAGAATTTCTTCGTCAGCGGCGAAGACGATGCGGGCACCGAGGCCCGGCAAGGCGCGGACGATGACGACATCGCCCGCGTTGTAGTTGACGTACTGGATGCGGCCGTCGTAGCGCGACCCCACGGGCACGTCGGCGGCCTGCGCGGCCGTGGCCGCGCCGAGTGCCAGCAGCACAGCGAATGCGATCTTCTTCATTGTGCGACTCCCATTTCAGGATCGACGCGGTAGCTCAGTACCTGGAAGCCGAAGGGGTTCACCAGTCGGGCGCTTTCGCGGATCAGCGACGGGTTGCGGTACTCATAGGCGACCGTCGCCACCCACTTGGTGACGGTGCCCGGCGAGTTGGGATCATCGACGCGCTTCGTCGTCTTGATGAACCGCACGGTGCCGATGCCCTTGCCATTCGGCACCACGCTGACAATCTCGACCGTCACGCGCACCGAGCTGCTGTATTTCTTATCGAGGGCGTCTTTGCCCTCGAACAGCGCCGCGTATTCCTGGCCCACGCGAGCCGAGGACAGCAGGCCCACGGTGTCGTAGTCCTTCTGGAGCGTGTACCAGTCATAGGTTTCATGCGCGCGCACGTATTGGGCAAGCCAATACTTGTCCATGACCTCATCGAAGCGAACGCCCCTTGTGTCCATCGCCGTTACGATGTCCGGGACGCCCGTCGTGTTATCCACGCGGATGACGTAGGGCGTGTTTTCCTTGAGCGGCAGCATCAAGGCAATGGCGACGACCAGCAGCACCGCGCAGACCACGGCGAACGTCGCAATCGTCCAGGCGCGGCGCTCCGACTTCTCGACCAGGAGCACGCGCGATGCTTCCCAATTCAAGGCCGCCTCGTGCAGCTTCTCGCCCTTGCTCTTTTCCGGCTCCGCGCTCGGTGCCGGCTCAGTCGCGCGGTTCTTGCGTCCGAACATGATTACTCCCCTTCTCGTTGATTGACCGGAGCCGCTGCGGGCGGCACCTGTTTGTTGATCTGGACTCGCGGCTTGCCTTCGAGCGAAGGCACGACCGGAGGACGCGCGTTCGTCGCGCAGCCCGCGAGGGCGGCGGCGAACAGAAGAACGACAGATACCCGTTTCATGTTGGTGTCCCTAAGTGAAATGAATCGGCACGCCAGAATATACCATATTCACAACCAAAGTGCCCTATTTTGGTTGCGCGAAGACGAAAAAAAGCCGCCCTGTTTCGGTGAAAACAGGGCGGCCATTGGTGGCCGCCGTGGCCTCTTACTGCTTCACCGAACCGCCCGAGGCGCGGCCCCAGTTCTTGCCCATGTTCTGCATCACATGCTGGCGATAGGCCGGGTTCCACATCGTGTTGCCGGCCACCAGATGATTGGCGCGGCGGGCCGTGACCATCATCCCGGACTGCATATCGCGGCGTGTCGTCATCGGGTTCATCATGTTGCCGACGCCCTTCGCGCCACGCAGACCGCCCGTGACGGGCATCGCCAAGTGGCGAATGCCCATCGCCGCCATCGAGACGCCACCGGCAAGGCCGGAGGCTATGCCCCCCGCTTGCAAGATGATCCAGACCAGGACGCCCGTCAGCGCGCCGATTTGCAGCGCCGCGAACATCGGGTTCGAGTCGCCGCTACCGGAGAAGTCCGCGCCCGCGATGAAGGCGTCGTATGCCCGCATGGCAAACGTCATGATGATTGCCATGATGACGATGGTCAGGATGTAGTTCATCGCCTGCCCAAACCAGGAATCGAAGAACTTCGCCGTGGCCGGGAACATCAAGGCCAGGATGAACAGCGGCCCCAGGGCGAACACAATCGCCAGCGAGAACTTGGCGACGATGACCACCGCGCCGCCGAGCATCGACACCAGGACGGTGCCGAGCGCCACGACCACGCCGGCAATGGCCCATCCAAGCACAGCGCCGAAGTTCCAGCCGGCTTCGTCGGCCTTCTGGAAGCACTGCGCCACGATGTCCAGCCCTTTGCCCAGGGACTGGTCAAGCACCTGATAGATGTTCGCGGCGGGCGGCCCGCCCGACGTGTTCATCGCGTCCGCCAAGCCTGTTTCCAGGCCGTTGAGCGCGCCCATCACCCCGTTGGCGTATCCGTCCACCGTGAGCGCGAAGGCCGCGATGATGACGATCTTCACGCACTGCTTGACGAACGTCCAAAACGGCGACTCAATCGCGCCCGTGCTGATGGCGTAGCCAGTCAGCACGATGTAGAGCGTCACGCCAGTGATGGCGATCATTTGCAGCGCGTACATCAAGTTCGTGGCGGCCGGTGTCACGAACGCATTGGTCGCGTTCTGCACAGTCTCGCCGATGAACTGAAAAACCATCGGGTCCATAAGTCACCGTCCTATTTGTTGTTGCCCTCGGTCTTGGCCGGAGCGGCCGAAGACGGAGCGGAAAGAGGCGCTACCTTGATCGCCCCGCCGCGTGCGCTCCAGGTCGAGGACGAATCGGCACGACTGGCGTTGATGCAGTTGGGCGTTGCGGCCAGCTCGCCGGGGTTCGACTTGCACTTGGCGAGCTGCGCTTCACGCTCGGCGGCATGCGCCTTGAACCACTCGACCGTCTGCACGACCTCCTGCGGCTTGTCTTCCTTGCAGCCGGCCAGGGCCAGGGCCGCGACTGCTGCAAGCATCATCACTACGTTTTTCTTCATCGGTCACTCTCCTATCGTTGGTGACGGGGCCGAGCTGGCCAGGTCGAACAGTTGTCACCAACGGATGGTGACGCAAGACGCCGGCGAGATCCTCGCCGGCGTCACCATTGCCATTAAGGCGTGCCGAACGTGATCGGCGTTGCCTGAATGCCCTTGCGGGCCGCCCACGTCCGGGCCTGCAATTCACGCTGCTGTTGCTGCTGAATCTTGTCCTCGGCCTGGGCCACCATCGCGTAGAGCTGGAGCTTCGTTTGCTCGTTCTGGATCATCGCCTGCTCGGCTGCGATCCGCCCTTGCAGCTCGGCGATGGCCTTCGGATCGGGCGTGTCGTTGATCTTCGCCATGAGGCTGTCAATCTGGTTGAGCCGCGACTTCGCCTTGTCGTAGGCGTCCAGGGCGAAAGCCTGATCCTGGGCCGACTTCACGGCGCGCGCTTCGCACAGCTTCTTCTGGTCGCTGACCGTGATGTGCGCGCACGAGTCGAAAATCTTCGACTGCGAGTAGATCGAGGAAGCCCGGCCGCTCAGGCCGGCGTAGCCGCCCGACTTCACGGAGTCATAGACCCCTTGCCAGTCGCTCGGCAGGTAGTCGCGTAGCGCCGGATTGTTCAGGATGTTGCCCAGGCCACGCGAACCAGTCAGCGATTCATATTGCTGCTTCATCTGGTTGATTTGGCTGGTCATCTGGTCGTACTGCATCTTCCACTTCGCAATCGTCTCGATTTGCTGCTGGATGCTGTTAGCGATAGACGCGCCATCCGTGACCGGGATTTGCGCGCTGGCCGCGCCCGCCATCGTGATGGCGAGCGCAGCGACAAGAGCCTTCATCTTCATGATTTCACCTTTCTTGCTGCTTGGAGGACGCCACCCGAGCCTTGCGGCGCTGGTGGAACACGGGAACCCACACTTCCGGGTCGTCGCCGACTTCGGCGAGGATTTCATCGAGCAGTTCGACGTTATCGGAGCTGCCCGACAAAATGGCGAGTTCATCGCCGAAGCCAATAACCGTGTTCCCGTCGGCGTCCTTAACGTCGCTCAGATCGAAGCGGCCGATCATCGACTGATGGCCTTGCTTCACCAGGAACATGCGGCTTTCTTCACCCATCGTCTTGATGATTTCAAACTCCGAGGGCGTGCATTTGAAGCCCTCGGTGTATTCGGTGAAGTCCGCCTTCGGGTTAGGCAGGTAGATTTCCGTCGCCACCTGTTGAACCAGGGACGCGGCAATCTTCGACTTCAACATGCTGCTAGGCATTTGCGTAGCGAACACGCCGAGGCCGTTTTGCTTGCGGATGGTCAATTGCTTGTCGCCTGCGAAGTCCGCGAACGCCTCGGCATCGACCCACTTCCAAGCCTCGTCCATGAAATAGACGAAGCGGCGGCCGTCGATGACCGAATCCATGCGGTGCAGCAGGTACATGGAAATCGGCGTCCGCACGTCGGCGTTGTCCAGGAAGTGCGTGCCGTCGAACCCATAGTTCGCGTGCGTCGTGAAGTCGATGAGGTCGGTCGCGTTGTCCAGCACCCACCAGAACGGGCCACGCTTGCCGTGGCCGTCATCGACGCACCAACGAGCGAGGCGCTTCGCCACGCTGTTTTCGCGGTCTTCCTTGTCGGTGCCTTCGGTGATGTTCTGCAACACCACCGACAGCCGGCGAATCTCCTTCGGCATCTTCATGACGGTTCGCACCGCATGGCTGATGCGCGCATCGTCCGCCGTAGTGACACGCTCGCCACCCGCCGACACCAGGACGCGAATCAGCTTCTCCAGGAACAGCATGTTCGTCTCGTTCGCTTCCATCTGGAACGGGTTGAAGCCGGTAGGCTGGCCGTTCCTGACGGCCAGATACTTGCCGCCGATGGCGCGAATCAGCAGCTCCGCGCCGCGATCCTTGTCGAAGAACACCGTCGTGAAGCCGACCGGCGAGCGCGGCTTGTATTTCTGCGACTGGCACAGAAGCATGTTCAGCAGCACCGTCTTACCCGCACCGGACTGGCCGATGACGCGGGTATTGCCGAGCACCTTCTTATCGAAGGCGTCTTCGTCGCCCTTCGAGTAGTGGAAGTTGAAATACAGCGGCTGGCCCGAGGGCGTCTTGAACAGCGTAACGGCCTGCCCCCACGGGTTGCCGTCGCGCTTGCCCGCGCGGAAGTTGTGGAAGCTGCACAGACCCGCAAAGTTCTTGCTGGTCAGGCCGGCCACGCGCGGCCGATACGACCAATTGCAAGGCAATTGAGCGTAGAAAGCCGAGTCGGTCGCCGTGGCGATCAAGGCGGACAGGAAACCCCTGTCCTGAATGATCGTCATGGCCGACGTGGTGTTGCGGCGCACCTTCTCGACCGTCTCGCCGAACACCAACAGCGAGTAGTGGTACTCGCCCATGACGAACTGACCTTGAATCAGCTCGTCAATGGCCTGCGTCATTTCCGCGATTTGGGTCGCGCTGCCGTCCTCGGCGTTCATCAACTGGCGTTGCTGCCGCTCCAGGAAGTCCTTGCCGTCGCGCTTGCTCATGAAGCTGAACGACTGCGTGATGACGTACTCGTAATCCTCGTACAGCAGGCCGTTCAAGATGCCCGGCTCGGTGTGCGCCGAGTAGTCCTTGAAGTCGATGCCCATCGCGTAGCGCGTCTTCGTCGGCGAGCGGATTTCGATAGTCTCCGCGCCGACAAACACCCAAGCCGTGCCCAGGTAGGCGTTCAGCGGCCCGGCCGGCACGCGCACCTTCTGCCACTCGCCGGACACCAGGAAGTTCAAGAACTCCAGCGCCTGCGAGCACACGATGCCGTTCTCGTCCTCGTAGGTGCGCAGTTCCTCGATGCCCGTCTTCTCGTCGGTGCCATAGCGGCGCATGCTGGCCTCGACCTGATAGGCGATGTCATCCAGCTTGCGGATGGCCGCCTTCTGATCCTTGAGGATTTCATCGACGGTGCGCCGCGCCGACTTCGCCATCGCCTTGCCGATCCGCGAGGGGTTCGGCCGGTAGATGACCGTCAGATACAGCTCGTTCGCCATCATGCGATAGCCCACGAAGCTGTCGTAATACTTGCGATCCAGCTCGCGGCAAAAATCGTTGTCGTACACGCCCTTGAGCCTGTCCGACGTGCGGCGGCGGACGTTGTGCGTCCACAGCGCCACGTTGCTGGTGGCGATGGAGCGCAACAGCGTGTTGAGCTGTTCCTTGCGCCGCAGAATCTCGTCCGGCTCTGCCGTCTCGAAGCTGATGCCGGCCACGCGCCACACGCGCAGGAAATCGCCCTGCGTCGTGACGATGGTATTCGGCGACACATGGCTGCTGTACGGAATGAAGGGCGCAACCGCCCTTTCATTGTTCACTTGGTCGAAGTATTTGGGTTTTGGCAGGGCAGACATAAGTCCCTCTCACTTGCGTTTCGTGAAGGCAATCGGGCTGTAGGCCGATGCCTTCCAGAAGCGCCCGTTCTTGTTGCGGTTGATGACCCGGAACACGAATTTCAGGCCCAAGAGCCTGAATTGCTGATCGTCCGATTTGGCGATGATCCGCATCGTTATCACGATGGGAATCAGCGTGAAGGCGAACAGGATCGTCGTCCACACGCTGATGAGAACCACCACCCCGCCGACCACTGCGAGCGGCACCAACGGGACGCCGAACAGCATGGCCGGCCGGGTGCAACCCTTGAACAGCGGATCGCGCGGATCGAAGTCATCCATTGGTGCCGACATCGCGTGACCTCCCGCTTAGGCCAGGAGGTAGCGGGCCAGCTCGGCCGCGCCGCCGATGAGCAGACCACCGGCCAGAATCTTGCCGACCTCGGCGATGTCGGCATGCTTGAACAGGAACTTGTAGCCCGCCCACATGATGGCGATGGTCACGGTCGTGATGGACACGCCGCGCAGCACGGCCAGCACGTTGTCCATGAAGGTGTTCACCTTGTCCAGCCCGCCAGTCTGCGCGAGCGCCGGCTCGGCCGCGAACAGCGCGGCCATCACCAGGAAGCCGAGCATCACGGCCATGCGGTTGTTGGAAGTGGTAGCAGTCGTCATTTCATTTGCTCCTGAAGTGAAAGAAAAAGGTAGCCGGTAGGCCGGCCGGCAAGCCGGTTGAAAAGCGTCCAATCTAGTTCATGCTGCAATGTTCTCCCCGTTATCCGTGCCTGCCGGATTATACAACAGGCCGCGCCAAAATAGTATATTTTGGCGAGCGTTTTTCTACTTTTTTGGCGTCTTGAGAACAAGCCGCGTAGGTGCCGCCGCGCGCTTCACCGCCGCCTTGGCTGCGGGCTTTGCGCCCTTCGCCTGCTTCGGTACAGGCTTGCCGGCCTGATCGTCCATGATGACCTTGCAGCCGTCTTTGAAGCCGCTGCAACCCCACCAGTAGCCGTACTGGCCCTTGCGGCGATACATCGGCTTGCCGCAGGACGGGCAAGGGGCCGTCTTGATCGCCACCGGCTGGCCCTTCTCGTCGTCCAGGAAGGTCTTGCACTCATCGTTCGTGCAGAACCACGCGAACGCGCCCTTGATGGGCTTGCCGCTTTCCTTGTCCTTCTTCTGGAAGCGCCGCAGCGGTGAGCTGCATTTCGGGCACGGGTGAACCTTCGGTTCCACCGGCCGCCCCTTGTCGTCGTCCATGAACGTCTTGCAGTCGTCGGTCGGGCAGAACCACCCCAGGCCGCCCACCTTCTTCTTGTACCGCCGCAGGGGCGTGGAGCACTTCGGGCACGGGTGTTCCTTGCGTTCCACCGGCTTGCCGTCCACGTCGTCCAGGAAGGTCTTGCATTCGTCGTTCGTGCAGTACCAGATCGGCAGCTTGCCGGGCTTCTGGTACTTGCGCAGCCCGGCGCTGCACTTCGGGCACGCGAAGCGCGGCTTGAAGTCGCCGCCCTGGGCGATGGCGTCCAGCTCGGCCTTCAACTGATCGTAGGCCGGGGCCACCACGTCCAGGTACTCGCGCTCGCCTTCGGCGATGCGGTCGAGCTGCGATTCCAGCTCGCGCGTGAAAGCCAGTTCCATGAACTCGAAGCCGGCCTTCACCAGATGTTCCACCAGGATGGTGCCTGTCTCGGTCGGCACCAGATAACGCTTGTCTTCGACAAGGTAGCCGCGCGCCATGATGTTGCCCATGATCGCGGGATAGGTCGCCGGGCGGCCGATGCCTTCGTCTTCCAGCTTCTTGATGAGACTCGCTTTCGTGAAGCGCGGCGGTGCCTTCGTCACCTTGCGCAGCAGCTCGCCGCTGTCGGCCTGCTTCGCGCTGCCGACATCGAGCACCGGCACCTTGCCGGCGCTGTCCTCGGCCTCGTCGTCCGTCTTGTCTTCCACCGCGTCCTTCGCCGTCAGCACTCGCCATCCCTGTTCAATCAGGGTACGGCCCTTGGCCTTGAACTGGAACGGCTTCGCGCCATCGGTCGCTTCCAAGGTGACGCTGTTCACCTTGTAGCGGGCATCGGCCAGTTGCGAGGCAACCGTCCGCTTCCAGATGAGCGCATAGAGCTTGCGCTGATGCTCGTCCTCGCCGGCTTCCAGCACGTCGATATGGGCCGGCCTGATGGCCTCGTGCGCCTCTTGCGCGCCCGCCTTCGTCTTGAACTTGCGCGGCGCGTCCGGCAGCTTCCAGCCCTGCCCTTCGGCGTAGGCGCGCACCTCGGCGATGGCCTCGTCGCTGATGTTCACGCTGTCGGTGCGGATGTAGGTGATCGCGCCTTGCTCGAACAGCTTTTGCGCATCCTTCGCCGTCAGCTCGGGATCGCGCTTTAGCGTGACACTCGCAGCTTGCAGCATGAGCGAGGTCGAGAAGCACGACGGCGGCGCTTCGCGCGCCGTGTCGGTGCCGGAGTCCAGCACCTTGAACTGGCGGCAGCCTGCGGCCTGCTTCGCCAGGGCTTCATCGAGGACATAGGGCACGTCCTCGGTGATGAATGGCTTCGTGTCCCACTCCGCTTTCCACACGCCGCCGTCCAACTTCACCACCGCGCCGAAGTGGTTCGTCTTCTTGAACGCCACGATGCGGCGCTCCAGGTCAACGACCAGTCGCACGGCCACGCTTTGCACGCGGCCGGCCGACAGGTTTTGCCCGAGCATGTTCGACAGCAGCGGCGACACCAGATAGCCGACGATGCGATCCAGCGCCCGCCGCGCTTCCTGGGCCTGCACAAGATCGGCGTCGATCTTGCGCGCCTGCGACAGTGCCGCCCGAATCGCCTTCTCGGTGATTTCATCGAACGTCACCCGTTCGTAGTCGCCTTCGTCCAGGCCGAGGGCGTCTTTCAGGTGCCACGCGATGGCCTCGCCCTCGCGGTCGGGATCGGTTGCCAGAAAGATCATGTCCGCCCTGCCGGACAGGGCGCGGATGCGGGCGACTCGTTCCTCGCCGCCTGGGAACGTCCGGCCCTGTACCTGGGCCGGAGGGATGTATTCGTACTGCAAGGCGAAGTCGGGCGCTTCCAGGCCGATGTCGTGCTTCGGCAGGTCGCGGACATGGCCCACGCTGGCGACGACTTTCCAGCCGTCGCCGAGGATGGATTCGATCTTCTTCACCTTGTTGGGGCTTTCCACGACCATGAGCTTCATCGTGTGCCCCCCTCAGAAGACAATGGCCGAGCGCGCCGGCTGCGCCGGTTGCTCGCCCTGGCTGGCCTTCGCGTCATCCTTGGCGACAGGCAGATCCGCCGCGGCGGATGCGCCTGTCACCACGGGCTTGAGCTGCGCGGGCGCTTCGCTCGCCCGGCGCAGCAGCACCGGGGCATGATCGGCAGGCGGCCCATCGCTCGCGCCCTGGGCCGTCACCTTGACCGGCCCGGAGCCGGCCGCCGTCACGCGCTGCGGGCGTGCTGCGCCCGGCGCGATCGACGGAACGACCGGGATCGGCTTCGCCTCGACGTTGGCTTGCGCCAAGACCTTTTGCACATACGACGGCTCGCCGGCCTTGTCAGGCCGGAAGCCGCGCGTGAAGTTGCCCGAGTAGTAGCAGGAGAAGGCCGAGTGCAGCGCCCGTTGCCGGTCGCCCTCGGTGCGGGGCAAGGCCCGCGTGTAGCAGTCTTCGAGAATCTTCGAGCCGACGCGGACGTTCGCGCACGGCTCGAAGGCTTCTTCGTAGGTGAGGGAGTATTTCGGCAGGTTGTAGCGGTTGACCTGGGCAACCCCTACCGAGAAGTTCCAGCCAGCGGCTTCAAGAGCCTTGGCCGTCGCAACAGCTTCCGCTTGCGACTTGGGTTGACGTTGGAGCCTTCCGCCCACCACGCCGATGGCGTAGGGGTTGAAGCTCGATTCGACTTGCACGACGGCCGCCATCGTCTGCGGGGCCACCGTAGGGGCGCATTGCTGCGCCAAGACCATGAAATCCAGCATGTAACCGACTCCCTTTAGCGAGGAAACGGCTACCAATATACCATATTTTGGTCAGTGTTCACCCCCTTTTTTGGTCTTGCGCGCGGTGCGTGCCGGCTTCGCCTTCGAGCTTTGCGCCGGCTTGGCCGACTTCGGTCGCGGCGGCAGTTCCTGGTTGCGGAACAGCTCGAAGCTATCGGTCGGATAAGCCTCGCGCAGATGATCGTTCATACGTTTCAAGTCCTTGAAAACCTTCGGCATGTTCCGGTCACGTCGGGTTGTCAAATACCACTCTTTTCCCTCAGCCCACTTCAAGAGAACGACGACATAGAAGCCCACTGGCGTTTCCATCACCTTGAGCTTGTCAAGGGTTTTTTGAAGTACGGCCAGCTCTAGATCGCCCTCCAGAATGCTATTCTCGGGACTACATGGAGGAAGTTTCATGCTCGTCCTGTTTTCGTTCGGGTCGGTCATAGTCAAAAACGACTCACATTGTATCGCCAAAACACTATATTTTGGTAGTGGTTTCGGCTAATTACGGCTTAAAAAATGCTCCCTGCCCATGCTCGCCCGGCTACGCCGGGACGGGCTTTCGTGCTCCGCATCGAGCCTGCGGCCACGGCCTTGTCTCGCCCCATTCGGGCGTCAATCCCTCTCGGCAGCGCCTCCGGCGCTGGACGGCCCAACTGGTGACAACTGGCATCACCAGGTGAGCGTCCACAGTCGCCAAATTGTAGCAAGTTGGCGACAGTTTGAGTAGCAAAGACCCGTTCGCGTCACCAATCATTGCCTGCCTTTACATGGGGATAAACCCTCGTTCGGCCGGCTGCACCGACATGGTGCCGCGCCCTGGCGTCGAAGACGCCCTTTCCCCCACCCTGCCCAGGGCAGGAAGGGGGCGGTGTGTAGGCCCGCGCAGCGGGCAACCAGTCCATGCACACCGCGACACGTCGCCGTGCTGCACACAAGCCCGCAGACTGCCGCCACGTCGGCAGACTGCGCACAGCCGGGCCGGCTGGTTCATGCACGCTGCCCCCGCCGTTGGCGGTGGAGAAAGGCGGCTTTGCCGCTACGCAGCCGGCGCGGCCGTCTGGTTGTGCCGCCTGCGGCGGCCGTAGGGCGCTCGCGTTCCGCGCCCGCCCTTGGTGGCATGTCGTCATCGTTCGGTGGCGTTGCTCCACTGCGCACCTTTCGCCTGCCCTAGACGGTAGTCCAGCCATGCCGTCGCTCCAAGGGCCGGGCAAGCCCTGAAATCCTCACCCGTTCGCACTCGCTGCGCTCGCTTGCGCTGCGGCTTCCGGTTTCTCCCTTTCCGCGCCGTCCTGTCCGGCCCACCTACGGGCAATCACGGCGAAAGGCACTCAGCGGAGCAAGGTTCAACACCACAGGAGAAATGCGACATGACTCACCAACAAGTTCAGTTTGAAAAGCCGGCTCAAGCATCTAGCAGAGCAGAGGTTGAACAGCAGAAAACCGTCCTGTTTCACATCGAAATCGTGAACACGAAGACGGGCCGCCGCGAGCGTCAAACAGCCTACCCGATGACCGAGAAGGAATGCAGCGTGATGGTCAGCAAGATGACCGCCTACCCCTGGCGCACCGTCGAGCTGGTGCCGGCCGAAGCGCCGACCTTCGAGGGCGAGCAGCGCGAAGCCGCGTTCAAGACCGTTTGGCGCGACACCCATCGGGACTACCGGGGCCGACTGGCCGACGGTTCGCTGTCCCTGATGAGCTGGGCGAAGTTCGGCGGCGGACTGGTGACGGCCGCGAGCATCACCGACGCCGAGCTGGCCGAGCGACTGGAAGACGCGAAGCGCCGCGCACGCTGATTTTTTCTTGCACTGGAGAGCCAACACCATGACCCGCACCGAATACCGCCAAGCCCGCCGACTGATCCGCGACAACGGCCGCGCCGCCATCAAGTGGATGGCCCCGCACGTCGCCGACGCGATGGACGTTCTCACCTTCGGCCAGGGCAAAGACCGCCTCGCCGAGCGCGCGGACATCGTGGCCTATTGCCGCCGCGAGGGCATCGCCTGCAACCCTCGCCAAACCGCCTAACAGCACAACCAGGAGCGCACACCATGAACGAACTTTTCCAGGCGTCCGACGTGATCCACACGCACACCCGCGCGCAACTCATCGAGGACGGCGACCTGATCGACGTGAGCGAGACGGCCCGCGAGGCCGGCTTTACGGTGCCCGTCGCCATCACCCGCGCGGCCTGGGCCGATTGCGTCGAATGGACGGCCGAAACCGACAAGCGCAAGGCCACGATCCAGGACGAAGCCGGCCGCCTTTGGGACGTGGTTTACATGGCCCGACTGGCCGCCCGCGTGCGCGGCGACCAACCCCGCCGCGTGTTCGAGCTGTACCGCGTGCCGGTGCAGGGCCGAGGCATCCGGCCGCGCCGCGTGGCGCTGGCGATGCACATCGGCCCCGGCGATGCCGCCGAGCCGGTTATCACCATCGGCCTGCCGAACGAAGACTAACCCCGCAGGGTGCCCGAGGAGGGCACCCGCTACCCGACACGACCAGGAGCGCACAACATGGCCCGATTCATCCCCGAGAACGCCGAAACCCGCGAATTTCCCGCCGCCGCCGTGGTGGCCTACTGCTACGAGAGCAAGCGCGGCCCCGCGCTGCTGGCCTACAAGGGCCGCCAGTCGAAGCCCGCGCGCTTCCTGGCGTTCGGCAGCGCCGAGGCTCGCGACCGTTCGCTGGCGTCGTTCGTGGAGTACGAGGAAGGCATCGAGACGCGCAAGCGCGAACGGCAGCAGGCCGGCCACGGGCTGGCCGTGGGCGACATCGTTTATTCGGTGTGGGGCTACGAACAGACGAACGTCACGTTCTACGAAGTGGTGCGCGTGCCGTCCGGCCGCTCGGCGACGGTGCGCGAGCTGGAGGCCGACCGGATCGAGAGCGCGCCGGGCAGCATGACCGGCAAGAGCACGCCGAAGCCCGGCCAGTACGTCCAGGGCGCGAAGGAAAAGACCCGCCGCGCGACCGGCTGGCACACCCTGGGCGAGCTGTCGAAGTGGGACGGCACGCCGCGCCCCGTGACGTGGTACGCCTGACCGCGACATGGTGACGGCCGCAGCTCCTGGCCAGCTCGGCCGCGTCACCAAGACAGGGCAAAAAAATTTTGCCCTTTCGTTCCACGTTTCCCCCTTTTTATTTGCCAATATGGTATAGTTTGGACATCGAGAACGGTTAAACGTGATCGCCAAACCAGCCGATAAGGAGCTACCCATGCGAACCATCGACATGACCCCGACCTGGGGCGAGTGGGCCAACATTTACCGCCGCTTCGCCGAGTCGGGCGAGGCCAAGGCCGTGCGCGAGCTGCGCGCCGACTTCGCCAAGGCGATGGCCGCAGCGCAGGCGCTGCAAGCCATCACTGGCACGCTGTCCGACGAACAGGCCGGCATCGTCGCCAAGACGATGACCGCCGAGCTGACGAAGCAGGGCTTCTAAGGTGGCGACCATGAGCAAGCACAACGGCCGCCCCTTCCTTGTCCTGGCCGACCGCGACCTGGGCCGCGAAGCCTGGGCGCAGTACGACGCCGAGGCCGAGATTTTCACCCTCGCCGCGTCCGAGGACATGGACGACCCTATCGGCGAAGCCGAGAGCGTGAGCGAGTGCCAGCGCGTGGCGTCCGGCTGGTTTGACGAGCTGCGGGCCGAATGATGCGGGCCGCGTCCACCACGACCAGGAAGCCGGCCGGCTTGTGGCGCTACTCGCTGCGCTGGAGCCTGCCGCACAAGCCCTGCCCTGGCCCGCTGGAACTGGCGGCGGCCGAGGTTCCGGCCGGCGACCAGTGCCCGCCCGTGGTGGCCGATCTTTGGAAGCCCGGCACCGGCTATGCCGTGTGCGTTGACTTCCCGCAGCCGGCCGAAATCCGCCGCTGGAGCGACGAGCGCAAGGCGCAGGCACGCCGCCGCAATCTCGCGCGCCGCGTCGAGAAGGCCGCGCCCTTGTTCGCCGACGAGCTGATCGCCCGCGAGCTGGAGGCGCGGCCCGACTACTTCGCGGGCAAGAACCCGCATCGAGGCTTGGCGACAGACGCACCGCCAGGCCTCGATGCTTCCGTCACCAACGAAAGGGCAACGCAATGAAGGAATGGAACGTGTACGCGGACGGCCGCTATCTCGGCACCGTCCATGAAACGGCCGAGGAATCCGCCCGCGCGGCGGCCTTCTCGAAATTCGACATCCCCGAGGACGCGGACGTGTCCGTGTCCCGTCGCTAACCACCAGGAGGAACACCGATGGACACCTATCAACAAATCCACGACTTCACGCCGGCAGGCGCTGGCAAGTTCGCCGACTTCATCGCCGAGCACGCCAAGCCGGAGCTGGACGCCGGCATGCACAAGCTGGAATGCCTGGGCGTGATCGAGGACAACTTGAACAGCCCGAGCGCCGGCCCGCTGGCCTGGGAGCTGGCAGCGGCGAGCGCGGCCGATGGCCGCGCGCACACCTTCGCCGCCGAGCTGGACGACCTCATCATTGAGCACGTCACCCCGGACGAGTGAGGGCCACGCGATGAACATGCACAGCATGACCCTTGAACAGCTCCGCGCCACGCACGAGACGGGCGGCCTTGCCGCCGTCACGCTCGAAGCGCACGGGAAAGGCTTCTACCTCGTGGCCGATTCCCGCTCGGGCGGGCGCGTGGTGCTGGTGCGCTACTCCGACCGCAAGCCGCGCCTGTTCGTTGAGCCGGGCACGGCCTTGAAGCTGCTGCGCGAAATCGGCTTCGGCACGGCCAAGGTGAACATGGCCGGCTGGCAACCCGACCAACAACAGGCCGACGTGTAGCGGCCGAGGGGGTACAGATGAAAACGCTTCGCCTCGCCATCCTGCCGCTGCTGCTGGCCGCCCTGGGCGGCTGCGCGAGCGGCCCCTACTACTACGGCGGCACGAGCTACCGCATGCACAACATCGGCGGCCTGCCGGTGTCCGGCTCGCTTGGTGTTCACGTCACGCCGGGCGGCCTGATGGTGTCGCCGAACATCGTCGTAAGCCCTACCTTCGTGGACTGGAAGAAATGAACCTCAAAACCTCGGAACAGCTCGCGGTCGGCCTAGCCAATTCGTACATGGGAGGCACCGAGCAATGAAGACCTTCGCACGCTGGCTGCGCCGCAACATGCTGGTGCCCCTGCTGCTTGTCCTGGGGGCCGGCGCAGCCGCCACGATCTACCAGTCGATGGAAATCGACGCCCTGGGCTATCGCCAGTTGCAGAACGCCTACAAGACCGGCTCCAGCGCCTTCCAGGCGCGTATCGCCGAGGCGATGCAGAACGGCACCGTGAGCCGTTGGGAACGCACCGCCCTGCTGCGGCAGTATTGGAGCGAGAGCCGCGCCCTTGCGGTTGAGCTTGAAGTCGGAGAAATCGCCGTTGAGCGGCAGGCGCTGGCCGCACTGGTCGGCGGACAGGAGGGGCATTCATGAGCAGAAAACCGACAACGACAGGGCGAACACGCGCCGCGCCGCCGTTCAATGAAACGGACTACCGCGATGCGCTCATGCGCGCAGGCATGAGCGAAGAAGACGCGGCCAGCCTCGCCCGACGCACGGCCGAGGCCCGCAAGGCATCGGCCGACGCTGCCGCGCCGGCCTCGGAACTCCTGGGCCTACCGTCCCCGGCCGACGAAGCGGCCTTCGAGTCCAGCGCGGCGGCCGGCACGCCGGCCAGCAGCGCACCCGCGAAGAAGCTCGCGCGCACAGCGAAGGAGAAGCCGATTCGCGCCGTCTTCGACTACCGCAACGGCAAGATTCCCGAGCGCGTGCGCGACCTGATCGAAGCCCACCTTGCCATCGAGCGCGAGGACGCCAAGAGCGCCGGCACGCTAGGCTTCATGACTCGCGCGCTCGCCATCGCTACGCTGCCGCACAGGCGGCAGGACGAATACCGCTTCGTTCGCAAGAACGGCGACTTCGTGCTCACGATGATGACGGCCCACCCCGAAGGGCTTCCCTTCGGGACGGTGCCTCGCATGCTGCTGACCTGGGTTTGCACGGAAGCCGTGCAAACCGGCGAGCGCTTCTTGCACCTGGGCAATTCGCTGGCCGAGTACCTGGACGAGCTGGGCATGCACAGCTCGGGCGGCAAGCGCGGAGACATCACGCGCCTGAAACACGCCATGACGACGCTTTTCAGCGCCGTCATTTCGTGCCACTACGAGGGGGCCGATTCGTGGGCCTTGTCCAACGTCCTGCTGGCTGATCGCGTCGAGTGGTGGCAACCGCAGAACCCCGAGCAGGCCGGGCAATGGCAATCGAATCTCCAGCTTTCCGAACCGTTCTTCAAGGAGTGCATCGAGCACCCCTTGCCGGTTGACGTTCGCGCGATGCGCTCGCTCGGAAAGTCGCCCCTGGCGCTGGACATCTATGTGTGGCTGTCGCACCGCATGAGCTACTTGTCGCGCCGCACGACCATTCCCTGGGTGTCGCTCGCCGGCCAGTTCGGTGCCGGCTACGCGATGGACGAACAGGGCTTGCGCGACTTCAAGCGCGCCTTCCTGCGCGAGTTGAAGCATGTGATGGTGGTCTATCCCGAGGCGAAAGTCGCCGATTCGCCGAACGGGCTTGTGCTGTACCCAAGCCCGCCGCATGTGCCGTTCAGCAGCGCGCCGAAGCAGCGCCGGCTTCCGCTATGAACCGCCGCCAGTTCCTGGCCGCGCTGGCCTGCGCCTGCACGCTCGGCTTCGCCTCGGCCGCGCGGGCCGACTTCGCCGGCCCGGTGATCGCCATCCTTGACGGCGACACCATCGACGTGCTGATCGACCGCCAGCCCGTGCGCGTGCGCCTCGCGCAGATCGACGCGCCCGAGAAGCGGCAAGCCTTCGGCACCCGCTCCCGTCAGGCGCTTTCCTCGCTGGTCTTCCGCCAGTCCGTCACCGTCGCCGATGCCGGCCGCGACCGCTACGGCCGCGTGCTCGGCACCGTCTATGTCTCCGGCGTCAACGTCAACGCCGAAATGGTTCGCCAGGGCATGGCCTGGGTGTATCGCCAATACGCGACCGACCGAAGGCTGTTCGCGCTGGAGGACGAAGCACGCGCCGGCCGGCGCGGCTTGTGGGCCGACCCGTCGCCGGTTCCGCCGTGGCAGTTTCGGCATCGTCAACACGAATAAGGTATCGGTATGTCAGAGCGCATCAATCCAGATTTTTACACCGTCGAACATGCTCCGCTCGATGAGCTTATGAGCATGGAAAAGACGGACATCGTTCAGATGGAGCTAAAGCGCCGAGCGGCCGAGGCGCTGCAACAGGCTTACGCGCTTTATCTGAATGCCTTCGGCGATGCTGCGGCCGGGCAGTTTTCCGACGATGCCGGGCGGCTGGTTCGTCACGAATAGAACCAGGACATTACTCACCCCGGCATAGCCGGGGCCGGGCTTTCGTGCTTCGCATCGAGCCTGCGCACTTCGCGCTTGTCTCGCCCCATTCGGGCGTCAATCCCTTTCGGACGCGCTTTGCGGTTCGGGTTTGGATTGCTTGCTCTCTTTCAGGTTATCACGCCGTTCTCGGCGTCAAGGGCTGCGCGTTCCGCTTGCGGCCTGCCGGCCGTTCCACCCCTGACGCCTGCGCTGCGGCGTGCTGCCTTCGGTCGCAAAGGGCAATCCCGCCCTACGTTCAACCGGAGGTTTCACATGGTTCAAATGAAGCTGTCTTTCGACAACATCAACAGCGACGAGTCGCTGTATGTCCGAGACGCTGACGGCGTATATCAGGTTGCCACCGCCGCCCAGGTTCTGGCCGGCGCTCGCAAGGCCGCCGACTCGCTGGCCCTTCCGGGCCAACAATTCAGCAGCCCGCAGGCAGTCAAGGACTTCCTGGTCGCCAAGCTGGCGGGCATCGAACACGAAGTGTTCGGCGTCATTTTCACCGACAGCCAACATCGGCTGATCGCCTACAAAGAGATGTTCAGCGGCACCATTGATGCCGCGTCCGTGTATCCACGGGAAATCGTGAAAACCGCCTTGCGGCTGAACGCTTCCGCGCTCATTTTCACTCACAACCACCCGAGTGGCATCGCTTCACCTAGCGAAGCTGATAAGCGCCTAACGGCCCGGCTCAAAGAGGCGTTGAGCCTTATAGACACGCGCGTGCTCGACCACATCATTGTGGCCGGCTCCAGCACGCTATCGTTCGCCGAACACGGCCTTCTATGAAGAATGGGGCTTTGCCCCATTCCTTCAACGTGCGGTAATGCCCAATGGCGACAGGCCCGCGCGATCGAGGCGCTGCGGCTGTCACCAAACCCGTGCAATTTCGCCGCCAGTGACCTACATCGGCCAATCGGCCGACCCTGGCGGGTTCCTGCCCACATACCCACCGCCCTGCTGCGGGAGTAGTAGGCACCCTTCGCGGGCCGTGGGTATGTGGACAGCACGCAAAAGCCGGCCACTGGCGACACAGCGGCCGACCAGGCACGCGGCCGATGTCACCATCGGCCAGTCTGGTGACGAGCAGATCCATCGAGCTGGATTCGCCCGTCACCATTCCCAAAATGGCGACACGCCTCAGGTGGTGACAGATCCCGCCGGCGCCGGCGGGATGTTCGTCACCAACAGCCGCTACCGCTTCGGCGTCGAAGACGCCCTTTCCCCCACCCTGCCCAGGGCAGGAAGGGGGCGGTGTGTAGGCCCGCGCAGCGGGCAACCAGTCCATGCACACCGCGACACGTCGCCGTGCTGCACACAAGCCCGCAGACTGCCGCCACGTCGGCAGACTGCGCACAGCCGGGCCGGCTGGTTCATGCACGCTGCCCCCGCCGTTGGCGGTGGAGAAAGGCGGCTTTGCCGCTACGCAGCCGGCGCGGCCGTCTGGTTGTGCCGCCTGCGGCGGCCGTAGGGCGCTCGCGTTCCGCGCCCGCCCTTGGTGGCATGTCGTCATCGTTCGGTGGCGTTGCTCCACTGCGCACCTTTCGCCTGCCCTAGACGGTAGTCCAGCCATGCCGTCGCTCCAAGGGCCGGGCAAGCCCTGAAATCCTCACCCGTTCGCACTCGCTGCGCTCGCTTGCGCTGCGGCTTCCGGTTTCTCCCTTTCCGCGCCGTCCTGTCCGGCCCACCTACGGGCAATCACGGCGAAAGGCACTCAGCGGAGCAAGGTTCAACACCACAGGAGAAATGCGACATGACTCACCAACAAGTTCAGTTTGAAAAGCCGGCTCAAGCATCTAGCAGAGCAGAGGTTGAAGACCAAGACCAATTCACCACGGATGAACTGCACGAGCTGGATTACGCGCTGGCGAACCTGATCCAAGACAAGGCCGACTACTGCGCGAACGAAGACGGCACCGCCGCGCACATCGAACGACTGGAGGCGCTGCGCGCGAAGGTCGCTTCCCTGATTTCCCTTTCCCTTTAATTGGAGAACACACCATGAATAGCTACGAAGCCAAGCAAGCCGCCCGCAAGGCCCGTTTCGAGGAACGCGCCGAGCAGGCCAGCGCCGAGAGCGCGAGCACCTACAACCGCGCCCGAGACATGGCCCAGGCGATCCCCTTCGGCCAGCCGATCCTTGTCGGCCATCACAGCGAGACGCGCGACCGCAACTATCGTGACCGCATCCATACCACCTATGGCAAAGCCTTCGCCCTGCAAGACAAGGCCAAGCACTACGAGCAGAAAGCGGCGAGCGTGGGCACTGGCGGCATTTCGAGTGACGACCCGGACGCCATCGAGAAGCTGCGCGCCGAGCTGGCGAACGTCGAGCAGGCCCAGGAGCGCATGAAGGCCGCGAACAAGGCCATTCGCACCCACAAGACCGAGGAAACACGCATTGCCGCACTGGTGGCCCAGGGCTTGACCGAGGCCCAGGCGGCCGAGCTGCTGAAACCGGACTTCGCGGGCCGCGTCGGCTTCCCGTCCTACGCCTTGAGCAACAACAACGCGAACGCCCGCCGCATCGCTGGCCGCATCGCCGAGCTGGAGAAGCGCCGCCAGCGTGTCGATGTAGAGCAGGAGGCCGAGGGCTACACCTACCGCGAGGACACCGAGGAAAACCGCGTCATGTTCGTGTTCCCCGGTAAGCCCGACGAGGCCACGCGCGCCCTGTTGAAGCGACACGCCTTCAAGTGGTCGCCGTCCCGTGGTGCCTGGGTTCGCCAACTGAACAACGCCGGCATTTGGGCCGGCCAGGAAGTGAAAAAAGCCCTGAATGCGCTTACCAAAGTTGGTGACGTGTAATAGCCAATATGGTATATTTTGGACTAGGCGCAGTGTCCAATAGGAAGGCCGGAAGCCCGGCCTTCCCATCCTGAAAGGAGGATGACATGCGAATCATCGACGACCTGATCGTGAAGACTGCAACCGCAATCCTGCGCGGCGTCATGGCGGTTGGAGCTGGCCTTGTCTATGTCCAGTTTTTCGCCCTGACCGTCGCCGTTTCGATGGTCGGCACCACCGCCCTGGCGGTGATTCTCGCCGCTGCCAAGGCGGCCATTTTCGGAGGTTGAACAATGGCAACGAAGAAGGCGCACACCGCCGAGCTGATGAAGCTGGCCGGAGAGCTGCCCGCGCTTATCGAGGGATTGGAAGCGGACATTGCCGCCGTGTCCGCTCGCATGGCCGAGCTGAAAAAAGCCGGCCTTGTGTACGCAAGCGAGCACTGGCGCAAGGACGCGAACGACGAGCCGAAATACTTCTATCTGCTGTATCCGCAGAAGCACGGAGAGCCGCGCCGCCGCGACTACATCGGATGCGATACGGCCAAGATTGCCGAGGCCCGCGCCGGCATCGCTCGGGCCAAGGAATACGACGAGCTGGCCGCCCGCCTGTCCAGCCTGTCGGGCCGCGTCCATCACGTCGCCGGCACGCTGCAAGACGCCCGCCGCTACCTCACCAGCAAACGCTAACCCCTGCCACGGAGGCAACGACCCATGACCACCACCCTGACCCTGCCCGATGGATTCGCCGCCAAGGCGCTGGACGCCGCCGCGTCCGCGCTCGATGCCGTCGCGGCCGGCCTGCCCTTCCAGGTCGATGACCTGATCGCCGGAGCAATGGCGCTCGAATGGATGACGACCAACACCACGCAGCCGGCACAGACCTATGACCTGCTGCACCGTGTCCGCGTCCTCGTGAACGGCCGAGGCTTCGCCCGGACGACCGAGGGACGCGCAGAAGCTGGCCGGCTGGTGCCGATGGTGCGCGCCCTGCGGGCCGAGCACTGACCCGCCACCGGCCGGGCAACCCCCGGCCATTTTTACCCCTTGCGCCGTAATAATAGTAATAGTATTATTACGACTACAACGACGAAAGGAGCGCCGAGACATGGCACTGAACCAGGAAATCAAAGAACGCATCTTTGCCGCCGCCGATGAACTGCACGCGGCCAGCCCGAACGGCGAGTTCCCGAACGTCGAAGCCGTTCGCCAACTCAGCCGCGCCGGCATGAACAACGTGGTCGAGGCCATGAAGGAATGGCGGGCCAAGCAGCGCAAGCAGGTGCAGGCCGTCCGCGAGCCGCTGCCGGCAGAGCTGCACGGCGTCTTGCAGACAGCCGGGCAAAGCCTATGGGAGACGGCGCAGCAACTGGCGAACGAGTCGCTAGAGGCCGCGCGGGCCGCCTTCGAGGCCGAGAAAACCGACCTCACCGAGCTATCGGCGCAGCAGTCGGCCGCCTTTGAGGCGCAGACGGGCGAGCTGGAAGCCGCCCAGGCCCGCATTGTCGAGCTGGAAGCCCAGGCCGCCGCCGCCATCGAGCAGCAGCAGAAGCAAGCCGACGAGCTGGCCGAGCTGCGCACGCAGCACGAAGACAGCCAGCGCCGCGCCACCCTGGCCGAGCAGAAGGCCCAGGAGACGGAGCACCGGGCGGCCGAGCTACGCGCCGAGCTGGATCGAGCGCACCAGGACGCCGACCGCTTGCGCCAGGAACGCGACGAGGCCAAGGCCCGCCGCGATCAAGCCGACGTGCGCGCCGAGGAAGCCGAAGGCGAGCGCGACGACGCCCTGCGCCAACTGGCGGCCGGCAATGCCGAGCTTGCCGGCCTGCGCGCGAAGATGGCCGCCGAGGCCGAGCAGCACGCCGAGCAACGCAAGCGCGCGGCCGAAGAAGTTCACCGCAGCGTCGAACGCATGACCAAGGCCGAGAGCGAGCGCGACAAGGCCCGCGATGCCGCCGCCACGGCCCGCGAGGACGCGGCGAAGCTGCGCGGCGAGCTGGAGGCCGTCAAGACGCAGAACGCCGCCCTGCTGGCCGCCTTGAAGCCCGCAGCGCAGTCGAAGCGCCCGCCGAAGGCTTGACCTTCGCCATTGGTGACGCGATCGCAGCCAGGCCCGGGCGGCCGCGTCACCAATCGAACCCGGCCGCGTGGTGACAGGAAGATCCACCAGGTTGGCCAACTTTGTCACCAATGGCCGCCCCGTAGTGGTGACAGCGCATCGAGCTGGCCAGCTCGCCGGCGTCACCAACGAAGGAGAACAGCATGCAGCACGACCGAACCCGCGCCGCCGTGTCCCGCCAGCTCAAGGGCATGGGCGCGAGCCTGTACGAAGTCGGCATTCGCCACGCAGAGCGCGGCATGCTCAATCGGGAGTGGAGCGAGGCCGACATCATGAAGTCGCTGGACTGGCTCAAGCGCGAGAACTTCAAGGGCTGCGACATCTACGTTCGCCCGGCGCGCTCCGCGCCGAGCCGGCTCATTCTGGTGGACGACTTGAGCATGGGCACGTTGGCCCGGCTCCAGGCCGGCCCCTACTCTGCCGCCGTCACCGTGCAGACCAGTCCGGGCAACTATCAGGCGTGGATCAAGCTGGACGACGACATGCCGGCCGACGTGCGGCGCGAGGTGGCCCGCCATCTTGCGCGCGAGTACGGCGGCGACCCGAATAGCGCCGACTCGGCGCACTACGGCCGGCTGGCCGGCTTCACCAACCGCAAGCCCGAGCACATCGACGCGGCGGGCCGTTCGCCGTTCGTACTGCTGGACAGCTACAACGGCCGCCCGGCCAGTGGCGCGGCCGAGCTGGTGCAGATCGCGCGAGGCGTGATCGAGCGCGAGCGCGAGCAAGCCCGCAGCATGGCCGCGCACGTCCAGCGGGAGGCCCGCAACATGCCCCAGGCCGCGACCAGGACGCCGCAGACGGCCCAAGAGCTGGCCGAGTGGTATCGCAGCCTATGGCATAGCCTGAAAACGCAGTTCGGCGGCGACTTCGACGCCAGCCGGGCCGACTGGATGGCCGCCGTCGCCATGTTCCGCAAGGGCTACGCCTTCCAGGACGTGGCCGACGCCATCGCGCAGCACAGCCCAGGAATCGACGGCCGCAAGGGCGCGGCCGTGGCCGACTACGTGACCAGGACGGCCGGCAAGGCCGAAATCTGGCACGAGCTGAAAGCCCAGGGCGCAGACTATGCCGACGTGGCCGACGCGCTGCTGTCACTCGCCCAGGATCGCGCGCAGAACCGGCCCTAGCCTCGGCTGGCTTGTGGATAAGCCTGTTGATGGCCGAAGTTATCCACGATGAACTTGTCTTGCCTAAGAAGGCCAGCCGAATCAAGGGCTTGCGTATCCAATCCACAGAACGGCGCGATGAATCTATCTTGCGCCCTGCGCTGAAACTGTCTTGCCGCTACGCTGAAACTGTCTTGCGACGGCGCGGCCAGGATGGCCGGAAAGCCTTACAGGACAAGGCTTTGCGAGCGTTCGCGCACCCATCCCCCTATAGCTTTTGCCTGTAGGTTTTTCTTTCCTATAAATATTTATTGCCTGTAGTGGGAGCGCCCGGAATTGTGGACATTCCGGCGAGCTGCCGGCCGGGCGGATCACACACCGCCCCCGCGCGGGCCTGCGGCCCTTCGGGGAGAAAGGCGTCTTCGACGCTTGAACCCCCTACCCTACCCTTCCCCCTTTGAACCATCGCCTGGACGCGCAGACGGGCCGCCTGCGCACGTTCTCGCCCTTGGTGGCCCTACCCCACACGCTCGCGCCTTTGCCCTTCTGGCGGCCTTCTACGGCCTTTTGCACCGCGCTCGTTTTCTGGCTTTCGTCTGCGTGCATGAAACCGCTGTTTTTCCTAGTGCGCTGGTGCGCCGCTCGCGTTTCTTGTTGTTTTCATGTTGTTTTCTACCTGTTGCATTTCCTGTTTTCTCGGTGTTATACTTCGAGCACGGCCACCTTCGGCCGTTCAACCAGCCATTCCGTCTGATTGGTCTTAGCGTACGATTTTTTCCGTTTTCTGAGACGACCCCAACCAGGAGAAACCGACATGCAGAAAAACGTCTTCGTGGGCAATCTCGCCAAGGCCGTTGTCGTCAGCGGCAACGGTGATCGCGCCGTCGCACGCTTCACCCTCATTTCCAACGAATACGCCGGCAAGGACAAGGAAACCGGCGAGGCGCGCGAACGCTCGGTGTCGATCCAGTTCACCGCCTTCCGGGCCAAGGCCGAGGCCATCGCCAAGAACGCGATGAAGGGCGATCAACTGATCGTTGACTACCGCATCGAGAACAACAACTTCCAGAAGGATGGCGAGGACGTGTACGGCTACAACTTCGTGGTGGAGGACTTCACTTTCGGCGCTCCGGGCAAGGAGAAGCGCGAACAGTTCCGGGCGGGCCAATGAATGACAGCCGCCACCCCAAGGATGAGCGAAGCGGAGTTCGCCCGCGTCGCTGCGACGTGTAGCAAGTGGTCGGAGCGTTCCTTGGGTGTAGCGCGTGCCCTACTGGTCGAAGGTGTGCCGCTGTCCGATGCGGCAGCGGCGCACGAAATGTCCAGGCAGCAGGCGAACGTCGTTCGCAACCGCTTCATGGCGAAGGCCGAGAAGCAGCGCGTCGATGCGTTCATGGCACGCGAGAAGCCCAAGCTGGCCGCCACCGTCTTGGAGCCGTTCGACCAGGACATGCGAACCCTACGGGACAAGGGCTACACGATCCGCCAGATCGTCGCATTCCTGCGCGAACAAGGCATTGAAACCTCAGTGACAACCGTCCGCAATTTCTTGAAGGAGTAACCGGGCATGAAAACGTTAGTTCTTGCGAACCAGAAAGGCGGAGTCGGCAAGTCGGCCGTCGCCGTCCAGTTCGCCTACTACCTCGCCGACGTGCTGAAAAAGCGCGTCCTCGTGATCGACTTTGACCACCAACGCAACACGTCGAAAGCCATCCGCACGGGCGGCCTCGCCACCGTGTCCGCCATCACCAGCAGCCGCCTTCTGACCTCGAAGACCGACGCCGCGAGCATCGAGCACGCTGATTTTGTCTTGGTGCCCGGCGATGCCGAGCTTATCAAGATGGAGAAGCAGGCCGCCGAGCACAACAAGTTCGCCACGAACCTTTATACGTTCCTGGCCGACATTGCCGACCGCTTCGATGTGTGCGTCATCGACACCAACCCGAACCCGGACATTCGTCAACTGGCGAGCCTCGTCGTCGGCGACTTCGTGCTGTCTCCGCTCCAGCTCAACCAGGAAGCCATCGACGGCATCGGCGACTTGTTGAATCACGACAACATCGGGATTCGCAAGATCAAGGCGACCATCAACAAGAAGCTGGAGCTGATCGGCATCCTTCCCAACATCGTGGAGCCGACCCCCTTCCAGCGCGAGAACCTGCGCGACCTGTCGGCCGCCTTCGCCAAGCTGCTGATTCCCCTCGGTGCCGGCTTTGCCGCCATCAAGAAGACGACCGCCATTCCAGAAGCGCAAGCCGCTGGCCTGCCCGTCTGGAAGCTCGGCAAGAGCAGCGCCCGCGAAGCCTGGGCGCACATCCGCCCCGTGTTCTCCAAGATCGCCACGCAAATGGGAGTTGAGTAATGGCACTTGACCTGTCCGCACTGGAAGAAAAGCCCGTCCCGGCCGGCCCCGCTGCCGCGCAGCCGGACGGCAAGGCGATGCGCGTCAAGCTGACCGACATCGAACCCGATCCGAACCAGCCGCGCACCGAGAAGAAGCCGGAGGAAATCGAGGAAATCGGCCAGAACATCAAGGAACGGGGCGTGAAGCTGCCCATTTCCGTGAAGCCGCACCCGACGAAGCCCGGCAAGTGGATCATCAACGACGGCGAGCTGCGCTATCTCGGTTCGGAGTGGGCCAAGGTCGAAGACATCCCCGTGGTTGTCGATGAAGACTTTGACGACTTCGACCAAGTGAACGCGAACGAAAAACGCTTCGCGCTGCGCCCGATGGAACTCGCCAAGTTCATCAAGCGCAAGCTGGACGAAGGCGTGAAGAAGGGCGAAGTCGCCCGCCGCCTGGGCAAGCCGGCGAACGCCATCACCGAGCTGCTGGCACTGGTCGAAGCGCCCGCCTGCATCGAGGCCGTCTATACGTCCGGCCGCTGCACGTCGCCGAAGACTCTCTACGAGCTGCGCGCACTCGCCGAGAAGTTCCCCGAGCAGGTGCAGGAGTGGTGCGACACGGCCGAGGACATCACGCGCCGGAGCGTGGCCGACCTGGGCGACGTGCTCAAAGGCAAGAAGAAGCCAGCCGCTCCCCTGCCCTCGCCTGCCGACGCTGGCGGCACCGACACGGGCGGCGGCGCTGGAGCTGGCACCGAAGGCGGCGACGGCGACCCGGAAAAATTTCGTCATGACGAAATTTCGGGCGGCAACCAAGGCGGCACCGACAAGCAAGGCACCGAGCCGAAGGCCAAGCCGAAGGCGACCCCCGGCACCGATGGCGGCACCGATGGCGGCACCGATGGCGATGACACGGGCGCGGGAGGCACTGAACCCGGCGACCTGGGCGAGTTGACCAGTTGGCCGCGTGGCAAGGCCGTATCCGACCCGGACGCCATGAAAAAGCCGCTGTTGCTGGTCGAGTACGAAGGGCGCGCGGCGGCTGTCCTGCTGAATCGTCGGCCGACCACGCCCGGCCTGATCCGCATCCGCTACGAGGATGGCGGCGGCGATGATGAAGTCGATGCCGGCCGCTGCAAGATCAACCTCTTGACGGAGAGCGACAAATGAGCCGGCACAGCGGCGCAGCCGCCTTTCCCCACCCCGCCCGCAAGGGCGGAAGGGGGCGGCGTGCTACATCGTGGCC
>CAMFIB010000013.1 GCA_945952465.1 uncultured Pseudomonadota bacterium
GCGGCCGGCAGCGGGGCCGCGGCCGGCGCGGTGGGCACGGCCGTGATCGCGGTGATCTGCGGTGCCGGCAGCGCGGCGGCGGGCGGCGGTGGCGGCAGCACGGCGCCGGCGTTGACCCGCACCGACAGCGGCTTGACGAGGTAGAGGCCGGCACCCCCGGCGAGCAGCAGCGTGCCCGCCACCAGCGGCCAGAGCCATGCGGGCCGGCCGGCGCCGCCTTCGCCGCCGGCGCTGCCCGCCATCACCTGCTGCGTGTGCAGGCCCGGAATGGAACCGCGCCCACGGTCGGACTCCGCACGTTTGAGGGCGTCGAGGATGTAGGACATGGCGGGTGAGGGGCGGCGGCTCGGCGGGTGTGCGGCCGGGCCCGACGGGTTCGGGCCTGACGCGCACGGCCCGAAGCATACCCGGCCGGCGAGCGGCGCGACAAGCCGGGCCGCCGCCTGCGTTGCGCGCCCCCCGCCGGATGCCGCAGAATGGGCCACACAACCGCTCCCAACACGCCAGGAGACAACCATGATCACCCAGGCCCAGATCGATCTCGCCAAGACCCTGTGGGAACAGGCCCGCACCATGGCCGCCCAGTCGCACGACGCGTGGCAGCTCGTCATCCGCTCGCAGAGCGTGTACTGCGATTCGCTGCGCGCCATGGGGCTGCCCGTGACGGCCGTCACCCAGCAGTTCGAGAACCTCATGAACCTGCATTCCACCCAGTACAAGGCCGCGCTCGAGCACCTCGACAACATGGCCGACACCTACCAGCAGATGCTGGCCAAGTACAAGTCCGGCGGCTGAGCTCGCCCGCTCGCCCCTCCCTTTTCGTTTTCTTACCCTGCCCTTCGGAGACCGGCCCGATGCCCGCTGCCTCGCCCCTGCTCACCCGTTTGTCCGCCGCCGCGCTGCTGCTGGCCGCCGCCTTCGTGGCGCCGCCCGCCGTCGGCACCGCGCAGGCTGCCGCGCCCATGGTGCGCACCTCGGCGCCCGGCTACCACCGCATGATGCTGGGCGACTTCGAGATCACCGCGCTGTCCGACGGCACCGTCGCGCTGCCGCTCGACAAGCTCCTCGTCATGCCGCCCGAGCAACTGCAGCAGGCGCTGGCCCGGTCGTTCCTCACCAACCCGGTCGAAACCTCCGTCAATGGCTACCTCGTCAACACAGGCAGCAAGCTGGTGCTCATCGACACCGGCGCCGCCAGCCTGTTCGGCCCCACGCTCGGCAAGCTGGCCGACAACCTGCGCGCTGCCGGCTACCAGCCCGAGCAGGTCGACGAGGTCTACATCACCCACCTGCACCCCGACCACATCGGCGGACTGATGAACGGCGACAAGCTGGCGTTCCCGAATGCGGTGGTGCGCGCCGACAAGGCCGACGCCGACTTCTGGCTCAGCCCCGCGCAGATGGAGAAGGCGCCCGCCGACGCCAAGGGCTTCTTCCAGGGCGCGATGGCCTCGCTCAACCCCTACGTGTCGGTCGGCCGCTTCAAGCCCTTCAGCGGTGACACGCCGCTGGTGCCCGGCGTGCGCGCCGCCGCCAGCCACGGCCACACCGCCGGCCACAGTACCTACGTCGTCGAGAGCAAGGGCGAAAAGCTGGTGCTGCTGGGCGACATCCTGCACGCCGCCGCCGTGCAGTTCGACGACCCTTCGGTGGTCATCCGCTTCGACACCGACAACGCCGCCGCGGCCGCCGAACGCCAGAAGGCCTTCGCCGACGCCGCCAACGGCGGCTACTGGATCGCCGCCGCGCACCTGGCCTTCCCCGGCATCGGCCACCTGCGCGCCGAAGGCAAGGGCTACCGGTTCGTGCCGGTCAACTACGGTGTGGTGAATCCGCCGGCGAAGTGACGGTCGGCCGTCAACCGGCGGTCCGCAGCGGGCCGACGTGGCGGTAGCGGTTCAGCACCACCCCGGTCGGCGTGGTGGTGGAGCCCAGCAGGGCCAGTTCGCGCGGGCTCGCGCGGTCTGAGAAGCTGCGTTTGCCCCGGCCCAGCAACACCGGGTAGACCACCAGCACCAGTTCATCGACCAGATCCTGCTCGAACAGCACCGACGCCACGCTGGCGCTGCCGCAGACCAGCAGGTCGGCGCCGTCCTGCCGCTTGAGCTGGCGGATGCCGTCGATGGGGTCCGCGCCGAGCCGGCCCACGGGGCCCCAGGTCAGGTTTTCAGGCCGGTGCGTCACCACGTACTTGGTGGCGGCATTCAGGGCATCGGCAAACGGGCCGCCCGTGGCCTGCGGCCAGAACCGGGCCCAGAGGTCGTAGGTGCGGCGGCCCAGAAGCAGGTCGTAGGTCTTGCCGTAGGCCTCGGCGAGGGCGGCCGCGCCCTGCGGCGTGCGGTAGGGCGCGGTCCACCCGCCATGGGCGTAATCGCTGTCCCCGTCGGGTTGGATGAAGCCGTCCAGCGAGATGTGTTCGGCAACGGTGATCTTTCTCATGCGAATCTCCTGAAGGGGTGCTTGGGCGATGGTGCCGCGTGCTTCCAACCAGACGACGAAGCAGCCCTGCCGAATTCGACAAGCGACCGGGATGTTCAGCCCGGCGACGCTTCGCACGCGGCGGCCCGGCCCAGCAGCAAGGCCCGCTCGCGCGCGTTGCGGGTGAGCGTGGCGGCCAGCTCGAAGGCCTCGCGGGCTTCGCCAAGGCGCTGCAGCCGCTGCAGCAGATCGCCGCGCACGCTGGGCAGCAGGTGGTAGCCGCGCAGCCTGGGCTCGGTCATTAAGCCATCGACGATCTCCAGCCCGGCGGCCGGCCCGAAAGCCATGCCGACCGCCACCGCGCGGTTCAGTTCGACCACCGGCGACGGCGCCAGCCGCGCCAGGCCCTCGTACAGCGCGGCGATGCGGGTCCAGTCGGTCTGTTCGGCGGTGCCGGCGCGGGCGTGGCAGGCGGCAATGGCGGCCTGCAGTGCATAGGGGCCGTAACCCTGGTCCTGCGCGGCGGCCACCGCTTCGGCGCGCTGCAGCGCAGCGAGGCCGCGGCGGATCAGCAGGCGGTCCCAGCGGGCGCGGTTCTGTTCGAGCAGCAGGATGGGTTCGCCGGTCTCGCCGACGCGGGCGTGGGCGCGCGAAGCCTGAATCTCCATCAGCGCGACGAGGCCGTGCACCTCGGCTTCGCCCGGCATCAGCTCGGCGACCACGCGGCCCAGCCGCAGGGCCTCGTCGCAGAGCGCGGGGCGCATCCAGTCGTCGCCGGCGGTGGCGGAATAGCCTTCGTTGAAGACCAGGTAGATGACCTCGAGCACCGAGTCCAGCCGATCGGCCAGCTCCTCGGCGCGGGGCGGCTCGAACGGCACCTGGGCGTCGGCCAGCGTGCGCTTGGCGCGCACGATGCGCTGCGCGATGGTGGGCTCGGGCACCAGGAAGGCGCGGGCGATCTCGTCGGTGGTCAGGCCACCGAGCAGCCGCAGCGTGAGGGCGACGCGCGCTTCGGTGGACAGCACCGGGTGGCAGGCGGTGAACACCAGCCGCAGCAGGTCGTCACCGATGTCGTCGTCCATCATCGCTTCCACGTCCGGCATGCCGGCGGCCATCTGCTCGTCCAGCGTGCGGGAGAGTTCGCCCTCGTGGGCCTGGTGCAGTTGCTGGCGCCGGATCAGGTCGATCGCGCGGTGTTTGGCGGTGGTCATCAGCCAGGCGCCGGGGTTCTCCGGCACACCTTTCTGCGGCCACTGTTCCAGCGCCGCGACCAGCGCATCCTGCGCGATCTCCTCGGCCTGCCCGACGTCGCGCAGCATGCGCGCAACCTTGGCGATGACCTTGGCCGACTCGATGCGCCAGACGCCCTCGATGGTGCGGTGGATGTCCGGAATCGCCATGCGCCATTGCACCATCGGCCTCAGCGCTCGGCCGTGGCCTTGAGTTCGGCCAGGCTTTCCTCGAACTTGGGGCCGACCATCTTTTCCATGCTGAAGAAGGTGGTCATCAGCTTGGAGATGAAGGGCGACGGGCCGTACATGGCGTTGGTCACGCGGGTGGCGCCGTCGCCTTCGGGCGCCAGCGTGAACTCGCCGGTGTTGCGCGCCGGGAAGGGCTCGATGAAGTCCATCTGCAGTACCACGCGCGACGACGGCACGGCTTCCTTGATTTCCATGCGGCCCGAGCCGATGTCCTTGTTGCCCTTCCACTCGTACACCGCACCCACGCCGCTGGCCGCGCCGGAGTAGGTGCGCTGCATCGCCGGGTCGACCTTTTCCCAGGCCGACCACTTCTGCATCGCGTGGAAGTCGGTGATCAGCGGGAAAATTTTCTCGGGCGGCGCCTGGATGAGCGTCGAGCGCTCGATGCGAAAGGTGTCGGGCTTGGCCGCTGCATAGACCAGCAGGCCCCCGATGGCGACCACGATGACGATGGCGATGGTTTTCAGCATGTCGTTTCTCCTTGTGGGTTCAGTGCGGCGCAACGGCCGCCGGTGCGCCGTCTTCGGCGGCGGCTTGGGGTGAAATGCGCATGAAGACCACGCCCAGCACCGCCGCCAGCGCCGCGCAGCCGGCGCCGAGCAGGAAGGCGAGCTGGTAGCCGCCGTTCAGCGCGGCGGCCTGCGTGGCGCCACTGGCCAGCAGCGTGCCGGTGCGGGCTGCGGCGGCGCTGGCCAGCACGGCCAGGCCCAGCGCGCCGCCCATCATGAAGGCGGTGTTGACCACGCCCGACGCCAGCCCCGACTCGCTGGGGCCCACGTCGCTCATCGCGGCCAGCAGCATCGGGTTGAAGGCGATGCCGGCGCCCACGCCCAGCAGCAGCATGCCCGGCAGCACGTCGATCCAGAAGTGGCCGGCTTCCGGCGCCCGGGCGAACAGCGCCAGGCCGACCGCGGCGACGGCGAGCCCGAAGGCCAGCGGCCCGCGGATGCCCCAGCGCATCACGACCTTGGCCGACACGCCGAGCGACAGCACCGCCATGATGAGGTTGGCCGGCAGGAAGGCCAGGCCGACCTGCATCGCGTCGTAGCCCAGCACCAGCTGCAGGTAGAGCGCCGAGATGAAGAACCAGGCGAACATCGCGGCGGCCCACAACACGCCCGCCACGTTGGCGGTGGCGACGTTGCGCAGCCTGAACAGCTTCAGCGGCATCAGCGGGTGCTGCACACGCGCCTCGATGGTGATGAACGCGGCCAGCAGCAGCGCGGCGGCGCCCAGCAGCGACAGCGTCAGCGGCGAGGTCCAGCCGGCCTCGTTGCCGCCAACCACCGCGTACACCGCCAGCATCAGCGACGCGGTGACGGTGAAGGCGCCGGCCACGTCGAGCTGGCCTCCGGTGTTGGGCGCGTCCTTGCCGATCAGCGCCACGCACAGCGCGTACACCGCCACGCCGATCGGCAGGTTCACCAGAAAGATCCAGTGCCAGCTCAGCGACGAGGTCAGCAGCCCGCCGAGCAGCACGCCGATGCTGCCGCCGCCCGCGCAGACGAAGCCGAACACGCCCATCGCCTTGGCGCGGCCTTCGGCGTCGGTGAACAGGTTCATGATCAGTGACAGCGCCACTGCCGACACCACCGCGCCACCCAGGCCCTGCACCGCCCGCGCCACCACCAGCAGCCCCTGTGACTGCGCCAGCCCGCAGGCCAGCGAGGCCAGCGTGAAGAAGGTGAGGCCCGCGAGGAACATGCGGCGCTGGCCGTAGAGGTCGCCGAGCCGGCCACCCAGCAGCAAAAAGCCGCCGTAGGTCAGCATGTAGGCGTTGACCACCCACACCAGCGAGGTTTCGGTGAAGCCGAGGTCCTGCCGGATCGACGGCAGCGCCACGTTCACGATGGTCGTGTCGAGCACGATCATCAGCTCCCCCAGGCACAGCACCAGCAGGGCCAGCCAGCGTTTTCGGTTGTCGGGTGTGTCGGTCATCGGTGTCTCAGGCCTTCGGCGGAACGGCGTTGGGGTCCATGTGCATCAGCTCCCAGATGTGGCCGTCGAGGTCCTGGAAGCCGTGGCCGTACATGAAGCCGTGGTCCTGCGGCTGCGAATAGGTGCTGCCGCCGGCGGCCACCGCCTTGCGCACCAGCTCGTCGACCTTCTCGCGGCTTTCGCACGACAGGCAGTTCAGCACCTCGACGGCCTGCGTGGCGTCGGCGATCGGGCGCGGCGAGAACACCTTGAATTTCTCGTAGGTCAGCAGCATCACGTAGATGGTGTCGCTGACGATCATGCAGGTGGCGGTGTCGTCGGTGAACTGCGGGTTGAAGCTGTAGCCCAGCGCCGTGAAGAAGGCGATGGAACGCGGCAGGTCCTTGACCGGCAGGTTGACGAAGATCTGTTGCTGGTGGGCCATGGTGATTCTCCTCGGGGTGTGTGGGCGGGGGTCAGGCGAAGTCTTCGGCTTCGAAGAGCTGCCGCACCTCGATCTCGGCGTCCACGCCCTCACCGGCCGGGTTGGGGTAGCGGCGCGTCCATTCCAGCGCCTCTTCGCGCGACTTCACCTGGATGAGCGTGTAGCCGGCGATCAGGCCCTGCCGGTCTGCGAAAGGGCCTTCGCTCACGCTGCGGTCCTTGCCCGAATAGCGCACGCGCCAGCCGGCGCTGCTGGCCTTGAGGCCGGCACCGTCGAGCAGCACACCGGCCTTGACCAGCTCCGCATGGTAGGCGCCCATCTGCTCGATGAGCTTTTGCGAGGGCATGACGCCGGCCTCGGAGTCGCCGGTGGCCTTGACGATGATCATGAAACGCATGGTGTTCTCCTTCGTGCAGGCGGGGTTCAGTTGACGATGACCATCCAGGTCACGCCAAAACGGTCGGCCACCATGCCGAAAGCCGGCGAGAAGAAGGTCTTGGTGATCGGCATGACCACGTTGCCGCCGTCGCCGAGGGCCGCGAACAGCGTCTGCGCGGTGGCCTCGTCGGCAGCGTCCAGCGTCAGCGAGAAGCCCTTGAAGTCGGGCTTGCCGCCGCCCTGGCCACCGGCGCACTGGCCGTCGGACAGCATCACGGTCGATTCCCCGATCTTGAGCGCGGCGTGCATGACCTTGTCGGCAGACGGGGTGGGCATGCCCGGTGCGCAGTTGGCGGGTTCCGGGTTCTCGCTGAAGCGCATCAACTGAACGACCTCGGCCTTCAGGGCGGATGTGTAGAAGTGGATGGCCTCTTCGGCGCGGCCTTCGAAGATCAGGTAGGGCTGGACGTGCATGGGGGACTCCTCATCGTGGTGGACAGGTTGAGGGCGGCGGCACGGGTGCTCGTCGTCCTCGCTCATGGGGTACGACGAAGCGGCCGCGGCAGAATCGACACGCGGCGGCAAGAAAACCGAAATTCTTTTGCCCGCCAATGCTGGCGCTGGCTTCAGTTGAAGCAGGGGCCCACTTCCCGCACTTCCACGGTCGCCCACTGGGCGGCCGGGCAGCTTTCGGCAATGGCCACCGCCTCGTCGCGGGTGGCGCAATCCAGCAGGAAGAAGCCGCCGACCATTTCCTTGGATTCGGCGAACGGCCCGTCGGTGATGCGGCGCTGGCCGGCCCGCACCTGGACCCGCACCGCGTCGCGCTGCGACTTCAGCGACTCGCTCGCCACCAGCACCCCGCGCGCCTTCAGGTCCTCGCTGAACCGCAGCATCCGCGCGTACAACTCCTCGCCCTGCGGCAGATCGCGTTCGGCGCGTTGGCCCACGGGTTCGTTGATCAGCAGCATGAAGGGCATCGTCACTCCTCGGGGGCAATCCGGGGATGGTATCGCGGTCCCGTGACGCGGCGTGGCAGCGGCTTGTCCCCGTCGGCGATGGGGTTGCTGCGGTGCAGCAACACTGCATCGGCCGTGACAAGCAGATTTGTTACATCTGTGGCATTCTCCACGGCCTTTGTGGTTCGGTTTCGGTCTGACCCGTTGCCCATCTGGCGCGCGGTTCCGTCGTTTATCAGGTGCGTTTCCATGTCGTTGATTCCTTTCTCGATCTCTCCATCGGCCGCTGTGTGGCGCGCCGCGTCTGCGGCGGCCTTCGCCGCAGCGCTGACCTTCTCGCTCAGCGGCTGCGGCAAGGGTGACGGCCCGCCCGGCGGCGGCCATCCGTCTGCGCCCACCGTCAGCGCCGCGCCGGCGGCCCAGCGCGCAGTGGCCGACCGCGAGGAATTCAGCGGCCGGCTGGAGGCGACCGATTTCGTCGAGCTGCGCCCGCGCGTGGCCGGCACCATCGACAAGGTGTATTTCACCGACGGCGCCTCCGTGAAAAAGGGCGACCTGCTGTTCTTGATCGACCCGCGGCCTTTCCAGGCCGAAGCCGCCCGCGCGCAGTCGCAGCTCGACGCGGTGAAGGCGCGTGAACAGCTCGCGCTGAGCGAGGTGGCCCGCGCGCAGAAGCTGGTCGATTCGCAGGCCGTGTCGCGCCAGGAATTCGACCAGCTCGGCGCCACCGCCCGCTCGGCCACGGCCGACCTGCAGGCCGCCGCCGCCGCGTTGCGCACCGCCCAGCTCAACCTCGGCTTCACGCAGGTGCGCGCGCCCATTTCGGGCCGTGCGTCGCGCGCCAACATCACGGCGGGCAACCTGGTCAACGAGCAATCGGTGCTGACCTCGATCGCCGGCGTGTCGCGCATGTACGCGTATTTCGACGGCAGCGAATCGACCTTTCTGCGGCTGCGCGCCGACCGCACGGCCGGTGGTCAGGGCCAGAAGGTGAAGATGGGGCTGGTCAACGAGACCGGCTACCCGCACGAAGGCCGCATCGATTTCGTCGACAACCGGCTCAACCCGCAGACCGGCGCGATCCGGCTGCGCGCCAGCTTCGACAACGCCAGCGGCCAGTTCACGCCGGGGCTGGCGGCGCGGCTGCTGGTGGAGAACACGGGCACGCAAAACCGGGTGCTGGTGCCAGACCGCGCGATCGGCACCGACCAGACCAAGAAATTTGTCTACGTGGTGCAGCCCGGCGCGGTGGCGCCGCCGCAGCAGCGCGAGGTCAAGCCAGGCGCGCTGGTGGACGGCATGCGCATCGTCGAAGGCAACCTGAAGGCCGGCGAGCTGATCGTGGTCGACGGCCTGCAGCGCATCGTGCCCGGCGTGCCGGTGCAGGCGCAGGTGCTGCAGGTCGACGCACGCGGCATGCCGGTGACGCCGGCACCGGGCGCCGGTGGTCCGGGCGGTGGCGCTCCGGCGGCCGGTGGCGCCTCCAGCCCCGCGTCGGCGGCTTCGGCGCCGGCCAAGAACTGAAGCGGGCGGTAGCGGCATGGACATCTCCCGTTTCTTCATCGACCGCCCCCGCTTTGCGGGCGTGTTGTCGATCTTCATCTTCCTGATCGGCCTGCTGGCGATCTTCCAGCTGCCCATCTCGGAATACCCCGAGGTCGCGCCGCCGCAGGTGGTGGTGCGCGCGCAGTTTCCCGGCGCCAACCCGCGCGTGATCTCCGAGACGGTGGCCACACCGCTGGAGGAGCAGATCAGCGGCATTGAAAACCTGCTGTACTTCGACTCGCAGGCCAGCGCCGACGGCAGCCTCACGCTGACGGTCACCTTCAAGATCGGCACCCACCCCGAGGTGGCCGAGACCGCGGTGCAGAACCGCATCAACCGCGCACTGCCGCGGCTGCCGGAGATCGTGCGCACCATCGGCGTCACGACCGAGAAGTCCAGCCCCAACCTGACCATGGTGGTCCACCTGGTCAGCCCGGACAACTCGCGCGACGCGCTGTACCTGCGCAACTACGGCCAGCTCAACGTGCGCGACCAGTTGCTGCGCATTCCGGGCATGGGTTCTGTGCAGCTGTTCGGCGCCGGCGACTACGCCATGCGGATCTGGCTCGACCCCAACAAGCTGTCGGCCCGCAACATCACCGCCAGCGAGGTGGTGGCCGCCATCCGTGAACAGAACGCGCAGGTCGCCGCCGGCACGGTGGGCGCGCCGCCCGCGCCGAAAGACGCCGAGTTCCAGCTCGCCGTCAACACGCAGGGCCGGCTGACCACCGAGCAGGAGTTCGCCGACATCATCGTGCGCAGCGACACCGCCACAGGTGGGCTGGTGCGGGTGCGCGACCTCGGCCGGGTCGAGATGTCGGGCAACACCTATTCCTTGCGCAGTCTGCTGAACAACAAGGAAGCGGCCGCCATCGCGGTGTTCCAGGCGCCCGGTTCCAACGCGCTGGCGCTCTCCAACGCGGTGCGCGCGAAGATGGAAGAACTCAAGCCCAGCTTCCCGCCGGGCATGGACTACAGCATCGTCTACGACCCGACGCGTTTCGTGCAGACCTCGATCGAGAAGGTCGTGGCCACGCTGTTCGAGGCGGTGGCACTGGTGGTGCTGGTGGTCATCATCTTCCTGCAGACCTGGCGGGCGTCCATCATCCCGCTGCTGGCGGTGCCGGTGTCCATCATCGGCACCTTCGCCTTCCTGCTGCTGCTGGGCTATTCGATCAACACCCTGACGCTGTTCGGGCTGGTGCTGTCCATCGGCATCGTGGTCGACGACGCGATCGTGGTGGTGGAGAACGTCGAGCGCAACATCGAGAGCGGCCTGAGCCCGCACGACGCCACCGTCAGGGCGATGCAGGAGGTCTCGGGGCCCATCATCGCCATCGCGCTGGTGCTGTGCGCCGTGTTCGTGCCGCTGACCTTCGTGCCCGGCCTCACCGGCCAGTTCTACAAGCAGTTCGCGGTGACCATCGCGATCTCCACCGTGATCTCGGCCTTCAACTCGCTGACGCTGAGTCCCGCGCTCAGCGCCATCCTGCTGCGCCCGCACGACGCCCCGCCAGACCGGCTGACGCGCGGCATGAACAAGGTGTTCGGCGGCTTCTTCCACTGGTTCAACGGCTGGTTCCACCGCCGCAGCGACGGCTACAGCCGCGGCGTGACCGGCATCGTGCACCGCAAGAGCCTCGCCATGCTGGTCTACGCGGTGCTGCTGGGGCTGGGGGCGCTGCTGTTCATGCGCATTCCGGCCGGCTTCGTGCCGGCACCGGACAAGCAGTACCTGATCGGCATTGCGCAGTTGCCGGCCGGCGCCTCGCTGGACCGCACCGAGAAGGTCATCCGCGAGATGAGCGCCATCGCGCTCAAGGTGCCGGGCATCGTCGATTCGGTGGCGTTCCCGGGCCTGTCGATCGCGGGTTTCTCGGCCGCGCCCAACGAGGGCATCGTGTTCTTCGGCCTCGACCCGTTCGAGAAACGCACCTCGCCCGAACTGTCCAAGGGCGCGATTCTCGGCAAGGTCAACGGCGCGATCCAGCAGATCCAGGGCGCGCGCATGTTCGTGGTGCCGCCACCGGCGGTCGACGGCCTCGGCAATGCCGGCGGCTTCAAGCTGCAGGTGCAGGACCGCGCGGGACTGGGCGAGCAGGCGCTGTACGGCGCGGTGTGGGGCACGCTGGGGCAGGTCTACGGCAACCCCAAGACCAGCATCGGCACGCCGTATTCGTCGTACGACATCAACGTGCCGCAGCTCTACGCCAACGTGGACCGCACCCGTGCCAAGCAGATGGGCATACGCCTGACCGACATCTACGACACGATGCAGATCAACCTGGGCTCGCTGTACGTGAACGACTTCAGCAAGTTCGGCAAGACCTACCAGGTCATCGTGCAGGCCGACGCGCCCTTCCGCGCCGACGCCGACGCGATCGGCGCGCTCAAGACCCGCAACGCCGCCGGCGAGATGGTGCCGCTGAAGGCGCTGATGTCGGTGGAGCCCACCTTCGGGCCGACCCGCGTGACCCGCTACAACGGCTACCCGTCGGCCGACGTCAACGGCGCGGCCAACCCCGGCTTCTCGTCGGGCCAGGCCGAGGCCGAGATCGAGTCGCTGCTCAAGAAGACGCTGCCGCGCGGCATGTCCTACGAATGGACCGACCTGACCTACCAGGACCGCCTCACGCGCGACTTCACCATTCCCGGAACCGACGCCAAACTGCCCATTCTGGCGGCGGTGCTGCTGATCGCGGTGGTGTTGGTGGTGCTGGTGCTGGCCGCGCAATACGAGAGCTGGAGCCTGCCGATGGCCATCGTGCTGATCGTGCCCATGTGTGTGCTGGCGGCGCTGTTCGGGGTGTGGCTGTCGCACTTTCCGCCGTTCGGGCAGCCGGGCGACCTCAACATCTTCACGCAGGTGGCGCTGGTGGTGCTGGTGGGCCTGGCCTGCAAGAACGCCATCCTGATCGTCGAGTTCGCCAAGGATCTGGAGGAGCGCGGCGAGAAGGTCTACGACGCGGTGGTACATGCCTGCCGCATGCGGCTGCGCCCCATTCTGATGACCTCCATCGCCTTCTGCGCCGGCGTGATTCCGCTCATTCTGGGCAGCGGCGCCGGCAGCGAGATGCGCCGAGCCATGGGCATCGCGGTGTTCTCCGGCATGGTCGGCGTGACGCTGTTCGGCATCTTCCTGACGCCCGTGTTCTATGTGCTGCTGCGCAGCCGCAAGGCGCGGCACGAGCCGCCACCCGCCGTGCCGCCCACCTTGCCCCACACCGGAGGTGGCCATGTCTGAGCGCCGTTTCACCCTTGCCCTGGCGCCGCTCACGCTCGCGCTGGCCCTGGCCGGCTGCGCGGTCGGCCCCGACTACAAGGCGCCGCCAGCCACGCTGGACGCCGCCGGCTTCGTCAACGCCGGCGCCAGCGGCACCAACACGGCCCAGCCCGGCGCCGAGCTGGCGACCTTCTGGCGCGGCTTCCGTGACCCGGCGCTCGACGCCCTGATCGACCGCGCACTGGCCGCCAACACCGACGTGCGCCTCGCGCAGGCCCGGCTGCGCGAGGCCCGCGCCACGCTGCAAGGCGCACAGGCCGCGCAATTGCCCGAGGTGGGTGTCAGCGCCAACGCCGGCCGCGCCCTGCTGCCCGCCATCCAGGCGCCCGGTGTGCCGCGCAGCCAGCGCATCGGCAACAGCGTCGACGCCAGCTTCACCGCCAACTGGGAACTCGACTTCTTCGGCCGCAACCGCCGCGCCAGCGAGAGCGCCGCGGCGCTGCTCGACGCCTCCCAGGCCGGCCTGCAGGCGGCGCGCCGGTCGGTCGCCGCCGAGGTCGCGCTGGCCTATATCGAGCTGCGCGGCCAGCAGCAGCGCCTCATCGTCGCCAACGAGGCGCTGGTCAACCAGCGCGAGGGCCTGCGGCTGACGCAGGCGCGCTTCGACGTCGGCCGTGGCAACCGGCTCGACCTGTCACGCGTGCGCAGCCTGGTCGACAGCACCGAGGCCGCCGTGCCCGCGCTGCAGGCGGCGGTGGAGCGCGCCGCGTTCCGCCTCGCCACCCTCACCGCGCAGCCGCCGCGCCAGGTGCTGGCCAGCCTGGCCACACCGCAGCCGCTGCCCACGCTGCCCGTGACCGACCTCGGCGCGCTGCCCATCGGCACGCCCGAGCAGTTGCTGCGGCGCCGGCCCGACATCGTGGCGGCTGAACGGCAGCTCGCGTCGGCCACCGCCAGCATCGGCGTGGCCACGGCCGACCTGTTCCCGCGCATCAGCCTGACCGGTCTGCTCGGCTTCGCCAGCAACAAGCTGTCGAACCTGGGCGACCGCGATTCGCAGCAGTTCGCCATTGGTGCCGGCCTGAGCTGGCCGCTGCTCGACTTCGGCCGGGTGCGGGCCCGCATCGGCGCCAGCGAGGCGCGGGCCGATCAGGCGCTGGCCAGCTACGAGCAGACCGTGCTGGTCGCGCTGGAGGAGACCGAAGGCGCGCTCGCCACCTTCAGCCGCTCCACCCAGCAGACCGCCCGCCTCGCCAGCGCCGCCAGCTACGCCGAAGACGCCGCCAGGCTGTCGCGCCTCAAGCTCGACGCCGGCAGCGTGGATCTGCTGACGGTGCTCGACACCGAACGCCAGACGCTGAGTGCCCGCGACGCGCTGGTGCAGGCCCAGACCGCGACGGCCAGCTCGCTGGTGTCGGTCTACCGCGCCCTGGGCGGCGGCTGGACCGACGACGCGGCTGCGCCGGTGGCTTCGGCGACCGCGCGCTGAACAGCCATGCCGGCCGGCGCGGGGCTCACACCCCCGCGTCGCGCAGCCGGTTGAACGGGCCGACGCAGGTGGAGCGGTCCTCGCGTTCGCACATCAGGAAGGCGTTGCCGGAGGGGTGGAACAGCAGGTAGTTCACCGCCTCGTCGCCCACCGGCGACTGCGTGCCGCTGCAGTCCTTCTGTGAGTTGATGCGGGTGATGCGGTCCATCCATTTGTAGAAGCCCCGGGCGCTTGGCCTGTCGGACACGGTGAACGCCGCCTCGCTGATCTGCTGCGCGCTGGTGACCAGCATGGTGCCGTCGGCGCGGATGCGGTAGACCTCGCGGCAGCCGGTGTCCGGCAGCACGATGTCCCAGGTGCCGATCAGCGGGTGGTCGGCGCGCAGCGCTGGCTGCCCATGGCCCGGCAGCGCGGTGCCGGCCAGCAAGGCAGCGGTTGTGAGCATGGCGGACAACCCGGAGTGCATGGCCGCCTTTGTACCACCTGCGCCACCACCGTCCGCGCCCCCGTCCTACAGCCGCGGCAGGGGCCGCTCGCCATACTGGTTCATGGGCCGGCACCGTCTGCCGGTGAAGGAGTTCCCATGGCCCGGTGCGAAACCTGCGGCAACGACTACGACAAGACCTTCGAGGTGACGATGAACGGCGGCACCCACGTGTTCGACAGCTTCGAGTGCGCCATCTTCGCGCTCGCGCCGGCCTGCTCGCACTGCGGGGTGCGGATCGTGGGCCACGGCGTGGAGGCCAAGGGCGAGCTGTTCTGCTGCGCCCACTGCGCGCAGGCCATCGGCCGCAATGCGCTGCGGGACCGCGCGCCATGACCGCCGCCCGCCCCGACCCGTCGCTGCCGGCCGACGACGAAACGGCCGAAGCGCGCGACCGCGGCCACGAGGGCAAAAGCCGCGAGCGCGGCGCCGACACCTCCGCCTCGCAGCAGCACAAGCGCGTCGCGCGGCTGCCGCACGAACTCGACGAATCGGCCGACAGCCAGCGCAGCCCGGCGCCCACCCGCGTTGGCCGGCAGGCGCACGACGACCTGGAATCGGGCCGGCAAGACACAGACCGCGCGCCGGTGGCCGACGCGACCTACCGCCACCTGAAAAGCGGCAAGCGCTGATTTGCTCATAAATCAATAGCAAACAATTCAGCATTGGCGCTGACAACCGGCCTGTTTCTTTTGAAAATCCCTGCGCCGAGCCGGTTTTGATGGGGCTGGCACCGATGGCGGTGCAGCGGCGAGCGGTCACAATCCGCCGCCATGGATGAAGCCACTTTCGACTACGTCATCGTCGGCGGCGGCACCGCCGGCAGCCTGATCGCGAACCGGCTCAGCGCCGACGCCTCCAAGCGCGTGCTGCTGATCGAGGCCGGCCGCAAGGACGACTACCACTGGATCCACATCCCCGTGGGTTACCTCCACTGCATCGGCAACCCGCGCACCGACTGGCTCTACCAGACCGAGCCCGAAGCCGGCCTGGGTGGCCGCGCGCTGCGCTACCCGCGCGGCAAGACGCTGGGCGGCAGCTCCAGCATCAACGGCATGATCTACATGCGCGGCCAGTCGCGCGACTACGACCACTGGGCCCGGCTCACCGGCGACGACACCTGGCGCTGGGACGACGTGCTGCAGGCCTTTCGCCAGCACGAGAACCATTACAAGCTCGACCCCACGCGCGACGGCCGGGCAGCCGAGGTCAACGCCAACTTCCGCCGCTTTCACGGCCACAAGAGCCAGCACGCCGGCGCCACTGGCCTGGCCAAGAAGGTCGGCGGTGAGTGGCGGGTGGAGAAACAGCGGCTGCGCTGGGACGTGCTGGACGCGTTTGCCAAGGCCGCCGTGCAGGCCGGCATTCCGGCCACCGACGACTTCAACACCGGCAACAACGAGGGCGTCGGCTATTTCGAGGTGAACCAGAAAGACGGCCTGCGCTGGAACACGGCCAAGGCCTTTCTGCGGCCCACCTGCTACGGCCGGCCCAACTTCGAGATGTGGACCAGCGCGCAGGTGAACCGGCTGGTGTTCGAGCCGCAGGACGGCGGCGGCCTGCGCTGCACCGGGGCCGAGGTCTGGAACGGCCAGGAGATGGTGAAGGCCACGGCGACGCGCGAGGTGATTCTGTGCGCCGGCGCGGTCGGTTCGCCGCACATCCTGCAGCGCTCGGGCGTGGGAGCCGGCGGCCTGCTGCAGCAGCACGGCATCGACGTGGTGAAGGATTTGCCCGGCGTGGGCGAGAACCTGCAGGACCACCTGCAGGTCCGCGCGGTGTTCAAGGTCAGCAACGTGCCCACGCTGAACACGCTGAGCGCGAGTTGGCTGGGCAAGGCCCGCATCGGGCTGGAGTACGTGCTCAAGCGCAGCGGGCCGATGAGCATGGCGCCGTCGCAGCTCGGCGCCTTCACCCGCAGCGACCCGTCGCGCGAATGGGCCAACCTGCAGTACCACGTGCAGCCGCTCAGCCTCGACGCCTTCGGCGAGCCGCTGCACACCTTCCCGGCTTTCACCGCCAGCGTCTGCAACCTGAACCCGACCAGCCGCGGCAGCGTGCGCCTGAAAAGCCCGCGCATGGAAGACGCGCCGGCCATCGCGCCCAACTACCTGGCCACGGCCGAAGACCGCCAAGTGGCGGCCGACAGCCTGCGTGTCACCCGGCGCATCGCCGCCCAGCCGGCGCTGGCCGCCTTCTCACCCGAGGAGTGGAAGCCCGGCGCGCAGTTCCAGACCGACGAAGAGCTGGCACGGCTGGCCGGCGACATCGCCACCACCATCTTCCACCCGGTGGGCACCACCAAGATGGGGCGGGACGACGACCCGATGGCCGTGGTCGATTCGCGGCTCAGGCTGCGCGGCGCCACCGGGTTGCGGGTCGTGGACGCGGGCGTCATGCCCACCATCACCAGCGGCAACACCAATTCGCCGGTGCTCATGATCGCGGAAAAAGCGGCCGGCTGGATCGTGGCCGACCAGCGCTGAGGCGGCCGGCGCCACCCGGCTGCCGCCCATCGCCGTCGCTAGCAAATTGCTAGCACAGAACCGTGAAAAAAAGAGGTCATAGAGGTTTACCCTCGACCTCGCGCGATAAACCGCATCACGAAATAAAGCTTTAGGGTTACACCTTGGTTTGTAAGAGTCTGTAAAGCCCGGCGTCAGTATCCGGTCAGACCCCCTGCCGATAGTCGATTTCATCACTCCAACGGGAGTGAGTGAATTTCAACGTCAAGGAGATGATCGATGGCCACAGCCGCTGGTGCTCGCCCGATGTCCCCCGAAGAACGCAAAGTCATTTTTGCGTCGTCGCTGGGCACGGTTTTCGAGTGGTATGACTTTTACCTGTATGGCTCGCTCGCAGCCATTATTGCGAAGCAGTTCTTCTCGGGCCTGGACGCCGGGTCGGCGTTCATCTTCGCGCTGCTGGCCTTCGCCGCCGGTTTCATCGTGCGCCCGTTCGGCGCGCTGGTGTTCGGCCGCCTCGGCGACATGATCGGCCGCAAGTACACCTTCCTGGTCACCATCCTGATCATGGGTGCGTCCACGTTCATCGTGGGCCTGCTGCCCAACTACGCCACCATCGGCGCGGCCGCCCCGATCATCCTGATCGTGCTGCGCCTGCTGCAGGGCCTGGCGCTCGGCGGTGAGTACGGCGGTGCCGCCACCTACGTGGCCGAGCACGCCCCTCAAGGCAAGCGCGGCGCCTACACGGCCTGGATCCAGACCACCGCAACGCTGGGCCTGTTCCTGTCGCTGCTGGTGATTCTCGGCACCCGCACCTTCGTGGGCGAGGCCGTGTTCGCCGAGTGGGGCTGGCGCGTGCCGTTCCTGGTCTCCATCCTGCTGCTGGGCATCTCGGTCTACATCCGTCTGTCGATGAACGAGTCGCCGGCCTTCGCCAAGATGAAGGCCGAGGGCAAGACCTCCAAGGCCCCGCTGTCGGAATCGTTCGGCCAGTGGAAGAACCTGAAGATCGTGATCCTGGCGCTGATCGGCCTGACCGCCGGCCAGGCCGTGGTCTGGTACACGGGCCAGTTCTACGCGCTGTTCTTCCTGACGCAGCAGCTCAAGGTCGACGGCCCCACCGCCAACCTGTTGATCGCCGCCGCGCTGGTCATCGGCACGCCGTTCTTCATCGTGTTCGGCGCCTGGTCCGACAAGATCGGCCGCAAGCCCATCATCATGGCGGGCTGCCTGCTGGCCGTGCTCACCTACATTCCGGTGTTCGGCGCGCTGACCAAGGCCGCCAACCCCGACCTGGCCGCTGCACAAGAGAAGAACAAGGTCGTCATCCACGCCGACCCGAACGAGTGCTCGTTCCAGTTCAACCCGACCGGCACCGTCAAGTTCACCAGCTCGTGCGACATCGCCAAGCAGGTGCTGGCCGCTGGCTCCGTGAGCTACGAGAACGACAAGCTGCCCGCCGGCACCCCGGCCACCATCACCATTGGTGAGACCAAGATCGAGAGCTACACCTCCAAGGGCCTGACCCCCGAGGACGCCAAGGCCAAGGACGCCGCCTTCAAGAAGTCGGTCGCCGAAGCCCTGAAGGCCGCCGGCTACCCGACCAAGGCCGACCCGGCCAAGCTCGACAAGGTCATGGTCGTCGCCATCCTGGTGTACCTGATGATCCTGGTGACCATGGTCTACGGCCCGATCGCCGCCATGCTGGTCGAAATGTTCCCGACCCGCATCCGCTACACGTCCATGTCCCTGCCGTACCACATCGGCAACGGCTGGTTCGGCGGCCTGCTGCCCACCACCGCGTTCGCGATCGTGGCGCAGACCGGCAACATGTACAACGGCCTGTACTACCCGATCATCGTTGCCGGCATGACCTTCGTCATCGGCATGCTGTTCGTGCGTGAGACCAAGGACGTCGACATCTACGCCAACGACTGAGGAGAGCGGTTGCCGGAGAGTCCCTACCGGCGGCTGGCGTCAGCCTGACGTTGGTCGCCGGGGGTAACTTCTCCTCCAGCCGAGTCGCCCTTGCGGTGCAAGCCGCAGGGGCGATTTTTATTGAGAAACCCGAACCAGTCGGCCTGCCGGCCGACAACAGGAGATTGAGACATGTGGAAGATTGTGGTGGCCTTCGTTATCTTCGCCGCGCTGACGATGTACGTGCTGAGCAAGGGTGGTGACATCGACATGAGCGGCGAGAAGCACGGCATCGACGCCGGCCACGACGCCAAACCCGCTGCCACGGCCCCGGCCGACGCCGCTTCGGCCCCGGCCTCCGAGGCCAAGTAAACCCCCGGCCCGCGGGCCCTCAGCGCAGCCGGCCCACGTAGCGGGCGCCGGCTGCGGCCGCATCGGCCGGCGCGGCCGGCCCTTGCAGCGCCGCCGCCGCGTCGGCGGGCAGGTTTGGCTGCGGCGCGAGCACCGGCCGGCGAGCTGGCGGCTCGGGTTGCCGCATCGCCGCCTCCAGCTTGGCGGCCCAGTCGGCCAGTTCCGGCGCGGCATTTTCCAGCGCGTGCTGCCGCGCCAGGCGCACCACCTCGGCTGCGTATTCCGGGTTGGCGGCCATCCATTCCACGTCGGTCACGCGGCCCGTCTTGCGCCGCAGCAGCACATGCAGGTGGGCGGCGATGGCGACCCGTTCAGAAGACAGCATGGCGTTGTTTCCCCGTCGTCGTGGTGGCGAAAGCCGGCATCAGGCGCCCAGCCGCTCGCTGTGCAGCGACAGGTCCAGCCCGTCCTGCTCGTCGTGGTCGCTGGCCCGCAGCTTCATGAACAGCGACAGCACGCCCAGCAGCACCGATGTCGCGACCAGGCTGTAGAGCAGCACCGCCACGGTACCCACGGCCTGCGTCACCACGTCGCCCGACACGCCCGACACCGTCTTGCTGGCGAACACGCCGGTCAGCAGCGAGCCGACGATGCCGCCCACGCCGTGTACGCCGAACACGTCCAGCGCGTCGTCCGCGCCGAGCAGGCGCTTCAGGCCGGTTGCGCCCCAGTAGCAGGCCAACCCGGCAACACCGCCGATGACGGCCGCCGCGCCCGGCGTGACGAAGCCGGCGGCCGGCGTGATGGCCACCAGCCCCGCGACCAGGCCCGAGCACAGGCCCAGCAGCGAGGGCCGGCGCCGCACCGCCCATTCGCCCAGCATCCAGGACACCGCGCCCGCCGCCGCAGCGATGTGCGTCACCGCCATCGCCAGGCCTGCGCGGCCGTCCGCCGCCACCGCCGAGCCGGCGTTGAAGCCGAACCAGCCAACCCACAGCAGGCCGGCGCCGGACATCGTCAGCCCCAGGTTGAACGGCTCGAAGGCCTCCTTGCCCCAGCCCTTGCGCGGCCCCAGCACCCAGGCGCAGACCAGGCCCGAAATGCCGGCGTTGATGTGCACCACCGAGCCGCCGGCGAAGTCGAGCACGCCACGTTGCGCCAGCCAGCCGCCCGGCTCCCAGACCCAGTGCGCCACCGGCGCATAGACCAGCAGCGACCACAGGCCGACGAAGGCCAGCATGGCCGAAAACCGCATGCGTTCCACGAATGCGCCCACCACCAGCGCCGCGGTGATGATGGCGAAGCTGAGCTGGAACATGGCGTAGACCGATTCCGGGATGTTGGGCGCGATGTGGCTCACCGCCACCGTGCCTGCGTCCTTGCGGTAGTCCAGCCCGCTAAACCAGGCCCGCTGCAGCCCGCCCAGCCAGTCCGTGCCCGGCGTGAACGCCAGCGAATAGCCCAGCGCGAACCACAGCAGGCTGACCAGCGCGGCGACGGCGACCACCATTGCCATGGTGTTGATGACATTCTTGCGGCGCACCATGCCGCCATAGAACAGCGCGATGCCCGGCAGCGTCATCAGCAGCACCAGCGCGGTGGCGGTCATCATCCAGCCGGTGTCGGCGGCGCTCAGCGTGTCCTGCCTGACCAGGGACGGGCGGGTGGGCGCGGCCGCCGTGAGCGTCGGCGAGCCGGGCCCGGAAGCGGCGGCCGGCGCGCTGGCGGCGGGCGGGGCCGGCATCGAGGCTGTGGCCGCGGGCGCCGCAGCCGCCGGCGGGGGCTGCTGCGCATGCACCGGCGCCCATGCGGCCAGCCACAGGCCCAGAACCATGAACCGGCATGCCGTCGAGACCCCCATGTCCACCCCTCCTTGGTGCGTTTTTGGGAAATTCCCGCATAAGTCGTGCCAGTGGCGCGCTGCCGGCCCCCGGCCGCCCGGCTCGCCGAAATGACTCTTAGACGACATTGCTTACGCCATACCGACCGGGTTCGCATACCGGGGAAAGCCCGTATGCCCCGGGGCGGTGCGGGGGGGTACAGTCGCGCCTGCATTTACAGGACACAACGAGGCCTGTGAGAGCGAGGAGCCGAGGAGACAACCAGAGCAACAACTACAACTGATGCATCCACCACGAGATGTTTGATCGCAGGCGCCGGAGACCCCGGCGCCTTTTTTATGGCCGTTCCCAACCGCAATGGGGAGCCAAATCGCCCGCAAGTCAGCGCGAACATTGGCGACATTGCTATAAAAATTGAAGCGACCGCCGTGGAATAATCCGGGCCATGGAATGGCTGGTGGTCTGTGCCGCGTCGCTCTTGGCCGGCTGCATCGACGCGATCGTCGGCGGCGGCGGCCTCATCATGGTGCCCGCGCTGTTCGCCACCTTCCCCAACGCCCACCCCGCCACGCTGTTCGGATGCAACAAGGGGGCCTCGGTCTGGGGCACCGGCATCGCCACCTGGCGCTACAGCCGCCGGGTGCAGCTCCGTTGGGATTCCCTGCTGCCGGCGGCCCTGGCCGGTTTTGCCGGCTCCTTCGCCGGCGCCTGGGTGGTCACGCTGGTGTCGCCCGACTTCCTGCGCCGGCTGCTGCCTTTCGTGCTGATCGCGGTGCTGGGCTACACGCTGGCCCGCAAAGACCTGGGCCACAGCCATGCGCCCCGGCTGGCCGGCCGGGCCGAGGCGCTGGCGGCCGGCACCATCGGCCTGGGCGTGGGTTTCTACGACGGCTTCTTCGGCCCCGGCACCGGCAGCTTCTTCATCTTCCTGTTCGTGCGCTGGCTGGGCTACGACTTCCTGCACGCGTCGGCGTCGGCCAAGCTGCTGAACACCGCCACCAACGTGGCCGCGCTCATGCTCTTCGCGGCCAAGGGCCATGTGTGGTGGCACATCGCGCTGGCGATGGCGGTGGCCAACGTGGTGGGCAGCCTGATTGGTACCCACCTGGCGCTGCGCCACGGCGCCGGCTTCGTGCGCGGCGTGTTCATTGCGGTGGTGGGCGCGCTGATCTTGAAGACCGGTTACGACGCCTGGCTGCGCTGAGCGCGCCCGGCCGTCAGCGCACGGGTGGCAGCGGGCCGGGCACCGCGCCCTGGTTGGCCAGCAGGCGGGGGTCGTTCGGCCGGTCGGGCGGCACGGTGGCCACCGGCACGCTGGGCGGCGCCGGCGGCCGGGGTGGCGGTACCGTGAAGGCGGCCGTGATGGCCGGCAGGTGGGGCGCCTTGACGGCCGTGGCGGTGGTGCCCGGCACGGCGGTGGCCGAAGCGCCGGGTCTGGCGCCCGACGCCGCCGCAGACGCCGCGTGGGCCGCAGCGGCGGCCACGGCGGCCGGGCTGCCGGCCGGCAGCGGCGGCCATTCCATCTCGGCCGCCACGCGCGGCGTGCCGATGGGCGCAACGCCGGTGCCCTTGCGCACGGCGGCCATGTCTTCGTCGCTCGGGTACTGGCCCAGCAGCCAGTAGTCGAACACCCGGCGGGCGATGGGCGCGGCCGCCTCGGCGCCCCAGCCCGCGTTCTCGACGATGAGCGCCAGCGCGATCCGGGGGTGGTCGGCCGGCGCGAACGCCATGTACAGCGCATGGTCGCGCTGGTGTTCCTCCAGCTTGGCCTTGTTGTACTTGTCGTTCTGGCCGATCGTCACGGCCTGCGCGGTGCCGGTCTTGCCGCCGCTCTGGTAGGGCGCGCCGGCGAACACCCGCATGGAGGTGCCTTCCAGCGTCACCCCGACCAGCGCCCGGCGCACCACCTCGATGTTCTGCGGCTTGTAGCCCAGGTTCTCGGCCGGCGGCATCGGCACCGGCACCTCGGTGTGAGAGAAAGCGTCTTGCGTGGCCACCACCAGCCGCGGCTTGTGCTTGATGCCGCCGGCCGCCAGCGTGGCCGTGGCCTGCGCGAGCTGCAGGATGGTGAAGTTGTTGTAGCCCTGGCCGATGCCCAGCGAAATGGTCTCGCCCGCGTACCAGCGCTTGTGCTCGGGCTGCCGGTAGGTGCGGCGCTTCCAGTCCTGGCTGGGCAGCACGCCGCGCACCTCGCCATTGATGTCGATGCCGGTGATCTGCCCGAAGCCCAGCGGCGCCATGAAGTCGTGCATCGCGTCCACCCCCAGCTCGTTGGCCAGCGAGTAGTAGTAGACGTTGCTCGACTTGACGATGCTGCGGTACATGTCGACCGCGCCCAGCGCGATGTCGCCGTGGCTGCGGAAGGTGTGGCCGCCAAAGGTCCAGGAGGCGTTGTCTTGAATGATGGTGCCCGGCCCGCGCTTGCCGGTCTCCAGGGCGGCCAGCGCCATGAACGGCTTGTAGGTGGAGCCGGGCGGGTAGGTGCCGCGCAGCGCCCGGTTCAGCAGCGGCTTGTCGAGCGACTCGTTGAGGGCCTGCCAGCTTTCCACGTCGATGCCGTCGACGAACAGGTTGGGGTCGAAGGTGGGCTTGCTGACGAAGGCCAGCACCTCGCCGCTCTGCGGGTCCAGCGCCACCAGCGCGCCGCGGCGGTCGCCGTACAGGTCTTCCACCAGTTTCTGCAGCTTGATGTCCACCGACAGCCGCACCGTGTTGCCCGAGGTGGGCGGCGTGGTCGCCAGCTTGCGCACGGCGCGGCCGCCGGCCGAGGTCTCCACCTGGTCGACCCCCGTGATGCCGTGCAGCGGCTGCTCGAAGCTCTGCTCCACGCCCAGCTTGCCGATGTAGTCGGTGCCCCGGTAGTTGCCCTCTTCGTCCTCGTCCTCGATGCGCTCCTTCTCGGCCTGGTTGATGCGGCCGATGTAGCCGATCACGTGGCTGGCCAGCTCGCCGTAGGGGTAGCTGCGGAACAGGCGGGCCTTGATGTCCACGCCGGGAAACCGGTAGCGCTGGGCGGCGAAGCGGGCCACTTCCTCGTCGGTCAGCCGGGTGCGGATCGGCAGCGACTCGAAATTCTTGGAGTCGTCCATGAGCTTCTTGAAGCGCCGCCGGTCCCGCGGCTCGACCGGGATCACCTCGGCGATCGCGTCGATCGTGGCCTCCAGGTTGGCCACCTTGGACGGCGTGATCTCCACCGTGTAGGCCGAGTAGTTGTTGGCCAGCACGATGCCGTTGCGGTCCAGAATGAGCCCGCGGTTCGGCACGATGGGCACGATGGCCGTGCGGTTGCTTTCCGCCTGTTCGTTCAGGTCGTCGTGCCGGACCACCTGCAGGTAGAACAGCCGCGAGCCGATGAGCACGAAGCACAGCACCACCAGGATGCCGATGACCAGCACCCGGCTGCGAAAACGCGCCAACTCCAGCTTGAGGTTGCGGATCGCGGTCATCTCGGGCGCCTTCAGAGCGGGCGGGTGACGTCGGGGTCGGGCGCGCGGCGCTGCGGCGCCAGCAGCAGCCAGTTCGCCAGCGGCCACAGCGCGGTGGTCAGCAGTGGCTTGAGCACGAAGAGCCAGCCCGGCAGCGCGCCGCCGCTGATGAGGCGCACCAGGAATTCCAGCGCGAACGCGCCGACGAACAGCGGCGTCAGCTGCAGCGCCTGCGACGGCACGCGGAACCACAGGATGCGCCGCTGCACCAGCGCCGCGAAATACGACAGCGCGGTGTAGGTCCAGGCGTGCTGGCCCAGCAGCGAGGTCTGGTGCACGTCCATCACCAGCCCGAGCAGGAAGGCGGTGCCGATGCCCACCCGCTGCGGCTGGTGGATGTTCCAGAACAGCAGCACCACGGCGAGGAAGTCGGGCATCCACGGCACCCGCCCCATCGGCAGCATGTTCAGCAGCAACGCCGCGGCGATGCTGCTCCAGATGAACACCGGGTTGGCCGGCAGCAGCAGGCGCTGGCCCTGCGGCATGATCATTTGCGGCCTCCCTTGCGAACGGCGGCCTCTTCCGGCGGCGGACGCGGGGGCAGCTGCGAGCCGGTGGGCCGCAGCACCAGCACATGGCGGGCGGCGTCGATCTGGGCGCGCGGTAGGCAGTAGATGCGGGCGAAGGTCGATTCGCCGCGCCGCTCGATGCGGTCGACCGTGGCCACCGGCAGCCCGGCGGGGTAGATGCCGTCCACGCCGCTGGTCGTCAGCAGGTCGCCCTGCTGCACGTCGGCGCTGCCGGTCATGAAGCGCAGCTCCAGCGTGCCGCCCTGGGCCGTGGGTTCACCGTACAGCACGTTGCGCGAGCCGGTGCGGGCGTTCAGCACCGGCACGGCGTGTTCGCGGTCGGTCACCAGTGACACTTCGCTCACAAGCGGGTGCGCCCGCACCACCTGGCCCAGCACGCCCGATTCGTCGATCACCGGCGAGCCCGCCTCGACGCCGTGCACCGAGCCCTTGTCGATCACCACGCGGCGCGCGTACGGGTCGGCCGCGTCGTACAGCACCTCGGCCGCCACGGACGGCGTGTCGAGCTGTTCGCGCAGGCCCAGCAGATGGCGCAGCCGGTTGTTCTCCAGCGTGAGCTGCTCGACCTTGTTCGCGCGCTGAGCCAGTTCGGCCGACCGCTTGCGGGCCAGGTCTTCGCTGCTCTTGAGTTCGACCATGCCGTCCAGGTATTGGGTGGCCGACTCGTAGGCCTGGAAGGGCTGGCGGGCCAGCCATTCGGCCGGCTGCAGCGCCGTGACGATGGCGGAGCGCAGCGGCTGCGTGATCTTGAAACGGGTGTCGGCCACCATCAGGAACACCGCGAGGGCGCTGAAGAAGGCCATCTTGGACACCGCCGACTGCCCCTGCTTGAAGAATGGCGGAGGCGACCGGTCCATGGGGCCCAATGGCATGTCGATTCAGCGGTCTGGAATGGCAAAAGCCGGCGACATGATAGTGCGCGCCGGCCCTTTTGTCGCGTGTGGACTCACTCGCTCGTGAAGATGCTTCCGAGCTGGTCCATTTTTTCGAGCGCGATGCCGCAGCCGCGCACCACGCAGGTCAGCGGGTCTTCGGCCACCAGCACCGGCAGGCCGGTTTCCTCGGCCAGCAGGCGGTCCAGGTCGCGCAGCAGCGCGCCGCCGCCGGTCAGCATCATGCCGCGCTCGGCGATGTCGGCACCCAGCTCGGGCGGGGTCTGCTCCAGCGCGTTCTTCACGGCGGAAACGATTTGGTTCAGCGGGTCGGTCAGGGCTTCCAGGATCTCGTTGGACGAGATTGTGAAGCTGCGCGGCACGCCTTCGGCCAGATTGCGACCCTTGACTTCGATTTCCTTGACTTCGGAGCCAGGGAAGGCGCTGCCGATGTTCTTCTTGATCGCTTCGGCGGTGGGCTCACCGATCAACATGCCGTAGTTGCGGCGGATGTAGTTGATGATGGCTTCGTCGAACTTGTCGCCGCCGACGCGGACCGAGCCCTTGTAGACCATGCCGCCCAGCGAGATAACGCCGACTTCCGTCGTGCCGCCGCCGATGTCCACGACCATGGAACCGGAGGCTTCCGACACCGGCAGACCGGCGCCAATCGCAGCGGCCATCGGTTCTTCAATCAGGTAGACCTCAGACGCGCCGGCGCCCAGAGCGGACTCACGAATCGCGCGACGCTCCACCTGGGTCGAACCGCAGGGCACGCAGATGATGATGCGCGGGCTGGGGCGCAGCATCTTGGAGTCGTGCACCATCTTGATGAACTGCTTGAGCATCTGCTCGGTGACGGTGAAGTCGGCGATCACGCCGTCTTTCATCGGGCGGATCGCCTCGATGTTGCCCGGCACCTTGCCCAGCATGGCCTTGGCTTCGGCGCCCACGGCCTGGATGGTTTTCTTGCCCTGGGGGCCGCCTTCGTGGCGGATGGCGACGACCGACGGCTCGTCGAGCACGATGCCCTTGCCGCGGACGTAGATCAGCGTGTTGGCCGTTCCCAGGTCAATCGCCAAGTCGGTGGAGAAATACCGACCGAATGCACCTAACATTGCAAATCCTCTCAGGGCACGGCCTGCGCTTCGGCCTGCCGTCGCCACGCTGAACTGTTCTACCGATACGGGGAGCGGCGGTACGCCGTTTGCCCGGGCGCTTGCGCCAAAGGCGGGATAATACCGCATCACCCCGCGCCAACCGGCCGCAAACCCCCGTGTTTGCAGCAAATCACGGCTTTTGCGCGCGTTTGAACCGATCTCTCCAAAAACCATGGCCCTGACCCCCCCCGACCTGGACCGCATCGCCACCCTGGCGCGGCTGCGGCTGCAACCCGACGAAAGCGCCCGCCTGCTGTCGCAGATCAACGCCTTCTTCGACATCGTCGAGCAGATGCGCGCGGTCGACACCACCGGCGTCGAGCCGCTCTCACACCCGGTCGGCGTGATGCAGGACATCGCCCTGCGCCTGCGCGACGACGTGGCCAGCGAACCGAATGCGCGGGAGGCGAACCAGAAAAGCGCGCCGTCGGTGGAAGCCGGTCTGTTCCTGGTGCCGAAGGTGATCGAATGAGCCGACCAGCGAGGGGCCCCGCTTGCGGGGATCGATGCGGCGAATTCGATCGTGCGGCCGACAGCAGAGACTTCAGAATGAACAACCCATTTTTTGAGGCCGTCGAGTGATGGCCGATTTGCACCACCTCTCCGTCGCGGCCCTGGCCGCCAAGCTCAAGGCCAAAGACGTCTCCGCCGTCGAGGCGGCCCAGCACTTCCTGGCGCGCGGCAAGGCCCACGCCGGGCTCGGCGCCTTCCTCGCCACCGACGAAGCGGCCACGCTGGCCCAGGCCAAGGCCGCCGACGCCCGCCTCGCCGCCGGCGACACCGCGCCGCTGCTCGGCGTGCCCATCGCCCACAAAGACATCTTCGTCACCCGCGACTTCCCGACCACCGCCGGCTCGAAGATGCTGAGCGGTTACCGCTCGCCTTTTGATAGCACTGTTGTCAATAAAGTCGCTGACTCCGGGGCTGTTTGCCTTGGAAAACTCAACTGCGACGAGTTCGCCATGGGTTCCGGCAACGAGAACTCGGCCTTCGGCCCGGTGAAGAACCCCTGGGACGCCACCCGGGTGCCGGGCGGTTCGTCCGGCGGCAGCGCGGCGGCGGTCGCGGCGCGGTTGGCGCCCATGGTCACCGGCACCGACACCGGCGGCTCCATCCGCCAGCCGGCCGCCTTCTGCGGCATCACCGGCATCAAGCCCACCTACGGCCGCGCCTCGCGCTACGGCATGGTGGCCTTCGCGTCCAGCCTCGACCAGGCCGGCGCCATGGCCGGCTCCGCCGAAGACTGCGCGCTGCTGCTGAGCGCGATGTGCGGCCCCGACCCCGACCGCGACTCCACCTCGCTCGACGCGCCGGCCGAAGACTTCTCGCGTTCGCTGGGCGCCGACCTGAAAGGCCTTCGCATCGGCCTGCCGAAGGAGTTCTTCGCCGAAGGCCTGTCCGCCGACGTGCGGGCCGCGGTGGACGGCGCGCTGAAGGAGCTGGAAAAGCTCGGCGCCACGCTGGTGCCGATCTCGCTGCCGCGCACCGAGCTGTCCATTCCGGTCTACTACATCATCGCGCCGGCCGAGGCCAGCTCCAACCTGAGCCGCTTCGACGGCGTCAAGTTCGGCCACCGCGCCGCCAAGTATGGTGATTTGCGCGACATGTACGAGCAGACCCGCGCCGAAGGTTTTGGCGACGAGGTGAAGCGCCGCATCATGATCGGCACCTATGTGCTCAGCCACGGCTACTACGACGCCTACTACCTGCAGGCGCAGAAAATCCGCCGCATGATCGCCGACGATTTCCAGCAGGCGTTCCAGAGCTGCGACGTCATCGCCGGCCCGGTTGCGCCCACCGTGGCGTGGAAGCTCGGCGAGAAGTCGAACGACCCGGTCGCCAACTACCTGGCCGACATCTTCACCCTGCCCGCGTCGCTCGCCGGCCTGCCCGGCATGAGCGTGCCAGCGGGCTTTGGCGCGGGCGGCATGCCGGTCGGCCTGCAACTCATCGGCAACTATTTGCAGGAGGCGAAACTGCTGAACGTGGCGCACCGCCTGCAGCAGGCGACCGACTGGCACGCCCGCCGCCCGGAGGGCTTTTGACATGAGCGCAACCGTTGTGAACACATTCGAGGCGCAGCAGCAGGGCCGCCCGACCGGCCCGCTGGTGGGCGGCTACGAGGTCATCATCGGCTTCGAGACGCACGCGCAGCTGTCCACCCACAGCAAGATCTTCAGCCGCGCCTCCACCGCGTTCGGCGCCGAGCCCAACACGCAGGCCTGCGCGGTGGACCTCGCGCTGCCCGGCACGCTGCCGGTGATGAACAAGGGCGCGGTCGAGCGCGCCATCGCGTTCGGGCTGGCGATCGGCGCGCATGTGGCGCCGCGCAGCGTCTTCGCCCGCAAGAACTACTTCTACCCCGACCTGCCCAAGGGCTACCAGATCAGCCAGTTCGAGATTCCGGTGGTGCAGGGCGGCGAGGTGTCCTTTCTGCTCGGCGAGGAAAAGAAGACGGTGCGGCTGGTGCGCGCCCACCTGGAAGAAGACGCCGGCAAGTCGCTGCACGAAGACTTCATTGGCCAGAGCGGCATCGACCTGAACCGCGCCGGCACGCCGCTGCTGGAGATCGTGACCGAGCCCGACATGCGCTCCAGCGCCGAGGCGGTGGCGTATGCGAAGGAGCTGCACAAGATCGTGACGTGGATCGGCATCTGCGACGGCAACATGCAGGAGGGTTCCTTCCGCTGCGACGCGAACGTGTCGGTGCGCAAGCCGGGCCAGCCGCTGGGCACGCGCCGCGAGATCAAGAACCTGAACAGCTTCAAGTTCATGCAGCAGGCGATCGACTACGAGATCCGCTGGCAGATCGAGCAGATCGAAGACGGCCACGCCATCCAACAGGCCACCGTGCTGTTCAACCCCGATACCGGCGAAACCCGCGCCATGCGCACCAAGGAAGACGCGGCCGACTACCGCTACTTCCCCGACCCGGACCTGCCGCCGCTGGTGATCGCCGCCGACTGGATCGCGCGGGTGAAGGCGCAGATGCCGGAGCTGCCGCGCGCCATGGCCGCGCGGTTCGTGGCCGATTACGGCCTGCCCGAATACGACGCCACCACGCTGACGCAGAGCACCGCGATGGCGGGCTACTTCGAGGCGGCGGTGAAGGCCGGCGGCCAGCCCAAGCTGGTGAGCAACTGGGTGATGGGTGAGCTGTCGCGCCGTCTGAACGGGCAGGACCTCGGCATCGAGCAGTCGCCGGTGACGCCGGCCCAGCTCGGCGCGCTGGTGGGCCGCATTGCCGACGGCACCATTTCCAACAACGCCGGCAAGCAGGTGTTCGACGCCCTGTGGAGCGAGCCCGGCGCGGGCGTTGACGCGGTCATCGAGGACAAGGGCCTGAAGCAGATGAGCGACACCGGCGAGCTGGAGCGCATCATCGACGAGGTGATCGCCGCCAACGCCGACAACGTGGCCCAGTACAAGGCCGGCAAGGAGAAAGCGTTCAACGCGTTGGTCGGCCAGGCCATGAAGGCGACCAAGGGCAAGGGCAATCCGGCGCAGGTCAATGCGCTGCTGAAGGCCAAGCTGGGCGGCTGAAGTGTTTGGTTTGCTGCTGAATTTGTAGCAAACTATTCATGTGTGGCGCTGACTTGCGGCCGATTTTCCTTGAAATCCGGCCAGAAAGGCGGCGTCAGCCTGCCGGCCGGGCCCAGAGCTGCCTGAGCCGCGCCCGCTCGTCGTCGAAGCGGGCGTTCACGCGCAGCTTCTCGGCCTCCTGCTCGGCAATGAAACGCTGCTGGATGGCGGTCGATGCCTCGATGTCGGCCATCTGGCGCTTCAGCGACTGCGGCACCCGGGCCGGCTTGCTCGCGTAGAACTCCATCTCGGCGTCGGCCGCCTTGCGCTGCTGCGCGAGCTGGCCGATGCGCGCGTTCGCCGCCTTGATCGTGTCGTCCACCCGCGCCAGCGTCTGCTGGCGTTCGCGCTCATGCGCCTCCGGCGTGGGGTAGCGGGTGGCCAGCGCGCGGTCGCGGCGGCGCGTGTCCTGGGCGCGCAGGCGGTCTTCGGCGGCTTCGCGTTCGCGCTCTTCGGCGGCCGCTTTTTCGGAGGGCGTCAGCGCCGGTCCCAGGTCGCGCCGCAGGGTGCCGTTGCGGTTGAGTTCGCGCTGCGTGCGGTCGCTGCACTCGGCGATCGGGCGGTCCGACGTGAGGCGCCGGCCTTGCGCGTCGGTGCAGACGTAGATGCTGCCGTCGGCCGCCACCGCGGCGGCCAGCGTGCAGGCGCCCAGCCCCAGGGCCACGGCGCCGCGCGCCAGCGCCCGCTGCGTCATCCGCCCACGCCGTAGCGTTCGCGGTAGGCCACGACGCGCGGGTAATGCGAGGCCAGCGCGGCGTCGCCCTGCTGCTGCAGGTAGCGCAGCAGGTCCGCCAGCGAGGCGATGGTGCAGACCTGCAGGCCGAGCTGGTCGCGCACGTACTGCACGGCGCTGTGCGAGACGTCGGCGCCGTTCTCGGTGGCCATTTCCTGGCGGTCCAGCGCAATGGCCATCGCGTGCGGCGTGGCGCCGGCGGCCTCGATGATGGCGATGGACTCGCGCGCCGCCGTGCCGGCCGACATCACGTCGTCCACGATCAGCACCCGGCCCTTGACGGGCGCGCCCACCAGCGTGCCGCCCTCGCCGTGCGCCTTGGCTTCCTTGCGGTTGTAGGCGAAGGGCACGTTGCGGCCCAGCCGCGCCAGTTCGGTGGCCACCACGGCCGCGAGCGGAATGCCCTTGTAGGCCGGGCCGAAGATCATGTCGAATTCGATGCCGCTGGCCAGCAGGGCGCGGGCATAGAATCCGGCGAGCCGGCCGAGCTTGGCGCCGTCGTCGAACAGGCCGGCATTGAAGAAATAGGGGCTGAGGCGGCCCGCCTTGGTCTTGAATTCCCCGAAGCGCAACACGCCCGCTTCGACCGCAAAACCCACGAATTCCTGCGCCAGTTCCTGGGGATTGGCGCCCGTGGCCGCATTGACCGACATGGAGTGACTGTCCTTGTTCAAACTGACCAGCCTGAATCTCAACGGCATCCGATCCGCGGCCAACAAGGGGCTGGAGGCCTGGCTGGCGACAACGCAGCCGGATTGTATTTGCGTGCAGGAACTGAAGGCCGTGAACGACGACATGCTCGGCCGCTTCGAGCAGCTCGCCGGCCTCAACGGCCACTTCCATTTCGCCGAGAAGAAGGGCTACTCGGGCGTTGGCATCTACACCCGCTACGAGCCCAGCGAAGTGGTGGTCGGCTTCGGCAACGCCGAGTTCGACCGCGAGGGCCGCTACGTGGAGCTGCGCTTCGACACGCCCGCGCGCAAGCTGTCCATCGTGAGCTGCTATTTCCCCAGCGGCTCCTCCGGCGAGGAGCGCCAGCAGGCCAAGTTCCGCTTCCTCGACGCGTTCTACCCCTACCTGCTGGAGCTGAAGCGCACGCGCGAATTCATTCTGTGCGGCGACGTCAACATCGCGCACAAGGAAATCGACCTGAAGAACTGGCGCAGCAACCAGAAGAACAGCGGCTTCCTGCCGCAGGAGCGCGCGTGGATGACCCGTGTGCTCGAAGAAGCCGGCATGGTCGACGTGTACCGCCGGCTGCAGCCCGACACCACCGGCGACGCCTACACCTGGTGGAGCAACCGCGGCCAGGCCTGGGCCAACAACGTGGGCTGGCGGCTCGACTACCACCTCGCCACACCGGCGCTGGCAGCCCACGCGCACGCTGAGGCCATCTACAAGGAGCAGCGCTTCTCGGACCACGCGCCGATCACCATCGACTACGCCTTCGACCTCGGCGCGCCGCTGGCCCAAACCGCCAGCGTGACCCGTGGCGACGACGCACCGCAGATCGAGGCCGCGCCGCCCGCCAAGCCCAGGCGCAGCGCCAGGAAGGCCGCCGCATGAACGCCCAGACCGAGCGCCTCGGCATCGCCGGCCCGGCCGGTGCGCTGGAAGTCGCGCGCGACCTGCCGGCCGGCGCGCCGCGCGGCACCGCCGTCATCGCCCACCCGCATCCGCAGTTCGGCGGCACCCTGGACAACAAGGTCGTGCAAACGCTGGCCCGCGCGGCGGTGGCCAGTGGCTGGACCGCGCTGCGCTTCAACTTTCGCGGCATCGGCGCCAGCGAAGGGGCCTACGACGAAGGCCGCGGCGAGATCGACGACTTCCTCGCGGTGCTCGACCAACTGGCGCCCGAGGGCGAACTGGTGCTGGCCGGCTTTTCGTTCGGCGCCTATGTGGCCAGCCACGCCATCGCCGCCCGCGCCGCCGGCCGCGCGATCCGCCATGTGGTGCTGGTCGGCACCGCCGCCTCGCGGTTCACCGTCGCGCCGGTGCCCGAGGCGCTGCGCGAACACACGCTGGTGCTGCACGGCGAACACGACACCACCGTGCCGCTGGCCTCGGTGATGGACTGGGCCCGCCCCCAGACCCTGCCCGTCACGGTGATTCCCGGTGGCGAACACTTCTTTCATGGACAATTGCCGCTGCTCAAGCAGCTCGCGACGACCCGGCTGCGCGGCTGACGATTTGTGTCGCCCGCCCGCCGAACTTCCCACCCCGTTCCCGCTCTGACCCCGATGACCCGATTCCTGCCCGCCCTGCGCCAGCTCCTGCTGGCCGCCGTTGTCGCCCCGCTCGCCCTCGCCGCCCAGGCCCAGACCGCCGAGGCGCCCGAAATCGCCGCCCGCTCCTATCTGCTGCTCGACGTGTCGGCCAACCAGATCCTGGCCGCCAAGGACATCGACACCCCGGTCGAGCCGGCATCGCTGACCAAGCTGATGACCGAATACCTGGTGTTCGACGCGCTGCGGGCCAAGAAGATCGACCTGAAGCAGGCCTTCCCCGTCAGCGAGCGCGCCTGGAAGACGCCCGGCTCGCGCATGTTCATCGACCCCAAGATGCAGGTGCCGGTGGAAGACCTCATCAAGGGCATGGTGGTGCAGTCCGGCAACGACGCCACCGTGGCGCTGGCCGAAGGCGTGGGCGGCAGCGTCGAGCGCTTCGTGCAGCTCATGAACGAGCAGGCCAAGGCCATCGGCATGAAGAACACCGTTTACAAGAACCCGGAAGGGCTGACCGAGGCGGGCCACACCACCACCGCCCGCGACCTCGCGCTGCTGGCCGCCAAGCTGATGCGCGAGTTCCCGGAGCAGGTGCAGTTCAACGGCATCAAGAAGTACCGCTACCTCGGCACCCCCGCCGCCAACGACACCAACCGCAACCTGCTGCTGTTCCGCGACCCCACCGTGGACGGCCTGAAGACCGGCCACACCGCCGCCGCCGGCTACTGCATGATCGCCACCGGCAAGCGCGACTTTCCCAACCTCCAGGGCCGCCGCCTGCTGGCCATCGTGCTCGGCGCGTCCAGCGAGAACGCCCGCGCCAACGAGTCGCAGAAGCTGCTGAACTGGGGCTTCACCGCGTTCGAGGCCGTGAAACTGGCCGACGCCGGCCAGCCCGTGGCCACGCCCCCGGTCTGGAAGGGCAAGGCCGCCGAGCTCAAGCTGGGCCGCCCGGAGCCGCTGGTGGTGGCGGTGCCTGCCGGTAGCCGCCAGCAGATCAAGACCCAGATCGCCCGCCCCGACCCGCTGGTGGCGCCCTTCGCCAAGGGCCAGCAGGTCGGCACCATGAAGGTGCTGCTGAACGAGCGCCAGCTGGCCGCCGTGCCGCTGGTGGTGCTGGAAGGCGTGGAAGAGGCCTCGCTGCTGGGCCGCGCCTGGGACGCCATCCGCCTCTGGATCAAGTGACCCGCGCCGGCTGCCGCGCCGGGTTCCGGCCAGGGCTGGCGTCTGTCATGGCGAACTGATAGAATCGAAGGCTTTCCGGAATTTCCGGAGGGATTCACGTTTTCGTTTTCTGAACGTTTAGGGACGTTTTTTCAATGCCAACCATCAATCAATTGGTGCGTCAGGGGCGGGAGGTCGAAACGACCAAATCCAAGAGCCCCGCGATGCAAAACTCGCCGCAGCGTCGCGGCGTGTGCACCCGCGTGTACACCACGACGCCGAAGAAGCCGAACTCGGCCCTTCGTAAAGTTGCCAAGGTCCGTCTGACCAACGGCTTCGAAGTCATTTCCTACATCGGCGGCGAAGGCCACAACCTGCAGGAACACAGCGTGGTGCTGGTTCGCGGCGGTCGTGTCAAGGACTTGCCCGGTGTGCGTTACCACATCGTCCGTGGCTCGCTCGACTTGCAAGGCGTGAAAGACCGCAAGCAGTCGCGCTCCAAGTACGGTGCGAAGCGCCCCAAGAAGGCCTGATCCCCGGTTTTCTGAGTTTTCAAGGTGCCAACGCCGCTGGACGCGCGGTGTGGGCGTAGTGACCCGATGTCCGGGTCGAGTAAGTGAGGGTCCTGATGGCTCTCGCGGTGCCGCCGAAAGCGGTGCCAACTGAAGCAAAGAGGTGAAACATGCCACGTCGTCGCGAAGTCCCTAAACGTGAAATCCTGCCGGACCCGAAGTTCGGCAATGTCGAGCTCGCCAAGTTCATGAACGTGATCATGCAAGGCGGCAAGAAGGCGGTCGCCGAGCGCATCATCTACGGTGCGCTCGAGCAGATCGAGAAGAAGAACCCGGGCAAGGATCCGGTCGAAGCCTTCACCATCGCCATCAACAACGTCAAGCCGATGGTGGAAGTGAAGTCCCGCCGCGTCGGTGGCGCCAACTACCAGGTGCCGGTCGAAGTGCGCCCGGTGCGCCGCCTGGCGCTGTCGATGCGCTGGATCAAGGAAGCCGCCAAGAAGCGCGGCGAGAAGTCGATGGCCCAACGCCTGGCCAACGAACTGATGGAAGCAACCGAAGGCCGCGGTGGTGCGATGAAGCGGCGCGACGAAGTGCACCGCATGGCCGAGGCCAACAAGGCCTTCAGCCACTTCCGCTTCTAAAAACCGTCCCCATATTCGGAGCTGCCAGCCCGCCGCGAGCGGGCTCGCACTTTTTTAACGGAGAAATCTTATGGCCCGCAAGACGCCCATCGAGCGCTATCGCAACATCGGTATTTCGGCTCACATCGACGCCGGCAAGACCACGACCACCGAGCGCATCCTGTTCTACACCGGTGTGAACCACAAGATCGGCGAAGTGCACGATGGCGCGGCCACCATGGACTGGATGGAGCAGGAGCAGGAGCGCGGCATCACGATCACCTCGGCTGCCACCACCTGCTTCTGGAATGGCATGGACCATTCCTTCCCCGAGCACCGCATCAACATCATCGACACCCCCGGCCACGTGGACTTCACCATCGAGGTGGAGCGTTCCATGCGCGTGCTGGACGGTGCCTGCATGGTGTACTGCGCCGTGGGCGGCGTGCAGCCGCAGTCGGAAACCGTCTGGCGCCAGGCCAACAAGTACAAGGTGCCGCGCCTCGCGTTCGTCAACAAGATGGACCGCACCGGCGCCAACTTCTTCAAGGTCGTCGACCAAATGAAGCTGCGCCTGAAGGCCAACCCCGTGCCCGTCGTGATCCCGATCGGCGCCGAGGAAAACTTCAAGGGCGTGGTCGATCTTCGCAAGATGAAAGCCATTATCTGGGACGAGGCCTCGCAGGGCATGAAGTTCACCTTCGAAGACATCCCGGCTGACCTGGTTGGTCTGGCCAAGGAATGGCGCGAGAAGATGGTGGAAGCCGCTGCCGAAGCGTCCGAAGAGCTGATGAACAAGTACCTTGAAGAAGGCGACTTGACCGAAGACGAGATCACCAGCGGCCTGCGCGTGCGCACCATCGCTGGCGAAATCCAGCCCATGCTGTGCGGCACGGCCTTCAAGAACAAGGGCGTGCAGCGCATGCTGGACGCCGTCATCGAACTGATGCCGTCCCCGCTCGACGTCAAGGCCATCAAGGGCTTCGACGAAGACGAGAAGGAAATCACCCGCAAGGCCGACGACGACGAGAAGTTCGCCGCGCTGGCGTTCAAGCTGATGACCGACCCGTTCGTGGGCCAGCTGACCTTCGTGCGCGTGTATTCCGGCGTGCTGAAGAAGGGCGACACCGTCTACAACGCGGTGCGCGGCAAGAAGGAGCGCATCGGCCGTATCGTGCAGATGCACGCCAACAACCGCGAGGAAGTCGACGAAATCCGCGCCGGCGACATCGCCGCCTGCGTGGGCCTGAAGGACGTCACCACTGGTGAAACCCTGTGTGACCCGAATGCGGTGATCACGCTGGAGCGCATGGTGTTCCCGGACTCCGTGATCCGCCAGGCCGTCGAACCGAAGTCGAAGGCTGACCAGGAAAAGATGGGCATTGCCCTGAACCGCCTGGCCGCCGAAGACCCGTCCTTCCGCGTGCAGACCGACGAAGAATCGGGCCAGACCATCATCGGTGGTCAGGGCGAACTGCACCTGGAAATCATCGTGGATCGCATGAAGCGCGAGTTCGGCGTGGAAGCCAACGTGGGCAAGCCCCAGGTGGCTTACCGCGAAACCATCCGCAAGACGGTGGAAGAGGCCGAAGGCAAGTTCGTGCGCCAGTCCGGCGGCAAGGGCCAGTACGGCCACGTCGTGCTCAAGATCGAGCCGAACGAACCGGGCAAGGGCAACGAGTTCGTCGACGCGATCAAGGGCGGCGTGGTGCCGCGCGAATTCATTCCGGCGGTCGAGAAGGGCTTCAACGAAGCCGTCACGCAGGGCGTGCTCGCCGGCTACCCGGTGGTCGACGTCAAGGTGACGCTGCACTTCGGTTCGTACCACGACGTGGACTCGAACGAACTGGCTTTCAAGATGGCTGCCATTTTCGGCTTCAAGGAAGGTGCCAAGAAGGCCAACCCGGTCATCCTGGAACCGATGATGGCCGTGGAAGTCGAGACGCCTGAAGACTACGCCGGCAACGTGATGGGTGACCTGTCCAGCCGCCGCGGCATGGTGCAGGGCATGGACGACATGGTCGGTGGTGGCAAGACCATCAAGGCCGAAGTGCCGCTGTCGGAAATGTTCGGCTACTCCACCACGCTGCGCTCGATGTCGCAAGGCCGTGCCACGTACACGATGGAGTTCAAGCACTACGCCGAGGCGCCGCGCAACGTCGCCGAGGCCATTGTTTCGGCCCGCGCGAAATAAACGTTCCCAGCATCCCGCGCCGCGAGGCCCGGGATGCTTTTTTGTCTGCGACCGGGTGCCGCCCTGTTCCCCGTGCGGGGCGACCCAGCAATCCGGTGCAGACGTTAAACCGCAACACGGGCATTGCTCTTTGGAGAATTGAAAAATGGCAAAAGAGAAGTTCACACGTACCAAGCCGCACGTCAA
>CAMFIB010000014.1 GCA_945952465.1 uncultured Pseudomonadota bacterium
GCGGCGGCCGCAGCCGCCGCGAGCAGCAGCGCGGCGGCTGCGGCGTTGCGCCGACCCATCAGGGGTTGACGTTGGCGCCGCTCGGGCAGGCGGTGCCGCCGGTGCGCAGGATGCGGGCGCTGCCGCCGTCGTTGGGGTTGGCGCCGCGGGTGTAGGGCGCGGCGGGCGCCTTGAAGTTGGCCAGGTAGGCGCTGAGGGCGTCGATGTCCTGCGCGCCGCCGAGCACGCTGGTGCCCTTCAGGAAGGTGGAGAAGCCGTCGCCGCCGGTGGCCATGAAGTTGTTGACCGTGACGCGGTAGGTCTTGGCCGGATTGACCACGGTGCCGGCGGCGTCCACCAGCGTCTCGGTGGCGCCGCTGCGGGTCAGCGTGACGTTGCTGATGCGGGCGTCGCAGGCGTTGGCGCCGTTCCAGGTGTACTTGAAGCCGTTGGACGGCAGCATGATGCGCGTGGCGGTGGTGGACTGGCCGCGGCAGCCGGCGAACTGCTCTTCCAGCACGTCCTTGATGTTCTGCGCGGTCAGCGTGAGCGTGACCAGGCTGTTGCCGAAGGGCTGCACGGTGAAGGCCTCGCCGTAGGTCACGTTGCCGTCGCCCTCGCCCACGCTCTGCGGGTAGGTGAAGCCGGGGCTGCGCACGCCGCCGGCGTTCATGAACGCGATGACGGCGCCGCCGAACGCGGCCGGCGCGGTGGCGGCGAGCTGCGAGTCGGCGATCAGGTCGCCGGCCGGGATGTTGCAGGCCGCGTCGCTGGTGGCGCTGGGCAGCGCCGCGCTGATGGAGCCGATCACCTGGTTGGCGATGGGCGAGACCAGCGCGTTGTAGCTGTTGACGATGGAGGCCACCTGCGCGTTGGGCGTCACGGTGGTGTCGGTGCGGTCCACCAGGCGGTTGGTCACCTTGGCCGCGCTGATGTCGCGGGTGGCGGGGTCGATGGTGAGGTCGATGTCGGTCAGGATGCGGCCGAAGGCGCTGGCGCTGCTGACCGGGATCTTGCGGCCCTTGGCGTTGGGCAGCGTGCAGTTGTAGGCGGCGTGGGTGTGCGCGCTGACCACCATGTCCACCGCGTCGTCGAGCTTGCTCACGATGTCGGCGATGGCCGAGCCCGCGAGGTTGCCGTCGCAGCCGTTGATGTCGCTCAGGCTGCCGGTCTGGAAGCCGCCCTCGTGCACCAGCACCACCACCGCCTCGATGCCCTGTGCCTTCAGCGTGGGAATGAGCGCGTTCACGGTGGCGGCTTCGTCGCGGAACTCCAGGCCGGCCACGCCGGTGGGCGTGACGATGCCGGGCGTGCCCTTGAGCGTCATGCCGATGAAGGCCACCTGCACGCCGTTGAAGGTCTTGGTGCCGTAGGCCGGCAGCAGGGTCTGGCCGGTGGCGGTGGTCACCACGTTGGCCGACAGCCACTTGAACTTCGCGCCCTCGAACGGCGTGGGCGTGCCCACCGCCGCGCCGCGGCAGCTGTTGGGGTCTTGGGTGGACCCGTTCACCTTGCAGCCGCCGTTCTGCAGGCGCTTGAGCTCCGTCGCGCCCTTGTCGAACTCGTGGTTGCCGACCGAGCTGAACTCCAGCCCGATGCGGTTCAGCGTCTCCACCGAGGGCTCGTCCTGGAACAGCGCCGACACCAGCGGCGACGCGCCGATCAGGTCGCCCGCGCCCACCACCACGTTGAGCGGGTTCTGCGCCTTGAGCTTGCTCACCCAGCCGGCGATGTAGTCGGCGCCGCCAACCGCCGGGCGGCTGGCGGTGGGCACCGCCGTGTTCACGCCGAAGGTGCCGGGCGACTGCAGGTTGCCGTGGTAGTCGTTGAAGGCGATGACCTTCACCGAGAACGGCGCCGGGGCGGGCGCGGGTGCCGGCGCGGGGGCGTCGCCGCCATCGCTGCCGCCGCAGGCGGCGAGGCTGAACAAGGCGGCGAGGTGGAGCAGGGCGTGCTTCATGGCGGGGTGTCCTTTCTGCCCGCCAAGTTAGGCCGGCCCGGTGAAGGGCCGATGACACCCCCGCTACAGCCCGGTGAAGCGCCGCGTCAGCCGCCGCCAGCGCATCTGGATTGCTCCCATAAAGATAGCAAACAATTCAGCATTGGCGCTGACTATGGGCACATTTAGTTTGCAAATCAGCCGCTTTGGGCCCTCGCCGGCCGCACGAACAGCCACCACAGCGAACCCGCGGCGGCCAGCTTCAGCACACACGGCAGCACGCAGTAGGCGATCACCAGCGCCCGCAGCGCGGCGGGCTCGCTGCTGCCCGGCGCGTAGCCGAACAGCGCCAGCAGCGGCAGCGCCAGCCCGGCGGCCAGCGCGAGGTTGAGCTTGGTCGCGAAATTCCACCAGCCGAAGTAGAGGCCGGAGGTGCCGCTGTTCGCGGTGCCGCCTTCGCGCGCGGCGATCACGCCGGCCAGCATGGCGCCGGGCAGCGCGAGGTCGGTGCCCAGCGCCACACCCGAGACAGCGCAGACGACGAGGAAGGCGATGTGGTCACCGCTGCCCAGCGTGCCCGTCCAGCTGAACACCGCCACGGCCAGCAGCATGCCCGCCAGCCACGCGCGCGCCAGCCCGATGCGGGCCACCACCTGCAGCCACAACGGCATCGAGGCGGCGGCGCAGATGAAATACAGCCCGAGAAAAGCCGGCTGCAAAGACGGCGGCGCCTGCAGCCGGTCTTGAATGAAGAACAGCACCAGCGTGGCCGGCACCGCGCTGGCGATGCCGTTGAACAGGAACACGATGAGCAGGTGGCGAAAGGCCGCGTCGCGGAACGGCTGCCAGGCCGAGCCCTGCGCGGTGGCCCCGTGCGCCGCGACCGCGCCGGCAGGCGGCCGGCCGGCGCGCGACCAGGCCCAGCAGCCCGCCGCCAGCAGCACCGCGAACACGGCCGAGGTCACGCCGAGCCCGGCCACGCTGGGCAGCACCGAGGCCATCAGCACACCGGCCAGCGCCAGGCCTTCGCGCCACGCCACCACCCGGCTGCGCGCGCCGTCGCTGCCGCCCAGGTTGCCGAGCAGCGCGCCCCACGACTGGTGCGCCACGCTGACCGCGCTGAAGGCGGCGTAGGTCAGCACCAGCAGCACGGCGGCCCAGGCCAGCAGCGGGCCTTGCGCGCGGGTCGGCGGGAAGAACAGCAGCGCGAAACCGGCCGCCAGCAGCACCGAGGCCGCCGCGCCAAAGGCCAGCACCGCGCCCAGCGAGCGGGCGAAGAGCCGGTCGCACCAGCGGCCGATGAGGGGGTCGATCAGCGCGTCGAACAGGCGGGCGCCGAGCAGCACCGCGCCCAGCGCGGCCAGCGGCACGCCGAAGGCGGTGGCGTAGTGGTTGGGCAGCACCACATAGAGCGGCAGCGCGACGAAGGCCAGCGGCAGCCCGAGCAGGCCGTAGCGCAGGCCGCCGCGCCAGCCGCCGTTCCAGCCCGGTGTGGCAGCCACGGCGCGCTCAGCGCTTGCGCAGCGTGTACTGCACGACGTCGGTGCTCGACTTGGCGAACGCGGCCTCGCAGTAGGCCAGGTAGAACTCCCAGATGCGCATGAAGCGTTCGTCGAAGCCGGCCTGCAGCACGCGGGTCTTTTCCTTCAGGAACTGCTCGCGCCAGCGCTTCAGCGTCTCGGCGTAGTCGGCGCCGAAGGCGAATTCGTCCACCACGTCGAGGCCGGCCGCTTCGGCCTGGCGGCGGAACTCGCGCGGGCAGGGCAGGCAGCCGCCGGGGAAGATGTACTGCTGGATGAAGTCGGTGGACGACACATACTGGTCGAAGAAGCGGTCGTCGATGACGATGCTCTGCACGCAGGCCTTGCCGCCCGGCTTCAGCAGCCGCGAGAGCGTCTCGAAATACTGCGGCCAGTATTCGCGGCCCACCGCCTCGACCATCTCGATGGAGCAGATCGCGTCGAAGGGCGCGTCCTGAATGTCGCGGTAGTCCTGCAACCGCAGGTCGTGCTCTGCCCCCACGCCTTCGAGCCGCTTCTGCGCCCAGGCCAGTTGCTCATGGCTCAGCGTGACGCCGGTGACCGAGGCGCCGAACTCCACCGCCGCCTTTTCCGCCAGCGCGCCCCAGCCGCAGCCGATCTCCAGCAGCCGCTGGCCGGGTTGCAGGCCCACCATGCGCAGCGCGCGGCGCACCTTGGCGTGCTGCGCCTCGACCATGGGCTTGTCGAAATCGCCCTCGAACCAGGCCGACGAGTAGTTCATCGTGCCGTCCAGCCACAGCTCGTAGAAGCGGTTGCCGAGGTCGTAGTGGGCCTGGATGTTCTTCTGGCTGTTGACCTTGGTGTTGCGGTTCAGCAGGTGCTTGACGCGGTACAGGAAGCGGCCGATCCAGGTGCCGTAGATGACGGCCTCCACTTCCTGTCGGTTGCCGAGGAAGACCTTCAGCAGATCGGTCAGGCTGGGCGTGGTCCAGTCGCCGGCGATGTAGGTTTCGGCAAAGCCGATGTCGCCGGACTTGAGGGCCGCCGCGCAGACGTTCCAGTTCTTCAGCACGATGCTGGCCGCCGGGTGGTCGCCCGACAGGTCGGCCTGGCCGAAGCGGTAGTGCGAGCCGTTGGGGAAATGCACGGTCAGGCTGCCGTGGCGCAGCCGCTGCATCAGTTTCAGCGCGGTGCGGGCCGAGGCGGGCGCGCCTTGCGGGATGAAGAAGGGGGCGCTGGTCGTGGTGGAAGTCATGGTGTGCTCGCGGCGGAGGGGCGGTGTCAGCGGGTCACGAAGCGGTCGGGCGGCGTCGGCTTGCCGATGAAACGCACGCGCTTGAGCCACAGCTTGAGCGCCTGCCAATGGATGCGGGCCACGACGCCGAAGGTCATGGCCGGGTAGTGCCACAGGGCTTGGCGCGCGGCGGCCGGGGTGAGCAGCTCGAGCGTGCCGCTGACGCTGGTCTGCAGCAGCGGGCCGTCGGCGTCGTCGTAGTCGATGCGCACCACCGTTTTCTCTTTGCCGCCGTGCACCGCGCGCATGAAACGGAAGCGGTAGCGGCCCTGCACCTCGCAGAACGGCGAGACGTGGAAGACCTTGTCGGCCGTCATTTCCACGCCCAGCGCCGGCCGGTCGAGCAGGTAGCAGTGGCGCTCGCCGAAGGTGTTGTTGACCTCGACCACGATGGCGCGCAGCGAGCCGCCGTCGTCGTCCGGGTGCCGGTGGCAGTACCAGAAGCTCACCGGCTTGAAGGTGTAGCCCAGCACCCGCGGGTAGCAGTGCAGCCACACCTCGCCGGTGGCGTCGGTGATGCCCTGGCCGGCCAGCAGCTCGTCCAGCCAGGCCAGCGCGCCGCCGGCCTCGGGGCCGCGGCCGTCGCCGTGGTCGCGGTCGTAGAAGCTGAGCGGGGCGCGCCGGTTCACCGCCAGCGCGCCGCCGCCGTTGCGGGCCATGGCGCGCATCGGCAGCATCAGGAAGTAAGTGGGGTAAGCGAAAGCGTTCACGGCGGGCCGCAGCCGCGTGTGGCGCACCTGGCCGAAGCCGATGCGCGGCAGCACGCCAACGCGGCCCTGCGGGCTCACGCCGCGCTCCTGCCCGCCGCTTTCACCAGCAGCGCGCGCGCCACCGCCAGCCCGGACTTCAGGCCGTCTTCATGGAAGCCGTAACCCAGCCAGGCACCGGCGTACCAGGTGTGGTGGCGGCCCTGCAGGTCGGCCATGCGCTTCTGCGCGCGGATGGCCGGCCCGTCGAAGACCGGGTGCTCGTATTCGAATGTCCCCATGATGGCACTACGTTCGATGGGCTGAACCGGATTCAGCGACACCACCACCGGCTGCGCAAAAGGCAGCGGCTGCAGCTTGTTCAGCAGGTAGTGCAGGCAGACCCGGGCCGACTCGCGGTCGTCGCTGGCCGCCCGCTCGTAGTTCCAGGCCGCCCAGGCCATCTTTTTCGACGGCAGCACCGACGCGTCGGTGTGCAGCACGGCCGTGTTGGGCTGGTAGCGGATGGCGCTCAGCGCCTCGCGCTCGTCGTCGGTCGGCGCGCGCAGCAGCGACAGCGCCTGGCCGGAGTGGTTGGCGAACACCACCTCGTCGAAGCGCTCGGCCTGGCCGTCGGTGACCACCCGCACGCCGCCCTCGTCGCGCTCGACCAGCCGCACCGGCGTGTTGAGCCGCTTGTCGGCCACGCGGGCCACGATCTTCTCCACGTAGTTCCGCGCGCCGCCGGCCACCGTGAACCAGCGCGGCCGGTTGGCGATCTGGATCAGCCCGTGGTTGTGGCAGAAGCGGATCATGGTGGCGATCGGGAACTGCAGCATCTGGTCGGTCGGGCAGCTCCAGATGCAGCCGATCATCGGCAGGAAATACCAGTCGCGGAACGCCGGCCCGAAGCGGTGCTGCGCCAGGAAGTCGCCGATCGGCTGGGCCATTTCGGCGTCTTCGCCGCGTTCGGCGATGCGGGTGGTCAGCCGGTTGAAGCGCAGCAAATCCTTCAGCATGCCCAGGAAATGCGGGTTCCAGAGGTTGTCGCGCTGCGCGAACACCGAGTTCAGCGAGGTGCCGCTCCACTCCAGCGTGCGGCCGTCGGCCCGGCCGACCGGCACCTTGACCGAGAACGACATGTCGGACTGCGCGGTGGCCACGCCGAGTTCGGCGAACAGGTTGATCAGGTTGGGGTAGGTGCGCTCGTTGTAGACCAGAAAGCCGGTGTCGATGCCGTGCGTGACCGGGCCCCTGGGCGTGGGCAGCGTGATGTCGACCGTGTGGGTGTGGCCGCCGAAGTAGTCGGCCGCCTCGTACAGCGTGAGGTCGGCGTGGCCGTTGAGGGTGTGCGCGACGGCGAGCCCCGAAATGCCGGAGCCGATGATGGCGATGCGGGAGCGGCGGCCGGTCATGCGCCGGCCGCCGTGAAGGAAATGGTTGCGAAGCGCCCCTGGCCGAACGAGAGAGGGAGGGAGGAGGAGATGGGCCTCGGGATTGCAACCGGGACAGTGGCGCCCGGAAGGCTTCGCAACGAAAAACGGTGCGAAACACCCCGTCGGGGCGTTCCGCGCACCGTTAGGACAGAAGCCACTTCAAAAAAGTTCCGCAGGCTTTGGAGCGAGCGGGGCCGTGGCGTGGAATGGGGGAATAACTGATGAGTCATTTTCTGACTCAATGGTAATTCCGGGCCAAAGAGCTGGTCAAGGCTTGGCCAGTTTCTGCTCGATGTCGGCCACGAAGTCGCGGTCGGTCGGGCCGGTCCAGCTGTTGTAGCTGGTCACCGTGGTGCCGTCGCGGGCGATCACGTACTTGTGGAAGTTCCACTTGGGGCGCGAGTCGGTCTTGGCGCGGAGCTGCTTGAACAGGGGGTTGGCGTCGTCGCCGCTGACGGCGGATTTGCCCAGCATCGGGAATTTCACGCCGAAGGTGTTCTCGCAGAAGGCGGCGATCTCCTTGTTGCTGCCCGGCTCCTGGCCGCCGAAGTCGTTCGACGGAAAGCCCAGCACCACCAGGCCTTTGTCCTTGTAGCGGGCATACAGGTCTTCCAGGCCCTGGTACTGCTTGGTGAAGCCGCAGTAGCTGGCGGTGTTGACCACCACCACCACCTTGCCGGTGTACTGGCACAGGTTCTGGGGTTTTTCGTCCTGCAGGCGGGGGAAGGTCTGCTGCAGCAGCGCGGGGCAGGCGGCGGTTGCGGTGTCGGCCGGCGCGGGGCTGGGGGCGGCGCCGGCGGGCGGCAATGTGGCGGCGGCCAGCGCGAGCAGCGGCGCGGCCAGGGTGGTTTTCAGCAGGTTCATGGGGTCGCTCCGGGCGGGCCGGGGCGGCCCTGTCGATGGTTCATGATACGGCGCACAGGGCGGTCTGGATGTGGCGCGGCCGCGTGAAACCAGCGGGCGCCCGGCCGCGTAACCCGCATGGCGGTGCGCTTTTTGTCATTTTGAAGACACCCGGATTGCTTAAAATGTCAGCAGTTCCCAAATTCATCATGCTGTACCCCGAACTTTTCAAACAACTCGAGTCCGTCCGCTGGGACATGGACAAGGACATCCCGTGGTCGACATTTGATGCCAGCCAGCTCTCCGAGGAGCAGGCCCAGACCATCAAGATGAACGCCATCACCGAGTGGGCGGCGCTGCCGGCCACCGAGATGTTCCTGCGCGACAACCGCGACGACAGCGACTTCTCGGCGTTCATGTCGATCTGGTTCTTCGAGGAACAGAAGCATTCGCTGGTGCTGATGGAATACCTGAAGCGCTTCCGGCCCGAGCTGGTGCCGACCGAGCAGGAACTGCACGACGTGCGCTTCGAGTTCGACCCCGCGCCCAAGCTCGAAACGCTGATGCTGCATTTCTGCGGCGAGATCCGGCTGAACCACTGGTACCGCCGCGCGGCCGAGTGGCACACCGAGCCGGTCATCAAGCACATCTACACCACGCTCAGCCAGGACGAAGCCCGCCACGGCGGCGCCTACCTGCGCTACATGAAGCGTGCCATCAACATCTTCGGCAACGAGGCCAAGGCCGCGTTCGCCAAGGTCGGCGTGCTCATGGCCAGCGCCCGCCGCACCGCGCAGGCGCTGCACCCCACGAACCTGCATGTCAACAAGGCGCTGTTCCCGCGCGACACGGTGCAGAGCCGCCTGCCCAACCCCGAGTGGCTGGAGCACTGGCTCGACACGCAAATCAATTTCGACGCGATCTGGGAAACCAAGGTGGTCGACCGCATCCTGCACAACATGAGCCTGCTCATGGAACGCAGCTTCAAGACCGTGCAGGAACTGAACCGCTTCCGCAAGGAACTGGTGAAAGATCTGGCCGGCCCCGCCGAGCCGGTGCCGCAGGGCGCGTGACGCCGCCCGGCTTCCTCGACAAGATCGTCCCGCGCGGTGAAGCGCTGGTCCAGCGCGTGGCCGGCCTGCCGCGGCCGGTGGTCTTCACCAACGGCGTGTTCGACGTGCTGCACCGCGGCCACGTCACCTACCTGGCGCAGGCCCGCGCCCTGGGCGGCAGCCTGGTGGTGGCGCTGAACACCGACGCCTCGGCCAAGCGCCTCGGCAAGGGCCCGGACCGGCCGCTCAACGCGGCGGAAGACCGCGCCATCGTCATGGCGGCGCAGGGCGCGGTCGACCTCGTCACCTGGTTCGACGAGAACACGCCGCTGGAACTCGTCACCGAACTCAGGCCCGACGTGCTGGTGAAGGGCGGCGACTACGACATGGCGGTGCTGCCCGAGACCGCCGCGGTTGAAAGCTGGGGCGGCCGTGCGCTGGCCATTCCCTTCGTGGACGGCTATTCGACCACCGCGCTGGTCGCCCGCATCCGCGCGCCGCAGCGCTGAGGCGCCTTCCCGGCCCGATTTCATAACGAAATCGGCCGCAAGCCAGCGCCGAATGGCGCTTTCCAGCTATCAAAAAAGAAGCGGCCGTCAGCCCAGCACGGCGTCCCAGGCCGCGCGGATGGCGGCCTGCTGCGGCTGCAGCGCCTCGGCCGCCAGCTCGGTGGGCGCCTCGTTGAGCCGGGCCTCGTGCTGCACCCGCCGCAGGTCGCGGTAGGCGTTGGCGGCGGCCACGCCCACGCCGGCCGGCAGCAGGCCGGCCGCCTCGGCGCGTTGCAGCAGCGCGATGTTGCCCAGGTTGGGCCGCAGCCCGGGGTGCTCGGCGCTGTGCGCCAGCACCAGGAACTGCACCACGAACTCGGCGTCCACCATGCCGCCCCGGCTGTGCTTCACGTCGAAGCGGCCCGGCTTGCACGGGTGCGCCGCCATCACCTTGTCGCGCATCGAGACGATCTCGGCCTTCAGCGACTCGTGTTCCCGCGGCGCCGTGATGACCGCCTCGCGCACCGCGTCGAACCGCTCGCGCAGCGCTTCGCTGCCGAGGACATAGCGGGCGCGGGTCATGGCCTGGTGCTCCCAGGTCCAGGCGGTGTTGCTGCCCCGGCGCTGCTGGTAGTTGGCGTAGGCCTCGAAGGTGGTCACCAGCAGGCCGGAGCTGCCGTTGGGCCGCAGCGCGGTGTCGATTTCGTACAGGTCGCCCTCGCCGGTCTTCACGCTCAGCCAGTTGACCAGCTTGCGCACCAGCGTGGCATAGACCTCGGGGGCGCGTTCGTCGGCGTCGGCGTCGTCGTAGACGAACACGATGTCGAGGTCGCTGCCGTAGCCCAGTTCCTTGCCGCCCAACTTGCCGTAGCCGATGACCGCGAACAGCGGCTCGGCGATGCCGTGGCGGTTCTTCAGCCGCTGCCAGCACCAGCGGGTGGTGGTGCGCAGCACCGCGTCGGCCAGCGCGCTCAGGTCGTCGGCCACCTGCTCGACGGTGATGGTGTTTTCCACGTCGCGCGCCAGCGTGCGGAACACCTCGGCGTGGTGCGCGCGGCGCAGCAGGTTCATCAGGTTCTCGTCGTCGTCCTCGCCGGTGGACTGCAGCGCAGCCAGGCGCCGCGCCAGCTCGGCCTCGAACTCGGCCGGCGCGAAGCGCTCCTGCAGCATGGCCGGGCTGGCCAGCTCGTCGATCACGCCCGGGTGCTGCATCAAATAGCGCGCCGGCCACTTGGCCGCGCCCAGCAGTTTCAGCAGCCGCTCGTGCACGGCGGGGCGCTCCAGCAGCAGCGCGAGGTAGCTTTCGCGGCGCAACAGCGACTCCATCCAGTCGGCCACCCGCACCGCGGCGAGTTCGCTCACCCGGCCTTCGCGCAGCCACTGCGCGGTGCGCTGCACCAGGCGGATCAGCCGCTGCCGCGCGTCCTCGCGCAGCGCCAGCACGCGGGGGTGTTCGCGCCACTGCCGCACGCGGGCGGCGAAGTCGGCCGGCAGGCCTTCGAGCAGGTCGTCGATCTCTGGCGGCGCCTGGTTGGCCGCCTTGCCGCAGCCCTTGCAGTCGCCCTTGCCCGCGCCGTCGAGCAGGCGGTCGAATTCCTGGGCCACCAGCTCGCGGTGCTCGTCGAGCTGGTTCAGCAGCGGGCAGCAACCGGCCAGGCCGAGGCTGCGGGCGATGAAGGCGAGGTCGTCGTCGCGCGTGGGCAGCACGTGGGTCTGCTGGTCGTCGAGGTACTGGATGCGGTGCTCCACACGGCGCAGGAACACATAGGCGCGGCTCAGCGCGTCGGCGGTTTCCTGTGGCATCAGGCCGGCGCGCGCCACCCGCTGCAGCGCGTCCAGCGTGGGCCGGGTGCGCAGCTCCGGGAACTGGCCGCCGCGCACCACCTGCAGCAATTGCACGGTGAACTCGATCTCGCGGATGCCGCCGCGCGACAGCTTCACGTCGTTCGCGCGTTCGGGGTGGCCGGCCGAGCGCTGCGCCGCCTGCGTGCGGATCTGCCGGTGCAGGCTGCGCAGCGACTCGAACACGTTGTAGTCGAGGTAGCGGCGGAACACGAAGGGCAGCACCACGCCGCGCAGCGCGGCCGCGGCGTCGTCGTCCAGCCCGATGCCGGGCGCCACCACGCGGCTCTTCAGCCACGCGAAACGCTCCCACTCGCGGCCCTGCACCAGAAAATATTCTTCCAGTGCGTCGAGCGAGATGGCCGGCGGGCCCGAGTTGCCGTTGGGCCGCAGCGCGAGATCGACGCGGAACACGAAGCCGTGTTCCGTCACGTCGCCGATCAGCGCGAAGATGCGGCGCACCACCTTGGAGAAGTACTCGTGGTTGCTGATGCGGCCGCGGCCCTCGGGCGTGCCGGCGGTTTCGCCGTCTTCGTCGTAGACGTAGATCAGGTCGATGTCGCTCGACACGTTGAGTTCGCGCGCGCCGAGCTTGCCCATGCCGACGATCCACAGCTGCGCGCGGCGGCCGTCGGGCGTGGTGGGTGCGCCGTGCACGGCGTCGAGTTCGTCCTGCGCGGCGAGGCAGGCGGTGTGCAGCGCCAGCTCGGCCAGCTCGGTCACACCGCGCGTGACCACCGACAGCTCGGCGCCTTCGTCGCAGTCGAGCCGGGCCAGCCGCTCCATGACCAGTTGCCGCAGGATGCGCAGCGCGGTGCCGGTGGCTTCGCCGCGCGCCGCCAGGGCGTCGAGCGCGGCCTGCATGGTGTCGCGGACTGGCGGGCCGGGCGGCAGCAGCGCGAACAGGTCGGCGTAGCGTCGGCGCAGCCGCTGCAGGAAGCGGCAGTGGTCTGACAGGAGGGGGGCGGCGCCAGCCGCAGCCTGTAACGGAATGTCAGCAGCAGGCAGCGGGGCTGCCGGGGCGCTCAATGGGGTTGCGGCGGTCATAATTCCCGCCAGGTTCCGGCCCCGAAAATCGACTTGTCCACCACCACTCCATCCCGACGTCTGAAAAATTTCGCGCTGGCTGTCCGGAGTCTCTTCTGGGTCGTACTGTCGGCCTGGCTGCTGATCAGCATCGGCTGGATCGCCTTGCACGGCGTGATTGTGCCGCGAATCGGCGAGTTCCGTCCGTGGCTGGAACAGCGCGCCGCGCTGGCCTTGGGGGTTCCCGTGCGGATCGGCACCATCACGGCGAAATCGGCTAGCCTGATGCCGACGGTCGAGCTCGGCGACGTCACGCTGACCGACGCGCAGGGCCGCGAGGCGCTGCGGCTGCCCAAGGTGGTGGTCAGCCTGTCGCCCCGCGCGCTGTGGAACAGGGGCTTCGAGCAGCTCGTCATCGAGGCGCCGTCGCTCGACGTGCGGCGCCACCGCGACGGCCGCATCCTGGTGGGCGGCATCGATCTTTCCAAAGGCGAGGGCAACGACACCGCCGCCGCCGACTGGTTCTTCTCGCAGGGCGAGTTCGTCATCCGGCACGGCACGCTGCGCTGGACCGACGAGCAGCGCGGCGCCCCGCCGCTCACGCTGTCCGAGGTCGATCTCGTCGTGCGCAACTCCCTGCGCCAGCACCAGATGCGCATCGACGCCACGCCGCCGCCCGACTGGGGGCAGCGCTTCACCCTCATGGGGCAGTTCACGCAGCCGCTGCTCACCACCCACACCGGCCGCTGGCGCGAATGGCGCGGCCAGACCTATGCCGACCTGCCGGCGGTCGATGTGTCTCAACTGCGCCAGTACGCCGACCTGGGCCTGGACCTGCGCAGCGGGCGCGGCGCGGTGCGCGCCTGGGCCGACGTGCGCAAGGCGGTGGTCACCGGCGGCGTGGCCGACGTGGCGCTGGAAAACGTCGACGTGCGGCTCGGCCGCAAGCTGGAGCCGCTGGAACTGCCCAGCGTGGCCGGCCGGCTGGGCGGCGAGCGCCAGGCCAACGGCTTCAAGGCCTTCACGCGGGGCCTGCAGTTCCGCACCGGCGACGGCCTGCAGTGGCCGGGCGGCAACGTCGCGCTGAGCTATGCGGACGCGGCCGACGGCGAACCCGCCCACGGCGACTTCACCGGCGACCGGCTCGACCTCGCGGCCGTGGCCGACATCGCGCGCCGCCTGCCGCTGGGCACCGCCACGCACGCCGCCATCACCGCCTACGCGCCGGCCGGCCTGCTGGAGACGGTGAAGGCGCAGTGGCGTGGCCCGACCGACGCGCTGGAGAGCTACCAGGCCAGCGGGCGGCTCAGCGGGCTCGCGCTGGCGCCGGCCGCCGCGCCGCCCAACCCGGCGGCGGCCAGCCCCGACTTCGGCCGGCCGGGCCTGTCGGGCGCCACGCTCGATTTCGACTTCGACCAGCACGGCGGCAAAGCCAAGCTGGCCATGGCCGGCGGCTGGCTGGAATTTCCCGGCGTGTTCGAAACACCGCGCATCCCGCTCGACCGGCTCGCCGGCGACCTGCGCTGGAAACTCAAGGACGACCGCATCGAGGTCGAGACCGGGCCGCTGGCCTTCTCCAGCGCCGACGCGCAGGGCGAGGTGCAGGCCCGCTGGCACACCACCGACCCGGCCGACCAGCCGCGCGCCGGCCGTTTTCCCGGCGTGCTCGACCTGCACGGCAGCATGAGCCGCGCCGACGGCACCCGCGTGTGGCGCTACCTGCCGCAGACCATCGCCAAACACGTGCGCGACTACGTGCAGCAGGCGGTGCAGAAGGGCCGTGCCGACGGCGCCACCTTCCGCGTGAAGGGCAACCTGCACGACATGCCCTTCCGAGACGCCGCGCAGGGCCAGTTCCGCATCGCCGCCAACGTACACGACGTCGATTTCGACTACATCCCCCCGGTCGTCACCGCCGGCGCCGCCAGTGCCGTGCGCTGGCCGTCGCTCACGCAGGTGTCGGGCGAACTGGTGTTCGACGGCCCCGGCATGGCCTTCAACAAGGCCAGGGGCCGCTTCGCCGCCGGCCCGCGGGTGGAGCTGACGCAGGTCGACGGCCGCATTCCCGACATGGGCCGCAACGCCACGCTGGCGCTGAGCGCCGCCGCCACCGGCCCCGCGGGCGACCTGGTGGCGCTGCTGCGCAATTCGCCGGTGAATGCGATGACCGGCCAGGTGCTGGCCAAGGCCACCGCCACCGGCAACGCCGACTACAAACTCAAGCTCGCGGTGCCGCTGGCCGCCGCGCACGACACGCAGGTGTCGGGCAGCGTGCAGTTCGCCGGCAACGACGTGCAGATGTCGCCCGAGGCGCCCCTGCTGGGCAAGGTGGTGGGCCGGCTCGATTTCAGCGAGAGCGGTTTTTCCGTGCCCGGCGCGCAGGCCCGCATGCTGGGCGGCGACGTGCGTTTCGAGGGCGGCATGGCGCCGGCCACCGCCAAGCCCGGCCCGGGCGTGGAGCCGGGCCTGGTGAGCTTCAAGGGGCAGGGCACGGCCACCGCCGAGGGGCTGCGCGCCGCCAGCGAGCTGGGCCTGGTCGCGCGGCTGGCGCAGAACTTCCAGGGCAGCGCGCCCTACAGCGTGAACCTCGCCTTCCGCCGGGGCAAGGCCGAGATCGCCGTGACCAGCTCGCTGGTGGGCATGGCGTCCAACCTGCCGGCGCCGCTGAACAAGGCGGCCGAGACGGCGCTGCCGCTGCGCTTCGACAACAGCCTGCTGCGCGAGTCGATGTCGCCCGGCTCGGCGCTGCAGGACCGGCTGCTGGTGGAGCTGGACAAGGTGGCCACCGTCGAATACCTGCGCGACGTGTCCGGGCCGGAGCCCCGGGTGCTGCGCGGCCGGCTGGCGGTGGGGCTGAACCCGGGCGAATCGCCGGCCCAGCAGGAGGGCGCGGTGGTGGCCAACGTGCGGCTCGACACGCTGGACCTCGGCGCCTGGGAAAAGGCGCTGGGCAGTGGCACCACGTCGGCCATCGCCCAGCAGGCCGCGCAGGCGCCGGCCGGGCCCAACGGCTACGTGCCCGACGTGGTGGCCCTGCGCGCGAAGACGCTGCGCGCCGAAGGCCATGAACTCGGCAACGTCGTGATCGGCGGCTCGCGCGACGGCAACACCTGGCGCGCGAGCGTGGACGCCGACGAACTCGGCGGCTACGTGGAGTACCGGCAGCCGGCCGGGCGCGGCGCGGGCCGGCTGTTCGCGCGGCTGGCGCGGCTGACCATCGCGCCGGGCCACGCGCGCGACGTGGAACAGATCCTCGACCAGCCGCCCGACAGCATTCCCGCGCTCGACGTCATCGTCGACGACTTCGACCTGCGGGGCCGCAAGCTCGGCCGGGTCGAGATCGACGCCGTCAACCGCGGCCCCGGCCTGGTGGCGCGCGAAGGCGGCGTGCGCGAATGGCGGCTCAACAAGCTCAACGTGACGCTGCCCGAGGCCAGCTTCAGCGCCACCGGCAACTGGGCCGCGCAGGAAGGCCAGCCGGCCGGCGCCAAGCGCCACACGCAGATGAAGTTCAAGCTCGACATCGCCGATTCCGGCAAGCTGCTCGAGCGCTTCGGCATGCCCGGCGTGGTGCGGCGCGGCAAGGGGCGCTTCGAGGGGCAGGTCGGCTGGGTGGGCTCGCCGCTGGGCATCGACTACCCCACGCTGAGCGGCGAGTTCAACGTCCATGTGGAGGCCGGGCAGTTCCTGAAGGCCGAGCCGGGCCTGGCCAAGCTGCTCGGCGTGCTCAGCCTGCAGTCGCTGCCGCGCCGGCTGGCGCTGGATTTCCGCGACGTGTTCAGCGAGGGCTTCGCGTTCGACTTCGTGCGCGGCGACGTCAACATCACGCAGGGGCTGGCCCACACCAACAACCTGCAGATGAAGGGCGTGAACGCGGCGGTGCTCATGGAAGGCCAGGCCGACATCGACAAGGAAACGCAGGACATCAAGGTCGTCGTCATTCCCGAGATCAATGCCGGCACCGCGTCGCTGGTGGCGGCCGTCATCAACCCGGCGGTCGGCATCGGCACCTTCCTGGCGCAGATGTTCCTGCGGCAGCCGCTGATGGAGTCGGCCACGCAGGAGTTCCACATCGACGGCACCTGGAGCGACCCGCGGGTGAACCGCGTCGAGCGCCGCACACAGGCTGCGCCCCCGCCGGCACAATGACAGGCGCCACGCCATGAAAGTCGCTGCCCTCCAGACCGTCTCGGAAGCCTCGGTCGCGCCCAACCTGGAACGCGCGCACGGCCTGCTGCGCGAGGCGGCCGAAGCCGGCGCCGAACTGGCGCTGCTGCCCGAGCACTTCGCGCTGCTCGGCAAGAAAGACACCGACAAGCTCGCCATCGCCGAGCCCTTCGCGCCCGAGGCCGGCGGGCCGCTGCAGCAGTTCCTGCGCGAATCGGCGCGCGAGTTCGGCCTGTGGCTGGTCGGCGGCAGCATCCCGGTCGCCACCGACGAGCCGGACCACGTCACCAACACCACGCTGGTCTATTCGCCCGAGGGCGTCTGCGTGGCGCGCTACGACAAGCTGCACCTGTTCCGCTTCGACAACGGCAGCGAGCGGCACGACGAAACCCGCACGCTGAAACCCGGCGCGCTGCCGTCGGGTTTCTGGCTGCCCTCGGCCGACGGGCATTCGTGGCGCGTCGGCCTGTCGATCTGCTACGACCTGCGCTTTCCCGAGCTGTACCGCACGCTGGGCGCCGACCTGCTGCTGGTGCCGTCGGCCTTCACCGTGCCCACCGGCCGCGCGCACTGGGAGGTGCTGCTGCGCGCCCGCGCCATCGAGAACCAGGCCTACGTGCTGGCCGCCGGCCAGGGCGGTAGCCACGAGAACGGCCGCGAGACCTGGGGCCACAGCCTGGCGGCCGACCCCTGGGGCGAGGTGCTGGCCCTGCGCGAAACCGGCTGGGGCGTGGTGCTGGCCGACTGCGACGCGAAGCACCTCGACGACGTGCGCCGGCAGTTGCCGGCCCTGCAGCACCGGGTGCTCTGAGTGACAGCCGCCGCCGGCAGCAGCGTCCCGAGGCTTCCACCGGCCCGGCCGCCGCGCTGGGGCTTGTGGGCGCTGCTGGTGGCCCTGGTGGCCGTGCTGCTGGCGGTGCTGGTCTGGCTGGCCGGCCGCTACGAGATGGCGCGCCAGCAGCAGCACCTGGACGACGACGCCGCGCAGGTCGCCTCCGACGTGCGGCTGGGCCTGGGCCGCAACCTGCAGGGCCTGCAGGCGCTCACCTTCGGCCCGCCCGGTTCTGCCCTGGGGCCGGCGCCGGGTTGGAGCGGCGGCGCGGCCGAACTGCTCCGGCAGCGGCGCGAGCTGCTGCGCATCGAGTGGCGCGACCTGGCACTGAAACCGCTCGGCGCGGCCGACTCGCCCTACCGTCCGCCGGTGTTCCTGGCCGCCGGCCGCGAGGCGTTGCGGCTGGAGATCGAGCAGGCCTGCGCCGGCGCGCGCCGCCTGGCCGGCGCGGCCTACAACTCCAGCTACTTCGTGCCGCTGCCCGGCGGCGTGGGCGTGGAGGTGATGGACGTCTGTGTGCCGGTGGTGGACCACGGCCGCCCCACCGGCTACCTGCTGGCCACCTATTCGCTGCCCGGCGTGCTGGCCGAGCTGCCGCCCACCACGCCGCTGCGCGCGCGCCGCGTGTCCTTCACCGAGGCCGACGGCTCCCGCCTCGCGGTGTTCGGCCAGCCGGTGACCCACGGCCGCGCCTACAACGCGCAGCAGCTGCTCGACCTGCCGGGCGGCGCCACGCTGGTGGTGCGGCTCGACGCCTGGCGCGGCGCACCGGCGCTGTTTCCCAACGTGCTCACCGCGGTGGTGGCGGCGCTGGCCGCGGCGCTGCTGATCGTGCTGGCGCTGCTGGGGCGCGACATGCGCAAGCGCCAGTCGGCCGAAGGCGCGCTGGCCGAGGCACTGGCCTTCCGCAAGGCGATGGAAGACTCGCTGGTGACGGGGCTGCGCGCGCGCGACCTGAAGGGCCGCATCACCTACGTCAACCCGGCCTTCTGCGCCATGACCGGCTTCGACGCGGTGGAGCTCATCGGCAGCCGCGCCGCCGACGCCGCGCCCTACTGGCCCACCGAGCGCATTGCCGAATACCGGCAGCGCCAGGCCACCCGCATGGCCGGCGAGCTGCCGCCGCCCGAGGGCTACGAGTCGCAGTTCATGCGCAAGGACGGCACCCGCTTTCCGGTGCTCATCATCGAGGCGCCGCTGATCGACGCGCGCGGCCTGCGGACCGGCTGGATGAGCGCCTGCGTGGACCTCACCGAACAGCGCCGCAGCGAAGACCTGGCCCGCGCCACCGGCGAGCGGCTGCAGGCCACCGCGCGGCTGGCCACGGTGGGCGAGATGGCCTCGCTGCTGTCGCACGAGCTGAACCAGCCGCTGGCCGCCATTTCCAGCTACGCCACCGGCGGCGCCAACCTGCTGGCCGAGGGCGCTGGCGCGCCGCCGGGCGACGGGCCGCCGGCGGCGTTCGCTGCCCAGTCGGCCTTGCTCGCACATGCGCTCGGCCGCATCGGCGAGCAGGCCGAACGGGCCGGCCGCGTCATCCGCAGCGTGCAGGACTTCGTGCGCCGCAGCGAGCCGTCGCGCGTGGCGGTGCGGCCGGCCGCGCTGATCGACGCGGTGATGCCGCTGGTGCTGCTGCACGCGCGCAAGCTGGGCGTGCAGGTGGTGGTCGACGTGGCGCAGCCCGAGCCGCCCGCCGTGCTGTGCGACGCCACGCTGATCGAGCAGGTGCTGCTCAACCTGGCGCGCAACGGCATGCAGGCGATGGAGCCTTTGGCCCCTGGCACGCCGCGCCGCCTCACGCTGTCGGTGGCGCGGGCAGGCGGCGCGGCGCGGGTCGATTTCGCGGTGGCCGACCTGGGCGCCGGCATTGCCGACGAGGTGGCCGAGCAGCTCTACACGCCCTTCTTCACCACCAAGTCCGACGGCATGGGCCTGGGCCTGAGCCTGTGCCGCACCGTGGTCGAGCAGCACGGCGGCCAGCTCGTCCACGGCGCCAACGCGCCGCGCGGTACCATCTTCCGGTTCTCGCTCGCTGTGGCCGGGACCTGACGGAGACAACACAAGATGCCGCCCAAACTCGTGTTCATCGTCGACGACGACGCCGGGGTGCGCGACGCACTGGCCTGGCTGCTGCGCACCCGTGGCCTGGCCAGCGAATGCTTCGACAGCGCCGAAGCCTTCGAGGCCGGCGTGCTGGCCCGCGTGGCCGCCGGCAAGCCGCTGCCGCGCGAGGCCTGCTGCCTGGTGCTCGACGTGCGCATGCCCGGCCAGAGCGGGCTGGCGCTGTTCGAAACGCTGCTGGCGCGCGGCCTCACCGCCGAGATGCCGGTGATTTTTCTGACGGGCCACGCCGACGTGCCCACCGCGGTCGACGCGGTGAAGCGCGGCGCCTTCGACTTTTGCGAGAAGCCGTTTTCCGACAACGCGCTGGTCGACCGCATCGGCCAGGCGCTTGCGGCCTCCGCCGCCGCCCTGGCGCGCCGGCGCGAGCAGGACGGCGTGCGCGAGCGGCTGGCCGAACTGACCGAGCGCGAGCGCGACGTGATGCGGCTGGTGGCCGACGGCCTGCCCAACAAGCTGATCGCCGACCAACTGACCATCAGCGTGCGCACGGTGGAGGTTCACCGCGCCCGGGTTTTCGAGAAATTGGGCGTGAAGTCAGCAGTGGATCTGGTGAACCTGCTACAAACCTTGTAGCGTTCAGCGTTTCGGGTCGTCGTCCTCGCGCGGCGGCTCGCCACCCTTGCGGCCGGAGAACATGGTCCACCAGACGATCAGCACCAACAGACCGCCGGCGGCGAGGGCTTCGAGCAGAATCAGGGTCATGAGTGGATTTCCGTGGCGGTGGCAGGGCAGAGCGTGGATTGTAGGAACGCCCGCCGTGGCGATGGCCTTGCTGCTGGTGGGGTGTGCGGCGCCGCCGACCGCGCCGGCACCCGTCGTCACGCGGCCCGGCCCTTCCGCGGCCGCGCCGGCGCCCGCCGAGCCGGCCGCCGCCCCCGGTGACGACACCGGCCCGCTGCCCGCGCCCGTCAGCCGCCAGAAGGCCCGCTGGACACCCGTGCGCTGGGCCGAGCTGCCCGGCTTCCAGGACGACCGGCTGTACGACGCCTGGAACGCGTGGATCAAGAGCTGCGAGCGGCCGCAGCCGCCGTTCGCGGCGCTGTGCGGCGAGGCGCGGCGGCAAAGCCTGTCGGACGAGGCGGGCCAGCGCCGGTGGCTGATGTCGCGCTTCCAGCCGTGGCGCGTCGAGCCGCTGGACGGCCCGGGCGACGGCCTGCTGACCGGCTACTACGAGCCGCAGTTTCTGGCCAGCCGCACGCGCCAGCCGGGCTACGAGGTGCCGCTGTACCGGCCGCCGGCCGGGCTGGCAGCGCGACGGCCGTGGTTCACGCGGCAGGAGATGGAAACCTCGCCCGAGGCGCTGGCCGCGCTGCGCGGCCGCGAGATCGTGTGGCTGGCCGACCCGATCGACGCGCTGATCCTGCAGATCCAGGGCTCCGGCCGGGTGAAGGTGCGCGAGCCCGACGGCAGCGAGCGGCTGGTGCGCATGGCGTTTGCCGCCACCAACGAGCAGCCGTACAAGAGCGTGGGCCGCTGGCTGCTGGACCGCGGTGCGGTGAGCGACGTGTCGTGGCGCGGCATCCGCGACTGGGCGGCGCGCAACCCGGGCCAATTGCGCGACATGCTGTGGGCCAACCCGCGGGTGGCCTTCTTCCGGGAGGAGCCGCTGGAGGGCCTGGACGCGGTGTTCGGCCCGCGCGGCGCGCAGGGCGTGGCCCTCACGCCCGGCCGCTCGATCGCGGTGGAGGCGGGCAGCATGCCCTGGGGCACGCCGGTCTGGCTGGCGTCGGACGGGCCGGTGCTGAAGCTGCAGCGGCTGGTGCTGGCGCAGGACACGGGCACCGCCATCGTCGGCGCGGTGCGGGCCGACTACTTCGCCGGCTGGGGCGACGAGGCCGGCGAGATCGCCGCGCGCATGAAGCAGCGGCTGCGGCTGTGGGTGCTGTGGCCCAAATAGCCGGCCAGGGCCGCGTTTTGTGAACGAAATCGGCCGCAAGTCAGCGCCGAATGGCGATTGTTTGCTACTGAATTGGTAGCGACGCGCTTGCCGCGAGGCGCAAAAAAAAGCGGCGGGGTTTCCCCCGCCGCGAGCACATCACACTCTTTGTTCTCGTTCGTTTGCTCGTGGCGCGGGGCTCACAGGCCGATGATGCCGCCGTCGTTCTTGGTGATCATCACGGTGGCCGAGCGCGGGCGGGCGCCGGCGCCGCCGGGGCCGTAGGCCGCCGTGCCGCGGCCGTTGCCGGGCCAGTTGCTCTCGAACGGGCCGGCCTGGCTGGCGGCCGTCACCGCCACGGTGGCCGCGCCGGTCTCGGTGAGCTGGCTGCCGGTGTTCTCGCCCGGGTGCTGGATGTTGATGAACAGCACCTTGCCGTCCGGCGACTCGGCCAGGCCGGTCACTTCGGCGCCGCGCGGGGCGGTCAGGAAGCGGCGGAACTTGGTGTCGCCCAGCTTCTTGCCGGCGTAGGTGACCACGTTCTTGTCGGCGGTGCCGGCCGTGCCGGGCTTGCCGTTGGCCTTGTTCACCACGGTCACCTGGCCGCCGTCGCCCTGGCTGCCGGGAATGGCGGCCAGCAGCATGCAGTTGGTGACGTCGGTGTAGGTGTTGTCGTCGGTCTCGATCCACAGGATGCCGGAGGCGCGCGAGAACCAGCAGCCGTCGGGCTTGGAGAGGTCGTTCACGCCGGTCAGGCCTGAGAGGTTCACGTTGGCCTGGTAGTTGGTGTCGTCGAGGCCGGCGTCGGCGTTGGCCTGCGCGCCGAACAGGAAGATGTCCCACTTGAAGCTCAGGCCGGCGGCGTTGTCGCCGGTTTCCTTGAACCGCATGATGTGGCCGTTGACGTTGCCGCGCTGCGCGGTCACGCCGGTGCCGCCGGTGGTGTTGCTGCGGTTGTCGAGCCAGTAGCGCGGGTTGGCGGCGTCGAGGTCGGGGTTGGCCAGGTTGTTGGAGCTGGTCGTGCCGACGTTGCCGCGGTCCGGGTTCTCGGTGCAGGTGACGTAGACCTCGCCGGTCGTCGGGTTGACGGCGGTCCACTCGGGGCGGTCCATCTTGGTGGCGCCGGCGGCGTCGGCCGCGAGGCGGGCGTTGATGAGCACGTCGGGCAGGTCGGCGAAGGCGTAGGGCGCGGTCGCGTTCTTGATGTCGGTGTTGCTCAGGTCCAGGCGCAGCCAGGTGCCGGTGCCGTCGGCGTTGAAGCGGGCGGCGTACAGCGTGCCGGCGTCCAGGTACTTGTCGCCGGCGCTGATGCCCCGGTTGGCGTCGGCGGCGTCCCAGACGGCGGCGGTGACGAACTTGTAGATGTACTCGCCGCGCGAATCGTCGCCCATGTAGAAGGCCAGCGGCTGGCCGACGACCGGGTTGCTCGGCCAGGCGCCTTCGTGCGCGAAGCGGCCCAGCGCGGTGCGCTTGCGCGGAATGGCGGCGCCGTCGAACGGGTCGATCTCGACCACCCAGCCGTAGGTGTTGGCGACGTTGCGGAAGTCGTCGCTGCCGTCGGCCGAGGTGCCGGTCACGCTGGTGTTCCAGCGGCTGTATTCGGTGCTGGTGGCGTCGGCCGGGACCACGCTGGTCCAGCGGTTGTTGCCGGCCTGGCCTTCGTTCAGGCCGACGCGGCGCAGCGCGGTGATTTCCTTGGCGCCGCGGGTGGCGTCCAGCGTGGTGCGGGCGGTGTTGTCACCGGTGGCGCGCTGGAAGTAGCCGGCCCAGTTTTCCTCGCAGGTGAGGTAGGTGCCCCACGGCGTGTAGCCGTTGGCGCAGTTGTTGATGGTGCCGCGGGTCTGCGTGCCGCCGGGCGAGTACTTGGTCTTGACGGCGGCAGTGGCGCCTACCGGGCCGTTGAGGGCCATCGGCGTGCGGGCCGTGATGCGGCGGTTCAGCGCCGAGGCCTGGTTCAGCGCGAACTGCGTGCCGCTGCGGTTGATTTCGATGATGGACACACCGTGCGCCTCGATCTCGCGGATGGCCTCGGCCTCGGGGCGGGCGCCGCTGCTGGCGTTGGTCTGGCCCTGCGGGTGGATGAACTGCACCGTGCCGGCGATGTTCTCGTGGTTCATCACGAGCAGGCCGCGGTTGCTGTTGCTGTTGTCGCGGGTGTTGCCGGTGGCGCTCAGGCCGAAGTACTGCATGCCGTCGTGGTGATCACCCGAGCGGCGGCCGAAGTTGTCGTTGGTGCCGCCGTTGACGTAGGCCGGCACGGCGGGGTCGATCGAGTCGCCGGTGGCGTACAGCACGGTGGCGGTGTAGCCTGCCGGCACGGTGACCTGGTCGGCCAGCGTCTTCGGCACGGCGGTGAAGCTCAGCGTCTTCTCGGGTGCCGGCGGGGGCGGTGCCGGGGGCGGGGGCGGAGGGGCGTCGCTGCCGCCACCGCCGCAGGCCGACAGGCCCAGCGTGGTCAGGCCGGCGGCGGCCATGGCGCCAACGCCGTTCTTCAGCACGTGGCGGCGCTGCAGGCGCGCGGCCAGCACGTCGCTGATGTGCGCGTTGGCGCTGGAGTTGTTCTCGAGGTCGTCGGGGTCGACCTGCAGGTTGGTCGGCTCAGGGGGGCGTTGTGACATGGCTTTTGGCTGTGTGTGTGAATGAACCGGCCGAGCGTAGAAATCGGTCATGACAACGCCGAGACTCCCCCATTTTTACTGGGGGATCTCCCTCTGTAACACGGGCCGCCGGTCAGTGGCGGGGGGCTTCGGCCAGGTCGGCGTCGGTGAGTGTTTTCAGGAAGGCCACGATGTCGCGGATCTCGCGCTCGTTGAGCGCCGGGCGCTGGCCGGGCTGGCGGTCGAACGGGGGGTCGCGGTTGAGGTTGGCCTGGTGCGCGGCCGGCAGGTCGTCGAACTTCTGCACCCGGCCCTTGGCGTCTTTCGGGTACCAGCGCGCGGGCTGGGTGTCGCGCGTGGCGTAGAAGCGCACCACGTCTTCCAGCGAGGTGAACGCGCCGTTGTGGAAGAAGCGCTGGCGCAGCGCGACGTTGCGCAGGCTGGGCGCGCGGAACAGGCCGCAGTATTCCGGCTTGTCCTTGAAGTCGGTGCGCAGGGGGCCGCACAGGCCGAGGTCGTGGTAGGCCGGGTCGGCATTGGCGGGAATGGCGCGGTTGCGCGGCACGCCGATCGCGATCAGCCCGAAATCGGTGAACTGCGGGAAGGCGCCGTGCCGCACCGCGCTGGGGTGGCAGCTCGCGCAGTTGCCCTTGCGCGGGTCGTTGAACGCGGCCAGGCCGCGCAGCTCGCGTTCGTCCAGCCCCTGCTGCGTGCGCAGCCAGCGGTCGTAGCGGCTGTCGTAGGGGTAGAAGTCCTTGGGGCTCTGCTGGAAGGTTTCGAGCGAGAGCAGCACCGCGCGCAAGGCCAGCAGGGGCTTGTCGAGCACGTCGTCGCCAAAGGCGGCGCGCAGCTCGGGCGCGTAGGCGGCGCGGCGCACTTTGTCCACCACCGCCGCCTCGTCGGCGTTGGCCATCTCGAACGGCGAGAGCAGCGGCAGCTTGGCCTGGTCGTGCACGGTGTCGGCGCGGCCGTCCCAGGTGTGGCCGCCGCTGGGGCCCTGGTCCACGCTTTCGTCGATCGCTTCGTCGAAGCGGTGTTCGGCGAAGGGCGGCGCCTTCTCCAGGTAGCGCAGCGCCGGCACCGCCCGCACGCCGGGCTGGCGGCCGTCGGCCCCGCCGAGCTGCACCGCCAGTGCGTTGGGCGGGCCGTAGGCGCGCTGCGGGTCGTGGCAGCTCGCGCACGACAGCCGGCCCGAGGCCGACAGCCCGGCGTCGAAGAACATCTGCCGGCCCAGCGCGGTCATGGCGGCGGCGCCAGGCGTCCGGCTGAAGGCGGTGGTGTAGATGCCGGCAGGGGCCGACGCTGCGGCGGGCGCTGGCGGCGCAGTGGCGGGCGTGGGCTCGGTGCGCTGGCAGCCGGCCAGCAGCGCGGCGCCCACGCAGAGCAGGGTGAGGGAGGCGGCGTGCAATGGGCTTGGAATTCGCAGGGACATGACCGGTGTTGATACGGCGTCTGCGTGACGGTTTCGTGTCAGCCGCGTGGCGTGGCGCGCGGCGGCGGCCGACACGCGGCTGTCATGCGGCGCGCTCACCATCGGCCCGGTTGATTAACCCCAAGAATTTCAGGCCCATCATGCTCCATCACATCTCCCGACACCCCTGGCGGCTGCTGCCGCTGTCGCTGGCCATCGCCGGCACCATCGCCGCCTGTGGCGGCGGCGGGTCCGACGCGCCGGCCGCCCCCGCGCCGGTGGACACCACCACCGCGCTGCGCAGCAAGGTGCAGAACGTCGTCGTCATCTACGCCGAGAACCGCAGCTTCGACGGCCTGTTCGGCAATTTCCCGGGCGCGCACGGCCTGTCCGAGGTGGTGGACGCCACCGGCAAGACGACCGCCGCCTTCATCGCGCAGAAGGACCGCGACGGCAGCACCGTGCTGGCCAAGCTGCCGCAGACCTGGAACGGCGCCACCGCCGCCGGCAATGCCAAGGTCATCACCCAGGCGCAGACCGACGGCCTGCCGAACGCGCCGTTCTCGGTCGAGACCGGCTTCACCGCCGCCTCGGGCGTGACGCTCAGCACCGCCGACGTGACGCGCGACATGGCGCACCGCTTCTTCGAGAACATCATGGAGATCAACGGCGGCACGAACGACATGTTCGGCGCCTGGCTGGACGCCGGCGGCCTGACCATGGGCCACTTCGACTACAGCAAGAACGCGCTGTACAAGCTGGCCCAGCAGTACACCCTGGCCGACAACTTCTTCGAAGGCGCCTACGGCGGCTCGTTCCTGAACCACCAGTACCTCATCTGCGCCTGCGCGCCCACGGTGCCGGCGTCCTTCGTCACGGGCAACAAACCTTCTGTCAACGTGCTGGGCACGGCCAACGCCAAGGGCGTGCCGCAACTGGCCCGCAACAGCAGCTCGCCCGCCTCCGCGCTGGACGGCCCGCCCTCGCTCCAGACCGGCAACATCGCGCCGCTCGACTACTTCGGCACCGGTGACGGCTACCGCGCCGTCAACACCATGCAGCCGCCGTACCAGCCCAGCGGCAACTTCCCGGCCGCCGGCGCCACCGACCTGCGCTACGCCGACCCCGCCAGCTCGACCAGCCTGCCGCCGCAGACGCAGACCAACATCGGCGACCTGCTGAGCGCCAAGAACGTCAACTGGGCCTGGTACGCCGGCGCCTGGAACGCGGCCGTGACCGACGGCCGCCAGGCCGCGGGCTCCACCCACAGCGTGATCTACGCGCCGTCCACGCCGCGCGCCAACCCCGACTTCCAGACCCACCACCACCCGTTCAACTACTACGCCAAGCTCGACCCCGCCACCCACGCCGACGACCGCGCCGCCCACCTGAAGGACTACACCGACCTGGTGTCCGACGCGGCCGCCGGCAAGCTGCCCCCGGTGGCCTTCTACAAGCCGACCGGCAACCTGAACCAGCACCCCGGCTACGCCAACGCCGACGACGCCGACGCGCACATCGCCGACCTGGTGTCCAAGCTGCAGGCCAGCCCGCAGTGGGCCAACATGGTCATCGTCATCACCTACGACGAATACGGCGGCCAGTGGGACCACGTGGCCCCGCCCAAGGGCGACCTGGTCGGCCCCGGCACCCGCATCCCGGCCATCGTGATCTCGCCGTTCTCCAAGAAGGGCACCGTGGACCACACGCAGTACGACACCGGCTCCATCCTGCGCCTGATCACCCGCCGCTTCGACCTCGACCTGTTGCCCGGCCTGAAGCAGCGCGACGACGCGCTGTCGAAGAACGGCGCCTCGCCGATGGGCGACCTGACCGGTGCGCTCGACCTGCAATAACAACCCTTGAAGAGGCGGCCCGCGATGGCCGCGCCTGCCCCCCTCGGCCCGCCGTTGTGCGGGCTTTTTTTCGCCCGCGCCACTTTCGGGCGGCGCAGCTTCTATAGTCGGCGGCTTCTCCCGCTTCCGATTTGCACACGCCATGAAAACAAAAGCCGCCGTCGCCTGGGCCGCAGGCCAGCCGCTCACCATCGAAACCGTGGACCTCGACGGTCCCAGACTCGGCGAGGTGCTGGTCGAGATCAAGGCCACCGGCATCTGCCACACCGACTACTACACGCTCAGCGGGGCCGACCCCGAAGGCATCTTCCCCGCCATCCTCGGCCATGAAGGCGCGGGCGTGGTGGTCGACGTCGGCCCCGGCGTCACCTCGCTGAAGAAGGGCGACCACGTCATTCCGCTGTACACGCCGGAATGCCGGCAGTGCAAGTTCTGCCTGAGCCGCAAGACCAACCTCTGCCAGCTCATCCGCGGCACCCAGGGCAAGGGCCTGATGCCCGACGGCACCAGCCGCTTCAGCCTCGATGGCAAGCCGATCGCGCACTACATGGGCACCAGCACCTTCAGCAACTACACGGTGGCGCCGGAGATCTCGCTGGCCAAGATCCGCCCCGACGCGCCGTTCGACAAGGTCTGCTACATCGGCTGCGGCGTGACCACCGGCATCGGCGCGGTGCTGTTCACCGCCAAGGTGGAGGCCGGCGCCAACGTGGTGGTGTTCGGCTTGGGCGGCATCGGCCTGAACGTCATCCAGGGCGCGAAGATGGTGGGCGCCGACAAGATCATCGGCGTGGACATCAACCCGGCGCGCGAGGCGATGGCGCGGCAGTTCGGCATGACGCACTTCCTCAACCCGAAGGAGCACGCCAACATCGTCGACGCCATCGTGCAGCTCACCGACGGCGGCGCCGACTACAGCTTCGAGTGCATCGGCAACACGCAGGTGATGCGGCAGGCGCTGGAGTGCACGCACAAGGGCTGGGGCCGCAGCATCATCATCGGCGTGGCCGAGGCCGGCGCCGAAATCAGCACCCGGCCGTTCCAGCTCGTCACCGGCCGCAAGTGGGAGGGCTCGGCCTTCGGCGGCGCACGCGGCCGCACCGACGTGCCGAAGATCGTCGACTGGTACATGGACGGCAAGATCAACATCGACGACCTCATCACCCACACCATGCCGCT
>CAMFIB010000015.1 GCA_945952465.1 uncultured Pseudomonadota bacterium
CCGTTGAAGTGGATCAGGTGCGAGGGCGCATCGGCCACCCACACCTCGGTTTCCCATGCGATTTCGCCAAGGTATCGGCCCATGATGGCCCGGCTCGGGAAAGCGGTCACGTAGACCAGCCCGGCCTTGGACCCGGCGAACAGCTTGGCAAGCTCGGCGTGCCGCTTGCCATCGACCGGCCCGTGACTGGTGACGGATTCGCACAGCAGCAGCCAATTCCGCTCGCCGTAGTGCAACACCACGTCCGGCATCTTGCCGTGCGTGTCCACGTCCACGCCCAGCTCGGCCAGCAGGGGCGCATCGAAATAGCCCCACTTCTCGCCGGTATCTCCGGCATAGACCAGTACGGCCCCCGGCGCGAAGCGCGGGGCGAAGTCCTCGATGATGGCGCGGATCAGCTCGCTATGCTCGCCGGGGCTAAGGGTGATTTGCTTCCCCGGCGCGATTTCGACCGGAATCCGGTTTTGCTCGCGCTCCTTGGCGTAGCGGGCGACCAGCGTTTCCCGCTCGGCCAGATAGGTCGTCAGTGCATCGTGCCATGCGTCGGTGCCGAAGGTGCGCAGCAGGGCGAGGGCGGCCGGTTCGACCTGATAGACTGCCTTCGGGCTGTTCACCGGGCGGTCGGGCTTGTCCGGGTTGTAGAGCGCCACGCCAGCATCGCAGAACTGGTGCATTGTCTGGCGGCGGAACGTCTCGCGGGTATTGGGCGCGTACTCCTTGCCGTAGTGCTCGCGCGACCAATCCATGATTGGCGTGATGCCCATAAGCGGACTCTCGGCGTCGGCCCACGGCTTGCCCGGCGTAAGGTTCAACAACGCCAGCAGGCACAAGGCGGATCGTTCGTTCTGCTGCGCTCGGGGCAATCCAAGCGCGATGATGATCTGGTGCGCCGCCTCGATGTAGTCGTTCGGTTCGGTCATGCTGTCAGTGTTCCTAGCTTGGCGTCGATCTGGGCCTGTGTGAGTGCGTCTTTCTGCATGGCCCATTCGCCTAGCTGGATCAGGACTTCACGGCTCGGATATTTCATTGTTTTAAGGTCGGTCGCGTTGACCTGCGTGTGGCCGTTGAAGCGGCGGAAATGCTCGTCTACGGCCGTGGTGTTCAGGAACAGCGCCAGCCCGTGCGCCAGCGCCTTCGGCATCCCGCGCTTGTTCTCGTGAAAGACGTTTAGGTGGTTCTCGAAGCCCAGCATCGGCGCATTGCCGAACGCGCCCGGCTCGACCACGCTTGCCACGACGCGGCGTTTTTCCTCTTTCGATGAGAACCGCCGCACCACGCAATAGAAGCCATTGGGATAAAGCCACTTTTCGCTCTCGTCATCGCGCACGATGGCATTCGGCTTCTTCGCGCCCTCGATGGGCCACGTGGTGCCGCTGCTGTTGAAATGGCCGGGGTAGAGTAGGGGGACAGTGCCGCGCTCTGGCATGGCCCGCAGGTGTTCTTTCAGGCGGAAGTCCACCACCGGCCCGGTCGAAACCTTCAGGCCAACATCGGCAAGCGTGCTGCGCACGGCCGCCGACAATTCCAGCGCGTCCTTCTCCGGTGACGTGGGCACGTGAATGAACCGCTCCGGGTCGTCCGGGAACACGATCCGCGCGAACGGGTGTTCGTGGCGGGCAAGGTCGGCAAAGGTGTCATCGGTGGAAGTCGTCACCGTCACCGGCCCCTGTCGGCCGCCACGCTCAAGCCGGATGATGATGTTTTCCTGCAGCACGTCATCGTCCTTGAACGCTTTGCTGCGCGAGGCGAACAGGTGCATGTGCCGCAGCGCGGCGCGCTCTAGGATGAAGTCGCGGAACGGCCGGTAATAGGGGCCGTTGCAGAAGCTGCGCGGGATGATGGCAACGATCTGCCCGCCCGGCGCGGCCTGTGCCACGGCCAGCGCGACAAAGGCCGAATACAGGTTCACCGTCTCGATGCCAACGCTGCGCAAGGCCAGTCGATGCGCGGAATGGCTGTTGATCTTCTTGTAGGGTGGATTGAGGATCGCGTGGGTGAAGCCCGGACCCTGCAGACTTTCGGCGGTCGCCAGCTCGATGTAGTCGCCCGCAATGATGCGCGGCGTGACGTTGCGGTATCCGGCCAAGTGCTGCGCCAAGTGCGCCCGAAGCGTGGCGTCGATTTCGTAGGCGGTCGCCTCGACCGTGCCGAAGTCGAATCCGTCGCTCTCTATCCAGCGATGCAGGAAAGCGCACGACAACGCGCCTACGCCCGCGCCCGGATCAAGCAAGCGGCAGGTCTGCAGGGTGCTCGGCGGAAAGAGCGACGCCATGAAACGCGCCACGCTCGCAGGCGTCATGAACTGGCCGAAAGCGGCCTTGTGGGCCTGATCGGTGCGGGGAGCTACCTCACGCCGCACCCGCTCGGCCTGACTCAATATCTCAAGCATAGGGGCGTCTTCTCAATCACGATGTGGTCTGTTCTGTATTTACGATTTTACGATTCGGAAGCCTATCTGTCTTCTGCAATGCACGCCATAGCGTTGTCCGGTGGACTCCCAGCGGGTCGGCGACCTCCTTCATCGGCCGGTCGTCGCGGTCGATCAGCTCGCGGCATGGGCGACCGCCGCCGTGAGGGTAGGGCGAAAATCGGTATCGTCCCTGTTACTCTTGCCCGTGTTGCAATCGCAGCAAAGAACTTGCAGGTTCGACTCATCCAATGCCAGCTCGGGGTAGAGGGATCGCGGCTTGATATGGTCAACATGCAAAGCAGCGCCACGTGCAGCACTCGCTCCGCAGCACTGACACCGCTGTCCGCTCTTCACGAGAACCCTGTATCGCAACTCTTTCCATGCCCTCGACGCATAGAACGAGGGTTCCCGCTTCCTTATTTCGGTTGATAGCAAGCCAATTTCTTGAATCAGACTTCTGGCGTGGCGTTCAAGATCGGCCGCCTCCGAAAGCGAGGCCATCCGCATTTGAACCTCGATGCTATCCAGCTCTCCATCTATCCGGCTAACTAAAGCGCGAAGGATGCTCGTGTCGTTTGCTTGGTCGGTGATTTCGACACCTCGAACAACGATCATTTGCCCTCCTTCTTCCGCAAGCCCCGCCAGAGCGTCGAACGATGTACGCCGATCAAACTGGCGGCTTCATCCATGCCGTGCCCTTCATCGAGCAACCGGCGCGCATGTGCCAGCCGTTCCGGGGTCAGGACGCGAGGCGGCCCGAAATACACCCCTCGCGCTCTTGCTGCTGCGCGTCCGTTGCGGGTCCGTTCCACGATCAGCGACCGCTCGAACTCGGCAATGCCGCCGAAGATCGTCAACACCATGCGCCCGGCCGGGCTGGTCGTGTCTGCCCACGGCTCCGCCAGCGACCGCAGGCCCGCATCCTTGGCCTGTAGCTGCTCGGCAATGTCCAACAGGTCGCGCGTGGAGCGGGCAAGTCGATCAAGCCGCGTCACCGTCACCACGTCGCCGGGGCGCAGGTGGTCGAGCATCCGCACAAGCTCGGGCCGTTTCGCGTGGGTGCCGGTGATCTTCTCTGCGAAGATGCGCGTGCAGCCCGCCACGTGCAGCTCGTCGCGCTGCTGCCGCAAGTCTTGTTCGCCGGTGGAAACGCGCGCGTAGCCGATCAACATCACTCGGCCAGCTCCGGCCGCCATATTCGCACGATTTCCGCGAAGTCGGCTTCAAGGGCGGGATCGAGTCGGGGCGGGTACTCGCCCACGCGCGCGATCATGCCGAACACCGTCACCATGTCATCGGCAATAGCCCGATCCACGCCCCAAAGGATGGTCATGTCGAATCCGCCGCACTGGCCCGCGTTCCACCACGCCAGCAGGAAATCCGCGCAGCGGCGGCACTGGCCGCTGTCACCCTTCGCGATGCGAATCAGGCGGCGTAGCGCGTCCAGCTCGGCATCGGTCGGCGGCGCGGGCGGGGGGAACATCGCTTGCAGCTCGTCGCGGGTAATCGTTCGGGTGTTCATACAGTCTCCAAGGGATGGGGTCGGGGATCAGGCAACGCGGGCCACGGCGGGGCGCGTCACGGTCGCAAACCACTTGCGCGCATGATGGCACTCGGTCGGACCTTCGCGGCCGACCGAGCGGGGCGGTTCGGTCAGATCGGACATGAAGGCGGCCAGCACTTGCTCCGGCGAGAGGCGGGCACGTTGGCAAAAACACTCGAACTCTGACGGCACAGGCAGGGTGACAGCGGACATGCGGGCTTCCTCCTTGATGTTGCGTGCTATGGAGATTTAATTCTATGCGACGCAACCTAAAGAATGCAACGCTATAGGCCATAGGAAGTCCGGTGGTTCAGCTCGCGTTGCACAAGTTAGGATACCTGCAACAATCTATCCGGCTCCAAGCCATTTCAGCCTGCTCACGTACAGGTGTTGCGCTTTCCGTACAATCGCCGTACATTACGAAAAATTAACGTAACTTACGGAGGGCTGCTTATGCTGCCGAAAACAGAACGCTTGGAACTGCGCCTTGATAGCGACTTGACCGAAAGGATCGACGTGTGGCGCGGCGAGCAAGACGATCTCCCTTCACGGTCCGAGGCCGTTCGTCGCCTTGTGGAAGGGGGGCTGACTGCAAAATCTCAACGGGATTTTCGGCCGACCAATCCCGAAAAGCTGATGCTCTGGATGCTCGCGCAGATTAGGCGGGACCAAATTGGCGAGCGGAAGGACAAGAAAAACAACGAGTACGACCTGAAAGATGTCGAGCTCATCGAGCAGGCTATCTATGGCGGGCATTTCTGGGCGCTCGATTGGGAGATGACCGGCGTTCTTCACCACCATGTAGACGACCCTAAGCGGGTGAGCCTTGTTGTGGATGTGCTGGACATGTGGAACTTCATCGAAAGGGCCTGCAAAGGCTTCGGAGAAGCCGAGAAGCAGCGCCTGATTGATGAAGTCGGATCATGGGCCAAAGACCCAAAATTCGCTGGCTTCGACGGTAACAATGAAGGCGAATACATGGGCATCGCCCAGTTTCTGGTGCAGAAACTGAACCGTTTCGAGGAATTCAAAGGCCGGTCAATGAATTCCCACTCCCCGACCGTGGCGCGCTACGGCAAGATGGCAGCCCTATTCGAGACCATACGCCCGAACCTTGTTGGCCGAGAACTTAGCGTCGATGAGGTAATCAAGCTGCTCAAGCGCGAGGTGGCTTAGAACTGGCTGCTTTATTCGTGGCCCATATGCGAAGGAAAACACGCCGATGACCCGCCCGCGCCATGTCCTCGATGCCGTGCTGGATGGCGTCGCCGATCCTGCCACGCTGCCGGAGCCTGCACGCAAGTGCCTTGGGCCGATGCAGCCCGGCGAACCGCCCGTGCGCCGCCTGTCCCTCGATGAGCTGGACGCGCTGCGGGAGGAAATGCGCGAGGCCGGGCAGCGCATGAAAGCCCGCCTCCGCGCCCGCGAGGCGGCCCGGAGAGCCGCGACTTAGCGTTTCATCGCGGCGGCCAACCGCCCAACATCGTAACGGCGCTACGGTAACGTAACGCTACGATGCGCAGGGGGTGGCGGGGTTCACCCCGCCGGTGACGGGCCGCGCCTGCGCGGCCGCTCTGGCTCTTTCCGCGAACCGTCCGCCGCTGCACCGCCTCGGCGCGGCCATCGCCCGTCCGCTGCCGCACACCATCCCCGCGTCCACGCTGACCCGATTTTCTGTATTTACGATTCCACGATTTTACGATTGAAAACGGGTTGTCCACGGCCGGGCCGCAGGCCCGCCCCCGGCCCGGAGACCTCCATATCGGAGGGCCGGGGGGAAGCGGTGGGCAACCCATCAATGCGCCTTGCTGGAACCATCCCCGCGCCAGTGCGCCCATCTGGCCGCCATCGCGGCCGCCACGCCCCGCGCTCCGGCGTTCAGCAGCTCATAGTGCGCGGCCGCGACCGGCCCGGTGACGCCCGGCAAGTCGGCGTAGACGTAGGGCGCGAACGCTCGCGCGAACGCGCCGAAGTCCTGCACCGGCTCGCCATCGAGCCACACGGCGACCTCGCCGACGATCTGACCATCAACCGGAACCCAGCGAGCGCGAAACTCGCCGCGCTGGCGTCGCTGCCCGGCGGCGTCTGCGTCGCCGAAGTCCAGCCAAACGGCCGCAGGTCCAGCATCGGGCCGCCCGGACAGGGCGACGATGTAGCGGCCGCGCCCGGCCAGCTCGCGGGTCAACTCGTCGGAAAACGGGAACAGGCCGGGACCGTCGCAATCGCGGAAGATCACGGCCAAGACCTCGCGGCCGAAGATCGGCACGGCCGGATGGTCGATCAGCTCGGGCAGGGCAGGGGATGGCTGCATGGTCAATGCTTCCGTGTGGACTGGATCGGCGCTTTCAGCGCGGCCGTCATCGCGCGATGCCGGTCGATTTCAGCGTGCCGGGCTGTAACTGGCCCGGCCATCACCGGCAGCCGCAGGTAGTCGAACAGCACGGCGGCGAACGTCGCGAAATGCGCTTGCTCGCTGTCCAGCGTCGCGCGGGCCTCGGCGATGCTCTCGCCATCCCAGCGTGCGAACAGCTCGCCCAGCTCGCGGCGATTGCGGCCGTCCGCATCCTGCGTGCCGAACTCGATCCAGACGGCCAGCGGGCCATCATCCGGGCGGCCTTGCGCGACGACGCAGTAGTGCGTCGCTGTGCCCAGCTCGCGGGTGATTTCATCATCGCGCGGCCAGCGGCCGGGGCCGGGCACGTCGCGAAACACGTCGCGCACGACTCCGGCAAGGTAGGGCAGGGGGTCGTTCATCGGTCTATCTCCGGGTCATCGCGGCCGCGCTCCTGCTGCTGCTCGCGCTCGGCGGTCTGCTGCTTTTGCTTCTCTGCGAGCGCGCGAACTTCGGCCTCGCGCCGGGCGCGGGCGTCGTCGCCCTGCTGCTCTGGTGCTGCCATGTCCTTCTCCGAGCTGGTCGCCATGAGCGCCGCCATGCGGCCGCTGGCCCATTCTTCATGCTCCCGGCTGTATTTCTCTTGGGCCTCCTTCCACGCCTGCGCGCGGAACTCGCGTGCGTCGGGCGCGTCGCTGCGCAGGTACGCCATGCGCTCCTGCACCTGCTGGTCAATCTTGCCGTGGTCGCGGTCCCATAGATTGCGTTCCTGCCGCTTCATCCAGCGGGAAACTACACCGGACGCCAGCTCCGGGTCCGGCCGCTCGCCGTACCGTTCGCGGAACTCACGGTCGAGCTGCTGCCGGTACACCTCGCCCGCCTGCTGGATCGCCAACGCCTCCACGACCTCCTGCACCGGCTCCACGGGTCGGGGCCGGGCAAGGGCAGCCGCCGCTTCCTCGGCCGTCATCCTCCTGCGCGCGGGCGGCTCCTGCGCGGCCTCTGGTGGCCGCTGCGGGCCTCGGCCGTCGCTGGCGACGGTTCCCCGGTGCCGGGACCAATCCGGCCGCGTGCGGGCCTCCTGACGCTCGCGCAGGCCCTCAATGCGACTGCGCTCAAGCTCGGGATCGCTGAATCGAACATCAAGCCCGCGTTCCACGGCAACGGCAAGCACGCGCTGCCGGAACTCGTCCGGCCCGGTGATGTTCAACGCGGTGCCGCCGAACTTCTCGCGCGCGAGCAACAGCCCGGCCTCGATAGCGTCGGCATCACGCTGGCCTTCGGTCGTGTAGTCGATCCTGCGGCCGGAATCCCTGAATGCGTCGCGGCCGTCGAGCTGGTACGCGACCGTGCCGGTGTCGCGGTCTACGGCCCAGCTCACACGCTCGGACAGGCGGCGAGGTGCGGCCGGATCATGCACCTGGCCGTCAGCGACGGCCAAGTGAGGCCCGCGTTCGGCCTCGGCGTCGGCACGCTCGATTTCCCGCGCCTTGCGCTTGTCGGCGTAGGCCCAGCCCCGGACCTGCCGGATCGCGGCCGGGTCGCCTTCCTGCGCGCGGTCGGCCACCCATGCCCGATAGTCCTGCGGCCGCTCTTTCCTGAACGTCTCACGCTCGGCTTTGATCGCCTCGGCCAGCTCCTTACGCTCGGCCGCCGCCTGCATTGCCGCGACGCTGTAGAACGCCCGGCGTTCGGTAGGCGACAAGCCGCTTTCACGGATACGCTCGCGCTGTGCCTTCGCCTTCGTCGCCAGCTCGCGGCGTCGCCGCTGCTGGCCTTCGTACATGTCGGCGCGGGCCGGGGCCTTCGCTGCGTTCCATTCCGTGCGATAGCCGTCATACCGACTGCGCAACTTCGCCCGCTCGAACGCCCGCGCCTCGCGCTGTTCCTCGCGCATCTTGGGATCGCGCTTCGGCCGCTCCTTCACGTATTCCCGGCGCGGTTCCGTGCGTGCAATCTCCGGCGTCGGCTCTTGATACTCGCCCAGCTTCGATTTCAGCCGGGCACCGCCCAAGGCTTGCGCCATTGTAGATGCCTTGACCGGAACCGCATTTGGGTCGCGCGTGCTATGAATCGCGAAGCCCGGTCCCTTGGGCTTGATCGCCAGCCCATGCACCGCCAGCGCCTTGTGCAAAGCTTGCCAGTCGCCGTTATCCAGTGCCGCCAGCGCGTCATTTTTCGGCTCTCCCTGCACGTATGACGCCAACGATTCCGCGTGACTGAATGCCTCCATTTTGCGCGCCTGATCTGGCTTGTTCCCGCGCTTCGCTTCACGCTCTGCGATGCGCTCCTTCGCGCTCGCGTGCCTGTAATCGACAACCTTCTCCCCGCCCTGTTCACGCACTACAAACGGGCCTTTCTCGACGTGCTGCCAACCCTGCTCAATCTCGATTTCACGCGCAGCACGGACAGCCTTCATCTTGGACCATTTCAGCTCGGCCGCTTTGCCGGTCTCCCAATGGACCTTGTTCGCCATGAAATGCCCATGCACCTTGTCGGTGTCCCGGTGGACCGCGATTAGGTGCTGGTGGCCTTCCAAGCCCTCGGCTTTGAGTACGTGCAGGCACGCATCGCGCACCTGTTCGTCTGTCGGATTCTCGCCGGGAATCCAGCTCACAACGCCCGCAAAAACCGGGTCTTCAACTCGTGCGCTCTTGGCCGACGAACCCCACATTTCAATCCACGCGGTTTCCGCAGAAAGGCAGTTCGTGAACGTGGTCACGCCGCGCCGGTCGATGACTTCCCCGGTGTCCGGGTCGATCTCGTCGCGGACGCTCGCCATGTAGTTCGCAAGCGACTTGAACGACGTGCCGCCGTCCCCCCGCTTTCCGAACAACTCCACGATCATCGTTCAATCCTCGGTGTCGGCTTCGTCGGCGTCCGGCCCCAGCCGATTGACGGCCGCTGTCAGCGCATCGGTAGCCTTCTTAATTGCCGCCAGAACGTCCGAATATTCGGCTCGGTTCGACTTGCCGCCCTCGTAAAAAAGGTGCTTTTGCAAGCCGCCCAGACGGTTCAACTCTGCCGCCATGTCTACAAGCGCAGCGACGTTCAAACGGTCCTGCCGATTGCGCAGCTTGCGGCCCAGCGACGCGGCCCGAATGAATGCCGACACGGTGTTCCCAGATGCGGCCGCTTTGTCCTGCACCTCGGCGTATTCCTCGGGCGTCATGCGCGAGTACGCCACCACTGTTCGCAGCCGCTTCTCCGACTTCCTGCGCGCCATCGTGCCGCGCTCCTACTGGCCGCAGCGCGGCACGATGGCCGCAGGGATGCGGCGGGGTCTCGGGGCGAAGCCCTGAGCAAGCGCGGTTAGGCTGGTGAAATGAGGGCGCAAGCCCGAATTGAACCGGCCGGTGGCAGACCGTCCCTTTAGGGACGGTCGGGCAAACCACAGCTTGCCCCCGCTCTTTCCATGTCGCCGTGCAAAACAATGGCGGCACGATGCGCCGCGACGATGGGCACAAAGCAAAAGCGAATGGCGGCGAGCGTTGAACATGCCTCGTGTATACCACAACGGCGGTTTGTTGACTACACGACACGAAAGCCCGATGATTTCACTACCTGCGCCCGCGTGGTAACGGCCGGGTACACTGACACCATCCACCACAACAGCGAGGCAGACATGGCCGCTCCACGGCGCAAGACCTACGAACCCGACATTTTCCGCGCGCTCGATCAGGAGTTCGCCGCAGCGCCCGAAGTGCCCGCCAGCGAGCGCCCGGCCACCGCTGCGGAGCTGGTCGAAGCCCTGCGCCCGCGCATCAAGGACATGGCCGACAAGGGCTATACGCTGGACCAGATCATCGAGAAGTTCAAAGCGAAGGGCGTAGAACAACCGCCGGTGCGTGCGGTGAAAGCTGCCATGCGCGGCGATGCCAGCCGCCCGAAGCGCACGCGCCGCAAGCCTGCATCGCAGCCGGGGGCCTGAATGCAACGCCGCCGGGCGCGGCGCTCAAGGGAATGAGCTATGCCTGAAATCCAAGTCGGCGAGCGCGGCACCTCGCAATGGTTCAAGTACGTAATGCTGCCGCGTGTCGTGCTGTTCGTGCTGGCCGCGTGGCTGGGCATCTGGATCGGCACATGGCCGTTCGCCCCTTCCGGCATGGCACGCGCCGGGTACGCTTTCAATCTGGCGCTCTGGACCGGCATCCCCGGCAGTATCGCGTACATGCTCTATCTCGGATGGCGCGACCGGAAGGCGGGCAAGGAAGCCCCAAGCCAGCCCGCCGCCACGCAGGACGTTGACGACGCGCAGCGCGAGGCATGGCGGCACGATTTCAAGGGGCTTTTCCTCGGCTACTCGACAGGCTTCCTGCAAGCGCGGAAGCCCGACAATTCGGGCTGGCCGACGCCGGAAGGCACGCCCATCGAGCTAAGCCCGGAAGACGCCGCAAAGAACATTCTCGTGCTGGGCGGCATCGGCTCGGGCAAGACAACCCGTTCCGTCAATCCGCTGCTCTCCCGTGTGCTGCAACAGAACCCCGGCGCGCTGATTTTCGACATCAAAACCGACTACCGCGACACGGCGGAAAAGATCGCCGAAGCCTGCGGCCGCACGGTCAAGATCGTGGGCGACGGCGGCATGACCTTGAACCTGTTTCGGGGCTGCACACCGGAAGTCGCCGCGTCCTACTTGAAAAGCTGCTTTCTCGCCGAAGGGCAGGGCCACGGTGATTCGGCGTTCTGGGTAGATTCCGCAGTCGAAGCGTGCCGCCATGCGCTCAACCTTCTGAACCTACTCGACCCGCCGAACTACAGCATCGCCGGATGCTATGAAGCGGTGTTCTATGACAGCGTGCGCGACAAGCTACTTGCGGCCGGAGCGGAGCAAATCGAGAGCATGACGGACCGGCAACAGCGCCTGTTCTTCCAGTCGCAACGGTTCTTTGTTGAGGTCTGGAACAAGCATGATGAAAAGCTGAAACGCAACATCATGGGCACCATCAATTCGGTGCTGTCGCCGTTCAACCATCCCGACCTTGTAGATGCCTTCTCGCAGGCCAGTGCGCAGGGCGAAGCCGATCTGTCCGAATTGATCCGCGACGGGGCCGTTTTCATCGTCAATCTGCCGGTCACGAAATACGGCAAGGAAGGCGCACGTTTTGCCTACCTGCTAATAAAGCTCCGGTTCTTCACGATGATGCGCGAACGCAAGCAACATGCCGAATGGGACCAGCAGCGGCATGTCGCGTTCATTTGCGACGAATATCAAGCGATCATTGATCCCGTGTCCGATGGCGACTTTTGGGACAAGAGCCGCAGCACAAAGACAGTCGGCATCGTGTCGATGCAGGGCGTTGCTTCGTTGACGCAAGCCCTCGGCGGAAATCGGCAGGCGGCGGACGCGATCCTGCAAAACTTCCGGCAGCGCATCATCTACCGGACAGAAGACACCGAAACGCTGCGCATGATCCAGTCCGTTCTCGGGCAGGTGGACGTGACGCTGACCACGGGTAGCGCGAGCTATTCCGAGTCAGTCAGTAACCCGACCGGCCTGCACGGCAGCGCGAGCCGCAGCGAGTCCGCGAGCGAGACGGAAAGCACCAGCATGACCCGGCAAGAGCTGTTCGGCCCGGCCGACATGCGCGCGCTGACTGCCGACGAATGCCTGTTCATTGGCAACATCGCGGAACGCTCGGTCGATGAAGTGCTGCGCGTTGAACCGCTTTACATGTGAGGTTGAGCCGATGGCTTGGAACAAGAACGCGACGGGCAAGAGCTGGGAACAGGTGCGGATTCTGGACCTGCGGTTTGCCAAGGCTGGGCTGGCTTTCGGCGTCGTTGTCGGCCTACTCGCGGGCCTCTTTTTCCTGCCCTGACCTGCTACGCTTGCCAGCAGGCAACAGCGAGGGCAGCGGCATGGCTTGGGACGTGAACGAGTTAGCGCGGCGCATCGACCCGCGCCGGGGCGGCGGGGTCGTTGTCTATGGCCTCATCATCGTGACAGTCGTCTACGGCGGGCTATCCCATGCGTGGCGCACGGGCTGGGCCGAGATGCAGGCGCAGACCGACGCGCAGGTGCAGCAGGTCGCCGAAGCGCAGGCCGCAAGGCTGCAACTGGCGCAGCAGGCGGCGCAGGCATTGGTCCGGCTGCACGCTCACTGTCAGCAGTACCCGGCGGATTACGGGTGCGAAAACCTGCACGGAAAGTCACTTGATGAAGTGGTGGAAATGCAGCGGAAACAGCGTGAAGCAATCCAGTAAAAGCGCCACCGTCTTTACACCATTACGCCACTCATTGCACGGCCTGAAAATAGCTGCGATTCTGCGGGAAAAGCTACGCGCGCGCGTAGCACGAGAACGCCGCTATGCCGATGCCATTTTCGCCCTGCCCGGACACCGGGGAATGCACTGACCAGTCCGTCGAGACGCTTCGGCACATCTTCGGGCCGGTCGTTGACAGCCTCGTTTCTGGGACCGATCCGGGCACGGTAACGGCTGCAAGTTCGCTGCTCGGCACCCTGTTCAGCGTGTTCAACAGCGGCGTGCTGGTTGTCGGCTCGCTGATCGTCTCCTACGTCGCCGTGGTCGGTGTCATCAATACCGCCAACGATGGCGAGTCGATGGGGCGCAACTGGTCGTCCCTCTGGACGCCCGTTCGCATCGTGGCGGGCGGGGCGTCCCTGCTGCCGACCGCAAGCGGCTTTAGCTTCATCCAGCTATTCGCGATGATGCTGGCCCTGTGGGGCGCGGGCCTTGCGAACACGATCTACACCAAGGGCGTCGAGTTCGGCATCCTCGACCCTTCCGGCATCGTGGGAGCCACGAACGCGCCCGGCAGCTACACGGGCCTGCGCGAGTTCGCCCGGCAGTACACCGCCGCGAGCTACTGCGCCCGTTCGGCCAATCTCCTGTATGCCGACCCGAACACCGGCTACAGCCCGCAGGTGCAAGCCAACACCACGGCGGACGCGATCATCAATCAGGGCGGCCGTCATGAATACGTGTTCGAGCTGAAAGACCGCAACCGCAGTACAAACCTCGCGGGCGGTGCGCCGATCTGCGGCACCGTGAAGGTCGCCGAGTACCACTCGCAGGCGGTCGATGACGCCACGGCGCAGGCAACCGAGCAAGTCCGCCAACAGGTTTCCGAAGTGAAAAAACGGGCGGTCGTTCAGATGATGAATGACCTCGATCAGTGGGTGAACACGTGGCCGCGCAGCGTGTCGGAAGCGACGTGGGACACGGTGAACTCCGCGCGGTTCAATGAAATCGTCGGCCAGTACGAGGCGCAAATCGTCTCCGATCTCTCCGGCCTGTCGAGCGGCGCGAACGCAACGCTGAATGTCGGCCTGAACGCCTTTCTCACCAGCTTGACGAACGAGGGATGGGCGAACGCCGGGGGCTGGTTCCAGCGCGTCGGGCAGGTCCGGTTCCAGCTCTCCACGATCTTCTCTGAGCCGCCGGGCAGCGTCGGCGAACCTGTGTTGACCGGGCTTCCGAGCGACGCGGCATCGCGGGAGTTCATTTCAAGCGTGGCGCTCGCTCGCGACATCACCCGCAAGTCGGAGACGCACAACGACTACACGACCGCCGAAGTGCAGCCGGAAGACGTGGCATCGGCGATCCCCTCCGACCCGCAGGGCGCGGTCAACATCGGCCAGATGAAGACCGACATGGACGCGAAAATGTCCTCGTGGGTCAACAACGCGATGCACAAGGCCGTCGATATTGCGATTGCTGGCGACGGCAGCGACGGCACCAGCAGCTTTTGCGGCACGGCGGGCGAGATCGGCGGAAGCCTCAACCGGATGAAGTGCCTCGGCGACTACTTCACGGTGACGCTCAACGCCGCGCGAGCGATGGACACGACGCTGAAAACCGCCGTCGCGGTCCTGCGAGTCGGCGCGGGCGTGCTGTCTTCGGTGAAGGGCGTCGGCACGGGCCTTGACCTCGACAAGATCGTGAACCCGATCTGGGATTGGGTGATGGCGGTTCCCGTGCCGGTCATCGCGAAGATGGTCACGTATCTGGAAGCCCTCGCCTTCTACTTCGGCGTGTTCCTGCCCGCTCTGCCCTACGGGCTTTTCATGATCGTGTTCGTCGGCTGGGTGCTTTCGGTGCTACAAACGATGCTGGCCGCCCCGCTGTGGGCCGTCATGCACATGACGCCGGACCGGACGTTCATCGGCAGCCAGCGGCAAGGCTATCTGCTGCTCATGTCGCTGTTCATCCGGCCTGCGCTGGCCGTGGTCGGCCTGTTCGCGGGCGTGCTGGTGTCGGACCCGCTGATTGACTTCGTGGCGCAAGGCTTCTTCGCCATGCGCGGCGCGGTCGTCACCTCGACGGGCACCGTGGGCGCGATTGCCGAGTTCGGCTCGTTCTTTTGGTGGCTGCTGCTGTTCGGCGTCACGCTGCTGCCGATCCTGTACATGTGCTTCGGCTTGCCGCAGGTGCTGCCGGACAAGGTATTGCAGTGGATCGGCGGCGGCGTCGCCGACCTCGGCGAAACCTCGGGCATCGGCGAAATGCGCTCGGGCATGTTGCAGACCCGCGCGATGGCCGCGCTGCCGGTCGCAGGCGGTGCCGCCCGGCGTCTCTCCGGGCCGGGCAAGCGTGGCCTGCCGCCGGGCAGCGGCCCACGTGGCGACGGTGCCGGTGGTGGTTCGGGTGGTCAGCCGCAGGGCGGCCCGCCAATCAGCGGCGGCGGGCAAGGCGTCGCGCCGCGCTTGCCGAATCCGTCCAGTCCGCCCAGCAGTCGCGGCCAAGGCGAGGCCGGAATCGGCCCTGCCGGTCCCGGCAAAGGCGGCGGCGGCCGCGATCCGATTGTTTTAAACCAAGGCCCGCAGGGCGCAGGCCCCGGAAGGAGTAAGTCATGAGCGATCCCGCATACCTGCACGAGCTGCGCGGGCAATACACCGGCCTTGCTGTCGGGCGACAAGAAGGCTTCGCCTCGGGACAGGAACACGGCTACAGCGAGGGTTGGAACGATGCGATGCGCGAAGTGACACCGCGCTTTGAAGCATTGCAGCGGGAACGCGACGCGCTCGCTCGCGACCGCCTCGATCTCCAATACGCGGCCAATGCGTTCGCGGTCATATCGCGCACGATGCAGGCGATCATCGAAAGCGCCCCGGCGGGTATGCAGGTGGATGCGATCCACCGCTACAACGAACTGTGCGACAGGTATCTGACGAACGGCGTGCTGCGCACCGAACCGCACAACGATGAAACGGCAAAGGCGCGGGATTCGGAAGTCGCCAGCTTCTTCCCAAAGCTCGCGCAGCGGCTGAATGCCCGCTCGACGCCAGACGACGACTATTCCCCCTGACTGCCGCGCCTCGGGCGCAAGGAGCTTGTCATGCCGTACACGCTGCAACCCGTTCCCGCCGATGTGCTGGCCGTGCTGCGTGCGGTCGCTGATGACGTGCTGCGCCTCCGTTGCCGCCTGTCGGCCCGGCTCAAGCGCGGCGTCGCCCGCGTGCTGGCGCTGCCCCTCGCCCTGCTCGCGCTCGCCACTGGCGCGCAGGCGGCGGAACCGACACTGGCCGACGCGCTGGAATGCCGCTTGCCTGCGTCAAAGGCAGAAAGCGTGCTTGCACGCTACGGCGTGACGGTCGATGGCCCTGCCGTGCAGCCCGGCGTCACGGTCTACGGCATCCCAGCCGCGCAGCTCGAAGCCACGCGCGAGGCTGGGGCGCTGCACCTGTACTACGTCATCCGAGCGGCCGACGCGCAGCGGTTCATCGACGCCGCGCGGATGGAACCCATCGGCCCCGCGTTCGTGCGGCTGCTGCTCGATGACCGCAACGGCCTACAGGCCATGTCCCCGGCCGCGATCCGCCAGCACGGCGGCCCCGCTGCTCCCATCCTCTGTGAGATGCGCGCATGAAGATCATCCCCCCTGCCCTGTTCGTGGTCCTGCTGGCCGCGCCTGCGGCCGCAATGGCGTCCGAACCTGCCAGCCTGTCGGACGTGCTGGAATGCACGCTGCCCGCCGACAAGGCGCTTTCGGCGCTGGAACGCGCGGAAATCCCTGTCACCGGCCAATCGGTGCCAGTGTCGAACGTCGCCGCCTACGGCGTGCCGGTGAAGCGCATCGACCACATTTCCAAGAACGATAAGTTCTTGCAGGTGACGTTCGTTCTCGACCGATCCGGGCACGGCAAGCTGGTTACGGCCGCCGGGCTGAAAGCATGGGACGACGAGTTCGGCGCAGGCTTTCGTCGCTCGATGCTCGACGGGAAAAACGAGCTGAACGTGACGCATCCCGACGATCCCAACGCGGAAGACAATGAAGTGCTCGGCTTCTGCATGATGAGCTTCCGGGGTGCCCTGTGAATGCGAAGGCCGCTCTCCTGACGCCGCTGCTTGCCGTCGCCTCGGCCGCCGTGCCCGCATGGGCGCAGTCGTGCATGGTGGACGTGACGGACCACGAGTTGGTCACGGAACGGTTTGGCATCAATGCCGACTTCCGCAAGGGCCGCACGCATGACGGCTTCGACTTCCGCGCGCCGCTCGGCTCGCCACTCTATGCCGGTGCCGATGGCGTGGTGGCGACGCGCGACACGTGGCGCGGTGCGGGCAATGTGCTGGTGATCCGCCGCCCGAACGGGCAAACGATGACCTACTATCACCTGTCGTCGTTCGGCCCCGGTACGGAAGTCGGCAAGGAAGTGAAGGCCGGGCAGATGATCGGCCTCGCGGGTGGCACGTCCGCGAAGTCCACCGGCAGCGCGGCATATGCCTCCTACGCGCCCCATCTGCACTTCATCTATGCGGTGCCGAATGCCGGGCAGCAGCGGATAGCGAATTTCAGCCAGCACGCCAGCCGCCTACGGTCGGTGAACCCCGGCCAGCTTCCCCGCGACTTCACGGGCAATGCGCGCCCGCAAGCGGTCGGCGTCGGCTACAAGACCGATCCCGCGCCCTTCTTCTGCAAGGCATACCCGTTCAAGGACAAGAGCCTTGACGCGATCCTCGGCGCCGACACGAAGGAACAGCATCAAATCGTGTTCGGAAACGTGCCGCCGGGCGGTTCGCCGCCGGACGGCGCGATTGCCCCGGCCGAAGCTGCGGCCGGAAACATGCAGCTCCTGCTCGCCCAGCAGGCCGGGCAGCCCATCGAAGATTTCCTATCGGATACGGACGGCTACGGTGCTCTGCCCGGCCCGCCGCTTGGCGCATATGAAACCCTGTCGGTGAACGAAATGCTGGCGACCGAAGCGGCCCGCCGGTTCCAGTCGGCGGACTGGAACAACGAGCTGACGCGCGTCACCAGCCGCGCGCTCTATGTGGACTTCGTGCGTGCGCAGGGCGTTTCTAATCACCTGTCGGAAGCCATCTACCGCAAGAAACAGCGCGTCGAAGCCCTGCTTGCGGTGCTGACCAGTCAACGCCTCGCGCACGTCCGACAAGAAACCGGGGCCGCACGGGAACGGGCTGTGCGTGGCGACGCCGTGCGATCCATTGAGTAATTCCGTAAAATCGTATTTACGGAATTACGATTTCACGATTTAATGCGCCGTCCAGCGGGCACGCTGCGCAGCGCGCAGCTCGGGCATCGCGTCCAGCCCGCAACCCTCGATCCAGCGCCACGCCTCGGCCAGCTCGCACGGCAGCCCCTCATTCCACGCCCGCACGTCCTCCAAGCCGGTGCCGGTCCATCGCCCGGTCACAACCCCGACTGTGTGACTGTCTCGGCCACCGCGCACGCCGTATTCGATCAGCGCCGCGCCGCCCGTCATGGCCTCGGCAAGCTCGATGCGCAGGAACGCGAAATCATCGGCGTATTCCCGGCGTGAAAGCCCCGGCGTGACAAGTCGTTCGCGTATCAGCGAGGCAAACCCGATCACAGCACGCCACCAGCGGCCATCCTCGGTGATACGCGCCCGCAGCGCGTCCAGCTCGGCGGTGTTCTCGTCGGTCACTGCAAGCCCTCAAGGCGTTTGACGGCCGAAACGAAGTCCAACCGCAGCAGGTGCATCGTCAAGTCGATGGCCCCGCCGCCGCCTTTCTCGGCCCGCGTGTCGTACCACTTCGGCCCCGTTGCAAGCAGTTCGACGCCACCGCCGCCGATGGAGACATTCAGGCGGACAGTCGCCTTGTCCTTCATCGGCCTGAAATCCGGGTCGCGCTTCCAGTACACCCCCAACAGGTCCAGCGTATCGGACACCGGCATGTCGCGCAGCCGGGCCAGGAGCGCGGGTGAGAAAGATCGACGGGCGCGGCTCACAGGCTCCCCTCCCCCGAACCCCCGCCCCTCTCCGGCCGCTTCGCGGCCTGCGCGCCATGTGGACAACGCTTCGCGTTGACGCACAAGGCTTGCGGGCTACTCGCGTTAGATGAACGCGGGGGGCTACTCCCCGCCAGCGGCGGGACAGCCGCGCCAGAGACTAGAACCGTCATCACCCCGCACCCCCCAGCGCGGAGGCTACGCCATTAGTAATACGCACGGACTTTGAACACCCATCCGCGATAGCCTCTCGCCCCTGTAATACGCACGGACCCTGAACGCTGTCGGTAGCCTTCAGATAGCCCGCGACAGCGCCCACGGACGCGCCTAGACGCTCCGCAATGACCCTGACACTCAATCCCTCGGCCCGAAGGGCTTGCGCGGCTCTGCGACGCTCCTGCGCGGCTTCTAGGTAGGTTTCCCGGTCAACCGCTCCAGCGGCCCGCCTGCGGGCCTTCTCGCGCGTCCTGTGGCGCTCTGCGGCCATTCCGGCGCTGATAAGCGTGCGAAGCTGCCGCTGCTCGTCGTCGGTGATCCTGAACAGGGAAATCAACGTGTCGTTTTTCGGTGTGTAGAGCGGCGCGAACTCCTTGCCGCCCAGCGTCACTTTCTCGCCCGCCTCGTAGGCTTTGGCTTTGCTGTAGAGCGTCATCAGCTCCTTGGATCGGTAGCCCCATGACGGGTCCAACTCGCCGGCGAGCGCGGCTGCCTCGTGGTACATGAGGCTGCTATTCGTCGCGCCAGATAGCAGCAGGAAATTCAAGCGCCAGAACAGGTGCTGCATCCGCTCCCCTTCCCTGACGCCACCGCGCAGCTCGGCGAGCTTCCGAAGATCCTCCAGACGGTCCCATGCGAGCTGACGGCCGGAGAAGCCGCGCAAGTTGTCCGACTTGCCGCCCGGCAGGAGCTTGATCTGCCGTCGCTCGGCCCGATCGCGCCGCTGCTGCTCAATGTCCCAGCGAGCGACGGGCAGCAGGGCCTCGGCCATGAACTCGAAGCCGTAGCGCACCGGCTCGCCGTCCACGCCGGGTTCCACGTGGACCACGCGGCACACGTTGCCCGACTTCGTGTTCACGGTGTTGACGAGTCGCAGCACGCGCGATGCGTCCTTGGCGACCGGATCGGCCCCCAGCGGCGCGAGGCGGTCGATCAAGTACCGCTGGCAAGCGTTCCAGCGGGGCAGCGCCTGCCGCGGAATCGTGCCGTCCAGCAGCCATTTCGCTTGGATGCCGCGGCCGCTGTAGATGAGCAGGGACGGCGGCGGCAGCCCTTCCTCGGCGCAATGGTGCAGCACGGCCGCCGCGAGCTGTTCCGGCGTCCTATTGGCCGCCCACGGCAAGCGATAGGTGTCGAGGTCGGCGAACAACAGGCCGATGCGTAGCAGGTTCACCACGCGCCGGTTCGGCACGGTGAACTCGGCCTGTGAAAGCCATGTGTCGCGCGTCGGGTCCACCATGCCAAGCACGGCAGGCATCACGGCCAGCTTGTAGCTGTCCTGCTTCCGGTTGCTCCCCTGCCCTACCAGCAGCGAGAAATAGCCCCATCTGGCCGCGTCGTGGTACGACCTTGCCTCGTCGTCGGGGTCAAATAGCGCGAGCTGCGCCGCCGATCCTGTATTCACCTGCCCTCCGGGTCGCGCCCGCGCACGAAAAACGCGCACGAACGCCCTTGCGTCCCGGAAAGTGACAGCGTAGAATCAGCCCTAGATTAGAGAGCGTTCTGGTTGTCACCTTCCGGAACCAAACCTGCAAAGCCAGCGTGCCACCGCTGGCTTTTGCTTTTTCTGGCCCGGCTACGGTGCCACCCGCATCCAGACCGCTATTCCTCGTCCTGCTCCTTCTTCTGCCCTCGCAGGACCGTCCTGCGGGGCGTCCAGCCCGTTGCGTCCACGTCGAACTGCAACAAGCCGTTTTGCCGTAGTGCCGCCGCTGCTCCGTCCATCGACTGGAAGTAGCGAACGCCACCGCGAAACAATCCCATCACGCGCTCGTTCTCCCCGACTTTCAGGACCACGATCAGGCCCTTCGGTGCGAAGCGAATCGACGCGCCCTTGATGTCATTGGTCGCCAGCAGGTCTTTCAGGGCCATCGGCCCAATGACACCCATCGAATCCACGTCCTGAATCATGCCTCACCTTGCCCGCCGTGTCTAGCAAAGACGAAAATTGCAATACGACACGGACTATAGTCCATCGTTGGAGAAAATCGCAAAATCGCAACGCCGCAAATACAGAAATACGATTTTACGATTTACGCACCCATTCCCCTATCAGCTCGCGCGCCACGTCCGCGATCTTCACGCCCTTGTCGGCGCACTTGCGCTTGAACTCTCGGTGCATGCTTTCGGTCACGTCGATGGTCAGCCGCTTCATCTTCTCGGCCGGGGCGGCTGGTGCCTCGGCCGGGGCGGCACGATTGGATACCCACTCGTCGGCGTTGCCCGCCGCTGCCCTGCTGGCGGTCGGTTTGCCGCCGATCTGGATTTTCTTCCCGCTCATCGTGCGAACTCCATCAGCTCCTTGCGCACGGCCTCGATCTCGGCCGCCGCCGGTCCCTCGGCGTCGATTTCATGGACGGCCTGCCCTCGTGCGACGGCTTCGGCGAATACGACGCGCTGCGTGACGGATGCCGCCAGCGCCGGGACCGGATAGGCGGCGAGGGCTTCGCCCACGTCGCGGCCAATTGCCGTATTTACGATTTTACGATTCACCACAAATGCGGCTTTCAGTGCGTCCTTGTAGACGCGGGCCTCCTCGATCAGCTTCACGACTTCATCGGCGGCCCATATGTCGTAGGGCGAAGGCTGGACCGGGATCAGCACCACGTCCGCAGCCATGATCGCCGAGCGGGCGAGGTCGGTCACACGCGGCGGGCCGTCGATCACGATGTGTTCGTACCCCTGCCCGAGCTGGGCAATGTCCTTGTGGACGGTCGGCCGAGGAAACCCGACCACGGAGAACAGCGGTTCGCCATCGCGAGCGGCGGCCCAATCCAAGGCGCTGCCTTGGGGGTCGGCGTCGATCAGCAAGACGCGGGAGCCGTCCCGCGTGAGGCTGGCGGCGAGGTTCACGGCCAGCGTCGTTTTTCCGACACCGCCTTTCTGGTTCAACAGACCAACGATCACGATTGGCTCCTTTTCCGTATTTACGGAATTACGATTTTACGATTACACGGAAAGAATGCAAGCGGCTTGCGCCGCTCGCGCTCGTTATCCGGGATAGGGGCCAAGGAACCGCTCGCCGTTGAAGTGGATCAGGTGCGAGGGCGCATCGGCCACCCACACCTCGGTTTCCC
>CAMFIB010000016.1 GCA_945952465.1 uncultured Pseudomonadota bacterium
GCCGACGGCGGCTTCGTGAGCTGGCTGAAAGGCCTGTTCGGTCTGAAGGCGGCGCCCGCGCCGGCCGCCCCCCCAGCGGCCGACACCACCGCCAGAAAAGACGGCGCCCAACCGCGCGGCGAGCGCGGTGAGCGCGACAACCGGCGCGGCCGGGGTGGCCGAGGCGGCGACCGTGGCCCGCGCGCCGATGGCGGCAACCGCGGCGGCAACCGCAACGAAGGCGGCGGTGAACGCCCGCCGCGCGGCGACCGCCCGGAACGTGGCGGCGAAGCCCGTGCGGAACGCGGCGAGCGCATCGAACGCAACGAACGGGGCGAGCGCATCGACCGTGGCGGCGAGCGCGCAGAACGCGGCGAGGGCCGCGACAACCGCCGCAACCGCGACGGCAGCCCGCGCGACACCGAAGCACGCCAGGCCGAGAAGCCGGTTGCTCCTGAAAACGCAGCAAACAATGAAGCATTGGCGCTGACTGGCACCCCATTTGATGCTGAAAATACGGCCCGCGAGCCGCGTGAGCCCCGCGAAGGCGGCCGCAGCCGCCGCGGCGGCCGCGGGCGTGGCCGTGGGGGCGACGGCGCCGAGCGTGGCGAGCGCACCGAGCGCGAAGCCATCGAAGGCGTCGCCGCCGACGGCCAGCCCCGTGAACCGCGCCCGCCGCGCGGCGAACGCCGCGAACGTCCGGCCGACGGCACCGCACCGGCACAGCAAGACCTGCTGGCCCAGCCGGACGTTTCGGCCCAGGCCCCGGCGGCCGACACGGCCGCTCCGGCGGACGCGGTGGCCGCACCGGCCATCACGGCCGAGCAGCCGGCCGAGGCCCACACCCGCGAAGGCGCGCCGCGCGAACGCCGCAGCCGTGACCGCTACGGCCGCGAGCGCCGCGAAGGTGCACGTGGCGACGACGCCGCCCGTGCCGAGCAAGCCCCGGCGCACGCCGCTGCCACGGCAGACGCACCGGAACCGGCTGCAGCCCACATCGCCGCAGCGGCCGAAAGCGCCGTCGCCCGCACCGAAACGGCAGCACCGGCCACCGTGCAGGCCACGCCGCCGGCCGACGTGCTGGCGGTCGAGACCGTGACGCCGCAGGCCCTGGCCACGCAGCCGATCGCACCGCCCACCCGCTTCGAACTGCCGCTGGGCGACCTGCAGCAGCTCGCCGCCAACAGCGGCCTGGAATGGGTCAATTCCAACGCCGACAAGGTGTCCGCCGCGCAAGCCGCGATCGCCGCCGAGCCGGCGCCGGTGCATGTGCCGCGTGAACGCCCGCCGGCGGTGGTGCTGGACGAAGGCCCGCTGGTGCTGGTGGAAACCCGCCGCGACCTGCGCGACCTGACGCTGCCGTTCGAGACACCGGCCACCGGCAACGACCGCCCGGCCGCCTGATCCGGCAACGGCCCACGAAAAAGCGCCCCTCGGGGCGCTTTTTTTTGGCTGCGCGAACGGCAGGCAACCAACCAACGGCGGGTCGCGGGTCGCGGGTGCGGATGGCGGATGCAGGTGGCGGGCTGGGTTCCCGTTTCAGTCGGCGCCAGCGGCCTTGCGCCAGGCCGTTTCGGCGGCCTTCTGGTCGCCGCGCTGCTCGGCCAGCCGGGCCAGCGATTTCCAGGCGCTGCGCAGCAGGTCGGCGTCGTCAAGCGCGGCGACGGCCTGGGTGAGCAGTTGCTGGGCCTTCCCCCAGAGCTGCTGCTGCAGGCAGGCGTTGCCGGCCAGGTAGAGCAGGCCCGGGTCGCGCGGGCTGCGCAGCAGCGCCGCCTCGATGCGGGCCAGCCAGGCGGCGTCGAGCACGTCGTCGGAGGCGGCAAAGCCGGCCTCCAGCGCGCGGATGAGCTGGATGCGCTGGCCGTCGGTGGCGTCGTCGTCGCCCGTGACGAACAGCCGCTCCCAGACCGGCAGCAGCCACTGGCGGGCCTGCGCGGCGTCACCCCCCAGCGCAATGAGCCGGGCCGACGCGCGGAAGGCGACCTCGGGCATCAGCCGTTCGGCCGATTCCAGCCGGCCCCAGGCTTCCTGCAACTGCGAGACGTCGAAGGCGCCGTTCAGCAGGTCGATGGCGAGGCCGCGCACGATGCTCTGCGCCGCGCCGGGCGAGAAGGCGCGGTGCTTGGCCAGCAGCCGCGCGGTTTCCAGCGCAGGCCGGGTGCGGCGCGCCAGCCGGGCGGCCTTGAGCTTGGTGCGCAGCGCCAGCGTGCGGCGTTGCGCGCCCTGCGGCAGCTTGTCGAGCCAGTCGAGGGCACCGGCGGCGTCGCGCTGCAGCAGCGACCAGCGGGCGGCCGACAGCAGGATGGCCTCGCGCGTTTCCTGGGAAATGCGGGTGTCGCCCAAAGCCTGCGCCTGCTCCAGGTGCACGTCGCGGGCGGCGGGGTCTTGCAGCGACTGGGCGCTCTCGGCGGCCAGCAGATGGGCCAGCGCGCGGAGCTGGTCGGTATCGGGCGCGCCCATGACGCCGGCCAGCGCGTCGGCCTGATCCAGCGCCGCCTGGGCCAGCTTGCGGGCCCGGATGAAGCGGCCCGACAGCAGGTGCGACAGGCTCTCCAGCAGCGCGGTGTTCATGGCGCGCTCCTTCTGCTGGGTGCGCCAGCGCCGCGCCTGTTGCGGCAGGTCGAACAGGGCGGCCAGCCCGCGCGAGGCGGTGTGCAGCACGACGAAGGCGCCGAGCAGCAACAGCAGCACCAGGTTCAGCGAGAAGTCGACGCGCCACGGCGGCCAGTAGACGGTGACCGTGCTCTGGTTGTTGCCGGCGAACAGCGCGATGGCGGCGGCGATGCCGAACAGCGCAAGCAACCACAGGGCCGCGCGCATAGGTAGACCCTCAGCGGCCCGCCGCGGCGGTGGCGAGCGCGGCCAGCGTCTCGTCCACCCGCGGCAGGGCGGTGTTCTTCATCTGGGCCTGCACCTGCTGCAGCGTGACCAGGGCGGCCTGCGTCTTGCGCGAGCCGGGATCGAAATACTTGCGCACCGAGGCCTCGACCGCCGTGAGGTCGTTCTGCGCGGGGTCGATCTGGCGGGCCAGCAGGCCCAGGCGGGCGTTCAGCAGCTTGAGCTTGAGGTTCTCGCGCAGGAAGAAACCCTGGTCGGGCGCGATCAGGCCGGCCTCGGGCTGCTCGACGCGGGTCACGCGCACCAGCGCGCGGGCCTCGCTGCCGGCCACGCGCAGCGCATGCTGCCACCAGGCCTCGGCCGGCGCGCTGGCGCCGCCCTTGGGCGGGCCGGCCACGACGGGGGTGGCCACGGCATTGACCAGCGGCACCTCGTCGACCAGGCGGGTGAGGTCGTCGAGCTTGATCAGCAGGGCCGGCAGGTCGGCCACCGTGGCGGACTTGACGCGCTCCAGGTCGCGGCCAAGCGCGCGTTGCAGCGGCGTGAGGCGCGGCTGGGCGGCGCGCAGCACCCGCTGGTCGGCGGTCTTCAGCGCGGTCAGCAGCGGCTCGACGCTGCCGGTGAGCTGGGCCTGCTGCTGCGCCATGCGGATGGCGGATTCGATGTCGACCACCAGCGTTTCGTCGCGCGAGCGCGAGAGGCTCTGCATCAATTCCTCGAGCTGGGAGCGCTGCAGCGCGACCTCGCTGAGGCGGGCTTCCGAGACGGCCAGCTTGGCGGCGGTCTCGCGGGCCAGGTCTTGTGCGCCCTTGGCCACCGTCTTGGCTTCGACGGCCTGGCTGCCGCTGTCGGCGCTGCGTTTGGCGAGTTCTTCCTGGATGGTGGACAGCTTCTGCCACAGCAGGCCGCTGGCGGCGGCGGCGGCGAGCGCCAGCGCCACGAACAGCAGCGCGGCCCAGCGCGGCACCGCAAACGCGGCGGCAGCGGGCGGGCGAGCCTGGAGATCGGGGGGCGCGGCGCCGGCGGGACCGGCGCGGCCGTCGTCTGGAGGCATCACAGTCATCGCTGGGATTCTATCGACCGCACCACGTCGTCCACGGTCGGCCGTGACATGCTTACAACACCGAATCCGGCGGCGTGCGCGGCCTCGGCGATGCGCGGGTGGGTGGCCACTGCGCGGGCCCGCGACCAGTCGGCCGCCACACCAGCCTGCAGCAGGTGCTGGATGGCCTCGGAGCTGCTGAACAACCAGACCGCGCCGTCGGTGGCGGCAGCGCCGGCGAGGGCCCGTTGCGCGGCATCGAAGCGCGGCGCCCGGCGCTCATAGGCCTCGACCCAGGCCAGCGGCACGCCTTGCGCGGCGAGCTGGCGGGCCAGCCACTCGCGGCCGGCGCCCTGGCCGTTGCCGTCGGCGCCGCGCACCAGCAAGATACCCGGCCCATCGGTGGCGACCTGCGGCTGCACGGCGGCCCACAGCGCTTCGGAATCGAACTGCGCCGCGTCGCCCGAAGGCGACACGATGCGCTCGGCCGGCACGCCCGCTTCGGCCAGCGCACGCGCGGTGCCGGGGCCGGGGGCCCAGCAGCACGCCGGCAGGTCGGCGCCGGGCGGCTTTTCAGCGAAGAAGGCGGTGACGGCATTGCTGCTGACGAACATCGCCGCCCGGAATTGGCCAATGCGTTGCCAGGCGCCGGCCAGCGCGGCGCGGGCCCGGTCGGTGGACACCGGCGCGATCTCGATCAGCGGCAGCGCGACGGCATCCAGGCCCCGGGCGGCCAGCGCCTCGCACCAGCGCGCGGCATCGGCGGCGGGCCGGGTGACGATGACGCGCATGGCGGCGGTGGGCGGTGTCAGTGGGCGCCCGCGGCGCGCAGCCGGCCGGCCACCCGGTCGCCGAGCGCGGCGGCCTGTTCCAGCGTGGTGACGGCGGCGCTGTCTTCGGCGCGCAGCAGCACCGGCGCGCCGTCGGGGTCGCCCCAGGCGCCCTGCAGCAGCAGCGCGTCGCCGCGCCACTGCGCGTGGGCGGCCAGCGGCATGGAGCAACTGCCGCCCATGGCCCGGCTCACCGCGCGCTCGGCGGCCACGGCCAGCCAGGTGGGCTGGTGGGCGAAGGGCGCGAGCGCGTCGGCCAGGCCGCGGCGGTCGCCGCGCCATTCGATGCCGAGCGCGCCCTGACCGGCGGCGGGCAGCATTTCGGTGGTCTCGAAGCGCTGGCGGATGCGGCTTTCCAGCCCCAGCCGCACCAGCCCGGCGGCGGCCAGCACGATGGCGTCGAATTGGCCTTCGTCGAGCTTGCGCAGCCGGGTGTCGAGGTTGCCGCGCAGCGGCGCGATCTGCAGGTCGGGCCGCAACGCGCGCAGCAGCACGACGCGGCGCAGGCTGGAGGTGCCGACCGTGGCACCCTGCGGCAGTTCCGCCAGCGACGCGTACCGGTTGCTGACGAAGGCGTCGCGCGGGTCTTCGCGCTCCATCACGCAGCCGAGCACGAAGCCGTCGGGCAGCTCCATCGGCACGTCTTTCAGCGAATGCACGGCGATGTCGGCGCGGCCTTCTTCAAGGGCGACTTCCAGCTCTTTCACGAACAGGCCCTTGCCACCCACCTTGCTGAGCGAGCGGTCGAGGATCTGGTCGCCCTGCGTGGTCATGCCGAGCAGGCTGACCGCATGGCCTCTGGACTGCAGCAGGGACTTGACGTGTTCGGCCTGCCACAGCGCGAGGCGGCTTTCACGGGTGGCGATGACGAGGGCGGAAGAAGGGGATTCGGCGGTCACGAGACGGGGCCCGGCGGGCAGCGGAAAAGTGCGGGGATGCTAGCACGCGGACCTGTCGCGGCGCGGCGCCGGCCGGGACCGCCGGTAGGCCTCTACCTACGGCGCACGGCCGCGCTTTCCTACCCCGCCGGCGGGGGCCGCGATCTACAGTTTGTGACAGGACGGCGTACCGGCTTTTCAGGGTGCGCCACACACAAAACCCTGTTGAAGGAGCCCGCATGAAGCACCCACTCGCTGTTCTCGCCGTTGCGCTGGGCGCGGCATTCGCCGGCCACCACGCGATGGCCGCCGACCCCACACCGATCAGCAAGGCGGAATACAAGGCCGGCGAAGACCGCATCGACGCCGAATACAAGGCCAACAAGCAGAAATGCGCCGGCCTGTCAGGCAACACCAAGGACATCTGCAAGGCCGAGGCCGAAGGCATCGAGAAGGTGGCCAAGGCCGAGCTGGAATACCGCTACAAGCCCAGCGTGAACCACGCCTACGAAATCCGTGAAGCGCGTGCCGACGCGCAGTACGAGATCGCCAAGGAAAAGTGCGACGACCGGGCGGGCAACGCCAAGGACGTCTGCCAGAAGGAGGCCAAGGCAGCCCATGTGACCGCGATCGCCGACGCCAAGGTTGCCCGGACCGACCTGGAGACCGCGATGCTGCGCGGCGACCGCCTGGCCGCGGCCGAGAAAACCGCCACCGGCGACAAACTGGCCGCCGAATTCAGCGTGGCCAAGGAACGCTGCGACGCGCTGGCCGGCAACGCCAAGGACGCCTGCATCGCCGACGCCAAGGCCCGCCTCGGCATCCGCTGACATTTTGTGAACTTTCAGGAGAAACGACCATGTTCAATCGCAACCGCATCGCCACCGTTGCCGCCACCGTCGTGCTGCTGGGCACCGTGACCGCCTGTGGCTCCCAACCCACCTACAACGCCCCGCCGCCGCCGGTCGCCCGCGCGGTGGAGGTGCCGGTGAACTACGCCGAATACGGGCGCATCGCCAACATCGAGTACGTGCGCACTGACGCACCCCGCACCAACGGCGTGGCCGGCACCATCATCGGTGGCGTGCTGGGCGGCGTGGTGGGCCACCAGGTTGGCGGCGGCAGCGGCAAGGACATTGCCACCGTGGTCGGCGCCGCCGGCGGCGCGCTGGCCGGCAACCGCGTCGAACGCAACAACGCGGCCGCGCAGGCCCACGACGTCTACCGCGTGTCGGTGCAGATGGAGGGCGGCGCCTACCGCGCCTACGAGCTGCTGAACCCGGGCGACCTGCGGGTGGGCGACCGCGTGGTGATCCAGAACGGCCAGATCGTTCGCGCCTGAAGCCGGTTTCGGCCAGGCCGCCCGAAGGCGCAACAGCCCTCGCTAACGCAGGGCGTCGCGCACGGCGGCCAGTTGGCGGCGCGAGACGGGCAAGGCCTCGTCGAGTCCGTTCAACCGCACCACCCAGCCCTCGCCTTCACCGTCGGTGTTGTCGGGGGCTTTTTCGAGCGCGCGCAAGGCCCGGCGGGCCACCAGCGCATTGCGGTGCACCCGCAGGAAGTGCGCGGCGTGCCGCTGCTCCAGCTCATTGAGCGAGGCGTCGAGCAGGTAGTCTTTTTCGGCTGTGCGCACCGTCACGTACTTGAGTTCGGCCTTCAGGCACAGCACCTGCGCCAGCGGCAGCCGCTCGGCGCGCCCGCGGTCCTGGATGAGCAGGGTTTCTGAAACATTTTTGGCCTCAGGCCAGCGCCGATTCTCGATTGTTCGCTCTATTTTTTGTAGCGATTGGCACAGCCGGTCGAGCCGGACCGGCTTGGTCAGGTAGTCTACCGCCGCCACCTCGAAGGCCTGCAGCGCATGCTGCGGGTGGGCGCTGACGAACACCACCGCCGGCGGCCGCGCGCGCTGGGCCAGCGCCGCCGCCAGGGCCAGCCCGTCCATGCCCGGCATCTGGATGTCGAGCAGCACCGCGTCCACCTCGGTGTGGGCCAGCCGCGCCATGGCATCGACCGCGTTGGCGGCCTCGGCCACCACCGTGGCGGCGGGCGCGGTGCAGTCGGCCAGCAGGCGCCGCAGCCGGCTGCGGGCCAGCGGCTCGTCGTCAACGACCATCACGGACAGCGGCGCGGTGGTCACGGGACGAGCGGCACCTCGATGCGGGCGACGAACACGCTGCCCCGCAGCGCCGCCTGGAACTGCGCCTGCACGTCGTGCAGCAGCCGCAGCCGGTCGCGCAGATTGGCCAGCGCCAGCCCGTGGCCCGGCGCGCCCTGCCCGGCCGGCACCGTGTTCGTGACCTTGATGACGACCCGGCCGCCACGCCGCTCGGTGACGATCTTCAGGTCGGCGCCGCTGGCGCTGGGCTCCACGCCGTGTTTCACCGCGTTCTCCACCAGCGGCTGCAGCAGCAGGTGCGGCAGCCGGGCGCCTTCGGCCGACGCGTCGAGCGACCAGCGCACCCGCAGCCGCTCACCGAAGCGCACCGATTCGATCGCCAGGTAACGCTGGGCCAGCGCGATCTCCTCGGCCAGCGTCACCGCGCCGCCCGGCTCGGCCAATGCGTGGCGGAACAGGTCGCTCAGGTCTTCCAGCAGCGCCTCGGCCCGGGCCGGCTCAGCCCGCACCAGCGCGATCGCGCTGTTGAGCGTGTTGAACAGGAAGTGCGGCCGGATGCGCGCCTGCAGTTCCGACAGCCGCGCCGTGGTGGCGGCCGGCGTCTGCCCCTTGGCGCGCCAGACCAGTGCGGCCACCAGCCCGGCCGCCAGCAGCACGCCGGTGGCCGCGCTGGCCACCCAGGGCGGCCGGTCGCCGGCCATCGTGCCCTCGCCGCTCACCAGATTCAGCAGCGCGCAGGCGCCCAGGCCGGCCAAGGCGCCCAGCGCCACGCCGGCGCCGGCCTGCAGCGGCCGCGACGCGCGGGCCAGCGGCAGCTTCAGCGCGCAGGCCACGATGAGCCAGCTCAACGTGGCAGGCAGCACCCCGCCCGACAGCAGCGACAACCGGGCCAGCCACTCCAGCGGCGTGGCCGCGCCGTAGAGCGCGCCCACCGCCGCCACCGTCTCGACGAACAGCACCGCGCGCAACACCACGCCCAGGTGGCAGGCGTCGAACACCGGCGCGGCGGCCGCCGGTGCGGCCTGCAGCGGCGGTGCCTCGTGGAAGGTCGATAAAATTTGCGAATCCTGCATCAGCCGCAGCGGTGGTCCAGGCCCGATTATTGGGCAACGGCACCGCGCGGCAAGCCCCCGCCAACCCCTCGCCCCGCGCTCCGCCGCGCCCGCCACCCATGACCCAGAACCAGTTCGACAACAAATCGCAGGCGTGGTCCGCGCTTTTCTCGGAGCCGATGAGCGATCTGGTGAAGCGCTACACCGCCAGCGTGGACTTCGACAAGCGGCTGTGGCAGGCCGACATTGCCGGCAGCCTGGCCCACGCCGAGATGCTGGCCGCGCAGGGCGTGATCTCGCAGGAAGACGCCGACGCGATCCGCACCGGCCTGGAGACGGTGCGCGGTGAAATCGCCAGCGGCGCCTTCACCTGGCAGCTCGACCTGGAAGACGTGCACCTGAACATCGAGGCTCGGCTGACGCAACTCGTCGGCCTGGCCGGCAAGCGGCTGCACACCGGCCGCAGCCGCAACGACCAGGTCGCCACCGACGTGCGGCTGTGGCTGCGCGGCGAGATCGATGTGATCGCTGGCCTGCTGGTCGATCTGCAGAAGGCGCTGGTGGCCCTTGCCGAGAAGAACGTCGGCGTCATCCTGCCCGGCTTCACGCATTTGCAGGTGGCGCAGCCGGTGAGCTTCGGCCACCACATGCTGGCCTATGTGGAGATGTTCAGCCGCGACGCCGAACGCATGGCCGACGTGCGCAAGCGTGTGAACCGGCTGCCGTTGGGCGCCGCCGCGCTGGCCGGCACCAGCTACCCGCTGGACCGCGAGCGCGTGGCGAAGACGCTGGGCATGGACGGCGTGTGCCAGAACAGCCTGGACGCGGTGAGCGACCGCGACTTCGCGATCGAGTTCACCGCCGCCGCCTCGCTGGCCATGGTGCACATCAGCCGCCTGAGCGAAGAACTCATTCTGTGGATGAGCCAGGCCTTCGGCTTCATCGACATCGCCGACCGCTTCTGCACCGGCTCGTCCATCATGCCGCAGAAGAAGAACCCCGACGTGCCCGAACTGGCGCGCGGCAAGACCGGCCGCGTGGTCGGCCATCTGATGGCGCTCATCACGCTGATGAAAGGCCAGCCGCTGGCCTACAACAAGGACAACCAGGAAGACAAGGAACCGCTGTTCGACACGGTGGACACCCTGAAAGACACGCTGCGCATCTTCGCTGAGATGGTGGGCGGCATCACGGTGAAGCCCGAAGCGATGGAACGCGCCGCCAAAAAGGGCTACGCCACCGCCACCGACCTGGCCGACTACCTGGTGAAGAAGGGCCTGCCCTTCCGCGACGCACACGAGACGGTGGCCCATGCGGTGAAGACCGCCATCGGCGAAGGCGTGGACCTGTCGGAACTGCCGCTGGCCACGCTGCAGCGCTTCCACCCGCAGATCGAGGCCGACGTGTTCGAGGTGTTGAGCCTGCAGGGCTCGCTGAACGCCCGCGCCACGCTGGGCGGCACCGCGCCGGAGCAGGTGCGCCGGCAGCTCGCCGCGCACCGCGCCCGGCTGGGCTGAGGCGGGCCGGCTCAGGCCGCCAGCACCCGCGCCTCGGGCGCCAGCCCGAACTCGCGCATCGCCGGCCCGAAGTTGGCGTTTTCGTGGTCGGCGCGGGTCAGCTTCAGCAGCGTGAAGCGCTGCAGCGGGCTGAGCGCGGCCCACTGCGACACGGCCGGCGGCGCCAGCCCCACCGAGCGCGCTTTGTCTGCCACGTCGTCGGGCACCCGCGCCGCGAGGCGCCAGGCCGGCGCGTCGTCCACCGCGACCAGCTTGGCCGTTTCGCCCGCCCTGTCGGCGATCAGACCGACCAGATGGTCGCGCCAACCGGCGATTTCGGCCTCCGTGGCGCAGGGGCGGCGCACCAGTTCGGCGCGGTCCGGGGTGGTGAAATGCGCCCACTGCCGCAGGGAGAGTTTGATGCCGGCGTGGTCGAGCTTGAAGCGCACCACCATCGGAATGCAGCGCAAACTGCCCTCGAAATCCTGTTCGAACCCAAAAATCATGACCGTTGTTCTCCGTTGGATACAACGGTTCGAGCAAGGCATGTGCCACGGGAGTTTGGTGCAACGCACCATTTCGGCGCATGGGGCGGCCAACCCCGCCCGCCAGGACGCCGTGCCGACCCAGCGGATGCGGGAAACACCCCATAAATCCGGCCGGGATGCGCGGCACCCCTATGGCAAACTGATGCGCATGAACGCCGCCATGCAAATTCCCGTCTGGTCAGACGACCTGCTGCTCCACGACGACCGCACCGATGAAACCCACCGCGAGTTCATGAAGCTGCTGCGTTCGTCCTTCATGGCCACCGACAGCAACCGCCTGGACCGCTACCAGAAGCTGCTGGAGCACACGGTGGAGCATTTCGGCCAGGAAGACCGCTGGATGCTGGCCACCGGCATGGACGACGGCAATTGCCACAGCAAGGACCACGCGATGATCCTCGAGACCATGCGCGAGGTGGAAAAGCGCGCGCTGGCCGGCGACACCAGCTTCATCCCGGTCATGAACCAGGCGCTGGCCCAGTGGTTTCCCGACCACGCCAAGACCAAGGACGCCGGCCTCACCGAGTACCTGCGCGAAGTCAACTTCAACACCGCCGACGAAACCCTGGCCGACCCCAGCACCGCCGCGCTGAACCCGCACGGCGGCTGCGGCACGCAGAAGGCCTGCGCCTGAGTTCCCGGCCGGCGCCTCTTGCGGGGCACACGCCGGCCTGATGTCTTCTTCCCTCTTCTGATCGAACGCCCTTCCCTGGGCGGGCGCGGCCTGCTATGGTTCTGCCCTGCTTTGAGGGGGCACGGATGACATTTCACCGCGGCGGCTTGGCCCGCGCGTTCGCATGGGCCGCCACGGCCCTTTCCGCCACGCTGGCCAGCTCCGGCGCCAGCGCCTTCCAGATCACCCGGCTCACGCCCCAGGGCGAGGTCGCCCAGGTCCGCCAGGTGGTGGCCCGGTTCGACGACGCGGCGATCCGTTTCGGCGACGCCCGCGCGGCCGACCCGATCACGGTGGCCTGCTCCGACGTCGAAGCCGGCAAGGGCACCGGCCGCTGGAACAACGAGAAGGAATGGGTGTTCGAGTTCACCCGCGACCTGCCGCCCGGTGTGCGCTGCACGGCGCAGGCCAACTCGCCGCTCACGTCGGTGGCCGGCCAGCCGCTGAAGGGCACGGCGCGCTTCGAGTTCTCGACCGGCGGGCCTTTCGTGAGCCGCATCCGGCCGACCTACGGCAGCATCGACGAAGAGCAGGTGTTCATCCTGCAACTGAACGGCCCGGCCACCGCCGCCAGCATCGCCGCCAACGTGTGGTGCAAGGCCGACACCCTGGGCGAGCGCATCCCCGTGAAGGCCATCGACGGCAAGACCCGCGACGACATCCTGAAGCAGCAGGGCCTGGAGAAAGCCGCTGCCAGGGAGCCGCTGCGCTACCCCACGCTGGCCTGCAACCGCGCGCTGGCGCCGTCCAGCAAGGTGCAGCTGGTGTTCGGCTCCGGCGTGGCCACGCCCAGCGGCATTGCCAACAAGGTGGAAAAGCGCTTCAACTTCGAGGTGCGCGAGCCCTTCGAGGCCAGTTTCTCCTGCGAGCGCGAGAACGCCCAGGCCGCCTGCCTGCCGCTGCGGCCGATGCGGCTGCAGTTCAGCGCCCCGGTCGCGCGCAGCGCGGCCAAGGCCATTGCGCTGAAGTCGGGCGCGCAGAGCTTCAAGCCCGAACTGGGCGACGACGAAGACGGCAACGACAGCGACAAGTTCGTCAGCAGCGTGCGCTTCAAGCCGCTGTTCCCGGAGCAGGCCCAGTTCACGCTCGAACTGCCCAAGGACCTGCGCGACGACGCTGGCCGCACGCTGCGCAACGCCGCCAACTTTCCGCTGAAGGTGGCCACCGGGGCCATGCCGCCGCTGGCCAAGTTCGCCGCCGCGCCCTTCGGCATCGTCGAGCGCTTCGCCGAGCCCGACACCCCGCCGCTGCTGCCGATCACGCTGCGCAAGGTGGAAGGCGTGCTGCCGGCGCAAACGCTGCAGGTAGGCGGCCGGGTCAACGACCTGCAACCGAAGACCGACGCCGACATCATCGCGTGGCTGCAGCGCGTGAAGCGCTACGACGAATTCTTCGTGGCCCGCAAGCAGGCCGCCAAGGACGTGAAAGACCCGTTGCCGCCCTCCGTGGCCGACAACGACCGCGACTCCGTGCAGTCGCGCATGGTGTCGCTGCTGAAGGGCCAGCCCGGCGTGAAGGCCATGCAGCTGCCCAAGCCGCAGCCCGAAGACCCGCGGCCTTTCGAGGTGGTCGGCATTCCGCTGGCGCCCGGCTTCCATGTGCTGGAGGTGGAGTCGCAGCGGCTGGGCACCGCGCTGCTCGACGAGAAGTTCGGCGCGCAACGCAATTTCTACGTGCGCACCTCGGCGCTGGTCACCAACCTCGGCGTGCATTTCAAGCTGGGCCGCGACAACGCGATGGCCTGGGTCACCACGCTCGACAAGGGCAAGCCGGTGGCAGGCGCCACGGTGCAGGTATCGGACTGCCGGGGCAAGCTGGCGGCCAGCGGCACCACCGACGCGAACGGCGTGGTCTACCTGAGCAACGTGTCGCCCGAAGCCCCGCGCTGCGGCGGCACGAATGCCGACGGTGACAGCGAGGACTACCGCAACGCCTGGTTCGTCAGTGCCCGCAGCCGCGGCGCCGACGGTGTGGAAGACATCGCGTTCGCCTGGAGCGATTGGCAGCGCGGCATCGAGCCGTGGCGCTTCAACGCCCCCACCAGCCGCGAGGTGCTGCCCGACGTGCGGGTGCACACCGTGCTCGACCGCAACCTGCTGCGGGCCGGCGAAACGGTGTCGATGAAACACGTCATCCGCAACGAGTCGCGCACCGGCTTCGCCACGCCGGCCGACGGCCCGGGCACGATGACGGTGACGCACACCGGCACCGGCCAGGCCTACCAGCAGCCGCTGGTCTGGCGCAAGACCGCCACCGGCGGCCTCAGCGCCGAAAGCACCTGGGCCATTCCGCCGGCCGCCAAGCTCGGCGTCTACGAGATCACGCTGAGCAACGGCGACAGCAAGTCCGACCGCGGCCGCAACTGGCAGAGCGGCAGCTTCCGCGTGGAAGAGTTCCGGCTGCCGGTGATGCAGGGCCGCGTGGCGGTCGCCGACAAGGGCCCGCTGGTCGATGCCCGCAAGGTGGCGGCCGACGTGCAGCTCAACTACGTGGCCGGCGGCGCCGCCGCCAACCTGCCGGTGCGGGTGTCGGCGCTGGTGCGGGCGCGGCCCATCGTGCTGCGCGACTACGACGACTACAACTTCTCGCCGCCGCGCAAGGACCGCACGCCGGTGGCCGAGGAGCTGGAGGAAGAAGCCAGCGCCAGCCAGGACCAGAAGGTGGTGGCCAACCGCCTGCCCGCCACGCTGGACAAGAACGGCACGGCGCGCGTCGCCATTCCCAACCTGCCGGCGTCCACGCAGCCGCAAGACCTGCTGATCGAGGCCACCTACAACGACCCCAGCGGCGAGGTGCAGACGCTGCGCGGCAGCAGCGTGTTGTGGCCGGCGGCGGTGATGACCGGCATCAAGGCCGAAAGCTGGACCTCGGTGAAGCAGAAGGCAGCCTTCCAGGCGATCGCGCTCGACCTGAACGGCAAGCCGCAGGCCGGCGTGAAGCTCGACGTGCGGGCCATTGCGCGCATCGTCAACAGCAGCCGCAAGCGGCTGGTCGGCGGCTTCTACAGCTACGACAACCAGACCACGACGAAAGACCTGGGCAGCGTCTGCTCGGGCAGCAGCGACGCGCGCGGCGTGCTGGTGTGCAACGCGCAGATCGAGCAGCCCGGCGAGATCGAGCTGGTGGTGACCGCGACCGACGGCGCCGGCAAGACCATCCAGGCCGCCAGTTCGATCTACATCACGCGGGCCGGCGAGATGTGGTTCGGCGGCGACAACAACGACCGCATGGACGTGCTGGCCGAAAAGAAGGCCTATGAGCCGGGCGAAACGGCGCGCTTCCAGGTGCGCATGCCCTTCCGCTTCGCGACCGCGCTGGTGGCGATCGAGCGCGAAGGCATCATCGAGACGCGGGTGGTCGAGCTGAACGGCAAGGACCCCAGCTTCGACGTGGCCATACAGCCGAACTGGTCGCCCAACGTCTACGTGAGCGTGCTGGCGCTGCGCGGCCGGCTGCGCGAGGTGCCGTGGTACTCGTTCTTCACCTGGGGTTTCAAGGCGCCTCGCGAGTGGTGGACGGCGTTCTGGTACGAGGGCCGCGAATACGTGGCGCCGACCGCGCTGGTCGATTTGAGCAAGCCGGCCTACCGGCTGGGCATGTCGGAAATCCGCGTGGGCCATGCGGGCCACCAGATCAAGGTGGCGGTGAAGGCCGACAAGGACAGCTACCCGGTGCGCGGCCAGGCGCAGGTCACCGTCAGCGCCACGCTGCCCGACGGCAAGCCGGCCGCCAACGCCGAGGTGGCTCTGGCGGCGGTGGACCAGGCGCTGGAGGAACTGTCGCCCAACACGAGCTGGAATTTGCTCGAAGCGATGCTGCAGCGCCGCGCCTGGGGCGTCGAAACCTCGACCGCACAAATGGAAATCATCGGCCGGCGCCACTATGGCCGCAAGGCGGTGGCGGCCGGTGGTGGCGGCGGCCGCGCGCCGACGCGCGAACTGCTCGACACGCTGCTGCTGTGGAACCCCAAGGTGCAGCTCGACGCCCAGGGGCAGGCCAAAGTGACGGTGCCGCTGAACGACGCACTGACCAGCTTCAAGATCGTCGCGGTGGCCGATTCCGGCGCCGGGCTGTTCGGCACCGGGCAGACCCAGATCAGATCGACGCAAGACCTCCAGATCATCAGCGGCCTGCCGCCGCTGGTGCGCGAAGACGACCAGTTCCGCGCGTTGATCACGCTGCGCAACACCTCGTCGCGGGCGATGAAGGTCGAGGTCACGCCGCGCGCGACGCTGCTGGATGTGAAGCCGCAGACTGTGGACCTGGCGGCAGGTGCGTCGACGGAGGTGGCGTGGAACGTCACCGCGCCGCCGCAGCTCGCGTTCACGCGGGCCGAGAGCATTCTGTGGGACATCCAGGCGCGCGAAATCGTGACCAGCGGCACACCGGCGCGCGACGGGCTGAAGGTCAGCCAGCGCATCGTGCCCTCGGTGCCGGTGACGGTGCAGCAGGCCACGCTGGTGCAGGTCGACGGCACATTCAGCCTGCCGGTGCAGGCACCGCCCGCCACGCTCGCACTCGACGGCGCGCCGCGCGGCGGCCTCAAGCTGAACCTGCAGCCCAAGCTGGCCGACGGCATGCCCGGCGTGCGCGACTGGTTCGCTCAGTACCCGTACTCGTGCCTGGAGCAGAAGACCAGCAAGGCCATCGGCCTGCGCGACGCCAAGCTCTGGCAGACCCTGGCCGGCCAACTGCCGAGCTACCTCGACGGCGACGGCCTCGCCTACTACTTCCCGCCGACCGGCGGCGACGCCCGGCACGGCAGCGACACGCTCACCGCCTACCTGCTCGCCGCCAGCGCCGAAGCCTCGCAGCTCGACCCGACCTTCACGCTGCCGGCCGACAGCAAGGCCGCGATGGAGCGCGGGCTCATCGCCTTCGTCGAAGGGCGCATCACGCGCAGCTTCTGGAGCCCGCGCAAAGACCTCGACATGCGCAAGCTGGCCGCCCTCTCGGCGCTGGCGCACAACGGCAAGGCCAAGGGCAGCATGCTGGCCAGCATCACGGTGGCGCCCAACCAATGGCCGACCGACGCGCTGATCCATTGGGTGGACATCTTGAAGCGGGTGGCCGACGCGCCCCAGCGCGACGAGCGGCTGAAAGAGGCGATGCAGATCTTGCGCGCCCGCCTCACCTTCAACGGCACCCGCATGGGCTTCAGCACCGAGGCCGACGACAACTGGTGGTGGCTGATGAGCGGCGCCGACGCCAACGCCGCCAAGCTGATGCTGGCCGTGTTGGACGATCCCGGCTGGAAAGACGACATGGGGCGCCTCGCCACCGGCCTGCTCGCGCGCCAGCAGCGCGGCGCCTGGGGCACCACCACCGCCAACCTGTGGGGCAGCCTGGCCATCGAGCGTTTCTCCAAACGCTTCGAGACCGCCACCGTGACCGGCAAGACCACTGCCGCCAACGCGGCGGCCACCGCCACCGCCGACTGGGCCAAGAGCGCCACGCCCAGCCTGGTGCTGCCGTGGGCCAAGGGCAACCCGGCCGACAAGCTCACCGTGGCGCACCAGGGCGCGGGCAAGCCCTGGCTCACGTTGCAGTCGCTCGCCGCCGTGCCGGTCACCACGCCGTTCAGCGCCGGCTACCAGGTGAAGAAGACCGTGACGCCGGTGGAGCAGGCGGTGAAGGGCAGCTGGCACAAGGGCGACGTGGTGCGGGTGGCTCTGGAGATCACCGCCACCGCCGACATGACCTGGGTCGTCATCAGCGACCCGGTGCCCGGCGGCGCCACCGTGCTGGGCGGCGGCCTGGGCCGTGATTCGGAGATTGCCACCGCCAGCGAGAAGCGGCCCGAGGGCGCGGTGTGGCCCACCTTCGAGGAGCGCAGCTTCGAAGGCTGGCGCGGCTACTACGAGTACCTGCCCAAGGGCACCGTGAAGGTGGAATACACCTTCCGGCTGAACAACGCGGGCGACTTCGCGCTGCCCCCCACCCGCGCCGAAGCCATGTACGCGCCCGAGGTGTACGGCGTGCTGCCCAATTCCCGCTTCAAGGTCGACAATTGACAAGAAACAGGCCCAAAGTCAGCGCCGTTACTCGATTTTCAGCTATTGTTTTGGTAGCTGCGTGGCCAGCCGTTGCGGCCGCGCTGCCCAGCTTCGGCCAGGTGAAATCGGCGTGGCGGCCGTCCGACACGCTGGTGTTGGACCGCCACGGCGAGTTGCTGCAGCGCGTGCGCACCGACGCCACGCTGCGCCGCGGCCAATGGACGCCGCTGGCCGACGTGTCGCCCGCGCTGCGCGAGGCCATGCTGCGCTCAGAAGACCAGCGTTTCTACGAACACAGCGGCATCGACTGGCGCGCCGTCTCGGCCGCGGCCTGGGCCAACCTGTGGAACAGCAAGACGCGCGGCGCCTCCACCATCACCATGCAGCTCGCCGGCCTGCTCGACGAGGACTGGCGCCACACGCCCGGCGGCCGCAGCGTGGTTGCCAAGCTCGGGCAGGCGGTGGCCGCCGAGCGGCTGGAGCGCGGCTGGCGCAAAGACCAGATCCTGGAGGCCTGGCTCAACCTGGTGCCACTGCGCGGCGAGATCGTCGGCATCGACGCGCTCTCACGCACGCTCTTCGGCAAAGCCCCGCACGGGCTGGACGCGCGCGAGGCCGCGGTGGCCGCCGCGCTGGTGCGCTCGCCCAACGCGAATGCCGCCGCCGTGTCGCGCCGCGCCTGCGGCGTGCTGAAGCTCACCGACGACAAGGCCGACTGCGACGCGCTCGCCCTCTTCACCGAAGGCGCCCTGCAACGCCGCGATTACGCCGCCAGCGACGGCTTGGCGCCGCACGCCACACGCCAGTTGCTGCGCGGCCCGGCGGCCAAAACCGCGCCGCTCACCACGCCGCTCACCACGCCGCTCACCACGCCGCTCACCACGCCGCT
>CAMFIB010000017.1 GCA_945952465.1 uncultured Pseudomonadota bacterium
GCTCACCACGCCGCTCACCACGCCGCTCACCACGCCGCTCACCACGCCGCTCACCACGCCGCTCACCGTGCGCTCCACGCTGTCGGCGCCGCTGCAGCGCTTCGCCGTCGCCACTCTCACACAGCAGCTGCGCGAGCTGCACGGCCGCCATGTGCAGGACGGCGCGGTCGTGGTGCTCGACAACGCGAGCGGCGACGTGCTGGCCTGGGTCGGCTCCTCCGGTGCCTTGAGCGCCAGCGCCGAGGTCGACAACGTGCTGGCGCCGCGCCAGCCCGGCAGCACGTTGAAGCCCTTCCTGTATGCGCAGGCCATCGCGCAGCAGCGTGTCACCGCCGCATCGCTGCTCGACGACGCGCCCACCGACCTGCCCACCGCCAGCGGCCTCTACATCCCGCAGAACTACGACCACCGCTTCAAGGGCTGGGTCTCGCTGCGCACCGCGCTCGGCGCCTCGCTCAACGTGCCGGCCGTGCGCACGCTGGCCATGGTGTCGCCCGATGCGTTTCACCGCCAGCTCGTGGCACTCGGCCTGCCGCTGAAGGAAACCGGCGACTACTACGGCTACAGCCTCGCACTCGGCAGCGCCGAGGTGTCGCTGCTGTCGCTCACCAACGCCTACCGCGCGCTGGCCAATGGCGGGCGCTACGGGCCGACGCAGCTCGCGCCGGTCGCCGCGACCAAGGCCCCCTCGGCCAAGCCCGCCATCGACCCACGCGCCGCCTGGATCGTCGGCGACATCCTCGGCGACCCGTATGCGCGGGCCCGCACCTTCGGCACCGACAGCGTGCTCGCCACCCGCTTCTGGACGGCCGTGAAAACCGGCACCAGCAAGGACATGCGCGACAACTGGGCCGTCGGCTGGTCGCAGCGCTACACCGTGGGCGTGTGGGTCGGCAACAGCGACGGCAAACCGATGTGGGACGTCAGCGGCACCAGCGGCGCCGCGCCGGTCTGGGCCGCGCTGATGGCCGAGCTGCACCGCCACAAACCCAGCAAAGAGCCCCCGCCGCCGCCCGGCGTGGTGCCCGCCAAGGTCGACTTCGGCGCCGGCCCCGGCACCGAGGCGCCGCGCACCGAGTGGTTCGTGAGGGGCACGGAACAAACCCGGTTTGCTATTGAATCAGAAGCAAACAATCGCCATTCCACGCTGACTTCCGGCCGAAATGATGCAAAAGCCGACGCCCAGTCGCCGCCCCGCATCGTCGCCCCCGCCGCCGGCACCATCGTCGCGCTCGACCCCGACATCCCGCCCGCCCACCAGCGCCTGCTGCTGCAGGCCAACCGCCCCGACGTCCGCTGGCGCCTCGACGGCCAGCCACTGCCGCCCGCCACCAGCAGCACAGACGGCGCCCGGGCGCTGTGGCTGCCCTGGCCCGGCAAACACACCGTGAGCCTCATCGACGCCAAGGGCCGCACGCTGGACGAGGTGCGCATCGAGGTGCGGGGAGCAGGCGTGCGCGCCACCTCCCTTTCAAGGCCCACACCATGACCGTCATCACCACCATCGAAGACCTGCGCCAGTTGGCGAAAAAGCGGGTGCCGCGCATGTTCTACGACTACGCCGACTCCGGCTCGTGGACCGAGCAGACCTACCGCGCCAACGAAAGCGATTTCCAGAAAATTCTGCTGCGCCAGCGGGTGGCGGTGAACATGGAGGGCCGCAGCACGCGCACGACGATGATCGGGCAGGACGTGGCGATGCCGGTGGCGATTGCGCCGACCGGCCTCACCGGCATGCAGCACGCCAATGGCGAGATGCTGGGCGCGCTGGCGGCGAAGCAGTTCGGCATTCCGTTCACGCTGTCAACGATGAGCATCTGCTCGATCGAAGACGTGGCCGAGGCCACCGGCCGCCACCCGTTCTGGTTCCAGCTCTACGTGATGAAAGACCGCGATTTCATCGAACGCCTGATCGACCGCGCCAAGGCCGCGAACTGTTCCGCGCTGGTGCTCACGCTGGACCTGCAGATCCTCGGCCAGCGGCACAAGGATTTGAAGAACGGCCTCAGCGCGCCGCCGAAGATGACGCTGGCGAACATCGTCGATTTGATGACCAAGCCGCGCTGGCTGCTCGGCATTGCCGGCACCCGGCGGCGCCAGTTCGGCAACATCGTGGGCCACGTGAAGGGCATCGAAAACATGGGCTCGCTGGCCGAATGGACGGCCAACCAGTTCGACCCGGCGCTGAATTGGAACGACGTGGAATGGATCAAGAAGCGCTGGGGCGGCAAGCTCATCTTGAAGGGCATTCTCGACGTGGAAGACGCGAAGATCGCCGCCGGCTGCGGGGCCGACGCCCTCATCGTCAGCAACCACGGCGGCCGCCAGTTGGACGGCGCGCAGTCGTCCATCGCGGCGCTGCCCGCCATCGCCGATGCGGTCGGGCAACAAGTCGAGCTGCACCTCGACGGCGGCATCCGCTCGGGGCAGGACGTGCTGAAGGCCGTGGCCCTCGGCGCCAAGGGCACCTACATCGGCCGCGCGTTCCTCTACGGCCTTGGCGCCTTGGGCGAGGCCGGCGTGACGAAGGCGCTGGAGATCATTCACCGCGAACTCGATCTGACGATGGCGTTCTGCGGGCGCACAGACATCAACACGGTCGATCCGTCCATTCTGCTGCCCGGCAGCTACCCGGTGGCGCCCCGGGCCTGACGCCATGTGGCGCGTCCTGCTCACCGCGCTCGCCTTCGTGCTCTCCGCCGCCTTCGCGTGGCTGGCCTGGAAGCCGTGGGTGCCGGAGGCCCACCAGTTGCTGCGCGAGCCGGCGGTGGTGACGGAGATCGTCGATCTCTCGGGCGGGCAGGACACCACCACCTTCCGCACGAATTCGGGTGCGCTGGTCAAGCTGATCTGCGGGCGCCGCAAGACCTGCCACAAATCGCAGATGGAAGCGCTGAAGGCCGCCGGCGCGGCCACCGTGCTGGGCCACTACCACGGCACGGTCTACGAGATCGAGGCGCCGGAGCAGGAACTGCAGGTGACGCTGGCCGACGCCAGACTGGAATGGCGGTTTCCCACCGCGCTGTCGGTGGTGTTGTTCGGCGCGGGCCTGTACCTGCTGCTGGCGCCACCGCCGAAGCCGCAACGCCGCCACGGAAAGCAGGCGCGGCGCCGGCGCCGCAGCAGCGGCCGCGACAGCAGCTTCAATGACAACGACGACAGCGGCAGCGGCGACGGCAGCGCGAGCGACGACGACTGAGCGCCGCCGCAAGCCCGCCGCCGCGCCCGGTCAGCGCCCGCCGGCCTTGCGCGCCGGCAACGTCTTCAGGTAGGCGTAGAGCGACTGCGCCTCCGTGTCGTTCAGCTCCTTCAGCGAGCCGAAGGGCATGACCTGGATCGGCGTGCCGTCGGGGCGTTTGCCGGAGCGCAGCATGGTGATGAAAGCGGTGGCGTCGGCGTAGCGCGCCATCGCGCCGCCCTCGCCCGGCGTCAGGTTGGCGGCGGCGGGCCAGTCTGGCGGGCCGCCGGGAATCTTGCCGCCCGACAGGTTCTCGCCGTGGCAGCCGATGCACATGTTGGCCACATAGGCGCCCAGCCGCTCATTCACCTCCAGCGCATGCACCGGGCTGGCCGGCGGCAGGCTGTGGTCGATCTTCTCGGCCGCGTCCTGAATGGCGCCGAAGCCGTACAGCGCACGCACCGGCAGCGGCACCTGCTTGATGCCGTCGGCGCCGGGCTGAGGCGGCAATGTGAGCAGGTAGGCAATCAGCGCGCCCACGTCCTCGTCGCTCAGGCGGTTGTAGTCTTCGCTGGGCATCACGAAAACGGGCTTGCCGTCGGGCTTGACGCCGTGGCGGATGGTGCGCACCCAGTCGTCGGTGCGGTAGCGCTCCACCACCGCGCCACCGGGCGTGATGTTGGGGCCGGCCAGCTTCATGCTGCCGTCGTTGACGAACAGCCGCCCGCCGCCGTTGCTGCCGTGGCACTCGGTGCAGCCGCGCGTGAGAAACAGGTATTTGCCGCGTTCCAGCGCGGCCGGGGTCTCCGGCAGCGCCACCCGCTCGATCGGCGGCATCTCGACACGCCGGTTCATCTTGCGGTCGGCCAGCCAGCCGCCCAGGGCCGCCGCCGCGCCCACGCACACCACCACGCCGCCGATACCGATCAGCGACCGCTTCAACCACTTGTTCACAATGGAGCCCTCCAGAACGGCCGCCTCTGCCGGGCGGCCTGCCGAAATTCTAGAAGCCCGCCGTGACACCCGCCAGCGCCTGCGCGACGGCCGCCAGTACCCGCGAGGCCGGCAACGTCTTGGGCAGCGGGAGATGATGCCGTGCCAACCCAGAAGGAGACCCCCGCATGACCACTTACAAGGGAAGCTGCCACTGCGGCAACGTGGCCTACGAGGTCGAAGGCACGCTCGACGGCGCCATGGCCTGCAACTGCTCGATCTGCCAGCGCAAGGGCTCGCTGCTGTGGTTCGTGCCGGAAAGCCAGTTCACACTGACCACCGACGAAGCCAACAGCCGCGGCTACCAGTTCAACAAGCACCGCATCGACCACCGCTTCTGCACCACCTGCGGCATCCACCCCTATGCCCAGGGCCAGGACGGCAAGGGCAACAAGATGGCGGCGGTGAACGTGCGCTGCCTCGAAGGCATCGACCTCGACCAGGTGCCGGTCAAGCACTTCGACGGCGCTTCCATGTAGGTGACAGCGCGGGCCACGCCGCGGTGGCACACTGGTGCCACCATGGTGCCCCTGCCCGACCTCCTGCTCTTCGCCGGTGCCGCCCTGCTGGTGGCGCTGACCCCCGGACCGAACATGGTCTACCTGCTGTCGCGCTCCATCTGCCAGGGCCGAAAGGCGGGGCTGATGTCGCTGGCCGGCGTGCTGCTTGGCTTTGGCGTGCACATGCTGGCGGCGGCGGTGGGCCTCACCGCGCTGTTCCTCGCGGTGCCGATGGCCTACGAGGCCTTGAAATGGGCCGGTGCGGCCTATTTGCTGTGGCTGGCCTGGCAGGCGCTGAAGCCCGGCGCCCGCTCGCCGTTCGAGGCGCGGGTGCTGCCGCCCGACTCGCCGGCCCGGCTGGTGGCCATGGGTTTCCTCACCAACCTGCTGAACCCGAAGATCGCGGTGTTCTACCTGTCGGTGTTTCCGCAGTTCATCACGCCGGAGCACGGCTCGGTGCTGGCGCAGAGCGTGCTGCTGGGCAGCGTGCAGATCGCCTGCAGCGCGGCGGTGAACCTGAGCGTCATCGTCAGCGCCGCGCGGCTGGCGGCCTGGTTCGGCCAGCGGCCGCTGTGGCTGCGCTGGCAGCAGCGCGTGATGGGCGCGGTGCTGGGCGCGCTGGCGGTGCGCCTGGCGCTGGACGAACGGCGCGGCTGAACGGCCGCTTCGTTATGCTCGTGCGGTGACCGACACCGCCGCCCCGGCAGCCCTGCCCCGCCGCATCGCGCACCTCGACATGGACGCGTTCTACGCGTCGGTCGAGCTGCTGCGCTACCCGCAGCTCAAGGGCCTGCCGGTGGTCATCGGCGGCGGCCGGCGCCGGCTGGACGAAGCGCTGGCCGAGCGGTATGCCGACCGCCCCACCTCCGAGATCCCGCCCGAGGCGTTTCCGCGCCTGAAAGACTACGCCGGCCGCGGCGTGGCCACCACCGCCACCTACCCGGCGCGGCGTTTCGGCGTGGGCTCGGCGATGGGGCTGATGAAAGCCGCCAAGCTGTGCCCCGAGGCCATTCTGCTGCCGGTGGATTTCGACGAGGTGAAGCGCTTCTCGCGGCAGTTCAAGGCCATCATCACCGACATCGCGCCGGTCATGCAGGACCGCGGCATCGACGAGGTCTACATCGACTTCACCGAGGTGCCGGGCGGCCAGCGCGAGGGCGGCCGGGTGCTGGCGCGGCTCATCCAGAAAAGCATCTTCCAGGCGACGGGGCTGACCTGCTCCATCGGCGTGGCGCCCAACAAGCTGCTGGCCAAGATGGCGAGCGAATTCAACAAACCCAACGGCATCGCCATCGTGGGCCCGCAAGACCTCGAAGGCAGCATCTGGCCGCTGGCGGTGCGCAAGATCAATGGCATAGGCCCGAAAGCGGAAGAAAAGCTGCACGGCCTGGGGCTGAAGACCATTGGCGACATCGCCGCGCAGCCGCGCGAGGCGCTCGTCGAGCGCTTCGGCAAGAGCTACGGCGCCTGGCTGCACGAGGCCGCCTGGGGCCGCGACGACCGGCCGGTGGAGACCTCGAGCGAGCCGGTGTCGATGAGCCGCGAGACCACCTTCGAGCGCGACCTGCACGCGGTGCGCGACCGCGCGGAGCTGGGCGCCATCTTCACCTGGCTGTGCGAAAAGCTGGCGGCCGACCTGGCCCGCAAGGGCTACGTGGGCCGCACGGTGGGCGTGAAGCTGCGCTTCGACGACTTCAAGATCGTCACCCGCGACCAGACGCTGCCGCAGCCCACCGCCGACGCCGCCGTGCTGCGCCGCGAAGCCGGGCTGTGCTTGAAACGGGTGGACCTGTCGCGCAAGCTGCGGCTGCTGGGCGTGCGCATGGGCACGCTTTCCCGGCCGGGCGAAGAGGAAAATACGCCGCAAGTCAGCGCCAAACCTCGCAAGAGTGCTACTGAAAACGCAGCAAACGGGCAGGCGCCCGGCCTGTTCGACGAGGCCGGCTGAGCGGCCCGCCAGCCCCGCTGGCACTCCCCGCAATCTAGCCCGGCCGGCGCATTCCGTCACGGCGCGGTGGATTTGTCGAGTGCAACAGTCGCACATCGAGGGATGGCCCGCCCGCGCTTCACTTATGGTGGAACCTATCGTTTTCCCTGATCAACCCGAGGGAGGTGGCGCGATGGTGGTTTACCTGTCAAACGAGCGGCTGCACCGCATCCGCCAGTGGCACATCGCGCACCGTGCCGAACACCCGCTGGAATACCACCTGTGGGACGCGGTGCTCACGCTGTGGGTGCTGGGCTGCACCGGCTGGCTGCCGGCCTACGTGTTCCACGCCTGGTGGGCGGTGCCACTGCTGGCGCTGGGCCTGCTGACGCCGGGCGGCTACGTGGGCTGGCGCGCCCACGCGCACGCGCTGCGGCGCATCCGCTGCGAGTGGCTGCCGGCAGCGGGGCTGAAGGGCTAGGTTACGCCGGCTCGCCGCCGCCGGGCAGCGCCGGCAGCGTCACCGTGAAGACCACGTAGGGCTCGGCGTAGCTGTACTCGATGCTGCCGCCGTGCTCCTGCACGATGTGGCGGGCGATGTACAGGTCCAGCCCCAGCCCGCCGCGCGCAGCGGCGCGGGCCGGCTGCGTGAGCGGGTCGAACATGGCGCCTGCCACGGCGTCTGGAATGGCCGGCGCGACGTTGCTCACGTCGAGCGTGACGCCGGCGCCCGACAGCCGGAGCTGCACGATGACGGCTTCGGTGGGCGCGCCGTGCAGCCGGGCGTTGCGCAGCAGCGCCGCCACCACCTGGCGCAGCCGTGGCGCGTCGCCCTTCAGCGCCAGCGAACGCGGCACCTGGCGGATGACCTTGGCCTGCGGGTACGCGGCGGCCAGTTCGTCGAGCAGCCGGCTCACGATGTCGCCGAGGTCGGCGGTGGCCTCGTGGCGCACGCCCAGGGCGCCGCCGCTCTGCAGGCGCGAGGCGTCCAGCACCTGGCCGACCAGCCGCTGCATGCGGCTGGCCTCGGCCGGCGACTCGGCGGTGTCGCCCAGGTTGTCGGTGAGCATGGCCAGCAGGTGGCCGCGGGCGCGGTCGATCTCGGCCACGCGGATGGAGCTGGCCCGCACCAGTTCGGCGGCCATGTCGCGCGCGATCTGCAGGTCGGTCTCGTTCCAGGGCACGGCCTGGCCGCGCACGGTTTCCTTCCAGATGTCGAACGAGGCGCGGGGCGTGAGGCGCGGGCCCAGCGGGCCGTGCACGTATTGCTTGTCGGGTTTGCCGCCCCACGAGATGGTCTCGATCTGTTCCTTGCGCAGCAGCACCACCCAGCCCTTGGCCGGCTCGGCAAAACGCAGCGCCAGCAGGCCGCACCACCGGCCCATGACGCTGCGCATCAGCTCGCTCTCGCCTTCCAGCGAATGGCGGGTGACGGGCTCGCCGGCCGGCGTGTCGGCGAAGCGGTCGAGCCACTCCACCACCATGCGGGCAACCGGCGCCGCGACGTCGCCCCAGGTGGCGAATTTCTCGTGGTGCACCAGCAGCAGCCCCTGGGCGCCAAAGGCGCCGGCCAGCTCGTCGGCAAAGGGCAGCAGCGAGAGCACGCCATCCTCGGCGTGCAGCACGGCCTCGATCGCGCGGGCGCGGAGCTGGGCCGCGCTGGCCATGCGGCGGGCGGTGGCCTGGTCGAGCAGCGCCTGCACGTGCACCGCGAGCACCTGGGCCAGCACGTCGCAGGCGGCGCGCACGGTGTACGGCAGGTGGCGCGCCGTCATGTGGTGGCAGGCCAGCATGCCCCACAGCTTGCCGTGCACGACGATGGAGATGCTCATCGACGCGCCGATGCCGAGGTTGCTCAGGTACTCGATGTGGACCGGCGAGACGCTGCGCAGCACGGCGTGGCTCATGTCCAGCGGCACGGCCTCGTGGGCCAGTGCCTCGACGGCCACCGTGGGCTGGCGAACGTCTGGAATGTGGCGCAGCGTGTTGATGGTGTACAGCCGCCGCGCCTGGGCGGGAATGTCGCTGGCGGGGTAGCGCCGGCCCACGAAGGGCTCGAGCGCATCGGCGCGCGCCTCGGCCACCACCTCGCCACTGTCGTCGTGGCGGAAGCGGTAGGCCATGACGCGGTCGAAGCCGGTCAGCGTGCGGACCTCTTCCACGGCCACCGCCATCAGCTCGTCGATGGTGCGCTGGCGCTTGATGCGGTGCAGGCCGTGGGTGCCGCGCACCACGCCGTCGGCGTGGCCCTGCCAGCCGGCGGGCTGGAACTCCAGCTCCAGCACCACGCGCTCGCCCAGCCGGTGGGCCACGGCCTCGAAGCCGCGCCCCGCAAGCCCCACCTGCAGCGCCACCGTGGCGAGCTCGCTGCCGTCGGCGGCGAAGCACTCGGCGAGGGCGTCGCGCAGCGGGCCGGCGCGGCCGAAAGCGGTGTCGTCAAAAGGGGTGCCCAGCGCGGGGGCCAGCGGGCCGAGGATGTCGGCGGCGTTGGTGCTGCGGTGGGTGAGGCGCTGCTGGCGGTCGAACGCGAAGAGCGCGCCGTGGGCCTGGATGCTGCCGGGGATGTGAATCGGTTCGCGGTCGCAGTTGTCCAGGGTGACCTGGAAACCTTCACGGGCAGCGTCGGGTGTCATCTGTCGGGGCGGGCGCCTTCTTGTTGTGTTGTTGGCTGGCGGTGCCGCGCGGGGCGCCGAAGCCGGAAAGAGTATAGGTGGCGGCCCGGGAAATCCCTATGTCTTTTACTACTGCCGGGCGGTGCGGCGGGCGGGCGGCAAGGCCTGCGGGTGGCTGGTGCGGAAGGGGTTGATGTCGAGCCCGCCGCGCCGCGTGTAGCGGGCGTAGACGGAGAGCTTGTCCGGCCGGCAGCGGGCCCACACGTCGGTGAAGATGCGCTCCACGCAGGGCTCGTGGAACTCGTTGTGTTCGCGGAAGCTGACGATGTAGCGCAGCAGCCCGGCCTGGTCGATCTGCGGGCCGCTGTAGGCGATTTGCAGGCTGGCCCAGTCGGGCTGGCCGGTGACCAGGCAGTTGCTCTTGAGGAGCTGCGTGGTGAGCAGCTCGGTGACCGGCTTTTCGTCGAGCGCCGCCGCCAGCAGCTCGGGCGCGGGGGTGTAGCGGTCGCAGTCGAGGTCGAGCCGGTCGAGGTTGACGCCGTCCAGCTCCTGCACCGTCTCGGTGGCGAACTGCTCGGGCGACACCAGCCGCACGCCGATGGCGCCGCGCATGGGGCCGCCGCGCCAGATCGCCTCGCTGAGGTCGGTGCGGATGCGCTGCTGCACAGCGGCGGCGTCGGCGAACGCGGTCTGCGCGAAGCCGCCGAGGTAGAGCTTGAGCGACTTGCTCTCAATGATGTGGGTGGACTCGCAGGGCACGGTGAGGTGGGCGATGGCCACCTGCGGCTTGCCGCGCGGCGTCAGCCAGCTCAGCTCATAGGCGGTCCAGAGGTCGGCGCCGAAGAAGCGCGGCGCGCCGGTGATGCCGAGCGCGGCGCGGGCCGGCGCGCGCGGCATGGGGTAGAGCCGGCCGGCATCCACGCCGCCGCCGTAGGTGGCGGCCTTGCCGAGCAGCGAGTCTTGCGCGCCGTTCATGCGGCCACCTCGCGCACAAAGGGCAGCAGTTCGGCCAGCAGCCGCTGCACCACGCCGGGCGGCAGGTCGTGGCCCATGCCCTCCACCGCCACCAGCTTCGCGCCGGCGATGCGGCGGGCCGTGTCTTCGCCATTGGCGAACGGCACCAGCGGGTCGGCCTTGCCGTGCACCACCAGCGTGGGGCAACGCAGCTGCGCGAGCTGCCGGGCGCGGGCGCTGTCGGCCATGATGGCGGCGAGCTGGCGCAGGAAGCCGGCCGGGTTGTAGCTGCGCGCCATGGCGGCGGCGATGCGCTCGCGCAGCTCGCCGGGCGGCGTGGGAAAGGCGGGGCTGCCGATCAGCGTGAACAGCTTCACCGTGTGGTCCACCAGCGCCGCGCGGTCGGTGCCGGCCGGGCGGGAGAGCAGCGCGCGCGTGACCGAGGGGCTGGCCTGCGGCAGGCCGCGGGCGCCGCTGGAGCTCATGATGCTGGTCAGGCTCAGCACCCGGTCGCCACCTGCCAGCGCGACGCGCTGCGCGATCATGCCGCCCATGCTGACGCCGACGACGTGGGCCTTGCGGATGTGCAGCGCGTCGAGCACGCCGAGCGCGTCGGCGGCCATGTCGGACAGCGAATACGGCGAGGTCACGGTGAAGCCCATGCGGTACTTCATGCCCAGCCACAGCAGGTTGGGCCTGCCCAGCGCGTCGAAGCGCTGCGACAGGCCGATGTCGCGGTTGTCGAGCCGTACGACGCGGTAGCCGGCCTCCACCAGCCCGTCGATCAGCGGCTGCGGCCAGGCGATGAGCTGCATGCCCAGCCCCATGATGAGCAGCACCACCGGACGGCCCTCGCCGCCGGTGTCCTCGACTTCGATGTCGATGCCGTTAGCTCTTATTTTCATAGCAACAAATCGTTGTGCGGCGCTGGCAAGCAGCCTAAAACGTTTGAAAAACAGCGGCGGTCAGGAAAATTCCCGTTCGCGCAGCCACTTGGTGGCGATCCATTTCTCGCCGGCAATGACCGGCGCGCCGCCGTGCAGGCTCTTGGTGGACGGGTGCGGCCGCTCGTAGCTGAAGAACACCGCGTTGCCGCGCTTGGGCGCGACCTCGAAATGCACGTCCGGGAAAGTCGTGCCGCCGCCCTTCTCGGGCTCGTTGAGGTACATCAGGAAGGTGGCGACGCGCTGGCCGCCGCGCTTCAGGATGGTGGGCGTGCCGGGCTCGCCGGGGTCGAAATAGTCGTAGTGCGGCTTGTACTCCGCGCCCGGCCGGTAGTGCAGCACCTGCATGCCTTCGCCGTTGGCCAGCGGCCAGTTCAGCAGCTTGGCGATGCGGGCCTCGATGACCTCCAGCAGCTCGTTCTGGCCGCGCCTGAAGAACATGCCGCTGCTGGTGCGCGCCTCGTTCATCTCTTCGCCGCCGGTCTTGGTGTCGATGGTGAGCGAGCGCTTGAGCTGCGGCTTGGCCGCCTCGATCAGGCCGTCGCATTCGGCCGCGCTGAGAAAGTCGCCGAACACCACGATGGGCGGAAAGCTCATCACGCCCAGCACCGCCACCCGCTTGTCGCCGGCGTCCACATAGAGCGGCGAGTCGCCGATGGCGGGCACCGGCACCGGCACGGCCGGCGGCAGGCCGAGGCTGGCGGCCTGGGCCTGCAGGTGCACATGCAGCGTGGACTCCACCGCATCGACCGCGACGGCTTCCTGCCAGCCGGCGTCTGTCAGGGCCTTCAGCACGGTGCGGACGCTCTGCCCGGCCTGGGCCTGCGAAATGATCCATTCGCGCAATTCGGGGGTGATGGCTTGCATGGCGCTCTAAGTCTTGCGTCTGAAAACGAGCCGCTCCGGGCCGGAGGCGGCGGCGTGGAAAGCATAGCCTTCGAGGTCGAACCCTTCGAGGGCACGGGTTGTCGTGGCGCGGTGGGCCACCGCGTAACGCGCCATCAGGCCGCGCGCGCGCTTGGCCATGAAGCTGATGATCTTGTAGTCGCCGCGCTTGCCGCCCTGGCCCGGCCGCCATTCCTCGAACACGCATTCCACCACCGGCGCCTTCAGCGCCTGCACGTCGACCGAGCGGAAATACTCGTGCGAAGCCAGGTTGATGACGACCTTGTGCGGGTCGCCACGCAGCCGCTGGTTCAGATGCGGCGCGATGCGGCCGGCCCAGTAGCGGTACAGGTCGCGCCCCTGCGGGTTGGCCAGCGCGGTGCCCATCTCCAGCCGGTAGGGCTGCAACCGGTCGAGCGGGCGCAGCACGCCGTACAGGCCGCTCAAAATGCAGATGTGCTGCTGCGCCCACTCCAGGTCGTCGGCGCCGAGGGTTCTGGCGTCGAAGCCGCCATAGACGTCGCCGTTGAAGGCCAGCGCCGCCTGGCGCGAGTTGTGGGCGGTGAAGCGCGGCGACCAGTCGCGGTAGCGGGCGGCGTTCAGCTCGGCCAGGTTGTCGGAAATCGCCATCAGCTCGCCGACCTGTTGCGCGGACTTCTGCCGCAGCAGGCCGATCAGCTCGGCCGCCTCGTCCACGAACTTCGGCCGGGTGGCCGCCGGCACCGTGTGGGGCAGCGGCGTCTCATAGTCCAGCGACTTGGCGGGGGACAGCAGGAACAGCATCGCCGGATTATCGGCGGCGGCGGGCCGGCCATGGCGCCGGCTTTTACCGCAGCCGTGGGGCAGCGGCCCTGTAAACTTCGCGCCATCCGGCGGTGCCTGCGTGGGCCCGCCAAACTCTCTGCTCCAACCCGCACTCATGAACATCCTGGTCCTCGGCGCAAGCGGCATGCTGGGCTCCACCCTGATGCGCCGGTTGCCGGAGCTGACCGGCCATCCGGTCTGGGGCACCGTGCGCCGCCATGACGATCGGCTGCCGGCCTCGCTGCGCGGCCGGCTGATCGAGGGCGTGGAGGCAAACGATCTGTCGTCCGTCGAGGTGACGTTGCGAGACCTGCGGCCTGCCCTGGTGCTGAACTGCGTCGGCATCATCAAGCAGTTGAAGGATGCACACGACCCGATTCCGTCGCTGCGCATCAACGCCCTCTTCCCCCATGAACTGGCCCGGCTGTGCGCCGCGCAGGGCTGCCGGATGCTGCACTTCAGCACCGATTGCGTTTTTTCCGGCCGGGCCGGCCACTACACCGAAGCCGACGGCCCGGATCCGGTGGATCTCTACGGCCACACCAAGCTGCTCGGCGAAGTCACCGCGCAGCCGCATGTCCTGACGCTGCGCACCTCCATCATCGGGCACGAGCCGGGCGGCAGGGGCATCAGCCTGATCGACTGGTTCCTGAACAGCCGTGGCACGGTGCGTGGTTTCCGGCGCGCGATCTACAGCGGCGTGCCCACCATCGTGATGGCCCGCTTCATCGCGTCGGTGGTATTGGCCCGGCCGGAACTGAACGGGCTGTGGCATCTGGCCAGTGAACCCATCGACAAATTCCAGCTGCTGCAACTGGTGCGGGAACGTTATGGCAAGACCGACGTGGAGATCGTTCCAGACGACGCGCTGGCAATCGACCGTTCGCTGTCGGCGCAGCGGCTGCACGACACCACCGGCTACCGTCCGCCCGCATGGGCCGACATGATTGCAGACATGCACAACGACCACCTGGCAAACCACCATGGCGAATGAATCCAAGCTGTTCGAGGGAAAAACCGTTCTGCTGACGGGAGGCACGGGGTCGCTCGGCAAGATCATGGTCAAGACGCTGCTGCGCGGCCACCACGGCGTGCCGGGCAAGATCATCGTGTTCTCGCGCGACGAGGCCAAGCAGCACTTCATGCGGCTCGATTACCTCGAGCAGGCCTCGCGCACCGAGCATGCGCTGTTCGACAACTTCACGCGCCTGCTGGAGTTCCGCATCGGCGACGTGCGCGACTACGCTGCGGTCTGCTCGGCCGTGCGCGACGCGCACATCGTCGTCAACGCGGCGGCGCTCAAGCAGGTTCCGTCCTGCGAATACTTTCCGATCGAAGCGGTCAACACCAACATCCTCGGCGCGCAGAACGTGATTCGCGCGGTACAGGAGGTGGGCCACCAGGTTGAGGTGGTGGTGGGCGTCTCGACCGACAAGGCCTGCAAGCCGGTCAATGTGATGGGCATGTCCAAGGCCCTGCAGGAGCGGTTGTTCATTGCCGCCAACCTCACGAGCCGGCGCACCCGCTTCGTCTGTGTGCGCTACGGCAATGTGCTGGCTTCGCGCGGCTCCGTGATCCCGTTGTTCCACGAACAGATCGAATCCGGCGGACCCGTGACGGTCACGACCGAGAAAATGACGCGTTTCCTGATGCCGCTGTCCAAGGCGGTCGACACGATCTGCGCGGCCATCCAGGATGCGCAGCCGGGTGAGACGTTCATTCCGATCGCGCCGGCGGCCCGCATCATCGACGTGGCGCGAACGTTGATCGGCGAGCGCCCGATCGAAGTCCGCATCACCGGCATCCGGCCCGGAGAAAAGCTGTACGAGGCGTTGATCTCCGAGGAAGAGGCGCTGCGCAGCGTGGCGCGGGGCGACTACTACGCCATTGCCCCCATGCTGCCCGAACTGCAGCGCGAGGCCATAGAACGCCCGGCGCTCGACGCAGAGTACACGTCCAACAACGGCCTGCTCGATGCCTGCGAGGTGCTGCAATTGCTGGAGCGGCACCAGCTGCTGCACGGCGATGTGATCCGCGAAGGACACGAAATCCTTGCCTGAAGGTGGTGGTGGTTGCCCCACCCCAGGCGCCGCAGCCGGCAGCGGAATGAGTTCAGCCGACCACCACGTGGTCGAGCGGCGCACCGGCGCGCAGCCCTGCGGCCACCTGCCTGAGGCCTTTTTCGAGGTTGCGGATCAGGCGGGGTGAATCAAACAGCGCCGATTTCCCGCGGCCCGCGACAACCCGCTGCCGCAGTGCGCGGAGTTCTTCCGGGTGGCGGCCATAGTGGATGGCTTTGGCCACGTATTCGTCGAAGCTATGGGTCACCAGTTCTGGAATGCCCGCTGCAGTGACGAGGCTCGCCCCCATGCGCGAGACCATGCTGTCGCCGAGCTTGGTGAGCATGGGGCACCCGGCCCACAGGGCGTCGCTGGCCGTGGCACCCGAGTTCACCGGATACGTGTCCAGCGCCAGGTCCGATAGCGCGTAGCGCACGAGGTGTTCATTGGAGGCCATGCGCGGCGCAATGAACAGCCGGCCCGGGTCCACGCCGTGGGCCGCGAAGGCCTCACGCCAGTTCTGGCTGGCCCACACGTTGTCTTCCAGCAACCAGAGCACGGCGTGCGGTACCGCCTTGAGAATGGTCATCCAGTGGGCGAACAGGTCGGGTTGCAGCTTGTAGGCCTGGTTGAAGCTGCACAGGACGAAAGCCTCATCGGGCACGCCATGGTCGGCACGGCTCGCGTTGTCAGGGGGAATGGCACGCTTGCGGTCGTTGATCTGCAGGCAATCGGGCAGGATCAGCGCCTTCTCCTGGTAGTGCACGTAATGCTCCGGAGGAATCGTCACCCGATCGCCGACGATCAGGTCGTAGTAGTCGCTGCCCATGGTGCCCATGAAACCCAGCCAGATCGCCTGCACCGGCGCGGCCCGCAGGCACATGACCTGCGGCCGGCCACCCCGCGTCGAGCCGGTCAGATCGATCAGGATCTCGCAGCCGTCGGATCGGATGCGCTCGGCCATTTCAAGGAAGGTCGCCTCCTGCAGGTCGACGAAGTTCTCCGCACTGGCCTGGATGCGGCGGCGGATGTCGCTCCCGTCATCGGGCCCATAGGAATAGGCGCTGACTTCGAATTCAGCCCGGTTGTGCAAATCGAACATCTCCGCCGCGAGAAAACCCAGCGGGTGGATGCGGAAATCGTGCGAGATATAGCCGAGCTTGATCTTGCTGCCCGGGCTGCTCTTGCGGATCGGGCCGCGGCAGCGCACGGCAAGGAAGGGCGCCTCGACCTGCCTGGAGGCCAGCCGCGCGTTCTCCAGCTGCCGGTCGGCCTGGTCGGTGATCGACAGCATGATGAACGTGTTCAGCGGATTGTCCGGATCGGCGCGCAGCAGCGCGAGGATCTGGTCGCACAGCTCGTTGGCACCACCCCAGAAGGCGCCGTGCAGCTTTTCGGCGATCAGCCAGCCCAGATTGTTTGGGTTGTACGGCTGATACCGCCGGATGTGCTCGAAGTTGCGGATGCTGGCGGCGATGTCGCCCTGCATCAGGAACACCATCGCCTGGCCTTGAAGAGGCAGGTAGCCGTTGGGGTCGATCTCCAGCGCCTTCGCGTAGCATTCGTGAGCCTTGGCGTACTCGGCCATGTCCATGTGAACGCCGGCCAGGTTGCACCAGAACACCAGTTGGTCTGGCAGGGCCGCCACCATGCGCTGATAGGCGGCGATGGACTCCTGATTCTTCGACAAGACTTTCAGGATATTGGCGACCGCAAAAAAAGTGTTCAGCCGATCCGTGTCCTGGGCGAGCTTCTTCAGATCGACGTTGCGGCCAAACTCCAGCGCCTTGATCAGCGGCTCGACGGCGTCCTCCGCGCGGCCGGCGCCGACATAGGCCTGCGCGAGCTGCACCTGCGCCTCGAAGCTGTTGATCGACAGCGCGGCGGCACGCTCCAGGTAAGGCAGCGCTTCGGCTGGATCCCCATAGGCACGCACGCACTTGCCCAGATTCAACAGGGCCAACGGCTGGTCGGGCGCGTGTTGCAACGATTGCCGGTAGCCGTCGATTGCGGCCTGGGTCATGCCCTTGTCGAGCGCGATGCCGGCCAGATTGATCCACGCCAGGCCCGAATCGGGCTTCAGCTGCGTGGCGCGCTGGCCGAACTGCTCGGCCTTGCGCAGGTTCTTGAGATTGCGGTGCGCCGCGCAAAGGTTGATCAACGCTTCCAGGTGCTGGGGTTGAAGCTTGAGCACCCGGTTCAGGTCATTGATGGCTTCCTGGTTGTGCCCCATGTCGCACAGGATGGCGCCTCGGGTGTTGAGGTACTCCGGCGCGGCGATCTTGGCGATGGCCTGGTTCACATACAGCAGGCCCGTGCGGTATTCGGCCTTGGACTTGTATACGTTGCCCAACAGGTGCGCGGCGTCGGCATCCACACCCGGCTCATCCAGCAGGCCGAGATAAATGGCCTGAGCCTCGTCCAGACGCCCGTCCAGATGGAATTGCAAGGCCTCGTGGAGACGCTCGTGAGGGGAAGGCATGCGGCGAGTATCCAAGAAAAAGCGGGCCGAAGCCCGCTAGTGTTCCATCAGGCCAGCCGATGCAGCGGATGTTCCCGCCGCCCCAGCAGTGCGCTCAGGCCGTTACCATTTCCAGCCAACGCCCGCGCCCAGCAGCGGCTTGCCGCCCGAGCCACCGCCGATCGACAGGCGGTATGACAGCCCGTCCTTGGACAATCCACCCACGCCCACGGCAACGGCGCCCTGTCCGCTGGCGTAGCCCACACCCAAGCCAAAGCCGACCTCACCGGGCGCCGCCGCCGGCAGTGCGATGTTCACCATGGCAGCGGTGTTTGCCAGACCCTGGCGCAGTTCCTTCTGGACGGCACGCAACTGACCCAGCGTCGCCGCATCGGTATCGACGATACCCGGTGCGACGTTCTGCAAACGGTTGCCACCGAAGTTCGTCGTGGCGCCCGGAGCCACATTCAGCGAGCTGACCACCTGCACGTTGCCCGCAGTCACGTTGCCAGCGGTGAGGAACTGGACGTTGCCATTGGTGGCGCGGAAATTCGCCACGCTGGCATTCGCGGCCGAGAGGTTGGAGGTCGAGATATTGGAGGACGTCACATTCACCAAGTTGGCGTTGGTGGCCGTGACATTGCCCACAGTGGCATTTCCCGCCGTGACGTTGCCCAGATTCGCGTTGTTGGCATTCAGATTGGTCACGCTCAGGTTGGTGATCCCGCCCGCGGCCGCGTTGACGGTGCCGGCATTGACCACGCTCGCCGTGACCGTCGATACGCTGAGGTTGCTCACCGTGGCGCTGCCGGCCGTCAGGTTGCTCACGCTGGCGTTCGTCAGGCTGGCGTTGCTGGCGCCCAGGT
>CAMFIB010000018.1 GCA_945952465.1 uncultured Pseudomonadota bacterium
CGGAAACGGGCTGTGAGTCCTGGCCAGCGGCCGGGACGAACCCGAGCGAATGGCCGTCAGGCCCTCTCCCCTGCTGTCGCGCAGCGTCGCTCCGGTGTCGGCCGGCCTGGACAGCTCGATCGGCACGCCAGTGCCCGATCAGCTGGCGCGCGGCATTCCCTGCCGCTCCAGGTACGGCGTGATCCACGCGAGGATCTGACCTTGCGTCTCCACGCTCATCCCTTCATCCAGGCAGTACTGGAAGAACTCCAGCACGGCCGACTTCACGTCGTGATCGACGTGCTGGAAGTCGGCCAGGTTGCACACAAAGTCGGGGTGGACGAAGGACGCCACGAAATTTGTGACCGCAACACCGACCTCGTTTAAGCCATTTTTTTCGATCAGGTGAAGGCTACCCCTTACCGCCTCGGGGAAGTGGCTTAAAAGGGCTGTATTCGCGTCGTATGGTTTTCGAGCTTCGGTCATTTCGGTGTTTTGGTAGGTTAAACCTGCGTCCGCGCAAATGTTACCGTTTTTCGAATGAAAAAAAACGTAGGTTAAGCGGCCAGAATAGCGGGTCGTTTAAACGGTCGTTAAAACTACCTGACTTTGACGCTTCTTGACACAAATTGGATTGCACAATCCAATTTTGTGTCATTCTTCAGCCGGTGCCGGCCGCGCGCAAGGTTCGAGCCTGGCGAGCTGGCGAAGTCCAGCAGCCGGGCGATGAACGAGCGTGCGGCCGCGCCGAGTCGGCCGCGCGAAGTCGCGGGTCCGACGTCACCAGGCGATCACAAAAATGAAGACCGCGATCCATCCGACACGCGAGGCCTACGCGGAGCTGCAGCTGGCGTACGACTTCTACAACGCCGCCCTGTTCGGCGGCGAGCTGCCGCAGTGCCTGCTGACGCTTCAGCGTCGCAAAGGCATGTACGGCTTCTTCTCGCGGACGCGGTTCGTTGATCGAGTCGGGCAGAAGACCGACGAGATCGCGATGAACCCGGCGTACTTCGCCAGCACGTCGATCGAGGACGTGCTGTCAACGCTGGTGCATGAAATGGTCCACCTGTGGCAACACCATCGCGGCGCACCTGGCCGGCGCTCGTACCACAACAAGGAGTGGTCCCAGCGCATGGTCGCGCTGGGCTTGCAGCCGTCATCGACGGGCGAGCCGGGTGGCGCAGCCACCGGCGAGCAGATGAACCACTACATCATGGCGCAGGGCCAGTTCATCATCAGGACGCGCGAGCTGCTGGCCAGCGGCTTCGCGCTGACCTGGTTCGACCGCTACCCCGCCGCGGTGGCCAGGTCCGCGAAGCGAGGCCACACGGCCGCCGGCGGGCTGATGCCCGTCAACACCACGCCGCCGCCACTGGTCGAGGTCGAAGACCTTGACGTGGTGGTGGAGGCAGAGCTGGCGCAGCCTGATCGCTCACACAGGCGGAAATACCGCTGCGCGAGCTGCGGTATTTCCGCCTGGGGCAAGCCCGGTCTGCACCTGGTGTGTGGATCCTGTCGCGCCGACATGCGCGACACCGCGGCGCCGGCAGGCGCCGCGCCGGGCCAGTAGCCCGGCCGCCGGCCTACATCAGGCCCAGCTCTGCCATCGACGTGGCGCTGCCGCCACCGACCACGATGTGATCCAGCGCCCGGATGTCCACCAGCTGCAGGGCATCGCGCAGCCTGAAGGTCAGCATCTTGTCGGCCTCGCTCGGAGTAGCCTGGCCGCTGGGGTGGTTGTGCGCGAACAGCACGCTCGCCGCGTTCCAGTGCAGCGCGCGGCGAACCACTTCACGCGGGTAAACGCTGGTCTGCATCAGCGTGCCCCTGAACATGTCTTCGCAGGCGATCAGCCGGTGCTGCGCGTCCAGGAAGCCGACGCTGAACACTTCGTGGTCCAGCGCCCCCATGCGCAGCACGAAGTAGCTCCGCACATTGTGCACGACAGTGAAATCGCCGTGGCGCACATGCAGGTCATCGAGCGCGGCCTTCGCGCTTTCAATGATCTGGTCGGCCGTTGCAAGGACGAATGCACCGCTGCTGTCGCGCGCGAAAAGTTGTTCTGCCTGGGGCATGTTGTTCTCCTGAAGTGTCGGGCGGGATTGCCTGACACCGGAGGACCAGTCGGCAGCGCAGCTGTCAATGGCCACGCCGCAGGCCGCAGCCTGAGCGAAGCGAGGGACCGGGCGAGGACGTGGGCGCCAGCGCACCATTGATGGCGAGAACCGACTGGTAGCCTTGGAAGAACAGCAAGCCCACCCTCAACCGGGGACGCGGCCATAGGCCGCGCTGAGCCGGACGCAAGTCCGGCGAGCAGGGTCGCAGCGCCGTGCAGGCGCTCGACAAACCTCCCCTGCAGCTTCACTTTCGCGGGCGAAAGTGCTGGGCCTGGCCACCAGGCGGGGGATGCCCGGTGGCGGGGGCGCCCAGCGCCCCAAGAACCGCCTCGCGCGGGTGGGAACCGCCCGCGCGAGGCCCGGCCTCACAGAAGCCCGGTGAACATGCCAGCGGTCGCGTGGTTCTCGCCGCCGCATGAGCATTCGCAGGTGAAGCCCTTCGCGTGCGTGCATCGGGCATCGCACTTGACGTCCAGGTTCAGCTGCGCCTTCAGCAGGTTCCAGCTGGTGACTTTGCCGCAGCACGTCACCGGCTGGACGTTGCGCACGCCATCAGATCGGCGGTAGTACACCGCCTCTTTGCGGCCGTAGCCGCACGAGTGCATTTCGCGCCGGTATGCGACGCGAACCACGCGATCACATACCTTGCATCGATGAATAGAAGTCGTCATGGCCACATCCGGTCAGGTTGGGAACCCGACGCCATCTGGCGTCGGGTGTGGTCGATCAGCGCAGCACGGCGGGCAGCCAGCCCTTGCCCGACAGCACAGCCTCTGCCTTCGCGGCAGCGTCGGCCTTCTTCATCTTCTCGATGGCCTTGCCGTCGTCGGGCAAACCGGCTTCCGTCACGGCCTCCGCGACCAGCGCCTTGGACACCGCGCCGAAGTAGCTCGTCACGGTGGGCGTCCACCATTCGGTCATGTCCAGTTTCACCGCTGCGGCGATGGCCTGCGTCGTCTCGTTCTTGCCGTTCCCGTTGATCGCGTTCAGCGACAGTGCAGCGGCCAGCGTCAGCAGCTGCACCAGCACGTCCATCGGCTGGCCCAGCAGCCACGGCAGCAGTTCGGCGACCTCGGCGGGCAGCATGGCCCGTGCCTGCTCCAAGCGGGCTTGCACCAGCTTTTCCGCGCGCGTCTCGTCCAGATCAGGTGCCCACGTCCGCAGCTGCTGGTCGCAGTCCTTCGCGTCGATCTGCAACCCGCTCGGGCTGCTCCACGTCGTCGCTTGGTAGACCACCCGGACCAGCAGGGGATGCACCAGCGCGGCCAGCGCCACCTGTTCATTGCCCAGCAGGCTGGCCTGCAGCGCCCGCGTGCGGTGGGCCGTGAGTTGATGGCAAAGCCGGTCGGAAACACCGCCCTTGGCGTCGTCGGCTTGTGCTGCTGCTCCTGCACCGCCCGCCGGCGTGTGCATCTTCTTGCGCTGCGCGGCGGCATCGGCCTTTCGCATCCGGTTGCGCGTGATTTCAGCCTTGCCTTTGTGGTCGATGCTGACGTACGCGCCCACCAGAGCGGCCACCTCCGGCGACACGATTTCCATCCCTTCCTTGATGGCGTCCTGCTGACGGCTCAAGTCCGCCGACTCTTCCTCCATCTTGGTGATTTCGTCGCCGTTGTCTTCCTCGGATTCGTAGGCCGCTTCCAATCGCTGGTTCAGCTTGTCCATCTTCTCGTCCAGGTCGGCCAGCCGCTTCGTTTCTTCCTCGGTGGCGTCCCGGTACGTCACTGGCGGGCTGCAGAACTGTTCGCGGTCGCTGTACTCGATGTTCGGGAACACCTCCACCCACGGCACACCTTCATCGCGCAGGCCTTGGGCGATCTTTTCCAGCTTCTCGGTTGCCAGCCGCATCATCAGGCCGGGGTCCTGCACATAGGCCGGGTTCGCCTCGCCGTCGCTGAAAAGGTCCAGCAGCACCACGCCGCCCGCCTTGCGGTACGCCGGCAGCCCCACAAACGTGACGATCGTTTTCGAGATGCCAGCACCTGCGATCAGCGACCGCAGCACGCGCGGCGATCGGTCGTAGGCCGGTGCGCTCGACCACGCCGCTTCTTGGGCTGCATGGTCGTCCGTCAGCGCCAGCGCCATCAGCTGGTCCAGCGAAACCTTGCCGTCACGGAACATGCTGAACAGCTTGGGCGACACCTTGGCCAGCTTGAGGCGGCGCTGAACCGTCAGCGGCGACAGGCCGAAGCACACGGCGAGTTCTTCCACGCCGGCACCAGCCATCACCATGTCGGCAAATGCGGTGATGGTGTCGGCAGTGCTCATGGCTTAGGTCATTTTTGAGGGTGTCCTCTTTGCCCGCAATCGTTGCTGGGCTTGGCTTTTGCGCCGGTGGCGGCACATCAAGCTGTACTCCGTGCATTGAGCTTCAACAACAACTTGACAGCCGCGTTCAGTCCGTAGCGAGTGCATGGATGATGGGGCAGCCAAGGTTGCCGCCTGGCGAGTCGCATTGGCGCACCAGCTTGGCCAGCGCTTTGCGCATCGCAGTGAGGTCGGCCAGCTTGCTCTCGATGATCTGCAGCTTGCGGCCTGCCAGCTCCCGTGTCTCGGCGCAGGCGTTTGGCTCTTCGAGCTGCAGCAGGCCGGCAATCTCTTCCAGCGTAAAGCCGAGCACCTGGGCGCGCTTGATGAACCGCACTCGCTTGGTCAGTTCAGCTGGGTACCGGCGTTGCCCATTCAGAGGCTTCTGCGGCTCCTCCAGCAGCCCTCGCCGTTGGTAGTAACGGATCGTCTCCACATTGACGCCGGCCTCGGCGGCAAGTCGCCCTATCGACAGTTCCGATGTCACGTCACACCCCTTGACTCCGTACCATGGTACGGACTCTAGACTACGTTTAGCGCATAAAGTTCGGAGGTCATTGGTGGCATCACTCAACGTCAAGGGCTCGCTCGTCGCGGGGGCACTGGCAGCCATCGGCGCGTCAGTCTGCTGCGTCGGACCACTGGTCTTGCTCACGCTCGGCATCGGTGGCGTTTGGGTCGGCAACCTGACGGCCTTGGAGCCGGTACGCCCGTTCTTCATCGGCGTGACCCTGCTTTTCATTACCCTGGCGTTCCGGCGCCTGTACCTCGTACCCCAGGTCTGCGAGCCCGGCACCCCGTGTGCTGACCCACGCACGATGAAGCGCCAGCGCCTGGTGTTCTGGCTCGTCGTCGTCATCCTGGCCGGCTTGTTGGCGGTGCCGTGGGCAGCACCACTGTTCTACTGAAGGGAATCCATCATGCGTCACCTTTTCGCGGCAGTCGTCGCCCTTGCGTTCCCCGCCGCAGTCCTGGCCGGCGGCCAGCAGACCACGGTCCTCGATGTGCAGAACATGACTTGCGGCCTGTGCCCGGTCACGGTCAAGAAGTCACTGGAGAAGGTTCCCGGCGTCGCCGACGCCAAGGTCGACTTCGACAAGAAGACCGCGACGGTGCGGTTCGACACGGACAAGGCCAGCGTAGCCGCGCTGGTGAAGGCAACGACCGAAGCCGGCTTCCCCTCGGCGGCGCGCAAGTGAACGTATGAACCCTGTCGTTCTCGAGTCGCTCTTGACGTGCCCGCACTGCGGCCACGTCAAGCAGGAGGCCATGCCCACCGACGCCTGCCAGTTCTTCCATGAGTGCGATGCCTGCAAGGCGCTGCTCAGGCCGCTGCCTGGCGACTGCTGCGTCTTCTGCTCCTACGGATCGGTGAAGTGCCCCCCGGTGCAGGCACAGAGATCGTGCTGCGGCTGACGGCGCAGCTCTCGTCACTTGGTTGACGGGCGAGGTACCAAGGCCACGGGCCGGCGTTCCCGATCACTCTGCGCGAGCAGGCGAGCGTTCTGCCGCTGATGCCGGGCTGCCGCGGTTTCGGCATCGATGGCACGTTTGAGCAGCGCCGCGTTCTCCGTGGCAAGGCGCCGTTGTTCGGTCTTCAGCACGTCGATCACCACACGCTGCTGGGCCAGCTTGTCCTCCCAGCTTTCCAGCTTGCTCGGCACCACCCGCTGCTGCGCGGCCTGGCGCAACGCATCGATCATCGCCCGGTGGTTGGTGTAGATCGCATTGCGTGCGACGCCCGCCTCGCGCGCCAGGCTCGCCACGCTGAGCGGGTAACGCCGGTCCTTCAACGCCCCATCGTGCGGCGTACCTTTGATGAGCCGGTCCAGCGCATCGCGCAGCTTGCGATGCGTCTCCTGCCGGCGCTTTTCGTACGGGTTGAGCACAGGCACGCTGCTCGCATCACGCGCCATGTTCATCTCCGGCACCGCCATTCAACTGAGCCAGGATGCGATCACATTCACCGACCCGCGCCTCGGCGAGCGCCAGGCTCTCCGGATCAAGGGCATGGGACTGAGTCAAGCTGACGTTCTGTTCTCGCCGCGCCTCCCACACCGGCCGGTGCTTGTCAGTGACCGCGAAGTTGGCACACGAGGCGCACACGCTTTGCGTGCGCAGGGCCGGGTTGGGCCCCTTCTCGCCGCCCAGGCACGCCGCGGTCTCGCTGCGGTAGACGCAGTAGCCCCAGTCGCACACACCCAGCCGCAGATCGGTCTCTGCCATCAGGAACTCGACGTAGGCCTGCACGCTGCCATCGCGCGTGCGTCCACGGAAGCCGGTTCTTGCGGCAATCATGCGGCCGGCCTTGCCGCCGAGCGACACGGCCGTCAGCAACTCCTCCAGCGCATGGCGGGTCTCGTCGCGCGCGTGCCCGTCGATCAGTTCATCCAGCACGAAGTCCGTGCCGACATAGCCGCGGTCGGTCATCACGCGGCTGACGTGCCCGAAGTGCGAGCGCAGCGCGTCCAGCCCGGTACGGTCGCGCTTGCCGACGAAGCGCGCGAAGGTCTTGCGACCCTGATGGGTGTTCAGGTGCCAGGGCTCACCACGGTAGGTCGGCAACTCGATGAACGCCGCGAAGCCCACGTTCAGACGGGTGATGACGGTGCTGATGCCCGGCAATTCGATGCGTGCGGCGGGACCGATCAGGCCGGTGCTGCTGAACGAGAGCCAGAGCTCGGCGCGCTGACTGCGCTGGCGCATCGGCGCCGACAGCCGCTCCATCACAGCGATGGCGCGCTCCACCGGCGCCGGCGCCACCCAGCGATGCGGCTCGCCATCGGCGCCGCGTGCCGTCTTGTAGATGCGCCCGACCAGGTAGGCGAACTGCTCGGTACCGTCGGCGGAAGGATGCCTTTCGATGCAGCCGGCCTGCAGCCCCAGGATCTCGGAGACGCGCGCCCCGATCAGGTAGGCCACGACGATGAAGCAGGCTTCACTGATGCGCGACACGAGCGCGCGGATCTGCTTGGTGCTGACCACAGGCGTTGGGTGCCAGGGCTTGTCGTCGCCGGGCAGCGTCGAGAAGCAGAAGCTGGCCAGCGCATCGACCACCACGAAGCCGGCCTTGGTCTGGCTGATGCCGGCGGCCAACGCCTCGTCGTAGGCGGTCTGAGCCCGATGCCACAGCGCGATCACGTCGTCGGCCGGTGTGCCGATCAGGCGCAACGCCGCCGAGACCAGCGGTACGGCGATCTCGTCCGGGGTGTACGGCAGCCAGCCGCCGTCCCTGTTCTTCGAGCGCTTGATCAATGCCGGGATCGGCTCGTCGATGGCCACCTCGGGCAGGCGGCTGCCCTGCAGGTAAAGCAGATGCAGGACGCCGAGGTAGCTGCTCACCGTCGCACTGGACAGGGTCTTGCCCGCTGTCTTGCCGGGCCGCTGGGCCACGACGTCGATGAACTCGACCGCGGCGTCGCGGTGCAAGTCAGCGAAGCACCGATTGCCGCGTTCGGCCATCCACCGGATCAGGATGCGCAGAACCTTGAAGGCCGAGACCAGTGTGCCGTCATGCACGCCCTTGCGACCGGGTGGCGGGTCGACTTTGAGGCTCCAGAGGAAGCGCTTGGCCGCGGCCGACCAGTCCGCCCACTGGGGATCGCAGAAGCGGCTGTCGTCGTGCATCCTGAAGCCCCAGTCGAGCGAGAAGTCGCTGCGATTGCCTCCAGGACGCAGCCCGTCCAGATGCCAGACCTGGTCGCTCAGCAGCGAGCGGGTGGACACCCGGGTGTCCACACTGGCCAAGCCCGGATCGGGCGAGAGCATCGGCTTGCCCATATTCACTCCAGCGCCGGCAAGCGCGGCAGGTTCGCGGCCAGAGCGGCCGCCGGCGCCTGCAAGGCGTCGGGGAAGTCGGGCAGGATGTCCTGCACCAGGATGCGGTAGCTGGGCGCGTAGAGCAGTTCCCAGCGCTGCGGATCGAGTTGTTCGCGCGAGCGCTCGAATGCCTCTTTGGCCTGGAGGATGCGGGCCAGGTGCTGCGCGTCGATCGGGATCACCAGGCCGGGACAGCGCAGGCAGCCGCCCAGGTGTTGGCACGCCTGCCCTGCCTGCGTGCCAGGCGCTGTGCCAGCCAGCGGGTTCAGACAGTCATGGCCGAACGGGGCCGTCGCGCGAGCAGCAAATCCCGCAGCGACGGTGCCCCGCCGAGTTGCCGATGTTTCGGCCTCACCAACGATCCAGCCGACCATGAGGCGCTGCAGTCGTGCCACGATGTCGCGCCGCAGTTGTTCGGTCCGCGGCCCCTTGACGTAGGCCTCGGTCGTCAGCACCGACGCGTGGTTGAGGATCTGCTGCACGTGCACGATGTCGCCGCCCGAGGCCTGGTAATGCTCGGTGGCCACGCTGCCGCGCAGAAGCACCGCGGCGAAGTCCGGCAACAACACGCGCGGACGCTCGGGCGCGGCCCGGTTCCAGATGGCGATGCGCTCGTTGGCGCGGGCGATGAAGCCTCTGACGCCGTGGGTGACGGTGCTCAATGCGATCGGCGCGACGCTGAGCGTCTTTTCGCTTCTGAGCAGGAACAGGCGCTCCCGATCACGCAGCGTTGACTGCGCGACCAGTGGTGCGGTCATGGCCAACAGCTTGTCGACGAGGTTCGGTGCGGCGTAGCGGCGCCGGCGGTCGAAGGATCGTCGCTGAGCGCGCTTGAACTTATCCCCGGCCCTGGCCTTGTCCCAGTCGATGATCACGCGATGCTCGTCCAGGGGATGGGGTCGCAGGCAATCGCGCCGGAACTGCATCAGTGCCTGCGGGTTGGCGGCCGTCTGGATGGCCAGGGCGATGTAGAACGGCAGCAGGGTCTCGCTCGTCAGATGCAGGTAGCCTGCCAGCGCGCGCAGTCCGCCACGGTGCGCCACGGCGGACATGTTGAGGCGATGCGCAACAAGGTTCAGGCGCGTCGGCATGACGCCGCCACTGATGTCGGCGAGGTCTCGGACCAAGCGGTGCAGCTCCGCTGTCGCACCGGCAGGTGCGGTGTCGCTGCGCAAGATCTCCTGCCCCAACTCGAAGCGCTCCCAGGCTGCGTCGATGTCTTCGTAGCAGGCCCGCAGGATCGCCTTGAGCTGCTCCTCGGGCAGGCGCTTGCGCGGCTGGGCATTGCGGTTCGAATACACCCGGAACGGGAAGTCGATGCGCTGCAGCAGACGCGAAGGATGGTGGCGCTTGGTCCACTCGATCAGTTGGCGCAGATACGACAGCAGGTTGGCCCGTCCTGACAGCGATCGCGGCTCACCGGCGTGGTTGGTCTGGCGGTCGAGCCACGCGATGTAGCGTCCGATCGCGGCGGTGATCAGGTCGGCGATGGACTGGATGCCAGCGTCCTCTTGCGCGAAGCGAGCGAAGCTTTGCAGCGCTTGCCAACAGGCGCGCTGCGTGGCCGGCACGGATGCAACGTGGTGATGCCGGAAGGCATCGGCGAGGACGCAGGCAACGTCCCGTGGCAAGGCGAGCGTCGTCAGGTCGTAGCGACGGGTGACTTCGCCCCAGCCGTCGCGGAACTCGACGACGCCATCGAGCGCGCCGGGCTGTGCAGCGACGGGTACGGTGGCGAGGCGCCGGTCGATCTTGGCGCGGTTACCGGCCATCGGGGATCAGCTCGCCGTAGAGGTAGTCGATGCTGCTGGCCAACTCGCGCTCGTTGAGCTCGACGCAGCGCAGGTAGATCGCGGTGCTCTGGATGGATCTGTGGCCAAGCAGAATCTGCACGGTCTTGAGCGGGTTGATGTCCGGCGTGAGCAGCGCCTGCCTTTGCAGCCGGACCAGCATGGTCATCGCAAAGGTGTGGCGCAGCCAATGCACGGAACCAGTGAGGCCAGCAGCGCGGAAGGCCTTGTTGAAGACAGCCGACAGTCGCTCGCGCGTGATCGCTGCGCCAAGGCTGTTCAGGAACAGGGCAGCAGGCGGTTGGTAGTCGGCGTGCCGGCGGCGCAAGGCGCGGATCTGCGGCGTGCGTTCTTCGTTGATGTAGCGGTGCGTGCGATCGATCAGCCGTATCGGCGGGTAGGTGGTGCGCGGCCGGTCACCCTTGGTGATGGTCAGCGCGACGCCGATCAGCCGGCTCTGGTCAGCGTCGAGATGTGCGGTCTCGGGCACCTGGAAGACCGACAGGCCGCAGAGTTCCTTGCGTCGCATCCCGGTCGCCAGCGCCCATTCGGCCATCAGGCGATACGGCATGTCCAGCCGAGCGAAGAGCAGACGCAATTGATCGACGCGCAGTGAACGTGGCAGGCGCTCGTGCTCGGCCACGGTCAGCGCGTTGGCCGCCATCACAGACTGTCCGGCGTTCAGATGGCCGAGGAAGGACTGTCGTCGTTCGGCGGACACGCGCACGTCGACGAAGTGGAACGGCAGCTCTTCGATCCAGCCTCGGCTGCGAGCCCAGGTGTAGAAGCGGCAGACCGTGTGGATGCGGTCGTTGACGGTGGACCGTGCGTAGGGTCGTCTCGTATGCGGGCTGGGGTTCTCCAGCATCCGGTTGCGGTACGTGGCGATGGTGACCTCGCCGATCGTCTGCCACTCAAGCCCGGACTGCTCGAGGCTGTCGAACCAATCGTGCAAATGCTCGGCGTACGTGCGCACGGTCTCTGCGGCGTGCGAGCGCCCGGGGATCGTCGCGACTTCGAGCAGGTAGGAGAACGCCGGTTCGATGATGGCCATCCGTTCCGACACAAGGATCGGCAGGCCTTCCGGTATGCCCGGGTGGCCCGCGACCGCACGGATGATTCTGGCCATCGGTGTCCTCCATGGCTCTCGCGCTCACCCCAGTCATCAGACAGTGGATGGCTCGCAGAGCCTTGCAGCTCAACAAAGAGGACGGTCGGCAAGACCTGCTGTTATCGGGGACCTCGACCGGCCGGCCGACGCGCGCCAGGGCAAGCTTGCCCTGGCGCGCGTCGAAGAGAGTTCCTCGATAGATTGATCCTCGCCCATGACCATCGAATGACAGGCAGGACAGTTCAGGAACGCGACCTAACATTTCGGTGCGGCCGGAGTTCTCGGCGGTACTGACCGCCACGGCCCGTTCAGCCGGGACCACGGAGCACAGGATTTGCTCATCGAGCGTCAATCGATTCTGCTCGACCAGCAGCAGCAGCGCCCGCAGGCGACGGCCCCCAGCGATCACGCCATGCGTGAAGCTTTCCTTCTTGGCCTTGCCCTTGCCCTTGCCCTTCACCGGCTCCGGGTAGGCAACGACATGCAGGTTCTGCAGCAGGCCCTGCGCGTCGATCAGGTCCGCCAACTGCTCGATTTCGCCCGGCGTGGGCGTCTCCTTCCGCACGTTGCGCTCATCGAGTCGAAGTGCGCCAAGGCGCACGTAAATCGGTTCTCCGTCCCCTTCTCCCGCCCGCAGGGCGATCCCAGCTGCTTGCTGGTGAGGCTCGGGGGGTACGGGGGGAACGCCCGTCTTCGTGCTGGTGTCGGTGGGCTGGATGGTCGTTGCGCTCATGGCTGTCCTTTCGTGGTGGTGGAAAAATCTGCTCACTGGAGCCGGCTCGACGCATGAAAGCGACCACGCAGGGCGGGGCAAGGGCAGGCACGGAAGCCGCAGCCGGAGCGCAGCGAAGGACCGGGTGAGTACCTGGGCGAAGCCGTACCCTTGAGCCGCCTGGAGTGGGCGCTATGCGTCGGTAAGAGCCGGGCCGGTGAGCAGATCACCACCACGATGGGGAGCGCGGCGACGGGTATTCCAGCCCACCGACACCAGCTGGTGCCGCAGGCACCGTGCATGACGCGCAGCGTCACGCGATCGGCCGCACGGCCGCCGCCCAAAGGGCGGAAGCGAAAGGGATATGGAGGGCTGCGCAGCAGTCCACGCGCAGCGGGGATGAGCGCGAAGGCGCGAACCCGGAGCAGCCCGGCCGGGCCGCGCCGCGGCCCGGTTCGCCCAGGTGCTGCTACTTGACCAGATCCGCCACGCCCCACCACACTTCGGCCATCCCAGAGAAAGGCATCAGATGTTCGGGTTTCGACTGCTCAAAGACGGGTCCGGTTTCGTGCTGGATGGGGACTACCGGGCGCTCGTCGCCCTCCACGAGGTCATCCACCAGGCCAACGAGAGCTGCGTCATCAAGGACAAAGAGGGGTGGTTGCTCGCCCTAGCCTACGACGTAAGGAAGACGATAGAAGCGGAAGACGTCACCCCAATCGGAGACGAGTTCGAAAGAAGGTGGGAGACCATCAAGAAAGCGGCCGGACTCAGCCCAGCCAGGCCGATCCCCTTCAATCCGGCCCCTCCCCCCAACCTCATCTGGCCAGCGCTGCTGGTCCAGACCCGGATGCTCAGGGAAGCCCTGGCGTTCATGGATTCGACCAAGCTGCAACAGGCCATGACCTACGCGCTGGAAGCCGTTGTAGAAGACGCCATCGAAGCGGCATTCGGGCCTAAAGCTGCAGGCGTCAAGGCCGCGTATCAGAGGATCAATCCCCGCGACCCCGCACCGGAACAAAAGCTGGGGAGCAGGCTGCAGGCCTTCATGGGCTGGTCCAAGATCCGGCGCCGGGACATGCTGGAGAACCTGCTCGAAACGTTCGATCAGATGTACCCGGCGAAGTATCACTTCCACGCCCAGTCCGGGAAAACCGGGCTGATCGATCCCGCCTATTTCGATCGGTTCGCGGAGTACGACCAGGCCGAATAGTGCTGCCGGCCCCGCGAGGGGCCGGCCAAATTCCAAAGCAGCATTCACGACGTCATTTCAGACGCTGCAGATCCGTCTTGCCGTCGCGCGTTGTACCAACCTTCAAAGTGTGTCCGGAATCGCCCCGTGCGAAGAACTCCGCCTTGCCGGCGGAAACCTCCGTCTCCTGTGGGTCGTGGGCCCAGCGCCCGGGATAGCCGACCAGGTAGAACGTGCCCAAGCCCGCGAACGAGGCAAGCACGCTTGCCGAGACGATGCCCCAGATGCTTCCCATGTCGTAAATCGAAACGCCAAGGGCTAAGCCCACAGAGCCAGCAACTCCCGCCAAGACGAGCCTCTTTGCCAAGGCTTTGCGCTCCGCTGCCAGCTTCTGTTTCGTGAATTCGTATGCCATGCAAGTCCTCTGAACGCCCATCAATCGAGCCGACCAAGCATGTAGGCAGCACCCCCGCTCGTGGCGCCCAGCAATCCCCCTAGGCCAAGGCACGCTGGGAGGCCCCATTCCGTCAGCATCGCAGGATTAATGATGAACAGCGCACCAAGGACTAGGACAGCAGGGCCAAATGCAATTGCACCGCCCGAAATGACGGCAACCACCCACCGACGCCTTTGCGCCTTGCGCTCCGCTACCAGCTTCTGTTTCGTGAATTCGTATGCCATGCCCTTCACTCCCTTCGCCTAAATTCAAAGCACAACTGGCTGGCGACACCTGCTCTCGAACCGTACCACAAGGGCGCGGCGTCGCGCGCGCTGTTCTGCCTCCAGGTCAAACGCCGGCGCCGGCAGCACCAGGTCTGCCAGCAGCGGCAAGCGCCGCTGCTCCCTGCGCCGCTGGCGCTCGGACTTGCTCGCTGCAAGCGCCAGCTTGCCCGCCGTCCAGAGGTACGGCGCAACGCGGTGGGGGTTGCGGTCAAAGCGCATCCGACTGCCCGCCACTTTCCGACTTTCGCGCGCGAAAGTCGCGCCCTTGCCAGATCCAGCGGTAGATCCCGACCAGGCTGGTTCCCGTCATGATGATCTGCATCAGGACCAGGCCGAGGGCGCCAGCCGAGGCACCGTAGGCGATCCAGCAGCCATTCGACACCAGGAACAGCACGAACCCCCAGCCCGAACACCGCACCCGAAGCGCCAGCAACAGCGCGCCGGCGGAGCCGGTCGCGAAGCCGATCCATTCAATCCACGATCCCATACCGCGCCTCCTTAAAACAGGCTGTATTGCGAAACACGGGCGTGGCGCCGCACCCGTTCCGGGTCATTGGCGGCGCGAAGCGCCTCCTCTGTCGGCACGAAAACCTCCGGTGTCGGTTGCAGCGCATCCGGCACCGGGGGTTGTGCCTGGTTGGCCTCCCATTGCCGCAGGCGATCGCCCCACCCGCCCAGCATGTGCGCTGGGGTGCGCCACGCTGACCGCTCCTCCGCCAGGAGCGAATTGCCATGGATGACCACGGCCGGAACGTGCAACAGCGAGAGCTGGATGTATGCCATGTGGCAAGCCACGATGTCGATGTCTTGGCCAACCGCGTGCAGCTGCTGCTGGTAGTTCATGCCGGCCTTCGCCATCGCATCCGCGAATGCGATCAGCATGGCCCCACCCCCCACGCAAGGATCGTTCACGGTGATGAAGCCCTTTTCTGCAATCGCCTTGTCCGGGCCGCTGCCTGCCAGGTTGATCCCCGCCATCAGCGAACACACCGCATAGGGTGTGAAAAACTGACCGTGCCATTCATTGCCCAGATCCAGCGTCATGAACAGCGAGCCAAGCAAGTCATCTGGTCCCGCCTCCATGCCCATCGCCAGGATGGCCAGGCACTGGCTGAACCCGCTCAGCTCATCGCTGTTGTAGCGGTTCGCGATCGTCATGTACTCGGCCTCGCGCTCGGCGTAGCAGCGCGGGTCAACCGCGTTGCTGATCGCCAGCGCGCTGCAGGCCACGAAATCCCGCCAGACCTGGAACAGGTTGTGGCGATAGCCGATGTTTCTCAGGATTTTGGCCAGCTCGGACTGCGTAGGCCCGCCGTGTCGAATGGATGCCCCTTTTGCCATGTTGTCCCCTCAGTACTCGCTGGACAACAGCAGGGTCGTGACGCTCCGGTCGCCTTCGGTGATGACGTAGAGCATGGCCTGACTCGGCAGTCGGAACCACGAGAACACCCGCAGTTCGCCGCAATCAATGGCCAATTCGTTGGCCAGGATGTCCGGCGCCTTCATACCCTCCCAGCGCCCCGTCACGTGCCTGGTGATGTATTCCATCGGGTCGAGGTTGGCGCGGCTCAGTTCGTCCAGCGCCCGAGGGGTGGCGACCACCCGGCCCAGCTGGAACCGCATCTTCGATGTAGCCGGCTTTTCGGTGTCGAACAGCATTTCTTGCATGGGTCACCTTCAGGCGGTCTGCCGAACGTTGCAGCTCAGACCTTCGCGGTGGCAATAGGCCACGATGTCCGCGCGCTCCTGCAGGCGGTCTTTGCTGTCGGCGATCGCCAGCAGCTGGTCCATGGTCTGCGCGTGGCTGGACCCCATCCATCGCAAGGCGCTGCGGCCGTTGTCACGCAGCATCCGCCGACAGCTTCTGTATTCGATTCGCGTCATTGCCCGCCTTTCATTCCCGTTGTTCTCTGGGATTGATTATAGGCCTTTTGCTATTGAC
>CAMFIB010000019.1 GCA_945952465.1 uncultured Pseudomonadota bacterium
TGCCGCCAGCGTTCAATCTGAGCCAGGATCAAACTCTATAGTTCGATCTTGAATTGTTTGCCTCTTTCGAGGCCACTCATAAAACGGAATTGAAGTGAACTTCACTTCTTTTCTCATGAGCGTTTGTAGGTCAGTTAAGACCTAGTTCCGAAGAACTTGGCAATCGCCTTCAAACGCCCACGCTTATCGGCTGTATATTTTTAAGGAACCGTTTGTTGACTCGACGTTGCGTTTGCCGCTTCGTTTCGTCTTGCTTGCTGCGATCAGCGAAGCCTTGAATTATGACACGTTTTTGAAGCACCGGTCAAACTTTTTTTCTGCTGCTGAATTCGATTTGCTTTCGCATTTCGTTTTCAGCAGAGCCTCGAATTATATACCGGATTTTTTGTTTCCGTCAACTCGAAGCTAACTTTTTTTGCTTCGTCCAACTTGCCAGCGAACCGGTTTGTTGTTTTCAGCAGAGCCTCAGATTATATACCGAATTTTTCAACTCAGTCAAATCGAAACCGAACTTTTTGCCTTCTTGAACCGTTCGCATTGCTTGCGGTTCGTTTTCAGCAGAGCCTCGTATTCTATACCGAAGTTTTCACTTCTTTTGAACCGTGGCCCAGTTCTTTTTTCTGTTCCGACTTCGTTTCGCTTTGCGAAGCTCAGTCATCAGCAGAGCCCGCAACTATAACACGGTGAATGCGGTGCTTCGGGCCGGTCACGCAAAAACTTTCACCATGACCGAGGCCGCCAGGCACTCTCTATATATAGAAGGAAACGCGTGTGGCTCGCCTCTCCTCTATATCCAATAGGGAATGGCCCGGCTACAGCAGCAGCGGCAATGTCCGCAGCCGCTTGCGGGTGAGTGCGTACACGGCGTTGGCAACGGCGGGCGCGAGCGGTGGCACGGCGGGCTCGCCCATGCCGGTGGGGGGCCGGTCACTGGCGACGAGGTGGGTTTCAACGAAGGGCGCCTGCGCCAGCGGCAGCAGCGGATAGTCGGGGAAGCTGCGCTGACGCACGACGCCGCCTTCGATGTCGATGCGGCCGTACAGCGCCGCCGTCAGCGCGAAGACCACCGAGCCTTCGACCTGCTGAGCGACGATGCCGGGGTTCACCACGCTGCCGCAATCAACGGCGCAGACCACCCGGTGTACCCGCGGCTTCTCGTTCTCCAGCGACACCTCGGCCACCTGGGCGACGATGGTGCCGAAGGACTCGTGCAGCGCGATGCCGCGGGCACGCCCTTGCGGCAGCGGCGTGCCCCAGCCGGCTTTGTTGGCGGCCATATCGAGCACGGCGCGGTGGCGGGGCGCATCCTTCAACAGCGCGCGGCGGAAGGCCACGGGGTCCTGTTTCGTCTGCTCGGCGAGTTCGTCGATGAAGCCTTCGATGAAGAAGGCGTTGTGCGAATGGCCGACCGAGCGCCAAAAGCCGACGGGCACGCCGCTCCTGGTGGTGACGTGGGCCAGCCTTTGGTTAGGGAAGCCGTACATCTGGTCGATCAGGCCTTCGGCGGTGGTCTTGTCGGGCGTGTCGATGGGGCCTGCCAGCAGCGGCAAGGTGCGGGCGAGCCAGCGCGGGGTGATGGCGTCGCCGGCGGACACGCTCTCCAGCGCGAGCGGTGCGCCCTGCGGGTCGAGCACGGCGCGCAGGCGGGCGACGTTCATCGGCCGATAGAAGTCGTGGCCCATGTCTTCCTCGCGCGACCACAGCAGTTGCACCGGCTGGCCGTTGGCGGCCATGGCGATGCGCACCGCCTGGGGAACGACGTCGACGTCGAGCCGGCGACCGAAACCACCGCCGAGCAGCGTGACGTTGACGGTGACCTGGTCGCTCGACACACCGGCGGCCTTGGCGGCGGCGTCGCGGGCGGCGCCGGGCACCTGCGTGGGCAGCCAGATTTGAACCCGCCCCTGGCTCACCTGCGCGGTGCAGTTGATGGGCTCCAGTGCGGCGTGGGCGAGGTAGGGCGCGGCGTAGACGGCCTCCACGACCCGGGCACCGGCCTGCGCCTCGGCGGCGGCGACGTCGCCGCGCGAATGAAAGGCCAGGCCCTTGTCTTCGCGCACGGCGGCTTCGAGCTTCTGGCGGATGCGGTTGCTGTCGGGCAGCTCGCCTTGCGGCGCGGCCCACACCGGCTTGAGCGCGGCGACGGCGCGCTCGGCCTGCCACCAGGTCTTGGCGATGACGGCGACGCCACCGCTGGCGCCGGCTTCGGCAGGCAGGCGCACCACCTGCTCGACTCCGGGCAGGGCGCGGGCCGGCGCCTCGTCGACCGAGGCCAGCGTGCCGCCGAGCACCGGGCTCATGCGGATGGCGGCGTAACGCTGGTCGGGCAGCCGCACGTCGATGCCGAAACGGGCGCTGCCGTCCACCTTGGCGGGGATGTCCAGGCGCGGCGCGGGCTGGCCGATGAGCTTCCAGCCGTCGCGCGGCTTGGGCGCGACGTCGCCAGGCGCCTCGCCGGTGGCGAGGGGGGCGAGGCTGAAGTAGCTGGCGCGCTTGCCGGACGCATGGACGATCTCGCCGGTTTCGGTAGCCAACTCTTTGGCGGGCAGTTGCCACGCGCGGGCGGCGGCGGCCAGCAACTGCGCGCGGGCGGTGGCCGCCGCCAGCCGCAGCGGGCCCCAGGCGTCGGCCACGGTGGAGGAGCCGCCGGTGACCTGGATGCCCAGCTCGCGGGCGACCTTGGCCAGCATCCACCGGCCGGTGCGGACCAGCGCGGGCTGGGGGTCGGCGTCGATGTCGCGCGGGTGGAAGGGCAGCGACTCGACGAACATGGCGACGTTGCCGTAGATGCGGTCGGTGCCGGCCTGCTCGATGCGCACGCGCTCCAGCGGGAGATCCAGTTCTTCGGCGACCAGCATCGCCAGCGCGGTGAACACGCCCTGCCCCATCTCGCTGCGCGGCATGGCCAGCACCACATGGCCGTCGGGCGCCAGCCGCAGCCAGCCGTTCAGCGCGACGCCGTCGGTGCCGCGGGCCATCAGCCCGGCCGCGCCGGTGCGCGAGCGCGGCGGCAGCACCGACCAGCCGACGACCATCGCGCCGCCCAGGCCGAGCGCGCTCAATATCCAGGTGCGGCGTTTCATGCCCGGGCCTCGGCGGCCTGGTGGATGGCGATGCGCACCCGCTGGTAGGTGCCGCAGCGGCACAGGTTGGTCATGGCGGCGTCAATCTCGGCGTCGGTCGGCTTGGGCGTGCGGGCCAGCAGCGCGGCGGCGGCCATCAGCATGCCGCTCTGGCAATAGCCGCATTGCGGCACCTGGGCGGCGATCCACGCGGCCTGCACCGGATGCGGCTTGTCGCCGGCGGCCAGCCCCTCGATCGTGGTGACGGCCTTGCCCGCCACGGCCGAGACCGGCAGCACGCAGGAGCGCACGGCGGCGCCGTCGAGGTGCACGGTGCAGGCGCCGCAGGCGGCGATGCCGCAGCCGAACTTGGTGCCGGTCAGGTTGAGCAGGTCGCGCAGCACCCACAAGAGCGGCATGTCGCCGTCGTCCACCGCCGCCTCGCGGGCGCGGCCATTCACCATCAATTCCATGGGGGCTTGTTTCCAGTAGGGGTCGAATTCACTATAGCCAGCGGCACCCTCCGGCAGTAGAGCGACGCCTCCAGCGCCCGATAATCCGGCGCTTATGGCCTTGATCACCCTGCTCGACGCGCAACTCGCCTTTGGCGACGTGGCATTGCTGGACCACGCCGACTTCGCGCTGGAATCCGACGAACGCATTGGCCTCATCGGCCGCAACGGCGCGGGCAAGTCGTCGCTGCTGAAGATTCTGGGCGGGCTGGAAAAGGCCGACGACGGCGTGCTGCAGCTGCAACAGGGGCTGCGGGTGGCCTATGTGGCGCAGGAGCCGGCGCTGGACCCGGAGGCCAGCGTATTCACCGCGGTCAGCGCGGGGCTGGCCGACGTGGTGGCGCTGCGCGAGCGCTATCTGGCCGGCAGCCATGACGACGACCTGGACGCGCTGCAGTCGCAGATCGAGGCGCGCGGCGCCTGGAACTGGGAGCAGCGGGTGGAAGAAACGCTGCACCGCCTGCACCTGGACCCGCAGGCGCGGGTGGGCGTTCTCTCGGGCGGCACCCGCAAGCGGGTGGCGCTGGCGCAGGCGCTGGTGGCCCAGCCCGACGTGCTGCTGCTGGACGAACCGACCAACCACCTCGACCTGGACGCGATCGCCTGGCTGGAAAACCTGCTGCTGGCCTTCAAGGGCAGCGTGGTCACCATCACCCACGACCGCGCGTTTCTCGACCGGGTGGCCAACCGCATCGTCGAGCTGGACCGCGGCCAGTTGCGCAGCTACCCCGGCAACTTCGCGCAGTACCAGACGCAGAAGGAAGAACAGCTCGCGCAGGAGGCGGTGATCAACGCCAAGGCCGACAAGCTGCTGGCGCAGGAAGAAATCTGGATCCGCAAGGGCGTGGAGGCGCGGCGCACCCGGGCGGTGGCGCGCATCGGCCGGCTGGACGTGCTGCGGCGCAAACGCGCGGCGAGGCGCGACGCGCTGGGCAGCGTGCGGCTGGAGCTGGCCTCCGGCCTGCCCAGCGGCAAGATCGTGGCCGAACTCACCGACGTGAGCCTGGCTTTTGGAGAAAAGGCCATCGTCAACCGCTTCAGCGGCACGCTGCTGCGCGGCGACAAGGTGGGCCTGCTCGGCCCCAACGGCGCCGGCAAGACGACGCTGCTCAAGCTCATCCTCGGCGAGCTGGTGCCCGACAGCGGCAAGCTGCGCCAGGGCGCCAACCTGCAGGTGGCCTATTTCGACCAGATGCGCCACGCGCTGGACCTGGACGCCACGCTGGAAGACTTCATCAGCCCCGGCAGCGAATGGGTGGAGATCGGCGGGCAGCGCAAGCACGTGAAGAGCTACCTGGGCGACTTCCTGTTCTCGCCGGCGCGCGCCACCTCGCCGGTGCGCTCGCTGAGCGGCGGCGAGCGCAACCGGCTGCTGCTGGCCCGGCTGTTCGCGCGGCCGGCCAACGTGCTGGTGCTGGACGAACCGACCAACGACCTCGACATCGACACGCTGGAGCTGCTGGAAGACCTGCTGCAGAACTACGACGGCACCGTGTTCCTCGTCAGCCACGACCGGCGCTTCGTCGACAACGTGGTGACCAGCACCATCGCCTGGGAAGGCGAAGGCCAGTGGCGCGAGTTCGAAGGCGGCGTGGAAGACTGGCTGGTGCAGTCGGCCCGCAGCCGGGCGATCGCCGCTGCGGCGGCCCAGGCGGCCGAAAACGCCGCCAAGCCCGAAATTTCGAACAAAAAAGGCCCGCAGTCAGCGCCAATAAAAGAAAGTTTGCTACAAAAAAAGAAGCTGAGCTACAAGGAACAGCGCGAACTCGATGCGCTGCCCGAGCGCATCGCCGCGCTGGAAACCGAGCAGGCGGCGCTGCAGCAGGAGCTGAACGAAGGCTCGGTCTATGCCAGCGACCCGCAGCGCGCGGCCGATCTGGGCCGGCGCAACGGCGAAATCGAAGACGAACTGATGGCGGCGCTGGAGCGCTGGGAAGTGCTGGGCAGCGCCGCCTGAAGGCCGGCCGCGGCGCCCGAAGGGCCGCAACGTAACAGTTCGCCGGCGGCGGCCGGGCTGCATTACAGTGCCTGCCAGCCATGCCGCACACCCCCACCGCCGCCCGACGCGCCTCCCCGTCCGCACGCCGGACGCCGCACCTCTTCACAGGCCTCGTGCTGCTGGCGGCGCTGCTGCTGGGCGGCTGCGCCAGCCTGCCGGACAACGTGCAGCGCACGCCCTCGGCGGTGTTCACCGAACCGGCGCAGACGGCGCTGGGCCAGCTCATTGAAAAGCGCCGGCCGGCCGGCGCGGCGGGCCGCTCCGCCTTCGCGCTGCTCGACAGCGCCGACCTCGCCTTCGCCGCCCGTGTGGCGCTGGTGGACGCCGCGCAGAAGACCATCGACATCCAGTACTACGCGATCCACGCCGACGCCACCACCGACCAGTTGTTCGACCACCTGCGCGCGGCGGCGCGGCGCGGCGTGCGCATCCGCGTGCTGATCGACGACTTCAACCAAACGGGGCCGAACGCGCAGGTGCTGAAGATCGCGTTCGAGAAGAACATCGAGGTGCGGCTGTTCAACCCGCTGCCGGGCGGCCGCTCGTCGCTGGTGCTGCGCATCCTGGGCTCGCTGGACGACGTGCCGCGCATCCAGCGCCGCATGCACAACAAGGTCTTCATGGCCGACAGCGCCTTCGGCATCACCGGCGGCCGCAACATCGGTGAAACCTATTTCGGCCAGGGCAAGAAGTCCAACTTCATCGACACCGACCTGCTCGCCGCCGGCCCGGTCGCGCTCGACCTGGCCAAGACCTTCGACGGCTACTGGAACAACGAGCTGTCCTACCCGGTCGAGTCGCTCATGTCCAAGGCCGACCTCGACGCCGCGAAACAGCCCAAGCCCACCGCCGCCGCAGAGGCCACGCCCGCGCCAGCCAAAGCGCCCGAGCCGAAACCCGACCCGCTGCCGGAAAACGTGGACCTCGCCACGCTGCCGCTGGTCTGGGCCAACGGCACGGTGCTGGCCGACAAGGCCTCCAAGATCGCCGCCGATGCCGACGACGTGGACGACGCCGGCGAAACCGTGGTCGACGGGCTGCTGCAGCTCATCGCGCAGGCCAGGAAAGACCTGCTGATCGTCTCGCCCTACTTCGTGCCCGGCGAGCGCATGATGGCCGAGTTCGCGGCGCTGCGGGCGCGCGGCGTGCGGCTGCGCGTGCTGACCAATTCGCTGGCCTCGAACGATGCGCCGCTCGCCCACGTGGGCTACGCGCGCTACCGCGAGGCGCTGCTGAAACAGGGCATCGAGCTGTACGAGATGCGCTCCGAACAGTCGGGCGACCTGCTGAGCCTGGGCTCGGCCGGCAAGTCCGGCGGTTCGGTGGGCGGCCAGGGTTCGCGCGCCAGCCTGCACGCCAAGATCGTCGTGATGGACGGCCGGCTGCTGGTGGTGGGCTCCATGAACCTCGACCTGCGCTCCAAGCTGCAGAACTCCGAGGTGGCGGTGGTGGTGCGCAGCCGCCCGCTGTCGCAGGCCGCCACCAAACTGATCGAGACCACGCTGGCCGACGGCTCCTACCGCGTCGAACTCGACGGCGGGCGGCTGGTGTGGCGCGCGCCCGGCCAGCCGCCGCTGACCACCGAGCCCGACGCCGGCCTCGGCCTGAAGTTCATGCTGATGCTGATCGGCCCGCTCGCACCCGACGAGATGCTGTAGCGCGGCGGCGCGCGCCGGGGCCGGCGGCCCCGCCGTCAGCGCAACGCATCGCGCACTTTCGCAAAGCTTTTCCAGAATGCCGCGTCCTGCGTGCAGGCGAAATTGATGCGCATCAGGGTGCTGGGCTCGCGCCGTGCGTGGAACAGCGCGCCGGGCGCCAGCAGGTAGCCGTCGTCCAGCATGCGCTGGGCCAGCGCGTCGGTGTCCACCCCGGTGTCGAGCCAGCCGAACAGCCCCGCAGGCTCCGAGACGAAGCGGCAGCCGTGCGCCAGCGCCAGCCGCACGCTGCGGGCACGCGCGGCGTCGAGCCGGCCGCGGATGCGCTCGGTGTGGCGGCGGAGCTGGCCCTGCTCGATGCACCAGGCCAGCGCCCGCTCCAGCAGCGCGGGCGTGGTCAGCGTCGAGAGCATCTTGGTGTCGATGCAGGCCTCCACCAGATCGGGCGGCGCGGCGATGTAGCCGATGCGCCAGTTGGGCGCCAATATCTTCGCGAAGCCGCCCACATAGACCGTGCGGCGCAGGCCGTCGAGCGCGGCGAGGCGGGTGGCGTGGTCGGGTGCGATGTGGCTGTAGGTGTCGTCTTCCAGCACATGGAAGTCGTGCGCCTGCGCGAGCTGCAGCACGCGGTGGGCGGCGGTGGGCGTGAGGCTCCAGCCGGTGGGGTTGTGCAGCACGCTGACGCTCACATACAGGCGCGGCCGGTGGGCCTCGCACAGCCGCTGCATCACCGCCAGATCAGGCCCGTCGGCGCGGCGCGGCACCGGCAGCACGGTCATGCCCAGAGCGGCCAGCCGGGCGAACTCCACCGCCCAGCCCGGCTCCTCCACCATCACCGGCTCGCCGGCGCGCAGCAGCGTGCGGCTGACCACGTCGAGCGCATGCGTGGCGCCCACGGTGGTGACGATCTGCTCCGGCGCGGCGTCGATCGCCATGCCGCTCAGGCGCTGCGAGAGTGCGCGCCGCAGCGCCGCGTCGCCGGCCGGGTCGCCGTAGTGCATCGCCATGGCCGTCAGCGCGCCTTGCCGGGTGGCGGCGCGCACGGCGGCGGCCATGAAGGGCGCGTCCAGCCAGTCGGCCGGCAACACGCCGGTGCCGGGCTGCAGCTTGTCGCCCTGCGCCTGGAACATGCTGCGGATCAGCGCCGACGCGCTGACCGGCGCGGCCAACCAGGTCAGTGCCACGGCACAAAGCCTG
>CAMFIB010000020.1 GCA_945952465.1 uncultured Pseudomonadota bacterium
CCGGTAATTCGTCGTGGATCATCTGCATCGCCGTGCCGATGATCCGTTCCACGATACCGCCGTAGTGCGGCTGCCCGAGCGGGCGATAGTCCAGGCGGATACCATGCTGTTCGCAGCCACGACGCAGCGCCTCACTCTTGAACTCGGCTGCGTTGTCCAGGTAAAGCAGCCTGGGCTTGCCACTCATCGGCCAGTCCATCTCTACGTCCAACCCTTCAAGCCAAGGGCGCTTGTCGCAGCCAGCATGTGCGAGGCACAGGCCGACCGAGACGGCGGATGGCGCTTCCAACGTAACCACCATGCCAACCACGCAGCGGGTGAATACGTCGATAGCGAGGGTAAGATACGGACGGCCAATTGGTTGCCGTTCGCGCTCGTCCACCACGATCAGGTCGATGACCGTATGGTCGATTTGCACCTGCTCCAGTGGTGTGGAGATTGGCGGCGGAACGCCACCGACACCTTGCAGGGTGCGGGACGCATCCTGGCCTTCCCGAAGGCGAGTGGTCTTGAGCGGATCGAGGCCGGCAATCCGCAACGCCACTGTGTTGCGCGCCGGCACCCGTAGCTTTTGCAGCTTGCACGCCAGCGCAACTTCACGATGGAAGGCCGCCAGGCTGCGCTTCTGTTTGGTCAGGAAGCGCTTTTGCAGTAGCTCGCGGATGATTCGTTCGACCGATTCCGGCAAGCGTCCCTTACCCTTGCCGCCGCTCGATTGCCCAAGAGCCAAGTCAGTGACCAGCCCCGAACCTTGCCGGGCGCGGCGGATCAGGACGTAGACCTGCCGCCGGGACAGACCGAGTTCCTGGGCTGCCGCGTCAGCCGCTTCATGCCCGACCGTCTCCGACTGCGCCAACGGCCCAATGATCTCCGCGCGACGACGCGCACGCTCCCATGCCTGTTCTGGCAGAGTGGCTACGCCGTGCTCGGTAATCGGTGCGGTATCGGTCGCCATGCTCACGTCGCTTTGGTGCACACGAGTATTGAGCATAGACGAGTTTCGTGCAGAGGAGTCCTGATATCTGGCTTTCAGGAGCCGTATTCACAACCGGCTTCAAACCGCGCTGACTGGTGCAGTTGTCTTCTGAAAATGACAGCAGCACTTCAGATGTTGCAGACAGGAATACCCCGTCCCGAAGTCATCGGCGGCGAAGCGCACACCGATCTGCCGCAAGGCGTCCAGGGCGGGGAAGATCGCCGGATCACCAAACGCGACCGATTCGGTCAGCTCGATTTCGAGATACTCGGCGGGCAACTCGGCATCAGCCAGCACGCCCTTTACCCACCCGTCGAAGTCCGGTCCCACTTGGCTCGCCGAAACATTGACGGCCAGCCGGAACGGTCGCCATGCCAGCATTCGCCAGTCACGCATCTGGCGGCAGGCTTCGCCCAGCACCCAAGCGCCGATTTCAGGCATCAGGCCGGACGATTCGACCACGGGCAGGAACTGGCCCGGTGGCAATAGTCCAAGCGTCGGATGACGCCAGCGCAACAGGGCTTCCGCGCCGACAATCCCACCACTGCGCAGATCGACGACGGGCTGGTAGTGCAGTTCAAGCTGCCCGCGCTCGACCGCTTGGGCCAGTTCCGGCGTCGTCCATCCATCCGGCCGGAAAGCGCTCATTCTCTTTCCCTGAATGCCCGCAACGCCCGCGACAGGGACAGAAGGAACAGGCCGGTCAAACCGAGCGCCGCGATGACCCAATGCTCGCCGAGGAAAGCACCGGCGGTTGTGCCGGCCAGCACGACAGCGAGGATGGGCAGGTGGCAGGGGCAAGTCAGCACAGCCAGTCCGCCCCACAGGTAGCCGGTGATCGGTTTGTGCGTCTCGGACGGCAAGCGCTCGGGGTTGTTCATGGCAGACTCTCCGCGTGCTGTGCCGGCTCGGTCGGCAGGGTGGCCAACTGCACTTCCAGATCGGCCAACGCTTCGCGCCGACGCTCGACGAACTGACGCAGCAGGGCAAGCTGCGCGGCCGCTTCGTCGCCGTCCGCCGCATCCAGCGCCCGGCACAGCCGCGCCAGCGCGTCGAGGCCGATGCCCGCCTCGAAGGCCGCCCGCACGAAGCACAGCCGTTGCAAGGCGGCGTCATCGAACAAGCCGTAGCCGCCTGGTGTGCACGCCACCGGGCGCAGCAATCCGCGCAGCAGGTAGTCGCGCACGATATGCACGCTCACCCCGGCATCAAGAGCCAGCCGGGACACCGTGTAGGCGTTCATTGAACACCTCCTTTTTCTCACCCGGCGCAGCAGGAAAGCTGCTTCACATCCTTGTTGAAGGTCTGCGCCGCGAGCTTCAACCCCTCGACCATCGTCAGGTAGGGGAACAACTGGTCGGCCAGTTCCTGCACCGTCATGCGGTTGCGAATGGCCAGAGCCGCCGTCTGGATCAGTTCACCCGCTTCCGGCGCGACCGCCTGTACGCCGATCAGCCGATGGCTGCCTTCCTCGATAACCAACTTGATGAAGCCGCGTGTGTCGAAGTTGGCGAGCGCACGCGGCACGTTGTCCAAGGTCAAGGTGCGGCTGTCGGTCTCGATCCCGTCGTGGTGGGCTTCCGCCTCGCTGTAGCCCACGGTCGCCACTTGCGGATCGGTGAACACCACGGCCGGCATTGCGGTCAGGTCGAGCGCCGCATCGCCGCCGGTCATGTTGATCGCGGCACGGGTGCCGGCCGCTGCCGCCACATAGACGAACTGCGGCTGGTCGGTGCAGTCGCCGGCCGCGTAGATGTTCGGGTTGCTCGTGCGCATGCCTTGGTCGATGACGATGGCACCTTGCGCATTGACAGTGACCCCCGCTGCGTCCAGCGCGAGGCTGCGCGTGTTCGGTGTCCGACCGGTGGCAACCAGCAGTTTGTCGGCGCGCAATTCACCGTGCGTGGTGGTCAGCACGAATTCACCGTCCATATGGGCGACCTGGCTGGCTTGCGTGTGCTCCAGCACCTCGATGCCCTCGGCACGGAAAGCGGCTGTCACCGCCTCGCCGATGGCCGGGTCTTCACGGAAGAACAAGGTATTGCGCGCCAGGACCGTGACCTTGCTGCCCAGCCGGGCAAAGGCTTGCGCCAGCTCCAGCGCCACCACCGACGAGCCGATTACGGCAAGGCGTTCGGGAATGGTGTCGCTCGCCAGGGCCTCGGTGGAAGTCCAGTAGGGTGACTCTTTCAAGCCCGGAATCGGCGGGACCGCCGGGCTGGCACCCGTGGCGACCAGGCAGCGGTCGAACATCACGACGCGCTCGCCACCCTCGTTCAAACGGACGGTAAGGCTCTGGTCGTCCTTGAAGCGCGCCTCACCGTGCACAACGGTGATGGCCGGATTACCGCCCAGGATGCCTTCGTACTTGGCGTGCCGCAGTTCGTCGACGCGGGCCTGCTGCTGGGCCAGCAGCTTACTGCGGTCAATCGTAGGCACAGTTGCCGCAATACCGCCATCGAACGGGCTTTCCCGGCGCAGATGGGCGATGTGGGCGGCGCGGATCATGATCTTGGACGGCACACAGCCGACATTGACGCAGGTGCCGCCGATGGTGCCGCGCTCGATCAGCGTGACCTGCGCGCCTTGCTCGACGGCCTTCAGCGCCGCCGCCATCGCGGCTCCACCGCTGCCAATGACCGCTACCTGCACCGGGGGCTCGTTGCCACTGTGCTTTTCGGCGGCGGCCATCCATCCCCGCACCTTGTCGAGCAGTCCGACGCGGTTGTCCGCCAGTGGCGCATCGGCTAGCGTTGCCTTGTAGCCCAGTCCGGCCACGGCGGCAGTCAGCGCGTCCGGCGATGTGCCCGGCACGATGGCGAGTTGCGCTGTGCCCTTCGGATAGGACACCAGCGCCGACTGCACGCCTGGCACTTTTTCCAGCGCTTCCTTGACGTGCGCCGCGCACGAGTCGCAAGTCATGCCGGTGATTTTTAGATGGGTCATGCAACAGATCCTTTATCGTTTGTGGCGCCAGACAATGACGTCCGTTGTGCTGCGGTGCCGTTTTCAGTGACTCACTGCTTGACGCTGGACGGATAGCCCGCGTCTGCGGTTGCCTTGGTCAGCTTCTGCACGCTGGTCTTGGCATCGTCGAAGGTGACGACCGCTTGGCGTGTCTCGAAAGTCACGTCAACTTTGCTGACGCCTTCGACCTTGGAAATCGCCTTCTTGACAGTGATCGGGCAGGCGGAGCAGGTCATGCCCGGTACGGACAGCGTGACGGTCTGGGTGGCGGCCCAGACGGGGGCAACAACGGCGGCGAGGGCGAGGGAGGCAAACAGTTTCTTCATGGTGAACTCCGATCAGTAGAAAAATGGCATGACGTAGGGAAATCCGAGCGCGACCAGAACCAGCGCGGCCACGATCCAGAAAATGAGCTTGTAAGTAGCTCGCACTTGGGGAATCGCGCAGACCTCACCC
>CAMFIB010000021.1 GCA_945952465.1 uncultured Pseudomonadota bacterium
AGCTTGTTGCAGAAGTTGCGGTAGCCCTCGCAGCGCTTGCTGTCGAAGTTGATGCTGCGGCCGAGCGAGGCGAGCGACGCGAAGGTGAAGCGCAGCGCGTCGGCGCCGTAGGCGGGAATGCCGTCGGGGAATTCCTTCTCGGTGTCTTTCCGAACCCGGGGCGCGGTCTCGGGCTTGCGCAGGCCGGTGGTGCGTTTTTCCAGCAGCGGAGCCAGCGTGATGCCGTCGATCAGGTCGACCGGGTCGAGCACGTTGCCTTCGGACTTGCTCATCTTGCGGCCCTGCGCGTCGCGCACCAGGCCGTGGATGTAGACGTGTTTGAACGGCACCCGGCCGGTGAAGTGCGTGGTCATCATGATCATCCGGGCGACCCAAAAGAAGATGATGTCGTAGCCGGTGACGAGCACGGTGCTGGGCAGGTAGAGGTCGTAGTCCGCCGGCGAGGTTCCGCCGCCGGGCCAACCCATGGTGCTGAAGGGAACCAGGGCTGCGGAATACCAGGTGTCGAGCACATCCTCGTCGCGCGTCAACGGGCCGGAATAACCGGCTTTTCGGGCTGCAGTCAGCGCCGATTCTTCATTTCTTGCTACAAAAATTGAACCGTCGGTGCCGTACCAGGCCGGAATCTGGTGGCCCCACCAGAGCTGGCGCGAAATGCACCAGTCCTGGATGTTGTTCATCCACTGGTTGTAGGTGTTGACCCAGTTCTCGGGCACGAAACGCACGTCGCCCGACTGCACCGCGTCGATGGCTTTTTGCGCGATGCTCTTGCCGGTGGCGTCGCCGTCGCCCGTTTTGTTCATCGCGACGAACCACTGGTCGGTCAGCATGGGCTCCACCACCTGGCCGGTGCGGGCGCAGCGCGGCACCATCAGCTTGTGCTTCTTCACCTCGACCAGCAGGCCGAGCGCCTCCAAGTCGGCCACCACCTGTTTGCGGGCCTTGAAACGGTCCAGGCCGCGGTAGGGCGCGGGGGCGTTGTCGTTGACGGTGGCGTCGAGCGCGAGGATGCCGATGGTGGGCAGGCCATGCCGCTGGCCCACCGCGTAGTCGTTGAAGTCGTGCGCCGGCGTGACCTTGACCACGCCGGTGCCGAAGGCCTTGTCCACGTAGGCGTCGGCGATGACGGGGATGGTGCGGTCGCACAGCGGCAGCGTCACCTGTTGGCCGATCAGATGCGTGTAGCGCTCGTCTTCCGGGTGCACCATCACCGCGGTGTCGCCCAGCATGGTTTCGGGCCGGGTGGTGGCCACGACGACGCTCTCGTTGCTGCCCACCACCGGGTAGCGGATGTGCCAGAGCGAGCCGTCTTCCTCCTCGCTCTCCACCTCCAGGTCGGACACCGCGCTTTTCAGCACCGGATCCCAGTTCACGAGCCGCTTGCCGCGGTAGATCAGACCCTGCTCGTACAGCTTCACGAAGGTGTCGGTGACCACGCCGGAGAGCTTGTCGTCCATCGTGAAGTACTCGCGGCTCCAGTCCACCGTGTCGCCCATGCGGCGCATCTGCGTGGTGATGGTGTTGCCGCTCTTTTCCTTCCACTCCCAGACCTTGGCCACGAAGTTCTTGCGGCCGAGGTCGTGGCGGCTCACGCCCTGCTCCTGCAATTGCCGCTCCACCACGATCTGCGTGGCGATGCCGGCGTGGTCGGTGCCGGGCACCCAGACGGTGTTGGAACCCATCATGCGGTGGTAGCGCGTCAGCGAGTCCATGATGGTCTGGTTGAACGCATGGCCCATGTGCAGCGTGCCGGTCACGTTGGGCGGCGGCAGCTGGATGGCGAAGGCCTCGGCGCCCGCCTTGGGCTGGCCGGTGCCACGGAAGCCGCCTCTCCCGTAACCGCGTTTCTCCCATTCAGCGCTCCAGCGGGCTTCGATGGCGGCGGGTTCAAAGGATTTCTGAAGATCTGGCATGGGAATCGGACGTCGAGGTGGATCGCAGGTGGGAAGGGCTTGGTTTTTGGGGCTGATCTGCCCACGGACAGCCCTGCGCGCGCAACCGCACATTATTGCAGCGGCTCTCATACACCCCGTTCCGTCCACAGGCTGTGCTCAAATCCAGAGCTGACTGGAAAGAGGAGGCGGCATGGGTTCGAGTATTTGGCGGACATGGGGCGTTCGCGCGGCGCTCCTGCTGGTATTGGCCGCCGGTGGCAGCGGCACGCCAGCCCAGCAGGCCGGCCCTTCTCAGAGGGAGTTCGCCAACGCGGCCCAATTGCTGGGGGGCTACTGGCGGATTCGTTGGGGCGACGATGCCCAGGATATGGGGGTTTTGCAAGTGACCAACGTGGTACCGGCGGCCAACGTGATCCAGTTCGATGGCATCTACAGCCCGGACGGGCTGACCTCCTGTCCCACGCGGGGCCTGCTCGTCAACGAATTTGCGGGAGCTTTGCAGTCTGGCAGTGCGGTGGAGTCGTTCGGCATTGGCCAACTGTTGCGTTTTCACATCGAGTGCTCCGCAAAGGAGGTCGCAGCCGATTTGTTGGGCCTGACCACGTCCATGGGCCGGGTGGAGTTCGCCGGCCGGGCCACGGTGTCAACCAAAGCCTCCAGCTACCAGCGCACGGTCTACCTCACCCGCTTCCGCGCCGACTGACTGGTGGGGACCGTCGCCTCAGGCTCCGCCTGGGCGCACCGCTTCAGACCTCTGTGAGGAGGAATCAAATTTTTTTGATGCCGCGCGGGGTGATCGCGTCCGATTCGTGAGCGAGGTGCCCCATAATTCCCGCTATATAGATTTCGTTACAAGTTCGATCTCAAGATTTGCCAGAGGCAGTGCGGCTTTTCGTACCGCCGCATGAGCAAACCGTTGCAGGGAGTTGGCCCAAATGAGTAAAGCCGTCAAGTTCAAAGTTACCTTTTCTCCGCGCTCGATCTCGCGCGAGGAGCCGAGCCAGCTGCTCAAGGGCCTGTTGTTTTCAACGGGTCTCGTGCTCACGCTGTCGGGCTTGCTGCCCAGCATGCTGCCTGTGGGTGCGCTGCCTGACGGGGCCTTCATGGCCAACGCCCAAGCCTGTTCGCCGCAAGCCGGCGTACTCGGCGTTTCGGTCCTCGGCAACGCGGGGGGTATTTCAACGCTGACCTGCGGTGGCCTGACGGCGACCAATTTGACGGCCGCGAATGCAACTGCCAACAATCTGACTGCGTTGAGCGCCACGGTGGTCAACGGTACATTGATCAATGCCACCGCCGGCAGCCTGACCGCGCTCAACCTGACGGCCGGGGCCGCTCAAGCGAATTCAGCCACCCTTGGAAGCGTCACCGCCCTCAACCTGTCGGCTGGCAATGCCACGATTGGTAGCGTCGTCGCCGGCAGCGTCACGGCCACCCTGGTGAGCACGAGCAACCTGGGCGCCAGCAACGCCAGCC
>CAMFIB010000022.1 GCA_945952465.1 uncultured Pseudomonadota bacterium
AGTGCCCGCGAAGTTCATCACTTCGCCGTGCTGGCCGGCTTCGGCGCCGAAGCGGTTCACCCCTATCTGGCGCTGGAAACCTTGGGCGATATGTGCGCCGAGCTGCCCGGTAATCTGTCGGCTGAAAAGGCCATCTACAACTACATCAAGGCGGTGGGCAAGGGTCTGTCCAAGATCATGTCCAAAATGGGCATCTCGACCTATATGTCCTACTGCGGCGCGCAGATCTTCGAAGCCATCGGCCTTCAGTCCGACTTCGTGGAGAAGTACTTCCGCGGCACGCCGACGCAAGTCGGCGGCATCGGCGTGTTCCAGGTGGCTGAGGAGGCCATCCGACTGCACCAAGCCGCCTTCAGCGACGACCCGGTGCTGGAAACCATGCTGGACGCTGGCGGCGAATACGCCTGGCGCGCCCGTGGCGAAGAGCATATGTGGACGCCCGATGCGATCGCCAAGCTGCAGCACAGTGTGCGCGCGTCCAAGTACGACACCTACAAGGAATACGCCCAGATCATCAACGACCAGAGCAAGCGTCACATGACCTTGCGCGGCCTGTTTGAGTTCAAGTTCGACCCGAGCAAGGCGATTCCGCTGGACGAGGTCGAGCCGGCCAAGGAAATCGTCAAGCGTTTTGCCACCGGCGCCATGTCCCTGGGCTCCATCAGCACCGAGGCGCATGCCACCCTGGCCGTGGCCATGAACCGCATCGGCGGCAAGAGCAATACGGGTGAGGGCGGTGAAGACCCAGCCCGCTACCGCAATGAGCTGAAGGGCATCAAGATCACCGCCGGTACCAAGGTGTCGGACGTGATCGGCAACAAGGTCATCGCAGTCGATTACGAACTGCAAGACGGCGACTCCCTGCGCTCCAAGATCAAGCAAGTGGCTTCGGGCCGCTTCGGTGTCACCACCGAGTATTTGGTGAGCGCCGATCAGATCCAGATCAAGATGGCCCAGGGCGCCAAGCCGGGTGAGGGTGGTCAGCTGCCCGGCGGCAAGGTGTCGGAGTACATCGGCATGCTGCGTTACTCGGTGCCAGGCGTGGGCCTGATCTCGCCGCCGCCACACCATGACATCTACTCCATCGAGGACTTGGCCCAGCTGATCCACGATCTGAAGAACGTCAACCCCAAGGCCGATGTCTCGGTCAAGCTGGTGTCGGAAGTGGGCGTGGGCACCATCGCGGCGGGCGTCACCAAGGCCAAGGCCGATCACCTGGTGATCGCCGGCCACGACGGCGGCACGGGCGCCTCGCCCTGGTCTTCGATCAAGCATGCCGGCACACCGTGGGAGCTGGGCTTGGCCGAAGCGCAACAGACCCTGGTGCTGAACCGCCTGCGCGGCCGCGTACGGGTGCAGGCCGACGGCCAGATGAAGACCGGCCGTGACGTCGTCATCGGCGCCTTGCTGGGTGCGGATGAGTTCGGCTTCGCCACCGCGCCGCTGGTGGCCGAGGGTTGCATCATGATGCGCAAATGCCACCTCAACACCTGCCCGGTGGGCGTGGCCACGCAAGACCCGGTGCTGCGCGCCAAGTTCACTGGCAAGCCCGAGCATGTGGTGAATTTCTTCTTCTTCATCGCCGAAGAAGCGCGCCAGATCATGGCCCAGCTGGGCATTCGCAAGTTCGAGGACCTGGTTGGCCGCAGCGATTTGCTGGACACCAAGAAGGGCATCTCGCACTGGAAGGCCAAGGGCCTGGACTTCAGCCGCGTGTTCTACCGCCCCGTGGTGCCGGCCGAAGTGGCGCGCACCCATGTGGACACGCAAGAGCATGGCCTGGAGCGCGCCCTCGATGTGAAGCTGATCGAGAAGTGCCTGCCCGCTTTCGAGCGCGGCGAGAAGGTGCAGTTCATGCAAGAGGTGACGAATGTGCGCCGCACCGTCGGCGCCATGCTGTCGGGCGAGCTGATCCGCCGCCGCCCTGAAGGCTTGCCGGACCACACCATCCACATCCAGATGGAAGGCACCGGCGGCCAGAGCTTCGGCGCCTTCCTGGCCCAGGGCATTACCTTCTACCTGATCGGTGAAGCCAATGACTACACCGGCAAGGGCTTGTCCGGTGGCCGCGTGGTGGTGCGTCCCAGCATCGACTTCCGCGGTGATGCGACGCAGAACATCATCGTCGGCAACACCGTGCTGTACGGCGCCACCCGTGGCGAGGCTTTCTTCCGCGGTGTGGCCGGTGAGCGCTTCGCCGTGCGTCTGTCGGGCGCCTCAGCCGTGGTGGAGGGTACCGGCGACCATGGTTGCGAATACATGACCGGCGGTACCGTGGTGGTGCTGGGCAAGACCGGACGCAACTTCGCTGCCGGCATGAGCGGTGGCATTGCCTATGTGTTTGACGAGGACGGCCAGTTCGCCACCCGCTGCAACACCAGCATGGTGGCCCTGGACAAGCTGTTGCCCTCGGCCGAGCAAGAGGCCACGCTGGACAAGGCCGTCTGGCATCACCACGCCGGCTTGGCCAATGGTGCGCAGCAGACCGACGAAGCGATTCTGAAGAAGATGCTGGAAGACCATCACCGCTGGACCGGCAGTGCGCGTGCCCGCCACATCCTCGATCACTGGGCCGAGTCGCGCGCCAAGTTCGTCAAGGTCTTCCCGCACGAGTACCGCCGCGCCCTGGGCGAGATCAACGCCGCCAAGGAAGCTGCCGAATCGATCGCGCAGGCCAAGTCCGCCGCCAAACCCGTCAAGGCCTGAGCCTGAACCACAGATAGAGGAAGAAGCATCATGGGAAAAGTCACCGGCTTCATGGAATACGAGCGACTGGACGAGGGCTACGAGCCCGTGTCGGCGCGGGTCAAGAACTACAAGGAATTTGTCATCGGCCTCAACACCGATCAGGTCAAGCAGCAAAGTGCGCGATGCATGGACTGCGGCACGCCGTT
>CAMFIB010000023.1 GCA_945952465.1 uncultured Pseudomonadota bacterium
CGTAAGCGGTAACCAGCCGGCGTTCTTGCCTGTCAGCCGATCCCGTGCAAGTCCGAGCGCAGCGGCTGCTCGGCGAAGTGCTGCTTCCACAGCCGTGGCGTGAGTTCGGCCACGCGGCTGGCCGGATGCTGGCCCACGCGCTGCAGGACATCGACGAAGTACGTGTACGGCTCGATGCCGTGCAGCCTGCATGTCGTGATCAGGCTTTGCACGATGCCGGCATGCTTGGCGCCGACCTCCGTCCAGCAGAACAGCCAGTTCTTGCGGCCCAGCGGGATCGGCCGCAACGCCCGCTCCAGGTGGTTCGTGTCCATCGGCACGTCCTCGTCGCCCAGGAACACCATCAACTGCGCCTTGCGTTCGCGCGCATAGGCCAGCGCCTGGGTCAGCTTGTTGCTCGGCAGCAGGCCCTGGCGCGCGAGCTGCTCGTCGACCCAGGCGAAGAACTGCTCGACCAGCGGCTTGGCGTGCTCCAGCCGGTGCAGCCGCTTGCTCTCGCCGCTCAAGCCCTTGTGGCCGATGACGGCCTCGACCTCGTAGACCAGGCCGATCATCTTCAGCGCCTGATCGGCCGCTTGCGGCTCGGCATTCAGCGCCTCGAAGAAGCCGCGCCGTGTGTGCGCCCAGCACTGCGCGTGCGTCACGCCGGTGGCTTCGGCGTAGCGGCTGTAGGCCGCATAGCCGTCGCTGAGCAGCACCGCGCCCGGCTGCGCCTTGTCGCCCAGCAGTTCCTTCACGCAGGCGTGCTGGCGCGACTCGAAGAACGGGAAGCACACCTCGCCCAGCTCGCCGTACACCGGCCAGAAGTAGCCCGCCTTCATCTTGCCCGGTCCGGCCCGGCCGGCCTTGATCGGTGTTTCGTCCACCGCCTTGACGCGGCTGCGCCGGATCGATTCGAGCTGCGCGTCGTAGATCGGCTCCAGCAACTGCGCGCCTTGAGCCACCAGCTGCGTCAACCAGGGCCGGCTGAGCTTGAAGCCGGCTTCGGTCAGCCGCTGGTGCTGGCGGTACAGCGGCAGATGCCACTGGAACTTGTCGACCATCACGCCGGCGATGAAGCTCACGTCGGCGCGGCTGCCCTCGATGACGCCCACCGGCGCCGGCGGGCAGTGCAGGGTTTGGGTGTCGCGGCGCTTGATCACCGGTCGTACGTACTTCAGCACCACGTAGGCGCCCGGGCGCTGCGCCAGGCGGTGGCTGACCTTCTGGCCGACGATCTCGTACTGCGCGGTGAACTGCTCGGCGCTCAGGCCCCGCACTTCGGGGTTGGGCACCTCGATGCTGACCACCGGCACCCGGGCCTCGTCGAAGAACGGTACGCTGGCGGCGTCGTCGATGAAGTCGCTGCGGGCACGGCGTCGCTTGTGCGCGGGCACGTCCTGCTCGAGCGCGGGCGTTGCCGGCTCCACCGGCATCGGCTCGCCCAGCAATTGACCCAGATGCAGTTGCTGCGCGTCGGGCAGCGGCGCGTAGCGCTCGCTCTTTTGGCCGAAGATCTGGCGCCGGAACCATTCGATCTGGGCGCGCAGCCCCTCGATCTGTGCGGCTTGCGCGCGCAGCAGTTGCGCCACGTGCTGCATGTCCATGGCGGCCAGTTCCGCCGCATCGGGCATGCGCGTGAGCACTGCGTTTGACATGGCGGGTCATGCTACGCAAGCCCCGAACTGCGCACCACGGGAGTGATCCGAATTGCCTTCCTTGCGGGGCGCGCCGTCGGAATCGACGAATTGATGTTCGTGCCGCTGATCGCGTGAACTGCCATGTCGATAGCGCTTGAGATAACGGCGCGGCTCGATGCCTTCGAGCAGCAATTTGAGCTGCGTGCAGTCGATCTCGCGCGTGCGCGCCTGCGACCAGTCGCCGATGAACTGCCCGGCCTCCAGCCGCTTGGCCCACACGCACCAGCCGCTGCGGTCGAAGTACAGCACCTTGATCTGCCGGCCGCTGCGGTTGACGAAGACGTACAGGTCCCCGCCGGTCGGGTCCTGGGGGAAGGCTGCGCGTGCCACGGCGTACAGGCCGTCGAAGGACTTGCGCATGTCCACCGCCTGGCCATACAGGTACACGCGCACGCGGGACTCGGGGAAGAACATCACCGCCTCACGATCTGCAGCACGACGCCACCACCGAGGTCCAGGCGCAGCTCCACGCCGGCACCGGCATCACGCGGCGGCGTGGCCAGGTGTCCCAGGTCGATGAAGCCTGCGGCGCGAGGCCGCACGGCCAGCTGCGATCGCCCACCGCGGGGCAGTGCAGCACCTCCCGCGTCGCCGACCGAGCCGAGTCGTTCGCGCCAGCGGTAGAAGCTGCTCGTGCTCAGCCCCTCACGGGCACAGAACGCGCTGACCGTCATGTCGGCTTCGCCGAAGCGCAGCATCACCTCGCGCCAGTTGCGTGTGTCCAGTCGCCGCCGCCGCTGTTCACCCATCGCCGTCTCCTCACGTCATGTCGATGTGAGGGATTGTCGAAACCGATCAGGCGCAGGGGAAGGACGCCGGTGGTTTACCGGTTAC